>NZ_CP048817.1:0-2400000 GCF_014171475.1 Sphingomonas sp. So64.6b
ATGTCGTCCCGCCAGCATAACCACGACGAACGCGCGCAGCTCGATCTGTTCCGGGCGCTCCCCGGCGATCTCGCGCCGCGCGATGCGCAGGACCTCATGGCGTATCCGTTCTTCTCGCTCGCCAAGTCGAAGCGCCTGGCGCCGATCGACTTCAAGTCGGGCTCGGTCAAGATTCGCGTCGAAGCCGTGCCCGAACATGGCATGGCGACCATCTGGGACGCGGACATCCTGATCTGGGCTGCCTCACAGATCGTCGAAGCGCGCGACGTCGGCCTGCGCCCGTCACGCCTCATGGCGACCACGCCCTATGAGATCCTGAACTTCATTGGACGCGGCGTCTCGCTGCGCGATTACGACCGGCTGAAGGCTGCGCTCGACCGACTTCAATCGACAACCATCGCAACCTCGATCCGCCAGCCGACCGAGCGGCGGATGCATCGGTTCTCCTGGATCAACGAGTGGAAGGAGCGCGCCGATCACCGCGGCCGGCCGCTCGGGCTCGAACTGATCGTGCCGGACTGGTTCTACGGCGCCGTCCTCGACGATGCTCTGGTCCTCACCATCGACCGCAACTATTTCGGCCTGACCGGCGGGCTGGAGCGCTGGCTCTACCGCCTCGTCCGCAAGCATGGTGGTCATCAGGAGCACGGCTGGAGCTTCGACTTTCCGCATCTCCACGCCAAGTCTGGCAGCCTCTCGCCGCTCAAACATTTCGCCTACGACCTGCGCGACATCGTCCGCCGACAGCCGCTGCCTGGCTACCGCCTGACCATCGAGCAATGCGTCGGCGGTCCCGAAATCCTGTCCTTCGTACCAACCGATCCCGACGCGCTCGGCATCCCGCGCCGCCGTCGCCGCGCGACAACTCGCCCTGGGGATAAGCTGTGAATCATCTCGTGCTATCAGGGACCGACACTATCGTGCCATCGGGGACCGGACTCTCGTGCTATCGGGGACCGAAATCGCCGATTCATCGTGCTGAATCAGCAACTTGCGAGCCCCGTAACTTATCTAACCAGAATTACTACGTAATTCTTCTAACGCAGACCGCGATTTTCGCCGCTGTGGACGAGTCCCCGATCGCCGGGAGACCGTCATGATCGTCGCGCTCCTCAACCAGAAGGGCGGCGTCGGGAAGACGACGCTCGCCCTGCATCTCGCCGGTGAATGTGGGCGCAATGGCAGGCGCGTGACCCTGATCGACGCCGATCCACAGGGCTCGGCGCTCGACTGGTCGCAGCAGCGCAGCCGGGAGGGGTTGGAGCGGCTGTTCGGTGTCGTCGGCCTGGCGCGCGACACACTCCACCGCGAAGCGCCGGAGCTGGCACGCGACGTCGATCACATCGTCATCGACGGACCGCCTCGCGTCGCGGGGCTGATGCGCTCAGCACTGCTCGCCGCCGACCTCGTGCTGATCCCGGTGCAGCCATCGCCGCTCGACGGCTGGGCGTCGGCCGAGATGCTCACGCTGCTCGGCGAAGCGCGGATCTACCGCCCGGACCTGAAGGCCCGGTTCGTGCTGAACCGCTGCGCTGCGCGCACCGTGCTGGCGCGCGAGACCGCCGAGACGCTCGCCGATCATGATCCGCCGCCGCTCTTGACCACCATCGGCCAGCGCATCGCTTTCGCCGAAGTCGTGCAGACCGGCCGGATCGCCGCCGAGCAGGACGATACATCGCCCGCGGCGCGGGAGATCGCCGCGCTCGCCGCCGAAGTCACGAGGATCGGGACATGAGCGAGCGGTCCCCGAAACGCACCTTCGCCGCTCGTCCGGCCGATCCGGAAAGCTGGATCAAGGCGCCAGTCCGTTCCTCGCCGCGCGCGGAAGCTACCGCCGACTTCACCGCCAGGCTGACGATCGACGTCACCGCCGACATGCGCGGCCGGATCAAGATCGCAGCCTTCCAGCGCGGACAGACCGTCGCCGACATGCTGCGCACCCTGTTCGAGCGCGAATTCCCAACCAGCGAAGGAGAGCCACGATGACCGGCGTCGCCGATGCATCGGTGCGCAGCGGTATGCCGCGTGCGCTCGCCGCTGATGTCCCGACCCATGTCGAACTGACGTGGATCGAGAAGAAGATCGAATCCTGGATCAGGTTTGGGCGCGAAGCCACCGAACAGATCCTCGACCGCCGCCGTCGGGTCGTGTCGTTCGCGCCGAACAGCGTCTTCGCCTTCGTTCGCTGGACCTCCAACGATTACGGCACCGCGCTGTCGCGCCTCGACATCGTGCGCGCCGTGCATGCCGATGAGCGCTGTCAGACGCTGCCGTTCGTGCAGCCCGGCGGCGACATCCTGCTGCGCGCCGATGGCTGGCCGAAGGTCGAGCATGTGCTCCAGCTCATCGACGCGATCGAGGCGCGCGGCATCAATCCGATCGCAGTTTCTCCCGACCACTGGCGTCATGTCCATAATCGGCTGACTGCCGGCGAAGCGCCGCGCGCCTACGACGCGCAGCAGCACCGCGCCTTCCTGCTGCGCCGGGAGATTGGCGCATGACGCGGCTTGCCTACGCCTTCGTCACGACGGCAGCCGTGTCGGTGCTCGGCATCGCGTCGTTCGTCTCGTTCGCACCAAAGCTGATCTGGAATGCGTCGGCCAGCACGCCGATCGGGCTCTATGCGATCGGAGCACCTGGCCGGCTCGATGTGACGGATCTGGTCGCAGTGCGCCCGCCCGAGCCGCTCGCGACCTTCCTCTCGGACGGCGGATATCTGCCGCGCGGCGTGCCGCTGCTGAAGCACGTCGCCGCACTTCCTGGGCAGCGCGTATGCCGAGCCGGGCTCGCCATCACTGTCGACGCCGTGCCGCTGGGCGACGCGCTGGACCGTGATCGCCGCGGTCGCCCGCTGCCGGTCTGGCAGGGCTGCCGCATGGTCGCGGACGGCGACCTGTTCCTCATGAACTGGGAAGTCCGCGACAGCCTCGACGGTCGCTACTTCGGCCCGCTCCCCGCCAGCTCGGTCATCGGCCGGGCCATCCCTGTTTACACCGACGAGGACGGCGATGGCCGCTTCGTCTGGCGCGCGCCGACGCGGTGACGGCACGCCCATGACCTTGTCCACCGCACAACCATGGAGAAAACCATGTCTCTAATCGGTCAATTCACGCCCGACGATTCCGGCTTCATCGGCCATTTGCAAACGCTCTTGTTGCAGCAGGACATCATCATCATTCCGGCCGAGGCCTCCGATGCCGAGAATGCGCCGGATTTCCGCGTTCATGTCTTCGACGGTATGAACAACGAACCCGGCGCTGAGATCGGTGCGGGTTGGAAGCGCACCGGCGAGAAGGCTGGCGACTACGTCTCGCTGCAGCTCGACGACCCGACATTCAGCCAGCCGGTCCGCGCCAATCTCTTTCAGTCGGGCGACGATAAGTCCACCTGGGGCCTGCATTGGAATCGGCCGCCGAAGCGCGGCGAGCGGGACTGAGCGATGCCCGTCATTCGCTCGCAGCCTGTCGTTGGAGGGAGGAACGCCCTCCGACGCACGGCCTTCCTTCTCCTTTCCGGCCTGCTGTTCGCTGTGCCGGTTTCAAGCCCAGTGATTGCCCAGCAGATGCCGGCCGATCGGCCGTCGCGCAATGATCAGTATAGCGCTTTCATTGCCGAAGCGGCGCAGCGTTTCGGCATCCCCGAGGCGTGGATTCGCGCCGTCATGCGCGTCGAAAGCCGTGGCGATGTGCGCGCTATCTCGTCTGCCGGCGCGATGGGTCTGATGCAAATCATGCCGGCCACCTGGGCCAGCCTTCGCGTCCGTTACGGCCTCGGCGCGAACCCCTACGATCCCCGCGACAACATTCTGGCGGGCGCGGCGTATCTTCGCGAGATGCACGACCGCTACGGTTCGCCGGGCTTCCTCGCGGCCTACAATGCCGGGCCCGGGCGCTACGAAGAGTCTCTCGCCGGGCGTCCATTGCCCGCCGAAACGCGCGCCTATGTCGCCATGCTCGCACCGCTCGTCGGCGGCGGCGAGATCACTGCCCCCGTCATGGTGGCTGCCGCCGATCCGCTCGCCTGGACCCGTGCGCCGCTCTTCGTCGTGCAGCCGGCGAGCAGCGCGACAGTCGGTCGGGCGCAGCGTGAAAGCGCGCCCGACGACGCAGCAGCGCCAGCCCCGGCGCGCGATCCAAACGCGATTGCGCCACGCACTGATGGGCTGTTCGTTGCTCGCAATGCATCCGGCACCCCCCGATGACGGCGTTCGCACCTCCTCGGGGAATGGCGTGCTCTGGCGGACAAATGGTGGTCCGGAGAGGAGAAGCAGGCAACACAACCGCACGATGGCGAGATAAAAGCGCGCGATGTGCGGCTTGGTGCGGTCGTGTGTTTTCAGAGGCTTATGGCGCATCCGCGCGAGGTGCGCCTGATTGGCGCGGCCTGCACTATCGCGATTTTCGCAGGGATTTCCTCGGCTTTGCGCGATGTGCGGGGTCGCGGCCATGAGCGGCGAGGACGATTTCCGCATCCGGCCAGGCCGCATCCGCTCGACCCGCGCGCAAGCTGCGCGGCCCTTCATCGCCCAGGCGCTGGCGGCCGCCCAGCGCGCCGGCGGCAGCGTCTCGCGCTCCGGCAAGATCAGCTCGGGCAACCGATCACGGTTCGGGCGCGGCCAGCGAGCGACGGTGCAGGCCAACCGGCTGCTCACCAGCCGATCGCGCAACACGGTCATAAAGACCCGCGTTGTCCGCCATACCGCTCGGGCCGCACCGCTCTCCGCCCATCTCAGTTATCTGCGACGCGATGGCGTCACCCGGGATGGGGAGAAGGCCAAGCTGTTCGGTCCGGAGACCGAGGACGCCGATCCCAAAGCCTTCGCCGAGCGCACCCAGGACGACCGCCATCATTTTCGGTTCATCGTCTCGCCCGAGGACGCGACCGAGATGTCCGACCTCAAGACCTTCGCCCGCGACCTCATGGGCCAGATGGAAAAGGACCTGGCTACCCGCCTCGACTGGGTCGGCGTCGATCACTGGAACACCGTCAACCCGCACGTCCACATCATCCTGCGCGGTCGCACCGATGACGGCCAGGACCTCGTCATCTCCCGCGACTATATCAAGGAAGGCATGCGCGCCCGCGCACAGGATCTCGTCACGCAGGAGCTGGGGCCGCGCACCGATCACGAGATCCGCCGCAATCTCGAACGGCAGATCGGAGCGGAGCGCTGGACCAATCTCGACCGGCAACTTTCCCGCGACAGTTTTCGCACCGGCGTCGTCGATCTCGCACCGCACCCCGACCGCCAGCCCGACGAATTCCATGCGATGAAAGTCGGCCGGCTGCGGAAGCTGGAGACGCTCGGCCTCGCCGATCAGGTCGGCCCCGGCCAGTGGGTCGTGGCCGAGAATGCCGAGGCGACGCTGCGCGAGCTGGGCGAGCGTGGCGATATCATCAAGCGCATTCATCGCGGCCTGACCGAGCGCGGAATCGAGCGCGGCGCCGCCAGCTACGTGCTCGCCGGGGAAAGCCTCGACGATCCCGTCATCGGCCGGCTGGTCGATCGCGGTCTCGACGATGAGCTGAAGGGCACGGCCTACGCCGTGGTCGATGGCACCGACGGGCGAACCCATCATATCAAGCTGCCCGACCTCGATGCTGCCGGCGACAGCGCGCCGGGCTCTATCGTCGAGCTGCGCAAGTTCGATGACGCGCAAGGCCGCCGCCGCGTCGCGCTCGCCATACGCTCCGATCTCGACATCGAACGGCAGGTCAGTGCCACCGGCGCCACCTGGCTCGACCGACAGGCGATCGCCCGCGATCCTGTCGCGCTCGGCGGCGGCGGCTTCGGCGCCGAGGTGCGCCAGGCGATAGACCGGCGGGCCGACCATCTCGTCGGCCAAGGCCTTGCCGAGCGGCAAACCCGCGGCGTCAGCTTCTCGCCGGGGCTGATCGACAAGCTGCGCCAGCGCGAGGTGGAAGCATTGGGCGAGAAGCTTGCGGCCGAGACCGGCCGCCAGTTCTCGAAGGCCGGAACGGGTGAGTATGTGGCGGGCGCCTATCGCCAGCGCTTCGCGCTCGCCTCCGGCCGCTTCGCCATGATCGACGACGGTCTCGGCTTCCAGCTCGTGCCCTGGTCGCCGTCCCTCGAACGGCATCTCGGTCAGCATGTCTCCGGCGTCTCTCGCGGCGCCGGTGGCATCGACTGGAGTTTCGGCCGCAACCGCGGCCTCGGCATGTAGCCGGAATCAAGAAAGGAGTGCCCGCCATGTCGGCGACCAAAATTCTCTGGGGCCAAATCCTCACCGTCGGCTTGATCGTGCTGATGACAACCTGGGGTGCGACGCAATGGACCGCCTACCGTCTCGGCTTCCAGCCGCAGCTTGGGCATCCCTGGTTCGAACTCGCTGGTTGGCCGATCTACTATCCGCCGTCCTTCTTTTGGTGGTGGTATGCCTTCGACGCTTATGCCCCGCCGATCTTCATCGAAGGCGCCTATATCGCAGCGTCCGGCGGCTTCATCTCCATTGCCGTCGCGATCGGCATGTCCGTCTGGCGGGCGCGTGAAGCCAAGAATGCCGAGACCTTCGGCTCCGCCCGGTGGGCCGATGCCGGCGAGGTCCGCGCCGCCGGCCTGCTGGGCGTGGATGGCGTCGTCCTCGGCAAGTTCGATCGCGACTATCTTCGCCATGACGGTCCCGAGCATGTGCTGTGCTTCGCGCCGACGCGATCGGGCAAGGGCGTCGGCCTTGTCGTGCCGTCGCTATTGACCTGGCCGGGCTCCGCCATCGTCCACGACATCAAGGGGGAGAACTGGACGCTCACCGCCGGCTATCGCGCCCGTCATGGTCGCGTGCTGCTGTTCGATCCGACCAATAAGAAATCGGCGGCCTACAATCCGCTGCTCGAGGTGCGCCGCGGCGAATGGGAGGTCCGCGACGTCCAGAATATCGCCGATATTCTGGTCGATCCGGAAGGCTCGCTGGAGAAGCGGAACCACTGGGAGAAAACCAGCCATGCGCTGCTGGTCGGCGCGATCCTGCACGTCCTCTACGCCGAGGCCGACAAGACCCTGGCGGGCGTCGCCGCCTTCCTCTCCGATCCAAAGCGGCCCATCGAGTCGACGCTCGCCGCCATGATGAAGACAGCCCATCTCGGCGAGGCAGGCCCGCATCCGGTGATCGCCAGCGCCGCGCGCGAGCTGCTGAACAAATCCGACAACGAGCGGTCGGGCGTGCTGTCGACCGCGATGTCGTTCCTCGGGCTCTATCGTGATCCCGTCGTTGCGGAGGTCACGCGCCGCTGCGATTGGCGCATCGCCGATATAGTCGGCGGCAAGCATCCGACCACGCTTTACCTCGTCGTGCCGCCCTCGGACATCAACCGGACCAAGCCGCTGATCCGCCTCATCCTCAATCAGGTCGGTCGACGGTTGACCGAGGATCTGCAGGCGAAGGGAAACCGGCATCGGCTGCTCCTGATGCTCGACGAGTTTCCGGCGCTCGGCCGCCTCGACTTCTTCGAGAGCGCGCTCGCCTTCATGGCCGGCTACGGCCTCAAAGCCTTCCTCATCGCACAGTCGCTGAACCAGATCGAGAAGGCCTACGGGCCGAACAACTCGATCCTCGACAACTGCCATGTGCGCGTCAGCTTCGCGACCAATGACGAACGGACCGCCAAGCGGGTCTCGGACGCGCTCGGCACCGCGACCGAGATGCGCGCCATGAAGAATTATGCTGGCCATCGCTTGTCGCCCTGGCTTGGCCACATGATGGTGTCTCGCTCCGAAACGGCCCGGCAACTGATGACGCCTGGCGAGATCATGCAGCTCCCGCCGGCCGACGAAATCGTCATGGTGGCGGGCACCCCGCCGATCCGCGCGAAGAAGGCCCGGTATTATGAGGATCGCCGGTTTCAGGAGCGCATTCTGCCGCCACCGACGTTGGTGAAATCGACAACCGCCCGACCGGATGATTGGAGCAAGCTGCCCCTTCCAGCGACGCCGGCCTTATCGCTGGCGACCGGCGGCGAGCCCGGGTCGGACGAGGATACGACCGATTCCGAGCGTCGGCATCAGCCGGAGCTGAGCCGCGCGAAGCTGGTCGAGCCGAATAAGCCGATCGAGAACGAGTTCGAGATCGATCCCCGCGACGATGCCGACGAGGACGCCGCACGCCTCTCGCGCATGAACCAGACCATGCGCCAGGTGGCGCGGCAGGCGTCGCTCGACCCCGGCGATGGCATCGATCTTTAGGAGGCAACCATGGTGAAGCCTCCCAAAAAGCAGCGGCTGTCGGTGTATCTCGAACCGGATGTTATGAAGGCTCTTGCCGCACACGCCGCGCGCCGCGATCAATCCCTCTCGCTGATCGCGGAAGCCGGTATCGCCTCTTTCCTGTCGCCTGACGCCGCCGAACGACAGGAGGCGGCCACGACCAAACGGCTCGACCAGCTCGACCGGCGCATGGCGCGGATGGAGCGCGACCTTGGCATAGCCGTCGAAACGCTGGCCGTGTTCGTTCGCTTCTGGCTGACGACCAACCCGCCGCTGCCCGAGCCCGCGCAGGCTGCGGCGCGAGCAAAAGCCGGCGAGCGGTATGAGGCATTCGTGACCGCGCTCGGCCGGCGACTCGCGCAGGGGCCGAAGCTCAGGCAGGAGATTTCCGAGGACGTTGTGCCTACCGAGGAGGCGGAGTGAATCTACCTTTCTCAAACCTGAATCGATCGCGAGCCAACCGTCAGCTGGCGGAACGTGACGCTGCTAATCGCAACGGCGAAGTTGGGTGGAAGTTTTCGGTCCGCTTCGGGAGTCGATAGGCTGAAAGCGGACCCTCATTCGAGCACGTGTGGTGACAGAGCTTGGCATGCGGCCTTGAAAGCCTGATCAAACATTGTGGTCTGAACGCAGTGTCCGGGTCGACTCTCACCGTTCCGCCACGGCGATGAGTGCCGTCGAGGGGATCGGTAGGGCCGGTCGATCACCGGTCATTCGCCTCACCTCGGCAATCACCGCCACCTTGTCCGAGTCGCTCAGGCTGGTCCAGTCAGGCGACATACCGAACAGCGTGTCGGGCTCCTCGAGAGCCGCGACATCGAGCGTATAGTCATGGATCACGCTCTCGATCTGCGGATCGCGAAAGCCCGCCGCGACCAGTTCGCGGGCGAAATCCTCAGGATCGCTCATCGCTCGCACCGCCTCGGGCATTGCCATTCCCGCGCGCTCGGGGAACAGTTTTTGCCGAATCTGGCCAAGGAGCAGGAAAGTCGCTGCACCCCGGTCTTGCCAAGTCGCGACTATGCCGTATCCGCCAGGCCGCGTAACCCGCCGCATCTCGGCCAAGCCCTTGCGCCAATCGGGAAACATGATCACGCCAAAGATCGAGAAGACGGCGTCGAAACTCTCATCGGGCAGGTCGAGCGCCTGTCCGTTCATCACCCGCGTCTCGACATTGTTCAGCCCTGCAGCGGCCACGCGCGCCACCATACCGGGTGAAAAGTCGGTTGCCAGTACCTTCGCCCCGCTCCGCGCTGCCGCCAGTGCAAGCGCGCCTGTCCCGGTTGCCACGTCGAGCACATGACTTTCGGGCGTTAGCGCGACGCGCGCGAGCGCCGCCTCGGCAAAGCGGGCGGTGAAAGGATGCGCGGTTTGCTCGTAGTGGCTGGCCGCTGTGTCCCAGTGGTCTGGGTTTTCGAACTCTCGCATTCTATCGACTCCACGAATCATGTAACTTTATGAGTATCATGATCGTATGGGCTTGCCCATCGCTGGAGGGATGTGAAGGATCGAAAGATGCAAAACGACAGCCGTCTTTCCCGGATGCTGCACGTGCTGCTCCATATGGCGCGGCATGAAGGGCATATGACGTCGAATGCGATCGGCGCGATGCTCAGGACCAATCCGGTCGTGGTGCGTCGCACGATGGCCGGGCTGCGCGACGCGGGCTATGTTCACTCAGACAAGGGTCATGGCGGTGGCTGGATTATCGCGTGTGATCTCGATCGCGTGTCGCTGCTCGACGTCCACCGAGCGGTCGGTGGCCCGAGAATATTCGCGATCGGCAACGAAAATTCCAACCCGGAATGCGCGGTCGAGCAGCTCGTCAACGAAGCGGTGGGAGATGCCTTGCGCGACGCCGAGGCACTGCTGGTCGAGCGGCTGGGCGCGGTCAGCCTCGGCGAACTCAGCCGGGGCTTTGACACACGCTGTGCTGCGGCTCTTAACGCGCCAGCTTCCCGGCATAGGTGAAGCGATACTAAGCGCCGGACATTGGTGGCTGCGGTGCGTCCGCTCTTGGCACGAAACCTTTCTCGACACTACCTAGTTCTCGATGACTCGCAGCACCTCGGGCGGCGCACACACCAGATCGATGGCCAAAATCTCGTTCGGTGACGTGCAAATAGTCAAGCGTTCCGCCGTTTCCTTGTATTACTACGCCACAGTACGACGACCACATGATGGTTGTTGTCAGATCATAATTTCTACCTCTTCTACTCGTCCCCGATCCAGGGCCGCATTTCGCGGACCCACAAGAGAACGGGGACGACGTGGCGGCCACTCATCAGAAATCGGAGGCGATCCTTCGCGGTGCGCGCATGCTGCGCACCGCGCTCGGCCCCGCAATCGCCCGGTTTCTGGAAGACCCAGCGATCGTCGAGGTGATGCTCAACCCCGATGGGCGGCTCTGGGTCGACCGACTTTCCGAAGGGCTTTCCGATACGGGTGAGCTGCTGTCGCCGTCGGACGGCGAGCGGATCATCCGCCTGGTAGCCCACCATGTCGGCGCCGAGGTTCATCCCGGCGCCCCGCGTGTCTCGGCCGAGCTGCCGGAGACGGGGGAGCGGTTCGAGGGGCTTCTGCCGCCCGTCGTTTCCGCGCCGGCCTTCGCGATCCGCAAGCCCGCCGTCGCCGTATTCACGCTAGAGGACTACGTCGCCGCCGGGATCATGGTCGCCGATCAGGCCGAGACCTTGCGCAAGGCCGTCACTGAGCGGCGTAACATCCTCGTCGCCGGCGGCACCTCGACCGGCAAGACCACCCTCACCAATGCGCTGCTGGCCGAAGTCGCGAAGACCTCGGATCGTGTCGTCCTGATCGAGGACACCCGCGAGCTGCAATGCGCCGCGCCCAATCTCGTCGCCATGCGCACCAAGGACGGCGTCGCCTCGCTCTCCGATCTCGTCCGCTCCTCGCTCCGACTGCGCCCCGATCGCATCCCGATCGGCGAGGTGCGCGGAGCGGAGGCGCTCGACCTGCTGAAGGCCTGGGGCACCGGCCATCCCGGCGGCGTCGGAACGATCCACGCCGGCACCGCGATCGGCGCCCTGCGTCGCATGGAACAGCTCATCCAGGAAGCCGTCGTCACCGTCCCGCGCGCACTGATCGCCGAGACCATTGATCTCGTCGCCGTGCTGTCCGGCCGAGGCGCGTCGCGCAGCCTCACCGAACTAGCCCGCATCGAGGGTCTCGGCCCCGACGGCGACTACCGCGTCACCCCCGCAAGCCAGCCCATCACAGGAGACCTGTCATGATCAAGCATGCCCTGCGCATCCGCCGACACATCGCCACCACGGTATCCGTTACCTTTCTCACGCTGGCGCTCGCCCCCGCTGCCTATGCCACCGGATCCTCAATGCCGTGGGAAGCGCCACTGCAGAAGATTCTCGAATCGATCGAGGGGCCGGTCGCCAAGATCATCGCCGTAATGATCATCATCATCACCGGCCTGACCCTCGCCTTCGGCGACACGTCGGGGGGCGCCCGCAAGCTGATCCAGATCGTCTTCGGCCTGTCGATCGCCTTCGCCGCGTCGAGCTTCTTCCTGTCGTTCTTCTCGTTCGGCGGCGGGGCGCTCGTCTGATGGCCGACGGCGCGGATCATGGCGGCGAGTTGCCGGGCTTTTCGGTGCCGGTCCACCGGGCGCTGACCGAGCACATCCTGCTCGGCGGCGCCCCGCGCTCGCTCGCCATCCTTAACGGAACGCTGGCGGCCGCGCTCGGCCTCGGCCTGCGTCTCTGGCTGGTCGGCCTCGGTCTCTGGGCCGTGGGGCATTTCGCGGCCGTCTGGGCGGCCAAGCGCGATCCGCAGTTCGTCGACGTCGTGCGCAAGCATTTGCGCATCCCCGGTCACCTGTCGGTCTGAGGAGCGACCCCGATGATGAACCTCGCCGAATATCGCAACCGCAACACCCGCCTTGCCGACTTCCTCCCCTGGGTCGCGCTGGTCGGCGAAGGCATCGTGCTGAACAAGGACGGCAGCCTGCAGCGCACCGCGCGCTTCCGCGGTCCCGATCTCGACAGCGCCGTTCCGGCCGAACTGGTCGCCGTCGCCGGCCGGCTCAACAATGCCTTCCGTCGCCTCGGCTCCGGCTGGGCGATCTTCGTCGAGGCGCAACGCCATGGCGCCGCGACCTATCCCGCCAGCATGTTCGCTGACAGCGCGTCCGCGCTGGTCGACACCGAACGCAAGGCCGACTTCGAGGAAGCCGGCGCACATTTCGAATCCAGCTACTTTCTGACCTTCCTCTATCTGCCGCCGGCCGAAGATGCGGCACGGGCCGAAACCTGGCTTTACGAGGGCCGCGATCATGCCGGCGTCGACGCGCATGAGATCCTGCGCGGCTTCGCCGACCGCACCGATCGCATCCTCCAGCTCATCGACGCCTTCATGCCGGAATGCGCCTGGCTCGATGACGGCGAGACGCTGACCTACCTGCACTCGACCGTCTCGACGAAGCGGCATCGCGTCCGTGTCCCAGAGACGCCGATGTATCTCGACGCGCTACTGGCTGATCAGCCCTTGACCGGCGGCCTGGAACCCAGGCTTGGCGATGCGCATCTGCGCATCCTCACCATCGTCGGCTTCCCGACTGCAACGACGCCCGGCATCCTCGACGAACTGAACCGGCTCGCCTTTCCCTATCGCTGGTCGACGCGCGCAGTGCTGCTCGACAAGACCGACGCCACCAAGTTGCTGACCAAGATCAGGCGGCAGTGGTTCGCCAAGCGCAAGTCGATCGCCGCCATCCTCAAGGAGGTAATGACCAACGAAGCCTCGGCGTTGGTCGACACCGATGCGGCCAACAAGGCCGCCGATGCTGACATGGCGTTGCAGGAGCTGGGCGCCGACTATGCCGGTCAGGCCTATGTGACGGCGACGATCACCGTCTGGGACGATGACCCCCGCATCGCCGCCGAAAAGCTGCGGATGGTCGAGAAGGTCATCCAAGGCCGCGACTTCACCGCGATGCCCGAGACCATCAACGCCGTGGATGCCTGGCTCGGCTCGCTGCCCGGTCATGTCTACGCCAACGTCCGGCAACCGCCGATCAACACATTGAATCTCGCCCATATGATCCCGCTGTCGGCGGTGTGGGCGGGCGAGGTGCGGGACGAGCATTTTGCGGCGCCCCCGCTGCTGTTCGGCAAGACCGAAGGCTCGACCCCGTTCCGGCTTTCCATCCATGTCGGCGACGTCGGCCATACGCTGATCGTCGGTCCGACCGGCGCTGGCAAGTCCGTGCTGCTGGCGTTGATGGCGCTCCAGTTCCGGCGTTATCCGCAAAGCCAGGTCTTTGCCTTCGACTTCGGCGGATCGATCCGTGCCGCGGCCCTCGCCATGCGCGGCGACTGGCACGACCTCGGCGGCGGGCTCACCGAAGGGTCGGATGACAGCGTGGCGCTTCAGCCGCTGGCACGCATCGACGATGTCGCGGAACGAGCATGGGCTTCCGACTGGCTGGTCGCGATCCTGGCTCGCGAGAGCGTGCCGGTCACACCCGAGGTCAAGGAGCACCTCTGGTCGGCGTTGTCTTCGCTGGCATCCGCCCCGATCAACGAGCGTACGTTGACGGGTCTGTCCGTGCTGCTTCAGTCCAACGATCTGAAACAGGCGCTGCGGCCCTATTGCGTCGGCGGCCCCTATGGCCGGCTGCTCGATGCCGAGGCCGAGCATCTGGGTGAAGCCAATGTTCAGGTCTTCGAGACCGAAGGGCTGATCGGCACCGGCGCCGCTGCCGCCGTGCTTGCCTATCTCTTTCACCGCATCGAGGATCGCCTCGACGGTCGCCCGACGCTGTTGATCGTCGACGAGGGTTGGCTCGCTCTCGACGACGAGGGTTTCGCCGGCCAGCTCCGCGAATGGTTGAAGACGCTGCGCAAGAAGAACGCCAGCGTCATCTTCGCAACGCAGTCGCTTTCCGACATTGACGGCTCGGCAATCGCGCCCGCCATCATCGAAAGCTGCCTGACCCGTATCCTGCTCCCGAACGAGCGCGCGATCGAGCCGCAGATCACCGCCATCTATCGCCGCTTCGGCCTCAACGATCGGCAAATCGAGATCCTCGCGCGGGCGATGCCCAAGCGTGACTATTACTGCCAGTCCCGCCGCGGCAACCGCCTGTTCGAGCTAGGCCTGTCCGACGTTGCGCTGGCACTCTGCGCCGCGTCCTCGAAGCAGCACCAGGCGCTGATCGCCGCGGTCCACGCGCGCAGCGGCACGGACGGGTTCCTTGCCGAATGGCTTGCCGAGAACCGTCTCGCCTGGGCCGCCGACCTCATCGCCGACCTTACCAACGTCACCCCCCAAGCCGATCAGGAGGCACACCCATGACCCGTTCCGTTCGTTCCCACTCGCGCGCGCTGCGCATGACAGCCGCGCTGCTCACCGCGTCCGTTTCCACGATCCCTTTTCTGTCGGCACCCGCGCACGCGCAGTTCGGAGGGATCGTCTACGATCCGACGAACTACGCCCAGAATCTGCTTACCGCCACGCGGGCGCTTCAGCAGATCAACAATCAAATCACCTCGCTCCAGAACGAAGCTACCGGTCTGATCAATCAGGCGCGTAATCTTACAAGCCTTCCATTCTCGTCTCTCCAGCAGCTTCAGCAGTCCGTCCAGCGCACTCAGCAGCTTCTCGGCGAGGCGCAGCGCATCGCCTACAATGTCCAGAATATCGACCAGGCGTTCCGCACGACCTACGGCAATGCGTCGATGTCGGCCTCGGATCAGCAGCTTGTCGCCGGCGCGCGCGACCGCTGGCAGAACACCATCGGCGGCCTGCAAGACGCCATGCGTGTCCAGGCCGGTGTTGTCGGCAACATCGACACGAACCGGACTCAGATGTCGGCGCTGGTCGGTCAGAGCCAGGGCGCGACAGGCGCGCTGCAAGCCACACAGGCCGGCAATCAGCTCCTCGCCCTGCAGGCGCAGCAGCTCGCCGATCTCACCGCCGTCGTCGCCGCCAATGGTCGGGCACAGAACCTTTCCGAAGCGGAACGCGCCGCCGCGGCCGAACAGGGCCGTGAACAGCGCCGCCGCTTCCTGACGCCGGGCACAGGCTATCAGCCCGGCAATGCCCGCATGTTCCCGAACGGCAATTGAGAGCATGGCAATGGACGGCAAGATGCTCGCCCGGCTTGGCGCCGTCGTGTTCGTGGCGGTCGCGATCACCGCGACCGCGATCGAGATGAACCGGAAAGAGGAAGCGCCCGAGGCGTGGCCTTCCGGCCGGATCACCCAGGCGCAGGCTGATCCGCTGCGCGATGAGTTGATCCGCTGCCAGTTCCTCGGCGAAGCCGGTCCGCGCGATCCGGCCTGCCTGCGCGCCTGGGCGGAGAACCGCAACCGCTTCCTCGCACCCGGCGCGCGACCTGCCGAGCGCCTACCGGACATGCCACCAGCGCCGCGGGACAATGCCACCGCCCAACCGAACCGCACCGATCAGCCGGCCGTCGAGCCCGCCACGCCGATCGCGCCACCGCAGATCGACGAAGCGAGATAACATCATGGGCGGCACCGGCGTCATCGACCATTTCCTCGAGGTCTTCACCCGTTACATCGATAGCGGCTTCGGCCTGCTCAGCGGCGAAGTCGCGTTCATCGCCACCACGCTGATCGTCATCGATGTGACGCTGGCGGCGCTGTTCTGGTCATGGGGCGCCGACGATGACATTCTGGCCCGCCTGGTCAAGAAGACGCTGTTCGTAGGCGTTTTCGCCTACATCATCGGCAACTGGAACAACCTCGCCCGCATCATCTTCGAAAGTTTCGCCGGCCTCGGCCTGAAGGCCAGCGGCACCAGCTTCACGACGGCTGATCTTCTGCGCCCAGGCAAGGTCGCGCAGACCGGATTAGACGCCGGCCGCCCACTGCTGGACTCGATCTCCGGGCTGATGGGCTATTGGTCGTTCTTCGAGAACTTCATCCAGATCGCCTGCATGTTCCTCGCCTGGGGGTTGGTGCTGCTCGCCTTCTTCATCCTCGCCATCCAGCTCTTCGTCACGCTCATCGAATTCAAACTGACGACACTCGCTGGCTTCGTGCTGATCCCCTTCGGCCTTTTCGGCAAATCGGCCTTCATGGCCGAGCGCGTGCTGGGCAACGTCATCTCCTCCGGCATCAAGGTGCTGGTTCTGGCCGTGATCATCGGCATCGGCTCGACGCTTTTCTCCGAATTCACGTCCGGCTTCGGCGGCGCAACGCCGACGATCGACGAAGCGATGGCGATCGTGCTCGCCGCCCTGTCGCTGCTCGGCCTCGGCATCTTCGGTCCCGGCATTGCCAGCGGCATCGTCTCTGGCGGCCCGCAGCTCAGCGCTGGCGCCGCGGTCGGCACCGGCCTCGCCGCAGGCGGCATGGTCGCGCTCGGCGCTGGCGCCGTCGGCGTCGCCGCCTCCGGTGGCGCGGCCCTGGCCGGAGGTGCTGCCGCCGCCGCTCGTGGCGGCGCGGCAATCGCTGGCGGCGCGTCCACCGCCTACAGCCTTGGCGCAGCCGGCCAATCCGGCGCCGCCGGCGTCGCATCCGGGCTCGGTGGTGTTGCCCGCGCTGGTGGGAGCGCGGCCGTCTCACCACTTCGGAGAGCCGCATCCCGCGCCGCCGAAAGCATGAAATCCAGCTTCAACGCTGGCGGCAAGGCCGCGTTCGAGGCGACCGGCGGCTCTTCCACCATGGGCTCGATCGGCGGTGACACCGCCGGTGACGGCCCCGCTTCCGCCGGTTCCCCGAACGCTGGCGACCCGCCCGCCTGGGCGCAGCGCATGCGCCGCTCGCAGAGCATGACCCATGCCGTGCAGGCCACGGCCCACGCCGTCCGCTCCGGCGACGCCCATGGCGGCGGCTCTTCCGTCAATCTTTCCGAAGGTGATCGCTGATGTTCAAACGACCCTCCACACATTACGGCAAAGCCGCCGAGCCCGAGACGCCGTACCAGCGCGCCGCCCAGGTCTGGGACGAGCGCATCGGGGCTTCACGCGTTCAGGCGAAGAACTGGCGGATGATGGCCTTCGGCTCGCTGATCCTGTCGGCCGGGTTTGCCACCGCGCTCGTCGTGCAGTCGGCACGGGGCACGATCGTGCCATGGGTCGTGCAGGTGGATCGGCTTGGCCAGGCTCAGGCGGTCGCGCCCGCCGTTGCCGACTACCGGCCGACCGATCCCCAGATCGCTTTCCACCTCGCGCGCTTCATCGAGCAGGTCCGCTCGATCCCGTCAGACGCGATTATCGTCCGCCAGAACTGGCTGCGCGCCTATGACTTCACGACCGATCGCGGGGCGATGGCGCTGAATGACTATGCACGTTCGAACGACCCCTTCACCAAGGTCGGCCGCCAGCAGGTCGCCATCGACGTCTCCAGCGTCATCCGCGCTTCGCCCGACAGCTTCCGCGTCGCCTGGGTCGAGCGCCGCTATGAGAACGGGCAGATCGCCGAAACCACGCGCTGGACCGCGATCCTGACGATCGTGGTGCAGATCCCGCGCAACGCCGACCGGCTCAGGGCGAATCCGCTCGGCATCTATGTCAACGCCATCAACTGGTCACGGGAGCTTGGGCAATGAAGCCGTCTTTCCGCAAAGTCGGCAATCCGGCTTCACACATCATCGTATTCCCGGCTCTGCGCAAATCCGCACTGCCGTTCGTGCTGCTGGCGACGACGGCGCTCGCCGGATGCGCCACTACCACACCGCCGCCGGAGATATCCTACGACAACGCAGCGCCCGCGGTTCAGACCGTCGATCCGCCCGCGCCCGTCACCGTTGTCGAACTGCCGCGCCCGCTGCCGCTACCCGGCCAGTTGCAGCGGGTCGAGCCATCCCGGCGCACGCCCGAACCCACTGATCCGACCGCGAGGGTGAACCAGGCCAATGCCGCCGCACGCATCCAGCCCGTGCGGGATGGCTTCATCAATTCGATGCAGGTCTATCCGTTCACGCAGGGCGCGCTCTATCAGGTCTATACCGCCGTGGGACAGATCACCGACATCGCACTGCAGCCCGGCGAACAGCTCGTCGGCTCAGGCCCCGTCGCCGCCGGCGACACCGTGCGCTGGATCATCGGCGATACCGAGAGCGGTTCGGGCGCGACGCGCCAGATCCATATTCTGGTCAAGCCGAGCCGCGCCGATCTGATGACCAACCTCATCATCAACACCAACCTCCGCACCTATCATATGGAACTTCGCTCGACCGAGCGGACCTATATGGCGTCGGTGTCCTGGCAATATCCGCAGGACCAGCTTATCGCGCTGCGCCGCCAGAACCAGCAGGCCGAGGCCGCCCAGCCGGTCGCGAGCGGCGTCGACCTCGCCAACGTCAACTTCCGCTACGCGATCGACGGCGATAGAGCGCCATGGCGGCCGCTACGGGCCTTCGACGACGGCCGCCAGGTCTTCATCGAATTCCCACGCGGGATCGGTCAGGGCGAGATGCCCCCGCTGTTCGTCGTCGGCCCGGAGGGAAACACCTCCGAACTGGTGAATTACCGCGTCCGTGGAAACTACATGATCGTCGATCGCCTCTTCGCCGCCGCCGAGTTACGCTTCGGTTCCAGCGATCGCCAGAAGCGCATCCGCATCACGCGCACCGACGGGAGGCCGGCCTCGTGAGTGACAACGAGCCCCGGAACGAGGAAACCCCGAGCGATGGCGGTCGATCCTTGACCGGCGAGCCGGTCAGTGCCGCGCCAATGCGGCTGCGCGCCGAGCCACCCCGTGTGACCCGGCTGTCGCGCAAGGTCCTAGCGGGCATCGGCCTGGTCGCCAGTGTCGGACTGGGCGGCGCTCTCATTTATGCGTTGCAGACCCGAGACGGCGGCCGGCCTAACGAGGAACTCTATTCGACGGAGAACCGCTCGACCGCCGATGGCCTCGCCGGATTGCCGCGCGATTATAGTGGCGTGCCTCGGCTGGGACCGCCACTGCCCGGAGATCTCGGTCGCCCCATCGTCGGCGCGCAGGAACGCGGTCAGTCCGTGCCGGTGCCCGGAATCGCTTCGCCCAATCCTGGCATCAGCCCAGAGGAACAGCGCAGGCTGCAGGAGATCGAGACGGCGAGAACCAGCCGGCTGTTCTCCGGAACCGAGACACGCGCTGGAGCCGCATCTGCGACTCCCGCCATCGCTCCGCAGCCCGCGCCCGACCTGGCTGGTCTCGGTCTTGCGCCTCAGCCGGCAACACCATCTGCGCAGGATCGCCAAAATGCGTTCCTGAATGCCGCAGCAGATCGCCGCACGATCGCCGCCGACCGAGTCGCGGCACCGGCGTCGCCGAACATCCTACAGGCGGGCGCCGTCATCGCGGCCGCGCTGATCACTGGCATCAGGTCTGACTTGCCGGGTCAGATCACAGCGCAGGTCACCGAGAACATCTACGACAGCCCGACCGGCCGCATCCTCCTCGTGCCGCAGGGCACGCGCGTCGTCGGCCAGTACGACAACAACGTGCAGTTCGGTCAGAGCCGCGTGCTTCTGGTCTGGAACCGGCTGATATTCCCGAATGGCCGCTCAATCGTCCTCGAACGCCAACCTGGAGCGGACGCAGAGGGCTATGCCGGACTTGAGGATGGCGTCGATTACCATTGGTGGGATCTGCTGAAGGCCGCAGGGCTCTCGACTCTCCTCAGCGTCGGCGCGGAGCTGGCGACCAACGATGACGATCGGCTGATCAGCGCGATCCGCAGTGGCGGCCAGGACACTGTCAATGATGCCGGTCAGCAGATCGTGCGTCGTCAGCTCAACATCGCGCCGACGTTGACGATCCGTCCTGGATTCCCCGTCCGAGTGATCGTCACGCGCGACCTTGTGCTTGAACCTTACAGAGCTCGATGATGACCAAATTGAAGCTCGGCCCGATAGTCGAAGACAAACCCATCAAGGTTGCGATTGAACTCCCGGTCTCCCTCCACCGCGATCTCGTTCGCTATGCCGAGATCCTGGGCCGGGAACAGGGCCAGACCATCCAGGATCCGGTAAGACTGATCGTACCAATGCTCGAGCGTTTCATCGCAACGGATCGAGGATTCACCAAAGCTCGGCGATCCGTGGCGATCTGACGATGGCGGAACTGTCGGTCAAGCTTCGAACGATGCCGACCTGGACAAGCCCGCACGGAAATCTGGCAGTTGGTTGCGGAGCGGGACTATTTAGCCTTGGCCTTGGGCCGATGAGCGTGGGCCGGAGGCGATCGATGATCGAGCCAGCTCACGACCGATTATCGATCTCGACGCAGTGCCGGCTGCTAACGATCAGCCGGTCATCCTGTTACTACGCGCCGGTCCCGGAGACCGAGGACACGCTGGCGCTGGTGCGGGTGATCGATGCCGCGTTCCTCGACATGCCCTGGTAGGGCAGCCGCCAGATGGTCCGACATCTGCGCCAAATCGGCCACGATGCCGGCCGTCGGCGCGATCGGCGGCTGGTGGCGAAATCCGGATCAACATGATGCTCGTGCATCCCATCATGTTGGACGTCGTTAAACGGTGCGAGGCTGGGCCGATCCATGCTGCGATCTGCAAATCGCATCTTTGAAATGCGCCATGGTGAAGCGCTTCCAACATGCACGAATTGTCAAAATACAATTCCCCCTGCGCCCACAACGTAAAGAGCAAGGCATACTCCGAAGGCTGCCATTGGAATAATAAAGAAGTACTTCTTTGCTACTAAAACAAGCCCACAAAGATATAATCCACCAGCCCACAGCATGAATTGAGATTCGTACAAAAGCGTGATTCGAAAAATAGAAAGATACCCATAGATCGTTCCGAACAATAGCAATCCAAGGCTCTGGCTTGCGTTAAAGCCGACCCAGGCATCCCAGATCAGAAGCTTATCAGTAAACATAACCGACGTGTTTTTCATGCTTGCAGCAAGATCTGGATCTCGAGGGTCAAGCTTGGAGCTAAAGAGCGTGGCGCGCAGATGCAGCGCGCCTATGATGAAGCTCAATACGGCACTTGACGCTATAAGAATTTGAGGCATTTCAATAACTCCGTATGTAAACTAACGCTTGAGATGAAAATTTGACCGGCTTGCCGCGTGCGTCGTCCTGCGATCCATTTGTCTCCCAAGATGCAGCAAGTGTTTCAAAGCTGGGTTTGGGTTACCAGTTGACCAAATAGCGCTCGACGGAACTATGTCCGAGTTGCCGGCCATTGGTCTAAACACGACCCCTGCAAACGCAGTTCCGAGCGTGGAGTCAGTTGTAAGAGTTAGGCCAAACCCTTTGGCGACCATGTTGATCAAATTCTCACGTCCGACACGGTGCGCGTCTATGACTGGGCGAAAACCGGGACTTGAAAGCCGCTTCACAAGATAGTCCTCAATTTCTGGACCCGGTCCCCCAACGCCAACGATGAAGGGTTCGTCGCGAACGTCCTGCCAGGAGATCTCAGTAGCCGAAGCCAAGCGATGCGTTTCAGGAAGAGCCAAGTAAATGCGCTCATCCCACAAATGAAGTGAAGAGCATTCACTGATAATCGGCTTGCCGGCCAGAAATGCCACATCTAGGCGACCGTTCATTACGCCAGCCAGATTTGCCTGCGGAGTTTCCTCGAATAACTCAATCCTAATTCTGGGGAATGCAGCGCGATACGCTCCAATCAGGTCACTAAGAAATCCCCGCGCAAATGATGCGACCAACCCAATCCTCAGTTCACCTTGGTTGCCTCGCCGCGCAAGTATCAATTCCTGTGCCGCACGGTGAAGACGGCTCGCGCTGATAATTGCCTCTTTAAGAAAGCGGTCACCAGCTGGAGTCGGCCTAACTCCCGTTCGCTTCCGCTCGAATAGCGAAGCGCCTAAGCTCGCTTCAAGAAGTTGGATTCTGCGACTTACCGTCGACTGCGGAAGGCCCAGAGCCGTAGCAGCCCGGCGGAAACTGCCGTGTTCGGCTGCGGCCAACGCGTAGCGTAAGTATCTAAGATCAAGCGCGAGATCAGGCACAGTAAAACCCATCCATAGCTCGGCTCAATCCGCAGGGTGGCCCTGGCCGGATTTGTCCGGCTCGCCAAAGCGGTCTCAACCTTGGTTGCATCCTTCAGGCCTCCAGCAGCGCATCGACAAAGCCGGGCTCGACCAGTCTGACGCTGTCATCGGGCAGGCCAAGGATGCGGTCGACAACGATCGCCTGCATCCTCATCGTCCGCTCCAACTGCTCATTGGCGGATTGGGCGTCCGCGGTTCCGCGCGCCGTGATGGCGCCGGCGACGGCTTCGCGGCTCAGGGCGCCAAGCCTTAGAATGATGTCCGCCGCGATCGCGGCATCGGGAACGTTGAAGGCGCCTTCATCCATGCCTTTTTCGATGATGGTGGTGAGCAGGGGCGCGACAACGGCGCTCGTTGCCCTGTTCAGCCGGTCGTAGAGAATGAGGTTTTCGGTAGTAAACGCGGCTTCAAACGCCTTGACGATCTTGGGCCCGTCTCCTGCCTTGAACTGGCGCATACGTTCGAAAGCCAGGTTCAGCCGATCGAGCGGCGATAGCCCGGGATGGTCGAGTACGTCACCTATTCGTTCGACGGCCTGCCCCGCCATGCGGCGGCTCAACGCCTCCAGCACCTGATCCTTTGAGGCGAAGTGGTGGTAGAAGCCGCCTTTCGACACCCCCGCCAACGTCATGATGTCATTGATTGTTGTCGCGTCGTAACCACGGGCAAAGAAAAGCGACTGGGCACAATCGAGCAATTGCTCCCGGCGATCTTCCGGCTTGAGATTCTTGCGTCCCGTCACCGCCATTGCTCCCCTCCAAGCCTTTCCACTTGCAAGACCGACCGTCGGTTTGTATCATGACATTCATCCGTGCGAACTGCAAGGCGCCTCAACTGCGCACTAGCCCGTGGAAACAACGCCAAGGTCACCGAATGCCAAGCGCCCTCACCAATCCGGCCATCGTCGTCGACAACCTGCGCTACACCTATGCGGGACAGACAAACGCGGCCCTTGACGGCATCAGCTTCTCTGTCGGGACGGGGGAGATTTTCGGCCTACTGGGACCGTCTGGGGCCGGCAAGAGCACGACGCAGAAAATCCTCACCCGCCAGCAGCGGACCTTTGGGGGCTCCGTATCGGTGCTGGGCAAACCCCTTAATAAGTGGGGCCAAGACTTCTTCGAGGCCATTGGCGTCGGGTTCGAACTGCCCAACCACTATTTGAAATTCACTGCCGTCGAGAACCTGAAGTTCTTCGCCTCGCTCTACCGGCGTGCGAGCCGCGACCCGATCGAACTCATGGCGATGGTGGGACTCGACAAGTTTGCCAATAAGAGGGTCGAGACCTTTTCCAAAGGCATGCGCATGCGCCTTAACTTCGTGCGCGCCATTCAGCACGATCCTGACTTGATTTTCCTCGATGAACCGACCGCCGGGCTGGATCCGGTCAATGCCGGCATCGTGAAATCGATCGTTTCTGACCTGCGCAAGGCCGGCAAAACGATCGTCCTGACGACCCACAACATGAGCGATGTGGATCAGCTGTGCGATCGTGTTTCCTTCATGGTGGACGGCCGCTTCGCGGCGCTCAATACGCCGGAGGCGCTGAAGGCGCTGCATGGTCGCCGGACGGTGCGTGTCACCCACGGGGCGGTCGAGGAGAGCCAGGCGGAGTTTCCGCTCGACGGGCTCGGCGACAACGCACGCTTCCTCGATTTGCTGAGGGCCGGAGCCGTCCGGCGCATCCACAGTCAGGAGGCGACGCTCGACAAGGTGTTCAACGACGTGACGGGCCACAGCCTCGATCAGGCCGAGCCGGAGACAGCCCGATGAGCGTTACGCTTCGCCGCCTCATCGCCTGGGATCTCCGTCTGCAGGCCCGCGAAAATGTCTATGTCTTCACGGTGCTGACAACGGCCGCATTCGGTGTTTTCATCGCGCTCTTGCCCACTGGCACGCCCGATGCCGTGATCACCGCAATCCTGTTCCTCGACCCGGCTATCGTCGGCAGCAGTTTCGTCGGCTCGATCGTGCTGATGGAACGGGGTCAGAATACGTTGGCGGCGCTATCGGTCTCGCCCGCGGCGCCGGGCGAGTATGTAGTGTCCAAGGTCATCACACTGACGCTTCTCACCATCTTAAGTGGCCTCGCCCTCGTCCTCGTTGCCTATTGGCCGGTCGACCCGGTGCGGCTTCTGCGATTTGTGGTGGCACTGACCTTTACAGGTACGCTCGGAGTCGTCGGCGGTTTGATCCTCGTGGCTCGGGCCAACTCCATGAACCACCTGATCGCGCGGGCATTTCCGGTGACGATCCTGCTCTTCTTGCCGCTTTTCGCACACTTCGGTGTCGTCACCGGAGTCTGGCAATGGCTGCTGTTCGCGATCAACCCAGGCCATGCCATGCTGCGCGCGCTGCTTTGGGCAGCCGATCCGTCAGCAGTGACGATGCCCGACGTTATCTACGCATTCACCTATTTGGCGGTGCTGAGCGCGATCCTGTTTCGTTGGTCGTTGACCGTTTACGGCGCGGATCTCGGCCGAACCGAAGACTGAGGAGAAGGTTCATGCCCGCATTGGCGAGTCTGGTCCGCCGCGACCTCGTCGACATCACCCGCGACAGAGTCATGCTCAACATCGTCGGCATGATGGTGGTGCTGGTGATCGTCGCCACCGGGGTTCGACACATGGGGTATTTCCCGGATTGGTGGACGAATATCCTCATCGTCCTGCTGCTCGGCTACATGCCCGGCATGGGCTATCTGTTTGGCATGCTGATCGTCGATGAGATCGACAGCGGAGTGAACCAGGCGTTGCTGGTTTCGCCGGTTTCGGCCATCGGCGTGGTGGGCGCACGGACCCTGCTCGCGACAAGCTTCGTGCTCCTCTATGCCTTTGCCCTGATCTACGCGAGCCGGATGATCGAACTTCCATTCCAGCAGTGGGTTCTGCCGATCCTGACGCTGGCAGTGGCGGTGCCCTGGGTGACGCTCCTAGTGCCCGCGCTTTCGCGCGACAAGGTGCAGGCGATGGGCCTCTTCAAGACGTTGAATCTCTACATCCAGGTGGCGGCGATCAGCCTCTTCATTCCGCAAGGCGCCTGGTACGGCTATCCGCTGCTGCTGACGCCCGCGACCTGGGCCGTGAAAGGCATACTGGCTTTCACCGAAGGGCGGGAGACCGCAGGCTACCTCTGGTCAGTAGGAGGACTTGTTTTCTTCCTCGCACTATTGGCGTGGGCGGTGCGTGCCTACTGGTGCCGTCAGTATGTCCAAGCTCGTTAGCTTAGTTTCTTAGTTTCGAAGAAAAAGTGTGGGAGCTGAGGTAGAACAGACACTCGTTTCGGAACTGGATTGTGAAGGAAGCCTTCTCTACTTCCAACGCATGGTAGCTCGTACCAGGATGAGGATAACGCTCCTCGACCGCGCCATTAACGCCACTATATCGCGTTCCATCGACTCGTCCGATCAGTGGAATGCACCCGGAAGTCGTCCGCCTTTACCGCGCCGGCACGAGTGACGGCAGCAAAGGCCAGGAGATCGCCTGGCCTGGCGCAACGCGGGCGCGACCGCCTCCGTAGGGCCTGATGCGTTTTTCGGTCTGAAACATCCTTTGGACGTTGAATGAATCAAGGAGCCGAAATGACAGCATCCGCACCCCGAAAAACCGCTCCGCGAAAAAATGCATCTCGAGAGCACGGGGTGATCCGTGTCGTCGGCAGTCGCGAGCACAATCTCAAAAACATCAGTATCGAGATTCCGAAGAAGCTCATCACCGTGTTCACAGGTGTGTCGGGCTCCGGGAAGTCATCGTTGGTTTTTGACACCATCGCCGCGGAATCTCAGCGGCAACTCAATGAAACCTTCAGTTCATTCGTCCGCCATCGCCTGCCGCACTACGGCCAGCCTGATGTCGACTCCATCGAAAACCTCGCCGTGGCGATCGTCGTCGATCAAAAGCGCCTAGGCGGAAATGCGCGGTCGACTGTTGGAACTGCCACTGACATCCAAGCCTTGTTGCGCCTGTTGTTCTCTCGAGTGGGGAAACCCTTTGTAGGGGAATCGAGCGTCTTCTCATTCAATCATCCGGAGGGGATGTGCACGCGCTGCGAGGGTATTGGCGCGACGAATACAGTAGAAATCGAAGCGCTTCTCGACAAATCGAAGTCGCTCAACGAGGGCGCCATTCGCTTTCCTCCCTTGGCCGTGGGCAGTGCGCGCTGGAAGCGATACGTCTTGTCAGGATACTTCGATAACGACAAGAAGCTGGACGCATACAGTCACGAGGAATGGGACCTGCTGCTGAACGCCGAGCCAAGGAAGCCTCCCCACCCGAGAAAGGGGTGGTGGGCTAGCTCAATGTATGAGGGTCTCATACCACGCTTTCATCGCAGTTTTCTGGGGAAGTCGGGCGAGCGCTCCACTTATGCCGAAGCATTGGACCGTGTGGTGACAAGCGGACCTTGTCCGGAGTGCCATGGCGCGCGGCTGAAGCCGGACGTGTTGCGTTCCAGGATTAATGGAAACAACATCGCCGATCTCGCAGCCATGCCGACGATCGACCTGGTCTCAGTCGTTTCGGCCATCAGTGGGTCGGTGGCGGCGCCGATAGTTGCCGCCATTGCCGGGCGGCTTGAACATCTCATCGGCATCGGTCTCGGATACCTAAGCATGGACCGGCAGACGTCGACGCTGTCGGGCGGAGAGTCCCAGCGCGTCAAGATGCTGCGGCATCTCGGCAGCAGCCTTACCGACCTGACCTATATATTCGACGAGCCGAGCGTCGGATTGCATCCGCGCGACGTGAATCAATTGATCGCGTTGTTGCGCGAGCTTCGCGACAAAGGCAACACGGTGCTTGTCGTCGAGCACGATCCGCAGGTCATCGCCGTGGCCGACCACGTAATCGACATGGGCCCCGGAGCCGGGGATAAGGGCGGCCGCGTCGTTTTCCAGGGCAAGGTCGACGATCTTGAACGGTCTGACACTTTGACCGGCCGTTTCATGAAGGCGCGACCGCGCCCAAAAGCCCTGGTCCGTGAGCCGACCGGGGTAATGCCACTACGCGACGTCACGTTGCACAATCTGAAGAACCTCAGCGTCGACATACCGCAGGGCGTGTTGACGGCGATAGTGGGCGTGGCGGGTTCGGGCAAGAGTTCGCTGATCAATGGCGCGTTCGCGCGGCGCTATCCCGACGCTATCTGCATCGACCAAGCCGCCTTGGGCGGTTCCAGCAGGTCTAACACAGCGACTTATACGGAGGTGCTCGATCCGATCCGCCGGCTGTTCGCGCAGGCCAATGACGTGAGTGCTTCTCTGTTCAGCGCTAACTCCATTGGCGCTTGCCCTGCATGCAAAGGCCTTGGCATAACGCAAATTGATATGGCGTTCATGGATACCATCGTCAGCACTTGCGAGGTCTGCCATGGACGTCGCTTCACCGACGAAGTGTTGGCGTATGAGTTTAGAGGTAAAAATATCGACGACGTGTTGCGCATGAGCGTGGCGGATGCCAGTCAGTTCTTCGATAGTCCAGACATCAGCCCAGCTCTGGATCGGGTGGCGGAAGTAGGCCTCGACTACATGACGCTTGGCCAACCGTTGAGCAGCTTATCTGGCGGTGAACGGCAGAGGATCAAGCTCGCTACAGAACTCCAGAACGCCGGGCGAATCTTTATCCTCGATGAGCCCACCGCGGGTCTGCATATGTCGGACGTCGCGCGGTTGATTGGTTTATTGAACCGCCTTGTCGATAACGGCGCCACCCTACTTGTGGTCGAACACAACCTCGATGTGATTTCCCAGGCGGATTGGATCGTAGAGATGGGCCCCGGGGCCGGAGGAGACGGGGGAAGGGTCATCTTCCAGGGCAGGCCCGAGGACATGATCGTTTCGCGTACTTCGCTGACGGGGCAGTACCTGATTTGACGGAAGATTGTCCTGAAGCTCCGGAAATCTCATCACTCCAAATCAGAATTGCCCTGCGGCAGAGCGGCACTCTGTACTCAAGATCGAGTACATGTTAGATGTCCGTCATGACCCTCAGAAAACCGCCGCTGAGCCGGCGCGACGAACTGATCACGCAAGCGCAAGTTCTGTTCTTCACCCAGGGCTATGATGGGACAACGGTCAGCGACATCGTCCAGGCTGCCAATGTCTCAAATGGCGCCTTCTTTCATCATTTCGCGACGAAGGAAGCGTTGCTCGAAGCCATGTCGGAGACCCTCGCGTATCAAAGCGCGAAAGAGTTGGAGAAAAGCATTCAGGATCGGCGACTGGGTGCAGTCGAACGTCTGAACATCCTTCTCGCGCATGCTCGCGGCCAGAAGAAAGCGGCAGCTTCAACCCATCAAGCCGTTTTCGAGGCCGTTTTCTGGAAGAACAACGCCGTACTTTATGATCGCATCGCGACGGCCGCGATTGCGGTTTTTGCCCCCGTGCTGGCCAAACTGCTTGCGGACGGCGTGGCAGAGGGGAGCTTCCACGTCTCCGACCCCGATATAACTGCCGAAATGATTCTTCAGCTCGCGTTCGTGACGCGCGGCGCCTTTACGCAGATTGCCAGGGAGGACACTAGGGAAGGTCAACAACGTGCGGCGGAGCAATTGGCCATCAGGTTGCAACATTTTGGCGTGGTCGTTGACCGAATACTCGGCCTTCCCGATGGAACACTTCGCCTAACGCACGATGGTTATGCCCTCGATCTTGCACAATCACGAAAAGGCCGTGCGCGAAGACGACGCGCAGAACACTATCTTGGCGGAAAATCCAAGTGACTCATCGCAGTGATCGCGGTGGAAACAATGACTAAGCGGTGATCGTGGCTATCTGTCGTTCGGGATAAAATCTTTGCGCTCACCTCCTCGCCCGCTAGCGCCCTGACCTTTCCACAGGTTGGCTGAAGCGATCAAGCCGATCGCTTTTGTCTCTACCGGTTGGCCACATATGGAGCCATGGCCTCCTTGATGAGCGGGACCGCTGAACCTCTGACAAGCGCGTCGTGAAGTGGATGCGGTTGTCGGTCAGCACGGAACAGAGGGCATAATCGCCGAATGGGCCGAGCTGCCGGGTGATGTAAGCTACCTGCAGGCAATCATCCAAGATCAAGATTTTGTGCCGCCACGAACCTGGGCGAATAGCGCATTCAAATCGGATTGGGGGATTTGCTGTTCGGCAAAGCCGATTGTTCCATGATCGCGCAACTCCTCGGCACAGCGGCGAACGAAACCGAGCGCAGCGCGTGCGATGCTCCCACCGAGGCTGATCCGCTGCACGCCGGCCGCAAGCAGCGCGTGCGCATTTCCGCTGGCTGTCCCAAGTCCCATCACAACGTTTATTGGCCCTGCGATCTCGCGTGTCAGGACGGCGACGAGATCGATATCGGCGGCGCCAGGTAGGTAAAGACAGTCCGCACCAGCTTCACGATACCGATTTGATCGGCGGATACCGGCTGCGATACCGGACTTTCCGGATTGGAGAATGGTGTCGCTGCGCGCCGTCAGCATGAAGTCGCTGCCGCAGGCGTCAATGGCCGATCGGGCGGCGGCTATGCGCTCGATCGCAAGCGCTTCATCATAGAGTTCTGGTCGGCCCGGGATCTTGTCCTCGATATTGCCGCCGGCAAGCCCCGCCTCGATCGCCATGATGATGGTCTCGGCGACCGCCCGCGGACTGTCGCCATAGCCGGCCTCGAGATCTGCATTCACCGGGATCTTTGCCACCTGAACGATCTCGCGGATATGTGCGAACATCTCTTCGCGTGACACTGTCTGCACCGCAGATGTTACGCCGTAGTCCGCCTTGGCGAGAGCGAAGGCGATTCCGGCGCTGGTCGTGGCGATGGCCGGGAACCCCGTCGCCGCGAGTATGGCTGCGCTGCCAGCGTCCCAGGCATTGGGCATGATGAACCCGCCCGGCGCCATGTGCAGTGATTTGAAGGTACATGCGGCCTCCTCGCGGCGGTTCGGCATGACGATCTCCTCTCAGCCTTTGAACAGGGGCGTCCGGACATGGCCCGACACGGTATAGGTCAACGAAGCTTCGAGGCGCTCCAGTGGCGCCCTCTTCGTCAGGAGATGATCGACTGCGATCTCGACGAGCAGGGACGCGGCCTTGTCTGCCGGACAGGCGTGGACGCCGACGCCGAATTCGAATGATTTTCGATCCTTCCGCGCGATGTCGAGCCGATCAGGGTCGAGATTGAGGGCGGGATCGCGGTTCGCCGCAGCCAGCAATACGATGATCATCTCCCCCTTACGCAGCGGACGGCCGGCGATCTCGGCATCGCAGGCCATGAAGCGGAAGGTGCTGCTGGTGACGGTGTCGTGCCGCGCCACCTCCTGAACAAGTGGGCGCAAGAGGGCCCTGTTGGCATCGACCTTTTCGCGCAACGCAGGACGTCGCGCGAGCGCCAGGAGCGTCAGTCCGATCAGAGACGCGGTCCCGACATAGCCCTGAACCATGTAACCAATGGCGTTGGCGACGACGTCCCTGTCATCATCGCACCCGACGCGCGCTGCCTCGCGCGCTAGCGCATCAAGCAGCGGCCCCCGCCGACCGGGATCTTTCCCAAGCCCGCCGACCAGATCCAAGAGCGCCCGCGCGCCGCGATGCCCGCGTGCGATCAGCTCAGGCGTCGCCGCCGGAATTCCGGTTCCGGCGGCGGCCGCAGCCGCGCCATAGTCGCCGAGCCAGGTCATGGTGTCGCCGAACCGCTCCCTGGGGATTCCGAGCAGACCCGCGATGACCTGCACCGGCAGCGCGAACATAAATTGCGTAATCCAGGCCTCGTCGCATGCCGAGCCAAGCTCGGTGTCCAGTTCCGCTGCGCGCCTTCGAGCACGGTCCCCGATCTGCCCAAGGTCGATGCTGGCCAAGGCACCCGCCACTGCGTCCTTCAGCCTGCCGCGCACTTCATCATCGCGCAGGCGCACCAGCCGACCGAAAATATCCGCTGCAGCACCTGTGCGCAGCACCTCGGGGATTGGCTCGCTCAGGGGGCGGGTGAGGCAGTTCGCGCTGTTCAAGACCTCCGCGACGGCAGTGGCGCTAGCGGCGACCCACCAGCCATTCGCATCGTCCCGGAAGAACGGCTGCTGACGCGCGAGACGAGCATAGTACGGATAGGGATTGCGATGAGATGGCGCAGCGCGAACATGGTCAGGTTCTCCGGCTATCGAGGTCTTCTGGTGCATGTCGCATACCGTCCCGTTTGCGCCCGAGCGCCTTGGCCATTGCCTCTTCATCCTACTTGCGCCCCCATCTGTCGAAGTTATAATATTGCTAATGGCCATCAGCTTTTTGCATGATCATGGATAGCGAAGCACTTCTCACCTTCATCACGATTCACCACGCCAACGGCTTTTCCAGCGCCGCCGAGATCCTGGGCCGCTCTCAGCCCGCGATCAGCCGTCGCATCGCTTTGCTCGAAGATGAGCTCGGCGTGCCGGTGTTCGAGCGTGCAGCGAGTGGAGTGGTGCTCAGTGAGGCGGGGCGCGTGCTGCTGCCCCACGCAGAACGGGTTCTGGCCGCGCTGCACGATGCACGGAGCGCGATTGAAGCGATGCGGATGGGCGTTGCCGGTCGGGTCGCGCTCGTCGCAGTCGGCACGCTCGCCGGATCGAACCTCACCCCAGTGCTAAAACGCTTCACTGCCGAACATCCGAGAGTCGATCTGACGATTAGCACTGCCACAAGCGCCGAAGTCAGCGAGTTGGTGAGGCGCGGCGAAGCCATGATCGGGCTGCGTTATCTTCTCGATGTTACGCCCGACCTCGTCTGCGAGCACATCGCGTCGGAAACCATGGTCGTCGTCTGTGCCGCCGAACATCCTTTCGCGGGCAAGCGACTGACATCGATCGCGGCATTGCGCGACGAGCGCTGGTTCGCATTCCGCAGTGCCTACGATCAGCGCGAGAGTTTCGCAGACAACATCTTCGCGCAGTTTCAGGCACGCGGCATCGGAGCGATCTATTGGGCGCCAATCGATAGCCTAAACGCAATGAAGCGACTGGTCGAGGCGGGCCTAGGACTCGCACTGTTGCCGGAAAGCGCAATAGAAGAGGAGCGGCGCGTCGGCTCGCTGGCGACCATCATGATCGCTGATCTGAAAGTGGCAAATCCAGTGTATGCCGTAGTTCGCCGAGGCGGCTATCTCAGTCCCGCCACCCTCAATCTGCTGTCGTTGCTGCGGACGGAACCTAACCTGGTCGACAGGCCGGAACTAGGACAGGCATAGGTGGCCTCGCGCCGGAATCTAGTCGTCTGACCGCGACGAGTGGGTCCCGCGGTACGACCGGAAGCCCCAGATCTCTGCGGGTTCTGCCGGAACCATCTGGCTGAACAATCCAGAGGGTCAGGGAACTGCGTTCCGCCGGCTACTGTTCTTCGAGAGAACGTGAGTTCGTCACTCGATGTAGCGTCTTGCGAGCAACACCTCGGCGCGCAAGGCATCGGCCCGATCCGGTCGTTCGAGGCGGGTCATTTCCTCTGCCGCACGCTCACGCTCCTGGATTTCCGCCATCAGAACCGCGCGCATCTGCGTCGGATTCAGTAAAAGGTGTTCGACTTCAGCCGATCCGTTGCGGAATTGTCCCTGATCCACCAGTGTCTCACCGGCCTGGAGCGGGGGCGCTTCGGCATTGTCGATCGCGGCGATAAGCACTCGGGTAAGATTTGCCTCACTAATGCGCCCCTCCTTCATGGCGGCGCGCAGATCGGTCCGAATTCGGGTTTTCATATCTTGTGCTGCATCGCCCGCCATCCTTCAAATCCTCTCATAATTCCGTATTGTGCAGGCGTTCGTAAACTTGCCGTGTTAACGATTGCAGCGTCAAATAGGCAGTTTATCGATGAGATTTCATTCACAGCCTCAAGTTAAAAACTGTAACGCAACACACGTCCACTATCTCGACTGAGTTTCCTATTTAATGCAATGAGCGCAAACAGCAGCCTGAAACGCAGTGGCAGTGATGATTTCAAGATAGATTTCACCAGCGGAATTTCTTCCACGAGCTGAAGGTTGAGACCCCATCGTTCAGGTGTGTGCGGATCGTCAAAACCTGGATAGGCTGTCGCTATCCCGAGATACTGCATCACCGGATTTCTGGGTAACAATCTGGCTGCAAGCTTGGAAATAACGTAGAGAACAATTTCGCCCGAACGGAAGTGCCCGGTCAATCGCCGAAACAGACTTTGAAAGTCCGAATCGGAAATGAATGGTTGGACGCCATCCATGATGATTATAGTGGGCCTGTCTCGCGGAACCGGATCCAGCCAGTCGTCCGCCGTTAAATCCGCGCCGATCATATGGTGCCCTACGCGTTCCGAAAAGAATGGTCGCCGGATGGCGATGATGTCTGGATAATCGACGTCGTACCAATCGATACCGGGCGCCGGATCAACTCGCGTGATCCGCGGATCAAGGCCGCTCGCTAAATCCAGCACGACTGCGTTTGGATACCGGACGACAAAATTGTGGGTCCAAATATCCATGTGTCTTGCGCGCATCGCGGCGTTGATCTGCACGCCTCTGCTTACCTTGAGCCGTGTCCAATCGGCCTGCAGCCGACCTGCGATATCAAATGACGTATCGTCAGCCAGGATCGTCGAAGGGGATTGGCTCTCTAATGCACGCGCATATAGCGATACAAGCAACGTCGCGCGAGGACCCCTCAGATAGTCAAGATTGGCCACGGACATTTCGCCTCCCCAGGACAGAGCAATACTCTGTAACAGAGTGGCGCTCCGTTTGCAAGATTGCTACCAGGCCAATGGCAGTATTCCGGCGAATTAGAACGAGAAACCTATCACATCGGGTTCATCTTACCGGAGCCTAGCGACATGGATCGCCTGCGCGCTACGCCGCGGCGAGGGCCGCTCTAGACGGCGAACCGCGCGCCATGCGCTGGGCCTTGCTCCGCACGGCCGCTTGCCCAGGATCCGATTGTAGCGGCGATCGAACGTGACGCGCTCGATCGCCCAGCCTGAGTTGCGGGCATCGAGCATCACCGTCTCCACGGCATTCCGACCAAGCGTTCGGTGGTCTAGCGCTGAGCGACCACGTCATCGAGAACCGGCTCGATGGGTAAGCGGGCGAGCCCTAACGGAACGCTTCGACCGTCGCATCGTCGGTCGGCAGCAAGGTCTCAAGCGCGAGTTCCGATAAAGTCACGTCGCGCGGCGTGCCGAGCACGGTCGTCGTACTGATGAAGCTCAGGATTCCGGTCTTTGTCCGGATGCGCACCGGGACAGCCACCCCGCTCAGGTCGTCGATGTTAGCTTCACCGGGATCGTCGACGGGATAGGCCGAAATCTCGGCCTCGAGCGCCATCAGGACCGGATCCGCAGTCACCTCGATCTGGGCGTGCAGTTGTGCAGCAAATGAGCGCGCCACTGGGCTATGCACAGCGCTTCCCACAAGAACGCGCTTCGGCATCGCGAAGGGCATCACTCGGGAGCGCCGCCAGCGGACAACCTCCTCATAGCTAGGGCTGGAGCAGCGGCAAAAATACACCATCGACGATGCCGGCAATGTCTTCGCCTTCGAGAGGTCGACGGGTGACGAACATCTCGTAGCGGGCGAGTTCGAGCGGCAGCCGGACAATGCGTGGTGGGATCGCCCGCGTCGCGATCTCCCCCCGTTCCGCCGCCCGCTGCAGGGCGGCCTCGATCCAATCCAGCGACGTCTGCGAGACCTCGCCCTCGGCGTCGGGCAATTCCACCATCAGTCCACGGACGACATCCGGGAATTCGCGGTAGCGATCAGAAAGCCATTGGAGGATGGCTATGACATCGCTTCGTAGAGCACCGGTATCGGAGGTGACCTGGGTCGCTGGTGCATGCCGGCGAAGCGACGCGAGCACCAGTTCCGCGCGCGTCGCCCATCGGCGATACAGCACGGCCTTACTGGTATTCGCGCGTGAGGCGACCGTTTCCATACGCAGGGCGCCATACCCCCCCTCGATGAGCTCAGCCCAGGCCGCAGCGAGGATCGCGTCCTCCAGCAGCGTTCCCCGGCGGCGCCTGCTCGGTTCTGTAGTTCGGGCGCTGGCCAAAAGATGATCTCCTTCGCCGAAAGGGCAAGGCAGCAAACTCCACCGGTGGCCCTACGCTAGAGGCTTCACAACCTCCCGGCAATAAGATACCATAGTTTCCTATTTGATCGGTTGCGGCCGGCGCGTGGTGTGGAGGCGGCATTGGCGAAAGTCTTGATATCAGGGGCGAGCATCGCGGGGCCGACCTTGGCTTACTGGCTGAGTCGCAACGGCCACGATGTCACCATCGCCGAGCGTGCGCCGGCGCCGCGTCCTGGCGGCCAGGCCATCGATGTCCGTGGCGTCGGCGTGACGGTCCTGTCGAGGATGGACCTGCTGGAAGCAGCACGCACCCGGCGCACCACCCTCAACGGCGTGTCGGTGGTGGACATCAACGGCAACGAACTGTGGCGATCCACGGAGGAAACGCTCAGCGGCGGCCGCTTCGATACGGACGACATTGAGATCCTGCGGGACGATCTGGCCGGGATCCTGCTCGATCAAATCCAACCTCAGGTCCGAATGCTCTATGGCGAAACGATCAAGGCCATGGCCGAACATGACGCGGGCGTCGACGTCCGCTTTGAACACCATCCGATGGAAACCTTCGACCTCGTCGTCGGCGCCGATGGTCTCTACTCCAATGTGCGGCGGCTGATGTTCGACGAGTCCGGATCAGTCCATTCGCTGGGTGTTGGTCTTGCAGTGTTCACCACGCCCAATTTCATGGAGTTGAACAACTGGCAGATCGCTCATCGCGAAGGCCAGGGCGGCTTCCTGATCTACACCGCGCGCCAGAGCACTGAGGTCCGGGTTGCGCTGGGTTTCGAGTTTAATGAATGCGAAGACGCGCGCTTAAGTCTCGACGCGCAGAAGAAGCTCGTGGCCAAGCGGTGCGCGCACTTCACTTGGGAGGTTCCCCGGCTTATCGAAGCGATGTGGACCGCCTCTGACTTCTATTTCGGAGCGGTCGCTCAGGTGAAGCAGGAATCCTGGGCCAGGGGGCGGATCGCCTTGGTCGGCGACGCGGCCTACTGTCCCTCTCCGTTCTCAGGCCAGGGCACGAGCCTGGCCTTGGTCGGAGCCTATGTGCTGGCGGACGAACTCGGGCGTGATCTGGAGGGCCGCGACCAGGCCTTCTCCCGCTACCGCGAGCGCATGCGCGAATTCGTTGCTCTGAACCAGGCGCTCGCTACTAGCGATGGTGCCCCCTCCGACAAAGATCAGGCTCTGGCCCACGCCAAATGCGCCATCAGCCTGTAGAAAAGGCATTGGATACATTGAGAAAATCGACGCGTCCGCCAACATGCGGCGGCCTTTCTCGACAACAGCCCTGGCTGCGGCAGGCGGATTGTAACTGGTCAGGTAGTTGGCCGTGAGTTTGTCATGTCGGGTCAACGGGCCGACATTGCTTGATCTTATTGACGAACCGTTCGATCAAGTTGCGCGCATGATACAGTTACGGGCTAAAGCAGGTCGGGGTCTTTGCGATTGCATTTCGGCGAAATGTTCGCCCATGCTCCTTGCTGGCGGGCAAGCTCCCTGATCCAATCTGCCTCGTATCCACGGTCTGCGAGCAGCACCGCTTGTGGAAGCAAGGCGCTGAGGAGAAACGAAAACAGCCGATTGTCATGCGCTTCACCCGACCCGTTCGCGAACGACCACAAGCGGTCTTTATAGCGCCGTACGGGCGAGCCAACTTGCATGCGCGGCTTAGATCTGTAGGCTGTATGACGCGAGGAAGCATCGTGGAACTTGAAACAATTAGATATGACGTTCGCGAGGGCGTCGCGCATATTCGTTTTGCGCGACCCGAGGAAGCAAACGCGGTCAACCCGATCTTTTCGCGAGATTTCCGCGCCGTGATGCTCGCCGTTGAGTTCGACAACGCGGTAAAGGCAGTCTCCGTCACAGCAGAAGGTCCAGTGTTTTGCGCAGGTGGAGACCTCAAAGCTTTTCATGCTGCCGGCGAAGATCTGCCAAAGCTGGCGTCTGACATGCTGATCGATTTCCACGGCGCGATCTATAAGATGAACCGGACGCCGAAGCCGTTCGTAGCGGGGGTTAGCAGGGCGATGAAAAAGGCGCTTCCCAGGGGGAGCTTGGCGTGATTCCGTCGTCTTGAGGAATGACGGAGTGGTTCGATGCGCGGTTCGGCCGAGAAGTCGGGGACGCTGTTCAGCTATGTGGACCTGGAGAGCCGGATCCCGGCGAAGCACCCGCTGCGAACGATCCGGGCGATTGTAAACGAGGCGCTCGCTGCGCTCGACGGTGACTTTGGCCAGCTTTATTCCGAGATTGGTCGCCCTTCGATCCCGCCCGAGCATCTCCTTCGGGCGATGCTGCTGCAGATCTTCTACGCGCTGCGATCCGAGCGGCTCCTGGTGGAGCGGTTGGATTTCGACCTGTCGTTCCGCTGGTTCGTCGGCCTGGGCATCGACGATCGCGTCTGGGACGCCTCGACTTTCTCGAAGAACCGCGACCGCCTGCTCGATGGTGACGTTGCGATGCGCTTCCTCGCCGCCATCCTCGACCGGCCGAAGGTGAAGCGTCTGGTCTCCACCGAGCACTTCTCCGTCGATGGCACGCTGATCGAAGCCTGGGCTTCGATGAAGAGCTTCCGTCGCCGTGCCGAAGAGGGCTCGCGAGAGCCTCCCGCCGACGTCGGTTCCACCGGCAAGCAGCCCGACGGCCGCAACGGCGAGGTCGATTTTCACGGTGAAAAGCGCTCGAACGCGACGCACGCCTCGACCACCGATCCCGACGCCATGCTCTATCGCAAGAGCCCCGGCGCCGGCGCGATGCTCTGCTACATGGGTCATGTCCTGATGGAGAACCGCAACGGCCTCGTCGTCGATGTCGAAGCCACCCGGGTCTCTGGCCACGCCGAGCGGATGGCGGCGGTCGAGATGGTCAAGGGCGTCACCTCAGCGTCGGGCACGCGGCGCGTGACGGTCGGGGCCGATCGAGGCTTCGACGCGCGCGACTTCGTCGAAGACATGCGCGAACTCGGCGCCACGCCGCACGTCGCGCAGAACACGTCGGGGCGGCGATCGTCGATCGACGGGCGCACGACACGCCATCCCGGATACGCGATCAGCATCCGGGTTCGAAAACGCATCGAGGAGGTCTTCGGCTGGGTCAAGGCCGCGGCGGGGCAGAGAAAGACCAAATTCCGAGGGCTCCCGAAGGTGCGCTTCGCCTTCACCTTCGCGGTGGCCGCCTACAACCTCATCCGATTGCCCAAGCTCCTCGCAGAATGAACCAGGGAAACAAGGAAAGGCGCAAAAGCCCTCGGTTCGGACAGCACAAACCAGCCACATACCCGACCGGCCCTGCGACACAAGCCGCCGATCCAGAAGCCACCCCGTCAAACGGGGGCGTATTTCATCACCCTGTTAGAGGGGCAGCTGGCGGTGCGGGATTGTCGATGGTTAGTGCTTTTGATCTCGTCGTCTGCGGTGAATCAGCCAAGTTTACTATGGCCTACACGCGCGCAGGCGTCACGCCGGACGGCACGTCCAGCTACTTTCTGGCTCGCCATATTGGCTTGCGGCGAATGCTGGACTTGACGTTGACCAATCGCGTGCTGTCTGCACAGGAAGCAGAGCAATGGGGCTTGGTAAACAGGGTCGTGGCAGACGATCAGGTGGACCAAGTAACAGCAGATTTGGCAACCCAGCTGGCCAGAGGACCGTCTTGGGCGCTCGGGCATGCCAAGCGTATCATCTATTCCGGATGTGATACGCCTTTGGAGCAGGCTGCGGAACTTGAGGGAGTCACGATCACCACCGCCATGAGCCGCCGCGATGGACGTGAGGGCATTGCCGCGTTTGTCGAGAAACGTTTGCCCAAGTTCGATGGCGGATAGCCGGTGCATGTTGCCGCATTTGCAATTATCTCCTCCTGGCACATCGCGTCAGTTGGCTGAACTACGGAATTCGGTCGGTATTGGCATAGCGGACTCGGGTAAACAGTCCGCCCGGCAGATTTATGGGTTCACAGCCTAGGTAAAGACATAGCTTGCCGCGTACCGGAATCTAGCGAGAGCGTAACGGAGCCGCGCTCCGTCGAGACTACGTATCCAGGATCGAGCATGGGGTGGATATCTTGCCGATGATCGTCGCTCCCATCCTCTGATAGAAGGCGATTACTGGAGGATGGGAAACGATTTTGATGGCGGGAATACCGCGCAGCTTCGCTTCGGCATTCATTTGCTAGTCGCTCTGCAGTCGCTCAGCTTGAGCCTTCGGTTTGCTGGCCAGACTCGGTTGGGAACAAGATTGTACTCAACAGGTGTCGGGTACGCGCGGGAGATGGCGCATTCGAGGCCCGCGCACGTATAGCGAAGACGACATCCCCTATGAATGCATGCTTCTCCTCGTCGCTGAGCCACAGCGCGAATTGCCGGTAGGATACCGAGTCAGCCAACGGGTTCGCGTCGTCTCGATCGAGGTAGGCATTGAACTCGCCCACAAGTGCGGCGATCGCCGCAGCAAAGCCGCGGCGGTGATCATCCTTGGTCATCGCGGATATTGCTTCGGGCGCCATGAAGTTCTTGGCTGGTTGCAGTCGGTAGAATCTCTCGACCGCTCCCCTAACACTTTTCTCGCTATCCATTTCCAATAAGCCGCCATCAACCAGAAGAGCAACCTGTCGATATAGGGTGGCCGTCGATACGTCCGGCAGGCGCTCGCAAAGCTGCGATGTCGAAAAAGGCGCACCGTCCAGCACCGCATGCAGGATGCGCAATCGGACTGGGTGCAGCAAGAGTTGGGTTATTTCCATTGACATACTTTTGCATAACCGATTACCATTCTCAACCATGAGAACGATCGAACTCCCTCCTGTTGGTCACCTGGTCGAAGTAAGCGGCATTCGCCTGTGGACGCATAAATCGGGCGTCGGACGACATCCCGTAGTGTTTGTTCCTGGAGCTGGCGGGGTCGGCTTGGACTTCTTTCTCGCCCACGAGCGGGTCGCTAAATTTACGACCGCGGTCGTCTACGATCGAGCCGGCACCGGTTGGAGTGCTGACATCGCGTTACCGCGATCGACGACCGAAGTTACTGACGAGCTTCGCACTTTCCTGAGCGTGATAGGGGTGCAATCACCCGTGGTGCTGGTCGGGCATTCGCTTGGAGGCGCCTATGTGCAGCGCTATGCGCAGCGCTTCCCAGATGAGGTCGCCGCCATGTTGTTAATCGAGCCGATCCATGAGGATTGGAACGACTATATGCCTGACGATTTGAAGATCGAGGCAAACTCCGGAGCGGACGACAGCATTCTTGAGATAACGGAAGACCTGTTGGCTCACTTTCGGAACTCGTTCACCGAAACCTTCAGCGCATTTCCGCATCCGTTGCGCGAAATCTTGATCGACAAGCATTTGAGTCCAGAGCGGCTGCTAACTGGATTTCACGAGGGGGCCAACGTGCTTGCCATTTTTGATGAGTTGCGTTTAGGCGGGGCGCGCCCAGACGTGCCGCTGATCGTTCTCAGCGGAACAGAAATCGACGCTGCTCAGAAGGTGTTCGCATCAGAAGATCAGTTGCGCCAGCAGATCACAGCGAGCGAACAACTTTTCGAATCTATCGCAGCCAACGCCCCTCACGGCGAGCACCGGATACTGCCCGGAGCCACACACGTGAATATTCCCATGAGCCGACCGGACGCCGTTGCCGCAGCAGTTTGCGAACTGGCCGCGCGCGTCTAGGTTGGGGATCAATATCACCCACTAGCAAGTGTTGCGATGAGATCGGTAGCTGCAAAGTAGTTTGTAGCCAGTGCGATGCGGCCCAATTCATCAGACGGCAGGCGAGCCACCCGAATACGCTCCCGCTCTGTTAACCGCGACTGCAAACCGAGTGCGTCTTATGGCGTAGTGCGGTTGAGGTAATGGCTTTCATGGTCGTTCTGTGAGCCAGCCAGCGCCTTCAGCCTTGAAGTCGATGCGGTAGGCGTTGTGAACGAGACGGTCGAGGATTGCGTCGGCAATGGTTGGATTGCCGATGAGCTCGTACCAGCGATCGACGGGCAACTGGCTTGCCACGATGATCGAGCGCGCCTCGTATCGGTCCTCGGCGATTTCGAGAAGGCTGCGGCGCTGCTCGGCATCGAGAGGCTCGAGCCGCCAATCGTCGAGGATGAGCAGATCGAGGCGGGCGATCGCACTCAGCATTTTGGTGTAGCCTCCCGTCGCCACGTGACAGCGCCAGGGCTGCAAAGAGACGCGGCACTCAGTGATAGGCGACGGAGAAGTTTCCCGGCAGGCCTTGTGGCCAAGCGCGCAGGAGAGCCAGCTCTTGCCGACGCCGCAGGGGCCGGTGATCAGGAGATTGTGCCGGGATCGGATCCAGTCGCCGGCGGCGAGCTCTCTACTCGATGGAAGTCATGAAACGTCGAATTTCTTGTTCAAGTCTATGAGGCTGGTCGAGCTGTATCCAATGCCCGCTACCTGCGACGACAGCATGTGGTAGCGTGGGTCGTAGCACGTGTAGTGCATTTGGATTGTCGTTGGGGACGCTGACTAACAAGAAAATTGGGCCCTTCCATGCGTCGAGCGCGGACTCTGGGTTCCAATTTGCAAGTGCAGTCGCAAATCCAAGTCGTGCTGCTGCATCAACCGACGCGCAGTCCTCCAGCACTCTGGCTTTGGTCTGTGCATTGTTGCCGGCAATCGAAGCAAAGAACGCCTTTTGCGCGTCAAGGCTTGCTGGTCCTTTCAATGCCTGCAGGAAACTTGCCCGAACGTCGGTCGGAATGGCCCGTGGATCAGTTGCGGGATCAAGCAGGAATATCCCTGCGACTTGATCGACGTGTTTCGCGGCATATTCGAGCGCTACGGCTCCACTTCCGCTATGTGCCACGATGACGAACCGTTCTAGCTCCAACGTAGCAACTAGATCGCTAATGTCCTCAGCGCGCCCCTCATATGAGTAATCACTATTTATAGCAGGGGAACTGTCCCCACTGCCCCGTGAATCAAGCGCATACACTCTTCTATCTTGCCCGATCCCTTCCAGTACTTCTGCCCATTGGCTCGCCCGCCCGGAATCCGCATGTAGAAATACGATGGGCAGATCGCTGCCATGTCCGGCTTCTAGCACCGCGAGGTTGCCTTGCGTTCCGGGGATCATGATTTGTTTCACAGCAATCTCCTGTTTTCGATCTGCAGCTTCAGCCGAATTAGTGGCTTGCCTGCCGGCGTAGCGCGCCACGTTGGATAGAACGGATAACTATGTGTCGCACCGCCTACCATGCTAGGTCCCAGGGCGCTATTTCAGCGGCAAAAACAGTTCCGCGACCGCCTCATGCTCCGGCACCTCCAGGAAGAAGCCCAGCCGCTGGCAATAAATCGGGGAGTCGCGTGCTTCCTCGCCGCTGGCCGGAAACCAGTCGCGATAAAGGTAGAGCGCGGCGGGCGCCAGACTGTCGGTGTTGCCGACGACGCGCAGCACCGCGCGGCGTCCGCCAGGGATCTCGCCGGCTATGATCTGCTCGCCGTTCGCCACGATAGGTTGGTCGGTCCCGACACAAAGGTCCACGCTATAATCGGCAGGTGACGCAGGACGCCGCTCGGAACGCCAGACATTGAAGGTCGGACTTGTCTTGGGGTGCAGGCCAGTGGCCGCGCGCCACGGGATGAACCGCTGGATGGTCAAGCAAGTCTATTCTAACCGCATATCCAGGTATGAGCGCCCATCTGAAATCTCGAAGCTCAGTAGGCACCTTGAGACCTCAGTGCCCACGAAGATTTAGTCGGACTTGGATGCCATCGAGAATTATATCCAGGCCTGCGGAAAAGCCTTCGCTCTGACGGTGCTCGGACTCGGTTTTTTCAAGCTCGCCGCACAAGGCCGCGGAAAGGGGATAATTCCCGGACCTCCTGAGCGATTCAGCATATTCGGCCTGATCGGAATCCCATTGCTCGTCGTCGAGGCCGGACTGGGCGCGGGCGGCAATGTCGGCGACTTCGGAAGCGACGAAGCCGCGCACATACGACGTAACCGTATCGATCAGCACCAACCGTTCGCTCAGACTCAGTTTTGTGACCTCAAGTTGAGACAGCGATTGTTCAAGCGCCAACATCCTATTAGGCCCGAGGGTCGGCTTGCCTGCGAGCGCCGAACAAAGCCACGGATGGTCTTTGAATCGCGCCCGTAATCCCTGCGCGACTTCGCGTATATCTGCTCCCCAATCACCGGACGACGGAAATTCGCCGCCGGCAAGTGCACCATCCACCATGAGGTTCAGCAGATCGTCCTTGCGCGCGAAATAGCGATAGAGCGAGCTCGTACCAGTGCCGATCTCGGCTGCGATGCGGCGCATCGAGACGGCTGCCACGCCCTCGCGGTCGGCGATGGCGATGGCCGTTCTGGCGATTGCGTCGCGGTCACGCGAGGGCTGCGGGCCTCGGCTGCCGCGCGTTGGGCGCATCCAGATAACCGATGGAACGGCAGTTTCGGCCAATGCATTTCTCCTATTGCGTACAATGTGCGCAGTTCTATATATATGATACTGCGAACACCGTATCAAGGTTTTTGAATGGACGAATTTGACGTGGCAATGGCTGGAGGTGGGCCGGTCGGCTTGGCTCTGGAGCCGGCGCGAAGGTGGTTGTGCTCGAGGCGAGGCCGGACCGCAACGATCCGGCAAGCCGGGCGCTTCGCCACGTGGTTGCCGGGCTGCTCGATAGTCCCGCGTCCACCACCTATGTCCTTCGCCGGATCGGCGGTGAGCTTGGAGAAACGCCATGATCGACTGGACCATGGATCACGCTGTCTCGCGCGATGGCACGATCATCGGCTACCGGCAGGTCGGCGCTGGCCCCGGTCTCGTGCTGCTGGCAGGCGGCATGCAGAGCAGCCGCAACTTCACCCAGCTGGGGGAGCTGCTGGCCGATCGCTTCACACTGCATTTGCCTGACCGGCGCGGGCGTGGCCTCAGCGGCCCTCCGGGGCCGGACTACGGAAGCGACACCGAGGTCGACGACCTGTCGGCGGTGCTGGCGCAAACGGGCGCACGTGACGTATTCGCGCTGAGCTCGGGCGCCATCGCCACGCTGTGGACGGCGCTGCGCCGGCCGCAGGCGCTCGATAGAATTGCGCTCTACGAACCGCCGGTGCTGGTCGGCACGCGGTCATCGTTGGACTTTGTGCCGCGCTACGAGCGCGAGCTTGCCGCCGGCAATTTGCCGGCCGCCATGGTCACGGTGATGAAGGGGACGGGCGACCGACGCGACTGGTTCACCGACCTGCCCCGGCTGCTGCTGACCCCGATGATGGGCATGGCGCTGCGCGGCGACGGCGAGGAGGCGGCAGCCATCCGCGAGCTGGTGCCCACCGTCCACTACGATCTACAACTTGTCGCCGCCACGGCCGGGCAGATTCAGCGCTTCGGCGCCATCCGCATGCCGGTCCTGCTCATGGGCGGCGACAATTCCAATCCCTATCTGTCGAAGGCGCTCGACGCGTTGCAGCACGAGTTGCCGCAGGCGGAGCGGGTCGAGCTCAAGGGCATCGGCCACATGGCGTCCGACAATGTCGGCAAGCCAAGGTTAGTCGCCAGCGAGCTGCGGCGGTTCTTCGCTAGCCCGCCGAGAGTCTGACTTGCTGCCCACAGCCGCCGCTCGACCGCTCGCAGCCTTGTTCTGATTGGTTTTGGCGCACCCGACAGGATTCGAACCTGTGACCTACGGCTTCGGAGGCCGTCACTCTATCCAGCTGAGCTACGGGTGCAGCTCTATGTTGGCCTAGCCCGACCGACCTCTGAAGGTCAACGGATTCGGCCGTCTTCAACCTACCTCACCATCGGACTGAACTGCACCCGCCTAAGCGCGCCGTTCCTATCCATTTCCCGCCGTTCTCCAGAGACAAGCTGCTTACGCGGTGCTTACGTGGAGAATTCCGACATCCCGGACGAGAATAGTAAGGCCTCTAACTTCCTGTTTTTAATCACTCTTTCCAACACGCATCCGACCCGTACCCCCTTGACGCCAGCCTTCGGAGGGCAGCGCTCTATCCAGCTGAGCTACGGGTGCCTGGAGTGTGGACGCGACTAGCAAAGCGCGTCGCGCTGCGCCAGCCGTTTCGATTCATTGATCGTCTGGATCAGGGTGTCGGGGGAATCACGGGCGGTGGCGCCACCGACCACATCACTTCATCGCCGGGCTTCAACCCTGCGAGAATTTCGGCGCCGGTTGGCGAGACAAGGCCGAGCCGAACCATTCTCGGGGCCGGTTTCCCCGTTTTGGGATCCCGCACATTGACCGTCGCGGCCGGCGCGGCGCCCTGTACCGCTTCGGGGGGAACGACGATTGCGTTCGGGTTGCTGTACGCGATCACGATGACCATCGCCGTCATCCCGATTTTGACTCGCGCCGCCTGTTCCGGGGTCAGCGCATTGAGCCGAGCCGTCGCGGTGAAGCTCGCTTTCCCGGTACCGGACGCCGAATCCTTGCCGGCTTCTCCGGCCACGCTGGAAATCTGCCCGCTTAGCGAGAGCTCGCCGAAACCGGGGCCGGTCACCATCACCGGCATACCGGTCCTGATCCGGTTGATATCGGCTTCGTCGAGTCGAAAGGTCACGCCGAGTCCACCGGCCCGGGCGATCGTGCCGATCAATTGCCCCTTGGACAGCCGCGATCCGACATGCAGCGCTTCGGTGGCGGCGCCGGCGCTGCCGGCGTCGACCGGCGGGCGCACGATGATGCCGTCTTCCGGCGCGCGCAGGATTGCGCCGTCGAATTGCGCCACCAGTTTCGCAAGGCGCAGCTGCGCATTTTTCAGGTCGAGTTCGGCCAGCCGTCGGTTTGGTCCCTGGCCGCGGCGCAATGCTATTTCCAGATCCTCCTGCGCGGCGACAAGTGAAGTCTTCTGGGATCGCTGTTGTTGGATCATGCCGTCATATTCGGATCGCGGGACCAGACCGCGGTCGAGCAACGCCTTGGTCTCGCGCATCTTGTTTTCGGTGTCGCTGAGCTCGTACATCGCCGACGTCGCGGCGCGCCGGGCGCGGGACACCTCGGGACCGCTGGTCCAGGACGTCATGTCGTTGGACGCTTGCGCTGCCTTCAAATAGGCGCTTTCCGCTTCGTTACGGCTCTGTTCCAGGCCGGAAAGATCGAGCTCGGCCAGCGTCTGGCCCTGATTGACCAGATCGCCATAGGCGAAACGGATCGACTTGATCGTACCATCGAACGGCGCGGTAATATCCAGGCCGTTACCGGGGGCGATCGTGCCCATCACATTGATCGTCGAATTGAACGGTTCGCGTTTCACCACCAGGCTTTTCTCGATCATCGCCGTCGCGGACGCCGTCTTCGCGCCCGGCCACCACCACCAGATCGCCAGCACGCCACACAGGAGCGCGAGCGCCGCGGCAATCCTGCCATGGTGCGTCTTCGGCATGATCCGCTTCAGTCGTTGAGATCGATCTTCCATGTATCGAGCGTACTTCCGATTTGCTGGTCGAGTGAGGTCAATTGATTGAGATAGTTGATCTTGGAGGATAATTCCTGCGCGTCGGCGGCGCGCAGATCGGCTTCGAACGACAGCACCTCGAAATTGGAGGCGCGTCCGAATTTGAGTTTCTCGCGCTGGAGATCCAGAGCGCGGGCGGCCAGCGACCGGGCGCGGCGCGCCGCCTCGAGCTGGAGCCAGCTCGCTTCGACGCTTTGGACCGCATCGCGGATCTGCGATTCGGCGGATTGGCTGGTATCCTGATAGTTGAGTTCGGCCTGGCGCAGTGCGACCGTCGCGTTGATCTCCCCCTGGCGCGGGGCGTAGTCGCCGATCGGAATATTCAGCGTCAGGCCGACCCGGTTATCGGTGTTGCCGTCCAGCGGCGCCTGCAGCGCATCGCTGCCCCGGAAGCGCGATACGCTACCGGTCGCCGAGAGGTCCCACAGGCGATTATTCTTCGCTTCGCGCAGTGAGATCTGGCTCTGCTCCACCGCCAGTTCAGAAGACAGCACATCCATTCGTGCCGAGCGCCCGAGATCGAGCGCCTTGTCGAGGTCGATCGTGACATGATCGGTGTCGATCCCGTCGCCCGCGACGATATTGGTGCGTGGATCGAGCGCCAGCAGCTGGAGCAGCGAAAGTTGGGCCGATGTCTTCGTTTGTCCGGCCTGCAACAGGGCGACTTCCTGATTTGCGACGCCGGATTCGGTTTGCACGATGTCGGCGGCCGCCATGCGTCCGGCTGCGATCAGCGCGCGGTTGGTTTCGAGCAAGTCCTTGGTGCGTTGCAAAGCGAGCTCGGCCAGGCGGATTTGCTCCTGCGCCTGGATGAGGTCGCGATAGGCGAAGACGATGCTGCTCACGACGTTGGAGACGGTGTTCTTCAGGCCGAGCCGATTAATCCGTTCCTGCAGCCGTGCGCGCCGGATCGGGGCAAGGTTGACGTCCGGTCCCGCGCCACGCAGCAACGGCTGACTGACCGAAAAGGCGCTGACTTCGCCGCTGAAGCGTCGGCCGTCCTGGAAACGATCGTTGCGCGCCCAGGAAAAACCCGCGCTCGCCCCCGTCGGAAGAAGCATGCCCACTTGCGGGGTAAGGCTCGACTGCGTGCTCGATATCCCGCCGGACCGGGCGCGAAAGACATCGGCGGCGATATTGATGCGCGGCCGGAACCGGGTGCTGACGACGAACAGGTCGAATTTCTGCGCGATACGCGAAAGATAAGCCGACTTGATCGTGCGATTGTCGCGTAGGCCGAGCGCGACCGCCTCGGTCAGGCCGATCGCGACCGGGGCTCCGTTCGGTACCGGTCGAGCGGGTGGCGGGGGTACTGGCGAGGAAGAGGGGGCGAGGAAGAGGGGGCGAGGGAAGAGGTTCGACCAATTGCGCGCCGGCTGCGACGGGGTTACCCAAGGCGAGGATGCAACCTGTCACGACAACGCGGTTGAGGAGGCGATGGACATGATGAAAACCGGCTTGGCCTTCGCAGCGCTCCTGATGCTGCTCGCCGGGTGCGCGACGCCGGAGGAGGTCAAGCGCCCCGTGGCGCAGCCGACCCTGGCGCAGCCGGTTCCATTGCCCGACCTCGCACCCTATCAGGCGCCCACTCCGCTCAGCTCTATTCCGCACGGAGCGCCTCGATCGGATCGACCCGCGACGCCATAATCGCTGGATACATGCCGAATATCATTCCGACGATGCCGGCCATGCCGGTGCCGAGCGGCAACACATAGAGCGCGACAGCGAAGCTCCAGCCGACCGCCTTGGCCATGAACCAGGATGCCCCGACGCCCAGGGTCACACCCGCGAGACCCCCGACCAACGCGAGCAAGGCGGCCTCGATCAGGAACATGAGCTGCAGGTCGCGCGGCGTCGCGCCGATCGCTGCGCGCAGGCCGATCTCGCGCCGGCGCTCCATGACGCTCATCAGCATCACGTTCATCACGCCGATCCCGCCGACCAGCAGCGACACGCCGCCGATCGCCGCGAGCAGGCGAGTATAGACTCCCATCTGCGCCTTCATCGCCTTCACGAGCGCACGGGCATCGACCACGGTCAAGGTCGATGAGGCATTGGCGAGGCGCGCCTTCACCCGCTCGCCCACCGCCGCCGAATCGCTGTCGGGTTTGAGCCGAATCAACGCCGTATTGGGGGCGGCGCCGGCCATGATGCGGCGGCTGCATCCGAACGGTACGAACACCGCGTCATTATAGTCGGCCGGGTTCATCGATTCGTTTGCCGTCGGCGCCAATATGCCGATGACCGTATAGGCATAGGCGCCGATCGCGATCTTTGCGCCGGGCATGAGTTCGGCGCCGGGCGCCGACAATTTTTTCGCTGCCCCGTCTCCGGCAACGATCACCAGCCCGCAGTCATCGGCATCGCCAATCAGCCGTCCGGTGCGGAGCGGCAGTCGGGTGAGTGTCGCGAATGCGGGCGACATGGCAACGATTGCCACGTCCGTCGCTATTCCTCCTGCTGCGACCTGTTCGCGGCTGACCGACAAGGGAATCGCCGTTATGATGTCCGGATCGTCAGTTGGAAGCGTATCGACCAGGCGGCGATCGAAACCGGCCGCGCCGCTGCCCACCGGCGCGGCGCGAATCTGCAGCATGTCGATGCCCATATTCTTGAAACTCTTGAGCGATTCGAGCTGCGCCATATTGCCGATGCTCAGCATGGCGATGATCGAAGCCGTGCCGATGGTGATGCCCAGCAACGCCAGCACCGATCGAACGCCCTGACTGTACAGATTGGCAAAGGCCTCGGCGAAGATCTCTCCGGGCGGTGCGCCCGAAGCGATGGTGGCCGATATGGCACCTGACGGCGTGGGCGTGGCGGTCATCATGCCGTCATCGGCCGTTTCGCCGCGGGTGACAGGCTGTCGGATACGATCCGGCCGTCGAGAAACTCGATCTGACGATCGCATTGCGCGGCCAGGTCGCGATCGTGCGTGACCATCAGGATCGTGACCTCCAGGCTGCGGTTCAGGTGCCGCAACAATTCCATCACTTCGACCGCGGTCACGCTATCGAGGCTGCCGGTCGGTTCGTCGGCCAGGATCAGGCTCGGCTCTCCGATCAGCGCCCGCGCCAGCGCCACGCGCTGCCGCTGGCCGCCGGACAGCTCGGTCGGGTGGTGATGGCTGCGATCGGCAAGCCCGACACGGTCCAGCATGGTCAGCGCCGCAGCCTTGCGCCGCTCGCGCGGAATGCCGCGATAGAGGAGGGGCAGCGCGACATTCTGCCAGGCGGACAGGCGGGGAAGCAACTGGAACGACTGGAAGACGAAACCGAGCATGGCGTTGCGCAGCCGCGCCGCGTCCCGCGCCGACGAATAATCCACCACTATGTCGTCAAGCATGAGCTGTCCGGTATCGGGCTTGTCGAGCAGGCCGACGATATTGAGTAACGTGCTCTTGCCCGAACCCGAGGGCCCAAGAACAGCACAAAACGCGCCGCGCGGAATCGAAAACGACACGTCCTTCAGCACCGGGATCGGCTGTGTCGGCGGTCCATAGGCTTTTCCGACATTGGTCAGTCGCAGCATTTGTTCTTCCCACGCACCGGGAAAGGAAGCCGTCCCCAATTTCCGCGATGGCCATTAAGGGCGCGGCGCGGTCGGCGCATGTCTGGATCGAGGCCTCTGGGGAGCGACACTGAATGATCCGTCCTCTCCAATTCAGACTATCCGCACCAACGAAAAAACCTACCCGGAAATCCGGAGATTTCCAGGTAGGGAGGGGGGGAGGTAGGTCTTTACCGGCTATCCCGCCCGGATAGGGGAAGGCGGTTTTGCCGGCTAATCGGTATTAGTGAATATCCAGCGTTGCCGGAGCCGTCAGGGTGCCGTTGACGGTGCAAGGAGCCGACCCGCCACCGCCGGGCAAGCTCGCGCTGACGACCAGTTTCTTGGTGGTGTTGTTCCACGCACCGCTGATCGTACCGCTGCACCCGCCAGGAGTGATCGTGTTGACCACGACTCCAGACAGCGTCAGCGTGCCGGTGGTGGCGGTCGCCGGGGTATAGCTGGTGGCATAAGGCGTGGCGCTGAACGTCACGGTCGGGCACAGAATATTGCCGGCCTGGAGCACTGGCGTGGTGCTTGCCGAGGTCGATGGCGTTGACGGCACGACAACCGTGAGCTTGAGCGTGCAGTTGAGGGTAAGACCCTTGACCACGGTAACCGGGCCGGTGACCACATAGGTGCCCGCAGGCGTGAATGTCTGTGCGATGGCGGGCTGCGCGCCAAGCATCATTGCGCCGGCGCATAGTGCAACAAGTTTATTCATCGTCGCTCTCCTGTAGAAATTATGGTTTTCCTCCATGATTCTATGGAGGCGACCTATTACTGCGACTCGATTCGCTTTCAGTCAAGAATTAATTCTACAAACTTACTCCATTATAGTTATACATATCTTCAGTATGAATCAAAGTAACTACAGAATCATAAATTCTGCTATCAGGTTATCTTGCATCAATTCAAATATACAACAAATTGTCTTAAAATGCTCAATCCGGGACATGAAAGGCGCAAATTGGGGCGTCGATCGGGCGCCGGGATTATCGCTCCCTGAGCACGAAACATTGTCGTCCGGCGCTATCGCTTCCCGTTCGTCGATCCTTCCATGTTAGAAACGCTTACTGACGCTGAAACCGATGATGCGCGGATCCAGCGTGAACACGTTGGTGGAGAGTCCGGTATCATCGCTGTTGGTGAAGAAGTCGGAGATCGGCGTGTTGTTGAACACGTTCTTGATGTAGAACTGAAAGGCGAGGTCCGACTCTGGCCGCGCAAAAGTGATGGCCAAATTCGTGTTGTCCCAAGGCTTCAGGCGGTCATAAGCTGTGTTATAGACGCGACCCCAGCTCGCTGATTGGCGATAATAGTCCCCGCGGAATGTCAGGTTCCAATCGTCGATGAAGAACGTGTATTGTGCACCGACATTGAAAGTCAGACGTGGAGCATTGGGCAGTTCGTTGCCCTCCAGATCGGCATAGAAGCCGCGACCGCCATTGGGCGCGTCGGTCAGCGGATTATAGGTAAAGCCGAGGAATTGATCATAGTGCAAACCGGTCTCGACATTGGGATCGAAGCTCCCGAAGCCGCGGGATCCACCGCATAATGCGCCGAGCATGAGAACGTCGAGCCCACTGCCGACAAAGGGTGAATTGAGAATGGCTTCGACATGTTCGCGCGGTGCGATGCAATTGGACGGCACCTGGATCCACGGCCGCAACACGACCCAGTCCGAATTGCCCTGAGTGCGATTCATCACGTCGATCGACCGCGCACCTTTTTTGAGCCGTGTCCTGAGATAGCCGAGATTGGTATCGATCCGGAATGCGCGCGAGGGGCGCCATGCCGCTTCGAATTCGAGCCCCCAGCTCTGCGCGTCGAAATTTTCGTTTAACGAAATACGATCGACGATCTGGGAAACCTGATAATCCTTATAGTCATAGAAGAAGGCCGTGGCGTTGAGGCTCAGCTTGCCATCCGCAAAACTGTTCTTGGTGCCGATTTCGAACGCGTTGACATATTCGGGTTTGAAGGTCGTCGCGAGCGGCTGATACTGGACGACGCGAGGATTGATATCGGCACGAGGCGGATTGGCGCCTCCGCCCTTGTAGCCGTGCGAGGCCGACGCATAGATCAGCGTATCGTCAGTGAACGACAGATTGGGCTTCCAGTCGACCACCAGCCGTCCCGTCGGACGGCCCCATTTCTGCTCGATGTTGGGAAGCGCGGGGTAACCGCTGTTTGTGTAACCGCCGCTATTGCCCAGATCGGGCGCGCCACCCAGCAAGAGTTGGCTGGGGACTGGTGTGGCTGTCTTGTTATCCTTGGTAAAGCGCAAACCGGCGGTAATCTTGATGTTATCCGCGACGTTCCAATAGGCCTCGCCGAACACCGCCCATGACTCGGTCTTTACGATATTGCGGCTCAGGAAATAGTTATGGCCCTGGTCATTTACCGAGCCAATCGGATTCGGGTCGATATAAATGCAGTCTCTGTCGGATGTTCCGGCCGGGCACGGGGCGTTGAAAGTATCTCCGACACGATTGTAAAAATTCTGCGCGGCATAGGTAAAAAGGTTGTTGAAGACGTAATAATCGTCCTGCGATTTAAAATGGAGATAGTTGGCTCCGAAGCTGAAGTTAAACGGTCCATTGAAAGATGATTGTAGCCGAATCTCCTGCGTCCATTGGTCGTTGCGCGAGCGGCTTAAGTCGGCGGACAGAATCCGATTTGAGGTGCCGAGCTGCGGGTCGGTAAAAAAACCGCCGGGCGTCGGCCCTGCGCCGATCGGATTGCCGAAGATATCGACCAGTCCCCGAGTATCGGAAAACACCGGACTGGAAACGAAGCGGTTATAGTCCTGAGAGGAATAATAGCGATCTCGAGCATAGGCGGTTTGCGAGATGAGCTTTAGTGAATCGCTGAACTTGAATTCAAGGTTGAGCTGGAAAACGTCGTTCTTCGCCCGGAAAACCGGATCATAGCTGGTCGCGATCTCCCGTAGATTGCGCGATTGCACGACGTTCCCATAGGGATCCCCCGGCACAATGCCCTTGACCGTCTCGAAGGTGTTCGGGTCATAGGCCACGTCGATCAGCAGTGACGGAAGGACGACGTAGCCCAGGATATTGCCGTTGGGTGCGCCGAAAGACCTGTCGTCATACAGCGAGACGGCCATACATCCCTGGCTGATGCGCGGACGGAGCGCTTCCGGTACCACGGTGCTGCCGACCATCTCGGGGCCCTCGTCGCGCGCGCAAAGCTGCTTGCCGGTGCGCGAGCGATGGTCCTCCTCCTCGAAATGCTGCCAGATGGCATTGGCCTTGAACCGGTCGCTCGGTTCCCATTGCACTGAGCCGCGGGTCGACCAGAGATCGCGATCGTTGACGCGTTTTTGGGTGAAGGTGTTGAAATCGAAGCCGTCGCGTTTGGTCATCGCGCCGGCGACGCGGACGGCAAGCGTGTCGCCGAGCGGCACGTTGAGCATGCCGCTCAATCGGGTCGTGTCGTAGCTGCCGACCTCGGCCTTGGCCTCGCCTTCGAGCGTGTCGCTGGGCAGCGCCGGAATGATGTTGACCACGCCGCCGGTCGCGTTGCGGCCATAGAGCGTGCCCTGCGGCCCGCGCAGCACCTCGACGCGCTGCAGATCGAAGAATTCGGATTCGAACAGGCGGTTGCGGATCAGCGGGGTGTTGTTGAAGCTGACCGCCACCGCCGGGTCGCTCGACGCCGAAATCGCCTTGGTTCCGATCCCGCGGATCGAGAAATTATACATGCTGAAATTGCCCTTCGAGAAATTGACGTTGGGCACGGCGCGCAGCAATTCGGAGCCACTTTCGATCTTGTGGTCGTCGAGCGATTGTTTGGAAAAGGCGGTGATCGCGATTGGTACGTCCTTCAGCGATTCTTCCTTCTTCTGCGCGGTCACGATGATGTCGCTATTGTCATCGAGCTCGGCGGCGGGCGTGGTTGGCGCGTTTCCCGCGACTGGCCGGCTCTGCACCGGCTCCGGCGTGGCGGCCGTCGGCCGGACGATCAGCACGCCCGACTTGCCGGTCGTCACGCCCAGTCCCGTATTGGCGAGCAGGCGCGAGAGCGCCTCGTCCTTGCTGTAGCTGCCGACCAGCGCCGGGCTTTTCTTGCCGTTGACCGCGGTGGCGTCGAAGATGATCTGCTGCCGCGACGTTTCGCCGAATGCCTTCAGCGCGTTACCCAGGGCCTGTGACGGGATATTGAAGCGATAAACTTGGGCTCGCGCCGCGGCAGCCGAAGGCTGCGCAAGGACCGCGATGACCGCCGTCGCCGAGAAAAGATAACCACGCAAGGAATCCCGCATTTCGTAACACCTCCCCTGTTTGCCGTCGTTCATTTCGGACGATCGGTCAGGGGGGTAATACGCACACCCGCACGTTTCACTCACTTGGGTGGCAGGATTTTTTCAATCCGTTTTGGTCGATACGCGCGGTTCAACTGGCGCGATAGCTGAGCACGATCTTCCCTTGTTCATGCGTCGCCTGCACCGGGTGCAGCGCGCAAATGCCTTCGACAAAGGCCGCGGCGTCGGCACCCAGGAAAACGCCATTGACGGTGTAGGACGCGATCCGCGGATCGGCGATGACCAGCTTTTCGCGGCTGTCGCGATTCATCCGGTCGACCGCCAGCGCGAGCGATTCACCGTCAAAGGTGAGCTGGCCGCTTTCCCATGACAATGAGCGCGAGACATCGGTCGGCGCGATGCGCGTCGCGGCGCCGCTGGTCGAGGCGATCAGCTGATTGCCCGGTACGAGCGTCGGACCGGCCTGCCCGGCCGCGGGCAGGATGTTGCGCCGCGTGCCGTCCGCGGCCTGCGCCATCACCTCGACACGGCCTTCGTAGAGCACGACGCGCATCTGTTCCTTGAACAGTTCGACGCTGAACGACGTACCCGTGGCGAGCGTCAGCCGGTTGCGCGCGAGTACGCTGAGCGGGCGCAACGCGTCATGCGCGACATCGAACTTGGCGCGGCCCGAGACGAGTTCGAGGCGCCGGCTGTTGCGGTCCATCCGCACATTGACCTGAGTCGCGGCGTCCAGGGTGAGCTTCGTCCCGTCCTCGAGTTGGACGATGCGGCGCTCGCCGATGCCGGTCGAATAGGAAGTCATCGGATCGTGAAACAGATACACCATGGCGATGAGCAGCACCGCCGCGCAGGCCGCGGCAGCGCTGGCCCATCCGCCCGTCGTCCATCCCCAGCGCGTACCGCGCGCCCAGCGGCTGGCATTGGCGCGGCGCAGCGCCTCGACCGCTTCGCCGCGATAACGGATCATCTCCGGCATGTCGGCGACATCGTCGATGCCGTGCCAGATCGCGACCGCCTCTTCGAACGCAACGACATGCGCCTCGTCCGACGCCATCCATTCATCGAAGGCGCGGCGTTGCTCGGCGTCGAGCCGCCCTTCGCCGAGCCGGAGGCACCACAAGGCCGCCTGTTCGTCGGTATCGACCGGATCCTGATATGCTGCTGAATTCATTTTGAAACTTCCCGGGCGCGCGTCATCAGATGGACCGTGGCGCGCGCCACATGTTTTTCGACCGCGCTCGGGGAAATGCCGAAGCTTTCCCCGATCACGCGCTTGTCGATGTTTTCGATGCGATAAAGGACGAAGATGGTGCGGGTGCGTTCGGGCAAGTCGCGCAGCGAGCGCATGACTTGCGCGACGGCGCTGCGGCCGACCGCGATCTTCTCCGGATCGAGCCAGTCGACGCCCTGGCCGTAGAGCATGCGCACCGTGTCATATTGTTCGGTGCGCACGCGCGACCGGCGCGACCGGTCGCGCAGCAGGTTGGCGGCAATCTGAAAGATATAACCGGCGTGCAGGCCGGCCTCCGCGCCGGAACCGCCGAACACCCGCGCAAACGTCTCCTGAGTCAGGTCCTCCGCCTCGGCGTGATTGTGCACGCGCTTGAGGAAAAACGACATCAACGCCGGCCGCCAGTGGCGGATATGGGCGGCCATGTCGGGTTGGCGGTCGTTCAACAGCGTGGCGGTTCCTCGGATTCCGGGTTCATCTACCCCCTAATACGCGCCACATCATAAACCGCTCACATGAGTCGTCACATAAGTTGCCGTAGCGTCAAGCGCGCTCAGCGTTTCACCTTTTTCGCGAGCGTCACCGGCTGGAACTGACCCAGGCCGCAGCTCGGCCCCTGGATCGTCGGCGGTGAGCGCAGCACGGTGATGATGTCGACCGAACAAAGCTGGTTGAGCGAGGTCTTGTAGCTGAAGCTTTCCTCGAACCCGAGGCCGGGGCAGCTTTGCGGCAGGGTGTTGCGATAGATCTTGCCGCCCTGCATCTCGAAATCGATCACGCTGTCGCTGCGCACATGGCTCTGGCGGATGCGGTTGAGCGAGATGCAGCTTTCCGCCTTGCCTGCGGGCGTTGCCTCCGGGACCTTGTTGCGGTCGCGCGCCGTGGCCGATCCGGCGATCGCGGCGACGATCAGGGCAGGGGCGAGAACGACGAGCAGGGTGCGCATATCAGGTCTCCTGGCGCGGTGCGCCTTTAGGCGCCGGCGTCTTGGGTTTGAACGCACACAGGTCGCAAACGATGCAACGCCAGCATTCCGGTGTACGCGCCTTGCACGTGTAACGCCCGTGTAGAATCAGCCAGTGATGCGCATGGAGCCGGAACGGCTGCGGCGTCACCTTGTCGAGCACCAGCTCGACCGCCAGCGGGGTCTTGCCGCGCGCGAGACCGGTGCGGTTGCCGACGCGGAAGATGTGCGTGTCGACCGCGAAAGTCTCATGTCCGAACGCGGTGTTGAGCACGACATTGGCGGTCTTGCGCCCGACCCCGGGCAGCTTCTCCAGCGCGTCGCGATCGTCTGGCACTTGCCCGCCATGGTCGCGGATCAGCGCCTCGGACAAGGCAATGACGTTCTTCGCCTTGGTGTTGAACAGGCCGATCGTCTTGATGTGCTGCTTGAGTTCGGCCTCGCCCAGCGCAACCATCCTGGCGGGCGTGTCGACCTCCGCGAACAGCAACCGGGTCGCCTTGTTGACGCCGACATCGGTCGACTGCGCGGACAGCGCGACGGCGACAAGCAGTTGGTACGGATTGCCGTACGCGAGCTCGGTTTCGGGGTGCGGGTTGTCGGCGGCGAGGCGGGCGTAGAACTCGACGACATCGGCGCGTTTCACAGACCGAGCACTTCCGCCATGGTGTAGCGGCCCGCCGGCTGTCCCGCCAACCACAAGGCGGCGGTGACCGCGCCACGCGCGAAGATCGCGCGGTTCTCCGCGCGGTGGCCGATCTCGATCCGCTCGCCTTCACCGGCGAAGACGACGAGGTGGTCGCCGGCGACCGATCCGCCGCGCAAAGACGCAAAGCCGATCGTTCCCTCGCTGCGCGCGCCGGTCAGGCCCGACCGGTCGGCGACCTTGGCCTCGGCCAAAGCGATGCCGCGTCCCTCGGCGGCAGCTTCACCGAGCAGCAGCGCGGTACCTGATGGCGCGTCGACCTTGTGGCGGTGATGCATCTCGAGGATCTCGATATCCCAGTCGGGGCCGAGCCGCGCGGCGGCGTCGCGCACCAGCTGCGCAAGCAGGGTGACGCCGAGCGAGACATTGCCGGTCTGCAGCACGGCGATGTCGGCCGCCGCCGCGTCGATCAGCGCATGGTGCGCGGGGCCGAGGCCGGTGGTGCCGATCAGGATCGGCGTGCCCGATCTGCGCGCCGCGGCGAGCGTCGCCTCCAGCGCGGACGGAGCGGAGAAGTCGATCAGGACGTCGGCACCCTGCGCCAGCGCGGCCGGGTCGCCGCCCGCGTCGATCCCGCCGACCAAGGTCGCGCCGAGATCGGGGATCGCCGCGGCCAGCGCCTGGCCCATGCGCCCCGCGCTGCCGATGATGCCGATCCCGATGATGCCGGTGGTGGTCATGATGTCGTCCAGAGCCTGAAAGAGGAGAATAGTGGGAGAAATGGGCCTTCGGGCAAGGTCAGGCGGGGGCGGCGATGCCGGTCTGCGCTTCGCCCTTCGGCACGATCTCGATCAGCAGGTCGCCGGCCAGAAGCCGGTCGGCCTCCGGTTCCCAGCAGCCATAGCAATCATCGCCGCGATAGACGCGCAGGCCCACCCCGGTGGTGATCGCGGACAAGGGCTTGCCCACTTCGTCCGGCGTCACGCGGCGTTCGTGCAGCGCAACGCGGCCATCCGAGGCGGCGAGATCGGCAAGGTAATCGGCGATGTGCGGGCCGTGGGTCGACCCGGCGAGCAGCAGGCCGGCAAAGCTTGCCGGGTTGATCACGGTGTTGGCCCCGGCCTGACGCGCCAGCGCTTCGTTATCCTCCGACCGGATGATCACGCTGATCGGCACATCGGGGGCGAGGCGGCGCGCGGTCAGCACGATCAGGATCGAGGTGTCGTCGCGCCCGGCGGCGACGATCAGCGCGCTGGCCCGCGCCACCTGCACCGCATCGAGCGTGGCGTTGCGCGTGGCATCGGCGTCGATGATGGTGACGCCGCAGTCCTGCGCCGCCTCCAGCGCGGCGGGAGAATCGTCGATCACCACGATCGACGACGCGTCGGTGCCGCGGCGGATCAGTTCATTGACCGCCTCCGTCCCGCTGGTGCCGTAACCGACGACCACGACATGGCCGCGCAGTTTCTGCTGGATCACTTTCATCCGCCATCTCTCCCACACGCCCTTGAGCAGGAAATCATACGCCGTGCCAAGGAAGATCAGCCACACGAACAACCGGATCGGCGTGACCAGGAAGCTGTCGAACATGCGCGCCTGATCCGACACCGGCACGATATCGCCATAACCGACCGAGGTGATCGTGATGATGGTGAAATAGACCACGTCGGTGAAGCTGATCGCGCCATCGGTATTGTCGCGCAGGCCACCGCGGTCGAACCAGAAGATCGCCAGCGCGACCCCGATCAGCGCGAAGGCGAGCGCGACGCGGAACAGCAAGGACAGCCAGGGCGGCGTCGCGCCCTTGCGGCGCAGCGCCAGACGGCGGTCGAGGATCGGCGGCAGGCGGCGCATCATGGTGCTTGTAGCGCGGTTGGGGGCGGTGTCGACGGGTTTGGGGTCGACGGGTTTGGGGTCGAAGGGTTCGGCGATTGAATCGGCAGAGGACGAAAGGGCGGGCGACGCCGGCAAATCATGCGCGGCCCCTCCGCGCCCGGAGTGCGGTGTCGCAATCGACATTGCCGGCCGGCCGGGGGCGATCGTCATGCCAAATTTTCCCGTTGCTGCGGGAAGCGCTGCGGGAACATGTCTTTTTTGGCGGTTCTGCGGGAAACCACGGGAAAAACTGCGGGAAAAGTGACGCGACTTCACGGGAAAAATTGGGCTGTGTTGCGGGAAAATCGGGAAAAGCTGGATGGTCATGGTCTGGTCGATTCCGGGGCTGCTTGCTTCAAGTGATTTTCGGACGGGCATCACGATGGCGCGCACGGCGCGCGTCCAGGAGCGGACATGCCGATTCCGGAGCGCGGTTTGAATCGAGCGGGCCCTGCGGCCGACCATGGGACGGCGGCGTCACGTGGCGACGCCACTCGACCCTCTTGCCAAATTGCTGCAGTGCAGCAACAAACGGGTTGGGTAGCCGTTGAGCCGTAAACAGCAAGAGTAAAGACGATGCGACATGCACCAGGTTCCGGCGGACCGCTTCAGGCACTGACCGGCTTCGGTTCGAACCCGGGCGACCTCAAGGCGTGGACCTATGTCCCGGCGGAAATGCCGCCCGCCGCGCCGCTGGTGGTCGTGTTGCATGGCTGTACCCAGAGTGCGGCCGACTATGATCTTGGATCCGGCTGGTCGGCGCTGGCCGACCGCCATGGCTTCGCCTTGCTCTATCCCGAGCAGCAACGATCCAACAATCCGAACCTCTGCTTCAACTGGTTCGTGCCCGGCGATGTGCGCCGCGATGGCGGAGAGGCATGCTCGATCCACCAGATGGTCGATCATGTCGTGCGCGCGTTGCGGCTGGACGCCGGGCGGGTGTTTATCACCGGCCTGTCCGCCGGCGGCGCGATGACCGCCGCCATGCTCGCCACCTATCCCGAGATATTCGCCGGCGGCGCGGTGATCGCCGGGCTGCCCTTTGCGACCGCGAAGAATGTTTCCGAGGCGCTGCAGCGCATGCAGGGGCACGGCGAAGCGTCGGCGACGGAGCTTGGCCGGCGCGTCATGGCGGCCTCCCCATATGAAGGGCCATGGCCGTCACTGTCGGTGTGGCATGGCGACGCCGACCGGACGGTGTCGCCGGGCAATATGGAGGCGTTGATCGGACAATGGCGGGCGGTGCAGGACCTTCCGGCAACGCCGTCATCGACGGAGAGTGCCGGCCGGGAGACGCGGCGACGCTGGACCGACGCGAGCGGCGCGGTGAGGATCGAGGCGATCGGCATTGCCGGGATGGGGCATGGCACGCCGATTGCGACAGGGCCTGACGGATGTGGCGTGGCGCGGCCGCATATTTTGGATGTGGGGATTAGTTCGACGCGGCGGATTGCGGGGTTTTGGGGGATTGCGGCGAGTGAGGGGGTGAAGGTTGGGGTGTTGAAGCCGGCCGTGACGGCACCTGCTGGGGTGATTGCGGAGCTGCGTGCTACGCGGCCTCACGGTATAGCGCCCATTCCTGCCGCGCTGAGCGGTGTGGCGAAGGTTATTGACGACGCTTTGCGGGCGGCGGGGTTGGTTCGGTAGCGGTGTGGCGACCCCTCGATTATCGATCGGATATTTTCACGGGTTGACGGCGAGAATTGAGTGGAGTGTCATCGTTATTTGCATTCGCGTCGTCACTTTTGCTACGCGAAACCGGACGCTCGTTCACGCGTGGCCAGGCGGCTGGATCTGGGCCCAAGGCGGAATGGCGGCTTTTAATGCTCCGGATGGCGAGAGCGTACAGCGAACCAGCCTTAATCATGGCGCAATTGGCGAGGTTCATTCGCTCGTCAGCGGCGAGAGGACTCCGCCAATCCGCGATCAACCAGCGTTCCCGGGCATGAAGCCGCGCAAAGAGTTCGACCCGCTTGGATGGCGCGGCGCGAAGCTCGATGCGGACATCGGTATGGAACGCAGCCGCGTCCGCGACCCGCTGACCGGATTGCCCCGCGCGATCAGCAACACCTATGATCGTTGGGCTCAGCTCACCTTGCGGCACGACGTGCCCGCCACGCAATTCGCCTGGGGCGCGGCCCTGTCGTTCGACCATTACGGCCCGAGCTATTACCTCGATGAGGTGAACCAGCAATGGGAGGGCCCCTATGCCAGCGTCTTCGTCGAGTTCAAGGACGTGAAGGGACTGAAGGTCAACTTCCAGGTCTTCAACATCAATGACGGTCACGTGCGCTACTGGCGCAATGTCTATACCGGTCGACGCAACGCCGCACCGATGGCTTTTCTCGAACGCCAGCACCAATCCGTCGGGCCGATTTTCACGCTGACGATCAGCGGATCGTTTAAATAGCGGCGTCGGACAATTGGTGCGGTCATGATCTGGCCGCATCAACCCCTATATGACGTACATATTGCTTCGATACCGGGCAATTTTGACGTGGTGACCCTGCTGTGCCTCGACGATCGGTGAACATTGGAAGCGAGGCCGATCCTCGCCTGACGCTTGAGCTTGCCGCGCAGGGCTTTGTTCGTCCGGCGCCTGGCGCGATCGATTGGTTGCCGACACCAGCCCTGGATTCGAGCTGGAAGAGTTTCGCGGACTCGTGGAATCGGCTCGGTCTCGATCGATATATGGCTGATGGCGGTCGCTATCGCCGACGCCGTCACGCTGCCTTGGCGATCACGCCGGACGCGATCGCGCGAAAGCCGCACCAGCCCCATTTTCAGAGCCGTGACTATAATCAGCTGAATGGAGATGTGCAGCGCTGGTTCGAGCCGATGGAGGACGCCCTTACCGACAGCCCGATGATGCAGCAGCTGCTCCGCGGCGCGACGCTCTGTTTCGAGGGCGCCGGCGAAAGCGCTGCGGCCGCTCATTGGCATGTCGAACTGCATCAGTTTCGGATCGAGACCACGGCGCAGAGCCCTGGTCGTCCGACCCCCGAAGGAATGCATCGCGACGGGGTCGATTGGGTTTTGGTGATGCTGGTCGATCGACTGAACGCCGATGAAGGCGTGACCGAGATTCAGATTGCCGATCGGCCGGAGATCGACCGCTTCACCCTGGCCGCACCGGGTGACGCGGTGCTTCTGGATGACCATCGGGTGATGCACGGCGTAACGCCGATCCGACCGATCGATGCGGACAGGCCGGCGTATCGCGATGTTTTCGTCGCGACATGGAGGGCGGAAGGCTCTGGCTGAGGCGCTGGGGCAGGCGCCCGCAAGCAGAAAGAGGAAAGCACGGGATTTCTTAACGTCGCCCCGCTCCAGGCTTTCTCAGCGAAGCGCCCGGCGCACACTCGGCAAGATCCGCGCCACCATGATCTCCACTCCGCGCGCCGTCGGATGCAACCCATCCGCCTGAAGCAGGCGGCGATTGCCCGCCACGCCGTCGAGGAAGAAAGGGTAGAGCGGCACGCCGTGCGCCCGGGCGAGGGCGGGGTACATCGCCTCGAACGCGCGGACATAGTCGGGGCCGAGATTGGGCGCGGCGCGCATGCCGGCGAGCAGGACGGGGATGCGGCGGCGCTTCAGTTCGGTCAGGATCGCGTCGAGATTGGCCTTTGCCTGCGCGACCGGCAGGCCGCGCAGCATGTCGTTCGCGCCGAGTTCGACGATCACCAGAACCGGCGTGACGCCGAGCCCGCGCAGGCCCCAGCGTAGTCGCGCGCGCGCCTGTGCCGCGGTGTCGCCCGCGACGCCGCCATTGCGCACCGTCGCGGCGACCCCCGCGCGGCGCAGCGCCGCCTGAAGCCGCGGCGTGAAGCCTTGTTCGGGCGGCAGGCCATACCCCGCGGTGAGGCTATCGCCCAACGCCCAGATCAGCGGCGCGGGCGGCGCCTTTGCCGCGGGTTGCGCGGCCGCCGGTTGAACGATCGCCGCGGCGAACAGCAGTGCGAGATGGACAAGCAGCCATCGGAATCCGTATCGCAAGCTTAGTGACCATTTCTCCATCCCCCGCCGATAGCGACCTGATCGTCGCGCGCAATGTCTCTCTGTCGCTGGGCCGCCCGCCGGCCCGGGTCGATATCCTGCGCGGCATCGACCTGACCGTCACCGCCGGCGATAGCGTTGCGTTGCTCGGGCCATCGGGGTCGGGCAAATCGTCGCTGATGGCGGTGCTGTCGGGACTTGAGCGGCCAAGCGGCGGCGCGGTGCGGGTTACGGGGCTCGATTTCGCGGCGCTGGACGAGGATGCGCTGGCCGTCGCGCGGCGCGGGCGGATCGGCATCGTGCTGCAGGCGTTTCACTTGTTGCCGACGATGACCGCGCTGGAGAATGTCGCGGTGCCGCTCGAACTGGCCGGTGCGCCCGATGCGTTCGTGCGCGCCGCGGCGGAATTGTCCGCAGTCGGGCTGGGGCACCGCGGCGATCATTATCCCGCGCAACTGTCCGGCGGGGAGCAGCAGCGCGTCGCGATCGCGCGTGCGCTGGTCACCGGCCCGGCCTTGCTGTTCGCCGATGAGCCGACCGGCAATCTCGACACCGCGACCGGCGCCGCGATCATGGATTTGCTGTTCGCGCGGCACGCGGCGAGCGGCGCGACCTTGTTCGTCATCACTCATGATCCGGCGCTGGCCGCGCGGTGTGCGCGCGTGATCGAACTGGCCGATGGCCGGATCGTTGCCGATCGGCGCCCGTCGGAAATGGCGCCCGAAACAGCGTCCGGAACCGCCGCTTGAGCATCGTCTGGCGGCTTGCGCTGCGCGACCTCCGGCGCGGCGGGCGCGGGCTGTTGCTGCTGTTCTTGTGCCTGTTTCTCGGCACCGCCGCCCTGGCCGGGATCGGCAGCCTGTCGGCGAGCATGGTCGCCGCGCTCGATGCCAATGGCCGGCAGATGCTTGGCGGCGATGTCGAGCTGACCGTGTCGCAGCGGCGCGCCACGGTGGAGGAAATGGCGGCGTTCGCCGGCGCCGGCCGCATGTCGGAAACCGTGTCGATGCGCGGGATGGCTTATGCCGGCGGGAGCGGCAGCGAGGGTGCCGGCGGGGGTGGGGGCGTTCTGGTCGCCCTGCGCGGGATCGATGATGCCTGGCCGTTGGTCGGGCAATTCAGCCTGGCGCCCGGCGCGCTGGCCGGACGACCGCATGGCGCGCAGGTCGCGATCGCACCGGCACTGGCCGAACGGCTTGGCGTGAAGGTTGGCGATGATGTGCGGATCGGTGTGGCGACGCTGCGCGTGATCGGGCTGATCGCGGAGGAGCCGGACCGGCTTGGCGCGGGTTTCAGCCTGGGGCCGCCGGTGCTGGTCGATCTGGCCGGGCTCGACGCGACGCGGCTGGTCCAGCCGGGCAGCCTGTATGAAAGCCGCTATCGCCTGGTGCTGGCCAATCCGGGCGCCGCGACCGCGACGGGCGACCGGCTGGTCAGGCGCTTTGCCGATAGCGGCTGGTCGGCCAAGGCGAGCGACCGCGCGGCGGGCGGATTGCGCCGCGGGATCGGGCAGCTTGGGCAATTCCTGCTGCTGATCGGCCTGACCGCGCTGGCGATCGCGGGGATCGGCGTGGGCAGCGGCGTTGCTGCCTATCTGACCGCCAAGACGCGGATCATCGCGACGCTCAAGGTGCTCGGCGCGCGTTCCGCGACGATCGCCGCGATCTTTATGACGCAGCTTGGGCTGGTGGCAGCGGCCGGAGTCGTCGCCGGCCTTGCGGTCGGCGCGTTGGTGCCGTGGATCGTGACCGGGGTTGCGGGATCGGCGCTGCCGGTGCCGCCGCGCCTCGCGCTTTATCCCGTACCGCTGGTCACCGCCGCGCTGCTCGCGCTGCTGGTCGGGCTATTGTTCGCGACACCGGCCCTCGCACGGGCGCGCTATGTGCCGGCCGCGTCGCTGCTGCGCGAAGTGGTCGCGCGACGCAGATTGCCGTCCGCGCGCGTGCTCGGCGTGATGGCGTTGTTGATCGTGGCGCTGGTCGCGCTTGCCGTGCTGACATCGTCAGACCAGTTGCTGGCGCTTGGGTTCGTCGGCGCGGTGGCCGGGCTGATCGCCTTGTTATGGGGCATCGGCCTGATCATTCGCATCGGGGTGGCGCGGTTGCCGCGCCCGCGCCGGCCATTGTTGCGTCTGGCGCTGGCCAATCTGCATCGCCCGGGCGCGCAGACCGACCGGCTGGTGGTCGCGCTGGGGCTTGGCTTTTCGCTGTTCGTGGCGCTGGCGGTGATCGACACCAGCCTGTCGGCCGAACTGGCCGGCACCGCGCCCGCCAAGGCGCCGCGCTTTTTCGCGATCGACCTGCAGCCCGAAGATGCGGCGCGCTTTCGTGATGCGGTGACCGCCGCATCGCCCGGCGCGCGGGTCGAAACCGTGCCGTCGCTGCGCGGATCGATCACCGTCCTACGCGGGGTGCGGGTCGCCGATATGAAAGTGGTGCCCGAGGATGCGTGGGTGCTGCGCGGCGATCGCACGATCACCTGGGCGGCGACCGTGCCGCCGCGTAACGAAGTGGTCGCCGGGCGCTGGTGGCCGGCCGATTATCGCGGGCCGCCGTTGGTGTCGCTGGAGGACAAGGCGGCGGCGGCGCTTGGCCTGAAGATCGGCGACATGATCACCGTCTCGGTGCTGGGCGTCGATGTGCCGGCAAGGATCGCGTCGCTGCGCAAGATCGACTGGAATGGCTTGGGGCTCAATTTCGCGATCATATTTTCGCCCGGTTATATCGAGGAAGCGCCGCACGGCCTGCTCGCCAGCGTCTATTCGGCCCCGACCAGCGATGGCGCGGTCGCGAGCAGGGTCGGGACGATACTGCCGTCGGTGACGCTGATCCGGGTCGGCGACGTGATCGGCCAGATCGGGCTGGTGCTGGGCCAGGTGGCACTGGCGATCCGCGCCGCCGCCGCGGTGACGGTTGCCGCCGGGATCGCGGTGCTGGTCGGCGCGGTCGCGGCATCGGGGCGGAGCCGGCGTTATGATGCGGTGATCCTGAAACTGCTTGGCGGCAGCCGGCGCCAGGTGCTTGGCGCGCAGGCGTTCGAATATGCGATGCTGTCGCTGGTGCTGATCATCGTCGCGCTGGTGATGGGCAGCGCGGCCGGCTGGTTCGTCGTGGTGCGGCTGTTCGACCTGGCCTGGGCGCCGCGTTACGATGTCGTCGCGCTGACCCTGGCGGCGTCGGTCATCGTGACACTCGGCACCGGGCTGGCGGGCAGCGTGCCGGCGTTGCGTGCGCGACCGGCAGAGGCTTTGCGCGAGCTTTAGCGCTTGGTTCTTTAACCCCCGTCCACCTCCACCAGATCCCCGAAACTCAGTGTGAACGCCGCGCCGCCCTCGGTATGGGTGCGCGCGGTCACGCCGACGCCCATCGCAGCGGCAAAGCCCTTGACGATGGCGAGGCCAAGACCGCTGCCGCCCGAGCGGTCGGTGCCCGTGCCGCTGACGAACATGTCGAAGATGCGCACATCGCTGCCCGGCTCCAGACCAGGGCCGTCGTCGCGCACGGTCAGCGTGACCTTGCCCGCGTCGCGCCGTCCCTCGATCGTGACGATGCCCGCGCTGCCGGCATGCTGCACCGAATTGGCCAGCAGGTTGATCAGCACATGATGCAGCAGCAGCGGGTCGGCACGGACCAAGGGCAAATTGACCGGCACGTCGAGTGCGATCCGCTTGTCGCGGAGCAGGTCGCCGAGATCCCGACGCGCGGCGCCGACCGCATCGGTCAGGTCGATCGCTTCGCTTGCCGGGGTCAGCGCGCCCGAATCTAGCCGCAGCATCGACAGGAGATTGTCGAGGAAGCGCTGCAGCCGGTCGACTTCCGCGCGCGCCACTGGCGTTGCGGGGGAGCCGGGATGGTCAGCGGCGATCCGCTCGATCGCCGCGCGCACCGCGGTGAGCGGAGTGCGCAGGTCATGGCCGATCGAGGAGAGCAGGGCGACGCGCAGGCGGTCGCGTTCCTCGAGCACCGAAAGCTGACGCGTCTCGCGCTCGAGCCGCAGCCGTTCCTGCGCGAGCGAGGCCTGACCGACCAGAGTGGAGAGCAAGACGGCGCGGTCGGACGGGACCGGCTCGCCGCCGTCGCTGCGCGCGATGCCGAGCACCGCAAGCACGCCGAGCGAGGTCTTGAGCGGGTGGAATTGCCAGTCCGACCCGTTGAGCGTGGCGGTGCCGTATCCCGCTTCCTCGCCGCGTTTCAGCGACCAGTCCGCCGCGGCGCGGTCGACCGGAGTCAGCGGCGCTGCGCCCGCGCTGGTCGCGATGACGCCTAGCTGTCCGTCGCTTTCGGCGAGCAGGACGGTGTTGACGTCGAGCAGTCCGGCGACCTCCTCGCAAATCGTCTCCGCTGTGTGATGCGCGTCGGACACGCGGGTCAGCGCCTGGGCGAAAGCGGCGAGCGCGGCATTCTCGCGCGCACCGCGCACGCCGATCGTGGCGCGCGAGCGCATGTCGCCGGTCAGGCGGCTGATGAACGCGGCGATGCCGAGCAGCACGATGAAGGTGAGTACGCTTTGCGGTTCGCCGATGGTGAAGGTGTAGATCGGCGAAAGGAAGAAGAAGTTGAACGCCAGCGCCGCCATCACGCCGGCGGCCAGGCCGGGGCGCAGGCCATAGCGGCGCGCGGCGACGATCACCGGCAACAGATAGATCAGGTCGATCGCGCCGACGCCGACCAGTGGCAGGACGAGCCGGGCAAGAGCGGTGGTGAGCGCGACCAGGCCGGCGACATAAAGATAGACGATCGGTCCTTCGTCATCGCCGCGCACGCGTTGCGGGCGGCTGGCGGCGACCTCTCCGGTGGCGGGGATGACGTGTATCGCAAGCCCGCCTGCCTCGCGCAGCATGGTGGTGACGACCGATCCGTGGCGCAGTTCGAACCACCAGCTGCGGCGTGTCTTGCCGATCACCAATTGCGTCGCGCGCATCGCCGCGACTTGCGCGCGAAGTCCTGCGATGACGCTTTCGGCCGGCACGGTGACGATTGTCGCGCCGAGGCCCCCCGCCAGCCGCAGGGTCGCGGCGAGCCGCGCCTTGGCGGCATCGTCGAACGTCTCGGCACGCGGCGTTTCGATGAATACCGCGGTCCAGGGAGCGTGCAGCGCATCGGCGAGCCGCTTGGTGGTGCGCACCAGGGCTTCGCCGCCGGGCAGTTCGTTGAGCGCGACCAGCACGCGCTCGCCGGCCGCGAAAGTGCCGGGCGTGGCGCTCGCGTCGAGATGTTCGAGCATCTGGCGGTCGACGGTCTGTGCGGCGCGGCGCAGCGCCATTTCGCGCAGCGCGGAAAGATTGGCCTTGGAGAAGAAATGGCCGAGCGCGCGGGTCGCCTCGGCCGGGATATAGACCTTGCCATCCTTCAGTCGCTCGATCAGCTCGTCGGGCGGGATATCGACCACCTCGATCTCGGCATCCTCAAGCACGCTGTCGGGCACGGTCTCGCGCACGCGGACATGGGTGAAGCTGGCGACCACGTCGTTGAGGCTTTCGACATGCTGGATGTTGAGCGTGGTGTAGACGTTGATGCCAGCGTCGAGCAGCTCGACGATATCCTGCCAGCGCTTCGGGTGGCGGCTGCCATCGACATTGCTGTGCGCAAGTTCGTCGACCAGCGCGAGTTGCGGCCGCCTTTCCAGTACCGCGTCGATATCCATTTCGGTCAGGGCCTGGCCGCGATAGTTTATGGACCGGCGCGGGATCGTTTCGAGCGGGGCGACCAAGGCCTCGGTTTCGGCGCGGCCATGGGTTTCGACGATGGCCAGGACGACGTCCATGCCGGCGCTGGACCGCGCCGCGCCTTCGCTCAGCATTTCATAGGTCTTGCCGACACCGGGGGCGGCGCCGAGGAAAATCTTCAGCGCACCGCGCGCCGCGCGCCGCGCGGTGCGGAGCAGGGCGTCGGGCGAGGGGCGGGTGGGGTCTTTCATTGATTCCAGAGCAGGTGGCTGGGCAAGGCAGGTCCGGTTCGCAATTCAATCCCTTTCGTTCGGCCCAACCCATTCCGTTCGCCCTGGGCCTGTCGAAGGGCGGGTGCCGCAGATGAGGCCTTCAGCTGTGGCGCGGGGGCTTCGACAAGCTCAGCCCGAACGGTTTTGATGAGCCGCCGGTCGGCCCGAATTCAACCGAAGCTAGGCGTATGTTAACGCCAACGCCACGCCGCACGGCCAATCTATCTGCAATCTTAATGCGATCGCCGCGCATTCGCCCGCGCACCTTAATGCCCCCCACGCCTATCTGCCTTGCCGAGCCGGCGAGTCCCACGCCGCAACAAAGGCATTTCCATGACCGATATCCTGTGGCTCGGCGCGCTTGCCGGGCTGGTCGCGCTGACTTTGGCTTATGTCCGACTGTGCGATGAGGCCTGAGCCGATGACGCTGCACCTCACGCTCGCCGCGGTCACTGCCGTCGGTCTCCTCCTGTATCTCGTGGCCGTGCTTTTGCGGCCCGAGCGTTTCTGAACGGACACGCGCCATGACGCTTCAGGGCTGGGGGCTGATCGCCCTCTTCATCATCATTCTCTGGGCGCTGGCCAAGCCGATGGGGCTGTGGCTGTTTGCGCTGTATGAAGGCCGCCGCACGGTGCTGCACCGCGTGCTCGGACCGGTCGAGACCGGCTTTTACAAGCTTGCCGGGATCGATCCGAACGCGGAGCAGGGCTGGCGGCGTTATGCCGTGCACATGCTGGCGTTCAACCTAGCGCTGCTGCTGCTGACCTATTTCGTGCTGCGCTTCCAGGATCTGCTGCCGATGAACCCGCATGGGCTTGCCGGGATCGCGCCCGACGGCGCGTTCAACACCGCGATCAGCTTTACGACCAACACCAACTGGCAATGGTATTCGGGCGAAGTCGCGCTGTCGAACTTCAGCCAGATGGTCGGCCTGACGATCCATAATTTCCTCTCGGCATCGACTGGCATCGCGCTGGCTTTTGCCTTGTTCCGCGGGTTTGCGCGGCGCGAGGCCAAGGCGATCGGCAATTTCTGGGCCGATATGACGCGCGTCACGCTCTATCTGCTGCTGCCGATCTGCATGATCTATGCCGTGTTTCTGATCGCCAGCGGCGTGCCGCAGACCCTAGCGCAAAGCGTCGACGCGACCACGCTAGAGGGCGTGAAGCAAGTCATTGCGCTCGGCCCCGTGGCGAGCCAGGAAGCGATCAAGATGCTCGGCACCAATGGTGGCGGCTTCTTCAACGCCAATAGCGCGCATCCGTTCGAGAATCCGACCGCACTGACCAACCTTGTGCAGATGCTGTCGATCTTCCTGATCGGCTTCGGCCTGACCTGGACCTTCGGCAAGGCGGTCGGCAATCCGCGCCAGGGCTGGGCGATCCTCGCCGCGATGACCTTGTTGTTCCTCGCCGGCACCACGGTCGCTTATTGGCAGGAAGCGGCGGGCAACCCCGTGCTGCATCAGCTCGGCGTGGCGGGCGGCAATCTTGAGGGCAAGGAGGTGCGTTTCGGCATCGCCGCTTCGGCCCTGTTCGCCAGCGTCACCACCGCCGCGTCGTGCGGCGCGGTCAATGCGATGCACGACAGCTTCACCGCGCTGGGCGGGATGATCCCGCTGATCAACATGCAGCTTGGCGAAGTGGTGATCGGCGGCGTTGGCGCGGGCATCTATGGCTTCCTGCTCTTCGCCATTCTGGCGGTGTTCGTCGCCGGGCTGATGGTCGGGCGAACGCCGGAATATGTCGGCAAGAAGATCGAGAGCCGGGAAGTGAAGCTCGCGGTGCTGGCGATCGCGGTCCTGCCGCTGATGATCCTGGGCGGCACTGCGATCGCCTCGGTGGTGACCGCCGGATTGGCCGGGCCGCTCGCCAAGGGACCGCATGGCTTCTCGGAGATCCTCTACGCCTTCACCAGCGCGGTCGGGAATAACGGGTCCGCCTTTGCCGGCCTGAGCGCGGGCGCCCCCTTCTACAACGCGATGCTCGGCGTCGCGATGTGGGTCGGGCGGTTCTTCGTGATCGTGCCGATGCTCGCCATCGCCGGCAGCCTTGCCGCGAAGAAGGTCACGCCGCCCTCGTCGGGATCGTTCCCGACCACCGGGCCGCTGTGGGTCGGACTGCTGGTCGGCATCATCCTGATCCTAGGCGGCCTCACCTTCCTGCCGAGCCTCGCGCTCGGTCCCATTGCCGATCATCTCGCGATGCTTGGCGGCCACCTCTCCTGAGAGAAGCGACAACCATGTCCGCATCAACCTCCACCCCGTCCTCGATCTTCACCGCGAAGCTGCTGATCCCCGCGATCGGCGATTCCTTCAAGAAGCTCGATCCGCGCGTGCTGATCAAGAATCCGGTGATGTTCGTGACCGCCACGGTCGCGACCCTGCTCACCGTGCTGCTGATCCTCGGCGGCGAGCCGCTTGGCATCTTCTTCCAGATCCAGCTGATTGTCTGGCTATGGCTGACCGTGCTGTTCGGCACGTTTGCCGAGGCATTGGCCGAGGGGCGGGGCCGGGCACAGGCCGCATCGCTCCGCGCGACCAAGGCCGACCTCACCGCCAAGCGCCTGCTCGGCGTGGGTGAGACCTGGGGGCTGATCGCGGCGCACCGGCTCGAAAAGGGCGATGAAGTGCTGGTCGAGACCGGCGACCTGATCCCGGCAGACGGAGAAGTGATCTTCGGTGTTGCCTCGGTCAACGAAGCCGCAATCACCGGCGAAAGCGCGCCGGTGATCCGTGAAGCGGGCGGCGACCGTTCCGCCGTCACCGCAGGCACGCGCGTGCTGTCCGACAGCATCAAGGTGCGTGTTACCGCCGAGCCGGGCCAGGGCTTTCTCGACCGCATGATCGCTTTGGTCGAGGGCGCCGAGCGGCAGAAGACGCCGAACGAAATCGCGCTGACCATCCTTCTCGTCGGCCTGACGATCATCTTCCTGATCGCGGTCGGTACGATCCCGAGCTTCGCGAATTTCGCGGGTGGGCAGGTGCCGGTGGCGATCTTGGCCGCGCTGCTGATCACGCTGATCCCGACGACGATCGCGGCGCTGCTTTCGGCGATCGGCATTGCCGGCATGGACCGGCTGGTGCGCTTCAACGTGCTCGCCAAATCGGGCCGTGCGGTCGAGGCGGCGGGCGATATCGACGTGCTGCTGCTCGACAAGACCGGCACGATCACGATCGGCGACCGTCAGGCGAGCGAATTCTTCCCGGTCGGCGGGACCAGCGTCGACACGCTGGCCGGCGCGGCGCTGCTGGCGAGTTTTGCCGACGAGACGCCTGAGGGCCGCTCGATCGTCGTGCTCGCGCGGGGCAAATATGCCCAGCGGCTCGATGCTTTGCCCGACGGCGCGACGATCATCCCGTTCACCGCCCAGACACGCTTTTCCGGCGTGAAGGTCGGCGAGAGCGTGGTGCGCAAGGGTGCGGTCGATTCGATCCTGCGCGCCGATACAGGGCTTGGCGATACTCCGGCGGCCAACGAGCTGCGCCGCGTGACCGAGGAGATCGCCCGTTCCGGCGCGACCCCGCTCGCCGTGTCGCGCGACGGCGTGCTGCTTGGCGCGATCGCGCTCAAGGACGTGGTCAAATCCGGGATCCGCGAACGCTTTGGCGAGTTGCGCCAGATGGGCATCCGCACGGTGATGATCACCGGCGACAACCCGCTGACCGCCGCCGCGATCGCCGCCGAGGCCGGAGTCGATGATTTCCTTGCCGAGGCGACGCCGGAGGACAAGCTCGCGCTGATCCGCAAGGAACAGCAGGGCGGGCGGCTGGTCGCGATGTGCGGCGACGGCACCAATGACGCGCCCGCACTGGCTCAGGCCGATGTCGGCGTGGCGATGAACACCGGCACCCAGGCTGCGCGCGAGGCCGGCAATATGGTCGATCTCGACAGCGACCCGACCAAGCTGATCGAGGTGGTAGGCCTGGGCAAGCAATTGCTGATGACGCGCGGCGCGCTGACCACTTTCTCGGTCGCCAATGACGTCGCCAAATATTTCGCGATCATCCCGGCGATGTTCGTCGCGCTCTATCCCGGACTTGGCGTGCTCAATGTGATGGGCCTGGCCACGCCCGAAAGCGCGATCCTGTCGGCGATCATCTTCAACGCGCTGATCATCCCGCTGCTCGTGCCGCTCGCGCTGAAGGGCGTGACCTATCGGCCGATGCCCGCCGGACCGCTGCTTGCGCGCAACCTCGCCGTTTACGGCCTGGGCGGGCTGCTCGCGCCGTTCATCGGGATCAAGCTGATCGATCTCGCCGTCACCGCTCTCCACCTCGCCTGAGGATCCACGTCATGCTTACCGACATCAAATCCGCCCTGCGCCCCGCGCTCGCCTTGACCCTCGCCTTCGCGCTGCTGCTCGGGATCGCCTATCCGCTGGCGCTGACCGGCATCGGCCAGGGGCTGTTCCCCGCCCAGGCCAATGGCAGCCTGATTACCGACCAGGGCAAGGTGGTCGGCTCGTCGCTGATCGGCCAGGGCTTTGCCAGCCCGCGCTATTTCCATGGCCGGCCGTCCGCCGCGGGCAAGGGCTATGACGCCAGCGCCTCGGCCGGTTCCAATTTCGGCCCGGCATCGCAGGCGCTGCATGACCGCGTCGTCACCGACCTCGCCGCTACTCGCACATCACCCGGTTCTTCGGTTCCAACCGACCTGGTGACCACCTCCGCCTCGGGGCTCGACCCCCATATCAGCCCCGAGGCGGCTTTTTATCAGGTCGCGCGCGTCGCGCAGGCGCGCGGCCTCGATTCGACCAAGGTCCGCTCACTGGTGCAGGAGCGGGTTGAATATCCTCTGCTCGGCTTTCTCGGCGAACCGCGCGTCAATGTCCTTGAGCTCAACCGGGCGCTCGACCGGATGCGCGCGGGGGCCTAATAAGGCGGCATGCCGATCATGCCGAAAATCCTCGTCGTTGAGGACGACACGCACATCCGCCGCCTGTTGCGGGTGGCGGTCGAGCGGATGGGATGGCAGGTCGGCGAGGCAGCCACGGCGCGCGAGGCGCTGTCGCTGCTCGACATCGACAAGCCTGAGGTGGTGCTGCTCGACCTCGGCCTGCCGGACCGCGACGGGCTCGAGCTGATCCAGCTGATGAAGAAGCGCGGTGCCGCGGTGCTGGTCGTGTCCGCGCGCGACGATACGGCGGAAAAGGTCGCGGCGCTGGATCTCGGCGCCGACGATTATCTGACCAAGCCGTTCGACACCGATGAGCTGCTCGCGCGCATCCGCACTGCGTTACGCCACAATCGCCGCGACGACATCGACCCAGCGCCGGTGCGAGCGGGCGATGTGACCATCGATCTGAGCCTGCGCCGGATCGATCGCGACGGGAAAGAGATGCATCTCTCGCCAAAGGAATATGGCGTGCTTGCCGAACTCGCCAAACGGCCCGGTCGGATCATCGGCCACGCGCAATTGCTCCGCGACGTGTGGGGCGCGGCCCATGAGACGCAAGTGGACTATTTGCGCATCGTGGTACGCAACTTGCGGCTCAAGCTGGAGGCCGATCCCGCCGCGCCGCGCCTGATCGTCAATGAGCCGGGCGTTGGCTACCGGCTCACTGTGAAGGAGTGAGAACCAGCTTGTGGTTAGCGCATAAGATTATTGCGGGGGCAGGGCCACACCCTTTCTGGTGTGACGGATCTTCGCAAGAATTATCCAGCAACCGAACCAAATCAGAGCCACGCCGGCAATCAGGCTGGCAACGCCGCCGATCGACAATATGTCGGATGCTCCCGACAGGGCGAATATCAAGCCACCCAATAGACCTAAGACTGCCATGCTGACTGGCATCGCGACCAGCAGCTTCTGATGCGTCGGCCCGAATGCGCGCGGGGGCACCGTCGACCGGTTCGCGATCCCCTTCCTCCAGGCCCGTCGCGAACCCAGAGAGGGTATCTTCAGATAGGCCTCGCGTTCCTCTGCCGTGACGGGAATGCCTCGCGACCAGCGCCAATAATAGTAGAAATAGCCATCCGCCGACGGCTCAAAGCTCAACGCGAGGATTGCGCGGCCCTCGTCGGATGGTAAAAACAGCGACATCGATCCACGCTATTTCAAGCGCCGGGCGAGGCAAGAGTTCATTATCCCAATCCTGCCGCGATGCACCCAAGGACCAGAACCAGACCCTCAGCGAGTACCCATATAGCAGCCAGCAATCCGTAAACGATCGCCCTGGCGGGTTTCATCGTTACGGCAGCCACTGCTGCGGCGACGGCAAGAGCTATTGAGGAGAAAAAGGTCGCGTTCCAACCGGCGCCCCATATCGTGCCGAGGAGCAATTGGGTCAGGGCGAACGCCAGGGCACCTGCGATTGCGGCCGCCATCAGTCTCCCGAATGGCGTCGGCTCCGCTCCATACGCGGCAATTGTCTGGAATCTCATCACTCGGCCGTTCATGCCGTCATCCTACGCGTTTTGCGCGTCAGTGCCAGTTTTCGTACTCTCCCATTCCGCAGCCGCGCCTGCTGGGTTAAAACGCATCTTATGCATGACATCCAGAACGTCGTCATCCTTACCGGCGCAGGCATCTCCGCCGAAAGCGGCATCGCGACGTTTCGCGGCCCCGGCGGATTGTGGGAAGGACACCGCGTCGAAGATGTCTGCACGCCGCAGGCGCTCATCCATGACCCGGAGCTGGTCCACCGCTTCTACGATCTGCGCCGGGCGGCGCTGGCGGATGTCGTGCCCAATGCGGCGCATGAGGCGCTGGCGCGGCTCGATCGGGAATGGCCGGGCGAGTTGCTGATCGTCACGCAGAATGTCGATGACCTGCACGAACGAGCCGGGGCGACGCGCATGCTGCATATGCATGGCGAGCTGAATTCCGCGCTGTGCGCGGCGTGCGATGCGCGGGCCGAGTGGCGGGAATGTTTACCGCCGGGATCGGCTTGCGCCGCGTGCGGGGTCGATGCGCTTCGTCCCGATATCGTATTCTTCGGAGAGATGCCGTACCGGATGGAAGAGATCGAACGCGCGATTTCGCGCGCTGATCTGTTCGTGTCGATCGGTACGTCGGGCGCGGTCTATCCCGCCGCCGGGTTCGTGCAGACCGCGCGTTATCACGGCGCGCAGGCGCTGGAGCTCAATCTCGAGCCGTCGGCGGGGAGCGTGTATTTCAGCGAGGTTCGCATGGGCGCGGCGGGCGTGCTGGTGCCGGAGTGGGTTAGCGAGGTGTTGGGCTCCTAATCCTCCCGTGCCGGGGAGGATCCGATCAATCGACCCAATCCAGTCCCATGTCGCGATACACGTCGCGCTCTTCGTCCCAGCCGGGCTTCACCTTCACATGAAGGTAGAGATGCACCGGCCGGCCCATGATCGCGGCCAGTTCGGTCCGTGCCCTTCCGCCTATCTCCTTGATGCGCGAGCCGCCCTTGCCGAGGATGATCGCGCGCTGCGTCGGGCGTTCGACCAGGATTTGCTGATGGATCTCGACCGATCCGTCCTCGCGCTCCTTATATTGTTCGGTCTCGACCGCGCTGGCGTAAGGCAGCTCGGCGTGAAGCTGCAGATAGAGCTGCTCGCGCGTGACCTCTGACGCCAGGCTGCGCTCGGTCGCATCGGACACCTGATCCTCGGGGAAGTGCCACGGTCCTTCGGGCATCGCGGCGGCGAGATGCTTCTTCAATTCGACCAGGCCGTCGCCAGTCGTCGCGCTGACGAAGAAAGTCTCCGCAAACCCGACCTGTGCGTTGAGTTTCTCCGCATGGAGCAGCAGCTTGGCCTTGTCGGCGAGATCGACCTTGTTGAGGATCAGATATTTGGGCTCGCTGCGGTCCTTGATCGATTCAGCGATGTTGGTGACCTTGGCGCCCAGTCCACCCTTGGCATCGACCACCAGCGCGAGTACATCGGCACCCTCGGTCCCACCCCAGGCGGCAGAGACCATGGCACGGTCGAGCCGGCGCTTGGGCTCGAAGATGCCGGGCGTGTCGACCAGCAGCAATTGCGTATCGCCCTCGATCGCGACGCCCATCAGCCGCACACGCGTGGTCTGCGCCTTGGGGCTGACGATCGCGACCTTTTGTCCGACCAGCGCATTGACCAGGGTGGATTTGCCGGCGTTGGGCGCGCCGACGACGGCAACGAGGCCGCATTTTTGGGTTGTTTCAGTCATGCTCGCCGGGTTGGCGCATGGTTGGCCTTTCGACAAGGGGTGTGTCCCCTACCTCCGTTCGCCCTGAGCTTGTCGAAGGGCCGTTCTTTCCCTTCGCCAGCGTCGAGATCAGCGCCCAGTCGCCGCGGATCAACGCCAGTTTCTTGGCTTTGCTCCAGCCCTTGATGCGGCGCTCGGCCTCCAGCGCTTCGATCCGCGAGGAAAGTCTTGGCTCCAGACCAAGGTGACAGGAACGTAGGTGCGAGTGAAACCCGGGATGACTCCGCTCTGGTGTTGGCCGATGCGGGATTCGAGGTTGTCTGTGTGGCCGGTATAAAAAATGCCGCCGCGACAATGGAGCATGTATGCCCAGAAGCTCATTGACGCGGCTTAGAAGAAAGAACGGTGCTTCGACAAGCTCAGCACGAACGGGGAGGGGGTAGAGCTTTAGTCACAGTCCGCGCCATCACCCCAATTTCGCCAGCAACGCCGCCGCCGCCGCGGTCTCCGCCTCCTGCTTCGAACTGCCCTCGGCAATGGCCTCCGCCAGAGTCCCGATCGACGCCTTCACCTTGAAACGTGGCGCATGATGCGGCCCCGAACGGTCCACCACATCGTAACTTGGTGTGCGCCGGTTGTGCGCCGCGGCCCATTCCTGCAGCGCGGATTTGGGATGTTGCGGCGCGGATCCTTGCGTTTTGACTCGCTCGCCCCAGCCGCAGCGGATCGCGGCGCGAGCGACTTCCAATCCGCCATCGAGATAAAGCGCGCCGATCAACGCCTCCATCACGTCTCCAAGCACATTGTCGCTGTCGGTTGCACCATCGTCGCGCGCCTGCTTGCCCAGCTTGAGATGCGTCGCCACGCCGAGCGTGCGCGCGACATCGGCACACACCGCACCGGTGACCAGCGCATTGAGACGTTTTGACAGCGCCCCTTCGGGCTCGGCCGGAAACAGCGCGAACAGCCATTCGGCCATGACCAGACCGAGCACGCGGTCACCGAGGAATTCAAGCCGCTCATAGTTCGCCGCTGCCTGGCTGCCATGGGTCAGCGCGCGCTCGAACGGGGCGAGATCGGCGGGCTTGTGGCCGAAAGTGGCGGCGATCCAATCCTTCAGCTCAGCTGTCGGGCTGGCGCTCAAAAGCCTTCCCCGATGCGGCTCCACCGTGCCGCGCTGAACCAGGTCCAGGGGAGAAACCAATTGGCCGAACCATCGGTGGAGAAGAAGCTGACCACCGCCTTGCCCTCGATCCGCTCCAGCGGCACCATGCCCATGCCCTGTGGTGGTTCGAAGCGGCTGTCGCCGCTATCGTCGCGATTGTCGCCCATCACGAAGACATGGCCGGCCGGAACTGAATAGATCGAGGTCTCGTCGGCGACCGGATTGTCGCCGCGGTCGAGCACCATGTAGGATTTGCCGCCCGGCAGCGTTTCGCGGAACTGCAGGTAGCGGCAGATCGGCTTGCGCGCGGCATCGACGTCCTGGAATTCGGACGGGCATTCCGGGCCAGTATAATTCGGCGTCAGCGGGATGGTGAAGTCGGCCACGCGTTCCTTGGGAATCGCGGTGCCGTTCAGGATCACCTGACCTGCGCGCATCTGAATCTGATCGCCGGGCAGGCCGATGACGCGCTTGATTACGTCATGCTCATCCGGGCCAGGCCCTCGGAACACCACGACATCGCCACGGGTCGGATCGCGTCCGAAGATACGGCCGGGGATCAACGGCACACTGAACGGCAGCGAATGGCGCGAATAGCCGTAATTCCATTTCGAGATGAACAGATAGTCGCCGATATAAAGCCGCGGCAGCATCGATTGCGACGGGATGCTGAACGGCGAGAAGATGAAGCTGCGGAAGATCAGCACGACGATCGCCAGCTTGAGCAGGAAAATCAGCGTTTCGGCCGTCTCCGACTTGGGCTTGATCGGCCCGGCAGCGGAGGGCTGGGGATCTGCGGGTGCCGCATCGGGCAGGGTGTCGGTATCGGCCATCGGCGCGGTTTGCGCATGCGCGGGCGGGGCGTCAAGCAGGCGCGGGCGAGAGATGTGCCGTTGCGGCCATTGAGTATGGACCCTAAGCCCACCACATCCACCCCGTCACGACAAACAACCCGCCCGACGACCCCAGACAAACAAGGATTGGACGTGCCCATGCCCGCAGCCGACTGGACCGCGATCGAGGCGCTCCCCGCCGCCACGTTGAAGAGCCTGTTTGCCGATGATCCGGACCGGCTCGCGCGCTTTTCGGCCGATGTCGCCGGGATTCATTTCGACTGGTCAAAGACGCATCTGACCGCGGACGCGGTGTCCGCGTTCGAGGCACTGGCCAAGGCGCAAGGGCTGGCGGCCAAGCGCGAAGCGCTGTTCGCGGGCGAGCCGATCAACATCACCGAGGGGCGCGCGGTCGAACATACCGCCGAACGCGGCGAGGGTGCCAGAGAAAGCGTCGCGCGGGCACGCGCGCTGCACGCGCGGATGCGTTCGCTGATCGATGCGATCGAGGGCGAGGCGCTCGGCCCGGTCCGCCACATCCTGCATGTCGGTATCGGCGGGTCGGCGCTCGGCCCACATCTGCTGGTCGATGCGCTGGGCCGCGATTCGGGGCGGTATGACGTCGCGATCGTTTCCAATGTCGATGGGGTCGCACTGGAGGAGGCGTTCAGGAAGTTCGATCCCGCCGCGACCCTGCTGGTCATCGCGTCCAAGACCTTCACTACCACCGAGACGATGCTCAATGCGCAGAGCGTGCTGCAATGGATGGCCGAACATGGTGTCGAGGACACTTATGGTCATGTCGTCGCGCTGACCGCCGAGCCCGATAAAGCGCTCGAATGGGGTGTCGACGAAACGCGCATCCTGCCCTTCAGCGAATCGGTCGGCGGGCGTTATTCGCTGTGGTCGTCGATCGGCTTTCCGGCGGCACTGGGACTGGGCTGGGATTGTTTCGAGGAATTGCTCGAGGGTGCGGCCGAGATGGATCGGCATTTCCGCCTGACCGCGCTGCATGAGAACGCGCCTGCGCTCGCCGCCTTTGCCGATCTTTATTACACACAGGTGCGCCATACCGAGACGCGCGCAACCTTCGCCTATGACGAGCGGTTGCGGCTATTGCCGTCCTATCTTCAGCAGCTCGAGATGGAATCGAACGGCAAGGGTGTGACGATCGACGGCAAGCCGCTTGATCGGCCGAGCGCTGCGATCACCTGGGGCGGGGTCGGCACCGATGCCCAGCATGCCGTGTTCCAGCTGCTCCATCAGGGCACGCATCTGGTCCCGGTCGAATTCGTCGCGGTGATTGAGGCGGGCGATACCCTGGCCGAGGACCATCACCGGCAATTGCTGCTCAACGCGTTTGCGCAAGGCGCGGCGCTGATGGCGGGCAAGACGGTCGACGACCCGGCGCGCAGCTATTCGGGTGACCGGCCGTCATCGACCATCCTGCTCGACGATCTCGACGCGCGCAGCCTGGGCGCGTTGATCGCATTCTACGAACACCGCGTGTTCGTGAATGGCGTGCTGCTCGGGATCAATTCGTTCGACCAGTTCGGCGTCGAGCTGGGCAAGGAAATGGCCAAGGCGGCGATCGCTGGCGGGCAAAGCTTCGATGCCTCGACCGACGATTTGATCAAGCGGGCGTTTGGCTAGGGCAGTCCCTGTCTCCCGTTCGGGCTGAGCTTGTCGAAGCCCTGTTCTTCCTTTTATGCGCGCAAGATAAGACGGCCCTTCGACAAGCTCAGGGCGAACGGAGATTTATATGACCGCTCCCAAATATGATTATGACCTGTTCGTCATCGGCGCGGGTTCGGGCGGGGTGCGCGCCGCGCGCGTGTCCGCCGCGCACGGCGCGAAGGTCGCGGTGGCCGAGGAATATCGCGTCGGCGGCACCTGCGTGATCCGCGGTTGCGTGCCCAAGAAGCTGCTCGTCTATGGCGCGCATTTCGCGGAGGATCTGGCCGACGCGCGCCGTTTTGGCTGGAACGTGCCGGAGTGCGATTTCGACTGGACGGTGCTGCGCGACAATGTGCTGGAGGAAGTCGACCGGATCAACGGCGCGTACACCGCGACGCTGGAGAATCACGATGTCGAGATTATTACGGAACGCGCCGTGGTCACCGGGCCGAACAGTGTAAAGCTCGCCGGCGGGCGCGAGGTGACGGCCAAGATCATCCTGATCGCGACCGGCGCGACACCGTCGGTGCCGAAATGCCCGGGGCATGAACATGGCATCACATCGAACGAGGCGTTCCACCTCGATGCGGTTCCGAAGCGCATCCTGATCGCCGGCGCGGGCTATATCGCGAATGAATTCGCCGGCATCTTCCATCAGCTCGGCGCACACGTCATCCTGATCAACCGCACGGATGTGATCCTGCGCGGCTATGATGAATCGATCCGCGACCGGTTGCTGCAAATCTCGATGATGAAGGGGATCGAGTTCCGCTTCCATGCCGAGTTCGAGGGCATCACCAAGGAGAAGAATGGCTGCCTGACGGTCAAGATGTCGAACCATGAACCAGTCACGGTCGATGCGGTGATGTTCGCCACTGGCCGCGAGCCGATGACGAACGGCCTGGGACTGGAAACCGCCGGCGTCGAGCTTGACGCCAAGGGCGCGGTCAAGGTCGATGAGGACAACCGCTCGACCTGTCCGAGCATCTATGCGGTCGGCGACGTGACCAACCGCGTGCAGCTCACGCCCGTCGCGATCCGCGAGGGGCAGGCGTTTGCCGACACGATCTTCGGTAACAAGCCGACTCGCGTCGACTATGGCTGCATCCCATCGGCGGTGTTCAGCCATCCGCCGATGGCTGGCGTCGGGATGACGGAGAGCGAGGCAAAGAACACGCTCGGCTCGTGCAAGGTCTACACGTCGGATTTCCGGCCGATGAAGAATGTGCTGGCGGGGCGCAACGAACGCTCGCTCTACAAGATGGTTTGCGACAGCGAGACGGGAAGGGTGCTCGGCCTGCACATGATCGGCCCGGACGCGCCGGAAATCCTCCAGGCAGCGGCGATCGCGGTGAAAGCGGGCCTGACCAAGGACGCGTTCGACCAGACGGTGGCGCTGCATCCGTCAATGGCGGAAGAGCTGGTGTTGATGCGCTAACCATTCGCCGGGTGTTGGTTCGGGCGTTTGATGGTTGGATTCCTCTCCGTTCGTTTCGAGCGAAGCCGAGAACTGTGCGCGGCGATTGTGGTTTGTTTCTCGACTTCGCTCGAGACGAGCGGGGGAGTAGTGGTCGGTTCAGTTGGAAAACATGCTAACCGCGCCGGGCATGAAAAAGCCGCCGCACCCGAAGGTGCGGCGGCTTTTTTCTTGGCCTTGGATCGGGATCAGAAGTCGTAGCTGACGCCTACCTTCAGACGCCAGACCGACGACGAGACGTTGACCGTATTGTCGGCCTTGAAGGTGTTCACACCCGCCGCGCTGGTGATGATGTACCGGCCCTGAGAATCGACACCGGAAACGGTGGCAATGTCCTGAACGCCGAAGAAGTTGCGGCGGTTCTGAACATTCCAGCTCTTGTCGAGCAGGTTCAGGAAATTGTCGACTGTCGCATAGAGGCGGATCTTGTCGTCGCGCCCGAAGAAGCGGCCCGGTCCGGGCAGTTCCTGTGAGAAGGACAGATCCATGTCGAAATACCAATCGTTGGTGCAGCTGTTGCGCTCCACCGATTTACCCGAAAACTTCTTGGCGCAATCCAGGGTATTGGTAAAACCGATCAAGTCGCGCACTGCGCCAGATCGCGAACCGCTGACATAATTACCCTGATTGTCGAGCACTTCGGGCGCGATGTTGGGATCGTTCAAGCCAGTCGGAATATAAGCCAGTGCGTTGTCGCTGGTCGTCAGGCCGCCATTGGTGGGGTTGAATACATTGTTGCCGGTGAACGTCAGGCTGTACGGGCGGCCCGAACGCGCCACGAACGTGAAGCCCAGCGAGGTGCCGAGATCCGAGAAGAACTCGTTCCGGAAATTCGTTGCGAAGGTGATGTTGTGCTTGCTCTGGAAGAAGCCGGTCGATTCGGCCGGGTTCTGGCGGTCGAACGCAGCACTCTGGCCATAGTTCGAGCCGGCGGTCGAGTTGTACATGCTCCGGCGGTCGTGCGAGTCGGTATATGCATAACCGAACGACACATAGGTCGAACCGCCCGAGGTGATCAGGCCGCCCTTGAAATTCTTCGACAGCAACGCCGAGGCGTTGTGGCTGCGGAAGCCTTCCGAGTTGGTCAGCATCAGCTCGGCGCCGCGTGTGCCGCTGAAGCAGGCCGTGTTCAGGCCCGCATAGACTGGAGGAACGCCGGGGTTCACCAGCCGTCCGGTGCAACCCGTCGCGAGCAGATCGATCGACGAATAGATCGGACGCCCGTCGATCGTGTAGCCGTTCAGACCCTTGGCAGGATTGACCGCCTGGGCGAGGTCGACCAGCGTGAACGGATTCCTGTACTTGCTGTAAATGTAATCGAGGCTGAGGCTCCAATTGCCGAAGAAACCCGAACCAAAGTTCAGCTCGGTCTGGAAGCCAATATTCGCGCGGAACACGGTCGGCATCGTGATGTTCGGGTCGATCGACTGCGTGCTGCCCTGGCTGGCTGCGGCCTGCGCTTGACCGCTTGCCGCGATGCAGGACGGTACGCCGGTGAACCGGCCACCGCTCAGCACGCTGATCTGGCCGGTCGGACAGGTCGTTCCGGTCGAGCCGGTGGTACCCAGTCCGAAACCGCTGCCGTCGTTCTGGAAGGCGTTGCCGAACCACACGAGAGGATCGCCGCCCGAGAAGATGCCGACGCCGGCGTGCATCTGGGCGCGGCCGAACGGGCCGGTGTCGCCGAAGTCGTAGGTGAAGGCGACGCGCGGCAGGATCACCGGATCGACCTTGCTGAAGCCGCTATTGTTGCCGAAGCCATAGCGGCGCAGGAAGATCGGATTGAACTCCGGCCGGCCGCCGTCATACCAATCGGCGCGAACACCAGCGGTGATTTTCAGCACGTCGTTCACACGCCAGTCGTCCTGAGCGTAGATCGAATAGATGCTGCGGTCGAACTTCGCCGCGGCGCTGTTGATGTCGCCGTCCTGTGAGAAGTTGCCGAATGCGCCGAACGTGCATCCGTTCACCACGTTGACCGGGGTGGTCGTGGCGGTCGCGGCTGTGCAGGGCGGGTTAGCGCCGGCCGGTCTGACACCCGGCGACAACAAGCCCGCGCGCAGGTCAGCGACATTGCGGAAGACCAGTGTGCCAGTGGCGTTCTGAACGAACAGGTTGAACAGGTCGGCACGGTTCAGCTCGGCGCCGACCTTGATGTTGTGATCGCCCATCGAAAGCTTGGCGACAGCGCGATACTGCTGGACCTTGGTGCGCAGATCGTTGGCTGAGCGCGAGGTGCCTGGGCCAGCGAGCACGGCGCCATCGATGGCGTTGCCCGGATTGTCGATGCCAACGACGATGCGTGGAATCGGGTTGTCCGACTGGGCCTCGCCACCGCCGACCGGATCCTGACGATCGGTGATTTCCGAACGCGAGTAACGCAGTTCGGTCGAGAAAGCGTCGGACCATTGCGAATAGAGGCGGCCCGAATAGTAATTCGAGACCGTGCCGCTATTATAGAAAGTGTTCGCGCCGACCGCCTGAGGGGAGCTGCCGGTGAACAGGTCGTCGGCCTTGATCGTCGATTCCTCAAGGCGCTGATAGGTCGCTTCCAGACGATGCTGATCGTTGATCTGCAAATCGACGCGACCGAAATAGCGGTCGTTGGTATAGTCGCGGCTGTGAACCAGATCGCCGGTGTCGATGCCGTATTGGCTCTTCAGGACATCGCGGATTTCGTTGAATTGCGTGGCAGAGATGCCGACCTGCTGGTTGGAATAGCCAGCGCCGGTGGGGCCGTCGTCCTGCGACTGGCCGGCTTCCTGATGCTCATAGGCACCATAGATGAACAGCCGGTCCTTGATGATCGGGCCGCCGAGCGAGACGCCCCAGCGCTTTTCGGGCTTGATCGGCGCGACCGTGCGCCCAGGGAGGGCCTTGCCGCGCAGGCTCGAATCCGAATATTCGAAGAAGCCGCCGCCCTTGATCTGGTTGGTGCCCGACTTGGTGACGACGTTGATCGCGCAGCCGGTGAACTGGCCATAGTCGACATCGAATGGTGCGAACTGGACCGAGGTTTCACGGATCGCGTCATAGGGCAGCGGGGTTGAACTGCGCGATGAGAAACCGGTGTCGTTCAGGCCGTAAATGTCGCTCTGCGGAATGCCGTCGACGGTGAAGGTATTGCCGCGATCGTTGCCGCCAAGGCACGAGATGCGGTCCTGGCCCGACCCGCTATCGTCGCGGTCGAGGCTGACGCGCGGATCGAGGCGGATGATGTCACGGACGTCGCGGTTGAAGCTCGGCGCGTTGGCCAGCACCTCGAGGCCGAACGACTGGCTCGGGCCGACCGCAAGCTGAGTCAGCTTGGCGCGCGAGGCGGTGACGACGATGTCGCCCGAACCCGACGACAGCGCCAGCGTCAGGTTGGTGTTGCCCTGCAGGGTGGTGACGATGTCCTGGACGGTCTGACCTTCGAAGCCGCTTGCCGATGCCGATACCGTGTAAGGGCCGCCGGTAACCAGGCCAGTGCTCGTGAAAGTACCCGATGCGCCGGTCGTGACGGTGCGCTCCGCGCCGGTGCGCGTATCGGTGATCGTGACCTGCGCGCCCGAAAGCGGTGCGCCGGCGTCGTCGGTGACGATGCCTTCGATTCCCGTCGTGATCTGCTGAGCCTGAACCGCCATTGGCATGACGAGCGCGGCGACGGCCGCGCCGATAAATAGCTGATGTCGCATGGTATTCCCCTTTTAGCGCGAAGTCGCTGAGACTGCGGCGTGTCTCGCCGTTGCTGGCCCCATGCGACTTGATTATTTCGGATAGATGACATCGGGGTGGTTACGCTAGACCCCGATCGACTCAATCATGGTGCGTTGCAAAAAAGCATCACCTGAATCGCGGATGAATTACCGCGCGCCGGCGAAGATCTCCGCCCATGCCGCCTCGTCGATCACTTCGATCCCCAGTTCCGCGGCCTTTTTGAGCTTCGACCCGGCCCCCGGCCCGGCGATCACCAGGTCGGTCTTGGCCGACACCGACCCGGCGACGCGCGCGCCGAGCGCTTCGGCCTGAGCCTTGGCTTCGTCGCGGCTGATCGATTCGAGGCTGCCGGTGAACACCAGGGTCTTGCCGCTGACCTGCGACTCGCGAACATTCGAGACATAAGCGAGCGGACGCACTTCGGAGAGCAGATCTGCCCAGGCCTCGCGATTATGTTCCTCGGCGAAGAAATCGACCAGCGCCTCGGCGACGACCGGGCCGACGCCCTCGACCGATTCCAGCTCTGCGCGCGCCTCGGGGTCGCGTGCGATCTCGGCGATGCGTTCGACGGTGCCGAACGCCTTGACCAGATCGCGCGCGGTGACCGCGCCGATATGGCGGATGCCGAGGCCGAACAGGAAGCGTGCGGGATCGGGTGTGCGCTTGGCCTCGATCGCGGCGAGCAGATTTGTCGCCCAGACCCGGCCATCCTTCTTGCGCGCGAGCAATTGCTCCTCGGTCAGGCGGAAAATGTCGGCCGGGCTGTGGATCAGCCCGTCATGGAAGAAATCCTCGATCTGCTTCAGGCCGAGCCCTTCGATATCGAGCGCGGCACGGGCCACGAAATGGCGCAGCCGTTCGATGCGTTGCGCCGGGCAGATCAGGCCGCCGGTGCAGCGAATATCGACTTCGCCCTCCTCGCGCACCGCGTCGGACTGGCACTCGGGGCACAGGGTCGGGAAATGCCATTCCGGGCGCGCCTCGTCGCGAGTCAGATTCTCCACGATCTGCGGGATGACGTCGCCGGCACGCTGGAGCACGACGCGGTCGCCGGGACGGACGCCGAGGCGAGCGATCTCGTCGGCATTGTGCAAGGTCGCATTGGTCACAACGACGCCCCCAACCGTGACCGGGGTAAGCCGCGCGACCGGAGTCAGCTTGCCGGTGCGTCCGACCTGGATATCGATCCGCTCAAGTAATGTCTGTGCGCGTTCGGCAGGGAATTTGTGTGCGATCGCCCAGCGCGGCGCGCGCGCGACCGCACCGAGTCGGGCCTGCCAGTCGAGCCGGTCGACCTTGTAGACGACGCCGTCGATGTCGAACGGCATGTCGGCGCGGCCGGCTTCGATGCCGCGATAGACTGCCAGCGCGTCATCGACCGATTCGACGCGGGTAAAGGCGGTGGCGATGGGGAATTGCCAGCGGCGTAGTGCCGCGACGACCTGTGTCTGGGTCTCGCCCGGCACGGCGCTGGTCTCACCCCAGCCATGCGCCAGGAAACGCAGCGGGCGTGAGGCAGTGACGGTCGCATCCTTTTGTCGCAGCGATCCGGCGGCGGCGTTGCGCGGATTGGCGAACTGCCGCGCTTTCGACGCGTCGCCCGCCGCTTCGGCTTCAGCGAGCAATCGCGCATTCAGCGCGGCAAAGGCGGCCTTGTCCATATAGACCTCGCCACGCACTTCGAAGACGTCCGGGGCAGCGGCCGGCAATATCGTCGGGATGTCGTCGATCGTACGGACATTCTCGGTCACGTCCTCGCCGACCTGACCGTCACCGCGTGTCAGGGCGCGGACCAGGGTGCGCTTCTCGTAGCGCAGCGAGCAGGACAGGCCGTCGATCTTGGGTTCGGCGGTCAATGCCACCTCGGTATCTTCGGGCAACAGCAGGAAGCGACGGACCCGCGCGATGAACTCGACGATCTCCTCGTCGGAAAAGCCGTTTTCCAGGCTCATCATCGGCCGGGCATGTGCCACCTTGGCGAGATGACCGGCGGGCGCGGCGCCGACCTGCACGCTCGGCGAATCGGTGCGAACGAGATGCGGAAAGGCCTTCTCGATCGCGCCGTTGCGGCGGACGAGGGCATCGTAGTCGGCATCCGAAATCTCGGGTGCGTCATCTGTGTGATAAAGCGCGTTGTGCCGCGCGATCTCTTCGGCGAGTTGCGCCAGTTCAGCGGCGGCGGCTTCGTCGGTCTCGGGAATCGGCGCGGTCATCCCGCAGCGCTACCGGAGGTCAGGGCAGGGCATCAACCCCCCGTTCGTGCTGAGCTTGTCGAAGCACCGTTTTGCTTTTGGCGTCCCGGCCAGGAAAACGGCACCCTTCGACTGCCTGCAAGGCAGGCGCTCAGGGCAGGCTTCAAGCTCAGTGCGAACGGAAATCAAACTTGGTCGCGAAAACTAATCGTCGTCTTCGCCGGCCATCGCCTTGGCTTCTTCGTTGACGGAACGGCGCTCGGCGGTCTTTTCGGCGCGGGTCGCCATCTCGTCCCAGGCTTTCGCGGCGCGGAGCCAGCGCGAGCGGACATTGTCGAGGGTCGCGGAATCGGCGTCGGCCTCAGCCTGACGTGCGCGATCGCGATAGAACAGTGCGGTGGTATTCGTAGGGTGTCTCCTCGGGGTTCCAGGTGAAAGAGCGCGGGCGCCGGACGAAGCCGGCGCCCGCACATCAATCACGCAGAAGCGAGGTTCACGGCCGACATCTTGCCGCGACGATCCTGTTCGAGCTCGTAAGAAACGCGCTGTTCCTTATCGAGCGTGCGCATGCCTGCTGCTTCAACGGCACTGATGTGGACAAAGGCGTCGTTCCCGCCGCCCTCTGGCGCGATGAAGCCATAGCCCTTGTCGGCGTTGAAGAATTTTACGGTGCCGATCGGCATAGATATTTCCTTGGGTAGACGGAGCCGGGAAGAAAAACCGAAAGCACCGTCCGGCCCCGGCCGGTGCATCTCGAAGGCGGTCGTCTCAATCGGCCAGCGGGCCGACCGAGTTGCGAAACGGATAGGGTTCGGCGTCAAGCAGCGCGGCATAACCACGCGCGAGCCCAGTGTGCGAAGCGCGCGACGATTCGCATGCGGCGACATCGGCGCGCATCAACGAAATCTGTTCGCGGCTCAGCAGGTAATTGAGGTCCAAGAAACGGCTCCGGGGCTTACAACAAGCGGGAGCGCGAAGGTCTCTCAGTCACGCGATGCTTGTGGCAATCTCACGCGATGAACCATCTATAGCATGGTTTTGCGGATTTGTCGCATCGTTTAACTCAGGCCCTATTGTCGCCTTATCGCCGCGTAATACCGTCATGTCGCAAATTGGGAGACGACCTCCGGTAATGATACCAGTGGTGCCGTTCGTGCGGGCGGCGAGTGCTGTTCAAACCACGCCGCTTTCACGCCATTTCGAGCAACCGCTCCGCCTGAGCTCGCGCTTCATCGGTGATGGTCGATCCGGAAAGCATGCGAGCGATCTCCTCGCGGCGTTGTGCATCGTCAAGCGCCCTGACGCCGGTGCGCGTGACGGTGCCGTCATGGCTTTTCGCGATGAGCAGGTGATGGCCGCCACGCGCCGCGACTTGCGGGCTGTGCGTCACCACCAGTAATTGGGTGTTCCCGGCGAGTCGGGCGAGTCGTTCGCCGATCGCGCTGGCCACCGCGCCGCCGACGCCGCGGTCGATTTCGTCGAAGATCATCGTCGCCGCGGCGCCCTCTTCGGCCAGCGCAACCTTCAACGCGAGAATGAAGCGCGACAATTCGCCGCCGCTGGCGATCTTGGCCAGCGGCGCGAAAGGCGCACCGGGGTTGGTCGATATCTCGAACTCGATCCGATCCTTGCCGGCGGCGCCCCAGCTTTCGGCAGCGAGCGGCGCGATCGCGGTGCGGAAGCGTGCGGCATCGAGTTTCAGCGGAGCAAGCTCGCCCTTCACCGCGGCATCGAGTCGTGCCGCCGCGTCGATCCGCCTCGTTGTCAGCAGCCCGGCCTCGGTATCGTAAGTGGCGGCCGCGTCCGCCAGCGTTCGTTCGAGCGCCGCGATGCCCGCGCCGCCCCTTTCGATCCGTTCCAGTTTCGCGGCCAGCTCTTCGCTGAGCGCTGCGAGATCGTCGGGCTGGACGCGGTGTTTGCGTGCCAGCGCGCGCAGGTCGAACAGCCTGGTCTCGTCTTCTTCGAGACGCGCCGGATCGAACGCCAGCGCAGCGGCGGCTTCGTCGACCTTTTCCTGCGCCTCGGCACCCTCGATGATCGCGCGGTCGATTGCCGCCAGCGCTTCGGCCAGCGCCTCATGATCGCCGCCGACACGTTCGAGGATACGTGCCGCCTGGCGCAGCTTCGCCAGGCCGCCATCCGACCCTTCGAGCAGGTCGGCGATCGCCTGAAGGTCGTCGGCGATCTTCTCGCCACGCTGCATGCCGGCGCGACGGGTAGCGAGTATTTCCTCCTCACCAGCCTCAGGGCCGAACGCGGTCAGTTCTGCGACGGCATGGTCGAGCCATTCACGGTCGCGCTCCTGCACGTCGAGTTCGGCACGCGCCGTCGCCAGCTCAGTCTCGGCTGCGCGCCAGATGCGGTGCGCACGCGCCGCCGGGCCGGAATCGATTCGCCCGAACGCATCGAGCAGAGCGCGGTGGCCGCTCGGTGCGAGCAGGCCGCGATCGTCGTGCTGGCCATGGATTTCGACCAGAAAAGCGCCAAGCTCGCGCAACAGGCCGGCTGAGGCGGGCTGGTCGTTGATAAAGGCGCGGCTCCCGCCATCGGCCTTGACGATGCGGCGGATGATGAGCGGTTCGCCGGGATCGATGTCGAGGCCGTTTTCGCCGAGCAAGGCGGCGATCGGGCCATCGCGGTGCGGCGTGTCGAAGCTTGCCGTGACCACTGCCTGCATCGTGCCGTGCCGGACCAGCGCAGTATCGCCGCGTGCGCCAAGCGTCAGGCCGAGCGCGTCGAGCAGAATCGACTTGCCCGCCCCGGTCTCGCCGGTGAGCACGCCGAGCCCCTCGCGAAACTCCAGGTCGAGTGCCTCGATCAGCACGACGTCACGGATGGAAAGCGCGGTCAGCATGGTTCCACGCGGCCTTTAACGAATGTTTCGACGTTCTGGAATTGTTCTTTGCGGGTCAGGCCGGTGCGGCACATTGTTCGGTACACTGGCGTTGGATCCATGTCGCGACCGTCGCGGCGGCGGTGATCGGAATCATATGGCCGCCATCGATCAGGGCGGTCCGCGCATGCGGGATCAGCGTCGGCAGCGCCTCGCCGTGAAACATGGGATCGAGAATCTCATCGGACCGGCCGTAGAGAATCGACACCGGTATGACGATCTCGCCATAACGGGCGACGATCGGCGCGAGTTGTTCGGGCGCCTCAGTCAGTTCGGTGGACGCGGTGAAGATCGCACCCGGCCGCTGCACAAGCAGTCCGCCGCCGCGAATTCCAAAGTCGGCCGGTGCGGGCTCCGGCGCGAAGACGGCGCGCGCCGATTTCGCCGAATTGATTGCCGACATCGGCACTGCGACCACCGATGCGACAAAATGGCGCACGGCGGTCGAGCGTATCCGGAGCGCGCGGAACGCCGCCGGCGGTGTATCGATCACCCGGGTCAGCGCGGCAAGCAAGGCGACGCCGCGCAGCTTGTCCGGATGAAGGACAGCGAGCGTCAACGCGACCGCGCCGCCGAGCGAGTGACCGACCACCAACGGCTTGTTCAGGGCAAGATGGTCGATCAGCCCGGCAATCATCCGTGCCTGGGTCTGCAGCGAGAAATTGCCCGCGATGCCGTCGGAATGGCCGGACCCCGGTCGATCGACCGCGACCACGCGGTGGTTCGCGGCAAGCAGATCGGTCAGCGCATAGCCGAAATGACGGCCGTTCCCCGCCAGACCGTGGATCAGCACGATCGCGTCGCCGCTGCCGGCATCGGTATAATGGAGGCGCTTTCCGTCGATCTCGAAGAAGTGGCCAAGTGGCGGCAGCAGGCCCTCGACCTGACGCGCGCGCAGCATCGAATAGACCAGCCCGGCGACGACGAGCGCGGCCAGCGCGGCGGCAATGCCAATGACGACGGTCATGGGGCGGGGGTCATACAGCGGGGGTCATGCGGCGACGCTCAGCCGCGCCCAGCCGCGCTGTCGCCCCGGTGTCAGGTGCCGCTCGGGCTGCTGTTCGACGGGGCCGGCGCCTTTTCGTCCTTGGGGGCGATCGCGCTGCTGCCGGGCAATGTCGGCTTCGCGCCGACAGTCCCTTCGGGAATGATCGGCTGACCCGGCGGCGTCGGCTTCATCGCCACGGCGGGATGGTCTTCGATCAGCTTGTAGGCGCGCTGATACCAGTCGGAGCCGGGATAATTGGCGCCAAGCACCGCAGCGGATTTCTTCGCCTCATCCGGCACGCCGAGCGCGAGATAGGTTTCGGTCAACCGCATCAACGCTTCGGGCGCGTGAGTCGTGGTCTGATAATCGTCGACGACCTTGCGGAAACGCAGCGTGGCGCCAAGCCATTGGCCGCGCCCTTCATAGAAGCGCCCGATTTCCATTTCCTTGCCGGCAAGGTGATCGCGGACCAGATCGATCTTGAGCCGCGCGTCGGAGGCATAGCGCGTATTGGGATAGCGCCGCGTCAGTTCGCCGAGCGAATCGAGCGCCTGCTGGGTAATCTTCTGGTCGCGGGTCACGTCGCTGATCTGCTCGTAATAGCCGAGCGCGATCAGATAATAGGCATAAGGCGCGTCGCGATTGCCGGGATGGACCGACAGGAAACGCTGCGACGACTGGATCGAGCTGGTGTAATCCTTGCTTAGATAATTGCAGAATGCGCTCATCAGCTGCGCGCGGCGCGCCCAGATCGAATAGGGGTGCTGGCGCTCGACCTCGTCGAACAGCGCCGCCGCCTCCTTGTAACGCCCCTGGTCGAGCCGATGCTTGGCCGCCGAATAGAGCGTGCCGACATCGCGGGCGATATAGGGAACGTCGTTCTTGCCGCGATTGCGCGCGCAACCGGCGATCGGAAGCGCCAGCACGGCGATGAGCGCAAGCGCTAGCGGACGGGACAATGAGATACGCATCGGCGCATCCTTAGCCCAGCCGCCCGCGCGCCCACAATGTTTTTCGCGTTGCGCCCCGGACGGGATCACGTGGCGTGATTTGTGCGTTGCAGCTAAGGAAATCCACGACATCGAAGGGACTCGACCTATGACCGCGACCTTGCTCGCCACGCGCCGGGTGGAAAAGCCGTGGGGGCGCCATACGCTGTGGCCCGGCTTCGCCGATCCAGCACCCGCGGATGCGCCGATCGGTGAAGTGTGGTTCCAGACGCCGCACGCGGATGAGCCCGACCTGCTGATCAAATATCTTTTCACTTCGGAAAAACTTTCGGTCCAGGTCCACCCCAATGACGATCAGGCGCATGCCCGCGGCCTGCCGCGCGGCAAGGACGAATGCTGGGTGGTACTCGCGGCCGAACCCGATTCGACGATCGCACTCGGCACGCTCGTGCCGATGTCGCAGGAGGAATTGCGGCAATCGGCGCTGGACGGGTCGATCGAGCACAAGCTCGACTGGAAGCCGGTCAAGGCGGGCGACTTCTATTATTCGGCAAGCGGCACGATCCACGCGATCGGCGCCGGCATCACGGTAATCGAGACGCAGCAGAATTCGGATACGACCTATCGCCTCTATGACTATGGCCGTCCGCGCGAATTGCATCTCGATGATGGCGTGGCGGTGGCCGACGCCGTGCCTTTCGTCGCGCCGAGCGCACCGGGCCGGGTCGCGGACGACCGCATTCTGCTGGTCGAAGGACCGAAATTCGTGCTCGAACGCTGGCCCGGCGGTGAACGCTCGGTCGTGTTGCCGACGGGCGTGCCCGGCTGGTTCGTGCCGATCACGGGCGAGGGGTATGCCGACGGTGTCGCCTGGAAAGCGGGCGAATGCCTGTTGCTCGAAGGGACGACTCAGATCACCGCGTCGATCGGGAGCGATTTGCTGTTCGCCTATCCGGGGGACAAACGGATCTGATCCCGGGATGCGGGCCCTAGATTCGGAGTTCCGACGCCGGCCCATCGGGCCGGCTCTGCGCCTGGCGTTGCATCATGGGTATCCACTGCGCCAACACGTCGAATGGCACGGGAATATCGAAGGCGATGCCGGTCTGGCCATTGTCGCGCCAGCGCACCGATGCCGCGACCGGCGGCAGGCCATTGACCATCAGCACCAGCTTTTCCGCCGGTTCGATCTCCTCCGCCGCGCGGATTTTGGCCCCACCCTGCGAGATGTTGAGCAAGGTGGCGGCGTGATAACGCGCACCGACGCGGATGCGGCCGGGCAGTTCGAGTTCCACACGCGGCGCACGCTGCTGTGCCGGCTGCGGTGAAAGATCATCGCCGGACAGGACGCTGGTCGTGTCCACTTTCTCGTCGAACTCCATGCCGGCCAGGCCGTTGCGCTGCCACAATATGTGTCCGGGAATCGCATGGCCGGATCTGAACTCGACCGTGACATGATCGCCAGTGGCAAGCGTCGAATAAACATGGGCCATCAGGCCGCCCGACGAGATATTGCGGACCAGGCAGAGTTCTTCGCCAGCCGCGCTGTGCAATTTGGCGACGCGCAGAACGGTTACCTGCCGGGGGTCACGCCGGCGCTCCGGCTCCTGCGCGCCGGACGGCGTTGCAATCGTCGACGCATGGTCTTCGTCGTCTTCCAGCATGCGGTATTCCCCTGCAAGCAGTCCAGGCTTACGATCGGCTTCTAATTGTTGGATTTCGCATCATCGTCCTCCCCGCAGACGGCAATGCTTCTCCCGGTCTCAGGGGAGGCTATATTTTTTTACAATTAACAACCGCGATATCGACCGTGCTTAACGGCGCATGCAGCATATTGGCTGCGGCGGGCGGACTTCTTGTGGCGAGGCGGGGATAGGAGCAAAGTAACCTTCGCGCGTTAAACCCACTCCACCATGCTTCGCGTCCTCACACTCTCGACCTTGTTTCCTGATGTTTCGCGGCCCAATTTCGGGGTGTTCGTGGAACGGCAAACACTGGGCCTGGCCGCGCATCCGGACGTCGATCTCCGGCTCGTCACACCGCTCGGCCTGCCGCCCTGGCCGACGGCGATGCTGGCGCATTACCGACCGCTTGCCGCTGTGCCCGAGCGTGAAACCTGGAAGGGGCTCGACACACGCCGGCCGCGCTTTGTGACGATTCCGGGCACCCGGGGGCGTTTTCACACCGCCGCGCTAGTGCGCATGTTGCGGCCATTGCTGGCCGAGATCCGACGCGATTTCGCCTTCGACGTGATTGATGCCGAATTCTTCTTTCCCGACGGACCCGCCGCAGTCGCGCTCGGCGCGCATTTCGGCGTACCCGTCTCGATCAAGGCGCGGGGCGCCGATATCCATCATTGGGGCACAGCGCCGGCCACCGCGGCGCAGGTCGTCGCCGCGGGGCGGAAAGCGCAGGGCACGCTCGCCGTCTCACTGGCGATGAAGGCCGACATGGCGGCGATCGGCATGCCGGCGGAGCGCATTCGTGTCCATCGTACCGGCGTCGATCTCACCCGCTTCGCGCCGCGCGACCGTGCAGCAGGGAAGGCGGCGCTGGGCATCGCCGGGCCGCTGGTCGTGTCGCTCGGTGCGTTGATTCCGCGCAAGGGTCATGACATCGTCCTGCGCGCGGTCGCGTCGCTGCCCGGCGTTTCGTTGCTGATTGCGGGTGAGGGGCCTGAGCGCGCCGCACTTGAGGCGGAAATCCTACGGTCGGGGGCGAGCGATCGTATCCGGCTGCTCGGCAGCCTGCCGCATGCCGATCTGCCCGCCTTGCTTGCCACCGCCGATGTCATGGCGCTGGCGTCGTCGTCGGAGGGGCTCGCCAATGCCTGGGTCGAGTCGCTCGCTTGTGGCACGCCGATTGTGATCACCGATGCGGGCGGCGCGGGAGAAGTGGTCGACACCCCGGCAGCGGGCCGGATCGTGCCGCGCGACGCCGGTGCTTTCGCGGCGGCGATCGCCGATCTGCTCGCCGATCCGCCGACGCGTGATGAAACGCGCAACGCGGCGGCGCGCTTCACCTGGGAAGCGAACACCGCCGCGCTGTACGAGCATTTATCGGGATTAGTGGATCACTTCCGCGATTTCCACGGCACGCCGCGCCACTCCGCCGCCTGACGATCGGCCAGGGTGACGAGGTCGCCCATCTCGACCGGCATGTCGATCAGGTGCAGGCCCCAATCCTTGAGCATCTGCCCGCCGACCACGACGTCGCCGACGATCGTGTCGGTGCGCGCGTCCTTCGGGTCGGCATTCACCGTCACCGCCAGATAATCGAAGCCGTCGTTCGACACGCATTCGGCGGAAATCAGGCCGGGCACCTTCACAAAGCTGGTCGTGACCGGCAATCCGCCGGTCGCCCATGGTCCCATCGGCGCGCTGCCAAACCCGGCGCCCTTCGCGCCGAGGATCGCGTTGGTCACCGCCTTGCCGCCGGCAAGCGCCGCCGGATTGGTGCAGCCGACCGACTGGCCGGCGGTCGCGACCTTGCCGAAGCGGCTGCCCGCTGGTGGCGGCGAATCGGCGCGGAACGTGACGTAGGTGACGACGCAATTATACTGGCCATCGGCGCGGCACAGCGGCATCTTTTTGAAATCGCCACCGACCACCTGTCCGGTCGGGACCGCGACATTGGTGCCGATCAGCATCGCCGAGGCGATCTTCTTCAGCGTCGCGCGATTGGGTTCGATCTCTTTGGCGATCAGTTCCTTGAGGATGCCGGCGCCCTGACTATGGCCGATCAGCACCACGCCGCGGCCATTATTGTCGCGCTCGAGATAATCCTCCCATGCCGCTTTCACATCGGCATAGGCCATGGCGCGGTCCGCCGCGAGCGGCTTGCCCTGCAATACCGCCTGCAGCGCGGTCAGCGTGACCTGCCGATAAAGCGGGGCATAGACCTTGCACTTCTGGCTGAAGCGCGCGGCTTGCGCTGCCGCGACGGTCCTTTCCTCGTCGCCTGCGGTCATGTCGCTGTTCGGCGAGGTATCGAGCGAGACGGTGGGATAGACATAGAAACAGTCGAACTGGATCAGCTGATCGGGTTTGAACTTCTCGATCTTCTGCTTGCCGTCGGGGCGGATGATCGTGACATCCTGATTGGCGGCGCAGGCATCGGCCCGGCCCGGCCGACACAGCCAGCTCGCGTCCTGCTTGTAATCGGGTGCGGGCGACGGGCTGGCCGGCGGCGGCGGCGCATTGATCAACGCCGGTGGCGCGTTCTCAGGAGTCGGCGGCGGTGTCGTTGTCTGGGCGGCGGCGGGTGTCGCAATCAGGGCCAGCAGCAATGCGGTAGATTTCATTTTATCCCTCCCTCTTTCGCGACAATCTAGCGCGGTCGTTACGCTCGCGTCGAGGGGGTGCGTTCGGCGTTCGCAGAGAGATTATGACCGTCAGGCGAGGGGATAAAGCGCGGCGGCGATCCAGCGGCCTTCGCCGCGCAGTACGGCCCATGCGCGCGCGGCGGCGCGGCTGTCCATCGCCTCGATACCAAGGCCCCGCGCCTCGATCGCCCTGACCAGCGATACTGGCGGACGGATCAGCGACGGCCCCGTGCCGAGCAGCAGGAATTCCGGCGGCGGATCGAGCGCGAGCAGCGGTTCGAGGTCGGTCAGTGCCAACGCGGCAACCGGCGGTGGCGTCCAGCCATCGGCGCGCACCGGGGTGACCAGCAGCGCGGCATAGACGCCGTCGTCGATCTTGAACCCACCCGCCGAAAAGCCCGAGATGATCGGGCCGTCGGTCTTGGCCTTTTCCATCTTCATTGTCGTTCGCCCAAGATGGACCGTTCGCACTGAGCTTGTCGAAGTGCCTGGCAAACGCCGCTCATAGCCTTCGACAGGCTCAGGCCGAACGGATGCTGGATATCCGTCGGCGGAATCGAGGGTTAGGGCCGGCCTTTGGGGCCGACCCGCTCCGCATTGCTCGATGTGGTCGGCGCATCCGCCTTGTTCGGGTCGGCGCGCAGGCCGAGCGAGATCAGCAGCGACGACGACACATAGATCGACGAATAGGTGCCGACGAAGATGCCGAGGATCATCGCCGAGGTGAAGCCGCGCAGCACATGGCCGCCGAACATCAGCAGCGATCCGAGTGCGAGCAGGATGGTCAGCGAGGTCATCACGGTACGCGGCAGCGTCTCGTTGACCGACAGATCGATGATCTGCGGCATCTCCATCTTGCGATAGCGGCGCATATTCTCACGGATACGGTCGTCGATGACGATCTTGTCGTTGATCGAATACCCAATGATGGTCAGCACCGCGGCAACGATGTTGAGGTCGAATTCGAGCTGAGTCAGCGCGAAGAAACCGAGCGTCATGAGCAGATCGTGGACGATCGCGACCACGGTCGAGACACCGAACTGCCATTCGAAACGGAAGATCGCGAACAGGCCGATGCCGAGCACCGCGAGCACGACCGCCGCAATACCCCACCAGATCAGCTCGTTCGAGACTTTACCCGAAACCGCGTCCTGCTTGGAGAATTTCGCGTCCGGGAATTCTTTGGTGATCGCCGTCTGGACCTTCTGCACGACCGCAGTGGTCGCTGCCTGGTCGGTGCTTGACGGTGGCGGGAGGCGAATCGAGACGGTCTTGGGATCGCCGAACTGCTGCAGCCTGACCTCGCCCAGGCCAAGCCGGTCGATTGTGGTCCGCAACTTATCCAGGTTCGGTTCGGTCCCGAATTTTTCCTCGATCATCAGGCCGCCGACGAAATCGACGCCGAAATTCAGGCCCTTGGCCCAAACCAGTCCGACTGCGGCGAGCGACAAGGCCATGGTCAGGGCAAAGGCCCATTTGCGTAACGATACGAACGGCAGGTTCGTATTGTCGGGGACGAGTTTCAGGAGGCGCATATCTGTTCGCCGATCAAATATTGATGTCTGATGGCCGCGCCTTGCGCAGCCAGAGGGCGACCATCATTCGCGTAAAGACGACGGCGGTGAACACCGATGTGACGATGCCGATCAGCAGCACGACCGCAAAACCCTTCACCGGGCCCGAGCCGAGCATCAGCATGATCACGCCCGATATGGCATGGGTCACGTTCGCTTCGAAAATCGTGCGGCTCGCTTCCTTGTAGCCGAGCTCGACCGCCTGGATCACGTTGCGTCCGCGCCGCCGTTCTTCGCGGATACGCTCGTTGATCAGCACGTTGGCGTCGACCGCCGTACCGATGGTCAGCACGAAACCGGCGATACCGGGCAAAGTGAGCGTGCCGTTGATGACTGCAAGCACGCCGACGATGACGATCACATTGATCACCACCGCGAGGTTCGCATAGACGCCGAACCGGCCATAGGTCAGCAGCATGAAGACCACGACCGCGGTCACCGCGATCACAGAGGCGAGAATGCCGGAGCGGATCGAATCCGCCCCCAGATCGGGGCCGACCGAGCGTTCCTCGATCACTTTGAGCGCCACGGGGAGCTTGCCCGAGCTGAGCGCGATGGCGAGGCTGTTGGCGGATTCGACCGTGAAGCTGCCCTCGATATACCCAGCGCCACCCAAAATCGGGGTGTTAATGCGCGGCGCCGAAATAACCTTGTTATCGACAATCACGGCAAAGCGCTTGCCGGTGTTCTGCTGCGTGATGCGGGCGAATTTCTTGCCGCCGACGGTGTCGAAAGCAAAATCGACGACCGGCGAATTATCTTCCTGCTTGAACGACTGCTTGGCGCTGACGAGCTGATCGCCGGTCAGGATCGCCTGGCGCTTGACCAGTATCTTGGCTTGTGGCCCACCTTCGGGATAATCGAGCAACTGGCTGCCGACCGGTGCCGTCGTCTGGCCTGGAATGGTCGGCGTCTCATCGACCATCTTGAATTCGAGCTTGGCGGTGGTCCCGAGCAATTTCTTCAACTCGCTCGGGTCGTTCAGGCCAGGGACCTGGACGACGATACGCGTCGCACCCTGGCGAATAATCGTCGGCTCCTTGGTGCCCAGCTTATCGATGCGGATGCGTACGACATCGGTCGCGGTGCTCATCGCATCGGTGATCGCCTGGTCCGTGCCCGCCTTGGTCGGCGTCATCACGATCCGGCTGGCATCGACGACCTGCAGGTCCCAATCGCGCTGACCGGTCATGCCGGCGCCCTTGGTCAGCTTGTTCAGCCGCTCGCGCGCGTCATCGAGCTGCGTCACGTCGCGCAGCATGAAGCTCAGCTTACCGCCCTGCGAAGAGATATCCCCAATGCTGATGCGCGGGGCCGTCTTCATCGCGTCGACAATATTGTTGTGCATCAACTCCAGGCGCGAATTCGCCAGGTCGCTCGTATTGGCTTCAAGCAGCAGATAGGAGCCGCCGGCGAGATCGAGGCCGAGGTTGATCCGCGGATGGGGAAACGAACCCCATTTGCTGGTCACGCTTTCGGGAAAGAAGCTGGGAACGGCAAGCAGCATCAGCGCCACCAGCAAGGCGACGATCGATCTTACTTTCCAGCGCGGAAAATCGAGCATGGGTTCAGTCGTTCGCTGGCTTGGCGGAACCGGGGCTGGTGATGTCGGTCAGCGTCGCCTTGACCACACGGACCTTGACCGTCGGGGCGATCTCGACCTCGACAAAGCGCTCCTCGACCTTGGTCACCTTGCCCAGGATGCCACCGGCGGTGACGACCGAATCGCCCTTCTTGACCGCTTCGATGGTTGCCTGAAGCGCCTTCATGCGGCGTTGCTGCGGGCGAATCATCAGAAAATAGAAGACGATGAAGACGAGAAACAGCGGCGCGAGGCTGAGGAACGAGCCCATGCCGCCACTGGCGGCCGAACCGGCGGTCTGGGCGTAGGCTGAGGGGATGAACATGCTTCTACCTGAATGGCGGGACGGCAGGGCGGACGCCCCACGCTATAAGCGCCGCGCGCTATCATCATCACCGGGGACACGCAACATTCGTGGTGCGCGACGAACATGCGGCAGCGAACACTGGACGCTTGCATCCGGCGCCACACCCGCATAGACGCGCTCGCCTCGGTCGGGGCGTAGCGCAGCCTGGTAGCGCATCACACTGGGGGTGTGGGGGTCGCAGGTTCGAATCCTGTCGCCCCGACCAAGAAAATCAACGACTTAGTCCCGATTTTCAACCAATCTTGGGGGTGTGCTTTTCGTGCTGGCAATCACCCAGCAATCACCGTGTGTGGTAAGCCGGAGCACTTTAGGGCAATCCGATTCGTGGCAGATCGAGTGATCCGCATCCAAGTGCAAGCAATATCAGCGCGACTTTGGAAGAGTTTATGCGCGGCATATTGCCGGCTCGTCGATATTGATGTCAGGACGCAGTCGCAGCAGCGGCTCAGGCTGAGGACGATCAGCGAAGTGCTACGCTGCGCGCCGAAGAAGATGCCGCCAAGGATGCGCAGTATCAAGGATGCGCAGTATAAAGTCAGCTCGGAGCGGCCCAACAGAGCCGATCAAGCGCGGCGGATGCCGCGTTCCCGCCAACCCACGCGGCGGGCTGCGGCGGGATAGCTTCGATCCTGCCTCGAGTGCCATCCCGATCCCACGCAAGGTGCTGAAAGGCGGCTCGCACCTATGCGCCGCTAATTATTGCCAGAGTTGTTGTCCCGCCGCACGTCACCCACAGGCGCTGGACACTTCGACCAGTCATATCGGCACCGCCGTATCATCCGCAGCAGGGAAGCTCGCCCGTAACTGACCGGCGGCAGGGCTGGGAGCTACTCTTGATTTTGAAAGTGACGGGCGGTGTACTCGACGGCCTTGGGCAGGTTCTCTGCGAAACGGGTAAGAAAATCGCGAAATTTGTCACGTTCCTCCGGGCTGAAGCCGTCCAGGAGCACTTCCTCACGTGATCGCGCCATGCGGACGATCTGGCGGTGGACGGGCAGACTCTCTGGCGTGGGCTTCGCGTAACGGCCATGCCTGCCGCTTTCGATCTTCAAAAGGCGGTTTTTTTCGAGCTTTTTGAGTGACTGGCTGACGGTCGCCTTGTTCATGCTCAAGATATCGCAGATTTCAAACGCCTGCAGTTCGCCGAACTCGTAGAGGATCGACAGGACCCGCGTCTCGTTTACGCCCATGCCGAGGACATCCAGGTACAGGCGCGACGCGTGCCAAGCATAGCCGTTGTTGGCCACGGTCAGCAGATGCGGAACGAACTGGTCCTTTTGCAGGTACGCCTCGCGATCGTAATCCGATGGCGGTCGATCGAATGCCTTTTTCATCTGCTCCATCGTGCGGTCGCCTGCCCTTGTGAGGGATCCGAATGCTGCATTCAGGATTGACTGTCCAGAGTTTGTGCTTAAACGAGAGTTTGATTACAAACTCCAGCACCGACTGGCGTGACGCAGGGAGAGGAATGGGTGGCAGGCAGGTCAGAATCTGCGCGGACGATCATCGAGATCGATCCGTTTGCCGAGGAAACGCTGTGCAACCCCGGCACTTTCGATCGCGCCGCGCTCGCGGCGGAGTCGGTCCTCTATCTTCCGCAATACGACCTGTGGGCGCTCGCCCGACACGATCTGGTCAAGTCCGCGTTCGCCGATTGGCGCCGTTTTTCTTCGGCATCGGGAACCGGGCTGACCAACATCGGGAAGGCCGCCGTCTGGCGTCGCCCAAGCCTGATCCTGGAAAACGATCCGCCCGATCACGGGCGTTATCGCAAGATCATGGCAAGCGTACTGACCGGCGAGACGCTGACGCGTATTCGCGCGCAGTTTGCGGAAACTGCCGACGCACTGGCTGCGGCGCTTGTCGCGCAGGGCGAATTCGACGCCGCCAAGGATTATGCCCAGATCTTTCCCTTCATCGTGGTGCCAACGATGTTAGGGCTGCCGGAGGAGCACCGCGAGGCGATGCTCACCTATTCCGAGCTTAACTTCAACGCGATGGGTCCCGACAACCTCCTTCTAAAACAATCGCGCGAAAAGGCTGCGCCGATCATGGAAGTCGTGGTTGAGCATTGCCGTCGCGAGCGGCTGTCCGACGATGGCCTGGGCGCCCGGATTTACGCGGCCTGTGCCCAGGCGGGTATCGACGAAGACGATGCCGCCGTGCTGGTCCGCACCTTTTTTTCGGCCAGCATGGACACGACGATGAATGGCATCGGCTTCGCGATCCAGTCGCTGGCGCAACACCCTGAGCAATGGGCGCTGGTCCGCCGGGATCTTTCACTGGTCAAGGCAGCATTCGACGAGAGCCTGCGGCACCGATCGCCCAGTCCCTATATCGGTCGCACCACCACCTGCGATGTCGAGATCGAAGGCGTGACGATCCCGGCCGAGAGCAAGGTGTTGCTACTGGTCGGCGCCGCAAACCGGGATCCGCGTCGTTTCGATGATCCGGACCGCTTCGACCTGCGTCGTAACTCGGCCGGTCATGTTGCCTTCGGCGTCGGCATCCATGCCTGCATCGGCCAGATGGTCGCCAAGCTTGAGGCGGAGATGGCGCTGGAGGCGCTTGCTCGTCACGCCGCCACGATCGTGCCGGCTGGCGAGCCGCGCTATCAGATGAACAACTGGCTGCGCGGCCTGTCGTCGCTGCCGATCCGGGCGACGGCGGCATGACCGCTGTCGGCAATGACGCACTGCCGCCAGAGGCGCCCAGCTCCCCACGGTTCGCCTATGGTCCGGTGCGGGCATGGGCGGTGGTGGTGGTATTGTTATTTGCCTATGCCGTCTCGTTGATCGATCGCCAGGTCCTCAGCCTGCTGGTACAGCCGATCAAGGCGAGCCTGGCGATTTCCGACACGCAGGTCAGCTTGTTACACGGCCTGGCATTCGCAATCTTCTACACGATGTTCGGCATCCTGATCGGCCGGGCGGTCGATACATATAACCGGCGTAACATCATCGTCGCGGGGATGACATTGTGGTGCATGGCGACCGTCGCCTGCGGCATATCGAGCAGCTTTGCAGGGCTGTTCATCGCGCGCATGTTCGTGGGCGTCGGCGAAGCGACACTGTCGCCCGCCGCCTTCTCGATGATCGCGGACTATTTTCCGCCCGAACGGCGTGCGCGTGCGATGAGCGTCTTTTCGACCGGCGTGTTCGTCGGATCGGGACTTGCGCTGATCCTGGGCGGTGTCGCGATCGAGGCGACCGAGCGTTACGCCGGCACCAGCGTACCGCTGATCGGGCAGGTCGAGGGCTGGCAGCTCGCCTTCTTCGCGGTCGGCGCGCCGGGGCTGCTGATAGCCGCCTTGATCGCGCTGGTGCGCGAGCCTGCCCGCATGGAAGTGAGCGCCGAGGGTGCGGGCGTTGCCGACAGCCTGGCATTCTTCCGCCGGAACGGTGCGGCGCTTGGCACGATGATGCTGGCGTTCGGCGCAAATGGCCTGATCAATTTCAGTCTCTCAGGTTGGGCGCCGACGTATTTCATCCGGGTATATGGCTGGTCGGCGGGCCAGATCGGTGCGATCTATGGCACGCTGCTGCTCGTCTGCGGAACGTCGGGGATCATGCTTGGCGGCTGGATCGCCGATCGCCTTGTCCTGCGCATGGGCCCGCGGGGCGCTCTCGTTACGATGCGCTGGTCGGCGCTGTTGATGATTCCGTCGCTCGCGGCATTTGGCTTCGTGTCGACACCGCTCACCGCGTTGATCGCGCTCGGCTGGTCGTGCTTCGTGCTGGGTCTGCCCACCGGACTGGCGCCGGTCGCGCTCTACTCGATCACCCCCAACCAGTTTCGGGGCCAGGTGACTGCCTGCTATCTGTTCGCGGTGACGATGATCGGCATGACGCTCGGCTCGACCCTGATCGCTCTGTGTACCGATTATCTTTTCCGCGACGAGACCGCAGTTGGTCGATCGCTCGCGCTCGTGGCCAGTTGTGCTGCCGCCGTGAGCTTCGTCAGCCTGACGATTTCACAGCGGATCCAGGATCGCGCATCATGAAGAGGCTCATCAACGCGGCGTCGGACGTGACGGTGGACATGCTCGCGGGCATCGCTTTGGCCGACCGACGCGTGCTTATCATGCCTGAATATAACGTCATCGTACGTGCGGACTATGCCACCTATTGCGACATCGGCCGGGTGGCGCTGGTCTCGGGCGGCGGTTCGGGGCACGAACCTGCGCATGCCGGTTATGTCGGCGCGGGCATGCTGACGGCGGCGGTCGCAGGCGAAGTCTTCACTTCGCCCAGCGTCGACGCGGTGCTTGTCGCAATTCGGCTGGTCACTGGGCCGGCCGGATGCCTGCTGATCGTCAAGAACTACACCGGCGACCGGCTGAATTTCGGATTGGCGGCGGCGCTGGCGCGGGCGGAAGGGCTGAAGGTCGCGGTTGTCCTCGTCGACGACGACGTTGCCCTTGCAGCTGGCAAGAGCCGCGCCGGAGCACGCGGTCTCGCCGGCACGATGCTGGTGCACAAGGTCGCCGGCGCCGCTGCCGAAGCCGGCGCAACGCTCGAAGCGTTGCAAATCGAATTGGAACGGCTCGTACCCAATATCGGTACGATGGGAGTCGGACTCTCGGCTTGCACCGTACCGGTCAATGGCACCCCCAGCTTCGTATTGGCCGATGACGAAATCGAATATGGGCTGGGCATCCACGGCGAGCCAGGCGCGAGCCGCGAGCCGCCCGCGGCGGCCGAAGCGATCGCGCGACGTCTGATCGACACGATCGCGGAGCGCAAGTCGATCAAAGCAGGTGCGCGGGTGGTACTCATGATCAATGGCCTAGGCGGCACGCCGCCTGCCGAGCTCTCGATCGTCGCGGGATCAGCGATCCAGATATGCCGCGAGCGTGGCTTCATCGTCGACCGCGTCATGGTCGGTTCATTCCTGACGGCGCTCGAAATGGCAGGCTGTTCGATCACCCTGGCCATCGCGTCCGAGCAGATGCTCGATCGACTGGATGCGCCAACCGACGCGCCGGCTTGGTCCACGCCGCTGACACCGGCTTCGAAGCTTCAGCTGCTTGCCGCCCCCGTCACCGCACCGGCTCTTGTGTCGACGGGCGGCCCCCTCGCCAGCCCCGCCATGCAAGTGCGGCTACGCGCCGCCGTTCAGGCGTCGGCCGACGCTCTGATTGCGGCGGAACCGGTGCTGACGGAACTCGACAGCAAGGTCGGCGACGGCGATCTCGGCATCAGCATGGCGCGGGGCGCGCGCGCCGTTCTACATGAACTCGACGCGCTCGATCCGGCACACCCGGCTGTCATGCTCGAGCAGATATCGGCCATTCTACGACGCAGCGTCGGGGGCACGTCCGGTCCACTCTATGCGGCATTGACGCTGGCAGTCGCGATCAGCCTGCGTGAAGAGGGCGGTATTTTGGCGCTCGCTGATTGGGCCCGCGCGCTTGCCGCCGGGTGCCAGGCGATCACGGATCTGGGCGGCGCCAAACACGGCGACCGCACGATGCTCGATGCCCTTGTTCCGGCGACCGAGGCGCTGGTCAAGGACGCGCAGGGGGGCAGCAGCGCCGATGATGCGCTGGCAAGGGCGGTGCATGCGGCGCGGGCCGGCGCCGACCGAACCGCCGCGCTCGATCCACGCTTCGGACGATCCAGCTACGTTGGTGATCGCGCGATCGGCCACGTCGATCCCGGCGCGGAAGCCGTCACCGTCTGGCTCGGCGCGCTGCCGAAATCCGATCCGCAATGACACATAAGATAATAAATCGAGGAGGGACAATCATGACAACCACCACTCGCAAGCATGGTTTGCTGTTCGGCGCTTCGACTGCGGCTCTGTTGATGGCCACGGCCGCACATGGGCAGACGATTAACGGCCACCCCCAGCCCCAGTCGCCGTCTGCCGACGCGGTGACGCCTGAACAATCGGCACCCGCTGTTCCCGATAAGACATCGCCTGCGTCTGCCGCGCCCGACACAGGCTCAGAATCGCAGTCCACACCCCCCGGCGACGCGGTCAGCACCGGCGACATCGTCGTGACGGCGCAGTTTCGTACCCAACGCCTTCAAGACACCCCGTTGGCCATCACTGCGCTGAACGGCGCATTGCTTGAGTCCAAGGGCGCGAGCAACATTCTCGACGTCGCCAATGCCGCGCCGAACGTGACGATGCGTCAGGCCGGCGGTGCTAACGGCGGTGCTGCGCAGGTCTTCATTCGCGGCGTCGGCCAGGCAGATTCGCAATTCGCGTTCGAGCCGGGCGTCGGCATGTACGTCGACGACGTCTATTACGGCACCGTTTTCGGCTCTATTTTCGACCTGCTCGACCTCGATCGGGTCGAAGTGCTGCGGGGACCGCAGGGCACGCTGTCGGGCCGCAATTCGATCGGTGGCGCGGTCAAGCTGTTTTCCAAGAAGCCCGAGAGCGGCAACAGCGGCTATGTCGAGGCCGCCTATGGCCGCTTCAACCGCCTCGAACTGAAGGGCGCCGCCAATTTCGAGCTGATTCCCGACAAACTGATGGTGCGCGTGTCCGGCGTGGCGAAGCGCTCCGACGGCTACTTCAAACGCTTCGACTATGGCTGTCTCAATCCGAACAGCGGCGTACAATCGTCCGCGTCGGGCAATTGCCAGACCGGCGAGGAAGGCGGCCGCAACTTTCAGGCGGGCCGCCTGGCGCTGCGCATTATACCCAGCGATAACGTCGAGGTGAATCTGATCGGCACGATCACGTCCGATGATTCCCAGGTCGCGCCGCAGAAGTTGCGGGACATCACTACGCGCGCGAACATTCCCGCCGGGATCGATCCGCGCATTTTCATCCCAGGCGCGGAGGATCGGTTCAGCTACGCTACCTACATAAGCCCGGCGTTCACCGATCCGGCGCGCTTCAACGGCATCCCCGGAGCGGGCGCGCACCCGGCGGTAGCTCTTCAGCCCAACATGCGCCTGCGTGCGAAGATGATTTCCGGTGCGATCGACTGGGACCTGTCCGATGATCTGACGCTTACCTCGATCACCGCATACCAGCATTATACCGGCAGCAACGCGACGGACATCGACCTGACGCCGTATGGGCTGAACACCGTATTGTCGACGTATCGCTATAACCAGTTCACTCAGGAATTGCGCCTGGGCGGATCGCTGCTCGACAAGTTTCTGGATTATACGATCGGCGCCTATTATTTTAAGTCGGTCGGTCGGTTCGAGGGGGCCAATTACAATCTTCCCGGATTGGCAAACGAGAATATATACGCCTCCAACGACCGTATCCCTTCCGAGAGCAAGTCGGTGTTTGCCCATGTTACGGCAAACATCACCGATCGACTCTCGCTGATCGGCGGACTTCGCTATACGAAGGATCGCAAGGACTATAGTTTTGGTCGCCTGAACCCGTTCTTCCCCAATCTGCCATCCTACACCTCGGCAGGCCAGATCAACGGAGTCACGGGCAGTTATCGCGGGAACAGCGTCGATTACCGCGCCAATCTGCAATATCGATGGTCGGATCAGTTGATGACCTATGTCCAGTTCTCCACTGGCTATCGCGCGGGCGGCGTCAATCCGCGTCCTTATGTCCTGGATCAGGCAGTGCCGTTCGATTCGGAGCGGTTGCAGGCGTACGAGGTGGGATTCAAGGCTGATCTGTTCGGTCGCGTGCTGCGACTGAACGGCTCCCTCTTCATCAACGAGTACAGCGACATCCTGTTCAACAACCAGTCGCCGACCCTCACCAGCGTGCTGAATTCGACTCCGGTCAACGCCGGCGATGCGCAGTTTCAGGGCGTTGAGCTGGAAGCCAATATCCGTCCGCTCGACGGGCTTCTGATCGATGCCTCGGGCAGCTATCTCGGCTTCGACTTCAAACGCATCGGTGCCGCCGGGGCGACGATAACCGGAATTTCGCTGGATAATCGAGCGCCGTTCGCGCCCGAATGGAAGGGCAATCTCGGGATGCAGTACGAGATTGTGACGAACGGCAAGGGCTCGGTCACGCCACGCTTCGACATCTCCTATCAATCGTCTTTCTTCCCGCAGGTCGACAACGACCCGCGCGCACGGGTGAAGGGATACGCGCTCGTCAACACGCGTCTCACGTGGATGAACGATGATCGCGATCTGCAGGTCGCTCTCACGATTTCGAACCTGCTGGACAAATATTACGACATCAGTGCGCTGAAATATCCGATCGGCGTCGTGTCCGCGACACCGGCACCACCGCGCGAATGGCGTCTTAGCGTTCGCAAAAGTTTCTGAACCACCACCGGCGGGTTCCGACCGAGCCGCCATCCCTTGCATCAAGGAGAGCCGTGTTGAATCGCCAGTTCCTTCGCCGCGCCGCCAAGGTTTCGAGCATAGCCATCGCGGCCATGATGTCGCTCAACGCGGGGATTGTGCCGGTGATCGCGCAGACCCAGTCCGTCGGCGCTTATCCGGAACGGCCGAAAGCCCCGAAGGGCGCGCCGAACATTATCGTCATCATGACCGACGATGTCGGCTTCGCTGCCAGCAGCACTTTCGGCGGACCGGTGCCGACGCCGGTTTTCGACGCGCTGGCGGACAAGGGCGCGCGCTATAACCGGTTCAACACCACGGCCATGTGCTCGCCCACCCGCGCTGCGCTGCTCACGGGGCGCAACCCTCACGAAGTGGGCTTCGGCGTCATCAGCGAAGAAGCGGCACCCGCCCCAGGCTATAATTCGGTCATTCCGCGTTCGGCGGCAACGTTTGCCGAAGTGCTCGGCATGAACGGCTATAACACGGCGATGTTTGGCAAGCATCACAACGCGCCGCTATGGGAGGACACGCCCGTCGGCCCGTTTGATCATTGGCCTACCGGGCTTGGCTTTGACTATTTTTACGGCTTCCTCGGCGGTGCGACCAACCAGTTCGCACCCGCGCTCTATGAGAATCGAGAGTGGAGGGAGGCACCGCAGGACGATCCGAACTACATCCTGGATCGTGATCTGGCCGACCACGCCATAAAGTGGATGAATACTCAGCGTAGCGTGAGTCCCGATGCGCCGTTCCTGATCTATTACGCGCCCGGTTCCGCGCACTCGCCCCATCAGGCACCGCCTGACTGGATCGCCCGCTTCAAGGGTCATTTCGATCAGGGGTGGGACAAGGTTCGCGACGCAAGCTTTGCACGCCAGAAAAAGACCGGCGTCATCCCCTCGACCGCTGCCCTGACGCCGCGCCCGCCCGTGATCCCCGCCTGGGACTCACTGACCCCGGACGCAAAGCGCGTGGAGGCCCGCATGATGGAAATCTATGCCGCGCAACTCGCCTTCGCCGACGATCAAATCGGTCGTTTGATCCAGGCGGTGAAGGACAATGGCGACTTCGACAACACGCTGATCGTCTTCATTCAGGGCGACAACGGCGCCAGCATGGAGGGGTCCCCGATCGGAACGATGGACGAGATCGCCCGCGGCAAGAACGCAATGCCCGACACGCTGCAGGATCAACTTGCCAGGATCGACGACTTTGGAACGAAGCACTCATGGAACAATTACGGGATCGGCTGGGCGTGGGCGATGAACACGCCCTTTCAATGGGGCAAAGCGATTGCCTCGCACCTGGGCGGCGTGCGCAACGGTATGGTCGTGAGCTGGCCGAGGGGGCTTCAGAAGCCGGGACAGATGCGGACCCAATTCACGAACGTGACCGACATCGCGCCAACACTCTACGAGGCGGCGGGCATCGCCATTCCCGAATCCGTTCATGGGGTGAAGCAGATGCCGCTGGCGGGCACCAGTTTGGCGTATACTTTCCGACAGCCGAACGCCGCCAGCCGGGACGAAGAACAATATTGGGAACTGCGGGAAAATATCGCCTTCTACGAGAAAGGTTGGCTCGCCGCGACGACGCCCCGGGTGATGCCGTGGGATAAGGAGGCGCCTCCAGCAAGCGGCACGCCCGTCGAGTGGCAGCTCTACGACCTGAACAGCGACTTCAGTCAGTCGCGCGACCTCGCCGCGAAAAACCCGGCCAAACTTGCCGAATTGAAGCAGGCTTATGCGGCGGTCGCGGCGCGCAATCAGGTTGGCTTGCCCGCCGGGGTGTCGGCGGCGGCGGCGCGTCCGTTTCTTTCCAACGGGCAGACCCGCTTCGTATACCGAAACAGCGACCAGCGTCTGTCGCGGTACAGCTTTGCCAATATCATGAACCGATCGTGGCAGGTGACAGCCGACATCGTCGTTCCCGAAACCGGCGGCGACGGTGCCCTGGTCGCGCAAGGCAGTCGGCTGGGCGGCTGGGGGTTACTTATGATGAACGGGCGACCCGCCTTCCTGTACAACGCCTCGATCCTCGACCGTGACAAGACGCGCATCACCGGCGGCGACGTGCTGAAGCCGGGCGCACACAAGATCGTCGCTGATATCGTGTACGACGGCGGTGGTCGCGGAATGGGCGCAAGCGTTCGCATCCTGATCGACGGACGGGAAGTATCGCGCGGTCGCGTGCCCCGCACGATCGGCGCTCTTCTCGTCAGCGAAGGCGGTGCGTCGATCGGGCGCGATTACGGAACGACGCTGTCCGACGATTATGCCAGCCCGTTCGTTTATCCCGGCACGATCGACAAGGTCGTGATCGATGTGGGGCCGACCCGCTGACAGCTGACACCACTCAGCTTGGGCGGCTGAGCGGGGTGCTTTGAAAGTCTGACGATCGACGAGATGGCGTTCGAGATTGAAGTGGTAGTGGACGGTCGCATGGACGCTGACGAACCTCTGCAGCGTCTTCATTCGTCGAACGGGAGCATTGCTCGCTCGCGTCATCGGAACGGCAGGTGGCTGTTCCCGACCCTGTTGGCCCAGCGTCCACCTCCTGCTTCTCGGCGCAGCATGGTTGGGCTATGACCGCTTCGTCGCACAGGGCGGCGATTGGGGCGCGATTGTCACAGAGCAGATCGGCGTCCAAGCGCCCCCTGGACTTCTCAGCATTCACGCCAACATGCCTTCGGCCGTGCCCGCGGAAGTGGCAAGCGCTCTGCACTCCGGCAACGGGCCGCCGGCGGAACTTTCGAGCGAGGAGCGCCAGGCGTTCGAGCGCATCAGCTTCTTCTTCGCCCATGGCGTGTCGTACGCCCAGCTAATGGCGAACCACCCGCAGACGCTGTACGGCCTTGCGGACTCCCCGGTGGGGCTCGCGGCCTGGTTCATCGATCACGATCTGCGCAGCTATCGGCTTATCGCCCGCGTGTTCGCGGACGAACATGAGGGGCTCACGCGCGACGACATACTCGATAATATCACTTTGACCTGGCTGACCAACTCGGCAATTTCCGGAGCGCGCCTGTATCGCGAGAACAAGCTTCCCTTCTTCGCCCCGATGGGCGTCAAAGTTCCGGTCGCAATTACCGCCTTTCCGGACGAGCTTTACCAGTGTCCGCAAAGCTGGGCCGAGCGGGCCTATCCTAACCTCATCCACTATAATCAGGTGGAAAAGGGCGGGCATTTCGCGGCGTGGGAGCAGCCAGCGATCCTGACACAGAAACTGCGAGCAGCCTTCCGCTCGCTGCGCTGATTATGACGCGGGCGGCACGAGTCTGGGCGACGTCCGCCCATGTTATTATTTGGAGTATCTATGCGGCGTCGGGGGCAGGTTGAGCCAGCTTGGTTGCATCATGCGGCTGGCTCGACGCTCATGCGTTAACCGTTTAGCCGAATTGCGATAAAGCCCGTTTCGGGCTTATCCTGTTGCGACGGAAGGGCCTGATTGAACGATGCAAAGAATCGCGGTTTTGATCATCGACGATTCGGTCACAATTCGCGCGATGATGGAGCAGGTTCTGCTTCACGATCATCAATTCGAAGTGGCCGGTATCGCTTCCAGCGTGGACGAAGCGCGGCAGATGATGCGTACCATTTCTCACGACGTCGTGACGCTCGACCTGTCGATGCCGGATATCGGCGGCCTCGAATTTCTTGACGAGCTGTCGACCCGGACTCACGCGCCGATCGTCGTGGTCTCTTCGTCCACCAGGAGCGAAAGTCCCGCAGCAGCTGAGGCGCTGGAACATGGCGCATTTGCCTGCTTCGACAAGGCAAGGCTGGTCGCCGACGTGCGTGGTTTCCTTGGCGTTCTGCGAAAGGCGGCGACCGGGAAGAAGCGCGCGCAATAATCCGCCGGCTCATCCCCCATATTTCGGGGACACAATATTAAATGTCCGGCTTTGCACAACGATGACGTTTGCACCCCCCTAATCAACAACCTGCTGAAGCATCTCGTCGATCAGGCGTTGATCCTGATCGAGCACCCAGCATTCGGCCAGCAGGGAATCCCTGACGGCATAGATCAGCGTGCGGTCGATCTCGACCGGACGTCCCCCGATCGAAATCTCCTCGCGCGCCAGGATCACGCCGCGCGTGGCGCCCGCGGCTATGTCGCTGATCTCGATCAGGCGTCGCCGCGACCGGCGGGAGAAATCCGCCAGTACGGCCAGCGCTGCACCCTTGCCGCGATGCACGCCGGCCAGCGGGCTCGTCCCGAAATAATGAAGCGTGAAGTCGTCATGATAGCATGACATGATCGCCTGCAGGTCCCCGGCACGCCATGCCGCGGCGTAGCGCGTCAGGACGGTGAGGATGTCGTCGCTTGCACTATCATCCATCGCCGATCCCTTTCGTCAACTTGATGCAACAACCTTGACCGAATAGCCGCACGGCTTTCGCAGGATTGTACCGAAATTCCGCTAATTAATTGATTGTCGAGGATAAATTACAGAATTTTCAGCATATCGCCGCACCAAAGATATGACACGACCGGTGTCCCATATCTCCCCCATTCTTCACCGCCCTGGTTGATTCAAGCGCCGTTCGACCGCCGCTAGCACAGCAATCATGGCAACACGCGTTCCAAACTTTAAACCGACTCACGTCCTGGACCGCAACCCGGGCGAGTATCGCGCCCCGCTCGCTACTCGGCCAGCCGATCGCCTGTTGCGCCATCGCCGGTTCCGCGCTTCAAGGCGCTGCCCAAACAAAGCGGACTGAGGCGGAATCGATGAGCAATCTCTACAGCCGGCTCGCCGCTTGCTTTCCAAACGATACCAAGCCGTTCGCACATCTATCCGACGGCAGGGTCGTCACTTATGGCGACCTGGAGATCGAAACGGCGCGCTACGCCAACGCGTTGACTAAACTGGGCGTCGCGATCGGCGATCGGGTCGCGGTGCAGGCGGAAAAGAGCATTGAGTTGCTGATCCTCTACCTTGCCTGCGTTCGTGCGGGTGCGGTGTTTCTGCCGCTCAACCCGGCCTACACGGCGGGCGAGCTCGACTATTTCATGCGCGATGCCGAACCTGCGTTGTTCGTGTGCGATCCCGCCAGCCAGACCCGGATCGAAACGCTCGCGGCGGCTGCCGGAATCGCCCGGGTCGAAACGCTCGATGCGTCGGGCGGCGGATCGCTGCCGGCGATCGCTGCGTCGCAGCCCGCCCTGTTCGAGACGGTCGAGCGCGACGACGATGATCTCGCGGCGATCCTCTACACCTCGGGAACGACGGGCCGGTCCAAGGGCGCGATGCTCAGCCACGATAATCTCGCCTCCAACGCCTTTACGCTGAAGGAGTATTGGCGCTTCACCGGCGATGATGTGCTGCTCCACGCGCTGCCGATCTTCCACACGCACGGCCTGTTCGTCGCGACCAACATCATGCTCGCCGCTGGCGGATCGATGCGCTTCCTGGCCAAATTCGATGCCGAAGCGGTGCTGCGCGAATTACCGCATGCGACGGTCATGATGGGCGTGCCGACCTTCTATATCAGATTGCTGGGCGAGCCGCGCTTCACGCGCGATCTGGTCGGCCATATCCGCTTGTTCGTGTCGGGCTCGGCACCGCTCTCCGCCGACATCCATCGTGAGTTTGCGGGCCGTACCGGGCACGCGATCCTCGAACGCTATGGCATGACCGAAACCAACATGAACACGTCGAACCCCTATGACGGCGACCGGCGCGCCGGCACGGTGGGTTTCCCGCTGCCCGGCGTATCGATCCGCACCGTCGATCCCGAAAACCACGCGCCGCTGGCGCAGGGCGAGGTCGGGATGATCGCGATTGCCGGTCCCAACGTGTTCAAGGGATATTGGCGAATGCCCGAAAAGACCGCAGCGGAATTCCATGACGGGCATTTCCTGTCCGGCGATCTGGGTTTGATCGATGACCGCGGTTACGTCTCGATCGTCGGCCGGGCCAAGGACCTGATCATTTCGGGCGGTTACAACGTCTATCCGGCAGAGGTCGAAACCGCACTCGACGAGCTTGAGGAAATCCATGAATCGGCGGTGATCGGCGTGCCGCACCCCGATCTCGGCGAGGGCGTGGTCGCGGTCGTCGTGCCGCGCGAAACCGGATTTGCCGATTCCGGGCGGGTCAAGGCGTTGCTGGCGGACAGTCTGGCGCGCTTCAAACAGCCGCGCCGTATCGTCTTTGTCGATGCCCTGCCCAAGAACGCGATGGGCAAGGTGCAGAAGACCGTGCTGCGCGCCGACTATGGGGACAGTTTTACGGGTTAGGCATCCGCGTGACCTGGATATGCACTGCGCGCCACTCGCCCTTGATGCGGCGGAAGGTGTCGGAAAAGCGGAAGCGGCTGGCGAAGCTCTTGCCGCCCGAACTGCCCTTCAACAGCGTTTCCGCGCCGACCACACCGGCATCCGGACCCAGTTCCGTCACCGTGCGGTCGACCAGCACGATCGGCTCGAAGCGGTCGTCGGGTGCGGTCCACCCTTCGATGAAGTCACGCTTGCCGAGCCGCTTGCCCGATCCGTCGATGAACACCAGATCGTCGGACACCATCCGTTCGAGCGCGGCGCCATCCTTGGTCAGCTGCGCCTGGTCGAACCTATCCGCGAAGGCGACCAGCGTGTCGGCAGCGCGATCCGCCGGCGCGGCGAGGGGGGGTGACGCCGTGGCGAGCGCAAGCATCGAAATCAAAAGCTTCATCGTCGATTCCCCGGTTCGGTCGGCTTGTTGTGACAGCGTCGTCCGGGCATTCAAGGCACTCGCTTGAAATCGGAGATCCAGTTCACTTCCCAGGTCTTGCCCGCATCGCCGGAAAAGGATTGTTCGATCCGGAACGCCTTGTCGACCACCGGAGTGAAGATGAAGCGCACGAAGATCTGGCGGTCGCCGAGCGTGTCTTCATTGTAGAATTCACCGCGCCCGCTGGCGTCGAAACCGCCGATCATCGCCCGTGTGATCCCGCCGTCGCGGCTGCTCGCCCAGCTGACCTTCCATTGATGCGATGCCGGATCGTAGAGCCTGAGGCTCAGGCCTTCGATCTGCCCGGCTGGACCCGACACATTGAGCTCGCCGAGATTGGCCTTGCCGCCCCACACTTTGCGCACCACCGAGCTGCCGTCATACTCGACCCATTCGGTTGATCCGGTGAGTGGTTTGGTGCGGCGCGCGATGTGCGCGGTCCATGATCCGAACTCGAAATCGAAATCGCGGCTCCCGTCGCGCAAGACCGGCATGACTCGCCCGTCGGGCCGTGCCGTCGGTGCGGTGGACTGGGCGATCGCCGGCGCCGGTTGAAGCGCGACGATCGCACTGGCGATCAGCGTCCGGATCGAAAGTCGGGCGATCTTGCCCATGGGGATTTCCTAATGTTGGCGGTGAGGGTGCGCGTTCAGCCGTCCAGGCGGCTGAAGACGCCGTCGCGCTGCGCCTTGGTGTGGCAGGCCATGCAGCGCGTGACGCCCTGAGCCCCCGTGACGGCGACCTCGGTCCGGCTGTCGCCGAGGAATTCGATGAAGCGCCAGCCGTCGCGCCTCTTCTCCATCACGTCGACCAGCATGCGGGCACCGGGCTGGATACTGCCCGGACCGGTCTTCGGTGCATGCAGGTCGAACGCGATGACCGAACCGAGCGGGAACGCACCCGTTCGATAACCCGTCATCGCGGGCTGATTGGCATAGATATGATGGATGCCGGCATATTTCGGAAAGGAAGGATTGCCTTCGCCGACATAGCTGCTGGTGACATGAGTCCATTCGCGAAAGCCTTGCGGGTAGGCGACCTCGCTATCGTCGCTTGCGCCGATCGTCAGCGTGGCGATGCAACCGAGCAGGATGATCTTGAAAGCGGTCATGGCTCTGGATGCGGTGCCGCTTGGCGACCGACAACGACCACTTCGATGAATTTCGACGAGACCACTTGGCCCGCCTGGCAAGGCCGCCGTCATCCGGCTTTGAGCGCAGGAATCGGATTTGGGTGCGGCGCGTGGCGTCGTAGCGCCACCGACCCGACCATCGGCGAGAGACTTTCGGATGACATTTGCGAACCCGGGCAGTTCATGCGGCCCAGGCACTTCACGCGGACCGCCGAAAGTGGACCGGGTAAAACAGCCCATAGTGGACATTGTCCGGAGCGTTTGGCCGATCCACGTCTCGCACCCGGAGGGCTGGTCAATTGGCCCCGCCCGTATCGCGGCACCGTCAGTCACTCAGCGCCATCAACTGCCCCGGCGGAACGGAAAGTCATCAATGCGCCACCGCTTTTTCCGCCCGTCCATGATCATGCATCCGGCCTTGCTGCTTTGCGGTGTTGCCGCCGGACTATCGCCAATGCCCGGCCTGGCGCAGGAAATTGTGGCGCTTCCCGCGACGGTCGAACGTCAGAAGCTCGACGATGCCTGGTGGACCGGGCCGATGATGGCCAATTCGGCGGCGACCCTGCCGCGCGGTCATGCGCTGATCGAGACGTATGTCTATGACCGGATCAACGCGACATCGCACGGCTTCGGCTCGCTGACCTATCTGCTCTACGGGATCACCGACGGTGTGACGCTGGGCGTGAAGCCGTCATTCGGTTTCAATGCGGTGAAGAATGGCCGCGATGGTTCGGGCGTCGGTTTTGGCGACCTGACCTTTTCGGCGCAGCTTCGCCTGACCTCGTTCGACGCCGCGAAATCGATTCCGGCGATCGCCGTGTCGTTGCAGCACAGCCTGCCCACCGGAAAGCATGACCGGCTCGGTGACCGGCCGGGCGATGGGCTCGGCAGCGGCGCCCACACCACCACGCTATCGCTCTATGCGCAGCATTATTTCTGGCTGCCCAATGGCCGCATCTTCCGGGCCCGGCTGAATGTCTCGAATGCCTTTTCCAGTAAGGCGACGCTGAACGATGTCAGCGTGTACGGCACCGGGGACGGCTTTCGCGGCCACGCCATGCCGGGCGGGTCCTTCACCATCGGCCTGTCCGGCGAATATAGCCTGACGCGAAGCTGGGTGCTGGCGCTCGACCTGATCCGTAATCATGAAGGGCCGACGCGTGTGGCCGGTTTCGATATTCGCGATTTGGCCGATCCGCTGCCGGTCCGCTATCGCTCCAACGTGAGCACGACCTTCGCGATCGCGCCGGGCGTCGAATATAGCTGGAAAGCCAATCTCGGCATCCTGTTCGCGGCGCGTTTCATTCCGAAGGGGCGTCACAACAGCGCCTCGATCACGCCGGCGGTGGCAATCAATTACGTCTATTGAGCCGGCGGCGCTTCCCGCATCACATCATGGACCAGCGCCATGGCGCGGCGCATCGCCGGCAGGTCCATCGATCCCAGCCCGAACACCAGCCCGGCATGGCTCGCCGCGCCAAGATAATATCGCCGCAAGCTGCGGATCTCGACATTGCGCCGCGCCAGCGTCGCGATCACCGCGTCGACATCGATCGCCCCGTTCGACAGGGCGGTCACATGCATGCCGTAAGCCGACTCGATCGGATCGAGCCAATCGGCGAAGTCGTCGCGCAACAGGTCGAGCAGCAACTGCCGGCGCTCGCCATAAAGGCGCCGCATCCGCGCGATGTGACGCGTCAGATGCCCGCCAGCGATGAAGCCGGTCATCGCCGTCTGGGCCGGCAGCGAGCAGGGCCCGTCGATGCAGATCTTCGCGGTGACCAGCGCTTGCGTCGCCCAGGATGGGGGCAGGACGAAACCGAGCCGGATATTGGGCAAGGTCGATTTGGAGAAGGTGCCGACATAGAACACGACGTCGTCCTCGTCGGCGCTCTTCAGCGCCTTGATCGGCCCACCCTTGGCGCGGAACTCCCCGTCATAATCATCCTCGATGATGATCGCCCCATGATCGCGCGCGAACTGGATCAGCGCCGCGCGGCGCTTTTTCGACAGCGTCGATCCAAGCGGAAACTGATGTGAAGGGCTGACGCAGATGATGTCGATATCGGCCGGCAATTGCCCGACGATCATGCCCTCGGCATCGACCTCTACCGGATACAGCGTCGCGCCGGCCGCGGCGAAGGGAATGCGCGTCGGCCCGTAACCCGGCTCCTCGACCGCAACCCTGGTGCGGCCCGGATCGACCAGGATCCGCGCGAGCAGGTCGAACGCTTGCTGTGCCCCGCTGGTGATGATCAGGTCGTCGGCATGACATGCGACCCCGCGCATCACCGACAAATGCATCGACACCGCCGAGCGCAGATCGCGGTCGCCCTGCGGATCGCCATAGTTGAACGGTGCCCGCTCGAATGCGCGCTCCTTTTGCGCGGACACTCGGCGCCAGATGTCGAACGGAAAATTCTTCAGGTCGACCAGGCCCGGGCGAAAATCGAACCGCTCGCCCTCCGGTGCCGGGACGATCGCGCTGCGGTCATCGAAGAAACCAAAGGCCGATGTCACGTCGTGCCGGAACCAGAACGGGTTCAGCCGATGTTCCGGCACTGGCGTGTCCGCCGCGCGCGCGGCGGGAAGCGATGGCGGGCTGTCCGCGACATAAGTGCCCGACCCGTGCCGCGCGGTCAGATACCCTTCGCCAAGCAACTGGTCATAAACACCGACGACGGTCGTCCGCGCCATGCCGAACAATGTGGCCGACTGGCGGCTCGAGGGCAGCTTGGTACCCGGCTTCAACTCGCCGCCGACAATGGCCGCTTTCAGTTGCTGATGCAGGCGACGTGCCCGATGCGGGGTTTCCGCCGATCCGATATCCAGCTCGATCTCAAAGATTTCCACACATTGGTCCCGCTTGAGTCACGCCGAGCGGCATTGAGTGAACGACAATGCTGCCGCCATTACAATGCCGCTGACGGCGAACGGCCCGGTCGGCCGGTCGGGTGTCGCCCGGCGACCTCCGTTCGTTTCGTGCGAAGTCGAGAAACGGGCCATAAGCGTTGCGCGGCATCTTGCATAAACTATTGATATCATGAAATATATGCGGTTCGCGTCACGAGTCTCGCCTTGGAGATACGCAACGTTACGGTGTCCCATATCTCTCCGCGTACCCGCAAAAGATGTGGCACAACCGGTGTCCCATATCTCTTACAACTGTCCACGGCTGCCGCCGGCCAATGATTCAACCGCCATCGGCCACCCGCTATCTCGGCAAATGTGCATAGGCGTCCCTCAGAACCCAAAGCCGTTTGGGCGGAACTGCCAGCAGTGGCTGGCTTCGGCTGTCCATCGCTTGCGGTCCAGCCATTCAACGATCGCCCACGCAAAGTCCCCCCACCCCTTGCGATACCGCCCCGCGCCCGTCACACTTGCCTGCTTCGACTGTAACGAGGTGCCGATGTCCGCAAACACGACCGTGAATTCGTCGCCGACGGTCGAGGGCAAGCGCTACGTCACCTTGCCCGCTCGGCCCGAGCCGTTGCGTGTCGCGGTCGATGAAACCGCGATCGTCGTGATCGACATGCAGAACGCCTATGCCTCGCCCGGCGGTTATGTCGATCTTGCCGGGTTCGACATCTCCGGCGCGGCGGGCGCGATCGATCGGGTCGCGGCGGTGCTCGATACCGCGCGGCACGCCGGGGTGCAGATCGTCTATCTGCAAAATGGCTGGGACCCGGACTATGCCGAAGCCGGCGGCCCCGGCTCGCCCAACTGGCACAAGTCGAACGCGCTGAAGACGATGCGCGCGCGGCCCGAATTGCACGGGCGATTGCTCGCGCGCGGCGGCTGGGATTATGAGATCGTCGATGCGCTGACCCCGCAACCGGGCGATCTGCGCGTGCACAAGACACGCTATTCCGCCTTCTTCAATTCGCAACTCGACAGCACGCTCCGCGCACGCGGCATCCGCAACATCGTGTTCGTCGGCATCGCCACCAATGTCTGCGTCGAAAGCACGCTGCGCGACGGCTTCCACCTCGAATATTTCGGCGTGATGCTGGAGGATGCGACGCATCATCTCGGGCCGGACTATTTGCAGGCCGCGACCGTCTATAATGTCGAGAAATTCTTCGGCTGGGTGTCGACCGTGCCCGATTTCTGCGGCACGTTCGGGCAAATCGCCGACAGCGATCCAGCTACCACCACCCGTTCACCCTGAGCTTGTCGGGCCGCAGGCCAACGTCGTTCTTCTTTTCGACCGTCGGAAGAAGAAAGAACGGTGCTTCGACAAGCTCAGCACGAACGGAAGATAGGAAGCCCAAATGCCCTTTACCCCGATCAACCCGTCGCAATTCCCCACCCCGATCGCGCCCTATTCGGCTGGCGCCAGGGCAGGTAACACCGTCTATGTCTCGGGTGTGCTCGCGCTCGGCGAAGGCGGCGCGGTGCTGCATGTCGGTGATGCGGCGGCGCAGACCCGCCATATTCTCGACGTCATCAAGATCACGCTCGAGGCCGGCGGTGCGACGCTGGAGGACGTGGCGATGAACCATATCTTCCTCAAGGATCTGGCCGATTATGCCGCGTTCAATGCGGTCTATGCCGAGTATTTTCCCGGCGCGAAGCCCGCGCGCTACTGCATTCGATGCGATCTGGTGAAGCCCGATTGCCTGGTCGAGATCGCCAGCGTGGCACATATCAGTTGATGCCCGAGGCCGCGGGTCTTTATTACGAAACCCAAGGCTTCATAGATGCGCCGCCGCTTATCCTGTCGTCGGGCATGGGCGGATCGGCGAGTTACTGGCGCCCGAACATCGCTGCGCTCACTGAGCATTTTCACGTCATCGCTTATGATCATCGCGGTACCGGGCGTTCGGACCGAACGGTCACGCCGCGCATCGAAAGCATCGGCGACGATATGCTCGCGCTGATGGACGCGCTGAATATCCCGAGCGCCTCGATCATGGGGCACGCCATTGGCGGCATGGGCGGTCTCGCGCTCGCGCTCGATGCGCCGGCGCGGGTCGATCGGCTGGTGGTGGTCAATGGCTGGGGGCAGCCCGATCCCTATACCGCACGTTGTTTCGACACGCGGCTGAGCCTGCTGCGTCATGGCGGTGTGCGTGACTATGTCCACGCACAGCCAATCTTTCTCTATCCACCGCAATGGATCTCCGATCATCATGCGGAACTGGAGGAGGAAGAGGCCGCGCATATCGCAGCCTTCCCCGCCGAGATGGTCGAGCAGCGCATCCTCGAAGCGGTGCGCTTCGATGTGATGGAACGTCTCGCGAAACTGGTCGTGCCGACGCTGCTGCTCGCAAGTGGCGATGACGGGCTGGTGCCGCCGGGTTGTTCCCAATCGCTCGCAGACGCCATCCCCGGCGCCCGGCTCGAGACCATGAAATGGGGCGGCCACGCATGCAACGTCACCGATCCCGATACCTTCAACGCACTCATTCTCGATTTTCTGAGGAGCTAAGCCAATGCAGGTCGGAGTCTTCGTCCCCATCAACAATAATGGCTGGCTGATCAGCGAGAACGCGCCGCAATATATGCCGAGCTTCGATCTCAACAAGCAGATCGCGCAGAGTGCGGAGAAGCACGGACTCGATTTCCTGCTCTCGATGATCAAGCTGCGCGGCTTTGGCGGCAAGACCGAGTTCTGGGAGTATGGCCTGGAAAGCTTCACGCTGATGGCCGGCCTCGCAGCGGTGACCGAGAAGATCAAGATCTACGCGACCTGCCCGACTTTGGTGATCCCGCCGGCCTTTGCCGCGCGCATGTGCAACACGATCGATTCGATCAGCCATGGGCGTTTCGGCCTTAACCTGATCACCGGGTGGCAGCGGCCCGAATATAGCCAAATGGGTTTGTGGCCCGGCGACGAGCATTTCCGCAACCGCTATCAGATGCTCGACGAATATGCCCAGATTCTCCGTGAGTTATGGGAAACCGGGCGAAGCGACCTGAAGGGCCAATATTACCAGATGGACGATTGCCTCGTCCGCCCCAAGCCCGAAGGCGATATGAAGATCATTTGCGCGGGCAGCTCGGACGAGGGTCTCGCTTTCTCGGCCAAATGGGCGGATTACGCTTTCTGCCTCGGCAAGGGCGTCAACACGCCGACCGCTTTCTCCTCGAACAATGCACGCCTCGCGGCGGCGACTGCGAAGACCGGGCGCGATGTGTCGATCTTCGTGCTGGTGATGATCATCGCCGACGAAACCGACGAAGCGGCAATGGCGAAGTGGAAAAGCTATAATGACGGCGTCGATATCGACGCGATCTCCTGGCTCGCCGAGCAGGGGGCAGCCGACAAGCACAACGCCTCGACCAATGTCCGCCAGCTCGCCGCGCCGGAGGGCGCGGTCAATATCAATATGGGTACGCTGGTTGGGTCCTATAAGAGCATCGCGCGGATGCTCGACGAGATGGCGGAAGTGCCCAATACCGGCGGCGTGCTGCTCACCTTCGACGATTTTGTCGAAGGGGTGGAGGCGTTCGGCACGCGGATTCAACCGCTGATGAAAAGCCGGAATAAGTGACTTATCTCCCCTCCCTGCAAGGGAGGGGCCGGGGGTGGGTAAGCATCGGAGCGGGCTCGATGCCCGTTCCGATGCTTCGGGCTTGGCGCGACGAATCTTTATAAGCGCGCGGACGCGCGCACCCACCCCCAACCCCTCCCTTGCAGGGAGGGGAGAAAGAAGGAGCGCCGCAATGTCGATCTGGATCAAATTGCTGATCGCCATCGTCGCCATCGTGGCGGCGCTCGGCTTGATCCTGCTCTTCGCCTCACCGCCGGGCGTGCTCAACTTCATCAATTCGCACACCCCGGGCGACGGCAATGCCGAACAGGTCGCGGACGGCGTCGCCTATGGCACCGACCCGGCGCAGAAGCTCGATGTCTGGGCACCCCGGCAACGCGCCGACGCCACACCCCTTCCGGTGGTGATCTTCTATTATGGCGGCGGCTGGGTGAAAGGATCGCGCGGCGAATATGGCTTTGCCGGCCGCGCCTTTGCCGCGCAGGGTTTCATCGCGGTGCTTCCCGATTACCGGCTGGTGCCCGGCGTGCGCTTCCCCGTGTTCGTCCAGGACAGCGCGCTTGCGGTCAAATGGGTGCGCGACACTATCGCGCGCTATGGCGGCGATCCGAAACGGATCACTTTGTCCGGCCATTCGGCGGGCGCCTATAATGCCGCGATGCTCGCGCTCGACCGGCACTGGCTGACCGATATCGGTGTCGATCCCGGCATCGTCCGCGCCGCCGCGCTGCTTGCCGGACCGTATGACTTCTACCCGTTCGAAAAGAAGCGCAGCATCGATGCGATGAGCCACTGGCCACGCCTGCTCGAAACGCAGCCGATCCAGTTCGCGCGCAAGGATGCGCCGCCTTTATGGCTCGCCGCCGGCACCGCCGATGATGTCGTACGGCCCTATAATGCCGAACATCTCGCGAAACGGCTGAAAGAACTGGGCGCGCCGGTGACACTCCGGCTCTACCCCGGACAGAGTCACAATGATCTGGTAATGGGCCTGTCGAAACCGTTTCGGAGCCGCTCACCCACGCTCAAGGAAAGCAGCGATTTCCTGAAAGCGAATTCGCACTGACGACTGGAGCGATCAGGGCGCCAACGCAGCGAGCTTGCTCGCGTCAACCGCCGCGACCGCCTGTTTCAGCGTGGCGATATCGGTGACATTGCCCTCGGCGCTGACGAGGAAGCGGCTCGCGGCCATCGTCTCATATTTGCCGCGCTTCTCGGCGCTGTCCCATTTCTCGGTGACCATCGCGCCGCCGACCATCTCGGTCTTTTCGTAACCGGTCGAGGTCTGCTTGTTCGACTGGACGTTCAGCGCACCGCCAAGCGTGGCAAGCGCGCCCAGCGCGGACATATCGGCCACCGACAGGGTGAAATGCTGGTCGCCTGCACTATACTTGCCCTGCGCAGTGCTGGCGCCGATGCCGCTGGCGCCGCCGCTGGTCGATTCGGTATCGCCGCGCGCGAAACCGGCGATCGACGCGGGCAGCATCGCCTGCAACGCCGCCGCCGGCACCGCATCGGTCTTGCCGCTCGCCGCATTGGCCTGCATCCGCGCGGTTGCAGCCTCCATCTTCTTGCCCGCCTCCTCGATCTTGCCGAGGTCGACACTGCCCATGCCCGGCACGTTGACCGTGCCACTTGTCGTCCCGGTGCTTGCGCTGATCAACGGCCGCGCGATCTGTGCCGACACTGCGCCGGCGATCGTGCCGACCACGATGAACACGACCACCGCCACGACCATGGTGATAAGAACATAGGGCACGGCCTTGTCGGCGGGGGCCTTCATCAGCTTCGGCAGGCCGATCCACAGTAGATAAAGGCTGTACAGGCCGAGCAGGCCGAGGATCATGAGCGCCGGCAGGATCTGGAAGATACCGGCCAGCCAGCCCGCAGTGGCGCTGAACGCTGCGACCTTCATCGCGGACACCGGGTTCTTGGTCGCGCCGAAGCTCGGCGCGAGCGCATCGATGATCAGCGCCAGCACATAGGTGCTGCCCAGCGCCAATGCATATCCGATCACCGCCGTGGTCAGTGCGCTGGTGATCGACGGGCGATAGGTGATGCCATAGGCGCCATAGCCGAACACGAGTGATCCGATCAGCGCCGCCACCGGGCCGATCGCCGCGAGCGGCACCACCCAGCCGGTGAAGATGCCCTTGACCGTCATCGGTTCGCTGTCGATCCGGTCCCATTCGGCGGCGGGTGTCATCAACAGTCGCTTGATCCGGTCCACCATTCCCGTCGAACCATTATCTTCTGGAAGCTGCGTCGCCATGGTCAATTCCCCTGTCGCATATGCGGATTTTCCCCATGCGGATGCTATCGGCATTTCCGCCGAAAGATAGGACCAAGGCGACATGCGCGCGTTCATTGCGTGTAGCCGATTGCGCGAAGGCCGCGTCCATCCCATATCCGCCGCCATGAGCGATACCATGACGTGGCACGGCACGACAATTCTCTCCGTGCGCCGAAACGGCAAAGTCGTCGTCGCGGGCGATGGCCAGGTCTCGATGGGTCAGACCGTGATGAAACCCAATGCGAAGAAGGTCCGCCGTCTCGGCGATGGATCAGTGATCGGCGGCTTTGCCGGCGCGACCGCCGATGCCTTCACCTTGTTCGAACGCCTCGAACGCAAACTCGAACAGCACCACGGGCAATTGCTCCGTGCCGCGGTCGAGCTGGCCAAGGACTGGCGCACTGACAAATATCTGCGCAACCTGGAGGCGATGATGATCGTCGCCGACAAGGAAGTGACGCTGATCCTGACCGGCAATGGCGATGTGCTGGAGCCGGAGGCCGGGGTCGCGGCGATCGGGTCGGGCGGCAATTACGCCCTCGCCGCCGCTCGCGCGCTGGTCGATTACGAACAGGATGCCGAGACGATCTGCCGCAAGGCGATGGCGATTGCGGCTGAGGTCTGCGTTTACACTAATGACCGGCTGACGATTGAGACGTTGGAAACGGCCTGACTTTTCTCCCCTCCCTGAAAGGGAGGGGCCGGGGGTGGGTTGCGAGCAAAGCGAGCGTCCGCCCTAGTCCGAAGCGATAGCGGGGCATCGAGCCCCGCCATCGCTCACCCACCCCTTACCCCTCCCTTCCAGGGAGGGGGGAGTTTAGAATGAACGACGCACTCACCCCCAAAGCCATTGTCGCCGCACTCGACGAGCACATCATCGGCCAGCGCGACGCCAAGCGCGCGGTTGCGGTCGCGCTGCGCAATCGCTGGCGCCGTCAGCGCCTCGGCGCCGATCTGCGCGATGAGGTATCCCCGAAGAACATTCTGATGATCGGCCCGACCGGCTGCGGCAAGACCGAGATCAGCCGCCGTCTCGCCAAGCTTGCCGACGCGCCGTTCATCAAGGTCGAGGCGACCAAGTTCACCGAGGTCGGCTATGTCGGCCGCGACGTCGAGCAGATCGCGCGCGACCTGGTCGAGGAAGCGGTGCGCCTGGAAAAGGAACGTCGCCGTGTCGCGGTCAAGGACAAGGCCGAAGAAGCGGCGATGATCCGCCTGCTCGACGCGCTGACCGGCAAAGGCGCGAGCGAGGCGACGCGCGAGGCGTTTCGCCAGCGCATGGCCGACGGGCATCTCGACAATACCGAGATCGAGATCGAACTCGAAGCGCAAACGCAGATGCCGTTCGAAGTGCCCGGCCAGATGGGCATGATCAATTTGAGCGAGATGATGGGCAAGGCGTTGGGCGGCAATCAGCTCAAGCGCCGCAAGCTTACCGTGCCCAATGCATGGGAGAAACTGGTCGAGGAAGAGGCCGACAAAAGGCTCGACCAGGAGGAGGTCAGCCGCACCGCGCTGGCCGATGCCGAGGCGAACGGCATCGTCTTCCTCGATGAGATCGACAAGATCGCGGTCAGCGAACAACGCGGCGGGGCGAGCGTCAGCCGCGAGGGCGTACAGCGCGACCTGTTGCCGCTGATCGAGGGCACGACCGTCGCGACCAAATATGGGCCGATGAAGACCGACCATATCCTGTTCATCGCCAGCGGCGCTTTTCATGTCGCCAAGCCGAGCGACCTGCTGCCCGAACTGCAGGGCCGTTTGCCGATCCGGGTCGAACTGAAAGCGTTGACCGAGGCGGATTTCGTCGCGATCCTGAGCGACACCAAGGCGTCGCTGCCGCAGCAATATAAGGCGCTGATCGCGACCGAGGGCGTGACCGTCAACTTCACCGAAGACGGCATCGCCGCCGTCGCCAAGATCGCGGCGGAAGTGAATGGCGAGATCGAGAATATCGGTGCGCGCCGGCTGCAGACGGTGATGGAGAAATTGCTTGAGGAAGTGAGCTTCACCGCCGAGGACCGCAGCGGCGAGACGGTGGTGGTCAATGCCGCTTATGTCGAAAGCCAGTTGGCGAGCATTGCGCGCAATACGGATCTGTCGCGGTTCGTGCTGTAGCAGCGAGCCAATTTGACGTCGCCGTTTTCCGCGCTGACCCCACCCCGTTCGCGCTGAGCCTGTCGAAGGGCCGTTCTTCTTTCTCCCGGCGGGCAAGAAAAGAACGGTGCTTCGACAAGCTCAGCACGAACGGGGAGGGGATAGTTCCTGGGAAGTCACCCTTCCGCTTTCCCGATCCCCGCGCTAGCCTCCCGCCAAATCCGTATCGGGAGTCGTTCGTGAAGCATCCATTCGTCGCGCTGAGCCTGGCAGTTGCCCTCACGTCTCCCGCCGTCGCGCAGGATGCACCCAAGCCCCCGATTGCCGCGAAAAAGCCCCATGAGATCAAGGCCCCGTTCGGCGCGACCCGCCAGGACGACTATTATTGGCTGCGCGACGACACGCGCAAGAATCCCGATATGCTGGCCTATCTTGCGGCCGAGAACAGCTATGCCGACACGGTCCTCGCGCCCACCAAAAAGCTGCAGGACACGCTCTACAATGAGGTCGTCGGGCGCATCAAACAGGATGACAGTACGGTCCCCTATCTGAAGAACGGCTATTATTATTACACGCGCTTCGAAACCGGCGCGGATTATCCGGTCGTCGCGCGGCGCAAGGGCAGTATGCAGGCGCCGGAGGAAATGCTGCTCGACCAGCCCAAACTCGCCGCCGGCAAAGGGTTTTTCCAGGCCGCGTCGCAGACCGTCAGCCCAGACAACAAATTGCTCGCCTGGGCCGAGGATACCGTCGGCCGGCGTCAATATGTGCTCAAGGTGAAGGATATCGCAACTGGCGCGATGCATGCCGATCTCGTGCCCAATGTCGAACCCAATCTGGTCTGGGGCGACGACAACAGGACGATCTACTATGTCGAAAAGGACCCGGTCACCCTGCTCAGCAAGCGGGTCAAGGCACATGTGCTGGGTACGCCCGCGTCGGCCGATACGCTGGTCTATGAGGAGAAGGATGACAGCTTCTATATGGGGCTAAGCCGTACCAGCGACGACAAATATATCTGTATCCAGTTGCAAAGCACGGTCAGCAATGAACAGCGTTGCACGCCAGCCAATACAATGGGTGCCAAAACGCCCGGTGAATTCGGCATTGTCGCGCCACGCGAGCGCGAGTTCCGCTACGATGCCGACCATATCGGCACGCGCTGGATCGTCAGGACCGACTGGAACGCCCCCAATTACAAGCTGATGGTTGCGGACGATTCGAAAGCGAAGCTGGGCCGTGCCGGCTGGACCGATCTGGTGCCGGTCGACGCCGATGTCTTCATCGAGAATTTCAAGCCGTTCGACGGCTTCATCGCGATTGAGGAGCGTTCGGGCGGCAATAAAAGGCTTCGCCTGTTACCCGCCAAGGGCAAGAGCAGCTTCGTCCAGTCCGACGAGCCGGCCTATGTCATGTCGATCGGAGTCAATGAGGAGCCCGCATCCCCCTGGCTGCGCTATAGCTATGGCTCGCTGACCACGCCGGGCACGACCTATGAGGTCAATGCCGCGACTGGCGAACGCCGCGTGCTCAAGGTTCAGCCGGTGCCCGGATACGACGCCAGCCAATATGTCACCGAACGTGTCTGGGCGCCGGCGCGTGACGGCACGAAGATCCCTGTCTCGCTGGTCTACAAAAAGGGCTTCAAGAAGGACGGCAAGGGCGCGCTGCTGCAATATGCCTATGGCAGTTATGGCGCATCGTCGGATCCCTCTTTCTCAGCCTCCTGGCCGAGCCTGCTCGATCGCGGCATGGTCTATGCCATCGCGCATATCCGCGGCGGTCAGGAAATGGGCCGCAAATGGTATGACGACGGCCATTTGATGAACAAGAAGAACAGCTTCACCGACTTTGTCGACGTGACGCGCTATCTCGTCGCCAATGGTTATGCGGCGAAAGACCGGGTCGCGGCGCTTGGTGGTAGCGCGGGCGGCCTGCTGATGGGCGGGATCGCCAATATCGCGCCGCAGGATTACCGCGTGATCATCGCGCAAGTGCCGTTCGTCGATGTCGTGACGACGATGCTCGACGCCACCATCCCGCTGACCACCAACGAATATGACGAATGGGGCAACCCGGCGGGCAAACCGGCCTATGATTATATGCTGAGCTATTCGCCCTATGATCAGGTCAGCGCGCAGGCCTATCCCGCATTGTTCGTCAGCACCGGCCTGTGGGATTCGCAGGTGCAATATTACGAGCCGGCGAAATGGGTCGCCAAGTTGCGCGCGACATCGACCGGCACATCGCCATTGGTGTTCCGCATCAACATGGAAGCCGGCCATGGCGGCAAATCGGGTCGCTTCCAGCGCTTCCACCAGTCAGCCGAATATACCGCGTTCATGCTCACCGAATTGGGCGTGGCGCCTTAAGCAGTCTTGAAGGCCTAGCTCTTCGGCTTCTCGTAAGGCACGAAATCACCCAGCCGGCATGATCCACCGCGAAAGCCGGCGCTGCGGTCGATCGTCTCGAAAATGTCGCCCTTGCAGACTTGGCTGCCATAGATTTTGAACACCGGAATGCGGTCCGAACTCAGCCCGGGGCAGGCCTCGGGCAAGGTATTGACCCAGATCCGCCGGCCGGATTCGCGATAGAGCAACGTCCGGTCGCCGATGATCTGCGGATTGGTCCGCCGGAAATCGTCGAGGCAGCGTTGTGGTGGCCCGGCGACACGGCCCTCCAGCGCGCGCGCCAGTTCGGCATCGCTCGCGGCGGTGCTGTCGGCAGTGGTGGCGCAGGCGACCAGCGCCAGCGGGGCGAGCAACATAATACGCACAAGCGTTCTCCGTGATCCATGCCCCCCGCTCAGGCTTGTAGCAGGATCAGCCGCGGAACGCATCCTTGGCCGCGCGCCGCTCGGCCAGTTCCGCTGCGGATGAAGCGCGCAAGAACGGGTTGGTCGCCAGTTCCAGGGCGATCGTCGTCGGCACGGTTGGTTCGCTCGCGCCGCGCGCCGCATCGACCGTCGCCATGCGGTCGACGATCGCCGCATTGCCGGGTTCGGCAACGCGCGCATAGCGGCCGTTCGCCTGGGTATATTCGTGCGCGCAATAGACGATCGTTTCGGGCGGCAGCTTGGCGAGGCGCTGCATATTGGCGAACATCTGTCCCGCATCGCCCTCGAATAACCGGCCGCAGCCCATTGCGAACAAGGTGTCGCCGGTGAAGACGAGGTCGTCTTCGGGCAGATGGAAGGTGATGTGTCCGGCGGTATGTCCGGGCGTCTCCATCACCGTCGCGACATGCGCGCCGAGCGCGACCGTATCGCCTTCACCGACCGCGACATCCAGCGTGGGGATCCGTGCCGCCTCGGCCGCTGGGCCGGTCACCACCGCGCCATGCGCTTCCTTGATCGCAGCGTTGCCGCCGGTATGATCGGGGTGCCAGTGCGTGTTCCAGATCTGCCCGATCCGCCACCCGCGCTTGTCCGCCTCGGCCAGCACCGGTGCGGCATCGGCCGGATCGACCACCATCGTCTCGCCCGATGTCTGATCATGGACCAGCCAGATATAATTGTCGCTCAGCGCCGGGATGCGCACGATCTCAAGGTCAGTCATGACTCACTCCGAAAGTTAAGTGCCGCATTGCCGAGGCGGGTTGTGACATCGGCGGCGGGTTCGGCGCGTGCCCGCGCCACGCCACCGCCTGCCCAAAGCGGCGAGAAATCGCCGCGCCCCTCGCGCTCCGCTTTGGCGCGAAGCGGCGCGAGTGCGGCGCTGGCATAGGGGAAAGGCGGCGCGGCCGGGTTGATCGGGCCAAGCGCGTCGATCAGCCGGTTGCGCAGGCCCCGCGCAATGCCGCCAGTGAACAAATTGGTCGCGACCAGATCGTCCGCGCTGCCAGTCCCCAGCCGCCGCCGATGCACTGCGCTGGTCCATGTCTCGGGCGTGAGCAGATAGGCGGTGCCGGCCTGCACCGCCGCCGCGCCATGAGCCATTGCCGCCGACACGCTCGCCGCGTCGGCGATTCCGCCTGCGGCGATCACCCGCACATCAATCGCCGAAACGACCTGCGGCAGAAGCTCGTCGAGCGGCACGGAGCGATAGTCATCGAGGAAATGGCCGGCATGGCCACCCGCTTCTACACCTTGCACGATCACGGCATCGCAACCGTGTCCGGCCAAATGGCGCGCTTCGGCCAAGGTCGTCGCATTGCCGAAGATCAGTGCGCCCGTCGCGCGAACGCGTGCGAGCAGATCCTGGTCGGGCAGCCCGAAGTGGAAACTGACGATCTCCGGCCGCGCCCAGTCAAGCGCCTCCGCCATGGCCAGGTCGAACGGCCGGCGCAGCGGCGGCGAGCCGGTCGGCGGATCGACGCCCTCTTCGGCATAAAAGGGAACGAGCGCGCTGCGCCAGGCCGTTTCGTCCGGCTGGGCCCCAAGCGTGTGACAGAAGAAATTGAGGTTGAGCGGCCCGGCAACCGCGGCGCGGATCGCGGTCACCTCGGCGACCATCGCCGTGGCATCGAGCACCGCGCAGGCCAGCGACCCGACACCGCCCGAACCGATCGTCGCGATAGCCAACTCGCGTCCCGCGAAATTGGCCATCGGCGCCTGGACGATGGGCAGCCGCGCGCCGGTCAGTTTTAGGAAACCGGCGGCGGCCATCATGATCCTACCACTCGCCCGTATTGGGCATCGATGCCCAGGGTTCGGCCGGCGGCAATACGCCATCCTGCAACAGCTCGACCGAGATATTGTCGGGGCTGCGCACGAACGCCATATGCCCGTCGCGCGGCGGGCGATTGATCGTCACCCCGGCGTCTTTCAGTCGCTGGCACGTTTCGTAGATATTGTCGACGCGATAGGCGAGGTGGCCGAAATTGCGTCCGCCGGAATATTCTTCCGGATCCCAGTTATGCGTCAGTTCGACCTGCGCATCCTCGTCGCCGGGTGCGGCGAGGAAAATCAGCGTGAAGCGGCCCTTCTCGCTGTCCATCCGCCGCACTTCCTTCAGCCCGATCAACTCGAAGAATTTTATCGTCGCGTCTGGATCGGTCACGCGGATCATCGTGTGGAGATATTTCATCGCAGGACCTCTTGCTGGCGTCGCGCCTCAGATAGGGGTTCGTGTCACGTCTCGCCAGCACCCAGGCTTCGAAAATCAGGGCTTGGCTGGTGTCGCGAACTGCGCCAGCGCGGCCTTTGCGGCGATACCAGACTCGCTCTCGGGCGCGATCTTGCTTGCTTGACCCCATGCTGCCTTGGCACCCGCCTCATCACCGCCAAGCGCGGCGATATTGCCTGCCTCGAGCTGTACCGAGGCGTCGTCGCCGGACCGCTTCAGCGCCTCCGCGATGTCCTTCCTGGCGCGCGGCAGGTCATCCATGCGCCGTGCGAGTGTCGCCGACAGCAACCAGGCGAGCGGATCGGCCGCGGCGTCGACCAGCGCCTGGTCGAGATCCTCGCGCGCGCCGGCCAGATCATTGCTCGCGACTTGCGCCCGCCCCCGATCGAGCAAGGCTTCGCCGCGTTGCAACCCGGTCAGGGATCCCGCCGCCAGCGCCGCATCGAGCGCCGCGCGCGCCTTGCCCGGCTCCTTCGCGGCGAGCCAGGCGTTGCCGCCCTGCGCCCAGAACAAGGCGGCACGCTTGTCCTTCGCCAGTTCCGCCGCCCGCGCCGCGCCCTCGAACTCGGCCGCGGCGGCGTTCCAATTCCCGCTATTGGCATAAGCCACGCCGAGGCATTGCCGCGCGAGAAATCCGCCGCCCGACAATTGCCAGCGTCCCGCCTCGTCCGCGCCCGTCGCCGGATCGTTGGTCGCGAGGTCAAGGCAGTGGGTATAGCGGTCCTGGGCGGGGGCGGGCGGCCCCGCCTGAACGGGGGCAGCGGCGGCGAGCAGCAACAGGGGAAGGATCATAGGCGCGATATCACATCCTCGACCGCTTTGATCAGCAGCGCGATATCGGCATCGCGCGACAGGCGGTGATCGCCATCCTTGACCAGCACCGTCTGCACATCGGCTGAACGGATCATCTCGGCGAGCCGGGCGGTGCGCGTCCATGGCACGTCGCGATCGAGTTGCCCCTGAATCAGCCGCACCGGGCAATCGACGGGAATCGCGCCGAACATCAACCGGCTCGCCTCGCCCGAATTCCAGAACGCGGCGGTGGTGATCGTCGGCTGGTCCGAATAAGGCGAGGCGCGCGATACCTTGCCGCCCGACAGGATCGCCAGCTTCTCATCGGTGGTGAAGCCCCAGTCGGTGAAATCGGGCGCCGGCGCTACCCCGACCAACCCGGCGACCAGCTCCGGCCGGTCGCGCGCGATCAGCAGCATGATCCAGCCGCCCATCGACGAACCGACCAGCACCGCCGGGCCGTTCGCCAGTTGCTCGATCATCGACAGGGCGTCGTCACGCCAGCCGGTCAGCGTCTGGTCCTCGAACGCGCCCTCGCTCTGTCCGCATCCGCCATAATCGAACCGCAGGAACGCGCGGCCCTCAGCCTTGGCCCATGCCTCCAGCGCGAGCGCCTTGGCCCCTGTCATGTCGGAGGCATAGCCGGGCAGGAACACGATGGTCGGGCCCGTGCCTTCGGTCAGGTAATAGGCGAGCGCTGGGCGGGGCGGGGCTGGGTCGGTCATGTGGCGGGCCTTAAGGGATGTGGTGGCGGAATTGTATCCCTGTTGAAGCAGGGCGTCACGCGGCGGCGCGGCGTTGTGTTGTTCGTCATGTCAAAGAGCCGGACGGCGCCGTGAGGTGCCGTTGAAGGCGGCCTTAAAGGTGGCACGGGCGGGGTTGAATCGGTGGCCATCCGATGGCGCGCATATGCGGTACGCCGCTGCCGATTTTCCCGCAGCTGCGGGAAGTTTTTCGGGGAAATGCTTTTTCGAGCGCTTTACGGGAATCCACGGGAAAAACTGCGGGAAAATCGGCGCGACGCAACGGGAATTTCGCGCGCGCTTTACGGGAATATCGGGAAAGGGCGGGGGCGGAAATCATCGGTCTGCTCGGCTCCATATCTGCCTGATTCAACCGGCCGGTCGGGCTTGTGCCCGTGATCCGGTGGCGGAGAGCGAGCATGACGCCGCTGTAAAGCGATCTGAATCGGGCGGCGGAAAAAACCATGTCGGCAGAAGGACAATGTCCCTCTGCCGACAATGCCGCAAACAATATCCGCACCTGCCTTATCCTGGGCAGGGGCGAGAAAATCACTTGTCCACAAACCCGTTCAGCGCGGTCATGAACGCATCGGGCTGATCGAGCATCACGAAGTGGGCGGTGTCGCCGATCGGGACATAGTCGACATGTGGCGCGGCCTTGAAGTTGCCCTGGAACATCGCGTCGGCGCGCCCCTTGGGCAGGGTCGCCGACCAGGCATAGACCACCGTCAATGGCGTGGTGATCGACGCGAGATCGGGGCGCAGATCGGTGATCAGGTCCTCATACAGCGCTTCGGCGCTGACCCGCGGATCGGCCGCCATCACCCATGCCTTCACCTTGGCGCGCGATTCCGGCTTCAACGCCAGGCCGTTGGCGGTCTGCTCAGCAAAGGCGGCGTTGGCCGGCTTGCCATATCCCGCCGCCATCTGGTCGCGGATCATCTTCGCTTGCGGCTCCATCGTCGCGACCGTCGCGCCCGGATTGAAGATCAGTCCGACATAAGGCAGCGAATCGACGATCATCGCGCGCGACACATGGTCGGGATGCGCCTTGGCCATCATCAATGCGACCAGTCCGCCCATCGAATGACCGACCAATGCCGCATCCTTGATCTTCTCGCTGACGATATAACCGTCGAGCTCGGCGACCATGCCGTCGAGCAGGCCGGGTTTCAGATTGCCGCGCGGTTCGTCGCCGGCAAAGCCGTTGACCTGGACCAGATAGACGCGGTGCGTTTTTGCCAGCTCGGACACCACGCCGTCCCATACCGCACGAGGCGAGGACAGACCGGGGATCAGGAAGATCGCCGGACCCTTGCTGCCGACGACCTGGATCGAGATGTGATCGAGCTGCGTGGTCGCGGCATCGGCCTTGGCGGCGGGCGCGGGAGCAATGGCGGTCTGGGCATGGGCGGGGTTGCTGTTGAGGATGACCAGCATGGTGATGGCGCTGGCGAGAATGCGGGCTTTGAAATGGGCGATCATATTGCGGATTCCCTGGTTGGGCTGGTGAAGATGTCTTCGATGGTCAGGTCGAACAGTTCGGCGATCTTGAAGGCGAGCGGCAGCGAAGGATCGTAACGGCCGGTCTCGATCGCGTTGACGCTCTGGCGGGAGACTTCGAGCCGGTCGGCGAGATCGCCCTGGCTCCAGTCGCGTTCGGCGCGAAGCACCTTGAGGCGGTTCTTCATGCCTCCACCTCCGCATCGCCGCGCAGCATCAGCTTGTTCATGCAAGCGCCGAGGCCAAGGCCGCCAAACCACAGCACCGCAACATAATAGGCGTCGATATGGCCGACGAGGTCGAAGCTTTCGAGAAAACCCCAGATCGTCGCGAGGCTGAGCGCGAAACCGCTCGCCCATAATGTCTGCCGCACCATCAGCATGCGGACATATTCGTCGGTTTCCTCGATCAGGTAGCGGCCGATCGCAATGAAGATGCCGATGATCGGCGGCGCCGGCAGGACAGCGGCGACATAAGCGGCCGGACCGGCGAGCAGCTTGTGGTTGAAGCCATAGACCGCGCCACACAGGAACAAGGCGTAAAGCAGGCTGAGAATGATGACGGTTCGGTTGTAGCGCCGGAGCGCTGTGGATTTCGACATGTAAAGCTCCTTTCGAATCTGTAAATGAAGCTTTACAGTCAAGGGCGCTTGTCTGTAACTACACTTTCCATATTGAGTGGGAAGCTTGTCGCAAATGACCACGGAAAGATTGTTGTCCGGCGTCCGCTTCGAAGACCAGAATTTTCGGAAATTCAGCGGCTTACTAGAAGCCAACACCGTGAACCATGCAGCAAACGGCACGCCCCGAAAATCGGACGCTCGCTACCTTTGGTCGCGGGCGCCATCATGATTGCTCCCGCAATTAGATTGGGAGAGGCTGTCGAGGGCGTGCGGCAAGAAGCTCAAGTTCAAGGGCGGAACTATGGAAACCTCGAGATAATCGCCATGAAGCGCGGAAATCGGCGTTCGGCGTAAATTTTGCTCATTCCGTATTTGTTCTCTTGCCTTTGCGCGGGCGAGCCTTTGACCGCGAGTCGCGAACATACGGGAAACATTCGGCGCTATGAACCGACTCAAAATAGCGACGAACCGAGTCCCTAATTTGTCATTTACCGTCTTGCGGAGTCGTTGCGGTTGCGCCCAATGTATTGGGGTTGAGTTCGGGGGCGAACCCAAGAACTGGTAAATTCAGTTTTGAAGGCCAGCCCCTTCAACGCAACAACGCCAGCTGGACGGCAATCCAGCTGGCGTCATCTAAACTAAGCTCTGGGCTTAGTCCGCATTAGCAAAGCCGGTTAGACATTACGTTGACGGCGCGGTCAAGGGTTCGGGGTACATTTAAAGGTACCTTTATATGACGCCTGACGAAATGAAGCGCTTTCTCGCCAAGGCCCGGAAGAGCCGTGAAGCCGCAAACGATATAGCCGCACAGATCGAGATGGAACTCATGCGGTTCGATGGTGAGAACGCGCCGATCGATTTCAATGTGGATTGGTCAGAGGAAACGGTCTGGGCGACGCAGAAACAGATGGCCGACCTTTTCGGTAAGGATGTCCATACCATCAGCGAGCATCTCGCTACGCTTTACGACTCGGACGAGTTTGAGCGAAAGGCAACAGTCCGCAACTTCCGGATAGTTCGGCTAGAAGGCGCCCGGCAGGTTGCCCGTGAGATCGAGCACTACAATCTCGATGTTGTGCTGGTTATCGGTTACCGGGTCAACGGCACCAAAGCGGCCGAGTTTCGCAAGTGGGCTAACCAGATACTCAAAGCCTACATCACTGACGGCTACGCTCTAAACAAGGAGCGCCTCCGCTCGGAACCATCAGCGTTACGCGACCTTGCGGCGAAGGTGCGAGCACTTCGCTCGGAAGAAAGTAATATTTACAGCGCCGTGCGAGACTGTTTTAAAGAGTGTGCTCTCGATTACGACAAGGCGTCGTCTGCTGCACGCTCGTTCTACGCCCGCATCCAGGATCGTTTCATGTATGCGGCAACCGGCAAGGTAGCGGCCCAGATCGTCTTGGAGCGTGCCGATGGCACCAAGCCTAATATGGGCATGACCGTCGTTGAAGGTCGCTTCCCGAAAAAAGCTGACTGCTTGGTGGGCAAGAATTATCTGTTCTCCGATGAGCTTTACGTTCTGCACATCATGTGTGAGCAGTTCTTACTCTTCGCAGAAAGCAAGGCCCTGCGGGGGCAACCCACTACAATGGCCGACCTTTCGCTCAAGCTAGATCAGCTTTTTGCAATAAATGAATATCCGATATTCCCCGGCTATCAGGATTATCTCCGAGAAAAGGCCAAGGAGCATGCTCAGGTGGAATGGAACCTAATGGCCAAGCGCCTCGGCAAAGGCGAAGCGGCTTGATAGATCGGCAGAGAGTACGGCTCGCCTATTCAGCCGTTTTGGCTCACCCGTCAAATTACCACTTAGCGCCTTCCACGTCCGCCCGTAACTCCGTTGACCATTTAGGCTTGTCGTGTGAGCCAGGGGGGTGTGTTCAGTATTCCCTTTAGACACTCATCTTCGACTTTTACATGAAGTACCTGACATGAACGATGAACCAGATATAGGCTTCTTTCCCGACTATCACGAACACGAAGATTTTCAGCCTGCAATGCTGGCTCTCAGCCACTTGGTAGTTCAATGGAATTGGGCCGAGCACAATTTCAATGTGCTTCTTTGGCAATACGTTGGCGATTTCAACACGGGGTCGATGTATACAGCAGGGCTTGGCAATCAATCCCGCGCTGATGCTCTACTCGCTCTCGCCAGGTTGCATGAAAAAGACGGAGAAATAGTGGATAGAATTCTATTCTCCATTAAGGCTTTTGGGAGGATAAAAGATAATAGGAATGCGCTAGTGCATGCTCATAGCGTGACATATCATTATAGCGAAGAACCTAAGCCGCGCTGGGTGAGGGGATCTAAAAACCCCAAGAATATTCATGTTTACTGCTTTGCAGATATATCTGATATTGTGAGCAATCTTGATGCTGCCTGTCAGTTGGCGATGTTCTTAGGAGAGATCATGGTCTACTACGCATCTCCGTTGCGACCAAAGCCATCGCTCGCAAAATTTCCTCTACCAGATTCTCTTGTGCCGCACCCGGTCCCTCGGACAGAACGAGAAGCCTCGCCTCAATCACGCCCTGAGTAGCCTCATATTAATTTCGAACATCGCCAAGCCGTTGGCCGTTGTCGTGTCGCTGCCAGCGTAAATCGGTCCTAGGGCGAAACGTGAAAATCCCTGAAACCATATCCGACGAAGATAACGAACCTGCGCAACGCATGCAGATCGGGGCGGTGTCCCGTCACCCGTCGCGCCCATAAATATCCCGGCGAAAGGCAACGCCGCGCTCGGTCGCGGTGGCGGTGAGATAGGTCAGATAGACCGGCACCTGGACGGGCAGCGGCACCGCCTGTTCCGGCCTGGTCGAGCCGGCGCGGATCGGCTTTTGCAGCAGCCAGCGGCCCAGCTCGGCGGCATTTTCGAGCCGGATGCAGCCATTGCTGAAATGACGATCATCCTTTTCCAGCAAGTCGCGATTGGGCGTGTCGTGGAGATATATTCCTTCCTTGTTGGGGAAGAGGAATTTGACCCGGCCCATCGAATTGGCCCCGCCGGGCAGCTCGCGCAGGCGGATTTCGCGCTTGCCCGATGCGACCGCGGCCCAGTCGATCGACGCGGCGGACAGGGGGCGCGCGGACGCGCTCCAGTCCGACAGCGCCTCGATCCGCTGCGACGCCAGCGAGTGCCCCGACAAGACCTTGGGTGCGATGCTCTGGCGCGCGAGATAGGTCGGCACGTTCCAGTACGGGTTGAGGATCGCCCATTGCAGATTGCCGACCAGCATCGGCGTCTGCGTCTCCTCTGCGCCGACCACGACGCGCATCGTGCCGACCTGTTCCCCGCCCTGATAATACCAGAGCCGCCCGGATGAGGCATCGACCACCACATGCCGGGTCCATGGCCCCGGCAGCAGCCGCGCGCGATCGAGATTGAGTTCCAGGCGCTTCATCGTCTCCTTCGATGTCCCGGCCTTTTCGGCGCGCGCCATCAACTGGCGGAGGCGGACATAGTGCGGACTCATCCAGCCCATGCCGGTCACATAATCGTCGAGCGATTTGGGAAAGGCGGCGGCGCGTAGCACGGTCTCCGGCTTTGGCGGCTTCGGCTTCAATGCGCGATCGGCATAGATCATGCGCACGCCGCTGCCGCGCTGGTCGCGGACGTAGCGGGCAAAGGTGGCGGACAGCGCGAGCTCGGCGCGGGCGACAGCGCGCGGGTCGCCGCCACGCGCCGCAGCGATCGTCTCGCGCAGGTCGTCGATGTCGTAGGAAGAGGGTTTCAGCCTATCGAGCCCGGCGGATCTGAGGAAGCCGATCAACGTGTCGGCCGGGCGGCCGATCTTGCCGCCGGATGCCCAGAGCGGGCGAAAGCGGCGTTCGGCATAGAAACGCTTGAGCGAACCGCCGACCTTATCCTGGATGGCCAGGGCAATGGCATCGCCACGCGCCGCCGGTCCACTTCGCGCGATCGACTTGTTGTCGCGCGCGGGCGCTGCGGCGGCAGGGCTCCAGCCGGCGCCGGCGACGGCCAGCGCGATCATCAAATAATGCGGCACGAAGCCGTGGGGAATGCGGCGCGGCCGCATTCCCCAAATCGAAGCGGTCAGCCCCTTTCCCCCAACCGGGTCGGGGCCGGCGGCGCGGAGGGCATCGGCGGCAAGGCATTGGGATGATAGATGCCGTCGGCGGTGTAATAACCGTCAATGATGCCGTCGCCGTCACGGTCGGCGGCGGTGCTGCCGGGCACGGCGCCGGGCGGTGGCGGCGGGGCGCTGGCGACATGTTCCTGCTTGTTGCACGCCGCGAGCGTCAGCGCGCCAAGGCCCGCCAGCATGATGGGTCGAATACGCATACTTACCTCCCTTTAGAGGAACGTGCGGAACGTGCCGCACGCCATTGGTCCCCCCCGGGGCAATCATCTGAACCCGCCGCGATGCGCGGGTCATCCGTCCAGCGACGGACGGTGCGGCGCGCGGGATGGTTAACCGGACCGAGCAGAGTTTCAGGCGTGGACGTTCGCGATTGGCGAACAAGAGGTTCAGGCGCGATCGGTCGGCGGGCTATATCGCAGTTCGCCTCCAGTCTCGGACTGCAAGAAAGATGCGGCTTTCCTAGCCAGTTCTTCGTGTTCCGAGCGTACGACCAAAACCAAAGGTTGAAGCTCGTCTAAAGGATGAATATCGACCCGTTGTTCGTACTCGGGCCGGAGCGTGACGGTAAGCTCGGTCCAGCCATCTGCGGGCGGTTGATCGTCGTTGCCATCAGAATCGAAATCGCTGTCTCGGCCCCAGAGATGCTCAGCGACATCGCCGAAAAACGGTCTCGGACCCGGCGCCACGAGATAGACGGCATGCATCAGGGAGCCTCCCTTTAAGATCGGAAGAAAACCCGCCCGCGATCAGATCACATATTCGACTGTCGTCATTTGGGTCTGCGCCGCACGAATCGCGCCGCGCTTGGCGACGAGCTGTTCGTGCAATTCCTTCACTGCATCGCTGCCCGCGGTCTTGAACGCGAAGGGCAGCCAGGCGTGGAGCATGCAGCCAAGCCCGCCGCGCACCATGCGGAAACCGAAGCGCGATGCGACCCCGAAATGCTCGCCAAAACTCTCACCGACCGACTCCGGATGATCGAGAAACAGGCGGCGAAACATGGGCGATCCTCTTCGTTGCAGGCCAGCGGCCCTATCATAGGCCCCTATCATGGGCGCCGCCGCTTGTCAGCCTCTGGCGGCAATTCGCGCCAGCATTTCGGCCGCCAGCTGGCTCAGCGTGTCGTCGCGTGCGCCCATCACGACGATGCGGTCGCCGGGTCGCGCCTGATCGGTCAGCGCCGCGGCGGCATCGGCGCGATCGGCGATGTGCAGTGCATTTCCTCCGGCGGCCACGACATCGGCGATGATGTCCGCGCTGGTCACCTCGCGCGAAACCGTACCGCCCTGATAGACCGGGTCGGGCAGCACGAGCAGGTCGTCCGCGCGGAGTTTTGCCGCAAGCATCGCGACCAGTTCCGACCGCATCACCTTGAGTGGGCCATAGCCGTGCGGCTGGAACAGAATCAGCAATCGCCCGGGAAAAGCGTGCAGCGTGTCAAGCGTCGCGGCGATCTTGTCCGGGTTATGGCCGAAATCGTCGATGACGCTGACACCGCCCGCTTCGCCGACCAGCTCGAAGCGGCGTTTGAGACCGGTGAAACCCTCGATCGCGGCGATCGTCTCAGCCAAAGACACGCCGGCGGCTACCGCCGCACCGATCGCCGCCAGCGCGTTCGAGACGTTATGGCGGCCGGGCACCGACAGCCGCACCTGATGGCGCTCACCGCCGGTGACCAGGTCGAAGCCGATCGCGAACGGCTCGGGCGTGAGCGCCTCGGCGGTCAATTCGGCGGGCGCCTCGACCGCGAAGGTGGTGATCCGGCCGCGATCCAGTGCGGCGGCAAGCAATGCCGTTTCGGTATCGCCGATATTGACCAAAACCGCCCGCGCCTTGCCCGCGAAATCGCCGAACAGCTGGCGCAACTCGTCGAGCGACTTGTGATCGAGCGTGACATTGTTGAGCACCGCGATGTGCGGATGATAGAGCGCGATCGATCCGTCGCTTTCGTCGACTTCGCTGACGAACGCCTCCCCGGCGCCAACCAATGCGCTGGCAAAGGGAGCATCGGGGCCGGCGAAATTCTTCATCACCGCGCCGTTCATCACCGTCGGGTCGCGGCCGCACGCGTGGAGGATCCAGCCGATCATGCCGGTCACGGTCGATTTGCCGCTGGTTCCCGCGACGCCGATCGACAGGTCGCTGGCGTTGAACAGGCTGGCGAGCAATTCCGCGCGGCTCATCCGCGTCGCGCCGACGCGGTCGGCCGCGACGATATCGGCGACGGTCGATTCAACCGCGGCGGAGGCGACGACGATCTGGTCGGTGCTGGTGATGCCGCTGCCATCCTGTGGGAACAGCGCGACGCCGCGCGCGCGCAAGTCGGCGAACTTGGTCGGCAAGCGCGCCTGGTCGAGCGTGCGGTCCGATCCGGCGACGCGCGCGCCGCGTCCGGCCAGGATCATCGCCAGCGGCATCATGCCGCTGCCGCCGATCCCGACGAAGAAGTAGGATTTGCCGTCAGCCATGAGCGCGCGCTATCGCGGCATTTCGGAGCAGGGGCAAGTCGCCCGTTCCTCCGGCTTTGGATTGTACGGGCCGGCTTTGGATTGTACGGAAAGGCGTCGAACGAATGCGCATCGGAGTAGTGAGCCCGGCACGGTCGATCGACATCCTGGTCGAGAACCGCGTCAAGGCGCTGATCGCGCTGACCTTTCCGGAGGTCGATATCGTCTTCCATCCGCAATGTTTCATGGTCGAGGGTCATTTCGCCGGCTCCGATGCGGTGCGCGCCGCCGCCTTCCTCGAATTCGCCAACGATGCCGGGATCGACGCGATCTGGTTCGCGCGCGGCGGTTATGGATCGAACCGGATCCTCGAGACGATCCTGCCGCAGCTCAACGCGGCGGCGAAGCGCAAGACCTATCTCGGTTATTCCGACATGGGTTTCATGCTCGGCGCGCTTTATGCGCGGCGCATCGGCCGTCCCGCGCACGGCCCGATGCCGAGCGAGGTGGGACGCAAGAACGATGCGGCGCATTGTGTTTCACGGGCGCTCGCCTGGCTGGTCAATGGCGACCGCAAGTCACTGGAACCGACGATCGACAGCCCGGCGGGGAGCAGGCGTCCGCACGCCGCGTTCAACCTGTCGATCCTGACCTCGCTGATCGGTTCGAAATATCTGCCCGACCTGACCGATCATGTGCTGATGATCGAGGAAGTGAGCGAACCGCTTTACCGCGTCGATCGCATGCTTTTCACCATGGCGCATGCGACGCAGTTGAAGGGCATCGCCGGCGTCCGCCTCGGCCAGGTCAACGACGTGATCGACAATGACGTGACCTTCAACGAAACGCCCGAACAGATGATCGTGCGCTGGTGCGCGGAAATGGGCGTGCCCTATCTCGGCCGCGCGCAGATCGGCCATTATGCCGACAATTGCGTGGTGCCGTTCGGGGTGGCGTGAGGTTGCGCGTCATCGGATAATGCGGGTATCTCGTAACCCGGGATCTGACTGCTGGGGACTGGGCGATAGCGCTGATAATTCTTGCGATCGCAACGATGCAATGCATTGTGGCTGCCCTGGTGACGGCCCTGCTCCGGCACCTTTTGCCTCGCCATTGGCTGGCGCTGACAATCATATGTTCCGGTCTCCTCACGCCCGCGATCATCATTGCCATCGCCACCCTGCCGTCATTCTTCTGCGATACCGTCGAGCAGGCTGCCAGCTATGGCTTCATGTTGGCGATGATCGGGCTCATTGCCCTGTATACCGCGCCGCTTGCATTCCTTGTGAGTTTTGCCCTCATTTTCAGAAGGTTGAAGGCGCGCTCCTCGACCAGTGGAGTCCGGCCTTGGGTATGACTGGGCGCTCTGATCATCTGCGCGCGCCATTGCGTTTCGGGCGACAGGCTCGAGTTGACGATCGCCCATGCCAGTCCGACATGAGCCCGATATCCAACGTCGCGCGATCGTCCGCGCATTCACATGAGGCATCGACATGACTCCCGACACCGAGAACCAGTTGGCTACGCTTATCGACTTGACGGGAACGGTGCCGTTGATCGCTCCGCTGCGCGAATGCGTCAGGCATTTCACCGCATTGAAGATCGAGCATCGCGCCGATGCCCGGATATTGCTCACCCAGCCGGTGGCGCGTGCCGGCCAGAAGACACGGACCTGGCTGCTCGAGCCGGCCGAGATCGCGGCACTGGCGGCGCGCTTTGCCGATGAAGAGAGCCTTGCCGGATAGGTATCCACAGGCTTGCCGCGATGTCCGCGGCCGCAGGTAGCCTTTCACGGGGCGGGTTAAAGGACGCGTTCCGCTTCCAGTTCCCACGTCGCCGGATCGGGCAGCCGCGGATGGCGCATGCGCAATTGCGCGGCGGCCAGCGCCAGACGATCGACCGCACGGTCGAGATCGACTTCCGGTAGCGTGAAGGGCAGGCGGACAAAGCGTTCGAACGCACCATTGACGCCGAAACGCGGCCCGGGCGTGATGCGCAGCGAAAGGCTTTGCGCCATGGCCGCCAGCGCCGATGCCTCGGGGCGCGGCATTTCCGCCCACAGCATGAAGCCACCCGATGGCACCTGCACATTCCAGTTCGGCAGCACGTCGGCGAGCCGCGCGACCAGATGGTTGCGGCGCGCGCGAATGTCAGCGGTTGTGTCATTTCCCCCGATGCTGCCGTCAAGCAGCGCGGCGACCGCGAGCTGGTCCATGATCGGGGTCGCCATGTCGAGCGTCGCGCGGAGGCGACCCAGCGCGACGACCGTCTGCGCATCGGCTCGCACCCAGCCGATCCTCAAGCCCCCCCAAAAGCGCTTGCTGACCGATCCGATGCTGATCACCGTGTGGCCGTCCGCGTCATATGCTGCCACGGGCGACGGGGCCGCCGCGTCGAGCGCGACCGCCGCCATCGTCTCGTCGATCACCAGTGGCGTGTGCGTCGCGTGTGCCGCCCGCACCAACGCGGCGCGCGCGTCGTTGTCCATGAGGCGGCCGGTGGGATTGTGGAAATCGGCGATGATATAGGCGAAGCGCGGCCCGGTCTGGCGAAAGGCGGCATGGATCGCGTCGATATCCCAGCCGGTGGCGGGAAGCCCGACCGGCACCGGGACGCAGTTATGCTGGAGGATCGCGGCGATCGCGTTGTGATAGGTCGGATGGTCGATCACGACGCGGTCGCCCGGCCCGGCTAACAGATGCAGCAGCAAGGTGAGGGCGTGCTGCGCGCCACTGGTGACGAGGATCTGATCCGGCGTCGTCGGGCAGCCGCGCGCGACATAGTCCGCCGCGATCGCCAGTCTCAGACGCTCAACGCCGAGCACCTCATAACCAAAGCCCGACAGGAAGGCCGGCATCTGACCCAGTGCCTGTTCGTAAGCGTGCCAGACGGCCTGCGGAGCGGGCAGCACGGCTTTCGTCCAATCGATGACGTCCGGTCCCGCTTCAGTGAGTATTTCCGCCGGATCGCGTGTCGCGCCATGTGCTACGATACCCGGCAGGCGTGTGACACTGCCCGATCCCTGTCGGCTCAGCAAAAATCCCTCATCGCGCAACAACTCGAAAGCGGCCGTGACGGTGGTGCGGCTCACACCCAATGCCCGCGCCAGATCGCGCTCGCCGCCGATCCGGACGCCAAGACCGATCCGGCCGTCGAGAATCAGCAAACGCAATGCGCTGGCAAGCTGGCGATAGGCTGGGCCGCCGCCCGCGCTGCCGCGCCATGCGCCAAGCATGCGTACGAGCGAGGCCGGGCTCAGGGTGCTGACGTTCATGAGGGCCAATATCTTCGGAATGGACCTTAAAAACAATGCCAATTAATATTATTGGCTTTTAATATGATCAGACAACGCCTTGTTCAGCTCTTTTGGGGCCTTTCGCTTTATGGCTTCTCCATGGCACTCATGCTGCGTGCAAATCTGGGGCTCGATCCTTGGGACGTGCTGCATCAGGGACTGGCGCCGCGCATCGGGCTCAGCTTCGGCATGACGGTCAATCTACTCGGTCTGATCGTGTTGCTACTGTGGATTCCATTGCGACAGCGCCCCGGCATCGGCACCATCCTCAATATCATCATCATCGGCACGGTGGTCGATTTGTCGCTCCCGATCCTGCCCGCGCCGGATGGATACCCCTTGCGCTTCGCCTTTCTGATCGCGGGGATCGCGCTGAACGGTATCGCGGGGGGCGCCTATATCGGCGCGGGCCTTGGCGCCGGACCGCGCGACGGCCTGATGACCGGTATAGCGGGCCGGACCGGCTGGCCGATCAAACTCGTGCGTACGGCGATCGAGCTGAGTGTTCTGGCCGCGGGCTGGGCGATGGGCGGCACCGTTGGCGTGGGCACGATTCTTTACGCGCTGACCATCGGCTGGGTGGTGCATTACTCGATCCCATTCTTCACTTTGGGCCGTAAGGACCCTGTTCCCGAACGAGCCGTTCCCGCAAATCTGTAGCGCGGGCGACAGCGGCCGACGTCGTCGCCCGGAGGCGTGCCGCTTCGTGCCGCGCCGCGCGGTGGACTTGCCGGAATAATCGCGCCTCGACCTGTCTTCGCGCATGCGCCATATTTGGCGCCGCACGGGGTAGGGGACGGACATGATTTTCACGGTGGCGATCATCGGAGCCATCGCGGGATGGATCTTTGCCGAACTGGAAACCTATGGCCTGGTGATCGGTGGCATGATCGGGGCGCTGGCCGGTCTCGCCATGCGTTTCGCGGTGCGCCACGAAATCGCCAAGGCCACAGCCGGCCTCCATATGCAGATCGATGTGCTGCGCGCCGCTGTGAAAGACGCGTCCGCGCCGAATGTTCGTCCTGACCCGACAGCGGCGGCCGAGCCCGTCGCCACGCCCAGCCAGCGTCCCGTGGCCGCAGCCACCGCGGCACCTCCGGCGGTTCGCGCCCGGTCACAGGTCACGTCGCCCGCTTATTCGCCGCCGCCGCGCGTGCAAACTCCGGCGGCGCCTGATCCGGTCAGCGAGATGGCGGGCAAGGTCGTTGCGGCGATCCGCAACTGGCTGTTCGGCGGCAACACGATCGTGCGCGTCGGGCTGGTAATCCTGTTCGTCGGGCTGTCGTTCCTGGCCAGTTACGCCGCGTCGGTCGGGCTGTTCCCGATCGAACTGCGCCTCGCGCTCATCGCCATCGCGGGCATGGCCTTGCTGGTGGTCGGTTTCCAGACGCGCGTGAAGCGCCCCGAATTCGGCCTCACGCTGCAGGGCGGTGGTGTCGCGACGCTCTATCTCACGCTGTTCGCCGCGGCGCGGCTGTTCGATGTCGTGCCGGCGATCGCCGCGTTCGTGCTGATGATTCTGGTCTGTGCGCTCGGCTGCGCGCTGGCGTTGCTGCAACGGTCGCAGCCGATGGCGATGACTTCCTTCGCCGGCGGCTTTGCGGTTCCGCTGCTACTGAGCACCGGCGGCGGCAACATCGCGGCGGTGTTCGCTTATTATACCGTGCTCAACCTCGCCATCCTGTTCATCGCGCAGCGCCAGTCATGGCGCGGGTTGAACCTGATCGGATTCTTCGCGACCTTTGGCATCACCTCGGTCTGGATGGCGATGAGCTATCAGCCGACCGACTATCCCGCGGCGCAGGCGTTCGTCATCGTGTCGGTGCTGATCTACCTCGCGACGGCGGTGCTTTACACACGCGGCACGCCGGGGCGGCTGGGCAATATGGTCGATACGACCTTGCTGTTCGGGCCGGCTCTGGCCGGTTTCGGGCTGCAGGTCGCATTGGTCCATGATCGCCCGTTCGGCAGCGCCTTTGCCGCGCTTGGCTTCGCCCTGATGTATCTCGGTGTCGCGGCGTTCACCTTGCGCTATCGCCGCGAAAGCTTCCGCGTGATGAACGAGGCGATGCTGGCGATCGGCATCGGTTTCGTCACGCTTGCCGTGCCGCTTGCGCTTGGCGCGACCTGGACCTCGGCGGTGTGGGCGCTGGAGGGCGCGGGCGCGTTCTGGGTCGGCATGCGCCAGGCGCGGTGGATGCCGCGGCTGTTCGGTCTGTTGCTGCAATTGGCGGCGGCTTTCGCTTATGTGATCGGCAGCGGCGAGAATATCTCGGCGCTGCCGATCGCCAATCCGGCGGTTGTCGGGGCGATGCTGATCGCGCTGTCGGCGCTGGTCACCGCCTGGTGGCTGCGCAAACCGCTGGCGCATAGCGGGTCCTGGTTCGCCGAGCGCTATGCACCGGCCGAGGCGGCACTTGGCGTACCGGTATTCCTGTTCGGTTTCGCTTTCTGGTGGGCAGCGTGGATCTTCGAAATCACACGCGCGCTGCCGCCGGTTGTACGCAGCGGGCTGCCGCCGGAGCATGTCTTCGACCTTGCGATACGTTTTCTGCTGGTCATGCTGGCCTATGTGCTCAGCGCGTTCGGAGCGCAGGCGGTCGCGCGGCGCACCGGCTGGTCGGTCGCCGCATGGCCGTCGCGCGCCAGCCTGATCGTGCTGGCGCTGGCCTTTTTCGCACAGGTCGGATCGGGCGGGCACGTTCTCGACACACCGGGCTGGGCGATCTGGATCGTGGCAGCGGCGATCCATCTGCGCATGCTGTATCTGAACGATGCGACCGATGCGACTGAAGCCCCTGGGCTTCGGTCATTGCTGGGCGCGACGCATGTCGGCGGCGTGTGGCTGGCGACACTGATGCTTGCCGATTGCCTGTGGCTCGGTGTTGACCATGCCGATTTGTGGGACACGTCCTGGGCCGGCCTCACTTTCCAGGCGAGCGTGCTGGCGGTGCTGGTCCTGCTCACAGCATGGGCGGGGCGGAGCCTGAAGGCACAAGCCAAGCGCTGGCCGCTCGACCGGCACGCCGTCGCATATGCCTGGTATGCGGCATTGCCGATCGCGGCACTGGCCTTTTTCGGTGCGCTCGCCACCGCGACGATCGCGTCGGGCCGGACCGATCCCTTGCCCTATCTGCCACTGCTCAACCCGGTCGATTTGACGCTCGCTTTGTCGCTCGCCGCGCTGGAGCTGTGGCGTCGCGCGATCGTGGCGGCAAACCCGGCCGTGCCGGGTTCGACCGCGCTCGGCGAAACGCCGGCGCTGGCGGCACTGGCGGGGCTCGCCTTCATCATGGTCAATACGGTGTGGATGCGCGCCGCGCATCACCTGCTCGGCATCGAGTGGAATCCGGAAGCACTGCTCGCCAGCGTCGTCGTGCAAACCGGCATCGCCATATTGTGGACGGTGCTTGCGCTCGGATTGATGATCGCGGCGCATCGGCGCGGGCAGCGCAAGATGTGGCTGGTCGGTGCCGGGCTGCTCGGGCTGACCGTGGTCAAATTGCTGCTGGTCGATCTCAACGCGGCGGGTGGCGGCGCGCGTATCATCGCCTTTATCGTCGTCGGCGTGTTGATGCTGGTGGTCGGTTATATGGCACCATTGCCGCCAAGGGCGTCCGAGGCGCCAGCCCCCGGCGATGCCCAACAAGCGGGAGCAGCGACATGATCGGGCGTCGGACCCTGGCGAGCGTCATGCTCGCTTCGCTTTCGCTGATCGCCGCGGCGCCGGCCGGTTCGGACAAGGATCCGGCCGCCTATCGCGTCCGCCTTGCCGTCACACCGGCCGCCGATGCGCCGGCGCAGCGGCTGACTCTTCCGGCTGGGGTTCTGGCAGTCCTGCAGACCGCCGATGCGAGCGATGTGCGCCTGTTCGATGCGACCGGCCGGATGCTGCCGATCGCCCGCGCCGAAGCCGATGCGCCGGCGGAGCGCCGCGACGAGTTGAAGGCGTTGCCGATCCTCGGCGCGCCCGATGCGCTGAAGGTCAGCGGTATCGCGCTCAGCCTCGACCGCGACGGTCGCGCGCGCGTCGTCCGGCTCGACGATGCGGCGGACGATCGCACAACCGGGGCGGTCGTGCTTGGCGCGCTGCTCGATGCTCGCACCATCGCCGGCAACACGAAAAGCCTGACGCTCGAGGCCGATCTACCCGCCGGTCAGCCGATCACCTTCACCGTTGCGGCAAGCGGTGACCTGAAGGCATGGCGCCAGATCGGTGAACAGGTGATCTACCGCACGCCGAATGCGGCCTTTGCCGGCACGGAACTGACTTTGTCGGATGCGACGCTGGAGCGCGATTATCTCCGCGTCACCTGGCGCGCCGACTCGCGGCTCCTGTCGCCGGTCAGGGTGCGTGGCGCGACGTTGCGCACGCGCTCCGGCCTGGCCGATGCCGGCGCGACGATCGATGCCACCACGCCGCCGATCAGCGATGCGCATGTCATCGACGTCGCGCTGCCGTTCGCGACGCCGCTTTCCGCCATCGCCATAGTGCCGGCGGGCGACGATCTTGTCGTGCCCGTGCGCATTCTCGGCCGCAACGACCGCGAACAACCCTGGACCCCGCTCGGTGAGGGCGTGGCGTCGAAGGCCGCGCCCGGCGCCATTGCGCTCAATGGCCCGGCATTCCGCACGCTGCGGATCGAAGCGGATAGCAAGACCGCCGGCTTCACTGCCTCGCCGACGCTCCGTCTTGCCTTCGCCTCCCATGCGCTGGTCTTCCTCGCGGCGGGCAAGCCACCCTTCACGCTGGCGGCGGGCCGCGCCGGCACGACTGATCCCTATCTGGCGCTGGAAAGCTTGACGCCAAAGCCTTCCGACACGCTCCCGACCGCGACCGTCGCGGCATCGTCCGGCCCGGCGCTGGCGCTCGCAGCGGTCGACGACAGCGGCGAGCGCGGACGGCAGACTATGCTCTGGGCGATCCTGATCGGCGCGACCGCGTTGCTCGCCGCGATGGCATGGTTATTGTGGAAACGGAGCGCCGATCCGAAAAGAGTTCCGGCGCCAACCGACAAACCGGAATGACGGGATCGAAGCATGCGGAAGTATCTCGCTGTATTAATTGCGATGCTCCTGGCGGTAACTCCGGCGCACGCATGTCGAGTTGCGAAATATCCCATCGACCCGGGACTGACTCATTCGGATATCATCCTGGTGGGGCGGGTGTTCGACGTCAGCCTGGACGGCACAATTCGGGGAAAGTGGTTTAGCGTCAGGGTTGAGGCCGTCGTTTCAGGGGCATTCCCGGAGCCAACATACCGAACGGGCTGGGTCACCGGGCCGGGCGCTTGTGGGCCGACGGGACCGGACGTTGCCGAAGGTGATCAGGTCGCGGTCTATTTCCGCTATGTTGACGGAAAGCGTGTCGAACAGGGCTGGACGAAAATTCCTTCGAAATAAGCTGTCGAGATCGGGGCGACCGGTGCAAAACCTGCGAACTCATGCCCGTATTCACCGCTCGTTCAAGTCTAGCTTCCTTAACCCCACCCGCCTATATCCCTCTCATGAACCGCGCGAACGCCTTTCACATGACTACCACCACCCCGGTTTTCCGGGGGGATCTCGGCCTGCGCGTCACTCGCTGACGTCGCCTGTGCCGAGAGCCTCATCCGGGAACGGGTGAGGCGGCGTCTCTCTTCCGTTCCTGAAAACCATCCATGACGCTTTCCCCAAGGCTTTTCCAAAGCGCCGCGGGTGTGCATAAGCCCGCCAAATCCACAGGAACGAATTCGATGAACGACATGCTTTCGATCACGCTGCCCGATGGTTCGGTCCGTGCGGTCCCGCTCGGCACCACGCCGGCGGATATCGCCGCGGCGATCGGGCCTGGCCTGGCCAAAGCGGCGATCGCGGCGCGCGTCGATGGCGAGCTGCGCGACATAATGCGCCCGTTCGAGGGCGATGCGCAGCTTGCGCTGGTCACGTCGCGTGACGAGGCCGATGCGCTCGAACTCGCGCGCCACGACTTTGCCCATGTGCTGGCCGAGGCGGTGCAGGCGCTCTTTCCGGGCACGCAGATCACGTTCGGCCCGTCGACGGACGATGGCTTCTATTATGATTTCGCGCCGAAGGATCGGCCGTTCACGGACGAGGACCTGCCCGCGATCGAGGCGGAGATGCGCAAGGTCATCGCGCGCGACGAACCGCTAATCCGCGAAGTGTGGAGCCGCGCCGACTTGATCGACCGCTGGCAGAAACAGGGCGAGAGCTTCAAGGCGGAATGGGCGGCCGAACTGCCCGAGGGCGAGGAACTGACGGTGTATCGCGCGGGCAAGGGCGCGGACGCCTGGCTCGACATGTGCCGCGGCCCGCATCTCGCCTCGACGGGGAAACTTGATCCGCAAGCGTTCAAGCTGACGCGCGTATCGGGTGCCTATTGGCGCGGTGACCAGAAGAACGCGATGCTGTCGCGCATCTACGGTACCGGCTGGCTCAACAAGAAGCAGCTCGACGCGCATCTCGTGCGGCTCGAGGAAGCGGCCAAGCGCGACCATCGCAAGATTGCGGCGGAGATGGACTTGTTCCACCTCCAGTCGGAAGCGCAGGGCTCGGTCTTCTGGCACCCCAAGGGCTGGACGATGTGGCGGGCGCTCGAGGCTTATATGCGCCGCAAGCTCGATGCCGCCGGTTATAACGAGATCAAGACGCCGCAGCTGATGGATGCCAAGCTGTGGGAGGCATCGGGCCATTGGGGCAAGTTCCGCGAAAACATGTTCGTCGTGCCCGACGAGGTGCCGGGGACGGATCCCGACAAACCGGTGCTGACGGGCGCGGGCGACCTGATGGCGTTGAAGCCGATGAACTGCCCGGCGCATGTCCAGGTCTTTCGCCAGGGGATCAAGTCGTACCGCGACTTGCCGCTGCGTCTCGCCGAGTTTGGCTGCTGCCACCGCAACGAGGCGCATGGCGCGCTGCACGGCATCATGCGCGTGCGGCAATTCACGCAGGACGATGCGCATATCTTCTGCACCGAGGATCAGATCATTTCGGAGACGCGGGCGTTCTGCGACCTGCTCGATGCGATCTACCGCGATCTCGGGTTCGAATCGTACATGATCAAGCTCGCGCTGCGCCCCGACAACCGCGCCGGCGAGGACGCCCTGTGGGACCGTGCCGAGGGAGATCTGCGCACGGCGCTCGAACAGGCCGGGCGGCTCAACGACACCTACAGCTATGAGGAACTGCCGGGCGAGGGTGCGTTTTACGGCCCCAAGCTCGAATTCCACCTGACCGATGCGATCGGCCGGACCTGGCAGTGCGGTACGCTGCAGCTCGATTATGTCATGCCCGAACGGCTCGACGCGTCCTATGTCGGGGCGGACGGCGAACGGCATCGCCCGGTCATGCTGCACCGCGCGATCCTCGGCACGTTCGAGCGTTTTCTCGGCATCCTGATCGAACATCATGCCGGGCGCTTCCCGCTCTGGCTCGCGCCGGTGCAGGCGGTGGTCGCGACGATCGTGTCGGACGCCGACGATTATGCGCATGAGGTCGTCGCGAAGCTGGCGGCGGCGGGCTTGCGGGTCGAAAGCGACCTGCGCAACGAGAAGATCAACTACAAGGTGCGTGAGCACAGCCTGGCCAAGGTCCCCAACCTGCTCGTGCTCGGCAAGCGCGAAGCGGAGGAGGGCACCGTCGCGCTGCGGCAGCTGGGCAGTGAGCGGCAGCAGGTCATGCCGCTCGACGCGATGATCGCGATGCTCGTGGCGCAGGCCAGTCCGCCGGATCTGATTTCTTGATCCTGCCGTCTGAGCGACGGTTATTGGCAGCCTAATCGCGTCGTAACAAGCACATCGCGGTGATCAGCGGCGGACCGAGGAACAGACCGCTGCGCCGTATCGTCGCGATGACCGCCGGGTCATGGCGCCGGAAGGTTGCGGCGCGCTCTGCGTGCCAGCCTTGCAGACCGACGCTATCGGCTGCCTGGCGGCAATCATCCTGTCCGATCAGCAAGATCCGGTCGGCCGCAACGCCCGTTGCATAGCGCGGCAGCGCGTCAATCCCGGGCACCAGCGTCAGGAAGCGGCCGGTGCGCGGGTCAACCGCGACATTGCCCTGTGCCGCAGCGACCCAGGCCGGGGCAATCATCGCTTCGGCGCGCAGATCGGCGCGATCATAGGCCACGCCCAGTGCCTTGCCGACGAGCAGCAGCGCCGCGACTGACACGAGCAACGCGCGGGCCGGTAAGCTGCGTGCGGCGAACACGCCGAAATAGACGCAGAACAGCGCGATGATCGCCAGATACATGCGCGGCCGGGGCGCGATGGCGAAGCCATAGGTCAACCCGCCGAACAGCAAGGCCGCGCCGATTGCCAGCGCCAGCAGCAATTTGCCCTCGCGTCCCCCGATCAGTGCGCGCCAGTTCAGCGCGGCGAACAATGCGCCGCACGCCAGGGTCAGCGCGATCGACGGATCGACCAACAGATTGAGCAGTCCATCGACCGTCCAATGCACCGAAATGCCGTTGGCCTGTTTCCATCCGCCGATCAGGCTCGGGTTGAACAATGGGCTCCGGCTGGTGTCGACGCCCGGCAGCAAGTCCGATGACGGCATATGGCTATGCGCCAGCGACAGCCGCCATGGCAGCAACGCATCCCCGGTATTTAGCCAGTACAGGATCGCTTCGCCCAGATTGGGAATCAGCACGCCGGCGATCAGCGGCAGCGTCCATCTGCGCCACTGCTTCATCGCGACCAGGCCGATCATAAAGATCGGCACCATGACCAGCGATGTCGGCCGCGCCTGGATCGCGAGGCCAAGCATCACGCCGGCCAGCACCACCAACCACCGCTTGCCGCTCGCGCTGGCCGATTGCAGGCACAGCAAGGCCGCCAGTACGAAGGTGAGTTCGGGGATGTCGATATTCACCTCGGGGAGGCGCATCGCGAATGCCGGCGTGCAGGCAAGCGCAAGCCCCGCGAGCAATGCCTCGACGCGGCCGAACTGGCGCTGCACCAGGGTCACGAACAGCGCAAGCGCGCTCAGGCTATAGGCGAGTGGCGCAATCGCCAGTGATGCCTGGCTTTCGCCGAACAACGCCAGGCTGACCCCGGTCGGGAAGACGATCGGATAGCGCCGCCACCAATGATCGACCGGCAAGCAGAAACCATGATCGGCCACGCACCGTGCCGCGAGCAGATAATGATAATCGTCGCCATCGCCGCCAAGATAGGCGACCGGCACGATCGCCAGCAACAGGAGCGCGAAAAGAATGACCGTCGCGACCGGCGACGCGAGGAACGGCGCGCGCCAATCGACCGGCCGTCGGCTTGGAAAGGGGGGTGAAATCGGGCGCGTCATGCTCGCTACCGCTTAGCCTTGGGCGGCTAAGATTGGTTTAATCCGCATGCACCATGCGAAAAGTGCATGTTGTGTGCGGCGTGCCTTTCAATCCGCGCGCGAAAGCTCTACATGGGCCGCTCTATTTTCGTCAGGAGCAACACCTATACGTCCCCCCATGAACCGGCAGGCGCCACCGATGAACGGCCCCCGCTTTAACGAATTCATCCAATCGCCCAAGGTCCGCGTGATCGATCAGGACGGCGAGAATCTCGGCGTAATGTATACCCGGGAAGCAATGGAACAGGCGCAGAGCGTCGGGCTCGACCTTGTCGAAGTGTCGCCCAACGCGGATCCGCCCGTCGCCAAGTTCCTCGATGTCGGCAAGTTCAAGTACGAGGCGCAGAAAAAGGCCAACCTCGCACGCAAGTCGCAAAAGACGCAGGAGATCAAAGAGATCAAGATGCGTCCGAACATCGACGACCATGATTATGACACCAAGATGAAGAAGGTCGCCGAGTTCATCGGCGAGGGCGACAAGGTGAAGATCACCTTGCGCTTCCGTGGCCGTGAGCTGAGCCATGGCCAGCTCGGTATGGCGCTGCTCCAGCGCGTCCAGGCCGATGTCGTCGAGACCGCCAAGGTCGAAGCCTATCCGCGCATGGAAGGCCGGCAGATGCTGATGGTACTCGCGCCGAAGTGATCTGATGCTCGCCTGCTAGTATTGCGATGCCGCCGGGTCGATCATGTCCCGGCGGCGCGCACTGGCCGCGCCGTTTCTCACGACGAAGGTGTGAACTCGTCGCTGCGCAAATGTTTGTTAACGACCAGTTGCAGACGTTCCGCTCTGGCGTAGAACGCATACATGAAAAGCTATTTTCTTGAAGGCTTGAGCAACAACGACGAAGCACGTGTCGCTCTATCAAACCGCCTTCCGCACTGGGTTGAGCCGTGGCGTCTCAATGACGACGCGGGCGACGCCCTCGCTTTTCTCTCCTTGAGCAAGACGATGACGGCACAGTCTCAATACAGGCTGATCTGAGCGGCCGTCATTACGAAGAGGCGGAAAAGGTCATCGACTTGCTTCATCATCTGCAACACCTTGGGTGGTCAGGTGACGGACGACGACGACAACGTCCTGTGAGGGCCAACGGCTATCTACCACCAGCGGTCGTTCACGGGGAAAAAGCGGACCCTGAAAGCAGACTGACCAGATGCGGACATTGGCGTCCACGGGTTTACCTCGTGCTAAGGCCGTCGACAATATGAGTAGGTGCTATCCGGAGGTTGACGGCTATGATCCTGCTATTCTCGCTCATACTAATCGGCCAATCGGTTTCGGTTTCTCCACCACCTTCGCCTGCCTGGGGACGGGCTGAACAAATCGCGGATCGCTTTAGGCAGGCCTGCATGTCGGAGGCCGGCGTCGCGATTGCCATAAAAGCTTGGTTGGAAGGCCAAGAGGCCGCCAAGGCGCAGACGGCAGAGAATGACAAGATCGAGCGAGAGTTAGGCGAAGCAGCTTACACCGCACCGATCGACATTGATCGGCTCGATCGCGCTGCCCAAGCACGGAATGCCAATCAAGCTGAGCGGCTGGCCGAGATGGTCCGGCGAAATATTGTCACAATGCGTCGGCTAGCTCCCAAGGACCGCACAATCTTCGCGCGGGACTTCGCAATCTACCGCCCGGACCGGCCAATTCACACTTGCCCCCCGAACGTCCGGTAACCACCAATCGCCGACATTTGGGCAGTTGCTCTGCAGGCGCTTTGAGGTCGCCTATCCAAGAGTGCTCCCCGGGGGTGGATTAAGAAAACCCGGCCGACGACCGATCAGGCAGCAAAGAAGGGTCGCAACCGATCGCGAATGCGATCGAGTACCGTCGCGCCTTCGAGATCGGGCTCGAAGGACAGGCCGGTGATGGTTTCGAAGGCCTCGGCATAGACCGCGGACGTTCCCAGCACGAGGTCCTGGGGGATTTCGGGGATGGCATCCCGATAGGGATCGCAGCGTTCGGCGACCCAGGACCGGACGAAATCCTTGTCGAAGCTGTCGGGCCGCTCGCCGCTCGCGAAACGCTGCTCATAGCTCGACTGCTTCCAATAGCGGCTGCTGTCGGGGGTATGGATTTCGTCGGCAAGGACGATGTTGCCGTCCGGGTCGAGGCCGAATTCATATTTGGTATCCGCCAGGATCAGGCCCCGGTCCTGTGCCAGCGTCTGACCATGCGCGAATAGGGCGAGCGCGATGGCGCTCACCTCCTCCCATTGCGCCGAAGTGAGGAGCTTGCGCTCCAGTATCTCTGTCGGGCTCAATGGTTCGTCATGACCGCCATCGAATTCCTTGCTGGTCGGCGTAATGATCGGCTGCGGCAGGCGTTCATTGTCGCGCAATCCATCCGGCAACGACATGCCGTACATCGTGCGCTGGCCATTCTTGTAGAGCGTCAGGATCGATGTGCCCGTCGTCCCCGCCAGATAGCCGCGCACGACGATCTCGACGGGCAGAATGTCGAGACGACGGCAGAGCAGGACGTTCGGGTCCGGATACTCCAGGACGTGGTTGCGGCAGATATGGGCCGTCTGTTCGAACCAGAAACGTGCCGTCTGGGTCAGCAGTTGGCCCTTGAACGGAACTGCGCACAGGATCTGATCGAAGGCGCTGAGCCGGTCGCTGGCGATGATGATGCGGCGACCATCGGCAAGATCGTAATTGTCACGCACCTTGCCGCGATAATGTTGCGGCAGCTCGGCTATCGTGGCGTCTTCCAGCGTCCGGGTCGCATAAGCGGCGAAATCGTGAAATGGCATGCGGGCACCCTCTTATCGGATCGGCCAGCGGCTCCTAGCCCGACTTCTTCGCCCTGTCAGAGCTGAAATTTGCGAGAATTGAATTTGTCACGACCGAATTTTGCGGATTTCAATTACGCCTGCAAAGATTGCAGGCGTAAATCCGTGACTTGCAAGGCGATCTTGCCTTTACCGTAACGTAAACCATCAATCACGCATGCAGTTTATGCATGTGCGAACGACGATTGCTCCCGTTGCGGCCATAAACGGCGGAAATCCGCCATTTTCGGGCTGGACGAAACGTCCACAGCCCTTATGGACGCGCGTCCAACCATAATAGATAATCAGGAGAGTATCCCGATGCGCAAGTCCGCGTTGCTGTTGTCCGTCGCCACCATCGCCTTTGCCGCTCCCGCTTTTGCGCAGGATGCCGCCGCGACCACCCAGCAAGAGGCGCAGGCCGCATCGCAGGACACCGCTCCCGCAGCTGCTGACGACACTGCCGCCGATGAGGTTGGCCAGGGCGACATCGTCATCACCGCGACTCGCCGTAGCGAGCGCTTGTCCGACGTGCCAATCGCGGTGTCGGCGGTCAGCCAGGAAGCGCTGCAGAATTCCGGTGCCAACGACATCCGCCAGCTCAGCCAGCTCGCCCCGTCGCTGCTCGTCTCCTCGACCGGTAGCGAAGCCAATGCCTCCGCCCGTATTCGCGGCATCGGCACGGTCGGCGACAATCCCGGCCTGGAAAGCTCGGTCGCGGTATTCATCGACGGCGTTTATCGCAGCCGCACCGGCTCGGGGCTCAACGATCTCGGCGAAGTCGATCGCATCGAAATCCTGCGCGGGCCGCAAGGCACGCTGTCGGGCCGCAACGCATCGGCCGGCACGATCAACATCATCACCAAATCGCCCGACATGAACAAGTTCGGCGGTTATGCCGAGGCGACCTACGGCAATTACAACAATATCCGTGTCGCCGGCGCCGTGACCGGCCCGATCACCGAGTCGCTCGGTTTCCGCATCGACGGCGTCTACAATCGTCGCGACGGCTTCTATTATGATACGGTCAACAACACCGATTATAACGACCGCAACCGCTATTTCGTGCGCGGCCAGCTGCTGTTCGAACCAAGCAGCGACCTGTCGATCCGGCTGATCGGCGATTACACGCGCCGTGACGAGAAATGCTGTGGCGCGGTCTATGTCGACCTGCGTCAGAAGACCGATCCGACGCCGGGTGTCCCGGGTGACTATACCGCCTCGGCCAACAACCCGATCGTCGACATCATGCGCAGCATGGGCGCGGTCTTTCCCAGCGCTGGCGATCCCTATAATCGCCGTATCGCCAACACGCCGGGCCGCGCATATAGCAACATCACCAAGGACTATGGTGGCTCGGCGCAGATTGATTACAATCTCGGCGGCGCCGCGCTGACCTCGATCACCGCCTATCGCGAATATAAGTCGGGTGGCGCGTCGGACATCGATTACGGCAATCTCGACATCGGCTATCGTGCCGATGACGGCAATAATTACCGCCAGTTCCATACCTTCACTCAGGAAGTGCGCCTGAACGGCGAAGCGCTGGGCGGTAAGCTCGACTGGCTGGTCGGCGGTTATTATTCGCGTGAAGACCTGCAGGTCGTCGACAATCTGCAATTTGGTTCGCAATACGGCGCCTTCGCTGCCTGCCGCGCTGTCGCCAGCATCAGCCCAGCCGCGGTGCTGCGTAACCCGACCGCACCAGGCTGCCTCAGCCCGGCCGGTATCGCGACCGTCAATGGCGCACTCGGCGCCGCCGCGCCGATCGTGATCGGCGCGCTCAACCGCCTGAGCACGCTCAACAATCTGGGCAGCACGCGCGACGTGTATAACCAGAACAGCGAGAATTACGCGTTCTTCACGCACAATATCTTCAAGATCACCGACAAGCTGAGCCTCACCGCCGGTCTGCGCTACACGCATGAGCGCAAGAAGTTCGACGCGACGTTCAACAACAACAACACGGTCTGCGCCGCGCAGCAGGCCGCGCTGGCGCCGTATCTGACCAATGCGCAGCTCGGCGGCACCGCCGCCGCCCTGTTGACGCTGAGCTGCACCGGCAATTCCAGCTCGACGCTCAACGGCAAGACGATCAATGATCGTCTGAGTGAAGGTGAGTTCACCGGCACGGCGGTCCTCTCGTACAAGCCGATCGACGCTCTGCTGGTCTATGCATCCTATTCGCGTGGCTACAAGGCGGGCGGATACAACCTCGATCGTTCGGATCTGGGCCTGGCTTATCTGCCCAGCACGACGGCGTCGCCGGATGCCGCGCGGCTGCGCTTCGACCCCGAAACGGTCAATGCGTTCGAGGCCGGCTTCAAATACAAGTCGCGCGAATTCACCCTGAACGTGGCCGGCTTCCGTCAGCAGTTCAGCAACTTCCAGCTCAACACGTTCAACGGCACCAACTATGTCGTGCAGAATATCGGGTCCTGCTCGACCAGCCTGAACGGGGCGGATACCGATGCCAGCGCCGCCACCGGTGCCTGCACCAGCGGCGTGAAATATGGCGTGGTGTCGCAGGGTGTCGAGATCGAGGCGGGCATTTACCCGGCGCGCAATTTCGCGGTGAATTTGGGCTATTCCTTCACCGATACCAAGTACCGCAAGAATCTGGTCGGCAGCGAAGCGGGTGAAGCGCTTGACCCGGCGCTGTTCCTGCTTTCGGGTCAGCAGATGTCGAACGCGCCGCGCAACGTGGTGACGGCATCGGCCAGCTGGACGCCGGACATTGGCTCGTCGGGGATGAGCGCGTTGTTCTATGTCGATGGCCGCATGACGTCGGACTACAACACCGGCTCCGACCTGTTCCTCGAAAAGGATCAGGACGGCTTCTTCCTGCTCAACGCGCGGATCGGCCTGCGCGGCGCCGACAAGCGCTGGAGCGTGGAGGTGTGGGCGCAGAACCTGCTCGACACCAAATACACGCAGGTCGCGTTCAACGCGCCGTTCCAGGGTGCCGGTTCGGCCAGCCAGGTGCAGGCGTTCGGTGGCGTGGGCAACCAGGTCTTCTCGGCCTTCCTCGCCGAGCCGCGCACTTATGGCCTGACGCTGCGCACGCGCTTCTGATTGGCTGATTTTGTCACGCGGCGGCCCGCTCCCGACAAGGGAGCGGGCCGTTGTTGTTTGGGGTGGAGCGGCGGGGAGCCGATTTGTCGTTTCGGGGATTGCGTCGTCGCACATAAACAGGAAGAAACGCAGCATTCTGAGAATGATGGGAATTCTTCGTGGTCTTTAGGCTCATTGCGCTTGCCCTTGCCGCCGGCGTCGTTCCCGCTTCAGCTGCACAGGATGCCCCCGGCCGCGACAAGGCGCCAACCGCATCCAATGCCGACAAGATGAAGAGCGAGGCGGAGGCCGCCTGGGCCAACGCGCCGGTCGCCGAAACCGAGACGACGCACCACGATGCGGTCACCATTGATGGCCGTCGTTATGGCTATACAGCCTCCGCCGGCACGCTGACGATCCGCGACATCGAAGGGAAGCCGACCGCCTCGATGTTCTATACCGCGTACACGCTTGACGGCGTGAAGCCGGGGACGAAACGGCCGGTCACCTTCCTCTACAATGGTGGACCGGGCAGCCCGTCCTTCTGGCTGCGGATGGGATCGTTCGCGCCGATCCGGCTTCGTACGACCAGTCCCGAATTCATCCGGCCCGCACCCTATGACGTCGCACCCAATCCGGATTCGTTGCTCGACAAGACCGACCTCGTTTTTCTTGATGCGATCGGCACCGGTTATTCGCGCCCGCTCGGCGATATGAAGCCCGGGCAATTTTACGGCGTTGATGAGGATGTCGATGCCTTTGCCAAGGGCATCCTGCGCTACGTCACCAAATATGGCCGCTGGATGAGCCCGAAATTCCTGCTCGGCGAAAGCTATGGGACGTTGCGATCGGGAGCGCTTGCCTATCAGTTGCAGGACCGCGGCATGGCGCTCAACGGCGTCGTACTGCTGTCGTCGATCATGAATTATGGCTATCGCCAGCCGGGGCTGGACCAGGTCTATTTGAATTATCTGCCCAGTTACGCCGCGACGGCCTGGTACCATAATCGGCTGCAGAACCGGCCGGCGGACGTTGCCAAGATCGTCGCGGAAGCGCGGGACTTCGCCCACGGGCCTTATATGTCCGCCCTCGCCAAAGGGCAGGCGATTTCGGATGTGGAGCGCGATCAGGTCGCCAATCGGATGAGCCAGCTGATCGGCCTGTCGCCCGATTTCATCAAGCGCGCCAATTTGCGGATCGATCTGCCGCGGTTCCAGAAGGAATTGCTGCGCAGCGAGGCGCGCACCGTTGGCCGGTTCGATTCGCGTTATACCGGCATCGACACCGATGCGGCGGGCGAACGGCCGGAGACGGATGCCTCGTCCGATGCGATCTCGGGCGCGTATATCGCCTCGTTCAACGATTATCTGTCGACCACGCTCGGCTATAAGACCGATCTGCCTTACCGGCTTTCCGCGCGGGACGCGGCGGGTTTCACCTGGAACTGGAAGCATGACGCGCTTGGGCGCGGCCAGGGCCAGAGCCAGAATAATCCCAACACCGCGATCGATCTGGCGGCCGCGATGCGCGCCAACCCGTATCTGAAGGTTCTGTCGATGAACGGCTATTACGACATGGCGACGCCGTTCTTCGGGACTGAAAACGATCTTGGCCATATGATGCTGGAACGGTCGCAACAGGCCAATCTGCGGTTCACCTATTATCCAGCTGGACATATGACCTATCTGAATCCGGAGGCGTTGCGCCAGATGAAGGCTGATCTGGCACGTTGGTACGACGAAGCGCTCAGCGATGCGCGTTCCGCGACGCCGCCCGTTCCGCCGTCGAGCAGCGCACCGGCACTGGGCCAGACGCCGAACTGAACGCGCTTCCGATTACCTGCGTCTTACGCGCCGGGTCCGCCTGCTCGAGGCGGCGGACCCGGAGTTCCTTGCGCTGCTACGCCTATGGGGCGGCGTGGCACACGAATTCGACCAGACGATTGTCCGGATCGCGAAGATAAGCGGCATAATAATTCGGGTGGATGTGCGGTGCGAGCATGGGCTCCCGATCAAGCACATGTCCGGCATCGCGACCGACCTGATAGATTTTCTCGACCGTCGCACGGTCGGGCGCGCCAAAGGCGAAATGAACGTTGAGGGACGGATCGCCTTCGATCAGGAAGACGTCGAGCGTCTTGCCGTCGCCAAACCCTTTGGCCGGACCATCGACCTCCAGCCGGTAGCCGAGCGGTGCGAGCAGGTCGCCATAGAAGCGCACGCTTGCGTCGAGGTGGTGAGTCTTCAATTCGAGATGATCGATCATCTTATGTCCTTCGGCCCTGAATGAATGAATTGGCCGTCAGTCGACATTGCCACCGCACAACGGCACCGCGACACGCCGGCCACGCCAGCGGTCCGGTTCGGCAATCAGAGCGGCTAGCCCGGCCGCGCCGGCGGGCTCGACGATCAGACCGAGATGCTCGCGCAGGAGATCCATGGCGTGGCGGATCGCCTCATCCTCGACCAGCACGACATCATCGACGACGTCCCGGACGCAATCGACGGCGTAGGGGATTGGCACACGCACCGCGATGCCATCGGCAATCGTGCCGGCCATGGGCAGTCCGCCGGGCGGAAGGCCCAGCACCGCCCTGGCCATGGCCGGCGCCCCCGCAGCGGCGACCGCGACGATCCGGGTGTGCGGTGCTGCATGTTTCAGCCAGGTCCCGACCCCCGATGCGAGTGCGCCATTGCCCAGCGGCACGATCGCCACATCGAAAGGACCGGCATCGCGGGTCATTTCCAGCGCCAGCGTGCCGGCGCCCTCGGCAATCAGGCGATCGGCACCGTCCTCGATATAGATCCGACCTTCCCGCGCCGCATAAGCCCTGGCTTCGTCCTTCGCCGCGTCGAAATCATTGCCGAAAAGCCGGACATCGGCAGCGAGCCCGCGCATCGCCGCGACCTTCGACACCACTGCGCTGGTCGCGGCAAAGACCGTCAGCGCGATTCCGCGCCGTCGTGCAGCCCAGGCCAGACCCTGGCCGAAATTCCCTGCCGACCCGCACACCAGGGCAGCGCCGCTTGCGAACTGTGCCGCGAAATTCTCGGTCCCGCGCCCTTTGAAGGAGCGGATCGGATTGGCCGTTTCGTCTTTGAGCAAAAGCGTCGCGCCGATTGCTGCGTCGAGCGTGGGCGATTGTCGCATCGGCGTTGCGAGGAAGACCGGATCGATGATTTGCAGCGCGGCCTGGATGCCGGCGGGAGCGGGATGGTTCATGCTCCTGAAGATAACGCCGCAATCCGCCGGGTATCGGCAAGTTGCACAGCTAAAATGCACGAAATCGGCGTTTCGAGGTGCTAATGTGCCGGCGATGGCCCGCATCTCCCAACTCGATGGATTCGACCGCAAGCTGCTGTCGCTGGTTCAGCGTGATGCCGACATGACCGCCGATCGGCTCGGCGAGACGGTCGGGCTGTCCGCGTCGGCGGTGTTGCGGCGATTGAAGCGCCTGAAAGCGCAAGGTGTCATTGTGGCCAATGTGGCGGTGGTCGATCCCGTCCGGGTAGGCAAACCGACCTTTTTCGTGGTTGCGCTGGAGATTGAGCGCGAGCGGCCCGAGATGATCGCGCGCCTGCGCCAATGGCTCGGCGACGACGAGCATATCCAGCAGGTTTTTTATGTAACCGGGACTGCGGACTTCATCCTGATCGTCGCGGCGCCCGATGTGGAAGCATATGACGCGCTGATGAGTCGCCTGATCGCGGAAAACCCTAATGTGCGGCGCTTCACCACCAATGTTGTGCTTGGCACGGGGAAACGCAGCTTGTCGGTACCGATCGAAGACAACGGCCTGAAGTGAGAAAAGTGACCCGATAAGACTTCAATTTGGGGCCGTTTGGGACCTTTCTAGACCGATCGGTATCTTTTTATTATAGGGAAGCCTTATTGACCCTTGCAATTATGTGTTGCGCTGCGACATGGGGGCCCGAGCAGGTCTGACGGTTCTGGGGGTCGCCGCCACTCGTGCAAGCGTTTGGTCGAGGTATTCCCGTGATCGGTATCGTCAGAGTCGCACTGTCGCGTCCACTCACCTTCATCGTGATGGCGATCCTGATCGCGATCGTCGGCGTGCTTTCGGCGATCCGAACGCCGGTCGACATCTTCCCCAACATCCGCGTGCCGGTGATCGCCATCGCGTGGAACTATAGCGGCCTGTCGCCGGGCGATATGAGCGGGCGGATCATCACGCCGTTCGAACGCGTGCTCACCACCACGGTCAACGACATCGATCATATCGAAAGCCAGTCGATGCCCGGCATCGGCGTGGTGAAGATCTATTTCCAGCCCGGCGCCGATATCCGCACCGCAACCGCGCAGGTGACCAGCGTCTCTCAATCGGTGCTGCGCCAGTTGCCACCGGGGATCACGCCGCCGCTGATCCTCAACTACAACGCCTCGACCGTGCCGATCCTGCAGCTCGCTTTGTCTGGCAAGGGCCTGTCCGAAGGCAAGATGTTCGATATCGCGCAAAATCAGGTTCGCCCCGGCCTGGTCACCGTGCCGGGCGCCGCGATCCCCTATCCGTCGGGCGGCCGGCAGCGCCAGGTGCAGATCGACCTCGACCCCCAGGCGCTGCAGTCAAAGGGGCTGTCGGCGCAGGATGTCGGCAATGCGATCGCTGCGCAGAACCAGATCAACCCGGCGGGCTTCGCCAAGATCGGCGGCTTCCAGTATAATATCCGTCTCAACAATGCGCCCGGCTCGATCGACGAGCTCAATGCGCTGCCGGTCAAGGTGGTCAACGGCGCGACCATCTATATGCGCGACGTGGCGTATGTTCGCGACGGCAGCGCACCGCAGACCAATGTCGTCCATGTCGACGGCTCGCGCTCGGTGCTGATGACTATTCTCAAGAATGGCACGACCTCGACGCTGGCGATCGTGCAGGGGATCAAGGACGCCTTACCGGCGATCCAGGCGACCTTGCCGCCCGAACTCAAGATCGTGCCGATCGGCGATCAGTCGCTGTTCGTCGATGCGGCGGTGTCGGGCGTGGTCAAGGAAGGCGCGATCGCCGCGGCGCTGACGAGCTTGATGATCCTGTTGTTCCTCGGGTCATGGCGCTCGACCGTGATCATCGCGATCTCAATCCCGCTCGCGATCCTTGCCGCGATCATCGCCTTGTCCGCGACCGGTCAGACGCTGAACGTGATGACGCTCGGCGGGCTCAGCCTGGCGGTCGGCATTCTGGTCGACGATGCGACGGTGACGATCGAGAACATCAACTGGCATCTCGAACAGGGCAAGGGCGTGCGCCAGGCGATCCTCGACGGCGCCGCGCAGATCGTCACCCCGGCATTCGTCTCCTTGCTGTGCATCTGTATCGTGTTCGTGCCGATGTTCTTCCTGCCGGGCGTTGCCGGGTTCCTGTTCGTGCCCCTGGCGCTGGCGGTGGTGTTCGCGATGATCGCATCGTTCATCCTGTCGCGCACCCTGGTGCCGACCATGGCAATGTACCTGCTCCGCCCGCATGCCGGAGACCTGCACGCGGCGGGCACACCGACCTCGCGCAATCCGCTGGTCCGTTTCCAGCGCGGGTTCGAGGCGCGCTTCGAACGTATCCGGCTCGCTTATGGCCGGCTGCTCGAACGCGCGCTGGCGACCGGCCGGCCGTTTCTGCTCGGTTTCCTCGCGGTAGTCGCGCTCTCGTTCCTGCTGGTGCCGTTCCTGGGGCAGAATTTCTTCCCCAGCGTCGATGCCGGGCAGATCACCTTGCACGTCCGCGCGCCGATCGGCAGCCGGATCGAGGATACGTCGGCCGCGTTCGACCGGATCGCCGGGCGCATCCGTCAGATCATCCCGGCCGACGAGCTTGTCTCGGTGGTCGACAATATCGGCCTGCCGGTCAGCTCGATCAACACGACCTACAACAATTCCGGCACGATCGGGCCGCAGGATGGCGACATCCTGATTCAGCTGGCGGATGGCCACAAACCGACCGCCGATTATGTCCGCAAGATGCGAGAGACGCTGCCGGGCGCGTTCCCGGGAACGACCTTCTCGTTCCTGCCCGCCGACATCACCAGCCAGATCCTCAATTTCGGCGCACCCGCGCCGATCGACATCCAGATCGCGGGCAAGGATCAGGCGGGGAATTATGCCTATGCGCGGACCATCCTGCGCCGGATCGCGGCGATCCCCGGCGTGGCCGATGCGCGGATCCAACAATCGGCGCGCTACCCCGAATTGAGCGTGGATATCGACCGCAGCCGGATCGGCGGGCTTGGCCTGACCGAGCGCGACGTGACCAACAGCGTCGCCTCATCGCTCGCGGGAACGTCGCAGACATCGCCGGTCTTCTATCTCAACCCGGAAAACGGCGTGTCCTATTCGGTCGTCGCGCAGACCCCCGAATATCGCGTCGGATCGATCAGCGACCTGTCCAATATCCCCGTCACCGGCGCTACCGCCGGCGGTATTGCGCAGGTGCTGGGTGGAATCGGGTCGATCAGCCGCTCGACCTCACCGGCGGTCGTCTCGCACTACAACATCCAGGGGGCGATCGACATCTATGCGACCCCCAATGGCCGCGATCTCGGCGCGATCGCCGGCGACATCAAACATGTTCTGGCCGAGCTCAAGGCAAGCGCCCCCAAGGGCACGACGGTCGCGCTGCGCGGGCAATATGCGACGATGAACAGCGCCTTTTCCGGCCTGTTCTTCGGCCTGATCGGAGCGATCGTACTGATCTATCTGCTGATCGTTGTGAACTTCCAGAGCTGGCTCGACCCGTTCGTGATCATCACCGCGCTGCCCGGCGCGCTCGCCGGGATTATCTGGATATTGTTCCTGACCGGCACGACGCTGTCGGTGCCGGCGCTGACCGGCGCGATCATGTGCATGGGCGTGGCGACGGCGAACTCGATCCTGGTGGTCAGCTTCGCGCGTGAACGGCTCGCCGCGCTCGGTGACTCGACCAGGGCGGCGCTGGAGGCGGGCATGACCCGTTTTCGCCCGGTGCTGATGACCGCGCTGGCGATGGTCATCGGCATGCTGCCGATGGCGCTGGGCCTGGGCGAGGGCGGCGAACAAAACGCGCCACTCGGTCGCGCGGTGATCGGCGGGCTGATCGTCGCGACGATCGCGACGCTGATGTTCGTGCCGGTAATTTTCAGCATCGTTCACCGCAAGCATGCCGAGACACGCGCTGCGAGTGCGGAAAATTTGGAGGAAGTCCATGTCTGAACCCGCTTCCGGTTCCTTGAAGAAGATTGGGGTCGCCGCGGCGATCATCGCTGTCGCGCTCGCCGGCTTCGGTATCTTCGCGCGCAGCCATTCCGATGCACAACTCGCCAGCTGGACCACCGCGCATGCGACGCCGATCGTCACCGTGATCCAGGCCAAGGGTGCGGGCGCGAGCGATGCGCTGACCCTGCCGGGCAATGTCCAGGCGTTCAACAGCGCACCGATCTACGCCCGGACCAACGGCTATGTCCGGCGCTGGTTCGTCGATATCGGCGATCCCGTCCGCGCCGGGCAGACGCTTGCCATCCTCGATGCGCCCGAGGTCGACCAGCAGGTCGAGGCGGCGCGCGCCGATCTGCAGACTGCGCGCGCCAACCGCGCGCTTGCCGCATCGACCGCGACGCGCTGGCGCGACCTGCTCGCCAAGGACGCCGTGTCGAAGCAGGAGACCGATGAAAAGTTCGGTGACCTTGCCGCCAAGTCGGCGATCGCCAGCGCGGCCTCGGCCAATGTCCGGCGGCTCGGCGCACTGCAGGGCTTCACCCGGCTCACCGCACCTTTCTCCGGCACGGTGACGAGCCGCTCGACTCAGATCGGCGCGCTGGTCGCGTCGGGAACGGCGGCGTCCACGCCGCTGTTCACCGTCGCCGATGTCAGCCGCATGCGCATCTATGTCCGCGTGCCTCAGGCCTTTTCGGGGCAGATCCGGCAGGGCATGCATGCCGGCCTGACGGTACCCGAATATCCCGGCCGCAATTTCGACGTGACGCTGACGCGCAGTGCCGGCGCGGTCGACCCGCAATCGGGCACCGTGCTGGTCGAGCTGCAGACCGCCAATGCCGATCGCGCGTTGAAGCCGGGTGCCTATGCGCAGGTCAAGTTCCCGGTCGGTGGCGGCAGCAGCGCCGGCTTGCGCCTGCCGTCGAGCGCGCTGGTGATTGGGTCGAAGGGCACGCAGGTCGCGGTGGTCGGCGCCGACGGCAAGGCGCAGTTGAAGACGATCACGATCGGCCGCGACGATGGCGACAGTGTCGAGATCAGCGCCGGTCTGACTGCCGCCGACCGGGTGATCGACAGCCCGCCGGATTCGCTCCAGAGCGGCGATCCGGTGCGGATCAGCACGACCCCCAGGCCCGGTGCGGGAGCGACCCGTGCCTCGCGCTAGGACCGCGCTGACGGCGGTCGTGGCGGTCACGCTCGCGGGCTGCTCACTCGCGCCGCCTTATGGCGTGCCGCCGGCCCCGATCGCGCCGGTCTATAAGGAGCTGGGCAAGTGGCAGCCGGTGGAGGTCGGTGTTGCGCCCGGCCCGTGGTGGAGCGCGTTCGGCGATACGATGCTCGACGAGCTCGAGGCACGGATCGAAAGCGGCAATCCCGACCTCGCGGCGGCGGTCGCGCGCTATGATCAGGCGCGCGGTCAGCTGCGCGAAAGCCAGGCGGCGCAACTACCGAGCCTGGATGCCGGCGCCAGCGCGGAGCGTGCGCGGGTCTCGGCCGGGCGCCCGCTGAGCAGCAACGGTGCCGCGCGCTATACCGATCTGCGCCTCGGCGGGTCGCTTGCCTATGAGATCGACCTGTTCGGCCGGGTGCGCAATTCGGTCCGCGCCAATGCTGCCGATGCCCAGGCGAGCGAACAGGACGTCGCCGCCGTGCGGCTCGGGCTGCAGGCGACATTGGCCGATTATTATTTCCAGATGCGCGGGCTCGATGCGCGCGCCGTGCTGCTGCGCCAGACGGTCACGGCATTCGAGCGCGCGTTCGAACTGACCGACACGCGGCACAGCGGTGGAATTGCCTCCGGTATCGACGTCAGCCGCTCGGCCGCTTTGCTGTCGAGTGCGCGTGCCGAGCTGTCCGCGGTGGCGGGCGACCGTGCCGCGTTCGAACATGCCATTGCCGCACTGGTCGGGGAGTCGCCGTCGAGCTTCTCGATTCCCGTCGCCGAGACGCAACGCCAGCCGCCGGCTATTCCAGTCGGCGTGCCCTCGACGCTGTTGCAGCGCCGCCCCGATATCGTCGCCGCGGAACGTCGCGTTGCCGCCGCCAACGCGCGGATCGGCGTGGCGCGCGCGGCGCTGTTCCCATCCTTGACGCTCGGCGCAAGCGGCGGGTTCGAGGCGGGCAATCGCGACATCCTCAGCGCGCCGAACGGTTTCTGGGCGCTCGGGCCGCTGTCGGCGGCGTTGTCGATCTTCGATGGCGGCGCGCGCCGCGCGCGCGTGCGGATCAGCCGTGCGCAATATGACGAGGCAGTTGCCAGCTATCGCTCGACCGTGCTCGCCGCGTTTCGCGAGGTCGAGGACGACCTGGCGCGTGCGCACAGTCTCGCTGCGCAGGAACAGGATCAGCAGGCCGCGACCCGCGCCGCAGAGCGCACCCGCGACCTCGCGCTGATCCGCTACCGCGACGGCGCGTCGGACTATCTCGAAGTCGTCACCGCACAGACCGCCGCGCTCGATGCGCAGCGGTCCTTACTCGAGGTGCAGAGCCGTCGGCTGCAGATCGCGGTCGATACGGTTCGCGCGGTCGGCGGCACGACGGCCGAATGATCGATCAGGCAGGAATGCGGTGCATCGCGCACAGCTTGTTGCCCGCCGGATCACGCAGATAGGCGAGGTAGAGCTGGCCGAAACTGCCCTGGCGGATGCCGGGCGGATCCTCGCAGGTCGACCCGCCATTGGCGATACCGGCGGCGTGCCAGGCATCGACCAGCTCCGGAGTTTCCGCAGCGAAGCCGATCGTCGCCCCGTTCGCACATGATGCGGGCTTGCCGTCGATCGGCTTGCTGATCGCGAAGATGCCGGTCTGCGTCACGTAGAAAACGCGGCCCTTATCGTCGATCCTGCCAGGCTTCACGCCCAACACATCGAGCGTGGAGTCGTAGAATGTCTTGGACACATCGATGCTGTCCGCACCGACCATGATATGACTGAACATCTTTTCTCTCCGCTGTAATGTCCCGTCGGTCGAATGCCGGAGATCATCCGCCCTGTCGACCGGCTACGCGTTGGCACGGCAAAGCGACGGCGGTTGACGGCTGCCGATCGATTGCGCGATCGGTGGCTCATGGACGATCTCATGCCCAAGCAACACTTTGCCGATGCGCTGATTAGCGCAGCGCCGAGCGGATCCATTCCGCCGGAGCAACGCATCTTCGCGCCCTTTATCGGATCGTGGAGTCTTGCGATCAACTGGATCGATCTAGAAGGAAGGGTCGAGCGCGAGGAGCGTGGAGAGTGGCATTTCTCCTGGGTGCTCGACGGGTGCGGGATACAGGATGTGTGGATCTGGCCGCCGCGTGCCGAGCGCGAGGCGCGACCCGGCGTGGGTGAATATGGCACGAGCCTCCGCTTCTACGACGCCGATCTCGGCGCCTGGCAGTCCATATGGGTCGGACCAGCGCACCGCTATGTGCGGCGCTTCACCGCGAGTGGTGTGGCGGGCGAGGTGACGCTCCAGACGCAGCCGGATGAGAAACCGGCGATGCGCTGGACCTTCCACGACGTGCAGGCCGATTCGTTCAAGTGGCGCAACGAAGTGTATGAGGATGGCCGCTGGCGCGTGCAGCAGCGGTTCGTCGCGCGGCGAGTCTGATCACCGCCGTAGTAAGGGCCACGCACCAGCGATTTTCCCGTGCAATCCGCGTCGGCAGCGCGGGCTGCCGATCAGTCATTTGATCGGCGGTTCCCACAGTTCGATCGCATTGCCTTCGGGATCGTGGATGCGGGCGAACTGGCCGATCGACGGGTCGTTCCATTCCGGCTTGGTGATGATGTCGATGCCCGAAGCGTTGAGCTGTTCGAGCAGCGAATCCAGATCGCGCACGCGCAAATTGAGCATGAACTGCTTGTCGGCGGCGAAATAGTCGGTCTCGTGCTTGAACGGCGCGAACACCACCGGGCCACCCTCTGCCTGCCATGACCATTCGTCCGGCGTCGCGCCCTCGGTCGTGACGCAGCCCGCGCCGATGCCGAGATGCTCACGGTACCAGGCGGACAATGCGTCCGGATCCTTCGCGCGAAAGAACAGGCCTCCAATTCCCAATACCGGCATCGTCCGTCTCCTTTTATTCGGTTTCGACCATATCCCGTCCCGCCGCCGCGTCGAGCAAGCGGCGTTCGATCGTTTTCAACCGCGGTCCGCCGGCGATCTTGTCGCCGAGCAAATCGGTCAGATAAAAGGTATCGACCGCGCGCTCGCCATAAGTGGCGACGTGCGACGAGTGGATCGTCACCTTCGACTGGAAGAGCGTGTAGGCAAGCTGGTGCAGCAGCGCCGGGCGGTCGCGGGCATTGACCTCGACCACGGTGAAGCGGTTCGACGCCTTGTTGTCGATCAGCACATTGGGCGCGATCTCGAATGCTTCGGCGCGCGTGCGGGGCAGGGGCTTGGCCATCAGTCGGTCGAGCATCTTGCCGCGATTGGCGAGCGCGTCCTCGATCGCGGTCTGCAGCCGGTCGAGCTGCCCGGCATCGTCGAACGGGCGGCCGAACGGGTCCTGGACGAGGAAATTGTCGAGCGCCATGCCGTCGCGCGTCGTGTGGATGCGCGCGTCGATGATGTTGCCGCCCGCGACATGGATCGCCCCGGCGATGCGGTAGAACAGGCCGGGATGGTCGGCGGCATAGACAGTGACCAGGGTCGCGCCGCGTTCGGGATAGACCTGCGCCGCGATCGATAGTTGCGCGCCATTCGGTCCCGGGCCGGCCGCCTCGATCAGCCGGGCATTGCGCGCCAGCACATCGTCGGGTTCGGCCACCCAATAGGGTTCGGGCAAGCGCTTGACCAAGCGAGCGAAGGTCGCCTCGTCCCAGCCGAGCGCCGCCTGCAACGCCTCTTGTTTGGCCGCGATGCGTTCGGTGCGGCCCTTCTGCTTGTGGCCAAGGCGCAGCACTTCTTCGGCGGATTCGTAGAGGTCGGACAGCAATTGGCGTTTCCAGCCGTTCCACACCCCCGGACCAACCGCGCGGATATCGACCACGGTCAGGGTGAGCAGCAAGCGCAGCCGTTCCGGGCTCTGCACGGCTTCGGCGAAATCGAGGATCGTCTTGAAATCCGACAGGTCGCGCTTGAACGCGGTCGCCGACATCAACAGATGCGCGCGGACCAGCCAGGCGACCGTCTCGGTCTCCGCCGGAGAGAGGCCGAAGCGTGGGCAGAGCCGATGTGCGACCTCAGCGCCGAGCACCGAATGGTCGCCGCCGCGTCCCTTGGCGATGTCGTGCAGCAGCACCGCGACGTAAAGCACGCGGCGCGACACGATCTGCTTCATGATCGCGGTGGAGAGCGGGTGATCCTCGTTGAGCTCGCCATGTTCGATCTTCGACAACAGGCCGATCGCGCGGATCGTGTGCTCGTCGACCGTATAGTGATGATACATGTCGAACTGCATCTGCGCGACGACACGGCCGAAATCGGGCACGAAGCGTCCGAACACGCCCGCCTCATTCATCCAGCGCAGCACCGTTTCGGGATCACGCGGACTGGTCAGCACGTCGAGGAAGAAGGCGTTGGCCTCGGGATCCTTGCGGATGTCGTCGGCAAGTTTCGCATCGCGCGCGGCGGCGCGCATCGCCAGCGGGTGGATTTCCAGCCCATGCTTGTCGGCGAGGGCGAACATCTCGATCAGTCGCACCGGTTTCTTCACCAGAAAATCGTCCGACGGCAGCGTAATCCGGCCGCGTTCGAGCCGGAAGCCGTTGAGCTTGCTCGGATGACGCCGAAGCGTCGGCAGGCCGAAGCGGCGCCCGCGCGCGGCGAACTTCTCGTCGAGATGCGCGAGGAAGACGCCAGTCAAATTGCCGACGGTCTTGGCCTGCAGGAAGTAATATTGCATGAAGCGCTCGACGCTCGATTTGCCCGGGCGATCGGCGAAGCGCAATCGCTCGGCGATCTCGCGCTGCAGGTCGAAAGTCAGCCGGTCCTCGGCGCGGCCGGCGATGCTGTGCAGCTGGCAGCGCACCGCCCAGAGGAAATTCTCTGCGCGGTGGAACTGGCGATATTCGTCGGCGGTCAACAGCCCGGCACCGACCAGCTCGGCCGAGCTTTGCACGTTATAGGCGTATTTGCCGATCCAGAAGAGCGTATGGAGATCGCGCAGGCCGCCCTTGCCTTCCTTCACATTGGGTTCGACGACGTAGCGCGTGTCGCCCATCTTGCGGTGACGGATGTCGCGCTCGACCAGCTTGTCGGCGATGAAGGCGCGCGCGGTGTCGGTCTGTATCTCCGCCTTGAAACGCCGCGCGGCTTCTTCATACAGTTCGGTATCGCCCCACACATAACGCGCCTCGAGCAGGGCGGTACGGATCGTGATGTCGCTCTTCGCCTGGCGCACCATCTCATCAAGCGAGCGGCTGCTATGGCCGACCTTCAGGCCAAGATCCCATAGCGCATAGAGCATGGTCTCGATCACCTGCTCGCTCCACCCGGTCTGCTTCCAGGGGGTGAGGAAGCCGATGTCGATATCCGAATGCGGCGCCATCTCGCCGCGGCCATAACCGCCGACCGCGATCAGCGTGAGCCGTTCCGAGGCGGTCGCATTGTTGACCGGATAAAGCCGGGTGACGGTGAAATCGTAGAGCAGCCGCAGCAGCTGGTCGGTCAGGAACGCCTGGGCGGCAGCTGCCTCGAGTCCGCGCGAAGGGTGTTCGACCAGCCGGCGCGCGATCTCCGCACGCCCGGCGTCGAGCGCCGCCTTGAGCTGCATCGCGGCGGCGCGGCGCAGCGCGACCTTGTCGTCGCCCTTCAGCGCGGCGAGCGTGTCGGCAAGGGCGCGGCGATCGATGATCGCGCGGCGCTGGGGTAAGGAGTCGAAGCGGCCGGTCATGCGGATCAGATAGTGGGTTCCGCGGCTTGCGTCACGAGCGATAGTTTGGGCACATGATACGGGGTGATCCCGCGCACCGATCGTGTTTGAAGGCAGCCATGACGAACAATCTTCATCCGCTCGACCGGCCCGTCTGGAATTCGCTGACCACGCGCCAGGCGCATCTTGCGCTCGGCGATACGCGTGCGCTGCGTTATGCGCCGGCGATCAACCTGTTCGGCGCCGCAGCCGATAACAGTCCGGCCAATCTGTTCGCGCTCGCCTGCCTGTTGCCGCCGGGCGGAACGCTTGGGCTGGTCGAGGCCGGCGACGTGGCGTTGCCGCCAGACAGCGCGATCCGGTCGCGCGCGACGATCAATCAGATGGTGCTGACCGAACTGAATGCGCCCGGATCGCAGATTGGGGGCGATCCGATCGACTTCGTCGCGCTGAGCGATGACGACGCACCGGAGATGCTCGCGCTGGCGACGCTGACCGCGCCGGGACCGTTCTTCGCCCAGACCAATCGGCTCGGTGATTTCATTGGCGTGAAGCAGGACGGGCGGCTCGTCGCGATGGCCGGCGAGCGGATGAAACCGACCGGCTTCACCGAGGTCAGCGCGGTATGCACCCATCCCGACCATCGCGGCCATGGCTACGCCCGCGTCCTGATGCAGATAGTGATCGAGCGCATTCTTGCGCGGAATGAAACGGCATTCCTGCACGTCTATCCTGGCAATGGTGCGATCCCGCTTTATGAAGCGCTGGGTTTCTCGTTGCGCGCGGCGATGACTTATACGGTGCTGGAGCGTAGCTGAATCGGAACAGTCAGATCGCGGTAATCAGGAATCGATCGCAACGATCCGCGCATCGCTTTCGAGTTGAAGCGCACGGTCGCGAACGATGACCGTCGCGCCGGCCGCCTGCATCGGCACATACATCGTGCCTTGCCGGGTCGCGAAGAGCGCGCCGCGCGCCTTGCTCTCGGCGTCGCGAAAGGCGAGCCACGCTTGCTGGGTCTGGCGCAGCGTCTGCGCCGCGGGCCGGGGCAGAGTACGCATCAATATCGCATAGGCGGCATTCATGCGGCGATCATAGGCGCGCGCCGCGTCCACTTCGCATTGGGTCTGGCCGGCGGTCGACGCGTTGGCGGCATCGTCGAGGCAGCGGGTCAGCGCGACAGCGGTCGCGTCCCCCTGAGGCGTCGCCGCCATGCCTGTCGATCCGATGCCGGCCAGCAGTATGATCGACGGCTTGATCATGTTCGCCATCCTCATCACCGGTCACGCTGGACCCGTGATTTCCGCACCGCGACAGCGCCACCGATCGTCACAGCCAGCCCGATCCCGATCAGGAACATCGCCAGCGTATTGCCGCCGATTTCACGACTATTGGCGGCGCTGATCGCCCGTGCCGCACTGTCCGCATCCGTCGCGGTCATTGCGGCGGCGAAGGCGGTGTCGCGGCATTTCTCCAGCATCCCCGGCTCCTGATCCGCGCCGCGATCCCTGACCTGCTCCTGGCACTGTGTCACCATCGCGGAATCCGCCTGGGGCGGGCCGCCGGTCAGGCTCAGGATCGCGCCGGCGGCGAGCAGCACCAGGCCGAGGATGACCAGCAGCAGCGGATATTTCTTCAGCACCATCGACTCCCGTCACACGACCGCTTTGTCGCCAGCAGCTTTAACGGGCGATCGATGGCCTTTGTTTCGCCGATCCGGAATAGAGCATGTCGTTCAGTGCGTAAGCGTCACCGCCCTCAACCATTTCCCTCGCGCGCCAGCGCCTTGAGCCGATACAACACCTCCAGCGCTTCGCGCGGGGTGAGAGCATCGACGTCGAGCGTTTCGACTTCGGCGCGGATCGCGTCGCTTTCCTCCTCCGCCGTCTCGACCATCGCGGCGAACAGGGGAAGGTCGTCGAGGCCGGCGGCAAGGCCACCGGTTTTCGCACGACCTGCCTCGAGTTTTGCGAGGACCGATTTCGCACGCGCGATGGTGATCGGCGGCAAGCCGGCGAGACGGGCGACGGCGAGGCCGTAGCTGCGGTCGGCAGGCCCTTCGGAAACCTCGTGCAGCAACACCAGCTCACCCTTCCATTCGCGGGCGCGGACATGGTGCAGGGTGAGTGCGTCGCAGCGTTCGGCGAGGCGGGTCAGTTCGTGATAATGCGTCGCGAACAGGCAGCGGCAGCGATTATCCTCATGGATCGCCTCGACCACAGCCCAGGCGATAGCGAGGCCGTCATAAGTGCTGGTGCCGCGCCCGACTTCATCGAGGATGACGAAGCTGCGCGGGGTCGCCTGTGCCAGGATCGCGGCGGTTTCGACCATCTCGACCATGAAGGTCGAGCGGCCGCGGGCGAGATTGTCCGACGCGCCGACCCGGCTGAACAGCCGATCGACCAGGCCAAGTGTTGCGGAAGAAGCGGGCACATAGCTGCCGGCTTGCGCCAGCACCGCGATCAGTGCGTTCTGGCGCAGGAAGGTCGATTTGCCGCCCATGTTCGGGCCGGTGACGAGCCACAGGCGCGAGTCCTCGGACAAGCGGCAGTCATTGGCGACGAAGCGTTCGCCGCGCTTGGCCAGCGCGTCCTCGACCACCGGATGGCGGCCGCCTTCGATCTCAAAACAGGCATGGTCGACCAGAGCCGGGCGAGTCCAGCCGCCTTCGCTGGCGCGTTCGGCAAGGCCGGCGGCGACGTCCAGCCGGGCAAGCGCATCGGCGGTTGCGGCGATTGGTTCGCGCCGGTCGAGTGCTGCTTGAGTCAGGTCTTCGAGATGCGCAGCCTCGGCGGCGAGCGCATGCGCACCCGCCTGAGTCACCTTGAGCGCGACCTCATGCAGTTCAGGCGCGTTGAAGCGCACCGCGCCGGCCATGGTCTGGCGGTGCGTGAAGCCGCTTTCGGGTTTCATCAAGGCGTCGGCGACACGCGCCGGCACTTCGATATGATAACCGAGCACGCCATTGTGGCGGATCTTCAATTGGGCGATGCCGGTACGCGAGCGATAATCGGCTTCCAGCGCGGCGATGGCGCGCCTGCCGCCGGCGCCGGCATCGCGCAGGTCGTCGAGCGCGGCGTCGTACCCCGGGGCGATATAACCGCCGTCCGAGGCATCGATCGGGGGCGAGGGGGCCAGCGCGCGGGTCAGCAGGTCGATCAGCGCGCTATGCCCGCGAAGCTGCGGCGCGAGCATGGCGAGCAACGCGGGCGGCTCGTCAACGCGGTCGAGCCGCTCGCCCAATCGCCCACTGAGACTCTGGGCGCCATTGAGCCCGTCGCGGAGCTGACCAAGATCGCGCGGTGAGCCGCGTCCCGCCGCGAGCCGGCCGAGCGCGCGGCCGATATCGGGCAGACTGCGCAGGGTGGCGCGGAGCTGTTCGCGCAGGCCTGAATCATCGGCGAGCGACTGGACGAGGTTGAGCCGGTCCTCGATGCCCGTACGGTCCATCAGCGGTGCGCCGATATCGGCGGCGAGCAGGCGCGCGCCGGCGCCGGTGACGGTGCGGTCGATCGCGTCGAGCAGGCTGCCCTTGCGTTGCCCGGTTGCGGTCTGAGTCAGTTCGAGACTTTCGCGCGTCGCGGCATCGATCGCCATCTGGCGCGCCGCCTGATGCAGGCGCGGCGGGCGCAAAAAGGGTAGCGACCCGCGCGCGGTATGGTCGAGATAGGCGACCAGTCCGCCCGCCGCAGCGAGGGCGGCGCGGCTGAACTGGCCGAAACCGTCGAGCGTCGCGACGCCGAACAGCTCCTTCAACCGCGCTTCACCGCGCGCGCTGTCGAACTCGGTTTTCGGGCGCAGCATCGTCGCCGCCTCGCCGAATGCGGTTGCGTCCGACGCGATCGTCTCGGCCGGATTGAGCCGGGCGAGTTGCGCGCCGAGGCCGGCCGCATCGGCCTCGATCAATTCGAAACGGCCGGTCGAGACGTCGGCGGCGGCGATCGCCACTGAGCCTTGCGCTTCGCCGATCGCGACGCACCAATTGGCGGTGCGCGCGTCGAGCAGCGCCTCTTCGGTCAGCGTACCGGCGGTGACGACGCGGACGATGGCGCGGCCGACCAATGTCTTGCCGCCGCGCTTCTTGGCTTCGGCCGGGCTTTCGGTCTGTTCGGCCAGGGCGACGCGGTGGCCGGCCTTGATCAGGCGCGCGAGATATCCTTCAGCCGAATGCGCGGGTACGCCGCACATCGGGATCGGCACGCCGTCATGCTCGCCACGCGCGGTGAGCGCGATGTCGAGACAGGCGGCGGCGATCTTCGCGTCTTCGAAGAACATTTCGAAGAAATCGCCCATGCGATAGAAAAGAAGGCAATCATCGGCCTCCGCTTTCAGCGCGAGATATTGCGCCATCATCGGAGTCGGGGCGGGGAGGTCTGGACGGGAATCTGGGTGGGGGCCATGGCCATTCGGTTAGCGGGAAATTCCCGGCTCGTCATGCCGGAGTTAGGCCCGCGCGACGCAATAAATAGAGCGTGGATTTTCATAGCAGGTGCGGACCGGCCTTATGCGCCCGCCGCCCGGCGGCAATCCTGTTTGCGACAATAAGAAAGAGCGCGCCGATATGGAGCCGGCAAGCGATGCCAGACCATATGCGGAGCCATGGTTGAATCATTGCACATGGCCGACCCGGGACCTGGAATAGCGAGATATGGGACACCGGTAACGTGCCGTTTCTCAGGCTGTTGCTTCAGGCGAAATCGTTATAATATCTATAAATATCAAATACTTAATCTTCAAACAGGCGAGATTGATGGTTGCCGGGATCTGACGAGATATAGGACATCGAGCGACCCTGAAATCGACCGGGCTTTCGCGCGCCAACGACATTTCGTGCGAGTTGCGATGTGGCTTTGGGGAGATGGTCAAGTCGCTGGCTGATCGACCGGCGCGCTGCTAAACGATCCGGCACAACATCCGGGACGCCCATCGCCATGGCGAGCTTCGCCGTCTTTTCCTATTCGCTGGCCGATCCGATCGGGTCCGATCCGCTGGTCGCAGCGATGGCGTGGTTGCAAGGAAGCTTGCTCGGCACAGTAGCGACGACAATCGCGGTCGTCGCGGTCGCGGTGATCGGGCTGATGATGCTGAGCGGACGGATCAACTGGCGCTATGGCGCAACGGTGATCACGGGGTGTTTCATCTTGTTCGGCGCAGGCACCATCGCCGCGGGAATCCGCTCAGCATCTGGCGGCGGCGGTAGCTATGAACCGGTCGTCGCAGCGCCTTATGTCGCTGCGCCGGTGCCGCCGCCGCCCGTCATTCGGGCGCCGCCACCAACCGCTTACGATCCTTATGCCGGGGCTGCACCGCGCAATATGTAGGTAAAGGAGCCGGGCTGGCCGAGAGGGTCGGGGCTATCGCGCCCGCCACCGTAATCGCTCACCACAGCCCCAGATCGACCATACTCGCATGGCCCGTGCTGCCGATGATCAGATGATCGATCACGGAGACCCCGACGGTCTTGGTCGCGGCGGCGACCGCGCGGGTCAGGTCGGTGTCGGAACGGCTTGGCGTGACATCGCCGGAGGGATGGTTGTGCACCAGGATCAGCCCGTTTGCGTCGAGTTCCAGCGCGCGCTTGACGATCGTGCGGATATGGACCTGGCATTGGTCGACCGTCCCGGTCCACATTTCCTCGTCGCGGATCAGCCGATGGCGCACGTCGAGGAAGAGCACGCGAAAATGCTCATCGCCGGCATAGGCCAGTTCGGCACGGAGATAATCGAGCACCGCCGTCATGTTAGGCATCAGCGGCCGTTGCCGCAGGTCGGTGCGCAGCGCGTGCCGCATCGCCTGGCGGAACGCGGCGATCAGGCTGACCGCACGGGTGTCGCCACCTGTCGCGCGCATCTGCGCCCGGCGTGTCGCAGCAAGGACGCCGGGAAAGGAACCGAACTCCGCGATCAGCGCGGCAGCGGTAGCGGAGACGGCCGGGCCGGGGGGGGGATCCGCCGGCAATGACCCCTTCGAGGATACGTCGGCACCCAGCGGCGCCCGCCGATGCTGATGCCTTCAGGCTACGACGACGAGAAGTATTGCCGCCGGCCAGCTCCAAAACGACAGCATGATTTGAGACGCGGTTCGGATGACGTGCGGATCGAGCAGCTTCGTGATGTCCCCGCCGGCCGCTATTAATAAAAAGACGCTCATCCATATCGGCCACACCCCTGTTGGCTCGGAGCATCATAGCCAAGATGACGAGAAATAACAAGTCATTGATGACGAGAATCGCGCCTCAATTTTTGAAGTAGTGCAGCTATTTGTATGCTCAGCTAACAATCATCGGTTCATCGGTGGCAAGACAGGCACAAGCAGTGAGGCGTGAGGTGCCCGGCTAATATCTGGCACCTTGAGCAAAGTGATGCGTAACAGCTCCAGGAAGGCAATGATTCATCCACTACGGCGATGTATATTGTATACGTAGCCAAGTTAATAATCCATCTGCATTACAACTCCAGACAGCGCTGATCGGCTGGAAAAGAATATCGCAGTCGAGCCAAGCCGCACAGACCGGCGTCGTCGTGCGTGCGGCAGGGCCGGCCGGACGAAGTCACGCCGCGCCTCGATCAAGCGGCTGGAAAGAAGGCTTCGTGATTGTCTCCATCGGGGTCCCGATCGCAGACTGGTTCGAAGGGGGCGGGTATGTAAGGACCAACTCCGCCGCGCTCGACCCGGTTGTCGCGCCGCGCAGCCTAGTCGTGTCTTCGGTTTCGCGACGGATGGTGTGATGCGACCCGCCGAGAAGACGAGCAATATCCTCGCTACGCTTGCCTTGGCCAACGAGGCGCAGGCACTCGATTTGCCTTGCCGGCAGCTGATCAAGCCCGTCTTCGGTCATTTCCCACCGTCATCGAAACGATCTTAAGCTAAAGTGAAAGCGATGTCGCCATCAACAAAATTACAATTTTAACGCTCATTACGGCTCGATCAGAACGCGAAGCCGCCGGCTGCTTTTCGTTTCGCTGGTCATCGTCAAGGCAAAAAAGGCGACGTGCCGGGCATATTGACATTGATGTCAAAATCTATATGAACATCAATCTCAATATAGTTTCCATAAAGCGAGGCCGTCATGAACCAAACCCTCACGCCGCCCGACATCGCCATTCCGCTGCGCGATCTGCGGTTCAATCGCGACGCCGCTCAGCATCCGCGCTGGTGGCATGGCGGCGATCCCGTCGCGACCGCCTTTTTCAACGCGCTGTCCTGCACATTCCCAGCGGGCGAGAAATTCTTCATGGACAGCGTGCGGGCGTATCGGCGCTCGGTCGATCCAGTGCTGCAGAAGCAGATCGGAGGCTTCATCGCGCAGGAAGCGGTGCACAGCCGCGAGCATGCCGCGTTCAACAAACTGGCGGCGGATAGTGGTTATACCGTCGCGACGCTCGAGGCGCGGACCAAGCGCGTGCTCGATTTCGCGCGCACCCGGGCAAAGGAACATCAGCTTGCCGCAACCTGTGCGCTGGAGCATTTCACCGCGATCCTGGCGCATGAACTGCTCGCCACCAACGGCCGCGACATGGACGCAGCACCCGAGGATGCGGCGCGGCTGTGGGGATGGCACGCGATCGAGGAGGTGGAGCACAAGGCCGTCGCCTTCGACACTTTTCTCGCGGTTACCGCCCATTGGTCGGGCTTGCGGCGCTATGCATTGCGAGTGCGGGCGATGATCCTCGCGACGATCATTCTGGTCGTTACGATGCGCGCCAATATGGCCGATCTGTACCGTGAGGATGGTCTGCGTGGCCCGCGCATCTGGTGGCGCACGCTCAAATTCCTGTTCGGCCGCCCCGGCATGCTGCGCCGCGTGACGCCCGCCTGGCTGACCTATTTTCGCCCCGGTTTCCATCCCTGGCAGCATGACGACCGGGCGGTGCTCGCGTCGGCGCAGAAGCGGCTGGGCATCGCGGCGGCCATATGATTAAGGGGGCTATGACGAAAATGATCAGGATCGCGCCCGTCACCGCTATCGCCACGGCATTGCTGGCAACCTGCTGGACCGGATCTGCGCTGGCTGCGAACGACGATGCCCTGATCGGGCGCTGGCGTACGCAGGAGCGCGGCGGGGTGGTCGAGATTCATCGATGCGGCGCGGCCTTGTGCGGGCGCGTCGTCGATGGCGCGCCGCTCCGTGCAAATCCCGATCAGCGCGATGTGAAGAATGGCGACAAGGCGCTACGCACGCGCAAGCTGATGGGCTTGCGCATTCTGGGCGGCTTCACCGGCGGGCCGACCGAATGGAAGGGTGGGCCGCTCTACGATCCCAATAGCGGCGATGGCGCGGCGACCGGTTATCTGATGCTGGCCGGACCCGACACGCTCAAGGTGAAGGGGTGTCTGGCGCTGTTCCTGTGCCGGACACAGACCTGGCAGCGCGCACGCTAAACGGCAGGAGGCTGTTTGAAAACTCGCGGTAGAGCGAGTTTTGAAGGCGGTTCCGCCCGCCGCAGCCTTTCCATCAATGCTTCGCATCGCCGAAACCTTGGGCTGCTCCGCCCGCCCGCCTCCCGACCACCCATTCAGGATATGCTGTGGGCGGTCGGGAGGGGGAGCGGGCCGGAACCGCCAAATGCGCCTCAGCGCATTTCCAAACAGATCCTAAAGTCCCGACTGGATCAGGGCCGGCAGAATTTGCGCCATCACGCCACGCCCCGCATCGGGTTTCTGACCAAGCATCTCGCGCAGCTGCGGGCCGATCACCGCGTCGCCGAACGCGCAGACCGCGATGAGCAGGACGATCGAGCGGATCTTCGCGTCCGATTCCGGGCCGATGGCGAGTTTCTCACCGATCGCGCCGACCAGGTCGAGCACCGCCTGACGGATCGGCTCGAGATGGTCGAACTCGCGCGACAGCATCAGCCAGGCGGCCAGTTGCCCCGCGCCGCCGCCGTCGAACGCATCGAACACTTTCTCGACCAGGATCGACGGTGCGCCGGCATCGGTTTTGAGATGCGCCACGGCATCGTCGAGCGCGTCGGCGAGGTCGCGGATCATCGATGCCATCAGCGCGCTCTGCATTTCGCCCGCCGAACCGAAATGATGGATCAGGTTGGTGTGCGACATGCCGATGCGATTGCCGACATTGGCCAGCGTGACTGCCGCCGGCCCACCCTCCAGCAAGAGTTCACGCGCCGCGACAAGGCCTTCCTCGCGCGCTTCCGCGGCGTTGCGCTTGCGCCGCTTCGCGCGAACCGGACCGGTGACCTCCAAGATAATTCCCCCCCCGGCCTTGCCGCTACGGAAAGGCCAGGGGGCACTATGACGCAGCGGGCGGGGTGGGATCAACAGTTAACGCGTTCGCGCGTCGTGCCGTATCCGTCATGTGTGTCCGTCGGCCGCCCGAGCTGATCGTTTGGCAGCTAACCGCTTCGTATCGGCGTGCAGGGCGTTATAACTGGACTCACCACCGAAACCGGTTGAGGGTATAAATCCGCATGTTGAAGAATATCATGCTTGCCGTGCTGTTCGTGTCGGCGCCGGGTGTCGCCGCCGAACATGCCGAGCGCCTGTCGATCTCGACCATGGTGTCAGATGTGCGCCTCGCCGTCTCGCCTGACGAGACGCACCGGTTATGGGGACTGGTCAACCGCACGCCCGGCGCCGGGCTGGAGATCGTCGAATCGCGGCTCGTCGAGGGTCAATGGAGCGCGCCGTTGCCGGTCTCGTTCAACGGGCCGGCGAATGACTTCGACCCGAGCTTCTCGCCCGATGGCCGGACGGTCTATTTCTTCTCCAACCGCCCCGGCGGCGCGGGGGGCGACGATCTCTATGCGGTATCCTATGATCCGGGGACACGCGTCTATGGCGAACCACGCAACCTTGGACCCAAGGTCAACACCGATGGCGACGAATGGGCGCCGACCGTCTCGCCCGATGGCCGCACGCTGATGTTCGCATCGAACCGACATGGCCTGTCCGGCGGGCAGAATCTGTTCGTCGCGCCGCTCAAAGGGGGCGAGATCGGCACGCCGGTCGCGCTCGACGCGGTGATCGATACCGCCGAGGACGAATATGATGCGACCTTTGTCGGTGGCGCGGACCGTATCGTATTTGCACGCGGCGATGCCTATGGCGACAAGGGTGCGAAGCTCCATTCGGCGGTGAAGGATGGGAAGGGCTGGCGCGACGAAGGGCCGTTGCCGCCGACGATCAATTGCTCGGCCGAGCTCAATATCGGCCCCTCGGTGTCGCCCTCGGGAAAATTCTACTGGTCGGCGGCGTGCGGTCCGGGGGAGACGCGGCTCGACCTGTGGACCGGCGACTTGCCCTCCGTCACGCGCCGGTAAGAAGCGCGGCGGTAGGGTGTTCCCACTGCGGGAATTCAGTCGCTCGCTAAATCAGGTCCGATCATCTATAGCGGGCCAATCGCCGGCGCGACGCCGGGACATGCAGCGACCGGAAGCCGATCCGCTCCCCTTTTGCCGACGTCCTCGCCAACGTCCGGCCGCCTGACGATCCCGTCGGCGGTGAGGAGAAGACTATGTCGAGAATTCCCGTTCGCCCATTCCTAATCGCCAAGGACGAGGATGGCGTGTTTCGCCTGACCGTGCGCAGCACGCGCTACAATTCGCAGAATTACCCGATCGTCACCGCCGCGCTGCAGGACGAGACTTTCAAGACCGCCACCGCGGCGCGCGCCTTTGCGCGCGACAATTTCGGCGCCGAACCGGGGCAATACGCCTCCAAATAACGACGTCCGCCGGCCTCCCGGGATTTTAGCCGGTTTTGATCCGGACGGTCCCGGAACGTGCCCGCCGCGTGCGGCGCATCACCGTCGGTAGCGTATCAGATAAAGCTCCATTGACGTTGCCTCGGCCCGCTGCCCCGAAAAGGTCAGCCGGTCGGGTTGCGACCAGTCGAGCATTGCGCCGTAACTGTCCTTGTCAGACATGTTGACGCTCGCCGGCAGGACGGTGCCCGCGTGGTAGCGGCCGCCGGCGGGGCGCGTCTGGAACAGGTCGATGCGGTCGACACTGAAATCGGCGGCGCGCGCGAAGACGATCGCCGCACTGTCGGACAGGAAGGTCGCGTCGAACTCGTCGCCCGCCGTGTTGACCGCGCCGGGCAAGGGCCGCGCAGGCGCGAAGCGGACGCCTTGCCGGGTCGCGATATACAGGTCCTGGCGACCAGCGCCGCCGGGGCGGTCGCTCGAGAAGAGCAGGGTCTTGCCGTCGGGCGAGATCATCGGGGCGAACTCGTTGCCCGCGCTGTTGACGGCCGCGTCCAAGCGCTCGACCGGCCCGAAGCCGTCGCGCGTCACGGCCACGCGATAGACATCGTCGCCGCCCAGTCCGCCCGGCCGGTCGGAACAGAAATAGACCTGACGTCCGTCGGCCGAGAAAGCCGGGTCGAAGTCGCGCGTCGGCGAATTGAACGGTACCGGCTGCGCTTGCGCCCATCGTCCAGCCACCAGGCGCGATATCCAGATGTCATAGCCCCCCGCGCCGCCGGGGCGGTTGCGGCTGAACCACAAGGCGGTACGGCCATCGGGGCTGATCGTCAGCCGCACCTCCGACGACGCGGTCGAGGCGATGCCCGGCGCGAAGAGCTCCGCGGATCCGACGATTTCGATACCCGGCCGGCGTGGAGCGGCCGCGCCGCCCAGCGCAGCGATCAAGCCGATCGCGGCGGCGATGCGGTATGCGCGCCTCATGCGACCCTCGTGAAGTCGCTGGTCCAGTTGACTTCCCAGGTCGCACCGCCATCGGCCGACAGCGCCTGTTCCCAGCGCGCCGTGGTGGCCGAGATGCGCGACCAGATGATCCGCGCCTTGACCGGCTTGCCTTCATGCTCATCGTCGCCGAGCAGCATGCGGGTGCCATCGGCGAACTTGCCGCGGACCGGCGCGGCGATCGCGGCGGGCGTGCGGCCATCGAGCCACCAGCTGGTCCATTCGCCTGTATCTCCATCGAGCGCGCGCAAGCCGATGCCACGGTACGGCGCGCCGGGCACGTTCATCACATTGTCCCCGACATTGCCGCGCCCGCCAAGCACCGGCCAGTTGGTGAAGGTGCCATCGAACTCGATCCAGTCATTGCTGCCGACCAGCCGCCGCGCGAGCTTGCGGTGCCGCACCGTCCAGTTGCCGGCCAGGAAATCCCAATCGCCCATACCCGGTGCGCTATCGGTCCGCGCCGGCAATGGTGCCGGTGTCGGCGAGGTGCGCGTAAAATAGTTGCGCCAGTTGATCTCCCAGTTCTTGCCGCCATCGGCCGACAGCGCCTGGTCCCAATGCGGCCGGACGCTATGGATCTCGTGCCAGCGAAACCGTGCGATGACCGGACGACCCTCGAACAGGTCCGGGCCGGAGAACTCGCCCTCATCGCCGTGGAAGCCGCCGCGGACCGGAGCGTCGATCCGCGTCGCGTTGCGCCCGTCGAGCCACCAGATTGACCAGGTCCCGCTGGCGGGATCGAACGCGCGGATGCCGAGCCCGCGATAGGTGCCGCCGGGCAAGTCGAGCGCATTGTCGTCGATCGTGCCGAGCCCGCCGAGCGTGGTCCACAACACGCTCTTGCCGGCAAATTCTTCCCAGTCATTATTGCCGGCGAGGCGCTTCTTCAGCCTTTGGTGCGACACGTCCCAGGTGCCACGCAGCCAGTCCCAGTCATGCGCATGCGCGGCCGCGTCGCCCGGCAGCGCCAAGGCAGCTGTGTCGGGAAGCAGCGCCGCGCCGCCTGCCATCGCCATGCCGGCAAGTACATTGCGGCGCGAACAGAGAAATGGCTCGGTCAAAGTCGCGTCCTCTCGAAACCTGGTCGTGATGTCATCGGAATGGCAGGGCAGGGCGATCATTGGCTATGCGAAGATAGCGGAGTGAGGCTAAGTCAGGCTTATGGTCGATCTACACCGATTCCCCTCACTCGCCTCGATCCGCGCATTCGAATGCGCGGCTCGGCTCGGCAGCTTCACCCGGGCGGCGGCGGAGTTGGGCACCTCCTCGGCCTCGGTCAGCTATCATGTCCGCCAGCTCGAAGCGCAGATCGGCGTTGTGCTGTTTCGCCGCCATGCCCAGCGCGTCGAACTGACCGGACCCGGCGCGATCGTCGCGAAGGAGACGATCGCCGCTTTCGCGGCGCTGCGCGCGACCTTTGTGCGCGCGGGCGAAGCGGACGAAAAGAAGCTGTCGATCACCGCGCTTCCGACCTTCGGCACGAGCTGGCTGACGCCGCGGCTCGGCCGCTTCCGTGCGCAGCAGCCGGAGATATTGCTCGATCTGGATTTGTCGGTCGAGGCGCATGACCTGGGCGCCGGAGGATTCGATGCGGCGATCCGCAACGGCTATGGGCGCTGGCCCGGGTTGCGCGCCGTGAAGCTTATGCCGAGCATCTTCGCGCCGCTCTGCGCGCCGGCATTGGCGGAGACGGCGGCCGGTTTCGCCGATCCGCGCCGGCCTTCGACGATACCGCTGCTCGGCCGCCCCGACTGGTGGGCCTTATGGTATGGAGCGCTCGGGGTGGCCGATGCGGTACCGCCCGAGCGTTTCGGCACGACCCTGTCGGCAGAGTATCTCGACATGGCGGCGGCGATCGCCGGTCACGGTATCGCAATGGGGTCGCCTTTGCTGTTCGCCGATGAAATCAGGGCCGGCCGCCTGGTCCTTGCGCATGATCTGGTGATCGACACCGGCCGGTCGTTCTGGCTGACTTTCCCGGTGACGCGCCAGCGCAGCCGGAAGATTGCGCGCTTCCGTGAATGGGTCTGCGATGAAGCGCTGCGCGAATGCGCGGCGGCGGCGGCGTTGATCCGGCGCGCCGTTCCGGCCGCGGATCAGGACATGCCATCCTGATTGAAGAGGGCGACATTCGACCATGGCCGTCGCTGTCTGCACCAAAATCTCACACGTCGCTCATCCGGATCACATGTCACCGCGTTAGAACAAGGCCTCATAATGTGGGAGCAACGCAATGGCAGGGGTAGCGCAAGGCGATAATAAGCGGCGTGGAATTCCGTGGAGGATTGCCGGCTGGGGTGCGGCCGCGTTCGTCCTTCTGTTGCCCCTGATCGCGAGAGCGCCCTGGACCCTGTCCGACTTCGTCGTCATGGGCATCCTGATAGGGAGCGCGGGACTGGCGTTGGAACTCGCGGTGAGGGCGTCCGGCAGCATCTACTATCGGGCCGGCGCCGGCGTTGCGGTTGCTGCCGCTTTCCTCCTCATCTGGGTGAACGGAGCGGTCGGTTTCCTCGGCGACGAGAGCAACCCGGCCAATCTGATGTTTGCCGGCGTGCTCGCCATCGCGGTTCTCGGCTCGGTCCTTGCGCGTTTTCGACCTGGCGGAATGGCCCGGGCAATGTTCTTGACCGCTGCCGCGCAGATTCTGGTCGGCGTGGTCGCGCTGGCCGTCGGACTGGGCTCCCCGGGGTATGAGGGGCTCTACGAAGTCGTGATCGGCACGAGCCTCTTCGCCGCGTTGTGGCGGATCTCGGCCGGGCTTTTCCGCAAGGCGGCGGGTGGCGGTTCTGCTTCATGAAGCGGCTCCCGGATACCGACCCATCGTCCTGGCATAGGCTTCGCCCCAATCGGCCACCGGGGCCAGTGCCGCATTGAGCGTCGCGCCCCAGCTCGTGAGCGCGTAATCGACGCGCGGCGGTACTTGGCTGAATACTTCGCGCGTGATCAACGAATCGCGTTCAAGCTCGCGCAATTGCTGGATCAGCATCTTCTCGGTCACGCCGACCACGCGACGCTTGAGCTCGCCGAAGCGCACCGGGCCGGCGTTGAGTTCCCACAATATCACCGCTTTCCACTTGCCGCCGACGACGTCGAACGCCGGACCGACGCCGCAGGCATAAGGTTTTTCCGCCATGATATCAGTATTACTCCCAAAAAGGTAAGTACCTGACAAAATAGTCGGTACTTGCTTGGTGGATCGTGGTCTTCCTATCTCCTGCCGCGTTGAAAGAGGAGATGAAAATGACCGACGTTACGATAATCGGGCTGGGTTCGATGGGCCTGACAATGGCGGAGCTGATGCTTGGCGCGGGCAGGTCGGTTACGTTGTGGAATCGCAGCGCGGACAAAGCCACCGATCTGGTCGCGCGGGGCGCGCATTTTGCGCCGAGCCCGGCGGCGGCAATCGCGGCCAGCCCGGTCATATTGATCTGTGTGTTCGACTATACGGCGGCACAAGCCATTCTCGATGCGGACGGCGCGGCGGCCGCGCTCGACGGTCGGCTGCTGGTCAATCTCGGCACAGGCAGCCCGGAAGATGCGCGCGATGCCGAGATATTCGTTGCCGGTCATGGCGGGCGTTACCTCGACGGTGCGATCCAGGCGGCACCGAGCCAGATGGGGCAGGACGACACGCCGATCCTCGTTTCCGGCGCAGCAACGGTGTTCGCCGAGGCGCTGCCGCTGCTGAGGGTGCTGGCGGGCAGTCCGATGCATCTCGGCGAGCGTATCGACGCGGCGGCGTTCATGGACCTCGCCACTTTGTCCTATGTCTATGGCGCGTTCGGCGGCTTCCTGCACGGCGCACGGATTGCAGAATCGGTCGATATCAGCGTCGCGACCTTCGGCAGGATCGTCGAGCAGATATCGCCGACCTTCGGCGCTTTCTTCAAGCATGAGGCAGCGGTGATCGAGTCCGGCGATTTCGCCATCACCGAAAGCCCGTTGCGCATTTCGATCCCGGCGGTCGAGCGCATCCTGCGCACCTCCGAAGCACTTGGTATCAATACCGAGCTGCCGGCGCTGGTGCACGAATGGCTTGGCCGGGCCGACCGGGCTGGTCTTGCGAATGAGGAACTGGCCTCGCTGATCAAGATTCTCCGCGGTTGAATGGGAAGGTCGCGGCGGGCATCATGGGAGGCCCTCCGTCCCCCTGGGCGCGTGGGTCTAGTTCATGGAGCCGGTGATGCCCGCGAACCCGATTATCGAGGCGTTCTTCGACGAGCCGACCAATACGATCAGTTATCTGGTGGCCGACCCCGTCACGGGCGATGCGGCGGTGATCGATCCGGTGCTGGATTTCGATCTGGCGAGCGGCGAGGCCGATATCCGCTCGGCCGAACGCATTCTGGCGTGCGCCGCCGCACGCGGCTGGACCATCGTCATGGTGCTGGAGACGCATGCGCATGCCGATCATTTATCGGCCGCGCCGTATATCAAGGCGAAGACCGGCGCGGCGATCGGTATCGGCGATCATATCCGCGACGTGCAGAAGATTTTCCGGCCCATGTTCGCGTTCGACGATCTCGCGACCGACGGATCGGATTTCGACCGCCTGTTCAGCGACGGTGACCGGTTTGCGATCGGCCAGCTCGATGTGACGGTGATGTATGTCCCCGGCCATACCCCGGCCGATATTGCTTATCGTATCGGCGACGCGGCCTTTGTCGGCGATACCCTGTTCATGCCCGATTACGGCACCGCGCGTGCGGACTTCCCCGGCGGCGACGCGCGCCAGCTCTATCGGTCGATCCGGCGTGTGTTGAGCCTGCCCGACGAAACGCGGCTGTTCCTGTGCCATGACTATAAGGCACCGGGACGTGAGGAGTATCGCTGGGAAACGACGGTGGGCGAAGTGCGGTGCACCAGCGTCCATGTTCGTGACGAGATCGGCGAGGACGCTTTCGTTGCGATGCGTGAGGCGCGCGATGCGACGCTGTCGGTGCCGAAGCTGCTCCTGCCCGCGATCCAGGTGAACATCCGCGCCGGGCGCTTTCCGGCGGCGGAGGCGAATGGCGTCAATTATTTGCGCATCCCGGTTACGGCGACGTTCGGAATGGACGGGACGGGTATTTGATCGAAACGTCGGAGTAAATGATGGCGAGCGATACAAATCCCCGATCCGCAATCGCCTCGCTCCTGGCGGCCGCCCCGCTCGGGGCGTTGGAGCGCCGCTATCGCGAGCCATGGCGGCATTACCATGCTTGGGATCACCCGAAGGCGATGCTGGCGCATCTCGACCGGGCGATTGGCGATGCGGTACCGGTGGTCGATCCGGCCGCCTGTGCCGGTTTCGTCCTGTGGCATGACTCGATCTATGATCCACAGGCGCCGCACGGGCGCAACGAAGAACTGAGTGCGGCGCTCTGTGTGGCGGAAATGAGCCTCATCGCGAATGCTCTCGTTACCGCTCGCGCCGGTGCGGCGATCCTGGCTACGATCCGCCACCTGCCGCCAGCCCCAAACGACTGCCCAGATGGTGCGCTGCTACTGGATATCGATCTGTCGATCCTGGGCCAGTCGCCGACGATGTTCGACGTGTATGACCGGCAGATCCGCGCGGAATATGCTCATGTCGAGCCCTCGCTTTACGGCACGGCACGGCACGCGCGAGCATCCTGCGCAATTTCCTGGCTCGCGACCGCCTGTTCCTGACCGATTGGGGTTTCGCGCAATGGGAGCAGCCGGCTCGCGATAATCTGCGCCGCGCAATCCCCTTGCTGGAGGAGCCGACTCTCGCGACGTGAGCGCCGCGCCACCGCTATGCCAGCGGGCGATTCTTCGCTCCGACTACTTCTGCCAAGGCTGCAGCGAGGCTCTCCGCGCCATAGGGTTTGGGCAAGACGGTGAGGTCGCCGGCCGTACCCAGGGCGACCTCTTCGCTATAGCCGCTGGCGAGCAGCACCGGGATGTCGGGGAATCGTGCGCGTACGATGCGCTCCAGCTCGACGCCGCTCAGTCCCGGCATGACGACGTCGGAAAAGACCAGGTCGATCCGCTCGGCCTCAAGCCGTTCGACCGCCGTTTCCGCGCAATCCACGCTGATCACGCGATAACCAAGCTCAGTCAGCAGGCCATGGGCGAAGTCGCGTACCGCGGCATTGTCCTCGACCAATAACAATGTCCGGCCATCGCCATTCGCGCTGCCCGACCTGAGCGTCACGGCGGTAGTGGCCGGCTTGTCCGTGCGGGGCAGCAGGATGTGGACCGTCGTGCCTTTTTCGGGGACCGACGTCAGCTCCACTCGGCCGCCGGCCTGGGCGGCAAAGCCGTGGATCTGCGATAAGCCGAGTCCGGTGCCCTTGCCGATCACCTTGGTGGTGAAAAACGGCTCGAACACCCGATCCAGCACTTCAGGCGTCATGCCCTCACCGGTATCACTCAGCGCGACGCAGACCATTTTTCCCGCCGCATCATCGATATTGCGCGTCGAGAGTGTCAGCGTACCACCGCCCGGCATCGCGTCGCGGGCGTTGATCGCGGCATTGAGCAACGCGGTTTCGAGTTGCGTGGAATCGACTTCGACCAGGCCGAGCGCGGGTGACAGGTCCAAACTCACTTCGATCTTGCCACCCAGCGTGCGCGATAGCATTTCGGCAAAGGCATCGAGCCGGACATTGAGGTCGATGACCTCAGGCTTGAGCGCCTGGCGACGGCCAAAGGCGAGCAAATGGCTGGTCAGAGTCGCGGCATGATCCGCCGTTTCGACGATCGCGGCCAGATACTGGTCGCGTTTTTGCGTGCTCAAGCCTTCGCGGCGCAGCAGGTCGGCCGAACCGCGGATGACGGTGAGCAGATTGTTGAAGTCATGCGCGATACCGCCGGTCAGCTCACCCAGCGCTTGAAGCTTTTGCGATTGGAACAGCGCGTCGCGCGTTTCCTCCAGCTGCTTCTGGGTTTCGCGCTTCTCCGTCACGTCGCGGGTGATCTTGGCGAAGCCGATATGCCGGCCGTCATCGTTGCGGATCGGGTCAATTACGACATGTGCCCAGAAGATCGCGCCGCCCTTGCGCACACGTTGCGCTTCGGCCTCATATTTGCCTTCGCGCAGCGCCGTGTCGAGCGCCCGCGCGGGTTCGCCCGTCGCGCGGTCCTGTTCGGTGTAGAAGCGCGAGAAATGCTCGCCGATGATCTCGGCTGCGTCATAGCCCTTGATCGTTGCCGCGCCGCTGTTCCAGCTGGTCACGCGGCCCTGCGGGTCGAGCATGTAGATGGCGTAATCGGTCACACCTTGCACGAGCATGCGGAAATGTTGTTCGCTGGAAAACAGCTTCTGCTCGGCTTCGCGCTTTGCGGTAATGTCGCGCGTGATCTTCGAAACCGATCAGCACCCCGGCATCGTCGCGAATCGGATCAATCACCGCGCTCACCCAGAAGCGCGACCCGTCTTTCCTGACCCGCCAGCCTTCCGCCTCGAACCGTCCTTCCGCCGCCGCGGTGCGCAACGCATGTCCGGGCAAGCCCGCCGCGCGATCTTTCTCTTCGAAGAAGCGGGAGAAATGCTGGCCGATGATCTCGTCGGCCTCATAACCCTTGAAACGCCGCGCGCCGGGGTTCCAGCTGACGACATGGCCCGCGGGGTCAAGCATGTAGATCGCATAGTCTGTGACGGCATTGACCAGCAGTTGGAATCGCTGGTCGGACAGGTGCAGATCGAAACCGGGTTTATCTGTCATCAGTCGTGTGAAGGCCATGTTCCGAAAGGGAAATCGGCCGAAGCCGAACACCGACCTTATCCTTCCCGGCCGCCATTCGGCAAGCGACATGGATCAAGGTCGGTGTAGGAAAATGGGGCAATGGCGCTCGATCGGTTTGTGCAGGTGGCGCGTCGCATCGCTGATGCTCAAAGTAGGCGAATCCGCGCCGTGCAACGATTTGGACCTTAGCTACCGCATTGTCCCGTGAGTGTTGCCAGAGGTCTTTCGCGTCGCATCATCGCCTGTATCTGGTCGCGGAAGCGCTCGAGATCTGGATAGTTGGCGCGAAACGCGGTTCGACAAAGATGTTGCTCGTCATTCATATCGGCGATCGTGACGATCACGTCGAGATCACCTGTCTTGTTCGCGGGAGCGATCCTGATCTTGACGATCGAGCGGTAATTGCCGTCGTTATCCCACTGACCCCAATCGGCTTCCGGCGGATCGTCGTCCGGAATCGGATAGGCGAGTAGCAGGGCGCTCCATTCCGCAACATCTTGCCATTGCACCCAAAATCCGCCGGACCCGCTAAACCGCGGAGTGTGGACCCTGGTCTCCAGCCAGCCAAAGTCATCATCCCGGCCGAACTCATATTGGAGCGTGAGGCTGGCGCTCATTACCGCGCCGTGCTCGACGAAAAGGGTCGGTCGCCCGCTGCCGTCGCCCACGCCTTGTTCGGCTGGGCTTGCATCGTGAAGCGCAATTCGCCGCCGGCCATGATCTCGGCGTGCCGGATATACCCGCGCGCAAGGGGACGCCCATTGAGCGACACGCTCCCGACATAGGGATGCGCGTCGTCAAGCCCGTTGGCGACCACGATGAATTTCTTGCCCCCCGGCAGGGCCAGCGCCGCACGCTTCACGAACGGGCGGCCGATGACATATTCCAGGCTGCCCGGCGTGACCGGATAGAAACCGAGCGCGGTGAACACCAGCCAAGCCGACATCTGCCCCAGATCGTCATTGCCCGACAGGCCGTCCGGGGTCGGTTTGTACTGGCTCGCGACGATCTGAGTCAGCCGCGCCTGTGTGCGCCACGGCGCGCCGGCATAATTGTAGAGATAGGCGACATGATGGCTCGGTTCGTTGCCATGGATATACTGGCCGATCAGCCCGGCGATATCCTCGGCATGGCTATAGTCGAGCTTCGAATTGTCGTAATCGAACATCGCATCAAGCTTGGTGACGCTTGCCTTGTCGCCGCCCATTGCACGCACCAGCCCGGCCTGATCCTGCGGCACGAACCAGCTATATTGCCACGCATTGCCCTCGGTATAATCCGACCCGTAATTGATTGCGGTCGGGTCGAACGGGACACGGAAAGCGCCGTCGCTCTTGCGTGCGCGGACAAAGCCGGTCTTCGCATCGAAACTGTTGCGCCAGTTGGCCCCGCGCTTGTCGAACGCGTCGGCGATATCCTTGCGCCCCATCGCCCGCGCCATCCGTGCAATGGTCCAGTCGTCATAGGCATATTCGACCGTCTTCGATGCAGCCTCAGGCTCGCGGTCGATCGCGACGTAACCGAGCTTCATATAGTCGCCGAGCCCGCCATAGGGCGCATAGCTCGCGCTCGCGACCATTGCGTCGAGCGCCTCTTTCGCATCGAACCCGCCCACGCCTTTCAGATACGCGTCGGCGATTACCGGCACGGCGTGATAGCCGATCATCGTCCAGGTCTCGCGCCCCTGGAACTGCCACACCGGCAGGATGCCGTCGGGGCTGTATCTGCGGCTGGCAAGCAGCGAGCGGACGATATCGCTATTGGTCTTTTCCGGCTGCACCAGGGTCAGCAGCGGATGTTCGGCGCGAAACGTGTCCCAGAGCGAAAAGGTCGAGCGGAAGGTGAAGTCCTTCGCCTGATGCACCTGGTCGTCGGGGCCGCGATAGCGCCCATCGGCATCGCCCGCGACCGAGGGGGCCAGCAGCGCATGATAGAGCGCGGTGGCGACATTAGTCTTCATCGGCGTGGGCGCGTCGATGTCGAGCACGCCAAGCGCCTTGTCCCATGCGGCTTTGGTCTTTGCCCGCACCGTGTCGAAATCGCCCGGCTCGCTGTCGAGATTGGCGGTCGCGCCGGCTTCATCGACCGAGGAGATCGCGACCTTGACCTCGAGCGGCTTGTCGAGCGCACCGAAATCGAGCCGTGCGACCAAGGCCCTGCCGCTCTTTTCGGCCAGCGCATCGCTGCCACGCCCCGGCCCCTGGAACCCCTTATAGGGCACGTCTTTTTCGGTGCTGACGAATGCATGGTCGGTCAGTGACGCGGAGAAGCGCATCGCGAAATACAGCTTGCGCCCCGGTGCCCAGCCGCGCGTTTCGCGCGCGCCGGTGATCGTGCCGTCCGAATTCAGGCGAAGTGACGACCACAGGATCTTACCGGGATAATTATACAGCGAACTGCGCAGATCGATCAGCAGATGCGCCGCTTTGCCGACTGGAAAGGCGTAGCGATGCACCCCGATCCGCGTGCCTGCGGTCATCTCCGCGCGAATGCCGGGATCGCTGAGCGTCACCGCATAATAGCCCGGCTTGGACACTTCGTCCTTGTGATCGAAGCGCGAGCGATAGCCCGATCCCGGCTTTGCGGGATCGCCGGGCTCGAGCACCACCTTGTCGCCGGCGACCGGCATGACCAGGAAATCGCCCAGGTCGGAATGTCCCGCACCGGAGAAATGCGTGTGCGAAAAGCCCTGGATCGTCGGGTCGGTGTAGCGATAGCCCGCCGCCCATTTGTAGCTGTCGCGGATGACATGGCTGGTGTCGGTGTCGGGGCTCAGCTGCACCATCCCGAACGGCGCGACCGCGCCTGGGAAAGTGTGCCCCTCGCCGCCGGTGCCGATGAACGGATCGACCGCGTCGGATGCGGACTGGCCGAGCGAAGGAGTGGCCAGGCTCAGCGCGAGCAGGGCGGCGATGGTGCGACGGGGGATCGACATGGCCGGAGTAGAGCAGGGGATTGGAGGAAGGGGAAGGTACCTTAATCCTCCCTCGCTTTAGCGGGGGAGGGGGACCATTTGCTCCTTTGCAAATGGTGGAGGGGGCTTGGCCGGCTGCGGGCCGCTCGCTTCGCTCCCCCGTTGCATAATTTCGACGTCTCGATCGACTATTGCGCGGGCGGCGGCATGGTCATTTTTCGCCGGGCAGTTTCACATCGGTGACATAGGAGCATCCGAGCAGCGTCTTGCCGGGATGGCTGGATACGTTGGACAGGTTGCGCGTGATCCGCGTCGTGATGGTCCAACCATTTTCCGGATCTTTTTCGACCTTGTTGAGCATTTCGCGCTCGCCGAGAAATTTGCCCGAGCCCGGCGCGACATTCTCGATCCCTTCCTGCTCCGCCAGGTCGTTTGGGTCGGGGATATCGAGCACCGCGAGCACTGCATTGCTGCTGAACACGATGGTGCGCGTCTGGTGACCGCCAATCTCGATCGGTGCCGGCAAGCGATATTGCGACAGGAACGGATTGCCCGACTCCTGCTTGATCCAGCCGCGCTTGCGGTAGCCGCTATCCTCGTCGCCCAGCGTGATGGAGAAGCCCATATAGTCGCGCGCATCGATCGCGCAGTTGATCGCATCGACGACATCGACCTTGGCCGGATCGAACTCTTCGTCCGATTGCGCTGTCGCCGGCGAGGCGAACAGGATCAGCGCCGACAATGCCACTCGAAATATCATAAGCCGCGCTCCGCAAATCCGCTTTGGTCGGGCGCGGCGTTACCATGGGCCGGCGTGCGCGCAAATCCCGCGCGGGTCCGCCCCGACAAGCTTGACCGCCGGGAACGATCTTTGATGTGCGGCAATTACGTAAGGAGCGCGTGACCATTGATTAATGGCATTCGCGCATTGTCGTTGAATGAAGACGATGGCGGATCAGTATAGCATGGGCCTCCGCAAATTCGATCGGGTTACAATCCGTCAAAACCGGCCCGTTAATCATCTGGCTGTATCGATGGTTTTTGCGGATCAGGACGAATGATGACGCCGAGCTATAATTTCGATTATGATGCTCGGCGACGGTTGCTCAAATTGACCCTTTCCGGAATGTGGGACCGTGCGACTCTCTCCGCTTTCCAGCGCGAGGCGGCGGCCCTGTTGAACAGAGTCGAGAACGCCGGGCATACCGATCTCGGCGGCAGAATCCTGATCGACCTGACCGACTTTGCCGTACAGTCGCAGGATATCGCCGATGATGTCAGCACGCTCATCCCGACTTATGCGATCAGGGCAGGGCGCATCGCGGTGATCCGGTCCCAATCCGCGCTGCAGAAAATGCAGATGCGGCGACTTTTGTCGTCCACCAAACTCTGCTTCGTGACGTCGGAAGCGGAAGGGCTTGCCTGGCTGTTCGAGGAGGCGCCGACAGCGGCGGAGTGACGCTCCCCGGGATCCGGAGCGCTGGAATTTACAACAGGATCCGGAACACCGCGCCTTCCTGTGTATCGACCAGATCGATTGAGCCACCATGAGCGATCACGATCTGCCGTACGAGATTCAGCCCAACCCCGGTGCCCGCCGCGCGCGTCGTGAAGAAGGGCAGGAACACGTCTTTCCGCACCGCTTCGGGCACGCCGGGGCCATTGTCCGCCACCTCGATCAGCGTGGCGCCATCGGCGCGCTTCGTGATCGTCATACGCACTTCGCCGTCGCGGCCGGCCTCACTGGTCGCCTGCGCGGCATTGCGCAGCAAGTTGATCAGCGCCTGGGCAAGCAGGTCGGGATCGGCCTCCAGAATAAGGTTCGGCGCCACTTCGATGGTCAGTGCGACATTTGGCCAATCTGCTGCGAACAGGCGGTCGAGTTCTTGCGCAAAGGGTTCGGCGCCGAATGCCCGCGCCCTGACTTCAGGTGGCTTTGCCACCGCGCGATAACTGTCGATGAAATGGCGCAATCCATCCGCGCGTCGCACCAAAGTGTTCATCGCGGTACGCGCCGAATCGATATCCGGCGGATCGGTATCGAGGACCGCGGCCGCGGTCCCGGCAAGCGACGTCACCGGAGTCAAGGAATTGAGGATCTCATGCGTCAGCACGCGGACCAGATCGGTCTGCGCGGCCATTTCGACCGCGTCGAGCGTGCCCTGTACTGGCTCGACGGTAACCGCGCGGACCTGCAGGCCGAGCCGGTCGAGCGCCCCGGTGCGCACGATCGCGCGTTGTGGCCCGGCCGGCAGGCGCAGGATCAACACCTCCTGACCCGCATTGCCGGCGCGCGCGAGGCGCGCGGCGAAGGTCGCGCCGTAACGCGCGAAATCCTCCGGCCTGGTGCCCTGATCATGGTCGAACAACCGCCGCGCGGCCTTGTTGACCAGCCGAACGCCATGGGCGTCGTCGACCGTCAGCAGTGCGACCGGCACATCGTCGACCAACGCCTCGAGGAAACGGAGTTCGCGCAGGCCCTCGTCGCGCTGGACGTGCAGCTTGCGCATCGCATCGTCGAGCGCGCTACCCAGAGTCGCGAAACCCGCGCCGCCGCGCCCGTCGAAACGCGCCGTGACGTCGCCGAAACGCAGCGCCTCGACAAAGCGCGCGATCAGCAAATTGGTGCGCTCGACATGGCGCCACAGGCCCCACACGACCGCCGCGACGATCGCCACCGCCAGGATTCGCGCGACCGCCAGCCCGGGCGTCTGAAAGGCGAGCTGCGCTACCACCAACGCGAGGATCAGCCCGGCGACCCACCCCGCCAGCACCAGGGTAAAACGGCGGTCAAAGCCCATGCTTTTCCATCCGGCGATACAGCGCGGCGCGTGACAGGCCCAGCTCGGAGGCAGCAGACGAGATGTTATAGGCGTGTTTCTTCAGCGCCTGTTCGACCAATTGCCGTTCGACCCGGTCGAGGTTGAGATCGGTCGCGGCCGGAGCGACCACCGCCTCGGGCGCGAGGCGTGGTGCGATGTGGGACGCGGCTGGCGTGACGGGGCTGCCGAGCGGAAAATCCTCCGGCTCGAGCGGTGCGTCGCCGGCAAGGATCACCGCGCGCTCGATCGCATGACGCAGCGCGCGGACATTGCCCGGCCAGTCATGCGCGGTGAGCGCAGCGCGCGCGGCCGATGTCAGGGTCGGGGCAGGGCGATTATAACGTTTCGCATAATGGCTGAGGAAATGATCGACCAGGGCTGGCACGTCTTCCTGTCGGTCGCGCAAGGGGGGCAGCTCGATCTCGACCGTGTTGAGCCGGAACAGCAGATCCTGGCGAAACAGGCGATCGTCGCGCAACTGCGCCGGGGTCATGTTGGTCGCCGCGATCACCCGGATATCGACCGGCACGGGGCGGTTGGCGCCGACCGGAGTGACTTGCCGCTGTTCGAGCACGGTAAGCAATTTGGGTTGCAGATGAAGTGGCAGGTTGCCGATTTCGTCGAGGAACAAGGTACCGCCGCTCGCCGCCTGGATGCGCCCGATCCGGTCGCCCTTGGCATCGGTAAAGGCGCCCTTCACATGGCCGAACAGTTCGGAATCGATCAGCTCGGTGGCGATCGCGCCAAGATCAACGGTCAACATCGGTTGCCCGGCGCGCAGCGACTGACGGTGCAGCGCACGCGCGACCAGTTCCTTGCCGGTGCCGTTCTCGCCCAGCACCAGAACATTGGCGTCGGTCGGTGCGGCGCGCGCGATCAGCGAATTGACCCGCGCCATGCCCGGCGCCGTGCCGATCAGGGGCGGGGTACTGCCCGGTACCGGGTCGGCGACAGCGGCGACCCGCGCGCGTTCCGTCGCGACGGTGCGTTTCGATCGGCGTAACGTGGCGGCGGTGCGTACCGTGGTCATCAGCCGTTCGTTCGACCATGGCTTGGACACGAAATCGGTCGCGCCGCGCTTCATCGCCTCGACCGCGACATTTACGCCCGCATGCGCGGTGATCATCACCACAATCAATTCGGGATCGGCGGCGAGCAGCCGGTCAAGCAGAGCCAACCCCTCCGCCGCATTGGTCGCGCCGCGCGCAAAATTGGCATCGAGCAGAGCGACGTCCGGCGAATGCGCCGCCAACGCCGTCATCGCTTCGTCCGGGCTCGACGCGGTGATCACCTCACGGAACAGGGTACGCAGCAACAGTCGCGCAGCGGTCAGGATGTCCTCGTCATCGTCGATGACCAGGCAGCAATCGAATTCTTTGTTCATTTCGTTCGCCATGTGACCGCTCCCGTACAGTCGGTGTGCGGAATCGGACAATCAATTTCCGTGCCATAGGCCGCGATAATTGCCTAAAATGGCAGAAATCAGCCATTTTCTGAAAACTGGCACGGTCGATGCGATGCTGTTCACATCGGCACTCATGCCGACTTGGAGAATGATCGTGAAAAGCCCCTTCGCCTTCCGCATGCTGAGCGTCACCGGCGCCGTTTTTGCCACGTTGTGCCTGACCATCGCGTCGGCACCACCGGTCTTTGCATGAATGCGGCCGGATGCGGTTCCCGGCGTCCGTTTTCGGACACAAGTGTTCGAAAACGGACAATCGGTCCGGATTTCTGAATCTGAAATACTCATGCCCGCCTTGGGCAAGCCGCTGGCACGGCGCTTGCTAGTTCCGAAGCGGAAAGGAAGAGCCGTATGAGCGTTGTGCGAATGCCCCAGGACCAGGTCATCCCGAAAAAGGCCGTCACTGGCTCCGGCATGGACCGCGCCGTCGAAGTGCGCCGTCTGCCCGGCTGGACCAAATGGGCCGTCATCGCGGCCGTCCTGATTGCCGCATTCGCCGCCTTCTGGCTTTACGCCCCGCGCACCGGTTCGCAGACCGTCGCCGCCGACCGGCTGACCATCTCGCCCGTGCGTTCCGGCAAGTTCGAGGATTTCGTACCGCTTCGCGCCCGCGTCACGCCATTGTTCACCGTTTTCCTCGATGCGATCGAGGGCGGGCGGGTCGAGAAGGTCATTGCCGAGGACGGCGCCGACCTCGCCCCCGGCGAACTCATCGTCGTGTTGTCCAACGCCGAACTGCAGCTCTCGGTGCTCGCGCGCCAGACCGAGGTCGAGCAGCAAGTCAACAATATGCGCAGCCAGGAACTGGCGCTGTCGCAGACCCGCATTGCCAACCAGCGCTCGGTGCTCGAAGCCGATCTGTCTGCCGAAAAGGCGCGTCGCCAATATGAGCGCGAGGCACCACTCGCCGCCAAGGGTTTCGTCGCGGGCAAGCAGTTCGCCGACACCAGCGACCAATATCGTTACGAACGGCAACGCCTCGCCGTGGTGCGCCGCGGTCAGGGGATCGACGAGCGCCTGCAGGGCAGCCAGCTCGCGCAGCAACGCGCCTCGTCCGCCTCGCTCCAGTCAAGCTTGAAACTCGCTCGCGCCAGCCTTGAGGCGCTTAACCTGCGCGCGCCCGTTGGCGGCAAGCTGTCCGGTTTCGACATCCAGGTCGGTCAATCGCTCAAACGCGGCGAACGCATCGGCCAGGTCGACAGCCCGGGGCGCAACAAGCTGATGGCCGGTGTCGACGAATTCTATCTCGGCCGCGTACAGCTGGGTCAGAAGGCGAGCGTCGAGCTTGCCGGCAAAACCTATCCGGCGCGCGTCACCAAAATCTATCCGCAGGTGCAAAACGGTCAGTTCCAGGTCGATCTGCAATTCAACGGCGCGGAACCGGCCGCGATCCAGCGCGGCCAGACATTGCAGGCCAAACTGACGCTTGGCGATCCGGAACCCGCCCGGCTGATTCCGGCCGGCGCCTTTTACAACGAGACCGGCGGCAACTGGGTGTTTGTCGTCTCACCCGACGGCAAGTCGGCGGTGAAACGCACCGTTCGCCTCGGCCGGCGCAATCCGGACTCGATCGAGGTGCTCGAAGGCCTCGACGCCGGGGAGCGCGTCATCACCTCGCCCTATACCGGTTTCGTCGACAAGGACCGGCTCGATATCGACCTCACGGCAAAGGACTGAAACATGCTTGAGATGCGTTCACTTTCGCGGACCTACCGCACCGACACGATCGAAACGACCGCACTCGATGCGATCGACCTGGACATTGCCGATGGCGAATTCGTCGCGATCATGGGCCCATCGGGCTGCGGCAAATCGACCCTGCTCAACTTAATGGGGATGCTCGATGCGCCCTCGTCCGGCTCTTATGTGTTCAACGGCACTGAGGTCGCCGGGCTTGGCGAGGGCAAGCTTGCCGCGTTCCGCAAGGAAAATATCGGCTTCATCTTCCAAAGCTTCAATCTGGTCGACGAATTGTCGGTGCGCGAGAATATCGAGCTCGCTCTGCTCTATCACGACGTCTCTGCCGCCGATCGCCGCACCCGCACCGATGCGGTGATGGACCGGGTCGGGGTCGGCCACCGCGCGCGCCATCGGCCTAGCCAATTGTCGGGCGGCCAGCAGCAACGCGTTGCGGTCGCGCGCGCATTGGTCGCCGAACCCAAGCTGATCCTTGCCGACGAACCGACCGGCAACCTCGATACCAATCATGGCGAGGAAGTGATGCGCATGCTCCAGCAATTGAATGCCGAAGGATCGACCATCGTGATGGTGACGCACAGCCCGGCGCATGCCGATTACGCCAGCCGCGTGGTCAACATGCTCGATGGCCGCATCCTGCAGCAGCAGCGCCGCGCGGCCTGACAACTTCTTTTGATCCTCGGAGAAAGCCCATGTGGCGCAATTATCTGACCGTCGGCATCCGCGCACTCGCCAAGAATCGCGTCTATGCCGCCATCAACATTGCCGGCCTTGCGCTCGGCATCGCCGCATGCCTGCTGATCCTCGGCTTTGTACGCTACGAATTCAGCTATGATAGCTGGCTGCCCAATTCCGACCGCACGTTCCAGCTCCAGGCCTATTACAAGGCCACCCCGCAAGGCGGCGAGGAGATGAAGCTGCAACAGACCAGCTATATCTCCGGCCAGGCGCTGAAGAAGGACTTCCCTCAGGTCGACCATCTCGCCTTTGTCAGCAGCCAGCAGATCGTAATCATCAAGGATGGGCAGCCTTCCACCGTGGCTGGCGCGCTGTTTACTGACGCCAATCTGTTCGACGTGCTCGAAGTGCCGTTCCTCAAAGGCGATCCGAAACACGCGCTCGACGATCCCCATGCGCTGGTGCTCGGCGAAAGGGCGGCGATCAAATTGTTCGGTAACGCCGATCCGATGGGCAAGACCGTCACCCTGACCAGCGGTGACATGAAGGCCGATTACCGCGTCACCGGTGTTCACCAGGATTTGCCCAAGAACAGCTCACTCGCCTTTGGCATGGTCGCGCGGTACGATCCCGCCACCTATAACGCGACGACGCCCGATATGCTGACCAGCTGGAACTGGCAGGAGGGCAGTTATTGGGTGAAGCTCAAACCGGGCTCTGATGTCAACCAGATGAACGGACAGATGAACGCTTGGGAACAGCGCAACATCCCGCCCTCGGACAGCGTCGTCGAAGGCGAGGATCCAAGCAAGTTCCAGGACTTCAAACTGGTCAACATCCGCGACGTCCATCTCGGTGAGGCGCAGAATGGCGCGCAACGGCCGGGCAATGATCGCGGCACGATCGTCACCTTCGCGGTGATTGCCCTGCTCATTCTCGGCATGGCGTGCGTCAACTTCACCAATCTTGCCACTGCCCGCGCCACCCAACGTGCCCGCGAAGTCGCATTGCGCAAGGTGCTCGGCGCGACGCGCGGGCAATTGATCACTCAGTTCATCGGTGAATCGATCCTGCTCGCCACCGCCGCGATGGTCGTCGCGCTGGCGATCGTCGAACTGGCGCTGCCCGCGCTCAATGGCTTTCTCGATGCGCAGATCACGATCCGTTATTTCGCGCTCGACGGGCTGGTCGGCCCGATCATCCTGCTGACCTTGCTTGTCGGCCTCGCCGGCGGCATTTATCCCGCACTTGTCCTGTCGCGTTTCGAGCCCGCTCGGGTGCTCAAGGCGAACAAATCGGCGGCCGACGCGGAAGGCTCGGGGCGCCTGCGCAACATTCTCGTCGTCAGTCAGTTCGCGGTGTCGATCGGCCTGATCATCTGTACTTTGATCGTCTATAGCCAGACGGCATATGCACGTAATGCGGATGGCGGTTTCCGCCGCGATGGATTGCTTCAGATCGACAACCTCGGTCGACCGCAGGTCGATCAGGCCGCGACCTCGCTGATGCAGGAGATCAAGCGCATCCCCGGCGTGACCAGCGTCGGCCGTACCACCATTGCGGTCGATAATGGCCGCCATTCGGCAACCGGCGTGCAGCTTGCCGGCCGTCCGGAAAAAATCCAGCTCGGCGTCTATGGCGTCGATCCGGGTTTCGTGCCCGCGATGGGCATGAAGCTGCTCGCGGGCCGCAACTTTATCGAAAACCAGCCGATGGACGATGCCAGCCTGCCTTTGCCGGTCACGCCAGAGGCTGAACGCGCTCTGGTCCAGCGCGGCGTCAACATTCTGGTCAGCGCGGAGGCGGCGCGACGGCTCGGCTATAACAACCCGGCCGACGCGATCGGCAAGCAGATCGGCACCAGCCTGGTCGATGACAGTTTGGGGCTGGTGCCCTCGACCATCATCGGCGTAGTCAACGATGTGCGCTTCCGCTCCGCGCGCGAACCGATCCAGCCCAATTTCTACTTCAACAAAACGCACAATTTCTCGCAGTTGCTGGTGCGGTTCCAGGGCGTGGAGCCCAAGGCGCTGTCCGGCCGGGTCGAGACGAGCTGGAAACGAGTGGCGCCCGACATCCCGTTCCGCGCCCGCTTCATGACTGACATCATCACCACGCTGTACAATCAGGATGCGGCGCGCGCGGCGCTGTTCGGCGCCTTCGCGATCCTTGCGGTGGTGATCGGGTGCCTCGGCTTGTTCGGCCTTGCTGCTTTCACCGCGGAACGCCGCACCAAGGAGATCGGCATCCGCAAGGTATTGGGCGCCGGCAACCGCGATATCGTCCAGCTATTGGTATGGCAGTTCAGCCGCCCGGTGCTGATCGCCAATCTGATTGCTTGGCCACTCGCCTGGTGGGTGATGCGCGGCTGGCTCAATGGCTTCGATACACGCATGACGCTGACCCCGATGCCGTTCGTGATGGCCGGCACTCTCGCACTGATCATCGCGATCGGCACGATCAGTGCGCATGCTTACCGCGTTGCCCGAACCAACCCAATCAAGGCGCTGCGATACGAATAGGGCGGGCCGCAAGTCCGACCCTTGGGGTGACGCGGAGGCCGCTCGCGTCACCCTCTTATCTTGATCCGATATCTCGTCGGCTCCACCCGCCGCTGTGCTCAACCATTTTCGGGCGATCGCCGCAGCGTGACAACGGCCCACCGCATGTCAGCCGTTTAATTCCCTGCACCCATCGTCTTTCCGGGAACCGGAATCGCTTTCCCGCGCTATCGTTTCGGTAGAGGTACAAACGGGGGTACACACATTGCAACGTAACAACATGATTCTCATCGTGGCGGCGACACTCGCACTGTCGGCCTGCGACAAGCCCGGACAGTCATCCGCCACGGGGTCCGGCATATTTGGACAGGGCGACGAAGCCGCCAAGGCCAAGCTCAGCGCCTATACCGAGGGTTATAACAAGCTGCTCGACACATTTGGCCTGCAGGAAACAGCCGAAGCCTATGCCAAGCAGGATATCCCCAACCAGTCGCCCTCCGACACTATTGTGGTGACCACAGGCTGGCTCGAACAAGGCATTACATTGCTCAAGGCGGCGCGCGCCAAGTCCGGCGGTCCGGCCGATCTGGACAAAGCGGGGGATGCGTTGATCGGCGCGCTCGACACCGCACTCAAGCGGCTGACCGGCCTCAACGTCTATTATGAGAGCAAGGCCTATCGCGAAGACGGCTTGGCACGCGGCAAGAAAGAAGATGCCGCGATGAAGGCCGAGTTCCAGGCGGCGTTCACCGCGATGGAGCAACTGGGGACGATCATCGACCGCGAACGCAAGTCCGTGACGACCGCAGAACTCGCCGCGCTAAAAGCCAAGGGCGACATGCTCGGTTACAATACCAAGCTCGCGCTGCAAGAGGCCGCGTCGCTGGTCGCCCTGTTCAAGGGTCCGGACGACATCAACAATGCGGCAGTTTTCGTTGAGGCGGACAAGCAGCTGGCGACGCTGGAGAAGACTCTGGCGGCGCAGCGCGACGAACTGGCCAAGGCCAAGGCGGCGATCAAACCCGGCGAGCATGTCGATGTCAATTACGAGCTGGTCAATGGGCGGCTCAACACCTTCGTCGGCGGTTACCGCGAGCTGCGTGGAAGCCATAAGCCGGAGGATTATAATCGCCTGGTCGACAATTATAACGACGCGATCGGCGACGCGAACGACATCCGGGAATGATCGCTGCGGCGATCGCATCTGGGTCCGGATATCGCCGCGCCGGACGGGCGGTTCTCGCGGCGGCCTGCATGTTCCACATGACCCCGGCGACAGCGCAGGCTGTTGCCGGGGAAACGCCGACCATGGACCTGCATGTCCCGCCACCGACACCGCCCGCGAATAGCTGGGCGGGCGAATACCGTATTTCCCAACACGAACTCGTTGCGGGCATCGCGCTGAATACCGACGGCACCTTCCGTTACGGCCTGACGGTGGGCTCCCTCGACGAGACCGCCAGTGGCCGCTGGAGCGCGACGGGCAACCATATCCAGCTGGTCAGCGAGCCTCGCCCGGTGCCGCCGGCGATCACCGTGGGGCCGGCACTGCGCGATCCAAAGGTGGGCCTGTCGCTCAAGGTCATCGCGCCGAAAGGGCGCGGCGTGGCCGGCGTCGATCTGGTGGTCGGCTTCGACGACGGCGGCACCGTGCAGGATTATACTCAGGTCTATGGCTGGACCGTGCCGGATGAGGAGAAACGCGCGCCCCGCTGGGTGCAATTCTCGCTCGAATCCTATGGTCTCAGGTCGCCGCGCTTTCCGGTCGATCGGAACGTCGCGAACACATTGACCTTCATCCTGACGCCGAATGATTTCGGCGTGGTCGATTTCACCGGCGTGCCGGTCGAGGTCGACAGCGACAGCCTGGTGATCCACCGTGAAGGCGGCGACATGCGCTTCCGCAGGGTGCGCGACTAGATGCCGGAAGCGATCAAGGTCCGCGCCAATGGGCTGGGATATTGTCTGTGCGGAACCCGTTGGAGCGGCGAGCGACCGCCGCCCCAAATGATCAGATGATGACAAAATCCGCGCTCGAGATCGTCGGGTGACCCTGTAGCGTGGCGAAAATGATTGCGGCACCTGCGCCCGACCCATCGGCATCGTAGGACAAATTGCCCGTGGCGGCATCGTACAGGATATGCTGCGCGGTCGTTGTCGCCGCGCCGATCGCGAAGCCGGTGGTCGCGAGCGTGCCGACACCCATAGCGGCGAAGATCGAGTGGCTCAGTTCGATCCGGTCGGCGCCATGAACGAAGTCGTTGATCGTATCGACATTGCCCGCTCCGAGTGCTGTGTTGAACACGAAAGTGTCGGCACCGCCCGCGCCGACCAGCGTATCGTTGCCCTGGCGCCCTTCCAGGCGATTGGCCTGTGCATCGCCGATGATGAAATCATTGTAGAGATTGCCGATGATATTCTCGATTCCCGAGAAGGTATCACCCTCGGCGGCGTTGCCATAACCGAGGCCGGTCGAGAGGTTGATGAAGATCGGGCCCTGATTATCCTCATATGAGGCCGTATCATTGCCGTCACCGCCGATGATCGCATCGGCCCCGAGCGCGCCGATGATGTAATCGTCGCCCGCGCCGCCATCGATGCGGTTGCCGACCGCGCTGCCGATGATGAAGTCGGCATAGATTCCGCCGGTGATGTTCTCGATGCCGATGAAGCTGTCACCCTGCGCGGCATTGTTATACCCGGGCCCCGAGGTCAGGTTGATGAAGATCGGCCCCTGATTGTCGATATAGCTGACCGTATCGATCCCCGCACCGCCGTCGAACACATCCGCGCCAAGCGATCCGATTAGGGTGTCGTTGCCACCCAACCCCTCAAGCCGGTTAGCGGCATTGTCGCCGATGACGAAGTCGTCGAGGTTGGTGCCGCGGACATTCTCGATGCCGCTATACGTATCGCCCTGTGCAGCGCCGCCAAAGCCGAGCCCGGTGGTCAGGTTGACGAAGATCGCGCCGAAATTGTCGTCATATGCTGCCGTGTCGACGCCCGCGCCGCCGATTAATTGGTCGGCACCAAGCCCGCCGGTCAGCACGTCATTGCCGCCCGCGCCGTTCAATATGTTCACGCCGCTGGTGCCGACGAAATTATTCGTGCCGGCGCTTCCGATCACATTTTCGAAGCCGTTATAATATTCGTTGATGAAATTGCTTTGCCCGGTGGTCAGGTTCACATTCTGGATCGCACCTTCCAGAACGAACGAGAAATCTATCGTGTCGGTGCCATTTCCACCGTCGAAATGCTGAATCGAGCTGTCATCGGCGATGATAGTATCGTTGCCCTCGCCGCCGAAGATCGCGGCGCCGTTGACGCTGGTGATCACGTCGTTGCCGGCTCCGCCATAGACGAAGAATGACGAGGCATGGACGGTGAAAACGTCATTGCCGACCGTACCAACCTGTGTTTCGGTATTGCCCAGGCTGGGTGCCGGCGTCGCGTTGACCGCATCGCGCGTGTCGAGGAATTCGAGCGAGATGTTGGAACTTGCGTCCCAAGTCACGCTGGCGAACCGTCCGTCATTCAATGCGATGATGTTTGGCTGATCGTTTCCGATGGCGGCATAGATGAAGGAGCCGAGAGCGACGCCGGTCGCGCTGAAATGCGTGGCTTCCAGTCCATTCACGCCGCTTTCATTGCTTTCGAACGCAACGATGAAAGAGCCGTCGGGCAGGCCGGTGATGGTTGGATGGCTATTATTGTTGTTCGCGACATCGGTTCCGGCCGTGGCGGTGACGATCGGTATGCCGCCGGAATTATAGGTTCGAACCAATACATTGGTTTCGCCGCCCGGCGTTGTGCTGGTGTAGGCGATCGCAAACCCACCGCCGGCCAGGCCGGCGACAACGGGCTCGCGATCGAAGCCGCCGCCCTGTGTCCCACTGATCGGGCTCATCGTCAGGCTGGCACCGGTATCTGATCGGACGTTGACGTAAAGACCGTTATCTGTGCCCGACGTCGGCGCTTCCCGTCCGACGATGACGAAATAACCATTGGTCAAGGCCGCCACGTCGACATCGACGTTGATGCCGCCAGTGATGGAGGTGAATGGTATTCCGAAGGTGGCTGTCGCTGGATTGTAAATGACCCCTTCGATAAAGGCGTCGGTCGCGCTGTTATACTGGGTATAGGCGATGAGTACCGTGCCGGTCGACGAGACCGTCACCTGTGGATCCGCGAAATTGGGATAGGAAAGGGATCCCAGCGCGATCGACGGGGTGAATGCGCCGGCAACGCCGGCGCCGTCGAACTGATCGATGCAGAGCCGGGTGCCGGCATCTTCGGCGCGGCTATACACCACGACAAATCCACCGTTCGGCAATGCGGCCACATCGGGGAATTCCTCGTTAAACGCAAACGCGCCGTCGTTGAGGAGAATCTCCCCGGTGACCGGATTGCCGACGGCATCAAAGATGCGGCCGATGATATCGGTGCCCGCAGGGCTGCCCACGCCACTGCTGTCCGCGCTGCGCCATGCGACCAGAATGTTGCCATTGGCGAGCTGAGTCACGACCGGCTGGTCCTGGGTGCTGACATTTGCGGTGCTGACGGTGAACTGGTCGCGCCAAGTAACGGGGGCTGCGGGCATGGCATGATCCTTCGGCATGGCGGCGGCGCCGCGTTGATACGGGACGCCGGACGTTGAGCCCGTCGCCTGCCTCGCCCGGCCGTACCCAATCAATTCCGCTGCCGTATCCAAGACAGCCCGTAAAACGGCAAATCCCCGTCGATTAGGACACGGGGTTCAAATTTATTTGCAATGCCTATTGCGGGTTCGTGTCGCGCCACGGCAAATGGCCGCAGGAAGCGCCGGTCGATGACCCTCCTTCAAAGCCATCGATGCATCACGTTCAGCGCCACATCGCCGTGCACTGGATGAGCGAACGCCCCCGGCACCACGCCGACCACCTCAAAGCCTAGCGAGCGCCAGAGATGCACTGCCGCCGCATTGGTCGAGACCACCGCGTTAAACTGCATCGCGCGGAATCCCGCCGTTCGCGCCCAGTCGATCGCCGCCTCGCCCAGTGTGCGGCCGACGCCGCCTCCGCGCCCCGCTGGCGACACCATGAAGCTCGCTGTCGCGACATGGCTGCCGGCGCCGGCCTGGTTGCGATTGATCTTGGCGGTACCGAGGATCGTGCCGTTCGCATCCGTCGCGACGATCGTCCGGCCCGGCGGCGCTTCCATCCACAACGCCTTGGCGGTGTGCTCGTCCAGATCGCGCGGATAGGTGAAAGTGTCGCCAGCCGCAGCGACGGCGCGCAGGATCGGCCAGAGCGCAGGCCAATCGTCGCCTGTCGCGGTGCGGATGGTCACGTCGTAGCGCACGAATGCTCCCTTGCTTGCTGGCCGGGAAAGGCGGCCTAAACGAGTGCGACAATGCGCCGGCCCAGCCAAGGGTCAAGCTGCGTGCTTGCCGACCCGCATGGCGGTCGTGCCAATGCAGGCTATACAGCGCCTCAGTGCGCAGCGCCCATTTGAACCCCGCGCTTCGGTTTGGGCGCCACCCACACGATCGCCGCCGCCATCAGGAACACGGTGAACGCCAGTGCGAAGACATGCGTCGCGCCGACCGTCGATGCCTGCGCATCGACCAGTCGGTCGATCGCGCCGCGTGCCTGTTCGGTCGACAGCCCGCGCGCCTCGAGCTGACTCATCCGGTCGGCCACCCCGTTAAGCGCCGGGACCATCTCCGACCGGCTGACCCGGCTGGCATTGTCCCAGGCGGTCGTCGCCATCGCCGTGCCAATCGCGCCGCACAAGGTCCGTACGAAACTCATGATGCCCGCCGCCGACGTCGTCTCGCTCGGCTTGACCGCCGACAGCGCCAGCGCGGTCAGGCCGATGAAGAAGAACGGCATGCCGAAACCTTGCAATAGTTGCGGCATCGACAGCGCCCAGAAGGTGGAATCGGTACTCCAGCCTGTGCGCAACAGCGACATTACCGCCAGCCAGGTGATCCCAGCACAGACCGAGATGCGCAGATCGACTTTGCCGATGAGCCGCGCCGCGATCGGCGACATCACGATCGCGAACACGCCGACGAACGCGGTGGCATAACCCGCCTCGGTCGCGGTGTAACCGACCACCGACTGCAACCATAGCGGCGTCAGCACGACCGATGCGAAGAACGCGCCGAAGCCCAATGCAACCGCGATCGTGCCGACCGCGAAGCCACGGTGGCGGAACACCTTGATATCGACGATCGGATTTTTCTCGCCCAGCTCCCAGATCACGAACGCAGGAAAGCCGATCGCCGCGACGATCGCCATCGCGACAACGAAGGGGGAGGAGAACCAGTCATGCTCGCGCCCTGTGTCGAGCATCAGCTGGAATGCGCCGACCCACACCACCAGCAGGACAAGTCCGACTACGTCCATGCCGACCTTGGCTTTCTTGGTCTCGAACGGCGTGACCAGCCGCGATACCGCGAAGATGCACAAAGCGACGACCGGAATGTTGATGAAGAAGATCCACGGCCAGGTCCAATTGTCGCTGATCAGCCCGCCCAGGATCGGCCCGGCGACCGGCGCGCAGACCGTGGTCATCGCCCATAAGCCCATTGCCGCGCCGGCGCTCTTCTTGGGGAAGATGCGCAGCAGCAGCGATTGCGACAGCGGCATCAGCGGGCCGCCCGACAAGCCCTGCAGGATGCGGAAGATGACCAGCATCGACAGGCTGCCCGACAGGCCGCACATCATCGAGAAGAAACCGAATCCGATCAGCGACATGATGAACCAGCGCACCGTGCCGAAGCGCGATGCGAGCCAGCCGGTCAGCGGCACGCTGATTGCGTCGGCCACCGAATAGGAAGTGATCACCCAGGTGCCTTGCGTGGGCGAAATCGCCAGCCCGCCGGCGATGTGCGGTACCGAGACATTGGCGATCGTCGTGTCGAGCACCACGACGAAATTGGCCAGCGCCAGCGCGACTCCGGCGAGCAGCAGCTTGGCGCCGCTCAGCGGTGTCGGCTCGGCGTCTTCACCGCCCGCTTCAAGCGCCGCGTTGGCCATCTTATTTGCCGCGCGTGTCGATGACCGCATCCATCGTCAGCCCGACGCGAAGCGGATGATCGCGCAGGTCCTTCGGGTCGATCGTCACGCGCACCGGCAGGCGTTGCACGACCTTGACCCAATTGCCCGTCGCGTTTTGCGCGGGGATCAGCGAGAAGGCCGCGCCGGTGCCGCCGGCAAAGCCGGTGACCTTGCCGTGGAACACCACGTCGCCGCCGTAGAAGTCGGACGTCAGCTCGACCGGCTGGCCAAAGCGCACTTCGCGCAACTGACTCTCTTTGAAATTGGCGTCGACATAGGCGGTCGCGACCGGGACGATCGTCATGATCGGCGCACCGGCCGCGATGCGCTGGCCGATCTGCACCTGGCGGTTGGTGACGATGCCGTCGACCGGCGCGCGGATCACGGTACGCGCAAGATCGAGTTGCGCCTTGTCGAGCCGCGCACGCGCGGTCGCGACATCGGGCGCGGTGTCGATCGTGGTGCCGCGCACCAGCGCCTCGCTCGCTGCGGCGTCCCCGCCGGCCGAGGTTTGTGTCGCGATCGCGGAGGTGATCCCGGCCCGCGCCAGGTCGCGCCCAGCGAGTGCTGTCTGATAGGCGGCACGCGCGGTGCTCAATTCCTCACCTGACGCGGCGCCGCTGCCGATCAATTGCTGGCGTCGGTCGAGATCGATTTTCGCACGGGCGAGCGTGGCATTGGCTTCTACCAGTTGGGCGCGGGCCTGAGCGATCTCGGCACTGCGCGACTGTGCCTTTGCGCGCGCCGATCCGGCGAGCGCGGCGGACTGGCCGAAGCGCTGCTGCGCCTGGCGCAGCGCGGCCTCGGCGGTCGCGACGTCGATCTTCGCATCGGCCGGGTCGATCACGACCAGGATATCGCCCTTTTTGACCACTTGCGTGCCGCCGACCCGAACATCGATCACCGCGCCCGAGACGAGCGAGGTCACCTGCGCCGAATCCGCGCCGACATAGGCATTGTCGGTATGCACCCGGCCCGCCTGGGTCAGGAAATACCACAGGCCCCAGATCGCCGCCGCGACGACCACCACGATCGCGAGGATCGTCAGCAGTTTCCTGCGCTTGCCGGCAGTCGGCGGCGCGATGGTGTCGGATGCGGGGGCGGCGTTGGCGGTTGGCTCCGCGGCGGGGGCATCGGCCATTTACTTGGTCTCCGTGGTATTGGTCTGGCGGTATCCACCGCCGAGCGCGCGGATCAGCGCGATATCCAGTGTGAGGCGTCGCGCCTCCAGGTCCGCTACCGCACGTCGCGCCGTCAGCTCGAAATCATTGGCGGTTAGCACGGTCAGCTGGGTCGACAGCCCGCCTTCATAACGCAGCGTCGCGATCCGGCTCGCATCCGCCGCCGCGACAAGCGAGGCGCGTTGCTCGGCAAGCCGCTGGTCGAGCGCACGCTGGCTTGCGACCGCATCGGCGGCTTCGTGCAGCGCAGTGACCAGCACCCCATCATAACGCGCGACAGCGGTGTCGTAATCGGCGCGTGCCTCGGCATAGCGCCCCCTGATCCGCCCGCCGTCGAAGATCGGCAAGCTAAATGCTGGACCGGCATTGCCATAGCTCGATCCGCCCTCGAACAGCTGCCCGAGACCAAGCGATTGCAGCCCGACCAAAGCGGTCAGGTTGATATTGGGATAGAAATCCGCCTTCGCGATCTTGATCCGTTTGCTCGCCGCCTCGGCGCGCAGCCGCGCCGCGACGATGTCCGGACGCCGGCCGATCAGATCGATTCCGACATTGTCGGGCAGGCCAGCAGGGGCGGTGGCAATGGCCGGCCGCTTTATGCTCAAGCCGCGATCGGGGCCTGCGCCGGCTAGCGCGGCCAACCGGTTACGGGTGAGGGCGATCGCTTCGTCGAGCGCGGCGATGTCGGCGCGAGCGGCGGGCACGCGCGACTCGGCCTGGCGCTGGCTGCCGCGTGCATCGACGCCGACCGCGACGCGTTGCGCAGTCAATGTCGCGCTTGCGCTACGCACTCTGAGCGCTTCGACCGCAACATCGCGCTCGGCATGATATTGCGCCAGCTCGGCATAGGCGGCGGCGATATTGGTGGTCAGCATCAGTCGCGCCTGATCGGCATCGACTCGCGCTGCTTCGGCCTCGGATGTCGCGGCGGCGAGCGCAGCGCGGTTCTTGCCCCACAGATCGAGGTTGAACGATGCCGTCGCCGTGAGCCGCCCGGTATCCTGGATGCCATTGGGCACGAATTGTGGCGGGATGCCGAGATTTTTGCTCTGCTTGTTGCCGCCGACCGTGCCGTCCACCGTCAGCCCTGGCTGCAGCGCCGCGCCGGTCTGTCGCGCCAAGGCCTCGGCGGCGGCGATCCGCGCCGTCGCGGCGGCGACATCAGGCGACGCTTTCAACGCTTCGTCGATCAGTCCGTCGAGCTGTGGATCGCCAAACGCCTTCCACCAATCGGCGGCTGGCCAGTTGCGCTGTTGGACACCCGATGCGGCAAGCGCTTGTGACGATTCGAGCGCTGCCGGCCCACGCAATTCCGGTTTCGCACCGAGATCGGGCACGCTCGCGCACCCGCCGAGCAGGGCGGCGAGACTCACGGAAATGAGAAGAAATCGACTCATGGTCAGGCCTGATACTATCTGGTATCATTGCGCCCCTGATCCTGTTCGCAACGGCTGTCAACAAAAATGATACCAGATAGTACTGTTCTTGCCGAAGCCGCTGAGACCGCGCCATCGGACGCGCGAGCGCTCCGGCGACAGGCCTTTGTCGTTGTCGCGCGCGAGGCATTTTTCGAACATGGTTATGGAGAGACGGCCATGTCCTCGATCGCGTCCGAAGTCGGCGGATCGAAGACCACGCTCTGGTCCTATTTTCCGTCCAAGCAGGATCTGTTCGCCGCTGTGGTCGACGACATTGTCGAGCGATATGCCGCTGCGCTGACCATCGAGTTGGACGATGCCGAACCGGTCGAGCCGGCGTTGCGCCGCTTCGGTAACGCGATGATGGCGACCATTCTGGCGCCGTCGATCGTCGCGCTGCACCGTGTGGTGATCGGCGAGGCGCGGCGTTTCCCCGAGCTTGGTGAACTATTCTATGCGCGGGGTTCGCGGCGCGGCAAGGAACGGCTCGCCGGCTTCGTTGCCGCCGCGATGGCCGACGGGCGGCTCCGTCAGGGCGACCCGATGGTCGCGGCCCGCCAGTTCGCCTCGATGTGCCAGTCTGGCTGTTTCCAGGAATCGCTGCTTGGTATCGACCAAGGGCGCTGCGCCGATCGGATCGCGCAGGACGTCGATACCGCGCTCGACAGCTTCATGCGCGCTTGGGCGCCGGATCCGGTTGAGCTCGGGGGCTAACCCTGCGGGGCGCGGCCTCGGGGCACTTTGGGGAAATACCGCAGTCATCGGGCGCGACGTCAAACTGGATCAAAGTCCGCTTGCCGATCCGCCGCCGGTACGCCAGATACGCGCCGCAATGGGGCTCCGTCATTCCATCAGCGTCGGCCGGCGCACCCTGATCCTCGCGGTCTTCGCGTGTGCGATCCTGGTGCGCGCGCTCGTGCCGGCGGGATGGATGCCGTCGGTCGGCGCAGATGGCGGCGTGGTGATTTCGCTCTGCACCGGCGCCGGCGCGGTCGACATGGTGCTCGCCGCCGATGGCACGGTGCATGAAAAGGCTCCGGTCAAGCATGACGGCGCCAACGATCACCCTTGCGCCTTTGCCGGCCTGGCTCAGGCTTTCGCCGCCGCCGATCCTGTCGTACTGCCCGGTACTCTGCCAGCGCCGGTCATCGATCCGCCGCTTGTGTCCGCCAGCGTTGCGGTCGGTCGCGGTCTGGCCGCGCCACCACCGCCGCAAACCGGACCGCCGCTCCTCGTCTGAACCCTTACGCGCCCGAGGGCGCACCCGTTCGGACAGGATTCTCTCAATGCCCAGTTTCAAACGCGCCATGCTGCGCGTCTCGCTTTGTGCGGTCGCCGTTGCGATCGCGCACCCGGCTTTGGCCGCCGATGACGACGATAAGGACATCCTGGTCATCGGACAGAAAGATGCGCCCATCTCGATCGAACCACGTGGCCTGTCGGTGAGCCTCGGCCAGGATCAATTCGACGGCGTCAATGCCTTCAATACCGAAGATCTGATCAAATATGCGCCCGATTTCTTCGTGCGCACCCGCTATATCGGTGACAATAACGCGGTGCCGGGCTTTCGCGGCACCCATAGTGCGCAGAGTGCCCGGTCGCTGGTGATGGTCGACGGCTTCGTTGTTTCCAACTTCCTCGGCAATTCGTTCGGTTTTCCACCCGCCTGGGGCATTGTCAGCCCGACCGAGGTCAAGCAGTTCGATATCGTCTACGGCCCCTATTCGGCACGTTATCCGGGCAATTCGATGGGTGGCATCGTCAACATCTCCACCCGCGCGCCCGACCGCAACGAAGCGTTCGGCACCGTGCAGACCTTCGTCCAGCCCTATCGCCAATATGGTACGCGCGACGATTTCTACGGCTATGCTGCAGAGGCCGGTTTCGCGCTGAAGGGCGATAACAGCCCGTTCGGCTTTCGCGCCTCGGTGCGGCGGCTGCGCAACGACAGCCAGCCGATGCAATATTATCAGTTCGGTTATTCGGCCACGCTCTACGACAAGCCCAATGACGGGACGCCGGTCACCGGTGCCTATGCCGATCCGGCGCTGATCCCCGTTGCAGGCGCGAACGTCGTTGCCCCGGTGATCGGCGACTATAGCTCGGTCGCGACGCGGCAGGATCAAGTCCGTGCGCAACTCCGCTTCGACCACGGGGAGTTCCATGCCGAAGCGCTGTTCACCTATTGGTGGAACCGCGAGGAGACACTCCATCCGAAAACCTATCTCCGCGATGCAGCGGGCAACCCCTTTTACGGTGATGCAACCGGGCAGGCGAGTTTCGGCGGGCATACATACACGCTCAATCCCACGAGCAGTTTCCGCCTCGGCCTTGCCGCCAAGGACGAATGGCTGGCGGGGTTGAAGCTGGAAGGCCCGATCGCCGGTTTTGACGTGCGCGCCAATCTTTCGACGCTGCGCTTTGACCGGCAAGAAAGCCGCAGCTCGGGCGGTTATGCCGCCGGCATCGCCAACGGCGCGGGACAGGTGACCGAACAGGGACCGACCGGCTGGTACACCGGCGACTTGATCGTCACCCGGACATTGGGCAGCCATGACATTGCGTTCGGCGTGAACGGCAATCTCTATGAAACTGATCAGTCGGTGTTCGACACGACCAATTGGCGCGCCGCCAGCGGCCGAACTCAGCGCACCCGCACCTTTGGACGCACGCGCACGATCGGAGTCTTCGCCGAGGATGTGATTGGCCTCGATGCCGATACGCTGCTGACCCTGGGGCTACGCGCCGACTGGTGGCGCGGTTATGATGGCGGTCTGACGGCACGTGCGACCAGCGGTGCGCAGGCCGGGCAATTGGTCATGCAGCGCTATGCCGCGCGCACGGAAACCGCGCTTAACCCCAAGCTCGCGCTCAAGCGTGGTCTGGGCGATGGCTGGGCGGCCGAGCTCTCCCTCGCGCTGGCGACGCGCTTTCCTACCGTTGGCGAGCTGTTCCAAGGATCGCTCAATGGCGATGGCAGCTTCAATCAGAACAGTTTCGATCCCAATCTGAAGCCCGAGAAGAGCCGCGACGCGAACTTCCTGCTGCGCAAGCGCTTTGGCCCCGTCACGCTGACCGGTAGCCTGTTCTACCAGCGCATCCGCGATGCGATCTTCAGCTATGTCGGGTTCAATCAGGCAGGCGTCTCGACGTCCAATTTCAAGAATATCGACCTGACCCGCCAATATGGCGCAGAACTGATCGCGGAGGTACGCGACTGGCCCGCACAAGGCCTGGATATCGACGCCAATGCCGCCTGGATCAATGTCGAAACGGTGCGCAACCGCGCCGATCGAAACTCGGAAGGGGTGCAATTCCCGCGCATCCCGAGCTGGCGGCTCAACGGCAATCTGCGCTGGCGGCTTTTGCCATCGCTGCAGGCCGTGATCGGCGTGCGTTTTGCGAGCCGGCCCAATACCGATCTCGACGGGCTGCAGCGCGGCGACGCCTATGGTTATACCTCGGAATTGTTCGCACTCGACCTCAAGGCAAATCTGGACCTGGCGAAGAATCTGCGTCTTGCGGCCGGGGTCAACAATCTCACCAATGACAGCGCCTGGGTGTTTCATCCCTATCCGCAGCGCACCTTCCTGATCGAAGCGGGGATCAAGCTATGAGCGTCAAGCCGCCCGGAACGCGCTGGTACAATGCGGTGTGGCGCTGGCATTTCTACGCCGCCTTGCTGTGCGTGCCGTTCGTCATCTGGCTCGCGCTGACCGGCACGATCTATACTTGGAAACCGCAGATCGAGGGCTGGATTGATCGCCCTTATGACACGCTGGCGGTCGCGCCGGCGGCGAGTGTCGAGGCGCAGGTCGCCGCCGCGCTAGCGGCGGTGCCGCGCGCGCGGCTGCACAAATATGAACTGCCCGAAGGACCCGGCCATGCCGCGCGGGTGATCGTCGGCACGGGCAAGATGCAGACACGTGTCTATGTCGATCCGGCAACGCTTCGCGTGCTGAAGCAGGTCGGCGAGGAAGAGCGCTTCATGCGTTATATCTTCCGCCTGCATGGCGAACTGATGGCCGGCAATCCCGGCAGCTATCTGGTCGAGCTTGCCGCATGCTGGGCGATCGTGATGATCCTGACCGGCCTGTACCTGTGGTGGCCGCGCGGTGCGACCGGGCTGGGCGGGTTGCTCTATCCCAGGCTGCGCCAGGGGCGCCGCCTGTTCTGGCGCGACATCCACGCGGTGTCGGGAATCTGGGTCTCGTTGCTCGCGCTCGGTCTGATCACGACAGGACTGCCCTGGGCCAAGGCCTGGGGGGGCTATTTCAAGGAGGTGCGCGCCATCACCGGCACTGCCGATGGTCCGGTGGACTGGCCGACCGGAGTGACCTCTGTCGCCGCGCCGCCCGCCGTCACGACACCTGGCGAACGCGCGATGCTCGACGAGCATGCCGAACATATGGGCATGTCGATGGCGCATCTCGCGCCGCGCGCCGGCGATCTCGACCGTGTCGTCCGCACGATCATGCCGCTGCGCATTGCGCCGCCGGTGCTGGTTGCGCCGCCAGCGGATGGGGCGCTGGCCTGGACGGTCACGTCGGACGCGGACAACCGCCCGCTGCGCACGCAGCTGACGATCGACGGCCGGAGCGGAGAGATCCTCAGCCGTCGTAATTTCGACCAGCGGCACTGGATCGATCGCGCGGTCGGCTATGGTATCGCCGCGCATGAGGGCGCGCTGTTTGGTATCGCCAACCAGCTGCTGGGTACGCTCGCTGCCTTGCTGCTCGTGACGCTGGCGGTGTCGGGCACGGTGCTGTGGTGGCGCCGAAGGCCGGTCGGCCTGATCGGAGCGCCAATCCCGCTGTCCCGGCCGCGCTTTGGCCCGGTGCTGATCGGCGTCGTGGTGTTGCTTGGCGTGCTACTGCCGCTGTTCGGCGCCTCGCTGATCGCCGTGCTGGTGATCGAGCGGCTGGCGCTGCGCAGGATCCCGCCGGTTCGCTACTGGCTCGGGTTGCGCGCGGCCTAGCAAAAAAGCCGTTCGTGCTGAGCTTGTCGAAGCACCGTCTTTTTTCTCCGGCGTGAGAGAAAGAACAGCGGCCCCTTTCGACTGCCTGCTAAGGCAGGCGCTCAGGACAGGCTTCAACAGGCTCAGGGCGAACGGGGAGGAAAGCCCCCTCAGCTTACCAGATGTGAACGCGCTGCTCGGGCGGCAGGTACAGCTTGTCGCCCGGCTTCACGTCGAACGCCGCATACCAGGCATCGACATTGCGCAGGATGCCGTTGACCCGAAACATCGCTGGCGAATGCGGATCGGTGAGCAGCAATTGCCGCGCCAGCGCCTCGCGCCGCTTGGTCTGCCATGCCTGGGCATAGGCGAGGAAGAAGCGCTGATCGCCGGTTAGCCCGCCGATCACCGGCGCCTTGCCGTGCTTCTGTTGGTAGATTTTGTACGCGGTATAAGCCGCTTCGACCCCGCCGAGATCGCCGATATTCTCGCCCAGGGTCAGCTTGCCGTTGATCTTGGTGCCGGGGACCGGTTCATACTGGTCATATTGCGCGGCCAGCGCGCCGGTGCTGCCCTTGAACGCGGTCGATGACGCGGGCGTCCACCAATTCTCGAACTTGCCGGTCGGGCCGAACTGGCTGCCCTGATCGTCGAAGCCATGGCCCATCTCATGGCCGATGATCGCGCCGATCGCGCCATAATTGACCGCCGGATCGGCATTGGGATCAAAGAAGGGCGGCTGCAGGATCGCTGCCGGGAACGTGATCTGGTTCGACAGCGGATTGTAATAGGCATTCACCGTCTGCGGGGTCATTTCCCACAAGCTGCGATCGACCGGCTTGGGAAAACGCGACAGTTGCAGCTGCTGCTCGAATTCGCCCGAGCGCATCGCATTGCCAAGCAGATCGCCGCGTTCCACTTTCAACGCCGAATAATCGACATAACGCACCGGGTGACCGATGCGCGGCTCGAACGCGGCGAGCTTGACCAGCGCCGCCTTGCGGGTGGCATCATCCATCCAGGTCGACGCCGAAATACGCTGCTGATAGGCTTCGCGCAGATTCTCGATCAGCTCGCCCATCTGTTTTTCGGCTGCGGGCGGGAAATATTTCGCGACATAAATCTGGCCGACCGCCTCGCCGAGCGATCCGTTCATCAACTGGATGCCGCGCTTCCAGCGATCGCGCTGCACCTGCACGCCTGACAGGGTCTTGGAGAAGAAATTGAACTGTGCGTCGTCGAACGCCTTGGGCAGGAAGGTCGCGTGGTCGCTGACGAAGTGGAAGGCGATATAGTCCTTCCAGGTCTGCAGCGGGGTCGCCACCAGCAGCTTGCCCATCGCGGTCAGCGCGGTGTTCTGCGTCATCAGCACGGTCGGTGACGAATCGAGGCCGGAGGTCTTCAGCAGCAGCGCCCAGTCGAATTCCGGCGCCTTTTCCTCGAGGCCGGCCAGCGGCTGCGGATCGTTCAACTTGGCGATGTCGCGGCTTTGTTCGGGCGACCATTGCTCCTTGGCCATCGCGGTTTCGAGCGCCATGATCGCGTCGGCCTTGGCGCTGGCATCGGGGATGCCGGCCAGTTCCTGGATCTGCTGGATATAGGCGCGGTACGCCTTGCGGTAGCCGTCATACTTTTCGCCCGGCAGCAGGTAGTTGTCGCGTGCCATGCCGAGACCGCTCTGGCCCGCAGCAGCGGTGTAGCGCGTCGGATCGGCCAGGTCCGGGATGATCCCGATCCCGACTGGAGAGGCATAGCCCACGGTCGCGAACAGCGTCTGCAACCCGGTCAGATCCTTCACCGCGGCGATCTTCGTGAGATAGGGCTTCAGCGGCGCCGTGCCCTTCGCTTCGATCCCGGCAGTGTCCATCCAGCTGGCATAGAAATCGCCGACCTGCTTGCCGGTCGCGCCATATTGCGCGGGGTTGGCGGCCATGTCGTCGAGGATCTTGCGGACATTGACCTCGGCTTCGTCGGACAGGATCGAGCCGAACCCGGCCGAGCCTTTGTCGGCGGGAATCTCGGTCTTCGCGGCCCAGCCACCATTGGCATAGGTCCAGAAATCATCGCCGGGCTTCACGCCTGTTTGACGCGCTGTTTGATCGATGCCGAACGCGCCGTAGCGCGCGACCTTGGTGGCAGCGTCCTTGGACAGCGCCGGAATGGCGATAGCGAGAGCGGCGGTAGCCGCGGTGAGACGAACCAGAACGGAAACGCGCATTGGGAGAATCCTCGGACAAGTGTATTGCCGTGGCATAGCGGTGGGTCAGGGTTGAGGCAATCGACAAGGCATGCACCGCTTGCCGCGCTTTCCTATCGAGCGGTGCGTCTATTTGAACTGGGCGATCCGCTCCACCGCGCGAACCTGATCGTCCGCGCAGGAATCGATCATCACCCAGTCAGGCCCATCTTTTTTGCTCCAGCGCGTACGGCAGACCGCAAAGGCGCGATCGAGCGCAGGACCGCCATAGGCCTTTTTAAGCAATGCGAACGCGCGATGGCCGATCGCCTGATCGGTGAGGCATTCTTCCGCGGTCGTCGGCAGACGCTCGATCCCTGGTATACTCGTGTGGATTTCCACGTCGCACAGGCGGCGAGACTGTTTGACATCGAAGTCGCTGCCCGCACGCGTTGCTTCGGCCAACGGCGTGCTGTCCTCGTTGAAACATACCCGGGCCATCTGCCAGTCGATCGCCTCGGCCTTGCGCCATTTCTCGATGCACCCCTCCTGCATCGTCTTGCTGCCGGGGCCGAGATGCTGCGCCAGCAGCGCGAATTCGCGATACCCTAGCCATTGTCCTTCGAGACAGCTGAGCTGCGCATCGAGATCATCGGCATCGTCGCCCTGCGCGCATTGCCGGGCGACGATGGCCGTATCGAACGGGACGGTGTTGCGGATCACCGGAAGATCCGCCGCCAGCAGTGTTAGTGCGAGAAAAAGCATGGGCATGTCCCCGAAACCCCGCCTGCGATCGGCGCGTGGTTTGACGGCGTATGCGGACAGGCTTTTGAGTTGCGTCCGCGATCGTCGCAAGACCCGTTCATCAGCGCGCTAACCGCAGTTGGAGGCGGTCGCTCATGCCACCCGGTTGGCCAACAGATCGTCGACCACCGCCGGATCGGCCAGCGTGCTGGTATCGCCGAGCGACGAAACATCGCCCTCGGCGATCTTGCGCAGGATGCGGCGCATGATCTTGCCCGACCTGGTCTTGGGCAGGCCCGGCGCGAACTGCAGCTTGTCGGGTGCGGCGATCGGGCCGATTTCGCTGCGCACCCATTTTATCAGCGTGCCGCGCAATTCGTCCGACGCCGTCTCGCCCGAATTGAGCGTGACATAGGCATAGATGCCCTGGCCCTTGATATCGTGCGGCATGCCGACCACGGCGGCCTCGGCGACCTGCGGGTGAAGCACCAGCGCGGATTCGACTTCGGCGGTGCCCATGCGGTGGCCCGACACGTTGATCACATCATCGACCCGGCCGGTGATCCACCAATAACCGTCTTCGTCACGCCGTGCGCCGTCGCCGGTGAAATATTTGCCCGGATAGGTGGTGAAATAGGTCTGGAAGAAGCGCGCATGATCGCCCCACACAGTGCGCATCTGGCCCGGCCAGCTCCTGGCGATGACGAGATTGCCCTCGGTCGCACCGTTCAGCACCTCGCCTTCGGCATCGACCAGTTGCGGATCGACCCCCGGCATCGGCCGCGTCGCGCTGCCTGGCTTCAGGTCGGTCGCGCCGGGCATCGGCGCGATCATCGCAGCTCCGGTCTCGGTCTGCCACCAGGTGTCGATGATCGGGCAGCGGCCTTCGCCGACCACTTCATGATACCAGCGCCACGCCTCGGGATTGATCGGTTCGCCGACCGTGCCGAGCAATTTCAGTGAGGAGCGGTTGGTCTTCGTGACAAAGTCGTCGCCATCCTTCATCAGCGCGCGGAGCGCGGTCGGCGCGGTGAAGATGGTGTGGACCTTATGCCGGTCGACCACTTGCCAGATGCGGCTCGCATCGGGCCAGTTGGGCAGGCCTTCGTACATCAGGGTCGTCGCGCCATTGGCGAGCGGGCCGTAGAGGATATAGCTGTGCCCGGTGACCCAGCCGATATCAGCTGCGCACCACCACACATCGCCGGGCCGGTAATCGAAGGCGAGCTCATGCGTCAGGCTTGCCCAGAGCAGATAGCCGCCGCTGCTGTGCAGCACACCCTTGGGCTGGCCAGTCGATCCGCTGGTGTAGAGGATGAACAACGGGTCTTCCGCGCCCATCGGCTCTGGCGGGCAGGTCGTCGGCTGATCCGCCGCTGCCTCATGATACCAGATGTCGCGACCGTCGCGCATCGTCACATCGCCGCCTGTCGCCCTGACCACGATCACCGTCTTCAGCGCCGGCGCGCGTTCCGCAGCGGCGTCGACATTGGCCTTGAGCGGGACCTTCTTGCCGCCGCGGCGCCCCTCATCGGCGGTGACGACGATGTTCGAATCGCAATCGGTGACCCGCCCCGCCAGCGCCTCGGGTGAGAAGCCGCCGAACACCACCGAATGGATCGCGCCGATCCGCGCGCAAGCGAGGATCGCAAACGCCGCTTCGGGGATCATCGGCATATAAATGGTGACGCGGTCGCCCTTCTTCGCACCTTGCGCCTTCAGCACATTGGCGAAGCGGCACACCTCGGCATGAAGCTGGCGATAGGTGAATTGGCGCGGCTGTTCGCTTGGCTCGTCCGGTTCCCAGATCAACGCGACCTGCTCGCCGCGCCTGGCGAGATGTCGGTCGAGGCAGTTCGCGGCAACATTGAGCCGCCCGTCGGCGAACCACTGGATGTGGAAATCTTTTTCCGCGAACGACCAGTCGCCAGCGATCTCGGGCCGCTTGATCCAGTCGAGACGGCGCGCTTGTTCGAGCCAGAAGCTGCCCGGATCGGCCAGCGAGCGGCCGTAAAGCTGCTCATATCCCGCCGCATCGAACCGCGCGCGCTTCGCCCATTCTGGGGGCACGGGGTAGAGATCCTGATCGGCCATGTAACGCTCTCCTGCCGTCCCATTTGCCGGGGGGAGACAGGCGAATGCAAGGCCCAGCTTGCCATAAATTAGGTTTCAATATAAAACCTTATTCATATAGACGGGAGTGGATCGATGGCGGGCACGGTTTTGGTGACGGGCGGCAGCGGTTACATCGCCGGCTATCTTATTCGGCAGCTGGTCCGCGAAGGCTGGACCGTTCACACGACGATCCGCTCGCTCGGGCGAGAAGCGGAAGTACGCGAAACACTCGGCATTGCGGGACCGGAGCTGCAATTCTTCGCCGCCGACCTGATGAACGACGCGGGTTGGGCCGACGCGGTCGCCGGTTGCACCCATGTCGCGCATGTCGCGTCACCTTTTCCCCCCGGCGCGATCAAGCATGAGGACGATCTTATCGTTCCGGCGCGCGAGGGCGCGTTGAGGGCGCTGCGTTTCGCCCGGGAAGCCGGCGTCCAGCGCTTCGTTCAGACCTCGTCAGTCGCGGCAATCGCTTATGGCCGCGATGATCTGGACCGGCCCTTTACCGAGGCGGACTGGAGCGACATGACCTCACCAAACGTTGCCGCCTATCCCAAGTCGAAGACGATTGCCGAACGCGCCGCGCGCGACTGGATGACGGCGAACGGCGGCGCGATGGAATATTGCTCGATCAATCCGGCGGCTGTGCTGGGTCCGGTCCTGAGCGCCGATTATTCGGCTTCGATCGAGTTCGTCAAACGCGCGATCGACGGGTCGGTCCCGGGTTTCCCGCGACTTGGCTTCGCTGTCGTCGATGTCCGCGACCTCGCCGATCTTCATGTCCGCGCACTGACCGTGCCGGGTCTCGCCAATGAACGCTTCATCGCGGCCGGTCGGTTTTTGATGATGAACGAAGTGGGCCAGATCCTGCGCGATCGGCTCGGGCCCGACGCGAGGAAGGTGCCGAAGCGCAACATCCCCGATTTCGCCGTCAGGCTGATCGCGTTGTTCGATGGTAGCCTGCGCCAGGTGCTTGGCGAATTGGGCCGGGTCCGTGCCGTCGATTCCAGCCATGCGCTCGAGGTATTTGGCTGGCAGACGCGTCCGATCGAGGACTCGATTGTGGATACCGCGCGGAGTTTGATCGATCGGGGGATTGTGAAAATCTGATCAGGCCGCACTTTCCGCGACGAAGCGGTCGCGCCACGCGCGCGACTGATCGTCGGCTTGCTGCTTGAGCTGCGTGATATGGGCCGGCCGCTGTTGCGTCTCCACCCCCAAAAACGGAAGCAATGCCGCGATCTCGCCGCGTGCTACGTCCTCGTAGAACAGGCGCAACGGGTCGATCGCGTGGCGCACGAAGAACGTCTCCCATAGTTGGCGATTTTCCTCGATCACGGACAGGGCGCCGGCGATCGCGGTGCGGCTGTAGGTCAGTCGCGGCGGCGGGAGCGTCCGATAAGATGACCAGATGTTCGTTTCCATCGCACGTACCAGCGATATGGCCTGCATGACGATATCGCGTCGGTCGAGGAATATGAGCTTGAGCGGGCCGGTCATCGCCTCGATCGGTTCCAGCCCCCCTCCACCGATGCGGGTATATCGCCTGATATCACGGCGAAGGCCAGCGAACTGGGGCCACATCAGCTTGCAGCCGAACACGCCGTTGCGCGTGGAGCAGAACCGGAAAAAATCGTAGAAATAGGCGATATGGCTGGCATGGCCGTGATGGCCGGACCATGTCGCCCCGTCGTCCAGCAGGCCATATTCCTGCGGATAGCCGACCGATCCAAGCGTCGCCAGCATCTCACACAGCAGAAAGCTGCCCGTGCGGGGTAGCGCCGCGATGATATAACCCCGGTCGATGCCGTACAATGTTTCAAATCCAGCTGGTGAGAGCGAAGCGCCGGTCGGCAAAGCACGGCGTGGACAACGATACCGGCAAAATCTCATGGAGTGTGTTCGATGGGAAAATCGTCGCGACATTATGACGCGGCGCGATCGTCTGCACCGGACCGAAGCGCTGCCGCGCCGCGTCCTGAAAGCCGTGCAGGGTGAGTTCCCCACCGGCAAAGCGACAGGGGAAGCGATGCAGGTAGACGACGACCGTGAAGGATCGGTGCGCGACGGGGGCGGCGCCGTCATCACGATGCGGGCCGAACCAGTCGCCGTCGCCGCTCGCGGCGAGCTCGGATTCTTCGACGGGCGCCGTCAGTATCCGGTCGCCGAAGCGCGCGCGAAGTGCATCGCCGTGTCTCAAGGCGATCGTCGCCATCAGGTCGCGATGCATTTCATGCTGTGCCAGCGTCCGCGCACTGCGATGTCGTCCGGCATGCAATTCCAGGTGCGACGACAATGTCAGCGCATCGCCGAACATCGCCTCGCTGGCGATCGCGAAAGTAAGCAACGCCGCTGCGTCGGCTTTGGGTAGCGCATCGGACAGGACCAGCGCCGGGAGTGCTGGCATCGCCTCGGGCATGGCGCGCGCGGGATAGGCCGATTTGCGGGCGTCGCTCACCAGTAAAGGATCCAGCGGCCGGCAATGCGCAATCCGTGCCCCTGCAACGTTATCCGACGATCATCGCCATGGATGGTGCCAGGCGACGATATCCGGTGCAGCCACAGCCCGCGATGAATCAATAACTGGCCGACGGAATAGGGATGATACGCAAGGATCCGGCGACGTGCCATGTCGTCGAGCGTCGCGACGCGACCCGCCTTGAATGCCCGGTCGAAATCCTCGACCGTGACGTCCCACAGGTCGAGCCCGCTGCCCTCCGTCGGCAGTTCGAGTGCCAGCGTGAACGATATCGGATCGTCCTCGACCGGTCCCGGCGGGAAGCGCAAACGTTCGTACTGGATATCGAAATGCCGCCCGCTTTTTCCGGCGCCGAGAATGCCGCGGCCCAGGAAGATGTGAAACCCGGGAATGGCGAGCCTATCGGCCAGCACCACCTCGCCCTGCAATTCGGCGGCCAGCCGGTCGAGCAGGGAGGCGTAGAGATCACCGAACATCGCAATCAATTCACCGTTGGCGGCGTCGATCTTGCCATAATAGGTGCTTTGTGGATCGGCATCCGGTGGGCACGCATCGAGATAACTGGCACGCCCGAGCGTGAAGAATGTCGCGTCGCCGCGCGGGCTGCGGTCGATCCAATTGTCCCGATTGCCGACCACACGCTCGACCACTGAGCGACAGCCATTCGTATCCAGCAGGCCCGTGGCGGCGATCATCACCGCGCCTTCATCAATATGGCGATCAGCGCGGCGGTGATGCTGCCGTCCAGACGATTGTCGTAGGAATTATAGCCAGGCATCGGGTTGGCCTCGAGCAACCAGAACTGCCCGTCCCGGTCGATCTTGAAGTCCCACCCCGAAAAGATCAGCCCCATGTCGTGCGCGGCGCGCGTCATGCGTGCGACCAATGCGTCCGGCAATTTGATCGGGGCATAGTTCGCATCGCCGTCGATGCGGTAATCGGTCGCCTCGCTGTCGATGCGCAGCGCGAGCACGGTATCGCCAACGACATGGGCGCGCACGTCCGCGCCCTCCACCCGTCGCTGCAGATGGATCGGCCCGCTTTCCGGCTGGAAGGCAGTGAAATCGTCCGGCGTCACGCTCCAGCAATCGGCGCGGGCGCCGGAAACAGTTTTCACGATCGACGGCGCGCGCGCAAAGGCCGATAGCGCCTCGCCGTCCGAACTGGTCAGCGATGCGGGCACGAGGAAACCGCTGCGCGCCAGCAGCGCCTCATGCAGCGGCTTTGACCCGTTATCCTGGACATGACCCGGCCGGTTGACGACAATCGCCTCGCCAATGCTTTCCAGCCACGCACACAATGCCTGTACCATCGACTGCCAGGACATGCCGTTACGCTGCGACGCGATGACTGACGACAGGTCGATCGGGCGAACATAGTATCGGCCGCCGGCGGACAATCGCCGCTCCTTCTCGCCATCGCGCCAGATCGCGTCATGGCCAGGCAGCGGGAACATCCAGTCCGCCAGCGCCAGGTCGTGCAGGTCGACCAGTTCCACCTCGGTGCCGCTCGCTTCGCATCGTGCCACGAAATGCCGGATGGTCGGATCCGTGCCCAGGCCGATCGCGGTGATCATTGCGTCAGGTGCGAAATGGCGGCGGATGCGAACGCATCCCAGGCGAAACCGATGTCTTCACGGTGCGGCCAGGGTGTTATTCGCGCCAGATACGGGTCGTGCAGATCCTCCGACAGCGCCCATATGATCAGCGCCATGTCAAGCCCGAGCCGCTCGGCCAGCATCACGCTATCCAGTGCGAGATCATGGCCGGCAACCTGCTGTCCGCTGCGGCACCATGCGTCCCGGCCGAGCACCAGCACGAATTCATATTGTTCGCCCGGCCTTACATATCGCCCGCGTTGCGGCCCCGGATAGGCGGCACGCTGATCGTGGCTCAACGGTTCCAGGGAATCGGGCGATTTGAAATACCAACCGGTGTCGCTTTGCGGCCATGTCGCGCCCTGCATGAACAACTCCATGCGATCGGTGCGCAGCCCGCCGCGTAGTTCGTTCACCGATGCCGACAGACTGCAGCCGCCGCCAAAGCCCATTGGCCCCGGGCGTCCCAGCACCGGCGCGGTGCTCAACGCGCCGATTGCCCATAACGCGGCCAACGCCTCGCCCTGCAGGAATCGTGCGTCGGCGCTTCGCGTACCGGACACGCGCGGCGCGCGGATGATCATCGGTATTCGCGGCGTCACGATGGCATCGCCATCCTGCACCATGACCGTGAACCGCTGTGCCGCGGCCGTCGCATCGAGGCAGACCGGGATCCGACCGGCCGCGGCGATCGGACCCGCCAGCGCATTTGCAAAGCTGTCACCCGGTTCGCTCACGATCAGCACGATATTGTCGGTGGCGTCGTGGCCGGAGGCCTCGAGAGCGCCCCCGGGGTCAGAACATCTGGACACTCTTGATGAACCCCCGCACGCCATTGGCGTGCTGTTGCGCAACCTGATTCATCAGCGACCAGTTCAACCGTTCGACTTCGCCAAAGCGGCTGAACGGGTCCGAAGCCTCGCTTCCCGCCATCTTGCCCCCATCGGAGCTTTCCTTGCCGGCTTCCTTGGAATCCTTGGATTCCTTACCCTCCTTGCTTTCCTTCGAGTCTTTGGATTCCTTGCCTTCCTTGCTTTCCTTGCCCTTGGGGAATTTGGGCGGCTGCCAGGGAGAGTAAACCGTCTCGTCGGCGACCTCGATGCCGCCAAGGCTGACCGAGATGCCATCCATGCCGCCATTCTTGCCGTCGAGCTTGACCTCTTCCGGATTGCGGATTCCGTTTGCGACAGCGTCGTTAACGGCGCTGTCGAATGCGCGAATTCGGGTGCCCGCAAGTTGCGCGAGCAGGTCGTGGCGATGCGTTGCGCCGATGAACGGAGCGGGGTCGGACTTGTCGTTGGGCATTGTCTCGCTCCTTATTTCACGAGTAGAAGTTTAAGCAGCGAACCAATATTGATTCCGTCGATCACGAGTCCATCGACGTCGCAGTTTTTCAATTGCACAGCACGAAGAGAGCAATTTTCCATAACAGCGCCATCGAATTCGCATGCACTAAAATGCGTGCTTTCGAAGTTACTGCGGTGAAATGCGGAATTGAAAAAATTGGATGCTCCAAAAATGGAGTGTCCAACTGTCATGTTGCTGAAGGTAGAACTCGTCGCGTCTTGTGCAACGCAGATCATATTAGGGGATAATAAAGGTTTTTGCTCAGCGGCACTTTTTGTCATTCAAGCCTCCACTACCCCTGCGAACAGAGGCGATTGTTTGGCGCGGCCCGAATCATCAGGTCTACAATAATGTGACCCGTTTCATGTACAATGACACAAGTGGACTACAGGAGTCTAGGTTATTGGGATGATAGATGGTGTCGGTACGGGTAACCAATTTGAACCATACTGGATCAAATCATGCGAACGATGGATGTATATGAGACGAGCCGCGGTTATGGCGCGCCGGATTTCGCCTTATACGATGCGGTACGGCACTGTTCCGCGCAGATCGGGATCGACCGCGATACTTCGGTCGGCGGGTGGGAAGGCGCGCTGATCGCAATTGTCGCGCGGACACAAGCGACAGGATATACCGATTGGCGTTGCGGCCGAGTGCCGGTCCAATGCATCGGCATAGACAAAGTCTGCGGCATGTTCAGCTTCGCATCCGAGCGTGACGGCGTAGCGACGCGGGGTGCGCATGAAACTGCCTGATGGCTTCACCAATCCCTTGGCCATCGACACATATTGCACCCCGTCGGGCGTCGCCGCGTGCTGGACCACGATGCGATCGGGGATCGCCGCGGCCTCATGCACGATCCATAATGGGCAGGCGCCGCCAAAGCGCGCGAATTGAAACCGTGTCGCGGAGTGGCGCTTGGTGATGTTGCCGGCCATATCGACGCGGCAGAAATAGAAGGGGATGCCTTCCTCGCCGGGCCGCTGCAGCGTCGAGAGCCGGTGGCAACATTGCTCGAAGCTCACCCCGAAACTTCGGCACAGCCGATCGATATCGTGCCGTGCTGCCCGCGCGGCGGCGCGGAACGTTGCATAAGGCATCATCAGCGCGCCGGCGGCATAATTGGCCAGGCCGATACGCAACAGATTGCGCGCAGCATCGCTGGTCAGCGGTGCACCCGCCACGATCGCCTCGATCGCGCCGTCGAATTCGATCGCGGCAAGCTGATGCGCGATGAGGAAGCGGCGGCTTTCCGGCGGCAGCGCGCCACCAAGAGTCAGTGTGCCGGATGCCCGGTCAAACGATCTGAGCGGAGCAGGGTCGTCGCTGGCCGTCTCGATCGCGATCCCGTGACGTGCCAGCCCCGCAACAAAAGCCGGCTCACCAAGGCCGAGCGTTTCAGTCAGGGTCTCTGCTGCCCGGTCGAGCGGATCGACATAATTGCCCGCATGGTGAAACCAGTCGCGCACCGATTCCCACGGCATGCGTCCTCCGGTGTCCGGCGATCCCGCGCCGGAAGAGATCGTTTCCTCGACCATCTGCAGCCGTTCCTCCGCCGCACGCACCGCGCCGTGCAGCGCGATGATCCGGTCGGCGATCTCCGGCCGCTCCTCGGCGAGCCGGGCGATCGTCTCGGGCGGCGGAGCAGGGGGGAGCAATGGATCGGCGAGCGCCTCGGCAAGCGACGCGATGCGCATCGCCGGTGCGCTGTCCTCGATCGCCGCGAGCGCGTTGGGGTGATTGCGCCGCAACGCCGCGGTCACCGCCGGGGTCAGCGGCCGGATGCCGCTTTCGAGTTGCGACAGATAACTGACCGACAACCCGAGCCGCGCCGCCATCGCCGCCTGGTTGAGGCCGGCCGACTGGCGCAGGGCGCGGAGCTGTTCTCCGGCGAAGAGGCGGGTGGGGCGGGGCATCTCGACTTTCTCCACTCGCTGCAAGGGAGGGGGGGGGGTGGGTGCGCGCGTCTGCGCGCTCGAAAGGCCTTGTCTCACCAAGTGCCGAAGCATCGAAACGGGCATCGAGCCCGCTCCGACGCTAACCCACCCCTTACCCCTCCCTTGCAGGGAGGGGTGAAGAAGTAAGTATCTTCGGGTGTTACTTCACAATACAACCCTTCACAACTTCGCAAATTCACATTTGCAAAACCGGCGACTCCTTGAAAGAGAGGCGGTCCGCACTTCCGGAGAGCCGCATGTCGTCGACGATCGCCGAACTCGAACGCAAGCGCCAGGCGGCACGCATGGGCGGCGGCGAAAAGCGCATCGCGGCGCAACACGCCAAAGGCAAGCTGACCGCGCGCGAACGCCTCGATGTCCTGCTCGATGAAGGATCGTTCGAGGAACTCGACATGTATGTCGAACATAACTGCGTCGATTTCGGCATGCAGGACCAGATCATTCCCGGCGATGGCGTGGTTACGGGATCGGGCACGATCAACGGCCGGCTGGTCTTCGTGTTCAGTCAGGATTTCACCGTGTTCGGCGGCAGCCTCAGCGAACGCCATGCGCAGAAAATCTGCAAGGTGATGGATACCGCGCTAAAGGTCGGCGCCCCTGTGATCGGCCTCAACGATTCGGGTGGCGCGCGTATTCAGGAAGGCGTCGCCTCGCTTGGCGGTTATGCCGAGGTGTTCCAGCGCAACGTGCTCGCTTCGGGCGTCGTGCCGCAGATTTCGCTGATCATGGGGCCGTGCGCGGGCGGCGCAGTCTATTCCCCGGCCATGACCGACTTCATCTTCATGGTGAAGGACAGCTCCTACATGTTCGTCACCGGCCCCGATGTGGTGAAGACCGTCACCAACGAGATCGTCACGCAGGAGGAACTCGGCGGGGCGGTGACGCACACCACCAAGTCGGGCGTGGCCGATGTGGCGTTCGAGAATGATATCGAGGCACTGCTCGCGGCGCGCGACTTTGTCGATTTCCTGCCCGCATCGAACCGCGAAACCTCACCCGAGCGCCCGAGCTCGGACCCATGGGACCGGATCGAGGACAGTCTCGACACGCTGATCCCGGCTAGCGCCAATCAGCCCTATGATATGCATGAACTGATCCGGAAGACGGTCGACGAAGGCGATTTCTTCGAGGTCCAGCCGACCCATGCCGCCAATATCATCATTGGCTTTGGCCGGATCGAAGGGCGTACGGTCGGCTTCGTCGCCAATCAGCCGATGGTCCTGGCCGGCTGCCTCGACATCAATTCGTCGAAGAAGGCGGCCCGCTTCGTGCGCTTTTGCGACGCGTTCGACATTCCGATCGTGACATTCGTCGATGTGCCCGGCTTCCTGCCCGGCACCAGCCAGGAACTGAACGGCATCATTAAACATGGTGCGAAACTGCTCTTCGCCTATGCCGAGGCGACCGTGCCCAAGATCACCGTGATCACACGCAAGGCCTATGGCGGCGCGTATGACGTGATGGCCTCCAAGCATCTGCGCGGCGATCTCAACTATGCCTGGCCGACCGCGGAAATCGCGGTGATGGGCGCAAAAGGTGCGGTCGAGATCATCTTTCGCGGTAAGACGCCGGAAGAGATCGCCGAGCGCACCGCGCAATATGAGGCGCGCTTCGCCAACCCGTTCGTCGCCGCGTCGAAGGGTTTCATCGACGAGGTGATCCAGCCGCACTCGACCCGGCGGCGTGTCGCGCTAGGGTTGCGCAAGCTCCGCGGCAAGTCGCTCGAAAATCCGTGGAAGAAACACGACAACATTCCCCTGTGATATTCAGCGAGGCAAACATCATGCTCCCCATCATCCTTTTAGCGCTGCAAGCCGCCACGCCAGCGGCACCGGTTGCCGCTCCGCCCGCACCGGCTCCGGCACCCGTTGCGGCTCCAGCGCCTTGGGCGATACGCGAGCGTGCCGACGCGGCGAGCGGCGTCGCGACCACCTCGGCTTCCGCGATCGCGCGTGACGGATCGTCGCGGCTGACCGTGAAATGCGATCGTGCGGCCGAATCGATCGTCTCGGTTCAGTTCATCGCCAAACAACCGTTGCAGACCGCGTCGGATACCGGCGAGTTTGCCGATAAGCAGGTCTCGATGCGTTTCAACGGCGGCCCTGCGATCACCGACAATTGGCAGTTCCGCGCCACCGCGGCCTATATCGCCAGCTCGACGCCGGTCACCGCGCTGACCGTCCAGCTCGCCAAGGCAAAGGCGATCACGGTGGAGACGACCACCGCCGGCAATTTCGCTTTCTCCGCGACCTTCGATGGTCCGGCGACCAGCGCCCCGATCGTCCAGGTACTGACCGCCTGCGGTTACAAGCTCGGCGAAGTCCCGCCACCGCCGCCTGCGGAAAAGCCGAAGAAGTGAAGTTCGCCAAATGAAACTTGGGCGTCTCAATCATGTCGGCGTCGCTACGCCATCGATCACGGCGTCGATCGAGACCTATCGCACGCTGCTCGGCGCGAGCGCGATCGGCGAGCCGTTCGATTTGCCTGCGCAAGGCGTGAAAGTGTGTTTCATCGACGCGCCCAATACGCAGATTGAGTTGATCGAGCCCTATGACGACAGTTCGCCGATCGCCGGTTTCCTTCGCAAGAACCCGGCGGGTGGGCAGCATCATGTGTGTTTCGAAGTGCCCGACATTCATGAGGCGGTCGCGGACCTGAAAGCGAAGGGTGCAACGGTGCTCGGCGAACCGCGCATCGGCGCACACGGCACGCCGATCGTCTTCGTCCATCCGAAGGATTTCGGCGGGATGCTGGTCGAACTGATGGAAACGCCACCCGGCGATCATTGAGACGGAGAGATACGTGCCTGAATTCGAAACGATCCTGGCCGAACGGCGCGGCGACGTGATGCTGATCACGCTTAACCGTCCGGAGCGCCTCAACGCCGCGCCGCCGCAAATGGCGGACGAGATCGGCGCGGTGCTCGATCACCTCGATGGCGCGCGCGCGATCGTCATCACCGGCGCGGGCCGGGCTTTCTGTTCGGGGGCGGATCTGCAGGCGCGCGGCGGTGGGTCGATCAGCGGCGGGCGCGGATCGTACAATGCGCTGACCCGCCATTATAATCCGACAATGATGAAGCTCGCCGAGCTTGAGGTGCCGATCATCACCGCGGTCAATGGTCCGGCGGCAGGCATCGGTTGCTCGATCGCACTGTCCGGCGACTTCGTGCTCGCCGGGCGCTCGGCTTATTTCCTTCAGGCGTTCGTCAATATCGGTCTGGTGCCCGATGGCGGTGCGTCATGGATGCTGACCCGCCTGGTCGGCAAGGCGCGCGCGACCGAGATGATGCTGCTCGGCGAAAAGATCGGCGGCGAGAAGGCCGAAAGCTGGGGGATGATTTACAAGTGCGTCGACGACGACGCGCTGCTTTACGATGCGATGGCGCTGGCCGATCGGCTTGCGGCCGGTCCGACGCTTGCGCTCGGCATCATGCGCCGCAATATCGCCGCCGCGATGGACGGCACTTATGCCGAGGCCCTGAGCCGCGAGGCCAATGGTCAGCGCCTCGCCGGCGACAGCGCCGATGCGATGGAGGGGGCGATGTCCTTCCTGCAGAAGCGCAAGCCTGCGTTCAAGGGCGGCTGAAATAGTGGCGATCGCTTATTATCTTTCCCACCCAGAGGTCAGTGTCGATCCGGCGGTACCGGTGCCCGATTGGGGTTTGTCGGACGCTGGCCGTGATCGGCTGTCCGCGCTTGCCGGACGGGGCTGGCTGACCGGTGTTCGGCGCATCGTCTCGAGCGGTGAACGCAAGGCGATCGAGACGGCGGAGATGCTCGCCCCGATGACCGGCGCCACGGTGGAGGTGGTTGCGGCCATGCACGAGAATGATCGCAGCGCGACCGGGTTCCTGCCGCCCGAAGAGTTCGAGGCGACCGCCGACCTGTTCTTCGCGCAGCCCGCCCAGTCCGTTCGCGGCTGGGAGCGCGCGGTTGATGCCCAGGCGCGGATCGCGCGCGCCGTCCGGCGCAGTCTCGCGGACCGTGCCGATGACGAGACGATCCTGTTCGTCGGCCATGGCGGTGTCGGCACGCTGCTGAAATGCGCCATCGCAGGCGATCCGATCGACCGGCGCCACGACCAGGCGGCGGCAGGCGGCCATCCTGGCGGCGGCAATGTCCATGCGTTCGAAGCGGATCTCTCGGCATCGCGCTTTGGCTGGACGGCAATGGAAGAGCTTGCGTGATGACTGACAAATCCACCAGCGGTCCCACCCTCGACCAATGGCAGGCCGCGGCCGCCAAGGAAGTCAAAGGCAAGGATCTCAATTGGCCGACGCCCGAGGGCATCAGGGTCAAGCCGCTCTATACGGCGGAGGATGTGGCGGAGATCGATCCCGGCCTGCCCGGTTTCGCGCCGTTCACGCGCGGGGTGCGCGCATCGATGTATGCCGGTCGGCCCTGGACGATCCGTCAATATGCCGGTTTCTCCACCGCCGAGGCAAGCAACGCATTCTATCGCCGCAACCTCGCCGCCGGGCAGAAGGGGCTGTCGGTCGCGTTCGATCTCGCCACGCACCGCGGCTACGACAGCGACCATCCGCGCGTGACCGGCGATGTCGGCAAGGCGGGCGTCGCGATCGACACGATCGACGACATGAAGATCCTGTTCGACGGCATCCCGCTCGACAAGATGAGCGTGTCGATGACGATGAACGGCGCGGTGATCCCGATCCTCGCTTTCTTCATCGTTGCGGGCGAGGAGCAGGGCGTGCCTCAGGAACTGCTCGACGGCACGATCCAGAACGACATCCTCAAGGAGTTCATGGTCCGCAACACCTATATCTACCCGCCCGAACCGAGCATGCGGATCATCTCGGACATCATTGGCTACACGTCGCGGCACATGCCGAAGTTCAACTCGATCTCGATCTCCGGCTATCACATGCAGGAAGCCGGGGCGACGCAGCTCCAGGAACTCGCCTTCACCATCGCCGACGGGCGTGAGTACGCGAAAGCGGCGATGGCATCGGGGCTCAACCTCGATGCCTTTGCCGGGCGGCTGTCCTTCTTTTTCGCGATCGGGATGAACTTCTTCATGGAAGTCGCGAAACTGCGCGCGGCGCGGAAACTGTGGCACCGGGTGATGACCGATCTCGGCGCGAAGGACGAGCGCTCGAAGATGCTGCGCACGCATTGCCAGACCAGCGGCGTGTCGCTGACCGAGCAGGACCCGTACAACAACGTCATCCGCACCACCATCGAGGCGATGGCGGCGATGCTCGGCGGCACGCAAAGCCTCCACACCAACGCGCTCGACGAAGCGATCGCGCTGCCGACCGATTTCTCCGCCCGCATCGCGCGCAACACGCAGATCGTGATCCAGGAAGAGACGGGGATGACCAAGGTCGTCGATCCGCTCGGCGGCTCCTATTATATCGAGAGCCTCACGCAGGAACTCTACGACAAGGCGTGGGAGATCATCGAGCGCGTCGAGAGCGAAGGCGGCATGGCCAAGGCGGTCGCCGCCGGCTGGCCCAAGGCGATGATCGAAGAGGCGAGCGCAGGCCGCGCCGCGCGCGTCGATATGGGGCAGGATGTCATCGTCGGCGTCAACAAGTACAAGCTCGCCGAGGAAGACGATATCGACATCCTCGACGTCGACAATGTCGCTGTCCGTGAATCGCAGATCGCCCGGATCAAGAAATCCAAGGCTGGCCGCGACGAGGCAAAATGCGCAGCGGCGCTCGACGCGCTGCGTGACGGCGCGCGCGGTACCGAAAACGTACTCGGTCTCGCGGTCGAAGCGGCGCGTCAACGCGCGACGCTTGGCGAGATCAGCCAGGCGATGGAAGATGTGTTCGGCCGCTATGGCACCAAGCCGACCCCGGTCTCGGGAATCTATGGTGGCGCGCATGAATTCGACAAACGCTGGCAGGGGCTGCTCGACGGGGTCGGATCGCTCACGCAGCGCAAGGGCCGTCGCCCGCGTCTGCTCGTCGCCAAGATGGGGCAGGATGGGCATGATCGCGGCGCCAATCTGGTGTCTTCGGCGTTCGGCGATCTCGGTTTCGAGGTCGTGCCCGGCCCGCTGTTCCAGACGCCCAAGGAGGCTGCGGATCTCGCGATCAGCTCGGACGTAGACGTGGTCGGCGCTTCGTCGCTGGCGGCGGGCCACAAGACGCTGATCCCCGAACTGATCGGCCATCTGCGCGACGCGGGGCGCAGCGACATCAAGGTGATCGCCGGCGGGGTCATCCCGGCACAGGATTATCAATATCTGCGCGACGCGGGCGTGCAGGGAATTTTCGGGCCGGGCACCAACCTGGTCAATGCGGCGGGCGAAGTGCTCAAGCTGCTCGGACACAATATGCCCCCGATAGAGGAAGCTGCGGAATGAGTGATTCGATCGATCTCCCCTCCCGCTTGCGGGAGGGGCCAGGGGTGGGCCCGCGCTCTCAGCCGGACGATTCGACGATGGCGGGAGCCCACCCCCCAACCCCCTCCCGCGAGCGGGAGGGGGAGCAGAGAACCGACTGGACCCGCGAAGAAATCGCCGCCTTGTTCGACCTGCCATTCACCGACCTTGTCCTGCGCGCCGCGCAGACTCACGCCGCGCATCACGCGACCGGCGAGGTGCAGCTCTGCACGCTCCTGTCGATCAAGACCGGCGGCTGTCCCGAGGACTGCGGTTATTGCAACCAGTCCGCCAGCGCCGAGACCGATCTCAAGGCGACCAAGCTGATGGACGTCCGTGCCGTGCTGCAATCGGCGGCGCAGGCGCGCGATGCCGGGTCGCAGCGTTTCTGCATGGGCGCCGCCTGGCGTAATCCCAAGGATCGCGACATGCCCGCGATCATCGAGATGGTGAAGGGCGTGCGGCAGATGGGGCTGGAGACCTGCATGACGCTGGGTATGCTCGAGCCGCATCAGGCGCAGCAACTGGCCGATGCGGGGCTCGATTACTACAACCACAATATCGACACCGCGCCGGAGAAATACGGCGACATCATCACCACGCGGACCTTTCAGGACCGGCTCGACACGTTGGAGAATGTGCGCGAGGCGGGGATCAACGTGTGCTGCGGCGGCATTGTCGGCATGGGTGAGACGCGGAGCGACCGGGTCGGCTTCATCCATGCGCTCGCCACACTGCCGCGCCATCCGGAAAGCGTGCCGGTCAATGCGCTGATCCCGATCAAGGGCACGGTGCTCGGCAACATGCTTGCCGACACGCCGCTCGCCAAGATCGACGATATCGAGTTCGTCCGGACCGTTGCAGTGGCGCGCATCACCATGCCGATGAGCATGGTGCGCTTGTCGGCCGGTCGCGAGAGCATGTCCGATGCGACCCAGGCGTTGTGCTTCATGGCCGGTGCCAATTCGATCTTCACCGGCGACAAGCTGCTCACCTCGGGCAATGCCGGCGACGATGCCGACGCCGCGCTGTTCGCCAAGCTCGGCTTGCGGCCGATGCAGGGCGAAGAGCCGATGCGGCAGGAAAAGACATGCTGCTGATCGCCCTGCTGCTCGCCGCCGCACCTGCCAATTGCGCCAACCCACAAACCCAGGCGGACATAACGCAATGCGCCGGCCGTGCGGCGCAGCGCGCCGATGCGGAGATGACCCGGCAGTGGAACGCGACCTATGCGTATATGAAGCGGCGCGACGCGCAGGACAGGTCGCGCGGCGGTGGATTCGGTTATGCGCCCGCGTTGCTGGCAAGCCAGCGCGCCTGGCTGAAGTTCCGCGACACCCAATGCGTGATCGAAGGCGGCCAGTTCGCCGGTGGCTCGGCCCAGCCGATGGCGCAGGCGCAGTGTAAGGAGCGGCTGACCAAGGCTCGGACCGTGCAGTTGCGCGGGTTGGTGTGGAAGTGAGGGCGATCCCGGTCTTCATCGGCGACAATTTGCTCACCGCTGGCAATGCCGGTCACGAACCCGCGCTGTTTGCCAAGCGGGGACTGCGTCTGATGCAGTGTGTTGAGTTGATTCGGGTGACGGCGGGGTGAGCCTTGCCGCTATCGGATGTGTGTGGTTGGCGTTTGTCTTGCCACTGGTAGTCGCTGCCATTGGACGGCACCGCACTAGCACAAAAATCTGGACCTTGGTCGCACTTGCCTTGGTACTTGCCGCGAGTTGGTTGCTCGTCATCCTGGTGCTGGGCGATCTTTCCGCCAACCATGACTCCGCTTCGTGGCCATCACCGCTGGCCATCGCTGGAGCGTTTCTCATTACTTACACGGTGGTGGCAGTTGCTGCCTTTCGACGGAAGCTTGCATAGATGTTCAAGAAAATCCTCGTCGCCAATCGCGGCGAAATCGCTTGCCGCGTCATGCGCACTGCCAAGAAGATGGGTATCGCCACCGTGGCGGTCTATTCCGACGCGGATGCCCGTGCGCCGCATGTGCTGATGGCCGATGAGGCGGTCCGGCTCGGGCCGCCGCCGGCGGGTGAGAGCTATCTGCTCGCCGATCTGATCCTGCTTGCCGCCAAGGAAACCGGCGCGGACTGCATCCATCCCGGTTACGGCTTTCTGTCCGAACGCGAGAGTTTCGCCAAAGCCTGTGCAGAGGCGGGGATCGCCTTTGTCGGGCCGCCGCCGAACGCGATCGCGGCGATGGGCGACAAGATCGAATCCAAGAAGCTCGCCAAGGCCGCGGGCGTCAATGTCGTGCCCGGCTTCCTCGGCGAGATCGCCGATACCGACGATGCGGTCAGGATCGCCGGCGAGATCGGCTATCCGGTGATGATGAAAGCCTCGGCCGGCGGTGGCGGCAAGGGCATGCGGCTTGCCTATAGCGAACAAGATGTCCGCGAAGGGTTCGAAGCGACCAAGCGCGAGGGGCTCGCCAGCTTCGGCGACGACCGCGTGTTCATCGAGAAGTTCATCGAAAGCCCGCGCCACATCGAAATTCAGGTGATGGGCGACCAGCACGGCAACATCGTCTATCTCGGCGAGCGTGAGTGCTCGATCCAGCGCCGCCACCAGAAGGTCGTCGAGGAAGCGCCGTCGCCTTTCGTCACGCCAGTCATGCGCAAGGCGATGGGCGAACAGGCGGTCGCGCTGGCGCGTGCGGTCGGCTATTATTCCGCCGGCACGGTCGAGCTGATCGTCTCCGGTGCCGACACGACGGGGCAGGGTTTCTACTTCCTCGAAATGAACACACGGCTGCAGGTCGAACACCCGGTAACCGAAGCGATCACTGGCCTCGATCTGGTCGAACTGATGATCCGCGTTGCCGCCGGCGAGCCGCTCGGCTTTGCGCAGGACGACGTCACGCTGACCGGCTGGGCGATCGAAAATCGCGTCTATGCCGAAGACCCGTATCGCGGTTTCCTGCCCTCGATCGGGCGGCTGGTGCGCTACAATCCGCCCGAGGATGCGCGGCCCGACTATGGCACGGTCGACCCGGACGGGGCGGGCTATGTCCGCGTCGATGACGGCGTACGCGAGGGCGGCGAAGTGTCGATGTTCTACGACCCGATGATCGCCAAGCTGATCACTCATGCCGGCACGCGCGAAGCTGCGATTGAATTGCAAATCGCTGCGCTCGACCAGTTCGAGATCGATGGCCCCGGCAACAATATCGATTTCCTCTCCGCACTGATGCAGCATCCGCGCTTCCGTTCGGGCGCGATCACCACCGGCTTTATCGCCGAGGAATATCCCGACGGTTTCCACGGCGCGCCCGCCAATGCCGATCTGTTGCGCAGCCTGTCGGCAATCGCCGCCTTCGCCGCCACGGCGGAAGCGGACCGCGCGCGTCGTATCGACGGGCAACTCGGCAAGCGCTTGCGCCCGCCAGCCGACTGGTCGGTCAGGATCGATGGCGCGGAGCATGATGTGTCGATCTCCACAGACGGCGTCATCGTCGATGGCGAGGATCTCGACATCGCGCTCGAATACACGCCGGGCGACCGCGTTGTGCATGCCGAGATCGGCGAGGACGACCTCTCGGTGCGCATCGCCAGGACACGCGGCGGCTTCAAGCTGACGGCGCGCGGTGCTTCGCACGTTGCTCGGGTCCTGCCGGCGCATGTCGCGCCCTACACACAGCATTTGATCGACAAGATTCCGCCCGATCTGTCGAAATTCCTGCTTTGCCCGATGCCCGGCCTGCTGATGCGGCTGGACGTCGGTGCCGGAGACAAGGTCGAGGCCGGCCAGCCGCTTGCGGTGGTCGAGGCGATGAAAATGGAGAATATCCTGCGCGCCGAGAAAGCGGGCACGGTGAAGTCGGTCAACGCCAAGCCGGGTGACAGCCTCGCCGTGGATGAGGTCATTCTGGAGATGGAGTGACGCCCTGTCGGGCATATTCAGCCTGATCCGGATGCAAGATGCGGCGGCTGACCGGAGGATCGCGAGCCCGCGATTCGCTCCACCCGCTCCATCGCCTTGCGGATTTCTTCGGCGATATTGGTATCCTCCTCAGGCGGCGGGGTGGGGCAGGCCCAGACCGCGGGGCGCCGCGCGCGCAGCCACTGGTGTGCCGCGGTGACATCGGCGCGGACTTCCCGCTTGTAGCGCACGATCACCGGCTCCTTCGCGCCGGCCGGTAGTGATACGCTGACCGCCTCCTCCTCATAGCCGATCGCTCGTTCGTAGAGCGCTCGCTCGACGCGATCGTCGGCAACCTCCTTGCCGAGCCTTGTCGCCTCGGCGAACTCAGGGTGCGCGGCGCGCCAGCGGAAGATCGTGCTGCGCGAGACCCCGAACGCTGCGGCGAGCTCGCGATCGGTCAGGCCCTCGGCGTAAAGCTCGCGAGCCTGGCGGATGTAAGCGGGTTTGAAGGTCGAGGGGCGAGTTTCCATGCCGGTCGCGATAGCGGAGCCGGAATAGTGGTTGAATCGATCCGCACAGGGCAGACATAAATGGTCGGCAGAGATATGGGACACCGGATTGTCGCATATCTTAGATGCCGGATTAGTCAATTAAGGCATAAAACTCAATAGTTTATCTGAATTAAGGTATTGGCGAAATAATCTTATCGGCAAGATGAATGTTGTGTTCCACAATTCTCGCCGCCCGTTTTCTCACGACGGGGCGCTGAATGATTGTCGCCATGTCCAACTTCAGCCGCTGGGATTGGCCATCGGCTCAAGTTTGTCCTTGACGCTCTCGAACTCTGCTATGTCCGAGGGCGATAGGTTGGGATTGCTGGACATCAGCCCAACGGCGATTTCGCATTTGACGAAATAGGTTTCGCCGGCTTCAATCTCCAGGTTGACGGCGTCTTTGGACAGATTCTTTGCCCAGTATTGATGCGTGCCTGGGTCGGCATAGTGGACAAAATACCGGTCCTTAGTCAGCTTCGAGAGACGGGTTTCGGCCGCGCGTTCGCCTTCGCGAACCATGCAACCCAACGCCAAGGGCGGGCCGCCAGCGCGATAGAAGATGACCTGACCTTTGTTCACCGGTGGAGGATCAAACATCCCGGCTATTTTGGCCGCCGATTGGGGCGCGGCATTCGCGGAGACAGATTGCGCAGTGGTCCCGGATTGGTCTGCGGCTTTCGAACTTTGCGCTGAGGCAGGGGCGGCGAGTATCAGTAGCGGAATCACGACGGACGGAAGTCTCACTTCTTAAACCCCTGTTGCTCTGCGATGCCGGGTGTGACGACACAACTCCCTGCCACCTTTGCTACGGCTGTGCTGCCGGCGGGAATGTCCGTGTTGTTAGCAATGGCGATCGGACCAGCCACGGACGAATAGACGTAGCCATTGATACCGGCGCGATTGATGCGCAATCCCCGCAACGGGAGTCGTGCATCCTTGAGGTTGAGATAACGTGCGGCGACGATGAGCTCGCCGGGCTTGTTGGTCATGAATCGCACATGTGTTGCGTGAATGACTTCGCCAATGCCCGGCGTTCCTACGGGCAGGAGAGCCTTTCCGTCGATGACAAGCGGTGCCGACAGCCGAATGGTGAATTTGTCGCCGATCTTCGCCGTCCGGGATTGAACCGCATCGACGACTTCGATCTCGATCGCCGTATCGGGAGGAATCAGGCGACATGCCTCAGTATCGACGCTAGTTCCGGGCTCGATTGATGAGCCTTGGGGTGCCGTCAGCCAAACGGGAACAACGGCTAGCGCCGCCCATGCTGTTAGGATCATCATAATTCCGCCCCGATCATATAAAACCTAAAGTTCGATCGGCAATTTGCAAGTGAATAAGATCGCACAGCTACTGCCTTAGCGGGGCATTTTTAAACCGTTCACATCTGGGCAAGCGACAAATTGCGACAATAAAACGATGGACCAAAAGCCGCACCACGACCATTTGAGCAGCATGGTCAGTTCGCGCATCTCTCTTCTGTTCGTCATCGCCCTGCCACTTCAGGCTTGCGCGGTTGGCCCGAACTACAGGCCACCGGCCACAGCGTCGCTCGGCGTACCCGGGACTTATTCGACGCCGGCGCCAACGGGGGCGTTGCCCGACATTACGACCTGGTGGACCAGTTTCAACGATCCGCTGCTCGACTCGATCGTCGATCGCGCGCGGCGCGACAATCTCGATATTGCCCAGGCATTATCGCGCCTGCGCCAGGCACGCGAAGGGCTGGTCCAGTCGCGCGCCGATCTCCTGCCGCAGGTCGGTGCATCGGCGGGCTATTCGCGCACTTTCAACCTGAAAGGGCAGAGTTTCGGCAACGTCACCGATGCCGGGATCGTCAACCAGAGCTATTCCGTGTCGGGCGACGTGTCCTATCAGGCCGACATATTCGGCGGGGTAAGGCGTTCGATCGAGGCGGCACGCGGCACTTATGAAGCGAGCGGCTTCGACCTCGCCACGGTGCAGACCTCGATCGCGTCGGAAGTGGCGCGCAACTATATCCTCGCGCGTTCGGCGCAAGCCAATCTCGCCATCGCCCGCGCCTCGCTCGCGATCCAGGACGACAATCTCGAAATCGCCGGCTTCCGCGTCCAGGCGGGGCTCGTGTCATCACTCGATAGCGAACAGGCACGCGCGCAGCGGGCACAGACCGCGGCGCAAGTGCCGTCGCTCGAACAGAGTTTCCAGCAAGCGGCGAACCGGCTCGGCGTATTGACCGGCCAGGCGCCGGGTTCGCTCAAGACCGAACTGGCGGCGACCGCGCCGATTCCGATCGGGCCCATGGCCGTGCCGGTCGGCCTGCCCGCCGACATCATCCGCCAGCGTCCCGATGTCCGCGCCGCCGAACGCAATCTCGCCGTCGCGACCGCGCAGATCGGCGTGGCCGAGGCGCAGCTTTACCCCGCACTCAATATCGGCGGCAGCATCAGCACCAATGCCGGCGTGCTCAGCTCGCTCGCCGATGTCATCACCGGCCGACTGTTCGCCAACATCGCGCAGACGATCTTCGATGGCGGGCGTAATCGCTCGGTAGTGCGCGCGCGCAAGGCGGCCGCCGATGGAGCATTCGCGGCATATAAATCGACCGTGCTGACATCGCTGGAGGATGTCGAGAATGCGCTGACCGCGCTCGATACCGCAAAGGCGCGTCAGCGCGAATTCGCGATCCAGCTCGACGCGTCGAACAATGCCGCGATCCTGGCGCGCAGCCAATATCGTGCCGGCCTGACCGACATCACCACGCTCAACGGTTCGGAAAGCTCATTGCTGTCCGCGCAGAATGGTCTGGCGGGCGCAAAGGCCGATCAGGCGCAGGCGCTGGTGCAACTCTATCTCGCGCTGGGCGGTGGCTGGAACAGCACCGAAACCCCGCAAGCCCCCCAGGAATAAGCCATGGCCGACAGCAATCTCGACGAATTCCTCGGCGCCAAGCCGCAGCCGGCCTGGCAGCGCTATTTGAAATGGGTGCTGATCGCGATCGGCGTGATCCTGCTGGCGCTGGCGGCCAGAAGCTATTTCGGTGGTGGCGGTACGCCCGATTACACGACCGAAAAGGTCGCGCAGGGCTCGTTCCAGGTGACGGTGTCGGCCACCGGCAAACTCGCCCCGACCAACCAGGTGCAGGTCGGCTCGGAACTGTCCGGCCTGGTCACCAAGGTGGTGGTCGACGTCAACGACCGGGTCGTGGTCGGTCAGCCGCTTGCGCTGGTCGATCCCTCGCGCTTCCAGGATACGGTCAACCAGAGCAAGGCCGCGCTTGCCGCCAATGTCGCCGCCGTGGCGCAGGCGCAAGCGACACTGTCCCAGTCGAGCGCGCAGCTTGCGCGCCTGCAGGAGGTCAGCCGGTTGTCGGGCGGTCGCGTGCCCGCCAAGACCGAGATGGAGCAGGCGATCGCCGATCGCTCGCGCGCGGTCGCCAATCTCCGTGCCGCACAGGCCAATGTCCAATCGGCTCAGGCGACGCTGTCGTCCAACGCGACACAGCTGGTGAAGACGGTGATCCGCTCGCCGGTCAACGGCGTCGTCCTCGCGCGCCAGATCGAGCCCGGCCAGACCGTCGCCGCATCGTTCAGCACGCCGACCTTGTTCGTCATCGCCGAGGATCTGTCGGCGATGAAGCTCGAAGTCGCGATCGACGAAGCCGATGTCGGCTCGGTCAAGCAGGGGCAGAAGGCGACCTTCACCGTCGATGCCTTTCCGGGCCAGACCTTCCCCGCCGACATCACCCGCGTCGATCTCGGCTCGAACCTGAGCGCGCAGACCACCACGACGACTGCGAGTACGACCACCGCGCAAGTGGTGTCTTATGGCGCGACGCTGAGCGTGGCCAATCCCAAGCTCGAGCTGCGCCCGGGCATGACCGCCACCGCCGACATCGTCACGACGGCGAAGAGCAATGTCCTACTCGTCCCCAACGCCGCGCTGCGCTTCAAACCCGATACAAGCGGCACCCCCGCTGCGAGCAGCAGTGGCGGGATCGCCGGCGCACTCGTCCCATCCCGCCCGCGTCGCGGCGGTGGCGGTGGTGGTGGCGCGCGCACCGCGAAAATCGAGCGCGGTGGCCATCAGACCGTCTATATCAAGGACGAGACCGGACAGCCCAAGGCGATTGACATCACCACCGGCGAAACCAATGGATCGGTCACCGAAGTCACCGGCGGCGACCTGAAGCCGGGCATGGAAGTGATCACCGGCCAGCTGGCAAGCGGCGACAAGGCGTCGTCGCGCAGCGGCGGTGGCCAGCGTCGTCGCCAAGGCGCGTCGGGTGGCGCTGCAAGTGGCCAGTAAACTTTCAGCCAATAACGTTGGCCCCCAGCCGCTGATCCGGCTGCGCGGCGTCACCAAGACCTATGGCGAGGGTGCGACCGCGTTCCAGGCGCTGAAAGGTATCGATCTCGACATCCAGGCGGGCGATTTCGTCGCGGTGATGGGTGCGTCGGGATCGGGCAAGTCGACGACGATGAATATCCTCGGCTGCCTCGATGTGCCGACCGGCGGGACGTTCGAGTTTCGCGGCCATCATGTCGAGACGCTCGACCGCGACCAGCGCGCGCTGCTGCGGCGCAAATATCTCGGTTTCGTATTCCAGGGTTTCAACCTGCTTGCCCGCACCAGCGCATTGGAGAATGTCGAGCTGCCCCTGCTTTATCGCGGCGATGCCAAAAAGGCGCGCCATGATGCGGCGATGGCCGCGCTTGACAAGGTCGGGCTGGCCGAGTGGTGGGATCATACCCCGGCCGAATTGTCCGGCGGTCAGCAACAGCGTGTCGCGATCGCCCGCGCGATCGTCACCTCACCCGATGTGCTGCTGGCCGACGAACCGACCGGCAACCTCGATTCCGAACGCTCGGTCGAGATCATGGAATTGCTCAGCGGTCTCAACCGCGACAACGACATCACCGTGCTGATGGTGACGCACGAACCCGACATGGCCGCTTTCGCGCGCACCGTGGTGCATTTCAAGGACGGGCTGGTCGAGCGCATCGAGGCGCAACACCGCCAGGGCGAGGCGGTGTCGTGATGAATGGTTTTCCTTCCCCCTTCCCGCGTGCGGGAGGGGAGGAGACCATAATGCTCGGAACCACCTTCCTTCTCGCGATCCGGTCGATCATGCGCCACAAGCTGCGCTCGATCCTGACCGCGCTCGGCATCATCATCGGTGTCGCGGCGGTGGTGACGATGGTCACGCTTGGCCAGGCGACGACCGCCGCAGTGCAGAAGCAGATCGCCGCACTCGGCACCAATATCCTGCAGATCCGGCCGGGTCAGGGATTCGGCCGCGGTGGCGGCGGGCCGCGTCCGCCCGACTTCGATCAGCGCGATGTCGAGGCGATCACGCGCCAGATCGCCGGTGTCACTGCGGTTGCGCCGCAAGCGCAATCGACCGCCACCGCAATCTATGAAGGCGCGAACTGGTCGACCACGATCAACGGCACGACCTCGGCCTATTTCCAGGTCCAGCCCTGGCCGCTGACCACCGGCCGGTTGTTCACCCCGGCGGAGGAGCAGGCGGGCAAGTCGGTGTGCATCATCGGCACCACCGTGCAAACCAACCTGTTCCGCGGTGGGCGCAGCGTCGGGCGGCGCATCCGGCTCGGCGGTATCTCGTGCGATGTGATCGGGGTGCTCTCGACGCGTGGCCAGGCGGGGTTTGGCGGCGATCAGGACGATGTCGTGATCATGCCGATCAAGACCGTGCAGCGGCGCTTCACCGGTACGCAGGATATCCGCCTGATGCTGGTCGGGGTCGATCAGGCTTATTCGACCGCCACCGTCCAGGCCGCGATCAGCGATCTTTTGCGCGAACGCCGCAACATTACGGGATCGAAGGACGACGACTTCAACATCTTCGATACCAAGCAGATTTCCGACACGCTGACCGGTACGACGACCTTGCTCACCGGGATCGTCACGGCGGTCGCGGCGATCAGCCTGATCGTCGGCGGGATCGGCATCATGAACATCATGCTGGTGTCGGTGACCGAGCGCACGCGCGAGATCGGCATCCGGCTCGCGATCGGCGCGGTCGCGGGTGAGGTGTTGCTGCAATTCCTGGTCGAGGCGGTGGCGCTGTCGATGATGGGCGGCTTGATCGGTCTGGTGGTCGCGCAGATCGCGGTGGTCTCGCTCGCGCCGGTGATGAAGGTCGACTGGATCTTCGTGCCGCAGATCAATTTGATCGCGTTCGGTATTTCGGCGGTGATCGGCGTGGTGTTCGGATATTTCCCGGCGCGGCGTGCGGCGGCGCTCAATCCGATCGACGCGCTCCGTCACGAATAAGGCGGGACGTCACGAATAGGACGAACGAGCGCACGCAGCCGCTCCAGATCTTCGGGTGTGTCGATATCGATCAGTTCGTTGACCGGGGCGACGACATGTTTGCCAGCGCGAACCATCTCGCGTGCGCCGTAGTCGCCTTGCAAGGCCAGTAAGGCTTCGCACTGATCGATACCGAATACGGCGGGCGGACGGGGGTGTCTTCCGTCGCTCGACGCGACCACCGCGTCGCGGCCATCGGCGACCTCGAGCAGGCTGTGGATGAGGGAGGCGGTAACACGCGGCATGTCGGCCAGCGCGAACAACACCGCCTCAGGTTCCAGTTCGCGCGCGGCCGCGACGCCGAGGCGGATCGAACTCGACAAATTGCCCTTCGGCGTATCGTTGGGAACGACCCGGTAGCCGCGCGACGCGAAGTCCAATTTGGTATGGCTGGTCACCGCGATGCGGCCGAGAAACGGCACGCTTTCCAGCGCGGTGACGACGTGGAAGGCGAGTGGCTTATGCAGGAATTCCTGCTCCAGCTTGTCCTTGTCGCCAAACCGCAGCGACCGGCCAGCGGCGAGCAGAATCAGAACGGTGCGGTTGACGGGGATCATCAATCTCTCCTGTTCATGTGCTAACGCCGTGGTGCGTTGAAGGCTCCGACCATCGCCGCGGCGATCGACAGCGCGATCTCGGCCGGGCCGATCGCCCCGATATCAAGGCCGACCGGTGCATCGATCCGGTCGAGATCGGCCTCGCCCAGTCCGGTCGCCGCGAGCCGTTCGCGCCGTGCGGCATGGCTGCGCCTCGAGCCGAGCGCACCGACATAGGCGGCATTGGTCGCCAGCGCCGCGATCAGTGCGGGGTCGTCGATCTTGGTGTCGTGGCTGAGCGTCACCACGGCAGTCGACGGACCGGGCGCGTAAGCGGTCACCGCCTCGTCGGGCCAGCGATCGTCGAGCGTCACGCCGGGGAAGCGCTCTTCGGTGAGGAAACGCGCGCGCGGATCGATCACCACCGTGTCGATGCCGAGTTCGCGCGCCAGGCCGGCCAGCGCTTGGGCGATCTGCACCGCGCCGATGATCAACAGGCGGCGCGGCGGATCGTAGCGATTGACGAACGCGGCGCCCTCGATCTCGCGCAGCGAACTTGTCCCGCTGTCGAGGTCGGTCGCGACGTTCAGCGCCTTGCCCGCATCACGGGCTTCGGCGATGCGGTCGAACAGTTCGGGGTCGAACCCGGTCGCCGATACCGGCTGCACCATCACCGCGATCTGTCCGCCGCACGGCAGGCCGACTTCCCATGCGGCGGCGTCCTCGACGCCATAGTTCTTCACCACGAAAGGTGCGCCGGCGATCACATCAGCGGCGGTGGCAAGGATATCGCTCTCGACGCAGCCGCCCGAGACTGAGCCCTCGAACCGGCCATCGGCATGAACCAGCATATGGCTGCCGCGGGGGCGCGGTGCGGAGCCCCAAGTCGAGACGACCGTGGCGAGCGCCATCGGTGCGCCTTTCCAGGTGCCGGCGGCGGTCAGGACGGAATCGTTATCGGCCATCAGCTATTTCTCATTTCATTCACCGGCGGTCCGCTCGAAACGACCGGGGAGCGCGCGTGACGCGTTAAATCAAACCGGCGGCAAGCCTGCCAATATCTTGTCCAGCGTCATCGGAAACTCGCGCACCCGCACGCCACAGGCATTGTAGATCGCGTTGGTCACCGCCGCGCCCGCGCCCGAAATGGTCAGCTCGCCCAACCCCTTTACGCCGATCGGATTGGCGTGATGGTCGATATCCTCGATGAAATGCACGTCGAGATGCGGCACATCGGCATGGACCGGCACATGATATTCGCCGAGATCGTGATTGACGAACTGGCCGTATCGTTTGTCGAGCACGGCATCTTCCATCAGCGCATAACCGATGCCCCAGATCATCCCGCCGATCGCCTGGCTGCGTGCGGTCTTGGCATTGAGGATGCGGCCCGCCTCGAACACGCCGAGCATGCGCCGCACGCGGACTTCGCCGGTCACCGCGTTGACGCCGACCTCGGCGAATTGCGCGCCGTGTGCCGCCTGGCTGAACGTGCGCGCATTGCTGCCCTGGCTGATCTTGCCGGTCGCGACGATCGGCGCGTCGCCAACCAGTTGGTCGAGCGACACGCGGCGATTGCCGGCGATCGCGTGACCGTCCTTCAGCGTCATGTCTTCCGGCCTGGCTTTCATGCGGTTGGCCAGTTCGGCGACGATGTCCTCGCACGCGAGCGCAACGGACGAGCCGGCACTCGCGGCGCCGAACGATCCGCCCGAGCCGGAGCCCGGCGGCAGATCGGTATCGCCCAGCTTCACATCGACGCAGTGCACCGGGAGGCCAAGTGACTCGCCGGCGATCTGCGACAGGATCGTGTAGGTGCCGGTGCCGATATCGGTCATGTCGGTTTCGACCGTCGCGCGGCCATCGACGCCCAGCGTCACGCGTGCTTCGGAATCGATCAGCAGGTTGATGCGCACCGCCGCTGCCACGCCCATGCCGACCAGCCATTCGCCGTCGCGCACCGATCCTGGCGTTGCTTCGCGCTGTGTCCAGCCGAAACGCTTCGCGCCTTCGTCGAGGCATTCGACCAGCCGCCTGGTCGAGAAGGGCGCGCCGGTGGTCGGATCGACCTCGGGTTCGTTGAGCTTGCGGAAATCGATCGGGTCGCGGCCAAGCTGTTCGGCCATTTCGTCGATCGCGGTTTCCAGCGCGAGCATGCCGACCGCTTCGCCCGGCGCACGCACCGCGCCCGCCTGCACCATGTCGAGCGTGACCACCTTGTGGCTGAAGTGCCGCGTTGCAGCCGCATAAAGCGCGATCGTGCCGAGCGCGACCGGCTCCATGAAACCGCCATCCGGCCCCTGGCTCACCACATTGTCATGGCCGATCGCGGTCAGGCGACCATCGGCACCGGCGGCGAGGCGGATGCGCTGATGCGTATCGGTGCGGCGATAGACGTTATGGAACAGCTGCGCGCGCGCCATCGCGATCTTGACCGGCCGGCCAAGGCGCTGCGACGCGATTGCCGCCATCACAGCTTCGGGCCCGAGCATCTTCCCGCCGAATCCGCCGCCGATATAGGGCGAAATGATGCGGACATTGGCGGGGGCGATGCCGACCGCCTTGGCCAGTACGGGTTTGGCGACGTTGAGGATCTGCAGGCTCGAATAGAGTGTCAGCTTGCCATCTTCCCAGGTCGCGATCGAAGCGTGCGGTTCCATTGCGGCATGGACCTGGTTCGGCGTGCTGTAGAGTTGATCCACGGTGACGTCGGCCACGGCCATTGCCGCGTCGATATCGCCCTTGGCCACATCCTGCAGACGCGACTCCTTTGGCGGTCCGCTTGCTTTGGCAATGTCTGCCATCGTGTCGAACCGGCCGTCCTCGGCGGCAATCTCGACTCGTACCGCACGAGCTGCGGCGCGTGCAGCCTCGAAGCTTGTCGCGATCGCGGCGCCGAGTACCTGATCGAAATGATCAACCGCCTCATTGCCATTGGCCGCCGTGACGAAGCTCGCCGCCTGGCGCGCGACGCGCTGATCGTCGATGATGATCTCGAGTACGCCGGGCATTGCCCGTGCCGCCGCGATATCGAAGCCGATTACCTTGCCCTTGGCGACCGGTGCGGTGATCAGATAGCCATAGGCTACATTTTCGAGTTGATGTTCATAACCATAGGTCGCTGCGCCCATGACCTTGAGCACACCCTCGACCCGGTCGATGCCTTTGCCGAGCACACCCTGCACGCCGCGATCCATCGCCAGACCGGCATGGTCGGCGTCCATCTTGAATGCGGTCATCGCGCGTTCCCCGGAGCATCCGTCAGGTCGCGCAGGCAGGCAATGAGCAGACGGCGCGTTAGTGGTATCTTGAAGTCGTTCGATCCGAAACCTCGCGCATCGGCAAGCAGCGCGTCGGCCGCCGCCTCGAACGTCGCTGTGGACGGCGGCTGGCCGATGAGCGCCGCCTCGACCGCCGCATCGCGCCAGGGCATCGGCCCGAGCCCGCCAAAGGCAAGCGCCGCGACGGAAATCTTGCCGTTCTCGACCGATATGATACCGGCCAGCGACACCAACGCAAAGGCATAGGACGCCCGGTCGCGCACTTTGCGATAGAGTTGCGCGCCTTTGGGTGGCGGCGGCAACTCGACATGCGTGATCAGTTCGCCGGGCTTAAGCACGGTCTCGATCTGCGGCGTGTCGCCGGGCAGGCGATAGAAGTCGCCGATCGCGATCCGGCGCTTGTCACCGTCCGGCTTCAATGTGACGATCGTCGCATCCAGCGCGCGCATCGCCACCGCCATATCGCTCGGATGAGTCGCGATGCATTGCTCGCTCGTGCCGAGGATCGCGAGGATTCGGTTGAATCCACCGATCGCCGAACAGCCCGAACCGGGGGCGCGTTTGTTGCACGCCATCGCGGTGTCGTAGAAATAATAGCAGCGCGTCCGTTGCAGCAGATTGCCGCCAGTCGTCGCCTTGTTGCGCAACTGTCCCGAGGCGCCGGCGAGCAGCGCACGGCTTAGCACTGGATAACCCGCTATGATCCGCCGGTCGGCAGCGAGGTCGCTATTCGGTACAAGCGCGCCGATCGACACGCCGCCATCGGCAGTGTCCTCGATCGCCGCCAGGTCGAGCCGGGAGATATCGACGAGTTTGTCGGGCGTCTCGATCTGCAGCTTCATCAGGTCGAGCAAATTGGTGCCGCCGGCGATGAATTTGGTGCCTGCGCCGATATCAGCGACTGCCGCTTCGGGGCTGTCTGCCTTGGCATATTCGAAAATCTTCATGCGTCTGTTCCGGCGACTTCACGGCCAGCGGGCGAGAGCCCGGATACTTCGCGACCGGATACTTCACGAATCGCATCGACGATGTTGGGATAAGCCGAGCAGCGGCAGATATTGCCGCTCATCCGTTCGGATATCTCGGCATCGGTCAGTTCGATATCGGTCAGGTCGCCGCTGGCATGGCTTGGCCAGCCCTTCCTGACCTCGTCGAGCATCGCCACCGCCGAGCAGATCTGCCCTGGCGTGCAATAACCGCATTGATAACCGTCGTGGCGAATAAATGCCGATTGCATTGGATGCAGATCATCGGCGCTGCCCAGCCCTTCGATCGTCAATATGTCATCTTCCTGGTGCATCACCGCGAGCGTGAGACAGGAATTGATCCGCCGCCCGTTGACGATCACCGTGCATGCGCCACACTGGCCATGGTCGCAGCCCTTTTTGGTGCCGATCAGGCCAAGATGTTCGCGCAACAGGTCGAGCAGCGAGGCACGAATGTCCGGCTCGGCGGTGTGGACCTTGCCGTTAATGGTGAAATGCATGGGAATCACGCCTTGTTCGAAGTCGGATTAACGCGTTTGATGAAATCGGTATCCAGGATCGGTAGCGTAATGAAATCTTTTATCGCTGTGTACTGCAACCGCTTTGTCGCGGCTTGTCTCTTCGTGCTGCTGGCATCCGGCGGCGTCACGATGCAAGATAGGGCCATGGCCGCCGATACCAAGAGCCCGATCGTTATTGCGCATCGCGGCGCGAGCGGCCTGCGGCCCGAACACACCATCGCGTCCTATACGCTGGCGATCGAGCAGGGTGCCGATTTCATCGAACCCGATCTGGTCCTGACCAAGGACAATGTCTTCGTCGCGCGGCATGAGAATGACATCACCGGCACCACCGATGTCGCCGCCCATCCCGAATTCGCCGATCGCAAGAGAACCAAGGTGATCGACGGCGAAAGCCATACCGGCTGGTTTACCGAGGATTTCACGCTCGCCGAGTTGCAGACGCTCCGCGCGAAAGAGCGGCTGCCGCAACTTCGGCCTGACAATGCCAAATATGATGGTCAGTTCGAGATACCGACGCTTGCCGAGATCATCGCGCTCGCCAAGGCGCAATCCAAGGCGACAGGCCGGACGATCGGTATCTATCCGGAGACCAAGCACCCCAGCTATTTCGCCTCGATCGGGTTGCCGATGGAAGCGAAGCTCGTCGCCGAGTTGAAAGCCGTGGGATGGAGCGATGCCAAGGCGCCGGTGTTCATCCAGTCGTTCGAAGTCGATAATCTCAAGCGCCTGCACAAGCTGACCCATATCCGGCTGATCCAGTTGATGGATGCGGCCGGTGGTCCCGCCGACAAGGCGGTCGCGAGCTATGCCGAGATGGCCACTCCGGCCGGGCTCAAGGTCGTGGCGACCTATGCCTATGGCATTGGTCCGTCCAAATCGATGATCCGTAATGGTGACGCGCCGCCGACCATGCTGATCGTGGACGCGCATAAGGCGGGTTTACGCGTCCATCCCTGGACGTTCCGTGCGGAGAATTTCTTCTTGCCGCCGAGCCTGAAGACCGGAGTCGACCCTGCCGCCCATGGCCGTCTTTCGGACGAAATTGCGCTTTATATCAAAGATGGCGTCGACGGGTTCTTCACCGATTTCCCGGGGATCGGCGCCGAAGCGCGCGATGCGAGCAAGCATCCGCGTCAACCATAGAGATCATCATGCGCAAGTTGCTTATCGCTTCCATCGCCCTCACGCCGCTGCTCTCTGGCGGCTGCGTGCGTACCGTGGCCAGTGTGGTCACCGCGCCGGTCAAGGTTGCCGGCAAGGCGGTCGACTGGACGACCACCAGCCAGTCCGAGGCCGACCGCAATTACGGCCGCAAGATGCGCAAACAGGAGGAACGCGAAGGTCGCGAGCGCAAAAAGGCGGAAAAGGCGTGCCGCAAGGATCCGGACAACTGCCAGCCCTATGACGGGTATCGCGCGGGTCAGAGCGAGCCGGAGTACGAACCGCGATAGCGGCTGCCACCCGGCCATGGCCGGGGAAATCTATCGACTATCGCCGCACATCCAGCCCGCCCGCCAGGAACGCGTCGATATCGGCCTGGCGGAACAGGCTCGCATCGCCGGGCAGCGAATGTTTGAGTGCGGTCAGCGCCAGGCCGATGCGTGCCGCTTCGGTTATGTCGCCGCCGCTGCGCAAGGCATGGAGCACGCCGCTGGCAAAGGCATCGCCCGCGCCGATCCGATCGACGATCCCGGCAAGCACGACCTCCTCGGTCTGCGCAAAGCCGTTACGCGCATCAATCCGCGCGGACAGGCGGTGGTCGTCGACCGTGACGACATGGCGTGCGGTCGAAGCGATCATCTGCAGGTTGGGAAAGGCGGCGAACGCCGCATCCGCGGCCTCGCGCCGCCGATCCTCGCCGTCCGCGGTAAAGTCGCGGCCGAGCAGCAGCGCGACGTCGCGGTGATTGCCAAACATCAGATCGGCATGGCGCACCAGCTCGGTCAGCGTGGTGCGCGGGTCGCTGTCCCAGCGCTCCCACAGCTTCGCGCGGAAATTGCCGTCGAACGACACGGCAATGCCGCGCGCCTTTGCCGCGCGCACCGCGGCGATCGCGCTCTCACCCGGCACCGGACCGAGCGCCGGCGTGATACCCGACAGATGCAGCCGGTCGACCCCGTCGAACAGTGCGTCCCAGTCCCAGGCGCTCACCGGCGCCTCGGCAAAGGCGGAACCGGCGCGATCGTAGATCACTTCGGTTGCGCGCATGCCGGTGCCCGAGGTGACGAAATACAGCCCGATCCGCTCACCGCCAAAGGCGATGCCGCGGGTGTCGACGCCGTGTCCGCGCAAGGTCGCGATCGCCGATCGGCCGAGATCGTTATCGGGTACCATGCTGGCAAAACCGACCTCATGGCCAAGTCGCGCCAGTGCGGTCGCGACATTGGCCTCCGCGCCGGCGACCCACACGTCGAGCTTGGGTGTCTGGAGCAACAGCTCGCGCCCCGGTGGGGAGAGGCGGAGCATGATTTCGCCAAAGGCAAGCAGCTTGGTCATCGTGCGAGCCACCCGCCATCGACGGCGAGGATATGGCCGTTGACATAACCGGCGCTGCGCGAGGCAAGGAACACCGCCGCGCCGCCGAGATCCTCAGGGTCGCCCCAGCGGCCCGCCGGGATGCGCTCGAGGATCGATCTGTTGCGCGCTTCGTCGGCGCGTAGCGCGGTGGTGTTGTTGGTGGCGATATAACCCGGCGCGATTGCGTTCACGGTCACCCCCCTTGCCGCCCATTCATTGGCAAGCAGCTTGGTCAGCCCGCCGATCCCCGATTTGGAGGCGGTATAGCTCGGCACGCGGATGCCGCCCTGGAACGTCAGCATCGAGGCGATGTTGATGATCCGCCCCGACTGCTGCGCGATCATGTGCCGCCCCGCTGCCTGACACAGGAAGAACACCGATTTCAGATTGGTGTCGATCACCGCATCCCAGTCTTCTTCAGTGAAGTCGACCGAGTCCGCGCGGCGGATGATGCCGGCATTGTTGACCAATATGTCGAGCCGGCCAAGCTTAGCGATCGTCTCGTCGACGACGCGCTGCACCGGCTCGATCGTCGAGAGGTCGGCCGAGACGATCTCCGCCCGTCGCCCGAGCGCGCGGACCCTGGCCACGGTCTCCTCGGCCGGGGTGCGCCCGACCGCGGCGATGTCCGCGCCGGCAGCAGCAAGCGCCAGCGCGATCGACTGGCCGATGCCGGTATTGGCACCGGTGACGATCGCGACCTGGCCGCCAAGGTCGAAGGGATTGGTCATGCGCTCAACTCAAGCCAACTGACAAATGTCGAGGACGGTCATGTCGGTATAATCCTGGTTCTCGCCCGCCATCGCCCAGATAAAGGCATAGGCCTTGGTGCCCGATCCCATATGCACCGACCAGGGCGGGCTGATCACCGCTTCTTCATTGGCGATGACGATATGGCGCAGCGCTTCGCCTTCGCCCATATAATGGAACACGCGGTCGGCCTGGCCGTCCAGTTCGAAGTAGAAATAGATTTCCGAACGCCGTTCATGGATGTGCGGCGGCATGGTGTTCCACACGCTGCCCGGCTTGAGCACGGTCAGGCCCATGACCAGCTGGGCTGAATCGCATATGCCGGGAATGACGAGCTGGAAGATGGTCCGCTCATTCGATTCCTCAAGGCTGCCGCGCTCCAGCGCATTGGCGTCGCCAATGCCGAGCTTGCGCGTGACGAACGCCTTGTGCGCCGGGCAGGAGGCGAGATAGAAACGCGCGCCCGCGCCGGAGAAGCTCACGTCCTTTGCGCCCATCGTGACGTACAGGCAGTCCTTGTTGCCCAGCGTGAACGTCTCGCCATCGACGGTGACCACACCCTCCACCGCACCGACATTGACCACCGCCAGTTCGCGCCGTTCAAGGAACGGATGACCCACAGCCGAGGCCGGCTCGCTCTGGTCGGGCAACTTCACCGCACCGCTGCCCACCGCAACGCCACCGATCACAAAACGGTCGGCATGCGTGTAATTGAGCACGCACTCACCCTCGCGGAACAAATCGTCGATCAAATACCGATCGCGCAACTCGTCGTTCGACACGCACTCCATCATGTCCGGATGCGTCGCGTAATAAGTCCGGTCGAACATCATTCTCTCCATTGGAATCTCAAGAGCACCATAGCGTGAGCGGATCGGCCTCGGAACAATTGATCGCGGCCGAGGATCGTTGGACGGGTCATCTGCTGGTCACAGCGCGTTCCCGCGTCGCTAGCCTAGACACCGGTGTCAATGGAAGCCAAATCATTCCGGCTGAGGCCGCGCAACCGAGGCACGGCGGATCAGTTTGGAAAGGAACAGCGATGGCTCCTCGATCCCGTTATCGTCGTCGAGCGTGCCGGCGAGCAGCTTCAGCGCGGCAGAGCGCGCCATCGACTGGATCGGCCAACGCACGGTGGTCAGCGGCGGCCAGACATGCCCGGCAATTTCGGTATCGTCGAAGCCGATCACCGACAAATCCTGCGGCACCGCCAGGTTTCGCTGGCGCGCGGCGTGAAGCACGCCGGCGGCCATTTCGTCGTTGGAGGCAAAGATCGCAGTCGGTATCGGCACCTGATCGAGCAGGCGATTGCCCGCCTCGACCCCTGATTCGAAGCGATAATCGCCCGTTGCGACGAGCCCGCGCGGCAATTTGATCCCCGCCTCGGCGAGCGCCTTTTCGAAGCCGCTGCGCCGTTCGAATGCGGAGCGGAAACCATGCGGCCCGGTGACCAGGCCAATGCGGCGATGGCCCTGTTCGATCAGATAGCGCGTCGCCTCGGTCACCGCCTCGGCATCGTTCGACGCGACCGAATGATGATCGTCATCAAGCTTGGCCGACCCCATCCGGACGTAGCGGCAGCCGAGCGATTCGCACAATTTAGCGAGCTCGTCATTCTCCGAGATCGGTGGCAGCAGCAGCACGCCGAACAAGCGCTGGCGTTCGAGAAAATGCCGCACATCATCGAGCATCGCGCCCGACCCACGATCGACCGGGCGCACGACCAATGCGAATTCGGTCTCGCGGATCGCTTCGAGAATACCCTGCTGCACCCCCAGCACCATTTGCGAGTTGGGGTTATCGTGGATCAGCCCGATCAGGAAATTGCGCCTGAGCGCGAGCCCGCGCGCCTGCGGGTTGGGGATATAACCAAGCTCGCCAATCACCGCCTCGACACGCAGGCGCGTTTCATCGGTGAGCAGCGGCGAGCGATTAATCACCCGGCTGACGGTCTTTTTCGAAACGCCGGCCAAGCGGGCAACGTCGTTGATTGTGGGATTGCCGCCTGCCTTCATGGGTATGGAGCATATCGCCGCGCCCGGTCCTTGGGAAGGATCGAGGAGAACGCCCCGTCGGTCGTATTCCCGTCCAGGCGATTGTCGCCATAGCTTTTCACAGTTGCCGAACCGAGAAGGGTGATGCCGGTCCCGTCATTGGTGACCGTCGTGTTGCCGACGCGTGCCGTTGTTGCCGCACCGTTGATGATCATGCCGAAGCCGGTATTCTGGGCGACGTTCGAATCCGTCAGCGTGAAATCTGCAGCCCCGGTGAACGAACAACTGCGCATTGGAGCTGGGCGAAAGTCGATCCCGTAGCCATTCCGGAAACCGCGGATCTTGGTGTTGCGGACGATCAACGATGCACCGTTGAGGAAGTTGATGCCGTTAACGCCTGGCGATACCGAGTTGCCCAGACCCTCGATATCGAAGCCGGATATGACGACGCTGATGTTCGTGCCATTGATGATGAAAGCGGTGGTGCCCGCCACCAGGATGCCCGCTTCGGTATAGTCGCAGATCAGCGATATCGATTTGGTGATGGTGAGCGCGCCGAAGCCGCCCGGATCGAGGCAGTTGATCTCGCCGCCAGCGGCGGAGGCGTAACTGGCATTTGTGCCATCTCGTTACTCCGACGTATCGTCTGAACGTCAGGCCGCCAGCATCTCGTGATGCTCGACGCGGGGCGTCATCTCGATCAGGAAATCGGGATCGAACGGATAATATTTCGCCACGTCCGGATCGCTCCCGGCAAAGCGCGCGATCGCCGCCATATCGGTCCAGAAAGTGAGCATTGTAATGTGCGTGAGATGATCGCTCTCGTGGTGGAGACACCATGCACCGGCATTGCCCTCGATCGCGCGATAGTCGGGCAGCGACACCGACCGCATCAAGTCGAGATAATCGGCGGCCTTTGCCGTCGGCACCGCGCCCTTCCAGATTCTGGCAATCATCGCAAATCTCGCTCGGCTATTTGGTGGCCGATTATCCGCCGATCGGTCGGAAATGGCGATCATCGGGCATGCCAAAGGGGCGGAAGATCGCGCCAATCATTCGGCTGCCCGGAGCCATTCCCCATTGTGCTGGAAGGCGGCGCGGAACTGGCTCGGCGTGGTGCCAACGACGCGGCGAAAATGGTGCCGAAAGGTATCGGCCGCACCGAATCCGGCGCGCTCCGCGATGCGCTCGACCGGCAGATCGCCTTCCGCGAGCATTGCCTTGGCCAGCCGGATGCGTTCGAGCAGGATCCAGTCATAGGGGGTATGTCCGGTCGCGGCGCGAAATTTACGGAAAAAAGTGCGCGGGCTCATCGCGGCCATCGCGGCGAGCGTCTCGATCCGGTGGTCGCCCGCGGGATCGCGCCGCAACTGCTCGATCACCATCGAAAAGGCCTTGTGGTGAACCTCGGGAATAGGGGTTTCGGCATATTGCGCCTGGCCGCCTTCGCGGTGTGGCGGCACGACCATCGCGCGGGCAGCCTCGTTGCACGCGGCGGATCCGAAATCGCGACGCATGAGATGGAGCAACATGTCGATCCCGGCCGACGATCCGGCCGAGGTGACGATACTGCCTTCGTCGATATAGAGCGCCATCGGATCGACCGTGACTCGTGGATGGTCGTGCGCGAGCTGTTCGGCGAATTGCCAATGCGTCGTCGCGCGCCGCTCGTCGATAAGCCCCGCTGCCGCCAGCACGAACGCGCCGGTACAGATCGATACGATCCGCGCGCCGCCGCGATGCGCCATGGCCAGCGCGGCGGCGATCTGATCCGGCACCGGTCCCATGCGCCATCCCGGCACGACAATGGTTTGCGCGTCGTAAAATACCTCGTCCGATGCCTCGACCATGATCGACACCCCGCGATCGGTCAGGATCGAAGAGCCTTCGAGCGAGAAGCTGGCAACCGCATAAAGTGGCTCACCGTTAGTGGAACGGCGGTTGCTCAGCACCTCCAGCGCGGTCGCATATTCGAACAGGCAGAGGCCCTGATAGGCCAGGATCGCAACCGAATGCGTTGAATTGGGATAGCGAGCATTTGGCATGATATTCGTTTAACGGAATATCATGCCAATTTCAATGATTGGCGCGATGTTCATTGCATTGGCATTGGCATCGCTTGCCCGGCGCGCGTGGGACGATAGGGTCGCGTGATGCCTGTTGCCTCAACAGATTTGTCCCTTGCCGGTGTCGGGCGTGGGTTTCGCGACCTGTTCGCCGCCGCGATCGCGGTCGCCGTATTCGGCATCGGCTTCGGCGCGGCGGCGGTCGAAGCAGGCCTGAGCCCTGCGGCGGCCGCAGCGATGAGCGGTTTCGTTTTCGCCGGCGCGGCGCAATATGCGGTGCTCGATTTGTGGCATTATCCGCTGCCCTGGCTCGCGATCCTGATGACCACATTGGCGATCAATGGACGCCATGTCGTGCTTGGCGCGACGCTGGGGGACTATCTCGGTGCCGCGCCACCAGTGCGGCGTTATGCCGTGCTTGCGGTGCTCAGCGACGCCAACTGGGCATCGACCCGTCAAGCGATTTCGGGTGGCGAGCGCGACCTCGGCCATCTGCTCGGCGGCGGCCTGTTGCTCTGGCTGACCTGGATCGCCGGAACCTTGGTTGGCGCCTTTGCCGGCGAGGCGATCGGCGATCCGCGACACTTCGGCGTGGATGCGCTGATGCCGGCATTCTTCGTCTGCGTCCTGATCGGCGCCGCAAAGGGCGTGCGCGACGTGCCGCCCTGGATCGTCGCGGGTGGCGCGGCGGCGGGGCTCTCGCTCGCCATGCCGACGCATTGGGCGGTCATCTCGGGCGCACTTGGTGGCGCGCTGTTCGGCTATTGCTTCGATGCCCGGCGCTGAAATGACTGCGCTTGCGATCGGCATGATGGCGCTCGCCACCTATGCCACGCGCATCCTTGGCGCCTGGCTGGTCGCGACCGGCCGCGTGCCCGATTCCGTACGCCGGCTGCTCGACCATCTCGCGACCTGCACGCTCGCCGCATTCGTCGTGCCGGTGATCCTGGCTGGTGACGTGGCGCTGGCGGCGGGTGTCGCCGGGGCGATGATTGCGATGCTGATCTGGCGCTCGCCGCTCCTGTCGATGGGGGTTGCGGTGGTAGGGACCGCGCTGATCAGGCTGATCTGAAGCGCATAAGCGAGGTCATGAGGTCGATGGCTGGACCGGGCATTCGCCATCGCGCTTTCCGCTGACGCTGCCGACACCGAGGATGATCTTCGCCCGCCGTTCGAAGGTCAGTGCCTGCCACCGCCCGCTATTGCCGATCGCGGTGCGGCTGCGCAGAAAAGTGAGGCTGAGCAGCTCATATTGCTCCGCATCGATCGCGCCGGCATCGATCATGCAGGTCCAGCGCTGCGCATTCCATTGATAGTCGCGGCTCACGCCATCCTGGTCGATCGTCTCGGCCAGCGCCTTGTACCAGGTGATGATCGCGCGCAGTCGCGGCCAGCGTTCGACCTCGGGCACCGCAGCCAACTTCGCTCGCAGCCGCGCCACATCCTCGTCGCCGGGCAGAAAGCCTTGCTGCACTCGGGTGTCGATCGCCCAACGGACCTTGCGCAGGGTCATCGGCCCGGTCGGAAAGACGCGCAACAGATCGAGCCGCACCGCATCGAGCAGTTCGATATAGGTATCGGTCTGGACCTGCAGCATGGCGTCGCTTTCGAAGATCGCGGTCAGTTCCGCCGCGATCGCCGGGTTCAGCCGCCCGGTCGCATCCTCCGCCGCAAGGATCGCGGCGCGGCATTTGTCGCGCACCGGCACCGCGCGGCAATCCTTCGAGAAGAGCATTTTGCCATAGGTCGGCGCGAGCGCCTTCAGCGCGCGTTTGAACCGCCCGCCCGAGTCGAATCCTTCGCGCCAGCGGAGCAGCACCGGCTGCAGGCTGCCGGTGCCGAAATTCCACTGCGCCATGCCGACCGAGATCAGCTGGCTGTCGAAATTACCCGCCGGCATGGCCCAGCAGCCCATCGTCTCGGGGATCGAGGTTTCCGCCATGCGCGCGAAAATGCCTGCACGGTCGAGCCCGATTTCGGCCATGCGCGTGGCGGCTGCGGGATCGATGCGGATGAACTGTGGCACGCCTGCCGCGCTCGACACGTCGCCGACCATGCGGCACGGCGGCGGGGCAGGGGGCTCGGCCGGAAGCGCGTCCTGCGCCCGGGCGCCCGTTGCAACGAGTGCCAACAGCGCGGCGCCGATCACGGCGGTTGCCCGGCTGGCGTGGAATGCTTCGATGGTCATGCCGCCAGCTTACCGCGCCGGCGGGCCGGAGCAATGTGCCTGCTCAGCGCAACGTCGAGCGGGAGGCCGGTGCGAGCCGCAGTATCTGTGCCGCGCGCTCTTCGAAATCGTCGAGCGCGGGGCCGGTCGTGGCATGCCAGAGCTTGTTCGCACGCAATCTCGCCATTGCCTCGTTATAAGCGGCGGCATCCGGAACGCGCGTGAACCAGACGAACAGCTTCTCGCTTTGCCGCACCGGCAAACGCGGGAAATTATTCGGTTCGCGCTCGGGGACATAGGCGGACAGGACGGGCAGGCCCGCCGTGGTGAGCGCCGGTTGCATCCGTTCCTGAAAGAAGCTGCCAAACCCCTCGCCGGCATCTTTCCACAGATAATGGATCGTCGCGATCACCAGGCCCGCGGGGCCGCCCGCCATGACCGGGCGCGTCAGCGGGCCGAAGCCAAACCCGGCGGCGGCGGGATGCAGCAACAGGACATTGTCATTGTCGTCGAGCAGGGCATTGGCGGCATCGCGATGCGCTTGCCAGACGGGCCCGAAATAAAAGGCGTTGAGCGCGGTGGCACGCGCCGCCATGCTCTCGAATTCGCGAACCCAGATGAAGCGGTCGGGATCGTTGAGATCGCGGAATTGCCCGATGATGCGCATGCCGAGCGCTTCCTGGCTCTCGACGAACTCGCGCTCGAACAGGGCGATCATCGCGTCGCGGCGACCCTTGAGGATCTTGTACTGGCGCAGCTCGATCACCTTCTGTGTCGTCGGCGCGTCGGCGGCAATGGCGCCGCTGCTCAGCGCCGCAAGTCCGGTCATGGTCATTCCGATCAGTCTCCTGCGCGATAAAAGAGTGTCGATCTCGGTCATTGGCGGTGGAATTCCATGATCCAATTGACCTCCCAGCTCGCCCCGCCATCGGCCGAGAAGGCCTGAGTCCATTCCGCACGCGTGTCATCGAAGGGTTCATAGGTCGTCCGGACGCGGATCGGTTTTCCGGCGAACAGATCGTCGCCGAAGAATGTCCCTTTGCGTCCCTCGAACCCGCCGATCACCGGCGGATCGATCGTGGTCGAGCGCCGGTCGATCCACCATATCGACCACAGGCCGGTCGACGCATCGAACAGCCGGAGCGAGTGCGCGCGATACGCGCCGTTCGGGTCGTCCAGCACGTTGACGTCGATATTGCCCAGGCCGTCCAGCACCGGATCGACCTGCAGCGTGCCGGGGAAATCGAACCAGTCCCGAGCACCGGCCAGCCGCGCGCCGAGCTTCCGGTGCGTGACCCGCCATTGTCCATGGAGGAAGTCGAAGCCCGCCATTCGGCCTGTCATCGCTTTAATCCGCTTCACGACTCGCCTTCTCCTCCGTTTCGTATGCCATAACAGACCGGTTGTCCGGTTTTGTCAATGATGCTAGTGGAGAATGCGATCAGGAGGCATGAATGGTACGGGCGGAGCGGGCGAAATTTCGGAAGAATGATCCGGCGGGCATGCGCAAGCGCGTGATCGATGCCGCGGCCTGCGCATTCCAGGCGCAGGGCTATGGCGCGACCAGCATGCATGATGTGGTGCGCGCGGCGGCGGTGACCGGCGGTGCGCTTTATCATCATTTTCCGACCAAGAAAGACCTCGCGCTGGCGGTGGTCGCGGAGCGCGTCTCGGGGGAGATCGCCGATACCTGGATCGCGGCGGTCGATGGTGCGCCGTCCGGGGCGGAAGGGATCGTCGGCGTGTTCGAGGAGACCGCCGACGCGCTCGATCGGCAGGGCTCGGTCTCGGGTTGCCCGCTCGGCAATCTCGCGCTCGAACTGTCGCTCGCCGATGACGGATTGCGCCGCGCGGTGGAGGACGAATATCGCGCCTGGCAGGACGCGATCGCCGCGCGGCTCGATCGTGACGAACGTGCGGGGCGGGCCGATTTCGTCGCGGGCGATGCGGCGGGGCTGGCCGGCACGGTGGTGGCGATGTTTACCGGTGCCATGTCGATCGCCAAGGCGCGGCAGGACGCGACGGCGCTGCGCGCCTGTGCCCGCCGGTTGCGGCGGATGATGGGATTACCGGCCGGGAGTGGGGATCAGGGCTGAGGCGGGCCGCCCGTCAGCCGACGGGTGAGCGCACGGCCGAACAGCAGCACCAGCAGCGCGCCGATCATCGAGATGCCGGCATTCAGCATCCAGAATGCTCCCGGCGTCATCGTCTCGTACAGCGTCCCGACCGAGCCCATGATGATGTTGCCGATGAACAGCGAGAGATAGGCGCACCCCATCATCGTCGCATTCACGTTGGGCGGCGCCGCGCGTGACATCAATGCGAGATAGGGCGGCCAGTAATAAAGGAACGCGACCCCGACCAGCGCGAAGGCCGCGAACGGGATCAATGCGCTCGCCGTGCCCGCGCCGGCGAGCATCGCCGCCAGTGCCATGATCGCGGCCGAGATCGCGGCGAGCACAGCGCCAATGCCGATCTTGGTCAGGTCGCTCGATTCCTGCCCGCGCCGAGCCTCGCGCGCCCACAGCCAGATCAAGGGCGGCACCGCGATGACGCTGAAAAATGCATCGACCGAATTGAACCAGGGGGCGGGGATATGGCCGAGCGGCGTGGTTAGATCGGCGTGGCTATCGATCCATACCAGCCCGACATTGAAGAACTGGAAATAGGTGATGGTCTGGAACACCGTGATGCCCATCACCACCACCAGCAGCAGCACGGTGCGCCACTCCGCAGCGGTCAGCGGCACCGCCGCCACGCGATCGCGTCGACGCGGACGCTGGTCGGGCAGATAGCGCTGTCCCGCCAGATAGGTGACGGTGGCGAGCAGCATCAGCACTCCGGCGGTGCCGAAGCCGACATGCCAGCCATAGGCCTGGGCCAATCCAGCGCACACCAGCGGCCCGAGCACCGCGCCGATATTGATCGCCATGCTGAAGATGGTGAAGGCGCGCGTCCGCCGTGATTCGTCGTCGGCCGGATAGAGGTGCCCGATCTGCGCCGAGATATTGCCCTTGAGACACCCGGACCCGAGGATCAGCAACAGCAAGGCGAGCAGGAAACTATGGTCGAACGCCATGGCGAAATGCCCCGCGCTCATCAGCAGTGCGCCGATCACCACGGTCCGCTTCGCGCCGAGCAGCCGATCGGCGATCCACCCGCCCAGGATCGGCGTGAAATAGACCAGACCGGAATATAATCCGAAGGTCTGCGACGCGAGGCCCTGCGCCGATAGCGGGCCGAGTACCGATTCGAGCGCCGCGCGATAGGTCGGCAGCCCGGCGACATTCTCGACATGGCCGGGCAGGAACAGTTGCTGGACCATGTAAAGCACGACCAGAGCGGTCATGCCGTAATAGGAAAACCGTTCCCACGCTTCGGTGAAGGCGAGATAGGCCAGGCCCTTGGGATGGCCGAGAAAGGAGCGGTCGGCAGTGATCGAAGCAGTGATCAGCGGGGCTGGGTCCGACATGGTTTGTGCCTTCGTTTCCATGATCGTCACATCCCAGTTCGAGCGCGCAACAGTCTGACGCACCGCGGTGATGCGCTAGGGTTCAAACGCGATCACCGCAATGGTCGGGCACCGCAATGGCCGGAATCATCCGGAGCTTTGTCCGTGCGGCCAACACTGGCAACGCCTTGGCGAATCGGAAGCTTCAACCAGGTCGCGATGACCGGCGATGCGACGTTGCCGGGGCGGAAGCATCGCGGTAGATTTTATCGTTGCGATCAATTCGCATTAGCGATAGAGGCTCGCCCCGCTAAGGGGATCGCAATGACATCGAGCAAGTTTCTTGGGCTTTCGGGCGCCGTATTGATCGCGCTGACAAGCGGCACGGCATGGGCGGCGGACGGCGCGCCAACCGGGACGCCGGACGGCGACCGGCGCGATGATATCATCGTCACGGGCGAGCGCGCCAAGCAGGATGCAGGTGCCGGCACCAAGACCGCCACCCCGCTGATCGAGACGCCGCAGCCAATCACGATCCTGACCGAAGACATGTTCCGCGCGCAGGGCGCGATCAGTATCAGTGACACGGTGCGTTATGCCGCCGGGATCACGGCGAATCCCTATGGCCGCGACACGCGCGTCGACAGCTTTGCCATTCGCGGCATCGATGCGCTGCAGTTCCGTGACGGCATGCGTGACATTTTCGGCTCCTATGTCAGCACCACGTCCGACCCGTATAATTTTTCGCGGGTTGAGGTGGTGCGCGGGCCAGCTTCGGTCCTGTTTGGCCAGGGGTCGATCGGCGGCATCGTCAACCTTGTGTCAAAGACTCCCGAGTTCACGACCCGCGGTGAGATCGCGGCAGTTTATGGCAGCGACAACCGCAAGGAGCTGCTCGCCGACATCAACGGCCCGATCGCCGACGGCTTGGCCGCGCGGCTGGTCGCACGGGTGCGTGATTCCGATACGTTCATCGACAATGTGCGTGACGATCGCGTGATGATCGCGCCGTCGCTGCGCTGGCAGCCCGGCACCGACACGGACATCACGCTGCTGGGTCTTTATCAGAACGATCATGGCGGCTCGACACCGCAATTCCTGCCGATCGTCGGCACGCTGTACGACAATCCCGGCAATCCGCGGCTGCCGCGCACCTTGTTCGTCGGAAAGCCGGGCCATGACCGCTATGATGGCCGGCTGCTGCAGGGCACGGCGATGGTCAAGCAGCGCATCACCGACCAGATCGAGCTGAACCTGAAGGCGCGTTATATCGACAGCGATGTGAGCTATTTCACGCATTATACCAACAGCTATTCAAATCCGACCGACCCTTATCTGGCCGGTAGCAACGGGCGGTTGATCCAGCTTTACAGCGACGACAAGCTGGCGACGCTGAACGTCTTCACCACCGACAATAACCTTCAGATCAAGTTCGATACGGGCGCCGGGATCAGTCATCTGCTGCTCGTGGGCGTGGATTATAGCTGGAACCGCTTTACCGAGCGTTATGGGTCAGGCGTCGAAACCGTCGACCTGTACAATATTGATCGTGCCGCGCTGTCTATTCCGGTGATCGACCCCGTCGCGGCGCGACAATCGCAAAAACAGCTTGGCCTTTATGTCCAGGACCAGATCCGCTTTGCCGACCGCGTCTCGGTAGTGCTCGGCGCGCGGCGCGATCATGTCTCAAGCCCCGGCGTGCCGTCCGATAATGCCACGACCTTCCGCGCCGGCATCATCGGCGAGATCGGCGCCGGCATCTCGCCCTTTTTCAGCTACACCGAAAGCTTCCAGCCGATCGCCGGGTTCAGCACCGGCGGTTCGGCGTTCAAACCCCAGAAGGGAACCCAATATGAGGCTGGTGTGAAATGGCAGCCCGACGCTTCTACGCTGGTGACCGTCACAGGATTCCATATCCGGGAGAGCAACCGTCCGATCGCTGACCCGGCCAATCCGCTCGGTCAGATCCAGTCGGGCGAACTGACAACCAAGGGGTTCGAGGTCGAAGCGACCCGCACCCTGCCGGGCAATTACGAGCTGTCGGTCAACTATGGTTATAACAAGCTCGAGACGAAGGACTCGCCCTACTTCGACTATTACCCGCGTCACAACGCATCGATCTGGGGCATGAAGACGCTGCCGGTGAGTGATGCCGTCTCGCTCCGGCTCGGCGCCGGCGTTCGCTACACTGGAAATCGCAAGTCGGTCGGTCCGGTCTGGACGATTGTGACGGGCGACAACACACTGGTCGATGCGCTGGCCGAACTCGAATGGAGCAAATGGCGCCTGTCGGTGAACGCCACGAACCTGTTCAACCAATCTTATTTCGCTTCTTGCCTGTCGCGCGGTGATTGCTTCATCGGCGCGCCCCGCAACGTGATGGGCACGCTGGCCTACCACTTCTGACCCGAGTGAGCGGCGCGGCTGCCTGGGTTGGCCGAATCAAACCACCTCCGTTCGGGCTGAGCTTGTCGAAGCCCAAGCGCTGCACATGCCCTTCGACAAGCTCAGGGCGAACGGTGGGTGGTGGATGAAGCCAGTGCGAACTGCCCTAGCCGTTGCCGCTTGCCGACGCCCTGACCATCTCCGCTGTCGCGTCGTCGGCGGGAAAAAAGGTTTCCAGCGTCAGTTCCGACAAGGTCACGTCCTGCGCCGTGCCGAACACGGTGGTGGTACTGAGGAAGCTCAACACCTGATCGCCGGCGAGTAATTTCAGCGGCACGGCGATACCGCCCAGATCCTGCGGCCGTACATCGGCCATTGGCGGGGCCGGATAGCTTTCCAGTTCGATGACGAGATCGTCCAGGTCGGCGTCGCCGACCGCCTGCGCCTGTTGCCTGAGGCGTGTGATCAGATGGTGACGCCATTCCGCGAGGTTGACGATGCGCGGCGCGAGCCCTTCAGGATGCAGCGCCAGCCGTAGGACGTTGGGTGCCTCAAGCAGTGCCGGCGCCACGCCGACGAGGAGCGGGGCGACCCCGCGATTCGCCGCGATCAGGTTCCAGCGCCGGTCGGCCACCAGGGCGGGCCAGGGTTCGTGGCCCGTCAGGATCAGGTCGATCGCGCGCCGCGCGCCGGCCATCTCCGGATCGTCGAGCGATCGTTCGCCGAACAGCGGCGCGAAGCCGGCGGCGGTCAGCATCAAATTGCGCTCGCGCATCGGCACGTCGAGCTGTTCCGACAGGCGTAGCACCATGTCGCGGCTCGGCCGCGCGCGCCCAGTTTCGACGAAACTCAGATGGCGTGCGGAAATCTCCGTATCGAGCGCGAGATCAAGCTGGCTCATGCGCCGTTTACGGCGCCATTCGCGCAAATGATCTCCAACGTTCCGTGCAGCAACCGACATGGGCGTTCCTCCGTGACAGGTGAATAGATCGGCATACGACGAGCCGCCATTACCTTCGACGTAATCGACGCGCCTACCTCGTTCGGCGAGAACCTCCTCACCAACAACGCCTGCCCAAATGGAGGACATCATGACCGACACGACCAATCAGACCGTCCGCAAGATCCTCGGCCTCGATGCGCTGACTTGCCTGCTCGCCGGTGCGGCGATGAGCCTTGGTGCGACGATGCTCGCCGGGCCGACCGGCCTTCATGCGACTCTCTTGCTGATTGCCGGGGTCAGCCTGTTCCCGGTTGCTGCGCTGTTTGCCTGGATGGCCAGAACGCCGCTGCTCAATACACCGCTCGTCCTGCTGGCGGTGATCGGCAATATCGGCTGGGTTGCAGCAAGTATCGCCGTGCTGCTGATGACCGAGCCGACCGCGTTCGGTGCGATCTTCGTGCTCGCCCAGGCGCTGGTGGTCGCGCTGCTCGCCTGGCTTGAGTTCAATCATCGTCCGCAGGCTCGCGCGACGCTCGCCGTCTGAAAAAATCAATGGTTCTTTGGCGGTGGTCCCATAAGGGGCCGCCGCCTTCTTTCGCGGGTCGCCCGTGGCGGGGCGGAGTTTAAGCCGGCACCAGCCATCCCCGATAATGGATCACCGGCCCGATCAGCGGCAACGCGATCGGCACGTCGAACTTGAACCGCCCATCCTCGACCCATTCCCGCGCCACCGTGCGCGGCGCGAGGAACAGAGGCAGGGGGAGGCGCAGAACGGACCAGCCTCGCATTAGCATCGTCAATCCCTGCTCGTCCGAGGGCAAGTCGAAGCGGAATCGTAAAGGTCCGAAACGCTCGACCAACTGCCCGCTTTCCTCGCAAAGATTGCTATGGAAAGCCTGGTCCGAAAAGGTCCGCGTCCAGCGCTCGACCCCATGCTCTTCGCGAAACCCGACATGCAGCGTATGCTCGCCCGCGGCCGGAAAGCGCATCAGTGCGCCGATCAGCCGGGCCAGCGGATTGCGCCCGCGCTCGACCGTCGCCCGCCCGCTCGCGCCGCCGTCACGCAGCACCTGGTGCATGGCCCGCACCTCGAGCGGCAGCGCCGCGAAACGAACGCCCATGACGCGGTCGTACAGCGCGGGCCGCTGCTCGAATTCCTCGCTCTCATGCCGGATCGATAGCCCGGTAAAGCTGGGCTCGAAGTCGGCAAGATCGAGCAGTGGTCCGGCATCGCCCGCACCGTGCGGCATGCCGGCGATCCGGTCGGCGATGATTTCGGCGGCCAGCGTCGGAATCTCCGGCCCGTCGCCATCGCTCGCGATCAATGTCCAGCGGCGTTCGACCCTTCTGCCCGCGACCAGCCCGAACACGCGCACGACCATCGCGGAGCGGTCCGACCCCCAGCCGGCGGTCAGTCGCTGCAACGGCAACAACCACCGCGCCAGGCCGGCCAGCGACCCGAGCCAGCCCCATCGCACCAGCCAGCTCGCCATCCATAAGGTCAGGTTCTGGAACGCCAGCTCGGTCCCGGCGCGAAAGATGACCGCCGGCTTACCCGGCAGCCGGCCTGGCAGCAGATCGAGATCGGGCACATCGGCCAGCGCGACCAGCCGGTGGCTGAGCGCGGTGCCGTCGCGCAGTGCGAAGCGCTCGCGCCGCATCTCCTGCCAGCCATGCGACGTGAACCGGCGTGCGCCGCGCCACAGGGACAGGGGTTTGCCGGCATAACTCAGAATTGCCGCAGCGACCGACGCACCCGCCGCCGCCCGGTTGGACGCGCTGATCGCCATTTCGACTGCTGTCACCCGCTCCATGCCGATTGTCAGGTTTCGAATCACGGCACCCGATAAGGCGGGGACGCTGGACGCGCCCGATACAACCGCCACGCCGGCTTCCTTTGCCGCCCCATCAAGCATTGAGATGCCCGCGACGAAGGCGCGACCATCGGCAAGATCGAGATAATGGACCTGCGCGTCGATACAGGCCTGGACGACATGGTGACCGCTGCCCTGGAACGGCCCGGCCGCATCGATCAGCAGGTCGGGATGATGTTCGGCCAACACCGCGCCGAGATCGCCATCGCGATCGGCGACGACCGGCATGGCATTGGGCAGATCATCGCAGAATGCCGCCGCCTTGCCGAGATGCCGCCCCGCCACCAGTATGTCATGCCCCCGGGCAGCAAGGCGCCGCGACAGTCGCGCGCCGAACCCGCCATAGCCGCCGAGAATCAGGATGCGGCTCACAATACGCGTGCGCGATCGGCGGGGGAGGGCAGCCAGCATGTCTCGCGCTTACCAAACAGCCGGTAGCGGTTGCTCGCGATCAGGCGATAGATCGGGTCACGCAGGATATGCGGCACCAGGCGAAACACTTCCGCCGCGCGCCATGGCCAGCCGCAGCCCGACCAGATCGCGATCACCGCATCGGAATCGGTCAGGACTTGCCGCCCATCGACGACGATCAGCGTCTCGGGTCTGGCCGGGTCGATGCCATGCGCGCGATACAGCGCATCACCGATCGGTCCCTGCATCGACGCCAGGCGGAAATGGTGGCGCTTGTCATGGCGCAGGACGAACCGGGCATTCGCCGAACACAATATGCACAGCGCATCGAACACGATGATCGGGCCGTCGCGAGTGATCCTGTCGAGGTCGAGCGTGTCGGGCGGCATTGGCTGCCTTAAGCCCGTGGGGAGGGCGCGTGTCCAGCATATCCTCCCCGTGCCGGGGATTAGGGATCAGCCCTTCCTCAGTTGCTCCGACGCCACTCGCTGCAACGCCACCGCCTCGCTTGGCGAGATACCCAGCTCGTCTGCCGCGCGTTCCTTATCGCCGAGCGTGCGCGGATCGACGCCGGTGATCTTCCCGAACACCATCAGCGCTTCGAGATAATAGCCATAGGTGCTGCCGTGATACTGGTCATAGGTCCACAGATCGACCTGGCCAAACGGCTTGCCATCATAAGGATTGGCGTCGGCGACACCTTCACTCATCGCACGGGTCCAGGCTTCGCCGACCGGGATCACGCCGTCGATGTCGCGTGATGACCGTTTCGCCAGATCCGACGCCGCGCGCAGGTTGGCGGTCATCACGGTGATCGGCTTGTCCAGCCATGGGCTCTTCTTCCTGTACACCAGATCGGCGCGCGCCCAGGTCGCGATCAGCTCGACATCGACCGCCGGATTGGCGGCGGTGAACATTGCGGCGAGCAGGCCGGCATTGGCGACATGCGAGCGCGGATCGCCCGGCGCGTCGCGGTTGAGCGTGCTGTGGCCCTGCAAGATGACCACGTCCCAGGCCCGGTTGAGCAGCGCGCGCTTGGTCTGGTAATGCCGGTCCAGGCCCTGGCCGCCGATCGTCTCCAGGCTGACGGCGTAGTTCAGTCCGGCCTGTTCGGTGAAGGTCTTGAACAGCGCGGGTATGCCACCGACGCGCTCGTTGTTCAGGTCGGTCACCGCGTCGCTGCGATAGTAATGCACCGCCGAATGGCCGCCATAGGTGAAGCTGTTGCCGACGAACAGGATCGTGCGCGCCTTTTCCTGCGCTGCGGCGGGCGCGATGCTCGCCCCCAGCGCCGCTAACGCCAGACCCGTCCTCAGCAAAAGCTTGATCATCATGTCGTCCTTTTAGAATTTCTTGCCGATGGTGACATAAAGCTGGCGACCATAGGGGCTGTAAAGCGATCCCAGATAGCCGTCCGCGGTGATCGGCGGCTGCTTATCGAACAGGTTGCGCGCGCCAAGCCGGATGCGCGTGCCGTCCAGCGCGCCGCCCTTGAAGCGATATTGCGCGTAGAGGTTGAACGTCGTCTGGCCCTCGATGACATAGGGGTTGCCCTCCGTGTCGAGGAAGTTGGTGTCGTAGACCGAACTGGTCAGATTGGCGAAGCCGCCGATCTGGATCCGGTCGAGCGTCCAGGTCAGCGATCCGGTCACGCGCCACTTCGGCTTGCCGCGCACCTGGATCAGGTCACTCGCATCCGTCAGCGGCGTCGCCGAGTTGATGTCGCCTGCAGCACGTGCGTCGAACAGGGCTTGCACCGCCGGCGGCGTGTCGCGCGAATATTTGGTCAGCCGCGCGGCGTTGATCGACAGGTCGAAATCGCCGATTCCGGTCTTTTTGACGTTGTAGAGCAGCGCGAGATCGATGCCCTGCACCGTCTGCGGCAGCAAATTGACGAACTGGTCGCGGATCTGCGTCACGGCACCCGCCGGTGCCAGTCCGGTGCCCGCGAAAAATGCAATATCGTCGGCGTTCGGCACGGCGCGGATGACATTCGGATTGCTCGATCCCTGCATGCGCAGCAGATAGTCGAGCACCAGTGCGTTCTGTGGGCCGAACTGGCCGACGATGCCGACCTGGCTGATCGCCCAGAAGTCCGCGGTCAGGGTCAGCCTGCCATAGCGGCTCGGCCAGAATTTGGGCTGCAATACCGTGCCCACGCTCCAGTTGGTGCTGTTCTCCGGCTTCAGGTCAGGATTGCCGCTGACGAAGATTGAATAGCTGATGCCGCGCGAGCAGGCGCCAAAGTTCGGGATCGGGGTGCGCGGCGGGGGGAGGTGCAGGTCGGCTTCGCAGCGGTAGAAATCGGTGTTCGACCCCAAGCGAGAATATTGCACCGTCTTGGTCTGCTCCAGGTTCGGCGCACGGAAGCCCTTGGACCAGGAACCACGTAGCCGCAGCCCGTCGACAAGGTCCCAGGCAGCGGCGATCTTCGGCTTCGCAACCGATCCGAAGTCGCTGTAATGCTCGTAACGACCGGCCAGTTGGACATCGAGGCGGCGAACCAGCGGGATGTTCATGTCCGGCCCGACAATGGGCACGGCCAGTTCGGCGAACCCGGAGAACACTGTGCGGTCGCCTTGCGTGCTCGGCGTCGGGCTGACCGCCGCGACGTTGCTGGTCGAGACTTCGCCGGTCACCGAATCGGTGAAGACGATGTCACCATTGAGATTGGAATCGCGCTCGTCACGCTGCGTTTCATGCCGTGCCTCGATCCCGAACGCGATGCCCAGGTCGCCGCCGGGCAGAGTGAACAGATCGGGGCGCGACAGCTTGAAATCGCCCAGAGTCAGCGTGGTGGTCGATTGCCGGCGCAGCTTGAACTTGATCGCATCGATCGCCGCCTGGGAGGAGGGGTTGCAGTCGCCGGCGCTCGGCGTCGCCGCACAGCCGCCGTTGAACGGGTTATAGGCATCGGGCGTGGAGAGCGCGAGGCTGCGTTGCAGCGCGGTCATGTTGATCGCGTCGGAGCGGTCGGTCGCCCGCGCCTTCGAATAGAGCAAAGCGGTATCGAAATCGAAGCTGCCGATCCTGCCCTTCAGTCCGCCGAGAAAGCGCACCTGCCAATTCTTCACATCGACATATTGCGGCCCGGTATCGACGAAACGATAGGTCGACAGCCGTACCGGCAGGCCGGCCACGGGCACATTGGTCAGACCCGGAATGCGGTTCGGATTGGCCGCGCCATTGGCGAAGGTTACCGGTCCGAACGGGTTCCAGTAATTGCTCGCGGGAACGACAATCGCGTTGAGATTGATCGTCGGCGGTTGGATCGCGTGCGTTTCGGCCTGGTAATAGCCGATTTCGGCATAGGCGGTGACGTTGTCGCTGATGTCGTAATGCGCGGTCAGGAAGCTGTTGTAGCGCTCGATACTCGGCGTGACGGTGGTGCCGATCGCGCCATCGAACCGCTCGTTGCGCAGCGTCGTCGCGGTCGCGCGCGTGCCGGAGCCATAGCAGGTGTCGGCGTTGATCGTGACAAGGCAGCCGGGATTGAGAATCGACTGGGTGTGGAACGCGCCGGCCGAGCTGGTCAGCGCGCGCGTGCCCATGCGGATCGTGCCGGGACCGCCGACGACCGCGAAGTTCGCCCAGGGCGCTTGGGTCGCACGTCCGTCCGAGCCGAGATTGCTCGCGAAATCAGGGTTGTCCGCAAAGAAGGCACGCAGGTCGGCGGTCGCGGTATAGGGCTGGTCCTCGGCCAGCTGCGCGGTGCGTTTGGTGTAATCGAGGAACAGCGAGACATTGCCGCGCCCGTCGGCGAAATTGGTGCCGCCGAACGCGGTCAGCTCATATTCCTTGCGGTGCGTACCCTCGGCATATTGATAGCGGCCATCAACCGTCAGGCCTTGAAAGTCGGTCTTGGTCACGGTGTTGACCACGCCGGCGACCGCGTCCGCGCCATAGATAGCGGCGGCGCCATCGCGCAGGATTTCGAGCCGCTCGATACCGGCAACGGGAATCGCGTTGGAATTATAGCCAAGTACGGGGATATTGCCCTCGCCGGCCTGGCTGGAGGGATGCTGCACCAGGCGGCGGCCGTTGAGCAGCACCAAAGTGTTGCCGGTGCCGAGGTTGCGCAAATTGATCGAATTGACGTCTCCGCGCGCGGCGTTGCTGGTCTGCGGGTTATTCGACGGGTTGAAGCTGACTTCGCCCATTTGCGGGATCGAGCGGATCAGATCGTCGCCCGACAACGCGCCGGTTGCTTCGATCTCCTTCGCGCTGACCACCGTTACCGGCAGCGCCGCGGTCGAACTAACGCCGCGGATCTGCGTGCCGACGACGACGATGTCGCCCTCGGGCTGCGGCGTCCCGGCATCATCTGGCGTATCCGATGCGATCCCCGGCACTGTGTTGTCGACCGGCTGTGGCGGCGCCTCCTGTGCCAAGGCCGCGCCTGATATGGTCAGCGCAATCAACCCTGTTCCCGCGCAAAGCACGGCACGAAGCCCCTTGGTCATGTCTATCCTCCCTGTTCGATTATTGTTTTGTCGTTGTCGGCGATCAGATCGGCGGTCTGACGATTGGCCAGCACCGCATTGAGCTGGTCGCGGTCGAGCGCATTTTCCCAGCGCGCGACGACGATCGTCGCGACCGCATTGCCCATGAAATTGGTCAGGCTGCGGCATTCCGACATAAAGCGGTCGACGCCGAGGATCAGCGCCATGCCCGCGACCGGCACCGAGGGTACGATCGACAGCGTCGCGGCGAGCGTGATGAAGCCCGCCCCGGTGACGCCCGCCGCGCCCTTGGACGACAGCATCGCCACGCCGAGCAGCGCGAGTTCCTGTCCCAAAGTCAGGTCGACATTGCACGCCTGCGCGATGAACAGGGCGGCCAGCGTCATATAGATGTTGGTGCCGTCGAGATTGAACGAATAACCGGTCGGCACGACCAGCCCGACGATCTTCTTGTCGCAGCCGGCGCGCTCAAGCTTCTCCATCAGGCTGGGCAAGGCGGCCTCGGATGAAGAGGTGCCGAGTACGAGCAGCAGTTCGGCCTTGAGATAGGCGATCAGGCGGAAGATCGAGAAGCCATGCAGCCGCGCAACCGCGCCGAGGATGACCAGCACGAAGAATAGCGACGTCAGATAGAAGGTCGCGACCAGCGCGCCGAGATTGACCAGGCTGCCCGCGCCATATTTGCCGATGGTGAAGGCGATCGCACCGAACGCGCCGATCGGCGCGACGCGCATCAGGATCGCGACCAGCTTGAACACCACGATGGCAGTGCGTTCGATCAGGTCGAGGATCGGCTCGCCCGGCCTTCCGACCAGCAGCAGCGAAATGCCGAACAGGATCGCGACGAACAATGTCTGCAGGATCGATCCGTCGGTCAGTGCCGAGACCATCGTCGTCGGTACGATCGCCATCAGGAAATCGACGAAGTTGGTTTCAGCCGCCTGGTGGCTGTAATCGGCCACCGCCGCGCTGTGCAGCGTCGAGGGGTCGATGTTCATGCCCGCGCCCGGCTGCACGACATTGGCGACGACCAGGCCGACGACCAGCGCAAGGGTCGAGAAGAACAGGAAATAACCGAACGCCTTGCCGGCGACGCGGCCGACGGTCGACAGTTCGCGCATGCTGGCGATGCCGCTGACCACGGTCAGGAGGATCACCGGCGCGATGATCATCTTCACCAGCTTGATGAAGAAATCGCCGAGCGGCTTCAGCGCTTCGCCGGTCGCTGGCCAGAAATGGCCGACGATCACGCCAAGGATGATCGCGACGATCACCTGGACATAGAGATGCGCGTAGATCGGCGTGCGGCGATGGGCACCGGGCAATGCTGCGCTGACAGATACTTTCATCGATCCCCTCAAAGGCGCTTGATGCGCCGGGCCTCTTTGTAGCTGGACCCTCTGCGGCTATCCTAATCTCGCCTTGGGCCCGTGCCAGCAAAGCGATGAAATGCTTCAAGGTATTGGGATCAAATGATAATTCCTCCGGCTTGTGGATATATGGACTTGAGAAATGTGCGATTATCCGCACATGCATTTTCCTGATGTGTGATAAATCGCTCAAGTGACTCGATTCCGTACCCCCCGGTTTGCCCTGATCCTGGCTTTGCTGCTGATCGGCGCGGCAGCGCTGATCCTGGCCAGCGGGCGCTGGGCACTGGGTGAGGCTGAACGTCATGCCGACACGGCGGCTCGCCAGACGGCGAACGTGCAGGCCGGCTTGCTCGCCAGCGAGCTGCAGAAATTCCGTCTCCTGCCGCTGGTGCTGATCGACTATCCCGATGTCGCCACGATGCTCGATGGCGGCGACGCGGCGACGCAGCAGCGGCTTAACGGCACACTCGAACTGTTCGCGCATCGCACCGATGCGGCGGCGATCTATGTGATCGATGCCCAGGGCCGTACGCGCGCCGCAAGCAACTGGCGGTTGCCGACCAGCTTCGTCGGGCAGAATTATGCTTTCCGTCCCTATTTCCGCGACGCGATGCGCGCCGGCGGGTCGGAGCTGTTCGCGCTCGGCACAGTCAGCGGACGGCCCGGCCTGTTCCTCGCCCGGCGGGTCGATCGCGGCGGTCGCGCGCTTGGCACGGTCGTGGTCAAGGTCGAGTTCGACCGCGTCGAGCAAGCCTGGGCACATGCCGGCGGAATCAGTTTCGTGACCGATCCGCACGGTGTGATCCTGATCACCAGCCGGCCCGACTGGCGCTTCCGCACCACTCATGCGCTTGACGCCGCGACGCTGGCCGATGCGCGTCGTACCCTGCAGTTCGGCGCGAAACCGCCAGTGGCCGCACCGCTCTCGTTGGGCCGATCCTCCGCGACCGTACCGCTCGGTGACCGCACGGCGCGCTACCGTGTGGCGCGCTCGCCTGCCGCGCTTTCCGGCGCGGTACTGGTGCGGCTCGAGCCGCTCGAACCGGCGCTGGCCGCTGCAACGACGCGTGCCCGGCTCTGGGGCGTTGCGATCCTGTTGCTGGTCGGTCTCGCGGCGGGGTTCTTCATTCGCGCTGCCGACACGCGGCGCTTGCAGAACGAGGCGCGCGTCGCGCTTGAGAAGGAAGTGGCGCACCGCACTGTCGAGCTACGCGACGCCAATGCCCGGCTGACGGTGGAATCGCACGAACGGATCGAAGCCGATCACCGCTTTCGCGCCGCGCGTGAGGAACTCGCTCAGGCCAACCGCCTCGGATCAATCGGGCAAATCACGGCGGGCGTCGCGCATGAGATCAATCAGCCGGTCGCCGCGATTCGCACCTTTGCCGAAAACGCCGTGCGTTTCCTCGACCGCGGCGCACCCGATACGGCGCGCGGCAATCTCGATCAGATCGTCGGCCTCACCGCGCGGATCGGCACGATCACCGCTGAACTGCGCTCCTTTGCGCGGCGCCGCACGCCGGCGACCGGCGCGGTGCCGATCGCCTCGGTGATCGATGGTGCGTTGTTGCTGATCGGCGAGCAGGCCAGGAGGGTGATCGCGGTCGACCTGCCGCCATCCTTGCGCGATGTGACGGTGGTGGGCGACCGCGTGCGGCTCGAACAGGTGCTGATCAACCTGCTGCAGAATGCGCTCGATGCGGTCGAGACGATGGCCGATCGGCACGTGTCGATCCGGGTCACCGGGGACACCGATGTGCAACTCGCGGTCACCGACAATGGCGGCGGCATCGACCCCGGCATCGCGGACACGCTGTTCACGCCCTTCGCCTCGTCCAAGCCCGAAGGCCTTGGTCTCGGTCTCGCCATCGCCCGTGACATCGCGCGCGAATTCGGCGGCGATGTCGCGCTTAGTCCGCCGTCATCGCCGACCGGCGCAACTTTCCTTTTCGCATTGAGGCGCGCCTGATGTTCGACATCGCCCAATCGGTCATCTTCGTCGAAGATGACGACCAGCTTCGCGACGCGACCGTCCAGGCGCTCGAACTGGCCGGTTTCGCGGTGCAGGCCTTTGCCGGCGCATCGGACGCGCTGCTCGCGATCACCCCGGATTTCACCGGTGTCGTCGTCTCCGACATCCGCATGCCGAAGATGGACGGGCTGCAACTGCTCGATCATGTCCGCGCGCTCGACGCCGACATTCCGGTGATCCTGGTCACCGGGCATGGCGACGTGACCATGGCAGTGTCGGCGCTGCACGACGGCGCGTTCGATTTCCTGATCAAGCCGTTCGCCGCCGATCACCTGACCGCAAGCGTCGCGCGCGCTCTCGAACGCCGGCAGTTGGTGATCGACAATCGTTCCTTGCGCGCGGCGGCGGCGGAAGGGGACAGCGATAGCCCGTTGATCGGGGACAGCGCGCCGATGGTCCGGCTGCGCGCGACGATCCGGCAATTGGCGCAGGCCGATGTCGATGTGCTGGTCGAGGGGGAGACCGGCACCGGCAAGGAACTGGTCGCGCTGATGCTTCACCGCCTCGGCCCCCGGCGCGGCCGCCCGTTCGTCGCGGTCGATTGCGCTGCCTTGCCCGATGCGCTCGCCGAGACCGAGCTGTTCGGCCATGCCGCCGACAGCGTCGTCCATACCCGCCTATCGCGCACCGGGCGGATCGCCGGATCGAGCGGCGGCACCTTGCTGCTCGATGAGATCGACAGCATGTCGCCGGCGATCCAGGCCAAATTGCTCCGCGTGCTGGAGGAGCGCGAGGTGCTGCCGCTCGGCGCCGACCGTCCTCAGCCGGTCGACCTTCACGTCGTCGCGACGAGCAAGCGCAACCTCGCCGAGGCGGTCGCCGACGGCGCCTTTCGCGCCGACCTGTTCTACCGCCTCAACGTGCTGCGCCTGCGCGTGCCGCCGTTACGCGAACGCGCCGGTGACGTGCTCGCCCTGTTCGCGACCTTTGTCGACGAATTCAGGCAGCGGCTCGATGGTGCCGATGTCGTGCTCGACGATGGTTTGCGGCGTAAATTGCAGACGCACGACTGGCCCGGCAATGTTCGCGAGCTGCGCAATTTCGCACTGGAAACAGTGCTTGGCCTTCAGTCCGAGGATCATGCGCCGGCGCAGCCCGGTGCCGACTTGCCGACCCGCGTCAACCAGTTCGAGGCCAAGGCGATCGAGGACGCGCTCCGCGCCACCGGCGGACGGGTCGCGGCGGCGCTGACGCTGCTCGGCATTCCGCGCAAGACATTCTACGACAAGATCACCCGCCACGGCATCGACCTCGCCGCTTATCGCAACGGGTAGCGGGCCGGTGCCGTCTTGCCGGATCAAACTCCAGAACCTTCTATTTCCCGTCGGGCCCGTCCAGCTGCGCCGCTCCGGCGATCGATTTGGCCAGCTCGGACCATGGCGTCGGCCCGATATGCATCATGAAGAAGCGCTCGGGCTTCAGCCCTTCGCGCGCCGCCGCGTCGGTCACTTCGCTCACCGCTTGCGGAAAGGAATAACCGCGCTCGCCGCCGCCCTGAAACGGGTCGCTGCCATAAAGCAACCGGTGCTCGGGAAACCAGATCATCATCTGCCGTTCACTGACTTCGCCGTGAAGCGGATAGATCACCATGCGGTTGGCACCCGTGCCCAGCGTCGTCGCGCCGCTTACCGGGCGCAGGATCGCCTTGCGCGGCTTGCGCTGCAGCGCGTCGGGGCGGCTGGTATAGGGCGCGGCGATCACGCGCTTGAGGATCGGCGCGTTGATGTCGAGATGATAGATCGGAATGCCCGCCGCGACATATTCGCGCACCCCCGCCAGATGCGGCCATGAATCCGACGTCGTCACTACTGCCTTGACCGGCAAATCGGGGAAACGCCGCCGTGCCTCGGCGATCGACTTGGCGGCATAACCCGATGAGATCGGCGCTTCGATGATCACCACGCCGTCATCCTGTCGCACGAATGCGACGTTCCACGGCCCCGGCACCAGCACGATGCCGGGCGCGAGATCGACCGGCGGCTGGCGCGTGCTGCCGAACGGCATATCGCCGGGCGCGACGGGCGCGGGCAGCGCGGCAAACGCCGCGCGGATTTCCGGCGTGATCTGCAACTCGGCCTCGGTCGCCGGCGTGTCGAGGCTCAGCGTGCCGATCGCCCAGCTGCCCTCGGGCTGGCCGTTTCGCGTTATGTCCCATTGCAGCGGCATCTTCACGCCGCCCTTGCCGATCCACCAGAAACTGTACGACGTGCGCACCACCGTATCGCCGAGGAAGCGCCAGTAACCGGCGCGCGCCAGCGGCCCGGCATAATCCATCGCGGTCGGCAGATGCGTGTAGCGATCGAGGAAGATCGTCACCGGCGCGCCGTCCAGGCTGAACCTCACCACATCCTGCGGCACCGATTGCATCGTGACCGCCGGCGCGACACGCACATCCGGCGCATCGAGCGCGGTGAGCAGCAAGCGTTCCGGGCTTAGCGCCAATGTCTCGCGCGACAGCGTCACCATTTCGGCGGTGCCCGGGCTGCGCGCTTCGCCGGCAAGGCGCATTGCGGTGCTCTTGTCGGCGATGAACCCGGTGGTGAACTTGCCCATCGGATTGATCGTCGATTCGGTCACGCTGCGCTGCCGCCCGCGCTCATGGTCGTGCACATCGCTCACCACTTGATGCTCGACGATATAGGGTCCCTCAGGCCGCTCCGATTGCTCGAGCATGTTGCGATAACCGGTCGCGCTCCACCGAACCGCCTTGATCGCACGCAATTTCTCTTCGCCGCCCTGCGCGCTCAGCGCCTTGCGCAGCAGCACGCCCGCTGCGGGGTCGGCGGGCGGCGCCGGCCTTGGCGCGGGTGCCGCCTGCAGGGCAATCGTCAGCACGGCCATCGCAAACATCATCGTCTCCTCGTCAGTTGCGTCACGCCGCGTCCGCCGCCGCCGTGGTCCAGCCCAGGCCGGGTATCGTGATCGACCGCCGCCCCGACAAATCGGTGCGCGTGACCAGGATGTTGCGCCCCTCCATATAACTCATCACCCGCCGCGCCCGGCCAAGCGAGCTGGTGCCATAGGTCCGCGCGACCTCTTCGTCGCTTGGGCATGGCTCGCCCTCCTTCGCCGCGCGCGCGACCAGCAGGAACGCGCCGAGCATATCGTCGGGCAAGTCGTTGGCGGCGCGGATCACCTCGGCCCATTCCTCGTCGAGCCCGCCAAAGATCCCGGCCCGCGCCGCCGCCAGCCGCCGCGCGAACGCCGACGGCGTCAACGGCACGCGGTAAACCCCCGCCATCCGGCAGCGCACCTGAAAATCCTGGAACAGGACCGCGGCGGTGCGCGACGCGGCATCGGGATCGGCGACGATCGCGCGCATTACCTCGATGATCACCGCCTCGATATGCGCCGGATCTTCCGCAGGCTTGTCCGGGGCGGGATGGGCCTCCTCGGCATGCGAAATCTGCTCGATCAGCTCCTCGGCCGGCGCGGGGCGCGGCGGGGGAGGGGGCGCGAGCGGCAACATGTCCTCCAGCCCCTCGAGCAGGAATTGTTTCATGTCCGCCGCCGGTGCGCTGGGCAGCGGGGTCAGCACCGGGCTGCTGCTCCGCGCGGAGGTGTCGACCGCGCCGATGCGGATTTCCACCGGCCGCCGCGACACCGCCGGCCCCAGCGCCAGGAACGTGCCACGCTGCAAATCGCGGATCGCCTCCGCCTGGCGCCGCTCCATGCCGAGCAGATCGGCCGCGCGCGCCATGTCGATGTCGAGAAAGGTCCGACCCATCAGGAAATTCGACGCCTCGGCCGCGACATTCTTCGACAATTTCGCGAGGCGCTGCGTCGCGATGATCCCGGCCAGCCCGCGCTTGCGCCCGCGACACATCAGATTGGTCATCGCCGACAGCGATGCGCGCCGGATCTCCTCCGACACCTCGGCGCCAGCGGCCGGCGCGAAGATCTGCGCTTCGTCGACCACGACCAGCGCCGGATACCAGAACTCGCGCGGCGCATCGAACAGCCCGGACAGGAACGCGGCGGCGCAGCGCATCTGCCCCTCCATCTCCAGCCCTTCGAGACTCAGCACCACCGACGCGCGATGCTCGCGACAGCGCGCCGCGAACCGCGTCACTTCGCTGACCGAATAGGCCACCGCCTCGATCGCGGTATGCCCGTAGGGCCCGGCCAAAGTGGTGAAGTCGCCTTCGGGATCGATGATGATCTGCTGCACCTGCCCGGCGCTGCGCTCGAGCAGGCGGCGCAGCAGGTGCGACTTGCCCGACCCCGAATTGCCCTGCACGAGCAACCGCGTCGCGAGCAATTCTTCGAGATCGATCGGCACGCTCTTACCCGCGCCGTCGGTGCCCATGTCCACCTGAAACGTCATGTGCGCGACATGGCCGATGCAGGGGCAGGGGAGCAAGAGGTAAGCGTCGGACGGCCTTCTAAATTCCTCCCTCGCGCAGCGGGGGAGGGGGACCATTCGCCTCTTCCGGCGAATGGTGGAGGGGGCGCCCTCCACGAGCGCAGCGCCTGCGGCCCGGCCCCCTCGCTCCTCCCCGTGCCGGGGAGGATTTAGGAAGAAACCATCTCCCACAACGCAATCACCGCCTCGGCCTCGGCGAGATGCAGCCGCTCCACCATCCGCCCCTCGACCCTGAGCGCCCCCTTGTCCGCATTCTCCGGCAGCCCAAACGCCGCCACCACAACCCGCGCCGCCGCCACCTCGGCCTCGCTCGGCGTAAACGCCCGATTGCACACCGCGATCTGCTTCGGATGGATCAACGTCTTCCCATCGAACCCGAACGCCCTGGCCTGCCGGCACTGCGCCTCCAGCCCGGCCTCATCCTCGATAGAGTTATAGACCCCGTCCAAAATCGTCAGCCCATGGGCCCGCGCCGCCGCCACCGACTGCGCCAGGAATCCCAGGAACGGCACCCGCGCCACATCCAGCGTCGCGCGCATTTCCTTGGCCAGGTCGTTGGTCCCCATCACCCACGCCGCCAGCCTTGTGGTCCGCGCCTGCGCCGCGATCTCCTCCAGCCGGAACATCGACCGCGCCGTCTCGATCATCGCCCACAGCCTGGTATGTCCGGGCGCGGCGGCGATCGCCGCATCATAGGCCGCGACCTCCGCCCCATCATTGACCTTTGGCACCAGGATCGCATCCGGCCCGGCAAGCGCCAGCGCGGTCAGGTCGTCCCGCCCCCATGGCGTATCGATCCCGTTCGCCCGCACGATTAGCGCGCGCTGGCCAAACCCGCCCTCACGCACCACCGCCACCGCAGTCTCGCGCGCGGCGACTTTGGCCTCGGGCGCCACCGCATCCTCCAGGTCGAGCACCACCGCATCACACGGCAATTCCCGCGCCTTCTCGATCGCGCGCAGATTGGAGGCGGGCATATACAACAGGCTGCGCAAGGGGCGGGGGCGGGGATGGGGCTGGGTCATAGGGGCCTTAATACCGCTAAAACCGGCTTGGTCGATCCGCTACAACCCCCACCACCGTTCGTTTCGAGCGTAGTCGAGAAACAGGCAACAGGCGCTGCGCACGGTTTCTCGATCTCTCGACTTTGCTCGATAGAACCTTCGCTCGAAACGAATGGCAGAGGCAGGCGCCCGCCAGCCCCCAAAACGCAACACCTCCGCGTCCTCCGCGCCAAACCTCGCCCCGAAACCACCGCCATCATCACGAACCCAATCACTGGACGCCACCCCGATCCCGGTCCTACCATCCGCACAGCACAAAAAGGCAAAAGCCCATGCAGATCAGCCGCCTCGACCCCGTCATCGCGACGCTGCAACCAAGCAACCACCCCTATCTCAACGGCGCCTGGACCCCGCAGCATGAGGAGGTCACCGCCACCGACCTGCACGTGATCGAGGGCGAAATCCCCACCGATCTCGACGGCATCTACCTGCGCAACACCGAAAACCAGCTGCATCAGCCGCTCGGTCGCTACCACCCGTTCGACGGCGACGGCATGATTCATCAGATCGATTTCCGCGCCGGCACGGCCAGCTACCGCAACCGCTGGGTCCGCACCCGCTGCTTCGCGGCGGAGCAGGAGGCGGTCGGCTCGCTCTGGGGCGGCCTTGCCGATCGCGCCGGCACCTCGAAACGCCCCGGCTTCGGCGCGCACGGCTCACTCAAGGACAGCTCCAGCACCGACATCACCGTCCATGCCGGAAAGGCGATCTCGACCTTTTACCAATGCGGCGAAGGGTACATGCTCGACCCCGAAACGCTGGAGCCACTCGGTCTCGCCCCCTGGGTCCCGCTCGACGGCATCTCCGCCCACCCGAAGGTCGATGATCGCACCGGCGAACTGATGTTCTTCAACTATTCGAAACACGCGCCCTACATGCATTACGGCGTGGTCGACCGCGCGGGGAAACTGACCGACTACATCCCCGTGGCGCTGCCCGGCCCGCGCCTGCCGCACGACATGACGTTCAGCGAACACTGGTCGATCGTCAACGACCTGCCCGTCTTCTGGGATGCGGAGCTGTTGAAGCGCGACATCCACGCCGCCCGCCTGCACGACGGCGTGCCCGCCCGCTTCGCGCTGATCCCGCGCCACGGCACCCCGGAGGAAATCCGCTGGTTCGAGGCTACCCCGACCTACATCCTCCACTTCCTCAACGCCTATGAGGATGGCGACGAAGTGGTGATGGATGGCTATTTTCAGGAAAACCCGACGCCCGCGCCGCTGGAGAATGCCGACGGCTATGGCCACCTCATGGCCTATGTCGACGAACACAGCTTCCGCTCGAAACTGCACCGTTGGCGCTTCAACCTGGCCGACGGCACCACGAAGGAGGAACGGCTCGACGACCGCGTGCTCGAATTCGGCATGATCAACCAACGCGTCGCCGGCCGGCGTCATCGTTATATCTACAGCAGCACCTCGAAACCCGGCTGGTTCCTGTTCAACGGTTTCGTCAAACACGACCTCGACACCGGCGAGTCATGGGAAGTGACGCTGGACGAAGGCCGCTACGCCAGCGAAGCCCCGTTCGCGCCAAGGGCGCGCGCGGTGGATGAGGATGACGGCTATCTGGTGAGCTTCGTCACCGATGAGGCGAGAGGCACGTCGGAGTGCATCCTGATCGACTGCAAGCGCTTCAACGATGGGCCGGTGTGTCGGATCGCGCTGCCGCATAAGATTTCCAGCGGGACGCATGCGTGTTGGGCGGAGCGGGGAATTGAGTAACAGAGCGCTGCCCTGTGAACGATTTGGCTGCACATCAGGATTGCCCTCATATTTGAACATTGCGTGCTTAGCCGATATGGCAAGGCGGGGCGTCGAATGGGGCCGTATCATTTTTTCGTAGGGTAGCTTTTTTGATGCGCTGCCAAGGGGAACAGTATGGAAATGGGCGACATTCCGCTCAAGCAGGCGTGTCGGGTGCCTGTCGAGTGGCTACAATTCGATCCTATCAATCCCCGGTTCACGCCGGACGCTGACGTCGATGGCGGCAGCGACGTCGCTGTTATACGCTTTCTGAACAGGCACGCCGACCTCGGCGAACTGCTTCAATCGATTGCGAACAGCGGCTATGTTGACATCGAACCGTTGATCGTTCTGATTGATGGCGGGAAGCTCATTGTTCTCGAAGGCAATCGGCGGCTGGCCGCATTGAAGCTTTTTCTTGCGCCCGAATTGGCAGGGCAAGCCGACGTATCTCTTCCGCACGTAGATGCTGCAAAGTTGGCGGTGATGGGGCAGGTAACGGTTTATCGTGTCGCTAATCGCGATGAAGCGCGCGACTTCATTGGGTTCAAGCATATCAACGGTCCTCACCGTTGGGATAGTTTGGCCAAGGGGCAGTTCGCTGCCAATTGGTTCAAGGCCGAGCGTGAGAATGGACTATCTCTCGCCGACATCGCGGCACGTATGGGAGACCGGCACGATACGATACAGCGCATGGTCGCGGGCGTTTATGTGCTGGAGCAGGCAACATCTGCGGGGTTATTCGAAGTTGAGGATCGGTATCCCGGCAGGCCGTTCTCCTTCTCGCATTTGTACACCGCTCTGACCCGCCCCGGATACCGGCAGTTTCTCGGCCTCAATGAAAGCTGGCGGGCCGAAGACCCCGTTCCGAACCCCGTACCAGAAGAAAAATTACCACAATTAAAACAGGTAATGGTTTGGCTGTACGGGTCCAAGCTCGATGAAGTTCGGCCTGTCGTCACTTCCCAAAATCCGCACGTTAAGCAACTCGCGGAGGTTCTAGCAAAACCAAAAGCACGCGCCATTATGATGGCAACCAATAACTTGAACGTCGCATATCAGGAGGTGGATACCGAAGTTGCGCAGTTCGAGCGGTCCCTCGTAGAGGCGCACCAAGCAGTTGAACAGGTGCTAAAGAAGGTCAGTTCTTACGACGGAACGGATGAAAGTCTCTATCAGATCGCAAATGAGATGCAGAAAAATACAAAAAATATTTATCTCATTATGGATGTGGCGTATAATGACGCCAAGACCAATCTGTGAGCCTAGACAACAGGCTTTCAAGCCCCAACGTAGATATGTCGAATCGTATTCAGGCCGATTGGCTTGAACTTGTCGCGTATTATTCTGATTACGGTGTGGCGGCGCTTGACGTTCTCATTTCACAACTTGAAATGGAAGCGGATCGAGAGAATGAAGATACGTCGGAAGATGACGAGTTCGTCGAGGACACCAAGCTTGGTGTAATCGGCGAGGTAGAGCGTCGAGCGCAGATTTTGGGTCAGGCGTACCCTTTTGCGATGAGCGCAGACGGTGCGCAACTGCGAATGGTTTTCGATGGGAGTGTGGGGCAAGCGATATACCTGTTCTCGCTAATCATGGCTCACGCACGCGGTAGCGCCCTAGTCACTGAAGACTTGCAGCCATCGGCAGCGACCCTCGTTACGGCGCGAGACGTTTTTCAAATCTGCGCGACATTAGGCGCTGCGGGACGGACTGGTGGCCCCGCATTTTCCGTTGGCTGGCCGCGAGCGGACAAAACCGGCTTTCTCGAAAAGTTGAAAGAGATTTGGGCGCAGTTCGGCGACGGCTTGCCGCATGACGTTGCACCGGACCACGCACCTGAGTCTGTCAAAGATGCAGGGATTGACGTTTTGTCGTGGTTTCCGGAGGCTGACGGACAGCCGGGTCATGGCTTTGTGCTAGGTCAAGTTGCTTCAGGGGCAAACTGGAAGGACAAGAGCATAAGGCCGGACATTGAACAATTCATGGCTCTATGGTTTCAAACGCAACCCGTAAGTCATCCCCACCCAATAATGTTCATCCCGTTTTTACTTGATCCTTATCTTATGTTAAATCAAACTCCCCGGCACGGTTACATACTGGATCGCGGTCGCTTGCCGGCATATGCGGCAAAAGCGTTTGATGTCGTCGCGGCAGGCGTTGGGCCGGTCGAGCGATTGGATGAGGCAGTGCGCATCCAGAATTGGCTTCGCGATCAGCGTGCAGAGTTGGTGCAACGGTGGGCGGCATGAGGCATCGGCTCCACGCGCTTTGTCCATATTTTGCAATGTTTCCCGAGACTTTCGTGCAGAAGCACCTCGCGTGGTCGAAGCCGGGAGAACTCGTATTTGACCCTTTTAGTGGGCGAGGAACCACTGTTTTCGAGGCAGTGCTTAATGATCGCCGGGCCGCAGCCTGTGACACCAACCCCGTCGCGGCCTGTGTCTCTCGAGCGAAAGTCAACGCCCCTCCGATTGACGCTTTGTTGGCGCGATTGAACGAACTTCAGCGCCTGCCAATTGCCCACTACGAGAAAGTCGATAAAACGGACTTTTTCTTGCTATGCTTTCATGAGGAAACTTACGACGAATTAATGCACCTTCGTGTCAATCTCGACTGGCAAAATGACCCGGTAGATTGTTTTCTGGCAGCAGCTTCTTTGGGCCTCCTTCACGGGGAAAGCCATCGTAGCCCTCGTTACTTTAGCAACAGGATGCCGAGAACAATCAGCACAAAGCCCGATTATTCGGTTAGATGGTGGACGAAAAATAACTGCCTCCCGCCGCGACGCGATGTGTTTGAGCTCTTGCGCACGGAAATTGACTATCGCTACGTTACGCCACCACCATCCAACTCTGGACGAGTGCTGCACATAGACGCTCGTGAAGCATCTGCGCAGTTTCCCGAATATAAAGGAGAGGTTGCGCTTGTAATAACTTCGCCGCCCTATCTCGACACGACCAATTTTGCGGAAGACCAGTGGCTACGTCTTTGGTTTTTGGGCGGCGCAGAGCGCCCAAACTCGTCACTTGGCGTTGATGACCGCTATATCCGGCGCGAAGAATATTGGGGGTTTTTACGGGAGGTATGGGCCGGAATGGCGGATATGATGCGCAGCGAAGCTCGTGTGATTGTTCGAATGGGCGGAAGCAAACTTAACTATGACGAAACCACGGAAGGGTTGGAGAAATCGCTATTGCTCGGGCTGGGTAAAAAGGTTTCTCTTGTTGAAAAACGCGTTTCTGACATCACTGGCGGTCAGCTTAGATCCTTTCGTCCAAATGCTGCCGGAACAAAAGTGGAGTACGATTATCATTTTGCGATAAGCTAGACGAGTCAAGGCAAAGTCATACGTGACTCTGCGCATGTGACCTAAGGAGAGGGAACGGCAAGCGTGCCATACGGGGCCACGTGACCACTACTTTACTATCTTACGAGTTCTATTACTCGGAATTATTGTGACAGGCTACTCAATCTCTAAAATCAATCCCCATTTTCTTTCGACTACCGGAAAACTGCAATTATCGGCAGTGACGCGTTTATTATGATATCCGCTTCGACGGGCACCCCTAATCTCAGTCTATATTAATGCACCATCTCCGAGTATCCTCGCAGGCCGCCACAAACCACTACGGTCGAACCTCACCCTCATCCATGCTACGGCACACCCGAAACGATCGGAGCGCATATCAATGCGGGTTCTCACCATCGCCGCCGCCATTCTCCTGTCCGTCCCCATTCCCGCCGCCGCGCAACGCGCCCCGGCCTCGCGTCTCACCGACGCGCAACTCAATGACTCGCTCGAACTGGGGCAGGAGATCGAAAGCCGCGTCGATGGCGACCTGAACGGCGACGGGCTGATCGACACGGCCTATGTCGCGGGCAGCCCGGACGCGCGCACCGTGACGGTGCTGATCGCGCAACGCCCCGGCGCGAAGACGCCCTTTCGGTCGATCGGCGACCTGAAGCTCGAACCGTCGCCGCTCGGCCCGGCCACGGTGTCGATCGCCAAAGGCGTGCTCAAGGTCGAGGATCTGACCGGCGGCGGCACCGCGATTTCCGCCATCTATCGCTTTCGTATCGATCCGGGGCAGGGGAAAGGGCAGGGGCGCATGCGGCTGATCGGGCTCGACGCGACGCTCTACAGCCGCACCTACGCCCATGACGGTTATGAGATGAGCTGGAACCTGCTGACCAGCGACATCGTGACGCGCGACCTGCGCCTCAACAAGGGCGGCGGCGATGCGGCCTATGACAAGGTCTTCGAACATCGCTCCAGGCGGCCGAGCAAGCCGCTCTATATGGAGGATACCCCCGACCCCGAAATGATCATGGTCGATCTGCGCAAGCGCTAGGTTTGGATCCTAAGTCAGGCGGTGCTTGATCAATCGCCTCGCGCCATGTCTATTCCGGTCATGCCCGTCTTCAAATTCCTTCTCGCCGCGCTCGCGCTGACCCTTGCCACGCCATGCGCCGCCGGGCCGGTGGAGGATCGTGCCGCGATCCTCGCGGTGGTCGCGCGGATGGAGTCGGCGTGGAACCGCGGCGATTTCCGCGGCTATATGGCGGGGTTCCAGAATCCCGATGTGGTGTTCGTTTCCGGCGGCAAGTTTCAGGACGGGTGGCAGGGGACGCTCGACCATTATGTCCGTGACTATGGCGCGTCGCCCGCGACGCGCGGCACGCTGCATTTCTACGACATGAAGGTCGAACTGCTCGCGCCCGACGCGGCGATGCTGGTCGGCCGCTATCATCTCGAACGCCCGGTCCGCGCAGCCGAAGGGGTCAATACCCGGCTGTTCCGCAAGATCGGTGGTGAGTGGCTGATCACGCTCAACCATGTCTCGGCCTATGACGTGGCGCCCGCGCCTACTTCCCCGGCGCCTCCGTCCGTGCCAGCAGCGCCGTCAGGTCGTCCCGCCAATTGACCGCCCATGTATGGGTGCCGTGGCCATGCGTATCGTCGGTCTCGGGGATCAGGCGGAACCGCGCATCCTTCATCCGCGCGACTGCCCGCACCGGATAATCGAGATTGCGCGGGTTGATGAAATCATCGGCCGAATTGATCCAGGTCAGCGGCGCAGTGATCGCCTCCAGCTTCGGCCAGGGATTATAGCTGCGCGAGGCATCGACCTGGTAGATCAGGTCATTGGCGTCGGTCCCCGCGATCGACTTCGCGACACGCTCCTGCGCAAAGGCCGCCGCCTTGTCGCGATCGGGATAGAGTTTCTGCAAATTGACCGGCGCCGCGCCGGCGATGAACAACAGCGTCGCCGCGGTGCGCAGGCCCTGCACCGGCGGCGCGGTATAATCCCCCCCGCTCCACGCCGGATCGGCCTTGATCCCGTCGATCAGCAATTGCCGCCACATGCGGTTGAGCCCGGCCAGTTCGACCGGCTCGCACGCCAGCGGCATCAGCGCGCGGGCGAAGTCGGGATGCGTCTCGCCCCACACCAGGCTGTGCATGCAGCCCATCGACGTGCCCATGATCAACCGCATGCGCCGGATGCCGAGCCCGTCGCTCAGCAGGCGATATTGCGCCGCGACCATGTCGTCATAATCATAGCGCGGGAAACGCATGTGCAGCCCGTCGGACGGCTTGGACGATTTTCCATGCCCGATATTGTCGGGCAGGATGATCCAGTAGCGCGTGATGTCGAGCGGCTGACCCGGACCGTATAACTGGTCGGCGAATTGCGGTGAGAGGAACTGCTGCCCGGTGCCGCCGGTGCCGTGCAGCACCATCACCGCATTGTCGATCTGCCCCCGTGCGTCACGATGCGGCTTGCCGAGCGTGGTGTAATGCAGCTTCAGATCGGGCAGCGTCTCCCCCGATGCGAAGTGGAAATCCCTGATATGGAAATCCGCTTCGGCGGTCGGCCATTTGCTGGTCGGTGCGGGCGCCGGCGAGGCGCTGATCGGCAACGCCGCGGGTGTTGCCTGAGGGGCGGCGGCGGTCTGCGCGGCGAGCAGAAGAAGGGCTGCGATCATCCGCCAGTTCTACCCTTTGCGGGCTTGCCTGCCAAGCCGCCCGTGGTTCAATCCGACAGCTCATGATGCCGGTATCGTGCTTACGGGCAAGGCAATCCGGACGGCCCTTTCTTCATGAACCAGACCGAGGAAGGCACGCTGTTTCGTCGGAAAACAGCGGCGGTCCGCTTGCGGTTATGGAAACGGCGCCCCGCTCTGCAGTCGCACTGAAACCAGGGGCTAAACCTGGCGTTTGCGAACTGACCATACGAAGCTGTCGTACCAGAAATGGAGCAGTGAGCAGGCGACAAACGGCGCGGCAAACACTTTGGCGCTGCCCGCGGCGGCGGCATATCCAATCCGAATACCATGCGGATCGTGGCTTGCGCGCAAATTCAGCGCTTCTCGAAATTCCGCTTCGCCGAACGCTGGATGCCGATCACCCGCCATTGATCGAAGGTGCGGCAGATCATCTTGCGGCTCGGCTTGTCGTAAAGGCACACGACACGATCCCCCGGCACCGCCGATGTCGATCCCATGATCTCGCGAGGCATTTGCCCAGGGGCGGGCGCTGATGAGGAGAACTGCCCCGACTTGTCCTGCGCCGACGCGGCCAGGCACGGCGTCGCCGACATCGACAGCATCCAGCCGCCAGAGCGAAGAAACAAACGAGACATCCCCGTATCTTAGTGCTTCAAAGCAGTGACGCCATAAGTTCATCGAATCTTCACCATCTTTGCCGGATTTCAGGGGGCGCGCGTGCGGCAGGTCGGAATGGAACTGCCATTCGCTTTCAGGAACGGGATCGACCCGGTTCATAGGCCGCGAGGAAGACCCGAATAGCGGCGCCGACATGGGCGTCCCTTTTGGCGGAGGTCATGCTTGCCCCCTCATCGCCATAGAACATCGCTCGGTTGACCGGCTCACCCATGATCAACCAGTTGAATTGTGTTGCCGCGACCAATGGATCGTCGACCGTCAGCAATCCGCGCTGAGCCCAGCGCTCTAATACCGTCGCCAGGCCGCTGATCGCCCGACCCGGCCCACCTTCGTATAGCGCCTTGCCCAGCTCCGGAAATCGCATTGCCTCCCCGATCACGAGCCGGCGAAGCTGCAGCAACTGCGGTGTGAGCGCGATCGTCAACAATCGATCGGCATGCCCGCGAAGCTCGTCCGCCATCTCCGCCGCGTCTGCGGGGTCCTCCATTCCCGTCTGGACCCGGTCGGAAGCGTGGCCGGTCAGGCTCTGCACGATCCCAACGAACAACGCCTCCTTGCTCGCGAATTGCTTGTAGACGGTCTGCTTCGAAACCGACGCGAGCGACGCGACCTCGTCCATGCTCGTGCCGAGAAAGCCCTGGCGCAGGAACAATGTCGTCGCCGCATCCAGGATCGTGCGCCGTTTGGATTCCGTTCGGCCCAGGTTTTCGACCGTCGTTTCACTCATCGCTCAATCCTCGTGCGGCCGCATCACCTTGACAGCCAGTTATATCGATCAGTACTATACGGTCTAGTTCTAAAACGGCCGCATAGATCGGAGATTATCATGAGCAGTCGTGGCGAGGGACAAAAAGCGGCATGCCGATGCGGGCATGTGAGTTTCGATGTCGCTGGCCCACCGATCCTGCACACCAAATGCTATTGCGACAGCTGCCGCACCGCAGGACAAGCCTTCGCGGAGGCTGCCGACGGAAACTCGGTTGTCGACGATGACGGCGGCACCGACCTCGTTCTTTACCGCAAGGATCGCATCGGATTTATCGGCGGCGGCGACCAGTTGCGCGACCATCGGCTCAAACCGGAATCGCCGACCCGGCGAATGGTCGCCGCGTGCTGCGGGGCACCGATGTTTCTGGAATTCACCAAAGGGCATTGGCTGAGCGTCTACGCCGATCGTCTGTCGGCGCCCGTGGCGGCGCTGGATATGCGGGTCATGACCGCCGACCGACCGGAAGGGCCGGCACTTCCCGACGACGTCCCCAAACATGCCAAATACCCCGCCCGCTTCATGCTGAAACTGCTCGGCGCATGGGCGAAGATGGGTTTCCGCAAGCCCAAGGTCGCATGGTAACCCCACCCGGGAAGAGTGCGACGGAGAACACCAATGTCGCCGGCCGCGCCTCATGCTGGTCGATGCGAACAATTATCAGGGCCACCGTCATTCCCGCGAAAGCGGGAATCCCGCTTCTTCTTCTGGCTGCAATTGTGGGGACACCAATTGTGGGGACACCACTAATTGTGGGGACACCAATTGTGGGGACACAATACTAATCTCGTGGGAGGTGATTTCCCTGACGTACGAATATATCAATAAGATATTGATATATAATAATATTTCACGCGGTGGCTTGCTTGCGCGCCGCGCCGCCCGCGCCCGTTGAGTACCGTGCTCGCGCGCACCAAAGATATACAACAACCGGTGTCCCATATCTCCCCTCGCTCTTCACCCAGCGCCTCGATTCAAACGCCGTTCAACCGCCGCTATCTCGCCCGGCATGGAAACGCGTCCCTCGACCTTCAAACCCGCTTATGTCCGTCAGGCGAAGGAGCTTTACGCGCAGGGCCTGACCGATCGCGAGCTTGCCGCGGCATTCGGTGTCTCGCGTAGCACCATCTTCCGCTGGCGCGCCGCTTATCCTGAGTTCGCCGAGGCGACAAAGCTTGGCAAAGACGTTGCCGACGATCGCGTCGAACGCGCGCTGTACGAACGCGCGATCGGTTATGAAGAGGAAGCGGTCCGCGTCTATCACCCGGCGGACGCCGAGGAGCCGGTGATCGTGCGCTACCAGCGCGAGGTCCGCCCCGATGTCACCGCTGCGCTGCAATGGATGCGCGCTCGCCGCCCCGGTATCTGGGCTCGCCCCATGCCGCCGCCTGAGGAGGATACAAACTGGGCCGAGGAAATGCGCCGGGCGGCAGAGCGGATCGGCGACCAGGCATTGCCTGAATTCCGTGCGGCATACTGTGCTCCGGCCCGCGAATAAGCGAGCGGTCGGCGCCGCCCTGACGCCTTCTCGGGCTCGGCGGCACCGGCCCGACGTCGGCCGGAGAGACTATACCCTCACGCGCCGTCCCGCTCTTTCTTATGACTGGCAAACACAGCCGACGGCGCGCCGCCGCCGTCGCGGGCGAAACCCGTTCCTTTGCCTATTTCGGCTTCACGAACTTCAACGTCATCCGGTCACTCTCGCCGATCGCCGCATAACGCGCGCGGTCGGCATCGCCTTCCTCATAGGTCGGCGGCAGCGTCCACACGCCCTTGGGGTAATCATGCGTGTCCTTCGGGTTGGCGTTGATCGCGCTCTCGGCGACCAGCTTGAACCCCGCCTTGGTCGCATAGGCGATCACCGAGGATTGCTTCATATAACCGCTCTTGCCTTCCTCGACCCCGACCTGGTCCTCGGGCAGGCGATGCTCCTCCACGCCAAGCGTGCCGCCGGGCTTGAGCATCGCGAACATCTGGTCGAACGCGGCTTGCGTCTTGTCGGTCTCGCCGAAGCGCCAGTTATGCACGTTGCGGAACGTCAGCACCGCATCGGCCGTGCCCGCCGGCACTGCGGTCGCGCCCGCGCCATCGGGGAAGATCGCGTATTTGACCGTGCGATAGGCTTCGGGTTGCAGCGCTTGCTTGGCCTTGACCGCGACCATGCCCTTCTCGCTCGCAGCAGCGACATAAAGCGTGCCCTTGCCGCTGAGATAGGGTGCGAGGATTTCGGTATACCACCCGCCGCCCGGCCAGATCTCGATCACCGTGTCGGTCGGCTTGACCCCGAAAAAGGCCAGCGTCTCGGCCGGGTGACGATATTGGTCGCGCGCGACGTTCGCCGTCGAGCGCGTCGTCGCCTTGGTCGCCGCAATCAGCGCCGCGCCGGGCGTGGCATCCTGTGCCGGGGCGCTGGTGGCAAGCGTACTGGCGCTAATCATCATAACGGCGGCGAAAACGGGCAGAGTGCGCATCGGGCATCCTTCTGTCGGGGTTATGGTCTGACGGCGCGCGCGCCGCTTCCTGACAAAGGGGTACGCGATGTTGCCGCTCAAATCCAAGTGAGCAATTGTTGCTGGCGGATCATTGGCCACCCGCCAGGGTTCGAGCTGAATCGATCCACTCCCTCCGTTCGCCCTGAGCTTGTCGAAGGGCCGTCCTTCTTCTGCTGCCTCTGTCACAGGAAAGAACGGGGCTTCGACAAGCTCAGCCCGAACGGAAGGGGTGATTCCACCCAAACCAACGCTGCGCTAGCCCTCCCGCGCCGCCGCGCCACCCAGAGCCGCCGCGCGGATCGCCGGCCAGTCCTCCAGCCCCCACGCCGCCGCGCTCTCCACCGCCATCACCCGGTCGTGCCGCGTGTCGACATCGCGCCAGGCGATGCGCCGTCCGGTCGACGCGCAGTAAAAGGCGCGGACCATTGGGTTCATCGGGTCGACCTCGGGCCGGTCGCCCGCCACCACGCCGAGCCGCTGGCTGTCGAGCCGGACCAGCGACCCGACCGGAAACGCGCCCAGCGTGGGCACGAAGACCGACAGCAATTGCCGGTCGAAATGGCCCGACGATCCCATCATCCACTCGATCGCCTCGCCCGCCGACCAGGCGCGCTTGTACGATCGTTGCGAGGTCACCGCGTCGTACACGTCGCAGATCGCCGCCATCCGCGCATAAAGGCTGAGAGTGTCGATCGTCTTGCCATACGGGTAACCGCGGCCGTCGATCCGCTCGTGATGGTTCAGGCATACATCGATCACCAGCGGCGATATGCCTTCGGTCCGCGACAATATCTCGACCCCGCGCTCGGTGTGCGATTTGACCAGCCGGAATTCGTCATTGGTCAGCGCGCCTGCCTTATCGAGCAGCAAATTGGGGATGCGCGCCTTGCCGATATCGTGGAGCAGCCCGGCCAGCCCGATCTCATGCACCACCGCTTCGTCCAGGTTGAGCTGCCGCGCAAACGCGATCATCAACCCGCACACCGCGACCGAATGGACATAGGTATATTCGTGACGCCGCTTCAGCCGCGTGACGATCGGCACCGCAACGGGATCGCGCGCGATCGATGCGGTGATCGCGGAGATGATCGGGGTCAGCGCGCGCAGGTCGATCGGCCGGCCCTCCGCCGCGGCCGCCATCGCCCCCTCGATCGCCACCACGCCTTCGGCCACCACCGCCACCGCGCGCGACCGCTCCGTCCGCCAGTCGCCGGGCTTGGCTTTCAGGTGCAGCGCCGGGCGGCTGACCGCTGGCACAGCCGCGCGTTTGCCCGGCAACCGCGCGACCGCAATGACGGGGCCACGCCAATCCTCCGCGATCAGCCGATCGGCGACGCGCGGCAACGGCTCCGCACCGGCGGCGTTGTCCGCCATCGGTGTTGCCCGCTCACGATCGTCGCGATGGTCCCGCATCGTCCCCATATCCACCACGGTATCGGCGATGAGGTTAAGGAGGCGTGTGGGGTTTGGAAAAAAGCAGCCAGTAAAGTCTGTTAGGATCGTCGAGCTTAGAAACCTGCGCTGATTCAAACTTGCGGGTGAGGCTATATTGAGTGCCGCTTCACTGGCTTCGACGCCGGTACCGGGAGCAGTCCATTGGCCGCCTTTTTCAAGATGCCCCTGAATGTCGGGCAATCCATATGGTGCGCCGCCGGGCAGGCCGCGGCATGACGCAGCCCGTCGCGCATCGCCTTCAACCGCCGGATATCGCCGTCCAGTTCGTCCGCTTTGTCGGTCAGTTTCGCCCGGTCGATCGCCGGCCGGCCTTCGCCGGTGACCATCTCGCCGATCTCGTCCAGCGCGAACCCCGCCGCCCGGCCCAGCGCGATCAGCGCGAGTCGCTCCAGCACGCCGGGGTCGAACAGCCGCCGGAGGCCACGCCGCCCGATCGAAACGATCAGGCCTTTTTCCTCATAATAACGGATCGTCGATGCGCGCAGGCCGGAGCGCCGCGACACCTCGTTTATGTCCAGATCTTTCATGCTTGACCTCAAGTCGACTTGAAGTCGTACAATGACCATCGCACGACATTAGGCAAGCCAGAGGATGTGTTTATGGAACAGCAATCGCCCGTGATTCCGGGGCAGGCCAATCAGGCCCAGTCCGCTTTATGGAACGACCGCGCCGGCCGGACCTGGGCGGAACTCAACACCATGCTCGACGACTTGCTGCGCCCGGTGCAGGATCTGCTCGTCGAACAGGTGGCGACCGCGCCGGCCAGCCGCGTGCTCGATGTCGGTTGCGGTGGCGGCGGCACCACGCTGGCGGTCGCGCGGCATCTCGCGCCCGACCATGAATGCTTGGGCATCGACATCTCGGCGCCGCTGATCGCCGCTGCCGGTGCGCGCGCGGCTGCCGCGGGGCTGGACCGGGTCCGCTTCCTCCGCGCCGATGCCCAGACTCATGATTTCGCCGGCGCCCGTTTCGACACGATCCTCTCGCGCTTCGGCGTCATGTTCTTCGACGATCCCGTGGCGGCCTTCGCCAATCTGCGCCGCGCGGCGCTGCCCGGCGCCCGGCTCGTCTTCGCCGCCTGGCGCGGCGCGGCCGACAATCCCTTCATGACCACCGCCGAAACCGCCGCGGCGTCAGTGATCTCGACCATCCCGCCGCGCGGCGCAGACGGCCCCGGCCAGTTCGCCTTTGCCGACCCGGCTTATGTGCGCGACATCCTGACCCGCAGCGGCTGGACCGCGATCGACATCCGGCCGGTCGATCCCGTCTGTCATTTGCCGGAACGCGATCTGATGACCTATGCCACGCGGCTCGGGCCGGTCGGTCTGCTGCTGCAGGATCTGGCGGTGGAGGATCGGGCTCAGGTGATCGCGGCGATCCGCGCCGCCTTCGCCCGCTATGTGCATGGCGACGATGTGCGCTTCACCGCCGCTTGCTGGCTGGTTACCGCGCGCGCCTGACGGGGCAGCGCGCTCGGCGCCTCCGGTGCGGCAAGCGTTTGTGTCGTGCCGCTCCTCGCGATAGGGCGGTTCGATGCGGGGCAAGACAATCACCAGGAGTCCGGTCGCAACCATCTCGCCCGAGATGCGGCTGGTCGCGGCATGCTGTCGCTGGCCGGCGACGCCCGCGCGCGACGCGGCAGTGCGGGCCGCCGCCGGTGACGTGGACTGGCCGCGCTTCCTGAAGCTGGTGGGTCGGCATCGGGTGATCGGCCTGGCTTATGCTGGCCTGTCCTCGGCCGGCGTGACCCTGCCCGGGAATGGCGCCCGCTGGCTGATGACTCGCGTTGCGCAGATGGCCGAGCAGAACAGGATCCTGGGGGCGGAATCGGCGCGCCTGCAATCTCTGCTCGACGCAGCGGGGATCCCGTCACTGCTGGTCAAGGGTGCGCCGCTCGCCGAGCTCGCTTATGGGTCGCTCGCGATCAAGCACGCCAAGGATATCGACTTGCTGGTACGCCCGGTCGATCTGGCTGCCGCGCTCGCGCTGGTGCGGGGCGATGGCTATGAGCTTTGGCTGCCGGCCAGGGAATTGACCGAACGCCAGCTTGGCGATGTCATGCGTCACAGCCGCGACATCGCGCTGATCAATCCCGATCGCCACGTGCAGCTCGAACTTCACTGGGGCCTGACCGACAATCCGCGTATGCTCGCCGGGCTCGGTGCAACGGCCGAGACGCAAGCGGTGACGCTCGGCCAGGGCGGACCCAGCGTGCGCACGCTCGCGCGCGACGATCTGTTCGCCTATCTCTGCGTCCATGGCGCGGCGCATGGCTGGATCAGGTTGAAATGGCTCGCCGACGTCGCCGCGCTCGCCGCTCAACTCCCAGAGGTGGAAATCGAGCGATTGTACCGTGCTTCGGTCGAGCGCGGCGTAGGACATTGCGCGGCACAGGCTCTGCTCCTGTCGCAGGCGCTGCTCGGCCTGACATTGCCGGCGGCCCTGGCGGATGAACTGGCTGCCAGCCGCCGCGTGCGCAAGCTGGTCGCTGTCGCACTCGACATCATGACCGGGCCGGGCGCGGAGGCGGAGATTGCCGATCGCCGCTTTGGTCAGGCGCGGCTGATCCGGGCGCGGTTCCTGCTCTCGCGCGACTGGCGCGATCTCGGCGTCAATCTCGTCACGCATATGACCGCGTTGGAGGACGTGCTGGCCGTACCGCTGCCATCACGGTTGCATCTCCTCTACCCTGTGTTGCGCGTGCCGCTATGGATTGGGCGGCGGGCCGGAGTCATCGGCCGCACCAAAAAGGAGGGGAGGGCGGTATGACCGAGTTGCTGACCAGCGAGATGTTCACGCCACATATCGGCAGCGCGTTCGCGGTACGAATGGGCGATCATGCGGATGTGCTGACTCTGGTCGGGGTCGACGAACTGCGGCACCGCGGGCCGGACGTCAGCCGGCCCCCCTTCGCCCTGTCGTTCGTCGGGGCGAGCACCGAAACGCTGTTCGACCAGCAGATGCTCGCGCTCGATCATCCGGTAATGGGCGTGAACGAGATCATGCTGACACCATGCGGGCGCGAAGCCGATCGTCGCTTTCGCTATGAAGCGGTGTTCAACTGAAACACGGCCGCAGCGGGTATCACTCCTTCCGGAAACCATTCCATCAGCCAATAGGGGCCGCGCTGCTCGATCTCCTGGAATCCCTTGCGGTCGTATAAGCGGCGCGCCGGGTTGAAGCCCTCGACATGGATCGATACGCCACGGCCGAGCGCGGCCGCTTCGGTCATCACCTGGTCGAGCAAAGCACCGCCGATCCCCTTGCCCGAAACCTCCGGCAGCAGCGAGATGTCGACGATGCGGTGATCGCGCCGTCCGCGGAACAGATAGAGCCGCCCGACGGCCGCGCCATCGGCCTCGATCACGCTGAATTCGGCGTCGTGATAATGCGTCCGATAATGGCTGCGTTGCATCGAGAATTGCTGCTCGAGGAACGTCTGGCGCATCTCCTCGGGCCACCCCATCGCCTCGACCTCGGGCATGCGGATCGCGACATAGAGGCGGCGGAGGAACGGTTCGTCCTCCGCCCTCTCCGGGCGTAGTGTGAAGTCCGGCGTCGTCAAAGGCTCAGTTCCGCGACGGGTAGACCCCGTTGATGCAGATACAGACAATCAACGGCAGATAAGGCTGCCTGTTTTCGTGCGGGCTGGTGCCGCCGGTCACGCCGATCGTCATTGGGCTCATCATCACCGGCTGCGTCAGCGGCGGCTTGGCATAGGCGGCGCCAGGTGTGCCGGTCGGTGAGACGAGGCGGCTGAGACTGGTGATCCCAGTCGGGACATTTTCAAGTCCGGGCGGCGCAACGCCCGGGCTGCCGACTACGGTTTTGTTGTGCACGATGTGATTATGCGACGGCATATCCGACTGGAGCAGAGTGACCGCCTCACTGCCAAATTGTGATCCGACGACGTAGCCGGAAAGTCCCGGACCCTGACCGGTGCTGATCGGGCCGCGCCCTTGATAATTGGGCAGCGCGAAAGTGGTCGAGCCGTTGCCGCCGTACATCGTGCCGATGATTGAAAACAGCGCCGAATATTGCTGAAGCGGCAATATGTTGCCGTTGCATTGCAACCAGCCCGAGGGAGCGAAAGTGAAAGCGAAGGCGCGAATCTCGCCGAGAAAGCCGTCCATGATATTTTCCCCTGTTTGCCGTCAGTTGCGGCTGGGATAGATGCCAGCGAGCGAAATAATGTAGGTTGCCGTCAATGTGGGCATCTGGTTGTTATGTGGCTGGTTCCCGCCGGCCGGCTGCACGACATCGACAGGAAGCGTCACGTCGTTCGGCGTAAGCCCGGTCGGATTGAGATAGAGCAGATCGCCATCCGCCGGCTGGGCCAGCGAATTTGCGCTGGGACTGGCCGTGTTTCCGGTCGCCGCCTGGGCGACGAGGCTGTGGGAGTGCGCCGGCATTTGCGTCTGCAAAAGCGTCACCTGCTCAGTCCCTGCCATTTCGCCGACGAAATGCGGCGACAGCCCAGCGCCCTGGCCCTGACCGATCGGGAAGCGGCCACGCAGGTCGGGCAAGGCGAACGTGGTCTGGCCATCGCCGCCATAGGTTGTGCCAAGCAGCGAGAATAGTGTGTCGTAGTCCGCGATCGACAACAGCGATCCATCGCAGAGATGCCAGTTCGCGGGTGCAAAATACCCGCCGAACAGGCGGATTTCGCCAAGATAAGGAGTCATTTCTCACATCCTCCAGGAGGGGCCGTGGTCCGACCAAGTCAGTTGCGCGAGGGGAAGATGCCCGATGTCGCGATACAGTAATTGACGGTCAGATAAGGCTGCATGTTGTAATGCGGCAGGCTGCCACCGCTGCTCGAAATACTCGTTCCGGCAAGCGCGACTGAATTCGTCGTGGTGTTGACGTAGATCAGCTCATCGCTCCCGCCCGCCGGCGTGGTCTGCGCATTGCTCAGATAATTTCCTGCCGCGGCCGCGACGTTGCCGTTTGCCCCCGTCGCGATCATCATATGATTGTGCGCCGGGATCTGGCTGGTAACGAGCGTGACGTTCTCGACGCCGCCCATCGCGCCTTCGGGATAATAGGATCCGCCCGGAAGCTGGCCCATGCCCAGGATAACCCGCCCGCGCAGGTCGGGCAGGGCGAAGGTCTGGACGCCGTTGCCGCCATAAGTAGTGCCTAGCAAGGCGAACAATGCCTGATTCTGTGCGATGCCCAGGATGGCGCCGTTGCACAGCGCCCAATATTTGGGTGGCCAGTCCCATGGAAACATACGGATTTCGCCCAAGAAATAATCCGACATAGGCCCTCCCCTACAGGCGCGACTCTTCACACCGACCGAAGGTCGGATCACATGAAAGCGCGTACCGTGATCAGTAAACAAACAAGGTCGTCGGTAGCCACGTCAATAAAACGGCGGAAAGTCCGCCGCGAGCCGTAGGCAATCCCGACCGGCGACATATAGGCGCATCTAACGATAAGCAGTCAAGTCGATCTCTTCTGCTGCTTTGCGGCATCGGCCGTATTTTTGATCCAAATTGGTTTTTGTTCTTCGCTGTGCCCTTATCACCAATGAACTCCTCACCGATATAACGGCCTTATGGGCCATTGACCGTGCAGGTAATCGTAGGCCATTGATTGTACGATTCAGAGCCGATCGATTTGACCGGAGGCGTTTTCTTGGCGCCGTTTTCGAATTGCGTCGTTGCTTGGGTGCGATATAGCCTGCGGCAACATATTTGGGGGTTATGATGGACGTGAACATTGAGGCGCCACTTGAGACCGGGGAAGTCGGCGAAATCGATACGCGAAAGCCGTGGCACACGCCGGCCGTGATCGAACCCGCCCGCATCAAGTCGGACACCAGCTATCTGCCCGGCGCCGCAGGCGACAGCTATACCTTCTCCAACGTCACGAGCTGATCGACCGCCAACATAAGGCGCCGACACGATGGGAGAATTTGCGGGCGTCATCCGGTTTGATGACGCCGCTATCGATACTGCAACATGCGAGCGGCTGGGGCGTGGCGTTGCCGGTCAGGTCAGGGCGTCGTTGTGGCGCGACGGCAGCGTGGCGATCGCCGAACGTCCGGCGTTGCGGGTCGCGTTTCCGGCGCCGGCCCAGCTGGTCGAACTCCCATCCGGCGGGGTGGTTGTCGCCGACATTCGGCTCGATGATCGTGATGATGCCATTCGGGCGCTCGGGGTCGATCGCGCCCAGTCATCGGACGACATGGCTATTCTCGGCGCGGCCTGCGAGAAATGGGGCGCGGACACAGCAGCGCGACTCTATGGCGATTTCGCCTTTGCGCTATGGGATGATCGGGCGCGCCGGCTGACCCTGGCGCGCGACGCGCTCGGCGTCCGCACACTCTATTATTTCACCGACGGGCAATCGATCGTGTTCGCCACGACATTGCGGAAGATGCTCGCATTGCCGCAGGTGCCACGCGATCTCGACGATATCGCGGTCGCCAATTACATGACTCACACGCGTGGTGATGTCGAACGCACACTTTATCGCCATATCCGCCGAGTACCGCCCGGCGGGACGGTGGTGATCGAGCGTGGTGCGATCCGGGTCGATCGATATTGGACGCCGCAATTGATCGCGTCGGTGCATTATGGTCGCGATCAGGACTATGTCGATGCGGCGCGCGACCTGTTTGATCGTGCGGTAGCGAACCGATTGCCGGTAAGTGGCGGTGTCGCCGCGATGCTGTCCGGCGGGCTCGATTCGACCGGCGTCGCGGGGACCGCCGCGCGCTTGCTCGGCGATCGCCGCATTGCCGCCTACACCCGCGTGCCCGGTGCGGATCACCCCTACGATACGCTCGATGAAGCGACGCTCGCCCGGCAATTGGTAGGCAGCTACGGCAATATCGACTGGGCCGTGATCGACGATGATTATCAGATGGCGCGCGATCTCGAACCGGAGCTGGAAGCGTCGATCCTCGGCCAGCCACGCAATGGCGGTTTCAATCCAAGCTGGTACCGACCGTTGCTCGATGCGGTCGAACAGTCGGGCGCGAACGTGCTGCTCAACGGCGGGATGGGCAACATGACCCTCTCTTGGTCCGGAGTGCCGCCCTATGTCGAGAATTTGCGCCGTGGCCGGTTGATCGCCGCTGCTCGCGTGGCGCTCGACACCGCACGCGTCCAACACCGGTCACTCCATGATGTCATCCGCAAGGACCTGATCCCGGCGGTGGAACCGCGCGGCTTGCGGTTGTGGCGGTGGAAACGCCATGACGGCGGTGCGCCCGCTATGCTCCGCCATAGCGTCGTAGCGACTGCTTTTCTGGAATCGCTCCATTTCCAGCGTCACGCACGCGCCCTCGATCAGGAACTTCCCTTCGAGCAGATCGGCGATGTCCGTGCCTGGCGGATGAAGTTCATCCACACGCAGGACGCGCGCGACATCATGGCGGGCTCACGACACTTCTTCTCCTTTGATCAACGCGATCCGATGACCGACCGGCGGCTCGCCGAATTCACGCTCGGGGTGCCGGAGGATCAATTCTTCCACAAGGGAGAGGGCCGCTGGCTGGCGCGCCGCGTGCTGGCCGATCGCGTGCCGCACGCGATTGCCACCGAACAGCGCAAGGGCCGGCAGTGCCCCGAGTGGTATCATATTGCGAGCAAGCGGCGCGACGCGATGGCGGCATCGATCGAGCGGATCGAACGATCACCGATCGCCAGCCGGGTGCTCGATATCCCACGCCTGAAGATGCTGCTCGACACATTTCCCAAGGATGCGGAGGCGGCGATGAGCAGCAGTGCCGAGCACGGCCCGATACTTCAGCGCGGCATTCTGATGGGCAGCTTCCTGCGTTGGCACGAAGGCGGCAACGACTAGCAGGTCTGTTTAACAGGGACGGCACGGCTGGTGCCGTCTACCAAGCCCTAAGCAGTGACCTGCCCCAGTTCCACCCGGACCACGCGGTCGCATAGCGCCATGCTCTCCGCGCGGTGCGAGATCATCACGATCGTCGGGCGCGGTTCGAGCGTCGCGAGCCGCGCAAGCAACGCCGCTTCGCCATCGGCGTCGATCGCGTTGGCCGCCTCGTCGAGCACCAGCAGCCGAGGATTGCGAAGCAGCGCTCGGGCGAGCGCAATGCGCTGGCGTTCGCCGCCCGACAGCATCGCGCCACGCTCGCCGATCACAGTTTCCAGCCCGAGTTCCAGCCGCGCGATCAGTTCTTGCGCTCCGGCCAGTTCCAGCGCGCGTGCGATCGCTGCGTCGTCGATCGCCGGATCGCCCCAATCGAGGTTGCGACGCACCGTGTCGTGGAACAGGAAGCCGTCCTGCGGGACATAGGCCAGGGTCTCGCGCCAGCCCGCGCGCCGGGCATCGTCGAGCACCACGCCACCGACGATCACCGCGCCGGATTGCGGCACGAGCAGCCCGATCAGCATATCGATTAGCGTCGTCTTGCCGGCACCCGACGGACCACTGACACCGACAAAGCTTCCCGGCGCGATCGTCAGACTCGCCTCGCGCACGCCACCGCCGCCCGGGTGGAGAAACACCGCGGAGCGCAGTTCGACCGGTCCAGCCGGCGGTGCGATCGGCACCGGAACGGGGGCGTCGCTGCGGCCCAGATCCATTTCCAACTGTCGGATCGCCTCGAAGCTCGGCAGGCCGAAAAAGAAATTCTGCGCAGCGCCCTGGATCTGTTGGGCGGGTCCGCTCATCCGCGCGAAGATCAGCACCAGCGCGATCAATACCGCCGGCGACACATTGGCGGCGACCCCGGTCAGCACCACCGTTGCGCCGGCGATCGACGACCCGATCGCGAAGCCGGCGCGCGCGCGCGCCTGGCGCCGCTGGAAACTCAATTGCCGGCCGCGCAACTGAGTCTGGATCGTCTCGAACTCGCCAACGAACCGGTGCTGGCCATTCTGCGCCGCTGCTGCCTTTAATCCGCCGAGCAGTCCCGTCGCGCTGCCCATCAGGGCCTGACTGTGCTTTACGACATCACTGCCAAGATCGCGCGAGCGGCCGTGTGATGTCAGCACGAACACACCGCCGACCAGCAGCAGCAGGATGACGGCGGTGGCGAAGCCGGGTGCGAGCCAGATCGCGAGAGCGCCTTGGACGATCAGCAGGACGATCGCGACGGTCCCCTGAATCATGAACTGCGCGCTGCCGCCGAGCCGCTGCATCTCGGTCCCGAGCAGGTTGGTGATGCGCGAATGACGCAGCGCGACGATTCGGCTCCAGGGCGCGGCGGCGAGCGTGGCCAGCACTTGGTTACGCTGCTGTTCGACAAAACCCGTCTGCAATTTGGCCAGGGTCAGGTCGCGTGCATAAAGAAGGCAGGCGCGGATCAGCGCGACACTGACGAACGCGGCGAGCAACAGCGCCAGTTGTGCCACAGGCGTGGTTGCGCCCGTCGCGGTCAGCGCTTCGCCGATCCTGATCCGCCAGGGATCACCGTTGCGCGGTGAGACGACGACGCTGAGGATTGGGATCAGCAACAAGACGCTGACGCCTTCGAGCAGTGCGCCGGTGCCGACCAGCCCAGCGGCGAGCCAGCCGCGCCACCGTGCATAACCGGTAAAGGCGCCGGCGAAAGCCGCCGCCGATCGCCACGGGCTGGCCATCAGGCGTGCCCGATTTGCGATGTACGCCGGGTCGGGCCGACCGCGACACGGCGTTGGCGACATCCTGTGCCGAGCAGGAGCGCCGCTGTCGACGCAAAGGCTTGCGAGGCATCGCCCGCTGGAATATCACTCATTACGGCCCCGTTCCCCGTCATATGAACGCTGGTATAGAGGCATCACCAGTCAGCGCCAATCATGCGGCGGGATCGCATCTCCTCAACCGTAAATTGTGCGACGCACAAAATAATGTTTCGTGATTTCCGTTACTTGTCGATTCCATACCGACCGGTACTTGCAAACCGTTCCTGGCCACCGCATTTTCCGTGATTATGCCCTGCCGAGCGCCAAAGCCGGAGGGTCACTCGTGCGGGTCTCAGGGACCGGTAACGTCACGTTGTTTGGGGAATAAACGGCAATGATGGATAGCCAGGGCTGGGTGCGCGGCGTGGGAAGCGGTCTGCTACTGCTGCTGGTTTCCGCTTGCTCGGGCGCGAAGCCGCCTGCGGGGCCGCCGCCGACGAACGTCACTGTGGCCGTGCCCTTGCAGCGCGACGTCGTCGATTGGGACGAATATGTCGGCCGGTTCGAGGCGGTTCAGGACGTCGAGCTGCGCCCGCGCGTTTCGGGTACGATCGATCGCGTATTGTTCACCGACGGTCAGAATGTCGGTCAGGGCCAGGCGTTGTTCACGATCGATCCGCGCCCCTATCGTGCCGCGCTCGGCCAGGCTCAGGCGGCTGCGGCCAAAGCTGCCGCATCGCTCGCCAATGCCCGTTCGGAGCAAGCGCGCGCGCAGAAACTGCTCGAGGTCCAGGCGATCTCGAAGGAGGAGTTCGAGACCAAGCAAGCGGCTGTGCGTACGTCCGCCGCGGATCTCGCCGCGGCGCAGGCGTCGGTCAGCAACGCGTTGCTCAATCTCGGTTTCACCACCGTACGCTCGCCGATCTCGGGTCGGGTTTCCGATCGCCGCGTGTCGAGCGGCAATTTCGCGACCGAGGGGCAGACCGTGCTGACTCGCGTGGTATCGACCAACCCGATCTGGTTCTCGTTCGAGGGTGCGGAAAGCTTCTATCTCAAATATCTGCGCCAGGATCGCACCGGGGAACGCGGCTCGTCTCGCAATACGGCGAATCCGGTCCAGATCCAGCTCGCCGACGAAAGCGGGTATCGCTGGCACGGCAGGATGGACTTTCTCGACAATGCGATCGACCAGAATTCCGGCACGATCCGCGCCCATGCGGTGATTGCCAACCCCGATGGTTTCCTGACCCCGGGCATGTTCGGTCGCGCGCGCTTGCTCGGCTCCGGCACCTATAAGGCGATGCTGGTCCCCGATGAGGCGATCACCACCGATCAGACGCGCAAGCTGGTCTATGTGGTCGGCAAGGACGGTAAGGCGACGGCGCGGCCGGTCGAGACCGGGCCGCAGGTCGAAGGATTGCGCGTCGTTAAAAAGGGGCTCGCCGCGACGGACCGGGTGGTGATCGAGGGGCTGACGACGCTGCAGCCCGGGGCCATAGTCAAGGCGAATCTGATCAAGATGCAGCCGCGTGCCGCCAACACCGCGCCGACATCGCAACCGGATACGGCGCCGCCGCCGTCCGAAGCCACGGCGCGCTGATCCCGTGAAATTTCCCCATTTCTTCATCGAGCGGCCGATTTTCGCCGCCGTCCTGTCGATCCTGATCGTGGTGTTCGGGATCGTCGCCTATCCCGGCCTGCCGGTCGCGCAATATCCCGAGATCGCGCCGCCGACCGTGGTGGTCAGCGCCAATTATCCGGGTGCGACCGCCGAGACGCTGGCCGAAACCGTCGCCGCGCCGCTTGAGGAATCGATCAACGGCGTGGAGAATATGATCTACATGTCGTCCTCGTCGACGGGTGACGGCGCGATCGCCATCACCGTCACGTTCAAACAGGGCGTCGATGTCGATCAGGCGCAGGTCCTGGTGCAGAACCGCGTTTCGACCGCCGAGCCGCGCCTGCCCGAGGAAGTGCGCCAGATCGGCGTGACGGTGCGCAAGAATTCGCCCGACATATTGATGGTCATCGCACTGACCTCGCCCGACGGCTCGCTGTCGCAGCAATATATCTCCAACTATGCCACGACGCAGCTGATCGACCGGCTGTCGCGCATCCAGGGCATTGGTGGCGTGCGCTCGTTCGGCGGGCGCGATTATAATATGCGCGTGTGGATCGACCCCGACCGGGCATCGTCGCGCAACCTGACCGTCGATGAGATCATCGCTTCGATCCGCGCGCAGAACGCGCAAGTCGCGGTGGGATCGGTTGGGCAGCCACCGTTCAACCAGGGGGGTACCGCGTTCCAGCTTGGCATCCAGACCGAAGGCCGGCTGACCACCACCGATCAGTTCGGCGAGATCATCGTCAAGCGCGATGATCAGGGCCGGCTGACGCGGTTGCGCGATGTGGCACGGATTGAACTCGGCGCGCAGGATTACGGAATCAACGCGCAGTTGAGCGGCAAGCCGACCACCGCGCTTGGCATCACCCAATTGCCCGGATCGAACGCGCTGACCACGGCGGATGCGGTCAAACAGGAAATCGCCGAGGCAAGTAAATCCTTCCCGGCGGGGATGAGTTATTCGATTCCCTATAATCCGACCGAATATATCGAAGCGTCGATCGAGGCGGTGTATCATACGCTGATCGAGGCGATCATCCTCGTCGCGCTGGTCGTGTTGCTGTTCCTGCAAAGCTGGCGCGCGACGATCATCCCGCTGATCGCGGTGCCGGTCGCGCTGGTCGGGTCGCTGGCAATGCTCGCGGTATTCGGCTTCTCGCTCAACAACCTCTCGCTGTTCGGGATGGTGTTGGCGGTCGGCATCGTGGTCGATGATGCGATTGTCGTGGTCGAGAATATCGAGCGATTGATGGAGGAAAAGGGGCTCTCCCCACGCGAGGCCGCGCATGAAACGATGGACGAAGTATCGGGCGCGCTGATCGCGATCTCGCTGGTGTTGTGCGGCGTGTTCATTCCGACCAGTTTTATCCCGGGAATTTCCGGGCAATTCTATCAACAGTTCGCGCTGACCATCGTCTCCGCGGCAGTGATTTCCGCATTCGTGTCGCTGACCCTTTCGCCGGCGCTCGCCGCGATGATCCTGAAACCCAAGCATGAGAATGAACCGCGCGCGGGCTGGCTCGGCTACCCCGCGCGCTTCGCGCGGGGTTTCAATCGCGGCTTCAACAAACTCGGCGAGAAGTTCGGCAAATTCACCGCCCGCGCCGTGCGCTCGCTCGTGCTGGTCGGGATTGTCTATGTCTGCCTGATCGGGCTGGCCGGCTGGCGCTTTACCGCGACGCCGACCGGCTTCATCCCGGCGCAGGATCAGGGCTATCTGATCGCGGTGATTCAGTTGCCGCCGGGATCGTCGCTGCAGCGCACGACCGAGATCATGAACAAGGCCAGCGCGATCGCCCGCGCCAATCCGGCAACCCAGGGGACGGTCGAGTTTGCCGGCCTGGACGGCGCGACCTTCTCGAACGCGCCCAATGCCGGTGCGATGTTCATTCCATTGAAGCCGCATGCCGACCGCAAGAATGCGAATATAATCGCCGGCGAGATGCGCAAGGCATTCGGTCCGCTCACCGGTGGCAACATCCTGGTCATCCCGCCGCCGCCGGTGCGCGGGATCGGTACCGGCGGCGGCTGGAAAATGCTGATCGAGGATCGCAACAATCAGGGCTACAAGGCGCTTGAGGGCGCGGCGTTCGCGATGATGATGAAGGCCAACCAGGCGCAGGGTATCACCAGCGCCTTCACCACCTTCAACACGCGCACGCCGCGGCTCTATGCCGATATCGACCGCGAGCGCGCCGAACAGCTTGGCGTGCCGGTGGACAGCGTGTTCCGCACGCTCGGCACCTATCTCGGCTCGACCTATATCAACGACTTCAATTTCATCGGCCGCACCTTCCGTGTGACCGCGCAGGCCGATGCGCCGTACCGCGACCAGATCTCCGATGTCGGCCATCTCAAGACGCGCTCAGCGGCGGGCAATATGGTGCCGCTCGATGCGGTGCTGACGTTGAGGAACGACAGCGGGCCGTACCGCGTGGTGCGCTACAATCTCTATCCCTCGGCCGAGTTGCAGGGCGATACCGTGCCCGGCTTCTCGTCCGGACAGTCGCTCACCACCATGGCGACACTCGCGGCGCAGACCTTGCCCAAGGGCATGTCGTTCGAATGGACCGAACTGGCTTATGAACAGCAACAGGCGGGCAATACCGGGGCGCTGGTATTTGGGCTCGCCGTGTTGTTCGTGTTCCTGCTGCTCGCGGCGAATTACGAAAGCCTGGTGCTGCCGCTCGCGGTGATCCTGATCGTGCCGATGTGCCTGCTCGCGGCGATTGTCGGGGTGAACATCTTTGGCGGCGACAATAATATCCTCACCCAGATCGGGCTGGTCGTGCTGATCGGGCTGGCGGCGAAGAACGCGATCCTGATCGTTGAATTCGCGCGCCAGAACGAGGACGCGGGGATGGAGATGCACAAAGCGGCCGAACATGCCGCCGAGCAGCGTCTGCGCCCGATCGTGATGACCTCGATCGCCTTCATCCTCGGCGTATTGCCGCTGGTCATCGGCACCGGCCCGGGCGCCGAGATGCGCCAGGCGCTTGGCGTCGCGGTGTTCTTCGGCATGATCGGCGTGACGACATTCGGCCTGCTCTTCACGCCGAGCTTCTATATCATCAGTCGCAAGTTCGGCGACTGGACCAGCGCCAAGCTGCGCCGCAAGCCGAAGTCTGAAGCGGAGCTTGCACCAGCACCAACACCGGAGGGAGGCGCGGCATGACAAGGTTTGCGTTGATCCCCGCGCTGGCATCGACTCTGGCGCTCTCCGCGTGCGCGGTTGGACCCAATTATGAGCGCCCGGCCACATCGACCACGGCGGCGGGCAACTTCAGCGAAGCCGCGCGCGGCGGCGGGGTCGCGGCCACTGCGCTGCCCGACGATTGGTGGAAGCTTTATGATGACCCGATCCTCGATCGGCTGATCACCGACGCGCTCGCGCATAATACCGATATCCGCATCGCCGCCGCCAATCTGGCGCGTGCGCGGGCGGCATTGTCCGAACAGCGCGGTGCACGGCTACCATCGACCGATGCCAGTGCGTCCGCGACGCGCAGCCGCACGGCGGCGGGGCAGAGCCCCACGGGGCAAGCGTTCGAGATCGATTATTATTCGGTCGGCTTCGATGCCTCTTATGAAATCGATCTGTTCGGCGGTGTGACCCGCGCGATCCAGGCGGCGCGCGGCGATGCCGATGCCGCCGCCGCGCAACTCGACGCCGCGCGCGTCTCAATCGCGGCGGAGACCGCCCGTGCTTACGCCGCCGCCTGCAGCAATGCGGCGCAGCGCGCGGTGGCGCAGGAGACGGTCGGGCTGCAGCAACAGACGCTCGACCTGACCAATCGGCTGTTCGACGCCGGACGTGGCACGCGGCGCGATGTCGAGCGCGCTGATGTGCTGCTTGCCCAGACCCAGGCGCAGATCCCTGGCTTCGAGGCCGAGCGTCGTGCCTCGCTTTATGCGCTGGCGACGCTGACCGGCCGTCCGCCGGCGGAGATCGATGGTGATGCCGATCGCTGCACGACGCCACCGCGCGTTCGGGCGATCCTGCCGGTCGGTGACGGGACGACATTGCTCGCCCGCCGCCCCGATGTCCGCGCGGCGGAGCGCACGCTTGCCGCCGATACCGCGCGCGTCGGCGTCGCGACCGCCGATCTTTACCCCTCGATCCGGCTGCTCGGCAGTATCGGTTTCGGTGCGACCAAGCCGGGCGATGTGTTCAAGAGCTCTGGCTTCTCCTATTCGCTCGGCCCGCTCATTTCGTGGAATTTCCCCAACCAGACTCAGGCGCGTGCGCGGCTGCGTCAGGCCGAGGCGACTTCGGACGGTTCGCTCGCACGCTTCGACGGGACGGTGCTGACCGCGTTGAAGGAAGTCGAGCAAGCCCTTGCGCGTTATGCCGGTGCGCTCGACACCAACGCGGCGCTGGTCCGTGCCGAGCGTGCGAGCGGAGAGGCAGCGAAACTGTCCAAGCTGCGCTTCGATTATGGCGCCGACAGCTTCCTGCTGCTGATCGATGCCGAGCGCGACCGTGCGAGTGCGCGTGCCGCGCGTGCGCAATCGGATGCGGCAGTGGCAGACGCGCAGATCAGCCTGTTCAAGGCGCTCGGCGGTGGCTGGGAGGATGCGCCGGCGGTAACCCGGCGCGAGCCTTGATTTAATGTTCCGCCGTCTTTGACAAGGTCGCCGTTGGCGCCTCCAGCGGCTCGATCGCAATCGCATGCGGATTGGCGATAAGATCGCGGATCGCGGCAGTGTCGCCCTGGTCGATTATGCCAAAGACCGGCATCGAGCCGGCCTTGGGGTCGGTCAGCACCACCCGGTCGCGTGCGTAGAGATTGATCTTGGCAATGACGTCGCGCAGCGGCTCGCCGCGAAAGACCAGTTGGCCGCGCGTCCAGGCGGTGGCGCTGTCGGCGTCGAGGTCGCTCGCCTGGCGGATAAAACCCACGCTGCCGCCGTCGCGCGTGGTCATCCCGAAGGCCACGCGTTCGCCTTTGCGTGCGAGTTTCTCGATCGGTTCGCTCGCGCGCGTATTGTGCGCACTATCGCGCAATGCGATGCGGATCACACCCTCGACCACGGTGACCTCGGCCTCGCGCGCTGCCACCGCGACGTCGAACGCCGTGCCAACCGCCTTCACCTCGCCATGCGGGGTCTCGACGATGAACGGCCGCGCGGCGTTGTGCGCGACCTTGAACAGTGCCTCGCCGCCGCTCAGCCGGAGCCGGCGCTCGGTGGGCGTATAGCTGATCTCGACCCGGCTGTTGGCGGCGAGCGTGACCGTCGAACCGTCGGCCAGCCGGATCAGCCGCCGCTCGGCATGGCTGGTCGCATAATGTTGAGCGAAATCGCGCTCCGCTGCGGGATGGGTAAACCAGGTGACGACGCCGATCGTGGCGAACACTACGGCCGCCAGGGCTGCGACGCGCGCCGGCCATACGCGTCGCACCGCCGGTGCCTCTGCCGGGCGTTCGAAATCGCCGAGCCAGCCCCAGAACGCCGTGGCCTCTTGCCGGTCGGCGGGATGCAGGTCGCCGCCGCGTCCGGTGAGCAGCGCATCGAAGACCGCCTCGGCGCGGTGCCCCAGGTCGCGGTCGTTCATTGACCACGTTCCATCAGATGGCCGAGCCGGGCATAGAGATGCGTGGCGGCATGGGTCAGGTGCTTCTGCACCATGCGCGAACTGATGCCGAGTTCGCGCGCGATCTCGCCAGTGCTGCGTTCATCGAACCGGCGCATCACGAATACCGCGCGACAGCGCGATCCAAGCTCATCGAGCGCAGCTTCGAGTGCAGCCTGCAGATCGGCGACACGCCGTCCATCTTCTTGCGCGGGGCGGACGGGCAGGTCGTGTTCGTCGAGCAGCGGCGCGGTGCTGATCGTGCGCCGATGGCGATCTGCGATCAGATTGGCGGCGATGCGGAAGAGATAGGCCTGCGGTTCATCGAGCGTCTGTGTTCGCGCTCGGGCGATCAGCCGCGTGCATGCCTCCTGCACCAGATCTTCGGCTTCGGTGGGGTTGACGACGCGTCGTGCGACAAAGGCGCGAAGCGCTGCGCGATAGGCGTCGAAGCCCTGATCCGCCGCATTGCTCGTGTCGCTGTTCGTCGCCCCGCGCACAATCCTTGCCCCTTCGGTCCGTCACCCCTCCCTGCCATGACGCGGGGAAAGGGCAAAGGCGAACCCGACAGCGACCGGCGATAAAATAATTTCGGTCGGGGTTCGGGTTCGATCCATTTTGGCGTCATTGAAATATCGGCCCTGGGGAGGGCTGCATAACGAGCGAAGGGGGCCCGCCGATGAACACACGCCATCTGTTATTCGCCACGACCGCGATCATCATGGCCATGCCTGCCGCTGCCCAAGCGGCAGCGGATGTTCGCCATGCCATCGACCTTCCGGCCGGACCGCTCGACACCGCCTTGTTTCAGGTCGCGCGCCAGACGGGCGTACAACTTGTTTTCACCGATCCGGAGATCGCCGGAATTCGGATTGCGCGCGTGTCCGGCACTTATACGACGCGTCAGTTGCTCGACACGTTGCTGGCGAAAACCGGCTATACCTATCGCTTCACCGGTGCGCGCAGCGTCCGCGTGATCCCGCTTGCCAAGGGCGGAAAGGTCAGGCCGGCGGCGCTCACCCAAACCGCGCCGCAGAGTAACGACGGACGGGCCGAGGGCGAAGCGGCCAGCACCATCCAGGCCGAAAATGCCGTGGACGGCAATGATCAGCAGGAACAGGGCGATATCGTCGTCGTCGGCACCCAGATCAAGGGCAGCAAGGTCACCGAAGCGCTGCCCGTGACGGTGGTCGGCGAGCAGGAGATTCGCGCGACCGGAGCGGTGTCGGGCGACGAGCTGTTCCGTTCGATCCCGCAAATGGGCGATGTCAGCTTCAATTCGAGCTATTTGCCCAACAGCTCCAACTCGGCGCGCGGCGATGTCGGGTCGGTCAATCTGCGTAACCTGGGTGTCGGCAATACGCTGACCTTGCTCAACGGCCGTCGTGTCGTCGCGCATCCGACCAGCCGCGCCGACGACAATCTCGTGCCCGTGCAGACCTATAATACCAACGCGATTCCGGTGTTCGGGTTCGAACGGCTGGAGATATTGCGCGATGGCGCGGCGGCGATCTACGGCTCGGACGCGGTGGCCGGCGTGGTCAACACCGTGCTCAAGACCGATTATTCCGGCGTCCAGATCGAGGGGCAGACCGGCTGGGCCGAGGGCACCAACCTGGCCGAAAGCAACCTCAACCTGCTGGCGGGCAAGAATCTCGGCGATCGAGGCAATATCACGCTGTTCGCGAGCTATAATCGGCGTACCTCGCTCGATGCGTCCGACCAGGACTATACCGCCTCAGCCAATGTCACGCCGCTTTTCGCCGGTACCCGCTTCGCCAGCGCGACCTCGCTCGACGGGCGCAGTACGATCACGCCATGGGGCTCCTTCCAGACATTGGGCGGCATCGTCGTCCGGCAGGGCGCCACCAACCTGACCAACGCTTCGGGGCAGTTTCACATCCAGCCGCTTGGCAATGCCGGCTGCGCCACCAATGCGGCGACCGGCTTGCCCGGGGGCATTTGCATTGACGATGGCGTCAATTCTGCGGCGGCCGACCGCAATCTCCGCTTCGACGCGCCGCACGCCTTCAATACCAGCGTGATGCCGTCCCTGAAGCGCGCGAACTTTTTCCTGACCGGCCATTACGCGCTGACCGACGGCCTCGAATTCTTTGGTGAGGCGGGCTATTATACCGCGAAGACGCGGAGCATTCAGTCATCGACCGGAACGCTGAGTTCGGGCCCTTTGGTGATCCCCGCATCGAACTACTGGAATCCGTTCGGCCCGGTGACCTTAAACGGCCAGGCCAATCCTAACCGACTGCCCGGCATCAACGCGCCCGCCGCCGGCCTGCCGGTCATATTGAGCAGTTATAATTTCGCCGATGTCGGTCCCAACATCGTTGATGTGAAGAACACGCAATACCGCCTGCTTGGCGGGCTGCGCTGGAATTTCCTTGGCTTCCAATGGGAAAGTGCCGCGCTTTATTCCGCGGCGAAGGTTCGCGATACGTCGGACGGCATTAGCCAGACATTGCTGCAACGCCAACTCGCGCTGTCGACGCCCGATGCCTATAATCCGTTCAACGGCGGCAACCTGCTCGACCCGAGTGGCGCCGATACGACGCCGAACAGCCGCGCGGCGGTCGATGCGATCCGGATCAAGACCCAGCGAGTGAGTAAATCGACGCTCGCGATGATCGATCTCAAGGGATCGAACGCCGCTCTGTTCAAGCTGCCCGCCGGCGATGTCGGGCTCGCGATCGGTGGCGAACTTCGCCGTGAGACGCAGCGCGACGATCGCGATCCCCGCGTCGATGGCACGATCACCTTTACCGATGCGGTGAACGGCGCGGTCAACGGGTCCGACCTAGTCGGTACCAGTCCTTCGCCAGATACCAGCGGTCGCCGCACCGTCGCCGCGGCCTATATCGAGCTGGCGGTGCCGGTGATCAGCCCCGAGATGAACATCCCGCTGATCAATAAGATCGAATTGCAGATCGCGGGACGGTTCGAGCATTACGACGATGTCGGCAGCGTCGCGAAACCCAAGATCGCCGGCGCCTGGGACGTGTTCCGCGGCCTGCGCTTCCGGGGTTCCTATGCGCAAGGTTTCAAGGCACCCAATCTCGAACAGATCAACGCGACGGTGGTCACGCGATCGAACACGCGCACCGACTATATCCGCTGCGAGGCGCAACTCCGAACCGGGGCGATTGCGAATTTCGCCGCCTGTTCGCAGGGCTTTGCGACCACGGCGCAGCGTTCGGGCAATCCCAATCTCAAACCCGAAACCTCGAATACCTGGTCGGCGGGTGTCGTGCTGCAGCCCTATTTCCTCGACGGTGCGATCGGCCGGATCACGTTCACGGCCGATTATTGGCACGTCAGCCAGAAGGGCATTGTCGGCCTGTTCGGGGAAGGCAATGCGCTGATCAACGATTATCTGCTGCGCGCGCAGGGCAGTTCGGATCCCAACGTCATCCGCGCCGCACCGACCGCCGACGATACCGCGCTGTTTGCCGGAACAAGCCTGGCGCCGGCCGGTCGCGTGCTGTTCGTCAAGGATCAGTACGTCAACCTGCTTCCGCAAGAGGCGGCAGGCCTCGATCTCGGCCTGATCTGGCGGTTGCCGGATTTCGGCATCGGCCGGTTCAACTTCACCGCCAATGCCGCCCATCTCCGCAAATTCTTCCTCAAGCCCTCGCCCAATATCCAGACCCTGCTCGATGCGCGGGCGGCGGGTACGATCAATGCCGGCACCACGATCACCGGCGGCGGCGACCTGATCCGGCAGAATGGCAAGCCGCGCTGGAAGGTCACCGGTACGGCGACGTGGAGCTACAAGCATTTCGAACTGGGCGGCTATACGCAATATACCAGCGACGTCGATGACACCGGCCTGATCGATTCCGTCGGCAATGCCTGGCTGATCGAGGATCAGATGACGTTCAACGCCTATGCCCAGGTTTCGGTCGGCAATAATCGCGAGGGCAATTACCGCCTCCGCTTCGGAGTCAGGAACCTGACCAACGAAGCGCCGCCCTTGTCGTCGAACGGGTATCTCGGCTCGATGTACAATCCCTATGGCCGTTATTGGTACGCCAGCGTCCGGGCGTCATTCTGATGCATCGCCTCCTGCGCTGCGCCGCGGCATGTGCCGCCCTGCTTTCACTGGTCGGTACGCCAGTCGCGGTGTCGGCACAGGAAGATCCGCCGACGGTGCGTGCCACCAGCGGCGGCGACATCGTTGCCTATGACCAGATCCACAAACCGGTGATCGGCCGGGGCGGCATGGTCGTGAGCCAGAATGCGGTCGCTGCCAAAGTCGGTGCCGATATCCTGCGCAAGGGCGGCAATGCGGTCGACGCGGCGGTTGCGGTTGGTTTCGCGCTTGCGGTGGTGCTGCCCCGCGCGGGCAATGTCGGCGGCGGCGGTTATATGCTGGTGCACATGCCGGCCAAAGGCGGCAAGCCGGCGGCCGACCTGGCGATCGACTATTACGGCCAGGCTTCGCGCAACACGACGCCGGACCTGTTGCTCGACGTCAAAGGCAAGTTCGACCCGGCCAAGGGTTATTCGATGAAGGGTGTCGCCATTCCCGGCACCGTCGCCGGTTTATGGGAGGCGCATCAGCGTTTCGGCAGCTTGCCGTGGGGCACACTGATCGCACCGGCGATCGCCATGGCGACCAAAGGCGTCAAGCTGAGCGATGACGAGGCGCAAGCCAATGCCGACCAGAAAAAGGCGATGGCCGATGATCCAGCAGCGCTGGCGGTCTATTTCAAGCCCGACGGCAGCGCCTATGCGCCGGGCGAGACCTGGCGCCAGCCGGACCTGGCGGACACGCTCAAGACGATCGCCGCCAAGGGGCGCGACGGATTTTATGCCGGGCCGCTCGCGGAGAAGATCACCGCCGGGATCAAAGCCGGGGGCGGGGTGATCGACGCGCGCGACCTCGCCGACTATCGCCCGATCGTCTCGGCGCCGATCTGGTCGAGCTATCGTGGCCGCAGGATCGCCTATATGCCGCCGACCGCCTCCGGGGTGAGCGTTGCCGAGGCGATGAACATCCTCGAAACTTTTCCGGTGCGGGAGGGCAAATGGGGTAGCACTGCCAATCTTCACCTGCTCGCCGAAACGCTGAAGATCGTGTCGTCCGACCGCCGCCTGGTTGGTGGCGGGCCCGATTGGCGGACTCCGGCGTCGGGGCTGGCGAGCAAGGGTTATGCAGCCGAGCGTGCGAAGTTGATCCGTACCGATCGCTCGCTTGGCCGGCACGATGTGCCCGACGGCAATCCCTATCCGTTCGAGAGCAAGGACACGACGCACTTCTCGATCGTCGATGGGCAGGGCGGGGCGGTCAGCAACACCTATACGCTGTCGGCTTCCTATGGTGCGCATGTCGTTGCGCCGGGCACCGGCATCCTGCTCAACAACTCGCTCGGCAATCTCGCATGGGGTCGCGGCACCGATGGTGAGCGCCAGGCAACGCTGCCGGTAGCGGGCAAGCGCGTCGGTTCGACGATCACGCCGATCATCGTCTTCCAGAACGACAAGCCATGGCTGGTCACCGGCACGCCGGGCGGCGGCTATATCATCGCGACGATGGTGCAGATGCTGTCCAATGTGATGGACTTCGATCTCAACGTGGCCGAGGCGGCGGAGCGCCCCCGCATCAACCAGGGTGGTGGCGACGCGCCGCTGGAACTCGAACAGGGCTTTTCGCCCGACCTCATCGGATTGCTCGAAGCGAAGGGTCACAAGGTACGGATGTCGAACACGATGGGCAGCGTGCAATCGGTCATGGTCGACGGCGACCGCTTCCTCGGCGCGGCTGATACACGCCGCCCGGATGCAATGGCGGTCGGGGTTCGCTAGCCTCCGAGAAAAGGGAATGACGATGATTCGCAGCCTGCTCTTTGCCACAACGGCGCTCGCGCTCTCCGCAGCCGCGCGCGCCCAGCCGCTGCCCGATGCGCAGCGCGGCGCGATCCTCGCCAATGTCGATGGCCGCGCGCCGGCACTGGCTGCGACCGCGAAGAAGATCTGGGACTATGCCGAAGTCGGCTTTCAGGAGACCAAGAGTTCGGAGCTGCTTCAGGCCGATCTCAAAAAAGCCGGATTCGCCCTCACGCCGGGCGTCGCGGGTATGCCGACAGCGTTCGTCGCCAGCTTCAAGAACGGCAACGGCCCGGTGATTGCCGTGTTGGCCGAATTCGATGCGCTGCCCGGCCTCGCGCAGGAAGCGACGCCGACGCGCGCCCCGATTGCCGGGAAGGCGGCCGGTCATGGTTGTGGCCATAATATCTTTGGCGCTGCGTCGATCACCGCCGCGATGGCGATCAAGGACTGGATGGTCGCCAACAAGATCCAGGGCGAACTCCGCGTCTACGGCACGCCGGCGGAAGAGGGCGGCTCGGGCAAGGTCTATATGGTGCGCGCCGGCCTGTTCGACGATGTCGATGCGGTGCTGCACTGGCATCCCGGCGACCAGAACGGCGTCGCGGTGGGCAAGAGCCAGGCGAATATCTCGGGCAAGTTCCGCTTCCATGGCCTCGCCGCGCACGCCTCGGCCGCACCCGACAAGGGGCGGTCAGCGCTCGACGGGGTCGAGGTGATGAACGTCGCGGTCAATTACTTGCGCGAGCACATCCCGATGTCGACGCGTATCCATTACATCGTCACCAATGGCGGCCAGGCGCCCAACGTCGTGCCCGACTTCGCCGAAAGCTATTATTACGTGCGCAACACCGATCCGGCGATCGTCAAATCGGTGATGGCGCGGGTGCAGAAGGCGGCCGAGGGTGCCGCGATCGCGACCGGCACCACGGTCGAGTTCGAGGCGACCGGTGGCGTCTATTCGATGCTGGCGAGCAACACATTGGCGGCGGTCATGCAGCGCAACCTGAAGAGTGTCGGTGGCGAGACCTGGACGCCGGAGGAACTACAATGGGCCACCGCCATTCAGAAGACATTGCCGACGCAAAAGCCACTCGCTGCGGTCGCCGGGATCGATCCGATCTGGGCCGGTGACATGGGTGGATCGACCGATGTGTCGGACATCAGCTGGACGACGCCGACGATTGGCCTCGGCACGGCAACCTGGGTGCCCGGCACACCGGCACATAGCTGGCAGGCAGTCGCCGCGTCGGGGATGAGCATCGGCGCAAAGGGTGGGGTTGTCGCCGCCAAGACAATCGCGCTGACCGCCGCCGACCTGTTCACCAGTCCGCAGACGCTGGCCGAGGCGAAGGCGGAGTTGGTCAAGGCGCGCGGCCCGAACTTCCGCTACGAAGCGATGCTCGGCGAGCGCAAGCCGGCGCTCGATTATCGGAAGGCAACGGGCGGATCGGAGTAAGGGGAAGCGGCTCCCTCTGTCCTCCCCGCGAAACCGGGGATGACGGGCCAGTTCAGTCCGAAGTCATCCTGTTTAAAAGAAGAACTGAATCAGCAGCGTCGTGTTCAACCCGATCACGACCGCCGCGATTCCCCAGGCGGTGACCTTCAGCCATAGCGGATTGGCGAACACGCCCATTGTCGCGCGGCTGCTGGTGAAGCTGACCAGCGGCACGATCGCGAAGGGCAATTGCAGACTCAGCACGACCTGGCTCAACACCAGCAATTGAGTCGCGCCGGCATTACCCGCGATCGCCACGACGATCACGGCGGGCACGATCGCGATCATGCGTGTCACCATGCGCCGGATCCACACGCGCAGCTTGAGGTTGAGGAATCCCTCCATCACGATCTGGCCGGCGAGCGTGCCGGTGACGGTCGAATTCTGCCCCGACGCGAGCAAGGCCACCGCGAACACCACGCTCGCCGCGCCCGCACCGAGCGTCGGGGACAGGAGCTTATAGGCCTGGTCGATATCGGCGACATCGGTCTGGCCGGTGGTGTGGAACGCAGCCGCCGCGAGGATCAGGATCGAGGCGTTGATGAACAGCGCGAGGCCGAGTGCGATGGTGCTGTCGAGCGTCGCATGGCGCACCGCATCGCGCTTGCCCGCCTCGTCCTGGCCGAACTGGCGGGTCTGCACGATCGAGCTGTGCAGGTAAAGATTATGGGGCATCACGGTCGCACCGAGAATGCCGATTGCGATATAGAGCATCGCCGGATTGGTGACGATCTCGGTGGTCGGGATCAGTCCGCCCATGATCGCGGCGATGCTCGGCTGGGCGATCGCCAGTTCATAGGCGAAGCAGCCGGCGATGACGATCAGCAGCGTGATGATGAACGCCTCGAGCTTGCGGAAGCCGAAGCGCTGTAGTGACAGGATGATGAGCACGTCGAACGCAGTCAGACATACACCCGCGACAAGCGGCAGGCCGAAGAGCAATTGCAAGGCGATCGCCGTGCCGAGTACTTCGGCCAGATCGCAAGCGATGATCGCCAGTTCGCACAACAGCCACAGTGCGAAATTGACCGTGCGGCCATAATGGGCGCGGCACGCCTGGGCGAGATCGAGCCCGGCGACGATGCCGAGCTTCGCCGACAATGACTGCAGCACCATCGCCATCAGGTTCGACAGCAGGATGACCGAGAGCAAAGTATAGCCGAACGCGGAACCGCCCGCGAGGTCGGTCGCCCAGTTACCCGGATCCATATAACCGACTGCGACAAGATAACCGGGCCCGGCAAACGCGCCGAGCTTGCCCCAGAAGCGCCCCCTGCCGAGCGGCACGGCGACCGTGCGGTAACTTTCCGACAGTGACGGCGTGCGTTCGTGCGCGACGGCTTCGGAAAAAGGTGGCGGCGGCGGCATCGGGTTTTTCAGTCACCGATGCGGAGGCTGGCGTCAACCGATCACTTGACCCTCCCCGTTCCGGGGAGGAACTACTTGCCCAAAACCCGCCCCATCACCGCATCGAGCTTCGCCAGCAATGCCGGGTCGCGAGCCTCGGGTGCGGTGATCAGAGCGGCATCGAGCACCGTATCGAGTGGGCAGGGGGTTCGCTCCGCCGGAAGTGCTCCGGCAAATGCGGCCACAGCCTGCCGCGCGATGGCCCCATTTGCGCCCATCTGTGTAATTATTGCGCTGACTTCCACATGATGAGCCTCTTCTCTCCAGCAGTCATAATCAGTGACCATTCCGACCAGCGCGTAGGGCAGTTCCGCCTCGCGCGCGAGCCTGGCTTCGGGCATTGCGGTCATGCCGATTACGTCGGCACCCCATTGCCGGTAAAGCAGGCTTTCCGCGCGGCTGGAGAATTGCGGCCCCTCCATGGCGAGATAGGTACCACCCTTGGTGACCGTGCCACCCGCGGCGTTCACCGCTTCGGCGGCAAAGGCCGAGAGGCGCGGACAGACTGGTTCGGCCATCGAGACATGTGCGACCATGCCGCTGCCGAAGAAGCTCGATGGCCTGGCGACGGTACGATCGATGAACTGGTCGACCACCACGAAGCTGCCCGGCGGCAATTCCTCGCGCAGCGACCCGATCGACGAGATCGCGAGAATATCGGTGCAGCCGGCACGTTTCAGCGCGTCGATATTGGCGCGCGCGTTCAATTCGGACGGCGAAATATGGTGTCCCCTTCCGTGACGGGGCAGAAACACCAGCTTGACTCCACCGATCGATCCGAACAGCAATTCATCGGATGGGTCGCCCCATGGAGTCTCGACACGCCGCCATTCGGCGTCCTCAAGCGCGTCGATCGCATAAAGGCCCGACCCGCCGATGATCCCGATCGTCCAACCGTCACCCATCCGTCACCCTCCGCCGTTACCGAATCGCGGCGTATGAACTGCCGTTTCCTGGAGCTATGATATTATGCGTATCGCCGCATTCCTTTCCGTATTTTTTGCAACGTCGGCGCTGTTTCCTGCGATGGCGCAGGCCGCCGAGCCGGTGCTCGGCCGCTGGGTGACGCAGAACCAGAAGGCGGTGGTCGAGATTGCGCCATGCGGCTCTGCAGTGTGCGGCCATATCGTCAAGCTGCTGCCCAAGTCCGATGTCGGCAAGACGGTGGACGAGCGCAATTCCAACCCGAAGCTGCGCCGGCGTCCATTGGTCGGCCTGCCGATCTTTCTCAGTATGAAAGACAGCGGCGACGACTGGCGCGGGCGGCTCTACGATCCGCAATATGGCAACACCTATAGCTCTGTGGTGAGCCGTAATCCGGATGGCACGCTGCGCGTGAAGGGATGTTACTTCATCATTTGTAAGACGCAGACCTGGAAGCCGGCGGGGTGACCGTCCGGACCTGAGGCGAACGGTTTATTCATCGCGAGGTTTCATCCGTGATGCGGATGATGTGTCGGCTATCCCGATATGGGCCATTCGCTGTCGTGTCGGGGATGGCGGCTGGTGGCGTTTTGACATAGGCCGCAAAGCGCCGTGCGCGCATCGAAAATCCTCTGGCGGACAGCGATTGCAACGCTGGTCTTGATGGCGCCTGCCGCATCGCACGCGGCGCCCAACGGCCTCTCGGTCGGCGCGACCGTCGTCGCGCCATGCGCTATCTCGGCGGTGCAATGGCAGGGGCGGCAGGCGGACGACTTACGCCCCGTGTCGGTCGACTGTGCTTCGTCAGATCAATCATTCGCTGTCGTGATCGACCGGGCAGGGATGGTTGCGCAACCCGATCTGCCCCCCGAGGGAGGAGGCGCCAGCGACTGGGAAGGTGCCGTTGAAGCGGACGATATCGAGGTCAAGATAATTTTCTGACGGTCAGCCGTGCTGAAGCGTCCGAATTCTGACATTGAATAACATCCGTTATGGATGTATCCGGTAATACATCAGTGGCGTCACATAGTCATTACCCCAGGCATAATACGTAATATACGCTTATGACTATCCTGTGATAATCAACGTTAAGTTGAGTATGGCAGCATTTACGATTACAATAATTTAATATCTTCAGGGTAAATGGAGGCTATCTCTAATGGCGGATCATTATTCTGTTGGGAGTTTCGTAATGCTGTAGAGAGTTCGCGGCATATTGTTGCGTATAATACGTATTTCGGAAGGCTATATGACCATGCGTGTCAATCTTTTTGCTTCCAGTTCGATCTGCGTCGTCAGTGTCGGCTTGCTCCTCGCACCAGCCGCACAGGCGGCAACCACCACAACCACGTTCCCGGTGACGGCGACGGTCCTTAAGGCCTGTGTCGTCAGTGCCAATCCGCTGTCGTTCGGCAATTATGATCCGACCGCGACATCGCCGGTCGATGCCTCAACCACGCTTTCCGTTCTGTGCACCGTCGGCACATCCTTCACGGTTGGCCTCAATGCAGGCACTGGCTCGGGCGCGACGGTCACCACGCGGCGCATGACGAGCGGTGCGAACACGCTGGACTATGCATTGTATCAGGAGACCGGCCGTACCAATAACTGGGGCAACACGCCGGGCACTGACACGCCGTTGGCGACGACGGCACCCATTCTTGCGTCGACCCTGACCGTCTATGGCCGTCTTCCCGCCAGTCAGAATGTCCCGATCGGCAGCTATGCCGACACCATCACCGTCACCGTGAATTATTGAGGCCGGTTTGATGCGCGCGTCGATGCGCGCAAGCGCCGTCACCTTCGCGATAATCTTGTTGGCGGTGGCGGCGCAGGCTGTCTCGCTTAGACTGTATCCGGTCCGGATCGTGCTGACCCCGAAGGCTCCGGTGCAGACGATGAAGATCCAGAACAGCAGTGCGGAGTCCGCGCGTATCCAGGTCCGTGTGTTCGCCTGGCGCCAGGTCGGCGGCGAGGATGTGTTCGAGGAGACGCGCGACATACTCGCCAATCCCGGCCTGTTCGAGATTGCGGCCCAGGGCGAACAGATTGCGCGCTTCGGGCTGCGTACCCAGCCAGGTACGATCGAGAAGAGCTATCGCGTGTTCCTCGAAGAAGTGCCCGGTTCGCGCGCGGTTCAGCCCGGCGAAGTCCGTACGTTGCTTCGTATCAGCATCCCGATCTTCGTACCCGCGCCGCAGGCGACCGGCCGCCTCATTTGGCGCGCCTGGCCGGCGAGTTCCGGGAAGATGGCGTTCGCGATCAGCAATACGGGTACTGCGCATATCCAGATCAATCGGCTCGCGCTGGCGCGCGCCGATGGCACGAAATTGGGTGCCGACGACATGTCGGTCTACCTGCTGCCCGGTGCGTCAAAGCAGATCATGCTCAATGTCGATGCGTCGGTCCGCGCCGGGGAGGCGCTCAAGTTGAACGCGGTGACGGACCAGGCGCCCCTGTCCGTGGATCTCGTCAGCGAGGCGGCCCCGCATGAAGCTGGCCGCCCTTAATTTCGTCATGGCTGCGCTGTGCCCCGTTGCCGAACCGAGCACCGCAAGAGCGCAGTCCGCGGCGCACGATCCGCCGGCGCGGCAGCAACATGCCGACGGAACCGAGTTGCTGTTCGTGGCGGTCTCGATCAACGGCCTCGCTCAGGACGAGGATTATCTGCTGGCACGGCGCGATGGCGTCTTCCTCATGCGCACGGTCGACCTGACGCGCTGGAATGTCCGGCTGCCCGCAGCACCGACGATCATGATCGATGCCGAATCCTATGTCCCGTTGAGCGCGCTGCCCGGCGTCACGCTGCGGTTCGATGCCGCGCGCCAGCAAATCGGGCTGACCATTCCCGCCAAGCTGTTCGATGCTCATAGCATTTCCGGGGCCGCGGCGCTTGTGCTGCCGACCGAGAGCGCCTTCGCGGCGTTCCTCAACTATGATTTGTCCGTGCAATATGACGGCAAAGCCCAGACCGCTGCGTTTCTGGAGGCCGGCATATCGGATGATTGGGGCTTGCTCACTTCCACCATGGCGATCGGCCAGCGTGCCGGGTCCAGCGGTGTGACGCGGCTCGACAGCTATTTCCTGCGTGACGATCCCGGTGCGCTGACCCGCCTGGTGATCGGCGATGCGGTCACCGATGCGCGTGACTGGTCGCGTCAGATACGTTTCGGCGGTGTCCGGTTCGGTACCGAATTCGGCCTGCAGCCGGGCTTGGTGACCTTTCCCACACCCGCCTTTACCGGCCGCACCGCGATCCCCTCCAATGTCGAACTGTTGGTCAACAATGCGCGGCGCTTTCAGACCGATGTCGCCCAGGGGCCTTTCTCGATCGACCAGGTGCCGTTGGTCAACGGCGCGGGTCAAGTGACACTCGTCATCCGCGACGCACTGGGCGTGGAGCGTCGCGTGACATCGTCTTATTATGTCAGCTCGCGCCTGCTCAGCCGCGGCCTGAGCGCCTGGTCGCTCGAGGCGGGCGGGGAACGGCGCGATTACGGCATCAGCAACTTCGCGTATCGCAATCCCTTCGCCGCTGGTTCCTATCGACGCGGTATCACCGACTGGTTGAGCCTCGAAGGGCGCGCGGAACTGAGTGGCGATGTGCGTATGATCGGTGCCGGCGCGGATATCGTCTGGCCGGCGATTGGCGAAGTCGGGATTGCCGCCGGCGCATCACAGGGTGGGGACGGCAGCGGCGCATTCTACCGCGTTTTCTTCAGCCGCATCTCGCCGGCATGGAATGTCGCGATAAGTTATCAGCACGCCTCGCGCGATTTCGACCAGCTCGGCATCTATCGCGACGCGGAACGCATCACCGATCAGCTTCAGGGATCGGCCGGAGTCTCGCTTGGCCGGTGGGGCAATATCGGCATCGTCTATACCGGACTCGAATATGCGGACCGCAATCGCACCCGCCTCACATCGGCCAGTTACAGCGTGGCGGTCGGTGATCGCGGTTATGTCAGCCTGTTCGGGCTGCGCAGCGATATCGAGGGATTTGGGGTCGATACCACTTTCGGGGCCGGCCTCACCATCCCGTTCGGATCGCGCGGCAGCGGTTATGCCCGTGCCGACAACCGCAATGTGCTCGCGGAAGTCCGCCGGACGCCGCCGACCCAGGGCGGCTGGGGTTATCGCCTCACCGCCGCCGCGGGCGAGAGCGACCGTCAGCAGGCCGAACTGCTGTGGCGCGGCGACCCTGGTGAAGTCAGCCTGGAGGCCGGACGGGTCGAGGGCAATGCGGGCGTCAGGGCGCTCGCAAGCGGCGGACTGCTCTTCACCGGCGGCCGCGCTTATGCGACGCGGCGCGTCGAGGACGCGGTGGGCGTCGTCGACGTACCGGATCTCGCGGATGTTCGCATCTACCAGGAGAACCGGCCCGTTACCCGGACGGACGCCAAGGGGCGTGCGATCATCCCGGATCTGCGCGCCTATGAACAGAACCGGATCGCGATCGACCCCGGCGATGTGCCGATCGATGCACGCATGTCCAACGACACGCTGCTGGTCGTGCCACGCTATCGCGGTGCGGTCAGGGCGCGCTTTGCGATCGAAAAGGACCATCCCGCCACCATCGTGCTGCAGGCGGCGGACGGTACGCCCATCGAAGCAGGCACCGATGTGCGGCTCGACACCGGCGAAACGGTGTTCGCCGGCTATGGCGGCGAAGTCTTCGTGCGTGAGGTGCGACCGGGTATGGTCATCGAGTTCGAGACCCGGCAGGGCCCATGCCGGCTGATTCTCGGGGCGTTGCCCGCCGGCGATGTCTTGCCGCGCATCGGACCGCTACGCTGCGACCTGGCGGCCGGCGCGCGATGAATTTCCGGCGCCTCTTTTTCGCGCTGGCGATATTGCTCGGTTCGCTGGTGGTCACGTCCACACCTGCCGAAGCGGCTTGTGCGCCCTTGTCGCTCTGCAGTTGCACCGTTTCCACTACCGGAATCAGTTTTGGCAGTTATATTCCGGTCGATGCGACGAATAATGAGTCGTCCGGCACGGTGCGGGTTCAATGTGTTTTGCTCGTTGCGCTCGCTGGCTCGTATACGATCGATCTGAGCACCGGCTCTTCCGGAACCTATGCCCAGCGCACGCTCCGCAACGGTGCGTCGATCCTCACCTACAATATCTATGTCGACGCGGCTCGCAGCCAGATCCTCGGAAACGGTTCGGGCGGCTCATCGCGCATCACCCGAAACTTCACGGCGCTGCTCGGGGTCGACCAGACGACGACGGTTTATGGCCGCATTCCCGCTGGTCAGAATGTCCCCGCCGGCAGCTATAGCGATACGATCATCGTCACGGTGACCTACTGAACCAAGCCGATTTCAGATCACTTGCGTGCCGATGCCATATTGGTGCCAGGCGAAGATTGCTGCCGCACCGCGGTGCGGGCGCCATGCCTCGGCCAGTTCGCGAATGAGCTTTTCGCTGGGGCGCGTTTCGTGGCCGAGAATCCGCCCGACTTCGATCTGCACCGCGAGATCGCCCGCCGGCCAGATATCGCCGCGTCCTTCGGCGAACAGCAGATAGACTTCCGCCGACCAGCGGCCGATACCCTTGACGCGGACCAATGCGGCGACAGCCTCATCATCATCGGCGGGAAGGTTGGCGAGATCGAGCCGCCCGCTCGTCACCTCATCGGCAAGGCTGCGCGCATAGCTCGCCTTTTGCCGTGACATGCCGGCCTCGCGCAGTTGCTCGTCGCTCGCGCGGGTGATGTTGCCGGGATCGTCCAGGCTGCCGACGATGCTCTCCAACTTGTTCCACACGCTTTGTGCGGACTGCACGCTGACCTGTTGCCCGATGATCGTGCGCAGCAGCGTGGCATAACCACGCTCGCGGATTCGCGGCGGCGGATAACCCACGCGCGCGATGGCGGCGGCGAAGGCGGGTTCGTTTGCGGCGAGCGTATCGAGTGCGCCGCGAAGCTGAACTGCGGTCAGGCCCATATCATCTTGCCTTGATCGAGGATGCGCGGCGCGGCATGGCGTGCGCCAAGATCTGCACCGGAGGGATGTTGCATGCCAAAACTTATCGTCGTGACGCGCGAAGGGGAAGAACGCGAAATCAATGGCGAGGCCGGTCTTTCGGTCATGGAAGTCATTCGCGACGCCGGCATCGACGAGGTCCTTGCTCTGTGTGGTGGCTGCTGCTCCTGCGCCACCTGCCATGTGCATGTCGATCCGGAATTTGCTGCCAAACTTCCGCCGATGAGCGAGGACGAGAACGACCTACTCGATTCGTCGAGCGATCGTAACGAAAACTCGCGCCTGTCGTGCCAGATCGAATTCGGCGATGCGCTGGATGGATTGCGCGTGACGGTGGCGGCCGAGGATTAGGTTTTCCCCTCCCTGCAAGGGAAGGGTTAGGGGTGGGTCAGCGGCGGGCGGGGCTCGAAGCCCCGTTCGGCGCTTCGCACCGAGCGATGCGCTTCGCGATCGCACCCACCCCCAGCCCCTCCCTTGCAGGGAGGGGAGTTTTCGCTACTTGAACCGCAGCACCGCCATCGGTGCAGTCTTCGACAGCGGGGTCGCTTTCCACGTCACCGTCTTGCGGCCGCCGGCGCTTGCCGCGCCGTCTTCATTGTTCTGGCTGACGATTTCGGCATCGGTGTCGAGTGTGAATACACCATCGAGCTTGCTCGATGCCTGGTCGGCGCCCGGCATGCCCTTGCTCGTGCTTTCATTGGCGAAGGCCGGGGCCTTGATCCGCACCGTATTGTTGGCGCGCACCTCGACCACGATGAACGGGAAAACCGCCTCGGCGTCGACATTGTACGGATAGACGAAGCTATGCGTCAGCGTGCCCGAGATCTGGTAATCCACCTCGAACTTGCCGTCGCCCATATAGGTTACCTTGCGGTATCCCGCTTCCTTGGACAGGGCCTCGGCAATCGCCTTGTTCTTGATCTCGGCCGCGGCTTTCTTGGCCGCCGCATCGGCCTTCTTGTCGGCGTCATCGTCTTTCGACTCACTGTCCTGCAGCGCGATCTTCCACAGCGCCGGCTGTAGTTCTTCGCCCTTGCCGTCATCAGTGCTCGGCTCGGGCGTGTCGCCGGACGGCGTGTCGCTGGAAAAGGCGTCGCCCATGCCCTTGCCGAACTCGCTGCCGAGGTCGAGTGCCATCACCTCGCCGACATAGGAGAAGGTGAAGCTGCGATCGGCGTTGATCGTCATCTTCGACACGAACTTGCCCGGCGCAAGCACGCAACCGGCAAGCGCCAGCGGCATGAGCATACCGATGATGACACGCAGCAGACGTCCGATCATAAGAACTCCCCCGCTTCAGCCCAGAACTCAACCCCGCGTCGTCACCGCATACAGCGCGATCGCCGCCGCGTTGGACACGTTCAGGCTCTCGATCTTAGGCGAGATCGGCAGGCGCGCAAGCTCATCGCAATGCGCCGCGGTATTGTGCCGCATGCCTTCGCCTTCGGCGCCGAGCACCAGCGCGACGCGCGTTTCACCCATCGCCTCGGCCAGGGTCTGCGTTGCCTCGCCAGTCAGGCCGACACGCCAGAAACCCGCCTCGGCGATTTCCTCCAGCGCGCGGGCGAGATTGACCACGCGCACCCAGGGCACGATCTCGAGCGCGCCCGATGCGGCGCGTGCAATGGTGCCGGATTCGGGCGGCGAGTGGCGATCGGGCGTGACGATGCCGAGCGCGTCGAATGCGGCGGCGGAGCGCAGGATCGCACCGACATTGTGCGGATCGGTGACCTGGTCGAGCACGATCAGCGGGCGGCGGTCGCCCGCGCCCTGATCGAGCAGATCGCCGAGCCAGACGTCTTCGAGCGGATCAACTTCAGCGACCAGGCCCTGATGCGGCGCATCGCCCGGCACGAGCCGCGCAAGATCGGCGACATCGGCGAAGGTGATCGGGATCACTGGCGGAATGTCGAGCGACGCCAGCGCCTCGCGCGTCGCCCACATTTTCCGCACGACGCGCTCGGGATTGGCGAGCGCGGCCGTAACCGCGTGCCGTCCCCAGAAACGGGGGCGGCCGGCGGCGGCCTGAGAGGGGCGATGTCCTTTGCGTGCCATCATCAATCCTCGTCGTCGTTATAAGCGAACGGGTCGGTCACCACCGGCTGGGTCGGCAGCGGCGGCCGCGGCAGTGCCTTGTCCGCGTTTGCCGCATTGGCCAGGAACGACGCCAGGATGATCGACCCCTGGCGCAGATCGTCCGCCTTCAGATGGTCGAACGTGTCGACGCTCGAATGGTGCGTGCGGCTGTTGTAATCAAGCGGATCCTGGATGAACTGGAAGCCCGGCGCACCGACCGCCTGCATGAACACATGGTCGGTGCCGCCGGTCTTGCGGATCACGACACTGGTCGCGCCCATCGACGCGAAGGGCGCGAGCCATTCCTTGAAAGTCGCGACCACAGCCGGGTTATTCTCCGCATAGATGCCGCGGATCTTGCCCGATCCATTGTCGAGATTGAAATAGGCGGCAAGGTCGCCATAGCCTGGTTGCGGCTTGATCGGCCAGCGGTTCGACCAGCCGTAAAAACGCTTCATGCCGGTCTGCGCCGGATCGCTGGCGTTGCCACGCGTGGCGAGATGCTGTTCGACATAAGCAAGGCTGCCGAGCAGGCCCTGTTCCTCGCCGACCCACAGCGCAAAGCGGATCGTGCGCTTCGGCCGTAGGCCGCTTGCCGACAGGATGCGCGCCGCCTCCATGATCATTGCGGTGCCCGCGCCATTGTCGCCCGCGCCGTCGCCCGCGACCCATGAATCGAGATGCGCACCTGCCATCACATAACCGGCCTTGGGGTCGGTGCCGGGGATTTCGGCGATGACATTATATGCCTTGGTGTCGCTATCGTCGAAGCGCACTTCGGTGTTGATTTCGAGCGTCGGTGCGGGGCCGATCTTGGCGAGGCGAGCGAGGCGACGATAATCCTCCGCCGCGATCTCCACGCCGGGGAGCGGCATCGTGTCGCCGACGCCGAACAGATAGCCCTCGCCATGCACCAGCTTGCCGTCGCGGTACGACATGGTCGCATAGGCCACGGCACCCTCAGCCTTGAGGAAATCACCGAGCTTCTTGGTGTAATCCAGCCGCTTCAGGCGACGATCGGCCGCCTCAGGGTCGTATTTGGGCTGCTCATACTGATCGAGCTTGGCCAGTTCCTCGGCGGTGTAGCGTTTGAACGGCGCGGTGTCGGGTTCGTTGCCGCTATTGGGCAGGGTGACCAGTACGATCTTGCCCTTCAATTGCCCGTGCCATTTGTCGAAGTCGCGCTCGCGCTTCATCGGCGCGACGAACACAGGGGCGGAGATGGTGCCGTTGGTGCCCGGCGTCCAGGCGATCGGAATCGCGGTGAGCTGGATCGGACGCGGCGTGACCATGCGCACGCTCGACCGGTCGAGCGTCCAGCCACGGCCGAACTCGAAGCCTTCCTTATGGACGTTCTTCAGTCCCCATTCGGTGAATTGCTTCTGCGTCCAGTCCTCCGCCACGCGCATCGACGGCGAATTGGTCAGCCGCGGGCCGATCACGTCGGACAGATGCGCCGCGGTCAGCATCACCTGACTGCGCGTAATACCCTCGTCGATGATCTTGTTGACTTGCGCCTTGTCGACCTGGCCGCCCGCATTTTTTGCGGTCTGAGCGGAAATCGGCGCGGCAATGGCGATCGCCGCGACGGCGGTGAAGAGATATAAGCGCATGGAGACCCTTTGAAGCGATTGAGCAACAATGTTGCGCCACGCTATTCGGTGCCCCGTCCGCGTGCAAGCTTTGACAGCGGGTGTAACGGAGGCGTTGACACGCGCGCGATCCGCCGCCATTGGACCGCCTCGCTTTTTAGGCGGCCCGGATGGACAGGTGGCCGAGTGGTTAAAGGCAGCAGACTGTAAATCTGCCCGTGCAAGCGTACGCTGGTTCGAATCCAGCCCTGTCCACCAACTCTTCGCATCCGCAGGAGTCCTGGAAAACCAAGGCTTCTTGGATTTCGTGATTCGGCTCAACGTCAATTCGCTGGCTTCACGCCATGACCGACGAATTGCGAAGCTTATCGGCGCTGTGCCGGTCTGTTGCCGCCAAGGATGAATGCAAGGTCGCCAGTGTCTCGCACTGCCCCGCCAACCAGCCTTCCGGGCAACTACCCGCCGGTAGCCAGCTGCCTAGCATACAGGGCGGCACCGTATCCCGGTGCGTGACGTGGCTCGGCCAGCGCGAAGAGCCCGGTGTCGGCAACGATCTTCGCGAAGGCCTGGCGGACCAACGGCTCCTGCAACAGCACGCCACCAGACCAGGACAGCGGAACCCGCTCGTCGGGCGGAAAGGACAGGGTAGTGCGCAAGCTGATCGCCAGCGCCGCGAGTTCATGGGCGGCCAACGCGAGAATTGCGTTGGCCCCGGTATCGCCATCGGCTGCGGCACGCGACACCAGACCCGCCAGCGCGGCGATCTCGCCGCGGCTCATCGCTGCCGGCCCTATGATGCGTTGACACAGGTCAAGGTCATTGCCGAGCGACAGCGCCTCGACGATCCGCTGATGCAGAACGCCTTTGGGCGCGCGACCATCGCTCATGCGCGAAAATAGCGCGAGGCCCTGCACCGCGATCCAATAGGCCGAGCCTTCGTCGCCGAACACTTCACCCCAGCCGCCCGCGCGCGCCGTTTTGCCTTGTCGTTCGCCATAGGCGATCGATCCGGTGCCGGCGACGATGTTGATCCCGTCCTTGCAGTCGAGCGACCCCGCCCAGCCGCACACCATGTCGTTGCCGCACACGTAACGCTCATGGCCGAGCAAGCTGCGACAGGCAGCGTGAAGCTGCGGATCGATGACGCTGTCCTCGCCATAGGCAGGCAGGCCGAAAAAGACGAAGCCAAGCGCATCGGGCTGGATGTCGAGCTGACCGCAGATCGCTGCGATCCCCTGCTCAAGCCGCGACACGGTTTCAATCATCCCGATCTCAAGATGATAGGTTGTCCCGGTCAGGGCACGCGCTTTTATCGTGCCGGTGGCGTCGATACAGACGAACTCGGTTTTGGTGCCGCCGCCGTCGACGCCTAGAAAATATGTGCGCTCGGTCATGGTTGCGCAGCGTAGATCCGCACGCCCTGTACAACACGATTTACGGTGCCGCTGGCATTGGGGCGGTCGGGTGTGAGCCCTAGCGCGAGCGAGACATGCAGGCCGAACATTTGCGCCGGTACGATGAACGGAAACAGCAGATCGGCATCGGTCGCATCGGCCATACCGGTGATCGTTATATCCGCGCCGTCGCCGGGTTGGGCGGAGATGACCGCCAGCGCGCCGCAATGGCCGTCGCTGCGCAGTTCCTCGACGATGTCGAGATCATAGCGGCGCGTGAGCGGATCGTTCGACACGAACACCACGGCCAGCGTGTCGGTGTTGACGATCGTTTTCGGGCCGTGACGAAAGCCCAGCGCGGTATCGAACGCGGTGACCACCGCGCCGTCGCTCAGCTCCATCAGCTTGAGCGCCGCTTCGCGCGCGAGCCCCTTGAACACGCCGCTGCCGAGATAGACGACACGCTTGAATCCGCGCGTTGCCAGGCTGGCGACCAATGGCTCGCACTGCGTGAGCACCTCGTCTACAGCCGCGGCGATGGCGGACTCTCGCGCATCAAGCGTATCGATGCCGGCAAGGATCGCCAGCGCCGCCAGCATCATCGCGCTGAAGCTGGAGGTCATGGCGAAGCCGCGATCATGCGTCGCTTCCGGCAACACGACGACATGCGTGTTGTCGCTGGCGCGCCGGGCCAGTTCACCCGCGGCATTGCAGGTCACGATCAGGTGATAGGCCTCGCCAATGGTCGCATCGGCCAGGTCGGCCGCGGCGACGCTTTCCGGGCTGCTGCCCGAACGACCGAACGAGACCAACAATGTCGGTGCATCGGCCCGCAGGTAAAGCGACGGTGCGCTGACGATATCGGTAGTCGCGATCGCCTCGACCGGGCGGCCCAGCTCGCGCGATAGCCAGGGCGCGAGGCACTCGCCGATGAACGCGGAAGTGCCGGCGCCGGTCAGCACGATGCGCAGCTCGGGTCGGGCGAGCAAAGGGGTGATGAACGCTTCGATCTCTGCCCGGCGGTCGCGCAGCAATGCCTGGGTCGCGCGCAGCGTTTCGGGCTGCTGATCGATTTCGCGGCGAGTCCAGGACGTGTCGAGACCGTCGGTCTTGGGGGAGAGCAAGGTCTCAGGCATCGGGAAAGCAAGCTCCATGATAGGCGTCGAGCATCGCGGCGATATGCGCCATGACGAGCTCGGCAGGGTCGAGTGTCGCCCGGCCGGCGCGTACCGCGGCATAAGCGAGCGGCAGATACTGGCTGACCAACCCGAGCGGCGGCGGCGTCCGACGCAGATTGGCGAATAGCTTTTCCTGGGCATCGGCGATCTCGGCATCGGGCCAGTAATAGCGGATGCGATCCGACAGGCTGTATTGCAGTTGCAAATCCAGCGCGGAGTCGGCGGCGTGGTAATATTTCCGCCAATGCTTCGGCTCGGCATGCATGCGCGACAGCGTGACGGCCCGCAACGCCGCGCGGTCGGGGGCTGGAATGGTCTCCGCCTCAATCGCATCCAGCGCCCAGAGCGCTTCGCGCAACGCGAAGGTAACGCCGGGGCCGACCTTCAGGATCGCATAATGGTCGCGGACCAGGGCGGCGAGCGCATCGGGCGTCTGGTAATCGGTGGAATGCGCCTCGAACACGAGGTGCTCGACCGGCTCGATCGCATGACTAAGCGCGGTGGCGCGTTCGGGGCGATAATCGACCACCTTGTCGTGATCGAATTCTACGCCGGGCTGGACGACGGTAGCAATTACGCGGTCCCAGGCGCTCTCCAGACCCGAGGTGCGAAACAGGTCGCGGTGCATGTCGACCGTCGCGATCGCCGCTTCGGGTGTGGTGACCGCCAGTTCCTCGAGGTCCTCGGCCGCGCCGCCTGGAACGGGCACTTCGGTGCCGATCACATAGACCGGCGCATCGGCGGCATCGCCCTCGAACGCAGCCTCGGCCACACGGCACAGACGCGCGGCGCGCTCGGCGATGGTAGGTTCGGGCAACGGCACCGGATCGTCGGCGCAGCTCATCGAGCAATCGAGATGGATCTTGCGAAAGCCAGCACGGACATAATCCGCGATCATCACTGCAGCCTTGTCTAGCGCTTCGGCAGCCGGCGCGGTCGTCCAGACGTTGGGGCCGAGATGATCGCCGCCAAGCACGAGGCGATCCAGCGGGAATCCAACCCTGGCGGCGATCGCTTGCACGAAATCGCGATAATCGGCGGGCACCATGCCGGTATAACCGCCGTCCTGGTTCACCTGGTTGGAGGTGGCCTCGATCAGGGCGATCGGCTGGCCGGTGGCGAGCGCATGGCGCAACGTCGCCTCGATCACCAACGGGTGCGCGGAACAGACCGACGTCACGCCGATCCGCTCACCGGCCTTGTGCCGAAGCACCATCTCTAGAATCGCTTGCACATCGGCTCCTTCTGGGAACGGCTGTATCTTATTATAATGGGAAAAACAACGAAACGAAATATAACGAAACTATTTTGTTTCGGCAATTGCATCCGGATCCTTGGCATCGGGCTCGATCGCCAACAACAGCGACGCGACGAGCGCAAGGAGGATGCCGACGGTCTTGAGCGGCCCGGGCACGACGCCCAGGATCACCAACGACAGCAAGGCGGTGGCAAGCGGCGCGCCGGCATTGGCAAGCGGGGCGACGATGATCGCCTTGCCGTAACGGAACGCGAAGACCAGGGTCAGCGCGCCAATCGCGTTGAGCAGCTGGATCAGCGCGGCGAGCCACGGACCGTCCAGCCCCCAGTTGATCGGTCGTGCGAAGTCGGTCATCGCCCAGGCGACCGGGATCAGCACCAGCCCGGACAGCATCATATAGACGAAGATGCTTTCGCCCGACATGACGTGGTTGGCCGCCTTCATGAAATAGGCTTGCACGCCCCAGCACAGCATCACGACCATCGCCGGGATGAGCCAGGCCGACGAAGCGCCGCCGCCGCTGCCCGGCGCAAAGTCGAAGGTTGGCAGCGCGAGCAGCGCGAGCAGGATGCCAAGCGTGCCGAGCCGCCCGGTGCGTTCGCGCATCAGCACGAACGACAACGCGATCGTCACGATCGGCGACAGCGAGATGATCGGGAAGATGAGATAGGCCGGCCCGCGCGCGACGGCGTAGAACAATACCATCTGCCCGCCCGCGCCAAGCAACCCGATCGCCAGACCATAGCCGATCGCGCGCGGCGAGATGTCGAGCTTCCAGCCGGCCAGCCCCAGCACGACCAACGCAGGCGGAATCATCGTCAGCGCCCAGACGCAATAAACCAGGGTTTCGGGAAAGCCATGCTGCGGGGACAGGCCGGAAAAAGCGCCCCATACGCCCCACAGAATGACGGTGACCAGCGCATTGAACAGCCAGGCGCGGCTTGACGGCGCGACCATCCCGGTCATGCTTTCCCTCCCGGTGCAGGCGTGGCTCGCACGAGCAGGAAGCGCTGGAATTTGGCTTGGATGCTGTTCTTCTCCGCCGTCGCCGTGCCGAGCGGACTGCCGGTGAAACTGTCGGTCAGCGTGTAGCGACCGGCACCGAGCCCGCGCAGCATGAGCGGGCCATCCCAGGTATCGGCATAAAAGGCGTAATGCAGCGCACCATCGCGTTCGATCGCATGCGCCTCCGGCTTGTCGAATCCGATATCGTAGAGGCCGCCGAGGTAGCGCCCCTTGGGCAGCATATTGGCGCGGTACAGGTCGATCCACTTGCGCCACAGCGCTTCCTTCTGCGCCGTCAGCACAAAGCCACCGGGCGGGAGCGGTTCGGCGGGATTGGGCACGTCTTTCGGCCAGGTGAATTTGGTCGAAGGGATCGCACCGATCCCATAGGTGGAGGCGAAGTCATCGCGCCCGTCGCTCAATTCGACATGGTCGCCGGAAAATGGCGCGGACGGGCCCATCAGCGCCTTGAACGTCTTGCCTTTCAGCCGGACTTGCCAGGACGAGGTGGGATCGGACGCCGGCGTATTGTTCATCGCCGGGATATTATGGAACGCGAAGCTGTCGCCGCACGGGCACAGCTCGATCACCGCCTGCGGGTTGATCGCCATCGCCTCGTCATAGATCGCCTTCCAGAAATCCTGAAGCTTCTCGAACGATTCCTCAGGGCGGGCATGGTTGTGCGCGGGGTTGTAGCAGGGTGCGACGCCGTTCAGATGCTGCCCGTCGAGCTTCAGCCCCTCGAACCCCCAATCGCCGATGATGCGGCGGACCTGTTTGCGGAAGAATTCGATCGTCGGTGGATAGGCCGGACACATGGTGAAGGCGCTCCACCAGCTGACATTCTGCGCCGCGCCGTCACGATCGAGGATCAGCATATCGGCATGGTCGCGCAGGATATCAGTGCCGGGATCGATCGCCAGCGGGGCAAACCACAAGCGCGGGCGCATGCCGTCGGCTTTGATGCGATCGGCGAAGGCCTTCATGTCGGCATCCCCGCGCGGGAATTTCTTGCGATCGAGTTTCCAGTCGCCTTCGGACGTTTGCCAGCCATCGTCGAGCACTGCCCATTCGAAGCCCAGCTCCTTCGCCTTGGGCAGCGTGCCGTACACCTGTTCGGGGGTGAAGTTGCGCTCATAGCCCCAGGCGCACCAGATCGGGCCATAGCTCGATTCCGGGATAGCGGGGGCAGCAAGACCGCGTTCCGCCATGATGCGGCGATAGGCGTCGAGCGGGCGGAAATGATCGCCGCTATGCGCCATCAGGAAAGCGGTCGGCAGAGTCAGCGTGGCGCCGGGCGCGAGCAAGGTCGGCTCGTCGCCCGACAGGCCGATGCGCGTTCCGTCCGGCTGCGCCGCAACCGGCAGCGAGACCAGCCGTGGCACCGTTTCGACATGGCCGACCGCCAGGCCCACATCGCGGCGCCACACCACGGCGACCGGCGTGCCGCCGCCATAATCGGAGCCGTTCATGCCCATGAAATTACGCTGCTCGAAACCAGGCGCGACCTTTTGCACCCAGTCGCGGCGATCGGGATAAGAGGCGCCGGCGAAGCTCCACGCGCCTGCCGGATGAGTCAGCAGATCGTGAGTCGCGACGCGCCAGCCGGCGATCGCCAGCGGGACCGTGCCGGTGTTGCGATAGCGTAGCGCGTACAAGGCGAGACCGGGATAATGATCGAGGAAGGTGACATCGAGCAGCTGTTCCATCGCGCCGCTGGCCGTGGCGCGCAGCTGGTGCCGGGCGCCCGGGCCGTGCGGGCCTGATACGGCTGTTTCCTTATGGTCGAGCAGCAGGAAACGATCGAGCCTGCGATGATCGGCGAGGAACAATGCCTCGCCGGCCGCCATCGGTGTCACCGGCTTGCCGCCATGCGACACGCGGGACTGCATCGCGGCATCGAACTCGATTGTCAGCGTCCCATCGGAAAGCTTCACGGCCGCCGGCGCCGCGGCCCAGGCGCGGGCAGTCAGCGTCGGCCCGGCGACCAGGGCTGCGCCGGCCATCAGGCGGCTGAGCATCGCACGACGATCAACAAGGTTGGACAGCATGGCGATAGGCTCTCCTGATATCGGCCGAGGGGCAAACGGACGGCCACAGAAGAAAGATGTTGCACGAACGGCAGGGGCGGCGCAAACCATATTCGCAATTTAATGGATCGTTTTGTTTCGTTTCGTTTGTTTCGGAGAGGCCAAAAGATGCGTTCACTGAAGACCATCATGTGGCTGGCAACGTCTGCGCTGCTGATCGGCGCTGCCGCGCCGTCGCCGGGTTATAGCGAGGCGGATTTCGCGCGGGTCGCCAAGTTTGACGCGCACGTCCATGCCAACGTCAACGATCCGCGTTTCCTGGACGTGGCGCGGCGCGATGGGTTCGAGCTGCTGTCGATCAACGTCGACTATCCCGATTTTCCGTCATTGCCGTTACAGGCGACGGTCGCGCATCAGATGCGGGCGAGCAATGCCCGGCGCTTCCACTTTGCCACCACACTGTCGATGCAGGGCTTCGGTACGCCAGGCTGGACCGAGCGCACCAACCGCGCGCTGGACGACGCATTTGCGCGCGGCGCGGTGGCCGTGAAGGTGTGGAAAAATATCGGCATGGTCGCCACCGATGCGCAGGGGAAACGCGTTTTCCTTGACGATCCGCGTTTCGACAGGGTGATGGCGCATCTCGAGCAGCGCGGCGTGCCGCTGATCGCGCACCAGGCCGAACCGAAGAATTGCTGGTTGCCGCTCGACCAGATGACGACCGAGAATGACCGCTCCTATTTCAAGGAGCACCCCGAATATTACATGTACCTCCATCCCGAAGAGCCGAGGTACGAGGCGCTGATGGCGGCGCGCGACCGGTTCGTCGCCCGCCATCCCAAACTCGCCTTTGACGGTGCACATATGGCAAGCCTTGAATGGAGTGTGGACGAGCTGGCGCGATTCTTCGATCGCTACCCCAATACGGTGGTGGATCTCGCGGCACGCATGTCCAACCTGCAGGTTCAGTCCAACGCCGACATCGCCAAGGTACGCACCTTCTTCGTCAAGTATCAGGATCGTATCATGTACGGCACCGACTTGACGGACAGCCCGCCAGATCCCGCCGCCCGCGCGCAGAACCCGCCCGCCACCGGCAATTTCGCCAAAGAGGCCGACCAGGTATGGCGCGCGGACTGGCGCTATCTGGCGACTCCGCTCAGCCAGCGGGTCGATGCGATCAATGCCGATGCCAAGGGCCTGAACCTACCCCGTACGGTGATCGACAAGATCTATTGGAAGAATGCCCGGCGCTTCTTCAAACTGCCCGGCGCTCCTTCAAGCTGAAGGCCTGACGCTCAGGCGATGTGAAGGCGGAAACCCAGCCGGTCGGCCGCTGCCTGCATGCCGGCAGCGGCGGCATCGGTGACGAGATCGTCGATCTCGGCCACGTTCATGATGCGGTGCAGGCAGACGCGGCCGAACTTGGACTGGTCGGTCACTGCGATCACTTGCCCCGCCGCCTTGACCATCTTTCGGTTGAGTACCGCTTCGGGCTCGAAATGAGTGGTGATGCCACGCTCGATATCGAATCCATCCACGCCCAGGAACAGCTTGTCGACATGCAGATCGTCGAATGCGCTCTCGGTCTGCGCGCCGTAAAAGGCACGATTGCGTCGCCGCAACGCGCCGCCCAGCATAACGACGTTGATCCGCTCCTTTCCCGCCAGCGCACATAGAATATCCAGGTCGTTGGTCAGCACGGTGACGTCGTCGATATCGCATAGGTGCAACGCGATCTGCAGCGCGGTGGTGCCCGAATCGAGCACGATCGAATCGCCCGGCATCACCATCGCGGCTGCCAATGCGCCGATCCGCGCCTTTTCATCGACATTGATCGCGCGTTTGGCTTCCACTGGAGGTTCGGCCGCGACGTTGACGGCGTCGGTCGCAATCGCCCCGCCATAGGATCGCTCTGCGATGCCGCGTTTCGCCAGGTAATGCAGGTCCTTTCGGATCGTTTGCATCGATACGCCGAAGCGCTCTGCGAGTGGCACCACCTGGACGCTGCCGCGCTCACGCACCAATGCAGTGATCTGCTGTCTTCGGCCGCTGGTGTCGCGAGTAACGGACATATAGGCTCCTCCTGTTGCGCATTTGCATATCAGCCTAAAATCGCTCGCACAACAAACCGACAAGTTTCGTTTCTTTTCTGTTTGACAGTTTCGCTACGATCGCGATACCAAACCGCAATAAATCGCACGAACTCCTTTGAAATGGAGATCGTGCAGCGGCTAGGGGATTAAAAATGACGCAGCGACGCATTTTGCGGGATTTGGTGCTCACCGGAGTCAGCGTTGCGGCGTTGCTGACCTCATCCACCGCGGTAGCGCAAACCGACGCCGCCAAGCCCCCGACCGCCGAAACCGATACCGCGGCGGCGTCGGCCGACTCGGCGCAACAGCCCGGCGATACCAATGCTTCGGACAATAGCGTCGGTCCCGACATAATCGTGCGCGGCGTGCGCGGCAGCTTGTTGCGGTCGATCCAGGCGAAGCGCAACGCCGACACGATCGTCGATGCCATTTCAGCCGAGGAACTCGGCAAGTTTCCCAACCGCAACGTCGCCGAAGCGCTGGCCAACATTCCTGGCGTGACCGTCGGCCGCGACGGCCGCGGCGAAGGCCGTTCGATCACGGTGCGCGGGCTCGGCGAAAATTTCGCGATCACCACGCTCAACGGGCGCATCCTGCCGACCGACGGCACCGATCGGTCGTTCGCATTCGACGTGCTGCCGTCGGAAATCATTTCCGGCGCGGAAGTACAGAAGGCCGTGCGTTCGTCGGAACTGGAGGGCAGCATCGGCGGCAACATCAATTTGCGCACCGCGCGCCCGCTCGACCATCCGGGGCTACATGCCTCCGCCTCGATGGAAGGCCAGTATAACGATTTCGTCGACAAGGGCGGCTACAAGATCACCGGCGTGGTCAGTACGACCTTTGCCCAGGACACGATGGGCGTGATGGTGGGTGCGAGCTACAACAAGTATAAGTTCCGCACCGACAATCTCGGCGAATATTCGATCACTGACGGCACGGAAGCCGCTTACGGCGTCGATTTCAACCGGGACGGTCAGGTCAATCCCGACGCCAATGGGCCGGCCTATATCTGGCCGGATTATTACAGCGTCGGCACCGTGCAGGGCGAGCGCGAACGGATCGGCGCGGCGGGCGCGTTCCAGTGGAAACCGTCCAGCAATTTCGAGCTGACGATCGACGGCATCTACAGCCAGTATAAGGTCACGCAGCACAATTACCGCTCGTCCAACTATCTCAACCCGCTGGGCGATGACGGTTCGCTGCGCTGGGATCCAGCATCGATCACGGTGGATTCCAACAATGTCGTGACCGGTTTCAAGATCAACGACCTGGTCAGCGAAGTGCTGACCACCGACGAGCCGCGCAACAGCGAGACCTATCAGTTCGGCGGTCATATCGACTGGCAGCCGACCGACCGGCTGAAGGTCGCGCTCGACGGTTATTACGGCAAGGCGCGTGACGATACGGGCGGGCAGAACCGTTTCGTCGTGGCCGGCATTCCCGGCGCATCCGCGACCTTCGCCACACGCGACGGCAGCATCCCCGATCTCGACATCACGATTCCCGGCGGACGCACGCTCGACCAAGCGACCAATGACGATTTCCGCGCACATTATATCGGCATCCAGGGCCAGAATATCGAGGATCGCACGCAAGGCGCGAAGCTCGACCTGACCTATGACGTCGATAACGACACCTTCAAGTCCATCACCTTCGGCGGCGCCTGGACCGATCGCCGCAAGAGCGTGGAGACGATCGACAACCAATACACCACGTCGTGCAATTATTGCGGCTATCCCTTCACCTTCGGTCAGTTGGGCGCGTCAGTGGTGCAGCCGGGCACCGGCAATATCCTGTCCACCCTGCCAGGCAATTTTCCGCGCAACTTCCCCTATTTCGACATCGATACCTATCTGGCGGCGCTGCCCCGTGCGGACAACAACCCGGCGATCCTCGATCCCAACTCCTGTCTCGATGCGACCGGTACGCCGATCCCGGGCTGCGCATTGTCGCCTTATCCCGCGGGCTTCTCGACTCAGGTCATCCAGCCAGACCTTCCCGCCTCCTATCTGATCAAGGAACGGACCTGGGCGGGTTATGTGCAGTTCAACCTGGCCGGCAAACGCTGGCGTGGTGATATCGGCTTGCGTCTGGTGTCGACCAAAGTGACATCGACAGGCTATGGTGCCAGCATCGCCAGCATCATCCCGCGCGTCGGCACGCAGGACAATGACGTGAACTTCAACCCGGTCGATGCGATCAATGGCGGCGGCGACTATCTGCGCCTGCTCCCGTCGGTCAATTTCGCCTATGACATTACGGATGGTTTCCGCGTCCGGCTTGCCGCATCGCGGGCGATCTCGCGACCGAGCTTTGGTGAATTGTCGCCGGCCAAGGATGCGACCTCGGCGCAGTCCGGCACCTTCATCATCTACGATGCCGGCAATCCGAATTTGAAGCCGACCAGCGCGGACCAGTTCGACGTGTCGTTCGAATATTATCCTTCGAACCGCCTCGCGCTGACGGCGGCGGCATTCTATAAACACATCACCAATTTCGTCTCGACCGTGCCGGTCGATGTCGTGATCACGCCCACGGCGCAACCCGCCAACCAGCAACAGGCTTTCGACTTCGTCGAATATCAGGTGATCAATGGCGACAGCGCCAAAGTGTATGGCCTGGAGGTCGGCGGCCAGTATTTCCTCGACAATGGCTTCGGCGTGCAGGCGAACCTGACCTACAATCATTCGCGCGCGACCTCTGGCGCGGTGACGACCGGCCTGCCCGGCGCGATCCCGTTCTCGGCCAATGCCAAGCTATTCTACGAAAAGCACGGCATCGGCGCGCAGGTCTCGTACAGCTATCAGTCGCGCTACACCTATGCGCAGTCGGGCAATCTGGGGTATTTGCCGGTCAAGGAAGACGGCTATCACGAAATGTCGGCCAGCCTGTCCTACGACCTGAACGACCATCTGTCGGTCTACGCGCAGGGCTCCAACCTGCTCGGCTCGGCGATCAAGCGCTACAACACCTATAGCAACGTGCCGAACTTCTACGAATATTCGGGCCGCTCCTTCTTCTTCGGAATCCGTACCCGCTTGTGATGCAAGGTCGGTGAGCGGCGTGGACATCGATCGGCGAACCTTCCTGACGGCAAGCGCAGCCGCCGGGGCCGGCCTTGCCGCCGCGCCCGCCGCCGCCCGTATGCCGGAACATGTCTGGGGCGGGTTCGATTGGGGCAATGGTCCGCCGGTGCCCGACCGGCTCTATCAGGGTCCGTTTCCACAATATGGCGCGGGCGCCGTCGTGCCGGGCAGCGAAGTCGTGATGGTCACCAGCCCGTCGCGTGACATCGTGCCCAATCGCGGCATGGGCCTTACCGTCTATATTTCCGGCGACACCGGCCCGCCGCGCATTCCCGGCGAGACGCTGGAAAAGTCGATCGAGGATCTGATCCGGCTGCCCTTCGTGCAGAAAGTCTATCTTCGCCCCAATTGGCGCGAGGTGCAGCAGCGCCCGGGTCGGCTCGATCTGCCGGGCTGGTGGCAGGTCACTTTCGATCTCGCCCGGCGCTATGGCAAGCAGGTCGGTTTCCGCATCATGCTGGAAAACCCGGATTTCGCCGAGCCGGGGATGCCGGCATTCCTGATGGACAAAGTGCCGTCGATTCGCCTGAAAGGCAGCTGGAAGGGCGACCGGACACAGACGCGCTACAACAAGCACCACGCACTGCCGCGCTACGATCATCCGGCCTATCTCGCCGCGTTCGAGGAACTGAACGGGTTGCTGGCGGCCGAGCTGAACGGCAGCCCCGATGTCGAATATATGGACACGATGATGTACGGCTTCTGGGGCGAGGGCCATAGCTGGCCGTTCGAGGGGCATGTGTTTCAAAGCGATCTCGTCGCCGAGCAGACCTGGCGGCGGATGCTCGATATCCAACTCGCCGCGTGGAGCAGGACGCCGCTGGTCACCAACACCCAGCCCGATTTCAACAATGTCGGCAACGCCGACATGCTCGATCGCACGGTGCGCAGCGGCAACTGGATCCGCAGCGACACGATCTTCATCGAGAACACGCAGATCGAGGCGCTGAGCAACCGCCCGTCCTGGACCGCGGCGATCAGCGAAGTCGGCATGACCTCCGGTGCGCCCGCCGAGCTCGGGCTGGACGACGGCATCACACAAAACGAGCGGATCATCGATCATGTGCTGGCGGTCGGCGCCAATTACTGGTCGGTGTGGAATTGGCACAACGAAGCGGCAGCGAACGTGCTGAGCTATTACGATCGTTTTCCCGCACCGATCGATGAAGCGGCACGGCGCATCGGCTATCGCGTCTATCCCTCCTTCATCTGGGCGTTCGAGCGGGACGGTCAGGCCGGGCTGGTGATCGGGCTCGCCAATGCCGGCGTGGCCGCGCCACCCGGCGTGGTGCGCTTGACCGTGCAGGATGCGCGAGGTCGCGATTTGACGAGCGGATGTGTGGATGCCGGCTTTCCGCGTCCGACCGGTATTCATCAGGCGATGTTGATGCTGCCGCGCGGCTATGGCTGGGAGGGCCTTCGGCTCAAGGCCGAGTTGGAGATCAAGGGCATCCGCCATGCGTTACGATGGGCGTGTCGTCAGCAACTCAACGCGGATTCTTCGCTCTCGCTGAAGCGGAATGTCAGGCAATGATGCTGCTGGACGGGCCGCCGAAGCGCAGACATTGGGCGCATTCGGCGGTGCGCCACGATCCGGGACAATTATCGCGTGGCTATCGTGCCGGCTGCCGGCCAGTCGATGTTCGGCGTACCGCCTAGCGCCTTGTAGAGATCGATCGCCGCGATCAGGCGTTCCTCGCGCGCCAGGACATAACTGTCCTCGACCGCGATCTGGCTGCGCTGCGCGTCGAGCACGGTGCCGAGATCCGCTTCGCCTTCGATATATTGCCGCCGGGCGAGAACGGTCGTGCTGCGGGCATCGTCGATCGCACCCGCCAGGATCGTTACCCGGCGTTCGGTCCCGTCGATCGCGGCGAGCGCGTTATTGCCTTCGGCGAGCGAGGTCAGCAGTGCCTGGCGATACAAAGCGACACTTTCCCTTTGGCTGGCCGATGCGCCTTCGAGCTGACTGCGCAGCCGACCGCCCTGAAAGATCGGCGCGACCAGGCCGCCGGTCAGCGACAATGTGGCGCCGAACGGACCCGCTAGTGTCGCGGCTTGGCCGAGCGCGCTCGCGGAGAGTTTTAACGATGGCTTGAACGCTGCACGCGCTTGGTCGACATCGCCGCGTGCGGCCGCGATCCGAGCCTCCGCCGCCAGAATGTCAGGCCGGCGGAACAACAGTTCGCCGGGTTGTCCCGGATCCAGCCCGGGCAGCGAAAAGGTCGCGAGCGAGGCCGGATCCAGCGTGAAGCCGGGCGCTTCCCGACCGAGCAGCACCGCCAGCGCGGCGAGGATCCGGCGCCGCGACTGGTCGAGCGTGGTGCGGGTTGCGGCGAATTTGCTCACCTCGACCGATTGCGCGCGATAGTCCAGCATGGTTGCGACGCCTTCGCGCCGCCGGACGTCGATGATCCGTAGCAGGTCGCGGGCATTGGTCAGATTGCGATCGACCAATGCGATCCGATCGCAGAGTGCCGCATATTGGACGAAGCTACGGGCGACGTCGGTTTCAATCACCAGCGCCGCGGCCGCCGTATCGAACCGGGTCGCGGCATAGCGGCCGACCGCAGCCCGCTTTCCCGCGCGGGCGCCGCCGAACAAGTCCAGGTCATAAGCGATGTCGAGCCCGGCCGAGCCAGCGCTATAAGCGAAGATCGGCGCACCGGTATTGTCGGTCCGGGTGGCGGCGAAGCCGGTATTGGCGCTGACCGTCGGCAACAGCGCGGCCCGTGCGATGCCGATATCGGCCCGCGCCTTGACGACACGCTCACGCGCGGCATCCAGCGATGCGTTTGCCGCTCGCGCTTCGGCGATCAGGTCCGTGAGCACTGGTGAACCGAACGCCGGCCAAAAGTCGGCCGGTTGGACCGTTGGCGATGCAGGCCCCGATCGTGACGTCGTTTCCGTCCAGTCCTGGGAAAGCACGATCGGGGGGAGCGCCAGCCGCGGCGTCGGGGCGCATCCGGCAAGGCACAGACCAAGGGTCAGCAGCGATTCGGAATTGCCGTGTATTCCAGCGACATAAGCCGTGATTGATGAACGCTCCGGCTTGTCGCGCATCGGCTTCATCCCAAAATGAAACATTCTTGCCTTAACCACGATCGGTCCCATTCCAGGTCAATGTGCCATCACATTGATTCATTTATAAAATTATCATACTTAATATAGGCTATGATATTCAGGTTTATATTGCATTACCGATCAAGCACTCGGATAAATATCAGGCCCAATCCGGGCTAACATTATCGGAGATTAACATGCGTACTCTGAGCACCGAAGAAACCATGGATGTATCGGGCGGCGGATTCTGCTTGCCTGTTCTCGGCCTTGTCGGTGGCCTGCTGCACGGCACAGCAAACCTGCTGAATGGTGTTGCTGGGGCACTTCAGCCTTGCGCTCCTGCGCCATCGAATTGCCATCCTCGGCCACGTTGCCGGTAATTATTGATACGGAATATTTGAAGTGATGACTGGACCATGAAGGGCTGTAGCATCTATGCTGCAGCCCTTCTCAATTTCTAATACGTAAATTACGTAATTGAGGCCCTGAGGCTGGTTAAAACGATTTAACCCGTTCCCCGGTAACCAAACCGGTGATGGTAAACCAACTTTTCAGGCGCGAGGCGATCGAGGCGAGGCGCGATCGGCTGACTGGCACTGTCGTCGCCGCGACGCCGCCCCGCGCCGGCATCTACACCATCCTGATCGTCGGGATCTGCGCCGCGATGCTGCTGATCGTCACGCTCGGCCAGTTCGCCTCACGCGCTCGCGTAACGGGCGTCGTGGCTTATGACCGAGGCATAGCCCGCATCTATCCGCCTGCCATGGCGGAAATCCGCGCCATTCATGTTCAAGAGGGCGACATGGTTCAAGCGGGCACACCGTTGCTGACCATCGCGCTCAGCCAGGGCCGTAACGCCGATGGCGACGGTGTCGCCAGCCAACTCGCCCAGATCAGCCGCCAGGACGACGAACTCGCCCGCCAGCAGCAGCTTGGCACCATGCTCGGTGCCAGTGAAACCCAAGGCCTCGCCCAGCAACGTGATTCACTCCGCGCGGCGATCGCCTCGCTGAAGCGGCAGGCGGTGATTGCTGCCGAACAGGTGCGGATCGCGGAGAGCCAGGGCGCCCGGGCTGGGCGGCTGGCACGCGCAAGTGCCGGCAGCGTGCGCCAGGCCGAGGAAGCGAAAGGGATAATTTTGACGCGTCGCGCCGATCGCGAGGCGATCGAGGAACGTATCATCACTCAACAGGAAGCGCTGCGCAGCACCGAAGCGCAGATCACGCAACGCGATATGGGCACCAGTCAGACCTTGTCGCAAATCGCCGGCCGGCGCGCCGAACTCGCCGCGCAACGCGCGCTCGTGCTACGGCTCGATCGGTTGGTGCTGACCGCGCCGATCGCCGGACGGGTCGGCGACCTGATCGGGCAGGTCGGCAGCCGCGCGCGGCCTGAGATATCGCTGGTCACCGTGATTCCCAATGACAGCCGGCTGGAGGCCTGGCTCTACACGCCGACGCGCGCTGCCGGCTTCGTCCATCTCGGGCAGGAAGTGCGGTTGCAGTTCGACGCCTTTCCGTTCCAGAAATATGGCGCGGGCCGGGGTGTTGTCACCGAGATATCTCGCGTGCCGACCGATGCAAACGCGATCGACCCTGGCTTGAAGATCGATCAGCCGGTCTTTCGGATTCGCGTGCGGATCGATCGCGGTACAAGCAAGCCGGGCGCCGCCGACCGGCCCTTGCGCCCCGGCATGACGCTGGCGGCCAATCTCGTGCTCGAACGTCGTTCGCTATGGGAAGTCTTGCTCGATCCACTGCTGCGGGCGTTGCGCGGATGAGCGGGTTCCAGTTTCCCTGGTCGCGCCAGCTGACGCCGGTACTGCAGGCCGAAGCGGCGGAGTGTGGGCTGGCCTGCCTGACCATGGCCGCCAACGCCTTTGGCCACAAGACCAACCTGCCCGGCCTGCGCCGGCGCTATTCGACCTCGATGAAGGGGGCGACGCTGGCCGAACTGATGCTGATCGCGTCGGATCTGGAACTGGGGCCCCGGCCGCTTCGGCTCGAACTCGAGGAATTGCCCGAGCTGCGTCTGCCTGCGGTCCTGCATTGGGATCTCAATCATTTCGTCGTGCTGGAGAAACTGGCGCCAGGCCGCGCCATAATCCTCGACCCCGCGATCGGTCGGCGGTCGATCGGACTGGAGACGGTGTCACGACATTTCACCGGCGTCGCGCTGGAATTTCAACCCACGCCGGAATTCCGGCCGAGGGAGGAGCGATCGATCCTCCGCATCACCGACCTGTGGAGCAAATTGACCAATTATGGCGGCGCGACCGCGCAGGTCGTCCTGCTGTCACTGCTGCTCCAGATTACCGCGCTGGCGATGCCGCTGTTCATGCAGCTGACCATTGATGAGGCGATTGGGCAGAGCGACGCCAATCTGCTTGGGCTGCTCGCGATCGGTTTCGGCACGGTTTATTGTCTTAATGCGGTGATCCAGGGCCTGCGCTCCTGGGTCGTGCTGACTTTGGGCGAATCGCTCGCCTATCAACTGGCCGGCAATATCACGCGTCACTTGATCCGCTTGCCGCTGGCCTATTTCGAGCGCCGCCATGTCGGCGACCTGTTGTCGCGTATCGGCTCGATCCGGCCGATCCAGGATCTGCTGACGCAGGGGCTCGTCAATGTCGCGATCGACTTCTTGCTGGCGTTGACCACGCTGATCGTGATGATGCTGATCAGCGTGCCCCTGGCGCTGACGGTAGTCTTCTCCACCTTGCTTTATTTCGGCATTTCGCTCGCGCTCTTTCCGCGGCTGCGACAGCGCTCGGAAGAGGAAATTCTCGCTCGTGCGCAGGAGGAGACCTATCTGCTCGAAACGATCCGGGCGATGCGCGCGGTCAAGCTTCACGGCAGCGAGGCGATGCGCCAGGCGGGGTGGCGCAACCGCAATGCCGATGTGATTTCAGCCAATTATCGTTCGGGCATGATCGGGATCCGGCTGGCGCTGGCCGAGAATATCCTGTTCAGCCTGCAACTGATCGTCGTTGTCTATCTCGGCGCGCAGGCGGTGATCGACGAAACCATGACGATCGGCCTGTTGCTGGCGTTCATGTCCTATCGCACCAGTTTTTCGGACAGCGCGGCCAAGCTGATCAACCAGATCCAGCAATGGCGCATGATCGCGCTGCATCTCGACCGGCTGTCCGATATTGTCGGCGAACAGCCCGAACAGATCGGCATCGCGCCGCCCAGGGGCACCCGATCGCGCCCGGCGGCGATCCGGGTCGAGCATCTCAGTTTCAGCTACAGCCCGACCGAGCGCCCGATCCTCGACGATGTGTCGTTCGAGATACCGGCCGGGGGTTTCGCCGCGTTTGTCGGGCCGTCGGGTGCCGGCAAGACGACGCTGATGCGGCTGTTGCTAGGCCTGCTCGACCCCAGTTCGGGCCGGATCCTGATCGACGGCGTGCCGCTGGGGCCGGCAACGATTGCCGGATGGCGCGCGCGGGTCGGCGCGGTGCTGCAGGATGATAGCCTGCTGACCGGCACGCTGGGCGACAATATCGGCTTCTTCGATACGCAACTCGACATGGATCATGCCGAACGCTGCGCCCGTTTCGCACGCGTGCACGATGATATCGCAGCGATGCCGATGGGCTATTTCAGCCTGATCGGTGATATGGGCTCGACGCTGTCGGGCGGCCAGCGCCAGCGCTTGCTATTGGCGCGCGCACTGTACCGCAAACCCGATGGACTGTTCCTCGATGAAGGCACCGCCAATCTCGATCTGGCCAACGAAACCGCGATCAGCGACGCGGTATCGACGCTGGCGATCACTCGGGTGGTGATCGCGCATCGCCCGGCGCTGATCGAGCGTGCCCAGCAGATCTTCGAAGTGATCGACGGCAAGGTGCATTGCACATGGCATCAGCCGGCCGCAGCGCCATCGGCTCTGGCCGGGTGAGGCGCGAGGGTGGGGCCGCGATACTGCCAAAACTGAATGCGGATCCATCCTAAGCGATGGCCACCTCCGTGCGACCCCATTCATCGGCGATCACGGCATCGATCTGGCGCTTGATACCCCGGGTCAGGGCAGGCGGGATCGTCACTTTGAAGCCGTGTTCGATCAGGCCCTTGGCGGCCCAGCGAACGCAGAAATCGGCGGCGACGCCGATTACCCGTACATGCTCCACGCCATCCTGCTTCAGCCTCGCGAAGAAATCCTCACGCGGCACCGGAGGCGCGTCACCGTCCAGCCTCTCGATCATGATGCCCGGCTCGGCCCACATGTCGAACACGCCCTTTTCGAGGCGGTAGCAGGGGATGACGGGGTCGATCACCGCCGGATCGATCAACAATGCCCAGCCCGGCGTACCGCGCATGCAGTGCGGCGGAAACTGCTTCGCCTCTTCCGACCGCGCATAGATGTCCGGCTCATGCGTGTCGGCGGTGAACAGTACACCGGCGGTCTCGTCCGGCTGCAAGGCGCGGAGCCATTCGGTCATCGGGGCGAGCAACGCGTCGGCACCCGCCACCGGGAGTGCGCCATCGGCGTTGATGAAATCGCCCTGCATATCCACGACCACCACGAAGCTCTTCATCACCGACCCCCTTCCGATACGGATTGACATATATCCGAATCGCATATAAGTAAAGCGCACAACGCATATAAGGTACGAAGATGAACGAGGCGAGCTTCCTCGACCATTATGATCCCACTGCTTACGAGAAACCCTCGGTTGCAGTCGATCTGGTTTTGATGAGCATCGTCAACGGCACACCGGCGGTGCTGCTGGTCTGCCGCGACGCGCATCCATTTCAGCATTGCTGGGCCTTGCCCGGCGGATTCGTCGGGATCGGCGAAGGGCTGGATGAGGCCGCGCATCGCATCCTCGCCGACAAGGCGCATATGGGCGAGGCCTATGTCGAACAACTCTATACCTTCGGTGCGGTCGACCGCGATCCACGCATGCGCATCGTCAGCGTCGCTTATTTCGCGCTGCTTCCCGCCGCCAGCTTCACCGCCGCGCTGAAGGCCGCGTCCGACTTGACGCTGGCCAAGCTCTTCGTGCCCTGGGCGGGAGAGACGGGCGGGATGGTCCAGGCACACTCGGCCGATGGCAAGACTCTTGCCTTGGCGTTCGACCATGACGCGATGCTCGGCGTCGCGATGCTTCGGCTGCGCGGCAAGCTCGACTATTCGGCGCTCGGTTTCGCGCTTCTGCCCGAACTTTTCACCTTGCGCGCGTTGCAGGACGTGCATGAGGCGATCCTTGGCGTGCGGCTCAACAAACCCGCCTTTCGCCGTCGCATGCTCGATCGCGGCTGGCTCGAACCAACCGGCGAGCGCGAGACCGGGGCGTCGTTCCGGCCCGCCGAACTCTATCGCTACCGCAATCCGTCCGAAGGAGGTGAATGATGGCCTATATCAAGAATTTCGGGTTCGCCGCCCAGCTGCGCAGCGATGCCAGCAACCATGTCATTCGTTATCGCAACGGCCGGGTGCGGCAGAGCGGGCGCGGGCTGGTCTTCTGGTTCCGGCCGCAGACCGCGAGCATCGCCGAACTGCCGATGGACGATCGCGAGATGGCGTTGTTCGTGAAGGGCCGCAGCCAGGATTTCCAGGCGGTCGCAGTACAGGGCACGCTGACCTGGCATGTCGACGATCCGCAATTGCTCGCCAGCAGGGTCGATTTCAGCATCGGCCTGCTCACCGGCGCCTATCAGTCCGAACCGATCCAGCGCATCGAGACGCGGCTCGCCGGTCTCGTCAACCAGGCGGCGCTGCAATATCTCGCACAGGCGCCGGTCCGCGCTTTGCTCGACGCTGGCCCCGAACCGTTGCGGGCGGCACTCGAAGCCGCGCTGGCGCGCGATTCCGCGCTGGGCGAGATCGGCATCTCCGTCGCCGCGATCCGGCTGACCAACCTCGCGCCGTCGAGTGAATTGGAACGCGCGTTGCAGACTCCGACCTTCGAGGCGCTCCAGCAAAAGGCCGATGAAGCGGTGTTCGAACGCCGCGCGCTCGCGGTCGACAAGGAACGCGCGATTGCCGAGAATGAACTGGCCAACAAGACCGAGCTCGCCCGGCGCGAAAAGACACTGATCGCGGAAGAATCGGAGAATGCCCGCAACCGCGCGACCGGCGTGGCCGAGGCGCAGCAAGTCGAGGCGGCGGCGGAGGCCGAACGTATCCGCACCGTCGAGGGCGCGAAGGCCGAGGCCGAGCAGGAGCGCATCGCCATTTATCGCGACCTGCCGCCTTCCGTGCTGCTCGGCCTCGCCGCACGCGAACTGGCCGGCAACATCGGCACGATCGAGCATGTCAATGTGACGCCCGATCTGCTCGCGAGCATCCTCGGCGAATTCCGTCGCGAAGCGCCGGCGCTCCCGGCCCCGACAGCACCGGCGAACTGAGAGCGGGCATGTCCACCAACACGCCGCGCGCGGTCTTCGTCACGCGTGAAACCGACTATGAACTCCTGCTCGCGCGCCATGCGACGCGCGGGCAGGCGCGCTTCTTCCTCGAATCGCGCGGGCAGAAGATCGAGACGGTCGAGCAGCGCCATGAAGAACTCCATGTTGCGCTGCGCATGGCGCGCACACTGGTACCCGGCGACTGGCGTCAGGCGCTGGTTGGGCGCGCAGATCTCGATCGTTTTCTGTTTGGCCCCGAAGATGTGGTGATCCCGGTCGGGCAAGATGGGTTGGTCGCCAATGTCGCCAAATATCTGTCGGGGCAGCCGGTGCTCGGCATCAACCCGTCGCCCGACCTTTATGACGGCGTGCTGGTCCGCGTATCGCTCGATCGGCTCGCGCGGTTGCTGCCCGCCAGCATCGCGGGCGCGGCGCCGGTCGAACATCGCACCATGGTCGAAGCGACGCTCGACTCGGGCGAAAAGCTGCTTGCGCTCAATGAGGTGTTCGTCGGCCATCGCAGCCACCAATCGGCGCGCTACAGCATTGCCACCGGTGACGCGCGCGAAGATCATTCGTCGAGCGGTCTGATCGTCGCCTCGGGCACCGGAGCGACCGGCTGGGCGCGCTCGATCATGGAGGCGACGCATGAACAGGTCGCGCTGACGCCCGAGGAACGCGCGGTGTGTTATTTCGTGCGCGAGCCCTTTCCGAGCAAGGCGACCGGCACCGCGATGCGCTTCGGCAAGCTCAGCGAGGAACCGCTCGGCGTGGTTTCACGCATGAACGAGGGCGGGGTGATCTTTGCCGACGGCATCGAACAGGATTTCCTTGCCTTCGATTGGGGACGACGGGTCACGCTCGGCCCGGCCGCCCACGCCTTGCATCTGGTCACCGGTTGAGCTGGAAGGATTTCCATGGCCATCACCGACATCGCAACCCGCACCTACGATCATGGCTGGCGGCTCGACCCGATCGTGCGGTCGCTGCTCGATACCGATTTCTACAAGCTGCTGATGCTGCAGATGATCCGCCATCTGCATCCGGACGTGCAGGCGACCTTCGCGCTGATCAACCGCAGCAAGACGGTCCGCCTCGCCGAGGTGATCGACGAAAGGGAATTACGCGAGCAACTCGATCACGCTCGCACGCTGCGCTTCGGCAAGAAGGAGCTGATCTGGCTCGCGGGTAACAGTTTCTATGGGCGCGAACGCATGTTCGCGCCCGACTTCATTGCCTGGCTCGCCGATTTCCGGCTGCCCGACTATGAATTGCGCACTGTCGATGGGCAATTCGAACTGACCTTTGACGGTCCCTGGACGCACACCAGCATGTGGGAAATCCCGGCGCTGGCGATCGTCAACGAACTGCGCTCGCGGTCGGTGTTGAAGGGCAAGGGACGCTTCGCACTCGACGTGCTTTATGCGCGCGGCAAGGCGCGGCTTTGGGCCAAGGTCGAACGATTGCGGCAATTGCCCGATCTCGTCATTTCCGATTTCGGCACGCGGCGCCGGCATGGTTTTCTATGGCAGCGCTGGTGCGTCGAGGCTTTGAAGGAAGGGCTGGGAAAGCGCTTCATCGGCACGTCGAACGTGCTGCTGGCGATGGACAATGATCTGGAAGCGATCGGCACCAACGCGCATGAATTGCCGATGGTGGAGGCGGCACTGGCCGATGACGATGCCGGGATCGCCGCTGCGCCCTATCGCGTGCTTGAGGACTGGCAGGCGCATTATGACGGCAATCTGCTGATCGCACTGCCCGATGCGTTCGGCACCGCCGCTTTCCTGCGTAATGCACCCGACTGGCTCGCCGACTGGACCGGCTTTCGCCCCGACAGTGCCCCGCCGATCGAGGGCGGCGAACAGATCATCGCCTGGTGGCAAGCACATGGTCGCGACCCGCGCAGCAAGCTGCTGATCTTCTCCGACGGTATGGACGTCGACTCGATCGAGGCGACCTATCGCCATTTCCATGGCCGGGTGAGGATGAGTTTTGGCTGGGGCACCAATCTGACCAATGATTTCCGCGATTGCGACCCGGATGGCGCGCATGGGCTCGAGCCGATCTCGCTCGTCGCCAAGGTGATCCGCGCCAATGGCCGTCCGGCGGTGAAAATGTCCGACAATCCGGCCAAGGCGACCGGCGACCCGGCCGAGATCGCGCGTTATCTGCGCATTTTCGGCGAGGATGGCCGCACGCCATCGACGGTAAGCGTCTGATATCGGAGCGCGCTGAACTTCATCGCCTATCTGCGTAAATATCTGTATTATAAAGATTATTATTTCAGGTTTGCGACAATATGGTGTCCCATATCTCGCCCGACCGGCGCAGAAGATATACAACAATGGGTGTCCCATATCTCCCCCCGCGCCGTCGGCGTAGCGCGATTCAACCACACCGCAATCGCGACCATTTAGCGATCCAGTCGACTTCTCATCGGCCGCCGATCCGCTCTTTCACATGATGAAGACCACAACACCGTTTCCGGCGAACGTGCGTCGCTATTTGACGATACCGACCTTGATATCGAACCGGATCCTGACCCACGCGCCGATCACCGGCTTGCCGTTGATGCGCGGCGGTCGGACGAGGAATTGCCAGGCCGCCTGGCGCAAGCCACGCGCCAGGCCCGAACCGGGCGGTGATTCGCCGAGCGAGCGGCAATTCTCGACCCGGTTGCCGGCTATCGTCTGGCACGCGATCATTGCCGAGCCGGTCTCGAGGTTGGTGGGCATATAGGTGGCAAGTTCGGCGCGGCTCGGTTCGCGCACCCATTCGGCGCCGTACAGCGTCTTGCCGCCCGGTCCGTCGCCCGGCCCATAGACCGCGGCGCTATCCTTGCCCGATCCCTGATCGTCGCCGGCACCATTGTCGTCGCGATGCGACGGCAGTTTCGAGACGTCAGTCGCGGCGAACTCCTCGCTGTTCAACTGCAAGTATTTGGACGGCAGGGTCGGGGGTACTGGCGGCTTGACCTCCGGCGTCCGCACACGCGGTGCGGCGCCGCTGCTGTCCTGCTTTTTCTTGGCAACGGTTTTCGCGCGCGGTTTGGGCACCGATGCGACCTTCGCTTCGGGCGCCATCTGGAACGTGGCGACCGGGTAGGTCTTTTCCTGTGGCTTCCGGAACTCGGGTGCGGCGATGAACCATAGTGCCAGACCGACCAGCGTTTCGACCGCCAGCGCCAGCGCCAGCGCTATGGCGCGGCGCCCGAAGGCGCGACGCCGGTCCGACGCGGATTGATAAGGCGCCGAACGCATCGCCGGATCGCCTAGACCCGGCGATCGGACACCGCAACTGGCTCAGCGACCCAAAAGCGACCATTTGCCGGTCTTCAGCGCCCGACGATCGCATGTCGTCGTGGCCGGGCTGAAAGCACTCAACCTGCCGCCATTGGGGTGATGAGTTGGCGGGGGTCGTAAAAGAAGCGCTCCTCCGCGATCCGGTCGCCCGACCAACGCTGCCAGGCGATTTCTTCCATCGCGCGAGTTACCCCGTCCAGGCCGTCGAACTCGAAACGCCAGGCGATCGCCACACGGTCGCCATCGATCGCCGGCGCGTCCAGGCGCGTGCCCCTGACCGCCTTGTTGCGCGCGAGTGTCTTGTACTCTTCGGCAATCAATATGTCGCGACCGACACGCGGCCGGGCACCGTTCTCGCTGGTCGCGGCGTCCTCGACGTAGAAGGTTTCGAGCGCCGCGACATACTCACCGGCCTCGACCATCGCCATGAACTGCTCGACTCGTTCCGCGCTCGGCATAAAAGCTCCCGTCAGAAAACAGACTTGGAGTCTGTTATTGATCGAAAGGGTATTATGTCAAGCGGCTCACCCGTCAGATCGCTTGCTCGACTCCGGATAGCATCCTCTGAAACGCGCCGGTGAAATCGCGCGCGCTTGCTGCAGCATCGTCCGATGTGCCGCAGGCGAGCGCTGCCTCCATGATCGCGCCCAGCGCGAGTCGGGTCACTGCATCGGCGTCTTTGGACTCGGCCGGTTCGTTCATCAGCTTGCCGATACCGGCGCGCATCGCAGCGGCGAAATAAAGATCGTCGATTTCGCGCCACCGCTGCCAGCCAAGCACCGCCGGTCCATCAACCAGCAGGATGCGGTTGCGGTCCGGCTCGATCGCGGCCTGCAGATAGATGCCGACGCTGAGCGCGATGCTGTTCGCAGTGGCCGGCCCGCTCGACGCCTCGGCCGCGAGCTGCGCGGCCAGTTCGCCCTGCAGCGTGTCGACCAGCCGTTCGAGCAGGTCGCGCTTAGAGGCGAAGTGATGGTAGAACGCGCCCTTGGCCACGCCGGCGCGCTGTACCACCAGATCGAGACTGACCGCTTCATAACCCTGGTCGGAAAACAGCGCACGTGCAGCGTCCATGATCGCCTGGATCGTCGCCGCGCTTCTCTCTGCTTGACGAACCATGCGCTGACCGAACACCCACTGAAGACCGACCCCGTCGGCCGGTAGCTTGGAAGCAAGTGCGCACAGAGCGCAATACTTGTTTACCCATTGGCCTTACGCGCCGAACCCGCCATCGATCGTGTGCAGCGCACCGGTCACGATGCCGGCTTCGGGGCCGGCGAGGTATGCGACCATGCCGGCAACCTCTCCGCCCGTGGCATGACGCTTGATCGCCATGAAGCCATGCATGATGTCACTCATCGGCCCGCTGGCCGGGTTCATGTCGGTATCGGTCGGGCCGGGCTGAACGATATTGACGGTGATCCCGCGGTCCCCGAAATCGCGCGCCAGCCCGCGTGCCATGCCCTGCAGCGCGGCCTTGGTCAGCGCATAGGCGGCGGCCCCGGCAAACGGCATGCGATCGCCATTGACCGATCCGATCACGATAATCCTTCCGCCATCGGGCATCGACCGCGCTGCCTCGACTGCGGCATGATAGGGCGCTCGCACGTTGATATCGATCATCCGGTCGACCGCGTCGGGGTCGGCCTCGGTCGCATTGCCGGCAACGAACGTTCCGGCGTTGACCACCAGAATGTCGAGCGCGCCGCGCCCCTTGACCAGATCGATCACCGCGTCGCGATCGGCGGCATCGGACTGGATCGCGGTCGCGCCGGTTTCTTGCGCCAGCGCCAGCGCCGCATCGGTCGATCCGGCATAACTGAATGCGACGGTGCCGCCGTCGCTGGAGAAGCGCCGCACGATCGCCGCGCCGATGCCTCGGCTGCCGCCGATGACGAGGATGGTCTTGCCAGTGAAATCGGTCATGGTCGGTCCCTTGCCGTTGTTGTGTAATGAGTGTTCGATGGTCCGGTCGCCGCGCTCATTTTCCCGCGTCCAGGAACTTGCGCACTTCGGCGACCGTCGCTGTGGGCTGTTCCTCCATCAACCAATGGCCGGCATCAGCGATCACCGCCTGCTGCACGTCGGTTGCCGCGAAACGCATCACCGTCGCCATCATCGGCCCGAATGACTTATCGCCGCCAATCGCGAGCACCGGCATGGCCAGCTTGCCCGCCGCGACGAACTGCTTGTTGTCGATCGCATCCTGGTCGAACGCGGCGAACTGCGCGAAGCCGGCATGCATCGCGCCCGGCATCGCGTAAAGCGCGGCATAATGAACGCGCGATGCTTCGCTGAATTTGGCCGGCGTGGCGGAGAATTCATTCCAGAAGCGGTCGAGATAGATCCGCTCACGCCCGGCGACCAATCGCTCCATGTCCGGACCGCCGAAACGGAAATGCCACAGCAGCGGGTTCTTGAGGATATCCTCCCACGGCCCGACGCCGGGCAATGGCGCATCCATCAACACGAAGCGGCCCATCCGGGCGCGATATTGTGCGGCAAAGGCATAACCGACCATGTTGCCGATATCGTGCGTGACAAGATCGGTTCTCGTCACCTTGAGCGTGTCGAGCACGCCCGCGACATCGGCGCCTTGCGTCTTCTTGTCATATCCGCCGGCTGGTTTGGCCGACAGGCCCATGCCGCGCAAATCAGGCACGATGACGGTATGGTCGCGCGCCAGGTCAGCGGCGAGCGGCGCCCACATGTCGCCGGTCTCGCCATAGCCGTGGAGCAGGACTACTGCCGGCCCTTTGCCGCCGACCCGGACATGGATCGTGGTGCCGTTGGTCATGATCTCCTGCGTTTTGAAACTCGCCGGGAAGGGTTCGACCTGCGCTATGGCGGGCAGGGGAAGCGCGATCAGCGCGGCGGCGATCAATGTACGAAACATGGATGGTCTCCCTGTAGCGAGCACGGCCGTGCCGGGCTCTGGACAGGAAGATGGACCGCGCGCATCGTACGCACTAGCCGGTAAGTTCCGAAACCGGCTTACGGGATTGCCGAACGATGATGAAGCTCGATGGAGTGGCGGCGTTTGTCGCGGTGGCCGAGGCCGGATCGATCAGCGAGGCGGCGCGGCGCATGGGGCTGGCCAAGTCGGTGGTCAGCGAACGACTTGCCGAACTCGAACGCAGTGCCGGTGCACGGCTGATGCAGCGTACGACGCGCAAGCTTTCGCTGACTGAGGACGGCCAGGCTTTTCTCGAACGCGCGCGGCGCATCGTGCGCGAGATGGCCGAGGCGGCCGAGGAACTGACGCAGCGGCGTGGCACCCTGTCGGGCCCGTTACGCCTCGCCGGGCCGATCAGCTTCGGCAGCCTGCATCTCGGGCCGGCGCTTTATCCCTTCCTCGCCGCGCATCCGCTGATCAACCTCAGCCTCGATCTCGACGACCGGTTCATCGACGTCGCGGCGGACGGTTATGACGCGGTGATCCGCCACGGTCCGATCCGCGACAAGAATTTAATCGCAAAACGGCTGGGGTCGAGCCGCCGGCTGCTCGTCGCGTCGCCCGCCTATCTCGCGGCCAATGGCACGCCGGCATCGCTCGACGATATCGTGGCTGCATCGGCGATCCTCTACACGAATCGCGAGACCGACTGGCGGTTTCGCGAAGGGGCGGGCGAGACGGTGATACGGCCACGCGCGGCACTTCGCGTCAACAATGGCGTGGTGATGCGCGACGCCGCCTTGGCCGGGCTTGGCATCACGCTGCTGCCGACCTTCTTCATCCATCGTCACCTGGCCGACGGATCGCTGGTCCACATCGACATCGGCGTCGAGGCGGAGGGTGCCGAGCTCAACATCGCCTATCCGCAGAACCGCAGTTCGTCCGCCAAGATCATCGCGCTGACCGAATGGCTGCGAAAGGCGTTTGGCGACCCCGCTTATTGGGAGGTGTGAACCGCTATACGCTGCCCGCGCGCTCGATCACCAAAATACGCGCCGCGCCGATCGGCTGCGCGACATGCTCGTCGCCCGGTTCGGCGCTGAAGATATCGCCGGCGTTCAACCGCGAAACCGTCTCGCCCGCATCGTCGCGCATATGCATGTCGACCACGCCATCGAGGACGACGAACACCTCGGCACCATCATTGACGTGCCAGCGATAGGGCCGGTCGGTCCAATGCAGGGTGACCGTCACGTCGTCGACTCGTCCGATAGGTAAAGCATCCCAGGCGCGGGTACCGGTGAAATCCAGGCTGCGAACGGTGCGCATCACGACCCTCTCGATCAATACATTGGCTTGGCGCATGATAGGGCAAGGACGAGCGGCCCGCGCTGCGCAAGGTGCCGCGCGCGCCTGCACTTCGTCGAGAATGAGGGTAGTGACGTGCGAAACGACGGTGAACCGGATGCGACCGACCGCAGGATACTTGCCGCTCTGAAGAACAATGCGCGGGCATCGGCGACGGCACTGGGCCAGATGGTCAATCTGTCGCGCACCTCGGTACAGGCACGGATTGCGCGACTCGAACAGCGCGGCGACATCATTGGTTACGCGGCGATCGTGCGGCAACAGGATGACGGCGCGACGGTCGAAGCGATCTTGTCGTTGACCTTCGGCGAACGCCCTTGCGCGCCGGTTATCGCGCGCTTCGCGCATTGGCCGGAGATCGTCTCGCTTTATTCGACGGCGGGGCCGATCGATGCGGTGGCGGTCGTGCGGACAGGCAGCGCGGCGGAACTGTCGCGGCTGATCGATCGGCTATCGGCGGTTGCAGGAATACAGTCGATGCAGTCGGCGATCATATTGGCGGAACACGGCATCCGCGCCTGATCCGCGTCGATCGATGCACTGGCGCCCGAAAAAGGCGCGAGCGAGGCCGATTCCGCCGCCAAACGCCACGAATTCACCGTAGCATCCAATTTGAGCGGGCCGGCCGGCCCGGAAATGCTCTGGCGTCATCGCCGAATGCCACCGGCTCACGCCGCCCCTCGAAGGAACGTTCATGTCGTTGACCTTGCTCTACCAGACCCATTCGCCATACGCGCGTAAAGCGCTCGTTTTCGCCCACGAAGCCGGCCTTGCCGGGCAGATCGCCGTGGTCCATCACGAAACCAGCCCGACGCTGCGCAACGATCAGGTGTTCGCGGAGAATCCACTCGGCAAGGTACCCGTACTCCTGCGCACCGATGCACAGCCGATCTTCGATTCCGATGTCATTTGCGACTATCTCGACACGCTCAATCCGGGCCGCAAACTGATCCCCGAACAAGGCGAGGCGCGTTGGCAGGCGTTGAGGGTGCAGGCGGTGGCGCAAGGGTTGGCCGACGCCGGGATCGCTGTACGCTGGGAAACGGTGCGCCGTCCTGAGGCGTTGCGCTATCCGCCGCTACGCGACGGTTATGTCGAGAAGCTCGTCGCTAGCTATGACTGGCTCGAACGCGAACTGGACGTGACCGCCGATCTCCATGTCGGCCATATCGCACTGGCGACGACGCTCGACTGGCTGGCATTCCGCGAACTGCCTTCGTTCCGTGACGGCCGCCCCTTGCTGTCGGCATGGTTCGACGAATTCCTGCGCCGCCCATCGATGCGCGCGACGCCACTTTCCGGCGATACTCATGACATCGCGGCGCCCGAATCCGGGACCACGCCCGCCAACACCTGAAATCGTACGAGGACCGCAAAAGTGATCGAGCAAGCCATTACCGACGAACAGATTGCCGCGACCTTCGATGTCATGCAGCAATTGCGCCCCGATCTTGTCGCCGACACCTATCTCGCGCGGATTCGCGGCTTGATGGCGTCCGACGGTTTCCGGCTGGCGGCGCTGCGCGAAGATGGCGTGGTGCGCGCCGTCGCCGGTTATCGCGTGATGGACATGCTCTATTGCGGCCGGCTGCTCAGCATAGACGATCTTGTCGCCGACGAACGGGTGCGGTCAAAGGGCTATGGCGCGCGCCTGCTCGACTGGCTGAAGGCGGAAGGGCGGGCCGCCGGGTGCAATGAATTGCAGCTCGTATCGCGCGTGATCCGCGAACAGGCTCACCGCTTCTACTTCCGTGAAGGACTGGGCATCGACTGTTTCCATTTCCGCGTGACGCTCAAGGATTGATGCCCGGCCGCGCTTGACTTGCTGGCCCGAACGCCGCGAAGCAATGCGCCATGAACCCGCTTTACACCTCGCTCGGCACGACGGTCTTCGAAACCATGTCGGCGCGGGCACGTGCCACGGGAGCGATCAATCTCGGACAGGGTTTTCCCGACGGGCGCGGGCCGGAGGATGTGCTGGCCGAGGCGGCGCGCGCGCTGGTCGAGGAGTCGAACCAATATCCGCCGATGCTCGGCGTGCCGGCGTTGCGTGAAGCGGTCGCAGCGCATTATGCCGCGCATCAGGGGCTGGACCTGACTCCGGCCGAAGTCGTGGTCACCTCGGGCGCGACCGAGGCGCTGGCGGCGGCGATCCTTGCTCTGGTCTCGCCGGGCGACGAAGTGGTGATGTTCCAGCCGCTTTACGACGCCTATTGGCCCCTGGTCGTGCGTGCCGGTGGCGTGCCGAAGCTGGTCCGGCTCGAACCGCCTGAATGGCGCATCACCGCCGCGGCGCTGTCGGCAGTGGCGAGCGTGCGCACGAAGCTGGTCATCCTCAACACCCCGCTCAACCCCACGGCGACGATCGCTTCGGATGAGGAACTGACCTTGCTCGCTGACTTCTGCATCGCGCACGATGCAATCGCGGTCTGCGACGAGGTTTGGGAACAGGTCGTCTTTGACGGTGCTGTCCATCGCTCGCTGATGACCTTTCCGGGCATGCGTGAGCGGACGGTCAAGATCGGTTCGGCGGGCAAGATCTTCTCGCTCACCGGATGGAAGGTCGGCTGGATGTGCGCCGCGCCGCGCATCGCCGCGGTGCTGGCTAAGGCGCATCAATTCCTGACCTTCACCACGCCGCCCAATCTTCAGACCGCCGCCGCTTACGGCCTGGGCAAGGATATGGCCTATTTCGTGGAGATGCGCGCCGCGTTCCAGCGCTCGCGTGACCGGCTTGCTGCCGGTCTGACCAAGCTCGGTTATACCGTGCTGCCGAGCTCTGCGACTTATTTCCTGTCGATCGATCTCGATCGTTCGGGCGTCGGCATGGGCGATCAGGCATTCTGCGAATGGCTGATCGAACAGGCCGGCGTCGCGGCGATCCCGGTGTCGGCATTCTATGTCGAGGCGCCGGTGACCAACGTCGTGCGGCTGTGCTTCGCCAAGACCGATGCGACGCTGGACGACGCGCTGGAGCGGATGAGTGTGCGGCCTTGACGCTGCCATTCAGCCGCCGGCCATCCGCGGCAACCACATGCCCATGAACGCGCCGAAGATGCCGATCCCGACTCCGGCGGTCAGCACGAATAACAGCCCCGCCATCATGAATTTACTTGAGGGGCCACCACGATCCTGCGCGCGCAGATAGAGTTCGAGCACCGCGAGCGGCACAAGATAGCAGCCATAGGCCCAGAAGCGGACGAATGGGCCGTCGAACCCTTTCCCGCCGATACCGACCGGGCCGCTATTGGCGATAATCCACAGCATCAGCCCGACTCGAAAGAACCACACCCCGCTGACCAGAATGAAACTGCGAAGCGCCCAGCGACGGTGCGCGGCGATCTTGCGCGCGATCGCATAACGCCAGGCCATCGCCGCACAGACCAGGATCAGGACGGCGTTGATGCTGATCCCGAAGCGCATCGAAAAGCCGCCGGCCGTACCCCGCGTCCACACCATGTACAGGCCGGTCAGGCTCATGACGATCGCCGTCAGCATGTACAGCCGGCCATTCCAGCGATGGAAGGAAAGGGCATGGGTGCGCAGATACGGCACCAGCTGCAGCGGCCCGCCGACCGTGATGATGATGGCGAGCAGGAGGTGCGCGGCAAGCGCCACATTGCCGATCGTACCGCCCGCGACATAGCCGCCGACCAGCACGTCGTTCCATTTCTCGAAATTCCCGACGGTTGCGGCTGCGCCATAGAAGGCGGCGATATAGGCGACGAACAGCCATTGCCCGATGACTGCAGTCACGTACCAGAGGACGGCCGACGCGTCGAGCGCCTTGGTTGCCGTGGATCGCCAGACCGGAGATCCGGCCGCAACGGTTTCGGTCATTTTTGTCCCTCCGGGCGGCCCATCTGGTTCTCCCCCGGCGATAGATTGGCTATGACCCGCAGCACATGACCGCGCAGATCAAAAACCTGACTTTCGGATCGCAGGAGCGTTCCAATGGCTGAGCCCACGGTATCGACCGGCTATACGGTCAACCTGCTGGAGTTCTCGGTCTCGAGGGGTGCCGACCGACAGCAGCTGTACGACCTTTCGGGAATCGATCCCGGCCTTTTGTCCGATCCCGACAATCGCATGCCGCTCGCGTGTTACGTCGCACTGATGCGCGCTGCGAAGCGGTTGTGCGATGAGCCGGCATTGGCACTCGAGCTCGGCGCCGAGAAGGACTTCAAGGAAATCTCGGTCGTCGGCCTGATCTGCTACGCCGCACCGACCATGGGCGAGGCCTTTACCGAACTAAGTCGCTATGCGCGCCTTGTGGCCGAGGTCGACCTGCCCGGGCTTGGCGGGCGGTTCGAGCTGGCATGGATCGGCGGGGAGCTATGGATGGTCGACCGGCGCACCGACCCCAACAGCTTTCCGGAAATGACCGAATCGACCTGGTCGCGGTTCATCTGCGAAACCGCGCGCCACTTTCCCGGCGCGCCTTTTGCCAAAGCGGTGCATTTCACGCATTCCGCACCGGATTATCGTGCGGATTATGATCGCGTCCTGAAGGCGCCGATCACCTTCGACAGCGACAGGAATGCGATCATGATCGATCCATCCTGGCTCTCGATCGAACTGCATCAGCCCAATCGCTATGTGTTCGGCGTGCTGAGCGAGCATGCCGACAAATTGCTCCGGGACCTCGAAAATACGCAGACGATGCGTGGGCGAGTCGAAAGCATATTGATTCCGAAACTGCACCGGGGCGATGTGAGCATGGACGACGTCGCCGGGCAGCTGGGGCTCAGCCGTCAGTCGCTTTACCGCCGGCTGAAGGCGGAGAATGTCAGCTATGAGGGATCGGTCGACGATCTGCGCCACCGCATGGCATTGCACTATCTGGGCGGCAAAAAGGCATCGGTGAACGAAACCGCCTATCTGGTCGGTTTTTCCGATCCGTCTTCCTTTTCGCGGGCGTTCAAGCGATGGACGGGATCGAGCCCGCGTGAGTGGAAAGCCGGCTGATTTGCTGGGCCTTGCCGATTGAAGAGCAGCAACGACACGACCGTCCGCCGCCCGTTGAACGATGGCCCTGCGGCTTTGTCCGCTTTATGGATCAGCCATCGACCTCAAGCGGGGACCGGGCATGAACCTTCTGCAATCGAGCACGCCGGTGGCATATCTTACCGTCAGCGACCGTGGGCGGGCGCTGGGTTTTTACCGCGATACGCTCGGGTTTGTGTTGCACAGTTCGGACGATTTCGGTGACTTTATCGAGGTTGGTGGGGGATTGTTGCGGATGACCGTGATGGCCGACCACAAGGCACATGGTCATCCCGTGTTCGGTTGGAATGTCGATGATATCCGCGCGGCAGTGGAGGTTCTGCGCGATGGGGGCATCGCGTTCACCATTTACGAGGGGATGGGTCAGGACCCGCTCGGGATCTGGACCTCACCCGATGGCAAGACGAAGGTCGCCTTCTTCGCTGACCAGGACGGCAATGTCCTGTCGCTGTCCCAGGCCGCCCCTGGATGATGAAGAATGGAGCGGGTAGCGGGAATCGAACCCGCGTATTCAGCTTGGAAGGCTGCTGCACTACCATTGTGCTATACCCGCATCACTGACACTCGCCCGATCGAGCGGTCCGCCAGCATGGTTCCGCCGTGCGGATAGCGTGGGCCGGTTGGCGGCGCAAGTCGGGTGCGCGCCTACGCCAAACACACTGACGCTTGGCAACTGGCGAATTGGGTGCTTTGACGCACGCGATGGCGCAACCCCAACCGAGCGGACTGGCCCAGGTCTTCATGGAGAATCGCGAGCGGCTGCTCCGGTTTCTGGCGGCGCGTGGGGCGGGTGATGCGGCCGAGGATCTGTTACAGGAGCTGTGGGAGCGGGTTTCATCGACTCCGGCCCAGCCGGTCGCGGCGCCGCTTGGTTATCTTTACCGCGCGGCCGAAAACCTGATGCGCGACCGCTATCGCGCCAATACCAGCCGTGCGCGGCGCGAGCAGGATTATGTCGAGGCGACCGATATGGCGGTCGCCGAACCCGGCATCGAACGCGCTTTGCTCGCGCGTGAGCGATTGCGGGCGGTGGAAGCGGCACTGTCGTTGCTTGGCCCACGCAGCGAGCGCGTATTCCGCATGTACCGGCTCGACGGCATCGGCCAGGCGGTGATCGCACGCGAGCTGGGCGTCAGCCTCAGTACCGTCGAAAAGGATCTGCAACGGGCATATCGCGCGCTTGGCGCGCTTCGGGAGAGCGACGATGCGGAATGACGCGATCGGCTCCGTCCTGTCAGGGACATGCGCATGACTCCGCCTTTTGACGATACGATCCGCGACCAGGCACAGCTCTGGGCGATGCGGTTACACGACGCCGCGTTCGTCGACTGGGACGGTTTCACTGCCTGGCTGGAGGCTGATGCCAGCCATAGCGCCGCCTATGATGCCGCGGTCGCGCGCGATGCCGGAATCGTCGAATTACTCGAGACCGCCCCGCGCCCGGTCATGCCGGCGGCACAACCAGTCACGCCGCGTGTCACGCGCCGCGTCTGGCTTGGTGGGGCGATGGCGGCGGCGGTTGCCGGCATGATCGGCTATGCGACGCTTCGTGACACGGCCTCACCCTATGTCATCGAGACCGCGCCCGGCGTTCATCGCACGCTCACGCTCGCCGATGGCAGCAGCGTCGCGCTCAATGGCGGCACGCGGATCGTGCTCGATCACGCCGCGCCGCGCCGCGCGACGCTTGAGCGCGGAGAAGCGCTGTTCACCATTCGCCATAACGAGCGCGATCCGTTCGAGGTCAATGTCGGCGGCACGCGGCTGGTTGATGCCGGTACGGTGTTCAATCTGATCCGCGATGCCGGTGCGACGCGGGTGTCGGTCAGCGAAGGCGCGGTGATCTTTGCGCCCGACACGGACTCGGTCCGGCTCGACGCCGGGCAAGCGCTCAGCGCGGTCGATGGCGCCCGGCCGGTCCGGTCGCAGGCAGAAGTCTCAGGCGTCGGTGCCTGGCAAAGCGGGCAACTCGTCTACAGCAATGCGCCGCTTGCACTTGTCGCCACCGATCTGTCGCGCAATCTCGGCAAGCGGGTTGCTACAACCACCGATGCCGCGACGATGCGCTTTACCGGCATCATCAACCTTGACCAGAAGGCGGCCGATCCGATCGCGCCGATCGCGCCCTTGCTCGGCGTTCAGGCCGAGCGTAACGGACGCGGCTGGACTTTGACTCGGGCGGATCGTGCGCACCGCTAAATATCTCCTTCCCACCCTCTGCCTGATCGTCGCGACCTCGGCTGAGGCGAGGCACGTTTCCGGTCACGCGCCGAGCGTCAGCGTGCCCGCCACGCAACTCGACGCGGCGATCGTCATTCTCGGCCGCCAGACCGGCGTCAGCATCGGCTTGCGCGACCGGCGTATCGCCACGATCAGGGTGCGCGCGGTTTCGGGCAGGATCGACGCGGTCAAGGCGCTCGACCGGATGCTGCGTGGCACCGGCGTGGCCGCTGTGCAGGTCTCTCCGGGCGTATTCGTGATCGAGGCATCTGTCCCGCTCAGGCCGAAGCCCAAGCCTCCTTCACGGCCGGCGGTGCCGATGCCCGAACCGCAGCCGGTCATGGACGACATCATCGTCACGGCAGCCAAATATGACCGGCGACTGCGCGACTTGCCGGGGATGGCGGCGGTCATCCAGGGGCGCGATTTGTCGCTGGCGGAGGGCGGGCAGGGGTCGGACGCGATCGAGGCGCGGGTGGCCAGCGTCGCGTCGACCCATCTCGGCGCCGGCCGCAACAAGCTGTTCATTCGTGGCGTGGCGGATTCGAGCTTCACTGGCCCGACCCAGTCGACGGTCGGCCAATATTGGGGCGACACACGAATCAACTATAGCGCGCCCGACCCGAGCCTGAGGCTCTATGACGTTCGCTCGATCGAAGTATTGGAGGGGCCTCAGGGGACGCTGTACGGCGCGGGTTCGCTTGGCGGTATCATCCGTATCGTGCCCGAGGCACCCGATATGGGCATCGTCGCGGCACGCGGGTGGAGCGGGCTCGCCTTCACCGAACACGGCAAGCCCGGCGGCGATGCCGGAGCGCTGGTCAACTTGCCGATCGCCGACGATACGCTGGCGCTGCGCGCGCTGGCCTATGGTGGAATCGATGGCGGTTATATCGACGATCGCCGGCGCGGCCTGACCGACGTCAACCGGGTCGAAACGATCGGCGGGCGCGCCGCGTTGCGCGCAACGCCGGGCGATGGCTGGACGATCGACCTGTCGGGCAATTTCCAGCGCATCTCAGGAGACGATGCGCAATATGCCGATCGTCACGACCTTAGCCGGTCGAGCGCGCTCGCCCAGCCCTATCGCAACGACTATCTCCTTGGCGAACTGGTGATCGGCAAGGATTGGGGCGCGACCAGGCTGATATCGTCGACCGGCGTTGTCGATCAATATGTCGCCGAACGGTTCGACGCGACGCCGCCTGGCGGCCTGGCCAAGGCCTATGATCAGGTCAGCCGGATCAGGATGATCAGTTCCGAAACGCGCTTGTCGCACAGTGGCGACAATGGCGATGGGTGGGTGATCGGTGCGAGCTTGCTGAGTACCACGACGCGTCAAGACCGGACCTATGATCTGCAATTCGTTCCGATCGGCGGGGTGACCGTTCTCGACGGAATGGTTACTGGCTCGGTGGGAAGCTCCGGCAGCCTGATCGCCGTCCCGTTCTTCACCTCGGGAGTGGTCGGGGTCCGCAATCGCGTCGACGAAGCGACGCTGTACGGTGAGGCGACGATCGTGCCGTTGCCCTGGCTATCGCTGACCGGCGGCGGACGGCTGACCCATTCGCGGCTGTCGGGCAGGGCGCTGGATCGACCCGAGGCACTGGCGTTTCGCCTCGATCAGGAAGCGCAGGGTCGGCGCACCGAGACGCGCTTTCTACCCTCGCTTGCAATATCGCTGCATCCGGCGGGGCCGGTAACCGCCTTTGTCCGCTACCAGCAGGGTTATCGCCCCGGTGGTTTGTCGGTCGGCACCGACATCATCCAATATTATAAGGGCGATGCGGTCGAAACCGGCGAAGTCGGTTTGCGTTATGCGGGTGGTGATCGCTTCGATGTCGCGGTTACGCTCGCGCACACGCGCTGGCGCGATATTCAGGCCGATCTGATCGACGCGTCGGGGTTCCCGGTCACCGCCAATATCGGCGATGGACGGATCACCTCGGCGGGGATCAGCGTGCGCTGGCGGCCCTTGCCGCGCCTCGACCTGCAGGGCTCGGTCTATTTCAACAATTCCGAGGTCACGACGCCGTCGACGATCCTCGTTGCGGCCTATGCGGCCGATCGCGTCGGGCCGCCAATGCCCTATGCCGCGGATCGGGCCGGGCCGTCGCTGCCCAATGTCGCCGATGCCAGCGGGCTGGTCCGCGCGCGATATTCGGCGCCGATCGGTCGTGCCTATTATCTCACGCTCGATGCGAACGCGCGTTATGTCGGCCAGTCGCGGCTCGGCATCGGCCCCATATTGGGGCGTCCGCAAGGCAATACGCTCGATACCGGCGTCGAACTCAGAATCGGTGACGAACGACGCGGCCTGACCTTGTCCCTGACCAATCTGCTCGACAAGGAAGGCAATCGCTTTGCGCTCGGCAGCCCCTTTCTGATGGGTGGCTCAAACCAGATCACGCCGCTTCGTCCGCGCAGCATCCGCATCGGCTTCGACGCCAACTTTTAACCTTTTGTCCTGCGGGTTTTTCCGACCGGCTCCGTCTGGATGTCGGGGAGGGGCCGGCCAACGCCGTCATTTCCCCGAGCACATCAGCGGCCCCGAGGAAATTATGCGTCATTTGCTTGCCACCACCTGCCTCACCCCAATTCTGTTTGCCGCCCTGCCAGCCGTGGCGCAAACCACCATCTCCACCAAGGTGACGACGCCGGTATCGACGTCGACTGCGGCAAGCGGCCAGCCTTCGGACATCACGATCACCTCGACCGGGTCGGTCGAACCGGCCGGCGGCAACGCGGTCACGCTCGACAGCGCCAACAACGTCAAGAACGAAGGCAAGATTCTCATCAGCAACGCCAGCAATGCGAACGGAATCTTCGTCGCTGCGGGCGGGTCTGGCACGATCACCAATAGTGGCTCGATCGTCATCGACGAAAGCTATGCGCCGACCGATGCCGACAATGACGGGGACATCGACGGCCCCTTCGCACAAGGGTCGAACCGCTTCGGCATCCGCACCGCAGACGGCGCGGCGTTCACCGGCAGCATCGTCAACAGCGGCACGATCACCGTCGAGGGTAACGATTCTGGCGGCATCCGGCTTGGCGGCCCTGTAACCGGATCGGTCACCAGCAGCGGCACGGTCACTGTCACCGGCGATCGCGCGGTCGGCGTGCGCACCGACGCGGTGTCGGGCAATGTGCGGCTCACCGGTACGATCACCGTGCAGGGCGCTGGCGCGGTCGGCGTCGCGGCGGATGGCGACATCGGCGGGCAATTCTCCGTCCAGGGCAACATCACCGCGAGCGGCTATCGCAACCCCGCTGCCGATCCGGCCAAGCTGGACGCGGACGATTTGCTGCAAGGCGGTCCGGCGGTCAGGGTCTCCGGCAATGTCGGCGGCGGTATATTGTTCGACGCACCACCGCCGGACAAGGTCAGCACCGATCCCGACGAGGACAAGGACGGCGTGCCCGATGCCAATGAAGGCACCGCGAAGATCGTCTCTAATGGCGCTGCGCCCGCAGTCGAAATCGGTTCGGCGACGCGCGACCTGACGATCGGTGCGGTCGCGGGCAATACGGGCAGTCATTCGGTGGTGGTGAATGGATCGATCGCCGGCAACGGCATTTACGCTCTGGTCAACGCGACCGGCATGTCGATCGGTGGGCAGGGGCATGCGGTCAACCTCGGCAACGGCATTTCGGTCGCCGGCTCGATTACCGCATCCGGAAAGGCCAATGCCACCGCGCTGAAGCTCGGTGCCGGCACGACGATGCTCGAAACGGTCAACAGCGGCACAATCTCGGCGGCTGGCGGCGCCGATTCGACTCATCAGGCCCGTGCGATCTCGATCGAGGCGGGCGCGTCCCTTCCCACCATCCGCAATAGCGGCGCGATCGGTGCCACGGCCTCCGGCGTCGGCACCGCCACCGCGATTTACGATGGATCGGGCACGCTGAAGCTGATCGAGAATAGTGGCGGGATCGGTGCCTCGGGCTCGACCGATCCAACGCGCAATATCGCGATCGACGTACGGTCGGTGACCAGTGGCACGACCGTCAGGCAGGTTGCAGCGGAAAGCGGAAAGACCGCGCCGCAGATCGTCGGCGCGGTCCTGTTCGGCAGCGGCAATGACCTGTTCGACATCGCCGATGGCAGCTATGCCGGCAACGCCGATTTCGGTGCGGGTGATAACCGGCTCGCGCTCAGCGGCGACGCGGTCCAGACCGGCGCGGTCCGCTTTGGCAGCGGTGCCGATACCGTGACGCTCGTGGGCACCGCCAAGACCAATGGCGACATGTATTTCGGCACCGGCGCGAACAGCGTGTCGTTCGGTGACAGCACGTCGCATACCGGTCTGCTTCAGTTCGAGAACGGGGCCGACACGGTGACCCTGTCGGGCACCTCGAAAATCAACGGCGATATCGATTTCGGCGGGGGCGCCGACACGCTGACGCTCGGCGCCGGCACCGCCATGCGCGGTTATCTGTTCAATAGCGGCGGTGCAGTCGCGCGGGTTTCGGGCCTGCTCGATTTGCGCAATACCGGCACGGTCGGCCTGTCCTCGCTCGAGGTCGGCGCGGCCGGCACGATCAGCGTCAACATCAACGCCGCGAACGGAACGTCGACGATTTATGACGTTACCGGCAATGCGAGCTTTGCGACGGGGTCGAAGGTGCTGGTTCGTCTCGACAGCGTCAATCGCGCGGCTGGAATCTACACCATCGTCAGGGCGGGTAGCATCACCGGTGGCAGCAACCTGACGATAAACGACATGTACATTCCTTTCCTGTTCAGCGGCAGCCTGGCCACCGATCCAGGCAACACCGCGATCAAGCTGACCATCGCGCGCAAGACCGCCAGCCAGCTGGGTATCACCGCGGGATCGGCGGCGGCGTATGACGCGGTTTTCGCGGTGATCGACAAGGACGCCAAAATCTCTGCGACGATCCTCGCGATCGGCGATGGTGAGACATTCCGCCAGCGCTACTCCAGCTTTCTGCCCGACTATGCCGGCGGCGTGTTCGAATCGGTTACGCAAGGGTCGCGCGCCACCGCGCGCTTTCTGCAGGACGCTAATCCGAACATCGTTGATATGGGCGGTTGGGGCTTTTGGGTGCAGCAAGTTGCCTGGGGCACGTCGAAGAATCTCGGCGACAGCGCGGCCTATGACGTCAGCGGTTATGGCGTGAACGGTGGTATCGAGATTGGGGTCGGCGCGATCGGCCGTGTCGGCCTGTCGCTGGCCTACCTCGCCGGGACCGATGGCGACGGATCGAACGACAATGAGATCCAGGCGAACCAATATGAGGCGGCGGTGCATTGGCGCAATCGCTGGGGCGGCCTGGCGGTCGGTGCACGCGCGTCGGCGGCGACGATCAACTTTGACGGGTCGCGTCACTTCGACGGCAGCAGCGACGGTAGTGCCTTCAATCGCGTCGCCGAGAGCAAATGGACCGGGAAGCTTTATTCGGCAGCGGGATTCGCCGCATATGACCTGCGTGTCGGCAAGCGGTTGCACCTTCGACCGATCGGCGCGATCGACTATTACCGGCTGAGCGAAGGTGCGCATACTGAAACGGGCGGTGGCGAGGCCTTCAACCTGATCGTCGGCAAGCGCAGCAGCGACGAACTCGCCGCGACCGGCTCGCTGGCGCTGGGGTATGATTTCGGTAGCCTTGATCCCGATCGCACCTGGATGCGGCTCAACCTGGAAGCCGGCCGGCGCCAGATTGTCGGGGGATCGCTCGGCGTCACCGTCGCGCGCTTTGCGACCGGCAACAGTTTCACACTCGCCCCCGAAGAACGGGAGAGCGGCTTTATCGGGCGGGTCGGAGTAGCCGGTGGCAACGGGAGCTTCGCGCTGACCGCCGAGGCGAGCGCCGAAGAACAGCAGGGCCATGCCGCAGTCGCCTTCCGCCTCGGGATCAGACTCGGCATGTGACGATCAGTCCGGCTCATGGTGAAGGCCGTGAGCCGGACAGTGACGGCCAGCTGACGTCATCCATGACGACAAGATCGTTCAGCTGCTGAAACTGGATCAAGTCATCCTTCACGGCTTGCTTACCATTCCGCGTTAAATCGCTGCCATGTTCCACGATACCGCTCTCGCGCGCGCCACCAAGGCGGATCCGCGGCCCAAATCCGCCGTCAGCTCCGGCTGCGGCCTGGCCGGTCTGGCCGGGTTGCTCATCTGGGTCGCGCTCGCGCGCCATTATCAGATGGATGGACCGTATTCCGCATTGGCCAATGTCGCATCGTGCGGCGTGCCAATGGTATTATGGGCGGTGCTGGTCGACAAGGTTCACCTCAACCCGACCACCGGAATCGACTGGTGGGCGCCGAAACCGTGGCGCGAGACATTCGACATCAGTCTCACCAAGCTTGCCGGCCTGTGGGTCACCTGGGGCGGAATCGCGCTGATTTATGCCGTTGGGCGTTTCTACGGCGAAGGTAATTTCCAGTTCTCGATGTGGTGTTTCCAGGTCGCGGCACCCGCGCTGTTCGCGCTGTCGATTCCATATATCCTGTGGATGGACCGCCGCGCGGTCGAGCCTAAGGATGGCTCCTGGGCGCTCGGTGCCTGGCTGATGGGTTTGAAGGAACCGGTCGACAAGGAATCGATCTACAACCATCTGCGCAGCTGGGCGGTGAAGGGTTTTTTCCTCGCTTTCATGCTGGCGATCGTGCCCGGTGGTTTTGGTGAATTCATCCGCGGCGATACGTCACAGGTGCTGCACGATCCGGTCGCGCTGGCCAACTGGCTGATCACCTTCATGTTCGTGATCGACGTCGCTTTCGCAACCGTGGGGTACATTCTCACCTTTCGCCCGCTTGATTCGCATATCCGTACCGCCAACCCGTTTGCCGCCGGATGGATGGGTGCGCTGATCTGCTATCCGCCGTTCATCCTGATGGGCGATAACGGGCCGTTCGACTATCACCCGGGCACGTCGGAATGGTCGGTCTGGTTCGCCGGTCATCCGATCATCCTGACGCTGATCGGCACGGTCCTCGTCGCGCTGACCGCGATCTATGCCTGGGCGACGATGGCGTTCGGTTTCCGCTTCTCGAACCTGACGCATCGCGGCATCCTAACGCATGGTCCTTATGCGTTTTCGCGTCATCCGGCCTATCTGTCGAAGAACCTGTTCTGGTGGATTTCGACCATCCCGATCCTGACCACCGGGAGCATGGCCGATGCCGCGCGCTCGACCATCCTGATGGGAGTGGTCGCCGGCATCTATTACTGGCGTGCGCGGACCGAGGAGCGCCATCTCGGCATGGATCCGGCCTATCAGGAATATTCCGCCTGGATGGCCCGCAACGGCCTGGTGCCGCGCTTTTTTGCCTGGGTGATGGGCAAGTCGACGGTAACGCAGGCTTAAGCGATCGACGCCGCGCGGGCCTCCAGCAATGCCGTCTCGCGATCGCTACGCGCAAGCGATGCGGCCTTGAGCAGCGCCTCGCGCGCTTCGCTCGTTCGCCCCAGCTTGGCGAGGAAATCGCCTCGAACACTGAACAGCAGATAATAATTTTCGAGCACCCCTTCGGCGACAAGCTCATCGACCAGCGCCAGTCCGATCGCCGGTCCGAACGCCATCGATCTGGCGACGGCGCGATTGAGGTCGACCACTGGGGAGGGCAGCGTGCGGCTCAGTTCGTCATAGAGTGACGCGATCCGTTCCCAATCAGTTGCATCCGGGGTCAGTGCTCGCGCGTGACAGGCGGCGATCGACGCCTGCAGAGTATAGGGTCCGGCCGGATCGGAAAGGCTTTCCGCGATCGCCAATACCTTCAGCCCATGCAGGATAAGTACCCGGTCCCAGCGTGCGCGATCCTGATCGAGCAATAGGATCGGCGCACCGTCCGGCCCGGTCCGCGTCGGCAAGCGTGAGGCCTGAAGTTCCATCAGCGCGAGCAGGCCGTGCACTTCCGCTTCTACGGGGGTGAGGCCGGCGAGAATCCGGCCAAGCCGCATCGCTTCCTCGCACAGCGCAGGCCGTGTCCAGGCATCTTCGGCCGCGGGCGAATAGCCTTCGCCGAAGATCAGATAGATGACTTCGAGCACCGACGAAAGCCGGGCATCGCGCTCGGCACCGCGCGGGACTTCATAGGCGACGTCTGCCTTGGCCAGCGTCTTCTTCGCGCGCACGATGCGTTGTGCGACGGTCGCCTCGGAGGTCAGGAACGCGCTGGCGATCTCCTCGGTCGACAGGCCGCCGATCAGCCGCAAGGTGAGGGCGACGCGTGCTTCGGTCGCCAGCACGGGATGACATGCTATGAAAATGAGCGCGAGCAGTTCGTCGCCGATCTCGTCATCGATCGCAGCCACGATTTCGTCTTCGACGGAATGATCCAGGACATCGACCTCGCCCGCAAGCTTGCGGTGCTTCTCGTCAATCATGCGGGACCGGCGGAATCCGTCGATCGCCCGCCGCTTGCCCGTGGCCATCAACCAAGCGCCGGGATTGCGCGGCACCCCCTCCTCCGGCCATTGCCGCAGCGCGGCTTCGAGCGCCTCCTGCGCCAGTTCCTCGGCCTCAGTCAGGTCGCGCGTCATGCGGGCCAGACCGGCGATCAGCCTGGCGGACTCGATCCGCCACACTGTCTCGATCGCACGCAAGGCATCCGCCGTTCCCATCCCGATAGTTTAGGCAGGGGGAACGGCGGAGGCAAAGTGCGTCTTACTGGCCGTAATTGCCGATCTGATCGCGCATCGCTTCTTCTCGTGCCTGTAGTTCGGGTGTGTAGGCCTCGCCGAAATCGGCCGCGTCGAACACCTGGCGGATTTCGATTTCGTGATGCGCGCCATCGGGATTGGGCACGCGACGGATCCACTCGATCGCTTCATCCATCGACTTGACCTGAAGCAGCCAGAAACCACAGATCAGTTCCTTGGTCTCGGCAAACGGGCCGTTGAGGACGCTGGTCTTGTCGCCGTCGAAGCGGACCCGCGCGCCCTTCGACGAGGGATGCAGGCCTTCGCCGGCGAGCATCATGCCGGCCTTGACCAGTTCCTCATTATACGCGGTCATCTCGGCCAGCAGTCGTTCACTCGGCATGACGCCGGCTTCGCTCTCGGCGCTCGCCTTCATGATCACCATTACACGCATGACATTCACTCCTGGTTATCGTGAGCGATCCCGGGATGTCTTACCCCGTTCAAGATGGCTCTGATGACACGTCGATTGAGCAAACGGGATATCGACACATGTGCGAAATTATTTTTTGCAGCGAGACAGAATGCCGTCCGGCAAACAAACTTAAGCCCCTCCCTTGAAGGGAAGGGGCTTAGAAGGAATTAAAACCGCATCTCATCATAGACCTTCGAGACGTCGCCGCCCCAAGCGCCATGATAGCGTTCGAGCAGGATCTCAGCCGGGACCTTGCCCGACCGCACGATCTCGCGCAGCGGATCGAGGAAACCCGTTTCGTTGCTGCCCGATGAATCGATCCGCGCCCGGGCGGTCAATCCCGCGTTGGCGATGTCGAGCACCTCACCGGCGATATCGCGCAGTCTGCCGCCGCCTGGAATCGGTGCATCCAGTGCCAGCTTTGGCACCGCGTCGCGTAGCGCCTGACGTTCCTCGATCGTCCAGTCCTTGACCACATCCCATGCCGCGTCGAGCGCGCCATTGTCGTAGAGCAAGCCGACCCACAGAGCTGGCAGTGCGCAAATCTTGTTCCACGGTCCGCCGTCGGCGCCACGCATCTCGAGAAAGGTCTTCAGGCGCACTTCGGGAAAGGCGGTCGACAGATGATCGGCCCAATCGTCGATCGTCGGCTTTTCGCCCGGCAGTACCGCCAGATCGCCGCGCAGAAAGTCGCGGAAACTCAGGCCCGCCGCATCGATATATTTGCCGTCGCGGTAGACGAAGTACATCGGCACATCGAGCGCATAGTCGGTGTAGCGTTCGTAGCCGAAGCCGTCCTCGAACACGAAGGGCAGCATGCCGGTACGCGCCGGATCGGTGTCCGACCAGATATGGCTGCGGTACGACAGCATGCCGTTGGGCTTGCCCTCGGTGAACGGCGAATTGGCGAACAGCGCGGTCGCGAGCGGCTGAAGAGCGAGGCCGACGCGGAACTTTTTCGCCATATCGGCTTCGGTTTCGTAGTCGAGATTAACCTGGATTGTGCAGGTGCGGAGCATCATGTCGAGCCCCATCGACCCAACGCGCGGCATATGCCGCAGCATGATCGCGTAACGACCCTTGGGCATGATCGGCAGCTCTGCGCGCGTCTTGTCCGGCCACATGCCGAGGCCGAGGAAGCCGATCCCGAACTTGTCGCCGATCGCCTTGACCTGCTCGAGATGGCGGCCGGTCTCGGCGCAGGTCTCGTGCAGATTGTCGAGCGGCGCGCCCGACAGTTCGAACTGGCCGGCCGGCTCCAAGCTGACCGATCCATCGGCGCCCGACAGCGCGATGACCTTCCCGCCCTCCAGTACCGGGCGCCAGCCATAGTCGGTCAGTGCGTCGAGCAGGTCCTTGATCCCGCCCGGTTCGTCGTAACTCGGTGCATGATGATCGGACAGGGCATAGACGAACTTCTCATGCTCGGTGCCGATGCGCCAATCCTTGATCGGCTTCTCACCCTTGGCGAAACTCGCGACGAGTTGATCGCGGCTCTCGATGACCGCTGCGTTGCTCTTTGAAACGGTCTTCGTGCTCATGGCGCGCATGTAGCGATGCCGCGAGGGCGGCGCTAGTGGGCAGGCAAGCTAGTAAGAGCAGATCTGCCGCAACCGCTCGCTATCGATCACCACCCAATCGCCGTGGCGCTTGTCGACGATTCCGAGTTGCTTGAGGTGGCTGACCTCACGATGCACGCTTTGCCGCGTCACGTCGAAGATGTCGGCGATGTTGGACTGTGTGATCGGCAACAGAATCCGGGTTTCCCCTCCGACGACCGATTCGCCGGCATGCTCGGCCAGGTTTGCGAACATCGTGGCGATGCGCTGGCCAAGACGCTGCGTGGCGCGCTGTTCGCGGCTCGCCATCTGGCGCGAGATCGCTTCGGCGAACTTGCGGCACAAGGCTTCGGGGATTTCGGGATGGCGGTGATAGAGCTCCCAGAAATCGTCGCGCTCGAGTTGGCGAACCACCGCTGGCGTTAGTGCGATGGTGGTATGGTTATGTTCGCGCCGGACGATCATCGCGGTTTCGCTGAAACAGTTGCCGGCAGCATAAATGGTGATCAGCGCCTGTCGGCCGTCGACGTGAAGCCCGATCAGGCTCAGGAAACCGGTCTCGACCTGAAAGATGCGGGTCGCCGCTTCGCCGGCGCGCTTGACCGGCATGCCCGGTGCCACGGTAAAGCGAGTCATCCGCGCCTCGATCGCCTCCCGGACGGGTGCGGGAAGCGCGCCGATCCAGTTCTCGCGATTGATGATGCCGACGGTCGTCGGCTCGGCCGTATCCATCTTCCACTCCTGACTGCGATCGGTGAAGCATAGCCCAAATAAATTCCACCCGATGTAACATTGGCGACACGCAGCCCGAGTCCTCCGGGTGCAATGGCTCCGACGCGGACGGCGAAAACACCGCCGCGATCACGGACCGCTGCTCCTAACGCACGGCCAGGGGAGGATAGGATATGACCAGATTTCGCAAAGCGCTGAGCGCCACGACCGCTGCCGGCGCCTTGTTCGCCGCACCGGCACTCGCGCAGACGGTGCCAGAAGAGGCTCATGCGGTTGAAGCTCCCGAGTCGAACTCGGCGATCCAGGATATCGTGGTCACCGCGCGCCGCCGGGAGGAATCGCTGCAGAACGCGCCGGTTACCGTCACCGCGTTTACCGGCGCGCAATTGCAGGAAAAGGGCATCAACGACTTTGCCCGATTGGCACAAGCAACGCCGGGCGTGAACTTCGATGCCTTTCCACGCGCGGCGCCGCGTCCTTTTTTCCGCGGCATCGGTAGTTCAAACCAGGGAGCGGGCGGCGATCCGTCGTCGGTCGCGTTCCTCGACGGCGTCTATCTTGGCCGCGCCGCGATGCTCGGCATCGATTTTTTCGACATGCAGCGCATCGAAGTGCTGAAGGGGCCGCAAGGCACGTTGTTCGGCAAGAACGTCGTCGGCGGGGCAGTCAACTTCATCACCGCGAAGCCGACCAGCGAGGCCGCTGCCCATGCCCAGCTGACGGCCGGCGAATATAGCCAGCTCAACGGTAATGTAATGCTCAACCTGCCGATCACCGACACGATCGCGACTCGCGTGGTACTCGGCGCAGTCACCAATGACGGCTTTCGTCATACGCCGGGCGGACGTTCGCTTGACGATGAGAACAAGATCAGCGCGCGCGTCCAGACCATGGTCGGTATCGGCACCGGCACAACTTTCCTCCTTGCCGGCGACATCGCCAAGCAGGATCTGGGTCAGGGGTCGCACTTCAACGTGCGGACATTGCCCTTCCGTACGTCCGGTCCGCGCGGCTATGACGATTTCGACAAGCCGCGCGTCGCCGATCCGGATCGTTATGGCGGCATCAATACGCAGACCGGTGGCGTCCGGGGCGAATTGAATACCGACATACTCGGCTTCGCCACGCTGACCGCGACGGCCGCCTGGCGCACGCTCGACTACACGTCATCCGACGATCTCGACGGCAGCAACGCGGCTGCCAATCTCGCGGCAGGCGTCGTGGCACCGGCGATCCAAACGCTGGCGAAGGAAAACGCCGATTCCTATTCGGCCGAAACACGCCTGACCTCGCTTGGGTCCGGGCCATTCAGCTGGGTGTTCGGGCTCTATTACAACCATGACAGGATCAGTCGCGAGCGCGAGAGTGAGACCGACGTGGTCGACACCAGCGAGAATCGCTTCGTCGCTCATTCGACCAATCGCAGCTATGCCGCCTTTGGCGAAGTTCAGTACAAGTTCGGCTTTGGGCTCGGGGTCTTCGGCGGCGCGCGCTACACCGATGAGAAGAAGACTTATGACGTCACCCGGCTGATCGGGAATCCCGCCGCGCCGACGATCGGCTACACGACAGTCGGTACGCCGGGCGAGGCGGGGCAGCGGCTGGTGACCTATCGGGTTGGGACCGATTTTCGCGTCAACGACAATATCTTCCTGTTCGGCACGGTTTCGACCGGTTTCAAATCGGGCGCGTTTCCGGAACAGCCGGGTAGCGCGGTCCTCGCACGCATCGCGACCGCGCCGGAAAAGGTCACCAATTACGAGGCGGGGTTCAAGACCGACTGGCTCGACCGGCGGCTGCGCGCCAATGTCTCGGCGTTCGTCGCCAAGTACAAGAATTTCCAGACCATCCAGGTGATCCCCGACGCGACTGCGGGGCCGGGCGGATCGCGCGTATCGACCGACACTGGCGACGCGACGATCAAGGGCGTCGAAACCGAACTGATCTTCGCGCCGGTCGATCTGGTCGATCTGACGGTGCGTTACACCTATCTCGATGCGCGCTTCGACCAACTGACCCAGACCTCGGCGATCCTGGCCGATGGCTCCGCGGTGCAGCGCGACCTGGCGGGCAACCGCCTCAGCCGTACCCCGAAACATGCGATCACAGCCGATCTCGGTTTCACCACGCCAAAGAGCGACTGGGGATGGCTGCGCGCCTTGGTGTCGATGGACTACCAGAGCGATATCTATGACGACAACGATAACGACTTCATCGAATATCGCCGCGCCCGGACGCTGTGGGACGCCAGCCTGACCTATCATGTCGACGATCGTTTCTCGGCGCAGCTTTGGGTCAGAAACCTGACCGACAAGGAATACCGTACCTTCCAGGTCGACTCCGCCAACGGCCTGTTCGTGCAATATGGCCCGCCGCGTCAGATCGGCGTGACACTCAATGCGTCGTTCTGAGAGTGAGATGATCTTGATAAAGCACCTCCAATGCTGATGCTGCTCGGCTATCTGATGGTCGCCACGTTCATGATCCTGATCATGACGCGGCGGCTGTCGGCGCTGGTTGCGCTGATCCTGGTGCCGCTGATCTTCGGCGTGGTCGCGGGGCATGGCGCCGATCTCGGACCGATGGCGGTCGATGGCCTCGCCAAGCTCGCGCCGACCGCCGCTTTGCTGCTTTTCGCGGTGTTGTTCTTCGCGATCATGATCGATGCCGGACTGTTCGAGCCGCTCGTCACACGGATCCTGCGCTTTGCCGGCGACGATCCGGTGCGGGTGGCGGTCGGCACGGCCATGATGGCGAGCGTGGTGTCGCTGGACGGGGACGGCGCGACCACCGCACTGATCACGATCACCGCTTTCCTGCCGGTCTATCGCCGGCTCGGCATGAACCCTTTGGTGCTGGCAGTGATCCTGGCGTCGGCGAATACCGTGATCAACCTCGCGCCATGGGGCGGACCGACCGGCCGCGTCGCCGCCGCGCTGCGTCTCGACGTGGCCGATGTGTTCGTGCCGCTGTTGCCGGCAATGGTCGCGGGCATCGTCGCGACGTTCGGGATCGCATGGTATCTTGGCCGCGCAGAACGTCGTCGCCTGGCTGCCGCACCGGGAGGTGGTTCGTCCCCTTCGACCGACAGCGCTTCGATCGTCGCGCCGCTCATCGGCGGTGAGGTCGATGCGGCGACCGCGGCGCTGCGCCGGCCCAGGCTCTTTGTCGTCAATCTACTGCTCACTATTGCGGTGATCGGTCTGGCCGTCCTGCACATCGTGCCGCTGCCTTTGGTCTTCATGGTCGGCCTGTCGATCGCACTGATGGTCAATTATCCGCGCCTCAACGACCAGCGCGACCGGCTGGCGGCGCATGCCGCGACGGCGCTGCCGATCCTGATCCTGATCCTCGCGGCGGGTGTGTTCACCGGCGTCATGGCGGGCACCGGCATGGTCGACGCGATGGCGAAGGGTGCGATGACCACGATACCGCCATCGCTGGGCCCATGGCTCGGCCCGATTACCGCCTTCATGGCCGCGCCGCTGACTTTCGCCTTGTCCAACGACGCTTTTTATTTCGGTGTCGTGCCGGTGATCGCGCAGACCGCCGCGCAATACGGCATCGCGCCGGTCGAGATCGGCCGAGCGTCGCTGCTGGCGCAACCGATCCACGCGCTCAGCCCGCTACTCGCGGCGCTCTATTTCTCCTCCGGTCTGCTCGGCGTCGATGTCGGCGCGCTGCAGCGCTTCGCGCTCAAATGGGCTTGCCTGCTCACCCTCGTCCTGATCGCCACCGCGTGGCTCACCGGCGCAATCACCTGAGGTATCGATGACTGAACGGCTCACCAACACGATCAACGTCCTTGTGCCGGTCGGCGCGGTCGGTGCAGGCGTCCGCGACAGCGATGTGCAGCACGGCCTCGCCGCCGGAGCGCATGCCATCGCTTGCGACGCGGGATCGACCGATAGCGGCCCAGCCTATCTCGCCACTGGCCGGTCGAAATATTCGCGCGATGCGGTGAAAGCGGATCTCGCCATATTGATGCGCGCCCAGGCGGTGGCGGCCATACCATTGCTGATCGGGTCGTGCGGTACGTCCGGTTGCGACATGGCAGTCGACTGGATGCGCGATATCGCGCTGGAGATCGCACGCGAAGAGGGGTTGAGCCCGCGCATCGCGACACTTTATTCGGAACAGGATGCCGCGTTTCTGGCCGAAGCGGCGACCGATGGCCGGATCATTCCACTGGCACCGTTTACCGGAACCGACCTCGCGGTGTTCGCCGAGTGCGACCATATCGTCGCGCTGATGGGGCCGGAGCCCTATATCGCTGCGCTGCGCGCCGGTGCCGATATCGTGCTCGGCGGCCGTACCACCGATACGGCGGTGATCGCCGCTGTGCCGTTGATGCATGGCGCGGGCGCGGGACCGGCCTGGCATGCCGGCAAGACGGCCGAGTGTGGCGGGCAGTGCACTGTCACGACACGTGATGGCGGCGTGATGGTCCGGGTCGGCCACCACGCGTTTGAGGTCGAGCCACTCAGCCCGCACAACGCCTGCACGCCGGCTACGGTGTCTGCGCACATGCTGTACGAAAACACCGACCCGTTCGAATTGCTCGAACCCGGTGGCGTACTCGATGTCCGTCACGCGACCTATGTAGCAGTCGATGATCGGATCGTGCTGGTCTCCGGCTCGTGCTTCAATGCCATGCCCTATACGATGAAGCTCGAAGGGGCGGCGGGGAGCGATTTCCAGACGATCATGCTGGTCGGTATCCAGGATCGCGGCGTACTCGGCGAGATCGACCGGTTCATCGCTCAGATGCACGCTTATCTCACTGGCCGCGTCGAGGCGGCGATGGGTGAGCGGGCGGGCAGGTTCGATATCTCGCTGCGGCCCTATGGCTGGAACGCGGTATCGGGCAGCGTGATCGGCGGACCGCAGCCGGTGCCGCGCGAAATCGGCCTGTTGTTCGTCGCGACCGCCGCGAGCCAGGAAATCGCCACCCAGATCGCTAAGACTTGCAATCCGGCCTTTTTTCACATGCCGCTCGATCCGGATCAGGAATTACCCAGCTACGCCTTTCCCTTTTCGCCGGCCGAAACGGAGCGCGGGCAGGTGTTCGACTTCAAGCTTAATCACGTGGTCCGGGTGGATGACGGCATGCAACTCGTGCGGACGATATTTTGCGACAAGGATGCCCTGCTCGATGCCCAAGCTTAGTGACGTCTGCCATGTACGATCGAAGAATGCCGGGCCATTCTGGATCACGCTCGACCTGTTCTTCGCCGATCGCCAGGCGTTCGATCTTTATGCCGATGACGCGTCGCTCGGCGCTGCCGCGATCGCGCGTCTGTTCGAGGTTGATGCCGGCCTGATCAAGCGTTTTGCCCTGCCCGACCTGTTCGTCGTGAAGCTCTCCTATCCCCGTGCCGTGCCGCAGGGCGGATATCTGGAACGCGATATGCACGGCGGGCAGCAATATGTCCGGCTGCTCGACTTGGAGCTTTAGGCGCTACCAGTCGCCCCGCGCCGCCATCCACACCGCGACCGCCGCCGCCGCCGCCGTGTCCGCGCGCAGGATGCGCGGGCCGAGCCCGATCCCGACCGCATCCGGCAACGCGCGAATCGCCTCGCGCTCCTCCGTATCGAACCCGCCCTCCGGCCCGACCAGGATCGCCGCCGCGCCGGTCGCTCCGCGCATCGCCTCGAAGGCCGGAACGCCGCCCGTCTCGTCGGCAAAAAACAGCGTTCGCCCTGCCCGCCAGTCGCGCAGCAAAGCCGCCAACTTGACTGGCTCCGCCAGCTCGGGGATCGCGGTCCGTCCGCATTGCTCCGCCGCCTCGATCATATGCGCGCGCAGGCGGTCGAGATTGAGCCGGTCGACCATCGTGCGGCGCGTCAGCACCGGCACGATCCGGCCCACGCCGAGCTCGCATGCCTTTTCGATCGCCCAGTCGATCCGCCCTTTCTTCAGCGGCGCCATGCACAGCCACAGATCAGGCACCGCCTCGCGCTCACGCAAGCGCTCGGTCACGTCGAGCATCAGGGCGCGCTTGCCGACCATGCTCGCCACGCCGAGCCATTCACCGGTCGCGTCGTCGAACAGTTTGACCGGATCGCCCACTTTCATGCGCATCACCGACACGAGATAATGCGCCTGCGGCCCGTCGATCCGAATCGATCCGGGCGCGAGTTCGGTTTCGACGAACAATCGCGGCGTCGATTGCGGTGGCCAGGCGGGGGTGGCGGGCATAAGGCCGTCCTACGGTCCAAACCCGATCACCGCAACGAGCGCAAAAGGCCAAGCACGGCTTGCACGGACGAAAGCGAAGGTCGGTCGCGGCCATACGCGATCTGCATTAGAAGCGGCGGCACAAAAGGGAGCAGCCCATGCCGACCACCGCCAGCCTGATCGCTTTCGCTCTTCTGGCGCTGGGCATGGCCCTGACGCCGGGGCCGAACATGATCTACCTGATCTCGCGCTCGATCGGTCAGGGCCCCAAAGCGGGCTTCATCTCGCTTGGCGGCGTCGCGCTTGGTTTCCTGTTCTACATGTTGTGCGCGGCGTTCGGCATCACCGCCTTCATGATGGCCGTGCCCTTCGCTTATGATGCGTTGCGTATCGGTGGTGCACTTTATCTTCTCTATCTCGCCTGGCAGGCGATCAAACCGGGCGGCAGGTCACCCTTTCAGGTACGCGATCTGCCGGTCGATGGCCCGCGCCGCCTGTTCGCGATGGGCTTCGTCACGAATTTGCTCAACCCGAAGATCGCGGTGATGTACCTCTCGCTGCTGCCGCAATTCATCGATCCCCATCGTGGCAGCGTGCTGGTCCAGTCGCTTGTCCTGGGTTCGGTTCAGATCGTGGCGAGTGTCAGTATCAATGCCATCGTCGCTCTGATGGCGGGCTCGATCGCGGCCTTCCTCGCCGGCCGTCCGCGCTGGGCGACGGTCCAGCGCTGGATCATGGCGACCCTGCTCGGTGGTCTGGCGGTGCGCATGGCGACCGAGGCGCGGCGGTAAGAAGATTCGCGCTCTTGTAATTCCGACTGTCATGATATGATATCGCCCTGACAGTGGGAGGGCCATCATGAAGATTCACCTTGCGGCCATTGGCATGCTGATGTGCCTTGCCGGATGTTCGAAAGCCGAAGAAGCGACTGGCGAAGCGCAACACCAAGGCCGCTATGTCGGGATCGGCATTTACAGTCCGAGCAAGCTTTGGTCGCTACTGAAACCCGCTGGCTCGCCCAAGGATAAGACGGCCGCAACGCTCGACGACGACAGCCATGTGATCGTTCTGGTCGATAGCAAGACCGGCGAAGTGCGCCAGTGCGGCAACCTGTCGGGTTATTGCGTCCGGATGGATCCATGGAGCGGATCCTTGCCTGCTGCACCCGCCAGCCTGACCAAACATGCTGCCGATCTGGCGGCCGCAGAGGCAGCGGAGGAGACAACGACGGTCGCCAATGCCGCGGAACCGATGTCCAACGCTCGCTGATCGGAACCTTGTCGGCGACGGCGATGCATGGTCTAGACGCGTCCCATGTCGCCCGCTGAAATCACGCCTGACACCGAACATCGCGGCCTGGTCGGCGCGCTGCCCGCCGCCGTCCGCCCGTTTGCGCTGCTTGCCCGCTTCGATCGACCGATCGGCTGGTGGCTGTTGTTCTGGCCCGGCGCCTGGGCAGTCGCGCTGGCTGGCGGCGCGCTTGCGCGCTGGGACCTGATCCTGTGGCTGTTGCTTGGCGCGATCGCGATGCGCGGGGCGGGGTGTGTTTATAACGACATTGTCGATCGCGATCTCGACAAGCTGGTCGCGCGTACGCGCAGCCGGCCGCTGGCAAGTGGCGCGGTATCGCTGACCGCCGCCTGGGTTTGGCTGGTGCTGATTTGCCTGATCGGCCTTGCCGTGTTGCTGCAGCTGCATCTCTACGCCGCGGTGGTCGCGGTGCTCAGTCTCGCGCCGGTCGCCGCTTATCCGTTCATGAAGCGTATCACCTGGTGGCCGCAGGCGTGGCTCGGCATCGTCTTTTCCTGGGCGGCCCTGGTCGGATGGAGCGATATTGCGGGTGCGCTCACCGTGCCCGGCTTGCTACTCTATGCCGGGTCGATCGCCTGGGTGATTGGTTACGACACCATCTATGCGCTGCAGGACCGTGAGGACGACGCGTTGATCGGGGTGCGGTCGTCGGCTTTGCGTATGGGCAGCAAGGTTCGCCCTGGGGTCGGGGCATTCTATGCCGTGGCACTGGCGTTCTGGGGTGGAGCGATCTGGTTGATCCGACCTGATATGCTTGCGCTCGTGGCGTTGATTCCGGTGGCGCTGCATTTCGTGTGGCAGGTCGTGACGCTCGATCCGGCGGATGGGGCAGGGGCGCTGGACCGGTTTCGGAGTAACCGCTTCGCCGGGTTTCTAATGTTCTGTGCGTGTTTTGTTGTGGGGACGGCGGCCTAAGAGTGGTTGCGCGACCCTCCCGGCGCACCTAAGTCCGCCCGATGCTGACCACCGACCAGGCGCGCGACCGCGCCGCTGATATCGTCGCCCGCGCTACTGCCGCCGGGGCCGACGCCGCCGATGCCGTTTATGCCGCGGACACTGCGCTAGACGTATCGGTGAGGCTCGGTGCGCTGGAGGATGTCGGCCGTTCGGAAAGCGCCGAACTCGGCTTGCGCGTATTTGTCGGCAAGCGCTCCGCCAGCGTATCCACCTCCGATCTTTCGGTCGATGCACTCAAGGCGCTGGTCGATCGCGCCGTCGCGATGGCGCGTGAAGCACCCGAGGATGAATGGGCCGGTCTCGCGCCGCAGGACCGCCTGATGCGCGGCAATGCGCCGCAACTCGATCTCGACGATGGCGGCGAGGTCGCTCCCGCCGAACTCAAACAGGCGGCACTTGCGGCGGAAGACGCCGCCCGCGCCGTTTCCGGCGTGTCGAACAGCGAAGGCGGTGGTGCGAGCGCGTCGCGCTCGATCTGGGCGCTGGCCACCAGCCATGGTTTCGCCGCCGCTTATGCCGCGACCGGTTATGGCATCTCGGCCAGCGTGCTGGCGGGCGAGGGCGGGGCGATGGTGCGTGACTATGCCCATCATGGCGCGCGTCATCGCGCGGCCCTGGAGGATTCGACGACCGTCGGCACTCGCGCCGGCGAGCGTGCCGTTGCCCGGGTCAATCCCGCGACGGTCAAGAGCGGCGCGATGCCGGTCGTGTTCGATCCGCGTGTCGGCTCCTCCATGCTCGGCCATCTGATCGGCGCGATCTCGGGCCAGGCGATCACGCGCAAGACCAGCTTCCTGCTCGACTCGCTTGGTACGCGCGTCTTCGCCAAGGGTGTGACGATCGCCGACGATCCACACCGCCCGCACGGCCTGCGTTCACGCCCGTTCGACGGCGAAGGGTTGCCGGTGTCGCCGACCGAGTTCGTGTCCGACGGCATGCTCGAGACCTGGCTGCTCGACAGCGGTTCGGCGCGGCAGCTCGGGCTCGAGCCGACCGGGCATGCCGCGCGCGGCGTTGGCGGCAATCCCGGGGTCGCGACGAGCAATTTGTTCATGGCGGCGGGCAGCACGCCGCCGGAAACGCTGATCGCCGATATCGCGCACGGCATCTATATCACCGAACTGATCGGCATGGGCGTCAACGGCGTGACCGGCGACTACAGCCGGGGCGCGGCGGGTTTCCTGATCGAAAATGGCGAGATCGCCGGCCCAGTCGCGGAATTCACCATCGCGGGCAATCTGAAGGACATGTTCCTCAACCTGACCCCGGCTAACGATCTCGAATTCCGCTATGGCAGCAACACGCCGACCCTGCGCATCGATGGTATGACGGTCGCCGGTGCCTGAGACACTCGCCGACCAAATCGCCGCGATCGCCGCAGAGGCGGGCGCGCATGCCTTTGCCAAATGGCGTACCGACTTTAAGCAATGGGAAAAGGCCCCCGGCAACCCGGTGTGCGAGGTCGACCTGGAGGTCAATGTCCTGATCCGCCAGCGCTTGTCCGCGCTGTTGCCCGAGGCTGGCTGGCTGTCGGAGGAGACGGTCGACAATGCCGATCGCCTCGCGCTCGACCGGCTGTGGGTGGTCGATCCGATCGACGGCACGCGCGACTATGTCCGCGGCCGCCCCGGTTGGGCGGTGTCGATCGCGCTGGTCGAGCATGGCCAGCCGGTGATCGGCATACTCGATGCGCCGGCGCGCGGCGAAGTGTGGCGCGCCGAGGCGGGCGAGGGTGCGACGCTTAACGGCGTCTCTGTCCATGCTGGCGTGCGCACCGAGTTTTCCGGTGCGCGGGTACCGACCGATGCGCTGCCCAAGGTCGACAGCGATCTGGTCGCGGTCGACAAACCCAACTCGATCGCGCTGCGCATCGCGATGGTCGCCGCCGACCAGGCGGATCTTGTCGCGACGTTGCGCTGGGGCAATGAATGGGACGTCGCGGCGGCGGTACTGATCGCCGTCGAAGCGGGTGCGACGGTTAGCGACGCACTTGGCCAGCCGCTCAAGTTCAACACGCCGAGCGCGCAGGCATTCGGCGTACTCGCAACGACGCCGGGCATTCACAAGGCGGCGGTCGAGCGGTTGAGCGAACGGGCGAAGACGCTTTCCAAATAGTCGTTGAGGCGTGGTTGGGGCGGAGCCGAACCGCTGCCAGTGAACCGCGCGGCCAGGCGTCCGGCGCCTGTTCCTTGTAATGGACAGGGCGAGTTGTTCTTCGTCATGAGAAAGAGCGGGTCGGCGATCGACGAGATGTGATCGGGCTGTTCTGGCCGCAATCGCGACGAGTTTGAATCGACCAGGTAGCGCTCGCCGATACCGTGCATGTGTTGATGACGTCTCGTAACCTGAACGGATTTGACGTCTGGGGCGAGCTTCATGCTTGCTGCGGTCGCGGCTTTAACGGCGTTCGTATCAAACCGCGCAGCGGGACGCGGAGAGATATGGGACACCGGTTGTTGTATATCCTTGGCGCGGGGCGAGCGAGGCATTCCAGCGATGCGGCCGATATAATTCACTTAAATACAATGATTTAGGAGTCTTCGCACGTGTTGTCGTCACTGCGCCGTTCGATGAACCCCTCGGGCCATCAAACTCAGAGCAATTTTCGCCGGATTGACGTTGCGCATCCGAAACTTGTGTCTATCGGGAACGTCATTTCAAATTGGAAAATTGCCTGATCATGACCAGAATAGTCTCGACGCTGTGCGCCGTTGCCATCACGGTTTTGCTGCCGGTAGCGGCTCCGGCCAACCCGGCACCGAAGACTCAGGCCGCAAAGCGCGATGCCAACGCTTTGGCGCGCGCCTTCATGCTGGAGAAAATGGCAGCCAAGCGCATCCCCGGGGCACAGATCGCGGTCGTGCGCGGTGGGCGGATCGTGATGTCGGGCGCATTCGGCGTCGCCAATGTCGAACACCAAGTCGCGGTAACGCCAGATACCGTGTTCCCGATCAATTCGGCGACCAAATCGTTCACCGGCGTCGCCGCGATGCAATTGGTCGAAGTCGGAAAACTGGACCTCGACGCGCCCATCTCGCAGTATATCGACGGTCTGCCGGCCGGATGGCAGGCCATCCGGGTCCGTCAGCTTCTGGCGCATACCTCTGGCCTGCCGGATATCGTCGGTGGCAATGGGTTGATCGGCAGCGGCGGCGAGGCGGCAGCCTGGGCGGCGGTGAAGGCGCTGCCGATGGAATCCGTCGCGGGCACCCGTTTTGCTTATAACCAGACCAACTACGCTTTGCTGGCTCAGATTATCGACAAGCAAAGCGGCATGCCCTTTGCCGATTATCTCGCGGCCAAGCAGTTCAAGCCGGCCGGCATGACGCATGTCCGGTTTGGCGATGGCTTCGACATCGTCCCCCATGCCGCGACGCCCTATAGCTTTTATGGAGCAGGTCATGGCGGCGCCGTGACGACGGTATTGGGCCGCTGGCGGGACGACCTGCCGCCCTTCACGCGAACCGGCGCGGGCATGAATGCATCGGCACGGGAGATAGCCGGCTGGATCGTCGCGCTTCAGGGCGGCAAGCTTTTGACAAAACCGGACAGCCTGACGCGCCTTTGGACCGCCGAGACTCTCAACAACGGCACGCCCAATGCGTGGGCTATGGGCTGGCCGGTCGTGCGCGCGGCGCCACACCGGATCGTCGGCGGCATTGGCGGCGGCCGCGCGGCCTTTTTCATCTATCCCGATGATGATCTGGCAATCGTGGTGCTGACCAATCTCGTCGGCAGTGACCCGCAGGGGTTTATCGATGAGATCGCAGCACTTTACGCACCGTCGATTGCTGGCTCGACACGAAACTGAGCTGGCGGGACGGCGCGATTAGGGGCGGTCGCCTCCGGGCACGTCCACGGTCTGCTGGACATCCGAGTCCGGGCGGAACGCCATTGGCACTATGGCGACCGCCAGCGCCTGGTTATGCGGTTGGGACGTACTCGCACCGTTATTGCGATATGTCATACGGTCCCAAGCCAGCGAAGGACATCCAATGAGTATCAGTAAGGGTTCAAATAAAATGCGCCGATATCGGGCCTGTGGAATCCTGGCCGCATTGCTGGCGGTCGCCACGGCAGCGCCGGCCGCTGCGCGTGAGCCGTCAGGGGCCTCTCCGCTTGCCGGCACGATCGCGACGGAGTCCTACCGGGATCTCGAACGAAAAGTGTCGCACGGCGCGATCGCTTTATGGGCGCTTGGCGCGATCGAGGAGCATGGGCCGCATCTGCCGTTGATGACCGATGTCGTCGTTCCGTCGGGCCAATTGCGCATCGCGGCGGGGGCGCTTGAGCGTCGCGGCGTGCCGAGCGTCATCGTGCCTCCCTATTATTGGGGCGTGAACAATGTGACCGGCGCGTTTGCCGGTTCGATCTCGATCCGCCCTGAAGTGATGACCGAATTGATGCTCGACGTGTTTCGCAGCATGGCGAAGGCCGGGATCAAGCGGATTTATTGCATCACCGGGCATTTCGATGCGGCACATGCGGGGACGATCGCCGCTGCGGTCAAGCGGGCCAATGACGAGAAGATCATCGAGGCGCGCTTCGTCGTCCCGGCGCCGCTCGGCAAGCGGCTTGGGCTGGTGTCGGGGCAATCCGGCGCGATCTTCGCGGAGTGGCCAGCTCCGCCCGCCGGCGAGCCGGATCTTCACGCCGGCGAAATGGAAACATCGGCGATGCTCGATCTCGCCCCGGAGTTGGTACAGCGAGACATCGCTAGCACTCTGCCGCCAACCGGCCTAACGCCTGAGCAGCTTGCCGGCTGGCGAAAGGGCGGGGACACGGCCCGGTCGATTACGCCATCGGGCTATCTGGGCCGACCGGCCGACGCGACGGCGGCAAAGGGAAGCGCACGATTGGCGCTCGAAGCCGGTGCCTATGCCGATGCGATTAGTGCCGATTTGAAAGCCGTCGACGGTTCTTCCGGGAACTAGGTGGAGGCCATGTCGCGGATGCTCGCCGATCAGTAGGGCATTCTGAATCAGGTCGGAGTGTCCGTATCATCCCAGGAAACGTCGAAATCGTTTTGGAAACTGGCCAGCCAATTGAGCGCAGCATGGCGTTCCGCCACGACGTCGCGGCTTATCGCGACGAGGGGGATGCCCTTCTGGCTGGCCTGCCGCGCGGCCCAATGCTCAAGCCAGGTCCTGTCCAGCGCATCGAGAATTTCCCTGACTGGACGCAGCTGCGCCGCTTCTGCCCCCGCTTCGTTACACGCGGCGCTCGCCACGGACAGCCAGAGCGCATCGACATCAATCATCTGGTCGCTGTCTGCGATGTGTGCCGCATCGAAACCGAGTGCCCACAACAGCGTGTTTGCTGCCTCGAAACGCCATGTGATCGTAGTAGCAGTCGCTAAATCGGATGCGCCGGATTCAACAAAAGCGGCCTCCCGCGGTGTCAGCGAGGCGAAGCCGATCGGATTATGTTCGCGTTGTCCTCCAGGGATTGGTTCTACGCCGAGGCGATGTACCTGAGCGCGCACGGCGACATAGAATAGTGCGAGCGCGCGCTGCAGGACTTCGGCAGGAGGTCGCAGAACGACTTCGGCTTCGCCGATCGCGGGTGGTATGCTTGCTGGCGGCTGCGGGTCCATGAGCTTTAGCCGTTCGCGTGTCCTCTCGCGGCGCGCGACGGCATCGGGCTGGTATGGCAGGGCTGCCGACGGCGATGTTTCTCCCTCAGCGGACATTATGACCGCCATGTCCGGCGCACGCACCGATCCGTCGGGAAGAAAAAGCACGGCATTGGCCATACGCGCCCACGCCTCGACCTGCGGAAGATCAGGGGGGATCGCCTCGAAACTAATGTGGTTACGTACGCGCTGGAGATGTCGCCACAGATGATAGCGCGTTGTCGTCATCTGGCCGTCGCCGCGTCCCATCACATAGCCGATAAAACCTTCGAGATGGGGCGCCAGTTCGGGATCGGAAAGATCGCGCCGCCCACGCACTTGATGGGGGAAGTCGAGCGGCGGCAGGTCACGAACTGTGGCATAGGCGTTGATGAGGAGCGATTCCACCGGAGCGGCTGGGGTTTCGGGCGCCAATTCGCCCCGGCCGAAAAGTCGCTTCAGGAAATTCATCGCCGTCTCCACTCCCGCGCATATTGAGGGCTAATGGCACCGTTCCCCACCAAGCGCCTTTTCGTGACGAAGGCGATCACGCGACCATCGGAAGGAACGATTCCCTGCCCGAAGTTAAGGGCTGATGCTTAGCGGACCGTCTGCTTTTCCGGGCCGCTCATCACGCCGCCGGGATTCAGCTGCCCAACCCATCCTCGCGATACTTGATCTCCAGGAATCGCCCGCGCGTCGCCAGCAGGTTGAGATCGCCCTCGGCCAGTTGCGCCGACATGCCGGCGATCTGCTCGTCGATCACCTTCAACCCGTCGGCGAGTTGCTGGTCGGGCGTCTTGCCGTTGCGTTCGATGCCGCGCAGCGCCTGGGGCACCTTCGAATAGCCCTTGAGCAGTTCGGGCAATTGCTCGCCGATCAGCTTGCGCACTTCGGCCGCCGCTGGTTCCTGTTCGTTCAGGTCGACCATTTGCGGGGTGAGTGCCTCCAGCCGCACGCCGATGCCGTCGACCAGCGACTGGGCCGGGGCGGGGAGGGCGGGGCGTTGTGATTCCAGCCATTGCTCGGTCTTCATCGGCAGCAGCTTGAGCGGCGTCTGGCCGAACGTCTCGGGCTTCACGTCGGGCGCGGTCGGGAAGATCGCCAGCGCGAGCGTCGCCGCGATCAGCGCGGCCATCACCAGCATCGCGCCGCCGATGCCGAGCGGTACGATCCACCCGACCACCACCGCGGCGATCAGGATGGTCACGTCGACCGCGGCGATGCGGCCGAGCCGGGTCAGCACTTCGGTACCCTGGCGCTTGCGCCGCCGCGCGGCGAGCGCCGCCGCGCGATCACGGGTGCGGTCGAGATATTCGGTGCTGCGTGCGATCTGGCGATCGACGTCGGTCATTTTGTGTCACTCACCTTTATAGGGCCTCTAGTTTGAACATCTCGCCGCCGCCCGATTTGCCGCCCTGCGACTGACCCTCGGCACGGGCGATATAACCCTTCGACTTCTCGACTTCATTGCCGAGCGCAGTGACGGTGGTCTTCATCGAATCCAGCGCCTTCAGCTTGAAGGTGTCGATCGCGTCCATCGTATCGTAGATGTTCTGGAACGCGCGCTGCAGCGTTTCGAGCGGGATGGTCGATGCCGCGGCCTGTTCGTGGATCTGCGCGGTCTGGCTCTTGAGCAGCTTGCCGGTCGAATCGATGATCCCGGCGGTGGTGGTGTTGAGCGCGGTGATCTGTTCGAGCACGAGCCGCTGATTGGTCAACGCCTGCGCCACCGTCACTGCGGTGCGCAGCGCCGAGACCGTCGTGGTGGAGGCGCGATCGACGCCCTTCACGAGTTCGACATTGTTCTTCTTGACCAGATCGAGCGCGAGATAACCCTGCACCGTTACCGCCATCTGGGTGAGCAGGTCCTGGGTGCGCTGGCGGACATAGAAGAGCGCGGTCTCGCGGATCGCCTTGGCCTTGGCCGGATCGGTATGATCGAGCTCGTTGGCCTTGTCCTCGAGCTTCTCGTCCATCGTCTTGGACAGCATGATCATCTGTTCGAGCCGGCCCATCGCGGTCCACAGATTGGCGCGTTCGACATCGATCGCCGCATTGTCCATCAACAGCTCATCCTTGCCGCCGGTCAGCGACTTGAGGATCGAGGCGATGTGCGTCTGCGACGATTTATAACCGTCGAAATAATTGCGCATCTTGTTGCCGAACGGGATAATCCCGAAAATCTTGCGTGGCGCGGTGAGGTTACCGCGCCGGCCCGGATCGAGATCCTCGACCGTGCGGCGCAGTTCGGCCAGGTCTTTGCCGACGCCGGTTTCCTGATCCATCGCGCGGGTCGGGCGGTCGAGGAAGCGGTTCGACTGCCCGGCCGCGTCGCGGATTTCCTTCTGGCCCATCGCGCTGATCGCATCGACGCGCTTGCCGAACTCGGGCGAATTGACGTCCTGCGCGATCAGATCGTCGATGAAGGTCTCCACCCGGGTCTGCAATTGCGTTCGCGTGGAATCGTCGACCGGCACCAGTCCGACCGCCTTTTCCGGCGCGACGACGGGCACGGGATCGGGCGGGGTCAGCACCAGATCGGGCGTCTTGGTATCGGTCGCTGTCTCGATTGCGCCATCAGTGGGGGGGGCCATGCTCTTCTCCAGCGTCACGTGTAGTGCCTTAGATGCCGCCGAACGCGTTTACGTTCAACTGTATTAATGATGTAATACGCTCGTCTCTTTTGGCAAGCCGGGCCGAAATCGGGGCGGACAGCATCAATTGCATGTGATGACGGAGTATCCGTGGCGGGTGACCGCACCCGTCGTATCCGCCTTATCGCGTCTTTGATTTGTCGGCGATCAGGTCGCGTTGCCACACGGTGAAGCGTTCGTTGCGGGTCGATTTCATCGCCCGGCGCAGCGCGGTCTTGTCGAAGCCCGGTCGCTTGCCGATGCGCGCGAGCAGCGCCTTGCCGTCGGGCGGCTGGTCGAGCACGCACCAAGCGAATGCCGCCGTCACAACACGCTCGCGCAAATCCATCGAACAGGCTTTGCCGTGCTCGTTGGCCTCCAATCCATGCCGGCATCTTGAATCAGATCGAATCAGAAAAGCAGCCTAGAGGGAACCGCGCTGGAATCAGGTAGACGTCATCCCACTCTAATTGTTGATCACTGCGGTCGATGGGTGATGCCGGTCGAGATGGCGCTTGATGATCTTCAGGTTGCGCGTGTTGGAGCGAAAGAAGAAGTCGGGAATGATGCCCACCACTGGGATCAGGCCGAGCAGGAAATCCACGCCGACATTGCCGAACATGCGCGCCATCTGAGTCTTGGACATGCCCAGATTGCGGGCTTCCCACACCATCCATGCGCCCATTGCCGACCCGATCAGGTCGCCGCCGACCGGGATCACGTCAAGGATCACGTCGAGCCCGATCTTGCGGTTGGTGCCGGGAATGGTGAACAGCCCCTCGAGCAAATGCTCCATCGCTTCGATGCGCTGGCGCACCGCGGCGGCGTCGCGGCCGATCGGAATCATGCCGGCGATCTTGGCGGCGGCATCGGACTGCATTCTGGTTGTGTTGGCCATGTCACCTCAATTGGTGTCGTTACGCAGATGATTCAACGGGTGCCACGCGCGGGAGTTCCCCTGCCATTGCCTGAGCCTGAGCGCGACCAGCGACCAGCGCAAGGGACGAGCGATCGGAATAAACGCGCCATCGGCCGCCAGCGCGGCGTCTGCCTCGGCCAGATGGCGCGCCCGCAAGGCGGTGCTGGGTGCATCGCGCGCCGCTTCGATTGCCGCCAGCGTCGCCTCGCCGCAGGGTGAACAGGCCGTGCCCAGGTACCAGCGCGCACTATCATAGGGCGCCACCGCGTCGATCAACCGCAGGTCGGTGTCGGCATCGAGTGCGACGCGCACCGTGTCGATCCCGACACGGTGCAGGCTCGCGCCGATCATGCCGTAAAGGATCGTTGCGCCAGGGCCGGTCGGCATGGCGATACGTAAACGGGGTGGGTCGGTCTTGTCCGCCCGCCACTCATCTACGCGCGCCCGCGCCAGGGCATAGCGATCGGCGATCGACAGCGCGGCCCAGTCGGGCGCCATCGCCGGGCGTGCGGAATCGAGTTGTTCGGGCAACAACTGCGTCGCGCTAGTCCAGTCCGACGAAAAAGCGGCAACGATCGCGTCGCGGTCGATCGCCGCCGCGACCGCCAGCCGGTTGCGTGTATCGCCGAGAAATCCCTCGCGATTGGCGACGACCAGCCCGAACAGCCCCGCCGCGGGATCGAGCCGGCGATTCACTGGAGCGATATCGGCATGGGCGAGCAGCGGCCAGTCGACGAACGTGCCGCCGCTGACCAGGTCGGAATCACGCGCCGCGAAGCGCAGGATTGCACGCGCCGCCCGCTCGCCGATCAGCTGGACATTCGCGGCGGGGCCAGGCTCGGCGACGACCTCGTCGGGCGATCGTGCGGGGTCGAACGCGGGGTGTAGCGTCACATCGCGCTTGCCCGCATTGGTGATGCGGAACGGGCCGCTGCCGCCGGGCGGACGGGTGCGGAAGACGGCGAGTTCGGGCTGAGCGAAGAGCTTGAGCAGGTCGGGGCGGGGTCGTTTCAGCCGAACCTCGATCACTTCCGGGGTCATCTCGACGATCTCGTCGATCGCGGTCAGGAACGGCAGCAACGGATTGCGCGATCCGCGCTGTATCTGGCGGCGCAATACGGTCACGACATCCTCGGCGGTGACCGGACGGCCATCGCTCCATTCCGCGTCGCGCAGGCGAAAAATGTAACTCATCCCGTCGTCGATGACGATCCAGCGTTCGGCGATTCCGGGTTCGATCTGACCCGAGGCGTCGAAACGGACCAGCCCCTGTGCAGTCGAATCGAGCAGCAGCCGGCCCGGCAGGTCGCGCGCGCCGCGCGACGGGTCGGCGAGCTGCGGTTTGCCGCCGATTGCGCTGACGATCACCGGACCGGCATCGCTGCGCCGATCGCAGCCGGCGAGCAGCAGCGCGGCGGTGATCAGAGCGGGAAGGGCGCCGATCGATCGGCGGAGGAGGATCGTCATCGCATCATCCTGCCATCCGCGAGGAGCGGGGAGAAGGGGCGATCGACATGGTTTTGATGATGGTGCGGACGGCGGGACTCGAACCCGCACTCCGAAGAGGGAGATTTTAAGTCTCCTGCGTCTACCGATTTCGCCACGTCCGCAACGGATGACTAGGTGACGCGTCAACCGGCGATGGTCAACGCCCCACAGTCTGTTTGATAACTCGCGAAAGAGCCCGATTCAGCCTTCAGGCAAATGCTCACACGTTGAGACGTGCGCGCATTTCCTTGCCCGGTTTGAAATAGGGCACGCGCTTGGCGACCACGTCGACGGTTTCGCCGGTGCGTGGGTTCCGGCCGGTGCGGGCGTCGCGCGCTCGGGTCGAAAAGGCACCGAAGCCGCGCAACTCAACCCGGCCATCGGCGGCCAAGCGGCGGGAAATCTCGTCGAAAAAGGTGCTGACGATCGCCTCGACGTCGCGCAGCGCGAGGTCGGGATTGTCCTGGGCCAGCATGTCGACAAGCTCGGATCGGATCATGGCGTCTTCATTCCCTCTCGATCAAGGACCACACCATAAGGGCAGGTGCGCGAGGCCCGGACCGGCGTCCTGACACGAACGCCTGCGAAACGATATACTGATCTGCGTCGAACCGATAGGTCCGATTCGACACTAAAACGCCCAAATCGGGCTGGCGGGAGAGAAAAATTCCCTCCCGCCGCCGATTCTTACTTCTTGTTCTCGCCGCTCTGCGCCTTGAGCGCCGCGCCGAGGATGTCGCCGAGCGATGCACCCGAATCGGATGAACCATATTGGGCCACGGCCTGCTTCTCTTCGGAGATCTGCATCGCCTTAATCGAGAAGGTCGGCTTCTTCGAACGATCGAAGCCAGTGACCATCGCGTCGAACTTCTGCGCGACCTGGAACCGCTCCGGACGCTGCTCGTCGCGATCGCGGCCGAGATCGGTGCGCTTGATGAAGCCGGTCGCGCCATCGTCGCCGACCTGAACCTCGAGGCCCGCATCGCGGACTTCGAGCACGGTGACCGTGACGATCGCGTTCTTGTTGAGGCCGCCCGAACCGCCGCCGCTTGCAGCGGCAGCACCGCCGGTCGCGCCGACCGCGGGTGCGCCGCGCTCGAGCTGCTTCATGCCGAGCGAGATGCGCTCCTTCTCGGCGTCGATGTCGAGCACGACGGCCTGAACCGTCTCGCCCTTGCGGTGCAGGTTGAGGGCGTCCTCACCCGACACGCCCCAGGCGATGTCCGACATGTGGACCATGCCGTCGACATCGTTGTCGAGGCCAATGAACAGGCCGAATTCGGTCGCGTTCTTGACTTCGCCTTCGACGGTCGAACCGATCGGGTGTGCTTCGGCAAAGGCTTCCCACGGATTGGCCTGGGCCTGCTTGAGACCGAGCGAGATGCGGCGCTTCTCGGGATCGACCTCGAGCACGATGACGTCGACTTCCTGGCTCGTCGAGACGATCTTGCCCGGATGGACGTTCTTCTTGGTCCAGCTCATTTCCGACACGTGAACCAGGCCTTCGATGCCCGCTTCCAGTTCGACAAATGCGCCATATTCGGTGATGTTGGTCACGCGGCCCGACAGCTTGGCGCCGACCGGATACTTGACCATCGCGCCTTCCCACGGATCGCTCTCGAGCTGCTTCATGCCGAGGCTAATGCGCTGCGTGTCCTTGTTGATGCGGATGATCTGCACCTTCACGGTGTCGCCGATGTTCAGCACTTCGCTCGGGTGACCGACGCGCTTGTAGCTGAGATCGGTGACGTGCAGCAGGCCGTCGATGCCGCCGAGATCAACGAACGCACCATAATCGGTGATGTTCTTGACCACGCCGTCGATGATCTGGCCTTCCGCGAGCGAAAGGATCAGGCCCGAACGCTGTTCTGCGCGAGTCTCTTCGAGGATCGCGCGGCGCGACACGACGATGTTGCCGCGCTTGCGGTCCATTTTCAGGATCTGGAACGGCTGCGGGATGTCCATCAGCGGGGTCACGTCGCGGACCGGGCGGATATCGACCTGCGAACCGGGCAGGAACGCCACGGCGCCGTTCAGGTCGACGGTGAAGCCACCCTTGACGCGGCCGAAGATCGTGCCCTCGACGCGGGCGGTCTTGGCGAATTCGGTTTCCAGCTTGTCCCATGCGGCTTCGCGGCGTGCGCGGTCGCGCGACAGCATCGCTTCGCCATGGACGTTCTCGACGCGGTCGACATAGACTTCGACTTCGTCACCGACCTTCAGGTCGGCCTTCTGGCCCGGCGCTGCGAATTCGCGCAGCGGCACGCGGCCTTCCGACTTCAGGCCAACGTCGATGACGGCCAGGTCGTTTTCAATTCCGGTAACGGTGCCCTTGACGACGCGGCCTTCGAAGCTGTCGGCGGCGCCGAGCGTCTCTTCGAGCATGGCGGCGAAATCGTCGCGGGTTGGATGTGCCTGAGTGGCCATAAAATATGTACGTCCTAAGTTCAGTTTCCGGCCAGCCGGTTGTCTCCGGCGGTCTTGGCCAAAACGCCGCGACAGCCGAATACCGGCACGGCATCCGTCCGAACGGATACGGGAGGATCTCGACGCGTTTTGAATGCGAAAAGGGCGCGAGAGTATGACTCCGCGCCTTCCTCCACGAGCACCGCTCGCCGGACGGAGGCGCAGATAGCGGTAAGGAGGGGAAAAGGCAAGGTTCACGAGGCGCGCCGCGCCAAGGCGACCCCGGATCAGGACGGGCCGCTATTGGCCTTGATCCGCCGCCGGTCTTCGACCAGCGCGATCGCACGCTGCACCGATGCCTCGATCGACAGGAAGCTTGTGTCGAGCAGCGCCGCATCGTTGGCCGGCACCAGTGGCGCTGCACTGCGCGTCGAATCGCGAAAGTCGCGAGCGCGGATGTCGGTCAGCACCTTGTCCATGCTGACCGTCGACCCACGGTCGCGCAATTCGGCATGACGGCGCTTGGCGCGGATCGTCGGCGTCGCGCGGATGAACAGCTTGGCGGTCGCGTCGGGGGCGATCACCGTGCCGATATCGCGTCCGTCGAGCACTGCGCCACCCGGCTGTTGTGCGAAGCGACGCTGGCGGTGGAACAGTGACGCGCGCACCAGTGGATGTGCCGAAACCACCGAGGCGAGCTTGCCGACCTCGTCGCTGCGCAAGGCATCGTCATCGAGCAGCGAATCGTCGAAATCGCACGCCGCGACCGCATCGGCTTCGATGCTGTGATCGAGTTCGAGCCGGCTGACATTGGCGGCGACCGCGCGATAGAGCAGACCGGTGTCGAGATGCGGCAGGCCGTAATGCTTCGCCAGCGCGCGCGCGATCGTGCCCTTGCCCGATGCGGCGGGGCCGTCGACGGCGATCACCAATGGCTCGCTCATGGCGTCTGTTCCGGCAAATTCCGTCCCCGCAATTCGTCGAGCGTCTGGAAGAACATAGGATAGCTTGTTGCGACTGGCGAGACATCATCGATCGTCACGCCGTCGCGCGTGACCAGCCCGGCGATCGTCATGCTCATCGCGATGCGGTGGTCGAGCAGCGAAGCGATCGTGCCGCCGCCTTGCAATGGTGCACCGCCGCTGCCCCGAATGGCGAGTCCGTCGTCGAATTCCTCGGTCTCCACCCCGATCGCGCCCAGCGCCGCAGCCATCGCCGCGATGCGATCCGATTCCTTGACGCGCAACTCATGCGCGCCACGCGCAACTGTGCGGCCCGTGGCGCAGGCGGCGGCGACGAACAGCACCGGATATTCATCGATCATGCTCGGCGCGAGATCGGCCGGCACGTCGATCGCGTGGAGCGGCGCATGGCGCACACGCAGATCGGCGACCGGTTCGCCACCGACTATGCGCCCGTTCTCCTCGACGATATTCGCGCCCATCAACCGCAGCGCGGCGAACAGGCCGGTGCGCGTCGGGTTCATGCCGACATTGGCGACCAGCACGTCCGATCCCGGCACGATGCTCGCCGCGACCACCCAGAATCCCGCGGACGACGGATCGCCCGGCACGACGATATGCTGCGGCTTGAGTTCGGCCTCGCCGACCAGCGAGATGACCCGTCCCTCGGGCGATTCCTCGACTGTCAGGTCCGCGCCGAATCCGGCGAGCATCCGTTCGCTATGGTCGCGGGTCGCGACCGGCTCGATCACGCACGTAATGCCGGGCGTGTTGAGCCCCGCGAGCAGGATGGCCGATTTCACCTGCGCCGAAGCGACCGGTAATGTGTAGCCGATCGGCACTGCCGGGTTCATGCCGCGCACCATCAGCGGCAAGCGCCCGCCGGGACTCGCGGTGATGTCGGCGCCCATCATCGACAGCGGATCGATCACCCGCGCCATCGGGCGGGCGGAAAGGGACGCGTCGCCGGTGAAGGTCACGGTGATGCCATGGCTCGCCACCAGGCCCATCAGCAGCCGTGTCGAGGTACCCGAATTGCCCATGTCGAGCGCCTGTTCGGGTTGCAGCAACCCGCCGACGCCGACGCCGTGCACGGTCCAGATGCCGTCATCGCCGCGCACGATATCGGCACCCATCGCCCTCATCGCGGCCGCGGTCGCGAGCACGTCTTCGCCCTCAAGCAATCCCTCGATCCGGCTTTCGCCGACCGCCAGCGCGGACAGCATCAAGGCGCGGTGACTGATCGATTTGTCGCCCGGCACGATGACGCGGCCGACCAGCGGCCCGGAGTTGGAGATTTCGAGCGGGCGGGGGGCGGGGTGCGACATTGGGCTCGCGCTTTGACAGTGCGCTTGCGCTATGGCAAGGCGCGCCCCACTTTGCAGGCTACCCTCGCAAGAGGGGCCTCAAATCCCAGATAGTCTTGAAAGGTCTAGTCGGCACATGATCAAGCCGGAATGGGGCACGAAGCGATCGTGTCCGAAATGCGCCACCCGTTTCTACGATCTCGGCAAGGATGACCCGGTCACCTGCCTTGAATGCGGATCGACCTGGAATCCCGAGCCGATTCTCAAGTCGAAACAGCCTCTGCCGTTCGACGCGCCCAAGCCTGAACTCATCAAGAAGGACGACGATCTCGCCGGTGACGACGAGGATCTGGACACCGGTGAAGACGAAGAGCCCTCGCCCGATGACGAGGTCGATCTCGGCGGCGACGACGATCTCGGCGTCGATGCGCCGATCGCCGAAGACGAGCATTGATATGACCTGCCGGCCCGGTAATGTCCGGGCCGGCAGGAAATTGATGCGCTGGCGGTGATTCAGCCGCTTGCCAACAAAGCGTCGCCCGTTTAGGGGCGACGTTCCCAGGGCCCAAGGGCCTGAACGGATGGGGCCGTAGCTCAGCTGGGAGAGCGCTGCGATGGCATTGCAGAGGTCTGGGGTTCGATCCCCCACGGCTCCACCAGTTTTTTGGGTAAGGCATTGATTTTACTGATAAATATTTCTGCTGGCTAAGTCGTCCCAACATTCGTCCCAACATTCTGGCGCGGCTCTTGGTGGGCGCGGGCGGATTAATGCGGACGAATCCGCGAGTCGGGTTGCCGTCACGAGCATAGGAGTCGAGCTCGTGCAACTTGAGCCCTTAGACGGCTTGGGCCAGTAGGACACAGTGATGGGTGCTGGTTCAGCATCAAGGGCGCGTTACGCGGCATACGATCCTTGATTCTCGCGTCAGTTTCAACGCCCGTATAATCCGCCTTGCACTACTCCTAGCAAATACCTTGTCAGGCTGACGGGGGCGCCCGCTGGAATCAGCATTGCTTCCCGTTTATGAGTGTGGGTTGATGGGCTCACGGCGATGGCGAGAGCCGGCGGACCGGTTTGGAGCGATGCTGGCGCCGTTTTTGGCAGGCGCGTCCCATCCGTGTGTCTTAGAATGGACATCGCAAGCAGAAGTCGGCGTCTTGACGGATAGGGCCATTCCACTATCTCGCCCCTGATGGAAACGGTCACAGCTATCTCGCCGATTCCGCCGAGAAATAATCACTTCGCATTGGTGGGCGGCTTGCCGTGCTCCGGGACATATTTCGCAGCCGAGTTGTGTCGCGACCTGCTGTCTCGGAAGCATGGAAGCTGCGAAGTGCTCGTTCTCAATGATCTCGGAGATGCGACGCTCAAGAAAATCGCCGAGGTCGAACACCCTGTTGTCTTTCTCGCCGAAATTCCGGACGCCGCCGTCGTGGATGCGGTTCGGCAATCAGAGTTTCCGCTGCTGCTGATTGATCAGGCATTTTCCGAAGCGACCCGAGATTTCGTGTCGGCGCGCAACACGAAGATGCTTGATACGGTTCGAACAATGGCGCGCGCGCAGATCGGCTTGAACGCGCTCCTTGAGGTCCCACGCAGCTTGCTCCTGACCATTGGGGCGAAGGAACCTGCTGCCGCTCTCGCGCACCGCATAGCGGCCGAATGTGGCGTCGATTCAGCGCTTTGTCGGTCGATGGTAGAGGAGCGTCATTTCGAGCGGCCACTGCGCGAGGCCTTGGACGCGCATTTCGATCATGATCGAGATGTCAGATACGAAGATGCGGCTGACCTCCTGAGCAGGCTTGATCAATTCTACGGCTTCCATCCAGAACGGCGCGTTCCGATATGGAGTGTGCCCATGGGTTTGATGCTCGAAGCAGTGCCACCATATTTGTCCGCAACCGATCCGATCAGCCTTCTCGGTCCGGCACGATGCTTGAGCTTCGGGCCCTACCTCCATCTCCCTAGCGGTCGCTGGAGAGCAAAGTTCACCTTTGCCGCGTCCGACAATAAGTCGACCAATTCGATCGGCTTCGATATCACTGCCGACGAAGAGATAAAACTTGAGGAGACTTTCGATATTAAGAAATCTGGCAAATTTGCAGCGTCATGTGAATTTGCAATAGAAGATTCTTTCTATCCATTCGAATTTCGCACTCATCTGCGTCGAGGCGCGATCGCAGGAGAATTTTCGCTGCTTTCCCTTGCCTTAGAGAAATGCGCCTGATTGAAAGTTGGTCTGTCGCCAACTGCCCGCTTGCAAGCGAGATGGTGCGAGGATGCTTAGCTACCTTTATTCGGGTCAAGAGCGGCAGCCAGCGATTTCGCGGTACTGGTCAGATCATCTCACCTATCCTAATACAAAACTGAATCGCGCATTGAACACAGGTCCCTTTTCGGCTCGATAATTCCGATGGCCGGAATAGATGGCCGTAGATGCGTGGTGTTCCACGCATCTACGGAGTGCTCGCCGAATTCCGTTCGCTTTCATTATCATGGCGATACGGCCGTCATTCCCTGCTCTCAAACAGCCAAGCCTGTACGCCAGGGTAGTCATTCCAGAGCCTTCGTTGTTTGCCACCCATGTCCTCGAAGACATGCGACAGACCCTCCCTGCTGTACAGTGAGATATGTCCGTTATGTGGGCCTAGATACCACCAATCGCGGCCGAGCGATTCCGGATCCCATTGTGCGGTCTGAAACGCGAAGACACCGCGGGGCTTTAAATGGGATTTTATGAGGTCAAATATTTTCCGTGGATCTGGAAGATGCTCGATAACCTCGCAGGAGGTGATGATATCAAATTTGTGATCTCCCAGGTCCGCAAGAAAATAGTCTTTGCCGACCTTCGGCGGTATGATGTCCGTACCCCATACATTTAGATTCAGGGACCGGCGGCCCATATCAATGAAGCCGCCGATGCCGCAGCCGAAATCGAGGATCTCCGCCCGATCTAGGCGGATGTTCAGCATTTCGTTGGCGAGAGCGACAAGCCGGAAGGTTTCCGTAACGCGCCCATACCAATCAGGGTCCTGATTCTCCCAATAGGTTTCATCGTAAATCTCGGCGTGGCTATCACGATAGTCAATCACGTCTGAAAATAGAAAATTGCAATTATCACATTGATAATACCAGCTATCATCCGGCTCATCGGGAATGGGGTGGCTAGCTTTTTTATTATATGGCAATCCAAATACCAAGTTTGCGTGAGATCCACACAACTTACACTTCATGTCACTACGTTGCGGCGGCAAGGATAAATTGGCAACCATGTCTCTTCTTCTTCTTATAATGATTATTAAGCGCTGAGTATTTCGAAATAATCTTTGATAGTATCATTTATTGATTAAGCTATGATTTCTAGCAATATAATCCATGAGTTTCCATAAAGCCATCTATTATACTTAAGGTCAATTCGCAACCTGACGGGCGATTACGATCGGCGTGAAAATCTGTCCGATCATCTGCAAGAGCTTGCCCGGCTGGTTGGCCTGCGCTCCGGCGATATAGATCACGTCCTTGTTCGACATGTAGAATTGCTGACCTAGGAAATATGAGGCGGGCTTAAGCATGTTGAAATGATAAACGACGGGCCGTTCGCCTCCCTTTTCACCGTCCTGCTCGAACCGAAAGACGAAGACCGCCGCGGGATCAGCGAGATTCTCGCTTGGACCACCTGCCATTGCTAGTGCTTCGACGAGCGAAAAACGTCGCAACGGGAGGTCGTATTGATTGACCTTATTAGGGCTTCCCAAGACTGAATAGCTGCGCACTTGGCGAAGCAGTTCGACGCGGTCGCCGGGTTCCATCGGCATGCCGCCGATATTTGAATAACTCAAGCCGTCCAAAGGGCCTTCGCTGATCACGTCGCGGCGATTAACGCGAAAGAGAATGTCAGCCGTGGAGCCGCGATGTCCGCCAGCAAGCGTAATGACGTCGAGCAATTTTTCGTGGCCCCCGGACAGGCGAACCCGGCCGGGGCTGACGACCTCCCCACCCACGATCACAGAACTGCCGTTGGCGGCCTCAAGGCTAACGACGACCTGCGGATCTTCGGATTTTCCGCGAAGGGCCGCCTCGATATCGCGCGCTAGCTCGGTCGGCGTCCGACCTGCGGCCCTGACCGTACCGGTATAGGGAAGGCGAATGAGGCCGGCTTGATCCACTTCAATCGGTCCTATTTTCTGTTCCTTGGCGGCAGGGTCGAATCCGCCGCCGGGCGAACCTGCTCCACCGGAAAAAAGCCTTACCCCTACTTCATAATAGACGATGCTGATCACGTCTCCGGGCGCGATGGCGTTCAGCCGCGAACTAAACCCGGGCGGCAGGAGCTGATAGTCAGGTAACATGGGGGGCTTAGGAAGTGCTGTCGGCGCGCTTACTTCGACAAGCTCAAAGGCCCCACGCTCGGCGTCACCCATCACGGTCTTTCCGATCGGCCCCGCTTGCGGGAGCGTGGCGCATCCGCCCATCACAGCAAAGGCCGCACAGGCCGCAGCTATTAGCGGGGTGCGATTACTGAATCTTTGCGCCATCGTCTCTCGTATTCCTTCAATGTCCTGCGCAACACGGTTCAGGCGGCTGGCCGTGTCACAATGATGTTTACGGTTAGAGCGTCGCATAGATGCTGATCGCCAAGTCCAGATCGGAGAATTCCCGACCATATCCGTTCTTCAATATCAACGCCGAGCTGCAATACTCGCGAATGATACCCGTGTCGTGGCTCACCAGGATCATGGCGGCTTCGCGGCGATCCCGAAATAGCGCGTCGTGACATTTTTGATGGAAGCGCTGATCGCCCACGGCGATGACTTCGTCGATCAGGAAACAATCGAAGTCGATGGCGAGCGTCAACGCAAAGGCGAGGCGCGCGCGCATGCCTGAGGAATAATATTTCACCGGGAGCAAAAGATTTGCTCCTAGCTCGGCGAAGTCGTCAACCCGCTCGATCGTCTCGGCGATAGGACTGTTGTAGATACGCGCGATAAAGCGGATATTATCGAGCCCGGTCATGCCCGCCTCAAATCCGCCGCCGAATGCAAGTGGCCACGACATCGACATGCCTCGACGTATCACGCCCGTCGTAGGTCTTTCGACACCACCTATGAGCTTGACGAGTGTTGACTTGCCTGCACCGTTTCGGCCGAGCACGGCAAGCTTTTGGCCTCTGGCGACAGTGAAGTTGATATCGGTAAGCACTTTTTTTGGACCAGTTGGGGTTTCGTAGACCTTGTTGATCGCGCTTGCGACAATGGCCCCGCCGCCCCGGACAGGCACCTCCGATGGCTCTTCGCCCGGGATTACGAGGCGTGGAAGACTTTTCATTGGTCGTCCAGAACCAATTCGGAAAGCGAGCGTACAATCCAGAGTACCGCGATGGCCAGTGCTATGGTTATTAGCAAGTTGCGCCAAGCACGCGGATAAAGCGGCTCGTCGGGTAAGTTCGGTTGCGAGATTCGCTCGACATAAAGTTCGGTGCGGCTTGCGTTGGCACGAGCGCTTGCCAGCGAAAGGCTCGCTGCCAGCAGGTGTTTTTCCGCAACCTCACGCTGCGCCTTCAATGCTTCATACGGGCGAATCCGATTTGCAAGTGAGCCGGGCGAGCCGGCTGCCGCGGAATTCTGGCGGTTCAACTCTGCTTCGATCGCGCTGCGCCGCGCGCGCAACTGTCCTATGACGGGGCTGCCGGGCGCGACGCGTAACGTCTGAGCCAGTTCCACATTGGCCTGGGCAAGGGCCCCGGCGATGCTCGACGAATTCCTGATCGATGCGCTTGTCTCGAGCTGAGGCTCGAGAACTCGCAGATCATTCCGTGTTCCGTTGAGTTGATCCAACGTTTTCGCCAAAGACTTGGTGGCGACATCGACATCCTGAGCGGCAGAATCAACCAGGCTTCCTCGTGCTCGCTGGTTGAGTCCGTTCACCATCTGCTCGGAAGCGCGCATCACGCGAAGTGCAATCGTCTGTGCGTCCGTCGGAGAAAATGCCTGAATTTCGACATGGGTAATGTTGCTCTGCTGATCAAAACTGGGGCGCAGATATTTTTGGAAATGCCGGTACAAATCTTCCTGGCTATGTCCGGTGACAGGCGAGGGAAACGCCGAGAACATATCGACGTCGGTCGCCCCGAACATGCGCGTCACCAGGCCGTCGCGGTTAAGCTTGGCCAGCATATCGCGCGAGCGGATGAACGAGACGATCGCTTCGCTGTTATCGGCGCCGCCGCCGGTCGCCGCGACATTCAAAATGCTGAAGCGCTCCTTCGGGCTATCGAGTGAGCGGACTACATAGCTAAACTCGGAACTGTAGCGGGGCGTTGCGATCACGAAATTGTACAGCACAGCGCCGAAGGTAACGAGCAGCAACGCGCCGAGGAGAAAAAGGTCGCGGCTGCGCTTGCTTTTCTCAGGCACGTCAACGCCATCAGCGGCCTCCTCCAGAAGGACCAGCTGTCTGCGGCGCGTGTTAATGTCCAGCGTGTCCACGGTCACGCCTGTTCCTCCGAACTGCATTGTAGCATCACTCTAACTCGATATGGCGCTGGGCCTTCAGGACCAGCACCCAGCCTATCGCGTTGACCGCGATCACCCAGATCAAGATATAGTCCACGTTCCAGGTCGTGGGCACATCAGTGCCGAAATAGCCCGCCCTGAACATCTCGCTCAGGTGCACGAGCGGTGACCAGAGAACGATCGGCCGAAGTGCTGCCGGGAGCCAATAGACCATGTAGAACACGCCGGTGAGCGGCAGGATAAGATACATGATCGGCTGAATCACGCGATCGAACGCATCAGAAAAATGGGCCAGAGCAGTAATAATCAGTGCGACCCCGAAGCAAAAGAAGCACATCAGCGTCCAAGCGCCGAGTAGCAAGAGATAATCGTCGACAGGCTTGATCACATCGAGCAGCTGAAGTGGAATATACGCGACGAAGAATGAGATCAGGGTGCCGATGCTTTCCAACAAACCTCGAGCGACAAGGATGTCAGCGGGCCTCACATGCCGATGGAATAGCAATCCTGAACCATGGCGGAAGGTGTGCGTGAGGCGGGCGACCATGTGGCGCCACACCGTCAGGAGCGTGTAGCCGGTCAGAACGAGCGGAATGACGCGCACGCCGTGATTGCGTTCCCCATAGATGAAAGACCAGGAAATCATCACGCCGAGCGTAAGCATCAGCGGTTCGATGACCTGCCAGAGAAACCCGATATTATGATGCCCAAAGCGGGCCATCAGCTCACGAATCAACAGAGCGTTGATCGTCCGTGTCTTTTTTCGCAGGCGTGGGAGGGTCGAGGTCATCACCATCGCGCTAACTCATGTTCAGATGTTCGCGGCTGCCGGACACCAACAGGTAGAAGATGAGGAAGGCCCAAAACGACAGCAGGGCTGCCGTCGCGATGTAACGCAGCCTGCGCGGTTCCTGGGCCTCGTCGGACAGGCTGGGACGGGCGATAAGCTCGATAAAGACCTGCTGGCGATCGGCTTCGGAACGCGCCGCATCGAATTGTTTCTGCGCTGCTTCATAGGCCTTTTCGGCCAGTTCGCGCTCGACCAGCAGCTGCTCATAGCCGCCGACTTTCCCGGACAGCGAATTCCGATCCCCTGTCAACTGGTTCTGCTGAGCCGCTACCTGGGTTGAAATGCCGGCGATGCGCTGGCGCAACGCGGGAATGGCCGGATTGTTCGGGGCGCGCGAAAGCATCGCCTGAAGGGTAACCTGAAGTTGCGCGAGTTCCTGCTGAAGCGTGGAACTTCGATCGACCGTCGCGCCAGCGGTCTCCTGAGGATCAATCGTCGCTGTTCTGTCACGATACCGGGTGAGCTCGCCAGTGGCCGTGGCCATCCGTTGAGCAGCGTCGTTCAGAGCGCGCTCGGAGTCGGCGAGACTGTCCCGCCGCGCACGCTTGTTGAGCTCATTTACCCGTTCCTCGCTCAGCGCGACGATTCGGTCGAGGACCGCCTTGGCGTCCTCCGGGCGATAGGCGCTGACCTTCACTGCCGTGATCCCGCTTTCCAAGTCCTTTTCGACGGCGACCTGACGAATGAAATACCGGAACAACGCTTCCTGCGTCCCGGTACGTGAGAGGCCGCCAAAACGGCTGAACATGTCGGCGTTGGACGCGGTATAGACCGTCTTGAGGTTGATCTGGCGTTCGATCGTCCGCATTACATCCCGAGAATGGATATAGTCTGCAATCGCGTAAGCATCGTCGTTGGCGCGCAGGATGCCGAAGTCCTGCAGATAGGCGGCAGCCCCTAGGGCTGCGGGCTTGTCGGCCGAGCGTACGATGAAGCGTGCTTCGGATATGTATCGGTCCGACGCGAGCAGCCCATAATAGATCACGGCAAGCAGTGTCGGCACGACAAAAATGGCGATAAACAGTGCGCGGCCATAATGAGCCGTCAGATAAACACGCGCCACGTCAATCAGCGAACGGCGTTGACCGTCGTTTATGGGATCGAGCAATTCGAGCCTGGCCTGGGTTTCCCTCATTCGCTCTCGGCCGCCAGATATGCATAGGTAGCCGCCACGCCGTCATGCAGGCTGGTCGCCGGGACCGGCGCACCAATTGCGGCGAGTTTCTCCATCCGCGCCTGTGTGAAATACTGGTACCGACCGACTAGGCTGGGCGGCATGTCGATAAATTCGATCGCTGATTGGCGGCCCACTGCCGCGAACATCGCTTCTCCGGCCTCAACCCATGTCCCGCCGTGCCCGGTGCCGACATTATAGAGGTCTGAGGGGAAATCGTGATCGAGCATCCATGCGATGACCGCCACGCAATCCTCTACATAGATGAAATCGCGCATTTGCCCGCCATCGGCATAGTCGGGGCGATCAGATCGAAACAGCTTAAGGCTTGCGCCGTCGCGCAGTTGTTCGAAATTGGCGGTCATCACCGAACGCATCGGCCCCTTATGCTGTTCGCGCGGACCGTAGACGTTGAAGAATTTCAGGCCGGCCCAGCGCGGAGGAGCGGGCTCGCCTCGGTGCACGATATCAGACACCATGTGATCGAACGCAAGTTTGCTCCAGCCATATGCATTCAGCGGCCGCAATGTGCTTAGATAAGCATCGTCCGAACGATCCTCGAAGCCTAGATTGCCGTCGCCATAGGTTGCGGCCGAGGAGGCATAGATGAAGGGAACGCCGCGCCGAGCACAGAAATCCCAGAGCATCCGGCTCAACCGAATATTGCTGCGAACGATCAGGTCGACATCGCGCTCAGTCGTCGCGCTGATCGCGCCCATATGGATCACGCTTGACACAGAATTGCCGTTCTCGGCGAGAAAACTCTCGATCTCCTCGGGAAAGATCAACATATCCAAGCCCGCGTGACGTAGGTTTTTCCATTTGTCATCCGTCCCGAACCTGTCGGCCACAGCGATCGGTCGGCGCCCCTGCAGGGCTGCAACGACATTTGCGCCGATAAAGCCTGCGCCACCTGTAATGAGAATCATGATCGATCGTTACCCATATGCATTCTGTATGCGCGAAGTCGGCAGACGTGACGGTTTGCGTTACCGCGCAATTTCCAACCCCTGCTGAATGCGCTCAACTGCTCGCGTCGTGGAAAGACCCGGGACCAGTTCGATCAAATGGACCCGACCACCATCCGCCTTGACCTCGCGCGCGCCCACTACCGCGTCCTCGGTATAATCGGCACCCTTGATCAACTCTGTCGGCATCAGCGCCTTGATCAGTTCAAGGGGAGTATCGTCGTCGAAAATCACAACAAGATCGACGGCATCTATCGCGGCCAGCACTTGGGCACGCGAGGTCTCGGGCTGGATGGGGCGGTTCGGGCCTTTGAGCCGGGCCACCGACTTGTCGCTGTTGAGACCAACCACGAGATGATCACACCGGGCCCGCGCTTGGCGTAGGATTTCAATGTGACCAGCATGGACGATATCAAAACAGCCATTCGTGAAACCGACCCGCAAGCCCTCGTCCTTCCAGTGTGCGACCAGCCGTGCAGCGTCATCAATACCGCAAACGGCGCCTATCCTGGGTTCGTCGACCGCAGCAACCGCCCGGGAAAGCTCGGCGCGACTAAGCGTGGCGGTGCCCAACTTGCGCACGACCGCGCCAGCGCCCGCGTTGGCCAGCATCGCGGCCTCGTCCATGGCGAGACGAGCGGCGATCCCGGCGGAGAATATCGCCAGCGCGGTATCGCCAGCACCTGACACATCGTACACTTCGGTCGCTGTGGCGTGAAAATGCTGCATCTCCATGCCTGGTCGAAACAGGGCCATTCCGTCCTCGGACAGGGTCAGCAAGATCGAAGATCCCGTCGTCGCCATTGCATGCTCCGCAGCGACGCGGCTGATGGAAAGATTCGAACAGGGCGTCCCGATAAAGGCAGCGAGTTCACTTCGGTTCGGCTTGATTGCGGTCGCGCCAGCATAGGCCGTCAAATCTCGTCGCTTGGGATCGACGACGACCGGAATGTCCAACCGGCGGCAGTGTTCGATTACATGTCGGAGAACTCGGTCGCTGAGCATTCCTTTCGCGTAATCCGAAATCGCGACGGCGTTGTACTTCGCTATTGCAGCGTCAAACCGGGCAATGATCTGCGTCTCGATCTCAGTACCGAGCGGGGACGCATCCTCTTCGTCGCAGCGCAGCAACTGCTGGCTGCCGCTGACAAGGCGTGTCTTGAGCGTTGTCACGCGGCTTGGTGCGACGATGAGCAGTGTCGGGTCCACGCCGATCGACGACAGCATCCGCTGGCACTGGAGGCCCGATTTATCGTCGCCGACGACGGCGATAAGCCCACAGAAGCATTCCAGAGCCGCAAGGTTCGCGAGTACGTTACCAGCACCGCCGAGCATCGCATGCTCGCTCGACACATGCATGACTGGCACTGGCGCCTCAGGCGAGATCCTGGTTACCGAGCCATATCGAAACATGTCGAGCATGATGTCGCCGATGACAAGCACACGTGCTCCGGCAAACGCCAGTCTTTCCGGGAGATAGATTGACACCTTAGCCCTCGCCGATTTCGACGGGGCAACGGCAGCCGGCCTGTAAGCCGCACCACATCGAATCCCTGCTCACCATGGGAGCCCACTGAAATGCGGGTGGCCCTGGCGGTGCCGCAGCAGCTCGGTGAAAGCAAAGAAGAGGTGATAGAGTGTCGAGGCCGGTACATGATCCGACATTGGCTGGTAACTGCCGCTTTCTACGGAATCGATCCAAAATCCAGTCTCCAGTTCGGCAGCGGGGCCGCTCGCCTGAGCTTCCAAGAAATAGCGCGAGATGCGCGCGAGATTTTCCTCGACTGCGACATCGTTGAAGCCCTGGCCGCTGCCATGAAGCTCCCGCATTGCAATCTGCGCCTTGAGGAACTCCGTGTTTGGCCAAACGCGCAGATCTGAAGCAATGGAATTGCCTCTCGGACAAACGGCCGACAGCACTAGTCCCGTCACCGGGTCATGACCGTGGCGCAAGGCAAAATCAAACAGGCGATCGGCGATGGCGAAGGCGCGCGGCTTATCCATAAGAGCGCCATAACGGTGCAACAACCATACCCACTCATAATGGTGTCCGGGCTCGACCCGGATCAGGCCGCGTCGCGCAAGCGGTCGCCAGTCGTCATCAAAAAACTCGCTTAGCGTGCCGGTCGCGGAGTCGATCATGGCATTTTCGGCAAGTTCAAAAAGCTCGTCGGCCAGATCTTGAAAAACCGGCCGCCCAGAAAACGCGGCAAGGAAAATCGCCGCCTCGAAGAGGTGCATATGCGGGTTTTGCTGGTGCGGCCCGGTATCGTGCGCGCGCGCGACAAAACCCCTCCCCGATGGGCTTGCCAGCTTTTTCCTGACATTTGCGACCGAGTGCTCCGCCAGCAACAGCGCGTCCTCATCCCCCGAAAGCCGGTACCACCATGCTATCGCAAAGAGCCCGAAGGCGATGTCATACAGATCCGCTGTGGGATCAAGCACAGTCCCGTCGGGAGCGATGAGGCAATGAAACTGCCCGTTGTCCACGCCCCTTTCGATGAGGGCGCGGGCGGCGCGCGGAGCACCTGCGGCGGCGGCAGAATTGCCCCCGATCGCGGCGTGACTGAGCACGTAGGTCTGCCGGGCCATAACGCGGATGCGTCTGAAGCCGGGCTCGATCGGGCGGCCGCTCCAGTCGAAGCGCTCCACGACCGGGACATGCGTCGAGGGAGCGGCTGCGTGTAGCAAACGGTCATAGTCTAGGACGCCAAGCCAAGTACGTGGTTCAAAGCGCATGTCGGATTCGACGCGGTGCAGGTTATCAGCGTACATCTGCTCATTCACTTCTATTTTGGACCGGAGCGACACTGAAAAGCGTTGTCGGTTCGCCCGATAGTGCGTGAGACAGTGCTCGCTTCATAATCGAGCGGCGCGGCGCAAACTTGCGTCGCGTCATCGCGCAAACTCAGCAGGGCCGATGTCGGCAATGCTCCCGACGAAACGAAACTGCGGCCACGGTTCAATCTGATTGCGAGAAGTCGCCCATTCCTCGACGGCATTGCGTTCGCCAGCACCGTGTCCGGTCAAGACATGGACAGCGAAGCCAGCGCCAGCCTCTGCGCCGGCCATCACATCACTCAGGCTGTCACCGACCATTACCGAGCCTGGCAGGTCGAGCTGCAACTCCTTTGCCGCAGACATGAGCATGCCGCCTTTTGGTTTGCGCCACGAGCAATAGTCGCCAAAGTCTCCTTGACCCTCGGGATGAAACGGACAGGCATAGCTGGCGTCGACAAGCCCCGGGCCAAGTTGCTCGATGATCCGAGCCTCGACTGCTAGATACTGTTCAGCGCTGATCAGCCCGCGCGCCACGCCGGACTGATTGGTTACGACGACGATCGCGAAGCCGGCCGCGCGAAATGCGCGTATTGTCTCGACGGCACCATCGATAAGGGAGACCGCGCCCGGATCGGAAAGATAGGGAATATTCTCGATCATAGTTCCGTCGCGATCGAGGAATAACGCGCGTGCGTTTGGAGCGGGACGTGTCGCGATCCTGGTCCAAGGCGCCGATCGATCTTCGGGGACAGTCACCGGTTCGTTCCGATCGCGGCTTTTACCGCATCGACGACCTCGGCGGTAGTGATTGCGGCAAGGCAGGGGCTGAGGGACCGCTGGCCTGTAACCTGGCAAGGCATGTCTTCGTTGCGCCAACACGGCACGCATCCAAAGCTTTGGGGCTTCCACAGGATTGTCACCTTGGGGTGATGTCGAGTGAAGGTCCGGGCATCGGTCGGACCGAAAAGGGCGATCGTCGGAATGTCGTGTGCTGCGGCGGCGTGCAGGAACGCGCTGTCGACGCAGACCATCACCTTGACCCGCGAAACCAATGCGAGCGAATTTGCCAGCGCAACACCGGCGGTCGTCGCGATGCCCGGCCCCTGTGGTAACCCGTTTGCCACATGGTGAAAAATCACGATATCATATTGATCCGACAGGGCAGCGATGATCGCGGCAATGCCCGGATGGTCCTTATAACTGTCACGCGAAAAGGGCTGCACGCCTATGATCGGGCGCGCTCCAAGGCCCTCTCGGGTGAGAAATGCATCGCAAAAGCCTTGCTCATCCGGGCTCAGGAACTGGTTGATATGCCAGCCCTGCGTCTGCAAGTCAGAAAGCCGCACACCCATGGCTCTTGCAAATATCTCCACCCGGCCTCGCTTGACGAATGGCCGTGTCCGGCTTTCATAGCGCCCGGCAGGGCAAAGGCTGAGATTTGCAAACTGACGATAGGTCGAAATGTCTAGGGCAGGGCCGTCGATATCGATAAGTCGAATGAGGGGATTATGGGCAAAAACCGGGAAAAATTTCCGGGGAATCGCAAAGTCGATTGATTTCCCTTGCTTTCGGGCAAGGGCCTCCAGCCCTGGCACCATCATCAAAAGATCGCCAATTCCACCCATGCCGCGTGTGACGAGCGCATCTCCGGACCGGTTCATCCGAAGCGAAAATGGAGCGCTGTGGCGTGCCGATCGTCGCAATGAAAAATAGGTAGCTGCCATCAGCCCGGCATAAATCCACTTCATGACAAACACGGTCATGTTGCGGCCGACGCCGATATGTCCGCGTGTTGCGCGCAAATATGCCTTTGACGCCCAGCGGATGACCGCAGATCGCAAGATAACGATCCTGCCGTGCTGCTCGTGGTTGACGTACGGCGCCATTCTAAGCGCGATCGAGATTGCCGATGGCGCCTTTGGCTGCGCCAGCAGCCAAGCGCCGAAAGCGATAAATGAAACTGGGACGGTGTTTAGCGTGCCCTGGCGTAAATGAGCTTGCGCAAAAAGGTCGGTCAGATCGGTGCAATGCCCCATACTGTTCTCGACAGCGTAGGGCCGCATCACAAGGTGGGACACTAGATCAATTACTTGCTGCGTCCTGCCCATGAACAGCAGGACCTTGCCGTGCAGCACGAGTACGGCAGTCGCTTCACTCGGAAAAATGGCACGGCAGAACTCGTGAAACGCGCCGATCAGCTCCTCGAAACGCTCCGTGACGTTTGGGTCGCGCGTCCGGAATTGAGGCATGCATTGGGTGAAAAAACCGTCGAGCGATGTCGTGATGCGGGCACAATCGCTCGGCCGGATGACCGGATAGCCTGAAACCGTTGATCCCTGACGGCGCAGGTTTTCGAAAAGTCGCTCGATTCTACGGAATTCCGAGAACGCGTTTTCGTCCAGAAATTCGGCAAAGAAACGCGAGAGCATATCGGCATCCGTGCCGGAGCCGGGCTGGCCGATCCTTATGTCCATTATCGATCTCTGATCGGACGAACGATATTGTGACAACATGGCCGCACCCGCGCGCGACAGCTTGATCCCGGTTCGTTTTCGCACATCGGCCAAGACCGGGCCATTAGAGATTCGCCCCGTCTACCGCGATTGGGTCGGCCCCTCGCGGCCCAGCGACGTCACGGTCGGCCGCAAAAAGACCAGCTTCCACCGCGTCACCATGATCCGGGTTATCCTGACGCGCTAATCCCTCGAGCCAAGTCTCTACTCGGTCGAAATGATCCTTCCAGCTAGGCGCCTTATAATCGCGCAGCAGGCGAAGTTGCCGGCCGCGATCCGGGCCGTTCTCCAGAAATGACAAGATGGCTTGTTCCCAAGAGATCGCGTCAAGTGGATCGAGTAGTTTTGGAATGCCTTCTCCGATCTCGCGGAAAGAAGGCAAATCGCTTGCAATGACCGGTGTGCCGACCTGAAGGGCCTCAACCAGCGGCAGCCCGAACCCCTCCGCAAAGGACGGCATAAGCAACGCACGCGCCGACCCCATCCAGTGACCGAGTTCCTCATCCGGGCAATGGGACAAGGTTGTTACATGATCCCGTATGGTCGCGCACCGCTCAAGCATGCCCTCCACATGAGTTGCCTGGGCACCTTTCTGGCCGACGATGATGAGCTTGGGCGCTGCGGCGCCGAGGCGCTCGACCAGCCTGCGCCAGACTTGAAGCAGCAGGAAGTGGTTCTTGCGCGCCTCGATGGTTCCGACGCAGATAAAATGCGGGTGAGCCTTTAACGGTATAGCGGAAGGCTTCTCGAATTGCGCACCCGCAAGCCATGCGCCGATGACCGGTGGCATGCGCACGCTTTCCCGTGTCGCGAACTGTTCGAGCTCCAGGCTTGATGCCTCAGAATTGGTGACAATGCCAGAGGCATGGCCAAGGGCATTCATGACGCGTCCGCGATGTCGCACGACAGAATTCGGATTGCAAAACTCCGAATGCGTTAGCGGAATGAGGTCGTGGACGAAATATATCGCACGCAACCCGCATGCTTCAACCCAGCGGACGAGCCGGCCAAGATCGATGTCGGTGTGGCCAACGTTAAGGTAAAACGCTCCCCGGCAATCCATAACGCTCTGGGCTCGAGCCAACGCCATTGGCGCGAAGCGGATAAGTCTGCCTCTGAAATCTTCGTCGCTTTCGATGAGAAGGTCGAACAGTTGCTCGGAATGCCTGACCGAAAGGACGCGGGGAATCCCGCGATACTGGACAACCGCCTGAGATCGTTCTCTAAAATTCTCGAGATACGCATAACACACTCGGTCGATACCGGTCGCAAGTCTGTGCGACCAGCTTCGCCAGACCAAGCGGCTTACATCAAGCGCAAATTCGCGTTTCAGCATCGGCTTATTTTCGACCAGCGAATAATTAATATGGCAACGGGAGCGAACGCTGGCGTTAAATTACAGCACAAAAACAGCAGGTCGCAGCGACGGCTTCTCCGTCCCAAGCAGATTCTAAAATGCGACATGCGACCAGCCGGTCCAAAACGGCAGCGGAAAGATTCATTTTGGTTTCATCCTACGCAACACGATGCACCGCAGTCGATTGTCCATATGCGCGCCGAAGCAAGCGCGTCAAACGCTTTGCGGTCGAATATATCTGTTTTGGCTCGAAATTCTGAGCGCTTGTCGCATAAGCATTAGGAAGATAGTCGAGATTGGTTTCTGCGATCGTCGCGACATGAAATCGACCGCCCGCTGTGATGCTTTTGCGGCCTCGCAGCCTTGGCTCCTGGATCGACTGGCAGAGCGGGTCGGCAACCCAGCCGGTCGAGGCGGAGTGCACTCGCAGGGCCGTAGCGCATTGATAAGGTCTGGGCGATGCCCAGATTGCAACGCGCCGCGGTAAGGTTAGAGAGGGGTAACCTGGCCGTGCCCCAGCGCGGCATATCTGCAACAGGGAAGCAAGGTTTCCGCAGGGTATTCAATCGCTTTCGTCCTGTCGGCACCAAAACAGTAGCGGAGTTAATTCGGATTGGCGATGGTCGTCGTGCCCGTAAACGACCCGGTTGCAGTCTTGCGCTGCCCCGCTGCGTCATAGCGGACCTGGGTATCGCCAACGATCCCGCCACTCGACGCGTAACCATTGGCGATCACCACCCGGTTCATGCTGTCATAAGCAAACCATTTCTCCTGTGCCGCGAGGTAGATCGACGTATCGCCACCCGTGTTGAGATAGTCAAAATCGGCCCGCTCACGCCGGACATTGCCAACCGCGTCTTCTGAGCGAAGTCGCATTGTTTGTGCCCCAAGCCGGGGCGCGGCGAATCCGTTGAATCGATACCGCGCCGCGAATCTTGCAATGTAGGATTTGGATTGTTCTGTATTTGTTCTCAGCAATCCAGCTGAGTCGAGGAATTTTGGAATGACCATCTACCAGCGCCCAGGCACAAGCATCGTGCGCGATATGGACGTCAAGGTGTCGGAGTGCGAAGTCAGCGTGCGGGATTGGGGAGCAGTCGGCGATTATACTACCGATGATACAGCGGCGATCCAGGCCTGCCTGGATAATGCGCCGCTGGGATCAACGGTTTGCTTTCCGGCGAACGCTTCCGGCTCGTCCGGAATCGCGCAATACAGGGTCACCCAGCAGCTTAACATCACGCGCCAGCTCTCCCTGCGAGGCGAGCAGTCGAGGATCGTAGGCGTTTTCGCCGGCGTGCATGTGAATGACGATTTGCTTCGTTTCTCTGTGCCGCTCGAGATTCGTAACGTCATTATCGAGCAACTGACGCTCAATTTCAATTCTGGCGGACGGCATGCGATCTATATCGGCAATGCGAGTGGCAATGGCGCGCTGGGATGGGTGATCCGGGATTGCTCGATCGCGGCGGGCGCAAATGCGACGGGGCGCGCGATCATGATGGAATATGTGGGAACCCATTTTAACCGCATCTATAACAACCAGATCGCGGAAGGCGGTGTGCATCTGAAAGGCGCAGATGGCACGATCATCGAAGGCAATCTGATTTTCGGCAAGCGCTGTGGCGTGATCGTCGAGCTGGTCAACGGGGCTTACAAGACGCAGATCTGCAAGAACGGCATCACGTCGCGCGACGGTGGGGTCTACCTCAAAGCCGCGCAGCAGGTCGATATCGAGAACAACCAGTTCGAACAGGGGATCGAGGTCCGTGACACGAATATTAACGGCTTTCTGATCTCGCCAGGGAATGCCGCTGGATCTCACATCATTGCCTATGGTGGTGACGAACTGGTCCGTGATATTCGGATTCTGGGCAATAATTTCGGTTCCGGGACCAATCAGGAATCGGCGATCTCGCTGGTTGGCTACACGCGTGACATTCTGATCGACGAGAATGTCTTCGCGTCATTGGGCACGACATCCTTTGACGTCCGTATCTTCAGCCCGACCTGCCAATATACCGTGATTGGCAATCGCAACAGGATGTACGGGCTGGCGCGCGCCGGTCTGTCGTCGCGAACGCAGAGCAATACCCTCGATCCCAAGAAGTTGCTGTTGGTGTCGGACGGAGGCAAGGGCACCTATGGTTATGCGGCGCGCAAGATAAAAACGGTTCTCGGCTTGCAACATGGCTGGGATGCGACGGCGGATTTCTCGATCTGGAAGGATGAGGACGATCGACTGCATACGACGGGCGCGCTGATCCACGGTACCAATTTGGGTGGTACTTTGGCTGGTGTTCTGCCGGTCACGATGCGCCCGGCATCTGGCAGTAGCTTCTACTGGCATGGCGCCCACAATGTTGCGACGTCCAACCTGCAGACGCGCTTGTACGTTGTTGGTGCCACTGGTGAAATCTATGTCGAGACAGCGGAGGCCCCCAATGTCGGTGGTGGCGGATCCTCGCCGACGCTCAGCTGGATGCATCCCACGCCCGCGATCCAGGGGCGTACCGATTATCTCTCAGGGCCGGTCTGATCGGCTGCCAGTAAAACAACGAACCCACTGGCTTGTTCTCTTCGGATCGGCGCCTCCGCGCCGGTCCGGAAACCCAAAGTGCTGGCCCACGATATCAGTGATCTGCTTGTGGGAGGATTTTGACGGAGCGCCGTTGAGGCGGTTGGCGCGCGGATCCAGGAACGTGATCAAGCCCGTCGGCTTTTGGCCTTGGCCGAGATACACGACAACGGCAGCCGGACCGCCGCGGCCCGAATCGGCGGACAGGGTTTGCGCGACTGGGTTTGGTTTAACGCGCGAGACCCCGCTGGCCTGCTTATCGGCAAGGCACTCTAGAAGCGGTCGAGCGCGGCCCAATCCAGCGATCGCGTTACGGTGGCATACGATAACCCCTTAATTCCCCTTCGGCACCGGCCCGCGCTTGCGCGGCGCGAGGGTGAGGCCGCTGCGCTCCTCCATATCCGCCAGCCATTCCTTCGAACCGACCGGACGCCCGATACTCTCGGCCTTGCGCAGCGCGGCATAGCCCATTGCATCGTCGAACGCCGCACCCAGGAACGTCGTAAAGTCACCAACGCGATCGAGCGCAGGCGCGACATCGACGAAGTGATCGCTTTCCCCCGCGATATGCGCCCCGGCGCTTGACCAGCGCCAATCCTCCGCCCGCTCGGTCAGCTTTGCCCTGACCGGATTGAGCGTCACATAACGCAGCGCGCTGACCAGATGCGCTTCGTCCATCGCGACCGAACTGAAGCGCCCCTGCCACAAATGCCCGGTCACGCGCAGGCGTGCGTTGATATAGCCGGTGTAATGGCGATGGACGTAGCGGAAGGTCCGCCGCAGCCCGTCCTCGTCACTCGGCACGGCGATGATGTGGACATGGTTGGGCATCAGGCAATAACCCCAGATCGACACCCGCGACCGCTCCGCCGCCTCGGCGAGCAGATCCAGGTACAGCGCATAATCGCCATCCTCGAAGAACACCCGCTCGCGCCGGTTACCGCGCTGCGTCACGTGATGCGGGATACCCGGAAGGACGATGCGCGCGAGTCTGGCCATCGGGTCAGGCTAGCGGCGCACAACACCGAGTAAAGGGGTTATTGCACGTGTCACCGTAATTCGAATTGTGCAGAAGTCGACAGGCGGCAAGCAGCGGTTGGGCAAGATATCGAAGATGGGAGAGGGCACGATCAGGCGTCTGCTGATCATCGGTAGGAGCTCTGTTGTGCAACATGTCAGCCGGCCTGGTGCACCCGAACGGGCGTGGCTGGCTGGTATGCTGGCGCGCAAGCCGCGCATGCTGGTGACGGTGGCGCAGGCGAACAAGACGGCGCGCATCGTCTGGGCGGTGCTCACCAAAGAGGAGGATTACAGAGCTCCGGCGGCAGGGCGGTCTGACCGTTCAACCCGCCAGAGGCCGTCGAGGACGGCAAGCGATCGAAGGAGAGTATGGCACAACAGTCGGTGAAACGGGTCCGGAAAACCAGGAACTAACCCCCTGGGCCTTTGAGCACGCGTTTAAGATCTGGATCCGTCCGCGCACTCCCATACGGGCCAGCAGCCATCAACAGGCCGGACAGAAGGCAGCATCCGTCAACGCGTCAATACTTGATTTTACCGCTTGCTTCCGTGGGGGCGTCCACAGAAGGCTTGTTGCACGTGTCGCTAATTCGATAGATTCATTCCTCAATTACCACGATGCGCGAGACAAAATTCTTAAAGTTAATTGCTACCTTTTGAGAAGTTGTCTTTCCGCCGTAATAGTTAATATAGTATACTGAGTTTTGACCATTAAGAACGTAGATATTTCCTAATTCATCACGAGCGAATGGGAGAATGTTTTCTTTTTTTAGGTCGTTGTATTTATCTAATTCGTCGAGGATGCCTCCATCATGGCCCGCAGAAAAGAATTTTAAAATCGGCAAATCTTGAGATCCGTCAACCAGTCCACCAACGAAAGCTCCGCCGTACTCTTTTACGAACTCGCAATAGTCGTTGGGCAAATTTCGGCCCAAAACCCTTTCAATCTCGCTGATCTCTGATTCAGAAAACTGCGAACCCGACTCGAATCTGGGATCAGGCATTCTAATTTCCTCCGCGCAACTGCTGAGCCCCACCTGAGTGATGAAGTCCATGGACTGCTTCTGGCACAATTTGAACGGCGTCACCGCCCGCATGATGAAGTGCCACGTTTTCTGTGGAAAGCCAGCGCTGAATCGCTCGCTGAGATAAACCCGTTTCTCTCGACATTTGCTGTAGCATTAAAGTCCGGTCGGCACCGTGATCGCCCGTTAGGCCGGGAACTTCGAACTTTCCGGGAAGACCTCCAGGACCCGGCACGACGTGCGCGCCGAAGTCAGGTACTCCCTCCTTCCAAGGTATGGTAGAACCGCGCGGCAGGCCCATATTCGCGGCAGCATTATCCGAGAGCGCGAAGGCTGAGTTGCCGATATCTCCGCGAAATTGCCCTTTGTCAGTTGCAGGCATCTGAAACCCTGGATGTGGCGTCCACCTCGGGGCAATCCCCTTTCGATCTGTAACAAGGGACCGCGTTAGATTTGAGATTTTCCGTCCGATTGAGGCAACGCGAGAAGGTAAACTTGCCACAAAACTTGCGATATGTTTAGCATTAAAGGCGGCGGTCACCAAAGCTGCGCCACCTATGGCCGCGGAGACAGCAGTGCCGCGACTATATCCGGCATCTTCAATGGAGTTGGCAAACCCGCCTATGGCCTTGTCAGTTGCTTCTCCAACAATCTTTCCGAGCAATAATTTCGCTGGCCCCAATATCGGTCCGCCAATTACTACAGTAGCAATGTCAAAGGCATAGCCTAAACCGATCAAAGAGTATTTTAAGAACGGGCTATCGTTTACGCGTTTTCCAATATCGATTGCCACATCACCTATGCGAGATGCTGCATCTATCAATATTGGGTTAAACAGATCATCTTTACTGAAAAGGCCCACAGTAGGGAGATTAGATGATTGGGCGCTGGCGCGAACAACAATATCATCGTTTTCAGAACCAACTATCAACCCTTGCTTAACATATGGCTCAAGCGCCGCGTCGATCTGATCAGGCGAAAGGTTACCATTTACGTTGACCACCTGCCCGAGACTCGCGCGAACGCGCACGCGAGCAGCGGATTGCCGATCTGCAAGTTCGTCATCTGTTTCGCCTGGACGTTGCTCAGACGTTGCATCGCGCTGTGCCTGCAGCCCTATCTCAATCGAGTCTCTAAGCAACTGAAATTTAACAGGATCCGCCATAGTGGTGCCAGGCTTTAATCCTTCGACCGTATCATTACGTGCCGCTGCCTGTTCCGCCGCTATGGTCAGACTCGCGCTCTTGGCGATTGAGTTGACAATTTCGCTCCCGACATATCCACCAATAGTCTGCCCGATAATATCGGGGAGAGCGGCCATGAGGTTGTCGCCGAAATCAGTGCCATCGACGAGGCTCCGAGTGGCCGCGTTGGCGAGGCCACTCGCTGCGTTAATCGCAATCCTTTGGCCGATTTGCGCTAAGTCAGAACCGGCTGCACCGAACTGGGCACCAAGAGCGCCACCAATACCGCCGCCGATGCCGGCCGCCGCAACGCCGGTCCAGTCGAACTTGCTTTGCAGCCCGGTCAGTGTCGAGATGCCTTGAGTGATGACGCTGCCGAGCACGCCGCGTGCGGCACCGCTCAGGAAGTTGCCGCGAGCCAGGAAGTTGCCAATCTTTCCCGCGGCCGAAAGCGCCCCGCCGGCCTTGGCCGCTTCTGCGGCGCCTCTGGCAAACTCGCCAATTCCTCCACCGACCGCTCCTGCGATCGCACCGATCGCAACGCCCTTCCAACTAAAGCTGCTCTGAATGCCCGTGGCGACGCCCACGGCCTGGCTCGCGATGCTGCCCGCTGCGCCGGCCACTGCGCCGGCGGCGATCCCTCCTAGCACCGTGGTGGTAGGTCCGGTGAGCGCGCCGTAGGTTATCGCGCTGACCGCGACAGCGATCGCGACGAGCAAGATTTGCCCGAACACGCCACATTTGTTGGGTTTTTGCGGCTTGGGCGTGGTGGGGGAGGTGTCGCCATAGGCCGCGCTTGGGTCGTATGGCTTGAACGTCGAGCTGCTGTTGCCGGATTTGTTGACGCCGGCAGGAATGGACAGCGTCTGGCCTTCGGTCAGCGCGCTGCTTGCGCTCAGTCCATTGGCCTGGGCGAGCTTGTACCACAGGTTCGCATCGCCCCAGATTTGTGCCGCGATGCCCGACAGCGTATCGCCATCCTGCACCGTATAGCTGCCGCCGCCCGAGCCCTGGTTGTAGCTGGTGATCGGCGAATAGCCGTCTCCGAAGATCGCGTTCAACTCACCATAGGCAGCGCCGTTCTTGAACGCGCCGGTACCCGCGCTTGCCCGGATGCGCCGTTCGATCGAGGTCTGGTAGCTGGTGTCCTCGCTGCCATTGTTGGTGACATGGCCGAGCTCCATGCCGTTGAAGCGGTACCAGATCTCGTGCGGATCACCGCCGCCGTTATAGTCCGCCTCGTCGCGGCGCAGCGCCTGGCCGAGCGCGTCGTTCCGGACCGTGATGGTACGCGGCCGGCCGTCATTGACGCTGGCCGAGGTGAACACGCCGAAGCCGTTATATGTGTAATAGGTATGGTATACGGGATCCCCGGCCTTGGCCTGATAATTGACCATGCTTTGCGCGGCGCCGTCATACCAAGCGTAGCTTATATAGCTGGTCGAGGTTCCCTGCCACGCGCCATTCTTGTGCGTGGAGGTTGAGATATTAACCGCCGCCCCAAGCGAATAGTTCGACGTCCCTTCGGCGTAATTGGTGGTGACGTAGCTGGTGAAATAGTCCGCGCCCTGTTTCTGGCTGGTGATCTCATAGATCACCTGGCCCTTGTCGTTATAGGTGACCTCGCTGGCGTACCCCACGCCCGTCCCGTCGGCCAGCCAGTCGAATTGCGCTGTCCGGCGGTTCATTCCGTCATAGACGAACGTCGCTTTCTCCTGGCCCGTGCCGGTCGGAGCGGTTGTCGTCACCGTTCCGTCGCCATTGTCAACGACCCCGCCGCGCGCGATCTTCACATGTTCAAGGTTGCCCGATGCGTCGTAGAAATACCGCTCCAGCGTGTTCCCGGTGAACTGGATGCTGATCGTCGGCGTGTTGCCATATTTGGGCAGCTCATTCTCGTCATAGTTCGGATTGACGATGTTCGCCGTGCCGGTGAACGTGCCGGTCGCGGTCATGCGCTGTCCTGCCGCGTCATAGCTGATCTGGGTACCGCCGACGATCCCGCCAGCCGACGCATAACCATTGGCGATCACCACCCGGTTCATGCTGTCATAAGCGAACCATTTCTCCTGTGCGGCGAGGTAGACTGATGTATCGCCACCGGTGTTCAGATAGTGAAAATCGGCCCGCTCACGCCGGACATTGCCGACCGCGTCGTATGACCATTCAATCTCGGCCGCTGGCATCGCGACGCTTGAGGTTGTGCTGCTGCGTTCTTCCCATGTCTTCATGCGACCGAGCGCGTCATAGGTGACGATGGCGTCCTGCGACACCTGGCCGCCGGACGTAGCATATTCGGTCAGTTTCTGGCCATTTTCATTATAGCCGTAATCGGCATGTGCGCTTTCGTAGAAGACCGAGCTGTAAATCACACCGGTCGAGGCCGACGCGGCCAGCCCTGTATTAAGATAGGTGTAGCGCAGGGTCTCAGCGGTCGCGCGCTCGGTTAGTCGGCCCGCCAAATCATAGCTGAACGCGGTTGCGTGGCTGCCCATGTCGCTCTTTGACGTGACATGACCAAAGATGTCGCTGACCTCAGTCGCGACCAAAATCGTGTTGGCGTAGGTCGTCGTTTCGGTCCAGCCGCCGAACGTGCCGAGGCCAGCGGTGACCAGGCTGCTATTCCAGGCATAGCTGGTCGTCGTGATATCGCCGCCGAACGCCCTGACCGATGTCACCCGTCCTTGCGCATCATAGTCGGTCGATTCGTAATTGCCCGACGGGCTAAGGAAACTGTTGGTGTGCCTCACCCGCTGGCCGAGCACGTCATAGACGTAAGTGTCGGTCAGGCCGCCAAAATGCGCCACGCTGGTCAGGTGGCCGAGCTTGTCATAGTCCATCGTGGTGACGCGGCCGATCTCGTCGGTCACTTTCCTGAGGTCGCCGAACACGTCGTAAGCGCTGCTGACATTGCCCGCGAGAAGCGGGTGCCATTCCTTCGCGACCAGCGCCTCGGTGCCGCCATAGCCGGTGCCCGCCAATAGCGCCCGCGTGGTACGATAGTCGTTAGCGTCTTCCTGGCCGATCAGCCGCCCGGACAGGTCGTAGAAATATTCATCGACCGGCGCCACGGTGGACTCTGTATTTGTTACGGATGTGACCAGTACCTCTGGCCTTACGATCGAAATGACCCGGCCCATCGTGTTGTAGGTGTAGTTGGTGCGTGTCTGGCTGGTCGTATAGGCCGCCTGGCGGGCATCGCGCTCCCAGATCACCTCGCCGAACGCGTTGTAGCCGCGCGTGCTGATGAGGTCGGTCGTGGTGGCGGTGGTGGTCGCTGTGCCGATCAGCTGACGCCTCGCCAGGATCGTTGCTGTAGCTTGGTTGCGGCCGTCATATTGCATGACCGTCACGTTGATGCCGTCGACATAAGCCGCGCCGACGGTGTTCGCGCCATTGTTGGTGGCGATGGCGATCACCTGATCGAGCGTCTTGCCCGAGAGATCGGTGCCCTCGCTTTCGATCGAAAGCGACTGGTTGCCATTCTTGTCATAGGCGGCAAAGCGCCAGACGCCGTCGCCGGAATTGGTACGCCAGACGCGGCCGGCCAGGTCGTAGGCGAATTGTTCCTGGTACATCGCGGCGGCAGACGCGCCGGAGATGCCACGCTGCGACACCTCGCCATAGGCATTATAGGCAATGTTGGTCTTGTCGCCGACCGCGCTCCAGGTCGTTCCGGAGATTGTATTGATCGTCTGCTGCGTCAGGCGGCCGAGCAAGTCGTACTGATAGGCGATGCCTTCGGTGGTGGCGACCCCGGCGCTGTTGGCGCGAGCGTATGATTCACCGATCTTGCGGCCGGCAATGTCATAGACATAGCTGCGGACCTGATTGTTGGCGTCGGTCATCGACGTCAGCCGACCGCCCGCACCATAGCTGTAGCGCGTGATATGATCGTTGCTGTTGTCGATCGTCGCGCCGCCCTGCTGCGTGCGCGTCAGGTCGCCCAGACCGTTGTAGGAATAACGCAAGGTCGGCGTGACGCTGACCGGGGTGGCGCTGTTGTCGAGATAGGGCGTGCGCGCTTCGCTGATCAGCCGACCGGCCGTATCATAGCTGTAGGTCAGCGCATCAAGCGTGGCCTCGGTCTTTTTGGTGACCTGTCCGAGGCCGTTATAGTCATAACGGATGATCGCATCGGTAACATCGGTCGACAACACACCGTTTGAAGGGTCGATCTTGTAGCTCAGTACGCCGGTACGCTTCTCGGTCAGGCGCCGGCCGTTCAGGTCGTAAGTGAAGATGGTTTCGCGGTCCGCCGCGTTGTTCGCTACCGTAGGCGGCGTACCGATTACGACGCCGGTGGCGGCGGTGGCGTAGCGCCGCTCGGTAAGGGCGTTGCCCTCGGCATCGAGCGTCCAGGTCGTCAGATAGCCTTGCTGATCGACCGAGGCGGTTCTGCGGCCGAGCTTGTCGTAATAGCTGTAGGCCAGATTGCCGTTGGCATCGGTCGTTTTCACGACATTGCCGTTCGCGTCATAGGTATAGGTCGTGCGCAACGGGTCGGTGGTTGACGTGACGTAGGTCGATCCGTTCCAATAACCGCTTCGGACGCCGGTCACCTGGTTTGCGGTCAGCCGGTCTGCCCGGTCATATTCATAGGTCGTGAGGCGTACTTCGCCCGCGGGATCGGCTGGCCAGGCGGAAGTGGGGGTCGCGGGCAGCGTGACCGTGGTACCGAACACCCGGCTCGCTATGACATTGCCGTTCAGGTCATAGGTGAAGGTCGACAGCGTACCGAGCGCATTGATCGCGCCCGTCTTGCGGTCGAGATCGTCGTAGCGGAACAGCGTCCGCGCGCCGGCGGCATCGCGGCTTTCGATCAGATTGCCGCGCCGATCGTAGTAATAGAATTCCGTCGGCACGGTGCTGGTGCCCGCTGCTCCGACCGGCACCGCATCTCCGACCGTCGTGCTCAGCCGGCCGACGCTGTCATAGGTGTAGAGAGTCGTGCGCTGCTCGGTCAGGCCGAACGCCTCGATCCGCTTCTTCATGTTGCCGCGGGCGTCATATTCGAACTTGTTGACGACGCTCGACGCTTGGACGGTGCCGTCGCTCCTGACCGAGCTGATCGGCAAGGTTTCGCTTAGCAACAGGCCGCGCTTGTCATAGGTGTATGTGGTGGTGGCGCCCGCACCAATGACCGTGGTCGACGACTTCGCGGTGACCGATGTGCGATTGCCGAACGCATCATAAACGTAGGATTCGTAGAATCCGACTGCGTCGGTCGACTTAGTGAGCCGATCGAGCTTGTCATAGGCAAGCGTGGTCGTTGCGGACGCCCGCGAGACCGTCGCGGTCTGGCCACCGCGCGTATAGCTGTAGCTGGTCGGATACCCCTCGGCGTCGGTCTGGCTGCTCAACCGGCCGAGCTTGTCATAAGCAAATCCGGTCGTGGCGTCCTTGCCATTGGCAACGACCGAGGGGGGTGTTGTGAGGTCGGCCGTTCCGGTTACGAGGTTGAACCGCACGGTGATGGACGAGATGTCGCCGAGGTTCGAATAGCTGGTCTGGGTCAGCTGATCTTCCGCACCGCGCGCGTGCGTGACGCGACCGAGATTGTCGTACCAGCGATAGGTCGAGTTGCCGCGCGGATCGGTGACCTTCACCACATCGCCGAAACTGTTATAAACGAACAGGGTATCGGCACGCTCGGTGACACCGAAGGCGCGGATTTCCTTGGTCATGCGCCCGAGCGCGTCATATTCCCATTTGGTCGTGGCGGCATCTGCGGTGGTCGCGGCGACGGTGCGGTCGGTCAGACGGTAGAGTTTGTCGTAGGCAAACGTCGTGATGACGGCTTCGGTCGTGCCCGAGCCGCGCGTTTCCTTGATGACATTGCCGACCGCATCATATTCATAAGCGGTGATGGTGGCGTCGCTGGTGCCGAACGCGTCGGTCGACGATACGATCTGGCCGATCTGATCAAGCACCAGCTTGGTGACGAAGCCTTCGGGGTCGGTTGTCGTCTCGAGTCGACCGGCGCTGTCGTAAGTGAACTGGGTAACGTGCGCGGTCGCAGGCGTGCCGATCAGCGTATCGATGGCCGCAACGGTCGAGGTGTCGGTGACGGTGTAGGCGCTCTCGAAGCGCGACTGGCTCAGGACGTTGCCGAGCTTGTCATATTTATAGCCAGTGACATAGCCAAGCGCATCGACGCTATAGGCGAGCTGGCCCTTGCGGTCGTAGAGCGAGCGGCTCGTGCGGTCGTTGGTGGCGTTGGCGTTCGATGTCAGCCAGCTGTTCATCGCCCCGAGCAGCGGGTCGCCGGTTGTCGTGTAGAGTGCGGCGATCTGTACCTGCTTGGTCAGCTGGCCCTTGGCATCATAGGTCGCGACCGTGACCTGGCCGATCGCGTCGATGCTGTATGTCAGGCGGCCGACGGCATCATAGACCATACGCGAGATGCGGGTGCCGGGGGCTGTGGCGAGGCCTGCGACCTGGCCCGCGATCCAGGTCGCGGCGTAGACGCCGGTCCCGTCGGCGCCGATCGTGCCGTCATAGGCGATCGTGCGCAGGACCTTGCCCTGCGCATTATAGGCATATTCGGTGACATGGCCGAGCCCGTCGATCTCGAAACGAAGCTGGCCGTCCTTGTCATAGGCATAGCGAGTGACGCGGTCGCCGGCATTGGTCGCGGGCAGCGCGAGTGCTGCCTCGGTGACTTCGAGCGGCAGGCTCGCGGGATTGACCGAGGTCAGATACTCGCGCGTCGCGACCAGCCGGCCATCGGCGTCATAGCTGTTGGTGACCACGCCGCCGAGCGCGTCGATCGTCGCGATCCTGCGCCCCGCTTTGTCATAGACATAACGCGTGATCTTGCCATCTGCATCGGTGACCGCGACCAGATTGTCGCGCGCGTCATAGGCGTAGCTTGTCGTGTTGTTCAGCGCATCGGTGACGCTCGTCAGGCGACCGTCGCGGTCATAGACCGAATTGGTGATCTTGTTGTTCGGGTTGGTCAGCTGGACCGCCCGGCCGAACGCGTCATAGCCATAGCTGGTGGTGATCGCCTTGCCGCCAGCGGCGGAATCCACCACTGCGGTCTTCAGCAGCCCGCGGCGATCATAGCTGCGGGTCGAGGCGATCGTCGCGACGCCGCCCTGCGGTACCGTGCTGCCGACCAGTTCGCCGAAACTGTTATAGGTGAAGGTCGAGATATTGCCGAGCGCATCGGTCGATTGCTTGACCGTGCCATCGATGTTGAAGTCGAGATGGACCGCAGTGTCCAGCGCAGCCGACGCCAGGCCGGTGATTGCGGTGCTGACCGCCGAGATGACCTCACCGCCGGTCCAGCTGGCGATTGTCGCCGGGGCAAGCTTGTTGGCATAGAGGATCGTATCGCTGCGCAGGCCAAAGCTGTTGTAGCGATACTCGATCACGTCGCCGAGCGCATCGATCTGATAGGCAAGGTTGCCGTCGGCGGTGTAGTAATAGAGCGTCCTCGCGCCTGCGGTTTCGAGGCCGCGTGGCTCGCGCTTGGCGATCAGCCGATCCGCTTTGTCGTAGCTATAGGTCGTCCCGTAATCGATATAAACCTGGTCGATCTGTGCCTGGGTGGGGCTTGTGATCCCGGCGAGGACGGCATTGCCGATGCCGGAAAGTTCGCTGGTCAGGCGGCCGAGCCCGTCATAGCGCTGGCTATAGGTTCTGGGATCGGTCCCGCCCGCCTGTGTGACGGTCGAGACCAGCTGGCGCATGTTATCGTATGTATAGGTCGTGGTCGTGGTCGTCGCGCCAGTCAGGCTGCGCGTCTCGGTGAGCGCTTGGCCGAACGCGTTGCGCGTCCAGCTGGTCGTTTCCAGAATGGCACTTCCGGGCACTGGCAAAGTGGCGAGCGTCGGCGGCGTCGTGATTAGACTCGCGGGATCGAGCTTCTGTCCCCGAATCTGCTGATCGAGATAGCCGGCGGGCGTGTAATGAAAGCGCGTGAGGCCGCCTTCGCCATCGATGGTCGCGGCGAGAAAGCCCCGCGCGTCATAGACCAAATAGTTGCGAATATCCTTGGTGTTATCGATAGTGATGCTGGCGACGAGCTGGGCAAGCGTGCCGGTGGCGCGCAGGCCGGCGTTGGTTGCGCCCGAATAGGCGATGGTCCGGGTCTTGCGACCCGACTTGTCATAGACGACCTCGCTCAGAAAGCCTTCGGCATCAAGCGTGGCGACCAGCTGGCCGTCAGCGCCATAGAACAGGCGCGCGACACGGTCGTTGGCCGGATCGAGCGCGGGCAGGGCGGGAAGCGCCCCTGCAGGGCGGGTGAGGGATGGGTTGGCGATCACGATCGACTCACCCGCCGCCGCCGGAGCGTTCGGGAACTGGCCAACATATAGCACGGTGTAGAGGTTCTCGGTCTGGCGCATTGTGCGCACCATCTTGACCTTGGTGGCAATTGTGCTGCTCAGCCCCGAGATGATCCAGAGGCCGCCGGCCATCTGGGACAAAACGCCGGGCCCTTCGACGATCACGGCGGTCGTATCGCCAGTGGCGCCATAATCGCTCGCGCTGCCGCGTAGCGCGATGCTGGCCGTGTCACGGCTTCCAGCTTTGAGTTGCATTGTGAGCGATAATACATCGCCTGCCGCCACCGAAGCTGCAGTCGTGGACCACATGCCGGCGAGTTGCCCAGCCGCCTGCGCGCCCATTCGATACGCGGTCACCCCATCGATTGTCCCATCGGCAACCAGGGTTGATCCCCACGACGACGCATCCCATTGCGACAGCGCGTTCGGGTTGGTGAAGATATTCGCTGGCGCGGCTGCGCTCTTGAGCGCGGTGAGGTCAGCGGCGGCCATCTTCGTCGCCAGTTCGGTCGACGAGAGCAATTGCGACGTACCGTCATAGGTGAACATGGTGACCGCGCCGACGGCATCGATCGTCCGGATGAGGCGCTGGGAGGCGTCGTAGAAGGTCCATCCCCAGCGGTCGGCTGCCGCATCGGCGGCGGGGCGGATCGTATCGAGCGTGACCGTGGTCGGGTTGCCGCTCGCATCAGCGAGCGTGCCGAGCTGGGTGGCGGTCAGGCGGGTGGCGTAGGTCGTGGTGCTCGTGACGTTGTTATTGGCATTGTAGCGATATTCGGTGAGTGTGCCGTCTTCGTCGACCGTGGCCACCTTGCGGCCGGCATTGTCGTAGAAGAAGAAGGTCCGGTGGCCGACCGTGCCATTGACCGCGAGTGGATCTGCGGCGATGCGCAGGCGCCCGAGCGTGTCATATTTATAGCCAGTCACCTGGGCTGTGACATCGGCCGCCGACCGGGTCGAGGTGATCAGCTGGCCGGCGAGGTTGTAGACCGATACCTCGGTCGAGAGATTGGCGAAGGTGACGGCGGTCGTCTGCAAGGGGTCTGTGAACGTGACGAGGGTAGTGCGGCCCTCGAGATCGATCGTGCGGGTGACGCGGCTCAGTCCGTCATAGGCAAAGGTCTCGGTCTTGGTCGCGCCATTGACGACGACCTGGCGCTGCATGAGTTCGCCATGCGCGCTATAGCCATAGAGCGTTTCGCTCTTCTCCGAGGTCGTGTCGAACGCGCCGGTCGCGAGCAGCTTTGCATAGCTCGTTTCGCGGATCAGTCCGCCGCGCGCGTCATAGGCTCGCTCGGTGCGGACCGCTGCGGTGCGGTCGATCGCGCCACCGCGCCAGGTGTTGAGCGTCGTGATCGCGGTCGCGTCATCGGTCGATAGCGAGGCAGCAAGGGTGTATTGCGCGACGGTGTAGGCGGTTGATGCAACTTGCTGGCCATAGCTGTCATATTCGAACCAGCTGACCTTGCCCTCCGCACTGATCGAATAGGCAAGGTGCCCCTTGCCGTTATAGACGTAGCGCGTGGTTTGCGGCGTGCCTGCGGTTCCGCTGCCGGCGCCATCGGGATCGGGCACGAGATAGCGGGTCTCGGTCTGGAGTTCGTTCTTCGCTGTATAGGTTCGCGTAATGGTGTTGCCGAGCGCATCGCGCTGCGAGGTGAGGTTGCCGTGCGTGTCATAGCCATAAGCGGTGACATTGCCGTCACCCATATCGACCGAGATGACATCGCCATTGCCGTTGTAGGTGAACTTGCGGATCTGCGCGGCGGTGGTCGCATTGGCCGGGGGTGCAGTGATCTGCAGCAAATTGCCATTGGCGTCGTAGCTGAGCGTGGTGGCCTGGCCGAGCGCGTCGGTGATCGTGGTGCGCTTGTTGGCCGTGTCGTAGGCAAAGGTCGTGGAACGCGTGACACCGCTTGCAACGGTCTCGATCAGCGAAGTTACGCGATAGTCGGATCCGACCAGCGTATAGCCGATCTGCAACACCGACCCATCGCTTTGGGTGATCCCGGCGATGCGCTGGCTCGCGCCGTCATAACTGATCGTGGTTGTGTAGACTGCGTTATCGGTCTTGCTGCCGTCGAGCGGGGTGTAATCGACCTTGATCGTGCTCAGGCGGCCGCTTGTGTCATAACCATAATAGACCCGGGTAAGCGTCGGCGTCGTACCGCCGGTTCCGGGCGAATAAGTGTCGATCTGGTTGAGGCGGCGGGTCAGCGTATCATAGCTGAGCTTCACATACTCGCCATTGGCGTCGGTGATCTGCTGCAGCACCGCGCTCGCCGTGCTGTCGGAATAGCTATAGGTGACCGTGTTGGCATCCTGGTCGACACTATCGGTGATGCGGCCGAACAAAGTTTCGTTATAGTTTTCCTTCAGCTGGGAACCTCCGTCGGTCCAGGTCCATGTGGTGCCGGTCCTGGTCAGCGTGTCATAGGCGCCTTGGCCGTCCGTCGTGACATAGGCGCTGGCGCCGGTGCCGTTATAGTTGACGGTCCAGGCATAGACGGTCTCGGATCCGTCCCAGTCAGTGCGCGTGACCGTCGAGCCGGCCACTCCATAGGTCCCCGACAGACCGTAAACCTTGCGGTACCCGCTCGGACGCCAGTTATCCGCGTTGTCCGGCTGGCTCGTCGCCTGGCTGTTATAGCTATTGTCGACTTCGATATCGGTGCCGCGACCGATCAGGAACTCATCTGCCCGCGTGACGAACAGATTGCCGTTGGCGGCGTTCACATAGACCTGTTCGAGCGCTCGCCCCAAGGTCGCTGACCCAAGCAAGCCCGCTCCGCCGAGAACGCGCGCCGAACTGCGCTCGATGCCCGTTCCAGCGCCGGTGAAGATCGCAACCATCGAACTTATCCCCCGATCGACGACCAGCACGCGAACTGACGCACCGTCCCATCACAAGGAGATCAGGAGAAAACGAGCATAGTTTAGCGGTATTTTTCATGAGCTCGCGGATGCCGCAGTGACGCGTCGCGACTTGGTTCGTCGTTCGTGCCGGGATCGACGCCTGTTGCGCGGGGCTGGAAGTCGCGCGGGGTGATTCGGGCGGCAAATCAAGCGCATTGCTTACGGCGGTCTCAAAACCCGGTTCCATCCAAAATGGATGCGAATTGCAGAACGGCTTGCGTCGCCGGATTTGATCCTAAATCTGTAATTTGCGACGAGCCGATCGGCCCGCTGCTTGACCGCGAATGTCCTATATGCGCTTCTATCGAGCGGGGTAAGCGGGGGAAATAATGCCGGGATTGATCGAGGCCGCATCGGCCATCTTGAGCGCATCCGAAAGGCGCTTGGAAGTTGTTTCCTCAAATGTATCAAATGTATCGACCGCCGGTTACAAGCGGCAGGTCAGTTTTGCCGACCTGATTTCCGCCGACCGCGCCGACGCGGTCGGACAGCTGACGATGCGCGTTCGGCCAGACCTCGCACAGGGGAAATTGTCGGATACCGGAAACCCGCTGGACCTGGCGATCGGCGGCGAGGGATTTTTTCAGATCCGGCGCGGCGATGAGCTCTTCTATACACGCAGCGGTCAGTTCCGCCTGGCCGAGGACGGCCGGGTGGTGACGCCGCAAGGCTCGGCGTTGCAGCAGGCCGGCGGTGGTGATCTCATCCTTGATCGCATGGCGGTCGAGATTCTGGCGAACGGCACCGTGCTGGACGGCGATCGTCCCGTCGCGCGCATCGGCGTTTTCATGACGCCCGCCCGTGATGCGGTCGAAGGACTGGACGGGTCAACTTTCCGCCTTGCCGGCGATGTCGAGGAAGTGGCCGAGCCGCAAGTGCGTCAGGGCATGGTCGAGGCCTCGAACGTTTCGATGGGCGATGAAATGGTCACGATGATGACGGCCCTTCGGCAGGCCGAGAGCGGCGCACGCCTGGTGCAGACCTATGATGACCTTTTGGGTCGCGCGATCACCGCATTCGGGCAGAACGGCTAATGAACGGTGCTTTTTACATCAGCGCGATCGGCCTGCAAACGCAGCAGCGCGCGCTCGACGTTATCGCGGGCAACATCGCAAACGTGAACACGCCGTCATTCAAACGCTCGGAAGTCCGTTTCTCCGAGGTGTTGGCGGTGCGCAGCGACCCCGACGTGCCGCGTGCCGACCTCTACGACGCACCGATCAGCTCGGGCGTCAGGATTGACAGCCTGCCGATGACGGATGAGGCTGGAACGATCGAAAAGACCGGCCAGCAAATGGACATTGCGATCGAGGGGCGAGGGTTTCTCGAGTTGATGGGCCCCGGCGGGCAGACGATGCTGTGGCGAGGTGGCAGCCTGCGGATCGGAGAGGACGGCCTGCTTGGTGCCGCCAATGGCATGGCGTTGAAGGCAGCCATCACCGTGCCGGCTGATGCGACCGCGGTGACCATCGGCGGCGATGGCGTGGTCCGCGCTCAGACCGGCGCGGAGACGGCGCCGACCGAAATCGGGCAGATCTCGCTGGTCAGGGTCGACGACGCAGCGGCGCTGGAGCGGCTCGATGGCGGCTTGTACCGCGCGACTGATACCGCGCGTCTGACCGACGCGCAGCCGGGCGATGACGGCATGGGTACCCTTGTCCAGGGCGGCATCGAGCGATCGAATGTCGAAATGACCGGCGAAATGGTGCAGATGATGCTCGTCCAGCGGGCCTATGGTGCCAATGCGCAAGTCATTCAGGCGGCGGATCAGCTGATGGGCATCGCCAATAGTCTGCGGAAATAGCGCGATGATCTTCGCGATCATTGCGACGGCGCTCGCCGCGCCGCTCACGCCGCCGCTGTTCGCCGCGCCGCGCATCGAAGTGGCGAACGGAATCGTGCGGGTGGGGGACGTCGTCGATCTGCTGGCGATTCCGACTGCTCGTCGACCGGGGTTTTTCCGGCGGGTGATCGCCAGGCTGCCGAGTGACCGCACGCCAGTGACGATGTCGCGCGCAGCCTTGATGCTACTCGTCCATCGTGCGGTTCCGGCCCTTGCGCCCAGCGCGGGCGGCCGCGGCCCGGTCACGCTCTATACCCGTCGCTCCAGCGACGCCGCGTTGCGCCGCGATTGCATGATGACCACAGCTGCCGTCGCGCAGGGCGTGGCGCTGACCGCCGATGTCGTCGGCCCGATTGCATGCAGGAACGGCGGCAGCGCTGCTGCATTGTTCGACCGCCAGGCGAACGTCGCTCGCGCAACGCGCGACTTGGCGGTCGGTGCTTATCTTGGGCGCATTATGGTCTCGGGCGCGCCGCTCATTCGCAAAGGCGCAAGCCTCAATCTGGTCTCGACCGTCGGCCCGGTGCGGATCGATCGCGTCGTGACCGCGCTGCAGGATGGGCGCGGCAAGCGCGTTTTCGTCCGTGACCAGGACGGGCATGTGTTCGCCGCGCGACTTGAGTCCTCGGTGGAAGGGCCTGCCAAATGATTCGTCCCCTGCTTCTGGCAACGCTTGCCCTGATGTCGCTAACGGCGCCCGCCTCGGCCGAAGATCTTTATAAGCCGAGCGGCTGGTCGGCGATGAGCGCGGACCGAACCGCGCGCCAGGTCGGCGACGCACTGACCATTGTCGTCTACCAGGCGGCGGAAGCGACGAACTCGGCGAAGAGCGATTCCAGCAAGAGCTCGCGGCTCGGCGGGCAAATAAGCGCCGGATCGCTCAATGAATCGGGCAATCTTTCGTTTGGCGGCGGCTATACCGGGGGCGGCCAGGTGCAGCGCAGCGAGCGTTTCGTCACCCAGATCACGGTCGTGGTCAGCGAAGTCCTCCCAAATGGTGATCTAATCGTCACTGGCGAGCAGCAGATGCGCGTCAATGGCGAGACGAGCAATATTGGCGTGCGCGGCCGCGTCCGTCTCGCCGACATCAATGCCGAGAACATGGTGGCGTCGAACCGGGTCGCGAACGCGCAGATCAATTATGACGGGCGCGGGTTCGTATCGAAAAGCGCCAGGCCCGGGCTCATCAACCGCGTCTTTCGTTTTCTCGGACTCGGCTGATGGCAAAGCTCGCGCTCTTTCGCGCGCTGATCGCCAGCATGCTGCTCTCGCTCTGCATCATGGCTGCGCCCGCGGCGGGCCAGGATGTGCAGCTGAGGGGCCTCGGCCGGTTCGATGGCTGGCGGGAAAACGCGCTGATCGGTTACGGTCTGGTGACCGGCCTTGCCGGATCCGGCGATACGCGCCGCAATGCCGTGACCCGCCAGGCGCTGCGCAACGTGCTCAGCAGGCTCGGCACGACGGTATCGGAAGATCAGATCAGCAGTCGCAACGTGGCCGTGGTGATGGTCATTGCGACACTGCCGGCGTCAGCCAATGTCGGCGACCGCATCGATGCCACGGTCTCGTCGATCGGGGACGCGCGGAGCCTGGCGGGCGGGACATTGCTGATGACGCCCATGCTCGGCCCGGACCAGCGGCCCTATGCGCTCGCGCAAGGCGCGCTGGTTGCGGGCGGATACAGCTTCGAAAGCGAGCTTAACCAGCAACAGCGCAATTATCCGACCACCGCCCTTCTCCAGGGCGGCGCGACCGTCGAGCAGGCGGTTGACGCGCAGATCCTGAAGAATGGCGAGGTGTCGTTCCTGCTGAGCGACCCGAGCTTTGGCACCGCGCAGCGTATCGCCGAGACGATCAATGCCCGGTTCGGCTTCGGCACGGCGTCAGCGAGGAGCGCCGACCAGGTCAGGGTCCGTTATACCGGAGACCCGTCGGACCTGACCAATTTTCTCGCGCGGATCGAAACATTGTCAGTCCGCCCGGAAAGCCATCCCAGGGTTGTGGTGAACGAGCGCACCGGAACCATCGTCGCCGGCGGCGATGTCCAGATTTCCAGCGTCGCCATCTCGCAGGGTGACATCAAGATCACGATCAAGGCCGAGAACGTCGCCTCGCAACCCGGTTTCGTGTCGGGCTTCGCGAGCGATGTGCGCAGCCTGGTCGTCACCAATACCAAACTCGATGTCGATGATGCGGTTGGCGACACAGTGGTTCGCTTCCCCAACACCACGGTCGCCGATCTGGTGCTGGGCCTGTCGCGCGCCCGGGTCAGCACAAGGCGGATGATCGGCATTCTGCAAGCCATCAAGACCGCCGGCGCGCTGCATGCCGATATCATCGTTCAATAGGAAGACGGTATGGACGCTATATCAACCGCAATCATCAGCAAGGCGCTCGACGGCTTGTCATTGCGCGCGCAAGCGACAGCGCAGAACATCGCGAGCGCGAGCTCGCGCGACTTTCGGCCGGTGCAGGTCAAGTTCGAAGAGCGCTTGCGGGCCGCGGCGGCCAAGGGCGCGGACGCGGTGCGCGATGTGGCGCTCCAGATGACGCGCGTCGACCCATCGGCGCTCGGTGACGAACCAAGGCTCGACCTGGAACTGGCCACGGCATCCGAAACCGCGCTGCGCTACACAGCGTTGCTCGATCTACTCGGCCGGCAAATGCAGATTTCGCGCGTCGCCGTCCGCGGGGGGCAGTGATATGGACGCGATGCAGATCAGCCGCACGGGGCTTGATGTCGAGTGGCAACGCCTCCAGGTCATTGCGCAGAACCTGGCCAATGTGAACACCAGCCGCACCGCCTCCGGTGAACCGGTGCGGGCGATGCGCCTTGTTTCGGCACCGAAGATCAGGTTTGCCGACCTCGTCGCGGCAAAGTCGGGCACGCCCGGTCCAAAAGGCGTCGAGGTGATCGGATTGGAGGCCATGCCCACTGGTCTGCGACGCGTCTATGAGCCAGGCGATCCGCAGGCCGACGCGGATGGTTTTGTGAGTTATCCAAACATCGATCATGCCGGCGAGATGACATTGCTGATCAAGACCTCTCGTGCCTATGAGGCGAACCTGACGGCGATGAACATCGCCCATCAAATGTACAGCAGAGCGCTCGAACTTGGGCAGCGGTCATGAGTGCCATTGCTGGCCTGGAATCGGTATCGGGGATCGCCGCCAATCCGGTTATCATGCAGCTGGGTGGTGCGGTCCTCTCGCAGCAGCCTGTTCAGGGCGCGGGCTTCGGCGACATATTGGCGGCAGGGATGAAGCAGGTCGAGGCGAAGCTCTCGAGTGCGGATTCGCTTGTCAGGCAGTTCGCCCTGGATGACTCGATACCGGTTCATCAGGTGACCTTTGCGCTCGAAGAGGCGCGGATGTCGGTCGAACTGGCGATGCAGGTTCGCGCGCGACTGGTCGAGAGCTATCGCGACATGATGAATATGCAGATCTGAGACGATGGCCATCGAAGCGATCGACGAGCCGGTATCGGGCTGGCGCCAGCGGCGGACCATCATTGGTGTGTTCGTTGCGCTGAGCGCGCTCCTGGCGCTTGGCTATTTTTTCTTCCTGCGCACTGACTATGCGGTCCTTTATACTGATTTGAAGCCGGCCGACGCAGCGGCGATCGTCGCCGAGCTCGACGCGAAGGGGATTGGGCATCGCCTGCGCGACGAAGGCACCACGATCCTGGTTCCAGTCGGCGATGCGGACACGGTCCGACTGGCGGTTGCGGGCTCCGATATCCCATTGAAGGGATCGGTCGGATTCGAGCTGTTCAACAAATCCGATATGGGGCTCACCGATTTCGCTCAGAAGATCAATTACCAGCGCGCGTTGCAGGGCGAACTCGCCCGAACGATCATGATGATGGACGGCGTCGAGACGGCCCGGGTGCATCTGGCGATGCCCGAGCGGTCGCTGTTTCGCGGCAACCGCAGCACGCCCAAAGCGGCGATCGAGGTCATAACGCGTCCCGGACAGCAACTCGATGCGGCGCGGGTTGCCGGCATTCAACGGCTTGTCGCATCAGCCGTGCCCGATCTTGCGCTTGGCGAGGTGGCGGTGCTCGACGGCAATGGTCACGTCGTCAGCCCGGCGCCAACGGCCGTCGCGATCCCGGAAATGGAGGAGCAGCAGGCGGCACAGAATTATTATCGCGCGCGCGCCAAATCGGCGCTCGCCAATCGGCTGCCCGGCCTGCGGTTCGATGTGAAAGCGCTGATGTTGCCGGCTAGCGGCGGCGAAGGAATTTCTATCGAGGCCGCACCGGCCGGTCCGGGTTCGGTCGCCCAATTCGGCAAGAACGGCGCCGGCGGCCGCAACTTTAGATTGCTGATGACGGTATTGACCGAAGCGCCTCTCAATGGCGAAGATCAGTCGATCGCGCGCGATGCCGTCGCATCCGCGACCGGGTTCGATGAGAATCGCGGCGACAATATCGCATTTGAACAAGGACCCGTGGGCGAACCAGCCAGTCCGCCGCTAGCAATGCCGGCGAACGCAACGGTGGCCACCCAAGGGCCAGCTCTTCCGCCGCCGAGTACCGTACCAGCCTCGGGATGGGGTGGATGGTGGGCAACTATGCTGGCCGGCCTGTTCCTCGTTGCCGGAGCGATATTGTTCATACGAATGCGGCGCCCGCTGGTTTCGGTGATCGAGCGCGACGCGTTCGTTACCCGGATCAGGCAAAGCATCGGCGCGAGTGACGCGCGTGCCTGAGTCGGCCGCAACCCTTATCGACGAATTGTCGGCGTTGCCGGCCGCTATGCGCAGCGCGGTGCTGTCGGCACTGACGCCAGAAGAACGCATCGCGCTGGATGATTTGCGCCGAGGGACCATGACCGGCTCGGGCGGCGAACCCGATCGGGCCGACGATGAGGGGGTGTCGCCGTGGCTCGCCGCCGTGATCGGTGGCGCTCGGGCGGCGAGCGATCGCCTCACCCCGGCGACGCGGCAGGCATTGTTGCATGCGGCCGATCGGGATCGGCGCGCCCGGGCACCGGAAGCTGACGCCGGATCGGGAGACTCCGCTGGCAGATCGTTGATCGGCGTTATGGGGGGCTTGCTCGGCCCGCGAAAGGGGCGGCCATGAGCGGCCTGATCAAGGCGCAATCGGCGGCACCGCTGATCAAGCGCTTCGATGCCGCGCTGGTCGACCGGGGCATGACGGCGCCGCGTGCTTCAGTACCACGCTCGGCTGCGGAAACGGCGCTGGACGAGGCGCTCATCGAAATTGACAATCTGCGCGGCATGATCGCTGAAGCGCGCGACGACGGATCGCGCGCCGCGCAGGTCGCGCGCGGGGAGGGTGAGGCTGCCGGCCGGAGCGCCGCGATGAAGGAGGCCGACCAGCGCCTGGCGGTCCTCGAACAGGCGGCGCGGAAGGCACGCACCGCATGGGACGACAGGCTGGCGGGTCTCGATGCGCTGGCGGTCATGATTGCCCGCTCGGCGCTTGCCAAGCTCATCACCGACAGCGACGATCTTGGCGATCTGGTCGCGCGCCAGATCGCCCGCCGGATTGACGCGATACGCCATGAAAGCGTGGTCGCGATCCGCGTAAGCACCGAGGATTTTGCGGACGACGATGCGCTCGATGTACTGGCGCTGCGCATAAAGCCGGGTGCCACCGAGATCATCGCCGATCCCGCGCTCGCCTCGGGCGATTGCCGGTTCGACCTCCAGCTCGGTCATGTCGATCTCGGCGTTCGCTCGCAATGGGGTGAGCTTGATGCTTTTCTTGAGGGCCTCGCGCTGGAAGGTACGGTGCGATGAAGCCGCATGCGTTTCTCGAGCGTCTCGCGGAAGCCGATTTCGCCAGTCCCTATGGTCGGGTCCGCAAGGTCACGGCGGGCATGATCGAGGCCAGCGGTCCTGCAGGGCAGCTCGGCGATCTGTGCGATATCGAATGTTTCGAGCCGAGCGGCGGTGGGCTGCACCACGTCGCTGCCGAGATCGCCGCGGTTGATCAGCAGCGCATCGTCTTGATTCCGCTTGAACAGGGCGCGGCGATCAGGCTCGATGCGAAAGTGGTGGCGCGATCGCAGCATGGCCGCGTTGCGGTCGGCGACGGTTTCGCCGGTCGCGCGATCAACGCGCTCGGGCAGCCGATCGATGCCGGCGGACCGGTACGCGCCGATGCTTATGTGCCGCTTGGCGGATCGGTGCCGAAACCAATGGAGCGCGCCGATCCCTCGCAGATACTGCACACAGGCCTTCGCGCAATCGATGGGCTGCTCACCCTTGGTATCGGGCAGCGGGTCGGCATCTTTGCGGCGAGCGGTGTGGGCAAGACCAGCGTGATGGAGCAGCTGGCGGTCCAGACCGGGAGCGATCGGACAATATTATGCCTCGTTGGCGAGCGCGGTCGGGAGGTCGAGGCGCTGTGGCGGCAGCTATCGGAGCGCGAGGATGCCTCGCGGTTCACCGTTGTCGCAGCGACGTCCGATGAAAGCGCGGCATTGCGCGTACGATGCGTGCAATATGCCCTGTGCCTGGCGGATTATTGGCGATCGCGCGGCGAACATGTCGTGCTGATGATCGATTCGGTGACGCGTATGGCGATGGCTTTGCGCGAAATCGGCCTCGCTGCCGGCGCGCCGCCGACTGTTCGAGCTTATACACCCAACGTCTTTGCAGCCCTTCCGCGCATTGTCGAGCGGTGCGGCGCGGTGGCCGAGGGCGGCGCGATCACGGCGATCATGACCGTGCTGAGCGAAACGGACGATGTCGACGATCCGATCGTCGAACTGATGAAATCCCTGCTCGACGGGCACATCATCCTGTCGCGAACGCTCGCTGAGCAAGGACATTTCCCAGCGATCGACATTGCTCGCAGCATCAGTCGGCAATCAGATCGTCTCGTGTCCGGACCGCACGCCGAGGCGATGCGCGGAGCAGCGGCAATGCTGGCTGTCTATGACGATGCGCGGGTGATGATCGAAAGCGGCGTCTATAAGAGCGGCAGCAATCCGGCGGTCGATCGCGCGATCGCGGTGCGTGACGATCTGCGCGAGTTCCTCTGCCAGACGCGGCACGAACGAGCTCCGCTGGCGCAATCGGTCGAGCGCTTGCGCGGCATAGTCGGTGGCATCGCAGCGCATGCTTAGGCAATCCGATCCCCGCAAACTCGCCAGGCTGGCCGAGGTTCACCTGGCCATAAAAGCACGCGAAGAGGACGCCCTCACGCGTACACGCGCGGCGGAGATCGCTGCTTGCGAGTCCGAGAAGGTGGCGCTCGAAGATATGCGGATTGCTCAGGAAAATTGGCTCGATTGCCACGCGCAATCCGGTTTCGCACCCGATTATTCGCGCGCGCTCGCCAGCCGCCTGATCGTCCGCGATGCGACGGCCGAGCGTGCCGGTGGCGAACACCGCGAGGCGATCGAGGCACATCGGCAACAAGAGGATATCTGGCGGATGGCGGAGGCACGGATGCGCTCGACCAAAGACAGGCTTCGCGCTGCGCAACGCGACGCAGCGCGTCGTCGCGAGGAAAAGCGGCTCGATGCGCTGTCAGACCGAATCACGCACGACTGGTCGCGCTCATGATCATCCGCCCCGATTCCCGACCAGCTGACGTCGAAAGGCAGCGCTGCCCCACACCGGTCCGGCCTCAGTTCGAGATGCCGCCAGGTTTTGGCGACCTGCTGGCCGCGCTAAGGCTCCGTCTTGGTGGGGTCGACGACACGCCTGAACAGGTCCGGTCGCACATGAAGGCGGCAGCGGATGTCTTCAACGAGCATGGTTTCTTCCAGACGGCGCGCGGCCTCGAAGATATCATGCTGCAGGGACCGGGTTCCGCCCTGCCGCGGTCGTCGATCGAGCCGGCTCCCGATGTCGTGTATTTGGACGAGGCGCCGGCACTGGCCCGATTGCCCGTCGATGCGCCCGTCGGCCAGGGGGCATTGCCCGCCGATCTCGCCGATGCGCAGCATCCAGAAAGTTTATCTGAGGAACGCATCGCTGCCATGCCAAATGGCGCGGCGATGATGCCGATGACACCGGGATTGCTCGCTCGCCCGCTGGGCGCGGGTCAGCCGTCTGTTGGCGGCTCGCTCGGCGCGACGCCTGTCCGGCACCATATTCCCGTCCGGGTCGAGGCGCGCCCGACAACGCGTGGCGGCGCACCTGCCTGGTCGCGCGGCGTCCGCCCCGATCCGCCCCAGCGGCCAGCGCCATTGAACGGCGCGGCGCTCAAAACACAGGTGTCCGTACAGGCCAGCGAACACGGCATCGATATCCTGGCGCGGATCGAGAAGTTCAGCCTCAGCGAGCGTGCGAGTCTGCGCGAGCGCATGATCGCGATGCTGTCGCGCCATGGGCTCACGATTCACGATGTGCGGATCAATGGCGATCCGGGCACGCCATCCTCCAACGATCAGGGCCAATGATGTGCAGGTAAATCCCGTCTCTTCGTTCGCGGAACCCGCCGCCAAGCCATCGACCGAGGCTGCGGCGACAGCGGCCTTCGGGCTCAGTTTCGACGCATTGTTGAAGATCATCCTGACTCAGCTGACCTACCAGGACCCGCTGAAACCGATGGATAATTTCCAGTTCGTCTCGCAGCTCGCGCAATTCTCGCAGATTCAGATTGGCCAGACGACCAACGATCGCCTGCAGACGCTGGTGACGGCGCAGGCCAATGCTCAAGCCTCGGGACTGCTCGGACAGCAAGTCGATATCGAGGCGGGGGCGGCGCTCGTCACGGGAAAGGTTTCCGCGATCACGTTTGAGAATGGCGAACCGCGGCTCACGATCACCGCCGCTGGCGGGCAGACCATCAGTAACATCGTGTTGAGCAGCATCACTCAAATTCGCAAGGGGACGCCATAATGTTTGGATCGATCTATATCGGCCTAAGCGGCCTGAACGCCTATTCTCGCGGGCTACAGCAGATCAGCAACAATATCACCAACCTGAATTCGCAAGGGTTCCGGTCGTCGACCGTTTCCTTTCGCGATTCATTTGGCGTGCGCAGCCGGAGTGTCTCCTACACCGGCAATAACAATGGGTCGGGGCATGGCGTCGAGCTCGCCGACAGCCAGCTCAACTTCTCCCAAGGCGAACTGCGCAAAACCGACCGCGATCTCGATCTTGCGATCGACGGCAGCGGCATGCTGACGCTGCTGGATGGTGACAAGATCCTTTACACCCGCACCGGCAGCTTCGAAGTCAATGGCGACGGCTATATCGTCCTGGCAGGCACCGACTATCGGCTCGCGACGCTTGATTCATCGGGTCGCCCGGTCAGCCTGTCCGTCGATGTCGCGCAGACCAGCCCGCCAAAAGCGACAACAGCGATCACCTTTGCCGGAAATCTCTCCACCACGGGGACTGAACACCCCGTCAACGATATCAAGGTCTATGACGCGAGCGGCAAGCAGTATGTCTGGAAAGCCGCTTTTGCCAAGTCGGCGACGGTGGTGGATCAATGGACCGTCACGGTTACCGATGCCGCCGGCGCAACGGTCGGCACTCAGATCCTGAAATTCTCGCAAGGTAATGTCGATCCGGCCACGACAACGCTGACCATCGGCAATGGTACGACAGGACCGACCGTCGCGCTGAAATTCACCGGTGTGACGTCCTTTTCGACAGGTCTGACATCGGATCTGAAGGCCTCCAAGGTAGACGGATATTCGCTGGGCACGGCGACATCCATCCTGATCAACAGCACCGGCCAGCTTGAGATCGGTTATACCAACCAGCAGCGCAAGCAGCTCGGCTCGATCGCGATCGCCGATTTCCGCAATCCGCAAGCGCTGACGCAGCGCAGCGGCGGCCTGTTCAGCGACGATGGCATGGCGCAGCGCGAGCTGATGGCAAGCGGTGATCCACGAGCGGGCACGGTGAAGTCGCGCCAGCTCGAGGCCTCGAACGTCGATCTGTCGAAGGAGTTCGGGGATCTGATCCTCATCCAGCGCGGTTTCCAGGCGTCCTCGCAGATCATCAGCGTTACCAACGACATGATCCAGCAGCTGTTCGGCATTCGTGGCCAGGGTTGATCGGGCGGAACAAGGGACGGGTTTTGTGCAGCGTATCCATAGAAACTGGCTGCCGGAGCCGGCGCTCGGCGGCGCCGTGCTGGCAGGACTGCTCGACGACGCGATCCGGCAATGGTCGAACCACTGGTTCGTCCGTACGGTCGTGCGCGCGATCGATCCCGTTACGCCTCCCGCAGCGATGTCTGACCTGGGCGATGGGGGATATTGGATGAAGGCCGGCCAGAGCCTGGCGATCGCCGTGCCCACCGCGACGCAGCTCGGATTGGCCGCAAGAATGCTCGACACGTCGGCACCGGAAGCTTCGCTGAGCGATGCGGATCGAGGGATCGTCGAGGAACTCGCGCGCGCATGCCTCGACAATCTTGCGCTGCGCGTCGCACAGGCGTTCAGAGTGTCCGATGACATGTCATGGGTCGTTGCCGATGGAGGCGAGGTACCAATTATCATCGCGCCGCGCGCACTTGACGTTGGCGTCGACCCGCAATCGTCCTTGCTGCGGATTATGGTCAGCGAGGATCTGCTGATCGAGCGGCTCAAGGCGGGCATGCCGACTGCGCCCCGTGGCGCAGCGCTGCCGCCGATCGCGGTCGGTTTGGCATTACAGTCGGTGGCGGTGTCGGCCTCGCTCGGTCGATGTTCGCTTACCGTTGCCGAGATGTCGGAGTTGAGCGAGGGCGATGTCCTGATCTTCGACCGCGACGTCCACAAGCCCCTTGCGCTTGTCCTCGATGGCATGGCCGTCATTCCCGGAAAATGCACAATAGATCAGGACGACGATGGTCTGCGGCTCAAACTCGTCGAACCCATCAACAGGTAATTCAACATGACCGAACACAAGATCAAGGCTGGCGTCGCGCCCGCCGGGGCGCAGCCGACCGCGGACCGCGGGATCAACACCAGGCTTATCGAGGCGGTCGAGGTTAGCCTGGATGGCCATCTCGGCCGGGCTAGAATGACGATCGCCGAACTGAGCGCTCTCGAACGTGACGCGGTGATCACGCTCGATGCGGCGCTCAATTCCGCGGTCGAGCTTCGGCTTAATGGCGTCACCGTCGCACGCGGCGAACTGGTCGCGGTCGGTGACAATTTTGCCGTGAGACTGACCGAGATCGGCCAGTGAAACGGGCGCTGCGATTCCTGCCGGTCTTCTTTTTATGGACGCCGCCGGCCTGGGCCGGCCATGCGGTGGCGGGCGCGCGGACCAGGTCCTTGGGGGGCGGTGGCGACCTCGATATCTCGCTCGGCAGGATCATTATCTCGCTGGTGATCTGCATTGTCATCGCCGGCCTTGCCGCGCTGCTGATCAAGCAACGTGGCGGCAAGTTCGACCTGAAGGCATGGCTCGCTCGGATCGAGCCGCGCACCGGCGAAATTCGCATCGTCGAGACCCGAAGGCTCAGCCTGCACGCGGACATCAGCGTGGTCAGGCATGGCGACCGCGAATATCTACTCCTGCTGCAGCAGAACAATGCGCAGATCCTGCGGGAGCGCGCGTTCCCACAGCCGCTTGATGCCGAGCAGGGTTCGCCATGCGATTAAGGACAATCGCCTGTGTCGCGCTGTCCGGCGGGATGCTTGTGGTATCGACGCCTGCCTGGGCCGCAGCCTCGGGCGGTGGCCTGTCGTCCGACGTGGTGCGCACCGCCCTGATCCTCACCTTGCTCGCAGTCGTGCCATCGATCCTGATCTGCATGACCAGTTTCGTGCGCATCATCATTGTGCTGTCGATGGTCCGGCATGCCTTTGGCATGCCCGAGACGCCGCCCAACCCGGTGCTGATCAGCCTCGCATTGTTCCTGACCGCGTTCACCATGTCGCCGACGCTGACTGCTCTCAATACGTCCGCGATCCAGCCGTTGCTCGCCAACCGGATCGGCGTGGAGGAAGCGATTGCCAAGGGCAGTGCGCCGTTGCGTGACTTCATGCTTGCCCAGACCCGCGACGCCGATATCGAGGCAATCTATTCGATCGCCAATGCGACGCCACCCGAGCGACCCGAGCAGGTCGATATCCTCAAGCTTGCACCCGCCTTCATGCTCAATGAATTACGCGTTTCGTTCACGATCGGTTTCGTCATCCTGCTGCCGTTCCTGCTGATCGACCTGGTCGTGTCCGCGATCCTGCTTGCGCTGGGCATGATGATGGTACCGCCGGCGACGATCTCGCTGCCGATCAAATTGCTTATGTTCGTGCTGATCGACGGCTGGAGCCTGATCCTCCAGGGAGTGCTGGGAAGCTTCCGCTGATGCCCGGCCGCGACCCGTCGGGACTTGAACTGGTCATCGATCCGGTGCGCCAGGAAGCCTCGTTATGGCGTCGTTACCGTTTCGAGGACGATCTGCGCTGTCGCGAAACCTTGTTCAATCGCTATTTCTCTCTCGCAAGGGCGGTCGCCGCGCGGCTCTTCCGTCAGCGCATGACCACCCGGCTCGATCGCGGCGATTTCGATCAATTCGCTTGCGAGGGATTGCTCCATGCGCTCGATCGTTATGATCCGCTGCGCGGCGTGCCCTTCAGCGCCTATGCCCGGCGCCGGATCGCCGGCAATGTCGCCGATGGCATTGCCACGATGAGCGAAATCGATGCGCAATTGAGCCATCGCCACCGGATCGAACAGGAGCGGCTGCGGTCGATCGTGTCGGAGGGCGGCGATGCGATCGCTTCATTGTCTGACCTGGTGGTCGGCCTGGCGCTCGGACTGATGCTGGAAGGCACCGGCCTGATCGATCAGGCTGCGGCGGATACCCGCCCTAACGCCTATGATAGTCTTGCCTGGCGCGAATCTCAGGCAATTCTGGTCGGCGAAGTGAGCGTGCTACCGGACAAGGAGCAGGTCGTGATACGTCAGCATTATGATCATGGGCTGCCGTTTACGCAGATCGCCGAGTTGATGGGGCTGAGCCGGGGGCGTGTATCGCAACTGCACCATGCCGCCCTAGGCCGGTTGCGAAAACGATTGAGAGCAAGGGGATAAAGCGTGATGACGAGCGTGACATTATGCAGCGACGACGAGCTGCAGGAACTGATGGCGGCGATGCAGTCGGACGACCGGGACGAGCTGCAGCGCGCTGACCGGCTGATCGACGCCTATCCGGCCGACCCGAGGCTGCATTTCCTGCGCGGCTCGGTCCTGGCCTCGATTGGCCGCCCGATCGAGGCGCTGCCGTCATTGAAGCAGGCGGTAGCGCTCGCACCCGATTTCGCGATCGCACGCTTTCAGCTCGGTTTCTTCCAGCTCTCCTCAGGTGAAGCGGTTGATGCGCTGACGACCTGGGGCCCGATCGCGCTGTTGCCGGAGGGCCATTATCTGCGCTTCTTCGTCGGTGGTCTGACTCATCTGATCCGCGACGAGTTCGATGAGGCGATCGCGCGCTTCAATGAAGGGATTGCCGTCAACGAGGAAAATCCGGCACTGAACGGCGACATGCAGCTGATCATCCGCCAGATCGGCGATGTCCAGAACGCGGTCGCATCGGACGCCGAGGCGGCCGAGGGCGGCGACACGGCATCGGCCACTAGCTTCCTGCTCGATCAGTTCTCCGGGCAGAAGCGGCCGAACTGACCGGTATGACCCGGATCAATCCCGCGGATCAGGTCCTGCTGCTGTTGCAGGAACAGCTCAACAGGCTGGGCAAGGACCGCGCCGCGCCGCGCGGGCGGCCCGCTCCGGCGCAGGGCCCCACGCCAGAACCGATGGCGCGGCTCCGCGCCCTGGCGGGACGCGACGGCATTACCGATGAGGATATGAAGCGTGCGCTGGTTCGCGGCCTGATCATCCAACAACTCGGCGAAGCGATTGGTAACGACCCCGCCTTTGAAGCTGTCGCGGGCGATGTCGCGCGGATCATCGGCGCGTCTCCCGCCGGGCGCGAGTTGCTCGACCGCGCGATGCGCCAGCTCTCCGCCCCCTGATGGACCATTCTCGGCTCAGCCGGCGCCCAGGCCCATCTTCGCCAGTGCCTGCCCGATCGTGCGGCCGCTCTCGCCAATCGGCGTTCGCGCCGCATGATCGAAGATCCGCCGCGCGGTGACCTGATCGCCGCCGCTGGCCGCGATCAGCGACTTGGCGAGCGCCGCGGAATAGCATTTGCGATCGAGCCGCAGCGCGATGTCGCTCTTGCGTGTCGCCTCCGCGATGTCGCCGCCGAGCAGATCGAGCACCGCGAGTGACCCATGGGTCTCGGCGAAGGTCGCATCGAGCGCCATTGCCGCCTCGAATCGTGCCCGGCTCGTGATCGTGTCACCCGCAACGAAATACGCCCATCCCGCCGCAATCCACGAGCCGAGATGATCGCCGAACAATTCAGCGCCATGATCGATATCCGCTGCGGCGCTCGCACTCTCACCCGTCATCAGCTTCGCCAGGCCAAGACCGATCCAGGCGCGGGGCAAAGATGGGTTGGCGGCGAGCGCCAGGTCAAACAGAAAGACCGCCTCGGTGGCCCGCTCATGCCCGAGCGCGAGCGTGCCCTTTGTGGTCAGCGCGTCGGGATGCGCACCGGCCTTGGCCGCGCAGGCCTCGGCCAGCGCTTCGTCGTCAATGTCCAGCGCCAGGACAGAGACCGCTGCCATCAGGCCGTGATGGTCGGGATGGAGCGTGATATAGTCGCGTGCAACCTCGCCCGCCGCGTCGAAATCCCCAACTTCATGCAGCAGCTGAACCCGCAGCATCGCGGCCTGGGCAAGGTCGCGGGCGCTGTCGTCGTCGAGTATCTCGAGCGCCGCTTCGAACTCCTTTAAATTGGCGCGCGCCCAGGCAAGGTTGAAGCGCACTGCACTATCCTTGGCGCCGTCCGCGACCAACCTGCTGAATATCTCTGCGGCCCGGTCGAATCGTTTTGCCTGGAGCGCAGCAAGACCGGCAAGATTGGCTTCGCGCGGCGGCAGCGGAGTGATCGCCGCATAGCGGTCAAGCAAGTCGCCGGCGATCTGGGCCTCGTGCGCATCGAGCGCGGCTTCGGCGGTGTCCGCGAGCAGCGCGAGATTGCCAGGGTCGCTTTCGAGCAGCCGCAACAGCATGGCCATCCGGTCCGTGCGTGCGGTGTCGGCATCGTGGTCAGCGAACTCGGTCATGATACGTCCTTCGAGCTTTTAAGGCGGCGATCATGCTTCCATCCGCACGATGTCGAATGATCGCAGATTGATGCGCATTGGAATTTCGTTGACCGACAGCACTGACAATTTGGGGACGCTGCGCCGGGTAAAGGCTTTCAAATGGCGCCGCAGTTCAGGGCCGCACAGCAGGACCGGCGCACGCCCGTCGCGGTACATCGCCTCAGCCATGGTCGATAATTTGCGGATGAGTTGCTCGGCGAGCCGCGGTTCGACCAGCATCGCACCCGATGCCGCGCTCTGCCCCAGATTGGCCGAAATCTGGTTTTCGATTCGCGGATCGAGACTGAGTACCGCCAAATCGACATGCTTGCCGCGCAGCTGGTGGCAAATCGAATAGCTGATGCGTTGCCGAACGAGCTCGGTCAGTTCAGCCGGGTCCTTTTGGGTCCGGGACAGATCGAGCAGATGCTCGAGGATCAGGTCGAAATTGGCCACCGAGACGCCTTCGGCCAGCAGATTCTGCACGACGCGCTGGATGTCGGCGATGGCAAGCGCGTTCGGGATCAGCTCCTCGACCAGACCGGGCTGCTGTTCGCGGGCGTCCTCCAGCATCTTCACCACGACGTTGCGCGTGACCAGGGTCGCCATTTCGCTGCGTACGATCTCGGCAAAATGGGTGACCATGACGGTGACCGGATCGACCACCCGCAGTCCCAATTCGCGCGCTTCGTCCGCGAGAGACCGGTCGATCCATGTCGCCGGCAGGCCAAAGGCGGGATCGCGCGCCTCGATGCCGGGCAGGGTCGTCGGCTTGTCGTCGCTGCGCACCGCCAGCACGGAATTCGGATGGATCTCGGCCAGCGCAAAGCGCGAACCGAACAGGCGGATCTCATATTCCAGCGCGCCGAGGCCGGCCCCGTCGGCCACGCGGACGGCGGGAAATCCGATGCCATAGTCCTGCTCATGCAGGCGACGCAAACTCGCGATCCGATCCATGATGATCGGTTCTTCGTCTTTCCAGGCATCTCCCAGCTCACTGCCGAGGCGGAGTTCGAGTGCCGGCGTTGGTCCGGTGCCGACCATGGCGCCGTCATCGACGATCATGCCCTTCTCGCTCGCGGCGAGTTCGGTGGCGGCGAGGCGCGCGCGATACCAGCCGAACAGCGACAGCGCGATGATCAGGACGATCGGCCATTTCGGCATGCCCGGGAGCAGCAACAGGATCATCAGCGCGCCCGCGACGATCAGCGGAATCCGCGGGACCGATGCGAGCTGTCTGAACACCTCGGTGCTAAGCTGCCGATCGGCCGCCGAGCGCGTGACGATGATCCCCGTCGCGATCGCGATGATCAGTGCGGGAAGCTGGGTCGCGATGCCGTCGCCGATCGTCAGCAACGAGAAGTGCTGAAGCGCGTCGGACCACTCCATGCCCATCTGGACGACGCCGACGATCCAGCCGGCGATGATGTTGATCAGCAGGATGATGATGCCGGCGATCGCATCGCCCTTCACGAACTTGCTCGCGCCATCCATCGCACCGTAAAAGGATGCTTCCTTTTCCAGTTCCTCGCGCCGCCGCACCGCTTCCTTCTGGTCGATCAGACCCATGTTGAGGTCGGCATCGATGCTCATCTGCTGGCCGGGCATCGAATCGAGCGTGAAGCGCGCGGCGACCTCCGACACGCGCTGCGCCCCCGATGTCACCACGACATATTGAACGACCACCAGGATCAGGAAAACCACCAGGCCGATCACGAAATTGCCTTGTACGGCAAAGGTCCCGATCGAGGCGATGACATCGCCCGCGCTGCCGCCGGTCAGGATCAGCCGCGTGGCCGCGACGTTGAGCGACAGGCGGTATAGCGTCGCGACGAGCAGCAGCGAGGGAAAGGTTGAGAATTCGACCGGTTTGCCGACATAGAAGGTCAGCAGCAGGATGGTGAGCCCCAGCCCGAAATTGATGATGATCGCGAGATCGAGCAGCGCCGGCGGAATCGGCGAGAACAGGATCACGAGGATCAGGATCATCCCGATGACCAAGGCCAGGTCCTTGGTGTTGCTGAGTAGCCGGTTGATCATCGAGGGTCCTTGTCGGCCGATTGCATCTGCATTTCAGCCAGCTTGTAATAATATTCCGCCACGGCGTGATAATGCTCCTGGCCGATCTCGCGGCCGGGCTCGCAGGCGGCGTAGAGCGCGCGCGCAAGTGCCGGGCTTTCGAAGATCGGAATACCCAGCCGGTGCGCCAAGGTCTTCAGCGTCAGGGCATGGAGATTGCGCCCCTTGGCGCGCACGACCGGGGCACCCGGCTTGGCGCGATCATAGCCAAGCGCCACCGCGACATGCTCCGGGTTAACGATCAGCATGTCCGATCCGGGGAGCGCGCCCAGTCCGCCAGACCGTTTGACGAACTCGGCATGGAGTTGCTTGCGCTTGCTCTTGATGCGCGGATCGCCCTCGCGTTCCTTGGCTTCGCGGGTCACGTCGCGCCGGCTCATGCGCATCTGCTTGCGGAACTCGCCGCGTGTGAGGATCTGGTCCAGCGCTGCGAAAAAGAAAGCGATCGCGATGAAAGTCCACAGCATCGTTATCGCCGAACTGCGCAGCGCTGCGCTGAGCGTCCACGCGTCGTTGATCGCGCTGCCATGATCGCGGATCGCGCGACGTATCAGGAGAACAGCGACGACTGTGTAGACGCTCATCTTGAGCACGCTCTTGAGCGCTTCCTTGACCAATCGCATCGAGAACAGCCGTTTGAACCCCTTGGCCGGGTTGATGCGGCCGAAATCGGGCTTGAGCGGCTCCGCGCTGAATACGAACCCGCGGAGCTGGATGATCTCGAGCAAACCGACGATCGCGACGACCGTCCCGCCGAACAGGACGATTGCCTGGAGCGCCGGCCAATAGGATCCGGCGACGATCGCGGTCGCTTCGTGCGGATCGCCCGCGCGCTCCATCCCGACCGCGAGTGCCCGGCGCATCATTTCGGCAAGCCGGCCGACCAGTGCCTCCCCGGCGATGGTCAGAAAGCCGGCAAGGGCGAGCAGTCCGCCGAAGAAGCTCAGATCGGTACCGCGCGCGACCGATCCCTTTTCGCGTGCGCGCTGCAGCTTGAACGGCGTCGCTTCCTCGCTTTTATTCTGTTCCTGACTTGCCTCGGCCATGCTCAGATCAGCCTGGGCGCTGTTTCGAGCGCGTAACGCAGCATGCGCAAGAACAGCGATGTCGCGAGCGTGATCGCGAACGGCAGGGTGGCGAGCAGCACCATCGCTTTCACCTGAAAGCCAAGCAGCATGACATTCATCTGGGGGAGCGTGCGCGACATGAAGGCGATCACGAGATCCGACAGGAACAAGGCGAGCATGATCAGCCCGCCAAGGCCGAAGGCCATGACGAAGACGCCCGAGATATACGTGCTGAGCACGGCGATATCGCCGCCGATCGCTGCGCCGCCAAGCGGGACGCTGTCAAGCGATGCCGACCAGATCGCCAGCAGGTCGGCCGGGCCTTCGGTCGAGAAAAAGATCATGCCCGCGGCATAGGCGAAAATGGTCCCAACCAGCGGCATACTCGATCTGGTGGTCGGATCGACCAGCACAGCCAGGCCGAACCCGGCCTGGATATCGAGCGCGCGGCCGGCCGTGAGCAGTGCGGCAAAAGCGAGCTGCAGCGACAGGGACAGCGCGATGCCGAGCAATAATTCTCCGAGCGCGGTGATGAAAAGGCCTTGTGACCAGAAATCCACCTGCCAGCTCTGCGCCGGATGGGCCGACACCAGCCAGGCAGCGAGCGAAATGCTCAGCAATACCCGGACCGTGGCGGGCACGCGCAGCAGCGTGAACGGTGCGGTGAACGCGAGCGTTGGCGCGATGCGCAAGCTGATCAGCAAAATGGCGACCGCCTTGTCAGTCAATTCACCCATGACGGTCGCTAGCTGGCAAGTGTCGGAATCATGAGATAGAGCGAGGTCGCAAACTGAGTAAGCCGGCCGATCATCCACGGACCGATCGCAATCAGCAGGAATGCCGCGACAAGAATCTTCGGCACATAGCTGAGCGTCACTTCCTGCAGCTGTGTCGTGACCTGGAACACGCTGATCAGGAGGCCGACCAGCAGCGTCGCGATCAGGACCGGGCCAGCCACGATCAGGCTGTTCCAGAGCATCAGATTCAACATGCCTAAAGCACGGTCGGCGCCCATTTGATCCCCCGGGAGTACTGGCCCGCGATCCGATCGAATCGACAGCCCCATGCCAGTACGTCAAATCTAGTCAATTCGGCTGGCGAGGCAAAACAATTGCGCTTGCCGATCAACGAAAAGCGCCGAAGTGAAGCCATTTGTGGTGGAGGGGCGGAGCGGAGCCTTGTGCGGTGAAGGTCTGGTTCGGCGGCGATTGCACCGGCATTGGCGTTCCGTTGCGCGACGGACGGGGCCGTTGTGATCGAGACTCGTGGATTTCCACCGTTGGATATTGTGGATTGGTTCACGGGCGCGTTGCCATCGTAGCGGAAGATTCGTTGGGACTCGACGTCGGCGTTTTACGAACATCGACGGGCTTGACGCCTCGAACACGCATCGTGTGCGATCGCGCTCTATGCCTCGGCTGCGCTGGCGCGCAGCGTCGCCACCGAGCCCAGGCCCCTGGCCGGTCTCGGCCTGACGGTGACGATCGCCTGGCGCCGGACCGGCGGGTACGCCGGACCGAGATGGAGCGGGGCAATGACGCGCTCCGGCGGCGGTTCGCTGGCGCTCGATCTTGCCGGGGAGCGGCGCCTGATGGCGGGGCCCCGCGGGCGCTCCGGCTCGGCGGGTCGGGGCGGTGCGTCCGGGCTCGCGAGACCGGCGACGTCTGCCGCCTTTTCTCGGATCCCGACCCAGCACCGCCTGATCCGCCCGTTCGCCGGGGTTCCCGTCTTTTTGTTGGAGGCGGCTTTGCCGCGGGTTGATGGTCGCTGCGCTGGCGCGCAGCGGCGTGCTTGTGCCTCTCCCGGACAAGCGCGGATGGGCGGCGCTTCCTGCTAGGCCCGCCCGCGTCGCCGGCAAGCCGGGCCTGCGGCCCGGCTCCTCCATTGCATTGCGGCCCCTTGGGCGCCGGCGCCGCTTGTGGCGGGCCTCTCCGGTCGCATTCTGCCGCCCACCCCGCTTTTCCGGGGAGCCGTGTGGGTTTTCGGGGCGGTGACGGAGGCTAGTGATGCGTGTTCAAACTTCCCCCAACAATTGTGGCAGGTGTCTGAGCGGCGCCGCGAGCGCGGCGAGCAAGGCCGCCGACTGGATGCTCGCGCGCCATTCAGCGCACCGCGCCACCGCAACAGGCGGCACGGTCGATCGATCGTCGCTCGCTTTGACCGGGGAGCGCTGACCATGCACTTGCTCACGCCCGCTTTGCGCGCGGCACTGCGCGCCAATGCCGAGACTCACCGTGCCGCGACACGATCGGGCGCGCGCGAGCCGGGCCCCGTGCCAGTGGTCAAATTCTTCAATCCGCTTGGTGCGGCGACATGGCTCGCGACCGAACTCGATGACGATGGCGATACGCTGTTCGGCCTTGCCGACCTTGGCTTTGGCTGTCCCGAACTCGGGTCGTTCAGCCTTGGCGAGATTGCCGCAATGCGGCTTCCCTTCGGTCTGGGAATCGAGCGCGATTTGCACTTCACGAGCGATGCGCCGCTGTCGCGCTGGGCCGATACCGCGCGCCGCGCCGGGTCGATCCTGTCCGCAGCGCGGCTGCTGCGCGCCGTGGGCGCGACACCAACCCACAAACTTCCGCCGTCCGAATCGGATGGCGGCTGACGCAGCGGGCGCGTTTCGCCCGCGATCAAACCGGCCCCGCCCAAAGGCTTGAACAATCGACGGGACCGGTACTCACAAAGGAGTAGAACCATGAAACTCGATTTTATCCCGCTCGACAAGCTGTCGGTCAGCAAATCCAATATGCGTTTTGCGAAAAAGGCACCCGACGTGTCCGACCTGTTGCCGACGGTGCGCGCACGCGGCGTGCTCATGCCGATCCTCGTCCGGCCCAATTGTGCGCCGGGCGGGTTCGAGATCGTCGCCGGTCGCCGTCGGTTCACCGCCGCTGGCATCGTGGCCGACGAGCGCCGCGCGGCGCGGGAGGAGGTCGAGCCGATGCCGTGCGCGATCCTCGACGATGGCGACGATGCCGACGCGATCGAGGCATCGCTGATCGAGAATATCGCCCGGCTCGATGCCGACGAAGTGACGCAGTGGGAGACGTTCACCCGGCTGGTGAAGGAAGGTCGCACGATCGACGATATCGCCGCGACCTTCGGTCTGCCCGAACTGACCGTCAAGCGCGTGCTCGCGCTTGGCAATCTGCTACCGCGCATCCGTTCACTCTACGCCGCCGAGAAGATCGACCGCGCCACGGTGCGCCACCTGACCTTGGCGTCGAAGAGCCAGCAAAAGGCATGGCTCGCGCTGGCCGACGACGCACAAGCCTATTGCCCGACCGGCCATCAATTAAAGGCATGGCTGTTCGGCGGACAGTCGATCCCGGTCAGCCATGCGCTGTTCGATGTCGACGCGAGCGGGCTTGCGGTGATTGCCGACCTGTTCGGCGAGGACCGCTATTTCGCCGATGCCGATGCGTTCTGGACCGCGCAGAACGCGGCGATCGCGGAAGCCCTTGCTGAAACACAGGATTATTTCGAGGAGTGGTTCGCGAGCGCAAAGAACTTCGAAACCCTTGCTGTTGCCGCGCGGGATGGCGGAATGCCCAAGGAAGCAGCTTTCCTTTTCCACCAAGCGACAGAGCGGCTCTATCAGTGCCTATTCCTCGTGCGCACGCTCTACATGCCGAAAACGCATAATCTGAACCGGCTTCGCTCTCTCGCCGAAGATCTGGAACCCCGACTGAAACAGGTGTGGCCGTCGACAAACAAAGACGAGCGACAAGCCTATGCGCGACTTCGCGAAGCTTGCATTAAGGCGCGCTATTCGCGCGAATATCGCATCACTGCGGAGCAACTAGCGTGGCTCGGTGAGCGCGTCGCGGTCTTGAAATCGGTCGTCGAGAGCGCGTGTGTCGAACGCCTCAATACGCTGGCTAACGCGGCTTGAGCCCCATTAAAGCGGCTCGCGCCGCTCGATTTCTGCTCGAGCGGCGCTCGCTGTCGAAGATTAGGTGGCTTTGGTGGAGCTCTTGCGAGCGGCAGGCTTTTGCCCTGGCTTGCGACCAAGGCCAATCTTCTTGGCCATCTCGCGCCGCGCGATCGAGTAGTTCTCGGCAACCATCGGATAATCGGCCTTGAGGTTGTAGCGCTGGCGATACTGTTCCGGCGTCAAACCGTTTTGTGAAAGGTGCCGGCGGAGCATTTTGTACTGCTTGCCATCGATCAGCGAGATAAGGTGGTCCTTCGACGCGAGCGACTTGCGGACCGTCACGGCCGGCGTGAAGTCTTCGCTCGGCCCAGTTTGATCGACCCCGTCAGCAGTCTGCGATGAGCCGCCAGCCAGTTCATTTACCGTGGCGTGCATCGTCCGAAGAAATGCCGGCGCTTCATCAGCTGAGACACGGTTATTCGGATTGGACAGCCAGGCGATGGTTAGTTCGGTCGCCAGTTCGACGGCATTCAGCGAGGTTTCGTCGGTCACGTCATTCTCCAGTCGGGGCGATGTTGTTCGCGCTCGTCCTATCGGCACAATTCGCGAGATACCACCATAATGGAGTTATTCCGTCGCTCAACATTGGCGCGATACGGGTCTTGATAGGCATCCGTTCGGACCAACATCGTTGCTTCCAACCGCTAGCAGATCATGATCCCTCTTACGCTGAAGTTCAACCGTCTCCGAGCTCGAACGCCCTTGACCTATGACCGGTCGGGTCGATCGAAACCATCGTGACGCAGCTATTTTCCCCGCAGCTTCCCTGCTCCTCGCGCAGCAAAATAGCTGCTCGCTCCGGTCCTTCGCTGTCGCTTCGGCCTGTCGGTTCGAACGCCCCTTGTCCCGGTCATCTGGTCGGCGTGTCGGCACGGGAACGGTTCTCATGCCGCAGACAAGGAGTGAAGATCATGGCTGCAATCGGATATGTTACCCGCAACGACGATGGCTCGTTCAAGGGCCAGCTCAAGACCCTCAGCATCCGCGCCGATATCGAGATCGTCGCCAATCGTTCCAAGGCGGCGGATAGCCAGCCCGACTACCGCGTATTGGCGGATGGCGTCGAAATCGGGGCCGGCTGGATGCGCCGTTCGGAAACTTCGGGTCGCGATTATGTGTCGCTGAGCCTGGCGGCGCCGGAGTTCGGGCCGCGCCGGCTCTACGCCAATCTCGGCCGCGCCGCCGGCGAAGCCGATGACCGGTTCGCGGTCATCTGGAACCCCGCCGACTGAAGAAATGGCCCGGCTCCGGCACATGAAAAGTGTCGGGACCGAGTCTTTTGCTGTGCAATCGCACTTGGTTGAGCGCGCCGTCCGAAGAGCTCGGCCGATGCGGAGATCGGGGAGGGGCTCGTCTCGGATCGTCCGAGCATGGCGGCTGGCGGCACGCCTGTGCAAGGCCGGCGGCCCCGCCAATTTTGCTGCGATATGGAGCGTGCTGCGCACGCGCGTGTGTTTGTAGCGACGCAACAGAATCGGTTCCTCCGCCGCCGCTGACGCGGTGCCTTCGCTAACGCTCCGGCAGCCCTGACAGCCGCACCGCCAACCGCCGTCGAGAGCTTGTCTTCGATGATGAAGGCGCAAGGGACAGGAGGTTCTCATGACCATGTTTCAACCAATCGCAGTGGCTTCGGATCGCGTGATGGCAGCACTGATCGCTGGGCTTGAACTGCAGTTCGGGCGCGGTGCGGCGGAGGGGTTGGCGCAATGTTTTTGGCTGCGGAAGAGACGGATTTTCACTGGGATGCGCGCAGCGAAGAGCGCTGGCTGGGCGCATATGAAGCACCGCAAGATTGCGAGTTCGAGCTTGATCGGGTCGCGATTTTAGGACGCATCGATGGGCAGTATTTCGTCGCGGTGTGCATCGTGGATGGCGATGGCATGGCGCACGGTTTGATCGGAAAACGGGTGTTTGCGCGGCGTCAGGCTGCGGTTGACGCGTTCGAAATGCAGCGCTGATCGGTGGTAGATTCGTGGCCGGGATGCGGTGTCGGAGCGGCACGCATCCCGGCCTTTTTTGTCCTCGGCGCAAAGGGGCGGGTGGGCGAGAAGTAGCAGTGTGAAAGTTGGAAAGGCGATCGGGAAGGGTAGGGGCGCGTAAGGCAAGATAGAAAGCCGTGCCTCCATGCTGGTCGGCGGTCGGCGTCTGCACGTCGTTTTTGATGGAGGCATTACCGGGGCCATGCCTCCAGAAGCGCAATTAATGGCGATAATCAGACGCGCGCTGTGGAGGCCCTTGAAGCGCTCCATACTGATCCCCTCATTGATGCTTTTGAGGACGATCATGGCCGATGATGATTTCGATCTGTGGCTTGGGCGTGTCGCTGCCGACAGGCCGCTGCTTCACCGCATGCGCGCTGCCATCAACCGTGCTGGCGGTATGAACCGGCGCACGCGCAGCGGCTTTACCGGCGCGCGGATCGGCCGCGGCAGCGGGGTCGGCAGGATCCTTGCCGGGACCGGCACCAGCAACGGATCGTCAGGCCGTCGCGTGATCGTCAAAGCGCGGATCGTGAAGCTCGCCGGCAAGGGCTTTGCCGGCGCCACTGCGCACCTACGCTATCTGCAGCGCGATGGCACCACGCGCGAGGGCGAGGGCGGTACGCTTTATGGACCGGAACAGGACGCCGCCGATGGCAAGGCTTTCCTCGAAAGGGGCAACGGCGATCGCCACCAGTTCCGCTTCATCGTCGCGCCCGAAGATGGCGCCGAATATGAGAATCTGAAGCCGCTGGTGCGGCGCTGGATGAAGCAGGTCGAGCAGGATCTGGGAACGAAGCTCGACTGGGTTGCGGTCGATCACTTCAACACCGGTCACCCGCACAGTCACGTCATCGTGCGCGGCAAGGATCATCTCGGCAAGGATCTGATCCTGGCGCGCGAGTATATGACACAAGGGCTCCGCGCGCGGGCGGCGGCTTTGGTCGATCTCGACCTCGGCCCGCGAACCGCCGCCGAAATCGATCGTGCCAACCGGCGCGAGATCGACCAGGAACGGCTGACCAATATCGACCGGCGTCTGCTCGCCGCACGTGATGCGGGTGGGCTGGTATCGCCTGCCCATCCCGATGGCGTCGAGCAGAGCCTGCGCGCGGGGCGCCTGCAGACGCTGGCACGCATGGGCCTGGCGACCGAGGAGCGTCGCGGATCCTGGCGGCTCGATGCAAACCTGACCGCGACCCTTACCCGTATCGGCGAGCGGAATGACATCATCCGCACGATGCAGCGAACTCTGACCGAGCGGGCGCCCGAGTGCTCGCCGGCCGATTATGCCATCTTCGACGCGTCGAACGCGCCTGACAAAGCAATCGTGGGTAAGGTGGTCGCGCGTGGCCTGTCCGATGAGGCGAACGACCGTCATTATCTGATCGTCGACGGGATCGACGGGCAGAGCCATTATGTCGATCTCGGCGTCGATGCCGCGCCGACCATGATGCAGAGCCTGGTCCGCGTCGCACCGGTCAGCGTCGCGGCGCGTGAGGTCGATCGCACAGTCGCGGAGATCGCTGCCGCAAACAACGGGACTTACAGCGTCGATCTTCATCTGCGGCACGACCCAGTGGCGACGAACTCTTTTGCGCAGACGCACGAGCGGCGGCTGGAAGCGATCCGGCGCACCACCGGCGGGGTCGAGCGTAATCCTGACGGCAGCTGGACGATTGCGGCCGATCATGTCGCGCGCGCCGAGGCCTATGAACGCGAGCGCGCCGGTCGCAATCCGGTGACGATCGAAACGCTCTCGACCAGAGCAATCGGCGTGCTGCCGACGCATGATGGTGCGACCTGGCTTGACCGCGAACTTGTCGCCGAGCGGCCTGTCGAGCTTGGCCGGGGGTTCGGGGCGGATGTGCGCCAAGCGCTCGCGCTACGCCGGCAATGGTTGATCGAGCAGGGATTTGCCGAGACCGAAGGTGATACGATGCGTTATCGCCGTAATATGCTCGCGCTGCTGCAGCAGCGCGAGCTTGGCAGCGTTGCGGGACGGCTTTCCGCCGAGCTCGACAAGCCCTTCATCGAAGCGCGGTCAGGGCAGGCGATCGAAGGAATTTATCGCCGGTCGATCCAGGTCGGCGATGCCCGGTTCGCGCTGATCGAGAAGAGCCGGGAATTTACGCTGGTTCCGTGGCGGCCGGTGCTCGAGCGCTCGATCGGAAAACCGGTCAGCGGCATCATACGGGAAGGGGGCATCAGCTGGACCATCGGACGGTCGCGCGGGCTGGGCATCTCATAGGCCGCGCGTTGTCGTGCGTGACTGGCCGGTTTGAGCCCAACAGCGCCCTTCATACTGCCGTCGATAGCGTCGATCCTCAGGCATCGATTCCCATGTCGAGATCCTCCTCATGAAGACGTTCAAGACCCGCCACCAATTCTATCTTCCCGATGACCTGACCGAGGCGCTGGATAAGCTCGCCGGCAAGCCGGGCGCGTCCAAGACGGCCGTGTTGACCGATGCGCTCCGTGCCTGGCTCGACCGTCGCGCCGGCAACGAGCTGGATCAGCGCTTCGGGCCGCGGCTCGATCGGCAGAACCGCACCAGCGATCGGATCGAGACAAAGCTCAACAGCGTTTCCGCCATCCTCGATTTATTCGTCGCTCACCAATTGACGATCACTGCCCATCAACCACCGTTCGATGACGTGACGGGTCAGCTGGGCATGAAACGCTATCGGCAGTTCATGGACCAGGTCAGCCGCCAGTTACAGGCCAAGCGTGGTGATGAGACGCTAGCACCCGTGGAATTGAAGCGATGAGCACCGCGCTCGATAGCCTGATCACCGTCCGGATACGCGATGCGTGCCGGATCACCGGTATCGGCCGATCAAAGCTTTACGAGCTCATTGCAAGTGGCGATGTCGAAACGATCAAGGTCGGCGCCATCACCCTTATTCCGGTGGACAGCTTGCGGGAATTCCTCGCCGGTCTTCGTCAAGGTCGATAATGCGCCGATTACCGTCGTACGGCCGCTCCAGAGCCAATCCCGAAAGCCGCATCGGTTCATACCGCAACAAGTGAGCTTCGTGCATCTTTGGTGGATTGCGGCACGGTCGCTTACGGCGCCAGCCGCAGGTAATCGGACGTTCGTTCACAGGGCGCGGCAGACCGCTCGAATGCAGCCGACTGGGTGAAAAAACGGCCTGTCCGATTTGGGCAGCGCAGATGGACCTGCCTCCGCTAACAGCTTGGTAGTCAAGATGAACGGCAGGAAGCGGCCGCGCCAGATCGTGCCGACGTTGCTGTCAGACGGGATAGTCCTCTTTGCTCACCTCAAGCTACTCGTCGGGCAGGGGATGGAGGGCGCGCGGATTGCGGATGTTGAGATCGCCGCCCCACCAGTGCTCAGGTCGTAGCGGCCGCAGCCAACGACCTGCGGGCGAAGGCTCGTTATGAAGACGGCAGTCTGAGAGCCACAGGACGGGACGGAAACGGACCTTGATTGGAATCGGTCGCGGTTCGGTCCGTCGCGAGCTACGGTCCGCAGATGACCATTTTCTCGGATAAGTTATCGCGTCTCCACGAGACGATCACGCTAGTCAGTGGCTGCGGCAATGGTGAAATGGCGCATGCCCTGCAGGAAGGCCGGGATCGCACCGTGATAGGAGTCGGCTCAGGCGGCTCCGCGGTTGCTGCTGAATTTCTCGCGAGATGTCGTGCCACGCTTGGTTTCCGACGCACCGTCGTGATGACGCCGATGGAACTCGTTTTGTCTGGAGAGAGCTGTCGCGGCTGTGAGATTTGGCTGTTCAGCGCAGGCGCTGACAATCCCGATGTCGCCGCCGCCTACCGCACTGCGACGCAGTCAGGTGCTGTGGCGGTTCGGCTTGTCACCGTATCGCAGTCGGGCGCCACCGCCGTCGCGGCGGCGGCGAGCACCAAAAGCTGTCTTTACGTACTTCCCGTGGCCGATCCGAAGGACGGTTTCCTCGCCACTCATTCGATGACGGCGATGATCACGGCATTGTTGCTGGCTTGCGATGCGCTCTGCGAGCGGCCGTCCGGCAATTCACTCGCGGACGCCTTTGCGCAGACGGCGCGGGAGCTACTCGCACCCGATTCGATCGCGGCCAACGCCATGCTCGGTTTTCGAACCGGGGATACGTTGCTGCTTTTATGCGATCCGCGCGTCAGAACCATAGCCGTACTGGTCGAGACGTCGCTTTGGGAAACCGGGATCGCGCCTGTTCAACGAACCGACTTCCGCAACTTCGCGCATGGTCGCCACGTCTGGGCAGCCAAATATCCGAACCAAATGTTCATCCTGGCACTGACAGCCGCGGAAAGCCGTGCGGTGTGGCGTCCTATTGCCGAGGCGCTGCCGACCGGCTTGCGTGTCGGGGAGCTCGACTTTGGCGCCGCCGGGAGATTCCGGTGCGCGGTGGGCGTGTTGCAAGGCCTTCATATCGTCCGCTCGCTGGGCAGTGCGGCTGGTATCGATCCAGGGAAACCGGGGCGCGGCGAGTTCGCAAAAGCAATCTACGACGACGCGAGCCTTGATCGGTTGTCGATGGAACTGTCGGGAGCTGCGCGGCACAAGCTAACGGCACGAGAGGCGCACGATCCCCTCGATGATGAGGGCGCCTGTGTGTGCATGACCGCGCGAGAGCGCATTGAGAGGCTGAGAGAGGCCCGCTTCCGCGGGGTCGTGCTCGACTATGATGGCACGATCGTCACCACCCAGGCCCGGCTTGAAAGGCCCGATCCCCTGCTGATCGAGGAGCTTGTAAGGCTTGTCGATGGTGGCATGATCCTCGGCATTGCAACGGGGCGCGGGGGATCGGTCGGTGACATGCTGCGCGAAGCACTGCCGGAACGCGTTCACGCCTTGGTCACCGTCGGCTATTATAACGGCGGGCACCTCAGGATGCTTGATGTGAACATCGATGAGGACCAACCGCGACAGGATGCAGATATTCTGGGAGTGGCTGACTGGATCGAAGCCGAGGGCCTTTTGTCCGCCGGCAGGTCTGTGAAACGAGGCCGGGTGCAACTTGCCCTCAACCAGGCGCATCTCGCGGAACCGGCTCGATTTGCGGAAAGGATACGAGCCTGTCCAGAGGTAGCCGATGGGCGCGTTAAGGTGCTGCGCTCCCATCACAGTTTCGACTTGGTGCCGCAGCGCAGCTCCAAGCTTGCGGTCGTGAACGCGGTGGTGGCGCAGGCTGGCGATCCTTCTGCAAAAGTGATCGGAATCGGCGACAGCGGTTCACCGCTCGGCAACGACCATGAGCTTCTTTCTGGGGCTTATGGAATCAGCGTGGACAGGGTTTGCGGGAGCCTTAACTGCTGCTGGACGTTCTTCGGAGACACGCTCACAGGACCGGCCGCAGTGTCAACGATACTGCAGGCGATGCGAGTCGAAGATTCGCATGGCACCTTCGACACCGACCGCATAAGCTCGACGGATAAGAACATAATTGGTACAATAATGGGAATATGAATGATTCGCGGAACCCTTTGACGATGGCAACGGAAACGGTCGACGTTGTCGGAACCGGCTTCACGGTGCTGGACCGCATTTATGCGGACCTGCGCGCCGTCGCGTCGGAGGAACTGGGCGGATCCTGCGGTAACGTTCTGCTGTCTCTTGCCATGCTGAGCCGCTGCGTTGCGCCGGTCCTCAATCTTGGTCTGGATGACGTCGGCAACCGGCTCGTGGGCGAGTTCAAGGGCGCCGGCGCGGAAACAAGATACATACGGCGTCGCAGCGACCGCCGGTCACCGGTCTTGGCCCAGCACCTCGATACCGTGTCAGGGAGTCATTTCTTCGCTTTCACCTGCCCCGAGACGAACGAGGAACTGCCTGGTTACGAGCCGATCGAATGGCAGGATGTCGAGCACGCCCGGCCGATGCTAATGAACTGCGCGATCTTTTATACCGACCGTTTGTCGGACGCGATCGTGGAGGCGATGGAAACCGCCGCCGGAGCAGGGGCCATCGTTTATTTCGAACCTTCCGAGGTGAAGCGCGCGGACCTGTTTCGGCGCGCCGTCGCGGTGACTACCGTCCTGAAGTTTTCCGCTGACCGCCTCGACGGGTTCATGAATGAAGGCGTTCCGAGTACGGCGATTTCGATCGTCACTTATGGTGAGGTCGGACTGGAGCTTCGTATGGGAAGCAATCGGCATTGGTGCCATTCCTATCCGGCACCCGAAGTGCGCGATACCTGCGGGTCAGGCGACATGGTGAGTGTAGGCTTGATCGATTGGCTGCTGGCCCATCGCGCTTCGCGCCAGAGCGGCTTTGATCTCGATATGTTGGTGCCCGGCATCGAGGCCGGGCAACGGCTCGCGGCGGAGAATTGCGCCTATGTCGGCGCACGAGGCCTCTTCCGCCAACGTGGTGCGGCTTATGCTCGGTCAGTGCTCAGCGGCGAGGTCGAATAAGCACCCCCGCTCAGGCCGCCTTGCGGGTTGGGCCGATCTCGCGGGCTTCACCGCGCAGCTGATCGCGAAGCTCCATTAGCAATTCGCCCAGCATATTCCGACCTTGGCCGTTGACCTCGCCCCACAGGCGGTTGACCTCGTTGTCCACCGTAGCTGCCTCAACGAGACGTGCCGATTGCGTGGATAGCAGCAATTCACGCAAGTCGGGGTGCTGCGTAAATTTCGCGCGCAGCACGCCTCGCATGCGATCGAACTTGCTCTGAGACCAGCCCGGCACGACGTCCCAATAATAGAGGCCGTGTGCCGCCATGGCGAGCAACGCTGGTGAGGGCGCCGCCATCAGCCAGGCCTTCACCTCGGGCTTGCGCGCCTTGCCAGCCTGATAAGCGTGCTCGCTCGTCGAATAGACATCGCCCTCGAACTCGATCTCACGCCGATACAGGTTGCTGAACGCGCCATACGGCTTCTCGCTTGCCCGATAGAACCGGATCTCGCCGTCGCTCATTTTTCAGCCTCCTGTTGCAAATACGCACGTTCAGTACCATGCAAATTAGCATGAAGCCGACTCGCAAGGAAAGGACTGATTTAGAACGGCGGATCCGGCAGGCTCGGAAGCGTTCGAGCCTGACCAACGCGGCCTTGGCGGACCTGGCGAAAGTGGATCCAAGCCAAGTGTCCCGGATTTGCCGCGGCGATTTTCGCACTATCAGCGACAGTGTCGTGCGAATCTGCACAACGCTGAAAGTTCCGATCGCGGCACGCCCCGCATCGTCTGGCGTGCGCGGCGCGTCTCGGCCGGATGCAGCGTCGGCAGCCGAAATCCGCACCGATGCGGCGTGGGCCCGCCTGGAAAAGTCCGTCCGCAAGATCTGGGACCGGACGCCGCAGGGCGCTGATCGACTTGCCCGCGTGCTGGAAGCGGTCGCCGAGGTGCGGCGCGGATAGGGCAACAGACCACAGAGCCCGGCGGGATGCCGCCAAAACGGATCAATTGAAACGGCGGCGTCGGCGCCTGCAACGCGTCGACGGTCGATTACGGGATGCAATCGTCTGTCCAACGTGCCAACGTGCCGCTGGTACTTGCGGGGGCGCAAGCATTACGGAGGATAGAGCGGGTCCGAACCGCCGGTAGGTGGCACCGGCAGACAAGTGCGTGGGGAGGCTGGTGCGTGAAGAAGGATCTGGCCGAGAATCTTCTCGCGAAGATTATGGGCTGGACGGATGCGGAAAAGGCGATGCACCGTGCGCGCCTCGAGAGCTTCGCCAGCTATAAATATGACGAGTATCAGCAATTCTCCCCCGGCCGCCGCTTCATTGAGAGCCTTGCGCTGTGGCTGGCGCAATTCGCGGCGGGCAGCGAACGCCGGACAGCCTATGATTTCGTGTGCAACCGGCTGATCTTTATCTCAATGGACGAGATGAACCATCTCGTCGAACTCAGTTTTCCGACGATCATCAGGCCGCTGCTCATCGCCGCCACGGCAGCCGAACTCGGCGTGGATCCGGATCATATCAAAGCGATTTTAGCGACACGAGAGTATCGAATGCGCTTGCGCCGAACGCTAGTGCTGGGGATGAGCGACGGCGCGAGGACGGACTGGTTCAGGCGCGCCAATCCGCAGGATATGTCCAACGAGCAGGTCTTCCACGCCTATGACGTTTCCGAAGGCAAGACCGGCGACATGGTCAAGAAACTGAAGTCGGCGCTCCGTCAGATTCTCGATAGGGACTCGACTGACGAGGAATCGCGCTTCGAACATGTCGTGCTGCTCGACGATTTTTCCGCCAGCGGGACAAGCGCTATCCGCCGGGATGACGACGGCGTGTGGGATGGCAAGATCCCGAAGATCGTCGCCATGCTCGACGCCGCCGACGGGCTGGGATCCGCGATCGCGGATGCCGGCGTAACTCTTGTGATCGTCGTATATGTCGCGTCGGAACAGGCCATCGTGCACACCAGGGAGCTGCTGGAGAGCCTGACATTCTCGAAGGGCTCGATCCTCTTCGACGTGGTGCATCGGCTTGGCGCCGAGATACGCCTCGACGATGTTCGCGATGCGCCGATGCTGGCGCTCGCCAATCAGGATCGCTATTTCGATCCCGACGTCGACGATCGGCATGGCGCCGTTGGCAAAAAATCAAAGCGGCTGGGGTATGCCGAAGGCCGTCTTCCCGTCGTGCTTGGCCACAACACCCCGAACAACTCGATCTTCCTGATCTGGGCGCCCGACGAGACGACCGTGCGGGGGCTCTTCCCCCGGGTCGATCGCCACCGGAAGCTGCAATAGGATGAGAAACCCGTTTCGCATCCGCGCTTCCCAGCGGTCCGTCAGCGATGAGGAGTTCGTGCAACTCTTCGGGGCGGGAGCGCTCGACCTCATGGAGAAAGTCGCCGATCCGTGGGGGGGGCTTGTCTTCCTCCGCAGCGCGCCTGGTGGCGGCAAGACCAGTTTTCTCCGCCTCCTGACCCCTCGGCCCCTCAGGCTGACCGATCAGCTTGCCGATACCGACCAGCAGGTAAAGGAGACGCGCGACGCGCTGCGGGACGTCGGTGCTTTGACGTCGTCGGGTCCCGACCTTCTAGGAACCATGGTAGTGTTCACCAGCGAATATAGAGAAATGGCCGGATTCGACCGTGCCAACGCGCTCTTTCGCGAACTGGTCAACTCGCGCATCGTCATCGCGACGCTGCGCGCCGTCCTCGATCGCGCGGGCCGTGCCTATCCCGAAGACCTCGACAAGATCCATTTCGATTGGGCGCCGGAATCGGGGGCGACCATCCCCGCCAGCGCCAATGGCCGCGACCTGTTCAATTGGGCGTCAGAGATTGAACGGGGCTTCTACGAGCGGATGGACGATCTTGGCGTTACGCCGCCGGTCAAAGGCGGGCACGCGCGGCTCGACGGTCTTAAATGGTTCGCCCATGTCCGCATTCGGGATCCGAAAGGGCCGGTGGAGGTGAAACGGGTTCTGCTGCTCGACGAGTTGCAGACACTTGCCCCTGGCCAGCGCACCAGCCTGATCGAATTTGTAACGGCCGCTCGTGAACAATGTGGGGTCTGGATCGCCGAACGCCTTGAAGCGCTCACCCACCGCGACCTGCTTTCGGAAGGAGCGCTGAAGGACCGCGACTATGAGGGCATCATCCAGCTCGAGCGCCGCTGGAGCGGATCCAAGGCGAAAGTGTTCGGGCGCTTCGTCGAATCCATTGCCAATCTGCGCGCCGCCAAGGCAGATGGGTTCGAGAACCGGAATTTCTTTACGCTCATTGAAGAGCATGACGGCCTGACAGCCTGGTCTGAGCGTTTCGATGAGGCGAGCGCGAAGATCGAACGCCTGATCGGCGACGCGAATGGCAACGGCAACAGGTACGATAATTGGCTGGATGAGGGGCGTGGCCGCTCCGGCTCGGCGCTCGATCGTGCCCTGCATTGGCGCACGACCCAGATATTGGTGGCGCGCGATCAGCGGCGCGCGCAATCGTCTTTCGATTTCGACGCACTGGCCTCCCAGGAGCTCGAAAAACGCGGAAGCAGCGCGACGGAGCGCGCCGCCGAACACTTTCTCCGCACTGAAGTGGAAGCGCCGATCTATTTCGGCAAGGAGGTGCTCAGCGCCGTCTCGTCGTCGAACGTGGACCAATATCTCGAGGTGGCGGGCGAACTGTTCGAGGAAATTCTGGCAAAGATCCGGTTCCGCCGCGAGCAACCGATGCCGCTATCGCCGGAGCGTCAGGACTCCCTGATCCGCAAGGTGGCCGCGTCGCGCTGGGAGGGTTTGGTGCGTCGCTTGCCGCGGGGTTACGAGGCCAGGCGCCTGCTCGAAGCGATCGGGGAATATTGTCGCCAGCAGACCTTCAGGGAAAATGCGCCCTATGCCCCAGGTGTCACCGGCATTGCGATCACCATGCAGGATCGTGCCTTGCTGATCGATAGCCCGGATGACGATGTCCGCCATTTGATTCCGCTACGCGACGTCTTGACGTCGCTGGTCGCCCACAATTTGCTCGTCCCAAAGCTCGATCATCAGAACAATGGGAAATCGCTCGTCGTCTTCTATCTCAATCGCCTGCTGTGCGTTCAGTTCGGACTTCCGTTGGGCTATGGCGGCTGGCGCGCCAAGTCGCTCAAGGAGTTGATGCACTGGCAGGAGAAGGGCGCCAAAGCCGAGACGTTGGTCAAGGAGGCGACCCTTGTCTGACGATAAGGCGGTCATGCGCTGGGATCCTTACTCGCTCACGCGCGATGCCGAGTTCGACGGGTTTTGGCGTGCCCACCTCGCGAAGCGGGACCGGCTCATACTGTTGGTCCTGGGGCGCGGGTTCGATGTGCGCGCTCTCGAAACCGCGACGCGGCTGAAGGGTGTCGGGGCGAATGTGGCGGTGTGGCTACTCGCCTATGACAATGGCCTCAACGACAGCGTCAAACGATCGGCTTTGACCCAAGCGAACTATGACGGACTGGTCGCGCTGTTCGGTGCGGCCGCGATAACACCCATCGACATCGCGATTGGGGGTACCGCGGGTGAAACCGCGACATCACGCAACACCAAGGCTGCGCTCGAGGCGGCGGGCGATTGCCTACTCTTCGACGATCTCATCGTCGATATCAGCGCGATGCCCCGCCTGGTGGCGATGACAACCGTCGCCGTTCTGCTGGCCAAGCTCGATGGCGTTGCGCGCGCTGGCGGAAAAAGCGTGAACCTCCACGTGACTACAGCGGAGAGCGTATCGGCCGACAATGACGCTGCCCAAGGTACCCTGCAGGATCAAGTGACTTTGGTCGTGGGTTTTTCGGGGCAACTCACGTCGCAGACGACCGAAAACTGGCCTCGCGTGTGGTTTCCGGTTTTGGGAGAACGTCAGCAGGCGCGGCTCGACCTGATCCGCGATTTCATCGATCCCGACGAGATATGCCCGGTAATTCCGTTTCCGTCGCGCGCGCCGCGGCGCGGTGACGAGATCATCGATGAACACCGCGCCATCTTGTTTGACGAGTTTCAGATCGAGCCGGCCAATATTCTGCTCGCGTGCGAATATAACCCTTTCGAAGCCTACAAGCAAATCTTCGTGGCGATGGACAGGTACCGGCGGGCACTCAGAGAGATGGGCGGATGCAAGGCGTTCGTGTCGCCGATTTCCTCCAAACTCCTCTCGATCGGTGTGCTGCTCGCATGCTACGATCACCGCTTCGGTGATGTCTCCGGCGAGCGCCTCGACGTTGGCATCCCATATGTCGAGACCGCTGTTTACGGCGATCCGATTCAAGACGAGCAGTCGGCGTACGAGCTCTATTCGATGTGGATTCGCGGCGAGTGGGAAGAAGTTTGACGTGCCCGCTGACCATGGCGTGCATCGTACTTTGGAGCAGTTAGCGACGAAGCTAAGTTACCAGCGGCCCGAAAACCGGGAGCTCGTCATCCCAAAGCTGACATAGGACTTCGCGCGACGGATTGGTCATGAAGTCTGGCACGTTTATGACCAAGCAGCGTCGCCAGACCATCGCGCGCGAACGCCGCGTCGAAGTGGCTGTCTGAGCTGCACCCGGTTCCGCGGACACCAGGTTAGGCTACATTAGCCTGCTTCTCGAAGTTCATGGGGCTGAGATAGCCCAAGGTCGAGTGCCTACGTGTGGGGTTGTAGAAGCGCTCGATATAATCGAACACATCTGCGCGTGCCTGATTGAGAGAACGGTATGTTTTGCGCGCGATCCGTTCGGTCTTGAGCGAGGAGAAGAAGCTCTCCATCGCGGCATTGCCCCAAACGTTGCCTGAACGGCTCATCGAGCAAGTGACGCCGTTGTCGGCCATCAGGCGCTGGAACTGCTCGCTGGTATATTGGCTGCCCTGGTCCGAGTGATGCAGCAGGCGTCGGGCCTGCCACGTCGCCAGATCGCCATGACCAAGGCATCGGTGACGAGTTGCGCCGTCATCGCATCGCTCATCGACCAGCCGACGACACGGCGTGAGAACAGGTCGATGACGGCTGCAACCTATAGCCACCCTTCGGCCGTCCAGATGTAGGTGAAGTCTGCCACCCACTTCTGGTTCGGCGCATCGGCGGTAAACTGACGATCGAGCACGTTGCCGGCGATCATCGATCGCTGGCCTTCGTCCCTGGGCAGGCCGCGACGCCGGGGCGAGCCTTGAGACCATTGCGCGCATCAGTCATTCGACGCGGTGCAACCCGCATGAAAGGCCTTCGGCCAGAAGATCATGCCAGACAAGCCGTGCGCCATAGGTGCGATAGCTGGAGATGAAGCTTGCGCGGACCTTGGCACCGAACTCCTCGTCGCTACGGGCGCGGGCACTGGGCGCACGCACCAGCCAGGCGTGAAAGCCACTGCGGGAGACCCCGAGCGCCTCGCATATCCACGATTCAGGCCAGATCCCCCGGTGCTTCGCGATGAACGTGACGGATCGACTTAGCTGGAAGCCAGCTTCCTTGCGGCTTTCCGACCCAGACTGGTGGAAGCCCTGACAGCCAAAATCAGAGTTAATTTAGATTCTCAGATGGCGGGCTGTCGGTGACCAGGCCAACTTGATGAAGAGCTATCAGCTCACGAATTTTACGCGCTTTTAGCTTGCCTATGGAGATATTGGGCCCAGAGTTTCATAAGCCGGCGACGTTTGTCGAGGAAATCTGTTCGTCGATAAGCGGCCTCGACTCGATCCGGAATTCTGTGAGCCAACGCTTTGTCGGCAATCTCCTTTGGATATGTCGTTTTCTCAGCCGCCCAGTCCGTAAAGGTGCTGCGGAAGCCATGTACCGTGACGTCGGGCAACCCTGCAGTCCTAAGCACTTTGGCTAGGCCCATATCTGAGATGGGCTTTTCACCATTTATGCTGAATATCAGTCCGACATCGCTCAAGCGTGCTTTCCAACGCCTTTGCAAAATTTCAATCGCTTGGGGCGATAGCGGGACAGTGTGCGCCTCACGGGCCTTCATGCGATCAGCAGGAATCGACCAGAGCCCTGTAACCATATCTATTTCGGCCCAAGTCGCGCCACGTGCCTCTCCTGAACGGCATGCAGTATAAATCAGGAATCGAAGTGTATCTCGGCCGACTGTGGCTACATCCGCCTCAAGCTTTTGAACAAGGCTTGGCGCGGCATCGAAAGGCAGCGCTTTGTAGTGGTTTGCGCGATCTGACTGCCGCGGAAGACCCTTGCGGACAGTCCGCAGAGAAGTCTCAGTCGATCGCCAGCGCTTCACATGCGCAAAATCTAGCACGGCCGCTATCCGCTGAAGTAGCCGACGTGCCGTGTCAGGAATTTTGAGCCAGATGGGCGCTAGAACATCACGAACTGCTGCGCTATCGATCTCATTTACCGGCTCGGAACCTATCATCGGGAACACATGCTGCTCGAAGCTCGCGAGCCAGTTTCTACGGCGGCGATCCTGCCAGCCGTCCTTTAGAGCATCGTAACATTCGCGCGCTGCAGCCTCGAATGTTGGGACTTGCCTCTCTTTTTTGGGTGCCGCTGAGGCAGTCTCGCTCGCTTCTCTGAAGTGCCGACCCTTTTTTATCTTCTGACGAAGTTCATGGGCCGCAAGACGGGCTTCATCAAGGCTGACCTCTCGCACTGTCCCGAGGCCAAAATCCTGGCGCTTGCCGTGGTGCTGAACACGCAAAATCCAAAAACGCGCGCCTGTAGGCCTCACCAAAAGACAGAGGCCGAGTCTGTCCGTGTGAAGGCCGGGCTTAGCGTGTTTAACTTTCAAAGCGGTCAGCATGGTTATGTCCCGCAGCCAAAATCGTCCCAACAATCGTCCCAACATAATGTCGCGAATTCGCGCGAGGCGGAACGAGTAGCTAAAATCTATATTTTCCTAAACTGCTTGTAAACAAGGAGAAAATGGACGCCCGCGAACCGCTGCGGACGCAAGTTCGATCCCCCACGGCTCCACCATTCCTACAGATTTGCTGAAATCTCGCACTTTGCTCGGATGGAGGTTGGCCCCACGGGCCCATCGGTTCTTGTGAGACCGGCCGGAGCTTGAATTCGGCTGACGTTCCGCGCGCCATTGCGCTTGTCGTGAGCCGGCCGACAATGATCCGGCTCGCCGCCAAGAGGATCACTCATGCTAAGCCAGCCTGAACAGGCGATCCTGAATCTCGAGCAAGCACGCGAGTTGCGCGCTTCGGGCACTCCCTATCGGCAGATCGGCCGTCAGCTCGGTCTCACCTCCGGGCAACTCAGCCATATTCGTCGGACGCTGAAGCGGGAAAAGGGCGCGCGAACCCGACTGCGCTCGACCAACCGCCAGGCGACGGATCGCGATTTGCCGGTCAGTCAGTCCGTCCTGCCATATGGTCTACGGCACCGTCTCGCCGCATCGGGATATCGAACGCTCGGCGATCTGTCTGACCGACTTGCCGACCCGGACTTTCCAGGACTCGAAACCATGCCCGGCATAGGCCCTCATAGGGCGCGGCTGGTGAAGCGCATGCTGGATCATTTTGGGCTGCTCCCCGGCCCAAGCGACTTGCAGGCCGAGATCGAGCGCATCTTTCCGGAATTCGGCGATGCGCGTCCGGGCGCGCCGGTAGCCCGCTAGTTGTAACCGCACCGCGCCACTGTATGTTGCGCCGCAGCGAAAGGAGGCCGTGTGCGGATTGCGATCATCGACGAAAGCCCCGCGCGCGCGGCGGTGATCGAGGAAGGCCTGCTTGATGCGGGCCTGAGCGACGTCGCGTTGTTCACCGATCGCCATGGCATTGTCGCCAGGCTCGAAGCGTTCGCACCGGACGTCGTGCTGATCAATCTGGCCAATCCGCACCGTGACGAACTGGAGGAGTTGTTCGCCCTTTCGCGCGCGATGGCGCGCCCCGTGGCGATGTTCGTCGATCAAAGCGATGTCGCGGGGATCGAAGCGGCAATCGATGCGGGGGTCTCGGCCTATGTGGTCGATGGTCTCAAGAAAGAGCGGATCCGGCCGATCCTCGAACTCGCGATTCGCCGCTTTCGCGCTTATTCGAGATTACGCACTGAACTCGACGAAGCGCGCAGTGCGCTGGCCGATCGTCGTGCGATCGATCAGGCCAAGGCGTTGTTGATGAAGAAGCGCGGGATCGACGAACCTGCCGCCTATGCGGCACTGCGCAAGGCGGCGATGGATAGCGGGCGGCGTATTGGCGATGTCGCCGATGCGATCGTCACCGCCGACCGGTTGATGGGGGATTTATGAGCAACACGCCCCTCCGCATCGGTTTCCTGCCGCTGGTCGATGCCGCGCTGCCGATCCTCGCGCACGAACTGGGCTTTGCCGAAGCCGAGAACATCGACCTGACGCTGGTGCGCGACATGAGCTGGGCGACGGTGTGCGACCGGCTGCTCTATGGCCATAGCGATGCGGCGCATCTGCTGGCGCCGCTTGCCATCTCCACCACATTGGGCCTGGGCCGACCCGCGACGCCGCTGTCGGTGCCGTTCGTGCTTGGGCTGAACGGCAACGCGATTACGCTACGTCCCGATCTCGCGACGCAGGTCACGACGATCGGCGGGCCCGGCGACGTCGTGGCGATCGGCGCGAAGCTCGCCGCCATCGTCCGCGCGGCAAGGGCGGCGGGTAAACCGCTGCGCTTCGGCGTGGTGCATCGCTATTCGAGCCATAATTACATGCTGCGCTACTGGCTCGTCGGTTGCGGGATCGACCCGGACAGCGATGTCGAGATCGTGACCGTCGCGCCGCCGTTTGCCGCCGACGCGCTGGCCGGCGGCGACGTCGATGGAATCTGCGTGGGCGAGCCGTGGAACAGCGTCGCGGTCGACCGCGGCGTCGGGGTGATCGTCGCGGTCACGTCGCAAATCTGGCTGCGCGGTGTGGAGAAGGTGCTGGCGATGCGCACCGCGCGGATGGAGGAGGACCCCGATCTCACGCAAAGGCTGATCCGCGCGCTGTATCGCGCCGGCATCGCGTTCGTCGATCCGGCGCGGCTCGACGAAATCGCGGCGATCCTCGCCCGCCCCGAATATCTCGATGGGTCGGCGACGCTGATCGGACGCGCCATATCCGACCAGATATTGTTCGCGCGGGGTCATGCATCGATTCATGTGCCCGACTTCATGTTCCAGCACCGCGAGGCGGCGAACTTTCCCTGGGTCAGCCAGGCGGCGTGGCTCTATGCGCAAATGTGCATTGCCGGCCATGTGACGCCCAACGACGATGATTACCATGCGGCGCAGCATGTTTTCAGGCCGGATATCTATCGCGCGGCCTTGCGACCGCTAGGCGTGCCGCTGCCGGGGGCGAGTTCAAAACTGGAAGGCGGTATCGCCGAATCACTAGGCGTGGGTACGACACAGGGGCGGCTGATCCTCGGTGCCGACCGCTTTTTCGATGCGCGCAGTTTCGATCCGGACGCGCTGGATCAGTATCTTAGGGAGGTCAGGCAGCGCTAATTGCGCTGCACTGCAAAAAAACTCTTGCATCGTGCCGCCATAGCCGTCAGCTTTGTATCCGACCGCTGGATCGCTGCAACGAGGTAGCACCCGGCATCACCGAAAATTTGGCAAAGTCGCCGTCCGGCACCGTTTCGCAAAACGGTCGTCGCGGCGGCTTTTTTGCGTTTGCTCGAAGGGGATCGGGACGATGACGCAGTTGCAGGCGACGCTGGAGCGGGGGCTCGATGGAAGTCCGCTCGACCCAGTGATGGCACCGATACAGACGAAAAATGGGACAAAGGCGAAAGACGGCGGCTTCTGGCAGGCCGGCCATCGCCCGACCCTGATCGCGGCTTTTCTCTATTTCGATCTCGCCTTCATGGTGTGGGTGTTGCTCGGCCCGCTCGCGCCGATCATCGCGAGCGACCTCGGCCTGACGCCCGCGCAGAAAGGATTGATGGTCGCCGTCCCCACATTGGCCGGGGCGATCCTGCGGCTGGTCAACGGCGTGCTGGTCGATCGCATCGGCCCCAAAAGAACCGGTACGATCGGGCAGGTGATCGTGATCGGCGGCCTGACGACGGCCTGGGCGCTGGGCATCAACAGCTATGGCGGCACGCTTGCGGTCGGTGTCGTGCTGGGCTTTGCCGGGGCGAGTTTTGCGGTCGCGCTGCCGCTCGCCAGCCGCTGGTATCCGCCCGAACATCAGGGCAAGGCGATGGGCATTGCCGGGATGGGCAATTCCGGCACCGTGCTCGCCGCATTGTTCGCGCCGGTGCTGGCCAAGCTGTTCGGCTGGAACGCGGTGTTCGGCCTGGCGGTGATCCCGCTGACGGCGGTACTGGTCTATTATCAGATCGCGGCGAAGGATTCGCCGAGCCAGCCCGCGCCCAAGCCGGTCACGGCATATCTCGCGGTACTCAAGGAACGCGACGCCTGGTGGTTCATGCTGTTCTATGGCGTGACGTTCGGCGGATTTGTCGGCCTGTCGGCCAGCCTCTCGATCTATTTCACCGACCGTTTCGCTTTGACCCCGGTGGCTGCCGGATACTGCACCGCCGCCGCGGTATTTGCCGGATCGCTGGTACGCCCCTTTGGCGGTGCCTTGGCTGACAAGATCGGCGGGATCAGGACGCTGACCGGGGTTTATGCGCTGGCCGGTGTAACCCTCGTGGCGATCAGCACTGCACCGGCGTCGATCGTACTGACTCTGGCATTGTTCCTGTTGGTCATGGCGACGTTGGGCGCCGGCAATGGTGCCGTGTTCCAGCTCGTGCCGCAGCGCTTTCGCAGCGAGATCGGCGTGATGACCGGGCTGGTCGGTTTCGGCGGCGGCGTCGGTGGTTTCTACCTCGCCTCGTCGCTCGGTTTCGCCAAACAATTGACCGGCAGCACCTCGACCGGCTTCCTGATCTTCGCCGGGCTGGCGTTCGTCGCGCTGGTCGGATTGTCGATCGTCAAGCAGCGCTGGCGCTCGACCTGGGGCGCGGCACTCGACGGGGTGCGGATCTGATGCGCACCGCGATCCTGCCAATGCTGGTAGCCGGGCTGGTCTCGACGCCAGCCCTTGCCGACCCACTTGTCCTGAAACCGATCGTCGACGCGCGGCTGCGCTACGAGCATGTCGATCAGGCGCCGCTGCCCAGCGACGCCGACGCGGTCACGGCACGGATCCGCGCCGGGTTTGAGGCGATATCGGGCGACTTCACGCTGCTCGCCGAAAGCGAAGCGGTGCTGGCAATCAACCCGGCCTATAATAGCGGGCTGAACGGCAAGACCCGCTACCCGATCGTTCCCGATCCGCAGAATGTCGAACTCAATCGGCTACAGCTCCAGTATCGCGGCCTGCCCGCCACGATCGTTACCGTGGGGCGTCAGCGCATCAACCTTGATGACCAGCGCTTCGTTGGATCGGTCGGCTGGCGCGACAATGAACAGACGTTCGATGCCGCGCGAGTCGAATGGTCGGGGATCAAAAACCTCAAGGCCGATGTTACCTATGCCTGGGATACCCGCACCATTTGGGGGATCGATGGCGGCAACCGGTTCGGGCTGGCGCGCTATCAGGGGATCGGCGGCGACAATATCTTCGCGACGCTCGCTTACAAGGCCCGGTTGGGCACGCTGACTGGCTTTGCCTATCTGATTGACCAGGACAGGCCGCTGGTGCTGGGCAACAGCAGCCAGACCTATGGCGCGCGTTTTGCCGGCGCGCTGCCGCTGTCTAAAACCATCAAGCTAAACTACGTCGCCAGCTATGCGCGGCAAAGCGACTATGCCCGCAACCCCAACCGTTATGCCGCAAGCTATTATGCGGCGGATGTCGCACTCGACGTGAAGGCGTTCAAGGTTGGCGGCGGGTATGAGGTGCTCGGCGCGGACAATGGCCTCACCCTGACCAGCTTCCAGACGCCGCTCGCCACGCTGCACAAATTCAATGGCTGGGCCGACAAGTTCCTCGTCACTCCGCCGAATGGTCTGCGCGATGCCTATGGATCGGTCGGTTATGGCTGGAAGAAGCAGGGGCCGTTCGATGCGATCGCTCTCACCGCTGCCTATCATCGTTTCGACAGCGACCGGCTCGGCCAGCATTATGGCGATGAGATCGACGTTCAGGCATCGCTGAAACGCGGCCGCTACACCGCATTGGTCAAATATGCCGATTACGATGCGGACCGTTTCGCGACCGATACCAGCAAATTATGGCTCTCCCTGGAGTGGGCAATATGACGGTGAAGCCGCACCTCGTTGTCGTCGGCAATGGCATGGCCGGCTGCCGCGCGGTTGAGGAAATCCTCGCGCGCGACGCCGGGAAATACCGCATCACGATCTTCGGTGCCGAACCGCGCGTGAACTATAACCGCATCATGCTCTCGCCATTGCTGGCGGGCGACAAGTCGTTCGACGACATCGTGATCAACGATCATGGCTGGTATGCGGACAATGCGATCAATCTCATCGCGGGTGATCCGGTGGTGGCGATCGACCGCAAGATCCAGACCGTCACCGCCCGCTCGGGCAGGGTCGAAAGCTACGACAAGCTCTTGCTCGCCACCGGCTCCGATCCGTTCATCATCCCATGTCCGGGACATGACCTGCAGGGCGTCGTCACCTTCCGTGACATGGACGATGTCGGCGCGATGCTGCGCGCCGCGGATCATGGCGGCGACGCAGTGGTCATCGGCGGCGGCCTGCTCGGGCTGGAGGCGGCGCACGGCCTGTCGCTGCGCGGCATGAAGGTGACGGTGCTGCACCTGATGCCGACCTTGATGGAACGGCAGCTTGATGAGGCGGCGGGCTGGTTGCTGAAAGAAGCGCTGGAGGCGCGGGGCCAGGTGATCCTGACCGGCGCCGACACCGCCGAAATCTACGGCATGGGCAAGGTCGAGGGCGTGCGGTTGAAGGACGGGCGCGACATTCCGTGCACGCTGGTGGTCATGGCGGTCGGCATCCGCCCCAATGTGAAGCTGGCGCGCGATGCCGGACTGGCGATCGGGCGCGGCATTCATGTCGACGATCACCTCGTCACCTCCGACGCCAATATCATCGCGGTCGGCGAATGCGTCGAACATAACGGCCTGGTTTACGGCCTGGTCGCGCCGTTATGGGAGATGTGCCGCAGCCTCGCCGACGGGCTGGTCGCGACGCCCAGCGGTTATACCGGCTCGGTCACCTCTACCAAGCTCAAGGTCTCCGGCATCGACGTCTTCTCGGCCGGTGATTTCTCCGGCGGCGACGGATGCGAGGACATCGTCATGCGCGATGCGTCGCGCGGCATCTACAAACGCGTCGTGGTCAAGGACGACCGCGTGGTCGGCGCGGTGCTCTATGGCGATACGCAGGACGGCAATTGGTATTTCGACCTGCTCAAGCGGCAGGAGGATGTCGCCGAGATCCGCGACGCGCTGATCTTCGGTCAGGCCTTTGCTTCGGGAGGAGGGGCATCGGCAAACCCTAATGCGGCAGTCGCGGCAATGGCGGACGACGCCGAAATCTGCGGCTGCAATGGGGTCAACAAGGGCAGGGTGGTCGCCGCGATCGCCGGCGGTGCGGAAACGCTCGACGCGGTGCGCGCCTGTACCAAGGCATCGGCCTCATGCGGATCATGCACCGGGCTGGTGGAAGGACTGCTGAGCCTCACACTGGGCGATAGTTTTGCCGGCGAGCGCACCGCGCCAACCGTGTGCAAATGCACCAGCTTCACCCATGAGGATGTCCGTCGCCTGATCATCGAAAAGTCGCTGAAAGCGATCCCGCAGGTGATGCAGGAATTGCACTGGACAACGCCCGACGGCTGTTCCTCCTGCCGCCCAGCGCTCAATTACTATCTGCTCTGCGCCTGGCCGGGCGAGTTCGTCGACGACAATCAGTCGCGCTTCGTCAACGAACGCATGCACGCCAATATCCAGAAGGACGGTACCTATTCGGTCGTGCCACGCATGTGGGGCGGGGTCACCAACCCCAGGGAGCTGCGCGCGATCGCCGATGTCGCGGAGAAATATCAGGCGCGGATGGTCAAGGTGACCGGTGGCCAGCGGCTCGACATCTTCGGGATCAGGAAAGAGGATCTGCCCGCAGTGTGGGCTGACCTCAACGCCGCCGGGATGGTCAGCGGCCATGCCTATGCCAAGGCGCTGCGCACGGTGAAGACCTGTGTCGGGTCGGAATGGTGCCGCTTCGGCACGCAGGATTCGACCGGCCTCGGCATCCTGACCGAAAAAATGACCTGGGGCAGTTTCATGCCGCACAAGTTCAAGATCGCGGTCAGTGGCTGCCCGCGCAATTGCGCCGAGGCGACGATCAAGGATTTCGGCGTGATCTGCGTCGACAGCGGCTACGAGCTGTCGATCGGGGGCAATGGCGGCATCAAGCTGCGCGGCACCGATTTCCTGTGCAAGGTCGCGACCGAACAGGAAGCGCTCGATTACTGCGCCGCCTTCATCCAGCTCTACCGCGAGGAAGCGCGCTATCTCGATCGTACCGCGCCGTGGGTCGAGCGTGTCGGCGTCGATTATATCAAGCAACGGATCGTCGAGGACGCCACCGGGCGCGAGGCGTTGCGCGCGCGCTTCCTCTATTCGCAGAGCTTCATGCAGGACGATCCATGGGCCAAACGCGCGGCCGGTGAGGATTACAAGCTCCACCAGCATCTCGCGGAAATCCGCCCGATGGTGCCGGCATGACGATCCATGGCGAATGGCTCGATATCGGGCCGGTCGATCAGCTTCCCGCGCTCGGTGCGCGGACCTTGCCGGTCAAGGGCGGGCGGGAGATCGCGATTTTCCATACAGCCAATGGCGATGTCTATGCGTTGGTCAATGCCTGCCCGCACAAGGCAGGGCCGCTGAGCCAGGGGATCGTCCATGATACGACGGTGACTTGCCCGCTGCACAATTGGCGCATCTCGCTGGTCACCGGCGAGGCGCTGGGTGAGGACAAGGGCTGCGTGCCGACGATCCCGGTCAAGATCGATGGCGGCCGCATCCTGATCGGGCGGGCAGCGGCGCTGGCGGGGGTCGTTTGACCTCGGTCAGGACCACCTGTCCTTATTGCGGCGTCGGCTGCGGCGTTCTCGCCACGCCGGTTGCCGGGCGCGTCGCCACGCCCGGCGCGGGACGCGCCATCACGATCGCCGGGGATGCCGATCACCCGGCCAATCGCGGCAAATTGTGTTCGAAGGGCACGCATCTTGGCGAGACGATCGGGCTCGATGGGCGGCTGCTGCACCCGATGATCGGTTCGGAGAGGGCCGGCTGGCACGAGGCGTTAGATCTCGTTGCCAGCCGCTTCGCCAGCACGATCGCCGAATATGGCCCCGACAGTGTTGCCTTTTATGCATCGGGCCAGATGCTGACCGAGGATTACTACGTCGCCAACAAGCTGATGAAAGGCTTTATCGGCACCGCCAATATCGACACCAATTCGCGGCTGTGCATGGCCAGCGCGGTTGCCGCGCATGTTCGCGCGTTCGGCGAGGACGTCGTGCCGTGCAGTTATGATGACCTCGACACCGCCGACCTGATCATCCTGGTCGGATCGAACACCGCTTGGTGCCATCCGGTGGTCTGGCAGCGTATCGAGGCGGCGAGAGCGGCGCGCGGCACGAAGCTGGTCGTGATCGATCCGCGGCGAACCGAAACCGCACAGGCCGCCGACCTTCACCTCGCCATCGCGCCCGACACGGATATCGCGCTGTTCAACGGCCTGCTCGCCGAATTGAAAGCGAGCTGGCGGCTCGATGGGCGATACCTCTCCGATCATGTCAACGTGCCCGATGGTTTCTGGGACATGGTTGTCAGGTCCGATACCGCTGGCATCTGCGATATTTCGCCTGTCGATCTGCAGGCGTTTTACGACCTGTTCATCGATCATCCGCGCACCGTCACGCTGTTCAGCCAAGGGGTCAATCAATCTACCAGCGGCACCGACAAGGCCAATGCGATCATTAACGTCCACCTCGCGACTGGCCGTATCGGCAAACCCGGCGCCGGGCCATTCAGCATCACCGGTCAGCCCAATGCGATGGGTGGGCGCGAAGTCGGCGGGCTCGCCTCGATGCTCGCCGCGCATATGGGGTTCAGCGACGCGGAGCGCGATCGCGCCCAGCGCTTCTGGCAATCACCGACCATGTGCCCCGGGCCCGGCCTGAAGGCGATCGACATGTTCGACGCGATGGCCAAGGGCAAGATCAAGGCAGTGTGGATCATGGCGACCAACCCCGCCGTATCGATGCCGGATGCGCGCATGGCGCGGGTCGCGCTGGCCAATTGCCCGTTCGTCGTGGTGTCCGATTGCATCGCGACGACCGACACGGGTTTCTATGCCAGTGTGAAACTGCCCGCGCTCGCCTGGGGTGAAAAAGACGGCACCGTGACCAATTCGGAACGTCGCGTCTCGCGCCAGCGCGGTTTTATCGCCCCACCGGGTGAAGCGCGCGCCGATTGGTGGGCGATCGCCGAAGTGGCGCAGCGCATGGGTTTCGTCGGTTTCGACTACCCCGATGCGGTCAGCATCTTCCGCGAATTCGCCGCGCAAACGGGCTTCGAGAATGACGGGAGCCGCGTCCTCGATATCTCCGACCGGGCGACGATCGACGACGCGGACTATGCCGTGATGGCGCCGTTCCAATGGGGCGGCGCTTCGCCTTTCGCCGCGGGTGTCTATCCGACCGCCGATGGCAAGGCGCGGATGGTGCCGGTGCGCTACGTGCCGCGCGCCGGCCACAGCCGCGCCTTCCCGTTGCGGCTCAATACCGGGCGCTACCGCGATCAGTGGCACACCATGACCCGCACCGGATTGTCGGCCAAATTGTCGCAGCACCGTCGCGAGCCGCTGATCGAAATCCACCCCGATACCGTGCAGCGCTTCGGGCTGGTCGATGGCGGGCTGGCGCGAGTCGAGACGGCGCAGGGCACGAGTATTTTCCGGGTCGCCAGCACACCCGACCAGCGCCGCCGCGAGCTGTTCGCGCCGATCCATTGGACCGACCAGACCAGCGCGGGTGGCCGCACTGGCCTGTTGCCCGGACGGGACCGCGATCCGGTGTCCGGTCAGCCCGGTTTCAAGAATACGCCGGTGACGGTCAGCGCCTATAAACCCGACTGGACCGGCTTTCTGATCACGCGCGATCGGCCGGCCCGGCCCGATTGCGCTTATTGGACACACATCCGCACCGCGCATGGCTGGTTGACCGAACTGGCCGGGCAAGGCGACCCGGCGGAGCTTACCGCATTGTTGCCGCCCGGCGAACGCGCCGAGATGATCGACGCGCGGCGCGGCGTCGTGCGCTCTGCGGTGTTGGTGCGCGGGGTGTTGCACGCGGCCTTGTTCGTCTCGCGCAGCGCAATGCTGCCGTCGCGCGAATGGCTGGTCGATCAACTGGGCGCACCCGATCCGTCGCCGATGGAGTTGCTCGCCGGCCGCCCCGCCACCCCTGCGCCGGATCGCGGCCCGATCGTCTGTGTCTGTTTCGATATCGGCATGAACACGATTGTGCGGGCGATCACCGAAAAGTCGCTGGTCAATGTCGAAGCGGTTGGCGCGGCGCTGAACGCGGGCACCAATTGCGGGTCGTGCCGGCCGGCCATCGCCGCCTTGTTGGAAACGCAAAGGGATCACGCTCATGGATGACCTGATCGCCCCGCGTGACGTCTGGCTGGTCGGTGCCGGCCCCGGTGATCCCGACCTGCTGACACGCAAGGCCGAACGACTGATCGCGGCGGCGACCATCGTCTTTTACGACGCACTGGTCGGCCCGGGCATACTCGACCTGATCCCGGATCATGTCGTGCGCGTTTCGGTGGGCAAGCGGGCAGGGCGGCATTCGCGGACCCAGGCGGTGATCGATGCGATGCTGGTCGAGGCCGCTGTATCGGGCGAACGGGTCGTGCGGCTGAAAGGGGGCGACCCGTCGATCTTCGGCCGCTCGACGGAGGAGATCACCGCGCTTGTCCGGCACGGCATCCGCGTCCGCGTCTGCCCGGGCATCACTGCGGCCAGCGCGGCGGCGGCAAGTGCCGGCCTTTCGCTGACATTGCGCGGCTCCGCGCGGCAGCTACGCTTCGTCACCGCTCACGCCCGCGCCGGCGAAACGCTGGATCTCGATTGGGCAGCATTGGCCGATCCAACGGCAACGCTCGCATTCTATATGGGCCGCGCCGCAGCCCCCGAAATCTGCCAGCATCTGATCGCGCATGGGCTCGCTTCAACAACGCCGGTGCTGGTTGCGAGTGATGTCAGCCTGCCCGGCGAATGCCTGCTCCACACCCGGCTCGACTTGCTCGCGCTGGCGATCGACCGGACACCAGATGCCGGCCCCGCGCTGATCCTGATCGGCGAAGCGGTGCGGGCACAGCCGGTGGCGGATTTGGCCAGGATGGCGGCGGCACGACTTGGCTGATCTGCCTTTGTCGCGCGCCCGAAGGCATCGACTTGCGTCGCATGACGGAGACTCTGGCGCCGCTCGGCGCGGAACGCGTTGTTCTGGCGCAAGCCGCGAGCCGTGTCCTCAAAGCTCGCTTATTTCTGATTAAACTATTGATTTATAAGAACTAATATATCAGCTCTCTCGTCGAGAGCCGGCGGAAGATTAGGAACAACCGGTGTCCCATATCTCCCGCCGCCGCTCTCCACAGTCACATCGCCGACGGCGATTCAGTCATGACACGGGATCGGGCATGTCATCCCTTGCCGGACTTGAACCGGCTCGCTCTTTCCTATTGTCGAAAACAGGATTGCCACAGCGCTACGAACGCAAAGGTTGCGCATGCCCTGAGCCCCGCGACCTCAAACCATTACCGCCAGCAGATCGTCCAGCGCGACGCTGGCAAAGGTCGTGAAGCTGTCTGCTACGCCATAAGGCAGCAACAGCCGCCGGTCATGGACCAGCGCGCCGCAGCTATAAACGACGTTGGGCACATAGCCGTCGCGCTCTTTGGGACTCGGATGGACCAGCGGCAGCTTCATGCGCTTGATCACTTTGGACGGGTCGTCTTTGTCGAGCAGGCAAGCGCCGATGCAGTAATTGCGTACCGTGCCGACGCCGTGCGTCAGCAACAGCCAGCCCTCCTCGATCTCGATCGGCGACCCGCAATTGCCCATCTGGACAAACTCCCAGAACCATGTCGGGGAAACGATCTTCTCGCCGCTGTCCCAAGTGTAGAGATCGTCGGAATACATCAGCCAGATATTCTCATTGTCCTGGCGGCTGAGCATCGCATAGCGGCCATCGATCCGGCGCGGGAACAGCGCCATGCCCTTGGCCGCGGCGGCTGCGCCGCGCAGCGGCCGCATCTCGAACGTCCGGAAATCATGCGCGCGGAGCAGTTCCGATCGTGCCGCCGATCCGCTGAACGCGGTATAGGTGCCGAGATACTGGATGCTGCCGTCGTCCTCGACGAAGCGCACCATGCGCAGATCCTCGATCCCTTGGTGCTGGCTCGGCGTGACCGGAAACAGCACGGTCTCCGACGGATCCTCGCTGCCCGGAAAGTCGATCTGGGTGATCGCGTCGTCGCCATTGCCCTGGACCGACTTGATCCGTGGCGAGACCACGGTGGCGCTCGGCGGGTCGATCGTCACATAGCCGTCCGCCGCCCAGGTACCGCAGCGAAAGGTCACCGACGACACATGACCCTCGCCGATCCCGCGTAGCGACATGGCGAAACGGATCGTGCCCTCGGCCAGACCCGACTGGTCGGGATGTAGAATAATGCTCGGGTTGAACAAAGCGGCGGATTCGAACGAATATTCCTCGCTGAAATAGGCGCCGATCAACAAGGAGCGATCGCGATCCAACTTTTCTTCCTCGGCCGTCAGCGCGTCGATTTCGGCGAAGCGGCGGAGCAAGGTCTCCTCGACATCGCGGTGCCGCTCGGACAGCGAAGTGACGACCCGGTCGAGTTCAGTGCGCAACTCGTCATCGTCGAGCGACATGACCCGCGCGATGATCCGCTCCGCACGCGGATGGTCCTTGACGATGAAAGGGGCGGGGTCTTCGAGCGAGAATGGCCTGATCACGGTACGCGACGGGTCCGGCCGCAGGATCAGCGCCGAATGCGTCATGATATCGGTTCCGGCCATGTGCGATCCTTTTGCTGCGCTGCGGTGCAGGCTCTACCCTTCGGAACGATTTTGGTTGCTCATAAATGGCGCGTGGCGTTGTTATTTGGCGGTCGGTCGGCGCGTGAGCGGCACGGCCCGCCGATCGGTTGGTCAAGCGGGAGGTGAGTGGCGGTGCCTGCCCAAAGGGACCATTATTCCGCCCGTCGGGATGTTTCGACCAGCTCGCGGGCAAGATTGAAGTCGTGCAGCGCCTGAGTGGCGGATCCCAGGACCGCGGCACGCACATGGATGCTTGCGTCCAGGAACGGCCGCTGAAGCGAGAGGAATCGGCGCGGCGTCATACCCAGGAAAGTGTTCGAATCGCGCAGGAAGTGCGATGCGTCGTGATAGCTGGAATCGATGACCGAATAGTCGCGACGATCCTTGCTCGTCATGAACTTGATCAGTGAGCGAAGGAACCGCGCGCGCATCAGCAGGACCTTTGGCACCAGTCCGAAATAGCGCGTGGCGATCCGGCGCAGGCTGTGAGTCGAAATGCCCAACCGGCGGGCGGCGATGGCAACGTCGATCACACCCTCGACCATCAGCAAGGCGGCGAATTCCCGGATCATCGGTTCGTCGGGATGGGCAAGGTTCAGCATCGGCCGCAACAATTCATCGAGCTGCGGCTTGACCGTCGGGCTGACCGCGGATTCGCTCAATATAGTCACCAGGCGATCGGCAAACTCCTGCCCCATGGCTTCCGATAAAGGCACGATGCGATTGTGGAAATCTTCCGCGGACCGTCGGCTCAATCGCGCCCACCCCAATGCGCTGATACCGATGCCGATCATCACGCCGCCATTGGTCTCGGCTCGAATCGCGCGGCTGGTGGGACCGAACAGACTCGCCTCGGGCAGGGGGGAGAATGTCCGTCGCCCGATGCTGATCTCGATCGGTCCGGCATTTTGCGTGACGCGGATATTGGCTGTTCCGGGCAGGAACCAGTCGACCTGACTCATCGCGGCCGGGCCTTCCGCTCCATAAACATGATAGCCAGTGATGTGGTCGATCAGGCCGGCACCCGGCTGTTCATATTGTACAGTCATGCCAGGCGGCAGGATCAGCGATCCCGCCAAATCCGGGTTATCGGCGCTCTGCCGGTCAACCGTCGTAATAATCATTTGCGCGCCTCCCCCCGTCACCGGCAAATGTCCGCCAATACAATCATAATGGCAGGTTAACCCTTTTATCGCCGCCAGGGTGCAGAAATCTACAAAAGAATTGAAAGGCTTCTGGTTCGCTCCAGCGTCGTTCAGTTATGGCACAAGTGGTGCCAATTTTTGTAAGGAAATGTATAGGGATGGATAAAGAATCAAGATTGCCGGGTCGGGGAGTCAAGCCTTAAGAAGGCGTTAACGAGTCGTAGGGCTCGTGACAGGGGAGTGGCGGGGGAAATGGTTCGGGAACGAACTAAAAAAGCTATCAACAGCTTGGCATAAACCAACACCACATCGTGAAGTGGTTTGACGAAGAATGGTCGCTTCTTCGAACGACTAGTCATGCCCAAATCCGATGACTCCGCATGTTCGGGGTCATAATTTCTGATGTTCTATCTGGAGAATACACATGAAGAAAATCCTTATCGCTGCTGCAGTTTCCGTTATCGCTTCGGCTTCGCCAGCTTTCGCAAATACTGCGAATACGACCGTCTATGCTCAGATTAGCGCGCAGTGCGACATCACCTCGCCCGGTACGACATTGGTCGCACTTTCCGGCGCGACTGAACTCGGCAACATCGGCATTATCTGCAACAGCGCACAGGGCTTCACCGCAACAGCTCAGTCGCTGCATGCCGGCAAGCTCGTCGATGAGACGAACCATAGCGGCACTGCCTATGATTATGTTCTGAACGTCGATGGCGTTGGCGATGTCGCGCTCGACGGCACCTACAACCAGGTGTTCGGCGGCAACAACGGCCAGTTTATCAATGGCATCACGCTCGGTTCGCGCATCAATGTGACCGGCGCGACCGGTCCTGCCTATGCTGGCGTCTATCAGGACACGATCAGCTTCTCGATCACCGCAAACTGAGTTGGTTTGAGGGCGGCCTCGGGGTCGCCCTCATCCTTTTTCCAGGACACCGCCGGTGCCGCTATTCTTCCTGCCTATTGCCGCCGTCGTGGCGGCCCAGGCTCAGCCGGGAACGGCCAGCACGACCGTGATCTACGGCGTGCTGGCACCCGTCTGCACGGTGGAGATCGCGACACCGGCGGCTGTTGTCAGCCTCGACATACGCGGCGCGCAATCGATCACGCCGGTAACCTATCACTGCAACGACGTTAACGGGTTTACCCGGCAGGTGTCGTCGCAGAATGGTGGCGCACTGGTGCGCGGCACGCAGCGAATCGGCTATCGCATATCCCAGGATGGCGACGCCGAGATCGCCATCGCCGATGCGTCGCTGGCGGCGCCGATCGTTTCGACCGTCGGTGGATCCGCGTCGGTCACCGGAACCTCAGGGATGCTGAGCATCACGGTCCCGGTTGTGCCGGAACGTCTGCTCGCGGGCGACTATACCGATGTCATCACCATAGAAATCACCCCGAATTGAATTCCATTCCCGGGGGGGAGAGCCGACCGTGAAGAGTTCGTTGAAGTGCCTGATCATGGCGCTCGCCATGATGTCGTTGACCGTAAACCCGGCCCTGGCCGTGCGTGTCCAACCGATGGCTTACGATCTCACCACCACGGGCGCAGGCGCGTCGAAGGATTTGCGGGTCGAGAATACCGGCGACAAGCCGATGCCGGTCGAATTGAAGGTGGAACGCCGGCAGATCCTGCCCGACGGCAGCGAAAAGCGCACGCCGGCCGAGGATGATTTCCTCGTCTTCCCGCCCCAGGGTATCGTCCCGCCCAACGGATTCCAGACCTTCCGCGTGCAATATATCGGCGACCCTGCGATCAAGAAGACGGTGCTCTACGTCGTCACGGTGGTCCAACTTCCGATCGACACCAGCGGCGAGAAATCGACCGGCGTGCAGTTCCTGTTCAATATGGGAACGCTGGCGGCGGTCTCACCCGACGGTGCCAAGCCGCGGCTCGACGTTACCGATGTGAAGCCATCCGCGACCGCCGGCAAGCTGCGGATCGAGGTGCGGAATTCGGGCAATGGCTATGCGCGGTTGCGCAACGGCATCTGGACGCTCACCGGCGGCGACGGCAAGGTCGAGACGCTGGAAGGCGAGGCGCTGTCCAACGCGCTGGCCCAGCCGCTGATCGAACCGGAAACCAACCGTATCATCGACTTGCCGGTCAGCGCCGGCTTCGTTCGCGAGGGAGCCAAGGCGAGCTTCTCGCTGCAAACCGCCGCCAAATAGCAGCGAATGAACGGCGTGCGTCACTTCCGATACCTGATGCTGTCGACCAGCGCCGCCACCATCGTCTGGTGCGCGGGGCCTGCTGGCGCGCAAGCCGTGGCAGTGTCGGCGCTGGTTCAGTCACCGCCACTGACGACTTCTCCGCCGCAGGCCGGTCCGGCCCCGGCCCGAGCCGCGCGGCGTGTGAAGCTGTCGATCGGGCTGACCGTCAATGGCGCACCGGCGGGTGAAGTGACGGTCGATACGGATGCCGCCGGCGACGCATCGATCGATACGATGCAACTTCTCGCGCGGCTTGAAAAAATCATTTCCCCTTCAATCCTCGATCAGCTGAAACTGCGCATCGCCAACCGGCCGTTCGCGCCGGTATCGGAGCTGCGCAGCGAAGATGTCCCCCTGATATTCGATCTGGCCGGGCTGCAATTGCGGCTCGACCTGCCGATGAACGCACGGGCCACCAACGTCATTTCGGTCCAGGACCGCAGTGCGTTCGGCTCGGCCACGCCGATCGATCCGAGCAGCTTCGCGGCGGGCGCGACGCTGACTCTGTCACAGCGGCTGCAGCACAGTCGCGGCTTTGGCGGAATCGATCGTGATCCGGCCTTGCTGGCGGTGCGCGGGTTCGCCAATTATGGCGGCAAGGACGGGGTCTATCTGACCTTTCTGGGCGGCATTCGTGAGGACAACCGCTTCTTTCGTCGCGGTACCACCTTGTTTCACGACGATGTCGAGAATGCGGTGCGTTTTTCGATCGGCGACCTCGATCCGCAGACGACCGGCTCGTACCAGACTTCCTCAAACCTGCTCGGCATCGGCGTCGAGCGGTCGTATCAGGACATCCAGCCGTACCGCAATCTTCGGCCAGCCGGGCGCGGCGCGCTGACGCTCGAACGGCCGTCGCGGGTCGATGTCATGGTCAACGGGGCGTTGTACCGCACCCTGACACTGCCCGCCGGTCAGTATGATCTGCGCGATTTCCCGTTTCTCAACGGCCTTAACGACGTGCAGCTGAACGTCACCGACGATAGCGGGCGCAACGAACGCCTGAACCTGTCCTTCTTTTCCGACACCTTGCTGCTCGATCAGGGCGTGTCGCTGTTTTCGGCCAATATCGGCCAGCAACAGGACAGCTTTTCGCAATTCTCCAGCACGCGTTATCGCCATTCGCCGATGTTTTCCGGCTATTATGTGCGCGGCGTGACCGACCGACTGACGCTCGGCGGCAGCGCGCAGGCGGATCGCGACAATATCCTGCTCACCGCGCAGTTCGTGCTCGGCACCCCGATCGGTATCATCGGCATCGAAGGTGCGCTCGACAATAGCGACTTCGAGAAGAAGCAATATTCCGGACTGGTCAGCTACCGCCTGAACAGCGTGTCGGGAACGGGGCGGCAGAACATCCTCGCGATCGACTTCGCCATACGCTCCGCGAAATTCTCGCCGATGGTGTTTTCGGACGATCGCGCAAACCCCTATCGCTACGATATCAATGCCCGGTATCAGCGCACGATCACCGAGACGCTCTATGCGACGGCCAGTTTCAGCTACGGCAAGGGTCGTGACCCGATCGGGGATCTGGTTAGCGGCAGCATGGGATTGTCGCGCAGTTTCGGACGTGTGTCGGTCGGCGGCACCTATACCTATCGCAGCGACGATCGCGGCAAGGATCACCGCTTCAACCTGACGCTGAGCATTCCGCTTGGCACCAATCAGTCGCTGCGCACCAATTACAATTCACACCGCAACCGGATCGCGGCGGATTATTCGCTGATCGGCTATGAGGGCTTGGATCAGACCAGCGCCGAGGCGACGGTCTATCGCGAGGACGGGGGGAAGGGCGTCAATGTCGCGGTCGATCATTATTTCAACCGTTTCCGGGCGTCGGTGACTCATGATTATCAGAGTCTCGATGGCGTGACGACGCAGACCTCCGATCTCGCGGTCAGCATGGGCGTGGGGTATGCCGACGGGCGCCTGGCACTCGGGCGCGACGCGGATCGCGGCTTCACCATCGTCGCGGGACATCCGACGCTCCACGGCGCACCGATCGAAGTCAGCAGCCGTTACAGCCTCGGGCCCGCCGCGCGAACCGGCGTCCTTGGCCCCGCACTGGTTCCGGTGCAGCGCGGTTATCAGCCCGACGTCCTGGAGGTGAAGATCGCCAATGCGCCCGCCGGATATGATATCGGCGCCGGCCGGATCGATATCCTGCCCGGTGCGGCCAGCGGTTATAGCTGGGTCATCGGCTCGGCCGCTTCGCACACGCTGATCGCCTCGCTGGTCGATGGCAAAGGCGTGGGCATTCCCTACCTTGCCGGGTTACTGACGCCGCTTTCCGGCAAGGATGCCGTGCCCACCCAATTCTTTACCAACAAGACGGGCCGGTTGGTCGCACAGAAGCTCGCGCCCGGTGACTATGCACTGCGGCCTGCGGGCTATGCGGCACCGATCGCCACGGTGACCGTCACCGAAGATGCGGCATCGATCGTCAATGCCGGTACCATCGTCGTGAAGGATTATCAGCCGTGATCAAGATCTGCTCGCTGCTCGCGGCGCTTGTCGCAATCACCGCCGCCACGCAGGCCGAAGCCGCCTGCGCGGTGACCGGGCGTACCATCAGCCCGGTTGTATCGCTGACCTATAATCCGTTCGCGCCATCGAGTGAGATTGCCGACATCAATGTGGAAATCACCAATACGGGCAATGCGGCCTGCACCGTCCGCTTGTTCGCCCGCCCCTCGACCGGCGGCAGTTCGCTCATCTCAGGTAGCGACCGGCTGCTCTACCGGTTCGATAATGGCGGCGGTGCCGGCGGCGGGGGCGAGGCGGGCGAGATCGGCCCGTTCTCCCTGACCGTCGGGGCCGGTCAGCAGCGCATGATCGGCATCCACGTCGTCATCCCGGCGCAGCAGATCGTACCGCGCGGTCTGTACAAGACCGACCTTGCCCTGCGCCTGGTTGGCCATGCCGAAGGCCCGCTGACGCTGACCGGCGGTATCGCCAGCTTGAACGTCGCGGTCCCGGCGCGGATCGAAATGAACATTTCCGGAGCAGCCGCTGGAGGGAATACCGGTCCCTTATCGATGGCGCCGGCTTCGATCAATTTCGGCGAAGCGCATGGCGGCCAGACCGAGCGCGTGTTCGTCAACATCTGGTCGAACGGCAGCGTGAACGTGGCCATGTCGTCCGAAAATGGCGGTGTTCTTCGCCACATGGAAAACGCCGCCTTGCCGCCGATCAGCTATAGCGCGCGTTTTGACGGTCAGCAGGTCGATATGCGCGCGCCGGTGCTCCTCACGCGCAGCCCGCCGGCAACATTGTCAGGTGGCGCCTATGAACTTGCGCTCACCCTTGGCGACATCAAACATAATTACGCCGGGCAATATAAAGACGTGATCACGGTCTCCATTTCGGAGAATTGACCTAATCGGCGATTAACCCTGTCTCTCAGGCTAATCGCTATAGTCTCGGCCCTATGGTTCTCTTCGGAGGCCATTTCATGCGCAAGATCATCAAAGCATTTTTCCTGGTGTCGGCGCTTGCGCAGACACCCGCTGCTTACGCCTCGACGGCAACACTCAGGCTGGTCGCTCGCGTGCCGGTAATGTGCGCAGTCGATTTCAATGGTGCCCGGATGGAAGCCAACCGGATCGTCATCTCGGTACACCGAATGTGCAACACCAGCCACATCGTTGCGGTCAGCGTGCCGGCCAACGATGCCGGCGATGTGCGGGTGAGCTATGCCAACACGCCGGTTCTTGCCGGTGGCACGATCGACCTGGTGCAGCCCGAGCGGTATTTCGACGACTTCGACGAAATCACCGTCGAGAGCCAGAGCGGCGATTCCGATCAGCTCCTGGCCATCGCGCAGAACATCAACGTCGCGGTCTACCCATCCTGATGAGGCCTGGCGCCTGATCCGGATCGCGGATCAGGCATCATTGCCGTCCGTCGCCCTTGCTCAGGGTAGATGGATCGTCACCTTCAGGCCGGGATTCGCGTTGCCCAGCGTCACGTCGCCGCGATGAAGACGCGCGATCGCGGCGACCAGCGGCAGGCCCAGTCCGTGGCCGCCCCGCATATCGTCGGTCGTCAGCCGTTCGAATCGCCGCATCGCGACGATACGGTCACCATCCGCGATACCGGCGCCATTGTCCGCGATGACGATCGTCACACCAGACTCCCGTTCGGCGACCGATAGTGAAATCGTGGTTCCGGCGGGTGTATGGTACAGGCAATTCTCGATCAGGTTCGCGAGCATCTGGTTGAGCAACTGCCTGTCGCCCGCGATGACGACATTGCCGGTCACATCGACGTTGAGCGATCGACCCTGTTCTTCGATCGACGGTCGATAGGCCGAGGCCAGATCTTCGACCAGCAGCGTCAGGTCGATGGTTTCGAATCCGGCACGCCGATCGCCGCCCTCGATCTCGGCGATGCGCAGAAATGCCGAGAACAGGCTCAGCGTGTCCTCGGTCTGCGTCAGCGCGTCTGTGATGTCCTGCCGCAATGGATTGCCCTCGGCGCGTCGCGCCAGCGATGCCAGGCTGCCCCGCAACCGCGCGAGCGGCGTGCGCAGATCATGTGCCGCATCGTGCGCGACATGGCGAATGCCGACCATAAGCTGCTGGATACGATCGAGCATGCGGTTGAGAAGTTGCGCCTGATTGTCGAATTCGCTGCCCGACGCATCGACACGGACACGGCGATCCATATCGCCGTCCATGATCGCCTCGACCGCCTCGCGCATATCGGCAATGCGGTGGCCGATCGCGGCAGTGAGCGCGATCACGCCAAGGATGACCATCGCGGTAATCGACGCCAACCCGAGCAGAAGCACCCGGATGAATGCCGAATCGAAATTGTCGATCGGCTCGCTTTCGGCAATCATCGCCAGCGTATGATCATGGCCGACCGGGACCACCAGCGCGCGGCCGCGCACCAGGCCGGGAATATGATCGTCGCGGTCGATCGAGGAGAAACCGGGCGGCGGAAGCTTGATTGTCAGCGTCCCGGCAACGCGCTTGCCCAAGTGATCGACGAGCATGAAGCCGAGATCGCGTGATTCTCTGCGGCTCTCGAGCTTCCTGATCTGCTGAATGACCGCGCTCAGGTCGGGAGGGCCGGTCTCGGGGACGATATTGGAGGCTTCGACGGCGAGCCGCCGGTCGACTTCCTGATCCAATGCCTGGTGCGTCGCCGCATAGATCGACAGTCCCACCACCAGCACGGTCGCGACGAACACGATCAGGAAGGCGACTCCGAGACCGCGCAGCGTTCGGGGACGCATCAGCGCTAACTGCGGATCATATAGCCGACACCGCGCACCGTCTCGATCGGGTCGGCCAGCCCGTCGGCGCACAAGGCGTCGCGCAATCGCTTGATATAGCTGTCGACGATCTTGGCCTTGGGGTCGAAATCATAGCCCCAGATCGTCTCGATCAGCATGGCGCGGGTCATTACGCCATCCGCGTTGCGCACCAGTTCGGCGAGCAGCTTGAACTCCTGCTTTTGCAGTTCGATCGCCTGGCCCGATCGCCACACACGATGCTTCGGCACATTGATCTCGATATCGCCGGCGCGCAGGATACCGGTCTGCAGCGAATTCGTCGGGCGTCGCATGATCGCGCGGAAACGCGCCTCGAGCTCGGCGGCATCGACCGGCTTGACCAGATAGTCGTCCGCCCCTGCGTTCAACCCTTCGATCTTCTCGTCGCGCGTACCATAAGCGGTGAGCATGACGATCGGGGTTTCGATCTTGGCGTCGCGCAACCAGCGGATGACCGCCACGCCATCCATATTGCCGATCAACATACGATCGACCACGATGCCGTCGAACGCGTCCTGAGCGACCAGCGAGAACGCCTCGCGCCCATTATCGATGATCGCCGACTCATGCCCCAGCGCGGCCAGGTCCTGCGCCAGCAGCGTTGCCAGTGGTTGGTCGTCCTCGACAATGAGCAGGCGCATCGACCCTGGGCTCCAGACCGACACCTGCCGCCACAAGGCAGGGCTCGCGTCAATGCGGCGCGCTATAAACACCCAGGCACATCGCGGCTAGGGTCATGCGGATCGATGGATTGCCATCGCACCGAATGCGCGGTCGGTCATATCCGGTACGTCGTGATGAAACGAAATTGTCGCAATATTGACTTGTCGCGGTAACGCAGCGCGCGCCTGCCAGTGACCGGTTCGCAACCGCGCCGTCACAAGCCCTGCCTAGAGCGACTGCCAATCGGAACGAGCGGCGCAACCACGCCGCCTCCTAAAGGGAAATAGCATATGCGTTACACAACGGGCACCCGCCTGCGACTGCTTCTGGGCGTCTCCATCCTCGCATCGACGGCTGCACCGGCCTGGGCGGATACGACGCCGGCAGGGTTGGGGGCAGCGGCGGCAGAAACCCCGGCCGCCGCGGCCCCGGATGCGCCGACAGCCGAACCGGTCGCCGCTGACGGTGCCCAACTCGAAGACATTGTGGTCACTGCCACCAAGCGCGAGACCAACCTGCAAAAGACCCCCATCGCGATCGCGGTGATGAGCAGCCAGAATCTGTCCGATCGTCACGTCCAGAGCCTGCTCGACCTCGCTGACGGCGCTGTGCCGAGCCTGCGCGTCGCGACTTTCGAAGCGCGGCAGACCGCACTCACCATCGGCATCCGCGGCATCGTGCCGCTCGACGCCAATCAACCGGCGCGCGAGCAGGGCGTCGGTATTTATATCGACGGCGTCTATCTCGGCCGTCAGCACGGCCTCAACGCGGCCTTGTTCGACCTTGAGCGGGTCGAGGTGCTGAAGGGTCCGCAGGGCACGCTGTTCGGCCGCAATACCGAAGGCGGCGCGCTCAGCCTGGTCAGCAAGGCGCCGAGCGGCGAATTCGGCCTGCGCGCCACTGCCGGCATCTCCAATTATGGCGGCTATAATGGCGACTTCCATCTCGATCTGCCGCGCCTCGGCGATTTCGCATTCAAGATCGATGGGGTGATCCAGTATCAGGGTGCCACGACCAAGGATCCGCTGCCCGGTTCGACCGGCTTCAACTATTACGACCGCCGCGGTGGCCGGGCGGCAGTGCGCTGGACGCCGTCGAGCAATTTCACCGCCGACCTGTCGGTCGATCGCGGTTATGACGCGAACACCGCGTTCTACAGCCAGCTGCTGAACTATAATCCGCGCAACCTTCCGGTGACGTCGATCGCCCAGCAAAACGCGAATATCGCCGCTGGCCGCCCGGCGGTTCCGGCCGGCTCGATCTCGGCGCTGCCGCCGCTCGTGCAAGTCAATGGCGACACGCGGATGAGCGTCGCCGATATCGGCGTGCCGCAACAGCCAAGCATCGACAAGACGTTCGGCACGACGCTGCGCCTCGCCTGGAAAGTCGCGCCCGATCTCGAGCTGCGTTCGATCAGCGCCTATCGCGAAGTGAGTTCGATCCAGTGGGACAATAGCGGTGGCGCGCATCGCCCGCCGGTATTCACGCCCAATGGCGGGTTCAGCCGCTACAGCCTGGCCGATCTCTACCAGCACCAGTGGAGCCAGGAATTCCAGGCGGTCGGCAGCACCAGCAATATCGATTACGTCGCCGGCCTTTATTATTTCTACGAAAAGGCGCGTGACGACGCGGCCACGCCGAGCTCGAACCGCTGGAACGCTGACGGCACCGCTTACACCATCCTCGATCCCACGCCGACCGAGCCCGGCCATCGGTCGCTCGACCGCGCCAGTGTTGCCTCATCCAACAGTTACGCGGCCTATGGCCAGGCGACCTATACGCCGTCGTTCATGGACGAGGCACTGCATCTGACCGTCGGCGGTCGCTACACGCATGACGATAAGAGCGGTAAGCTGTTCATCGTGAACAATATTCCTCGCCCATACGCCTACAAGGAAAAGGAAGACCGTTTCAATCCGATGGTCACGCTGGCGTATGATCCGACGCCGGGGCTGAACTTCTATGCCAAATACGCGACCGGATATCGCTCGGGCGGCGCAAGCTCGCGCTCGATCACCTATCGGTCGTTCGGACCTGAGGACATCAAGTCGTACGAAATCGGCGCGAAGACCGAATTCCTCGACAATCACGTCCGCCTCAATGTCGCCGGCTACATCGCCGACCGCAAGAACAGCCAGATCGATTTCAGTTCGATCCAGTTCGATAGGGATACCAATTCGAGCCGCAATACGATCGAAACCGTCAATGCCCCCGGCACGACCAAGATCCGCGGCATCGAAGCGGATTTGACGGTCAATCCGTTCCGCGGCCTGACGCTGACCGGCAGCTATGCCTATACCTACACCAAGGTTCCGCCAGCGCTGAACACAACCTTGGCAGTGCCGGTGTTGCAACAGGTCTATATCGTGTTCACCCCGCGCAACGCGGCGAGCGGCGCGATCGATTACACCATCCCGATCGGCAACGGCCCGGACCTGCGCTTCCACCTCGATGCGAACTACAGCCAGTCGACCCAGACGTTCGATCAGTTCGCGATGAAGAACGACGCATCGTTCATCGTCAACGGCCGCATCTCGCTTGCCAATATCGATCTCGGCCGCAACGACACGAAGCTGACCATTTCGGCCTGGTCGCGCAATCTGTTCAACGAGGCGCATGTCTATCGTCGCGATCCGAGCAACGAATCGACATTGGGCGATTACGGCAATTTCAACGCACCGCGCACCTTCGGCCTTGAGGGCAGCATCAAGCTGTAACGCTTGCGGCCTGCTCAATTCGATCCGGTAATCCCGCGATGCAACGCGGCGGGGTTACCGGATGGCCGGCACGTCGATCGAATTGCCGCCATCACGGCGCCGCCGCAACCTTCGTCGGGCGCCTGACACCCGGCTCAGAAAGACTCGTCGTCCGGGTCGCGATCCATCACACGCACCCAGCGCCCGCCAAGTGACTCCCCGGAGCAAGGGCCGTGCTGCGTCAGTACCACCGCATCGGCGGCGAAGGCGGCGTCGAGGCGACAGGTGTTGGCCCCGTCGGCCACAAACGGAAAGGTCAGGGCTGCTTGACCGGGTGTCACCCGCACCGGATTTCCTTCGTTCGTAAAGCCCTGCGCCACGTCCGGGCCCGCCAGCGCATAACCCGCCTCCAGGCCGCCCGGCACCGGCCTGATACGCAGCATGTCCTGGTCGCGCATATAGATGCCGCCAAGCCGGAAGTCGGGGCTTTTGAGTATCGCAATACGATTGGTGTAGAGGCTGCGCAGGCACGTCACGCGCTGCGCGTCATCGTCGCACATGATGCCGCCGCCGCTTATTCCCGGAGGGGTCAGTGCCCGGCCGCCCATCCAGCCACGCTGAGTCATTTTGACATAGTCGGCGATCCGCCCGCCCCATACCGTCAGCGCCGCGCGATAGGCGGTGGCGAGTTCCTCATCCAGCTTCGAAAGCTGCGGATCAGCGCAGATCACTTTCTCCGCGCGGGTTTTGGCCTTTGCGCAATCGAAACTGGCGGCATGGGCGAACGGCACCATGGCCGACGTGGCCCATGCCAGGAAAGCGATACCGCCGATCCGACGCAAGATGATTTTCATGGCATGCCCCCGCACAGGTCCACCGCCAATTCTATGCCAGCCGAATATCGTCCGCAATCGCCGTTGCAGCGGCGACGCTGCGGCGGCGCCCTATCGATTTCAAGACAGACGCACCGTCCCGAATTAAGACTTTGGTAACCATAAGTCGCGCTGGCCCAAATCGTAAACGAAGCGTTAACTGTTGGTCATGCGAAGCCAATTCACTCTCGGCGCTCAAGCGCCCCGCCACCCTTTCCGGCAGACCCTTGCGCCGGCCAGGGCCGTCAAACCGCTGCGCAACGAAGACGGCGACCTGAAGCTCTTCGTGCTGAGCTTCACCGCCTTCTTCATCTGTATCTACAGCTTTATTTTCTAAAGGATCACCCTCCACCGGGATGATTCCGCTTACACCGATGCTGCTTTGATGTTTCGCTGCGACCTAATCGCAGGCGAGATGCAGCTTCTGCGCGATCCATGCCGAGACCAGGCACATGCCCGCAACCAGCAGCATCATGTCCTCGGGCGACACCCCTAGCCAGATCAGGAACAACACGGTGAACGCGCCGACGGTCATCGCGCCGGAATTGACCACGTTGTTCGCGGCCACGGTGCGCGCGGTCTGATCCTTGGTCACGGTCGTGGTCAGGAACGCATAGAGCGGTACCACGAACATGCCGCCGGTAATCGCGATCGCCAGCAGCGAGAGGGTCACCGGGATCGCGCGTGGTTGAGTGAAGAACTCCACCACGCCGTAAAGGTGGCCGTCCGTGGCCGGTATCCAGGTCCGCGCGAGCAGCGAGAAGATCACGACGAAACCGCCCATCGCGATCACCGAAACCGGCGAATATTTGGCGGAAATCTTGCCCTTGAGCATCGAGTTGATCACCACCGAGCCGATCGCCACCCCGACCGAGAAGATCGCGATGACCAGGCTCGCGACGCGCTCATCGGCGGTCAGCACATTCTTGACCAGTGGTGGGAAGACGATGATCAGCACCGATCCGATCGTCCAGAAAAAGGAAATCGCGCAGATCGCCAGGAACAGGCGCGGGATGTGCATCGTCGCCCTGATCAACCGCCAGGAGGCGGTGAAGGGGTTGTAATTGAGCTTGAGCACTGCGCCTTCGCGCGGTGCCGGCGGCACCTGCCGCCCCGCGAACCAGCCGATTCCCGCGACCACCAGTACGGTCACCGCCGCACCCTCGGCCGAGATCCAGCCGGCAACCACGGTGCCCAGCAGGATGGCGAGATAAGTACCTGCCTCGACCAGGCCGGTACCGCCGAGTACTTCGTCCGGTTGCAGATGCTGTGGCAGGATGGCGTATTTGATCGGCCCGAAAAAGGTCGAATGAATACCCAGCGCAAACACCGCCAGCAGCATCATGAACATGCCGATACCGGTGTGGCCGGCTTTGGCGATCAACAGTCCGGCGGCGCCGAGCAGCATGATCAGGATCTCCGCGGTCTTCACGATGCGGATGATCTTGGCCTTGTCCGTTGTGTCGGCGAGTTGCCCCGACAATGCAGAGAGCAGGAAGAAGGAGATGATGCTGAGGCCGGTCGCCAGCGCGTTGAAATTGGATTCGGCCGCCGGATCGTTGAAAATCTGGTAGGTCGCGAACAGCACCATCGACGTCTTGAACAGATTATCGTTGAAGGCGCCGAGGAATTGGGTCGTGAACAACGGCAGGAAACGGCGCTCTTTCAGCAACCCGAGCGCGTTGAGCATGATCTAAAGCGGCCCTGTTTGTGATTGGTTTGTGGCGAAACGGTGTCGGCGGCATAGACGAGGCGGTAGCGGGGCAGCAACCGCTTATCCGGTGTCCCCTTGGGCGACGCTGTCCTGTCATGGGCTTTCGCACGGCCGAATGCCGGTCTAGAGCGATGGAATGTTGACCTTGCCCAACCTGTTAACCCTGTCGCGAATCGTTGCGGTGCCGCTGCTGGTCGGGTTCCTGTGGTGGCCCGGCTGGGCGGCGGGTTATGCCGTCGCTTTTGCACTCTACTGCCTGATGGGCATTACCGATTATTTCGACGGCTACCTCGCTCGCGCTCAGGGCACCGTGTCGAAGCTCGGCATCTTCCTCGATCCGATCGCCGACAAGATCATGGTCGCTTCGGTCGTGCTGATGCTCGTCGCGACGCGCGATATCGCCGGCTGGTCGCTGATCGCCGGCATCATCATCCTGCTGCGTGAGCTGGCCGTGTCGGGCCTGCGCGAGTTCCTTGCCCAGTTGCAGGTGTCGGTGCCGGTGTCGAAGCTCGCCAAGTGGAAAACGACCCTTCAACTGGTGTCGCTCGGCGGGCTGATTCTCGCCGGTGCACTGCCTGGCTGGGCCTGGGTCCAGCAAGTCAGCCTTGCCGCCTTGTGGGGCGCGGCGGCGCTGACGCTGGTGACCGGCTGGGATTATCTCCGCGTCGGCCTGAAGCATATGGATTGAGGCGAGTGGCGATCGAGATGCTGTATTTCGCCTGGGTGCGCGAAGCGGTCGGCACCGGCCAGGAACGCGTCGATCCGCCCGCCGCGGTGAAGACCGTCACACAGTTGATCGACTGGCTGTCCGATCGCAGCGCAGGCCACGCCGCAGCCTTTGCCGATCATGACCGGCTGCGCGCCGCGGTCGATCAGGTTTTCGTATCGCTCGACGCGCCGCTCGGCTTTCCTCGCGAAGTGGCGATTTTCCCGCCGGTGACCGGCGGATGATCCGCGCTGCCGTCCAGAGCGATCCGATCGACCTCGCGACCGAGCTCGCCGCGATCGAAGTATCCGGAGCAGGGGGCATCGCGACCTTCACCGGGCTGGTCCGTTCGGATGACGGTGTCGATGCGTTGGAGCTGGAACATTATCCCGGCGCGACCGAAGCCGCGCTGTGGTCGCTCGCCAAAGAGGCGGCGGAGCGTTGGTCGTTGCTGGCCGTCAGCGTCATTCACCGCGTCGGCGTCATGCGACCGGGCGAGCGGATCGTGTTCGTTGGCGTCGCCGCAGCACACCGCAAAGCCGCGCTGGAGGCTTGCACCTTTCTGATCGACCGCCTCAAGACCGAGGCACCCTTTTGGAAACGCGAGACCCGCGGGCAGGACGCGCGCTGGGTCGAACCGCGCGGCAGCGACGATGCCGCCGCCGCGCGATGGGATGAGTCCGCCTAGTTCAGCTTGGGCAGCACCACGCCGTTGACGACATGGACCACGCCGTTCGACTGGCGCACGTCCGGTATCTCGAGATAGCTCTTGTTGCCGTTCACGTCGGTCAGCGAGACGGCCTGGCCTTCCTTGGCGACTGTCAGCGGATCGCCTTCGACCGTGGTCAGCACGGCCTTGCCGCCGCCGGCATCGATCTGCGCGAGCAATTGAGCACCGGTGATCGTACCCGAGATGACATGATAGTTCAGTACCTTGACCAAGGTCGCCTTGTTCTCCGGCTTGAGCAGGTTTGCGAGGGTTTCCGGAGGAAGCCGGCTGAACGCATCATTGGTCGGCGCGAACACGGTGAAAGGGCCCGGGCCGGATAGCGTTTCAGTCAGGCCGGCCGCCTGCACCGCCTTAACCAGCGTGCTCAAATTGGGCGCGGCCGCGGCATTGGCGGCGATCGGCTTGGTCGCATCCATGGCCGCGCCACCGACGGCGGGATTGGGCGGCAATTGCGCGGCGGCGGCTGCCGGTGGGGTCTGTGCCGCGGGGGCGGCTGGCGTCGCTTGCGCTGCCGGAGCGGCAGTATCCTGGGCGATCGCGGTTGAGCTTGCGGCCATTGCGAGTGCGCCGGCCAGTGCCGCCAGAGGAAGTTTGGCAAAGGAATTCATGTGTGTCTCCGCTCGTAAAAAAATTCGTGTGCATCATTGGCGCACGTCAAAGATACGATTCAGCGACGAAATGGTTTCTCCCGTCGGTCGCGTGACGCTCACTGCGCCTCGGCAAGAACGCGGGCGAGCAGGTGGAAGTCCTTCTCTCGCGGGCTCGCGCGGCGCCATACCAGGGCGATCTGGCGCGACGGGCTTTCCGCGTCGAGCACCCGGGCGGTGAGGCCTGTATGGTCGAGAATCCCCGCCTTCAGCGCCATTTCGGGAAGCATCGTCACGCCAAGGCCATTGTCGACCATCTGCACGATCGTGTGCAGCGACGTGCCGAGCATCGTCGCCTCGGCGCGCAATTCGGGACGATTGCACGCGGCGAGCGCGTGATCCTTCAGACAATGCCCGTCCTCGAGCAGCAACAGTCGCGTCTCGTCGATATCGGCGGCGCGAATCGCCAGCGCCGAATTGCCCAACTCGGCTTCCGGGCCGGCGACGAACAGCCGGTCCTCGAACAGGAACTCGCTCGATACCTCCCCGCACGCATAGGGCAGGGCAAGCAGCACACAATCGGTGCGGCCATGGTGCAGCCCCTCGCACGCTGCGCCACTTGGTTCCTCGCGCAGGAACAGCTTCAGTTCAGGGTAATCGCGCCGTAGCCGGGGCAGGATGCGCGGCAGCATGAACGGCGCGATGGTCGGGATCACGCTCATCCGCATCTCACCCGACAAGGGCCGGCCGGCGGCACGCGCGAGGTCACCCAGTTCCTCCGCCTCGCGCAGTACGCGGCGCGCCTTGTCGGCGATGCGGTCGCCGAGGGGCGTGAAGCGGACGACACGCCGGGTGCGCTCGACCAGGACCACGCCGATCAGCGTCTCGAGCTCGCGGATGCCGGCCGACAGCGTCGATTGCGTGACAAAACACGAATCTGCAGCGCGGCCGAAATGGCCGTGATCCTGCAACGCGACGAGGTATTGCAGCTGTTTCAGCGTGGGGAGATATGTGGCCATTGATTGCCTCAATCGATCAAGGCGAGCAGAATAACCTGCTTGATCGATCAAAAGCCAGTGCTTATGTGCGGCGCAGCAAAGAGGGCGGTCCACGCTCCATCTGCGAGGATGTTCGAAGGGCTGACCCATTTCAGGAGGCCCAATTCCATGTTGACCATCGGCGACACGCTCCCCGACTTCACCGTTCCCGTCCAGCAGGGCACCGACGCGCTTCCCGCCGGCGAGACGCTGAGCCATGACAGCTTCCCCGGTAAGTGGAAGGTCCTGTTCTACTGGCCGAAGGACTTCACCTTCGTCTGCCCGACCGAAATCGTCGGTTATGCCAATCTCAAGGACGATTTCGCGGATCGCGACGCCGTGCTGATCGGCGCATCGACCGACACCGCGCATGTCCATCTCGCCTGGCGCAAGTCGGATCCAGATCTGGCCGCCGCCGATTTCCCGTGGATCGCCGACAATGGCGCGATCCTCGCATCGGCGCTGGGCATCCTCGACAAGAACGAGCATGTCGCATTCCGCGCGACCTTCATCATCGATCCGGACAACGTCATCCAGGCGGTACAAGTTAATGGCCTGAACGTCGGCCGCAACCCCGCCGAAACGCTGCGGGTGCTCGACGCACTGCAGACCGATGAGCTGTGCCCATGCAACTGGAACAAGGGCGACGACGTCCTGAAGCTGGCTGCCTGATTGACTTAACCCCCTCCCGCTTGCGGGAGGGGCAGGGGTGGGCCCGCGCGCTCCTCGAAAACACACCAATCGCGGTGAGCGCGAGCCCACCCCTCAATCCCCTCCCGCAAGCGAGAGGGGAGGAAGAAGATCATGTCGCTTAAGGATTTCGCGGGCACCTTGCCCGACTTCGCCAAGGACATCCGCCTCAATGTCGGATCGCTGCTCAACGAACAGCATCTGCCAGACCAGCAGAAGTTCGGCCTGTTGCTCGCCTGCGCGCACGCCACCGGTTACAAACCGCTGGTCGATGTCACAGAGGTTGAAGTGACCGGCAAACTGTCGCCCGAGGCGGCCAATGCGGCACGTGCGGCGGCGGCAGTGATGGCGATGAACAATGTCTATTACCGCTTCACCCATCTTGCCGGGAATGACGAATATCAGCGCATGCCGGCCAAGCTGCGCATGAACGTGATTGGTCAGCCGGGCATCGACAAGGTCGATTTTGAACTATTCAGCCTTGCCGTGTCGGCCATGAACGGCTGCGGCATGTGCATCGACAGCCATGAGCAAATACTCAAAAAGGCCGGCGCCACGGCCGAGGCGATCCAGACCGCCGTGCGCATCGGTGCGGTGCTGAAGGCGGTCGCGACGGTCCACGCCGCAGTCAACTAAGCGTCAGACAAGCGCCCGGTAGAGGTTGAACAGACTGGTCAGCGTCAGGATGATGCCAACCAGGAACATCAACGTCTTTGCCGGCACTCGCTTGGCCAGCAGCGCACCGAAAGGCGCCGCGATCACGCCGCCGATTAGCAAGCCCACCGTGGCCAGGGTGAACGCCTCCAACCCCAACTGAGTGATGAAGGTCGCCGAAATCGTCGCGGTCAGGAAGAATTCCGCGGTGTTGACGGTGCCGACCGTCATGCGCGGGCTCGCGCCTTGCACGAGCAGGTTTGAGGTCACGACCGGTCCCCAGCCGCCGCCGCCCGCCGCATCGAGGAAGCCGCCGATCAAGCCGAGCGGTTCGACGATCTTCGGTTCCTTTTCGCGCGGTGGATAATGCATCGCCCGGAACAGCAGGTACAGGCCGATCCCCGCAAGATAGATCAGAATGAACGGCTTGGCGGTACTCGCGTCGATATTCGACAGGACATAAGCGCCGAGAACGCCGCCGATCACGCCCGGAATCATCAGCCGGAAGAACAGCTTCCAGTTCACGTTGCGATGGAGCGCATGACTGATGCCCGAGACGGCGGTGGTAAAGGTCTCGACGGTGTGGACCCCGGCCGACGCGGCGGCGGGCGGCACGCCAAGGAACAGCAGCAGCGAATTCGAGATCACGCCAAACGCCATGCCGAGCGCGCCATCGACCATCTGCGCGGCAAAGCCGATCGCGATGAACGGCAAAATTACCTCGATGGTTTCGATCGAAAGATACGAACTCAATGCAGTCCCCTAAGGCAATCCGGCGTAGAGCCCGAAGGTCGGAGATCGCTCACCGCCGGATATCCTACAAGCAAGATAGGGTTTGTGGGCGGAAAGTTACGATGGTGCGGTCCTTTAATTTGCCGGATTGAAGGACTAGATAGCCGTTGCGACTAAGGGGACGCAATGATGGGACGACTGATCGCCTATCTCGACTCGATCAAGGCGCGCGACCCCGCGCCTCGATCACGGTTGGAGATTCTCACTTATCCTGGCGTCTGGGCGCTCGGTTATCACCGTATCGCGCATCGCCTGTTCAAGGCGCGGTTGTTCTTCCTTGCGCGCGCGGTCAATCATTTCTCGCGCTTCCTGACCGCGATCGACATCCATCCGGGTGCGACGATCGGGCGGAATTTCTTCATCGACCATGGTTTCGTCGTGATCGGCGAGACCGCGCAGATCGGCGATAATGTCACCATCTATCAATGCGTCACGCTCGGCGGCACCAGCCCGGATAATGGCGTGGCGGGCAAAAGGCACCCGACCTTGGCCGATGGCGTGATCGTCGGGTCGGGTGCGCAGGTGCTCGGCCCGATCATAGTCGGTAAGGGCGCGCGGATCGGCGCCAATGCGGTGGTCACGCGCGAAGTGCCGGAGGGTGCGGTGATGGTCGGCATCCCGGCGCGCGCGACGATGGTCGAGGGCGGCCAGAAACAGGGCGAATTCCTTGCTTATGGCACGCCGTGCAGCGAGATGTTCGATCCCGCTACGCAAAAGGTCGAACTGCTGCGCTGCGAACTCGAAACCATGCGCAAGCGCCTCGAGGCGCTGCTCGCCGAGCATGAGGATATGGCCCAGGGACGGCGCGATCGTGCCTGATCGCGTCGCGGCAGGAGCCTGATGGGAGTCGTTACCCCGTTCCCGGCGCCGCAGCGGCCCGCCACCCAGGTGGGGTTCGAACGTGCCGAACTGACCCGCATTCTCGATCTCTACGGCCGGATGGTCTCGGCGGGGCATTGGCGCGACTATGCAATGGATCTCGGCCGTGACGCCGCGGTGTTCGCGGCTTTCCGCCGTGCCGCCGAACGGCCCGAATTTCGGATCGAGAAACGCCCCGCGCTGCGCAACCGCCAGGGCATGTGGGCACTGATCAACGAAGCCGGCGTGGTGCTGAAACGCGGCCATGAACTGCCGGCGGTGCTGGCGCCGGTGGAACGACGGTTGATGAAGCTGGTGGCTGACTAGAGCAGCCTAAGTCGAAGATCCCCTCCGTTCGAAACGAATGGGTGTTGGGGGCAACGCAACTCGAAAATGCCTAGACGAAAGAAAACCCCGACAGCCTTGCGGCTGTCGGGGCAGGGGTCCGTTCGAACGGATCGTCTATGTTAGGCCTGCACCATCGTCCCGACCGGCGGCAGGCGACGACCGAGGTTACCCAGCGTGGCGACCACCATGCGGCGCATCGGGTGCCAGAAGGCGGACAAGGTCAGCAATGCCGAGCCGATGATCAGCGCGGCGATTGCGGCGCTCAGTTCGACCGCGCCGGCGCTGTTGATGATCGCATACATCGCATAAAGGACATAGACGAGGCTGGAGACAAGCAGCGCGCGGCGGTCGATCGCCAGTGCGACGAATGCGAAGACCAGGTACAGGCCGAGCACGATCACCGCAGTACCGACGCCGATATCGTTGCCGAAGATGCCAAGCATCTGGAACACCGAATGCGCAATCATCGGCGCGGCGGCGAGGTGCAGCCAGAAGGCGACATCGGCGCGGCGCGTGCGGCGTTCGGTGTCCGACATGTCCCACCACATGGCCAGAGCGAATACCGCCAGGCCGCCGATCAGCACGATCGGGTAGATCGCATCCTTCGCGGCCGGCACGGCGGCGATGACCAGGCCCGTCGCGGTGGCGACCAGTGCCGCAGCCCCCGCGGCTACCGTGATCGGCACCATGAAGCGGCGCCAGTGCACCCAGGCCGCCCCTGCGGTGATCAACGCGATGCCGGCGCCGATCCCGGCATTGACCTGATCCGACAGATTCGGGTCGATCTCGACCATCGCGCCGATCATCGTCGCGGCGACGCCGCCGACAAAGGCGAGCAGCAACAGGATGCTGGGCAATGCCATGCGGCGGTGGCGCGTGAAATATTCAGCGAGCAGCCACGCTGTGACCGCAACGGCCGCCCCGCCGACCGGCTGCGCGATCACCTGGCCGATCTGAGCCACTGCGACGAGCAACAGCGCGATCGCGATCGACACGAAGATGTCGTTGAACCCGGTGAGCAGCCGGAAATGCTCTTCATCGACGGCGGGCGTATCCCGCAGGCCGGCGATATGATTACGCAGCGCGCTGGCGGTGTCGGGGGTGATAACCCCCGCGGCCACGGCGCCGTCGATATCGCTTTCGCTATACATGGCAGTCCTCCCTGTTCCTGACGGGAGGATAACATAAGTGTATTGGTAAAACAATACACCAACACGCTCAGGCGTTCGCCGCCGCTAGCGCATCCTCGTAACTGCCCAGTTCGCGCTCGATCAGCGCCGTATCCATATATTCGATCAACTCGATCATCTTGCCGTCGGCAAAGCGGCAGATGTAACAATATTGATTGTTGTAACGGCCGCCGCGCCGCGTGCGTACATCGCCACGCACCTCGACCATTACCGTGTCGCCTTCGGCAATCATGCGTGTGGCATGGCTGCGATACTGGCCCTCGAACAGCGCGAACAATGGCCGGAACAGCTCCTGCCGCACCGTGTCGAGCCCCTCCCAGCGCCGCGACCAGCTTGCTGACCCGGTCGCCTGCCAGGCGAAATCGGGATGCAATGCTTCGCCGAATACGCTGCGGTCGCCCTCTGCCATCGCTTCGAAAATGCGCTTGACGATCGCCCTGTTGGTTTCGGTTTTGTCTTCGGTGCTCATGGAGCGGGCTCCTTGTTGTGCTCGAACCGGTTCTGGATCAGATAACAACATAACAAAAATGCATAACGGTGATATATATCATGCCGAACGATAATTTACGGAGGTACGACCTCAATCAGCTGGTCGTGCTGCGGGCACTCCTCGACACCGCCAATGTTACGCGGGCAGCCGCCATGGTCGGACTGTCGCAACCGGGCATGAGCCGTGCCCTGTCGCGCCTGCGCGCAGATTTCGGCGACCCGCTGCTGATCCGATCGGGTGCCGCAATGCGCCGAACCCCACGTGGCGAAGCGCTGCGTGATACGATCGGCGTTTTTCTCGACCATGCGGCCGAGCTCTACCGGCCCGAGGCGTTCGTGCCCGCAAAGGCCGAGCGGGTGTTCCGCGCCGCGATGCCGGATGTCGTCGCGACGACGCTGCTGGCACCACTTTTCGAAATACTGGCCATTGAAGCGCCACGGACGCGGCTGGAGGTCGTCGCCTGGCCGGGGTTGGCAGCGGGACGCAAGGACGAGATCGACTTCGCTATTTCAACCGAACCGCAGGTCTATGACGGGTTCCGCATGCATCGCCTGTATAGCGACCATGACCTGCTCATCCATCGCAAGGCGCGGGCGTGCGATCATGACGCCGGCGACAGCGGAGCGGTGCTTGCGCTGCCGCATATCGCGGTGATCCCGGCCGCCTTGGCCGAGGATCCAGTCGAACCCTGGCTGCGCAGCATCGGACTCGCGCGCAATATCGTGGTGACGGTGCCGACCTATTTGCAGGCCGCGCATCTGGCATCGCGCAGCGACCTCGTCGCGATCGTGCCGACACGCTTCGCCGCCACCATTGCCGGACCGCTTGGGCTTGCCGAGGCGACTCTGCCGATCGATCAGTCGGCGGACCCGCAATGGCTGCTCTACCCGGCGCGGCTGGAAACCGATCCAGCGTCGATCTGGCTGCGCGGCCTGATCAAGCGCATCGTCTGAAGCTGAGGATCGGCAGCCGCAGCTTGCGCTGGTTTAAAAAATTCCTCCTTCATTTGCATGGTTTCGGACGGTTTCCTTTCGCGCATCTGGCTCCACGGCATCGCTCCCAACCGGCGGGCGGGCATTCGGATATGGAGGCCAAGATGACTTTACGGACCCTGATGATGTGCGGCGCGATGGCACTCAGCCCATTTGCGCTTGCAGGTACCGCACAGGCGCAAGCGGTGTGTGACGGATCGGACGGCGCGGTGACCGATACGCCCAATGCGCAGATCACCGAGGATTTCAACACCGCATGCGGCTATGCGGCAGGCGCCAATGGCGGCAGCGGCAATACCGCGATCGGCGGTTTTGCGGATGCCAGCGGCGGCAATACCAGTGGCGACCACACCGTTCCGCAAAACGGCGGCAACACCGCGGTCGGCTTTTCCAGCGATGCCAGCGGCGCCGCGAGCTTCAACGTGGCAGTCGGCGGTGGTGACGGGAACGGTGCCACCGCGGGACCCAATGCGTCGGGCGACGGCAGCTTCAACATGGCGTTCGGCAACGGTTCCAACGCCGGCGGCAATGCCGCCGCCAACATCGCGATCGGTTCCGGCGCCATCGCCGCCGGCGACGGTTCGTCGCGGGTCGCGATCGGCGACTTGACCCAGGCGGTCGGCAACAATTCCGTCGCGCTGGGCTACAACGCGCGCGGCAACGGCAATTTCTCGGTCGCGATCGGCGCGGGCTCGATCGCCGACGAGGACAATATTGTTTCATTCGGTTCGGGCGGCAACGACCGCCGCTTGGTCCATGTCGGGGCGGGCAATATCGCGGCGGGCAGCACCGATGCGGTGAATGGCGGCCAGCTCTATAATGCGACGCTGGACGCCGCCAACGCCGCCGCGGCGGCCGCTGCCGCGCAGCAAACCGCCAATGGCGCACAAACGACCGCCGACACTGCGATCACCAATGCGGCGGCGGCGCAAGGCACCGCTAATACCGCGCTGACCAATGCCGCGACGGCTCAAGGGACGGCGAACACGGCGCTGACCAATGCGGCGACTGCTCAGGGGACGGCGAACACCGCGCTGACCAACGCGGCGACTGCTCAAGGAACGGCGAACACAGCGATCACCAACGCAGCGACCGCTCAGGCGACTGCGGATGCGGCGATCGATCATGGCGACGCGCTGGGCGAGAGTACAGCGGCGGCGCTGGGTGGCGGCGCGGCCTATAATGCGGTGACGGGGGCGGTGTCGGCACCGAGCTATTCGATCGGCGGCACGGCTTACAACAATGTCGGCGCGGCGTTCAGCGCGGTCGATTCAAGACTGGGCATCCTCTCCACGCGTATCGATGGCGTGATCGATCTCGCCTATGAGATCCGCAAGGAGGAGCGTCGTGGCATCGCCGCCGCCGTCGCGATGACCACAGCACCAATGCCGTCGGAAGCCGGCCGGGTAAGCTGGGCGGTCAACAGCGCGGTATTTCACGGTGAGGTCGCATTTGGTGGATCGCTGGCGGCGCGGGTCGGGGCCAAGGTGCCGCTCGCGGTGACGGCGGGCTTCGCTTATGCAAAGGGCGGCAACAATGTCGCGCGGGTTGGTCTGGCCGGCGAGTTCTGAGCGGGGAGCGGGCCGCCGTTCCCCATTATGGGATGGACGGCGGCCCGCGATCCTTCAGCCGCCCTGCAGCTTGCGCAGGATCGACATCGACTGTTCTGCGCCCGATTGCGGGGTCAGTTCGCCGGTCCGGTCGGTGATTTCCGCCCAATGCGCGGCAATCCCCTCCGCCGACAATTGATCGCCGGTCAGCAGCTTGCCCTGAGTCAGCGTGATATAGGCCGCCTGGAACACACCGGCGCCCGCGCCGACGATCATGTTGGTCGGTGCGTCTTCCGACACGAGATAGATCGCGGCCGGAGCGACCTTTTCCGGTGCGAAGGCGGCGAACGCCTCGGCCGGGAAAAGATCTTCGGTCATGCGCGTGCCGGCGGTCGGCGCGATCGTGTTGACCTTGATATTGTTCTTGGCGCCCTCGATCGCCAGTGTCCGGGTCAGCCCGGCCAGGCCGAGCTTGGCTGCGCCGTAATTTGCCTGGCCGAAATTGCCGTACAGGCCGGTCGACGATGCGGTCATCAGGATGCGGCCGTAATTCTGCTCGCGCATCGTTTCCCACACCGCCTTGGTGCACATCGCCGAGCCGTTGAGATGAACATCGACGACGAACTTGAAATCCGCCGGCTCCATCTTGGCGAAGCTCTTGTCGCGCAGCACGCCGGCATTGTTGATTAGGACGTGGACGCCGCCCCATTTCTCTTTCGTCTTGGCGACGAGTTCGACCATATGCTCATATTCGGTGACGCTGCCGCCATCCGACATCGCTTCGCCGCCGGCCGCCTTGATCTCCTCGACAACCTTCAGCGCGGCGTCGGAATGGCCGGTGCCGTCGCGCGATCCGCCAAGGTCGTTGACCACCACCTTCGCACCACGGCGCGCGAGATCGAGTGCGTAGGTACGGCCAAGGCCGCCGCCCGCACCGGTGACGATGGCAACGCGGTCGTCGAAGCGAATGGACATGCGAAAGCTCCCGAAATGTTTCGAGCGCTTCCTAGGCGATCATTCTCGCGAGGAAAAGCCATCCGGGCGCATGCTTGGCGCAGCGCCCGGATTGCGGATCAGCGGCCGCCGCGCTGCATGCAATTGTCGGTCTGGCCGCGCTTGCATATCGGATATTTGGCCAGCGGCGGCGGGGCCGGATAGGCCTGATCGGGCGCCGGAGCCTGACGATAGACCACGGTCGCACCGGGCTGCACCGGGCCGCTCAGCGCCGGACCGGTCGGACCATAGCCACCTGTCGTACCGGCAGGCGTGGCATCGGTGGTGCTCGGGTCGGCGGCTGGCGCCGCCTGGGCTGCGTCTGCGGGCTGTGCGGGGGTATCCTGTGCCACTGCTGGAACCGCGATAAACGCGGCTGCGGCCAATAGGATCAGCTTCATCAAGGGTCTCCTGATAGCATTGCGCCAAAACAAGCGCGCCACCCCAACGCGCATGTCGCGCATTGGCTCCCGTTTCGGAGTCGTTTTGAAAATGCGCGGAAAGCGGATGATCCGGCTCCTGGCCCGCTTTCACAAAGCGCATCAGATCGACATCACCAATCACCGCCACCAATCCGCTTGCGCGATCGGGACAATGGCCCCGGCCTGACCGAGGAAGACCAATGGCGTGGGAGTCTTCGCCCCGGCCGCCGATAGAGTGATTGCGAAATGGATCGCGGCGCGGGTATCTTCGGGCTGCATGGCCGCATGCCAGGCGATCAGCGCATCGATCACGTTTTGCCGAAATGCGGTCACCGGAATCGAGCCGTCCGCGATACTTGGGGACAGCGCGAGCGTATTTCGTGTCAGGAATATCGGAACGGGGCTGTCGATAGGCTCGTCCTGGGCGCCCAGCGAGATTCTGTAAGATGCGTCGATTTCGATCTGGACGTCGCGTATCGCAAGCCCGGCCAGCGTTGGCCCGGCCAGCAAAGTCGTGAGCAAATCGTCCATCGCTTCCGACAAATTCGCGGCACCCGCCCCGAACTGGAAGGGCTGTAATGGCAGGCCGGCAAACGGACCGACAGATGCCGACCCGTGTGCTGGTGGCGATCTGTAGATGAATGCCGGATCGACCAGGGTGCCGTCGGGCAAGCCGGGCGTCACCAGATTGGCATTGCGCCTCACGCTTGCCGCGACATCCACCTGCTGCGCCCATAATATGGGGAGCTTGACCCAGGTGAACGTCAGCGGTGCTTCTGCGGGAAAACCGGCCGAGGCCTGGTAGCTGTTGGTCGCCTGACCATCCTCCGGGGGCGCGACGGATTCGGCGATTGCCGGCCATGGCGGCAACACTCCATTATCGCTTGCAAGGCGCGTGACCGAGAGCACCGGAAGCCGGCTGAAATCGACCGTATAGCTCCAGGTGACCCGATCCACCGCGGATGCCGATCCGACCTCTGCCGCTTCGATTGGCAGCGTGCGCGCGAACCAGTCCGGCCAGGTCCGGGCGACGTCGCCGATCAACGCATCCAATCGTTCCAGCGCGGCGCGTGCCACGGCCGCATTGCCGCCCGATAGCACCTGCTCGAGATGCGGTACGATTTGCCGATGCTCAAAGGTCATTCGGGCAAGCGCTTCGAACAATGTCGCTGCTGCGGATCGATGCGGTGCTGCCGCGACGGCCGCTTTCCCCGTCAAATCGACCGAGGGCGCCGATAGATCGTTGATGGTGACCGACAGCAGCAGTTCGTCCTGTGCCGTTTGTGGCGTCACGACGGTGGCGACACAGTCCCACAAAATCGCCTCCGCGATCGACATTGGCGATCGCGCGGGGACCGCGCGGACACTGCTGACCACGGGCAATGGCGGAAAGAGATGCAGCGGATTGCCGTCGCTGACCTCCGACGGATAGGCGGTGCCGAGACGTTCAAGCAGGGATTGGTGGAAAAGCGCGCGCGCCGGTTCGACCGCCGGCACCTGGCCAGGGATCAAGAGCACCGGTATCAGGGTCCGCGCGATGACATCGGCAAGTTGCTGCTTGCGCTTGGCAAGCGAGGCTGCGCGGTCCGGATCCAGTGCGGCAATCGCCGCTGCCATCTTCGGCGCGAACAATGCATCCGTGGCACAGAGAAATGCACCCACCCAGGTCATCATGTCGATGTCGACGAATGAATGCACACTGTCGGGTAGCAGGATATCGCTGTCGTCACCGACCCAGCTTGTCCCGTAGCTGCGTACCGTCGCGCTTCCAGATATTAGTCGTGTCGAAACCGGCGCGGGCGCAAAGCCGACAAGGCTGGTGGTGGCAAAGCGATCCATCGTCATCCTGTTCAGCCATCGTCACCCCCAATTCGACAACCAAGGTTCACGACATGTATCGGGAATACAATGAGAACTGCCTCCTTATCGGTCCAATGCCCGATACTGCCTCGGCTCGGCACGGTTGTGCGGCAGAGATCGACAAGGCGTTCGAATTCTCTGCCCGGTGCATCCGGCGTCATTGGCAACAGAGAGCCGAGGCTCCATGAGCGATCGCTTGAGCCATGCCCGGGAAGTCGGAACGAGAATGCAGAGATTGACGGACACGCAGCGGCGAGGAACGACGCGCTACGTGGTTCTGGGGCTTACGGTGCTGGCGGGCGCTGGAGCGATTCTGGGCATCACCAGATTGGATCGGGCCGCACCGGCCAAACCGGCCAACAGCGTCACGATCGCGCTATCGGATGATCGCGCCACCCGCGATGAGCCGGCACGGGTCGATTATCGGCGGCTGGACGAGCGGATCACCGAGCTGATGCAGGAGCCCGACATGGTCGGTCTGGCGGTCGGTACGGTCGAACGCGGGAAAGTGCGGTTCCTGCGCGGTTATGGCGAGACGCTTGCGGGTTCGGGCGACCGCGTCACGCCCGACACCGTGTTCCGCTGGGCATCGCTTTCCAAGGGCGTGGCCTCCGCGCTGGTCACCAAGCTTGCCGAGGATGGCCGGCTGTCGCTCGATGCGCCGCTGGCGTCCATGGGGACGACTCTCACAATCCCAGGCGATATCCGGCGCGCCACGGTGGCCGATCTGCTTTCGCAGCGGCTTGGTCTGGTCCGCAACGCCTGGGACGATCGGCTGGAGGCGGGTGAGAATCCGAAGCTGATCCGTGGCCAGCTCGGCACGCTCCCGGCTTATTGTCAGCCCGGCACCTGTTACACCTACCAGAACATCGCCTTCGACGCCGCGTCAGAGATCGTGGAGCGAATCACGGGGCAGAATTACGGATCGGTCGCCCGCGCGCGCCTGTTCGCGCCGCTGGGCATGACCAATGCAAGTGTCGGTCGCGCCGGGCTGGAGGCCGCATTGAGCTGGGCACGGCCGCATCATCTGGCCAAGGCGCACGCGAAACTGGATGACGCCTATTATCGCATCCCCGCGGCGGGCGGCGTCAATTCCTCGATCAGCGACCTCACCCGCTGGATGCGGGCGCAGATGGGCGACGCGCCGAGCGTGCTGTCGGCCATGGACCTGGACACCATGCACCGCCCACGGGTCCCGACACCGCCGCACGGCCCGCGCGGCGCGATGGATCGCGCGCTGACCAATGCCTCCTATGGTCTGGCCTGGCGCAGCTTTACCTATGCCGGCCATTCCCTGGTCGGTCACCGCGGATCGGTCGACGGCTATGGTTCGCTCATTCTGTTCGATCCGGCGGACAGGAGCGGCATCGTGCTGCTGTGGAACAGCAATCGCGCCACGGCAGCCCGCCTGCAACTCGAATTCTTCGATATGCTATATGGCCTGCCGCCGACGGACTGGCTGGATCTCAGACTAAAGGGGTAATGCCCTTATCCTTTTTGGCAAGCCGCGCCGAAATCCGGGCGACCGCATATTACATTTGATGACCGAGCACCCGTGGCTGATGACCGCGCCTGCTGTGTCCACCTTATCGCGTCTTCGATTTGTCGGCGATCAGGTCGCGCTGCCACACGGTGAAGCGTTCGTTGCGGGTCGATTTCATCGCCCGGCGCAGCGCGGTCTTGTCGAAGCCCGGTCGCTTGCCGATCCGCGCGAGCAGCGCCTTGCCTTCGAGCGCGCCGGTCGGCAGCACGAACAGGATATGGTCCTCGGCATCGGCGAGCAGCCAGCAGATATCGGTCGCGAACGGTCCGGTATCCCAGGTTTCGACCATGACCTTCGCGACCTTGCCCAGTGAGCGATGACGCGCATCGTCGTAGAAGCGTCTCGGCCGCGCGCCGCATCGCACAGGCTCGGCCTGGCCGTGGCCCATGCCGTCCTGGGCCATGCCGTGCTGACGATGCTGCAACCAGTCGAATAGCTTCACCCGACAAATCCCCCCGACGACGACGATATCGCTCGGGGGACACTGGCCAAAGAAGGTTAGCGGGCGATAAACGTCTCGATTCCGGTCAGCTGGCTCATATTGGAGCGAGCGTGCCGTGCTGCTCCCTCTTGCGCGGCGCGATAGGGGCGATCGGGCCGTTCCGTTCGGGCGATAAGCCGTTTCGCGTCCACAGCCCCTTTCCGCGACGCAGCATTTGCGCTATCGGCGCGCGCTACATCTCAAGCAAAGCACCGGATACACTTATGAGCCTCCGCAATGTGGCGATCATCGCGCACGTCGATCACGGCAAGACGACTTTGGTCGATCAGCTGTTCCGCCAGTCCGGCACGTTCCGCGACAACCAGCGCATCGAAGAGCGTGCGATGGATTCGAACGATCTCGAAAAAGAGCGCGGCATCACGATTCTGGCCAAGTGCACCAGCGTCGAGTGGGACGATCATCACGGCCACAAGACGCGCATCAACATCGTCGACACGCCGGGTCACGCCGATTTCGGTGGCGAGGTGGAGCGCATCCTGTCGATGGTCGACGGCGTCATCCTGCTGGTCGATTCGGCCGAAGGCGCGATGCCGCAGACCAAGTTCGTCACGGGCAAGGCGCTTGCACTCGGCCTGCGTCCGATCGTCGTGGTCAACAAGGTCGACCGCAGCGACGCGCGCATCCAGGAAGTGCTCGACGAAGTGTTCGACCTGTTCGTCAGCCTCGAAGCGACCGATGAGCAACTCGATTTCCCGGTGCTCTATGCTTCGGGCCGCAATGGCTATGCCAGCACCGACGAGAATGCGCGCGAAGGCACGCTGACCCCGATGTTCGAAACGATCGTCAAGCACGTGCCCGCGCCGAGTGCCGATCCGAACGGGCCGTTCAAGTTTCTGGTGACGTTGCTCGACCGCGACAATTTCCTTGGCCGCATCCTGACCGGCCTGATCTTCTCGGGTTCGGTCAAGACCAACATGGCGATCCATGCGCTGGATAATGACGGCAAGGTCGTCGAGACTGGTCGCGCATCGAAGATCATGGCCTTCCGCGGCCTCGAGCGCGTGCCGGTCGATGAGGCGAGCGCGGGCGACATCATCTCGATCGCCGGCCTGACCACCACCACCGTGTCGAACACGATCTGCGACCCGAGCGTGAGCGAGCCGCTTCATGCGCAGCCGATCGACCCGCCGACACTGTCGATGCGTTTCGCAGTCAATGATTCGCCGATGGCGGGCCGCGAGGGCACCAAGGTGACCAGCCGCATGATCCGCGACCGCCTGTTCCGTGAAGCCGAATCGAACGTCGCTATCAAGGTCACCGAAGCGGCCGACCGCGACAGCTATGAAGTCGCCGGCCGCGGCGAGCTTCAGCTCGGCGTGCTGATCGAGACGATGCGCCGCGAAGGCTTCGAACTCGGCATCAGCCGCCCGCGCGTGCTGTTCAGCGAGGACGAAACCGGCGCCAAGACCGAGCCGTACGAAACCGTCATCATCGACGTGGACGAGGAATATTCGGGCACGGTCGTCGAGAAGATGAACATCCGCAAAGCGGAGATGACCGACATGCGCCCGTCGGGCGGCGGCAAGACCCGCATCACCTTCTCCGCGCCGTCGCGCGGCATGATCGGCTATCATGGCGAATTCCTGTCCGACACACGGGGCACCGGGATCATGAACCGGCTGTTCGAGAAATATGGTCCGCACAAGGGCAAGATCGAAGGCCGCAAGAATGGCGTGCTGATCTCCAATGGCGCGGGCGAGGCCAATGCCTATGCGCTCGGCCCGCTCGAGGAGCGCGGCATCCTGATGGTTGCGCCGCAGGAAGCGCTCTACGAAGGCATGATCGTCGGTGAGAATGCCAAGACCGATGACCTCGAGGTCAATCCGATGAAGGCCAAGCAGCTGACCAACTTCCGCGCCTCGGGCGGCAAGGATGATGCGATCCGGCTGACTCCGCCGTGGCGCATGACGCTGGAGCAGGCGATCGCCTATATCGACGATGACGAGCTGGTCGAAGTAACGCCGCGCTCGATCCGGCTGCGCAAGCGTTACCTCGACCCGAACGAGCGCAAGCGCGCAAGCCGCGCCAAGGCGGCGTGATTAAATGGGCGTCCGGAGCGATCCGGGCGCCCCTTTTGTTTCTGGGCCTATCTCACCAGGATTATCGCATCGACCAATTAAAGACACTGTTCAATTAATCTATTGAACAGTGATCAATTTCTGTTATCAAAGGTATGAGGACGTTGGCAATTGCGTCAGCGCTCGTGGTGTCCATGATGGTCGCCACCTGTCGCTGCCCGTTAAGTTTTCTTCGCTAGCGATCGCCCAAGGGGAATCGAGCATGTCCGCACCAGACCTGTCGCTGCTGAGCAAACGCCGTTTCGGACCGCTGTTCGTCGTCCAGTTCTTCGGTGCGTTCAACGACAATCTGCTCAAGTTCGCGATGCTGTTCCTTGCCAATTTCACCATCTACAAGGCGGCGCCGGAAAAAGCCGAACTGCTCGCGACGATCGCCACCGGCCTGTTCATCCTGCCCTATTTCCTGCTTTCCGCGCTGGCCGGACAATTGGCCGACAAATGGGACAAGGCGTGGCTGGTGCGGGCGGTGAAGCTGGCCGAGATCGGTATCATGGCGCTGTCGCTGGCCGGTTTCTGGTTCCAGTCGGTGCCGGTGTTGCTCACCTGCCTGTTCCTGATGGGCGTGCATTCGACGATTTTCGGGCCGGTCAAATATTCGATCCTGCCGCAGCATCTCGGCCCCAACGAAGTGATGGGCGGCACCGGTTTGATCGAGGCCGGCACGTTCCTTGCGATTCTTGCCGGGCAATTACTCGGCGGCGTGATCCCGCCCTGGGAGGCGGGGCTGGTCGCGACCGGCGTGGCAGTGCTCGGTTTCCTGACCAGTCTGGCCGTGCCGTCCGCGCCGGCGGTGGCGCCGGAGCTGAAGATCGAACGCAATATCTTCAAAGGCACCTGGGAGATCCTCGCCGCGGCGCAGGCCGGGCGCGGCGTGTGGCTGGCGATCCTCGGGATCAGTTGGTTCTTTGCGGTCGGCGCAATCCTGTTATCGGAATTCGCGCCGCTGGTCAGCGGCACGCTCGGCGCGGGCCCGCACGTCGTCACCCTATTCCTGCTCGTTTTCTCGGTCGCGGTGGCGGTCGGATCGCTGGTGGTGAACAAGCTGCTCGGCGGCCAGGTATCGGCACGCTATGTGCCGGTCTCCGCGCTCGCGCTGTCCGTCTTCCTGATCGACCTGTGGATCGCCACGCGAACCTTCACCATCCTCACGCCGAACGCCGATGTATCCGCCTTCCTCGCCACGGCGGGAAGCTGGCACATCCTGTTCGCGCTGGTCGGCATCGCCTTTTCCGGCGGCATCTTCATTGTGCCGCTTTACGCCATTCTGCAGACGAAGAGCGCGCCCGAGCAACGCTCGCGCATCATTGCCGCGAACAACATCGTCAACGCGGTCGTCACGGTGCTGCTGGTCGCGGTGGTCACGGTGCTGCTCGCTAACGGCACCAGCGTGCCGGGCGTGATCGGCGCGACCGGTTTCGCCACGCTGGCGATCGCCCTGATCTCCTGCTGGCTGCTGCCGGAAACAGTGTTCAAGGCGATGATTCGCGGCCTGCTCGTGCTGCTTTATCGGGTCGAAGTGCACGGCACGGAGAATATGCCGCAGCCGGGCGAGCGCGCGGTCGTCGTGGTCAACCACGTGTCCTTCCTCGACGGCCTGCTGCTTGCCGCCTTCCTGCCGGGCAAGCCGACCTTCGCCGTCCACACGCGAATCGCCCAGGCGTGGTGGGTCAAGCCGTTCCTCGGCATGTTCGACGCATTTCCGGTCGATCCGACCAACCCGATGGCCGCCAAGGCGATGGTTAAGGCGGTGCGCGAAGGGCGCACGCTGGTGATCTTCCCCGAAGGGCGCATCACGGTGACCGGCGCGCTGATGAAGATCTTCGACGGCCCCGGCATGGTTGCCGACAAGGCCGATGCGCCGATCGTGCCGGTGCGCATCTCGGGCGCGCAATATTCGCCTTTCTCGCGGCTCAAGGGGAAGGTCCGTTTGCGCGCTTTCCCCAAGATCGAGTTGACCATCCTGCCGCCACTGCGCTTCGACGTGGAGGGCGATACCGCGCGTCAGCGCCGCGCCGCCGCCGGGCGCAAGCTGTACGACGTGATGAGCGACATGATCTTCGCCACCTCGGACCTCGATCGCACACTCTATCAGGCGCTGATCGACGCCAAGGATATCAATGGCGGGCACGCGGGAATCGTCGAGGATATCAAGCGCGATCCGCTGAGCTATGGCCGGCTGCTCACCGGCAGCATCGCGCTTGGCCGCCCGTTCGCCGCGCTGACCAAACCGGGCGAAGCGGTCGGCGTGCTGCTGCCCAACGTCAACGCCGTGGTGGTGAGTTTCTTCGCGCTGCAGGCGATCGGCCGTGTGCCGGCGATGCTCAACTACACCGCCGGGCTGACCAATTTGCGGGCGGCGTGCACTGCGGCGGAGATCCACACCATCCTGACTGCTCATGCGTTCGTCGACCAGGCCAAGCTGGGCGACGCGATCGCGGGGCTTGAGGCGGCGGGCATCAAAATCCATTATCTTGAGGATATCGGCGCCGGTATCGGCCCGTTCGACAAGCTATGGGCGCTGGTCTCGACACGCTGGGCCGGGCGGTCGCATCGGCGCCACCGCGTCTCGCCCGATGCGCCGGCGGTGATCCTCTTCACCAGCGGGTCGGAAGGGCTGCCCAAGGGCGTCGTGCTGACCCACCGCAACCTACTCGCCAATTGCCTGCAACTGTCGGCGCGGATCGATTTCAACCGCTCCGACGTGGTGCTCAACGCACTGCCTGTGTTCCACAGCTTTGGCCTGACTGGCGGCACGTTGCTGCCGATCCTGTCGGGGGTGAAGACGCTGCTTTACCCGAGCCCGTTGCATTACCGCATCGTGCCCGCGCTGGCTTATGATTCGAACGCGACGATCCTGTTCGGCACCGATACCTTCCTGTCGGGCTATGCCCGGATGGCGCATGGTTACGACTTTTACTCGCTGCGTTACATCTTCGCCGGTGCCGAGCGGGTGAGGGACGAAACGCGCAAGACCTATGCCGAGAAATTCGGCCTGCGCATCCTTGAAGGCTATGGTGCGACCGAGGCCGCGCCGGTCATTGCGGTCAACACGCCGATGCATTTCCAGGCCGGATCGGTCGGCCGCCTGCTGCCCGGCGTCGAAGCGAAGGTCGAGCCGGTGCCTGGGATCGAGGAAGGTGGTCGCCTGTCGATTCGCGGGCCGAACATCATGGCCGGTTATCTCAAGGCCGACGCGCCCGGCGTGCTCCAACCACCAGTCGATGGCTGGCACGACAGCGGCGATATCGTGACGATCGATGCCGCCGGCTTCGTCACCATCCGTGGCCGCGCCAAACGCTTCGCCAAGATCGGCGGTGAGATGGTCTCGCTGCCCGCGGTCGAGGGTTATGCCGCGAAGCTCTGGCCGGCCGCCGAACATGCGGTGGTGACGCGTCCCGATGCGCGAAAAGGGGAGCAGCTGGTCCTGTTTACCACAGAGGCGGGAGCGACCGCGGCGGCGTTCCAGTCATGGGGACGCGCCAACGGAGTGACCGAACTGGCCATCACCCGCGACATCCGCATCGTTGCGGCACTGCCGGTTCTGGGCACGGGCAAGCTCGATTATGTGACGATGGAGAGCACCGCAGCGGCTCGCGCTGACGCATTGAATCCCGAATCCCAATCCTGACGATCGGCAACGGATGATCTCGACTCCGGTCGACGCCGGAGAAGACGACGCGTGATGCATCCACGCGAGCATCAGCGCTGCCCTTGCCCCCGCAAAACATCCGCTGCGATCGCGCTGGCTGCCCGCGCCGCCCGCGCGCGGTCGCTCTCGCCCTCGGTCGGCAGCACGGGCAGGTCGGGCTCGATCCCCGCCTGCTCGTTCGTTCCATCGGCGCGCAACCGCAGACAATTGGGCATGCGAAAGCGCAGGCGCGAATGGATGAGTACCACTGGCGTGGCACTGGTCATGAAGCCGCACCCGTCGCCGCCGGTGCGCACGCCGACGATCTTCGCGACATGATTGTCGCGCATCACCGCGGCAAACATCTCCGCTGACGAGTAAGAGCGCTTGTCGGCCAGCACATAGGTTGGCCCGGTCCAAGTCCCGAACTGCGCCTCCACCGTCGAGGCGGAAGACAAGCTTGTTGCGACCGCCCTGTCGGCATAGGCGCCACGCGGCAGCCCGGCGCTGGCGCCCCCAGAATAACCGGCATCGACGAGGCGGTTGCATGCCGCCAACGACCATCGCCGCTGCTCGCGCCAGACCCAGGACAAATCGCAACCGCGCCGGCCGATCTGCGCTTTCAGATTCGAGAAACGGATATGTGCCTCGCTCAATGCTTCGACGCCTGCCCTGCCGGGGCGCTTGTCGAGCGCGGCACTAAGGTTGCCAAGCACCTCATCGAAATACTCTGCCGCCACCGGCGCATCGATCATCAGCAGCCGTGCGGAATGGACCTGCCGGTTGGTGAACAGGCGCGAGGTCCAGTCGCCGCTGTCATCGCCACCGCCATTATTGCCGATATCGATCACTATAGCGGTTGCGCCGCCCCGGCGAAGCCGCTCCATCGCATCGGCAAGGTCGCCGAACCAGCGGTTGACCGCCGTGTCCCTGACCGTGTCGGCCGTGATCGGCGTGCCAGCCATGACCTGATCGGACCAGGCATGCAGACAGGCGGCGGGAAAGGCCCTGGCGCGAAAGGCCTGGATACGAATGAAGCCTAGGATCACCCCTGGCTCGGGGCGGATAAGGCCGGTTCGGAATGTCTCGCCGAGACCATCGGATAACAGCTTGAATTCGGCCAGCCTTTCGAACGGCAGCGAAAAGGCCACCGGTCCGGTGGATGCGAAACCGAGCGCGGCACAACCGCCGATCGGATCCTTGGCGCTCAGGGCCGGTTCAGCGGGTTCGGTTGCGCCGGCGCGGCCCGAGGGGGCGAGATAGGGTTGTTCCGAAAGATGACCGTCATGAAACCCCGCCACGAACGTGCGTATTGCATCCATCGCTTGCGCATCGCTTTGCGCATGGGCAAGCGCATCGGTGGCGGTACGGTTCAGCGCAGGCAGATCGACACCGCCCGCGCCTGAGCCTTTCCAGGCGAGATTGGCGTAACCCAGTTCCAGCGCATGTTTGAGCTCGGCATAGTCCTGCTGCCATGCGGCGCGGTCAAACGGTGTCGGCACGCTGGCCAGTGCCGGTGAAACGAAAAAGAGTGCGGCGGCCATCCGCACGCCAAATCGAAATGTCATTTTCACGATCGCCTTTTCTGCCCGAACGGCGACCTGAATAGGTTTCCGGCCACAGTGTCTTGGACGCAATGCGCTTTTGGACGTTACGCGCCGCTTCTGAAGCCTCCGGGCGAGCAGCCCATCATGCGGCGAAACAAACGAGAAAGATGCGCCTGATCGCAAAAGCCGCATGCCGCGGCGATTTCGCTCAGCGGCATTCTCGTTTCGCGCAACAGCCGGGCGGCGTGGTCGACGCGGCGACGACGCTGATATTCGGCCGGAGAATAGCCTAATTCTCTGCGGAACGCCCGCGTCAGCGTCGCGGGATGGCAGTTCACCCTGACACTCAGGATCGCAATGGACAGCGGATCGTCTCCGGCGGACTCGATCTCCCGACACGCTCTTTCCGCCAGCGACGAGGCGGGTGCCATTGGCCGTGACAGATCGCGCCCAAGCAGCGCAGCGAGCTGCCATAACAGGCCTTCTGCGGCCATAGCGGAGTAGCCGTCTCCAACCGCAAGTTCGACAGCGATTTGCCGCCCGATCCGGGCGATCTCGATCGATCGCGTAGCAGGCGCGGTTGTGAACGGAATTGTGGCGGCGAGATAGTCGAGCAGCGCTGGCTCCGGCATCACCAGCAGCTTCGATGCGCCGCTCGCGCCGAATTGCTGAGCGTGCGGCATGTTGGCCGGACAGACGAGCAAGCTGCCGACGCTATGCTCAACTGTCCGTCCCGCGATCGATTCCTGATAATCTCCCGAGAGGACGATCGTCAGGCTGGCATCGGCATGGCTATGCGGCACGATCCTGCTGCCCGCCCGGTAGCGTTTCCGCCGAAAGCTCGACGGGCGACTCTTGGCCCAGGACGACGGCGTCGGCTGCATCTTCCGACCTTACAATTGGCGTCAACGATTGAAAATGCCGCATCGTTCGCCACCGGTCGTTAGGTGCCGTTTTGCCCGAAGCTGGGTTATGCCCTGCTGGCGCGCTTGGGATCGGGCAGGAAGACCGCCAGCAGCCCGATCGCCGGTAGGAACGCGCAGATGGCATAGACCATCTCGATGCCCGACCGGTCCGCGACCTCGCCCAGCACGGCCGCGCCGATCCCGCCCATGCCGAAGGAGAAACCGAAGAACAGGCCAGAGATCATGCCGATCTTTCCCGGCACCAGTTCCTGCGCGAAGACCACGATTGCGGGGAAGGCGGAGGCCAGGATCAAACCGATGATCATGGTCAGCGGCCCGGTCCAGAACAGGCTGGCATGCGGCAAGAGCAGCGTGAAAGGCAGCGCGCCAAGGATCGAGAACCAGATCACATATTTGCGCCCGAACCTGTCGCCGAGCGGTCCGCCAGCGATCGTGCCGATCGCGACCGAGCCGAGGAATGCGAACAGGTGCAACTGGGCGACCTCGACGGACACGCCGAAGCGGTGGATCAGATAGAAGGTAAAGTAGCTGGTGAGGCTCGCCAGATAGACATATTTCGAAAAGATCAGCGCCAGCAGGATGGCACTGCCGCCGAGCATTTTTCCGCGCGGCAAGGTCATGATGGCCTGTTGCCGCGCCGCGCCGCGCGAGAGGCGCGCAAGGCCATGATGCCGATACCATTGACCGACATTCCACAGGACCGCGCAGGACAGTAAAGCGAGCATCGCGAAAAAGGCCAGGCTCGACTGTCCCCAGCGCATCACCACGACCGCCGCCGCGAGCGGACCCAGTGCCGAACCGGCATTGCCGCCGACCTGGAACATCGACTGGGCCAGGCCATGCCGGCGGCCCGCCGCCATCCGCGCGACCCGTGACGATTCGGGATGAAACACCGATGAGCCCATGCCGAGCAGGGACGCGCCGACCAGCAGCAGCCAGTAGCTGTGTGCGATCGACAGGAGAAGCAGCCCGGAGAGCGAGAACAGCGTGCCGCCGGGCAAGGCAAGCGGGGTGGGGCGTTTGTCGGCGTAGAGCCCGACCAGGGGCTGCAGGATCGATCCGGTCAGCTGATAAACTAGCGTGACAAGGCCGATCTGGCTGAAGGAGAGAGCGAGTTCCGCTTTCAGACTGGGATAGATGGCCGGCAGCAACGACTGCATCATATCGTTGAGCAGGTGGCAGAAGCTGATCGCGACGATCACGCCGAACACCGTGGTGTCGGTGTCGGTATCGGTTTGCGGCGAGACAGCTGTGGTGGAGTTCATGAAGCGGATCCGTCAATCGAAAGCGCCATCGCTATAGGCGCTGCCAAATCGACCCGCATTCCTATATGGGTCTTTCATCTTTGCGAGTGGGACAGTGCGATGCCATGGTCCGATCCAGCCCTTGTCGAACATATCGACCGCCCGATCGTGGCGGTCGGCAATGAATATCCGCCGGCCTTCGAACTCGACTGGCATCAGCACCGCCGTGGCCAGTTGCTTTATGCTGCGCGCGGCGTGGTGGTGGTCAGCACGCCGCATGGGGCTTGGGTGGCACCGCCGGAGCGCGCGATCTGGACGCCTGGCGGATGCAGTCATGCCGTGCGGATGGTTGGCGCGGTGAGCACGCGCAGTGTGTTGATCGAACCGGATGCGCATGGCTCGCTCGGTGACAGGAACAAGGTGATCCAGGTCTCGCCGTTGCTGCGCAGCCTGTTGGAAGCCGCCGTCGACATCGTGCCGGAATATGATGTCGACGGACGGGACGGGATGGTCATGGCGTTGCTGCTCGCGGAACTGGCGCGCGCACCGACCGTCCCGCTTGCGGTACCCTTCCCGAAGACCGCGCAGATCGCCCGCAAATGCCAGATTTTCCTCGAATCCCCCACGCCGCACGACACGATCGACCTCTGGAGTACGGATCTCGGCATGGGGCGCCGGGCATTTACCCGGCTGTTTCGAAGGGAGACGGGCCTTAGCTTCGGCACGTGGCGGCAACAGGCGTGCCTGCTGATCGCGCTGCCCAGGCTGGCCGCCGGAGAGTCGGTAACCCGGATCGCGCTCGATCTTGGTTATGAAAGTCCTGCGGCCTTCACCACCATGTTCAAGCGGCTCATCGGCGTGGCGCCTAGCCATTATCGGCCATCGAGCTGAGCCGAATGGGCAAACGGCGAGGGCGGCGACCAATGACTGATCGCCGCCCCTGCCGTGTCTCGACTGAGCCCGCTTACGCTACCACAGCTTCGCGATAGCGCGGCGCCGGGGTGCCGTTATTGAACCCAGGCTGCATCGCGATGCGCGCCTCGTCATACGCGGCCCACAGCGTCCCGTCGGCCAGCGGCGGTATAGTCACCGCTTCGCGCCGGTCGAAGCCGACCAGTGCGGCATCCACCAGGTCGTCGACGCCCATCACCACTTCGGCTGGGAAGGTATCGATATCCTTGCCCGACCGCTCCCAGATTTCGGTGCGTGTCGCGGCAGGCAACACTGCCTGGACATAGACGCCCTTCGGCCCGAGTTGGACGCCGAGCCAGCGGCTGACCGTCAGCAAGTGCGCCTTGGTGCCGTTATACGCGCCCTCGAACCCCTCGCTGATAAGGCCCAGCACCGAGGCGATGTTGATGATCGCGCCCGTGCCGCGCGCGGCGAACGCCTTGCCCGCTGCCGCTGCCAGGCGGGTCGGGGCGGTGACGTTGACTGAGAGCAATTGCTCGATCTCATCGGTCGTGCTGTCGAGCAGGCTGCCGCGCAGACTCATGCCGGCATTGTTGACCAGCAGCGTGATCGACGCATCGTCAGCCAGCCGCTGTTCTACCGCGGCCAGATCGGCTTTGTCGGTCAGGTCGGCGCGCAGCACATCGACGGTCCGGCCGATACCCGATGACGCACCGGTGATCAGAGCGGTGCCCTTTGTATTGAAAGTCATTGTTTGTCTCCGGGCCCGGTCAATCCGGGTCGCTTGCATAATGATAGGAATGTCACTATCATTATGCAATGGACACTGAGAAATTAGCTTCTGGTACCTGCCCGGTGGCGCGCGGTCTTGGCCGGGTTGGTGATAGCTGGACGATGCTGATCCTGCGCGATGCGGGGCTTGGCCTGACCCGGTTCGACGAATTCCAGCGCAGTCTGGGCATCGCGCCGAACATTCTCACCCGCCGACTTGCCGCGCTGGTCAGTGACGGTCTGCTTGAACGCCGCCGCTATAGCGAGCGGCCCCCGCGTGACGAATATGTGCTGACCACATGCGGGCGGGACTATCTGCCGATCCTGCAGGCGCTCGGCGCATGGGGCAGGCGGTATTTCGGCGAAGGAAAGCTGTCGCAACTGGTCGAGGCGGAAAGCGGGCGGGCGATCGATCCTGTGGTTGTCGATCGGATCAGCGGCAAGCCGATTGAAGAAATCGACTTGCGCCTCGTTCTGCCGACAGGCGGCTGACGGTTTGAGCTGACGTCCGACAGCGGACCAGTCGTGCCGACCTCAGTCGCCCATCTTCACGATCACTGCCCATTCCGCTGCACGCACCGGGCTGACCGACAGCCGCGATTGCCGCAGCATTTCCATGCCGGCAAGCTTCGGTTCGGCCTTCATTGCCGCCAGCGTCACCGGCTTTGCCAATGGCTTGAGCGGCTTGACCGCGACCGAGACCCAGCGCGCCTCGTCGCCATCCTGTTGCGCGGTCCGCGTCACCTCGACCGTGCCGACCGCCGCCCTGTCCTTGCCTGAATGGTAGAACAGAGCGCGGTCGCCGACCGTCATTGCCTTCAGATGCAGCGCCGCGGCGGGGTTGCGCACGCCGGTCCATTCGGTCTGGCCTTCGGCGAGCAGATCATCCCAGCTGTAACTGTCGGGCTCGGACTTCAGCAGCCAATATGCCATTCGATCCTCCACTAGCATTTGGGCGCCCAGGAATTTGGGGGCCTTATGCCAAGCTAAACCCCCGCTTAACATGTCATTCCGGCTCGGTTCAGCCCGACTCGCATATTTGTTGAAACAAGCTGGCGTGTTGCCGCGTTTCGGCACCAGCGAATAGGTTTGTTGATCTGAGGAGGTCGATATGACGAATTTGATGAAGAAGGCCGTGCTCGGGGCGACACTCGCCGCAACGGCACTGACCGCTGCTGCGCCTGCTGATGCGCAACGTTACCGCCGCCACTATCATCGCGATAACGACGCCGGCGTCGCCGTCGTCGCCGGCATTGCCGGCCTCGCGATTGGTGCCGCCCTCGCATCGGACAGCCGCCGCGACCGCGAACGCTATTATGACGAACGCGGCTATGATTATAATTACGACGACGGTTATTACCGTCAGCGCGGTTATTATCCGAACGATGGTTATTACGCCTATCGCTACCGTGATCGCTATGCCCGCTGCCATGTCGAGCGGCGCTGGGATCCCTATTATCGCCAGCGTGTGCGGGTCCGGGTCTGCAACTGATCCGGTGCGGATGAGATTGACGGCGGCGCGGGTAACTCCCGCGCCGCTTTCATATGGGCTGGCATCCGGCTCGATTTTGCGTCAAAGCCCGCCGCCATGACCGACACTCCACCAGACCGCCTGTCCTCCAACCCACGCAGCCCGTTCTTCGACGAAGAGAAGCTGTCGCGCGGCATCGGCATCCGCTTCAAGGAGCGTGAGCGCCACGATGTCGAGGAATATTGCATCTCCGAAGGCTGGATTCGCGTCGCGCTCGGCAAGAAGGTCGACCGCAAGGGCAATCCACTGACGCTGAAATATAGCGGCCCGGTCGAGGCGTGGTTCGAGCGGCCTGCCGAGGGTGAGGCAGAGGAGACGCCTGAGGTTTGAGGTCGGCTTAGCCCCGCTTCTCACCGTTCGCCCTGAGCCTGTCGAAGGGCGCGAGCCACAAATCCGGCCGATGCAACGGGTGAGCAGGGCTTCGACAAGCTCAGCCCGAACGGTTTATTATTGCGTCAGCGCCAGGCGAACGCCGCCTGCGCATCCGCCTCGATCGCCTTCATCGCCGAGCGGTATGGCCCCGGACCATAGCTGATCCGCGAGACGCCGGCATTGGCCAGCACTGAGGTCGAGGGTACGCCGGGAAACGCCATGATGTTGACCGGCAGCTCGACCGCGCCGCACAGCTGCGCGATCAGCGCGGCATCGGTGAGGCCAGGCGCGAAGAAACCGCTCGCGCCCGCCGCAGCATAGGCCGTGGCGCGCTTGATCGCGACATCGACCATCGCCTTGTCGTGCGTATCCTGGCTTGCCTGCAGGAAGATGTCGGTCCGTGCGTTGATGAAGAAATCCGCGCCGGCCCCCGCGCGCGCGGCGGCGATTCGCTTGATCTGGACCGGGATCGAATGAAGCTTGTTCTTGCCGACGATCTGGTCTTCGAAATTGCACCCGGCGGCACCCGTCGCGGCGAGCCGTGCGACATTGGCCGCGACATCGTCGGGCTTGACCGCATAGCCGCCCTCGAAATCGATCGTCACCGGCAGCGACACCGCCCCGGCGATTCGCGCTGCGCTGGCCAGCACGTATTCGAGCGGGAGGGCTTCGCCATCGTCGAACCCTTGCGCGGCGGCAACCGACCAGCTGCCGGTCGCAATCGCCTTGGCACCGGCCCCTGCCACCGCACGCGCGCTGCCGACGTCCCATGCATTATACAGGATCAGCGGGTCGCCTGCGACGTGCAGTGCAGCAAAGGCCAGTGCTTTCGACATAAGGATGCGACCCCCCGAAATATGTTCTTTCGCGCCTTAGTGGACAAACCGCGCGACCACGTCGCGATAGCTGCGGCTCACCTTGACCTGCGCGCCCGACCCCAGCACCAGGAAGCACTCGCCGTTGGTGTGCGGCTTCACTTCCTTGACCAGATCGAGATTGACGATGGTCGAGCGGTGTACCCGCTGAAAGCGGCGCGGGTCGAGCCGCTTTTCCAGATCCTTCATCGTTTCGCGCAGGATCAGCGTATTGTCGCCGGTATAGATGCACATATAGTCGCCGGCGGCGTCGATCCGCTCGATCGTGTCGACATCGACGCGGAAGATCTGGCCGCGATCCTTGATGTTGATCAGCTTCTCGAACCGGTTCGACGATACCTGATCGCCGCCATCGCTCAGATTCTCGACCGAATCGGGCGCGACCTCGGCGAGCACTTCCTTCAGCCGATCGATCTCCTCGACACCGCGCTTCTCGGTCAGGCGCTGGCGCACCCGGTCGAGCGTATCGGCCAGCCGGCTCTCTTCGACCGGCTTCATCAGATAGTCGACCGCCTGGGCTTCGAACGCCTTCAGGGCATGGTCCGAATAGGCGGTGACGAACACGAACAGCGGCGGCTCGACCTCCATCAGGCCCTGCACGACCGAAAAGCCGTCGAACCCGGGCATCTGGATGTCGAGAAACACCAGGTCGGGCTTGTGCGTCTTGATCGCGCGGATCGCCTCGCGGCCATTCTGGCATTTGTCGATGATCTCGACATCTTCATGCGCCTGCAGTCGAAGCTCCAGCCCCTGAATCGCCAGGGGTTCGTCGTCGACCAATATCGTTCTAATCGTCATGCAACCTCTCTAACCGGCTCATCGAGCTGGAACGGAATCTCGATCTCGACCTCGAACCCGCCACTGGGCAGGGATCGGGTGTCGAAACGATGGTCGGGGCCATAGGCTTGCGCCAACCTTTCCCTGATATTGGCAAGGCCGACCCCAGTTGAAAGGGATGGACGTGCTTTCATTTCATTCAAGCCCGGTCCGGTGTCGGATACGGCGATCTGCACCCGATCCCCGGCGAGCCGCGCAACCACGGCGATTTCGGCGCCTTCTTCCTTCGGCGTGACCGCATATTTGATCGCGTTTTCGACCAGCGGCTGAAGCAGCAAAGACGGCAGGCGTGCCATGGCGACGCGCGGATCGACCTCGAAGCTCGGACGCAGCCGGTCCTCGAAGCGCATCTTCTCGATCTCGAGATAGAGTTTCAGCGTCTCGACCTCCTGCGCGATCGTGACATGAGCGGTCGGTTCGTTGGCGAGCGTGTAGCGCAGGAAGGACGACAGCCGGCTGAGCATCGCATTGGCGCGCTCGGTTTGTTTGAGCAGCACCAGGGTCGAGATCGAATTGAGCGTGTTGAACAGGAAATGCGGGTTCAACTGATAACGCAACATCGCCAATTGCGCCGACGATGCGGTGTTCTCGAGCGCCGCCAGCTGGTCGATCTGCTCCTCGACGATCAGGTAGAAATTGATCCCGAAATAAAGCGCCGACCAGCCCGCCAGCACGGTGAAGTTGAGAAATATGGTACCCAGCACCAGGTTCAGATTGAGCCCCGGGTTGGCCAGTTTGATGAATGAGAAGGAAAATGCGTCGAGCACCGAATAGAGGATTGTCGCGATCGCCAGCGTGATGATGGTCAGCAGGATCGCGCTGATCCGCGGCAGCCCGCGATAATAGCCGTACAGCGTCGAGAGCAGCAGGGTGATGCAATAACCGACGATCGATTCGATGATCACCGGGATGATCACGTCGAGCGACGGACCGTTCGAAATGCTCGAGACGCTGCGCAGGATGAGGTAGCCGGTCCAGCCCGCCGCCTGCAGCGTCCAGAAGGCGCGGCTCTTCTCCTCGAAGAAGGGCCGCGAGAAGATGTCGGGCTTGGTCAGCGCCGGGATCGCCGGGATGGGGAGGGCAGGCATCGGCCACGTCTTACAGTGACTGGGATGCCAGTGCAAAATTGTGTACGCTAAGACCGTACAGTTCGTTTGCCGCCTGCGCGGCTGAGAAGCGAGCGAAGACGGAGAGATGCCATGAACGCACCGCACGACCGGGCCCAGTTCACCGCCATGACCGAGGGTACGCAAGCGGACTGGACCCTAATCGGCAGCCATTTTAGTGAATTCTCGAAGGCATTACCGACGCGTGTTCTCACTCACCTGAAATTGCTCGACGGCGATTATGGGGGGTTCCCGGTCGATCGCCTTGAGCATTCGCTGCAGACCGCGACCCGTGCGCATCGCGATGGCCGTGATGAGGCCTATGTCGTTATGGCGCTGCTCCATGACATTGGCGATACGCTCGGTTCGTTCAATCATCCCGAGATCGGCGCAGCGATGCTCCGCCCGTTCGTGTCGGAAGAGGTGCACTGGATCGCCAACACCCATGGCGTGTTCCAGGGCTATTATTTCTTCCATTATATCGGTGGCGACCGCGATATGCGCGAACAGTATCGCGGCCATCCGCATTTCGAGGCCTGCGCTGAATTCTGCGAGAAATATGATCAGGCCGCGTTCGACCCGAATTATGACAGCGCGCCGCTCGATTTCTTCGAGCCGATGGTCGGCCGAGTGATGTCGCGCCCGATCAACAGCATCTACGCCAAGGTGGGCGAGGCGGCTTAGCCGCGCCCCGTCGCGCCGCCCAAAATATCCGCGATCAGCCGCAGCACCTCCGGTCTTAGCTGCACGCCCATATGGCTCGCGCGGATTTCGACATTGCAGCACTGCGGGTCGTCATCCACGTGGCAGATCATGCCGTTGACCAGCCCGTCGCTGCGACTCCAGATCGCGGTCGACGGAACGGGCAGCGGGCGCACCACCTCGGCCGCCTGTTGCGTCACGCGCTCGCTATCGACCTTGTCCCCGCTCAGCAGTTCGAACGCGCGCCAGACATTGGTCGCGCGGGGCGATCCGGCGAACGGCGAACTGACCGTGATCACCTCACGCACCAAATCGGGCAAGCGATGCGCCGCGAATCGCGCCATGATTCCGCCGAGACTGACGCCGATCAACGTCACCGGCACGCCCGTTTCGGCATGCAATGCGCGGATGCGGTCGAGTAGCTTTTCGCCATCGTTGCCGACCGCACGACGGCCGATGTTGCGGCCCAATCCCCAACCTTCGGCGCGGTAACCGAGCCGTTCGAGATAGCGCCGCATGACGAAGTTCGAGCGGTCGGAATTAACCAGGCCAGGCAAGAGCAGCACTGGCCGCCCATCGCCTTTGGGCGCCGCATCGAGCATTTTGCGCGCGCCGAGCAGCGATACGACGGCCCAGGCCGCGCGCGGCAATTCCGCCGCCCAGAGCAGCTTGGATGGCGGAGCATGGTCGCTCCCCGGCGCACTCCCCCGGACACTCATCGCGCGAACCAGCCAAGCACATTGACCGGGAACGGCGTCCAGCCGCCGATCCGCACACCGGCATGGCGCAGCGCATCGCCGGTCCAGGCGTTGCAGGTCTCGATCGCACTATATTGGCCGTGCGCATCGTAAAAGGCGTCGTAACTGCCATAGCCGTACTGGTGCACGGTGCGGCCGTTCTCGACCCGGAAGCTCGCCCGCACGAACGCGGCCAGCTTGCGATATTCCTCCGGGCGCAGCATTATTTCGCGGACATCCGGCCTTGACCGAGGCATGGCGACATGCTCGACATGCATCAGCGTCCGGTCGCTGCCGATCGCCGCACCGAGGATCGTCTGAAGCTTCACATCGGCCCAGGTCTGGGTCTCGAGATAAAAGGCCCGCTCGCCCCAGCCGATCGCGACATAGGGATGTGCAGCGAAGCGCGGGTCGGCGATATCGCCGGCCCGGGCCAGGTCGCTCCAGTCAAGCCCCTCGGCGACCACCGGCATGACCAGCCCGGTATGGATGCCGTTGCTCTCGACGAAAATCCGTACACCCGTCTCCGGCGCACGCCAGCCGCTATTGGTCGGTAGCGCGCCGCCGACCATCCCCGCCGCGCCATAGCTTGTGGCCAATGTGGCGAATCCCAGCACCGACAAACTGACGATCTTCTTCCAGCGTGCTGACATCGCACTCCATTTCCTGCCGCGTTCGCGCTGTGATATGCCATTTGCATGACAGAGGATACGCATGTGCTCGACGCTCCGCCCGAGGGCGCGGCGGACGATTGGACGATAGCGCAGGACTGGTCGCACTATTCCGCGCAAGAACATGCGACCTGGGACATATTGTTCGAACGGCAGGCCAAATTGCTGCCCGGACGGGCGTCGAATGCCTATCTGCGCGGGCTCGACGTGCTCAAATTGTCCAAGCCCGGCATTCCCGATTTCGAGGAGCTGTCGGAGCGACTGATGGAACTGACCGGATGGCAGGTGGTCGCGGTGCCCGGTCTGGTGCCGGACGAGGTGTTTTTCGACCATATGGCCAACCGTCGGTTCGTTGCGGGCAATTTCATCCGTCGGCCGGATCAGCTCGACTATCTGCAGGAACCCGACGTGTTTCATGATGTGTTCGGCCACGTGCCGATGCTCGCGGATCCGGTGTTCGCCGACTATCTCGCAGCTTATGGCCGGGGTGGGCAGCGCGCGCTCGGGCTTGACGCGCTTAAATATCTCGGGCGGCTTTATTGGTACACGGTCGAGTTCGGCCTGATCGCCGAGCCCGAGGGTCTGCGCATCTATGGCTCGGGCATAGTGTCGAGTTTTGCCGAAAGCCGCTTCGCGCTCGACGATCCGAGCCCCAACCGGATCGCCTTCGATCTCGCGCGGGTGATGCGCACCGAATACCGGATCGACGATTTCCAGCAAAATTATTTCGTCATTCCGAGTTTCGACGAACTGCTCCGCCTCACCGTCGAAACCGACTTCGCGCCGCTTTACGAGTCGCTGAAGATGTTACCGGATATTCCGGTCGCGGCGCTCGATCCGACCGATATCGTGCTCACCCGGGGCACGCAGGTTTACGCTAACGCAAAGGCGGCAGTATGAAGAAAATCATGGCACTGGCCTGTGTGCTGGCGTCGCCGCCGGCGGCATCGGCGCAGGAAATTTCCAACCCGTCGACCGTCGCGCCGCCGATCGGACGCTATTCGCATCTGGCGGTAGTGCCGGCAGGGTCCGACATGCTCTATGTGGCCGGCCAGATCGGTAACGCGCCGGACGGGAGCATCGCCGCAGATGCGGAGGCGCAATATGAGCGCGCATTGCGCAATATCGTGGCGATCCTTGCGAGCCAGGGCGCAAGCCCGCACAATATCGTCAAGCTGACCGCCTATCTGGTCAAGCCGCTCGATTATGAACGCTCGTCGGCGATCCGCAAGGCAGTGCTTGGCGATGCGGTGCCGCCATCGACATTGGTGTATGTCGTGCGCCTTGCCCGGCCTGAATTGCTGGTCGAGGTCGATGCCATCGCGGTAAAGCCTAAAAGCTAAACCATCGAGTGTTGCATGTGCAGGAGGCCGGCCATGCGCGCGACTTTTAGCGCTCGTAGCGCTTTGGCAATCCTGTTCCGACAATAGGAAAGAGCGAGCCGGTATGAGTCCGGCAACGGATGACCTGCCCGACCCTGTGCCTTAGTTGAATCGCCGCTGGTGATGGGACTGTGGAGAACCGCGGCGGGAGATATGGGACACCGGATGTGTCTTATCTTTGCCGCCATATCGGTGAGAGGTTGGCATATAAGTCTTTATATATCAAATACTTAATTTGAAACAGGCGAGCGTGGGTAGCATGGGCTCCTCCCCGGCACGGGGAGGGTTTTTATTCTACCAATTGCCGAATCCCGGCGTTTCGCCCGCGCCGCCGGGTCCGAGCCGGGTCACGCGATCATGGCCGTGGCGTACGCGCTTGCGCAGGCGAAGTGCCGGCCAGTCGCCGGTGTCGATCCGGCCCGCAAGCCTTAGCCCCTGCCGGCGATAGGCGCGCAGCACGGCATCGGCCTGGTTGTTGAGCAAGCCCGCGAGAACCAGCGTGCCGCCCTCCGCCAGAGCCATGCCGATGCTCGGGGCGAGCGCGATCAGCGGGCCGGCCAGGATATTGGCTACGATCAGGTCATAGGGTGCGCGGCCGATCAGCAATGGATGTTCGAGCCCCGGCGCGACGGCGAGCGCGAGTTGGCGAGGACCGTTTCCGAGTACTATTCCATTGAGCTCGGCATTCTCCGCCGTCACATCGATCGACGCCGCGTCGATATCCGACGCGGTGGCATAAGCGCCGGGCCACAGATGCATCGCGGCGAAGGCGAGCAATCCGGTGCCGGTGCCGATATCGACCAGGTTGCGCGCGCGTTCGCCCCGCACGCGCATCGCATCGAGCGTCAACAGGCAGCCAGTGGTCGTCTCGTGCTGGCCGGTACCGAAGGCGCGGCTCGCTTCGATGCGGAAGGCACGTGCGCCGGCCGGAATAGCGCCCTTGTTGGCGTCGGTGTGGACGTAGAAGCGGCCGGCATGAACCGGCTCGATCCCCGACTGGCTGAGCGTGATCCAATCGGCATCGGGCACGCGCTCGGCGGTCGCCTTGGCCTTGGTCGAACTAGGCGCCAGCGCACGCACCGCGGCGATTGCGGCCTTGTCCGGCTTGCCCTCGAAATAAGCGTCCAGCCGCCAGCGCAGCGGGTCGTCCGTGACCTCCTCGCTGGTCATCAGCACCGGTGCCGGATCGATACCGAGGTCGTCCGCCGCGTCGATCGCTTCGGCTTCCGCGCGCGTGCAAGGCAGAGTGAGCTTCCAGCTATCGGACATAACTTGCTCCGTTTACGTCGATCACCGACCCGGTCATCGACGCTGGCGCCTCGAGCGCAAGGAACTTTGCCGCTATGGCGACTTCCGCTGGCTCGGCGACGCGGCCGAGCGGGATATCGGCGAGCAATTTATCGCCGCCCCGGCTCGACAGATAATCGTCGGCCATTCCGGTCATGGTGAAGCCGGGGCAGATCGCGAAGGCCAGGATGCCCTGCGCCGCGTAACCCCGCGCGATCGACTTGGTCATCGCGACCATGCCGGCCTTGGAAGCGGCATAGTGCCAATGTTCGGGCGAATCGCCGCGATAGGCGGCGCGGCTCGCGATATTGACGATCCGGCCGCTACTAGCGCGCTCCCGCCAGTGAAGGACGGCGAGGCGGCACAGTTCGGCGGATGCGGTCAGGTTGATGCGCATCGTGCGCTCCCAGTCCGTCACCCATTCGGCTTGCGGACGGTCGATCGGGTTCGCTTCGAAGATGCCGGCATTGTTGATCAGCACATCGATCCGACCATCGAGCTGTTCGAGCGCGGTATCCCACAGGGTTTGCGGACCCGTCGTATCGGCGAAATCGGCGGAAATGCCGCTGGCCGTGCCATGGCCCACGAGCCGGACGTCACCGCTATCGAGTGCGCTGGCGATAGCCGCGCCGATGCCCCGACTGCTGCCGGTGAGGAGGATATGGGTGGTCATGGGGAGCGCTCTACGCTTGGCGGGCCAGCGCAACAACTCCCTCTCCCGCAGGCGGGAGAGGGCTTAGGCTGCGACGCTGGCCGAGAAGCCGTCGGCTGCGCTGCGTAGCATCATCAGCCGTTCGTTGACCTCGTCGAAATCGCGCTCGAGCGTGTCGATCTCGCTCGCGACATTTTCGGTGTCCTCGCGGATCATGGCGATGGTGTTGGACATCGAATCCGCAGCGAGTGCGGTTTCGTCGACCGCAGCGGTGATCGCGGTCACGGTCTGCGCCTGGGCTTCCATCGCGAAACGGATGCGGTTGGCGCTTTCCTGCACCTCGGCAACGGTCGCCTTGATCGATGCGTTGGTGTCGACGGTCGAGCGGGTGGCCGACTGGATTGCGGCGATCTTGGCGGCGATGTCGTCGGTCGCGCGCGCGGTCTGGTTGGCGAGGCTCTTCACTTCCTGCGCGACCACCGCGAAGCCACGACCGGCATCGCCGGCGCGCGCCGCTTCGATCGTCGCGTTGAGCGCGAGCAGGTTGGTCTGGCCGGCAATGTCGCGGATCAGGCCGAGGATCGATTCGATCGACTTGGCGTGATCGGACAGCGTTTCCGACATGCCGACCGCATCACCGGCCTGGCCCGACGCGCGCGTCGCAATATCGGTCGCCGCCTCGACTTCGGTACGGGCATCTTCGATCGCCCGGATCAGGCCGGCGGCGGTGTGTGCCGCCTCGCGCATCGCGACCGCCGATTGCTCGGCTGCAGCGGCGACTTCGGATGTCTTGCCGAGCATGCCGCGCGCCGATGACGAGGCGCCTTTGGCCTGGACGCGGATCCGCGTGCCGAGTGTCGCCGTGCCTTCGATCGACTGGCCGATGCTTTCGCTGAACTGAGTCGATCGGGCGCGGCGTTCGTCGCGCGCGCGCTCGGCATCGCAGCTGCCCAGATAAGTGGTCATGACATCGGCCTCGACCAGCGCGAGGCGCTGGATGATGTCCGCCAGGTGTTGCGCCCGCCCGGTGTCGCCATTGAGCCGCTCGGCAATGATCTTGAGCGTCTGGCTATGCGCAAAACTCAGCGACGAGAGCAAAGCGGGAAGCGGCACACTGGCTTCGTAGGATTCGCTCGCATGGCCGAAAGCGAGGGTCATCCACTGGTCGCCGAACGGATCGGCATATTTGATCTTGGTGTAGCGTGTGCTGCGCGCGATACGTTTCGCGAGCAATTCGTTGCTCATCAACGGCTTGATATGCGCCGTCGATGGCAATGACATGTAATGATTCCAGAAGGCACGGGCGATCGCTTCCTCCGACCCTTCGATCAGGGTGGATATCTCAGCGCTGGCCGCGGCGATCGCACGGTCCCAGTCATAATCGCCGACGCGTTCTGCGGCGCTGCGCGCGCCGCCGCTCCAGCTACCTAACGTGCTGTTATTTGCTTGTGCCAAAAGGTCGTCCTCTCAATTGCTCACGCAGCGACTTTGGCGAAGAACTCGCCCGCGCTGTTCTTGAGCGTACCCAGTCTTGCTTCGAGCGAATCGAAGCCTTTGCCGACGCGATCAATATCCGATGCAACGGTTTCGGTGTCCTCCCGGATCGCGGCGATGGTGTTGGACATCGAATCCGCGGCGAGCGCGGTTTCGTCGACCGCAGCGGTGATCGCGGTCACGGTCTGCGCCTGGGCTTCCATCGCGAAACGGATGCGGTTGGCGCTTTCCTGCACCTCGGCAACGGTCGCCTTGATCGATGCGTTGGTGTCGACGGTCGAGCGGGTGGCCGACTGGATTGCGGCGATCTTGGCGGCGATGTCGTCGGTCGCGCGCGCGGTCTGGTTGGCGAGGCTCTTCACTTCCTGCGCGACCACCGCGAAGCCACGACCGGCATCGCCGGCGCGCGCCGCTTCGATCGTCGCGTTGAGCGCGAGCAGGTTGGTCTGGCCGGCAATGTCGCGGATCAGGCCGAGGATCGATTCGATCGACTTGGCGTGATCGGACAGCGTTTCCGACATGCCGACCGCGGTGCTTGCCTGAGTCGAAGCGCGGGTGGCGATCTCGCGTGCCGCCTCGACTTCGGTACGGGCATCTTCGATCGCCCGGATCAGGCCGGCGGCGGTGTGTGCCGCCTCGCGCATCGCGACCGCCGATTGCTCGGCTGCAGCGGCGACTTCGGACGTCTTTCCAAGCATGCCGCGCGCGGAATTGGAGGTGCTGAGCGATTGGCCGCGCAATACGCCCGATTCCTGCGTCGCGCTCTCGACCATCTGCGCGATCCCTTCGCGGAATTCGGTCGCAAGCCGATCGCGGCCGAGCTGAGCGCTATGCTCGCGATAGGCGTTGTAGATCGCGACGGTGATCTCGCCCTCCAGCGCTGAAAGACGCATTAGCGTGTCGATCAGGATCGGTAGCTTCACATCGGCATGATCGACTTTTTTCGTCAGGATATTGAGCGCGGCGCGGTCGCTGGCGTTGATCATGGACAGCAGGGCGAGCGGCGATACGTCGTTGGTATAGGCGGCGGCGACCGATCGCTCGACCGATTCGACCCAGCCGCGCGCATTGGTCTGGAGGAAGCGGTTCTTCAGAAAGGTGCAACCGACCTCGATCATCTTGTCGGTTTCTTGCGGTGCCCAGATCCGTTCATCGGCGAAGCAGCGCAGCCATTGCTGCCAATAAGCCTCTGATACCGTACGGATATCGGGTTCGAGCACGGCCCAGGCCTCGCGGCTCGCGCTGGCCAGCGATCCGTCGAAATCGAACACGCGCAGGCGCGCGGTCAAATCGATTTTTGCGGCGATCGTGCCGGGGGCGGGCAGGTCGTTGGCGTCCAAGAGCGAAAACTCCGTTTATGCGACCCGGTATGGTCCCGTGGTTGTTGGCCAAGCGCTAACCGGATTTGGTTAAGGGGCGGTTAGGGCGCCTTCTTGAAGAGTCGAGGCGGTGCCAGCCCGCTCCCCCTCTCGGCCACCCATTCAGGATACGCTGTGGGTGGCCGGGAGGGGGAGCGGGCTGGCGCCGCCAAAATGCGCCCTCAGCGCATTTTCAAACAGCTGTTCTCGTCTTGCATCGCGGCACATGGCGACTAATAGGTCGGGCACCGCCTGACGAAGGACCAGCCCTTGGCCACCAAACCGCCTATTGCCCGCCCGCTCAGCCCCCATATGTGGCATGTGCGCTGGCCGATCACGATGACCGTCTCGATCATCCATCGGATCACCGGCAGCGGTATGGCGACCGTCGGCACCGCCGCGTTCGTGTGGTGGCTTGCCGCGCTTGCCGGCGGCAAGGAGAGCTACGCGACCTTCATGCATGTCTTTACCGGTCTGTGGGGCGGTGCGATCGGCTATGTCGTCGGCATCGGGCTGACGCTGTCCTTCTTCCAGCATATGGCGACCGGTATCCGCCATTTCGTGCTCGATACCGGCGCTGGTTACGAGCTGAAGACCAACAGGATGGGCGCATGGCTGACCTTGGCCGCCTCGCTCACGCTGACCATCGTCTTCTGGCTCTATCTCCTGGGGGGCAAATAAGATGGGCAACGGCACCAATCTCGGCCGCGTGCGCGGCCTGGGCAGCGCACAGGAAGGCGCGCATCACTGGTGGCACCAGCGGCTGACCGCCGGCGCCAATCTGTTCCTGACCTTGTGGTTCATGATCGCGATCGCGCAGCTGCCGGCTTATGACTACGCCACGGTTCGTGGCTGGATGTCGTCGGCTTGGGTCGCGGTCCCGCTGATCCTGCTCGTCGCCTCGGTCTTCTATCATTTCCGGCTCGGCCTGCAGGTCGTGATCGAGGATTATCAGCATGACGAAAGCCGTATCGTGCTGATGATCGCGCTCAATTTCTTCACCGTAGCGACCGCTGCCGTCGCCATCTTCTCGATCCTCCGGATCGCCTTCACCGGGACGCCCGCATAATGCCCCCCATTTCTGGCCCAGCGTACAAGATCATCGACCACACCTATGATGCCGTGGTCGTGGGCGCCGGTGGTTCGGGCTTGCGCGCGACGATGGGCATCGCCGAAGCGGGGTTGAAGACCGCATGCATTACAAAGGTCTTCCCGACCCGCTCGCATACCGTCGCAGCGCAGGGCGGCATCGCCGCATCGCTCGGCAATATGGGACCGGATCACTGGACCTGGCACATGTTCGACACGGTCAAGGGCTCGGACTGGCTCGGCGACCAGGACGCGATCGAATATATGGTGCGTGAAGCACCTGCCGCGGTTTACGAACTCGAACATGCCGGCGTGCCGTTCAGCCGTACCGATGAGGGCAAAATCTATCAGCGCCCGTTCGGCGGCATGATGCAGAATATGGGCGAAGGCCCTCCCGCGCAGCGTACCTGTGCCGCCGCTGACCGCACCGGCCATGCCATGCTCCATGCGCTCTATCAGCAGAGCCTGAAGTACGACGCCGATTTCTACATCGAATATTTCGCGCTCGACCTGATTATGGAAAACGGCGTGTGCCGAGGCGTGATCGCCTTGTGCATGGACGACGGGTCGATCCATCGTTTCCGCGCGCATTCCGTGGTGCTCGCGACGGGTGGCTATGGCCGCACCTATTTCTCGGCGACCTCGGCGCATACCTGCACCGGCGATGGGGGCGGCATGGTGCTGCGCGCCGGGTTGCCGCTGCAGGATATGGAATTCGTCCAGTTCCACCCGACCGGCATTTATGGTGCCGGCGTGCTGATCACCGAGGGCGCACGCGGCGAGGGTGGTTACCTGACCAATAGCGAAGGCGAGCGCTTCATGGAGCGCTATGCCCCGTCGGCCAAGGATCTCGCGTCGCGCGACGTCGTGTCACGCTCGATGGCGATGGAAATGCGTGAAGGACGCGGCGTCGGCAAGGAGAAGGATCATATCTATCTCCATCTCGACCATATCGATCCCAAGGTGCTGCACGAACGGCTGCCCGGCATCACCGAAACCGGCAAGATCTTCGCCGGCGTCGACCTGACGCGCCAGCCGCTGCCGGTCACGCCGACGGTGCATTACAATATGGGCGGCATCCCGACCAATTATCATGGTGAAGTCGTCCAGTTGAAGGACGGCAATCCCGATACCGTCGTCCCCGGCCTGTTCGCGGTCGGTGAGGCAGCGTGCGTATCGGTGCATGGCGCGAACCGGCTCGGCTCCAACTCGCTGATCGATCTCGTGGTATTCGGCCGCGCGACGGGCCTGCGCCTCAAGGAAACGCTGAAACCCGGCACCAGCCATGCCCCGCTGCCCAAGGGTTCGGAAGAGCTGGCGCTTGGCCGCCTCGATCATTTCCGCAACGCGTCGGGCGGATCGCCGACCGCCGAGGTACGGCTCGAAATGCAGCGCACGATGCAGAAGCATTGCGCGGTGTTCCGCGACAATGCGCTGCTCAGCGAGGGTGTCGACCTGATCGGCAAGACCTATCAGCGCATGACCGATATCGACGTGAAGGATCGCTCGCTGATCTGGAACACCGATCTGGTCGAGACGCTCGAGCTCGACAATCTCATCGCGCAGGCAGTGGTGACGATGGAGTCCGCCGCCAACCGCAAGGAAAGCCGCGGCGCGCACGTCAACGAGGATTTCCCCGACCGCGACGATGTGAACTGGATGAAGCACAGCACCGTGACGTTCGAAGGCTGGGGCGGCACGGGCGGCACGACCACACTCGGCCTGCGCCCGGTGCACGATTACACGCTCACTGACGACATTGAGTATATCAAGCCGAAGAAGCGGGTTTATTGAGGACCGTATGGCGATCGACTGGTGCGCTCGCGTTAGATGGATAGTGATCGCGATACCGTGTTACTCTGTACCTCAGAAGTGAAACGGTTGCTCGCGCTCTTCTTTGTCACGTGGTGGCGGCCCGATCCGCGCGCCGTCAGGTCATGATGATGGCGGAAGGGCGGCCCGATGTTCCGGCCTGACATGATCGCTGCCTTGCTTTTGCTGACCACGGTATCCGGGGCCGCACCTCCGCCGATCGGCAAGCCCCCTGCGGCACTGCGCCTCGATCCATTCTACAAACGCTATCTCGACGCGGACGGCATTCCGATCCTGTCGTCGGCCAAGGTGTCCGACGAGGCGTTGCGCAAGGCCCGCGATATCGTCCTGGCGATGCTCGCTGCACGGCCGGACCTGAACCGCGCGCTGATCGCGCGGGGCCAGCGCGTGGCGATTATGGCCGCCGATGAGGGCACGGTCGATATTCCCGAACAGCGCGACTGGAAAAAACCGGTACGCGGCGACCCGCGACTGACTTTTTGTGAAGCCAAGCATTATGACGACCGCATCGGCAGCATGACCGACCGCGATTACTGGAACAGTCGGGCGCGCGGCATGGCCGGAGTCCTGACCACCGGCACGGTCGAGAACCTGCTCGGTTGGAAGAGCTCGCGTTATTATGGCGAGAACATCTTCGTCCATGAATTTTCGCACAACATCCTCGATGCGATCCACACCGCCGATCCGGCACTCTATGCGCGGGTCGAGCAGGCTTACGCCGCGGCGTTGAAGCAGGGTTTGTGGAAGGGCGAATATACCGCAGTCAATATCGACGAATATTGGGCGGAGGGCACACAATTCTGGTTCAATTCGAACAAGGTAGCGACGTTCGGCGGACGGGTCGTGCTGTCGGATGAAGACCTTGCCGCCTACGATCCCGCGCTGCACGCTGTGCTGGCGGCGGCCTATGGTACGAACCATCATCTGAGCGCGGACAGCTTCTATCTTTCGGCCGCCCGGGTTCCGCCAGGACCGCTGCCAGCTTATACCGCAGAGGTATGCTGAGCGCGGGCGGGAACACTTATTGCTCCGGCTTGTTCGGCCCACATGCGTAACGACACCAAATATCCGCTGCTGGCCAAGCCGCACATCCGCCTGTCCGGTCCGGTCGATCAGTTCATGTACCAAAGCTTCCGTCAGCAACTCGAGGCCTGTCCGGAAGACGGCGCGCTGGTCATCGCCCTGACGACGCTCGGCGGCGACCCGGAGGTCGCCCGCACCATGGCCGACGATATCCGCCTGCTCGAGGATCATGACGGGCGCGAAATCCTGTTCCTCGGCAAGGTTGCGGTCTATTCGGCGGGCGCGACCTTCATGGCCGCGTTTCCGGTCGATCGCCGCTTCCTGACGCGCCACACCCGGCTGATGATCCATGAACGCACGATCTCGAAGACGATCAACCTCAACGGGCCGCTGCGCATGGTCGTCGCATCGATCAAGGCGGCGCTGCATGAAGTCGAACATTCGATCCTGATCGAGGAAGAAGGCTTTCGCGATATCGTCAAGAACAGCCGTGTCGAGTTCGAGGATCTGCGCGAAAAGGCGCCGTCGAACTGGTATATCGAAGCGGAAGAGGCACGTGAGCTGGGACTGGTGCTCGATGTGATCTGACGCTTGTCGCAGGCGATTTAGCGCCATAAGACAGTGCATCAATCGATCCGAGGAAACAGCCTTGCGTTTCAAACTGCTGACCGCCGTCCTGCTTTGCGCCACCGCCGCCACACCGGCCTTTTCGCAGGCGCTGCCGCCACCCACGCCGATCGCCGGCGACAGCGCGGAGGACGCGAAGCTCAAGCAGCTTTTCTATGACAGCGACGAAGCATCGCTGAAGCGCAACCCGATCTCGGGCATCTTTCGTGGCGACCTGCGCTATGCGGATCGCTTCGGCGACTATCTGTCCGACGCTTATCTCGCCGGCGAACGCAATGCGGCCGAAGCCGATCTCCGTGCGCTCGACAAGATCGATCGCGGCAAGCTGACTCATGTCGATCAGATCGCTTATGATGTGTTCCGCAATTCGACCCAGATCGGCCTGCGCGGCCTGAGCCCGGAGATCGTTGCACTGACCATCGTCCGGCCGATCGACCATTTCAGCGGCTTCCAGACATTCTATCCCGATTTCGTGTCGGGGCAGGGCGGTGCGCCGTTCAAGACGGTGACGGATTACGACAACAACCTGAAGCGCGGCGTCGAATATGCCGCGTTGCTCGATGCGGCGATCGTGCGTTTTCGCCAGGGCATGAAGACCGGCGTGGTGCAGCCCAAGCTGACCGTGCGCAACATGATCGAACAGTTTGACAATATCCTCGCACAGGGCGTCGATACGTCGGCATTCTATGGCCCGGTCAAGACCTTCCCGGCGGGCATTCCCGCGGCGGATCAGACGCGGCTGCGCGCCGCCTATACGGCGCAGATCCGCGACGTGCTGTTGCCGGCGCACAAGCGGATGCGCGATTTTCTCGCCAATACCTATCTCGCCGCGGCACGCGACAGCGTCGGCCTGTCCGGCATGCCCGGTGGCGACAAGCTCTATGCCTATCTGATCGAATCGAACACGACCCTGCCGCTCAAGGCCGAGGACGTACACCAGCTCGGCTTGTCCGAAGTTGCGCGCATCCTGAAGGCAATGGAGGTGCAGAAAGCGGCGGTCGGCTTCAAGGGCAGTCTGCCCGAATTCTTCACCTTCCTGCGCACCGACCCGCAATTCGCGCCCAAATCGGCCGAGCAATTGCGCGATGGTTATCGTGCGATCGGCAAGCGCATCGAGGCACGGATCGGCGAGCAATTCTCGCTTCTGCCCAAGACTCCGCTCGAGATCCGTCCGGTTCCGGCATATAAGGAAAAGACCGAGGCGGGCGGCTCCTATCAGGGCGGCACGCCGGATGGGACGCGGCCCGGCGTCTTCTATTACAACACGTACGACCTTCCCTCGCGCTACATGTGGGAGATGGAGACGCTCTATCTGCATGAGGCGGAGCCGGGGCATCATTTCCAGATCAGCCTGGCGCAGGAGAATGCCGCGCTGCCCGCCTTTATGCGCTTTGGCGGCAATACCGCTTATGCCGAAGGCTGGGGCCTGTATGCGGAGACGCTGTGGTCCGAACTGGGCATGGAGACCGACCCGTATCAGCGCATGGGCGGGTTGAACGACGAGATGCTCCGCGCGATGCGGCTGGTCGTCGATACCGGCATTCATGCCAAGGGTTGGACCCGCGAACAGGCGATCGACTATATGCTCGCCAACTCGCCGATGGCGCGGACCGATGCGACCGCCGAGGTCGAACGCTATATCGCCATTCCGGGGCAGGCGCTGGCCTACAAGATCGGCCAGCTGACGATCAGCCGCACGAAGGCGAAGGCCAAGGCTGCGCTTGGCGGCAAGTTCGATCCGCGTGCGTTCCATGCGCAAATACTCGACACCGGCGCGCTGCCGATGCCGGTGCTGGAAAAGAAGATCGACGCCTGGATCGCGGCATCCGGTGGGGCAAAGGCGCCGTAACGCGGGGCCGCCTGCACCGTTTCTGCACGAAGCTTTCACCCGATCAACTTTGGTCAGCGACCAAGACGCATCCTATCGCGGACCCTCTAACAGAGGGAGTTGATCATGTCGGATTATGTCGCCGCCGAACGTCCGCCGGGACGCAAGCTGCTGTTCGCGATCCTGATTGGGGCGCTGCTGGCGGTCCCGCTCTTTGCGATCTATCTGCTGGTCTATGATCGGCAGTCGCAATCGGAGACCGCGCGGTCGTCGATCGCCGAGGGATGGGGCGGGCCGCAGACCATCGCTGGGCCGGTGCTGATCATTCCCTATAGCGAGCAGGTCAGCGAGACCGTCAACGAAGCCGGCAAGCAGGTCGTCCGTACCAACACGGTGTGGCGCGAACTGACCGTTTCGCCGAGTGTCGCGGACATCAAGTCGGATCTCAAACCCGAGCGGCGGCATCGTTCGATCTACGACGCGGTGGTCTATGAGGCGCACAACACGGGTACCGCGAAGTTCGCGCTGCCCGCCGATCTGAAGCGCTTCGGTGTCACGATCGAACAGCTCGCGCTGGATCGGGCGGAGTTGCGTTTCGGTCTGCGCGACGCGCGCGGACTGTTCGGACCGCCGCCCTCGGTCACAATCGAGGGGCGCCGCCTGCCGCTTCAGCCTGGCAACGGACCCGCTGAAACCGAAGGATCGGGTTTCTTTACCTGGCTCGACGCGGCCGCTTTGCGCGAACGGCCGATCGCAGTCAGTTTCGATTATGCCTTTCGCGGCAATGGCTGGCTCGCACTGCAGCCGCAGGCCGGCGACACGCGCTGGACGGTCAGTTCGAAATGGCCGCATCCAAGCTTTACCGGTGGCTTCCTGCCAACCACGCACAAAGTCGATGATAGCGGATTTTCCGCCACCTGGCGTGTCGGCAATCTCGCGCTCGGCAGCGCGCTCGTCGCCGGGGACCTGAGGGCAAAAGCCGTGGAAAAGCCGTACGAGCGTAGAACGGCTGCACAGCTTCAGGCGGCCGGGGATTATGAAGCGCGAGTCGACCTGGTCACACCGGTGGATCTCTACAGTCAGGTCAATCGTAGCGTGAAATATGGCTTCTTATTCATAGGCTTCACCTTTATCGCTTTCCTGATGTTCGATGTGATCGGCGGCGTGCGCGTCACCGCGGTCGAATATCTGCTGGTTGGCGCGGGGCTGGTGCTGTTCTTCATCATGCTGCTCGCCTTTGCCGAAGTGATCGGCTTCTCGCTTGCCTATATCCTGGCGGCGAGTGCGATCATCAGCCTGCTCACCGCCTATTCCTCGGCGGTGCTCGGCAGCTGGCGGCGCGGCGCCATGATCGCCGGGCTGCTCACCGCGCTATACGGCGTGCTGTACATCCTGCTCAGCCTGGAGGCTTATTCGTTGCTGATCGGTTCGTTGCTGCTCTTCGCTGCGCTGGCGGCGGTGATGTATCTTACGCGCGGACTGGATTGGAGCAGTGCGCGGCGCCTGATCGACCAAGCTCCCTAAAGAAAGTGTGACGGGGCCGTGACCTAGGGTTTGCGGCCCCGCCCCACCTCATGTATCGGCATGCCGACACGGGGTGCCGGCAAGAGCGGTACGGCGCCCGCGACAAGCGATGGGACGTTGAAGCGATGGCCGAATTTGCCCTGCCCAAGAACAGCAAGATCAAGAAGAACGGCACGGTCCATAAGGCGCCCGCGGACGCCAAAACGGTCAAGAATTTCAAAGTCTATCGCTACGATCCCGATAGCGGCGAAAACCCGCGCTACGATACATTCCAGGTCGACCTCGATAGTTGCGGTCCAATGGTGCTCGACGCGCTGATCAAGATGAAGTCGGAGCAGGACAGCTCGCTGACTTTCCGTCGCTCGTGCCGCGAGGGTATTTGCGGTTCCTGCTCGATGAACATCGACGGCAAGAACGGCCTCGCCTGCACCACTGCGATCGATGATGTGAAGGGCGATGTGACGATCACGCCGCTGCCGCACATGGAAGTGATCAAGGACCTGGTCCCGGACTTCACTCATTTCTATGCGCAATATGCGTCGATCAAGCCTTGGCTGCAGACCGTCACGCCGCCGCCCTCGGGCAAGGAGCGGCTGCAGTCGCCGAAAGATCGCGAAAAGCTCGATGGGCTGTACGAGTGCATCCTGTGCGCCTGCTGCTCGACCTCATGCCCGAGCTATTGGTGGAATTCCGACAAGTTCCTCGGTCCGGCGATCCTGTTGCAGGCCTATCGCTGGCTCGCCGACAGCCGTGACGAGATGACCGGCGAGCGGCTCGACGAACTGGAAGATCCGTTCCGCCTCTATCGCTGCCACACGATCATGAACTGCGCGAACGTCTGCCCCAAGGGACTGAACCCGGCCAAGGCGATCGCCGAGATCAAGAAGATGGAAGTCGAGCGGGTATTATAGGTTCCGTGACCGATATCGTCAGTCCGCCGTTCAGTTACGAAGACGACCCGAACGAACCCGGCTGGAAGAGCTGGCGGTTCCGCGATCCGACCAGGTTCAACAATTTTATTGAGCCGCTCTTGGTCAAGATGGAGGGCGGCATCGCGCGGGTGCGCATGATGCCCGAGCACCGGCATTCGAATATGCGCGACAATGTCCATGGCGGCGCGCTGCTCGGTTTCATGGACGTCGCGCTGTTCGCCGCGAGCCGCGGCTTCGGCGTGCTAAGCGCGGGCGGCGCGGTGACGCTCGATCTGTCGGCACAGTTCATCGGCGGCGGACGTATCGGTGTGCCGCTCGAGGCGCATATCGAGCTGTTGCGCGAAACCGGCCGGATGTTGTTCCTGCGCGGCCTGATCGTGCAGGAAGGCGAGCCGACCATCGCGAGCTTCACCGGCACGCTGCGTAAATCGACGCCGCCCGCCAGCCTGTTATGAGCAAAGTCCTCGCCGCATATCAGGCGCTGGTGGCGGCCGGTGAATTGCAGGCCGATCCTGAACAGGCCGAGGCCGCGCGCCGGCTCGATATGCTTGCCACCGAACTCGAGGCGACGCCGAAACGCGGCAGCACCTTGTGGCGCGCGCTCGGCAAAAAGCCCGAGGCACCACGCGGCATCTATCTCTGGGGCGGTGTCGGGCGCGGCAAATCGATGCTGATGGACCTGTTTTTCCACACACTCGACATTCGCCGCAAACGCCGCGTCCATTTCCAGGAATTCATGCTCGAAGTGCATCAGCGTCTTGGTGTCGAGCGAGCTAAGGAAAAGGGGGACCCGGTCCTTCCCGTTGCCGTGGCGATCGCGGAGGAGACGCGTTGCCTCGCGTTCGACGAGATGATCGTCAACAACAGCCCCGACGCGATGATCCTGTCGCGGCTGTTCACTGAATTGCTCGCGCGTGGCGTGACCGTGGTCACGACATCCAACCGGGTGCCGACCGATCTCTATAAGGACGGCCTCAACCGCGAGCATTTCCTGCCTTTCATCGACCTTATCCAGACCAGGCTCGACGTGCTCGCGCTTAACGGCCCGGTCGATTATCGCCGCGACCGGCTGGGATCGCAGGAAACCTGGCTTGTCCCCAACGGCCCGGAAGCGACCGCGCAGCTCTCCGCAGCATTCTTCCGTCTCACCGACTATCCGCCGGAGGATCGCGCACATGTACCAGCCGAGGAGATCGCGGTACAGGGCGGTCGCACGCTGCATGTGCCCAAGAGCCTGAAGGGTGTCGCGGTGTTCGCGTTCAAGAAACTGTGCGGCGAAGCACGAGGCGCTGCCGATTATCTCGCGGTGGCGCGAAAATTCCACACCGTCATCCTGGTTGGCATCCCCAAGCTGGGACCCGAAAACCGCAATGAGGCGGCGCGCTTCGTCGCGCTGATCGATGCGCTGTACGAACATAAGGTCAAATTGCTTGCCGCGGCCGATGCCGAGCCCGACCGACTTTACGAAAAGGGCGATGGACGCTTTGAGTTCGACCGCACCGTCAGCCGGCTGGAAGAGATGCGCTCGGAGGAATATCTGGCGGCAGGGCACGGCGCAGCCTAGGTTCCGGCAACCGGGCGGCCAGCCAGTGGCGTAGCGGCCGCTCCAGCCACCGCGTCACGCCCCAGGCGAGTAGGATCGCCAGCGCGCATGCCAGGATGATCGCGACGCTCTGAGCCATGCCAGCGCGGACGGCGTGGACGATCAGGACTGCGCCGATGGACTGGTGCAGCAGATAAAGTGGATAGGTCATCAGGCCGAGCGTCACCAATCGCGTGGTGCCGATGACCCGAACGAGTGGTTCCTGTACCCGCGCGGCGCCAATGATAAGCGTGACGGCGGCGGCAAAGACGATGATCGGCGCGATGGGAAAGGCAAACAGGCCGCGCAGGTCGGCCATGCTGCTCGCATTGGCGGCAATTTGCCCGCAACTCCCCGCGAACAATATTGTCGCACAGGCTATTCTCGCCGGCGTCGCGCCCCGGTCGCGGATCGCCCAAAGCATGATGCCGAGCGCGAAGAATACGCCATAGGGTAGCGACGTCATGCGCCAGATGAGATTTTCCATCGCAAGATCGGGCGATGCGCCGATCAGCGCGACGATCAACCAATAAGCGATGCTGGCCGATCCCAGTACGACGCCGATCCGCTCGATCCGTGCGCTGTCCCCGGCGTCGCCGCGAAGCCGCGTCGCCACCAGCAGGTAGAAGCAGAGCTCCACCGTTAGCGTCCAATAGGCGCTATCGATCGGCGTCGGGGTCGGTAAGAAGAAGATCGCCTCGACCCAGCGCAGCGCGACCATCGGTCCGGCAAGCAGGCTGAAGCCGAACAGGCATGCGGCGGAGAGGCTCGCGCAGATCCACGCTGCGGGCGCGAGGCGCAGGATACGGCGGCGCAGGAAACCCCGCGCCGTCATACCCTCGCCTGACCGGGCGATCACATAGCCCGAGACGACGAAGAATATCTGCACCCCGACCCAGCCGAACCACGTCCAACGTGCATCGTCTCCCGCGAGCGCCAGCGTGCGATCGAAAGCCCGGATCGTCGCGGTGGGGGCAAGCGGGAAGACGGTCAGATAATGGAACGTCATCACCAGCGCGGCGCAGATGAAGCGCAGCAGGTCGATCGCGACGATCTGGCGCGCGGGTTTGCAGGTCATGGCGGTCAAAGCGGTGTCGGGCGCCGCGGCGCGGCCACCGCAATGGCCGCTGTGGTCGTATCGAGAGCCCGCGAGAGCGCGCTTTTGACTATGGGTTCGGCTCGGCGCGCGACCCACCAGGAAAAGCCTATTGCCAAGGCGAGCGTCGCGGCGAACGCCAGAGCCATGGGCAATCCGGCGTGCATCAATGCGGTTACCAGTGCCGCGCCCGCCTCCTGGTGGATCAGATAGAGCGGATAGGTCATCAAACCCAGCGTCGTTGCAAGCCGGGCGTCGATCATCGTCTCAAGGGTCGGCTGCAATCTGAGCGAAGCCAGCACGAGGATCAGTCCTGCCGCGAAGACAGCGATCGGAAGCGTCGGTCCGACCTCGATACCGAGCGCCTGTGCCCGTTCGATCGCCCTTCCCGTGATCTCGGCGAAAGCGGTTGCCGTGAGCAGCGTGAACAGGACCATCCTGTGGCGGGTCACACGGTCGTGGAGCATAGCCCAGGCGAGCACGCCGAGCGCGAAGAAACAGCCATGCGGTAGCATGAGGAGCTGGAACGGCCGGTAGTCCATCATCTGCGGTGCGCCCCAATCGGCGAGCCGCGCAAAGAGCCAAAAACCTGCACTGAGCGCGCCGATCCACACCGCGCGGCGCTCGATCCGCTGGAGCGTGCCGGCCTGGCCAAGGCCGGCCGCGATCACCAGATAAAAGGCCAGTTCGATGCCAAGCGTCCAGTAGGATGGGTCGATACTATTGCCGACCGGCCAGAAACTCACCGCCCTCAACCATTGCCGGAGCAGGAAGGGGGAGGGTGCGGCAAACCACAGCACCGCGAGCGTCACGGTCGCGCAGATCCACGCGGCGGGCAGCAAGCGCAAGGCGCGACGGCGCAGAAACTCGCCGGTGCTTGCCCCTTGCGCCGACATCGCGATCACGAATCCCGAGATGACAAAGAACAATTCCACCCCGACCCAGCCAAACCATGTCGCGCCGACTCCGGCGGTCGACAGTGGCAGGCCAGCGAGCATTTCCGCACTGGTCGGACTCGGCGCGAGCGCGAAGGCGCTGCCGAAATGGAAAGCGACGACCATCAGCGCGCTGGCGAAGCGCAGCAGATCGAGCGCGATAATCGTGCGGGGTTTTGGTCCGGCCATGGCGTCGGCATGCCGGCAATCGGTTTAAGATCGCGTGTATTCCGCGCGCGAAATCTTCTATGCTCAGGCCATGAAGGAGGGACTCGATGCTCGTCACCACCACCGAAAACGTGCCCGGTCATAATGTGAAAGCGGTCCTGGGTCAGGTCTTTGGCGTCGTCGTGCGCAGCCGCGGTATCGGCGGCAATATCACCGCCAGCCTGCGCTCGATCGTCGGTGGCGAGATTCCCGAATATACCAAGCTGGTCGAAGATACGCGCCGCCACGCGATCGACCGGCTGGTGCAGAACGCAGCATTGATGGGCGCAAATGCAGTGGTGATGATGCGCTTCGATTCCGGCGAGATCGCCCAGGCGATGAACGAGGTGGTCGCTTACGGCACTGCGGTCATTCTCGACCCGGCACCCGAATGATGTTGCGGACAATCGTGCTGGTGATCGCGGCACTGGCATTCACAACGGCCCTTGTCGCGGCTTCCATCGATCCGGCCGTCTGGCCGATGGCGCTGATCCTCGGGTTGACGCTTGCCGGCATCCTGTTCGAGCGCTCGCGCTATGGCGCGATACAGGCGCGACCGGCTGATCGAGGCTGGCGGGAGACAAGCGAACGGTTCATCGATGACGATAGCGGCCGGCCGGTTGCGGTCTGGTATAATGATGCGACGGGTGAGCGTCGCTATGTCGATATCGAACAGACATAAAGCCCATTATTGCAATTGCGAACTAGTTGCATCAAGTAACGCAAATGATAAGCCTTTACCGGTTGCCCCGACGTCAAAACGCGCCTAAGTCGCGTCGCGCCAGCCGCTTTCGCGGCACACTGAACCCGCCGCTTCTGCGGCGCTCTTTTCCGGTAAAGGAACATCATGGCCCGCAAGAAGATCGCGCTGATCGGCGCCGGCAACATCGGCGGCACGCTCGCCCATCTCGCGGCCCTTAAGGGGCTTGGCGATATCGTCCTGTTCGACGTGGTCGAGGGTGTGCCTCAGGGCAAGGCACTCGACCTGTCGCAATGCGGCCCGGTCGAAGGCTTCGATGCCACGATCACCGGATCGAACGATTATGCCGACATCGCTGGTGCGGACGTGATCATCGTCACCGCCGGTGTCGCGCGCAAGCCCGGCATGAGCCGTGACGATCTGCTCGGCATCAACCTGAAGGTGATGAAAGCCGTCGGCGAGGGTATCGCGGCCAACGCGCCGAACGCATTCGTCATCTGCATCACCAACCCGCTCGACGCGATGGTGTGGGCGCTGCGCGAATTCTCCGGCCTGCCGCATCACATGGTTGTCGGCATGGCCGGCGTGCTCGACAGCTCGCGTTTCAGCCACTTCCTTGCCGATGAATTCAAGGTCTCGGTCAAGGACGTCACCTCGTTCGTGCTCGGCGGGCACGGCGACACGATGGTCCCGGTCATTTCCTATTCGACCGTCTCGGGCATCCCGGTTCCCGACCTGATCAAGATGGGCCTCTCGACCCAGGAAAAGATCGATGCGATCGTCCAGCGCACCCGCTCGGGCGGCGGCGAGATCGTCGCGTTGCTCAAGACCGGCTCGGCCTATTACGCCCCCGCGACCAGCGGCATCGCAATGGCCGAAGCCTATCTCAACGACCAGAAGCGCGTCCTGCCGGCGGCGGTGCATGTCGATGGCCAGTACGGCGTCGATGGGCTGTATGTCGGCGTGCCGGTGATGATCGGTGCGGGCGGCGTCGAGAAGATCATCGAGATCGCGCTCGACGACGAAGCCAAGGCGAACCTTGCCGTGTCGGTCGAGGCGGTCAAGGAGCTGCTGGTGGCGTGCAAGGCGATCGACGGTTCGCTGAACTAAATTGTATCCCGCCTCTGTGGCGAGTGATCGAATGACGAATCCGGGCTGGGACGATCTGTTCGAGTCTTTGTTTTAGGTCTGGGCTTCCGCCTTGGCGGATGCACCGGGAAGCGGGAACGACAAGAATATGGCAATCCTCGTCGACAAGAACACCAAGGTCATCACTCAGGGGATGACCGGCAAGACCGGCAGCTTCCACACCGAAGCGGCGCTGGCTTATGGCACGCAGATGGTCGGCGGCGTCACGCCGGGCAAGGGCGGCACGACGCATCTCGGCTTGCCCAATTTCAACACCGTGCACGAGGCGGTTCACGCGACCGGCGCGACCGCCAGCGTCATCTATGTCCCGCCGCCCTTCGCCGCAGACTCAATCCTCGAGGCAATCGATGCCGAGGTGCCGCTGATCGTGTGCATCACCGAAGGCGTTCCGGTGCTCGACATGGTCAAGGTCAAGCGCGCGCTATCGGGTTCGAAATCGCGGCTGATCGGCCCGAACTGCCCCGGCGTGCTGACCCCGAACGAATGCAAGATCGGCATCATGCCCGGCAGCATCTTCAAACAGGGCTCGGTCGGCGTTGTAAGCCGCTCCGGCACGCTTACCTATGAAGCCGTGTTCCAGACGACGAATGCAGGCCTTGGCCAGACGACTGCGGTCGGTATCGGCGGTGATCCGGTCAACGGCACGAACTTCATCGATGTGCTTGAGCTGTTCCTTGCCGACGAGGCGACCAAGTCGATCATCATGATCGGCGAAATCGGCGGCGCGGCCGAAGAGGAAGCGGCCCAATTCCTGCGCGACGAAGCGAAGCGCGGCCGCAAGAAACCGATGGCGGGTTTCATCGCTGGCCGTACGGCACCTCCGGGCCGCCGCATGGGTCATGCCGGTGCGATCGTCTCGGGCGGTCAGGGCGGCGCGGAAGACAAGATTGCGGCAATGGAAGCCGCCGGCATCCGGGTGGCGGACAGCCCCTCGGAACTGGGCACGACCTTGCTTGCGGTACTGAACGGTTAACTTACCCCGCCAGGCGGCGGGCCAATGAGCATTCTCACCTCCCCGGGAATGCGCCGAGGAACAGCCAATGGGCTATGACGGCCAGGATTTCAGCGAGATCGCGGGCGGCGTGAGCCCCGCGTTCATCGAAACGCTGTACGCGCGCTACAAGACGTCACCCGACAGCGTCGAGCCGTCGTGGCGCGCCTGGTTTGAAGGACTTGAAGGGTCGGCACAGGGGCCAAGCTGGGAACAGCCCAACTGGCCGCTGAGCACGACCGACGACCTGACCGCCGCGCTCGATCCGACTCAGATGGAGCCGGCGCCCAAGCCCGCCAAGGGTGCCGCGCCCAAGCCGGTCGCTGTCTCGGACGCGACCCCACAGGTCGATGTCACCCGCGCCGCCGCCGACGCGATCCGCGCGATGATGCTGGTGCGCACCTATCGCGTGCGCGGCCACCTTGCCGCCAATCTCGATCCGCTCGGCCTGTCCAAGCGCGAGTTGCCGGCGGATCTGACGCCTGAATATCACGGCTTTTCCGGCGCCGATCTCGACAAGCCGGTTTATATGGGCGGCACTCTCGGTCTGGAATGGGCGACGGTTCGTGAACTCGTCAGCACCTTGCGCGCCAATTACTGCGGCAATGTCGGCCTCGAATATATGCACATCGCCGATGTGGATGAGCGTCGCTTCCTGCAGGACCGCATGGAAGGCAAGGACAAGGCGATCGAGTTTTCGCCGCTCGGCAAAAAGGCGATCCTCAACAAGGTGATCGAGGCCGAGCAGTGGGAGAAATTCCTCGGCCGCAAATATGTCGGCACCAAGCGTTTCGGCCTCGACGGCGGCGAGAGCATGATCCCGGCGCTCGAATCGATCATCAAATATGGCGGGCAGCTCGGCGTCCGCGAGATCGTCTACGGCATGGCGCATCGCGGCCGGCTGAACGTGTTGTCGAATGTGATGGCCAAGCCGTTTCGCGTGATCTTCCATGAATTCGGCGGCGGTTCGGACAATCCCGATGACGTGGCCGGATCGGGCGACGTCAAATATCATCTCGGCACTTCGACTGATCGCGAGTTCGACGGGATCAGCGTGCATATGTCGCTGGTCGCCAATCCATCGCATCTCGAAGCGGCAGACCCGGTCGTGCTCGGCAAGACGCGCGCGATCCAGACCATCGCCGATGACCTGAAGGATCATACCGGCTCGCTGCCCGTGCTGATCCATGGCGATGCGGCGTTCGCGGGGCAGGGGATCGTATGGGAATGCCTCGGCTTTTCCGGCATCCGCGGTTACAATACTGGCGGCTGCATCCACTTCGTCATCAACAACCAGATCGGCTTCACGACCAGCCCGCAATTCGCGCGCTCCTCGCCCTATCCGTCGGATGTGGCGAAGGGCGTCCAGGCGCCGATCTTCCACGTCAATGGCGACGATCCCGAGGCAGTGACCTTCGCCTGCAAGATGGCGATCGAGTTCCGCCAGAAGTTCCGCCGCGACATCGTCATCGACATGTGGTGCTATCGCCGCTTCGGTCATAATGAAGGTGACGAGCCGAGCTTCACCCAGCCGCTGATGTACGACCAGATCCGCCAGCATCCGCCGGTGAGCGAGATCTACGGCGCCAAGCTGATCGAGCAGAAAGTGATCGATCGCGCCTGGATCGATGACAATATCAAGCAGTTCACGACTTTGCTCGAAGGCGAGTTCGAGGCGGGCGCAAGCTACAAGCCGAACAAGGCCGACTGGTTCGCAGGGCGCTGGTCCGGGCTGCACGCACCGGCCGATGCGGAGAGCGCGCGGCGCAATCTCGAAACCGGGATCGAGCCCAAGCGGTTCGACTCGCTTGGCCGCACGCTGACCACGGTCCCCGAAGATTTGACGATCCACAAGACGCTTGGCCGCGTGATCGACGCGAAGCGAGAGATGTTCAAATCGGGCGCCAATTTCGACTGGGCGACGGGCGAGGCGCTGGCCTACGGCTCGCTGCTGTCAGAAGGCTATGGCGTCCGCCTGTCGGGCCAGGATTCGGGCCGCGGCACGTTCAGCCAGCGTCATGCCGTCTGGGTCGATCAGAAGGACGAGCATAAATATCTGCCGCTCGCCCAGATCGAGCATGGCCGGGTCGAGATCCTCGATTCGCCCTTGAGCGAATATGGCGTGCTCGGCTTCGAATATGGCTATGCGCTGGCCGACCCCAAGACGCTGGTGCTGTGGGAAGCGCAGTTCGGCGACTTCATGAACGGCGCGCAGATCATGATCGATCAGTTCATCGCCGCCGGCGAAGCCAAATGGCTGCGCGCCAATGGCCTGGTGATGCTGCTGCCGCACGGTTACGAAGGGCAGGGGCCGGAGCATAGCTCTGCGCGGCCCGAGCGTTTCCTGCAGCTGTGTGCACAGGATAATATGCAGGTCGCGAACTGCACCACGCCGGCGAATTATTTCCACCTGCTGCGCCGGCAGATGCACCGCTCGTTCCGCAAGCCGTTGATCATCTTCACGCCCAAATCTCTGCTGCGCCACAAGATGGCGGTGTCCAAGGCGGCGGACTTCCAGGGCGACAGCCACTTCATGCGGCTGTTGTCCGATCCTTCGGCGCCGGCCGACGCCGATGTGAAGCGCCTCGTGTTGTGCACCGGCAAGGTCGCCTATGACCTGATCGAGGCACGCGACGCGGCGGGCGACACGGACACCGCGATCGTGCGCGTCGAACAGCTCTATCCCTTCCCCGGCGAGCCTCTGGTCAAGCGCCTCAAGGCAATGGCCAATCTCGAAGACGTGGTGTGGGCGCAGGAGGAACCGAAGAATAACGGCGCTTGGTTCTTCGTCGAGCCGTTCATCGAGGCATGCCTTGGCGATGCCGCCGGTAAGGTCGCGCGGCCGCGCTATGCCGGTCGTGCCGCTGCAGCATCGCCCGCCACGGGCCTGATGAAGCGTCACCAGATGGAACAGGCCGCGCTTGTCGCCGACGCGCTCGGTCACAATGTCCGCGAAGAAATCCGCCGCACGCGCAAATCATAAGTCCGCACACGCGGATACGAGGAAGATACGATGGCAACCGAAGTCACAGTGCCCGTCCTGGGCGAATCGATCACTGAAGCTACGCTCGGCGAATGGCTCAAGCAGCCCGGCGATGCAGTCGCGGTCGATGAACCGATCGCGAGCCTCGAAACCGACAAGGTGTCGGTCGAGGTACCATCGCCGGTCGCCGGGGTGATGGGCGCGCATGCGGTTCAGGTCGGCGACACGGTGCAGGTCGGCGCGATGATCGCGACGATAGACGCTGGTGCCGGTGCACCCGCTCAGGCGGCCGCGCCGCAGCCCGCCGTGACGGAGTCGCCCAAGGTGGCTGAACCCGCCCTTGCATCGGATGACGGCCCCGCGGCCCTCTCGCCGTCGGTGCGCCGCGCGGTACTCGAACACGGTGTCGATCCGGCGACGGTCAAGGGTACCGGCAAGGATGGCCGCATTACCAAGGATGATGTGATTGCTGCCGCCGTGACGCCGGCCGCGGCACCCGTCGCGGCGCCTGTCGCAGTGGGGGCCGCCCCGGTTGCGTCGCCCTCGGTCGCGCAATCGACTGGCCGCAAGGAAGAGCGCGTGCGCATGACGCGCCTGCGCCAGACGATCGCCAAGCGGCTCAAGGAAGCACAGAACACCGCGGCGATGCTCACGACGTTCAACGACGTCGACATGACCGCCGTCATTGAAGCGCGGACCAAGTACAAGGACCTGTTCGAAAAGAAGCATGGCGTGCGGCTCGGCTTTATGGGCTTCTTCGTGAAGGCGGCGTGCATGGCGCTGAAGGACATTCCATCGGTCAACGCGTCGATCGACGGCGAGGATATCGTCTATCACGACTATGCCGACATCTCGGTCGCGGTGTCGTCGCCGGGTGGCCTGGTCGTGCCGGTGATCCGCGATGCCGATCAGTTGAGCGTCGCCGCTGTGGAAAAGACGATCGGCGATTTCGGCAAGCGCGCCAAGGACGGCACGCTCAAGATGGACGAGATGAAGGGCGGCACCTTCACCATCTCCAATGGCGGCGTTTTCGGTTCGCTGATGTCGACCCCGATCATCAACCCACCGCAAAGCGCCGTGCTCGGCCTTCACCGCATCGAGGACCGTGCGGTGGTGGTCGACGGCCAGATCGTCGTCCGCCCGATGATGTATCTCGCGCTGAGCTATGATCACCGCCTGATCGACGGCCGCGAGGCGGTGACTTTCCTCGTCGCGCTGAAGAACGCGATCGAAGATCCGACGCGCATACTCATCGACCTGTAATCGCGAGAACAATCCCCATATTCCGTTCGTGCTGAGCTTGTCGAAGCACTGTTCTTCTTTCTCGGACGGAAAAGAGAAAGCGCAGCCCTTCGACAAGCTCAGGGCGAACGGAGTGTGTGATGGCTGACTATGATTTCGACGTTCTGGTGATCGGCTCCGGCCCCGGCGGTTACGTCGCGGCGATCCGCGCGGCGCAGCTTGGCTTGCGCACCGCGTGCGTGGAAAGCCGCGAAACGCTGGGCGGCACCTGCCTCAATGTCGGCTGTATTCCGTCCAAGGCGATGCTCCACGCGTCGGAATATTTCGATGCGGCGTCGAACGGCACCTTCGCCAAGCTTGGCATCAAGGTGACGCCCGAGCTCGATCTTGAGGCGATGCACGGCCAGCGCCTCGACGCGGTCAAGCAGCTGACCGGCGGCATCGCTTTCCTGTTCAAGAAGAACAAGGTCGAATGGCTCAAGGGCCGCGGCAGTTTCGTCGATGCCCACACGGTCCAGGTTGGTGACAAGACTGTCACCGCCAAGGACATCATCATTGCCACCGGTTCCAGCGTCACCCCGCTGCCTGGCGTGGAGATCGATCAGAAGGTCGTGGTGGACAGCACCGGCGCGCTCGAATTGGCCAAGGTGCCCGAGCATCTGGTCGTGATCGGTGGCGGCGTGATCGGCCTCGAACTGGGCAGCGTGTGGCGCCGCCTCGGCGCGAAGGTCACTTGCGTCGAATTCCTCGACCAGATCCTGCCCGGCTTCGATGGCGAGATACGCAAGGAATCGAACAAGATTTTCAAGAAACAAGGGATCGAGTTCAAGCTGTCGACCAAGGTCACCGGCGTCACGGTCAAGGGTGACAAGGCGACGCTGACGCTCGAACCTGCGGCTGGCGGCGATGCGACGACGCTGGAGGCGGATTGCGTGCTCGTCTCGATCGGCCGTCGCCCCAACACCGATGGCCTGGCGCTCGACAAGGCCGGGCTCGCCACCAATCAGCGCGGCCAGATCGAGATCGGCCATCGCTTCGAGACCAGCGTGCCCGGCATCTGGGCGATCGGCGACGTGGTTCCCGGTCCGATGCTTGCGCACAAGGCCGAGGACGAAGGCATCGCGGTTGCCGAGAATATCGCCGGGCTCACCGGCATCGTGAACCATGATGTGATCCCGAGCGTCGTGTACACCTGGCCCGAAATCGCCGGTGTCGGCCTTACCGAGGAGGCGGCGAAGGAAAAGGGCGAGATCAAGGTCGGCAAGTTCCCGATGGCCGGCAACAGCCGCGCCAAGACCAACCATGAACCCGACGGCTTTGTGAAGATCATCGCCGACGCCAAGAGCGACCGTGTGCTCGGCGTATGGTGCATCGCGGTTCCCGCCGGCACGATGATCGCTCAGGCCGCACAGGCGATGGAGTTCGGCGCGACGAGCGAGGACATCGCCTATACCTGCCACGCGCATCCGACGCACAGCGAGGCGATCAAGGAAGCGGCAATGGCGGTGCGGGGCAAGGCGATCCATATCTAAAGGCGCGCGAGCGAATCGGGCTGGGGCACTCCTCCGCAGCCTGACGGGATCTGTCGTAGCTGACGCGGCGAATCTGCCTCTTGGGCGGTTGGGCCGGTGGCGCAACTCGTGGAGAATATCACCACACCCAAGCGACAGCCGCCGTGTTGGTTCGGATCAGCCCTATTGGCTTGGCTTTGTGCGAGGCGAACGCGAAATCGCCGAAACGGTGCTGCGCTTATGCGCCAATCGCCTCATACCCCGCGCCGCCTGACTGGGTTCGCGCCAGGCGGGTCAGCCGTTCAGCGAGGAATTCGAGCACCACACGAACGCGCGGCGTGTGGCGCAGCCGCTCGTGAGTCAGCAGCCATATGCCGCGCGGGCTTTCGGGCATTGGCGGCAGGCAGCGTACCAGATCCGGGTCGTTATCGGCGATCAGGCACGGCAGTACCGCCAGTCCGACATCGGATCGTACCGCCGCGAGCAATCCCATCGCCGAACTGTGATGCATCACCACACTGGCTTCCAGGCCGTTTTTCTGCAGCCACTCGCGATACAGCCGCCACAGGCCATTTTCGCCGCCGCCGACCAGCGGGTGACCGGCGACTTCGCTGCGGCGCCTCGGATAGCCATGTTCGGCGGCGTAGGAACGGCTGCAATAGAGCGTCCAATGATCGTCGGCGAGCCGTCGGCCGACGAGACCGGCGCCGGTCGGGCGCACGATGTGACGCAGTGCGATATCGGCCGCACCGGCCGCGAGGTCGCGCACTTCCTCGCTGGTGTCGAGATCGATCATGATCGCGGGATAGGCCTGATGCAGATCGCGCAGGATCGGCGAGAGAATGGTGACTGCCAGGATTTCCTGCGCCGTGACGCGTACCGTGCCGCTGACCTCGCGTTGCTGCGCTGCGGCGGCGTCGCTCAGCGCCTGGGCGGTGCGCTGCACGGCGCGGGCATGCACCAGCAAGTCCGCCCCCGCTTCAGTCAGGCGGTAACCACCGGGGCTGCGATCGAACAGCGCGACCTGCAGCGCATCCTCCAGCGCTGCGATTCGTCTCGCTGCCGTGGTCTGGCTGACCTTCAGCGCGCGGCCGGCGGCCAATGTGCTGCCGGTGTCGGCCACTGCCAGGAAATATCGGATGTCATTCCAGTCGACCATCCGGACGTTCTGCACTTTTGCATAACGGCAGTGCAACATCGTTGTTCGTCGAATCGGCAAATGGAGGCGTAGAAAGAATTCGCACCGGTGCCGAAATCCTCCCCAAATTTCGGAGACAGACAATGAAGACGCTTTTCACGCTGGCGGCCCTGGCCGCCGCGACCATCGTTGCGCCTGTGTCGGCGCAAGAAACCACGACCGGCAATTCGCCTTACCGGGTGAGCCATGCCGATCTCGACCTGCGCACTGACGCCGGTATCAGGTCGCTCGACCGTCGCATCGACCATGCCGTTGGCAAAGCCTGTGGCTCGGCTTCCGATTTCGATATCGCAGGCCAGAATGAAATCCGGCGCTGCCGTAAACAGGCGGTTGCGGCTGCTGCGGCGCAACGCAACAAGGCGATCGATGGCGTTCGACAGCCCGAAATGGCGGCCAATGAGGTCGCGCGTTGAGACTGTTATTCCGTGCCGGTGCCATGTCTGGCGCGGATCGCCGTACGGCTTGTCGGTGTCACTGAACCGTCATGGATGACTCCAAGAAATAAACTGATTGCTCAAGCGGTAAAAACCTCTTGAACCCCGAAAACCACCTTCCTATATCGGTGTCACGAGGCCCCGTGTCCCCCCTTTCGCGAGGCCTCGCGATGCACCTTCGGGTGTATCTCCTCCCTGAACCTTGGCCACCTCGGGCGTATGCCCGGGGTGGTTTTTTTATCGGGAAAATGGATTATTCGGCGGCGAGCGCCGCAGGCGCGGCAAGCGCTTCGTCGGCGAGCGCATCGATCATGCAGCGCAGCAAGCGTGCCGCTTCCCGCAAGCCCTTGCCAGGCGCATCGAGCGCGGCATCCAGATACAGCGCGCGATCGAATTCGACCTGCACGGCATGGATATTCTTCGCGGGCGCACCGTGGCGGTCGAGGATATGTCCGCCCGCATAGGGCGTGTTGGTCGCCCCGCTTAGTCCCGCCGCCATCGTCTCAGCTTCGAGCCGATGGACGAAGCGCGCCGCTGCCGAGCGCCCGAAGCGATCACCCAACACGATCTGGCTGCCCGATGCGAGGGACGGCATCGAATGCAGGTCAAGTAACACCGCCACCCCGAAGCGCGCCCGTGCCGTCGTCAGCAACCGGCCGAGCAATTCGTGATAGGGGCGATGATCGCCGGCGATCCGGGCCATCACCTCTTCGCCTTCCAACCGGCGCTGCCAGATCTCGCCGGCACTCGCCAGGCGGCGCGGGATCAGCCCGAGTCCGCCGCGCAGCTTGGCCGACTGCAGGCCGAGCGCACGCCGGTCGGCCCCGGCATCGATATGCGGGTCGCGCTCATTCTCGCTGCGGTTGAGATCGATCCAGGCGCGCGCGCGCTGCTGTACCAGCATCGTCTCGCTGTGCCGCGCTGCCATCGCCAGCGTATCGATATGGCGGTCCTCGAGCGGGCGAAGCGCGGTCAATGGGACTCGGATCGCCGCGCGCAACGCCAGCGGATAATCGCGCCCACCATGCGGCACCGACAGGATGACCGGGCTGACCGGCTCGAGCGGGCCATAAAGATCATAGGGCAGGGCGATATTAGCCATCGCGGTCACCGTAGATTGGGCGCATTCTCGTCGCAATGCGTGGATGTGGGCTGGAATTTCTTAAGGGCTTTGCGCATACACTGGCGGTTCGCAAATGAGTGGGACCGTAATGATCAGGATTCTGCTGGCTGAAGACGACCGGGTGATGCGCGAATATCTGACGCGTGCGCTTGAGCGTTCTGGCTATGCCGTCAGCGCGGTCGACCGCGGTACCGCCGCGATTCCGCTGCTTGAGACCGAGCATTTCGACCTGTTGTTGACCGATATCGTCATGCCCGAGATGGACGGCATCGAACTGGCCCAACGCGCCGGTGAGATGGTCCCGGACCTGCGCGTCATGTTTATCACCGGCTTTGCCGCCGTCACGCTCAAGGCAGGCAAGCAAATGCCGCAGGCGCGCGTTCTGTCCAAGCCGTTCCATCTGCGCGACCTGGTGCTTGAGGTCGACCGGATGTTCGAAAAGGAAAGCGCCACCGGCGGGCTTTAAAGGCTTGTTTGAAAATGCACCTTCAGTGCATTTTGGCGGTGCCGCCTTCCGCAGCCTTTCCAACGATGCTTCGCATCGCCGGAACCTTGGGCTGCTCCGCCCGCTCCCCCTCCCGGCCACCCACAGAATATCCTGGATGGGTGGCCGGGAGGGGGAGCGGGCCGGCACCGCCTTGAAATTCGCTCTTCCGCGAATTTTCAAACAAGCTCATCCGCGCTTGCGCGAGGCGGCAACCCTCGCTAGAGCGCGCAACTCGCATGGCCTTCGGGCCCGCGCGTGGGCGTGTAGCTCAGTGGTAGAGCACTGTGTTGACATCGCAGGGGTCGCAAGTTCAATCCTTGCCACGCCCACCATTAAAAGCCCGCCAGCTCGATGAGTTGGCGGGCTTTTTTGTTGTTTGCACGGAAGTCGTGCGAACTTCATTCAGCCTGAAGTTTCGACTTAATACCTGTTATATAAAGATATTTATATGTGTCTCGCTAGAGCGGAGGCGAGAAAAGATATGCAACAACCGGTGTAGCATATCTCCTGCTTGCCCCCGCAGCCCTGTTGCCCGCAGTGATTCAATCGTGAGGCAGGATTTGGCATCTCATCCCTTGCCTTGCCGAATTACCGGTGCGCTCTTTCTTATTGTCGAAAAGCAGCATTGCCACAGGATCACGAGCGCCTGCCTCGCTTTGAACGGATCAGACCGGCAGTGCCGTCTCGGTCTTGATCTCCTCCATCACCGCATAGGTATGGGTCTGGGCGATGCCGTCGATCGAGCCGAGCTCGTCGCCGAGGATGCGGCGATAATCCGCCATGTCGCGGCAGCGTATCTTGAGCAGATAATCGAATCCGCCGGCGACCATGTGACATTCAGTGACTGATGCGAAAGACTGGATCGCGGCCGCGAACAGGCCGAACACGTCTGTCGTGGTCCGGTCGAGCGTTACCTGGACGAACACCAGCAAGCCAAGGTCGAGCAGGACGGGATCGAGCCGCGCGGCATAGCCGCTGATGTAACCGTCGCGTTCGAGCCGCTTGACGCGTTCCTGGCACGGCGTCGGCGTCAGGCCGACCTCCCGCGCCAGCGCCAGATTCGACATGCGTCCGTCCCGCTGCAGCGCGCTGAGAATGCGTCGGTCGATAGCGTCAGGCCTGGCGATCGAGGTTATGGTGAATTCTCCTGTTCTTGATAATCTTGACAGAGGATATCACTATATCGAGGCAAATATACAGGCTTTATCCTCTGGTCGTTGCTGCGATAGAGGCGGCTAGTCACCAAAATTTGCCTATCACATTCAACAGAGTGTTCGCCGATGTCCTCGATCGCACTTCCCGGCCTGAGCCGCGCCGCCGTCCATGCCGCCTATCGCATGGAGGAGGAAGCCTGTGTGGCGCAGCGCCTGATCGAGGCCGAAATACCCGTAGCCGAACTGGCTGTTACCCAGGCGCTGGCTCGACAGCTGGTCGAGGGCGTGCGCGCCAAGGGGCAGGGCAATGCGGTTGATAGCCTGCTGCACAGTTTCGCGCTGTCGACGGATGAGGGCATCGCGCTGATGTGCCTGGCCGAGGCGTTGTTGCGCATCCCCGATGCCGCGACGCGCGACCGGCTGATCGCCGACAAGATCGGCGGCAAGGAATGGAGTGCCAATCTGGGCCGCTCGCAGTCGCTGTTCGTCAACGCATCGACCTTCGGCCTGATGCTCACCGGCAGCGTCGTCGCGCCGAGCGAGGGCGAGGATTGGGCGGCGGTCGCCAAGCGCGCCGTGGCGCGGCTCGGCAAGCCAGTGATCCGCCGTGCGATCTTCGAGGGGATGCGAATCCTCGGCCATCATTTCGTGTTCGGCCGCACGATCGGCGAAGGTTTGAAGCGCGGCGCCTCGGGCGTTGAAACACACAGCTTCGACATGCTGGGAGAGGCGGCACGGACGCAGGCCGACGCCGATTTCTATTTCAAGGCGTACAAGACCGCGATCGCCGCAGTCGGCAAGGCGCGCAGAAAAGGCCCGGTCGAAGGTGTCGATGGCGTCTCGGTCAAGCTGTCCGCGCTCCATCCGCGCTACGAATGGACGCAGGTCGACCGGATCAAGGCGGAGATGCTGCCACGTTTGCGTGAGCTGGTCGCCGATGCCTGCGCCGCCGATATCTGCCTCGCGATCGACGCTGAGGAAGCCGATCGGCTCGACCTGTCGATGGATTTGATCGAGACCATCGTCGCCGACGACAGCCTGTTCAGGAATGGCTGGCGTGGTTTCGGAATTGTCATCCAGGCCTATCAGAAGCGTGCGGTACCGCTGGTCGATTGGACCATCGCGCTTGCCCGTCGTTACCAGCGCAAGATGATGGTCCGGCTGGTCAAGGGCGCCTATTGGGACAGTGAAGTGAAGGCGACGCAGGTCGGTGGCTTCGCCGACTATCCGGTTTTCACCCGCAAGGCGTCGACCGACGTGTCCTATCTGGCCTGCGCGCGCCGTCTGCTTGCCGCCGACGATGCGATCTATTCGGGTTTCGCGACACACAATGCGGCGACCGTCGCGGCGGTCAAGGCGATGGCGGGCAAGCGCTTGTTCGAATTCCAGCGCCTGCACGGCATGGGCGAGGAACTGTACGAAGTGCTGCGCGAAGGCGAAGGCAACAAGCCGACCGCGGTGCGCATCTACGCGCCGGTCGGCGGACACAAGGAATTGCTCGCCTATCTCGTGCGCCGGCTGCTCGAAAACGGCGCCAACGCTTCGTTCGTCAACCGCCTTGCCGATGCCGATCAGCCGGTCGAGGCGATCATCGCCGATCCGGTCGAGGCGACGACGGAACTCGATATAGGCCGCAACCCGCGTATTCCGCTGCCGAGCCAGTTGTTCGCGCCCGACCGGCTCAACTCGGCGGGAATCGATCTGTCCGATCCGCTGGTGCGCGTGCCGCTCATGGCGCGCCTCGCCGCGCTCGAGACCTGGCATCCCGATGCGGTGCCGATGGTCGGCAAGGCGCGCCTCAAAGGTGTTTCCACGCCGGTCACCGCGCCGTTCGATCGCAGCATCACCATCGGCAAGGTCATCGCGGCATCACCGGACGCCGTTGCCAAGGCGGTGGCGCTGGCACGGGCCGCCCAACCGGATTGGGATGCGGTCGTCGTCGAGAGCCGCGCCATGGCGCTGGAAACAGCCGCCATGCTTTATGAACGGCACACCGACGAACTACTCTCGCTCTGCGTGCGCGAGGCGGGAAAGTCGGTGCCCGATGCGATCCTCGAACTGCGCGAGGCGGTCGATTTTCTGCGTTATTATGCGATTGAAGCACGTCGCCAGTTTGGCCCCGCCGATCCACTGCCCGGCCCGACCGGCGAATCCAACACATTGACCCTGCACGGCCGCGGCGTGATCGCGGCGATCAGCCCGTGGAACTTCCCGCTCGCCATCTTCACTGGCCAGATCGCCGCCGCGCTCGCGGCGGGCAATACGGTCGTCGCCAAGCCCGCCGGCCAGACGCCACTGATCGCGGCGCGGGCGGTCGAACTGCTGCGTGAGGCCGGCATCCCCGCCGATGTGTTGCATCTGTTGCCCGGCGGCGGCGATGTCGGTGCGGCGCTGGTCGCCAATCCAGACATCGGCGGCGTGGTGTTCACCGGATCGACCAACACCGCGCGTTCGATCAACCTGACGCTGGCGCAGCGCGACGGGCCGATCGTGCCCCTGATCGCCGAAACCGGCGGCCAGAATGCGATGATCGTCGACAGCTCCGCGCTGCCCGAACAGGTCACGCGCGATGTGGTTCAGTCCGCATTCCAGAGCGCGGGGCAGCGTTGCTCGGCACTGCGCGTGCTCTATCTGCAGGACGATATCGCCGATGGCGTGCTGGAAATGATCACCGGTGCGATGCAGGCGCTGACGATCGGCGATCCGCGCAAGCTATCGACCGATGTGGGGCCAGTGATCGACGCGCCCGCGCGCGAATCCTTGCAGAAGCACAGTGACGAACTGACTGGTTCGACGGTTTGCCGCCTCGCGCTTCCTGCGAGCAAAGGCGACTTCGTTGCTCCTGCCGCTTTCACCATTCCTGGTATCGCGGCATTGAAACAGGAGCATTTCGGCCCGTTGCTTCATGTCGTGCGCTTCCCGGCCGACGGTCTTGATGCGGTGATCGATGCGATCAACGCGACCGGCTTCGGTCTGACCCTTGGCGTGCACAGCCGGATCGACACGACGATCGAACGCGTCGTCGCGCGAGCGCGGGTCGGCAACGTCTATGTCAACCGCAACCAGATCGGCGCGGTGGTCGGCAGCCAGCCCTTTGGCGGCGAAGGCTTGTCGGGGACGGGGCCGAAGGCGGGCGGGCCGCATTATCTCGCACGTTTCGCAACCGAGCGAACCCTATGCGTGGATACGACCGCAGCCGGCGGCAATGCGACGTTGCTGGCGAGCTGATTCGCCCGCCAGTCGCTTCATACTATCGCGATAAGGCCCGCGATCATTGCCCAAAGCAGGATCGAAATGGCGGCTGCGATGACGAGGCCGCTGCCCGGCGCCATGGGTCTGTCGTCATGCGGCAGTTCGGGCGGAAGATGTTTCAACACCAATGTTCTCACGACCAGTTCCTTCAAGGAATGAGCTGCGAATGGCTCGTTATCCTCTTTCTTTCCTCCAAATTTACTAACGCGGTCGGCGACGGATGGTTGCACTGCGACGACGGGCGGCGTAGGGCCCGCGTCGTGACGGGTTCCCGGAGACGGGAAGCAAAAGGGAAGTTCGGTGCGTGGACCTGCAGGTCCGCCAATCCGGCGCTGTTCCCGCAACTGTAACCGGATAGCCGGTGTTCCATTCATGCCACTGGGCCGATCGGGCCTGGGAAGGCGGAACGCAGGCGACGACCCGGAAGTCAGGAGACCTGCCCGCCACAGTCGATCCACTGCGCGGGCGGGAAGACCCGGGCGGACGAGGGCGAAACCCCAAAGGGGGCGAACCTTTGAGCGAGCGACATGGACCGGGCCATTGGCCGGCTGTCGCTCCACGGCATCCGGTACATGGCCCCATGCAAAGGGGCATACCATGTTCGAATACCGTAAGATTCTGCTGACTACTGCGGCTCTGTTCGCCGCGACTCCCGTTTTCGCACAGGAAGTGCCGGCTGAAGGCGAAGGCATCATCATCGCCGATGCGATGCAAAAGGAAATCGTCGTCACCGCGACCGGAGTGGAACAGCCGGTCGACCAGGTTGGCCAGGCGATCACCGTAATCGATGCCGACACGATCCGCCGCCGTCAGGAGATCAACGTCACCGACCTGATCGCGACCACGCCTGGCGTACGTTTCAACCGCGCCGGCACCACCGGGACGGTCACTGGCGTGTCGCTGCGCGGCGCGGAAACCACCCAGACGCTGGTGCTCATCGACGGCGTCAAGGTCAATGACCCGAGCGGAATCGGCGACATGTTCGATTTCGGCAATCTGCTGGTCGGCAACATTCAGCGCATCGAAGTGCTGCGCGGTTCCAACTCGGTGGCGTTCGGCAGCCAGGCGATCGGCGGCGTGGTCAATGTGATGACCGCCGGTCCGACCGATGGCTTGGCGGCCCATGCGTCGGCCGATTATGGCTATAGCAACACCGTCAACGCCAAAGCCGATATTTCCGGCGGTAGTGGCATGTTTTCGGGCGGTGCCGGCATTTCCTATTTCGATACCGATGGTATCTCTTCGGCGAGCAAGGCATTCGGTGCGACCGAGAAGGACGGCTACAAGAACCTGACCGCAAATGCGAAGCTGAGGGTCGCGTTCAGCGACGATATCAGCCTCGATCTGCGCGGCTATTATATTGACGCCGATCTCGATTATGACAGCTTCTTCGGTGCACCGGCCGACAGCACAGATGTAAGCAAGTCAAAGCAATATATCGGCTATGCCGGGGTCAACGCGGTACTGTTCAATGGCCTGCTCAAGAACCGCTTCGCGGTGACCTGGTTCAAGCATGACCGAGACTATTATTTCGTACGCTCGAATACGCCCGATTACGGCTATTCCGGCAAAAACCTACGCTTCGAATATCAGGGTGTGTTGCAGCCTATCGAGCAGGCAAAGCTGATCTTCGGCTATGAGCATGAAAAGCCGGAATATGATTTTGCCGGCTTTGGATCGGATGATCATCGGAAGGCCAATACCGACAGCGTCTACGGTCTTGCCGTGGTGCAGCCGCTTGCGGGTCTTTCGCTTACGGCTGGTGTGCGCCACGACGATCACAGCCAGTTCGGTGGCGCGACGACCCTCGGCGCGAATGCCAATTATTCGCCCAATCACGGCGCCACCAATTTTCGACTGAGCTATGGGGAAGGGTTCAAGGCGCCGTCACTCTATCAGCTTTACGATGGCTTTAGCGGCAATGATCTGCTCCGGCCTGAACGGTCACGCAGCTACGATATCGGCGTCGACCAGTCCTTGCTCGCAGGGCGGGCAAAGGCATCCGTGACCCTGTTCCAGCGTGATACCCGCGATCAGATCGATTTTTTCGCTACGGGCCCTTTCACTGGCAATTATCGGAATATCGACAAGACCCGGGCCAAGGGTGCGGAATTCACGCTCGCGCTGCGCCCGGTCGATGCGCTGACCTTCACTGCGGCCTATAGTTATATCGACGCTCGCGATCGTTCGCTCGACCCTGCGAGTTTTGATAAAAAGCTGGCGCGCCGTGCGGACGATGCGGTCAGCGTATCGATGGACTATGACTGGTCGTTCGGCCTGTCGACCGGCGCCACATTGACCCAGGTCGGCGACAGCTTCGACGATGTTGCGAACACGCGCAGTCTCGACGGCTATGTGCTGGCCGGCCTCCGCGCCTCGATCCGCATTGCCGACCGGTTTGAAATCTATGGCCGCGTGGATAACCTGTTCGATGAGCAGTACAGCACCGTCTATGGCTATGGCACCTATGGCCGCGCGGCTTATGGCGGCGTGCGCGTGAAGTTCGACTGATGAGGCGCGGAGCGATCCCGCTGTTCGCCATCATGCTCGCGGGCTGCGCTCAGCCGGCACATGTGGCGCGCGGCGGGATCGTCTCCACCAACCCGTGTGCCGATGCGATCCTGATCGAGCTGGTCGAGCCGGATCGCATCGCCGCGATCAGCCATTATTCGCACAACCCCGCCGCCAGCTCGATCGCAGCGGATGTGGCGCGGCGCTTCCCGTCGACGGCGGGGACGGCGGAGGAAGTCATCGCGCTCGACCCCGAACTGGTGCTGACCAGCAGCTTTACACCGCTGGCCACCCGCGCGGCCTATGAGCGCGCCGGGTTGAAGATATTGGTGATGAATTCGCCGACCACCGTGGAGGCAAGCAAGGCGCAGATCATTGAGGTTGCCGCTGCACTGGGTGCGACGGCACGGGGCAAGGCGCTCAACGTGCGCATCGACGCGGCGGTGATCGCTGCAACCCAGCCCGAACGAGAGGGTGGCAGCACTCGACCTTCGGCGCTGCTCTACATCGCCGGCGACCTGGTCAATGGCTCGGACACCTTGCTCGACGAACTTCTCCGCAAAGCCGGTTTCCGCGATGCGGCGGCGGATTACGGCCTTGCATCGACCGGCAACCTGCCGATCGAAACCATCGCCGCACGGCCCCCGCGCGTGATCATGACGCCCGACGATACCTCGCGCACTGCCGCGCTGCGTCGCCGCGTTCTCGCGCGCACGGGTGCCGCGACGACCGAGGCGCATTTCCCACGCAATTTGGTCAATTGCGGCGGGCCGACGATTATTCCCGCTCTTGCTACGCTGGCCAAGATCCGGCGGTCATTGTCATGAAGCTGAAGCTCGCGCTGCTGACCCTGCTCGTGGCCCTCGCGTTCGGCCTTTCGCTGATCGCAGGCAAGGCATGGGTGCCCTTGTCCGCCTGGTTCTCCGTCGATCCACGCTGGGCGATCATCATCGAACTGCGTTTGCCGCGCGCGGTGCTTGGTCTGGCGATCGGCGCGGTACTCGGTCTGTCGGGCGCGGTACTGCAAGGCTATCTGCGCAATCCGCTCGCCGATCCCGCTGTCGTCGGTGTCTCGTCGAGCGCAGCCCTCGGCGCGGTGTCGGCGATCGTGTTTGGCGTCGCCGCCAGCCCGCTGATCGTCTTTGCATGCGCGATGGCGGGCGCGAGCGGGTCGATGATGCTGCTCGCCGCATTGACCTGGCGTCAGGCGAGCGCGGTGCACTTCATTCTGGCGGGTACGGTGCTGGCCAGCCTTGCGGGCGCGCTGACCGCCTTTCTCATCTCGGTCGCGCCAAACCCTTATGCGGTGGCCGAAGTAATCGAGTGGCTGATGGGCGCGCTCACCGACCGCAGCCTCGACGACGTCACGCTCGCGGTGCCGTTCATGGCGGCGGGCGCGGTGTTGTTGCTGCTCACCGGCCGCTCGCTCGACGCGCTGACCTTGGGCGAAGTCGCCGCCCGGTCGCTTGGCGTACGGCTTGGCCGGCTGCAGGCGCTGGTCGTGCTTGGCACCGGCCTGACGATCGGCGCGAGTGTCGCGGTGACGGGCGTGGTTGGCTTTGTCGGGCTGGTCGTGCCGCATCTGCTGCGTCCGTGGTTCGGGCACAAGCCAAGCGCTTTGCTGTTGCCCAGCGCGCTCGGCGGCGCGGCTTTGGTGCTGATCGCCGACAGCCTGTGCCGCCTGATTCCCGGCGCGGGCGAACTTCGCCTTGGCGTCGCGATGGCGCTGATAGGCGGGCCGTTCTTCTTCCTGCTGCTGCTCAAGGGGCGGAGGCTGTCATGGAGCTGAGCTTCGACGCGCTCGGTGTAACGCTGGCGCGGCGGCCGGTCCTGAGCGGCATTAGCGCGACGCTGAAGCCGGGTCGCATTACCGCGATCCTCGGCCCGAATGGCGCGGGTAAGAGCAGCCTGGTCAAGGCCGCCGCCGCGCTGATCGCACCAGCCAGCGGTACCGTCCGCCTCGACGGCCGCGATGTCGCCGCGCTCGATCCGCGCGAACGTGCGCGGTTGATCGGATATCTACCGCAGGACGCCGCAGTGCACTGGAATGTCCCCGCTGCCGATGTCGTCGCGCTTGGCCGATTGCCGCACCGCGCGCCTTATGTCGCGCCGTCGGCGGCGGATCTCGATGCGATCATGTGCGCGATGGCGGCGACCGGGACGATCGACTTCGCCAACCGTCCGATCCACGAATTGTCCGGCGGGGAACGCGCCCGCGTATTGCTTGCCCGTGTGCTTGCCGGCGAACCGGGCTGGCTGCTCGCCGACGAGCCGCTGGCAAGCCTCGATCCCGCGCATCAGATCGACATTCTCGACCGCTTGCGTGACGTCGCCTCGACCGGGGCAGGGGTTGCGATCGTGCTTCACGATCTTGGCCTGGCGGCGCGCGCGGCTGACCATGTGTTGCTGCTCAAGGACGGGCGGATGGCCGGCTTCGGCCCCGTCGCCGAGGCGCTGACGCCGGAGGCGATCCGCTTGGTGTTCGGCGTCGAGGCGCGCTGGGTGGATACGCCCGACGGTCCGCCGCTGTTGGTGACGGTCGGTCGCTAGAGCCTCCTTCGTTACGGCGAACAGACCCACCGCCGTTCGTGCTGAACCTGTCGAAGCGCTCTTGCCGCACGGATTGCGCTGGTGGCGCTTGCCCTTCGACAAGCTCAGGGCGAACGGAGGTTGGTTTCACCCTTGCCGTGTTCGACATCGCTTCTATCCTCCCGATATGACCACCCATCTCCACCGCCGCGCCTTTCTGCTCGGGCTGGGCGCTATCGCCGCGACGCCGCTGCACGCGCAGCGCGGCGGCCGCACCGCGGCCATGCTGATCGCGGCGGCGCGCCGGCAGGTCGGCGTCACGCTGCATTACGACCCGGCCTATACGTCGCTCGCCTTTCCCAATGGCGACGTGGCGCGCAGCAAGGGCGTGTGTACCGACGTGCTGATCCGTGCCTATCGCGATGCGTTTGGCATCGACCTGCAGACGCTGGTCAACGCCGATATGCGGGCGGCCTTTTCGGCCTATCCAACGCGATGGGCGCTGCGCCGGCCGGACCGCAATATCGACCATCGCCGCGTCCCCAATCTCCAGACGCTGATGACCCGCAAGGGTGCGCGGCTGCCGCTCCCCACATCGCCCCAGGGTTGGCGGCCGGGGGATATCTTCACCAGCCTGATCGACGATCGACTGCCGCATACCGGCATCGTCTCGGACCGGCGTGGGCGCAGCGGCAACTGGGCGGTGATCCATAATATCGGCGCGGGCGCACGCGAGGAGGATGCGTTGTTCGCCTACAAGCTGACCGGTCATTATCGCTTCATGCTCGATGGCTGATCACGCAGTCAGCTGATCCCCGCTGCGAAGCCGCGCAACCATTCGATCACCGCCTGGATACGCGGGGTCGCATGCGTGTCCTCATGCGTCACCAGCCAGAAGCTGCGGCCCAGCGTTACCGATGGCAGGACCGGCACCAGCGTGCGGTCGCGCGTGGCGATGAAATTGGGCAGAATGCCGATCCCCGCGCCGGAGCGGATCATCGCATGCTGCACGTTGATGCTCGTGCTGCGCGCCCGTGCGACCAGTCCGTCATGAATCTCGGACAGATAGTCCAGTTCGACCGCATGGATATGCTCGGGCACATAACTGATCAGCGTATGGCCAGCGAGCTCGGCCGCGCTTGCCGGCATCCCGTGCGCGCTAAGATAACCCTGGGTCGCATAGAGCTTGAGCTGATAATCGGCGAGCCTGGTTGCGCGCAATTGCCGGTTGCGCGGCCGCGCCAGCATCACCGCGACATCCGCTTCGCGTTTAGACGGATTGAGGAAACCCGATGCGGTGATCAGGTCGAGCCGGATATTGGGATGCCCGGCGCGGAACGCCGCCACGCCCGGCGCCACGACATGCGTCGCCAGCCCCTCTGCCAAGCTGAGGCGCACATGCCCGGCCAGCGCGCCGCTCGGGTCGCCCTCGCTCGCCGCGATCACTGCTGCCTCGATCGTCTCGGCATGGGCGAGCATCGCCTGACCCGCCTCGCTCAACCGCCGGTCGCCGCCCAATGTCTCGAACAGTGGCGCGCCGGTCTCCGCACCGAGCCGCGCGAGCCGCCGCGACACCGTCGTCACGTCGATCCCGAGCAGCCGTGCGGCGGGCGCAATCCGCCCGGCCCGCGCCACTGCGAGAAAAATTCTCAGATCATCCCAGTTCCGCAACCGGCCCCCGCAAAAAGCCCGCCTAATGCAAAAATGCACATAGCAGCGGCGATTATAGGCACTTGAAGGCAGAAATGCCTAGTGAGATAAGCCGCGCAACTAAAAAGCCGAGAGGATCGACCCCGACTGCCGGACACGCAAGGTATTACAGCCCGGCTCGCGACACATCCTCCAGTCTCTCACTCGCCCTCCGGCCGCGATGTCGCAGCCGACGGGCCACGCGACGCGCCAAAGGAACACGATATGGGCCAGGAAAACGTCAAGTTCGTCACCGAGCAGGAAACCGCCGACACCGCTGAAGTGGCGGCGCTGGTCGCCCGCTCGCGCGCTGCCCAGGCCCAGATCGAGAATTACACACAAGAACAGGTCGATGCGCTGATCCGCGCAATGGTGTGGTCGGTCGCGCGCGAGGATCGCGCCAAGGAGATCGCCCAGTTCACCGTCGATGAGACCCAGCTGGGCAATTACGACGGCAAGTTCCTCAAGATTTTCCGCAAGACCCGCGCGACGCTGATGGACATCATCGACGACAAGTCGGTTGGCGTGATCGAGGAGGACCCGATCCGCAACATCGTGAAGATCGCCAAGCCGGTCGGGGTGATCGGCGCGCTGTCGCCCTCGACCAATCCCGAGGCGACTCCGGTGATCAAGGCGATTAGCTCGGTCAAGGGGCGCAACTCGATCATCATCGCGCCGCATCCACGCGCGAAACTGACCAACAAGCTGATCTGCGATTATATGCGCGAAGCAATCGTCGCGATGGGCGCGCCGGCGGATCTCGTGATCAGCATCGATACGCCGTCGGTCAACAAGACCAACGAGCTGATGAAGCAGTGCGACCGCATCCTCGCCACCGGCGGCGGTGCAATGGTCACCGCGGCTTATTCCAGCGGCACGCCGGCGCTCGGCGTCGGTGTCGGCAATGCGGTGATCACGGTCGACGACACCGCCGATCTCGACGATGCGGCGGAAAAAATCCGCATCTCCAAGACGCTCGATCTTGCCGCGTCCTGCTCATCGGACAACAGCGTCATCCTGCTCGACGCGATCTATGACGAGATGCTCGCCAAGCTGCAGGGCAAGGGCGGTTTCATCCTCGATGCCGAGGCGAAGCAGAAGTTCCAGGACGTGTTGTGGGTCGACGGCCACATCAACGCCAAGGTCGTCGCACAGACGCCGAAGTTCATCGCTGATTTCGCCGGCTTCGAAATCCCCGAAGGCACGCAATTCTTCATCATCCCGGAAACCGGTTATGGTCCCGACCATCCCTTTTCGGGTGAGAAGATGACGGTGGCGATGGCGCTTTACCGCGCGAAGGATATCGACGACGCGATCCGCCTGACCAACGCGATCCAGTCCTATCAGGGGCAGGGGCATAGCTGCGGCATCTATTCGCGTTCGGACGCGAACATCATGAAGCTCGCCAATGCGACGCGCACCAGCCGCGTGATGGTCAATCAGCCACAATCCGCCTCGAACAGCGGCAATCTATGGAACGGCATGCGCCAGACCTTCTCGCTCGGCTGCGGCTCCTGGGGTGGCAACGGCACCAACAACAACATCACCTGGCGCGACCTGATCAACGAGACCTGGGTGTCGAAGCCGCTCGCCACGCCCAAGGTACTGGTGTCGGACGAGGAACTGTTCGGCGATGTGATGGCCAAGCTGGCCTGATCCGGCTTGTGGGGGCAGCGGCGATCTGGATTATCGTGCCGGCATATGCGGTCACGATGACTCGTCGCTTGCTCACCCGTTACGCGGTTACCAGCTCGGGCGAAGCCTTCACGTGTGCCGCGACGGCCTCGAACTTCTCATGATAACGCGGATGTTCGGTGCCCATCATCCGGTCCCACCAGGTGAAATAGAGTCCGAAATTATACCGACCCTCGCTGTGATGCAGGTCGTGATGCGTGGTGGTGGTCAGCCATCCGGTCCAGCGGCTTTTGGTGAAGCCGCTCCACGCCAGCTCATGTCCGGAATGGCCGATCGCGTTGCGTGCGATCTGATGGCCGAGAAAGATGAACACGGCGAGCGGCTGGATCGGCGCGACCTGCGACATGCCGATCAGCAGCACCGGCACATAAAGCGCCTCGGTCACCGATTCGATCGGTGCGAAGGCATAGGATGCCCAACTGGTCGGGGTGCGCGACACGTGATGCGCGGCATGGGCGCGGCGGAACATCGCACGCAAATGCAGCCCGCGGTGCATCCAGTAGAAATAGGCGTCGTGGGCAATGACCATGACGATCAATTGCGCAGCGAGGATCGCCAGATCGGGCGTATGACCGATCCGGACGATGCCCGCGCCGATCGCCGCGAAGGTGATCAAATTCACCACGCCGAAGATCGCGATGGTCTGCACCGACAGACGCAATTCGCGTCGGCGGTCGGCCATGGTCGCGGTGCGTTGCTGGATGCGCCGCGACGCCGTCCAGCGCCGCAACAGCCAATAAGTCAGCGCGACGCCCGCCGCCCCGAACAGATAGCGGATCATCTCGACCTGGAAGCTGTGCGCCCAGTGGAGGGCAATGGTCTTCAGCGTCTCGATCATCACGCGGCTCCGTCGGGGCAGGTCTTCCCGACCGGCGCTACGCTAACGATCGATGGGTGGCTGCGCGCGGCTGAAAAACTCCGATCGATTCCGCAATCGATCGGCTTTTTTCAATTGGCGACGATCGCGGCACGACGGAATTCGCTCGGTGTCACGCCGGTCTCCTCGCGAAACGCGCGATTGAACGGCGCAAGCGAGCCATACCCGAGATCCATTGCCATGGTCAGGATCGGCAGATCGACCCGGGCCGGATCGGCCAGCCACAGCTTCGCTTCGGCGATGCGGTGATGGTTCAGGAACGCCGAGAAATTGCGATAGCCAAGCCGCTGGTTGATCAGCCCACGCAGTCGGTGTTCGGGTACACCGAGCCGTTCGGCGAGCGAACCGATCGACAGTCCCGGTTCGCGATGGATCGCCCCGGCGATCACCACGTCGAGCTTCTGCCGCAGCACATGTTCGGCGGGACTGAGGCTCGGAACAGGAATCGGTGCTGGCCGGGCCGGATCGAACAGCAATTCGGGATCGCTCTGCAGCAGGGCGACGCCCATTGCGGTGGTCGCGGCGAGGATCGCAAAGGCCTGACCGATCGCGACGCCCGCCCCCGTGCGCTGAAATCCGAACAGCATTTCCAGCACGATCACCATAAACGACAACGCACCGACCACGACCACGAAGCCGACGCGCAGCCGCCGGCGTTTCTCGATCAGATCGTCGCCGCGTTCGCGCATCGCGATCAGGATCGCATGACCGATCAGCACCAGCGATACGCCGCGCTGAAGCAAGGCGATCCAGAAACGTGCTTCGGGCATCCACAGCGCCGCGAAGAAGAAGCCGATCCAGCAGCCGATCAGCACAATGAAGCCAATCGCCGCCGCACGCCGGTCGATCGCGCGTTCGAACAGCAGATGCGCGAAGATCCACAACAGCAATGGCACGCTTTGCGCGGCCAACTGGACCAGTGCCCAGAATGGTCCGCTGATCGGCCGGAACAGCAGCGTAGCAAGCGTCAGATAGCAGGCGACGCCGGTCAGCAGCAGCGCTGTCGCCAGCCGCACGGGTCGCGGTGCGCGACCCCGGCCGATCACGATCGCAATCAGCAGCAATTGGCCGATCGCCAGCAGCCGCATTGCCGTATCGAGGAGGATCAGCTTGGTCATCACGCCGATGATATGACTTGCCGTCACCGCGCCGTCCATGGTGTCGGAGGGAGAGGTTTCGGACCGGATGCGTTAACAGCGGATGCGATCGGGCAAATTCCGATCCCTCGACACCTGGAGGCGCTGTTTTCGTCATGACCAAGAAACTGATCATCCCCGCCGTGCTGGCCTGCATGCTCGCGGCTTGCGAAAAACCGACCACCTCGTCCAACGTCACGATCGATATCTCGGAGAGCGAAGTCGCCAATGATAGCGCCGCCGGCACCGCTGCTGGCCAGACGACGAACGACAGCATGGCGACCACCGACAATGCGACCAATGTCCCGATGCCCACGCCGACATCCACCGCGAAAACCGCCAATGCCTTTCCTGCCGCGTACCAGGGTCGCTGGGGAATGAACGCCAATGACTGCGATCCGAAGCGCGACGATAACAAGGGTTTGCTGACGGTGTCCGCCGAAACGCTCAAATTCTACGAATCGCGCGCGAGGATCGCGTCGCTCAAGGCGATCTCACCGACGCGGCTCATCGCGGATCTCTCCTTCAGTGGCGAAGGCCAGACCTGGAACAGCAAGACCGCGTTCGAACTGACCGATGGCGGCAAGACGCTGCTCCGTACCGAAGAAGAGCCGGCCTCGTCGTATCGCTATGCGAAATGTCCGGCGGTATGATGCGCGCACGCGGCATCGTTATCGCCCTGGCGCTCGCCGGTTGTTCGTCCGATGCATCGGAAGACGCGAAGGAAAAAGCGGCGGCCGCCAATATCGAGGCGGTGGTCGCGCAAAACGAAGCGCAAGCCGCGGCGATCGGTCTACCCCGAGGCGGCACGCCGAGCCCGGCCAAGGCGGCGAAGACGCTGCCCCCGGCGTTCCTCGGTCGCTGGGGAATCACTCCGGCCGATTGCGATTTCAGCCGCAGCGATACCAAAGGATTGGTGACGGTCTTTGCCGACAAATTGAGCTTCTACGAATCGACCGCGAAGGTCGCATCGCTGACCCCGGTGTCGCAGTATAAAGTCGTCGCCGATCTCGATTATACGGGTGAGGGTCAGGCTTGGCGGAAGCGCACCACGCTTGAACTCGTCACGGCGGGCACAGCATTGCTGCGGACTGAACAATCGCCCGCTGCAACCTTCCGTTATGAGCGCTGCTAGGGCAATCGCATGGATATGAAGATGCCCGCGGGGCGAGCCGGATACGAGAGACAGTGGAAACCATGACCAACCAGTTCGACCTCACCGATGACCAGCGCGAGATCCAGGATCTGGCGCGCAAGTTCACGGCCGATCGCATCACGCCGTTCGCGGCGGAATGGGATGAAAAACACATCTTCCCGCGCGACACGATCAAGCAGGCGGCTGAGCTCGGCTTTGCATCGATCTACGTCTCGGAGGAATCGGGCGGGATCAATCTCGGTCGCCTCGAATCCGCGCTGATCATGGAGGCGATGGCTTATGGCTGCGCCTCCACCAGCGCGTTCATCTCGATCCATAATATGGCGAGCTGGATGATCGATCGCTTCGGCGCGCAGGCGGTGAAGGACAAGTTCCTGCCCAGCCTGGTCACGATGGACAAGATCGCCAGCTACTGCCTGACCGAACCGGGTTCGGGCTCGGACGCCGCCGCGCTGAAAACGCGCGCGGTGAAGGACGGCGACGACTGGCTGGTCACCGGCACCAAGCAGTTCATCTCGGGCGGCGGCGAGAACGAAATCTACGTCACGATGGTCCGCACCGGTGAGGATGGTCCCAAGGGGATCAGCTGCATGGTGATCGAAAAGGACATGCCCGGGGTCAGCTTCGGTGCGAACGAACGCAAGCTCGGCTGGCATTCACAGCCGACCGCTCAGGTCATCTTCGACAATGTCCGCGTGCCGGGAGAAAACCTTGTCGGCGGGCTGGGCGAGGGGTTCCGCATCGCGATGATGGGCCTTGATGGCGGGCGCCTCAATATCGGCGCCTGCTCGCTCGGCGGTGCGCAGCGCTGCCTCGATGAGGCGGTGAAGTATACCAAGGACCGTAAGCAGTTCGGCACCGCGATCGCCGATTTCCAAAACACGCAATTCACTCTGGCCGACATGGCGACCGATCTCGAGGCAGCGCGCGCCCTGCTCTATATCGCGGCGGCCAAGGTCACCGCCAATGCGCCCGACAAGACCAAGTTCGCGGCGATGGCCAAGCGCCTGGCGACCGATACCGGATCGAGCGTGGCGGATCGCGCGCTGCAGCTGCACGGCGGTTATGGTTATCTGATGGACTATCCGATCGAGCGCTTCTGGCGCGACCTGCGCGTGCATTCGATTCTTGAGGGCACCAATCAGGTGATGCGCATGATCGTCGGCCGCGAGCTGACCCGCCAATGACCGATCAGCCCAATCCGCCGAGCGTCTCCGCTTTGTGGCAGGACGCGCTCGCCAATGTGTCGAACGCGCTCGGTGCTGCCGCGCGCGCGCCGATCCGGACCGGGCAGAGCCAGCCTTACGATCCGCTGGCGCTGTTCCGCTCCATGTCGGGCTTCGCCATGGGGCTGGGGTCGAACCCGCAGCAATTGTTCGATGTGCAGCTTCAGGCCGCACGTGAATGGGGTGATTTCTGGACTCAGGCCTGGTTGCCCAAACCCGATGCGGAAAAACCGCGCGACCGCCGTTTCGCCGCCGCCGATTGGGAAGAACAGCCCTATTTCCGCGCGTTGCGCGACGCATATCTGCTTGCCTCGAAGCAGTTGCGCGCCGTGGCCGAAGTCGCAGAGGGGCCGCATAGCCGCGATAAGGCGATGACTGCGTTCGTACTCGATCAGTATCTCAACGCCATCGCCCCGACCAACTTCGCGATGACCAACCCGGAAGTGATCCAGCGCACGATTGAAACCGGCGGCGCCAATCTCGCGGCGGGCTTCGCGCATCTCATCGAGGATATGGCGTCGGGCAAGGGCATCGTGCGCCGTCGCACCGACGAGAATGCTTTCACCAAGGGCGGCAACATCGCCGCCACGCCGGGCAGCGTGGTGTTTCAGAACCATCTGTTCCAGCTGATCCAGTACGATCCCGTCACACCCGACGTGCATGCCGAGCCGATGCTCTACGTGCCGCCGCTGGTGAACAAATTCTACATGATCGACCTGCAGGCGCGCTCGAGCATGGTGCGCTGGCTGGTCGAACAAGGCCGCACCGTATTCGTCATCTCGTGGATCAATCCCGACGAGAGCCATCGTGATTGCGGCGTCGAGCAGTATGTCCTTGACGGCATCGTCACCGCGCTCGGGGAAGTACGAAAAAAAGCCGGCAAGGCCAAAGTCGATCTCTTCGCCTTCTGCCTCGGTGGTACATTGGTCGCAATCACGCTGGCGTATCTGGCGGCAAAGGGCCGTGCCGGGGAGATCGGCAGCGCGACCCTGATCGGATCGATGGTCGATTTCGCCGATATGCGCGACTGGTCGGCGTTCGTGCACGAAGCGCATCTCGACGCGCTTGAGGAGCATCTCGAAAAGCGCGGTTTCATCGATTCGACCGAGTTGCAGCAACTCTTCGCGGCGGTGCGGTCGAACGACCTGATCTGGTCGTCGGTGATCAACCATTATCTGCTCGATCGCGCCGCGCCGCCGTCCGATCTGCTTTACTGGTTCGAGGATGGCGCGCGCATCCCGCAGGCATTCCTCAAATCGTATAATCGCGGCCTGCTCTTCTCCAATGCGCTGAAGGAAGGCACCGGGTTCGAGGTGGGTGGAGTCGCGATCGACTTGTCGATCGTGCAGACTCCGGTGCTGCTCGTCGCGCTGAAGGACGATCATGTCTCGGCCTGGAGCGCGGTCTATGACGGCGCCAAGCTGTTCGGTGGTCCGGTCACCTTCATTCTCGGCGGCTCCGGACACAATGCCGGGGTGATCAACCCGCCCGCGGCCAATAAGCATGGTTATTGGACAGCGGACACGATGCCGCCGACCGCCGAGGAATGGCTTGCCGATGCCGAGCAGCATCCCGGTTCATGGTGGCCGCTATGGGACGGTTGGCTCAGTGCCGCGGGCTCGGGCAAGCGCGTGGCGCCCCGGAAAGCCGCCAACCCGATCGAGCCCGCCCCGGGCTCCTATGTCTCCATCACTCACTGAGTTTACGCTGACCGATGAACGATATGACCACCGCGGCCGAAACGCTTGCCTATCGCGATGGCGCGGCCGGGCGCCTGCGCCTCAACCGGCCCAAGGCGCTCAATGCGCTCAACTTGCCGATGGTGCAGCAGATGACTCGCGCGCTGCTCGACTGGCGCGAGGATCGCAGCGTGCGCCTTGTCCTGATCGACCATGCCGAGGGGCGTGGCTTCTGCGCCGGCGGCGATGTCGTGACGATCGCGCGTAGTGCGCAAGGGCACGGCGCGGCGGGACATGCGTTCTTCTTCCAGGAATATCGCCTCAACCATTTGATGTACACTTACCCCAAGCCCGGCGTGGTGTTCATGGACGGCGTGACGATGGGCGGCGGGGTCGGCATTGCTTGCCCGTGTCGCTACCGCGTCGTCACCGAACGCACGATGTTCGCGATGCCCGAAACCGCGATCGGCCTGTTCCCCGATGTCGGCGGCGGACGTTATCTGTCGCGGCTGCGTGGTCGCGCGGCGCAATATCTCGCGCTGACCGGCGCGCGGCTCGACGGCGCCGACTGCATCGCGCTCGGCCTGGCCAATTATTATGTGCCGTCCGACAAGCTCGAAGCGCTCAAGGCCGAACTCTGCGCGACGCCGGAAAAGGTCGAATCGATCCTTGCCGGTGCCGCTGTGGTGCCGCCGCCGGCGAAGATCGTCGAGCATCTGCCGGCGATCGACCGGCTGTTCGCGTCGGATGACTATGAGGAGATCCTCGCCGCGCTAAAGGCCGACGGCTCCGACTGGGCGATCAAGCAACGCGAGACGCTGCGCCCCAAGTCGCCGACCGCCTGCAAGGTATCGCTGCGCATGCTTGTCGAAAGCCCGCGCCAGCCGCATTTCGTCGATGAGATGCGCATGGAATTCGGCATCGCCGCGCGCATGTTCCGCCATCCGGACTTTGGCGAGGGCGTGCGCGCACTGCTGATCGACAAGGACAATAACCCGACCTGGAACCCCGCCACGCCGGAAGGCGTGACCGAGGCGATGGTCGATGGTTTCTTCCAGCCGCTGCCATCCAGCCAGGCCTGGACGCCGCTTCCCGCACCATCCTTTGCTGACAATGCCGACGGAGACTGATCCCATGGCCACATATGAAACCCTGCTCGTCGAACAACGCGACGCCGTCACGTTGATCACGCTCAACCGGCCCCAGGCGCTCAATGCGCTCAACAATCAGGTGCTCGGCGAACTGATCGCTGCGATGACAGCCTATGACGCCGACGACAGCCAGCATTGCGCGGTGCTGACCGGCAGCGAAAAGGCCTTTGCCGCCGGCGCTGACATCAAGGAAATGGCCGATCAGTCGTTCGCCGATATGTTCATCGACAATTATTTCGCTGGCTGGGAGCGCTTCACCGCGACACGCAAGCCGATCATCGCCGCGGTTGCCGGCTTCGCGCTTGGCGGCGGATGCGAACTGGCGATGATGTGCGATTTCATCCTCGCCGCCGACACCGCGAAATTCGGCCAGCCCGAGATCAAGCTCGGCGTCGCGCCCGGCATGGGCGGGTCGCAGCGCCTGACCCGCGCGGTGGGCAAGGCAAAGGCAATGGAGATGTGCCTGACCGGCCGGATGATGGGCGCTGAGGAAGCCGAGCGCGCCGGCCTGGTCAGCCGTATCGTGCCGGCCGCCGAACTGCTCGACGAGGCGCTGAAGACCGCTGCGACGATCGCCGGCATGGCGCCACTTGCGGCGCTCGCCAACAAGGAGATGGTCAACGCGGCATTCGAGACCGGCCTCGCACAAGGCATCCAGTTCGAACGCCGCCTGTTCCATGCCCTGTTCGGCACCGCCGACCAGAAGGAAGGCATGGCTGCGTTTGTTGAGAAGCGTCCGGGGAACTGGACCGGGAAATAATCGAACCACGCCTTTAACCGAAGCGTCACTCCAGCGCAGGCTGGGGTCTCATTGGGGAGTGCGCAACGCCAGCCCCACAAAGATCCCAGCCTTCGCTGGGATGACGAGAGTGAATTTGGAGAGAAGAAAATGGCACGCGTCGCATTCATCGGTCTCGGCAATATGGGCGGCGGGATGGCCGCGAATCTCGCGAAGAAGGGGCATGACGTCCGCGCCTTCGACCTTTCCGCCGACGCGCTCGCGCGTGCCAGGGAAGCCGGCTGCCTGCCCGCCGCGAGCGTCGAGGAAGCGCTCGACGGCGCCGAGGCGGTCATCACCATGCTGCCCGCCGGCAAGCATGTTGAAGGCGTCTATAGCGACGCGATTTTCACGGCCGCACCGCAATCCGCGATCCTGATCGATTGTTCGACGATCGACGTCGCCACCGCGAAGCGTGTCGCCGAAACCGCGGCCGCCAAGGGTTATGCCGCGGTCGATGCGCCCGTATCGGGCGGCATCGCCGCCGCAAATGGCGGCACGCTGACCTTCATGGTCGGAGGAAGCGACGCGGCGTTCGAACGTGCCCAGCCTTTCCTCGTCGATATGGGCAAGGCGGTGATCCATGCCGGCGCCAGCGGCACTGGTCAGGTCGCCAAGATCGCCAACAACATGCTGCTCGGCATCACCATGGTGGGCACGTGCGAGGCGTTTCTGCTGGCGCGCAAACTCGGTCTCGATCCGCAGAAATTCTTCGACATCGCCAGTGTCTCGTCCGGCCAGAGCTGGTCGATGACCAGCTATGCGCCACTCCCCGGCGTCGGCCCGACTACGCCCGCCGATAATGATTACCAGGGCGGCTTCGCCACCGCGCTGATGCTCAAGGATTTGCGTCTCGCAATGGAAGCCGCCGGCACCGCGCACGCCGACACCCCGATGGGCGCCAAGGCCGCGGAATTGTATGAGAAGTTCAATGCCGCAGGGCAGGGCGGGCTGGATTTCTCCGCCATCCTCCGAATGCTTGACGGGGACTAATCGGGATTTTTTTTGGAGAGGCGAAATATCCTGACACTTGGTGTCAGGATCAGGCGACTAGACAGGACGTCCACCAAGTAAGGACGCCCGATGATCGACCGCCGCGATATGCTCAGCTTCACTGTCCTGGCCGGCGCCGCCACCGCGACGCCCGCCTTCGCTGCGACCCTTGCCGATGACGATCACGCGCGCGATTTCGATTTCCTGATCGGATCGTGGCGCGTAAAGCATCGCCGTCTCAGGGAACGGCTGACCGGCAGCGACGCGTGGCAGGAATTCGACGGCACATGCATCATGCAGCCGCTGATGGACGGTGTCGGCAATGTCGAAGACAATTGGCTCGACCTGCCCGCCGGCGCCTATCGTGCGGTCGGCCTGCGATCCTATGATCCAAAGTCCAAACTCTGGGCGATCTGGTGGCTCGATGGGCGTACCCCGCATACGCTCGACGTACCGGTAAAAGGCAATTTCCAGGACGGCGTCGGCACTTTCCTGGCCGATGACACGTTGCGCGGAAAGCCGGTCAAGCTGCGCTTCCAATGGTCGGCGATCGCCGCCAACAGCGCGGAATGGCGCCAGGCTTTGTCGGACGATGGCGGCAAGACCTGGGAAACCAACTGGGTCATGCACTTTACCCGCACCTGACCTGTTCAGTCGGACCGCCGCTCCGGCGCATCGCTCTGCCCTCGAGCGGAAAAGCCGACATGGGCGAGGCGCCACGCGGTGTCGTCGTCGCCGGGCCAGAATTCGCGCAAAGGCAGGCTAGGCTCGGGCGCGCTGACGCCGTGTACTTCGGCGCGGATCAGGCGTCCGGTTTCGCGCACGCGGATCGTCGCGTCGGGGAAACGGCGGCCTAGCTCGGCATGCAGCGCTGCGGCGTCTTTAGCGATGCCCGTCCCGCCGAGCTCACGCGGCGCGCCATCGACCAGTTCGGCCGTCGAGGATCGTAGCGCTTTGATCCCGTCATGCAGCACGTCGAGGGCAATCACGATCGCCGCAACAGAATCCGCCCACCACCAGCCAAGGCCCAGACCGATGATCCCGGCAAAGCCGGCCGCGCCGGTCAACCAGTTGGCCTTGTTCATCAGCGCGTCGGTGTGGAGCAATTTGTCATTGAGCTTCACCGCGAGCGGCAATTCCTTACGCCCGATGATCATTGGCGGAATCAGCGAATAGAATTGTGCCGCGAGCATCAGCCAGCCGAGCCAGATATCGCGTCCGAACAGATGGATCGAAGGTACCGATGCATGCTCGGCGGCGATTAGCGTCACCACCGAATTCCACAGCAGGGCTGCGCCGACCGAGGCCAGAGCGACCGCCGCGACGAAGAAGCCGAGTCCGTTGACCCGGTCGAAGCCGAAGGTGAAGCGGCGAGAGCGTGTGCCGCGCATTTCCATCTTCGCCGCGATCAGGAACGCGATCGGCGGGATCAGCCCTAGCGTATCCTCGATCCAGGCGGTCTTCATCGTCTGGCTCTGGCCGAGCACCAGGCCCATCAAGGTGATGATCGACACCGTCCAAGCGATGTTCCAATATTCCAGTCGCACGGCGCTGCGCATCGTTTCTTGCAGCTCAGGCGGCAGCCGGTCGCTATCGCTGCCGCTCATGATCTGGCGGCCTCCGGCGCGACCGCGCGGGTCGCTTTCTCGACCAGCATGACCCAGCGATTCTCGCCATTGGGCATCGCCGCGCGCAGTTCCAGTCGGTCGGCGTTCTCACCCTGGATCGCGAGCGGCGGTGCAAGTGCTACGCGCGTCGCCCATGGCGTGTCGTGCGCAAACGCGGCGATCACTATGTCGAGTCGCCCCTGCTCGAGGTTCACAAGCAGCGGCTCGAGCGACCCCCGCGCGATCTGCGGCTTTGCGCCGGTCTCTTCGCCGACGCGAGCGAGCAATGCGGCAGCCGGTCCGGCCAGGCCGGTATCGTCAGGCAAAGCAACGCCGACGCGGATGACTTGACCACCGCGGATCCGGTCAAGCGTGCTGTCCGGATCCCTTGGCAGCGTGTCGCATCCGGACAGAGCGGCGCAGGTAAGAAAGATCGAGATCGCTTTCATTTCAGCCGGACAACAATCGTCCGGTCCGACCGTTCCGCACAGTGTGACGATCGATCTGAGCAACACGGGCGCTTGCCGCTCCCGACAATCCCGCTAAACCTTGATGGTCCTAGGGGGAGTAGAAGATGGCCATAACCACGGCAGCCGATATCGCGTCAGAGCCTGACATGACGTCCGAACCGTCGGTGAAGGACATCCGTCTGGTCATCACCGCGTCGTCGCTCGGCACCGTGTTCGAATGGTACGACTTCTTCATCTACGGGACGCTCGCCGCGTCGGGCATCATTGGCCGCACCTTTTTTCCGGCAGGCAATGAGCTGGTGCAGACTCTGCTCGCCTGGGCGGGTTTCGCGGTCGGCTTTGGTTTCCGGCCCCTGGGCGCCGTGCTGTTCGGATATCTCGGCGACAAGCTCGGACGCAAATATACCTTTCTCGTCACCATCACGCTGATGGGTGTCGCCACCGCTTGCGTCGGACTCATCCCCTCCTTCGCCGCGATCGGCTTTGCCGCGCCGGTCCTCGTTATCGGCTTGCGCATCCTGCAGGGCCTTGCGCTCGGCGGCGAATATGGCGGTGCGGCAATCTATGTCGCGGAGCATTCGCCGAAGGGCAAATCGGGCTATTATACCAGCTTCATCCAGGCCAGCGTGGTCGGTGGATTCATCCTCAGCCTGGTCGTCGTGCTTGGCACCAAATCGGCGCTGTCGACCGAAGCCTGGGACAGCTGGGGCTGGCGTTTTCCGTTCCTCTTCTCGCTCCTGCTGCTTGCCGTGTCGCTGTGGATGCGTCTCAAATTGTCGGAAAGCCCGGTCTTCAAGAAGATGAAGGCCGAGGGCGAAATGGCCAAGAATCCGTTCGTCGAGAGCTTTACTTATCCCGGCAATCTCAAGCGCCTGTTCGTCGCGCTGTTCGGCATCGCCGCGGGGCTGACGGTGATCTGGTACACCGCGATGTTCAGCGTCCTGTCGTTCCTGCAAACGACGATGCGCGTCCAGGAAACCACCGCGCAGCTGATCGTCGGCGCGGGCTGCTGCATGGGGCTGTTCTGGTTCATCCTGTTCGGCAAGCTTTCCGACCGGGTCGGACGCAAGGCGCCGATCGTGATCGGCTATGCGCTGACCCTGGTCCTGCTTTTCCCGATCTTCTGGACGATCGGCAGCGCCGCCAATCCCGAGCTCGCGCGTGCCGCAAAGCGCGCGCCGGTGGTCGTTTCCGGTCCGGTCTGTTCGTACAGCCCGTTCGCGCCGAAACAGACCGACCAGTGCGGCATCCTGCTCGACTATTTCTCGAAAAAGGGCGTGCAATATACCAAGGCGCACAGCCCGGTGACGGTGGTAATGATCGGCGGCAACCCGATTCCCGACACCAGCCCGGCGGGCCTCGACAAGGCGCTGGCGGATGCGGGGTATAATCTCGACAAGGTCGTACCGTCGCCGTTCAACATCGCCGTCATCCTGTTCGCGATCCTCATCCTCGGCGCGCTGTCGGGGGTCACCTATGGCCCGGTCGCGGCGTTGCTGTCGGAGATGTTTCCGCCGCGTATTCGCTACAGCTCGATGTCGATTCCCTATCATCTCGGCACCGGCTATTTCGGTGGTTTCCTGCCCTTTATCAGCCAGTTCATCGTCGCGCGCACCGGCGACCCCTATGCGGGGCTGTGGTACACAATGGCCGTGGTCGCCATGGCCTTGGTCGTTACTGTGTGGGGTTTGTCAGAAACCAGGCCGGGTATGGCGAGCGCCGACTAGCGCGCCTGCGCAAGCGACGCTAACCGCAAACGCATGACCTATGCCCCCTTACGGTTAAACCTCGATGGTGCTGCCCTTGTCGGTAACTGGCGCGCACTTTCCGCCATGAGCGGTGGCGCGGCATGCGGCGCTGCGATCAAGGCGGACGGCTATGGGCTGGGTGCGGTCGAGGTGGTGAAGCGGCTCGCCGCTGCCGGGTGTCGCGATTTCTTTGTCGCCAACTGGGCCGAAGCAAACGCCATCGCTGCCTTGGGCGTGCAGGTCTCGGTTCTGCACGGTGTTCGCGATGCGGATATGATGCTTGCCGCGGCAGGGGGAGCCCGCCCGGTGCTCAACACCGCAAACCAGGTCGTGCGCTGGAAACAGGCGGGCGGCGGTCCGTGCGACGTGATGGTCGATACCGGCATGAACCGGCTCGGCCTGTCGGTCGATGATGTGACGAGCGGTCTGCTCGATGGCGTACAGGTCGAGACGCTGATGAGTCATCTCGCCTGCGCCGATGAGGACGACGCGATGAACGAGCGCCAGCGCGCCACCTTTGCCGCACTTGCCGGACGGACGCAGGCGAAGCGGCTGAGCCTGGCGAACTCCGCCGGGATCGGGCTCGGTTCCGATTATGCGTTCGACCTGACCCGCCCCGGTCTCGCGCTCTATGGAGGTGTCCCGCGGCCCGAATTCAACGGCGTCGTCCGCCAGGTCGTGACACCCGAGGCGCAAATCCTTCAGCGCCGCACCGTCCCCGCGGGCGGTATGATCGGCTACAACGCGATCTTCACCGCACCGGCCGAGATCGAGGTCGCGATCCTCAATCTCGGTTATGCCGATGGTTATTTCCGTGGTTTCTCGGACAAGGGCGCGGCGCTGTTCGAAGGACGGCGGTTGCCGCTGCTTGGTCGCGTGTCGATGGATCTTATCGCCGTCGACGTATCGGGTGCGCCGGAACTCGGTGAAGGCGACTGGCTGTCGCTCGATTATGCATTGCCTGAGGCGGCGGCGCTGTCGGGGATGTCGCAATATGAATTGCTGACTGGTTTGGGCAAACGCTTCGATCGGGTTTGGCGCTGACGTTCGGGGCTTATCAGCAAAATCACCTCCCAGACGCTGCGCGCAACCAACCTCCATCTGACAAATTAACAAGCCGGACTTGGTTCGCAGAGGAATCCCTTGTGGGAGAGGGGAAGACTGCACACCTCGACGGCGCGTCCACATCGCACTATCGGCACGGCCATGTCCGGACTCGAGGCGATCGCCTCTCTCCTCATTGTCATCAACGTCGTGCTGGTCGCCCGCCGCAGCATCTGGAACTATGCGTTCGCGATCATGGGCGTGCTGCTCTTCGCGTGGATTTTCTTCCACGCGAAGCTGTACAGCGATGCGCTGCTGCAGGGTTTTTTCCTGGTGATCAATCTTTATGGCTGGCGGCACTGGTCGCACTCGGTTGCGCGCGAGGGAGAGATCCGGGTCGAGCGAATGAAACCGGCGGATCGGTGGCTCTGGCTTGGCGGAATCGCTGCGGCGACGGCGGGCTGGGGCTGGTTGATGCACCGCTTCACCGACGCGGCCTTGCCCTGGCTCGATGCCGGCGTCGCGATGGCCAGCATCGCCGCGCAAATCCTGTTGTCGCGGCAGAAAATCGAGAATTGGCTGTTGTGGATCGCGGTCGATCTGATCGCGATCGGCATGTACGCGCTGAAGGATCTGTGGGTCACCTGTGCGCTGTATGTGGTGTTGCTGGCGGTTTCGATCTGGGGCCTGCGCGACTGGCGTCGTGCCGAACGGAGCGGTCCAGATAAGGCTGGGATATGACCCGCACCATCTGTCTTCACGGACCGGAGAGCACGGGCAAGTCGACGCTCGCCCCGCGTCTCGCGCGGCATTTGTCGGGCGCGGTGGTCGATGAATATGGTCGCACCTTCGCGGAGGCGCACGGCGTGGATTTCACCATGGCCGACCTGGTCACGATCGCGCAGACGCATGACCGGCTGACGCGCGCGATGAACGGCATCGATTTGCTGATCCTCGACACCGATCCGCTGATGACCGCGGTATGGGCGGACATGCTGTTCGGATATCGCGATCCCTGGTTCGATGCGTGGACCGGGACGGCCGATCTTTATCTGCTGTTCGATATCGACTTGCCCTGGATCGAGGACGGCACGCGCATGTTCGGGTCGGTGGCGGAGCGGCAGCGTTTCTTCGACTTGTCACGGGCCGAGCTCGAACGGCGTGGGGTGCGCTGGGCGCTGGTGCGGGGCGAGGGTGAGGAACGCTTCGCCAGCGCGCTTGCCGCGATCGAGGCGGCGGGGTTGGTTTAGGGTGTTCTTGCTCTCCCTTATTTATTCCTTCCTTCCTTCCTTCCTTCCTTCCTTCCTTCCTTCCTCTTTTCTTACTCCCCTCCCTTTATGGGAGGTCGGGGGAGGGTGCGATCGCGCAGCGCATCGCTCGGTGCGTAGCGCCGAACGGGGCTTCGAGCCCCGTCCGCCGCTGACCCACCCCCAGCCCCTCCCTTGCAGGGAGGGGAGTAAGAGGCGCTTAGCGTTTGCGTGCTTTCCATGCCTTGACCGCGTCGAGCGTGCCCTGGACGTGTCCGGCGGGGTTCATCTGCGACAAAGTGAAGAGCACCTTGCCGTCGGGCGCGATGACATAGGAGGTGCGGTTGGTCATCGTTGCGCCGGCCTTGAGCGGCACGTCATAGCCGGCGATCGTCGTGGCGCTGGCGACGCCGACCGGAAATTTGTTGCGGCACGCCTCGACCGAGAATTTGGCGAGCTTGTCGATCGGGTCGGCGGACAGGCCGATCAGCGTCGCGCCGTTCCTGTGGAATTCAGCGGCGGCTTCGGCGAATTCATGCGTTTCGATCGTGCACCCCTGCGTGAAGGCGGCGGGGAAGAAATAGATCACCACCGGACCCTTTTTCAGCGCCCTGGCCAGGGCGAAATCGAACGGCTTGCCGCCAAGCGCGGCCTTGGTGGTGAAGACCGGCGCCTGGGCGCCGACCGGCAAAGCCGCGGAAGCGGGCAGGGCGATGGTCGCGGCGGCGAGGGCGAGGGCGGTGGCGATCGATTTCATGGGCTTACGACTCCGGACAGGCGGGAACGCGTTACGCTACGACCGGAGACGACGAACCGCTATCCCATGCTTCGCGTTTTCGATTGTCGTCAGACACGAAAACGGCGCGGCGTTGAATCAACGCCGCGCCGTATTTTTGATCCTCCCCGGTAACGGGGAGGATTTAGGTTACAGCGACGGCGCCAGCTTGGTGTTCATGACCCACCCGACATTGTCGTTTTCGTCCGCGACTTCCCACCACAGGCCGTTCTGCTGGCCGGTGGGATAGACGATCGAGCCGACCGGCAAGGTGCGGATGATCGCGCCCTTGGGGTTGGCGGCGCGGCGCATCGCGACCGGGCCTTGCGCGGTGAAGGTCTTTTTGGGCGCGGCCTGCGCAGTGCCCTCGTCGCCGGGGGTGATGTACCCCAGGCTGGTCACCATCTTGGTATAGGCCTGGATGAACGACAGCGTCACGATGCGGCCGATATCGGTGCTTTCGTAACCGCCGCCGATCCCGCCAACGCCGACGCCACCGCCGCCGAACACGCCACCGACCGCAAAGCTGGTGTCGCGCTTCGCGGCATAACCGTCCTCGACCGCGATCGTTTCAGTGGTGCGGACATTGGTCAGCGACAGGACCGTGTTGGCCTCCATCTTGCGCGACTTGATGCCGCCGAGCAGACCGCCGATCGGGCCGCCGAGCAGTGCGCCCGCCGCGCCGGCCGCGCCGTTGCCGCTGACATTGCTGTTCGCGCCCTGGATTTCAGCGACGAGGACATAGTCCGCCGCCTTGATCTGACCCTGGCCGACATTCGACTGGCGCTGCAGGCCGAGCCCTGCGCCGATGTCGCGTTCGCGCGTCGCGGCGTTCAGGCCGGTGCCGCGATCGACGATGTTGAAGCAACCCGAACGCTGCACCAGCACGCGCAGCAGTTTCTGCGGCGGGGCCAGACTGTTCTGCGTCCAGCCCGAGGGATCGTCACCATCGGCGATCGATACCGTGCCATGTTTGCGCGAGCAGCGCGGCACGTCGCTCATCGCTGCCTGTTGCAGCCGCTGGCCATTCGAGGCCTTGGCCTGTTTCGGTTCCTTACCGGCAAGTGCCGGTGTCGTTGTAATCAGCAGCATCGCTGCCCCGGCGAGCATTGTCTTTCCAGCCATCTGGCATCCCCTTTTGACAAAAAAATGATTCGCGCCCTTGGATAGCTCGTCGCATCATTGGCGGAAAACCGCAATTGCCTCTTGGTTGCCATGTGACCGCGCGATGCTATGGCAAGCCAATAGCTGCCACGCCATCCAGAGAAAACAGTGACCCCGCTCGACAAGATCCGCAATTTTTCGATCATCGCCCATATCGACCATGGCAAATCGACCCTGGCCGACCGGCTGATCCAGCTTACCGGCGGGCTGACCGCGCGCGAGATGTCCGAACAGGTGCTCGATAACATGGATATCGAGAAGGAGCGCGGCATCACGATCAAGGCGCAGACCGTGCGCCTGAGCTACACCGCGAAGGACGGCGAGACCTATACGCTGAACCTGATGGACACGCCGGGGCATGTCGACTTCGCCTATGAAGTCTCGCGCAGCCTGGCCGCGTGCGAGGGCGCGTTGCTGGTGGTCGATGCGGCGCAGGGCGTCGAGGCGCAGACATTGGCCAATGTCTATCAGTCGATCGAGCATGATCATGAGATCGTGCCGGTGATCAACAAGATCGATTTGCCCGCCGCCGACCCGGAAAAGGTCCGGGCCGAGATCGAGGAAGTGATCGGGCTCGACGCGTCGAACGCGGTGCTGACCAGCGCCAAATCGGGCATCGGCATCGCCGAAGTACTCGAGGCGATCGTCACGCGCATCCCGCCGCCCAAGGGCGATGCCGATGCGCCGTTGAAGGCGATGCTGGTCGACAGCTGGTACGACCCGTATCTCGGCGTCGTCATCCTGGTGCGCGTGATGGCCGGCACCTTGAAAAAGGGCCAGCAGATCAAGTTCATGGCGACCGGCACGACGCATCTGGTCGACCGGGTCGGCTGTTTCCGGCCGAAGATCGAACAGCTTACCGATCTTGGCGTGGGCGAGATCGGCTTCATCACCGCGCAGATCAAGGAAGTGGCGCAGACCGCGGTCGGCGACACGATCACTGATGCCAAGCGCCCGGCGGCCGAAGCCTTGCCCGGCTTCAAGCTGGTTCAGCCAGTGGTGTTCTGCGGCCTGTTTCCGGTCGATGCGGCGGATTTCGAGAAGCTGCGTGAATCGATCGGCAAGCTCAGGCTCAACGATGCGAGCTTCACTTTCGAGATGGAGTCGAGCGCGGCATTGGGCTTCGGTTTCCGCTGCGGGTTCCTCGGCCTGTTGCATCTGGAGATCATCCAGGAGCGGCTGACGCGCGAGTACGATCTCGACCTGATCACCACCGCGCCGTCGGTGGTCTATCAGATCGAGCTGACTCACGGGCAGGGCCATATCGAGCTGCACAATCCGGCCGACATGCCCGAGCCGAACAAGATCGCGACGATCGCCGAGCCGTGGATCGAGGCGGTGATTTATTGCCCGGACGAATATCTCGGCCCGATCCTGAAGCTGTGCCAGGACCGGCGCGGGATCCAGAAGAATTTGACCTATGTCGCGGGCCGCGCGCAGGTGACGTACGAATTGCCGCTCAACGAAGTGGTGTTCGACTTCTACGACCGGCTGAAGAGCATCTCCAGAGGTTATGCGAGCTTCGATTATCATCAGATCGGCTATCGCGAGGGCGATCTGGTCAAGATGGGCATCCTGGTCAATGGCGAGCCGGTCGATGCGCTGAGCATGATCGTTCACCGCGGCACCGCCGAAGCGCGCGGGCGCGGCATGTGCGAGCGGTTGAAGGATTTGATCCCGCGGCATTTGTTCAAGATCCCGATCCAGGCCGCGATCGGCGGCAAGGTGATCGCGCGCGAGACGATCGCGGCGATGCGCAAGGACGTGACGGCGAAATGCTATGGCGGCGATATCAGCCGCAAGAAGAAGCTGCTCGACAAGCAGAAAGAGGGCAAGAAGCGGATGCGCGAATATGGCTCGGTGAGCATTCCGCAAGAGGCGTTCATCGCCGCGCTGCGCATGGGGGATGATGGCTGAGCTCATGCTTGCCGGGGCACGCGCCATCTTGAGTGGATGGCGTGTGGCCAGGTGAGATGGGTTCGCGCGGAGCCGCGGAGACGCGGAGACGCGGAGATATTGCGGCGCGGTCATTTAACTCCTCGCCCATTGGGAGTGTTGGGTTGGACTGCCCCCGGCAGTCCAAGATCGTGCCGGGGGCACGATCGACCCAACACTGGGGACCATTTGCTTCTTCAGCAAATGGTGGAGGGGGCGTGCCAAGCAGCGTAACGCTTGTGGCGGGCCCCCTCCACCACGCGCTGAAGAAGCGCGCGGTCCCCCTCCCCCTGCGGGGGAGGAATTTAGGTTTGCCCGTCGTCTCTGAGATCCTTGTACAGGCGTTCGCATTCCTCTTCCTCGGTGAGGGGGCGCTGACGCGGTTGGGGGGCGCTGGGCCAGTAGAGCGTGTCGCGGGGCATGACCGGTGCGGCGAAGGTGAGGGCGAGGGCGTCGGCATCGTCGGGTGAGGCAAGGCCACGGGCCTTCATATGCTCCTTCTTCTCAAGCAGGATCTCGGCGTCGTTGGCATAACCGTATTCGACGCCGGTCAGGTCGGTCGCCAGTGCATCATCGTCGGGGATCGCGCCGTTTTCCAGCCAGCCGCGCATATTGGTCCACATCTCTGCGCGCTTGTTGGCGGTCTTGACGCGCATGCTGCCCGACCAGGTGGCGTCACCACCTTTGCCGCCGAACCAGACTTCATGGACATTTTCGACACCGAGCTGGCGCAGGCGATCGACCACTGCGGCGCCGACACTGCCGGCATCGACGAAGATCGCATCGGGGCGATGGATCTGGGCCTGCAACGCGACATCACCGGCCAGCGTCATCGCATCGGTCTTGTACCAGCGCTTCCACGGGCGGCTGCGCGCGTCGCGGCCACAGCGGATCGCGAGCGTCGAATGATCGTCGCCGAAGCGCGCGCAATCGAGCCCGAAGATGATCGGGTCGGTCGGCAGATTGTGGAAATCGCGCACGCGCGCCGCGTCGACCAGATCGCTGGCGATGAACTGCATCGATGACGCGGATGGGAACTGGCCGCGGACACGGACCTTCACGATGTCGCTGTCGACGCCATAAGTCTCGATCAGTTCGTCGAGATAGGCTTTGTTGGTGCCCTCGACGGTGCGGCTGTCGATTTGCGCTGTGTTCCACAGATGACGGTGCGCGCCGAAGCATTCGCGGAAAGGCCCTGAATTGCTGGTCGGGTTGCCGAAAGCGAGGAAGATGATCTCGGTCTGCTCATCGGTCAGCGCACCGAGGGCGACCTCCCACACCTTTGCCGGGATGCCGCTGGCCTCGTCGAACACGAGGATCAGGCGTTTGCCCTGATTGTGGAGGCCGGCAAACGCCTCGGTATTGGTCAGGCTCCAGGTGACGAGGTCGGCGCGCCAGCTTTTGTCATGGCCGGGGCTGGTCGAGACCAAAGCCGTTGCGCCGACCCGGAACCAGTCGCGGGTAAGTGAGAGATTGGACCATTTGGCGAGCTCGGGCGCTGTCTTGGTGAGGAGCTGGTTCTCGGTGTTGGCGGTGACCACGATGCGCGTGTCGACGCCGGTATCGAGACCCCATTTGATCAGCATCGCGATCAGCGCCGACTTGCCGATGCCATGGCCTGACGCGCGGGCGATGCGGCAGGGGGTGAATTGGGTCGCGGGGTTTTGAAGGTGTTCCCCGATCGCTTCCATCACCTCGCACTGCCATTCGCGTGGGCCAGTGACGCCCTTCAGCGTGCCTTCGCCCCAGGGGTAGGCGAAGGCGGCATGGCCGAGCGGGTTATGCCTGAAGTCGGGCATCTGCGCGGCGAACGAGTCCGTGGAAGAGGTGTCCATGGCGCGGCTATTCCCGCGCTTGATGGTGCGGTGCTTGACGAAGTCGCGACCCTGCGATTCTGTCGACCCGCTCCATTGCCTTGCGGATTTCCTCGGCGATATTTTTCTCCTCCTCAGGCGGCGGCATGGGGCGAGCCCAGATGCCGGGGCGGGCGCGCAGCCATTGCAGCGCGGCGGTGGTATCGGCACGCACCTCGCGCTTGTAGCGCACGATCACCGGCTCCTCGGCGTCCGCCGGATGATAGATGCGGACCGCTTCCTCTTCATAACCGATCGCGCGCTCGTACAGCGCCCGCTCGACGCGATCATCGGCAACCTCCTTGCCGAGCTTCGTCGCCTCGGCAAACTCCGGGTAAGCGGCGCGCCAGCGGAAGATGGTTGTGCGACAGACGCCGAACACGGCGGCGAGTTCGCGATCGGTCAGGCCCTGGGCGTAAAGCTCGCGGGCTTGGCGGATGTAGGCGGGTTTGAAGGTCGAGGGGCGGGTTTCCATGCTGCCCAGATAACGCGGCGCGCATTGCGTTTGAATCGAGCCGCTCGATGAAGGGCGAGGGGAGATATGGGACACCGGTTGTTGCATAATCTTGGCGTGCGGTCGCCGGCAGTATCGAGCAGGTTGCCGCGTAGAAAGTCTTTAATTATCAAATTGGTAATTGCTTTTAACGTGCCTTCGACCTTGGCGGCTGCAAGATAAGTATTGTGTCCCCACAATCCGTGTCCCCACAATCCGCGCGGAACGGCAATGACCGGCGCGCGGTCACGGGCGCGGGACACAGGGCATCATCGGATAGCAATGACGCCACCGCAATGAAGTGCGGATGACGCTCGGATGACAAGCGCGTCATCCGTCGCCGCCGGTGATTCAGCGGCCGGATCAGCCGTGGCAGTCGATGGCGCGTTGCCGCGTCGCCTCAGCTCTCCACAACCCGGTATCCGCGTAGCGCCCATTGCTGTTTCGACAGACAGGTGCGCCGGAGAAACGATCCAGCGATCACCGCTTCGCCCCTAGCATATGGGGTGAGGCAGACCCTGCGCGGACCCGACGCATTGCTTTCGGTCGAGACGATGACGCGCGTCTTGCCGGGATCGGCGGCGTGCTGGGCGCTCGCCATGGCCGGTACGATCAGGCCTGCCGCGGCGGCGAGGATGAGGGCGGGGGCGAGTGAAGAGTTGACGATGAACATGCGTATCTCCCTGCGATGTGCGCACCATCGATCGGTGCGCTGCGGGGCGACAGGTGCATTAGTCGTGCCATACACATGAATGGCGTAATTTCAATACGTTAGAATGATGGCCGGCGTTAGCGGCCTGTCCTGACGCGCCAACAGGTCGCCAATTGCACCAGTTTTTGGTCGCCGCAGCGGCGTTATCGCGGTGTGCAATCCTAGATATTGCGCAGCAGCGGCAATGCCTGTTTCGGCGGCAGCGTCAGCACGGTTTCGATCAGTGCGATGCGCGCCGCGCAACGGCTTTTCGGCGTGCCGCCGTCATTCATCGATTTGACGAACAGGTCGCGCGGCAGACCGGCACGCTTGCTCGCGGCGTCGATCACCGATCCGGCAACGCTGAACTTGCCGCCCTGCGCTTTGGGCATCGGATCGCCGTTGGTTTCGAGCAGGGCGCGGCCGATCAAATCGGTCTGGCGATCGACCAGTGTCGGGGATTGCCAGGCCTGAGGAATATCGCCGTCCTTGAAGAAATTGTCGCACGCTTCATAGCCATGCCCGCGCATACCCTTGGCCTTTTCGAGCCATAGCCGCCGGTCGTCGGCGAGCAGGTCATAACCGGCGCGGCGCATGCCGTTGACATAACGGTCGATCAGCAAGGCGCGCGTATCCCTGGCGAAAACAAAGCGCGAATTCCGGTTCTCCTGCGCAAGCCGCCAATTGCTTGCGAGCTGATCGTGCAGTTTCGGGTTGTGCTGCTGGATCGCCTTCATGGTCAGTGCGGAACCGCCCAACCGAGTGAGGATCGCGTCCAGATCAGTATCCAGGTCGATCAACGGATCGATCATCGGGGCGGTGGTGGAAAATGTCACCGGGATCGGCGCACCGGATCGCCGGTCATCGGGAATCCTGCCAAGCGCATTGAGCAGGAACAGGACGAAGAAAATGCCGATCGCCCAGGGACGCCAGTTGCCCGCCAGGTCGCTGACCCGCGGCTTGTCCCATAGCGACACGCGATACCAGTCGAGCCTGTCTTCCAGGTCGGGATGGTCCTGCCGGATACGGGCGAGAAGCTGATGAACCTTGCCGTTGCTGACGCCGAACGTCTTGCGCGACCCCTCCTGCGCGGGCCGTGTCAGTTCGCGCCACGCGCGGTTGAGCGGATGACCGGGCTTGCGGACCTGTTCGACGAACGCCAGCGATTCGCAACGCGCGACGATTGCCGCGACCGCCGGCGGCTGATCGATCCGTCCGCGATGTTTCATCCAGCCGAACGCCGCCGCGACCTGATCAAGCAACGAATCGGAAAAAGGGATGGCCTGGGCAAACACATTGGCGAACCAGCGGTCAGCTTCTTCACGAAAGGCGATCTGTTCCATCCGCGGATCGGCGAGCAGGGTCGACACATGGTCGCGCAGGGCGGTCAGTTGCTGCCCGGAGAGCATTGGCTCCGGATGGCCGCCGGGCGGAAACAGGATCGCCAACACGGCATCGTAGCGACGGTCCATGTCGGCGATGAACGATGCGGTTTCGTTGCCGACGGCGAGCAGCGAAGCGGTATCCGCGGGCAGGTCGAGCACTGGCGTGGTCAGCCCGGCATCGACCGGCGGGAGGCTGACTTCTTCGCCGGTCGGGGCGGGATCGGGTGCCTGCCGATAGCTATCGCCCGCCGGGTCGGGCGTCACCGAAACCAGGTTTTCCGGCGGCAGATCGGATTCGGTCAGGACAGGTGTGAATAGTCCCACCGGCACCGAGATCGGCAATTCCATGCCGAACGTCGCGGGCGCCTCATCATCGCTTTCGTCATCGTCGTCCGCGTGTTCTTGCGGCGGGTTGCGCGCATAGGCGAGCGCCTGGTCGCGCGCATTGCGCAGCGTTTCGAAGCGCGCCGGATCATCATCGACCTCGAACGATTTCAGCGCCCGCGCATAGGCCGAGCGGATCGCAGCGGTCTCGCTGGTTTTGGCGATGCCGAGTGTGCGCCAAATGCCGTAAAGCCGGCTCATAGATAGCGGTCGCCCTCGAGCTGGTTGAGCGCTTCCTCGAATTGCGCGCGCGCTGCTGCGATGATCTTCGGATCCTGTCCGTCGAGCGCGGTTTCGAACTGCGCGGTCCAGTGGCCGACCATATCGCGGCGTTCGCCGATGAAGGATTCATAGCATCGTGCGGCGCGGGCGAGCACCGCCATGTTGTGGCTGTCCTCGCGCGGATGGCGCTTGAGCGCGGCGAGCACCTTGCGCCGTGCCTCGACTTCTTTCGCGTCGGGCGCATCCTCGTCGTCCATCAGCACCAGGTTGCGCACCAGCCCGGACGCGGGGACGTGCACATCGACCTCAAGCAAACCGCTGGTGTCGTAGCTGAAGCGGCATTCGACATGGACTTCGCCGGCGCGCGCGGGCGGCACGGGGACCTTGATCGCACCGAGCTTGACGTTGCCCTGCACCTCGCGCGCTTCGCCCTGATAGATGCCGAATTCGATGTTGCGCTGATTGTCGATCAGCGTCGAATAATAGCTGACGCGGCTTGCCGGGATCGGCGTGTTGCGTTCGATGATCGGCGAGAACAGGCCGTGGCGGAATCCGCCGCGCCCGTCCGACGCGCTGTTGTCGACGCCGAGCGTGAACGGGCAGACATCGGTCAGGCGGATTTCCTCGAGATCGGCATCGCGCGACTTGAGGCCACCCTGCACCGCGGCGCCGAGCGCGACCGCGTGATCGGGATGGACCGCGGCATTGGGGAAGCGGCCGAACATGCGCGTGATCGTCTTGCGCACGACCGGCATGCGTGTGCCGCCGCCGACCAGGATGACTTCGCTCAAGCTTTCGACCCGGATGTCGCTGTCGCGCAGCGAGCGCAGCACGGGGTCGCGCAGCCGCGCGAGCAACGGCGCGGCCTGAGTTTCGAATTCGCTCGCCGTGACATTGGTGGTGAACTGGCGGTCGCCCGAGGTGACGGTGAAGCTCGCCTCCTCCTCGTCGCTCAAGCCGCGACGGCAGCGTTCGGCGGCGGCACGCAGCAATTCGTGCAGTACCATCGGATCGACTTCGCTCAGCCGCCCTTCCGGGTCGATGCGAGGGCGGGCGATCTCGATGATCGTATCGTTGAAATCCTCGCCGCCGAGCCGGTTGTCGCCGGCCGAGGCGCGCACCTCGATCACGCCGTCGAAGATCTCGACGATCGACACGTCGAACGTGCCGCCGCCCAGATCGAAGACCAGGAACGGCTCCTTCTCCTCGCGGCTCTGGATGCCATAGGCCAGCGCGGCGGCGGTCGGTTCGTTGATCAGCCGTTCGACGGTCAGGCCGGCGAGTTCGCCTGCGCGGCGTGTCGCCTTGCGCTGGCGGTCGTTGAAATAGGCCGGCACGGTGATCACCGCGCTGGTCACGGGCTCGCCGAGGAACGCCTCGGCATCGGCCTTCAGGCTTGCCAGCATAATTGCCGAGAGGTCCTCGGCGTTGAAGGTCTTGCCGCCGAGCTTGACCGTCTGGCGCGTGCCCATCCAGCGCTTGAAGGCGGTGACGGTCGCGGCGGGATGAGTCGATTGCCGGTCGCGCGCGGCCATGCCGATGATCACCGCGCCGCTATCGTCGATCGCGACCGCCGAGGGCGTGAGCAGATCGCCGATCGCGTTGGGGATCAGTTCCGCCTGTCCATTGCGCCATATGCCGATCGCGCTGTTGGTCGTGCCAAGATCGATTCCGACGATCATCCGTATCCCCCTGTTTCGCGGACGGCGATAATTGGTTGGCGGGCCGGGCGCCAGCGGGGAGAAGGCGATGTGCGCAAGAATCTGTGTTGATTCGGTCGTGTGGTCGGTTGGCCCGTACCGAGTTTTCATCGGCCAGGCTGGCGATGAACCAGTGGCGGACATTAAGCCATTTCAAGGTCGGCTACTTGCGACAGTGGTTCGCGCGTGCTCATTGGGCTTGGGTGAGGACTGACTTATCGCCGCGACGCCCGGCGCGATCGACATGGGGAATCGATGATGAAGTTGACTTACTGCCTGGCTGCCGGACTCGCCCTGTTCGCGCTTCCCGCGGTCGCTGTGGCAAAAGGCATTACCTATGACTGCGACACAGCCGCCGATCATTTCTCCGAATTGAACCTGCCCACGCCTGGCGTTCCGTTCACCGTCTCCGGCAATGTTCAATTGCGTACGCTTGCTGCGAGCAAGACCTATGTGCCGCTCGCGCGCATCCAGATCGCTCCGTCCGCCGCGCCGGGACAGTCGTCGCCTGTCTTCGCGGGTTTTTCTCTCGCTGCCCTGCCGGCAGATGCCAAAAAGACCGCGTCCGGCGCACCGGCAATCCAGATGCTGAGCTATAATTTCGGCGGCAAGGACGACGAGCTGCTGCCGATGTCGCTCATGACGAAGCCTGGGACCGTCCAGCCGTTCACGATATCCTATGACGGCAGCGAGGTTTCCGTGAAACTCGGTCCCGAAACCAAGAACTTTCCCCTGAAAGCGACCGAGCCGGTTGTGCGGATCGTGTGTTCGACCGGCGAATTCCTGTTCACGGACCTGACGATAGACGCCTCGCGATAGCGTCGTTCCCGGGATCGTGCGGCACGTGTCGCATATCGAAACTAACTGCTGACGCCTGGGTGCGATAGCATTAGGCCATAGCGATCGATCGCCAGCACGAGGCCGACCATGTTCCGAACGATGCTATGTCTGATGCTGTTGCTTGTCGGCAGCGCGGCGCCGGCCACGGCAGCAACGCCGCCCGCCGCACCGCTGGTGCTGGCGGCGGCGAGCCTGCAGGAATCGCTCAGCGCCGCGGCCGATGCCTGGGCGCGCAAGGGGCATCCCAGGCCGGTCGTATCTTTTGCCGCGTCCTCGGCGCTGGCGCGGCAGGTGATGGCCGGTGCGGGTTCGAGTGATGGGGCCGACCTGTTCATTTCGGCCGATGAGGAATGGATGGATGCGCTGGCGAAACAGGGCCTGATCGTGCCCGGCACGCGAGCGTCGTTCCTCGGCAACCGGCTGGTGCTGGTCACGGCGGCGAGCAATGCGGTGACGGTGGATATGCGCAACGGGCGGCGCATCGTCGCGGCGATCGGGGCAGGGCGGCTGGCGATGGCCGATCCGGCTTCGGTGCCGGCGGGGCGTTATGGACAGGCGGCGCTGACCCGGCTTGGCGTGTGGCCGGTGCTGGCGCCCAAGGTGGTGCGGGCGGAGAATGTCCGCGCCGCGCTCCTGCTGGTCGAACGCGGGGCGGCGCCGTTCGGGATCGTCTATGCGACCGATGCGCGGGCTTCGGCCAAGGTTCGCGTGGCGGGGGTTTTCCCGGTCGGGAGCCATCCGGCGATTACCTATCCGGTGGTGCGGTTGAAAGGGTCGACGAACCCGGAGGCGGAGGGGTTTCGGCGGTTCCTGATTTCGCGAGAGGGTAAGGCGATTTTTGCGCGGTTCGGGTTTTTGCCGCGTTGATGGGGGTTGGTTGCCTCAAGAGATTCGTCATGCTGAACTTGTTTCAGCATCCAGGCGCGGTCAGCTGTCCCAGAGACATTGTCCGTGTGGCAGACGACCGCGCCTGGACCCTGAAACAAGTTCAGGGTGACGAAGTTGGTGGGGCGTCGCCGTGCTGACCGCCGAAGAATGGTCGATCGTCGTGCTGTCGTTACAGGTCGGCGGCGTGGCGATGCTGGCGACGTTGCCGATCGCTTTTGCGCTCGCCTGGATTCTCGCGCGCGCGACCTTTCCGGGCAAGATCGTGCTCGACGGGTTGATCCATTTGCCGTTGGTCGTGCCGCCGGTGGTTACCGGCTGGCTATTGTTACTGGCGTTCGCGCCGGGCGGTCCGATCGGCGGCTGGCTGGAGAGCTGGTTCGGCGTGTCGGTGCTGTTCCGCTGGACCGGCGCGGCGATCGCGGCGGGGGTGATGGCGATGCCGCTGATGGTGCGTGCGATGCGGCTATCGATCGAAGCGGTCGACCGGCGGCTGGAGGGGGCGGCGCGAACGCTGGGGGCAGGACGCTGGCGGGTGTTCCGGACGATCACCTTGCCGTTGTCGGTGCCGGGTATCCTGGCCGGCGCGGTGCTTGGGTTCGCGCGCTCGATCGGCGAGTTCGGCGCGACGATCACGTTCGTCTCCAACGTGCCGGGGCAGACCCAGACCTTGCCGCTGGCGATCTATGCCGCGCTCCAGCAGCCGGACGGCGATGCGATGGTGCTGCGCCTGTCGGCGATCTCGGTGGCGCTGTCGCTGGCCGCGCTGATCGCGTCGGAACTGCTTGCGCGGCGAGCGGGCAGGGGGCTGCATGTCCTTTGAGATAGAGGTCGCCCGGCGGCTCGGCGATACCGATATCGCGCTGAGCCTTGCCGCGGGAGCGGGCGCCACGGTGCTGTTCGGGCCATCGGGTGTGGGCAAGACCAGCGTGCTCAATATGGTCGCGGGATTGTTGCAGCCCGATCGCGGTTTGATCCGGGTTGGTGGCGAGACGCTGTTCGATGCCGCTGCCGGGATCGATGTCGCGCCGGAGCGACGGCGGGCGGGTTATGTGTTTCAGGAAGCGCGGTTATTCCCGCATCTGAAGGTGCGCGCGAATTTGCTTTATGGCGCGGGGGATAGGGCGCTTGATATGGGGGAAATCTCGTTCCTCGGTATCGACCAGTTGCTCGATCGCTGGCCGCGCAGCTTGTCGGGCGGCGAGGCGCGCCGGGTGGCGATCGGACGGGCGTTGCTTAGCCGGCCCCGTTTCCTGTTGCTCGACGAGCCGCTCTCCTCGCTCGACCGCGCGCGGCGAGAGGAGATCATGCTGGCGATCGAGCATATCCGCGACGTGCTCGAGCTGCCGGTCCTGCTCGTCACGCACGATGCAGGCGAGGCGGAGCGGCTGGGCACGCGCATCGTCGCGATGTGAGGCTCAGGCGGTCAGCGCGACGCTACCCTGCAATCCGCCGACCGATGAGGTGCCGATCCAGATATCGAATGCGCCCGGTTCGCTGATCCATTTGTCGTCGGCCCAGAATTGCAGGTCGGCCGTGGTCAGGTCGAAGCGGACCTGCTTCGTCGCGCCCGGCGCAAGCGTGACGCGTTCGAAGCGCTTGAGTTCGCGCACTGGCCGGGTGCGGCTGGCGACGCGGTCGTGGATGTAGAGCTGGACGACTTCAGTACCCGACACCTTGCCGCTGTTGGTCAACGTCGCCGAGACCGTAAGCGTGCCGCTTGCCGGAACCGTGGCGGGCATTTGCAGCGCCGATAGCGCGAAGCTGGTGTAGCTCAGGCCGTGACCGAACGGGTAGAGCGCCTCGTTGGTGGTTTCGCGATAGCGCGCCTTATATTCCTCGTTCGGCGTGCCGCTGGCGGGGCGGCCGGTGGTCTTGTGGTTGTAGTAATAGGGCTCCTGGCCGCTTTCGCGCGGGAAGCTGACCGGCAGCTTGGCGGACGGGTTGACCGTGCCGAACAAGACATCGGCGACCGCATTGCCCATCTCGCTGCCAAGGAACCAGGTCGCGACGATCGCCGGCGCGTCTTTGACCGCGCCGGATAGCGCCAAGGCGCGGCCGTGGCGGAGCAGGATGATCAACGGCTTGCCGGTTGCCGCGACCGCCTCGACCAGCGCTTGCTGGGCAGGAGGGATGACGATCGCGACGCGCGACTGCGCTTCGCCCGACATGGCCTGAGTCTCGCCGATCGCGAGCAGCACCACGTCGGCCGCGCGCGCCGCCGCGACCGCCGCGTCGATCCCGCCGGGCAGGGCGGCTTCGACGTCGCTGCCCTTCACCACGTCGAGCATCTTGGGGTTGGCGAGTTTGGCGCGGATGCCGGTGGCGAGATCGACCCCGATCGTCTTGTCGGCCATGAACGCCCAGGCGCCGGCGACATTGTCGCGATCGTCGCCGAATGGGCCGATCAGTGCGATGCGGCCCGGACTGGCCTTGAGCGGCAGCAGGGCGCCATCGTTGCGGAGCAGCACGATCGACTTCGCGCCGGCCTCGCGCGACAATTTGCGCAAGGCGGGACTGGCGATCTGCGTGCGTTCGGCCTTTGCGTTCATCGAACGATAGGGATTGTCGAACAGGCCGATCGAATCCTTCAACTGCAAGACGCGGCGCACCGAGGCATCGACCGCGGCGACCGGCACTTCACCCGCCTCGACCAAAGCGGGCAAGTGGAGGTTGTACAGGTTGCTCGACATGCTCATGTCGACCCCGGCGAGGAACGCTTTCTTCGCCGCGTCGCGGCCATCGGCGGCATAACCGTGCGCGATCAGTTCCTCGTCCGCGGTCCAGTCCGATACGACCAGGCCCTTGAACGCCCATTCGCCGCGCAACAGATCGGTCAGCAGCCAGCGATTGGCGGTCGAGGGCACGCCGTTGATGTCATTGAACGCCGACATGGTGGTCAGCGCGCCCGCCGCGAAGCTCGACTGGAAGGGCGGGAGATGGACTTCGCGCAGCATTTCCATCGAGATATCGACGCTGTTGTAATCCATGCCCGCCGCGACCGCGCCATAGGCGGCGAAATGCTTGGGGCAGGCAAGCATGCGCGTCGGATCGCGCAAGTCCGTGCCCTGGAATCCGCGCACGCGTGCGGCGGCCATTGCCTGGCCAAGGCACGTGTCCTCGCCCGAGCCTTCCGCGACGCGGCCCCAGCGCTGGTCGCGCGCGACATCGACCATTGGCGCGAAGGTCCAGTGAATCCCGGTCGCGGTCGATTCAAGCGCCGCGCCGCGCGCGGTGCGCTCGGCGAGATCGGGGTCGAACGATCCGGCCTCGGCCAGCGGGATCGGGAAAATCGTGCGCAGACCGTGAATGACATCGGCGGCGAAGATCAGCGGGATGCCGAGCCGGGTTTCCTCCAGCGCCATACGCTGCATGGTCCGCGCGCCCGCGACGCCGGTCCCGTTGAACAGCATGCCGAACTTGCCCGCGCGCAGATTGGCGAGCTGCTCAGCGGTATTGCCCGATGCGGCCCCGGGATTGAACACGATGCCGGGCGCGCGCAGCAAGTCGCTGAAGCAACTCAACTGTCCCGCTTTCTCGGCCAGCGTCATGCGTCCGATCAGGCTTTCGATCCGATCGGATTGGGCAAGCGCGACGCGCGGCGCGAGCGAGAGACCGGCGACTATGGCGCCGGATCGGAGAAGCGCGCGACGGGAAAGCTGCATGGGACAATATCCTGGGGAGGGCCGTCACCCTTAACCGGCGAACCGGGTCAGGAAAACCGCCAACCTGCCGCCTCCCGCGAGATCCGCCATCGGCCGAACAGCAGATCGCCCGGCTCGGCTCCGGCAAATATTGGGTCCATATGGCTGAACCGGGCAAGCATGCCTATCGCACGGAGGGGGAGAAGACGGACGTTCTCAATCTCGAGATCGAACCCGACGAGACCTATTTCGTGAAGTGCAAGATCGGCATGGGCATCATGGCGGGGCGCGCCAATATCTCGCCGTCGGATCAGGCGGAATTCAGCAAGAAGGCCAAGGGTCTGAAGCTCTGGGAGCCGAAGGCGGACAAGGACGAGCAGGCGACGGACGCGAAGAAATAACCGGCCGGCACGCGGACAGCTAAAAGCAGGAAGGCCGTCGTTCGGATGATGCGGACGGCGGCCTTTTCAATGGTACTTGATGTAAATCAGGCAGAAAGCGGGCCGCGGCCGGCAACTACACCGCCTCCCAATGGGTTCCGATGATCGACCTGATCGAAGGAGCCACTACAATGACGATACAGGACCCCAAATCCAAATACCCCAAGCCGCCGTTCAAGCGGCAGGAGCAACCCTGGCCAGGGCTGGCAGGCAAGATGGAGCCGCGGCCCGATCATGGCGAGACGAGCTACAAGGGGTCCGGCCGGTTGGCGGGGCGCCGGGCGCTGATCACGGGCGGCGATTCTGGCATGGGGCGAGCGGCGGCGATCGCCTTTGCGCGCGAAGGCGCCGATGTCGCAATCAACTATCTTCCGGATGAAGAGGCGGATGCCCGCGAAGTGATCGACCTGATCGAGCAAGCGGGCCGCAAGGGTGTCGCGCTGCCCGGCGACCTGCGCAGCGAGGCGTTCTGCGTGCAGATGGTCACGGACGCGGTCGATGCGCTTGGCGGGCTCGACATCCTGGTCAGCAATGCCGCGCGCCAGCAGACGCGCGCGTCGATCCTGGATATTTCGAGCGAGGATTTCGACGCGACGATGAAGACCAATATCTACGCGCCGTTCTGGATCATCAAGGCTGCGCTGCCGCACCTCGCACCAGGCTCCAGCATCATCGGCACGACGTCGGAACAGGCGAACGACCCGTCCAAGGACCTGTACGATTATGCCCAGACCAAGGCGGCGACGACCAGCTATGTCCGGTCGCTCGCCAAGCAGCTGGCGCCCAAGGGCATCCGCGTCAACGGTGTCGCGCCGGGACCGATCTGGACGCCGCTGCAGGTCAGCGGCGGTGCGACGATGGAGAAGCTTGAGCAGTTCGGCGGCGACACACCATTGGAGCGGCCAGGCCAGCCGGGCGAGCTGGCGGGCATTTATGTGCGCCTGGCCGAGGAAGACGGCAGCTATGCCACGGGCCAGGTCTATGGCGCGATGGGTGGCGGCGGACGGCCTTGAGAGAGCCGATTCGGGGTGTGAAGGTTCCGGCGCAATAATTGGGTCCGGACAGGGCGGTGGGCCGATCCCATAAGGGATGGAAATAGTCGCCGCGCCGACCGGCACAACATCATCAGCGCCAAGAACAACCGCCGTCCGGTATTTCCGGGCGGCGATTGTTCCTGGTTCGCAGGTCGGGCCGCGATCAGAAGCTGAATTTTGCCGAGCCGCCGATGATTCGCGGTTCGTTGACCATCGCGGTGAGATTGTTGAAGTCGATCGCGCTGACCGCACGGATCTGGTTGGTGATGTTGCGGGTGAACGCCGCGACTTCGATACCGTTCGACATCCTGTAGCCGACGCGCAGGCCGCCTTCGAGCGACGACTTTCCGCGGAACTCCCTGGCGGTGTAGAGGAAGTAATTGACCTCGCTGCGATAGGCCCAGTCGGTGAAGGCGAAGATCTCGCTGCCATCGGCAAGCGGGATGCCGTAGCGCGCCGTCCAGTTGGCGATCCAGCGCGGGGCCTGGGGCAGGTCGTTGCCGTCGAGGATCGCGCGGCCGGCGCCGTTGAGCGCGTTGGTGACCGTGCAGCCGCCGCCGCACACCGCGACCGACTGAACGGGGTCGCGCATTTCGGTGAAATTGTAGCTGAGGCCGGCGGTCAGGAGCAGCGGATCGATCGGACGGGCATTCAGTTCGGCCTCCAGACCGTAGCCGACGACCCGGTCGATCGTCAGCGGTTGCGCCGAATTGTTAGTGCCGCCGACCGCGGTGACCAGGAAATCCTTGGTACGGTAATAATAGCCGGTCAGGTCGAAGCGGACGCGATCGCTGAACTGCGTCTTGATGCCGCCTTCACCCGATATCGTCGTCTGCTTTGGCGCGGTGCTGGGGAAGTCGCCGAAATTGACGCGGTCGGAGATCACGGGCCCGAGATAACCGGTGGCGAAGCGGGCATAGAGGCTGACCGTCTCGTCGATCTTGTAATTGGCGCTCACGTCCCACGACACATTGTCGTCCTTGGCCTTGGTCGTGATCGGCAAAGGCTTGCCCGGGAAGCTGGCGAGACCACTCACCAGATCGGTCTTGTTGTCCTTCGAATAACGCACCCCGGCACGCAGCGTCAGGGCGTCGGTCGCGGCATATTCGGCCGAAGCGAACAGCCCGAAATTCTCGTTCTTGTTATCGTGCAGCACGTTCTGCGTAAGCGTGCCGGCGCCGTCATAGGCGACCTCGTTATAGGTCAGGTTCTGATGGAAATAATATGCGCCGATCTGTCCGCGCAGGCCGTTGAAATCTTCGGTTTCGAAACGCAGCTCCTGGCTGAATTCCTTTGGCTTGGTAGTGCCGCCGGTGTTGACCGGAAAAGCGCCGACATTGATCGTGCCGAGCGTGCAGCCGGGAATGAAGCTGTAGCAACTGCCGCCGTCGATATCGCCGGTGCTCTGCACCTTCACTTTTTCGAACGCGGTGATCGAATGCAGCGTGCCGGCGCCGCCGAATTTGTAACCGAGCTTCAGATTGGCGCCGACGGCGTTCAGCGTCTGGCTGGTAAGGCCGTCGAGCGAGATGCGTTCGATGTCGAAACCGGTGTTGAAATCATTGCTGCCGGGACGGAATGCGCCGGCGCGGAACGAGCGTGGCGACGCGTCGAGGTCACGCGCATGGATGTTGAGCAGGAAGGAGAAATCGCTGTCGTCATAACCGATCTGAACGCGGCCAGCGAGGTCGCGATACCCTTCGAGCTTGCGATCGGCGAGGCCGGCCGGCGCGGTGTTGGTGACCCAGTCGTCGCGTCGCTGGAGCAGGCCGGAAACGCGGAACTTGAAGCCGCCGCCGATCGGACCACCGACGGCAGCCTCCGCGTTGACGCTGTTATAGGTCGCCCATGACGCGCTGGCATAACCGTTGAAGGTATCGCTGGGTGCGACCGAGTTGAGCTTGACCACGCCCGCTGGCGTGTTGCGGCCGAACAGCGTGCCTTGCGGGCCGCGCAGCACTTCGACGCTGGCGAGATCAAATACCGGAAAGGATTTGAGCATCGGGTTTTCGAGCGCGACATCGTCGTAGACGACCGACACAGGTTGCGCCGAGGTCGGGTCGAAATCGGTGTTGCCGAGACCGCGGATATAAAAGCGCGGGAAGGTGCGGCCGAACGAGGATTCGATCAGCAGGCTGGGGGTGCGGCCCGACAGGAAGCGTATGTCGAGGCCGCTCGAATTGAGCACGTCGAGTTTTTCGGCCGAGATGACGGACACCGCGATCGGCACGTCCTTGCTCGATTCCGCGCGGCGTGAGGCGGTGACGATGATATCCAAATCGTCCGCAGGTGCCGGTGCGGCTTCTTCCTGCGGGGCGGGCATCGGGTCGGCGGCGGGCGTATCGGCGGCATGAGCGGCGGCAGGCAGCGCAAGCGCGACGGCGAGCAGCGAGAGGGTCGTCGAAAGGCGATAGCGCGACGAGCGATGCGCAGAACTGGATTTCATGGATATCCCCCGTTGATTGCAGGCATCCGTCCCGTTGCGACTCCGTGTGTCCCGGAGTTCGAGTCGTTTCGTAATGAGTCTGTAACGTGGGGCAAGCGAACGCCGGGAATGGCGCCTCGATCGGTTCGGATTTGGCCGAGGCTGTTGCATTTCTGACGCTATCCGTTCGGATATCGGGCCTTCGTTATCGAGCCGGATGAGCCAGATAACGAAAAAGCCGCCGCCCGGATGTTCCGGACGGCGGCTTTTTTCTGTCAACGCGTGTTTCCGACGTTGGGGCGCTAAGCGATCATTCCTTGATCAGGTAATCGCCCGCATCCGCATCGGTGCCCGTGCCGCTGGTGGTGACCGCGGCAAGCGCATCGCTGCCCGTATCGTCGGCGACGTCGCGCAGCTTTTCGGCTGCACGCTCTTCCGCCGCCGAATTCGGCGCGATCAGCACTTCCTGCAGACGACGCTGCTGGACGCGCAGGGCGGCGTCACGGCTGGAGGCCGCAACGCGCAGACGGTTCATGCCCGCGCCGGTACCGGCGGGGATGAGACGACCGACGATCACGTTCTCCTTGAGACCGATCAGCGTGTCCTGCTTGCCCTGGACCGCCGCCTCGGTGAGGACGCGGGTGGTCTCCTGGAACGACGCCGCCGAGATGAAGCTGCGGGTCTGCAGCGACGCCTTGGTGATGCCGAGCAGGACGGGCTTGCCGATTGCACGACGCTCCTTCTTGTCGAGCTTGTCGTTGATCGCATCCATCTCGTCGCGATCGACCTGCTCGCCGGCAAGCAGCGTGGTATCGCCGCCATCGGTGATCTCGACCTTCTGCAGCATCTGGCGAACGATCACCTCGATGTGCTTGTCGTTGATCTTCACACCCTGAAGTCGATAAACTTCCTGGATTTCCGAGACGAGATATTCCGCCAGCGGCTCGATGCCGAGCACTTCGAGAATGTCGTGCGGGTCGGGGCTGCCGCCGATCAGATTGTCGCCACGCTTGACGTAGTCGCCTTCCTGAACGTCGATCACCTTCGACTTGGGCACCAGATATTCGACGACCTCGCCGCCATCCTCGGGCTGAATGCCGATCTTGCGCTTGGCCTTATAGTCCTTGCCGAACACGACACGGCCCGAGACCTTTGCGATGATCGCATTTTCCTTCGGCTTGCGGGCTTCGAACAGCTCCGCCACCCGCGGCAGACCGCCGGTGATGTCGCGGGTCTTGGCCGCTTCGCGGCTGACACGAGCCAGCACGTCGCCGCCGGAAACCTGCGCGCCGTCCTCGACCGAGAGCGTTGCGCCCGGTGCGAGCATGTAACGGCCGGCTTCGCCCGAGTCCGAGTCGAGCAGGGTCAGGCGCGGACGCAGATCCTCCTTCGACTTGGTCGCGGCGCGATATTCGATTATCACGCGCTGCGAGATACCGGTCGCTTCGTCGGCCTGCTCGACCAGGGTCTTGCCCTCGATCAAATCGACATACTTCACGATACCGGGGTTTTCCGTGATCACCGGCATGGTGAACGGGTCCCACTCGGCCAGACGATCGCCCTTCGAAACGATGTGACCATCGTCGTACATCACATAGGCGCCGTACGGGATGCGGTGAACCGCACGCTCGCGGCCGTCCATGTCGACGATCGCGATTTCGCCCGAACGGCTCAGCACGACGCGGCGGCCGCGCTGATCCATGATGATGCGAAGGTCGCGATATTCCATCGTCCCGTCGGCAACCGCCTCAAGGTTCGACTGCTCGTTGAGCTGTGCCGCGCCGCCGATGTGGAAGGTCCGCATCGTCAGCTGGGTGCCCGGCTCACCGATCGACTGGGCGGCGATGACGCCGACCGCTTCACCGATGTTGACCGGCGTACCGCGGGCGAGATCGCGCCCGTAGCACTTGCCGCACACGCCGATCTTGGTTTCACAGACCAGCGGGCTGCGGATCTTGCACGACTGTGTGCCGATCGCCTCGATCTGCGTGATCATCGGCTCGTCGAGCAGCGTGCCCGAAGGGATGACGACCTCGCCGGTCTTGGGGTCGATGATATCCTCCGCCGTGGTGCGGCCAAGGATACGCTCGCCGAGCGACGCGATGGTCGAGCCGCCCTGAACGATCGCACGCATTTCCAGCGCACGTTCGGTACCGCAATCGATCTCGATGATGACGCAATCCTGCGACACATCGACCAGACGGCGAGTCAGGTAACCCGAGTTGGCGGTCTTCAAGGCCGTATCCGCGAGACCCTTGCGGGCGCCGTGGGTGGAGTTGAAATATTCAAGGACGGTCAGGCCTTCCTTGAAGTTCGAGATGATCGGCGTTTCGATGATCTCGCCCGACGGCTTGGCCATGAGGCCGCGCATACCCGCCAACTGCTTGATCTGTGCCTGCGAACCACGGGCACCGGAATGGGCCATCATGTAGATCGAGTTGATCGGTGCTTCGCGGCCGTTAGGCAGGATCTTCACCGACTTGATCTCGTCCATCATCGCGGTAGCGACGCGGTCACCGCAACCCGACCAGGCGTCGATCACCTTGTTGTACTTCTCCTGGTGCGTGATCAGGCCGTCCTGATACTGCTGCTCGAAATCCTTCACCAGCGCGCGCGTCTCGTCGACCAAGGCGACCTTGGCGTCCGGGATGATCATGTCGTCCTTGCCGAACGAGATGCCCGCCTTGAACGCGTGCTTGAAGCCCAATGCCATGATCGCATCGGCGAACAGCACGGTCTCCTTCTGACCGGTGTGGCGATAGACCTCGTCGATCACGTCGCCCACATCCTTCTTGGTGAGGAGGCGGTTGACGGTGTCGAACGGCACCTTCGAGCTCTTCGGCAGACATTCGCCGAGCAGCATGCGGCCTGGCGTCGTCTCGTAGCGCTTGAGATAGGTCTTACCCTCGGTGTCGGTCTGCGGCACGCGGGTGGTGATCTTGGTATGGAGCGTCACCGCGCCGGCCTCGATCGCCTGATGCACTTCCGACATGTCGGAGATCAGCATGCCTTCGCCGGGCTCGTTTTCCTTGAGCATCGACAGATAATAGAGACCAAGCACCATGTCTTGCGACGGCACGATGATCGGCTTGCCGTTCGCCGGCGACAGGATGTTGTTGGTCGACATCATCAGCACGCGTGCCTCGAGCTGGGCTTCCAGCGAGAGGGGGACGTGGACGGCCATCTGATCGCCATCGAAATCGGCGTTGAAGGCCGAGCAGACCAGCGGGTGAAGCTGGATCGCCTTGCCCTCGATCAGCACGGGCTCGAACGCCTGGATGCCGAGACGGTGAAGCGTCGGCGCGCGGTTGAGCATGACCGGGTGCTCGCGAATGACTTCGTCGAGAATGTCCCAGACTTCCTTGCGCTCCTTCTCGACCCACTTCTTCGCCTGCTTCAGCGTCATGCTGAGGCCCTTGGCGTCGAGGCGCGCGTAGATGAACGGCTTGAACAGCTCGAGCGCCATCTTCTTCGGCAGGCCGCACTGATGCAGCTTGAGTTCCGGACCGGTCACGATGACCGAACGACCCGAATAGTCGACGCGCTTGCCGAGCAGGTTCTGACGGAAGCGGCCCTGCTTGCCCTTGAGCATGTCGGACAGCGACTTCAGCGGACGCTTGTTGGCGCCAGTGATCGTGCGGCCGCGACGACCGTTATCGAACAGCGCGTCGACCGCTTCCTGCAGCATGCGCTTTTCGTTGCGGACGATGATGTCCGGCGCACGCAGCTCCATCAGGCGCTTGAGGCGGTTGTTGCGGTTGATTACGCGGCGATACAGATCGTTCAGATCCGAGGTCGCGAAGCGGCCGCCATCCAGCGGCACCAGCGGGCGCAGCTCGGGCGGGATGACCGGAACGACCTCGAGGATCATCCATTCCGGGCGATTCCCTGAATCGATGAAGCTCTCTACGACCTTAAGGCGCTTGATGATCTTCTTCGGCTTCAGTTCCGACTTGGTGACCGCCAGCTCTTCGAGCAACTCCTTGCGCTCGCCCTCAAGGTCGAGTTCCTGGAGCATGATGCGGACCGCTTCGGCGCCGATACCGGCCGAGAACGCGTCTTCGCCATATTCGTCCTGCGCGTCGAGCAGTTCGTCTTCGGTGAGCAGCTGATACTTCTCAAGCGGGGTGATGCCCGGCTCGATCACGATATAGGCCTCGAAATACAGCACGCGCTCGAGCTGCTTCAGCTGCATGTCGAGCAGCAGGCCGATGCGCGACGGCAGCGACTTCAGGAACCAGATGTGCGCGACCGGTGCCGCCAGTTCGATATGGCCCATGCGCTCGCGGCGGACCTTCGAGACGGTAACCTCGACGCCGCACTTCTCGCACACGATGCCCTTGTACTTCATGCGCTTATACTTGCCGCACAGGCACTCGTAATCCTTGATCGGACCGAAGATGCGCGCGCAGAACAGTCCGTCACGCTCGGGCTTGAACGTGCGGTAGTTGATGGTTTCCGGCTTCTTGATCTCACCGAAGCTCCATGAACGGATACGGTCCGGAGACGCGATGCCGATCTGGATCTGGTCGAATGTTTCCGGCTTGGCGACCGGATTGGCGAAGTTGGTCAGTTCGTTCATGGGAAAGAACCCTTCCTTGAAATTCTGTCTCCTCTCCCATCGGGAGAGGAAGGGGCCCGCCGGCGCAGCCGGTGGGAAGGTGAGGGTGATGGCCCGAGCCTAAGCTCACCCTCACCCTTCCGGCGCTTCGCGCCTCCCTCCCTCTCCCGCCGGGAGAGGGAGTAAGAGGTCACTCCGCCGCGATCGCGACGCCGTCGGAGTCGAACTGCTCGATGCTCTTCAGCTCGACGTTCAGACCCAGCGAGCGCATTTCCTTGACGAGCACGTTGAAGCTCTCGGGAATGCCGGCCTCGAACGTGTCGTCGCCCTTGACGATCGCTTCATAGACCTTGGTGCGGCCGACCACGTCGTCGGACTTCACCGTGAGCATTTCCTGCAAGGTATAGGCGGCGCCGTAAGCCTGGAGTGCCCAGACCTCCATCTCGCCGAAGCGCTGACCACCGAACTGCGCCTTACCACCCAGCGGCTGCTGCGTGACGAGCGAGTAGGGGCCGATCGACCGGGCGTGGATCTTGTCGTCCACGAGATGGTGAAGCTTCAGCATATAGATGTAGCCGACGGTGACCTTGCGGTCGAACTTGTCGCCGGTACGTCCGTCGAACAGATCGCTCTGCCCCGACGTATCGAGACCCGCCAGCGCCAGCATCGCCGAAACATCGGCTTCGCGGGCACCGTCGAACACCGGCGTCGCCATCGGCACGCCGCCCTTAAGGTTCTGCGCCAGTTCGATGATCTCGTCACCCGAGCGGGCGTCGATCTCGGCATGATACTGCTCGCCATACACGGTCTTCAGACGATCACGGACCACTTCGGGCATTGCACCCGGCTTGGCGTCGGGGTTGGCTTCGCGCCAATCCTCAAGTGCCTTGGTGATCTGCTGACCGAGGCCGCGCGCGGCCCAGCCGAGATGCGTCTCGAAGATCTGACCGACGTTCATGCGCGACGGCACGCCGAGCGGGTTGAGCACGATATCGACCGGCGTCCCGTCGGCGAGGAACGGCATGTCCTCCGCTGGCAGGATGCGGCTGATCACGCCCTTGTTGCCGTGCCGGCCGGCCATCTTGTCGCCCGGCTGCAGCTTGCGCTTCACCGCGACGAACACCTTGACCATCTTGAGCACGCCAGGGGGCAGCTCGTCACCGCGCTCCAGCTTCTCGCGACGATCGAGGAACTTGTCCTGGATCAGCTTTGCCGCATCGTCGTACTGCACCTTGACCGCTTCCAGATCGCTCTGGGTCTTGTCATCGGCAACGGCGAACTTCCACCATTCGTGGCGATCGACGCTGTCGAGCAGGTCCTGGTCGACGACCACACCCTTCTTGACGCCCTTCGGCGCGGCAGTCGCGGTCTGGCCGAGCAGCATTTCCCGCAGGCGCGACCAGGTCGCGCGGTTGAGGATGCTGCGTTCGTCGTCCGAGTCCTTCTTCAGGCGCTCGATTTCTTCGCGCTCGATCGCCATCGCGCGCTCATCCTTGTCGATGCCGTGGCGGTTGAACACCCGGACCTCGACGACGGTGCCGGCAACGCCCGGCGGCAAGCGCAGCGAGGTATCGCGCACGTCCGACGCCTTTTCACCGAAGATGGCGCGGAGCAGCTTTTCCTCCGGCGTCATCGGCGATTCACCCTTGGGGGTGATCTTGCCGGCCAGGATGTCGCCCGGCTCCACTTCGGCGCCGATATAGACGATGCCCGCTTCGTCGAGGTTGCGAAGTGCTTCCTCGCCGACGTTCGGGATATCGCGCGTGATGTCCTCCGGCCCGAGCTTGGTGTCGCGCGCCATGACTTCGAATTCCTCGATATGAATCGAGGTGAAGACGTCGTCCTTCACGATGCGTTCGGAGATGAGGATCGAATCCTCATAATTGTAGCCGTTCCACGGCATGAACGCGACGAGGCTGTTGCGGCCCAGCGCGAGCTCACCGAACTCGGTCGAGGGGCCGTCGGCGATCACTTCGCCGACATTGACCACTTCACCGACCTTCACCAGCGGACGCTGGTTGATGCAGGTGTTCTGGTTCGAGCGCTGGAACTTCATCAGCGTGTAGATATCGACGCCCGACTGACCGGCTTCGACATCGCCGGTTGCGCGGATCACGATACGGGCCGCGTCGACCTGATCGACGATGCCTGCACGCTTGGCGGAGATCGCCGCGCCAGAATCGCGTGCCACGGTCTCTTCCATGCCCGTGCCGACGAACGGCGCCTCGGCCTGGACGAGCGGCACAGCCTGACGCTGCATGTTCGAGCCCATCAGCGCGCGGTTGGCGTCATCGTTTTCCAGGAACGGAATAAGCGATGCGGCGACCGAGACGAGCTGCTTGGGGCTAACGTCCATCAGCGTGATGTTGTCGGGGATCGCCATCAGGAATTCACCCGACTGACGCGACGACACCAGTTCCTCGACAAAGCCCTTCGACGCGTCGAGCTCGGCGTTGGCCTGCGCGATCGTGTGCTTGGCTTCTTCCATCGCAGACAGATAAACCACGTCGTCGGTGACCTTATGGTCGACCACCTTGCGGTACGGCGTCTCGATGAAGCCGTATTTGTTGACGCGGCTGAACGAGGCGAGGCTGTTGATCAGACCGATGTTCGGGCCTTCCGGCGTTTCGATCGGGCAGATACGGCCATAATGGGTCGGGTGAACGTCGCGGACTTCGAAGCCGGCGCGCTCACGCGTCAGACCACCCGGCCCAAGTGCCGACACGCGGCGCTTGTGGGTAACTTCCGACAGCGGGTTGGTCTGATCCATGAACTGCGACAGCTGCGACGAGCCGAAGAATTCACGCACCGCGGCGACCGCCGGCTTGGCGTTGATCAGGTCGTTGGGCATCACGGTCGACACGTCGACCGAGCTCATGCGCTCCTTCACGGCGCGCTCCATGCGGAGCAGGCCGACGCGATACTGGTTCTCGAGCAACTCGCCGACCGAACGCACGCGGCGGTTGCCGAGGTTGTCGATGTCGTCGATGTCGCCCTTGCCGTCCTTCAGGTCGACCAGCGTCTTGACGACAGCGAGGATATCCTCGGTGCGCAAAGTGGTGACCGTATCCTCGGCGTCGAGGTCGAGGCGCATGTTGAGCTTGACGCGGCCGACGGCCGACAGGTCGTAGCGGTCGGGATCGAAGAACAGGCCGCTGAACAGCGACTCTGCGGTTTCGAGCGTCGGCGGCTCGCCGGGGCGCATCACGCGATAGATGTCGGACAGAGCCTGCTCGCGCTCTTCGGCCTTGTCGGCCTTGAGCGTGTTGCGAATCCACGGCCCGGTCGCGACATGGTCGATGTCGAGCAGCTCGATGCGATCGATGCCAGCCTTGTCGAGCAGTTCGAGATTCTCGGCCGACACTTCGTCGCCGGCTTCGATATAGATCTGGCCGGTCGACTCGTTGATCAGGTCATAGGCGCTGTAGCGGCCGAAGATTTCCTCGGTCGGGATGAGCAGGTCGGTGAGGCCGTCCTTGGCCGCCTTGTTGGCAGCGCGCGGGGAGATCTTCTGGCCCGAGGGGAACACGACTTCGCCGGTCTTCGCATCGATGATGTCGAACATCGGCTTCTGGCCGCGCCAATTCTCCGCCTGGAACGGAATGATCCAGCCGCCCTGGCCGCGCACGAAGGTGACGCGGTTGTAGAAGTAATTGAGGATTTCCTCGCCGGTCAGGCCGAGCGCGTACAGGAGCGCCGTGACCGGCAGCTTGCGCTTACGGTCGATACGGACGTTGACGATGTCCTTCGCGTCGAACTCGAAGTCGAGCCACGAACCGCGATACGGAATGACGCGCGCAGCGAAGAGATACTTGCCCGATGCGTGGGTCTTGCCACGGTCATGGTCGAACAGGACGCCCGGCGAGCGGTGCATCTGGCTGACGATCACGCGTTCCGTGCCGTTGATGATGAAGGTGCCGTTGCCCGTCATCAGGGGCATGTCGCCCATGTAGACGTCCTGCTCCTTGATATCGAGGACCGAGCGCGAATCCGTGTCGGCATCGACCTCGAACACGATCAGGCGAAGTGTAACGCGCATCGGCGCCGCATAGGTGATGCCGCGCTGACGGCATTCGTCGGTGTCGAACTTGGGCGGCTCGAGTTCGTAATTGACGAAGTCGAGTTCGGCGGTGCCGGCGAAATCGCGGATCGGGAAGACCGAGCGCAGCGTCTTTTCGAGGCCCGAGACATAGCCGATCGAGGGATCAGACCGCAGGAACTGTTCGTAGGATTCGCGCTGAACCTCGATCAGGTTCGGCATCTGCACCACTTCGTGGATGTTGCCGAACACCTTGCGGATGCGGCGCTTTGCGGTGCCGCCCTCGATTGCCTTGGTCGCCATGGATTTTTTTGCCTTACAGCTAAGAATGTCGCGCCCGGCATCCACCGGGGGGCACGCGTAGAGACGCAAAAAAGCCGCATGTCATCCTTATCGGAAAACAGCAGCTTCAAGCGTCTCAAGAACCATAGAGCCCAATACGATCGATGCGCTGCGCGACGGCACATCATTTCCCGAGGTCTGTGGTGAAGTTGGCCATATAGGAACCGTGTTGGATTCTGTCAACGCGGGTGGGTTGTCCACCCATCTTTGTTGGTACCGCGCTTTTCCCGTCATCGGCAGGTTGAGGCACCAGCGATCGATCAAACAAGCGATGAATGTCGATCGTTTGCAAAGCCGTTTCGGTACCGATTCATCGTCCAGCCGATGAATCCGAACGGCTCAGCGCAATTATGAGCTTGATCGGGGTCGAATCCCGGGTTCCCTTCATTGAGTCCCCGTTATGAAAATCCACGCCCAAACCCATCGCCGCGCGTTCGTCGCGCTTGTTCCAACCCTGATGCTGCTGGCGGCGCCCGCCGTTGCGCAGGAGGTGCAGACGGCGCCGGCCCCGGCCGTGACGCCGCCGCCGGTGGTGCCGACAATCACCGCCACGCCGTCCGCGCCGACGCCACCACCAGTCGCCACGCCGGCGGCTCCCGAGCCTGTCGCCGCCGCGCCGGAAGAGGCCGAGGCGGCACCGGTCGCGCGCCGGACCACGCGCAGCGTTCGCCAGACGCGCACCACTACCGCTGCGCCGACACCACGTCGTGCTGCGGCCCCTGCGTCAGTCGCCCAAGCGCCCGTCGCCCACCCGGCACCCGTCGCGGCGGCACCGGTTACGACGCCTGAACCCGCTCCGGTCTCCGAAGCACCGGTTGCGGTTACGCCGGCCCCGGCGCCTGAAGCTGCGGCTCCCGTCGCGGACACTGCTGCCACGACGACAACCGAGGCCGCGCCGATCTGGCCGTGGGTGCTTGCCGGTATCGTCGCGATACTTGCCGTGCTTGGCGGGTTGATGTGGCGTCGTCGTCGTGCGGCGGAAGAGGTTTATTATGAAGAGGAGTATGTCGAACCGGTTGCATCGGTCGAGCCGGCATATGTTGAGCCGGTCCGCGCCGAGCCGGTGATGTCGCCGGAGCCGCAATTTCTGCGCGCCGCACCGCTTGCCGCAGCGCCGATCGTCGCCGCTGTCACGGCCGATGACGTGGTGGAGTCCGTCGCGGTCGAAGCCGAACTGGTCGAACCCGAAGCGGAGGATGTCGCGGCGCTGATCGCAGGCGATGCGCCGGCCAATCGCCCATGGCTTGAATTCGCGATGCGCCCGGTTCGCGCCGGCAGCAACGCCGACGACGCGCTGGTCGAGATCGAGTTGACGGTCGGCAATTCCGGATCGGTCGCGGCGCATGACGTGCGCATCTCGACCTTCATGTTCGCGAGCGAAGGTGCGAGCGAGAACGAGATGGATCGCCTGCTGCTCGAGCGGAACGGGGAGGGCGAGGTTTCGCCCATCACGATCGAGCCGGGCGAAGGAACGCGGGTCGATGCGACACTTTCGCTGCCCAAGGAGAATCTCGGCGGTGAAGACGCGCGGACCTTTGTTCCGGTCATCGTTGCCGATGCGCGTTACCGCCTCGCCGACGGCACCGAGGGCCGCACCAGCGCCTCGTTCACGATTGGGATGAGCGGCGAGGATGAGGAGATGCGCCCGATCGCGATCCATCGGCCGCAGATGAGCGACAATATCGAGGCGCGCCTGCACGGCGTTCCCGAACACGCTTAAAAGTCAGACCGTTCGTCACGGCGGGCCTGTCTTTCCTTAGGGAAGGGCAGGCCCTGCCGCGTCGGCAGCGCTGCGTTGACGTGCCTGGCGGCACTCATCGCCTTTGTCTCTCGTCTTGCCGTGATCGGCGCGCCGGTCGTATGGCATTCAGAATTACTCGGTTAAGGCGCGCCCGTGGGGACCATGAAGATATTTTTCGCGCGACAGACGCACATCATTGCACTGCCGCTGATCCTGATAGCCGGGTCAGCCCAGGCCCAGAACAGCCAGACGCCCAGACCGGCGCCGACGCTTATTCCGGGGCTCGAGGGGTTCCGCCTGCCCGGCGACCGGTCGCCGCTGACGCTGCCCCAGGCAACGCCGACACCAAGCGCGACTCAGGCACCTCGTGCCGCGCCGCCACCGGTCATTCGAACGGTTCCGACGCCACGCCCCACCGCGACGCCGACGCCGCGTGCGACTCAGGCCACATCGCCGGCTGCTCGCCCTGCCGCCACGCCGCCCCGCGCCGCGGCTCCGCGTGCCACGCTTCCCAGTGCGACGCCGACGCCGCGGATCGTGCCAACGCCGGTTGCGCCATCGCCACCGCAGGTCACGCCGACCTCCGTGCCGCCGGTTGCGGCGGCGCCGTTGCCGCAAGATTCCCCTTCGCCAGGGGAGACTTCGACGCCGGCGCCGGTACCATCGGCTTATGCCGAACCGCCGCGCAGCAATGTGCGTTGGTTCATTCTCGGCGGGGTCGGATTGCTCCTGCTCGCAGGGTTTGGATGGTTTGCCGCGACGTTCCTGCGTCGCCGCCATAGCGAGCCCGAGGCGCAGGAGATCGAGATGGATGCGCGGGTCGATAATGGCGAACTGGCGCATGCCTTTCCACCGACCGCCGCGCCCGATCCTCGACCGGAGCCACGTCCGGAGTTCACGCCCGACCCCAGGCGCGAGCCGGAGGCGGCGCTCGGCCGTCCGGCCGCCCCGTCGCCCGAAGCAGAAAAGCCGCTCGACAGCACAGTGCCGCCCGAAGCCGCGGTGCCGCCGCCGGCCTTTCTCAGGCCAACTCCCGCGCCAGTTCCTACCCCCGCTGCGGAACCGGAACCGGTGGCAATCGAGCCTCGCGCGCGGATCGAACTCGCACTGCGCCCGATCCGGGCGGGCACCAACCTGACCAGCGCCGCGGTCGAGTACGACATTGACGTCCGCAATACCGGCGAGGCGGCGGCGCGGGGTATCCGGCTCGATATCCGATTGCTCAGCGCGAGTGCGGATCAGGACGCGATCCTGGAGGGGTTGTTCGCGGCACCGATCGACAAGCCACCGGTCGCGCCATTCGACCTGGAGCCAGGTGCGAATGTGTCGCTTGGCGGCATGGCGATGTTGCCTAACGAAGCGATCAGCGTGCTGACCGTGCAGGGCAAGGCCTTTTACGTCCCGGTCATGGCGATCAACGCGCTCTATCATTGGGCGCCGGGCGAAGCGCATGGCGGCAGCGGCCAGACCGCCACGGCGTTCGTCATCGGAATCGATCGTGGCCCGGATGCCAAGATGGCACCGTTTCGGCTCGACACCGGCCCGCGCATGCATGAGGGCGTGGGCCAGCGGCCGCATAATCTGACGATCGAGCGTTGAGCCTGAGTCGGGTTGATAATAGTTATCCGCGAGCATAGTCTGGTCGCCGGAGGTGCCTTATGGCCGGCAGCGTAAATCTGGGTGATCAACTCGACGGTGTGGTGGATAAGTTAGTGAAGGCCGGGCGCTATGGTTCACGCAGCGAAGTGCTGCGCGAGGGTATCCGATTGGTACAGGAGCGCGAGGCGAAGCTGGCGCGGTTCGAGGCGGAGATACAAAGAGGTATTGATGACATCGCAGCAGGGCGGACCAAGCCAGCTGACGAAGTATTCGATCGGTTGCGGCGCAAATACGAGGCGATGGCTGCCAAGTCGGCAGCGTGATCGTCACATTTGCCGATGTCGCCGAGACCGATCTCGAAGCGATCGGTGACTGGATCGCCGAGGACAATCCACACCGCGCACTCAGCTTTGTTGATATGTTGCGCGATCACTGCCTTTCCCTGGCAAGCCGCCCGCGACGCTTTCCGGAAGTTCGGCGGTTCGGCGATATCTCGCTCCGCAAACTGACCGTCCGTGGATATTTGATCTTCTATGTCGCCGGCTCCGATGCAGTGGAGGTTGTACGCATTGTCCACGGATCGCGAGACTGGGTTTCGATGTTTTCGGAACCCCAATAGAAAAGGGCGACCCCTTTCGGAGCCGCCCTTTCTTTTCGCTGGCCGGCATGGGCAAAGCCCATGTCCGTCGGTCGGCCCAATAGGGCCGCCGGCCGGCCTTGCGGGAGTGCGATTTAGCGACGCTAAATCGTCTTTCCCGCTGCGGCTTACTTGATTTCGACGGTCGCGCCGGCTTCTTCAAGCTGCTTCTTGATCTTCTCGGCTTCGTCCTTCGACACGCCTTCCTTGACGGCCTTGGGAGCCGACTCGACCAGCGTCTTGGCTTCGGTCAGGCCGAGCTGCGTGATCGCGCGGACTTCCTTGATGACGTTGATCTTCTTGCCACCGTCGCCGGTGAGGATGACGTCGAATTCGGTCTTCTCTTCGACTGCGGGTGCTGCTGCACCGCCGCCGCCGGCTGCCGGTGCGGCAACTGCTGCTGCGGCGGAAACGCCCCACTTCTCTTCGAGCAGCTTCGACAGGTCGGCTGCTTCGAGGACGGTCAGGGCACTCAGCTGGTCAACCAGCGCGTTCAGGTCTGCCATGTGTATTCTCCAGTTCGGGGCTCTGCCCCATCGGTTCAGTTCAACAATTGAGTCTCGAAAATGCCTGAAAGATCAGGCCGCTTCCTTCTCCGCGTAGGCGGAAAGAACGCGCGCGATCTGCGCCGCGGGAGCCTGCGTGATCGTCGCCAGCTTCGTTGCCGGGGCAACGAGGAGACCGACAATCTTGGCACGCAGTTCATCCAGCGAGGGCAGCGTTGCGAGCGCCTTCACGCCGTCGACGTCGAGGGCAGTCGCACCCATCGCCCCACCGACGATTTCGAACTTGTCGTTCGTCTTCGCGAAATCGACAGCCACCTTGGCGGCTGCGACCGGGTCGATCGAGGTGGCAAGGCCTACCGGCCCGGTGAGCATATCGCCCAACGAGAGATAGTCGGTACCATCGAGTGCGATCTTGGCAAGCTTGTTCTTCGAGACCTTATAGGTCGCGCCGGCGTCGCGCATCTTGTTCCTCAGCTGCGTCGATTGCGCGACGGTGAGGCCGAGATTGCGGGTGACAACCACCACGCCAACCTCGGAAAAGGTGCGGTTCAGCTCGGCGACGAGCTCGGTCTTTTGAGCGCGATCCATGCCATTCTCCACGTATCTGACCCACATGCGCAAACATGCGGACCGGTTAAGACCGGGAGCACGACTAACCCGTGCACCCGGGTTGTCCGTCGATTGGGGCATGGGAACCGGCCGCCTAAGAAGCGACAGGCGAACCGGCGCAGGGCGAACCCGGCGCACGGCAAAAATTCCATTCCCCGTCTCGGTAGGAGATTAAGCCGGAAGCCGGCACCTACTGTCTCGGACGGTACCCCGGCGCGAGCGGACTCGTGCCGGGAGAGGGGGCGCTGTTAGCGGCATGCGCGGAAAAGTCAAATCCGACGCGCGTTCAGGGTGATGTCGCAATATTGTTATCAAAGAGTCTTGGTAAAGACGCCGTCCCGCCACGACGCTGTTGGTTTTCGCTACCAAGGCTGCCCCCGACGCCCAAGCCGGCGAATTAAAGGGGGACATTATGAGCGCACCGAGCAATTCCGTCATGGCCTATGACGATGGCGATATCGACACCAACTTCAGCAACGCCTCGCCGCACCTGAACGAGCTGGTCGACGCGCGTTATTCACGCCGTCAGGCGCTGCTCGGCGGAATCTCGGCGGCAACCGTGGCGGTATTCGGTGGTGCGATGCTCTCCGCATGCGGATCAAGTGCAGCGGATCTGGCGCCCCCCGTGTCGGTATCGACCGGCGGCAGCATTGCGACCACCTCCGGCAAGACGGTGACGCTGACGGGTACCGTCACGGGGAGCGCGCTGAGCAGCGGGTGGACCCAGGTGAGCGGCCCGCCCGTTACGCTGACCGGCGCCAACACTCCCACGGCGACGTTTGTCGCGCCCAGTGTCGCGACCGCGACGCCGCTGGTGTTCCGCTTCACCGCCACCAACGCGAGCAATGTCGCGACGACCGGCGACGCGACCGTCACAGTCAGCCCCGCCGTGCTCGGCTTCACGGCGCAGCCCAAGAGCCTCGCCGATATCGTCGCGGTGCCGGCGGGCCACAGCGTCACCGTGCTGTATCGTCTCGGCGATCCGATCCTTTCCGGTGCGGGCGCTTATGCGAACGACGGCAGCGACACGATGTTCTCGCGCCGGGCCGGCGATCATCATGACGGCATGAGCTATTTCGGCCTGGCGGCATCGGGCAGCACGCGCGATCCAGCCGGCAATACGCGCGGCGTGCTCGCGATGAATCACGAAAACATCACCCAGGCCTATCTGCATACAGCCGGTCCGACCTCGCCCGGCGGCATCCGCCCTGAAGCCGAGGCGCTGAAGGAAATGGAATGCCATGGCGTGTCGGTGGTCGAGATCAGCCGCTCGGGCGGAACATGGAGCTATAACGCGACCTCGTCGCTCAACCGCCGCGTCACGCCGCTGACGCAAATGCGCTTCAACGGCCCGGTGCGCGGCGATGCGGTACTCAAGACGCTGTTTTCCACCGACGGGACCAGCGGGCGCGGTACGATCAACAATTGCGCCAACGGGACGATGGTGTGGGGTACCTATCTGACCAATGAAGAAAATTGGGCGGGTTATTTCAAGCGCGAAACCGGTGACGTCGCGGCCCGTGGCGGGGCGGCGGCCAAGGCCAATGTTTCGCTCGCGCGTTACGGGATTCTCGAAAATCGTGCCGGCAATTATGGCTGGGCGACCGTCGTTCCGGCGGATGCGACAAGCACGATCTATTCGCGCTGGAACATCACCGCGAATGCCGCGCTGGCCGTCGACGGCACCGGCGATTTCCGTAACGAGGCGTTCCAATATGGCTGGGTGGTGGAAATCGACCCCTATGATCCTGCCTCGACGCCACGCAAGCGTACCGCGCTTGGCCGGATGAACCATGAAGGATGTGAAATCGGCCGAACGATCCCCGGCGTTCGCCCCGCATTCTATATGGGTGACGATGCGCAAAACGAATATATCTACAAATTCGTCTCGACCGCCGTCTGGTCGGCGGCCGATGCCACCGCGACGGACCGGCTTGCGATCGGTGACAAATATCTCGACGCGGGCACGCTTTACGTCGCCAAATTCAATGCCGACGGTTCGGGGCAGTGGCTACCGCTGGTGTTCGGCACCGGGCCGCTGACCGCCGGCAATCCGGCCTATGCCTTTGCCAGCCAGGCCGATGTGCTGACCAATGCGCGTCTCGCTGGCGACGCGCTCGGCGCGACGCGGATGGACCGTCCGGAATGGACCGCGGTCAACCCGGCAACCGGGGAGATGTACTGCACGCTGACCAACAACAGCTCGCGGACAGTCGCCACGACCGACGCTGCCAACCCGCGCGCTTATACCGATCCGAAGACCACCGGCGGGCAGACCAACGGCAACGCCAATGGACATATCGTACGGCTGCGCGAGACCGGCGACACGTCGGAAGCGCTCAGCTTCGCCTGGGATATCTATGGCTTCGGTGCGGGCAGCGATCTGGATGCGACCAACATCAACCTTTCGGGGCTGGATGCGACCAACGACTTCTCGTCGCCCGATGGCCTGTGGTTCGGCCTGCCGAGCAACATTACGGGTCAATCGACGCCAATCATGTGGATCGAAACCGATGACGGTGCCTTCACCGACCAGACCAACTGCATGTTGCTGGCGGCGATCCCGGGCATCGTGAACGATGGTGGTACGCGCACCGTGACCAACACGATCGGCGGCGCGAGCGGGACTCAGGCGACACGCATCGGCAAGGCGCCGGGCGTCAATCTCAAGCGTTTCCTGGTCGGGCCCAAGCAGTGCGAGATCACCGGCATCCACTCGACGCCGGACGGCAAGTCGCTGTTCGTCAATATCCAGCATCCCGGCGAAAGCGGCAACGCGGCAAGCCCGGGCAGCAACTGGCCGGCCAGCCAGTCGGGCGCCGCACCCGCGGGATCGCGCCCGCGTTCGGCGACGATCGTGATCACGCGCGACGATGGCGGTATCGTCGGGCTCTAACGGCAGGAAAGGGCTGGGGGCGGACATCGCCCCCAGCCGTCAGAGCGCGTCGAGCAACGCGGCGCGCAGTTGGTCGGGATCGTCCGGCTCGACCAGCGTCAGGCCTGGTTGCACCGGCAAGCCACATGCTGCCGTCGCTATCACCGGCACCTCCGCCGCCAATGCGCGAAGCAAAGTGCGGGGATGGTGCTCGACCAGCGCCGGCAGCACCACGGCCGCCAGTTGTGGCGGTTTTTCGGCGACGCCGAGGCGGCGCACATTGAGGTCGCGCCAGAAGCCCGGCTCCTCCTCCGCGCCGCGTTCGATCAGCAACTCGATGTCGAGGCCAGTGATCGCATCGCGCGTCGCATGGACGCCTTTGCGCGCCACTGCTGGCCCGGCGAACAGTAAAACGCGCCCGCCCCGGCGGGCGGGAAGGGGGGTGGCCGGCGCCCAATCGAGCAGATCGACGCGACCGGGAAAATGCTCGGCCACCGCACGATGCGGCGTGATCAGGCGGTCTGCCGCCGCGAGCGCGGCGGTTTCCGCCGCAACGAACAGCTCGGGCGCGCGGAAATCGCCCAGCGTGGGGCTTTCGGGATGACGCGCATGGGCGGCGTCAAGCATCGCCTGCAAGACGTGCATCGGCAGCCGGTCGAGCAGTACTTCAAAGCGCCGGCCCTGCAGGACGCCGGACCGCCAAAGATGTGGAAGCAGTGTCTGGGCGATGACGAGGTGCGTGTGGGCGGGCGACAGGTTGCGGGCATGGGCCGCCGCGATGCGAGCGTCCGCCGCGAGCATCAGCGCGGCGATCGGTGTTGTGCTGTTGCGGAGGCGAAGCGCGGCGGAGCGCCGCAATGCAGTCAGATCGGCGGTGCGTTCACATCCGATCAGGGGCCAGCCCTGTGCCCCCGCGCCAAAGCGCCGGGTGGGGAGCAGCAACAGGTCGTCGGGGCCGGCTTCATCTCGATACAGCACGGCGAATTCTGCGGAGGGTGCGTCGACCAGCCAGGCGATCGGTGTCATCGCCGTCCGCGCTCGGTCCGGATTGTGGCGATGGCAGCTGATCTGACCGCAACTCAGGCAATCATGCGCTGCAAATCCGGCGAACGCGTCTATCTCGGGTGCTTGGGTCGGCCCGGCATGACTGCGGATATCGAGTTCGAGCGTGTCGGCGGTGAGCCGCGCCTCAATGCGAAACGCCTGTTCGGCGCGGAGCCGCAGGTCGAGATAATTCCAGAACACCGTTGCATCTCGTCCCTCCGCGGCTCGCGATCCGGGGACGATGCGAGTATGGGCATGGCGCTCGACGATCTCCAGCCCGGCATCCAGCCCGGCTTCGTACAGGGCATTGGACAATTGACACAGGCCGCCGCCGACGGTGGCGATCATGCAGCCCTCACGCAATTCGCGGCCCGCGACGAACCCGCGTCGCCGAGTGGGACGTCCGACGTGGCGCCAGAAACTGAATATTTCACCCGCCCCGACTTCGATCCCATCGATGCCGCGCAGCGCCGCGCGAAGATTCTGGATTTTGCCGGCATTGAGCGCATGATCCTTCGCGCCGCCCGCAGTCGCCCAGAGCGGCGAGCGGATTGAGGCGATAACGGGCGCGTCGCGCAAAATTACCGATCGCGCCAGCCGTCTTGGCGCCGAGTCTAGCGCGATGTCGCGTAGCAGACGGCCGCCGCGTAGCAGCATCGCCTTGGCTGAAAAGACCAGGGCACTTGCGCGGGTCGGTACACCCGTTCGCGGCATGGCCGTCGCACTGGCAACCCGTTCGTTCACATGCTCCCTTTCCTGTCCATGACAGAATGTCATTCGTGACCCCGGAGTCAATCGATCGGCGACGTGCTTGCCCAAGCCCCGCGTCGCGCTCATCACGCGGTCATGGGTGTTTCACGATCATGGTCTCGCTTTGAGGGCAGCGAATCGCGCGAAGGGGTTTCTACGATGCGTACCGTACCGTTGTTCGCGCTTGGCGCACTGTTGCTGCTCGCCGGATGCGATCAGAACGATCAAGTCGATCAGAATAATCAGGTCGAAGCCAATCGGAGCGGAAGCGCCGTGCCTCTGGCGGGCAATCAGGCCGCCATTCCCGCCATGACCGGAAATGCCGCGGGCGCGTCGCACGCCGATAGCGCAGCCGGATCGGAGCGCTTTAGTTGTGACAATGGGGCCAGTGTGATCGTCACCTATGGCGATGACGACGTCGCGCTGCTGATCAATGGGGAAGAATATGCGCTTCCCGGTGTCGAAGCGGCGTCAGGATCGAAATATATGAGCGATACGGGGATGACCAAGGGCAGGAGCCTGACCTGGTGGAGCGAAGGCAATGCCGCGATGCTGATCGAGGCCCCGATCGGTGACAAATCGGGCGCCAGGGACTTGGTTCTGAAATGCAAACTGGCGGCTGATGCAACGTCGCGACCCGATATCGACTGAATGATCGCGCGATAGCAAAAGGGGCCGAAGTTTCCTCCGGCCCCCGCCACGCTAGGTCGCCTGATTAGACGATACCTGCGATTATTTTGGGTCTTTCAGACCGATGCATTGTTTCCAGATGCCACCGACCGTGCCGAATGCCTTGCGATATTCGATCCGGCTGCCGGTATTTTCAGGATATATCGAGAAAGCCAGCGAAACGCCGCCATAGCCATTTTTGAGCAACACCACGCGCGATCCGTCATCGCGCTCCATTGCCGTTGTATTATTCTTGTTAGCCAAACAAAACGCGACTTCTTTCGCGCTGGTTTCGCTGTGGAAGACCTCGGTTGGCGCCATATCGAGCACCTTTTGCGTGGACGCGCATCCGGCAAGCGTCATCGACGCACCGAGCAGAATAAATACAGACCCTTTCATTGATTCCCCCTTGGACAGTTTCGCAGTTCCGGATGCCGAAGAAGCGACCATTCGATCGCATTCAAGCCCCCCGGGGCCAGATTGTGCGAGTGCGGGGTATGGGTCAAGTATGGTGGGCGAACGGCACGAAAAATCCGGCGCGAACGGCTGGCTTGCAGGGAATTTGGAGCTCAATAGCAAAAGGGCCGGAGTTTCCTCCGGCCCTTCGCGTATTCAATCCTGTCGACGATTTAGGCTGCGACGACCTCGGCCGTATCGACCTTGACGCCCGGGCCCATCGACGAGCTGACGGCGATCTTGCGGACATACTTGCCCTTGGCGCCCGATGGCTTGGCCTTGACGATCGCATCGACCAGCGCGTCGAAGTTCGCGCGCAGGTCTTCCGCTGGGAACGACGCCTTGCCGATACCCGAATGGATGATGCCGGCCTTTTCGACGCGATATTCGATCTGGCCGCCCTTGGCCGCCTTGACCGCTTCGGCGACGTTCATCGTCACGGTGCCGAGCTTCGGGTTGGGCATCATGCCCTTCGGCCCGAGGATCTTGCCGAGGCGACCGACCACACCCATCATGTCCGGGGTCGCGATGCAGCGATCGAAATCGATCGTGCCGCCCTGAACGATTTCCATCAGGTCTTCCGCACCGACGACATCCGCACCCGCTTCGCGAGCTTCATCGGCCTTGGCGCCCTTGGCGAACACGCCGACGCGAACGGTCTTGCCGGTGCCCTTGGGCAGCGTCACCACGCCGCGGACCATCTGGTCGGCGTGACGCGGATCGACACCCAGGTTCAGCGCGACTTCGATCGTTTCGTCGAACTTGGCGGTTGCATTGGCGCGCGCAATCGCGATCGCCTCGTCGATGCCGTGAAGCTTTTCACGATCGACAGTCGTGGCGAGGGTCTTCGCCTTCTTGCTCAGCTTTGCCATGATCTTAGCCCTCCACCACTTCGAGGCCCATCGCGCGGGCAGAGCCCTCGATGATGCGCGTTGCCGCTTCGATATCGTTCGCGTTCAGATCCTTCATCTTGGTCTGCGCGATTTCCGACAGTGCCGAACGCTTGATCTTTCCCGCAGAAACCTTGCCCGGCTCCTTCGAACCCGACTTGAGGCCCGCAGCCTTCTTGATCAGGAAGCTCGCCGGTGGCGTCTTCGTCTCGAACGAGAAGCTGCGATCGGCATAGACGGTGATCACGGTCGGGATCGGCGATCCCTTTTCGAGATCGCCCGTCGACGCGTTGAACGCCTTGCAGAATTCCATGATGTTCACGCCGCGCTGACCCAAAGCTGGGCCGATCGGTGGTGAAGGGTTTGCGGCGCCGGCCGGCACCTGCAGCTTGATATAGCCGGTAATCTTTTTTGCCATGTCTCACTCACTCTTTAGTGGGTCGGTTCGCGAACCGTAAAAGCGGTAGCCACTTTTACTGCGAACCTTCCGGTTCAAGTTTAGCGGTTCAAACGGCTTTTGACGGCCTCCCGCGGGTACACTTCACTCGCGCGCTTCGTGATCCTGACGGAACACCGGGGCGCGCGGCCCGAAACTGAAAACCGGTCGTCGTCGCAGCAGCGATTACTTCGCGCGCTCGACCTGTTCGAACTCGAGCTCGACGGGGGTGGCGCGACCGAAGATCGACACCGATACCTTGACGCGGCTGCGGTCGAAATCGAGTTCCTCGACGATGCCGTTGAAGCTCGCGAACGGGCCGTCGAGCACCTTGACCGAATCGCCGATTTCGTAATCGACCTTCATCTTGGCCTTGGGCGCCGCAGCGGCCTCTTCCTTCGAATTGAGCATGCGCGCGGCTTCGGCTTCGCTGATGGGCTGGGGCTTGCCCATCGAGCCGAGGAAGCCGGTCACCTTCGGCGTGTTCTTGACGAGGTGATAGACGTCGTCGTTCATGTTCAGCTTGGCGAGCACATAGCCCGGCATGAACTTGCGTTCGACCGCGATCTTCTTGCCGCGGCGGGCTTCGGTCACCGTTTCGGTCGGCACTTCGATCTGTTCGACGAGCTGCTCGAGACCCATACGGGTCGCCTCCGCCATGATCGAATCGCGGACCTTGCCCTCGAAACCGGAATAAGCGTGAATGATGTACCAGCGCGACATGCGTTCAACCCTTGGCCAGCGACAGCAGGAACTTCACGATCGCCTCGAACACCGAATCGATGCCGAGGAAGAAGACCGCCAGCATCGTGGTCATGATCATCACCATCACACCGGTCATGATCGTCTCCTTCCGCGAGGGCCAGACGACCTTCTTGGTCTCGGCCTGGACCTGCCGGATGAATTCGAGTGGTGTCGTTCGTGCCACGTTCAGTGCCGCTTTCAAAATAATGCCCAAAAGCGAGGCAAAGGACCGCTGCCCGGTTCCAACCGAACCGGTGCCGCCCAATCCTCGCTATCGGATGGTCGCTGCATCTAGCGATTCGGGTGCCGTAACGCAAGCGATGGCGTTCGGTCCGTCGCAGGCAAGCCACGGGATGGATGGTTAACGCGCAATCGGTCCATTTCGGATGGATCGATAGCGCCATCCCAACGTTCCGACGCCCAACCCGCGATGTTTGCGGGTGAGCTCAAGGGGTCGCAAAATATGGAAATGGACGCGCGGACGATCCGCATCGTCGCTGCGCTGAACAGCGCGGCCGAGTTTCCGATCGCCATAGCGGACGTTCGACACGCCCGTGATATGGAAGAGGAATGGCAAGTCGAGTTGCCCACATCTCGAACCGCGAGCATGGATCGTTCGAGGCTCGACGGCTGATCAGGCGCTTTTGCCTGAAGGCGATCTGCCGATCTGCGCGGACTGACTGCCAAGAGCCGGAGGGCCCAAGGGCGTCTTACACGTTCCTCTCCAACGATCTTCCACGTGCCCGGGCAGCGCCCGGCGGCACGCCCATGAACCGCTTGAACGCCCGGCTGAACGAAGCGTCGGACTCGTATCCCAGTTGCTCCGCGACCTGGGAGAGCGACATATACTCGTTTCGTAACCATGACGCTGCCAGTCGCAGCCGCCATTGAAGAATGTATCGCGCGGGAGATACCGACAACAGCTCCCTGAAACGATACGAAAATCTCGAGCGCGATAGCCCCGCGATTGCCGCGAGGCGATCGACTGTCCAATTTTCTCCCGGGGTACGGTGGATGGTCGCCAAACCCATGCCGATCTGTGGATCACGAACGGCGGCAAGCCAGCCGGTCAGTTCGTCGGCGCGCGTCTCGACCCAGGTTCTGATCACCTGGGTCATGACAATATCGGCCAGACGAGCCATCACCGTTGCGGAGCCCACCCTTCTTTTCTCGACCTCGCGCGCCATCATCCCAAGCAGGCTTGAGAGGTCGGTGCCGTCATGGTCGGCGCGACGGACATGCATAACCGAGGGGAGGAGGTCCAGTAGCGGGTTTGCCGTGGGCCCTTCGAAACCGATGGTGCAGCAAACGATCAGCGATCGGGCGCCGCCGCCGCCGGATTTCAGCTCGTATGTGCCATTGCCGATCAAGGCCGGTTTTGCCTCGGCGAGCGGCATTGGCCGCCGTTTTGGATCGTCGGACATGATGTGCTCGGTGCCATGGGGAAGCAGCAGCAGATCGCCCTTTTCCAGCAGGAGGGGTGGCAGCTGCTCCGCTTTTATCCAGCAATGACCCTCCAGCACCGCATGGAAACGCACGCCTTCTCTGAACGGCACTGCGAGTCCCCATGGCGAGGTCAATTCCGTGCGCCCATAGCTGGCATGGGCGAGGCGCAAATCGCGCAGGACTTCGCTCAACAAATCATTGTCTGACGGAGGACTACATATCGCCGCACGGTCTGAGTCGGGCTGAGGCTGAAATTGAAGCGGATCGGTCATGCGTTCCCTCGGCGGTGAAGCGACCCCTCGCACCTCATTCGAGCGCATTGGGCCAGACCGCGGCGCGCTCATGCAAGACAATCTTCACTTCGCCGGTCCCTTCTCCGCGCGTTGCTGCTCGGGCCAGATGATGTCGGCGCGGGCATATTGATACAGGAAGAGAATACAGGGCTCTTCACTTACGCATCGATCGACATGCATTTCCCCGCCGGCCTGACGCACATAGGATCCCGGGGTGAGGCGAACATTTCGGCGCTCGCCGTTGGGCCCCTCATGCACCCAGATACCCTTGATCAGAACGCCATGGAAATCACCGCTATGGGCGTGAAGCTTCGATGCGAAGCCGGGTGGAAGGCGTACAAATTCGCCGAAGCCGCCGTCTGCGTTTCGGTCACCCCAAAGCTCGCCGATCATGATCGGAAGATTGGGGGTTTGTTGCTGCCAATGGATTTCGTCGGCCGCGACGGATCGGCTGCGGCTTGGCTCAGTCTCGAGGGGAGCTTGTGTTGCGAGCGACGAGGCGGTGAGCAGGAGCGTCCCGAGAGGCGCGATAGCGATGCGCGCAACCGCTCTCATTTCTCCCTCTGCTGCGGATATTCGGTTTTATAGGGTTCCTTATTGAGCAGGAGGATGATGCACGGCTCAGCCGAAATACAGGCATCTTCGTGCAGCTGCGTTTTCACTTGTGTCCAGTGCGCACCGCGTTCGAGGCGGACATCAATGCCTTCGCCGGTGGAGGGCACCCAATGTTTCCAGACGCCCTGCACGACAACCGCCTGGTAGTCGGCAGTGTGTGAGTGAAGACCGGATTGGAAGCCCGCCGGCGTACGCAGTAAAGTGCCGGCTTCCCCCTTGCTGCGGTCGCCCCACAGTGCGCCCAGCTCGACGGGTGCACCGGCTTCGCTGGCCCAAGGTATCCGGTCGGCCGGTAGATAGTGATTGCCAGGAGTCACGCGCTCCTGCGCGATCGCCAAAGATGATGTCGTCATCGCGGCAATGAACAAGCACATCCCAGTCTTCATTCTTGCTTTCCTTGGGTTGGTTACAGCAACAGCTCGTTATCGACATATGCGCAGCGATGACGGGCTGTTTATTGCACAGAGGGCAGTACGGACGCGGCGAGAATATTTATGCTGGCCGGCGTCAAAGCACTCTCCTTATCGGGCGGATGTCCCTCCCTCATGCTGCTACATCCGGAAGGTGGCGGCGGCAGCCACCATGAGAGGGCCATTCGGACTTCGGACTTCGGACTGTAGGTCGCGACCGATCGGTGACTATGGCAGATGCGCCTGAATATTTAACCGTTTGTCGCGCGCTCTGCCTCTGCTGCCAGCGATTGCGAGTTTCGATGCAGACGATCCAGTCCAGAATCAGGTCGCTCTTAGCGAGCGCGGCGCGCGCGGCGGAGATTTAGCACTTCATTCCATTCTAACGAATGATAAGCTGTATTCTTACGAATGCTCGAACAACGAGCAGGCTGCTACCGATGGTGCTCGGAGGTAAGCATGTCCTTTTTCACCGTCGCAATGCTCGCAGCGGCCGTCTCCTATTCCACGCCGCAAAGTGCGGTCGCGGCGTATGGCGACGCGATCGCCAGGAATGACCCTGCTCTCCTCGCCACTGCCTTCCAGCCAAGCGCGATCATGTACTGTTCCGATGGGTCTGATCTGCACGCGACATATCAGGCACAATGGAAGCAACGCATGCAGACCAGCAGTCCGCCGCTCGGCCCGGTTTCAACGACCCTGGAATGGGTCGACGCCAGCGCAACGACGGCGCTGGCACGTGCGGTTGCCGTTCGCGGCGACAAACATTTCATGGACTATTTGCTGCTTGCCCGTTTGAAGGACGGATGGCGGATCGTCGGCAAGCTATGCCAGGCGAACGCCTTGCCCAGCCCGCGCTCAGCGGCAGCGGTGTCCGCTGTTGTCGATACGAAGCTGGCCGCGGATCGCTCCTGGGATTCGGCACTGCTTGCCGAGAGCATTGATCCGCGCGCGCTCGTCATGACCGTCGAAAATGGTGAATTCGTGGCAGCCACTCTGGCCGAATGGCAAGCGCGGTATGTCGATCGCCGTAAGGCATCGCCGGGCAACGCAATCACGGTCACCAGCCGGGTGATCGACGCGCGGGGCGACATTGGCGTGGCGCGCTGGTCTTTTCGTGCGCCGGACGGCTCCGAATGGACGGATCGCGCGCTCATGATCCGCGTCGGACAGGGATGGCGTATGACGGCACTCGTCTTTGCCAAAGAAGCGTCAGGCCGATAGACGGTCCGCAACCTTTGACATGATGCGGGGATTGCGTCGGTACGCCGGTCAAAGCGACTGGCTGCAGCTGCGGTCCCTGACGATGACCGGCCTTGTCGCCTCGCTCTATGGCGCAAATGGCAGGGGAGCACGGACTCGAACCGTGGGCCTTCGGTTTTGGAGACCGACGCTCTAACCAACTGAGCTACACCCCTGTGCGGGGAGGGCGTGTAACCCCGTCGGCGGCGGTGGGCAAGTGCTCCCGGCATGCTCGAAGGTTTTTCCCGCTGGCTGTCGAACTGGAAACACTTGTGACGACAAGCACGCATGATTTTTTGCGCGCTGACAGCCTGGCGACAAGCGCGAAGGTTTAGGCCGCGACAGCCTGTCCGTTGTCACGATTGGCGACCGCGCGGGCTTCCTCGACCGGCAGGGGGCGTCCGAAATAATAGCCCTGAACCTTGGAGCAACCGAGATCCTGCACCATCATATGCTCGCTTTCGGTCTCCACGCCTTCGGCGGTGGTCGCCATGCCGAGGCTTTGCGCGAGCGCGACGACGGCGCGGATGATCGCGATCGCTTCGGGCACACCCTTCGACGCCTGGGTCACGAAGCTGCGGTCGATCTTGATCGATGAGAAGCGCGTGCGGCTGAGGTACCCGAGTGAGGAATAGCCGGTACCGAAGTCGTCGAGACTGAGCCGCACACCCATGTCGAGAATCTTTTCGAGCACCTGGATCGCGGAGGTCCCTTCACGCATGAAGACGCTTTCGGTCACTTCGAGTTCGAGCCGGTCGGCCGGCAGCCCACTTTGCGCGAGGGCCGAGGCAACGATGGTGACGAAACTCGGGTTATGGAGCTGTTCAGGCGACACATTGACCGCAATGCGCACAGGGCTTTCCCAGCGCATCGCCTCTTCGCAGGCAGTACGCAACACCCATTCTCCGATCGGTCCGATCAGCCGCGCGTCCTCCGCCAGCGGTACGAATTTGGCCGGCGAGACATTGCCGAATTCGGGATGCGTCCAGCGCAACAGCGCCTCGAAGCCGGTCAGCTCGCCGCTGTCGGCAGCCACGACCGGCTGGTAGTGGAGATGCATCTCGCCATTTTGCAGCGCCTTGCGCAGCGCCATTTCAAGCACGCGGCGCTCCTCGGCCTGAACATGGAGCTGCGGCTCGTAGCAATGGAACGTGCCGCCGCCCGCATCCTTGGAGCGATAGAGCGCAAGATCGGCCGAGCGGATCAGCATTTCCGCGGTGCGTCCGTCGCGTGGGCCGGTTGCGACGCCGATGCTTGCCCCGATGTAGAGCGTGTGCTGGTCGAGCTCATAGGGTTTGGACAACGTGGCAATGATCGTCTTGGCCAGTTTCTCGATCTTGGCGGAATCGCTCGCGTCGCGCACCACGACGGCGAATTCGTCGCCGCCGAGTCGCCCGATCGTCTCATTATCGGTGACGAGCTGGCTCAGGCGTTCCGAGACGCGGCCGAGCAGGCGGTCGCCGATCGGATGGCCGAGCGTGTCGTTGATTGCCTTGAAGCGGTCGAGGTCGATCATCATGAAGGCGCAGCGGCTGCCCCATTTTTCCGCCTCGGCCATTGCGCGGCCAAGCGCCTCGTTGATCAGCAGCCGGTTGGGCAGGCCGGTCAGCGTGTCGAAGCGCGCCATCTTGTTGATCTTGTCGGCCGATGCGCGCTGTTCGGTGACGTCGGACCCGACGCCACGAAAGCCGACAAAGCCGCCGCGTTCATCGAAGCGCGGCGAGGCGGCGATTTCCCACCAGCGTTCTTCCTCCTGGACCCGGACCGGAAGCAACAGGTCGCGAAACGCGTCGCGGCCCTTCAGCTTTTCGGCGAGCGTGCGCAGACCGGCGGAGAAATTGCCCGCTTCCCAGGTCGGGCCGGCGAGTACCTGCAGAAAGGGCATACCGTTCACCGATCGCGGATCGAGGCCGACCGAGTGCGCGAAACGCGGCGAGGCGCGGACGATGCGCCGCTGGGCATCGGTTTCCCATAACCAGTCGGCACTGTTGTCCTCGAATTCACGCAGCAGCAGGCTGACGGTTTCGTCGCGTTCGGCCAATGCGATCTCGCCGGCGCGGATCACCACCAGCGATTTGCCGCGCACGAAACAGCCGAGCATCAGCAGGACCGTGAAGAGCAGGGCAGCCGCGGCCAGCAGCGGACCGGTCAGCACGAACAGCATCACCGCGATCGAGGTGCCGAGAATGCCTAGAAAACTGAGTGTGGCGAGCGGCAGCGCGGCCATCGCCACGGCCGATGCGGTCATCATGATCGACACCACGATCCACAGGCCAAGTGCGGCATTGGCATCTGCCTTCACCCCGAAAGCAAGCGGCGGTACCGACCAGACGGCGGCCAGCGCGATTCCTTCGAGCACGGTATCGCGCACATCGCTCAGCGATGCTGTGTGGCCGGTACGGTGGCGCGATGCGAGGCGGCGAAAGGTGATCGCGGCACCGACAGCAGCGGTCACCGCACCCCAGCTTGCCAGCGCCCAGATCGGGGCGATGGGCGCGAGAATCAGGAAGATGAGCGCGGCGCCGACCAGATTCGCGGCGAATAGGAACAGCGCGAGCTGACTGCCCGCGTTGAGCTGTGCGGCGCGGATCGGGGCCCAATCCGTCGAATCCGCCGGATCATAAAGGCCGAGAAGCGCGCGCGCGTCGATGCGCGGCTGGGCGAATTGGGAGGAAGGTTGAGTGCTCACGCCGCATGGAATAGCGCGGCTCTGGTTAGCGGAAGGTTAGAGCCGGGCCGGGTTCGGCAAGATATTTTTCGTGCCGTGGCCGGATGCGAAAATATGCATCGCTTACAGCGTCATCGCCATGAACACAGTTCCTGGCGGCGTGGGCGCGTAATATGCGCCGATCCGCTTGAATCCCATTTGCTCGTAAAGACTTATGGCGTTGGTCATCGTCGGCAGCGTGTCGAGACGTAGCTCGCCATACCCCAAATCCTTTGCCTGTTTGATCACGGCCTCGGCCAATGCCCGGCCTAGGCCAAGCCCTCGCGCATTGGGCATCAGAAACAGGCGCTTCATTTCGCAGCATCCATCTGGTGGAATCGGCCGCAGTCCGACGCAACCAAGCGGCTTTCCGCGATGGTCGCGTGCAAGCAACAACTCACCCGCCGGAGGAGCATATTTCCCCGGCAATGCCGACAGTTCCCGTTCGAAGTCCTGATAGGCGAGGTCGACCGGCAAGGAAGCGGCATAGCCTTCAAACAGCCGCGCCGTTGCGCTCAAATCCTCTTCGGTCCTGACGGGTATGATCTGGAAACGCATGGATACCTTAATGGGCGTGTCGGCATATCCCTCTTCACGCCGAAAACGGGTGAGATCAGGCGGCCAGATCGTAAGGCTTGATATCGCCGTTGAGATACAGATTGCGCGCCTTGGCGCGGCTGAGCTTGCCTGAACTGGTCCGGGGCAGGGTGCGCGGCGGGATCAGTTCGATCACGCAGTTCATACCGGTGACCGAGCGGACTCGCTCGCGGATTTCCTCGCGCAAGCGGACGCGTTCGGCATCATCCGAACTGCGGCACTGGACCAGCACGGCGGGGGTTTCCTCACCGCCAGGGGTGGTGATCGCGAACGCGGCGATGTCGCCGGCCTTGAAGCCGGGAAGCTGCTCGACCGCCCATTCGATGTCCTGTGGCCAATGGTTGCGGCCATTGACGATGATCATGTCCTTGGCGCGGCCGACGATATAAATATAGCCGTCCGAGATATAGCCCATGTCGCCGGTATCGAGCCAACCATCGGCCATGCACGCCTCGGTCGATTCCTCGTCGCGGAAATAGCCGACCATCAGCGACGGACCCGAGCACCAGACCTTGCCGATTGCGCGTTCGGGGAGCGGCGTGCCGTCCTCTTCGCGAATCTCGACCTTCATGTCGCGTACCGGCTTGCCGCAATTGACGATCGCACGGAAGCGCTGCGGCCGATCCTGGCCGTGCGCGACGCCCGACAATTGGGTTTCCTCGACCAGCTCGACACGAATGCCTTCGCCCGGTGGCATGATCGTCACGGCGAGTGTCGCCTCGGCGAGGCCGTAGCTGGGCAGGAAAGCGGTTGCTTTGAACCCCGCATCGGCAAAGGCATCGACGAATGCCTGCATCACGTCGGGGCGGATCATGTCGGCGCCGTTGCCGGCGACACGCCAGCGCGACAGGTCGAACCGGTCGCTCGCCTTGGTCTGGCTCGACATGCGGCGCGAGCAGATATCGTAGCCGAAGGTCGGCGAATAGGAGAGGGTGGTGCCCTTGTTGCGGCTGATCAGATCGAGCCAGGCGAGTGGACGGCGCGCGAAATCTTCGGTTTTCAGATAATCTGTCGACACCTGGTTGGCGACCACCGACAGGAAGCAGCCGACCAGTCCCATGTCGTGATACCAGGGCAACCACGATACGCAGCGGTCGCTGTCCGTGATCTCCATGCCATGGCTGTGTGCCGCGAGATTGTTGAGCAGCGCATGGTGTGTGATCGCGACGCCGTGCGGGAAGCGAGTCGAACCGCTGGAATATTGCAGATACGCCACATCGCTGCCGCGCGCCTGGGGCAGCGTCGCTTCGGGGGCCTCGCGCTGTTCGAATTCGGACCAGTCGATCCCCTCGACCCCGGCGATCTTCGCCGCTTCACCGGCCATCTGGGCGAGTTCGGGCGGATAGATCAGCATCGTCGGGTCGCAGCTCGAGAGCTGGACGCGAAGCTGTTCGATATAGGAATCGCGACCACCGAACGAAGTCGGCAGCGGCAGCGGCACCGGCCAGCCGCCGGCATAAATGACGCCGAAGAACAGCGCGGCGAATTCCGGGCCGGTTTCGGCGACCAGTGCGATGCGGTCCTTGGGCGTGACGCCGGCCGCGATCAGGCGGCGCGCCATGGCCAGTGCGTCGTCGCGCATCTCGCTGAACGGATAGGGTCGCGACAGCGTGCCGCGCGCGTCGTGGAAGTTCAGTCCGCGCACGCCGCTGGCGGCATAATCCAGCGCCTCGCCAAGCGTTTCGAAATCGGCCAGGCGGCGCGACAGCGTATCGTCGGTCGGCGTGGCGACGAGCATCGCCACGGCATCCCGCTCACTCTGTCGCCCACTTAGTGGCAATGTATCGGTCGTCATGTATTTTGCGCCCTGGTAGCGGCGCTTTGTGTGCCGCTCTTATAGAAGCGTGCACCTCTGCTCCGCACTGGCGTTCAAAATCGGGTCCGACTGTGGCACAATGATGGCGCATGCATAACGATCGGCCTTCCAGAGAGCGTGAAAGGCGCGTTGCGCCTCCCCTGGATGCGGCCGCGCTGGATCGTCTAGCCCTGCGCTATGTCGAGCGTTTTTCCACCACCCGAGCACGTCTAGCCGACTATTTGAGACGCAAGATCCGCACACGCGGTTGGGACGGGGAGAGCGTCGATCCGGTCGCGATTGCCGAGAAGATGGTCGAGCTCGGTTATATCGACGACCGCGCGTTCGGCGAGGCGCGAGCTTCGGCGATGGCGCGGCGCGGGCTGGGCAAGCGGCGCGTGACAGGCGCTTTCCGTCAGGCGGGGATCGCTGAGGAGGATGCCGAGGCGCTGGCGCCGGCGATCGAGGCGCGTGCGCTCGACGCGGCGCTGACCTTCGCGCGCAGGAAACGCATCGGCCCATTCGCCAGCGACCAGGCCGACCGTCCGCTGCGCGAGAAGCACATCGCGGCGATGATTCGGGGCGGACATGATTTCACCTTGTCGCGACGCATCGCGACGATGGCCCCCGGAGATAATGTCGCAGACCTGTCCCGCGATTGATCGCGCCGCTCGTCGAACTGGGGCTTTTTCCCGCCGTAACGAACGTGCTATGGCGGTTTGCGGGGGAAGTTACGTATGCGTATCGAAACGCAGTCGGTGAACTGGGACCGGCTTGAGGAAGCGACTGTGCCTGATGCGCCGGACGGAGATTCTGTCTCCGACGGGCTGTTATATGCCGGTACGCTGAAATGGTTCGACGTGACGCGGGGCTTCGGCTTCGTGGTCGGCGACGATCCTTCGGTCGGGGATATATTGATCCATTTCTCCGTGTTGCAGCCACATGGTCGCCGTAGCCTGCCCGAAGGCGCGCGGATCGAGTGTCGTGCGGTGGTGCGCGATCGCGGCCTGCAGGCTGTCGAGATCGTCTCGATCGATCTGACCAATGCGGTCGAACCCTTGCCGCGTGCGCGATCATCTGGCGATCGGATCGACCCTGTGGCGCTGATCGAGGCCGCGGGCCCGTTCGAGGCGGTGACGGTCAAATGGTTCAACCGATTGAAGGGTTACGGTTTTCTGGTGCGCGATGCCGATTCCGCCGATATATTCGTGCATATGGAAACATTGCGCCGCGCGGGGTTGATCGAAGTCGATCCCGATCAGCGGTTGCGGGCGCGGATCGTCGCAGGGCGCAAGGGCCCGCTGGCGGTGGCAGTCGAAGAGGAAGCCTGATGAACACCGCTCGGTCCCTGATGGCGGCGCTTGCGCTCGGCGCGATGGCATTGACCGGAGGATGCACGAAGGAGGGCGCGGCATCGCCGGCAAGCGAAGTGGCTCCGGCGACCATCGTGACGGTCAAGAGCTCCAATGGCACGCATGTCTTCAAGGTCGACCTTGCCGATAGCGTTGCCGAGCAGCAGCGTGGACTGATGTATCGCACCGGCATTCCCAAGGACGGCGGCATGTTGTTTGCGCCATATCCGCCCGAGGGCGGCGGTCCGCGCGAGGCGAGCTTCTGGATGAAGAATACGCCAAGCACGCTCGACATCATCTTCATCCGGCCCGATGGCACGATTGCGCATATCGCGGAGAATACCGTGCCCTTTTCGGAAAGCCCGATCCCGTCGGGCGAACCGGTCGGTGCGGTGCTCGAGATCAATGGCGGTCGCGCGCTTGAACTGGGCATTGTCGAGGGCGATAGCGTCAGCTGGACGAAAAAGGCCGGTTGATCGCGGTTGATGGCAGCCCGCTGGACGGCTAAGCGCGGATCATGGGCATCAATCTCAATCCATTCACCTGGTGGAACGGCGCCAGCTGGGGCACCATGATCGGCCTGCGCGGCAAGACGCGCGTCGGAGACGACTCGCTGGGCAATGTCTATTATGAGGGCGGCAAGGACACCAACGGCAATCCGCGCCGCTGGGTGATCTATGCCGGTGCGAACGATTCGAGTCGCGTCGCGCCCGAATGGTTCAGCTGGCTGCATCATCAAGTCGACGACCTGCCCGATCGTGCGCTGCCCGCGGCGCGGGTGTGGGAAAAGCCCGCTTTGCCCAATCTGACCGGTACGGCGCTCGCCTATCGCCCGTCGGGTGCGCTCGAAAAGGGCGGGCGCCGCGCCGCTGCGACGGGGGACTACGAAGCCTGGACGCCGGAAGCGTGATCGATCGCCGCTGGTTGCTTGGGGGCGGGCTTGCGCTGGTCCTGGGGATCGGCGGCTGGCTTGGTTATGGGTGGTGGCAGGATCGCGCCCGGACCGTTTCGCCCGAAGCACGGCCCACGCCGCGCACCGCGCTCGATGATGAGATACCTTCGTCCGACGTGACCACGATCGATGTGTCGTCGGGCGTCGATCCAAGTTTCGGCGCGACGCCGATGGCGCAGCGAGTTGCGGTGATCGGCCTGCTCAACAAGCGCAATGGCGTGTCGCGCGACCTGAAGCTCAAGCCGGGCCAGGCGGTGCGTGTCGGCGATGTCGTGATCCGGCTGCGCGCCTGCGAACGCACCGCGCCCTGGGAGCAACAGCCCTATACCGGCGCGTTCGTGCAGGTCGATGTCGAGCAGAACAACAAGAGCTGGCGGCGGGTTTTCTCGGGCTGGTTGTACAAGGAACGGCCGCAGCTCAACGTCGTGCTTCACCCGATCTATGATGTATGGGCCAAGAGCTGCGAGATGACCTTCCCCGAAGGCGGGCCGGATTCGGTGAGCGCTGGTGATAGCGCGCCGAAAGATGGCGCTGCGACGCCACGGTCGAGCGAGAAGAAGTCCCCGGCCGCTCCCGAAGCAACACCTTCGCCGGTGCCGACTACGCCAGCGATCGCGCCGGTCAACAATCCGACATAATCGGCCCGGCTGATTTCGACCGCGCCGAGCGAGGCGAGGTGGTCGGTCATGAACTGGCAATCGAGCAAGGTGAATCCGCCAACGCGCAACCGTGCGACAAGCCAGGCGATCGCCACTTTCGACGCGTCGCGCGCGCGGCTGACCATGCTTTCGCCGAAGAACGCCTTGCCCAGCGCCAGGCCGTAAAGTCCGCCGACCAGATCGTCGCCGTCCCACACTTCGATCGAATGCGCGAAGCCCATCGTGTGGAGCTTGAGGAAAACCTGCTCGATTTGGGTGTTGATCCAGGTGTCGGGCCGGTCCTGTGCGGATTCGGCGCACAGGTCGATGACCCGGGCGAAGGCGGCGTCGGCGGTGACGCGGTAGCGATCGGCAACGATCGTTTTCTTCAGCGAGTGCGAGAGGTGGAAACCGTCGAGCGGCAGGATCGCGCGCTCCTTCGGTTCGACCCAATAAACGCTGTCTGCATTGCGTGCATCGGCCATCGGGAAGACGCCGACGGCATAGGCGCCGAGCACCAGATTGGGATCGAGCGGGACGAGATCGAACGCCGCATCGGGCGTCCCCTTCATGCCGAAAGCCGTTTTTCGATGGTCTGCCACAATTCGGTAAAGGCCTGCCCGCCGGCCGATCTGGCGGCGAAACTGCCGACCGGCGCGCGCCTCACCGCCATCGATTCGACCACGCTCGCCATCGGCACCACGGGCCAGTCGGGGTGGCGGGCGAGTGCTTCGGCGTGGAGTTTGCGCCGGCGGTCGACCATCGAATGGACGGGGAGTAGATTCGCCTTGCCGCCGAGGTGCTTCACCACTTCGGTATAGGCACGTTCGGACAGTGGTGAAGGAATGACGGGCACGACGATCAGATCGGCGGCGCGCATCACCTGGTCGCTGGTCTCGGTCAGACCGGGCGGGCAATCGAGCAGGATGCGGTCATAGGATTTGCGCAAGCCGGTGAGCAGTTTCTGCAGCCGCTTCTTCTTGTCGAGTTCGTGGAACAGCAGGTCGAGCCCGCGCAGCGAGGCGTCCGCGCCGATCAGGTCGAGCCGCTCGATCGCGGTCTTGCGTACCAGCTTTTCCGGTTCGACATCCTTGGAGAAGACCGACTGGGCCTGCTCCTTCGTCTTGCCGTCCGACAGCAGGAAACTGCTCGCGGCCTGCGGATCGAGATCCCAGAGCAGGGTGCGGCGCGACGACTGGATCGCCGAACACCAGGCGAGATTGACCGCCAGCGTGGTTTTGCCGACGCCGCCCTTCAGACTGTAGATCGCGATCGTCGCCACGCGCGTCCTCCGCTGTTGCAAGCGGCATCGTGCCGGAGGGTTGTGACGGAGGCAAGGCGATGGATCGAAATCACTTGAATTTCGGCCGTCTCATGACTCGATTCCCTTGGCTTGAGAAGCCTCCTGCAGAGCCAGGGCGGTCCGCTACGAATGTAGATATGGCAGGTCCGAGTGTGATGTGAATCGACCTCTAATCTCTAGGTCAGCGCGGAAAGTCTGGTGGATGGTCGGGCGAGATATGGGACACCCTATGTTGTATATCTCCAGAGTCGGGAAAATGCGGTAACTCTATGATATATCACATGATTATGGTAAGAAGTTATGGAGCACGCAAGGCGGCGCTAATTAGTATTGTGTCCCCGTAATTAAACGGTCGCCGCCCGTTAGCGAACGTGGGGTGCCTTCTCAAAAAGATGCGCTAACTGTGGCGAGGCATCCCAATGTGCTGGCCTCAGGCCGCTATGCCCTCTCCATACCGGGGCACCACTCCACTCGGCGCGGTAGGCTTGTAGCGAGCCAAGGATAGTCTCCCGCGCGTAGGACGATGCGGCGGGATCATCATCGAATCCCGGTTCCCAAAGGCAGCACGGACAGATGCCGAGAGGAATGCCGCCTCTCTCATCGTAGGCGTCCGTCACCACATATTCTGGAAAGCCGCATGCAGGGCACAGCAGCTTGCCTTGGTCATCACGGACGTTGAACTGACGAGGGTCAACCATCCCTGGTTCTTACGAGAGGGGAAGTCTGCTTTCCACCCCTTGCGGCGTCTTTAGCGGACAGTCCGAAAACCACCCAAAGCAGAATGCTGCGCAATCAATCATCGCCAAAAAAAGGCCGGTGGATCGCTCCACCGGCCGCTTGTTCCGTTTAAGCGTAACCGTTCAGGCGCGGCAGGTGAGTGTGCCCTTGCCCGGCCGGGTCAGCGTGATGTTCTTCGGGTTGCCGGTCAGCGAGTAACCCTCGGCGACGAGCGGCTTGCCGGCTTCGTCAGCCTTGAGCACGGTCGTCGGGCCGGTCTTTTCCGACTTCACCATTGCCTGCTTGTCGCCCTGGAAGAAGGTGACATAGGCGAGACTGTTGTCCTTGCAGCGGAAGGTGACTTCCGCCTTCATCGCCGGCGGCAGTTCGACCGGGGCGCGGTTGGCGATCGCATCCGCTTGAGGATCGGATGAAACGCTGGTCACCACTTCCGGTGACTTGCTGTTGTTACAGGCCGACAGCGCGAGCAGCGCGACGGCGACGAGCGGGATGGTGCGGTTGATCATGTCGAGGGACGCTTCGCGCACGCGAAAGAGTTCGTCAAGAGCGTAGATTTCCGGCCGAAGCGAGCCTTTTGCGCTGCAGCAAAATGGACATTTATGTTTGCTGAACAAACGATTGGTTATTCATGGAATTCGTCGAGATCGGGGATGCGGCCAAACGCGATCTTGGTGCCGACGCGGTCAATGCGGCCGCCCGATTGGGGACCAAGACTGACGGCGTTGCGGCCGAATTTCTCGTTGATGCGGTCCATCGCGCGGCTGAGTGACAAGGTGCGAGTCTCGCGGGCGAGCGGATCATTGGGGTCAAGCAGGCCGAACAGGGACTGCTGTTCGCCGGTCACTGGCTCGATCTCGCCCAGAGTCACACCGATCATGCGGATCTGAAAATCGCCGGGGCGGATCTTGCCCGCCGCATAAAGCAGGGGAAACAGCGTCTCGAGCGCGGCGAGGACGGCGAAGCTGTCCTGAGTCGAGGAGAGTTTGCGGCTCGCGCGCCAGGTCGATTTGTCGTCCTCGAACCGCGCATGGAGTATGAGCAGGCGGCTGCGATAGGATTTTCGGCGCAAGCGGCTCGTCGCCTTGAGCGCGAGGCGGCGCGCGGTGAGCCGCACTGCCTCGGGGCCGCGTTTGCTCGGCGACAGGACATGGCTATGGCCGATCGAACGGCTCTGCGTGGCTTTTTCGGGCAAGTCGACGCCGTGCAGCAGATACCAGAGCCGGTCGCCATTGGTGCCGCCCCAGGCGGTGCCGGCGTCGCGCGGACGGCGTTCGCACAATTGGCGGATATCGTTGACCCCGTCCTGTGCGAGCCGCTTTTCCATCTTGGCGCCAATCCCGCAAATGTCGCGCAAGGAAAGGTCGTAGAGCCGTTCGGGCAGGGTCTCGGCATCGAGGACGACCAGCCCATCGGGCTTCTGCATATCCGAGGCGAGCTTGGCGAGCAGGCGGTTGGGCGCGATGCCGACCGAACTGGTCATGCATTCGCCGATATTGGCGCGAATTCCCGCCTTGATGCGGCGGGCGAGCGCGATCGCGTCGGCGCGGCTATTCTCATTGTCGAGCAGGCGGCAGGCAACCTCGTCGATCGAGCAGACCTTGGTCACGGGCACATGTTTCCAGATTTCCGCGACGATCGCATCGTGGAATTCGACATATTTCTCATGCCGGGCCGGCGTGATGATCAGGTCGCGGCACAATCGCTTGGCTTCCCAGACTGGCGTGCCCGTGGTGATGCCGTAGCGCTTCGCTTCAACGCTGGCGGCGATCGCCACGGTGGTATCGCTGTCGACCGGCGCGACGAGCACCGGCTTGCCGCGCAATGCCGGATCCAGCTGCTGTTCGACGCTGGCGAAATAGCTGTTCAGGTCGAGGAACAACCAGCGTAGCGGCCGCGGGGGCAGGATGAGCGAGTCGTTGGGCACTGCTGGAACAATAGCAGAACATCGGCGCGCGGAACAGGATGCCGTAGCGGCGGATAATTCGCCGAACAAAGCGTGGAAATTAATCGCAACGACACGCTTTCGTCCCTATATGGGGAGGGTGAGCACCGCGATCCCCCATCAATATAGCGTCGGCATCGATCCCGCGGACATCGACTTCATGGGTCATGTGAACAACGCGTCCTACCTGAAATGGGTACAGGATGCCGTGGTCAATCACTGGCAGCGTTTTGCTCCGGCCGAGGCGGTCGCAGGGCATCTATGGGTCGCGCTGAAGCACGAAATCACCTATCGCAAGCCGACATTTCTGGACGATGAGGTGATCGCCACCGTGTTGCTCGAAAAGGTGCAGGGCGCGCGCGCCTTCTACCAGACGATCATCAAGCGCGGCGAGGAAGTGCTCGCCGAGGTTCAGTCGAGCTGGTGCTGCCTAGACGCCAAAACCTTGCGTCCGGCGCGGATCGCGGAAAGCATCTCGGAGCTGTTTTTCCATAAGGACTGAGGCGAGCAACGACGGCGGCCATACCCTGCCGAAATCCCGCAACTCCAAGAATTCCGTGGCGACACGGCAGTAACCACCAATCCGGTGCGTCTCGCGCTGGTCGCGTTTCCCTTTCGGCGCTAACATCGCATGCGGCGGACAAGATGGTCCGTCAAACAGGCGGGGGCGCCCTATGCATAAACCGTTCAATTTCGTTCAGGCGGCGATCCTGAAGGCGATGACCGAAGCGCTGTTCCACGGTGTCGAGATGAAGATCCCGTCGTCGCAGGTCGTCGCCAATATCCAGCATCAGTTCGGCATGGTCACAGGTGGCAAGCCGACGCAGATCGGGCTGTCGCTTTATCTGATCTGCCTGGTGATGGGCGGGCCGTTCTTCCTGTTGTTCGGGCCGGCGTGGGGCGCGCGGCGGGTGGAGAAGCGGCTGCATATGTCGCGCAACAATTTGATGCAGGACCTCGCCCGGACCAGAGGCATCATCTATGCCGGCTATTACGGCCATTGGGACGGGGTCAGCGAAGACGATAATCGCAACAATGTGGTGCTGGCGTCGATCGGCTTTACGCTGCCCGCGCATCGCATGCGTACGCTGAGCGAAGTGCCAATCGCGCCGTTTCCCGGTCGTGAACTGGGCCATGACGATATCCTTCGTCCCGATCAGGTGCCCGTCTCCGCCGGCGTGATCGTGATCGGGTCGGGCGCGGGCGGTGCGGTGGCGGCGGCGAACCTCGCCGCGCAGGGCCATGACGTGCTGATCATCGAAGCGGGCGCGCATTTCCCCTCAAGTGCGATCACGCATGAGGAGCGCAAGATGACCGCCCGGCTCTTCGTCGATGGCGGCGTGCAGACCAGCCGCGACAATGATGTGGTGCTGTTCCAGGGACGCTGCGTCGGCGGGTCGACCGCGATCAACAACGGCATCTGCCTGCGCGTCAAGCAGGACGGGCTGACTCATCCCGCCGCGCGCGACGTGTTCGCGAGCTGGGCCGCACTGGGCGGGCCGGTCGATGAGGCGCGTTTCGTCCACGCCTATGAGGCGGTTGAAGCGCGGCTGGGGATTGAGCCGATCGATCCGCAAAGCGGACGCAACAATGGCACGCACTTGCTGCGCGGCTGGGCGGCACATGCCGCAGCGAGCGACGATCCGCTCGATCGGGACGCGGTCGCGACCTGGTTCAGCAAGAATTACGGCCCGCGCAGTATCGGCGCGGCGTGCGCTTATTGCGGCTATTGCAATACCGGCTGCCCCTATGGCCGCAAGCAAGGCATGGCGCAGTCCTATCTGCTCGATGCGCGACGGAGCGGGGCGCAGATCCTGGCAGATACGACAGTCGAGCGGGTCCGTTGGCGGCCCGGCCTGGCTGATGGCAAGCGCGTGGCCGACGGGGTCGAGATCACGCTGGCGGACGGTCGCACGCATTTCGTGCGCGCCACCACCGGCGTGGTCGTTGCGGCCGGCGCGATGGCGTCGAGCCGGCTTATGGCGGCCAGTGATGTGGGCAATAGCGGTAACGGCATTTCACTCAACATCGCCTGTCCGGTGGTCGCGTTGATGCCCGAAGGGACGGGCATCGCCGGGGAAATGCGATCATGGGACGAGGACCAGATGGCGACTTACGTCGATCGCGGCGATTTCCTGCTCGAATCGCATTTCCAGCCGCCGATGAGCATGTCGACGCTGATGCCGGGCTGGTTCGACACCCATGCCGCGCGAATGCGCCATTATGGCCGGCTGGCCTCGGCCGGCGTGTTGTTCCCGGTCGACCGGCAAGGCAGCATGAAAGGTGGCAAGCTGCACCTCAAATTTCGCGACGATGTCGAATTGCCATTGCTGCGGCGGGCGCTGTCCACACTGGTGCGGGTGCATTTCGCGGCTGGCGCGATCGAAGTCTATCCCGGCTTGGCGCGGGGACAGGCGCTACGGCCGGACGATGATGTCGAGGCGTTCTTCGAAGAGGCAATCCAGGCGGCGGACGATGTCGTGCTGTCGAGTTCGCATCCGCATGGCGGCAATGCGCGCAACGCCGACCCCGACAAGGGGGTGGTCGATCTCGAATGCCGTCTGCATGGGGTAAGCAATGTGCTGGTGACCGATGCGAGTACCTTCACCAGCTGTATTCGCGTCAATGCTCAGCTGACAACGATGGCGATGGCGCAATATGCCACCAGCCGGGATCCGTTTGCGAGGGCGTGATCGAGGGTCGGCGGCAGACCCGATATTTATTCCTTTTCTCCCCTCCCATGAAGGGGGAGAAGGTGGGCTGATGCAGACCTATTGCTCGATCAGATAGCGGCGCAGATTTTCCCATGCCGGTAGCTTTGCCGCCATCCCGACAGTGTGCAGCGGGCTGCTCGAAGGCAAGGCGACGCGTGCAACATACGGCGCGGTATCGCCGAGTTGCTTTATCCCGTGGCGATAGGCGGTGGCGCCGTTGAAACCGATCGCGCGGAGACCGGGCAAAGTACCGACCAGCGCGGCCAGATCGTTGGCGACATGATCCTGGATTGCCGCGTCGCTGCTGCCTTCGCGCCGCGCGCTCGCCACGACATCCCACAGGCCGATATGCGCATCGTGCAGGGCGACGAGGCGCACGTCATAGTCGAGCGGGGCGAGATCGCGGCCGATCACTGCCGACATCAGCCGCCAGAACTGGTTCTGTGGATGAGCATAATAACGTGCCTCGGCGAGCGACCGGTCGCCGGGCAGGCTGCCGAGCATGAGTAGACGAGTGCCCGGATCGACGATGGGCGGGAAGCTGTGCTTGGTGGTCATCTGTCCAGATTTAGGTCAGTCAGGCGGCGCGTCCAGCGTCGATCCGATTGCAGGACGCGGCACTCGGCGGACTGGGAGCTAGGCGGACTGGGAGCTAGGCGGCGCCGAGATAGTCCAGCTTGCCCACGGGTACGCCGTTATGACGCAGGATCGCATAGGCCATGGTGACGTGGAAATAGATGTTGGGCAGCGCGAAGGTCAGGACATAGCTGCGGCCGGTGAAGGTGAGGGTGCGATTCGGGGTCTGGAACGAGACCTCGGCCTCTTCCTTGCCGTCGAGCGCGTCGCGCGGGATCGTGGCGAGCAGCGCCTTGGCCTTGGCGATGCGCGCCTGGAGTTCGGTGAAGCTGATTTCATTGTCCTCGAACACGACATTCTCGATCCCGCCGACGCGGGTCAGCACGCCCTTGATCGAGTCGGTGACGCGCTGCACCTGCGCGGTGAGCGGCGCCATGTCGGGTGCGAGGCGCGAGCCGAGCAGCACCGCCGGTTCGAAGCCCTTTTCGACGGCGAATGCTTCGCCCTTGATGAGTACGCCCGAAAGGGCATCGAGTGCGCGGCCGAAGACAGGCACGGTGAGATCATAGAGTGATGTTGTCATGACGGCGGTTTAGTCGCCTGAAAGACCGGCGTCGATGGTGTGGTAACAGTTTTTCCGTCCCGATCGGGTGCGGTTGAGAAAGATATGCCGGCTCTTGGGATATCTTTCTCGACCACGCTCGAAACGAACGGAAAGGGGTGGTTTCTAGTCGATCAACAATGCGGTCTTCACCGGCGCCTGCGCCTCGGCGAGTTCAGTCAGCTTGACGAATTCCTGGCGCCAATAGCCGTCCGGGTTACCCGCCATGCGGCGGATATCAGCGAAGCTCGTCGCGCCCAGTCGCGTGTCACCGCGCAGCTTTTGCCCGAACGCCGCGACCGATGTGACAAAGGCCATGTCACCGCGCGGGGCGGGGGCGTTCTGCAGCAATTGTGCGGCAATGGGGCGTTCGATCAGGCGTGAGGTGTCGCCGTCGGGCAGTTTGTAGCGCAGCCGGACAAAGGCGAGTTCGCCATCCTGGCCGCCTCCTGCCTGCCTGCCACTGGAGACGCGTTTATTGTCGGCATAGCGGCGTTCGGACGACCAGCCTTTCGATCCGGCCGGCACGACCTCGTACAGCGCGGTGACCTGATGCCCGGCGCCGATCTCGCCGGCGTCGACCTTGTCATTATCGAAATCCTGTTCGGCAAGTGCGCGGTTTTCGTAGCCGATCAGGCGGTACTGGCTGACATAGGCGGGGTTGAACTCGACCTGGATCTTTACGTCCTTGGCGATGGTAAACAGGGTCGAGGCGAGTTCCTCCGACAGCACTTTCTTCGCCTCCATCGCGCTGTCGATATAAGCGTAATTGCCGTTGCCGAGGTCGGCCAGCGACTCCATCAGCGAGTCGTTGAAATTGCCCTGGCCGAAACCGAGCGTGGTGAGCGTGATGCCGTCGTCGCGGTTGCGTTCGATCAGTTGTTCGAGCTGTTTCTGATCGGTCACGCCGACATTGAAGTCGCCGTCGGTGGCGATCAGGATGCGGTTGATGCCGCCCGTGATGAAATTGGCGCGCGCCGTCGCGTAGGCGAGTTCGATGCCTTCGCCGCCGGCGGTCGACCCGCCTGCGCCGAGCTGGTCGAGCGCGGCCTTGATCTCCGACCGATCGCTGGTCGGGTCGAGCACGACGCCGGCCGCGCCTGCATAAACGACGATGCCGACCTTGTCCTGCGGCTGGATATTGTCGGCGAGCATACCCAGTGCCGTTTTGACCAGCGGCAGCTTGTCGGCGTCCTCCATCGACCCCGACACGTCGATCAAAAAGACGAGGTTGGCGGCGGGGCGTTGCGCATAGCTCAAATCATAACCGCGCAGGCCGATGCGCAGCAGCCGCGTATCCGAATTCCACGGCGTCTGCGCGACATCGGTGGTGACGCTGAACGGCTGCGATCGATCGGTCGGCAGCGGGTAATCATAGCGGAAATAATTGACCATTTCCTCGGTCCGCACCGCATCCTGCGGCGGCAACTGGCCCTGAGTCAGAAAGCGGCGGACATTGGCATAAGCGCCGGTATCGACATCGACCGCGAAGGTCGAAACGGGCGTGTCGGCGACCATGCGTACCGGAGAGATTTCGTTGGCCTTGTACTTTTCACGGTTTTCGTCGGGGGGAGCGCTCGGCTCCGCGACGTCCGCCACGGAGGCATCTTGATAGGGCTGGTTGGATTGCTGCCCGGACGGGGAGCAGCCCGACAGAATGATCGCGCATCCCGCGATCGACACAAGCGACTTGTAAAGCATCCCTGAATCCTCTGCCACAATTGAGCCTTATTTCGGCCCAATTTGTGACACGCTATAAAAAGGGGCGCAAGTGATTTAATATCTCATGAGGGGATATTCCCTGTCATGTCGCAGTTTGCATCGTGAAGCCGCTCAGCTAGCCTGAGAGAATGGCGGAAAAGATCACCAGCTATGCGGCGTTCTGGCTCTTCTATCTGCGCGAACATGCAAAGATGGAGACCCGGCGGCTGCACTATATCGGCACCACGCTGACTTTTGTGTTTCTGGTCATCGCGCTGGTCAGGGGCGGATGGTGGTGGGCATTGGTGCCGCTGGCCGGATACGGCTTTGCCTGGATCGCGCATTTCACCGTCGAGAAAAACCGGCCGGCGACCTTTACCTATCCGCTCTGGTCGCTGGTCAGCGATTACCGGATGTATTTCCTGGCAATGACCGGGCGCCTGACGCCGCATTTGCGCGCTGCGGGCGTATCCTGATCAGAATGGTCTGATCAGAGTGGACCTGATCAGAGTGTGGGGCCGATATCGGTTTGCGCGAAATTGTCGCCCTTGAAAAAGCCGCGGTGCGCTGTGCGAAGCACGGGATGTCGACGACGCACCCGAGGAATGAAGGTGCGCCGCCGATTCGGTTCGAGCAGGGCGAAGATGGTTTGGCTTCCATCGTTTGTAGGATGGCTGTGCTTGCCGATCGGGTATCGCCGCCCCTATCTAGCCGGATGACCATCGTTCCCAATACGCTCGCCCTGATCGGCAACACCCCGCTCGTCCGGCTGAACGGGCCGAGCGAGGCCAGCGGCTGCGACATTTTCGGCAAATGCGAATTTGCCAATCCGGGCGCGTCGGTGAAGGACCGCGCCGCACTTTATATCGTCGAGGATGCGGAGGCGCGGGGCGCGATCGAGCCGGGCGGGACGATCGTCGAGGGCACGGCGGGCAATACCGGGATCGGGCTGGCGCTGGTCGCCAATGCCAAGGGGTACAAGACGATCATCGTCATGCCCGAGACGCAGAGCCGCGAGAAGATGGACACGCTGCGCGCGCTCGGCGCCGAGCTCGTCCTGGTGCCGGCCGCGCCTTATTCGAATCCGGCGCATTTCGTGCACACGTCGCGTCGGATCGCGGAAGAAACGCCCAACGCGATCTGGGCCAATCAGTTCGACAATATCGCCAATCGCCGCGCACACATTGTCGGCACGGCGGAGGAAATCTGGACGCAGATGGATGGCCGGATCGATGGCTTCACCTGCGCAGTCGGGACCGGCGGGACGCTGGCCGGGGTGGGCCTCGGGTTGAAGGCGAAGGACGAGGCGGTATGCATCGCGCTGAGCGATCCCCATGGCGCCGCGCTCTATGATTATTACGCACATGGCGAGCTCAAATCGGAAGGCTCGTCGGTCGCCGAGGGAATCGGCCAGGGGCGGATCACCGCCAACCTCGAGGGCGCACCGGTCGATACCCAATTCCGCATTTCCGACGCGGAAGGGATGGAGTGGGTGCGCCGATTGCTCGCCGAAGAGGGCCTGTGCCTAGGGTTGTCGTCGGGGATCAACGTCGCCGGCGCGGTCGCGCTCGCGAAGCAGCTCGGGCCGGGCAAGCGTGTCGCGACGATCCTGTGCGACACCGGATTCCGCTACCTCTCGACGCTCTACAATGCCGAGTGGCTGACGGCGAAAGGCCTGCCGGTACTACCCTGGCTCGCGACGGATTGAGCCCTGGCATCGACAAGATGGTGTTCATGCGATAGTTTTGGTCGATAAGCATGAAAATGGTCGCACCGGATCCTGGACAGAGGACGCAGCGCGTCAAGGTCGGCATGATCGGCCTTGCTGCCGTCCTGTTGCTGATTGGCCTTGCCGCTGCGATTTTCGCGACGGCAAGCCGCGAACGCGGCGTGCTCGGTGGAGCAAACCCCGATGTCGTCGCCAATCTGACGATCGGCAACGATACGGTCGCGGTCGGCGACGGCAGCGAACCGCTTGCCGATCTTGGCCTGACGCCGAGCACCGCGACCGAAGAAGTCAATGTTGCCGAGATCGCCAACAACGCAGCGAAGCCGCAGTGAAGCGTGCGGCGGCCATCCTGGATTCGGCCGGGTGGTTCGGGGAAATCATGGTCGTGGACTGGGTCAGACCGGGCATTGGCCGAGTCTGTATACGAACCAGCGTGAACACACAGAGAACAGATTGTTATGGTTAAGGAAAAATCGCTCAGAATCCCGTCAGGATAGCCAATTACCCCGGTTTTCCCGCGAATTCCCCTTGAATCCCCGGCTCACCCAAAGTAACCTTCTTTTCTTAGAGGGGCATACTCTTTCGCCTGCGCGAGACAGGGCCACGGGGACGGTTAACGCCAGTTTCGTGGAACGAAGGTTTGTGCCTGCCTCATATGGGGTAGGCTTTGGTGGATCGGATCGACTATCAAGGGGACGGTATCGGGCTTGTCGATGACAAGTTCCGGGTCGCGATCCCTGCGTCGCTTCGGTCGGCGCTCGCCACCAACAGCCCCAGGGCTGACGGCAAGGACGGCGGCACTGTCATTGTCGGCGTTCACGAAAGCAGCCCCTGCCTAATCGCATATGACGAGGGCTATCGCGCTGTTCTGAAAGATCGCGCTGCCCTGCGCGAGGCCGCCTATATGGCTGAACACGGCGCGCATAACCCCAATTTCCGCCGTGAAGCGTCGCAAGGCGAGCCGGTGCCGTTCGACGGCAGCGGCCGCTTCATCATGCCCGCTTTCCCGAAATTCCACGCCAATATCGACACCAACGCGTTCTTTTACGGCACATTCGATTGCTTCGAGATCTGGGACCCCAAGACCTTGCTCGAATCCAATGTGGCCGAAGTGATGAAATCGTGCGTGCGCTTCCACTGCAAGCAGAAGGGGATCGTGTTGTGATCTCCGATGCGGCTCTCGATGCACCTCATGTGCCTGTCATGCTTGCTGAAGTCATTGACGCACTCGCCATTGCCCCCGGCGAGTGCCATGTCGACGCGACCTTCGGTGCCGGCGGCTATTCAAGGGCGATGCTTGCGGCCGGTGCGCGTGTCTATGGTTTCGATCGTGATCCGGACGCAATCGTGGCCGGCCGCGCGTTGGAAGCGGAGTCGGGCGGCGCCCTGACACTGGTGCCTGCGACCTTCTCCGCGATGGAGGCGGAACTGGTGGCGCGCGATGCGGTGCCGGTCGACGGCGTAACGCTGGATATCGGTGTGTCATCGATGCAGCTCGACCAGGCCGAGCGCGGTTTTTCATTCCAGACTGACGGGCCGCTCGACATGCGGATGAGTCAGGAGGGGCCGACCGCGGCGGACTTCGTCAACACCGCCGATGAAAGCGACATTGCCGACGTGCTGCACGACTATGGTGATGAGCCCCGTGCTCGCCGTGTCGCGCGCGCGATCGTGGCGGCACGACCGATTACGCGGACCGGCGAGCTGGCACACGTCGTGCGCCGCGCGCTCGGCTACAAACCGCACGACAAGAAGGACCCGGCGACGCGCACCTTTCAGGCGCTGCGCATCGAAGTCAATCGCGAGCTGGGCGAACTGGCCGATGGGCTTGCCGCAGCGGAGCGCGTGCTCAAGCCGGGCGGGACGCTGGCGGTGATCACCTTTCATTCGGGCGAGGATCGCCTGGTGAAACGGTTCCTGCGCGAGCGGAGTGGTTCGATGCCCGGCGGTTCGCGGCATCTTCCGGAGTTGTTGATCAAGGAAAAGCCGAGTTTTGAAGAGGTTGGCCGCGCAGTGCGGGCCGGCGAGGCCGAGATCGCGCGCAATCCGCGCGCGCGATCGGCGACATTGCGGACGGCGCGGCGGACGTCGGCCGCAGCGTGGTCGAGTACTGGGTCGAGTAAAGGAGCGTAACGATGTTGACGGTGGCATGGAAAGGTCTGGGCTGGTTTCTCGGCAGCGTCGCCGTGACTCTGGGGTTCCTGCTGGTTCCCCTGCAGGTCGCGGCGGAGCGCAAGAAGTTGGACAAGACGGTGAGCGAGATCACCCGGGCACAGCGCGATATCCGCGCGCTCGAAACCGAGTTCGAGACACGCGCGAACATCGCCCAGCTCGAAAAGTGGAACGGCGATACGCTGCGCCTCGGTGCGCCCGTGTCGATGCAGTTCATGCCCAATGAGGCGGCGCTGGCGCAGGTCGACTTCACGCGCCCTTCGCAGGGCGGTGCAGAGGTTCAGATGGCGTCGCTGGTGCCGTCGCGTGGCGAAACGATTACGCCTGCGGTAGCGACCAGTGCCCCGGCCCCCATGGCGACCTCGACCACTGCCCGCCCCGTGATTGCTGTCGCTTCGGTCACGCCGAATCGGCTGGCAGGTCAGCAGACGGTTCAGCCGGCGGGCGTGATTGCGCCAGTGCGTACCGCGACGATCAAGCGTCCGAAGCTTCAGGCCGTGGCGATGCTCGATCGCCAGTTGCTCAGCGATTCGGTCCTGGGTGACTTGGCCACCGGCGCCTCGCGGGAGGCACGCCTGCGGTGAGTGTGCTCGTCGCCCGTCCCTTGCCGCAACGGCGCCTGACCGGCCAGCGCCATGCGCTGGTCGCGACCGCGCATATGCGGCTGATGATCCTGATGCTGCTGTTCGCCGCCGCGATCGCGGTGGTGCTGATCCGGCTCGCGGTGTTCGGCCTGTTCGCCGAAGCGTCCACGCCGCGTCTCGCGCAGATCGGGCCGGATTGGGCGCGGGGCGATATCGTCGATCGCAATGGCGAACCGCTGGCGCGTACGATCGAGGCCTGGGCGATCGGAGTCCATCCCGGCAAGCTGCTTGGCGACAAGCATGAACTCGCGGCGCGTCTGGCCGAACTGATGCCGACGCATGACGCCGGCTGGTTCTATCAGCGGCTGATGCTGGGCGTGAACTTCACCTTTCTGGAACATCACGCTTCGCCGTCGCTGGTCGAGCAGGTTCATGCGCTGGGCGAGCCGGCGCTGGTCTTCGATAAGGAAGCCGCGCGGCTTTATCCACAGACCACGCTGGCCGCGCATGTTCTCGGCTTTCTCGGCCAGAACAAGAATGACAAGCGCATCATCGAAGGACAAGGCGGAATCGAGCGCGCGTTCGAGGAGCGGCTGACCGATCCGGTGCAGCGCGGTACGCCGCTGGCGCTGTCGATCGATTACCGCGTGCAGGCGGCGATGGAGAGTGAGCTGGGCGCGGCGATGGCGTCGTTCCAGGCCAGGGGTGCAACCGGCGTGGTGCTCGACGTGCATACCGGGGAGATCATTTCGATGGTATCCCTGCCGGTGTTCAACCCCAACAAGGTCGGCGCAGCCAACCGGGAATCTCTGCGCAACAATGTGACGCAGAGCGTCTATGAGCTAGGCTCGACCTTCAAGCCGATCACCATGGCCGCGGCGATCGAAAGCGGCGTGGTGACGTCGATGTCGAAGCGTTACGACGCGACTCAGCCGCTGCACGTTGGCGGTTTCACGATCCATGACGATCATTCGCAGAAACGTTTCCTCAACGTGCCCGAGACGCTGATCCATTCGTCGAACATCGTCACTGCGCGGATCGCCGACGAAATCGGCAAGGACCGCATGCAGGCGATGTTCAAGGCGATGGGTTTCGACGCCAAGCCCGATATCGAGATCCGCGAGAAGCAGAAGCCGATCTGGCCGGTGTTCTGGGCGCGCACCACGGTGATGACCACGGGTTACGGGCACGGTATCGCGGTGACGCCGCTGCACCTCGCCAACGCCTATGCGACATTGGTCAATGGCGGCATCTGGCGGCCGACGACCCTGGTCAAGGTCGCGCCGGGCAAGGCGCCGACCGGCCGCCGCGTCCTCTCCGAGGCGACCAGCGCGCGGATGCGCCAGCTGTTGCGGCTGATCGTGACGCAAGGGACCGGCCGCAAGGGTGAAGCGCCGGGTTACCGCGTCGGCGGCAAAACCGGCACTGCCGAGGTTGCCGGTGCGGGCGGGTATTCGAAGAAGGCCAATGTCTCGACCTTCGCTGCGGCTTTCCCAATGGACGCGCCGCGCTATGTGGTGGTGGCGATGCTCGATTCTCCCATTGGCAATGCTCAGTCCTTCGGTCTGACCACCGCCGCCTGGACGGCGGCGCCGGTGGTCAGCCGTGTGATCACGCGTACCGGTTCGATGCTCGGTGTGATGCCAGACAATGGCCGCGATGTTGACGTGTCCGACCTGCTGCCCTTGCTGTGGCATGCGCCGGGCGAAAATACGGCTGATCCGGAATGAAGCTCGGCACGCTGACCGGTGGCGGCGAGACCGGCACGGTCAGCGGCTTCGCGATCGACCATCGCAAGGTGGCGAACGGCACGATCTTCGGCGCATTCGAGGGCGCGAAGGTCAATGGCGAGGATTTCATTCCCTCGGCGGTGACATCGGGCGCGATCGCGGTGGTTGCCCGGCCCGAAGCGAAAGTGCTCGGTGCGGTGCATATCGCCGATGCCAATCCGCGCCGGAAATTCGCTCAACTGGCGGCGCGTTTCTTTGCGCCGTTCCCCGAAACGGCGGTTGCGGTGACGGGGACCAATGGCAAGACCTCGACCGTCGAAATGGTGCGGCAGTTGTGGCGCATGTCCGGTTATCATGCCGCGTCGATCGGCACCCTTGGCGTGACGACGGCCGATGACCGGGTGTCGACCGGTCTGACCACGCCGGACATCGTGACTTTCCTGTCCAACGTCGCGGGTCTGGCGCGAGAGGGCGTGAGCCATGTCGCATTCGAGGCATCGAGCCACGGCCTGTCGCAATATCGCACCGAGGGGCTGCCGGTACGCGCGGCGGCGTTCACCAATCTCAGCCGCGACCACCTCGATTATCACGGCACGATGGAGGCTTATCTCGAGGCCAAATTGCGGTTGTTTTCCGAAATACTCGAAGCCGATGGCGTGGCGGTGGTGTGGGCCGACGATCCGAGTTCGGCACGCGTCGCGGGGATTGCGAAAGCGCGCGGCATCCGCCTCATCAGCGTTGGTACGCAGGGCGAGACATTGAAGCTGGTGTCGCGCGACCCGACCCTGCTTGGCCAGGGGCTGGTGATCGAGGCCGGGGGCAAGTCATACAAGATCAATCTGCCGCTGATCGGCGCCTATCAGGTGGCCAACGCACTAACCTCGGCTGGCTTGGTCATCGCGACCGGCGGCGATGTCGCCGCGACGCTGACGGCGTTGTCGCGGTTGCAGCCGGTGCGTGGGCGGCTCGAGCGTGCGGTGATCGCGCGGTCGGGCGCGCCGGTCTATGTCGATTATGCGCACACGCCGGATGCGCTCGAAGCAGCGATCGCCGCGCTCAAGCCGCATGCGGCGGGGCGGCTGATCGTGGTATTCGGCGCTGGCGGCGACCGCGATCAGGGCAAGAGATCGGCAATGGGCGCGATCGCCGCGGCGATGGCGGACAAGGTGATCGTGACCGACGACAATCCGCGTTCCGAAGATGCGGCGGTAATCCGCGCGATGGTGATGCAGGGCGCGCCGGGAGCAACGGAGATCGGGTCGCGGCGCGACGCGATCGGCGCGGCGATCACTGAGGCCGGGCCTCAGGACATCGTGCTGGTTGCCGGCAAGGGGCATGAGCAAGGGCAGATCGTCGGCGACATGGTGCTGCCGTTCGACGATGTCGGCGTCGCGCGGGAGATGGCAGCGTGACGGCATTTTGCAGTTCTTTTCCGCTCTCCCCTTGTGGGAGAGAGAGGGGCCCGTCGCTCTTGCGATGGGAGGGTGAGGGGGACAGCCTTGGCGGTTCCGTACATCATTCCCCCTCATCCGGCCCTTCGGGCCACCTTCCCCCACAGGGGGAGAAGGAATGACGCTTTGGAACTCAGCCGAAATCGCTGCTGCAACCGGTGGCGTTGCCTCGGGCGACTTTACCGCGACCGGCGTCACCTTCGATTCGCGCGAAGTTAGCCCCGGCGATCTGTTCATCGCGCTGTCGGGCGAAGCGACCGACGGGCATAAATTCCTCGATCAGGCCTCCGAGCGGGGAGCGTCGGGTGCGATCGTCGCGCAAGCGACGACGCACCCGCATGCCCCGGGGTTTGCTTTGCCGCATGTTCTTGTCCCCGACACGATGGCGGCGCTCGAAGCGCTGGCGATCGCGTCGCGCGCGCGGAGCAGGGCACAGATTATCGGTGTGACCGGGTCGGTCGGCAAGACCAGCACAAAGGAAGCGCTGTTCGCCGCGCTCGATCGGGGCGATCCGGGCGCGGCGCATCGGTCGGTCAAGAGCTACAATAATCACACCGGCGTGCCGCTGAGCCTTGCCCGTATGCCGGCCGAAGCGCGTTTCGGGGTGTTCGAGATGGGCATGAATCATGCCGGCGAGCTGGCGCATCTGACGACCCTGGTTCGCCCCAATGTCGCGATGGTCACCGCGATCGCGCCGGCACACACCGCATTCTTCCCCAACGAATCCGCCATCGCCGATGCCAAGGGCGAGATTTTTGCCGGGCTCGAGCCGGGCGGGATGGCGATCATCCCATTCGACAGCCCGCACCGTGACCGGTTGATCGCCGCCGCGCTGCCGCATGCCGACCGGGTCGTCACGTTCGGGCTCGATGACGGTGCCGATGTTCGTGCGATCGAGACGATGCGCCTGTCGACCGGTGCCACCTTCGTCACGGCGCGAGTCGGCGAGCGGGAATTGAGCTTCACCATGGCGCAGCCGGGGCTGCACTGGGTCTCCAATGCGCTGGGCGTCCTCGCGGCGGTCGATGCGGTCGGCGGCGATCTGGCGCTGGCGGGGCTTGCACTTGCCGAGCTTGGCGGGATGCAGGGGCGCGGCGCGCGCTTGATGGCGAAGATCGCGGGCGGTGAAGCGCTGGTGATCGACGAGAGTTATAATGCCAACCCGTCATCGATGCGCGCAACGCTTGCTGTACTCGGTGCGGAGACGGTGCAGCGCAAGATCGCGGTGCTCGGCGAGATGCGCGAACTGGGTGAAGCGAGTGCGGCCTATCATGCCGCTTTGGCCGATCCAATCGACGAAGCGGGCGTGGCGTACGCCGTACTGGTCGGTCCGGAAATGCTGCACCTCGCGAACGCGCTTGAGGGTCGCGTGCAATTCGTTCATGTGCCCGACACCGCTGCCGCCCGAACGAACCTGATGAAAATATTGGCGCCGGGCGATGCGGTGCTCATCAAGGGATCGAACGGAGTGGGGCTTTCGGCATTGGTCGCAAGCCTCGCGAACGGGACAGCATAATGCTTTATTTCATCGCCGAGTATCTGGGCTTTCCCGGGGCACTGAACCTTATCCGCTATTTGTCATTCCGCTCCGGCGGCGCGGTGGCGACGGCCCTGGTAATCGGGTTGATCATCGGACCGAAGTTCATCGGCTGGTTGCGGGTGCGCCAGGGCAAGGGACAGCCGATCCGCAGCGACGGGCCGCAGACTCATCTCGCCAAGCGCGGCACGCCGACGATGGGCGGGCTGATGATCCTGACCTCGATGGTGCTGTCGATCCTGTTGTGGATGGATCTCAGCAATCCGTTCGTCTGGGCCTGTCTGTTCGTGACCCTCGGTTTCGGTGCGATCGGTTTCCTCGACGATTATGACAAAGTGAAAAAGGCGAGCACGGCGGGCGTTTCCGGGCGGATGCGGTTGCTCGGTGAATTCGCCATTGCCGGCATCGCGAGCTGGATCATCATCGGGCAGAACGGCACGCACCTCTATGTGCCGTTCTTCAGTGGCGTGTCGCTCGATCTCGGCTATTTCTACATTCTGTTTGCGGCATTCACGATCGTCGCGTTCGGCAATGCGGTGAATTTGACCGATGGACTCGATGGGCTGGCGACCATGCCGGTGATCATCGCCGCGGTCGCGTTCATGATCATCGTGTACCTTGCCGGTAACGCCAAATTCGCCACCTATCTCGGCATTCCGCATGTCCGCATGGCGGGCGATCTGGCGATCTTCTGCGGCGCTATCGTCGGCGCGGGGCTGGCCTTTCTCTGGTTCAACGCCCCGCCGGCGGCGGTGTTCATGGGTGATACCGGCAGCCTTGCACTGGGTGGCGCACTCGGCGCGATCGCGGTCGTCGCACATCACGAACTGGTACTTGGTATTATCGGCGGGCTGTTCGTGGTCGAGGCGCTGAGCGTCATTATCCAGGTCTTTTTCTATAAACGAACCGGCCGGCGCGTGTTCAAGATGGCGCCGATTCATCACCATTTCGAGCAACTGGGCTGGAGTGAGCCGACCGTCGTGATCCGTTTCTGGATCATAGCGCTGGTGCTCGCACTGGCCGGACTTTCGACGCTGAAGCTCAGGTGATCACATCGCCGATCTGGCGCGGCAAACGCTTCGCGGTCCTGGGGCTGGCGCGCTCCGGAGTGGCAACGGTGCGCGCCTTGGTGGCGAGCGGGGCTGAAGTCGTTGCGTGGGACGCGAAGGAGACGGCTCGGGACGGTCTGCTTACTCCCTCTTTCCTCCGGGGAGAGGGTAGGGGAGAGGGGCTGTCGCAAGCGACACCTCTCGCTACTGCCCCTCTCCCAACCCTCTCCCCGGCGGGAAGAGGGCTTTTGGAGTTCGCCGATCCGGAAACTATCGATCTTGCCGGCTTTGACGGACTGGTCGTGTCGCCCGGCGTGCCGATCAATCGCCACCCGGTGGCTGGCAAGGCGCTTGCGGCCAGTGTTCCGATCATCGGGGACATCGAATTGTTTGCCCAGGCGCGGGGCGATCTGCCGGCGCACAAGGTTGTCGGAATCACCGGTACCAACGGCAAATCGACCACTACCGCGCTGATCCATCACATCCTCGAAACCGCCGGCATCCCGGCGCGGCTCGGCGGCAATATCGGCAAGCCGATTCTCGGCGAGGAGCCGCTGTCAGCGGGCGGCGTCTATGTGCTTGAACTGTCGAGCTACCAGATCGACCTCACCTTCAGCCTCGATTGCGATGTCGCGATTCTGCTCAACATCACGCCCGACCATCTCGACCGCTATGACGGGTTTGCAGGCTATGCCGCATCCAAGGCGCGGCTGTTCTCCATGCAATCGCCGGAGCATGCCGCGATCATCGGTATCGGCGACACTGCATCGGCGCAGATCGCGCGCGGCCTGTCGGCGCGGGGGGAGCGCCTCACCAAGATCGCGCCTGGCGTGTGCATGGATCAGTCGCGCTGGCCCTCGCTGCAAGGTCCGCACAACGCGCAGAACGCGCTCGCCGCCATCGCCGCGTGCCAGGCGCTTGGCGTGAGCGAGGCGCTGATCGACCAGGGTCTGGAAAGCTTCAAGGGCTTGCCGCACCGCATGGAGCTGGTCGCGGCACGCAACGGCGTTGCCTTCGTCAATGACAGCAAGGCGACCAATCCGGATTCGACCGCGCCGGCTTTGGCCGCGTTCGATCGCATTCACTGGATCCTCGGCGGGCAGGCCAAGTCGGACGATCTCGACGCCTGCGCGCCGCATTTTGGCAATATCGCGAGCGCCTACACGATCGGCGAGGCAGGACCGCGCTTCGCCGCCTTGCTCGCCGGCAAATTCCCGGTCGAACAGAGCGGCACGCTCGCTGCCGCGGTGATCAGTGCCGCAAACCATGCCGTGTCGGGTGAGACGGTGCTGCTATCGCCGGCGTGCGCCTCGTTCGACCAGTTCCGCGATTTCGAAGATCGTGGCGACGCGTTCCGCGCAGCTGTGGCAGCGCTGGCATGACCGACCTGCGCACTCAGGGTCGCAAGGGCGGCATGTGGAACCGGATGAAGGATCGCGGCGGTCGCGGTGACCGCTCGCCGCTTGGCCTGTGGTTCTGGGATATCGACCGTGTGCTGCTGCTGCTTGCGCTGCTGCTGATTGCGATCGGACTGGTCGCGGTCGGCGCGGCATCGCCTGCCGCTGCGCAGCGTTATTCTGACGAGAAGCATCATATACCGCCGCTTTTCTATCTGTGGTGGCAGCTTGCCTGGGTCGGTGTATCGCTGCCGGTGTTGTTCGCCGTGTCGATGCTGCCGGTCGCTTTCGCGCGGCGTATGGCGTTGATCGGTACGGTTGTGTGCCTCGTGTTGCTGATGCTGGTGCCGTTCTTCGGCATCGAGCGTAACGGTGCGACACGCTGGCTCGATTTCGGCGTTTCGCTTCTCCAGCCCTCCGAATTCCTCAAGCCGTTCTTCATCGTCACAACGGCGTGGCTGTTGTCGTTGCGCGCGCAGGACAGCGACCTGCCGGTGGTGACGATCACCGGTGCGCTCACCGCTCTGGTCGCGCTGCTATTGATGATGCAGCCCGATTTCGGCCAGACGGTGGTATTTGCGGCGGTGTGGCTTGCACTGCTGATGATCTCCGGCACGCCGGTCAAGGTTATGGCGGCGCTGATCGGCTGCGTGCCCGCCGGGCTGCTCGCGGCCTATCTCTTCTATGACACCGCACGGGTGCGGATCGATGCCTTTCTGTTTCCGGGCGCTGAGGGCGGGTCGGACAATTTCCAGACCAATGCCGCGCATAACGCGATCACGGCCGGCGGCTGGCGGGGGACCGGTCCAGGCGGCGGCACAATGAAATTCCGTCTGCCGGAAGGGCATACCGATTACATCTTCTCGGTGATCGGCGAGGAGTTTGGGCTGGTCGCCTGTGCGGTGATCGCGATCCTGTTTCTGGCGATCGTGGTGCGGGTGTTCGTCAAGCTGCTCGACGAGCAGGACGAGTTCCGTCTGTTCGCCGCAGCCGGTCTGGCGACCCAATTCGGGGCACAAGCGCTGATCAGCATGGCGGTCAATACCGGCCTTGCGCCTTCGAAAGGCATGACTTTGCCCTTTATCAGCTATGGCGGATCCTCGTTGATAGCTTTGTCGATCGGTATGGGATTGCTGCTTGCCTTTACCCGTCGAAATCCGTTCGTATCGCGGTCACCCTATATCGCACGGTGGAGCGGCGAATGAACAAGACACGGCATTTCGTCCTCGCGGCGGGCGGTACCGGCGGCCATATGGTGCCGGCAGCGGCATTGGCGAGCGAGCTCAAGGGGCGTGGCCACCATGTCTCGTTGATCAGTGACGAGCGCGGCGTGCGGTTTCCCGGTCTGTTCGAAGGTATCCAAACGCATATCCTGCCCGCCGGGCGGCTGAGCGGCGGCCCGGTCGGTTGGGCGAAAGCGGCATCTGCGATGTATAAAGGTCGGGTGCTGGCGATCGAGTTGTATCGGCATCAGCGTCCCGCGGCAGTGATCGGCTTTGGTGGCTATCCTGCGCTCCCGGCTCTGCTCGCCGCATTCAATCAGGGCATTCCCAGCGCGGTGCATGAACAAAATGCCGTGCTTGGCCGAGTCAACCGGCTGGTCGCGGGCAAGGTCAGCGCGATCGCCACTTCCTATGCCGAGGTCGAACGGCTGAAGGACGCGCATCGCGGCAAGACCCATCTGGTCGGCAATCCGGTGCGCGACGCGGTACTCGCGCTGCGCAACCAGCCTTATCCGCTGCTCGAGGAGGATGGCATCTTCCGTGTGCTGGTCACCGGCGGCAGCCAGGGCGCGAGCGTGCTGAGCCAAGTCGTGCCCGACGGATTGTCGTTGCTGCCGATCGGCTTTCGCCGCCGCCTGCAGGTAACGCATCAAGCGCGGATCGAGGATATCGACGCGGCGCGGGCGAAATATGCCGAACTGTCGATCGCGGCCGACCTGGCGACCTATCTACCCGACATGCCCGAGCATCTCGCCTGGGCGCATGTCGTGATTGCGCGAGCGGGCGCATCGACGATCGCCGAACTGACCGCGGCGGGACGGCCCGGTATTCTCGTTCCGCTTCCCACGGCGACCGACGATCATCAGACCGCGAACGCGCGCGAGATCACCATGGCGGGAGGGGCCCGCACGATTGAGCAGCGCAACTTCACCCCCAAGGAACTGGCCAAGCAAATGCAACGGCTAGGGCTCGATCCGGCGGCACTGCAAAATGCCGCTGGCCGTGCGCGCAGCTGTGGGCGGCCCGATGCAGCGCGCGACCTCGCCGACTTGGTCGAGAGCCTCGACGCGCCGGCCGGCGATATGCTGGTTGGTGAGGGGCGCCCCAAGAAATTTGGTGATAAGGCAGCGTTTGCATGAAGGGTGTCGCGACAGATATCGGCACGATCCACTTCGTCGGCATCGGCGGCATCGGCATGTCGGGCATCGCCGAGGTGATGAAGAATCTCGGCTATGACGTGCAGGGGTCGGACGTGGCCGAGGGTTATGTCGTGCAGGGTCTGCGCGACAAGGGCATCGTGGTGCATGTCGGCCATCATGCCGATAATCTCGGCGATGCGGCAGTGGTCGTCACCTCGACCGCGATCAAGCGCGACAATCCGGAAGTGAATGCCGCGCTCGAACGACGCATCCCGGTTGTGCGGCGCGCCGAGATGTTGGCCGAACTGATGCGTCTCAAATCGACCGTCGCGGTGGCGGGGACGCATGGCAAGACAACGACGACCTCGATGGTCGCGGCCTTGCTCGATGCCGGCGGGGTGGATCCGACCGTGATCAATGGCGGGATCATCAACAGCTATGGCTCGAACGCGCGGCTTGGCGCGAGCGACTGGATGGTGGTCGAGGCGGATGAGAGCGACGGCAGCTTCTTGCGGCTTGACGGCACGATCGCCGTGGTCACCAATATCGATCCGGAACATCTTGATCATTATGGTTCGTTCGATGCGGTGAAAGACGCGTTCGTCGACTTCATCGAGAATGTGCCGTTTTACGGTGCGGCCTTGTTGTGCCTCGATCATCCCGAAGTGCAGGCGATCATTCCGCGCGTGCGCGATCGCCGCGTGGTGACTTATGGCTTTGCCGCACAAGCCGATGTGCGCGGCGTCAATGTGACGCCGATACCCGGCGGCAATCGCTTCGAATGCCTGGTGCGCAGCCGCGACGGATCGGTGCGGTCGATCGAGGGGATCGAAATGCCGATGCCCGGCCGCCATAATGTGCAGAACGCACTGGCGGCAATCGGCGTGGCACTGGAACTCGGCATCGACGATGCGACGATCCAGCAGGGCCTCGCCAAATTCGGCGGCGTGAAAAGGCGCTTTACCAAGGTCGGCCAGATTCCGGTCGAAGGCGGTATGGTCACGATCATCGACGATTACGGCCATCATCCGGTCGAGATTCGTGCCGTGCTCGCGGCGGCGCGCGAGGGCGTGGAAAACCGCGTCATCGCGGTTGTCCAGCCGCATCGTTACTCGCGTCTCGGCAATCTGATGGAGGAGTTCCAGCAAGCGTTCAACGATGCCGACATAGTGCTGGTTACGCCAGTCTATGCCGCTGGCGAGGCGCCGGTGGAGGGCGTCGATGCCGACGCGCTGGTCGAGGGACTGAAGCGGCGCGGGCATCGCTCGGCGGCAACAATTGCCGACGCCGATGCGCTTGCGAGCGTTCTGGCGACGACGATCCAGGCTGGCGATATGGTCGTGTGCCTTGGCGCGGGCGACATCACCAAATGGGCGGCGGGCCTGGCCGATGCGATCGAGGCGAAGCGGTGACCGTCTGCTACGCCCTTCCACCCGTGCGCGGCACCGCCACGCATGAAGGCAGCCTGGCCGATTTCATCTGGTTCCGCACCGGCGGACCGGCGGAATGGCTCGTGCGACCCGAAGATGTGAATGACCTTGCCGCGTTCATGGCGGGCCTCGATCAGTCCACGCCGGTCTTGCCGGTCGGAGTAGGATCGAACTTGATCGTGCGTGATGGCGGCGTGCCTGGCGTAGTGGTGCGCCTGCCCAAGGCGATGGCGAAAGTTTCGGTCGAGCCGGCCAACAGGGTCAGGGCGGGCGGCGCGGCAATGGGCATTTCGGTTGCCAGCGGCGCGCGCGATGCGGGCATTGCCGGGCTGGAATTCCTGCGTGGCATTCCCGGCACGGTGGGCGGCGCGGTTCGGATGAATGCCGGCGCCTATGGTCGCGACACAAGCGATATCCTGATCGAAGCGACAATTGTGACGCGCGGTGGATCGGTCGAAATCTGGTCGGCGGCAAAACTTGGTTATACCTATCGTCACTCCGACCTGCCGGCCGGTGCGGTGGTGGTCGAAGCATTGTTTGAAGGCATACCCGGCGATTCCAAGGTGATCGGAGCGGAGATGGACCGCATCGCCGCCGAGCGTGAAGCGTCACAGCCACTGCGTTCACGCACCGGCGGTTCGACCTTCAAGAATCCGGAAGGGCTCAAGGCCTGGGCGTTGATCGACGCCGCCGGATGTCGTGGGCTCACGCGCGGTGAGGCGCAGGTCAGCGAGAAGCATTGCAACTTTCTGCTCAATCTCGGGTCGGCGACCAGCGCCGATATCGAAGCGCTGGGCGAGGAAGTTCGCGACAGGGTAAAGGCTCATTCGGGAGTAGTGTTGGAGTGGGAGATTCAGCGGGTGGGGGTCGTCAAATGAGCCAGCTCCACGTTGCGGTCCTGATGGGCGGCTGGTCCGCCGAACGTGAGGTGTCGCTGATGAGCGGCACCGGCATTGCGGAGGCGCTGGAAAGCCGCGGCCACCGCGTCACACGGATCGACATGGGGCGCGATGTCGCCGCGAAGTTGACCGAAGCCGCGCCGGATGTCGTGTTCAACGCGCTGCATGGGACGCCCGGCGAAGACGGAACGGTGCAGGGTATGCTCGACCTGATGGGTCTGAAATATACTCATTCCGGTCTCGTCACCTCGGTCATCGCGATCGATAAGGTGCTGACCAAACAGGCGCTGGTACCGCACGGCATTCCGATGCCGGGCGGTCGCATCGTCAAGAGCGCGAGCCTGTACGAGGGCGATCCGTTAACCCGGCCCTATGTGCTGAAGCCAGTCAATGAGGGCTCCTCGGTCGGCGTCGCGATCGTCACCGACAGCGGTAATTACGGCAATCCGATCGCGCCCGGCGCGGCGGGACCGTGGCAGGAATTCGACGAGTTGCTCGCCGAGCCGTTCGTGCGCGGGCGCGAACTGACCACCGCAGTGCTGGGCGGCGAGGCGCTCGGGGTCACCGAGCTCAAGCCGAAGAGCGGTTTTTACGATTACGAATCCAAATATACCGAAGGGCTGACCGAGCATGTCTGCCCGGCCGACATTCCCGATGAGATCGCCGAGGCGTGCAAGGCGATCGCGGTCGAATCGCATCGGCTACTCGGCTGCAGGGGCGCGTCGCGATCGGACTTCCGCTGGGACGATGAACGCGGCGTCGACGGTCTGTTTCTGCTTGAGGTCAATACTCAGCCCGGCATGACGCCGCTCAGCCTGGTACCTGAACAGGCACGGCATATCGGGATGAGCTATGCAGAGCTGGTCCAGAGAATCGTCGATGACGCGCTCGTCGGATCTGACACTGGGGGAGGTGCCTGATGGCCGCCACGCTCAAACGCGCACCGGCGCGCCGTCCGGTCCAGAAGCGCAAGCAGCCGCGCACGTCGATCATCGATCGTATCATCGCCGCGCTGCCGATCAGCGAAGCGATGCTGCACCGCATCGCGACCTGGTCGATCACCGGCGCGGTGATTGCCGGGCTGGGTACTTTCGCGGTCTGGATGGGCGTGCCCGGCGCGATCGGCGTGGCGGTGGCCGAGGGGGTTGGCCGCGCTGGTTTCCGCGTCGAACAGATCGAGGTCACCGGGCTGAGCCGGATGGACCGGATGTCGGTCTATGCCGTCGCGCTCGACCAGCAATCGCGCGCGATGCCGCTGGTCAGCCTGGAGGAAGTACGCACCAAATTGCTGAAATATGGCTGGATCGCGGATGCCCATGTCTCGCGCCGGCTGCCCGATACGTTGCTTGTCCATATCGTCGAACGGCGGCCAACTGCTGTGTGGCAGGACAAGGGGCAATTGTCGTTGATCGCGGCGAACGGCGTATGGCTTGAGCCGGTCCGGGCCGATGCGATGCCTGATCTACCGCTGGTCATCGGCCCCGGCGCAAATGAGCAGGAGGCGGCATATCAACGCCTGCTGGGTGCCGCGCCCGCGCTGCGACCGCTGGTCAAGGCGGCGACGTGGGTTGGTAACCGGCGCTGGAACCTGACCTTTGAAAGCGGCGAGACGCTGCAACTGCCCGAGGGCAACGCGCCCGCCGCGCATGCGCTGATCAAATTCGCGGAGATGGATGGGGTAAAGCCCTTACTTGGCAAGGGCTGGTTGCGCTTCGATATGCGTGATCCGACCAAGCTGGTGGCGCGCCGACCGGGTGAGGAAACGGCGCGCGCAATCACTGATCCGACCGATGCGGATTCAAGTGACAAGAATAAGGCGCCGAAACCAGCGGTGATCGAAGCGAAGAAACATGTTGGCGTAATGGGGCAGGGGTAATTGGCATGGCAAAAACAGCACCAGAGGGGTTGATCACCGCACTCGACATCGGGTCGTCCAAAGTGTCGGCGATGATCGCGCAAAAGGGGGATGGCGGCGAACTGATCGTGCTTGGCACCGGTCAGCGCGAGAGCCGGGGCGTAAAGCGCGGTTATATTGCCGATGCCGATGCCACGGAGGCGGCAGTGCGCGAAGCGGTCGAGCAGGCCGAGCGGATCGCCGGGGTCAATATCCAGAACGTCTGGGTGAGCTTTTCGGCCGGCGGGCTAGTATCGGACGTCGCCTCGATCGAGTTCGAACTTGGCGGCCACCGCGTCGAGCAATCCGACATCGATGCGTTGCTGCAGGCCGGGCGCGAGTCGATAGATCCGGCTGGCCGCATGGTGCTACATGCACAGCCCGCGCTCTATACGCTTGACGGACTGACCGGCGTCAAGAAGCCGCTCGGTCTGCATGCCGACCGGCTTGGCGTGCATATCCATGTCGTTGCAGCTGACGGATCGCCGGTGCGCAACCTCGGCCTGTGCGTCGCCAATGCGCATCTCGAGGTGAAATCGATCATCGCATCGCCGGTCGCGACCGGCATGGCCTGCCTGTCGGATGACGAGCGCGAGCTGGGCGTCGCGCTGGTCGAGATGGGTGCGGGCGTGACTAACGTCTCGCTTTATGCGGGGGGCATGCTGGTCGGCCTGACCTCGATCCCGTTCGGAGCATCTGACATTACCAGCGATATCGCCTCGACCTTCGGCATGACGCCCGCGCAGGCGGAGCGGATGAAATGTTTCTACGGCTCGGCCAATGCGTCCCCACGCGACAATCACGAGATGATCGAGGTCGCACCGATCAATGCCGAGGACGATGTGCGCGAGGGTAGCCGGATCACCCGGGCGCAGCTGATCGCGGTGATCCGCCAGCGGCTCGATCACCTGATCGGCGAAGTGCAGAAGGCGCTGGTCGACCTGAAATTCTCCGGACCCGTCGGGCGTCAGGTGGTGTTGACCGGCGGCGGTGCAGAATTGAAAGGCATTGCCGATTACGCGCAGCAAGCGTTGGGGCGCTCAGTCAGGATCGGTCGGCCGCGTGGACTCACCGCCTTGCCGGAGGCGCATAGCGGCCCTGCTTTCGCAACTCTGGCGGGCCTGGCTTACTACGCCGCATCCGACCCGATCGACCTGCGCGAATTGTCGCCCGGACATACCATGGTGCATCGGCCAAAGGGTTTTGCGGTGATTCGCCGTTTGATCGCGATGGCCCGGGCCAATTATTAAAGAATTACGACATTCGGTATCTTTCCCGCTGGATACACCGCTAGCGATGGTGCAGAACGGATCAGACTAATTTAGCGCCGCGGGGTTATTGGGGCGCAGTGGAGACGAAGGTCATGAGCATCGAATTCCTTCCGCCCGAAGTTGACGAACTGACGCCACGTATCGCCGTTATCGGCGTGGGTGGGGCCGGCGGCAACGCGATCGCCAACATGATGCGCGCCGATGTGCAAGGTGTCGACTTCCTGGTCGCCAACACCGACGCGCAAGCGTTGAAGCAGTCGGACGCGCCGCATCGCATCCAGCTCGGCGCGAAGATCACGCAAGGCCTTGGTGCCGGTAGCCGGCCCGAGATCGGTCGTGCCGCGGCAGAAGAAACGATCGACCAGCTGACCAAGACGCTGGAAGGTGCACACATGTGCTTCATCGCCGCCGGCATGGGCGGCGGTACCGGCACCGGTGCCGCGCCGGTCATCGCCAAGGCGGCGCGCGATATGGGCATCCTGACGGTTGGCGTCGTGACCAAGCCATTCGCTTTCGAAGGAAGCCGCCGCGCCAAGGCGGCCGAGGCCGGCATTGAGGAACTGCAGAAATATGTCGATACGCTGATCGTCATCCCCAACCAGAATCTGTTCCTTGTCGCCAATGCCAACACCACCTTCAAGGAGGCGTTCCAGATGGCGGACGAGGTGCTGCAGCAGGGCGTGCGCGGCATCACCGACCTGATGGTCATGCCTGGCCTGATCAACCTCGACTTCGCCGACGTGCGCTCGGTGATGCAGGAAATGGGCAAGGCGATGATGGGCACCGGCGAAGCGTCGGGTGACAATCGCGCGATCGAAGCGGCGTCGAAGGCCATCGCCAATCCGCTGCTCGACGGCGTCAGCATGAAGGGCGCCAAGGGCGTCATCGTGTCGATCACCGGCGGCGACGATATGCGCCTGCTCGAAGTCGACGAAGCCGCCAATCATATCCGTGAGCTGGTCGACGAAGACGCCAACATCATCTGGGGTTCGGCATTCAACCCTGACCTTGAGGGCAAGATTCGCGTGTCGGTCGTCGCGACCGGCATTGAGGCGACCGCGCGCCCGATCGAAGCTGCGGCGCCCGCGTCGCGCGCCTTCACTTTCTCCGCGCCGAAAAAAGCTGAAGAGCCGGTTGCCGAGACGTTGGAAACTTATGGATCGGCGACTACCGATGGTGAGGCTGTCGCAGAGCCGGCTGAGGTCGATGCCTTTGCCGCCGAGCCGGTCGAAGCGTCGGATAGCGACGAACTGATCCTGGGTAGTGAGACCGAGGTTCCCGCGACCGATGGTGAAGAAGCGCAGCCGATCAAGGTTTTCGGTGATGACGTGCCGGCCGATGCCGCGCCGGCTAAGGATGTCGGAGCCGCCAGCGACGGCGGTGCCCGCCGCCGCTGGCTGTCGCCCGGAACGCCCGTTGCCGACGAAGAAACGGCCGCCGAAACGCCGGCCGCGCCAGCAGCGCCCCGGGTCAAACTGGGCGGCACCTTGTTCGAGCGCATGTCGGGCGCCTCGCGCGGTGCGGCGCGTGAAGAAGAGCCGGCCGACAAGGACCCGCTCGACATCCCGCGTTTCCTGCATCGCCAGAATAATCAGTAAGATAGCACGACGCGCGCCCGGCTTATCGTCGGCGCGCGTCGGCTGATCGTGCGGAAGCGATGGCGGACATTGTCGGCGCGGCATCGTTCAGGTCTAAGCAAGATTATCTGCGTCAACCCGGACCCGTTCCGGGATTCACCGTGCCATGCGCCAGCCCATGGTGTGATTACGGGACAGCGGATGCCGGGCAGGCCCGGCATGACGACTTCACTGGGACAGGCAAGGCGCTAAGCTGACACATTGATGCATGCCCGGCGTCTCCATATCCTGGCCCTGATGGCCTCACCTTTGTCGCTCATGGCGGGAGTGCCCGCGTTCGCGCAATATGAGGTCGTCCAGGCGGCGACACCTGACGCCGATGCACTTGCATCGGAAATGCGGCTGCTCGCGGTCAATCCTGCCGATCTAAACGCGCTGATCCGCGCCGGTGAGCTGACCCTGAAGCTCGATGACACAACTGCTGCGTCGGGCTTCTTCGCGCGCGCGGAACGGCTCGATCCGCGCAATCCGCGCATCAAGGCGGGAATGGGAACGTTGCTCGTCAGGAGCGGCCGGCCAGGCGAAGCATTGCGCCGGTTCGCCGAAGCCGAATCGTTTCGCGGCGATGTACGGCGCTTCGCCGCCGATCGCGGGCTCGCCTATGACCTGATCGGCGAACAGGAAAGAGCGCAGCGCGATTACCGGCTTGCCCTTAGCGATGGCGCGGTGGACGAAACGATCCGTCGCTATGCCCTGTCACTGGGTATTTCCGGTAAGCGCGACGAGGCGCTGGCAAAGCTCGAGCCACTACTTCGCCGCAGCGACCGTGCCGCGTGGCGCGCGCGCGCTTTCATCCTGGCAATGACCGGCGACGCGCCGGGCGCGGAGCGCATCGCGACCAGTATGATGCCGGGTGGTCTCGCTCAAGGATTGGGACCGTTTTTCCAGCGTCTGCCGCAACTCGGTGCGGTCGATCGCGCTTTTGCGGTACATTTCGGCGAAGTGCGCGGGTCGTGGCAGCGGACCGCGGACGCACGGCTGGCACCGGCGATGCCGGCATTGCAGCCCGAGCCCGGTCGCCCGGTCGTCATGGCGAGTGCGGTGTCGACCCCGCCCGCGATCGAAGAGAAGAAAGGTCGCCGCGACCGCAAAAAAGACAAGAGGAAGCGCGTGCCGGATCGCATTCAGGTCGCCACTGTCACGCCGCCGGTGCCATTGCCCGCACCGCCCGCTTATGTCGGACCGCCGGTCAGCACCGAAGTCGCGCAGGAAATCCCCGGCCGTTCCGAAGTCGTACAACAGGTTCCGGGCCGGACGGAGGTGGTGCAGGCCTCGCCCGGCCGGAACGAGGTCGCTCAAGCGGCCGCGCCAACCCAGTCACAGGCCCGTGATCGCGCCCCGCTGCCATCGGTCGCTTATGCGGCGGTTCGACCGGTGACCGTGACGGCAATGCCCGCACCCCGCCGTGAGGAAACCTCGCAAGCGGCGCAGTCCTCTGCTCGGGTGGCCGAGCCGCCGACGGCAACACGGTCCACTGAAGCAAAGCGCGACCCCGAGCCCGAGGCCGCAGACAACGAACCGGATGTGGTCGAGCCGGACACTCAGCCGGTAACGACCGTCGAAACACCGAGGCGGGTTGAGCAATCTGCCAAGGCAACGCCTGAACCGATTTCCGGACCTCCGGCGGAGCAGCCGGTCACGCCTGCTTCCACAGCCACCGCTGCTTCCCCAGCCCCAGCTGCTTCTACATCCTATATCACTCCCGCACCCGAGCCGCGGACGCCGCCGCCGGGGCTGGCGCGTGGCGAGGATTCGATCCTGGCGAAGATTATCGCCAATATCACCGTACCCGGCTCCGAACTCGACGTTGAGCCGGTCCAGCCAGCGCCTGCGCCGGTTCGGGTCGCTGAGGCGGCGCCCGCGGCGGTCGCGGCAAAGCCGCTCGCGGTGGCGAAGGCAGCACCTGACAATTCAGCCGCCGAAACTCAGGCGCTGGCCGCGCAAAAAGCGGCGGACAAAAACGCCAGCGACAAGAGACTCGCCGACAAAAAACTGGCGGACAAGAAGATCGCTGACAAGAAGCTTGCCGATGCCAAAAAGGCGGAGGAGCTGAAAAAGAAGAATGATCCCAAGATCATGGAACCCGCGCGTATCTGGGTACAGGTGGCGGGCGGCGCCAATGAAACAAGTCTGGCCAAGGCTTGGGAGCAGGTTCGCGCCAAGGCACCGGCCGCATTCAAGGGCCAGTCGGGCTGGACCACGCCGTTGCGGCTGACCAACCGCGTCCTTGCCGGACCGTTCAAGACGAACGATGAGGCACGCGCCTTCGTCAATCTGATCGCGAAGTCGGGCATTTCCGGCTTCACCTTCACCAGCGAAGCGGGTCAGAAGATCACCAGGCTCGGCGCTAAGTGACGACTCCAGCGCCTTGGGCTTCGGAACCGGTGCGCAGCAGGGGGCGGCTTCACAAGGAACAAGACGATACCCAACGCGGACCGCGTGATGCGTTTCAGCGCGACCGCGACCGGATCGTCCACTCGATCAGCTTCCGGCGGCTGCGCCACAAGACCCAGGTGTTCCTGGCCCCCGACGGCGATCATTTTCGCGTCCGCCTGACTCACAGCATCGAGGTCGCGCAGATTGGCCGCACGATCGCGCGTGCGCTGGGGCTGAACGAGGACCTGACCGAGGCGCTGTGCCTGGCGCATGATATCGGCCATCCGCCGTTCGGCCACGCCGGCGAGGATGCCTTGAAGGCGGCGCTGTCCGGGCAGGGCGGATTCGACCATAATGGCCATACGCTGCGCGCGCTGATGGAAATCGACAGCCCCTATCCGCGCTGGAACGGGCTGAACCTGACTTGGGAAACGCTGGAAGGGCTGGCCAAGCATAATGGACCGGTCAAATCACCGGGCTGGGCGCTGGTCGAGGCGAATGCCGCCTTTCCGTTCGACCTCGGTCGCTGGCCGTCGCTGGAAGCGCAGGTAGCGGCGATCGCGGACGATATCGCTTATGACAATCACGATATCGACGATGGCTTGCGCGCGGGCCTGCTGAGTCTCGATCAACTGCTCGAGGTACCGGTGGTCGCGCGCGGGTGGGCGGCGACCCTGGCGCGTTTTCCCGATGTCACCTCCGAAAGGCTCACCGGCGAACTGGTACGCAGCCAGATCGGCGCCATGGTCAACGACGTCATCGCTGAGACGCGCGCAAGGCTGGCCGCGGCCGACATCGAAACCGCTGACGACGTGCGAGGGGCGGGGCAGCTCGTCGGCTTTTCTCGGGCGATGCGCGATGAGGAGCGTGCGCTGAAGAAGTTTATGTACGCGTGCCTTTATCATCATCCGCATCAGATGGCGGCGGCGGACGCCGCGCACGGCGTGGTTGCGGGCCTGTTCGCCGCTTATCATGCCGACCCCGCACTGATGCCGGATGGCTGGGCCGCGCGCCTGCCGGAAAGCGAACCCGCGCGCAGCCGTCATATCGCCGATTTCATCGCCGGCATGACTGATCGCTACGCCGTGAACCGCTATCGCGAAGTAGTTGGTCGAGTCGATCTGCCCGAAGGCTTCTAAAGGTCACGCCGCCGGCTGTGGCGGGCCGCTATCTGGCTGGTCGCCCGCGAGGCTCTTCTGACCGAGCAGGACAATGAGCAACGCTATCGTTCCGGCGGCTACCGACACCCAGAAGCCGTTATACGCGCCGAATTTATCCACTACCAATCCCGTTGCGAACGATCCCAGCGCCATACCGATACCGATGCCGGTGGTCACCCAGGTCACGCCTTCGGTCAGCATCGCCGCCGGCACGCGGCGCTCGATCAGGCCGAACGCGGTAATGAAGGTGGGCGAGACTCCGATGCCGCTGAAGAAGATCGCCAGGGCGAGCAACGGCACCGTATTCGCGACCAGCAGTGGCAAGGTTGTCAGTGCGATGATGCCGACCGCGATGGCGAGTTGACGCTGCAGCGGCATGCTCAGCTTCAGCGCGCCAACGACCAGGCCGACGGCAAACGAGCCAATGGCGTACACGCCGATCACGAGCGTCGCGGCGCTGGGCTGACCCAGCTCTTTGGTAATAGCTACTGCGCTGACTTCTGCCGTTGCGAAGATCGCACCAACAAAGATCAGGGCGAGGGTGATGATCTGTACCGGGCGCTCCCGGATTGCGGAACCGCTACCATCTTGTCCCGCCTGCCTGACGCGAGGCTCTGTTGAGCGCTGTAGAATGAAGGCGGCGGATCCGAATGCGAGAAACAGCGTGCTCGCCAGCACGCCGGCCTCGGGAAACAATGATACGCTCAGGCCCACGGACAATGAGGCACCGGCGATATAGACCAATTCATCCGCCGCCGATTCGAACGCAAAAGCCGTATTGAGTTCAGGGCGATCGCGAAAGATTTCAGTCCAACGAGCCCGGACCATCGCTGGAATGCTGGGCATGGCGGCGGCGAGCAAGGCCGACAGGAACAATGTCCAGCTCGGCCAATGCTGATGGGTTGCGATGAGCAGCGCCGCGAAGGCGATCACCGATACGACCATGGTGGGCACGACCACTCTGGTTTGGCCAAGGCGATCGATCAGGCGCGATATCTGTGGGGCAATAACGGCGTTGGTCAGCGCATAGGTCGCCGAGACGGCGCCAGCGAGCCAATACTCCCCGCGAGTCTGCGACAACATGGCGACGATGCCGATCGGTGCCATGGCGATCGGCAACCGCGCGACGAAACCAGCGGCCGCGAAGCCCTTCGTGCCCGACGTGCGGAAGATTTCTCCATAAGGGTTGGGCATTGCAGGCTCCAGAATATTAGGGCCGCAAAGTTGACATACGCGGCGTATGAAATTTAGATAATTGCATACGCTGCGTATGTCAATTAATATACGTTCCGTATGTGAAGGAAGTCCAATGGCACACAGGCCACGCAAGGAAATGATCGCGGAGACACGCGCCAAACTGGTGAGCGCGGGGCGTCATGCGTTCGGCACGGTCGGCTATGCCGAGGCGTCGATGGATGATTTTACCGCCGCCGCCGGCCTGACGCGTGGTGCGCTCTATCATCATTTCGGCGACAAGAAGGGGCTCTTTAGAGCTGTCATCGTCGAGATCGACGATGAGATGGCGGCGCGGGTCAGCGAGGTCGCCCGGAGGGCGCTTACGCCCTGGCAGGGCTTTGTCGATGAATGCACCAGCTATATCGAAATGGCGCTCGAGCCGGAAATCCAGCGCATCATGTTCCGGGACGGCCCCGCCGTTCTGGGTGATCCGTCACACTGGCCGAACGCCAGCGCCTGCGAAGCCGCAATCGCGGGGCATCTTATCGCTCTGCAGCGAGAGGGGGTGGTCGTCGCCGATCTGGATCCCGACATAGCGGCGCGGTTGATCAACGGGGCAAGCAGTCAGGCCTCGCAATCGATCGCGAATTCCGATGATCCCGAGGCGATCTCGGGGAAGGTCGTTACGGCGTTCAAGACGCTGCTCGACGGACTGCTGATAAGCATGCCTGAACCTTTGCCGAAGACCCCACCGGCGCCATCGGACGCTGGCACGGCGTCGGGAAGCTGACGTCGCGCCAAGTGAATTTGCGCGTAGCCGTTATATCGGGGGTTTCATCGCCGCGATGACCGACCGGTACGCCGCCCTGTCGTTATCGCAGGTCGGCGGGCCGATCGGCTTGGGTCGGTAGATTCTCGATCGTCAGCGCGAGGCGAGTTCGTTCGATGCGACCGGTGTTCGTGGAGCCTTGGCGACAAAAGAGACAGGCTGGCCGCCAGCTCTGCCACTCACATGGTCTCCGCGCACGACGAGGCGGAATGAGCTCCCCGACGGATAGCTATGACCGACGAGCAGGAGATGATCGTCCTTTTCGGTCGCGGTGTAGACATAGGTCTCACCGTCACGTGTGAAACTCCGCTTTGATGATTCATCCGCGGTGCTGGCGGCGGCAGGGGTCATAAGCGAAACCGATAGCGAGGCGATCAGCAAGGATACGGTGACAAATTTGGTCATGATCTTTTCCTTTCGAGTGATCGAAAGCCGGATCAGCATCCCCGCGTTTCTGTATGAGTGGCATTATATTGCACTGCAGCATGTCGCCAACCGCAAAGATTGCACGACCAGTTGCAGGAAACGGACGACCAACCTGCGCGTTGGCATACTCCTGCGACAAACGGCGCCTATTCCGATTGTGAGCATGATCCGAGGAGCGAGCACATGTCGCAGCAAAGCATCGCGCTGAATCGCTTCGGGCTGGGCGGCCGCCCGGACGACATGTTGCCGGATGCGCCGGGCAAATGGCTGCTGATGCAGTTCGAAAAATTCGAGACGAAACCGGCTGTCATTGCCGCCTTGCCGGGGCGGCGTCAGCTCGCTGGCGAGCTGGCCGCCTATCTGGCCGAGACGAAGCAACTGCGCGCGGAAATGGCGCCACGCCGGAAAGGCATTGTCAACACAGCAACCGCGCCAATGATGGAAGATGGCCAGGCGTCGATGATAGCCGGTCGTCCCGTAGCGCCGGACGTGGAAAAGGCCGATGGCAATCCAAAGGACGCGGTTCAGCAGGCACGGCAATTCGCGCGGCAGCAGGGGCGCGGCCATTATGTCGATGCGGTCGGCGCCCGGTCGGTCGTTGCGCTGACCGGCCCGGCTCCGTTTGTCGAACGACTGGTGCATTTCTGGGCCAATCATTTTGCGGTGTCGGCCGACAAGCTGACGGTGATCGGCCTTGCGGGACTGTTTGAATTCGAAGCGATCCGGCCGCATGTGCTGGGCAAATTCGGCGAAATGCTCGCTGCGGTCGAGCGCCACCCGGCGATGCTGCTCTATCTCGATCAGGCGCAATCGATCGGACCCAACAGCCAGATCGGCAGCCGCGTCGCCAATCGGCCCAACCGCAAGCTCGGCCTGAACGAGAATCTGGCGCGAGAGATTCTCGAACTCCACACGCTGGGCGTGCGCACCGGCTACAGTCAGGCCGATGTCACCGAATTCGCCCGCGCGATGACTGGCTGGACCGTGGCCGGCCTGACCAGTGGTGCCGTCGCGCGGGGCGCCGGATCGAAGGGCGAGCCAGGAGATTTTATCTTTGCAGAGCGCATCCATGAACCGGGAGCGCGCACGATCATGGGCAAAAGCTATGCGCAGGCTGGCGAGCGCCAGGCGCAGGCGGTGCTGTCCGACCTCGCCGTCCATCCAGCGACGGCGGCGCATATCGCCACAAAGCTGGCGCGGCATTTCGCCGGCGACGTGCCGCCGCCTGCTTTGGTCGAGCGGCTCAAGGCGGCATTCCTGTCATCAAGCGGCGATCTGCCGACGGTCTATCGCGCGCTGATCGCCTCGCCCGAGGCTTGGGTGGAGCAAAGTGCCAAGTTCAAGACACCATGGGACTGGTCGATCTCGGCGATGCGCGCGCTGGGTACGAAAACGGTGCAACCCCAAGCGGTGACCGGTCTGCTCAGCCAGCTTGGTCAGCCGATCTGGCGGCCCGGATCTCCGGCCGGTTATGATGATATCGCGGGAAGCTGGGCCGGCTCGGATGCGGTGATGCGCCGGGTCGAGGCGGCTGAACGGTTCGCGGCGCGCAGCGGCGGGGCGATCGATGCGCGCGCACTTGCACCGAAGCTGTTTCCGGCGGCGGTAAGCCAGGCGACGATCCAGGCGCTGGCGCGCGCGGAAAGTCCGGGACAGGCGCTCGCGCTGCTGCTCGTCGCGCCCGAATTCATGCGGAGATAGGTGATGATAGACCGTCGTTCCCTGATCGGTACTGGCGCAATGAGCGCGCTCGCATTGCTTGCGCCGCGTATGGCCTGGGCCAAGGCCGAGACCGACAAGCGTTTCGTGTTCATCATCCAGCGCGGCGCGGCGGACGGGCTCGGCACAGTCGCGCCGGTCGCTGATCCGGCATTTGCCGGCGCGCGTGGTGTGCTCGCTGCGGATTTCGATGGCGCGGTGAGGCTCGATGCGATGTTCGCACTGCATCCGTCGCTGGCTACCATCGGCGGGTTCTACGCGCGGGATCAGGCATTGTTCGCCCATGCCATCGCCTCGCCCTATCGCGACCGGTCGCACTTCGATGGGCAGAACGTGCTCGAGACGGGCGGGGCAGGGGCGTATCGGGTCAAGGATGGCTGGATGAACCGGATGCTCGGCGTGATCCCTTCGGGCGAGGCGAAGGCGATCGCGGTTGCAGCGACGGTGCCGATGGCGCTGCGCGGATCGCGCGAGGTCGCGTCCTACGCGCCTTCCGCATTGCCCGATGCATCGGACGATCTGCTGCAACGCGTGACGATGCTGTACGAGGGCGACAGCCAGCTTCATTCGCTGTGGAGCGAAGCGATGAGCACACGCAAGCTGACCAGCGATCTTGCCGGCGACAATGGCCGCAACGCCGCGGCGACGGGCACGCTGGCCGCGAAGCTGCTTGCTGCGCCCGATGGCGCGCGGATCGCGATGATCGAAACCGGCGGCTGGGACACGCACGCGCAGCAGCGTGGGCGGCTCGGTGCTCAGCTCAAAGGCCTGGATGCGATGATCGGCGCGCTGCAGGCTGGGCTCGGACCACTCTGGGCCGACACCATGGTGCTTGTCGCGACCGAATTCGGGCGAACCGTGGCGATTAACGGAACCGGTGGAACCGATCACGGCACTGCGAGTTCAGCGATGCTGATGGGCGGTGGCGTAAAGGGGGGACGAGTGATCGCAGACTGGCCGGGACTTGAGGCAAGCGCACTTTATGAAGGTCGCGACTTGAAACCCACGATGCAGCTCGACGCATTTATCGGCGGGGCGGTCGCAAGTCATTTCGGGGTCGATCCCAAACGCACGATGATGACGCTTTTCCCCAATACACCGGACACGCCGGTGGTGCAGGGTTTACTGCGCGCCTGACCGGTGCGCGTTCAGTTCCTCCCTCCGGGGAGGGGATCGGCGGGGTGCCGCTATTTCGTAGGCTCAACCAAACGGGGTTGGTGCCTCGTCGATCCGAATTTCCCCTTATTGGGAAAAATTGAAGGTGCCGTCCGCTTCCGCTAAGGGCCGCGCTTACCTCTCAATCGACCGGACTAACAATGACCCTGTATACCCGTTTCGCCGCGCATCTCGATGCGGCGCTCGATGCGCTTGTCGCCTCGGGCGATCTGCCCGCCGGGCTCGGCCGCGCCGCAGTGACGGTCGAACCGCCGCGCGATGTGACGCATGGCGACCTCGCCACCAACGCAGCGATGGTGTTGGCCAAGCCTGCCGCGACCAACCCCCGTGCGCTGGCCGAGAAGATCGCCGCCGAACTGGGCAAACTCGAAGAGGTCGAGAGCGTTTCGGTCGCCGGGCCCGGGTTCATCAACCTTGCGCTGACCGAGGATACGTGGCGCGCCGAGCTGTCGGCGATTCGCGACGAGGGCGATGATTATGGCCGCTCGACGCGCGGCAAGGGCGTCACCGTCAACGTCGAATATGTTTCCGCCAACCCCACCGGCCCGATGCATATGGGGCATTGCCGGGGCGCGGTGGTCGGCGATGCGCTGGCTAACTTGCTGCAGTTCGCCGGGCACAAGGTGATCCGCGAATATTATGTCAACGACGCGGGCGGGCAAGTCGATGTGCTCGCGCGCTCGGCGCATCTGCGCTACCGCGAGGCGCTTGGCGCCGACATCGGCGCGATTCCGGAGGGGCTTTACCCTGGCGACTATCTGATTCCGGTGGGTCAGGCGCTGGCCCAAGAATTCGGCGACAAATATGTCGACGCACGCGAAAGCGATTGGCTTGCGCTGTTCCGCAAGACCGCGGTCGCGTCGATGCTGGTGCTGATCAAGGCCGATCTGGCGCTGCTCGGCATCCATCACGACCTTTTTTCATCCGAAGCAGAATTGCAGGCTGCGGGTAAGCCCGAGGCGGCCGAAGCGGCTTTGCGCGCGCGCGACCTGATCTATGATGGCGTACTCGAAGCACCCAAGGGCGAGACGCCCGAGGATTGGGAGCCGGTCGTGCTGCCGCTGTTCCGCTCGACCCAGTTCGGCGACGATCAGGATCGGCCGATTCGCAAATCGTCTGGCGAATGGACCTATTTCGGCGCCGATCTCGCTTATCATTACCAGAAGGCGCAGAATGCCGATGCGCTGATCGATATCTGGGGCGCCGACCATGCCGGCACGGTCAAGCGCATTGTCGCGGCAGTGCAGGCGCTGACCGGCGGCAAGACGCGCTTCGACGTCAAGCTGGTGCAGATGGTGCGGCTGTTGCGCGCCGGTGAACCGGTCAAGATGTCCAAACGCTCGGGCAATTTCGTCACGCTGGCCGATGTAGTGAACGAGGTCGGCAAGGATGTCGTCCGCTTCACCATGCTCACACGCAAGTCGGATGCCCAGATGGACTTCGATTTCGCCAAGGTGGTCGAGGCGTCGAAGGACAATCCGGTGTTCTACGTCCAGTATGCACATGCGCGGATCGCGTCGCTCGGTCGCAAGGTGGCGGAGGCGGGGATCCTGTGCGGTTCAGTGGACCTGTCCCAACTTGACACGCAGGAGCTCGCGCTGGTCAAGCTCGCTGCACAGTTTCCGCGGATCGTCGATACCGCTGCGGCGGCGCGCGAACCGCATCGTATTGCTTTCTATCTCTATGACTTGGCGGGATCTCTTCATTCCTTGTGGAATCTCGGCAAGGACGATCCGGCGCGACGGTTCCTGATCGCCGACAATGCCGACCAGACTTGCGCGCGGCTTTTCTTGGCCGAAGCAATAGGGCAGGTTATCCGCAACGGACTTGGCATCATGGGGGTGCAGGCGGTCCAGGAGATGTGACAGATGGCGACGTCGGACGATTTCGACATGCGCGATGAGGACCGGCTGCCCTGGCTGGAAACCGTCGACGAGGATTATGAGGCAGGACCCAGCCCGCTTCGTATCATCGCGCTGATCGCGCTTGCTCTCGTGGTCATCGCCGCGGCGCTGTTCGGTTACCAATATTATCAGAAGTCGCGCGGCGAAGCCGGCAACGGCGCGCTGATCAGCGCCCAGGAGGGCGATTACAAGGTCAAACCCGACGATCCTGGTGGCCTGAAGGTCGAGGGGGAAGGCGCTAGCGCAATCGCGACAAGCGACGGCGCCGCATCGGGTGACGCCAAGATCAATGTGGAGGCGGTGCCCGAGGCGCCGGTCGCCGGCACCAAGGCGAAGGCTGGTGCCGCCACGGCGGGCGCGGCCAAGGCCGTTACGGCGATTCCGGCATCCGGCGGGGCGCTCAAGGCTGCACCGACCGGTCCGGCCCGCTCCGCATCGTCAGGCGCTTCGGGTGGCGCACTGGTGCAACTCGGTTCCTTCCCCGACGAGGCGTCGGCCAACGCCGCCTGGACCAAGACATCAAAGCGCTTCACCTATCTCGCGCCGCTCGGCAAGTCGGTGCAGAAGGCCGATGTGAACGGCCGGACCATGTACCGCCTGCGCGTCAATGCGGGCAGCGCGGGGCAGGCGTCGAGCCTGTGCGGCAAGCTCAAGGTAGCGGGCGAGGCCTGCTTCATACCGAACGACTGAGGCTCTTTTTCTCCCCCTCCCTTAAAAGGGAGGGGCTTGTTATGGGGAGTGGCAGTTCAAACTTTTGAACGTCGCTCAGGAGCCGTTCTTCACATGATTCCCGTTATCTACGGCCTGTCCGGTCTGAGCATCACCGCCGACGAGCGCGCTTTTTTCAGCGCGTCGAACCCCGCCGGCTACATCCTTTTCAAACGCAACATCGAGAATCGCGCGCAGGTTCGGGCGCTGACCGATGATCTGCGTGCGATGACCGGGCGCGACGATCTGCCGATCCTGATCGATCAGGAGGGGGGGCGCGTCGCGCGGATGCAACCACCCGAATGGCCGGCCTTTCCAGCCGGTCCTGTTTTCGACGCACTTTACGAAACCGCGCCGATTTCCGGCATCGAGGCGGCGCGCGCCAATGCCGAAGCGATTGCGCTGACATTGGCCGAGGTCGGCATCACGGTAGACTGCATGCCACTGCTCGATGTTTCACAACCCGACACGACCGAAGCGGTTTCCACTCGTGCGCTGGGCAGCGAGCCGATGCGTGTCGCGGCAATGGGGCGGGCGATTATCGATGGTTTGCGACGCGGTGGCGTGGTCGGTGTGGTCAAGCACATGCCCGGGCATGGTCGCGCGATCGTCGATACGCATTACCATCTGCCCACCGTCACCGCATCGGACGCGGAACTCGAGATCGACCTCGCGCCATTTAAGGCGTTGGCCGGCGCACCGATGGGCATGACGTCGCACATCGTGTTCGAGGCATGGGATCCGGAACGGCCGGCCACGCTATCGCCGATCGTGATCGAGGAGATCATCCGCCAGCGGATCGGCTTCGACGGACTGTTGATGACCGATGATATCGACATGAAGGCGCTGAGCGGCAGCGCGGGCGACAAAGCCGCTGGTGCGATCGCCGCAGGGTGCGACCTGGTGCTCGATTGTTGGGGGCGGATGGACGAGATGGAGGACATCGCTGCGCGGCTCAGCGAGATTTCGGATTTGTCGCGCGCCCGGCTTGATCGAGCGATGGGAACGATCGCGGGCCTGCGGGTCGAGGGCGATCTGGCCGCGCTGATTGCCAAGCGGGATGCGTTGTTGGCGGTGGCGTAGGCGGCGCTTTGAGTCCGAAGCGAATTCAGGGCGATGGTCTCTGTCCGCGTGACAGTGTTGGCAACGATTGCGTCGCCCCGGCCTTCACGCTTACACCTTGATGTAATGACCGACGAAACCCTCAACCTCGACCTCGACGGATGGGAAGGCCCGCTCGACCTGTTGCTTGCGCTGGCACGGCATCAGAAGGTCGATCTGCGCGAGATTTCGATCCTCGCGCTGGTCGAACAATATCTGCGCTTCATTGAAGAAGCCAAGGCGATCAAGCTTGAACTCGCGGCCGATTATCTCGTGATGGCGGCGTGGCTCGCCTATCTCAAATCGGCGCTGCTGCTGCCGCGTGACCCTCAGGTCGAGCCGGATCCGGAGGAGCTTGCGCTGCGGCTGCAACTGCGCCTCGAACGGCTCAATGCCATGCGTGAGGGCGGGGCGCGGCTGATGGCGCGCGACCGCACCGGGCGCGACGTTTTCCTGCGCGGGGCGCCGGAAGGGCTGCGCACCGTGCGCAAGGCGCTGTGGCAGGCGGAGATTTATGATCTGATAGCCGCTTATGGCCGAATCACCGCGCGCACCCGGCCGGTCATGCATATTGTTGCCAATCGGCCGGTGATGACGCTCGACGCCGCGCTGGAGCGCGTGTCGCGCCTGCTAGGTGAGCGGATCGAGTGGAGTATGATCGAGAGTTTTCTGCCGGAGAGCGCGACCGGCATCTTCCGTAAATCCGCGCTTGCCTCCAGCTTCGTCGCGACGCTCGAACTGGCGCGGCAGGGCAGGGTGGAACTGCGGCAGAAATCGCCCTTCGCACCGCTTTACATCAGGGCGCCAATATGAAGCTGCCAGCGTGAACCCGCCCGATGATCTGACTCGCGCGGTAGAGGCGGTGCTGTTCGCGGCGACCGAGCCAATGACGGCGGAGGCGATTCGCGCCCATCTGAACGACGCGGCTGGCGTGCGCGAGGCGCTCGACACCGTTCAGGAGCTTTACGCAGGGCGGGGAGTTGAACTCGTGCGGCGTGGAGAGCGCTGGCATTTTCAGACTGCGGCCGACATGGCGCACCTGCTGCGCCGCGATCGCGAGGAGCCGCGCAAATTGTCCCGAGCGGGCATCGAGACGCTGGCAATCATCGCTTATCACGAACCCGCGACTCGGGCCGAGATCGAGGCGATCCGCGGCGTGCAGATATCCAAAGGCACGATCGACGTGTTGATGGAGGCTGGCTGGGTGAGGCCCGCCGGCCGGCGCGAGGTGCCGGGGCGACCCCTGCTTTATGCGACGACGCCGGAATTTCTGGCCCATTTCGGGCTTTCGAGCCGGCGTGATTTGCCGGGAATTGATGACCTTAGGGCGGCGGGCCTGCTTGATCCGGTAGATTTGGCATTCGAGCAGCTAGAGGTGGAATCTTCCGACGAGGAGGACTAGATAGAGCGCAACCTCCAAGGAGATACGTAATGGGTAGTTTCAGCCTGGTTCACTGGCTGGTGTTCGGGATCGTCGCGATTCTGCTCCTCGGCGGTGGTCGCTTCTCGAACATGATGGGTGATGTCGCCAAGGGCATCAAGCAGTTCAAAAAGGGCATGGCCGAGGAAGACGACAAGGTCGAGCCGACGCGTATCGAGGCAAAAAAGGCCGCCGATCCTGCTTTTGACCGCGATGGCGAAAAGCTCCGCGAGGAACGTTGATTCCGTTGCCGTTGAATCATTGACCGCGCGTTTGCGCTGACAGGCCGTTTGAATGTTCGACGTCGCGCCTACCGAACTCCTCCTCGTCGCGGTTGTCGCGCTGCTCGTCATCGGCCCTAAGGATTTGCCGAAGGCGATGCGTTTTGTCGGCTATTGGGTCGGCCGTGCGCGCGGCGTGGCGCGGCAATTCCGCTCGGGTTTCGATTCGATGGTGCGCGAGGCCGAGTTGCAAGACATGGAGAAACGCTGGGCGGCCGAGAATGAGCGGATCATGCGTGAGCATCCGCCAACGCCCGCTCAGCATATGTTGCCGATGGCCATGTCGGATGCCACTTTGGCTGATACCGCCACATCCGATGCACAGGGCATCGGGGACGGAGACTCGGCGCCGGTGATGGTCGAAATGCCGATCGTCGCACCCGCCCCGAACCCTGACGACGCGCTTGTATCGGCGCCCAAAAAACCCCGCGCGCCGCGCAAGAAGGCGGAATCGTGAGCGACACGAGCGAGATCGACTCGACTCGCGCGCCGCTGCTCGACCATCTGATCGAGCTGCGCCGTCGGTTACTTTATTGCGCAGCAGCACTTGTCGTCACTTTTATCGCAGCCTTTTATTTCTCTAGGCCGATCTTCGCGTTTCTGGTCCACCCGCTGGTCGCCGCCGGTCAAAGCAAGATAATCTATACACAGATTTTCGAGGCCTTCTTCGTCCAGGTGAAGGTCGCCTTCTTTGCTGCGATGATGGCGTCCTTCCCGGTGATCGCGAACCAGCTGTGGCAGTTTGTCGCGCCGGGTCTGTACCGGCAGGAAAAGCGTGCCTTGTTGCCCTTCCTGTTGGCCACGCCCGTGCTGTTCATCATGGGCGCGGCGATGGCCTATTATATCGCGGTGCCGATGGCGCTGCATTTCCTGCTGTCATACCAGGGTGACCTCGGCGGCATCCAACAGGAGGCTTTGCCCTCGGTCGGCAACTATCTCGATTTCGTGATGCAGTTCCTGTTCGCCTTTGGCCTGTCGTTTCTGCTGCCGGTGTTGTTGATGCTGCTCGAACGAGCCGGCATCGTGACGCGCAAGCAGTTGGTCAGTGCGCGACGTTACGCGATCGTCGCCGCTTTCGCGATTGCCGCCGTTCTGACCCCGCCTGATATCGGGTCCCAGCTGTTGCTCGCGATTCCGTTGGTGATGCTCTACGAAATCGCCTTGATTGGTATCTGGTTCACCGAGCGCAAGCGCGCCAAAGTTGCCGCCGACACCGAGGTGACCGAAACCCCTTAGTCGAGAAAAAACCCTCTCCCGTTACCAAGAGAGGGTTTTGCCCGACGCCATCGCTGGCGAACGATTTAGCGAGTTGTTATTTGGCGTCGTCGGCTGTCTTGGCAACCGTGTCCCCGGCCGACTTGACGTCTTTGCCTACGCCTTCAACGGTATTGCATGCGCTGACCATCAGCGCCGCTGCAACGAAGGCCATTCCAATAAGTTTGCGCATCGTGATCTCCTGAACCAAAACTTCTTGCCGCAGATCAATGATCGGCAGCGGAATTTCGTTCCGCGGTCGATATCGATTTACGCACTGAACGCTGGAAATGATTTGGGCCCGGATGCGCCACCGGGGGGGAGGTTGACGCGTCCGGGCCCATGTCTTGGATAGCGAGAGCGGGGGGGCATAAAGTCACTATCCGAATAGCCAAACGTGCTTCCGCAAATCGAGTTCCAACGATTTTAAAAAAATTTCGAATCTTTTGGATCAGTCACGTCCCGTAACCGCGATGGCGATTTCGTAGGCGCCGATCAGCGGATCATGGTGGAGCTTGGAACGAAGCTGGCGCGACAACCCTTCAATCACACGTCCATAGCGTTCGGTCACGATCTCACGTAGCACATCGCCTTCGATCAGCGCGGTCGAGCTGAGGCGCAGGATTGCCCGCTCCGGCACTTCAGCGGCCTTGACCGAAATCCTGATCTGCGCCGCCGGATTGCAACTCATCGCCAGCTCGACGATTTCGGTGATGAGAAAGGCGACGGCGATCGCGACATCCTGATTGACCAGATAGGGCTCGACATCGATCGCGATGCCGATCTGTGACGATCCTTCGGGGGCGGTCGCACGAATGTTCGAGGCGAGTTCGCCGACCACCGAGCGCAGCGAGAGCCCGCGATGTTCTTCCATCTCGGCGAAATGATGGCGATGGACGACCGCGAGCGCATCGACGCGGCGCTGGATTCCGGCATAGGCGTCAGTTGCCTCACGCGATTTGGCGCCGCGCGCATGGAAATTGATCAGGCTAGCAATGACCTGAAGATTGTTCTTCACCCGGTGATGGACTTCGCGAGTCAGGCGGGTCTGCCGCACCAGCCCTTCAGCCAGACCGGCTTCATGTTCGGCAACGGTGCGGCTGATCGTGCGGAAAGTATCGCCGAGTTCGCGAATCTCCTGAGCGGGCAAGGCACGTACTTGCGCCGGGTCGATCAGCTCACCCGGAACATAGGCGGCGACACTCGTGCGCAATTGCCGCAACGGGCGGATCAACAGCCGGTCGACGATGAACCAGCTGATGCTGGCGGCCGCCGCCCACATCAGGATCGGCAGCAGCAACGCGATCAGCAGTGGTGAAGTGATCGGCAGGCTGCGCACGCTCATCTGCAGACTCAACTCGCCGATGCCGAGCGGCTGAATTTGCGTCTCGCGCCGCTCGAGCGGCCCCCTGGCAGGCAGGGAAACGAGCCGCAGCGATTCGTCTTCGCGGATCAGCGTCGTAGAAAAAGGGGGGGTGAAACCGCTTGGCTGGCCGATCTCGGCCAGGAACTCGGCGGGGAAATAGACGCTCGCCTTCGCCGCCGCGCCATTGGCGCCCTTGATTGCCAGCATTAGCCCTTTGTCGGGTACTAAGCGCGCGGCGATCGGCGCTTCGCTGGGGACGGTGGGTGGCGCCATGTCGGCTGACAATGCGCTGCCACACAGTACGCGGCCGGCCCGGTCGGTGATCACGAAACGTGTTCCGGCAGCCGCCTGTTGCGCAAAGACGCCCTGAACGCGCGCGCAGTTCGGCGCATCGCCCGGATCGCTGTCGAGTGCGTTGAGTGCAACGCGCAGCGCCGTCATATCGCCGACCAGTTCGATCGCTACCTTGCGCGCACTTTCGGATATCGCGACGCGTAATCGCGCGCGCGCATCGGCGTCGGCGTTTTGCGTGGTCTTCAACGTCGCGAAAAAGGCGATGATCGCCAGCGGGAGCAGGGCCGTACTCAGGATCAGGAAGATTTTGGCGCCGGTCGGGATTTGCGACAGAAACAGCGAAGATCGTCTGGCCAAAGCTGCGCGTTCGGATGTCGATTCGATCACGCCGCCGTCAGTCGAGTTTACCCAGAAGGTCGAGCATTTCGGCTGGAATGTCCTCTTCTACCGTCTTTTGATAGACAGTACGCAATGCGGCTCCCATGTCACGATCCTTGCTTTGGACCTTCGCCGCGCCGGAAGCTTGCGGCTTTTTCGAAGACTCTTCGCCCGAACTCAATGTCGTCCCCCCTGAGCATCCGGCGAAAACCGGGCATACCGGAAAAATCGACCGGAAGAGCCCGGCCATTCGTCGCGCATACAGCCCGCGACGATAGCATGAAACAAAAGATCGTCTCGATGGTTCCACGTCCGATGCGAAAAAGCCCGGCATTTGCGCGCGGGCATTTAAACGCGTTGCATTGGCGTAATGTCCCTTCCAAAAGGACGACGCTTTCACGTCAGGAGACTTCGACAGCCATGTCGCTTGGACAGCAGCTTGCCCCACACCTTCCCTTCCTGCGCCGTTACGGTCGCGCCCTGACCGGTAGCCAGTCGCATGGTGATCGCTATGTCCGTGCCACTCTGGAGGCGATCGTCGCGGCGCCGACCGAATTTCCACGCGATGTCGATCCCCGCCTTGGTCTTTACCGGACGTTCCAGGCGATCTGGAATTCGACCAATTTTGACGAGACGCCGGAGAATTCGGGCAGCGACGATTATGAATCGATCGCGCGCGCACGGCTGGCGCGGATGACCCCTTTGTCGCGCCAGGCGCTGCTGCTCACCGCGATGGAGGGATTCACGCCCGAGGACGCGGCCTATCTCATCGATGTGGAGACGAGCGAAGTCGATACGCTGGTCGCCGAGGCACTGTCCGAAATCGAGAAGCAGACCCGCGCTCGCGTCCTGATCATTGAGGATGAGCCGATCATCGCGATGGATATCGAAGCGATCGTGCGCGATCTGGGGCATGACGTGACCGGCGTCGCCGTCACCCGCGACGAGGCCGTCGCGCTGGCGATGGAGGACCGTCCCGGCCTAGTGCTGGCCGACATCCAGCTCGCCGACGACAGTTCGGGAATCGATGCGGTCAAGGATATCCTGGCCGAATTCCAGGTGCCTGTGATCTTCATTACCGCGTTCCCGGAGCGGCTGCTGACCGGCGAACGGCCGGAGCCCACCTTCCTGATCACCAAGCCGTTCCAGCGCTCGACCGTCAAGGCGGCGATCAGCCAAGCTCTGTTCTTCGATCAGGCGACCGTGCCGGCCGCCTGATCGGGTGGCCGAGTACCGGGTTCGTATCGTGTGTTTTTTCGAAAAATCGATCGGCACGCAATAACGATACGGACCCAAAACGGTTTTCGCGGGTTGACCCTGCATGACCGACCAAGAAGAAACCCATATCGACGGCCAGGATGCCCGTGCGGGCGCGACGCCGAAGATGACGCGCTATATCCTCGGCATCTCCTTGCCGCTGGTGATTGTGATCTTCGCGATCATCGTGCTTTGGCGCTGACGCCAAGCAATTGAAATCATGGCGAGTGCTGGCATTCGTGCGGCGCTCTGCCTATGTTTGTCGCTAGCGACACCAAACCACGCCATACGAAACGGATGTGCATGACTGATGCCGATGCGAGCGACGATGAGATCGGCCACGAGCCGGTCGAGCACGTCCCGCTTTCCGATCCAGAGTTCAAGAAGGAACTGGCTCAGGTCATTCCGCATTTGCGCGCCTTTGGCCGCTCGCTATCGGGCAATCGCGACCTGGCCGACGATCTGGTACAGGAAACGCTGATGAAGGCCTGGGCGGCGCGGCAACGCTTCCAGGCCGGCACCAATATGCGCGCCTGGACCTTCATCATCCTGCGCAATCTGTATCTCAGCCAGATGCGCCGTGCGCGCTTCAAGGGCGAATGGGATGACCTTGTCGCCGACCGTATCCTTGCCGCGCCGGCAAGTCAGGACAAGCACGTCGAACTGGGTGATATGCAGCGTGCATTGCTCCACTTGCCGCAGCCGCAGCGTGAGGCGCTGATTCTCGTTGGCGCGGGCGGCTTTGCTTATGAAGAAGCGGCCGAGATTTGCGGCGTCGCCGTGGGCACGATCAAGAGCCGCGTCGCGCGCGGTCGCGTGGCGCTCGAGGCGATCCTGAGCGACGGATCATTGCCGTCGCGCCGCACGCACACCAATGAGCCGGGCATGACGGCGCTCGACACGATCATGGGAGATGTCGAGGAACTCAGTCGCGATCGCGGCTGAGACGGTCGATTAGTTCCGAGCTGGAATTGCCTCGACCTGATCGAGGCATTTGAGCAGCGCGAGCATATCATCAGGCGTGCCGCACTGGTCGAAAACCGACCGCAAGGCGCCGCCAATCATGTCGCCGGCCCGAGGCGGACTGACCGTGAAAGTACCTGCGGTATTTGTTCCGGGCATCAAGGATAGGGGTTTCGACATGTCCCCTCAACGCCCGGCGTTACGAATTGTTGCTTGCCAAGTATTTGTCCTTAGGTCGATGTCGGTCCCGAGCAGATGAGCAACGCCCCACCAGACCCCCGGATCATCGCTGCCGTCGGCCGCGCAATGGCCGATGCGCCATTCCTCGCGATGATCATGGGGCGTGAGCCGGAGATCGTGGCGAGCTTGCAGCATGGTGTGTTGCCGGCGCTTGGCAATATCGTCATCGATGATGCGGCCATGCCCGTCGGCCGGCGGTTGCGGCTTGAGCGGCGACGGCTCGCGCTGATCGTGGCACTGGGTGATCTCGCTGACGCACTCGATCTCACCGCGGTGACCGGGGCGCTCAGCGATTTCGCCGATCGCGCGCTCGATACCGCGATCCGCGCCGCGATCGAGGAGCGTACGCCGGGCGCCGAGCCGGCCGGTTTTACCGCGATCGCGCTGGGCAAGCAGGGCAGTCATGAGCTCAACTATTCGTCGGACATCGATCCGATCCTGATCTTCGACCCCGAAACCCTGCCCTGCCGGTCGCGCGAGGATCCGCAAGAGGCGGCAGTGCGGATCGGCAAGCGCGTGGTCGAGCTGCTCCAGGCGCGCGACGGCGACGGTTATGTCCTGCGCGTCGATCTGCGCTTGCGGCCATCGCCCGAGGCGACGCCGATCGCGCTGCCGGTCGAGGCGGCGATTGGTTATTATGAATCACAGGCGCTGCCCTGGGAACGCGCCGCCTTCATTCGCGCCCGCGCCGCTGCGGGCGATGTCGCCCTGGGGCGCCGTTTCCTCGAAGCGGTGCGGCCGTTCGTGTGGCGCCGCGCGCTCGATTTCGGCGCGATTGGCGAGATCAGAGGCATTTCGCGCCGCATCCGCGACCACCATTCGCAAGGGCAGCTATTCGGCCCCGGCTTTGATCTGAAGCGTGGACGCGGCGGTATCCGCGAGGTCGAGTTCTTCGCGCAGATCCATCAATTGATCCATGGCGGGCGCGATCCGGTGCTGCGTGCGCCCGCAACGCGAGATGCGCTGGCGAAGCTGGCCGAAGCGGGATGGATCGGTAGCGATGAAGCTGCGGCGATGACCGCAGCTTACACGTTGTTCCGTACGATCGAACACCGTGTGCAGATGGTCGATGATCGCCAGACTCATCATTTGCCGGTCGGCGCGGCGCTCGACGGGGTGGCGCGCCTGCACGGCGTTGCCGACGCGGCGGTACTGCTCGACCTGCTGCGTCCGCACGTCGCGCGCACAGCGCAAATCTATGATTCGATCGAACCTGACGATGAAGCCGCCCTGTCGAATGACAGGGACCGCCTTGCCGAGCAGCTTGGGGCGGCGGGCTTTACCGATATCGACGGCGCGGTGCAGCGCATCGTACAGTGGCGCGCGGGGAGCTATGCCGCGTTGCGCAGTCCGGCCGCGCTCGAAGCGCTCGAGGCGGTGCTGCCCGGGCTGGTCGAGGCGCTGGGAACCTCGCCCGACCCGCATGCCGCGATCCTGCGGCTCGACGCGATGCTCGCGCGGCTGCCCAGTGCGATCAATTTCCTCCGGTTGATCGAAGCGCGACCGGCGCTCGCCCGGTTGCTTGGTGCAATCCTCAGTCATGCGGCGCCGCTGGCGGAGGCGCTCGGGCGACGCGTGGAATTGCTTGACGGGTTGATCGACGCGACCGCGCTTGATCCCGTCGGGTCGGTCGCAGCATTGGCGGCCGAGATGGCGGCGGGCGAAGGCGATGCGGACTATCAGGCGCAGCTGGATCATGTCCGCAAAATCGTTGGCGAGAAGCGTTTCGCATTGGGCACGCAGATCGTTGCCGGTGCATCCGATCCGCTCGACGTCGCGGCTGGTTATGCGCGTGTCGCCGAGGCGGCGATCGAGACGCTGGCGCGCGAAACGGTCGCCGATTTCGCGCTGCGGCACGGGCATGTCCCGGACAGCGAATTGATCATCCTCGCGCTTGGACGGATGGGCGGCGGAGCGATGACGCACGCGTCCGACCTCGATCTGATCTACCTCTTCACCGGCGATTTTTCGGTCGAATCCGATGGAGAAAAACCATTGGGTGCAGTGCTTTACTATAATCGGCTCGCACAGCGCCTTACCGCGGCCCTGTCGGTCGCGACCGCCGCCGGGCCGCTGTACGAGGTCGATACCCGGCTACGTCCGTCGGGCACGCAAGGGCCGCTCAGCGTCTCGCTCGACGGCTTCGCGCGGTATCAGCGCGAAAGCGCCTGGACCTGGGAACATATGGCGCTAACCCGGGCGCGACCGGTCTTCGGATCGGCGGATGCACGTGCCGCCGTGACAGCGGTGATTGACGAGGTCTTGGCCGGTGACCGGCCCAAGCGCGACGTCGTTGCGGAAGCCGCCAGCATGCGCACCGAAATGGCGGCGCACAAACCGCCGCACGGGCCGCTCGATGCAAAACTGCTGTCAGGTGGCCTGGTCGATCTCGAATTCGCGGTTCATGTCGCGCAGCTTACCCATTTAACCGGGTTCGATCCGCATCTTGGTCGGGCGATCGACGAGCTCGTGGCCGCGGGCATCGCGCCCGCCGCGATGAAGCCGGCGCATGATTTGCTGACGCGCATGATCGTCACGCTGCGGCTGGTCGCGCCCGACGCGCAAACGCCCGCATCGGCGACGCGGGCGCTGATCGCCCGGGCGCTCGGCTTCGAAAACTGGGAGGCGGCCATTGCCTCGTTCGATCGGACTCGGCAGGACGTCGACGATTTCTGGCATTCCGTAGCGGGGAGAAGATGATGGCGAAAACGATCGAGCAAGGCGCGGCGTTGCCCGATATCGACCTGGCGAGCCCGGATGGCGGGCGGGTCAACCTCCGCGATTATGCCGGCAAGCCGTTCATCCTGTATTTCTATCCCAAGGACGACACGGCAGGCTGCACGCGCGAAGCGCAGGATTTCAGCCTTCTCTATCCCGAATTCCGCGCGCTCGGCGCCGAAATCCTCGGCGTGTCGCTCGATACGCCGGCCAAGCATCAGAAATTCATCGACAAATACGACCTGACCGTACCGCTGGCGAGCGACGATAAGGAAGCCGCGATCCATGCTTTCGGCGTCTGGATCGAAAAGAACCTGTACGGCAGAACCTATATGGGCATCGACCGCTCGACCTGGTTGTTCGACGCGCAAGGCGTGCTGGTGCGGGTGTGGCGCAAGGTCCGCGTGCCCGGCCATGCGGCGAGCGTATTGGAAGCGGTCAGGGAGCTCGGCTGAGGCCCAATCCTGATCGGGAAATCCTCAATATGATCAACGGATTCGGCGCAGAACGCGCGAACCGCTGATTGGTTCAACGGAAATCTTCAGCACGATTCAACCGATGTTCAACGACTCGCCGTGCGACTCAGCCGGTTGAGCCCGGTAAACCACGCAAGCCCTTGCCGTATAGTGACAACGTGGGTCAGAACCCAGTCGTCAAGAACGCGGAGGGGCTGCGATCGAGACGTAAAGTCGGACACCGGCGATCCTCCCGGTGTCTCAAATAGGTCGTTGGGGACTCAATGAGCAAGATTTCAGTCGCGTCTGCCGCGAATCTTATCGCGCGGTTCCGGACGTACTTTACGACCCGTGACGTGATCTTTCACGATGGCCGCGATCTTCGCCGCTTCAGCATCGGCGGTCGCACCCAGGCCCTGATGGCTGGCGTTGCCGGCATCACCCTTTGTTTTTCGGCTTATGGTGTGGCGCAGGCCGCGGTCGGCGCGGTGGCATTGAGCGGCATCGTCGATGCGCCGCTGTCACCCGAAGCCAAGGTCGCCCAGATGCAGGCCCGCGTCACCAAGATGCAGGCCGATGTCGCCGCGATCAAGACTGTCGCGGAGGCTCATGCTGCCCGTGTCGAGCAACGCCAGGCGCTGATCTCTGCCGTGATGACGGGCAAGGCCGACCCCCGCGCCCTGTCGATGGCCGCGCCGACCATCGATCCGGCCGACGCCAAGGTCGCTGCGGATGTGATCAAGCCGCTACAGCAGGTCGAGGCTCGTCAGGTGACGCTCGCCGTGAAGGCCCGTCATGCCGCCGAGCAGCGTTATGCGATGACCATCCAGCATGTCCGCCGCCTCGGCATCGCGCCCGAGCGATTTGCGAGCCGCGCGAAGATGCCCGCAATGGGCGGTCCATTCGAAGCTGCCGACAGCGCCGAGGCCTCTGCCGAGACGCGTGCCGACCTGCAATTCCGCTCGCTGTTCATGACCTGGAAGAAGCTCGATTCACTTGAGCAGGGCGTGATCGCGATCCCCTCGGCCCAGCCGGTCGAGCATCTCAGTTTCACCAGCAACTATGGCGTCCGTTCCGATCCATTCCGCGGTACCGCCGCGATGCATGCCGGCGTCGACATTCCCGGCCCGCTCGGTACGCCGGTCTATGCCACCGCCGACGGCATCATCGGCCGTGCCGAGCGTTCGGGCGGCTACGGTAATCTGGTCGAGATCAACCACGGCAAGGGCATCCAGACGCGCTACGGCCATCTGTCGAAGATCCTCGTCACCGCCAATACCCGGGTAAAGCGCGGCCAGCTAATCGCGTTGATGGGCTCGACCGGGCGTTCGACGGGCAGCCATCTTCATTATGAAGTCCGCATCGATGGCCATGCGGTCAACCCGATCCCATTCCTGCAGACCGCAGACTATCTGCAAACGGTGCAGGACCGCGCGGTCAAGCTGACCCCGACCTCCATCGGCGGCCCTGCCGGGCAGTAAGCCTTCTTCTAACCCTCTCCCGCTTGGGGGAGAGGGTTGGGTGAGGGTCTGAACTGGCGGCATACGTGCGGCTGATGGCAATACCCTCACCGCTGCGACTAAATTCGCTTCGCTCATTAAGTCTCGCTCCTCTCCCCAGGCGGGAGAGGGTTAGCAGAAGCAGGTCACCCCAAGCGGTTGCCGTTGCGCCCCTGACCGCCTATCTCCCTGCCATGGCCACATTAGCTCAAGCCGAGATCACACTGACGCCGTCGGCGGCGTCGCGCGTCGCGGCGATCGCTGCGCGGCAGGGAAAGCCCGCCATCCTGCGCCTTGCGGTCGATGGCGGCGGATGTTCGGGTTTCCAGTACAAGTTCGAACTCGCCGATACGGTCGCCGCCGATGATACGGTTGCGGAAACGCAAGCGGTCAAGCTGGTGGTCGATCCGATCAGCCTCGATCTGGTGCGCGGGTGTGCGGTCGATTATGTCGAATCGCTCGGTGGCGCCGCGTTCAAGGTCGAGAACCCCAATGCCGCCTCGGGCTGCGGTTGCGGTTCGAGCTTTTCGGTCTGACCTAAGTTGAAGATTGTCAGCTATAATGTGAACGGGATCAAGGCGCGGCTGCCGCGCCTGATCGAGTATCTGGCCGAGCAGCAGCCTGATGTGGTGTGCCTGCAGGAATTGAAATCGAGTGACGAGACTTTCCCCGAGGCGGACATCCGCGCGGCAGGCTATGGGGCAGTGTGGCACGGCCAGAAGAGCTGGAATGGTGTCGCGGTGCTGGCGAAGGGCAGCGATCCGGTCGAGCGTCAACGCGGCCTGGCGGGCGAGACCGAGGACGATCATAGCCGTTATCTCGAGGCCGAGGTGGACGGCGTGGTGATCGCGTCGATTTATCTGCCCAATGGCAATCCGCAGCCGGGGCCGAAATTCGATTACAAATTGCGCTGGATGGAGCGGCTCGCTGCGCGCGCGCGCGACTTGCTCGCCGAGGAAAAGCCGGTCGTTCTGGCGGGCGACTATAATGTCATCCCGAATGACGACGACACTTTCTCGGTCCGTGCGATGCAGGACGATGCGCTGATGCAGCCCGAAAGCCGCGAAGCCTTTCGCCGGCTCGTCGCGCAGGGCTGGACCGATGCATTGCGCACGCGTCATCCCAAGGGGGGCGTGTGGACCTTCTGGGACTATCAGGCCGGCGCCTGGCAACGCGATGCGGGGTTCCGCATCGACCATCTCCTGCTCAGCCCGATCGCCGCGGATCGGCTGCTCGATGCTGGCGTCGACAAGGAGTATCGCGCGCGCGAAAAGGCGAGCGATCATGCCCCGACCTGGGCACGGCTGCGCTGAGCGTGAAGTATTTGCTCATCGCTGTTTCGGTGGGCTTGTTGTCCGGCACCGCCCATGCTGCGGAGCGGGATTATTGCCCGGAGCGCCCGGGCATTGGCACGCCGGCCTGCACAGTCGCGCCGGGACACGTCTCGCTCGAGGCGGGGCTAATCGACTGGACCCGCGAAGACGATTCGAGCATGCGCAGCGATACGGTCCTGATCGGCGATACGCTGGTCCGTATCGGCCTGACCGACACAGTCGAAGGCCAGATCGGCTGGACGCCGTTCGGCCATGTCCGAACGCGTGATAAAAACAGCGGGACGATCGATCGCGCCGACCGGGTCGGCGACGTGCTGCTTGGCTTCAAGGCAAATCTGCACAATCCTGACGGCAGCGGTTTTTCGGTGGCCATCCATCCGTTCGTAACCGTGCCGGTCGGACGGGGGCCAGTCGGGGCAGGAGATTGGGGCACCGGGTTGGTTGTCCCCGTCACCTATGATTTAAGTAAGGCGCTTAATCTCCAATTCTCGCCCGAACTGGATGCAGCGGTGGATCAGGACGGTCACGGCCGGCACCTGGCATATAGCGGCACGATGGGGCTGGGAATGGCCATCACCCCGGCGGTCACAGGTACTATCGAGTTCCAGGCATTGCGCGATGACGACCCCCTGGAGGCGACAACGCAGCTGCTGGCTGGCCTGTCGTTTGGATGGATGGCGAATGACGCTCTCCAAATCGATTTGGGCGGTGCAGTTGGCCTCAGCCATGCAAGCTCCGATAGCGAGATATATCTCGGAGTTTCGCGCCGTTTTTAAGGCCGGTGGCTGACGATGAATCTCATCGCTGGCAATTCTGAGCGCAGGGGGCTGGTGCTCACGTAAAATGCCAATGATCGGTAAAAATTGCTGATCAACGGGATTATTTTTCGCAGTTGTGCAACTCATAATTGGCTAACCCTTTGAGATTGCATCTTTCGAGTGTTTGGCATGGCTAATGCACTACCACAGTAGCGGATCGAGACTGATGGTTCGCACTCAGCGGAGGTAGACGATGACAAATTCTATTCTGATGGCGCTTGCAGGTGCCGTAATGATGACCGCAACTCCGGCGCTCGCCAACGACCCGGCCGCGCCAGCCGCAGCCAACAAGAGCGCAGCCCAGCCCGATCAGGCCAATACCAAGTCCAAGACGACCAAATATTGCGTCAAAGACACGCGCACCGGTAGCCGACTGGCGACGACGCTGTGCCTGACGCGTGACGATTGGCTGAAGCGCAATTTCGATCCGCTCGAAAAGTGATTCAGATGCAGCCCGCGATCCAATCCACGGATCGCGGGTCTGCCACCCGATCAAAGCGTTCGTTCGTAGATCTCGTAGCGCTTGTTGACGGTGCATTCGATAATCTCGGCGATTGAGCGCATGCCCTGATTGTCGTCGAGGATCCAGCCGATCTCGCCGCGCGTGGCGCCGAAATTGGTCACCGCGTCGCGGCGGATATATTCGATCATCATCAGCGCAAGCTGGCTGGCGAGGCGAGACGCCTGCATGCGTTTGACCACGCCCATCAACGGCACGCGCATCGTGCGTACTTTCGGCGCGCGCAGCCAGAGCAGCAGCTTGGCCCAGCCGAACGGGAGCAGATTGCCGTTGAGCGGCTTGATCGCTTCGTTAAGGTCGGGAAGCGTGATCATGAACGCGACCGGCTCGCCATCGACTTCGGCGATGCGGATCAAATCCTCGAACACGATCGGCTTCAATTTCTTGCCGACATCGTCGATCTCGGGCTGAGTCAGCGGCACGAAGCCCCAATTGTCCGACCATGCATCGTTGAGGATGGCCAGGATGAGCGCCGCCTCGTCGGCGAATTTCGCCTTGTTGACTTTGCGGATCGTGATGCGGCCGTTCTTCTCGCCCGCCGCGACGATGCGCTGGACGATCGGCGGGAACTGCTTCGTGATGTCGAGCTCATAGGTGTAGAGCGTCTTGACGCCCTGATAACCCGCTTCCTCGACCCATTCCTGATAATGCGGCTTGTGATGGCCCATCATCACCGTCGGGGGATGGTCATGCCCCTCGACCAGCAGGCCGGGTTCTTCCCAGACCGACAGGCTGATCGGCCCGAGCGCGCGGGTCATGCCCTGCTGCTTGAGCCAGCCTTCCGCCGCCGAGATCAGCGCGCGCCAGACGTTGCGGTCTTCCGCTTCGACCATGCCCCAGCAACCGACACCCGGGCCGAAGCCCTGTTCGGGCGGCAAGGTGAGCGCAAGCGTGTCGATATGCGCGGAGATGCGTCCGACCACCTGGTCGCCACGCGTCGCGATGAACAATTGCGCGATCGCATGGCTGAACCAGCCATTCTTCTTCGGGTCGATCTTGCCCGCCTCTTCCGCCTTCAATGGCGGTACCCAATTGGGATCGTCGCTGTTGAGCCGATAGGCGATGTCGATGAACGCCTTGCGGTCGCGTTTGGTGGCGACGGGGCGGATGGAGAGGGGCAGGGTGGCCAAGATATGATCGCCTCTTTGCAGAAGGTGAGTGCAGTCCCGCTTGCACGCCATTCTGTCAAGCGGGCAACGCCGCGCCGGCTATAACCCTGTTATTGCCACCATCCCGCCACTATCTTTGTGCAATGCAACGACCCATGGACAGCTCTCTTACTCTCGACCGGCGCGCTGCCGCGGCGCGCCTCGACGCCGCCGTTCGCGCCCGGACTCAGGGCATTGCCGACGACAAGACCATGTTGCGCACCGCAGCGGAATTGACCCGCGAGCTCAACGCGCCACGGGCGTGGATCTATTGGTCGGACCTGATCGCATCCGCCGTAATCGGCTTTGCCGCGCTGGCCGCGGCGATCCTGCTCGCGCCGACCGGCTGGGCGATCCTTGCCGGCGTCGTGGCGGTGCTCGCGCTGTACCGCGCCGAAAGCTTCATCCACGAACTGACTCATATCAAGCATGCCGCACTGCCCGGCTTCCGCTTCGGCTGGAACGCGCTGGCGGGGATTCCGCTGCTCGTGCCGTCGTTCATGTATGAAGGCGTGCACAACCTTCACCACGCGCGCACGCGTTATGGCACGTCGGAAGATCCCGAATATCTGCCGCTGGCGTTGATGAAGCCATGGACCTTGCCGCTGTTCGTGCTGGCCGCACTTCTTGCGCCCGTTGCGCTGCTGGTGCGGTTCGCCGTGCTGGCGCCGCTGTCCGTGCTGATCCCAAGCCTGCGCACGATGGTGGTCGAGCGTTATTCGGCGCTGTCGATCAACCCGTCCTTCCGCCGCCGCGCGCCCGAGGGCGCCGCGAAGACGCAATGGCTGTGGCAGGAAGCGGCGGCGAGCGTCTGGGCGATCGCGCTGCTCACCATGGTCGCGACCGGCGTGGTGCCGCTGCGCGCCTTTCTGATCTTCCTCGCGGTCGCCTCCAGCGTCGCGGTGATCAACCAGGTCCGCACCCTGGTCGCGCACCTGTGGGAGAATGAGGGCGAGGTCATGACCGTGACCGCCCAGTATCTCGACACGGTCAATGTGCCGCCACCGGCGCTGCTGCCGATGCTGTGGGCGCCGGTCGGCTTGCGTTATCACGCGCTGCACCATTTGCTGCCGGGCGTGCCCTATCATGCGCTGGGCCAGGCGCATCGCCGCATCTCGGCCGCGCTCGATGGGCAGTCGCCTTATCACAAGGCGAGCTATCCCGGTTTGCCCGGCCTGGTCGCGAAGATCGCGCGCAGCACGATGGTGGCGCGTTAGGGGTCTGCCGATTGCGGCAATGTTTTGGCTTGTCTATCGCGTTGCTAGAAGGGCGAGGGGAGTGAATTGATCGCGACCTCATGGATCAGTGTGACTGCTTTCGCCCCGATTGCGGACCTTGGCCGCGTTCTGGAGAATTTTAATCTGGAGCACTTGATTTGGCGGCCGGGGATGACTGATACCTAGCAACGATGAGCAACTGGAAAACTGCCGGCGTATTGACGCTCGCCGTCTTGGTCGTCGGATCGCCCGTTGCTGCCTCAGATCGGGCCGCTTTCACACCCGGCAAGGTATCTCGCGACTGCGCCGATTGCCCGGAAATGATCGTCGTTCCGCCGGGGAAGTTCCTCCTCGGTTCGCCCGAGACTGAAGCCGGCAGAGGCAAGGACGAGGGTCCGCAACAGGCGATTTCGATCGACCGTCCATTCGCGGTCAGCCGCTACGAAATCACTCGCAGACAATATGAGGGCTTCGTGCGCAATACACATCGCCCGGTCGTCGGCGGCTGCATCACTGACCGCCGGCACATCGGCGATTGGCAGCCGGACGAACGTTCGAACTTTCGCGACCCAGGCTTTGCGCAACGCCCGGATCATCCTGTCACCTGCATCAGTTGGCAGGATGCGAAAGACTATGTTGCCTGGCTCAATACCCGTACGCGGGGCGGCTACCGCTTACTGTCCGAAGCGGAGTGGGAATATGCAGCTAGGGCAGGGGGCAGCGGCGCCTACCCTTGGGGCGACGACCCCAACCAGGCATGTCGCTACATGAATGGCACTGACCAGACAGCGCGCAGGAAATACGTGAAGCTCTCGTACGTTGAGAACTTTGGCACGTGCGACGATCGCGTTCTGAACACCGCCGCGGTCGGCTCCTTTCAGCCAAACGCGTTCGGACTTTACGACATGATCGGCAACGTCGGCGAATGGGTCGAAGACTGTTCGAGCAAGGATTATTCAGAGAGACACGGCAATGCTCAACCGGTGACGGGAGTGTGTGACCGGAGGGTCGTGAGAGGGGGCTCTTGGGGCACAGTTCTGCGGCAGCTGCGGTCTGCTGAGCGTGTAAACCAAACGGCCACCGACCGAGACGACTCCATCGGCATTCGCGTGGCACTGCACCTGAAAGAGTAACTCGTTCATCGGCTGTATTCGGCAGGTAGCAACCCATTCCGGGTCGTTTGCAGCCTGCTTATTGGAAATACGACCGCCTATCGGCTACCGCCCCAGTGCCGGTCGTTCGACCGCCTGAGCGCCAACCTAGAACCTGCCGGTCCGCTCTCGCCCAATAGCCGACATCAGAAACTTCTGTAGAAGGGTAGGATGAACATCCCGGTATTCATTGGACTAGCGCTCATAGTTCACTCTGTCCTTTTGTTGTCTGCAGGGTTCGCAGGCAGAAACATGATGAGCGTTTTCAGAAGCCTACCTGACGCCAGTCGAGATAAGTCCCCTTCTGCTTTTTGGGTGCTCGCGGGCCTTTATCTCGCACTCGCTGGCCTCGGAGTGGCGATCGCTATCGGAAGCTGGTGCAACGTCCGCTAACCAACCACTAGCGAAAATTCCCAATGTGGCTCCGTAATGCAGATTGCCCATAAAATATTGTGGCGAGCTATCCGGGCCAAGAAGATCGCACGCAGCATGATGGTGGCGCGCTAATCCCCGAAGCGTTCAACGATCGCGCTGCTGGCCATCAAATCCTCCTCGTACCGGGGAGGAGCGGCTTCGGGTGTTCAACCGTTCAATCCGCTATACACTTTGAACGGTTGAACATTCAGCGCCCTGTGCCGCGCCGTCCGCGCGCCGCGCCTTTTTGACCAACCGGTTGACCGTTCCCAGCGAGACGCCAAGCTCGGCCGCCATTTGGCGTTGGCTCAGGCCATCGGCGATCAGGTCCGCGACATTATCCTGCAACCTGTTCGCTTCGCCCCGGCTGTCCGCAATGTCGCGCATCGTCCATTGGTTGTCGCTGAACCCCGCCTCGAACGGGGCCGCGTCAGCGCCGGTGAAACCGCGGTTCTTGGTGAAGGTGACGACGAAGCGCGCGCCATCGGTTGCGAGATAATCGTCCGGCCGGCTGAGCCTCACCACGCTGTCCATCACATCCTCGCGGCGCGAGGTGCCGCGCTGCTCGCCGCCCTTGCCGGCATGATGGACGAACAGCACGCTGCGTCCGGCGCGACGCTGCGTCAGTGCCCAGTCCTGCACCGATGCCCAGCTCTCCGCTTCATTCTCGCGGCCCGAACGGCAGATGGTCGACAGATTGTCCACCACGATCAGCTCGGCGTCGCGGATCACCGGCTCGATCTGGCGCCGCCCGACCGGTGTGGAGAGATCGGGCATGCCGAACGGGCACAGATCGGATGCCAGCACGCGCAAGCGGCCATCGGCCAAGCCGCCGCTCTGGTCATTCTCCGTGATTCTGGCGAGCCGCTCCTGCAGCGCGATTGCCGGCATTTCGCCGTCAAGCAGCAGCACAGGCCGGGCAGCGGGCGCCGTCCAGCGCAGGAATCGGCCGCCGGTGGCGACGGCATGCGCCACACCCAGAGCGAAATGCGTCTTGCCGACACCGCGCGGCGCGAACACCATCGCCAGCCCCTTGGCCGGCAACCACGGCGCCAGCAACATTTCGCGGCGGGGGAATTCCATTTGCAGGAATTCGCCGAGCGACAGCGACACCAGGCCGCCGTGCGGTGCCTGATCGTCTTCGGTCCGATCGTCTTCGGTAAGGTCAAGGTCGGCAAAGTTGATCAGCATGTCTATCCTTTCTGGGTGATGCTAGAATTGGGGGCGACGATAATATTGGGGCGGCGGATGCGGCGCTCGATGATGGTGCTGAGCGCGGTGGCCAGCGCCGGCGTGGCGCAGCGGATCGTCCGATGGGCGATCAGCCCGGACAGTTCGGGCGCGCCCCAGTCGAGGATCACCGACCCGCGCCCTGCGGCACGCAGCCAGTCGAGCGCGCTGACATGGAGCATCGGTTCTGCCGAGACGACTGCGCGCAGTTCGGCCTCGCCCAGTGCCCAGGCGATGCCGTGCCGCAGCCAGTGACGGTGCGGCTCGTCCGGTCGCCACACGACAAGATCGATCAGCGTCCTCCCGTCATGGACCGGCTGCACGAAATAGCGCTTGTTCCCGCCCGGTTCCCAACCGCCCTGGCGATCGGTCTGCGCCATCGTCAGGCCGATCGGCGGCAAGTCGATAAAGGTTCGCGCCAGCGCCGATTCGCTCACGCCAAGCCTGGCAAGATAGTCGAGCAGGCGCTGGTCCACCGCCTCGGCCACCGCAATCATCTCTTTCTTCAAGACAGCCGTCCGCATTGCCCCGATCCCACTGATTTCCGAGCCTGACCGGCGATTCGCCGATACCGGGCATGGCTCTGGCAGGAGTCGTGATGCGGTTGAATCGACGCTGTCTGGAGGGGAGCGAACCGACGCTTTTCTATCTGCTTCCCCGGCGCAGGCCGGGGCCCAGTCGGTAAGCAGTTATTGGTTGGCGTTGCGCTTCGTTACCCAGGCCTTCGCGACTGGCCCCGGCCTGCGCCGGGTAAGCGCTCGATACAGGGAGCGGTATGACGCACCGATGGCCCAAATCGGTTGATCGAGGGGCGATGTTCAACCGTTCAAGATGTATAGCGGATTGAACGGTTGAACGCCGCCCACAGGACCGGCGGATTATTCCTCCGTCCGCACCAGCACCGCTTCGCCGATCAGGAAGAACAGCAGGAACGGCGCCCAGGCGGCGAGGAAGGGCGGATAGGCGCCGAGATTGCCCATCGCGAGCGCGAAATTATCCGCCACGAAGAAGGTGAAGCCAAGCATCATGCCGATCACCGCGCGCAGAAACAGCTTGCCCGACCGCGCCACGCCGAACGCCGCGACCGCGCCGAGCAGCGGCATCAGGATCGACGAAAGCGGCCCGGACAGCTTGTGCCATGCCGCGCCCTCCAGCGCCTTGGTCGGCCGGCCGGCATCGGCGAGATCGCTGATTGCCGCGCGTAATGCACCAAAGGACAGGCCATCGGCATCGACCGTGGCAAGCGTGAACTGGTCGGGACGAACGCCTTCCGCCACGGTGATCGTGCCGAGCGGGACGAGCTTGCCGCTCTTGACGTCGAACCGCTTCACGCCCTCGATCCGCCAGGCCTTGCCGGTATAGGTCCCGCGCTTGCCCTCGATGATGCTGACCAGATTGCCCTTTTCGCGATCGTACAGCTTGATGCCGGCAAGCACGGCGCCCGCGCCCTTGCCCTTGATCTGGTCGACCTGGATCAAATCGTCGCCGTCGCGCACCCAGACATTGGATCGGTCGCCGCGATCGATCGGCAAGGGGCCATATTCGACCTTCTGCCACTGGTTGAGCGTCGCCGTCGCGCGCGACACGATGCGGTCGTTAAAGGCGAAGGAAATGATCGCCACCGCGAAGCTCGCGATGATCAGCGGCGCCAGCACCTGATGCGCGGACAGGCCCGATGCCTTGAGTGCGATGATCTCGCTGTTCTGGTTCATCTGCGTCAGCGTCAGGATCGTGCCCAGCAACACCGAGAAGGGCAGGACAAAGGCGATGATCTGCGGCGCGCGCAAGCTGACATAGCGCCAGATCTCGGCATCGCCATTGCCCGCCTGGCCCAGGATATTGCCGGTCTGACCAAGCAGGTCGAGCGCCTGCAGCACCAGCACCATTGCGGCCAGGATCGCAAAGGTGCGCACGATAAACAGCCGCGCCATATAGACGGCAACAACGCGTGACGGGAAGAATTGCAGAAAGTTCATGTGGTTGCGGCCTCAGGCCGACGCCCGGGCAGGCGCCGCATGATCGCCTTGCCGATCTTGCCGATCACTCGTTCGAGCGCGCCGATCGGCTGACCGTCGGGCACATAGGCGATGGTGTAATACATCCACAGCACCAGCCCGGCGAAAAACAGGAATGGTGTCCACAACGCGATCAGCGGGTCGATCCGGCCAAGGCCGCCGATCGCCTCGGCATATTGGTTCACCTTGTGATAGGTTACCACCATCACGATCGCCAGGAACACGCCAAGCGCGGAGGAGGATCGCTTCGGCGGCACGCCAAGCGCGAGCGCAAGCAATGGCAGCAGGAACATCGTCGCGACTTCGACGACGCGGAAGTGGAAGGCGGACCGGCTGGTATCGCGCAATTCCGCGCCCGCCTTCGGATCGCCGCCGATCCGCGCCAGTTCGGGCAGGGTCAGTTCAAGGTTGCGCTCGCCGCGCTGGCGGAAATTGCCGTATTTGGGCAGCGGGATCGGCAAATTGTGCGTGCTGAAGGTCAGCACCCGGGGCGTCGCGATGCCGGGCGCCTCGTTAATCAGCACGCCGTTGCTCAGCTGGAAGACGATCTCTTCGGGATTGTCGGTGGCGAGGAACTTGCCGCTTTCCGCCGTCACCGCATAGGCCGCGCCGTCCTTGGTCACCGCCTTGACGAAGATGCCCGACAATTTGCGGCCCTGATCGCGGCTCCGCTCGATGCGCACCGTCATCCTGTCGCTGAAATGCGTGAACTCGCCGACCTTGATCGACGCACCGAGCGCACCGGTGCGGAGTTCGAAACGCAATCCCTCATAGGCATAGCGCGCATAGGGTTGGACGAAGCCGACGATCGCCAGATTGACCGCCGCGAGGAAGATCGCGAACATGTATGGCACGCGCAACAGCCGCCAATAGCTCATGCCCACGCCGCGCATCACGTCGAGTTCGGACGTCGTGGCAAGCTTGCGAAAGGCGAGCAGCACGCCGAGCAGCAGGCCGATCGGGATGCCCAGCCCGAGATATTCGGGGAGCAGGTTGGCCAGCATCTTCCACACCACGGCAACCGGCCCGCCCTCGGTGGCGACGAAGTCAAACAGGCGCAGCATGCGGTCGAGCACCAGCAGCATCGCCGAGATGACGAGCGTGGAGATCAGCGGCACCGCGATAAGCCGGACCATGTAGCGATCGATGGATTTCATCGGGCGGGGGACGGGCTTTCAAGATGGGCGGGCAAGAAGAGGGCGGGATGCCCAGCGTGACGGCGTCAACGGGCTATATCCGGGGTGCGACGCTACGTCAGCCGGAAAATCATTCGGCCGCTATGCTTTGATGGGGGCTATGAGCGGAGCTATCGGCGGGAAGCGGATCGTGCGGCGCGGTCGGGCGATCGAGCGCCATCGCCGCAGCGATGCCACGCTCCAGCGCGGTCATCGTGAAGGGTTTGCGCAGCACATGGTTGCCGCCGAACTCCGCTTCGCTCGCCTCGCCGGCATAACCGGTCACGAACAGCACCGCGACATGAGGGTAATCGGTTCTCAGACCGGCGATCATCTCCGGGCCGGTCTGACCCGGCATCAGCACGTCGGACACGATCAGGTCGATATTGTCGGCCGCACGCAGGAATGCCGGCGCGCTCAGCGGATCGCTGCACGCGATCGCGCGGTGGCCGAGTTCCTCCAATGCGCCCAACGTCGCGGCAAGCACGCGCTGGTCGTCCTCGACGACGAGGATGTCGAGCAAGGCCGGTGCCACCGGCTCGGGGGCCGCAGCGAGCGGTTCCTTCACCGAAGATTGCGCGGTGGTATCGCGCGGCAAATAAAGCGTCACGGTGGTGCCCTTGCCGGGCGCGGACTGCAGCCCGATCTCGCCTTCCGCCTGACGCACAAAGGCGAATATCTGGCTCAGGCCAAGGCCCGTACCCTTGCCCACCGGTTTGGTCGTGAAAAAGGGCTCGAACACCCGCTCCATCACTTCGGGCGTCATGCCGTATCCCGTATCGGTCACCGCGATCGTCACATATTGACCGGCCGGGCAATTGCCCACCGCATGCTCGGCCAGTTGTGTGCCGGCGGTGACGATGGTCAGCGTGCCCCGGCCGTCCATCGCATCGCGCGCATTGACCGCAAGGTTGAGCACGGCATTTTCGAGCTGATGGCGGTCGGCTCGGGTCAACCAGCCCTGGCCCTGATCACGCGCGACGACGGTGATCGCATCGCCAAGCGTGCGATCGAGCAGGTCGGACATGCCGGTGATCAACTCGCCCGCCGCGATCGGCTCGAGCCGCAGCGATTCCTCGCGCGAAAAGGCCAGCAGCTGGCGCGTCAGCGCGGCGGCGCGGTTGGCACCCTCCATCGCGCTTTCGATATGGCGCAACGCGGGGCTGGACGTCTTGCTCAAATTGCGTTTGGCAAGTTCCAGTCCGCCCAGAACGACCGCCAGCATATTGTTGAAATCATGGGCAATACCGCCGGTCAACTGCCCAACCGCTTCCATCTTCTGGACCTGGCGCAGCTTGCTTTCCTGCAGCCGCAATTCCTCGGTTGCCTGCGCCACCGCCGCCTCCAGTTCAAGCGACCGCTCGCGTTCCGTCTCCGCTTCGGCACGGGCGGTGGCGCGCTGGCCGAGCGCATCGACGGTCAGCCATCCCAGCGCGATCGCGCCAAGCACGATCAGGACCCCGAATACGACCAGCACGCGTGCCACGTTGTTCGACTGATCGACCGAGCGCATCGCCGCGCCGGTGCGCCGGTCGAGCAGCTGGCGTTCCTCCGCAATGATGCCGTCGAGCTGCTGGTTGATCTCGTTTAGCGCGGGTGCCTTGCGTGCCTGGTAATACCGCGCAAGGGCCTGGTTGTTCTTGCCGTAATTGGTGCTGAGTGCGGTCAGCGACAATTCGCTGCCGCGCGCGTTGTAAGCGCGACGCAGCGCGTCGATCCGCTTTTGTTGCGGCGGATTGTCGCCGGTGACCACATCAAGCCGGTTGATCTGCTGCCCGGCAAGCTGCCATTCCTCGAAATAGAGCCGGCCAAGTTCCTTGTCGGCGCTGATCACATAGCGGCCGAGTGATGCCTCCGATCGCGCGATCGTCCCCGACAGGGTGCGCGACAGGATCATCACCTCGTAACTATGCGATTGTGCCCGGGTCGCCCGTTCGCGCTGGCGATTGGCTTCCCCCAAAGTGACGACCAGCGCGATGAGCACAGCCGCGCCGAGCAACGCCATCATGACCAGCATGATGGTGCGCCAGGGGGTTTGCCGCCCTGTCGAAACCTCGATCTCGCCCTCGATCCCACTCATTGCGCACGAATCTACACGCTCGCGCAACGCGTGGGAAGCCGCCGCTTGGGTTTAAGGGATCACGCCCACAGCCTGGCCCGCGGCTTTGAACATGCCGAGAATCGTGTCGATCTGTTCAGGGCTATGTTCTGCGCAGAGCGAGCAGCGCAGTAGATAAGTGCCGGCCGGTGTCGCAGGCGGCCGCGCCATGTTGACGTAGAGGCCGCCATCGAGCAGTGCCTGCCACATCGTCACCGCCTGCTCCTGATCTTCCAGGATCACCGCGATGATCGCGCTGTCCGGTTTTTCAGTGCCGAGCTTGAAGCCCATCGCGGTCAGGCCGCCATGTAATTTGCGAGCATTTTCCCACAGATGCTGACGCTTGTTATGGGCGTATCGCAGCTTGCGGATCGATGTTGCGGCGGTCGCGACGACCGACGGCGGCAGCGATGCGGTGAAGATATAGGGGCGGCAGGCGAGCCGGATCGCCTCGAACTTGGGATGGTTCGACACGCAGAAACCGCCGACCGTGCCGACCGATTTGGAGAAGGTGCCGACGATGAAATCGACGTCGCCCTCGCAACCCTGCTCCTCGTAAACGCCACGCCCATTGGGACCGTAGAAACCCATCGAATGCGCTTCGTCGGACAGCACCATCGCGCCGTGCTTCTTGGCCACCGCGACCATTTCCTTGAGCGGCGCGATATCGCCAAGCATCGAATAGACGCCCTCGAGCACGACCAGCTTGCCCGGCTCCTTGGGCAGGCGGCCGAGCCGCTTGTCGAGATCCTCGACATTGTTGTGGCGGAAACGCACGATCTCGGCATTGCCTTGCTGGCAGCCGTCATAGATCGAGGCATGGCTGTCGGCGTCGAGGATGACATATTCGCCCTTGCCGGCGAGCGTCGAGATCATGCCGAGGTTGGCCATATAACCAGTCGAAAAGACGATCGCCCCGGTCACGCCATAGAATTCGCGCAGCGCTTCCTCGACATCCATATGGTCGCGGAACGTGCCGTTGAGCATGCGCGACCCGTTCGTGCCCGACCCGAACTGGTCGAGCGCATCCTTGCCCGCCTGGATCACATCGGGATCGAAGGTCATGCCCATGTAATTATAAGTGCCGAGCAGGATCGTATCCTTGCCGTTGATCACCGCTTCGGTCGGCGATTTCACCTTTTCCATCACGATCGCGAACGGATCGGTGACGCCGGTGTCGATCAGTGCCTGGCGTTCGGCGATCAGGCCGTCGAACTTCGACATCAAATCGTGTTCGGCTGCGATCATGGGCGGGTCGGTGGGCAATGCCTCGGGGGTCTGTCCGGCATCGGTCATCGGCTCAGCCCTTCAGCTTCTCGACGGCATCGACCAGCTGGCCGACGGTTTCGATCTCGGCCTGCATGTTCATCGTGATGATGATCTCGAACTCGTCCTCGATCGCGGCGACGAAATCCATCACCGTCAGGCTGTCCCATTCGAGATCGCCCTGGAACGTCGTCGCGTCCGACAGCGTCACGCCCTTCTTGTTGAACGGCTCGATCTGGGCGGCGACGGTGTCGAAAATCTGGCTGCGGTCGCTCATGACAATCCTTGTGTGATCTGGTGTCGCCATCCGTGACAAGTAAATGCGGCGGCTTTCCGGCGGACTTATAGCAAGGAGTGGGCGCGATACCATGCCGCGGTCGCGGCGAGACCCTGCGGGGTGGGTATCCGCGGCTGCCACAGGCCGGGGGCAGGGCGTTTCGCCGGATCGACCGTCCAGTCGGGATAGCTGAGATAGTCGACGCGATCCCTTGTCAGCTTGGCCTTGCCGCCCCGGAAAAGCCGGTCGCCCCGGGCCGCGAACGACAATAATCCTTTGGGCAAGGCGAGCGGTAACACGCGCTGGCCGACCGCCGCACCGATCGCGCGGGCGAAACCATCATGTGTCCAGCCGCCCGCGACGCCGTCATCGGCTTCGAGAATGACGCGGCCGGGGTTCTCTGCAGTGAGGGCAAGCAGCAGCCGTGCGAGATCCTCGACATGGATGATGGAGATCTTGCCCGGCGGCGGAAGCAAAGCGATGCCCCGCTTGGCCAGGCGGAACATGTCGCGCATTTCCATGTCGCCGGGGCCATAGACGCCCGGTGGCCGGACGATGGTCCAGTCGAGGTCGCTGTCCTCGACCACTCGTTCGGCCTCGGCCTTGGACCAGCCATAGATCGACAGGCCGGGTTCGCGCGCGGTGAGCGACGATACATGGATAAATCGGCGCACGCTGGCGGCGGTCGCTGCGGCGACGATTGCGCTTGTGCCCGCGATATTCCCCGCTGCGAACCCGGCGCGATCGGGCGCGTTGACCACACCGGCGACATGGATCGCGGTATCGGCGCCACGCATCAGCTCGCCGGGTGCGTTGAGCGCCCCCTCGATCCACTCCACGCCATCACGGGCGGGTTGCGGCCGCCGCGTGAGCGCGCGGACCTGATGGCCCGCTGCGAGCGCCAGATCGATCAGTTTGCCGCCGACGAAACCGGTCCCGCCGGTGACCGCAAGAACGCTCACAGCACCGCCATATGGTTGCGATGAACCAGCGCAGCACGGGGCGCATAACCCAGGACCGCGGTGAGTTCCTCACTGCGCTTGCCGATGATCCGGAGCGCATCGGCCGCGTCATATTCACTCAGGCCGCGAGCAAGAGGGCTACCATCGGGGCCGGCGATGGCGACCAGGTCGCCCCGCGCGAAGCTGCCCTCGACCCGCGTCGCGCCCGCCGCGAGCAGGCTCTTGCCGCGCTTCAACGCGGCAACCGCGCCGGCATCGATATGCACCGTGCCGCGCGCGGTCAGGCCGCCGGCGAGCCACGCCTTGCGTGCCGGGGCGGTCTTCTCCGCCACGAACACCGTGCCGCGCCCGGTATCGGCAAAAGCGGTGAGGGGGTTCGACACATGGCCGGATACGATCGCGAGATGTGCGCCCGCCGCCGTGGCGATGCGCGCGGCGGCGATCTTCGACACCATGCCGCCCGATCCCATTCCCGATGCGGAGCCGGTATCGGCCATCGCTTCGATGCGCGCGTCGATCCGCTCGACCCGTTCGATCATCGTTGCATTCGGATTGGTCGTCGGGTTGCAATCGTACAAGCCATCGACGTCCGACAACAGGATCACGCCCTGTGCCCCAGCCGCCTGTGCGACGCGCGCGGCGAGCCGGTCATTGTCGCCGAAGCGGATCTCGGCGGTCGCAACGCTGTCGTTTTCGTTGATCACCGGCACCACGTTCAGGCCAAGCAACCGGTTGAGCGTGGCGGCGGCGTTGAGATAACGGCGGCGATCCTCGAGATCGTCGAGCGTGACGAGGATCTGTGCGGCGGTCAGGCCCTCCGCACCGAGCAGTTCCGCCCAGACCTGGCTGAGCGCGATCTGGCCGGTCGCGGCCGCCGCCTGCGCGTCCTCCAGGCTAGCGCGTCCGCCCTTCGCGAGCTTCAACCGCCGCGCGCCAAGCGCGATCGCACCGGAGGAGACGACCGCGACCTGCTGGCCGGCCCTGGAGCGCGCGGCGATATCGGCGACAAGGCTCGTCAACCACTCACGCCGCACCGCGCCCGACGGATCGACGAGCAAAGCGGAGCCGACCTTGACGATCAGGCGGGGGCAGGAGGCGGGGAGAACATTTCTTCACCCCTCCCTTTCAAGGGAGGGGCGGGGGTGGGTGCGCGCGTCTGCGCGCTCAAAAAAGACTCGACAGCGCCCGGTACGGAGCGCCGATCGGGGCATCGAGCCCCGCCCGACGCTGCCCCACCCCTGAAGGGGAGGGGATAGTCGGTTGCTCAAAGCGGCGACCATTCGACCTGGTTTCCCTCATCGTCGATATCGCGTTTGACCGGAGCCGCTTCGACCGGGCCGATCGCCTCGATCAACTTGTCGAGAATGCCCTCAACCCCCGCGCTGGTCGCGCCCGAGATCGGGAATACCTCCGCGCCGCTCTCTTCACGCAGTTCGTTGAGCAGCATCTCGACGATATCCGCTTCCATCACATCGGTCTTGTTGAGCGCGATGACCTCGGGCTTGTCGATCAGGCCGGCGCCGTAATTCTCCAACTCGGCACGGACCACGCGATACGCCTCAAGCGGATCGTCACCGCTCGCGTCGACCAGATGGAGCAGCACTTTGCAGCGTTCGATATGCCCCAGGAAGCGGTCGCCGATCCCAGCGCCTTCGGCCGCGCCCTCGATCAGGCCGGGAATGTCGGCGACGACGAATTCGCGGTTCTTGTGGCTGACCACGCCCAATTGCGGCCGGGTGGTGGTGAAGGGATAGTCGCCGACCTTGGCCTTGGCGTTGGTCACCGCGTTGATGAAGGTCGATTTGCCCGCATTGGGCAGGCCGACCAGGCCGGCATCGGCAAGCAGTTTGAGTCGTAACCAGACCCACATCTCTTCATAGGGCCAGCCGGTGCCGTGCTGGCGCGGCGTGCGGTTGGTGGAGGTCTTGTAGCTGGCGTTGCCGCGCCCGCCGTCACCGCCGCGCAGGAACACGACGCGTTGGCCCGGCACGGTGAAGTCGGCCAGCACCTCCTCCTTGTCCTCGGACAGGACCTGAGTGCCGACGGGCACGCGGATGACGATATCCTCGCCGCCCGCGCCCGTCATGTTCTGGCCCGCGCCCGGCGTCCCGCGCGGCGCGCGAAAATGCTGGGTATAGCGGAAATCGATCAGCGTATTGAGGCCGGCAACGGCCTCGAACACGATGTCGCCGCCCTTGCCGCCATTGCCGCCATTGGGGCCGCCATATTCGATGAATTTTTCACGCCGAAAGGCGACGGCACCGGGGCCGCCCGCGCCCGATCGGACGAAGATCTTTGCTTGGTCGAGGAAATGCATGCGCGCCCCTTAACCCGAAAGGCGCACAATCGCCAGCTTGGCGGCTTTATGCCGTCGTGGCGCTCGCGTGCGAGGCGATCAAGGTCTGCAGCGCCATCTCGCGTGCCGCGGTTCGCGGCAGGCCGAGCGCCTTGGCCATCGGCCCGCCAAGCAACGCATCGCCCAGCGCGGTCAGCACCAGCTGCAGTGTCTCTTCATGGATCGAGGGGCCGTCATGCACATGGCCCTCGGCCAGATCATCGACCAGCCGGTGGATCGCCTCGAGAATCGGGTCGAGCGCATCCTCGTTACCCGTCAGGATCATCCAGCTCGCCATCGCACCGGCGCCGCGCGCGAACGCATCGAAGGTCATGTCGACCACTTCACGTGGATTCTGGTCGCCGGCGCGAGCACGCTTCGCCGCCTCACCGATCTGCGCCGTGATCGTGTCCGCCAAATGAGCGATCAGCGCCCGTTGCAGATCGGCAGCCGAGCCGAAATGATGGAGCAGATTAGCATGGGTGCGTCCGATCCGCGCCGCGACCGCCTTTAATGTCACGGCCTGTGGGCCACCCTCGACGAGCAGGGCACGCGCGGCTTCGATTGCGGCCTCGCGCGATTCTTCGGGGCTAAGTCGTCTGCGAGTTATTGACACGAGTGTAAGTAGGTCCTAATTGACAGTCTTGTAAGTATATATTGCTGATTCCTGTTTGGAGGTTTTCGTGGCGAAAGCAACAACTCCCGCCGATTTGACGATCACGCCACGCGATCTGCGTTTCGGTCGTGGCCGCGCGATGAAGCGCTGGTGGCTGAACGACGATCCGTTCGCGACCGCCTTCTACAATTCGCTGTCAGTCACTTTCCCCAAGGGGGAGGGGTTCTTCATCGACAGCGTGCGCAACTTTCGCGACGGCACCTCACCGCGCCTCGCCGCCGAGATCCAGGCGTTCATCAAGCAGGAAGTGATCCATACCCGCGAGCATGTCGCGTTCAACCGGCACGTCACCGACCAGGGTTATGACATCTCGATGCTCGACAAGCATATCGACGCGGCGCTTGCGCTCACCAAAGGCCGCCCGCCGATCGCCAGCCTCGCCGCGACCATGGGGCTCGAGCATTTCACTGCGATCATCGCCAACCAGTTGATCGCCAATCCGCGCCATCTCGCCGGCGGCGACGAACAGGCGGTCGCGCTGTGGCGCTGGCACGCGGCGGAGGAGATCGAGCATAAGGGCGTCGCTTATGACACCTGGCTGCACGCGACGAAGCATTGGTCACGCTGGATGCGCTGGAAGATCAAGGCGTTGGTCATGCTCGGTACGACCGCGCGCTTCTTCGACGGCCGATACCGTGGGATGCTCGATCTGTTGCGTCAGGACGGCATCACCGGCTTGAAGGCGCATCGCGGCATCATCTGGTACGCGCTCGGTCGCCCCGGCATGGCGCGCAAGGTGCTCGGCGCGTGGATATCGTTCTTCCTGCCGGGTTTTCATCCGTGGAAGCATGACGACCGCCGACTGATCGGCCTGGCCGAAAGCGATTATCAGGCCGCCATCCTTCCGCGGGAAACCGTGGCGGCCTGATCTCCATTACGCCGCGAGACACATGTCCGCGGTTCGGTCGTCATCATCGAGATCGAGCGCCATCTTGACGCTCGCCACCTCGCGCCCGCGTGCCATGCAATAGAGCGGCGCGCGACCGGTTTCGCGGAAGCCGAGCTTGCGCAGCACGTTGCCCGAGGCCGGATTGTCGACGAAATGGCCCGAGCTCACACTCTTCAGCCCAAGCGCGTGCCGTGCCATGTGCAGCACGGCACGGCTCGCCTCGGTCGCATAGCCGCGACCCCAGACAGAGGGCGTGAGCCAATAGCCGAGATCGAACACGCCGGCATCCTCGCGCAGCCCGATCCCGCCAATGATGCGGAAATCATGCTCATGGCTGACGATGACGAAATCGGTGTCGGTCGCGCCGCGTGGGCGCGACAGCCATTCGGCCGCATCGTCCGGGCGATAGGGCCAGGGAAGGCGGGCCAGCTTCATCGCCACGCTTTCATGCGCGATGGCCTGGGCCAGTTCGGGGGCTTCTTCCGGCCAGCCGGGCCGCAACGTCAATCTCTTGGTCCGAGCGAACATCGATACTCTCCTCGTCGCGCCGCCGCTGCCACGTCTGCATGACGTGGCAGCGACAATGGTTGGGGAGGGAGCATGAAAAAAGGGAGGCGGGGCGACCCGTCTCCCTTTTTAAGGTTTCCTGTTGGAAACCCGGGTCGCCCTGCTGGGCAACCCGATCGGTTGCCCGTTTATTCGGCCGCGGCCGCCATAATTTCTACCGAACAGAATTTACGTCCAAGCTTGCCTTCCTTGAAGGTCACTCGGCCGCCGGTCAGCGCGAACAGGGTGTGATCCTTGCCCATGCCGACATTGGTGCCCGGGTAAAACTTGGTGCCGCGCTGACGCACGAGAATGTTGCCCGGGACGACTGCTTCGCCACCGAACTTCTTCACGCCAAGGCGACGACCGGCCGAATCACGACCGTTACGCGATGAACCGCCTGCTTTCTTATGTGCCATCTCGAACTACTCCTTACGCCTGAGCTGCCGGCGCTTCCGCACCAGCTGCTTCGGGGGCCGCATCGGCCTTCTTTGCCTTGGCCTTGTTCTCCTGAGCACCGATCGCGGTGATCTTCAGGATCGTGTGCTGCTGGCGATGGCCATTCTTGCGGCGATAATTGTGGCGACGCTTCTTCTTGAAGACGATGACCTTGTCGGCCTTCGCCTGAGCGATGATCTCGGCGGAGACGGTCAGCCCCTCGACCGACTTCAGCTCGCTGCCTTCGCCGGCGAGCAAAATGTCGCTGAACGAGATCGACGAACCTGCTTCGCCATCGAGCTTCTCGACGACGATCTTGTCTCCGGCGGCAACGCGATACTGCTTGCCGCCTGTGCGCACGACTGCGAACATGGCCTTACATCTTTCAAAACGATAATGACCCACGTCAGGCAAGCCCGACGCGGGAAAGAGTGGCCAGCTAGGCGAGGAGGGCGCTGCTGTCAACCGTTGCGAGGCTCTTTTAGGCTGTTGCTGCATGGCAACAGGAGCGGCAATTCATCGGTCTGGATCAGTTTCCGCATTGTGACATCCCGGTGACTGCATAAGCTAGTCCCGATACGGACCTACGTTCGTTTTTTCGGGGGAAAACAAATGCGTCGTTCAATGATAGCCTTGCTGTCGGTGTCGGCTTCCACGCTGGCACTGGCCCTTCCTGCGCATGCTCAAAGCGCGCCTGCTGCAGCCGACGATGCTGCGCAGACCACACCGGAAGACAATCTGGATGACCCTATTATCGTCACCGGAACGCGCGTTGCGAATCGCACCGCATCGGACAGCGCGGTGCCGATCGACGTGATCTCGTCCGAGGCCTTGTCCTCGTCGGGCCTGGGCGAGACCAACAAGATTCTCAATCAGCTCGTGCCATCGTTCAACTTCCCGCAGCCGTCGATTTCCGATGGATCAGACGTGCTCCGCCCGGCAACCCTGCGCGGCCTCAGCCCCGATCAGACTCTGGTGCTGGTCAACGGCAAGCGCCGCCATGTCTCTGCGCTGCTCAACATCAACGGCACCGTCGGGCGGGGCTCCGCGGCGGTCGATCTCAACACCATTCCGGCGCTTGCGATCGAGCGGGTCGAAGTGCTGCGTGACGGCGCCTCGTCGCAATATGGTTCGGACGCCATTGCTGGCGTGATCAACATCCAGCTCAAGCGCGGCAGCAAGGGCGGGCGAGCCCAGGCGAGCTTCGGCAAGTACATCACGACGCTTGATGGCGTACAGAATGTCACTGGACTCCAGACGTCCGGCGGACAGCCTCTTCTCAGTAGTGGCGACGCTCGCGTGTTCGCGGTCAACACCGACGGCGAGCGCAAGGCGCGCGACGGCGAATTCACCACCTTTGCGGCGAATATCGGTATCCCGATTGGGGAGGGTTTCATCAATCTGACCGGCGAATATCGCGATCGCAATGCGACCAACCGGTCCGCAGCGGATATCCGGCCCAATTATAATCGCGTCCCCAATACGCCGTTCGACCCGCGCGAATTGACCTTCAATCGCCTGAGCTTTCGCTATGGCGATGCGAAGACGGAAGATTACAACGTCTTCGTCAATGCGAGCATCCCGGTCGGCAACTTCGATGCCTATGCGTTCGGATCGTACAGCCACCGTGACGGCCTGAGCGCGGCCAATTATCGCCAGGCCAACAATGCCGGTAACCGCGATTATTCGACCATCACCCCCGGGACTACGCCCGCTCCTGCGAACTTCACTGCGCTCCGGCCCGACGGCTTCCTTCCGCTGATCAACACCGATCTCGACGATTATGCCGGGACGCTGGGCGTCAAGGGCGATGTGGCCGGATGGGGCACCGATCTGTCGATCGGCTATGGCCGCAACTCGTTCGACTATGTCGTTCAGAACAGCCTCAACACCTCCTATGGTACCGCGAGCCAGAGCGAGTTCGACGCTGGCGGTCTCGCCTTCCGGCAAATCGTTGCCAATCTCGATTTCTCGAAGAATTTCGAGGTCGGGCTCGCCGGGCCGCTGACCGTCGCGGCCGGCGCGGAATATCGTGACGAGAATTTCAAGATCCGCGCCGGCGACCTGCAATCCTATTCCGCCGGGCCATTGTTCCGGCCGTCGGTGGTGACGACGGCGGCGAATTGCGTCACGCTTGGTGGCGTCTACACCGGTTCCAGCGGTCTTTGCAGCTTCCCCGGTCGCGCCGCGGCGGCCGGCGCGCAAGGCTTTCCGGGCATTCCGCTGTCCGCGACGACCGATCGCAGCCGTCACAGCTATGCCGGTTATCTCGAGCTTGACGCCGAACTGGCCGATGGCCTGACCACGACGCTTGCCGGCCGCTACGAACATTTCAGCGACTTTGGCAGCACCAGCAACGTGAAGATGGCGCTGCGTTACGAATTTGCGCCGGGCTTCGCGCTTCGCTCCTCGGTTTCGAACGGCTTCCGCGCACCCTCGCTGCAGCAGCAATTCTTCACCACCACCTCGACCAACTTCATTGGTGGCTTCCCGGTCGATATCAGCACGCTTGCGGTCGACAGCCCGGTTGCGCGTGCGCTTGGATCGAAGCCGCTCAAGCCTGAAAAGTCGGTCAATTTCAGCGTCGGTGCCACTGCCAATCCGCTACGTGGGCTCAATCTCACAATCGATTTCTACAAGATCAAGATTCGCGATCGCGTCGTACTGACCGAGAATCTCGGCGCGGCGGGCAGCGGTACGGCGGCGGTCAACACCGCAGTCAAGGCGATCCTCGACGCTAATGGGTTCCAGAGCGTGGGTGCAGCGCGCTTCTTCATCAATGGACTAGATACGACCACCAAGGGTGTGGATGCGGTGATCAGCTATCGCACCAATATCGCGTCGCTCGGCACCTGGAACTTCACTGCGGCGTACAACCATAACGAAAACAAGATCGACCGCCGCCTCAATGCGCTGGGGCCACTGGCGACGATCCCGAATATCGTCCTGTTCGGGCGGCTCGAAGGGATTCGCTTCACCGATGGTCAGCCTTCGTCGAAGCTGGTGCTGAGCGCGGATGGCAATATCGGCGATTTCGGCATTACCGCGCGGACTACGCGCTATGGCGAGGTCATCTCACCCGATGCCGCGCTGCCGCTTGGTGCGGCGGCAACCAGCCTGACCGCGCTGGGCCCGGACGATCAGATTCTCGGCGCCAAGTTCGTGACCGACCTGGAAATCCGCTACAAGATCGCCAAGCGTTTCACTCTGGCGGTCGGTTCGGACAATATTCTCGACGTCTATCCCGACCGGCGCCCGACCGGCGCTCGTCCGGCGGCGATCGGCGGGGTCTATCCGGCGAACTTTCAGTACCTGCCTTATACTGGTCTCGCGCCGTTCGGTTTCAACGGGCGGTTCGTTTATGCTCGGGTTTCGGTCGACTTTTGATTGCGCCGAACGCGGAACGCCAAAGAGAAAGGGGAGCTTCGGCTCCCCTTTTTTGTCTCTTTCTCTTCAGAGCCTCGTCCGGTCGTCAGCGATCAGTGCCGATGTTCGCGCCGCAATGTATAACGGCCATCGGCATAGTCGGTGAACAGGCCGGAGATTGCCGGATGGTCGATCGGCTCGTCGCTATCGTCGGGAATCAGGTTCTGCTGACTGACATAGGCGACATAGCTCGACTCCATATTCTCGGCGAGCAGGTGATAGAAGGGCTGATCCTTGCGCGGCCGGATATCTTCCGGAATCGCTTCATACCATTCCTCGCTATTGGCGAAGATCGGATCGACGTCGAAGATTACGCCGCGAAAATCGAACACGCGATGGCGTACGACATCGCCGATCGTGAAGCGCGCGTGCGCGACGGGCGGCATGGCAACGCCGCGGTCGGCAGGCGTCATGGGAATATGTGATCGGGGCATGGCTCCAATCTAGTCACTGTTTTGCGCCGCACAAGCGATGATGCTGCCGCCCCCGCTTGTCAGCCTCTGCGCGGTACGTTAGAGGCCCGCCTTCATCGACCGGTATCGCTTCGGATTTCTGTCCGGAGAGGCATCAAAAGACCTCGCGGAGAGGTGGCAGAGTGGTCGAATGTACCGCACTCGAAATGCGGCGTGCCCTCACGGGTACCGTGGGTTCGAATCCCACCCTCTCCGCCACGGGGCCCGCCGCAGGGGGCCCCGCTGGTCCACCGTAATCGACTTTTCTGTCCTGAATACCGAAGCTTAGCCGACCAGCTCGGCACGGCCGTGCGTGCCCGTCCAACGAATTGGAGGGCGGAAAACGAGGTATAGCAAGAGACCGAGCCATGCTCAACGATGCCACCGCCCTCGAACATCCGCAAAGCGCTGAATTCGGTTCGGGTTGGGCGCGGTCGTGCGTCTTGCATAAGCGGATCGCAAGGTTGGAACCGTCAGATCGGCCCTGTGGCCGCCGACGAAAGGCATGGAATGAATGTGTTCGGATCGATCGACCGTCGCAAACTGCTCGGCGCGGCGTTGCTCACGCCGCTTTCTGAGGCCGTCACCGTGGCGTCACCGCTAGCGGGTTCACCCGATCGGCGGCGTGACGCGATCATCGTCAATTCGCTTGGCGAGTTGAACAATCCGAACGCGGTCGAGGAGGTCAAGCGCGACAGTGGCATCCCGCGCGCGGAAAGCACCGCCGTCGACCCGCGCGCGATCGCTGATGCGCGCGCTTCGGGTCTGACCGCGGTAAACCTGACGCTCGGTTATGTCGCCGGCAACATGGATCCCTTTGTCCATACGGTCCGCGAGATCGCCTTGTGGGATCGCCGCATCCGCGCCAATCCCGTCGATCTGATGAAGGTCCACAGCGCCCGGGACATCCTGCGCGCCAAGGCTGAAAACCGCATCGGTATCATCTACGGTTTTCAGAATGCGACGATGATGCGCGACGATGCGACAAGGGTCGACATCTTTGCCGATCTCGGCGTCCGCATCATCCAGCTGACCTATAATCCGCGCAATGCATTGGGCTGCGGATCGACCGCGCCGGAGAATTGCGGCCTGACCGATTTCGGTCGGCAGGTAGTGGACCGTCTCAACGCGAACCGCATCATGGTCGATCTGTCGCATAGCGGCGAGCAGCTCTGCCTCGACGCGGCGCGTTATTCGAAGCAGCCCATCGCAATCTCGCACACCGGCTGCCGCGCGCTGTCGAACCTGCCGCGCAACAAGACCGATACCGAACTACGTCTGGTCGCGGAGCGCGGCGGCTATATCGGCATTTATTTCATGCTCTATCTGAATGCGCAGGGCCGCGCTTCCGCCAGCGACGTGGTCGCCCATGTCGAGCATGCGGTGAATGTCTGCGGCGAGGATCATGTCGGCATCGGCACCGACGGCAGCATCACCAGCTTCGACGATATGCCTGCCTATCTCGCCAATTTTCACAAGGAATATGAAGCACGCGCCAACGCCGGCATCGCCGCACCGGGCGAAGGGCCGGACCGCTATCCCTTCATCATGGATTTGCGCGGGCCAGATCAGTTCTGGAAGCTGGCGGATCTGCTGGCCAAGCGCGGCTTCAAGGAAGCGCGGATCGAGAAAATCCTCGGGCGCAACTTCATCGACTATGCACAACGCGTCTGGGGAAGTTGAGCCTGTGACTCAGTCCGCTTCGATCAACGCCTTTGCGGCGGCGAGATCCTGAACGACATGGCCTAGCGATTTGTAGGCGGTGCATTGCGCGGCGCTCTGGCGTCCTTCGACTTTGTCCGACAGCACTTCACCGATTTCGCCAGCGATATGCGCGTCGGTAACGCGCCCGGATGCTTTGGCGCGACGGAACTCGCCACCTTGCATCATCACGCCTTCGCGGCTGTCGGCGATGAAGCGGCAGCGTGCGACAAGATCGTCATCGACCTCGGCCCGCGCGGCAATGCTCGATCCGATCAGGTTGACGTGCGTACCATCCGACAGCCACTCGCCGCGCAGGATCGGATCGGCGGCGTTGGTGACAGTGCAGACGATGTCGGCGTTGCGCACGGCGGTGCGTGCATCGGGGGCCGGCACGACGAGCAACTCGAGTTCGTCGTGCATGCGGGCAGCAAAGGCTATCGTACGGTCGGGATCGCGCCCCCATACTGCGACAGCCTCTATCGGTCGGACATGGCGCAGCGCTTGAAGATGCGCAGCGGCCTGTTCGCCATAACCCAGAATGGCCAATCTAGTGGCGTCGGGTCGCGCCAGCGCATCAGTCGCCACCGCACTTGCCGCGGCGGTGCGGATCGCAGTGATCGCACCCGCATCCGCGATGCAGACCGGCGCGCCACTGACGGGATCGAACAGCACCACCACGCCCTGATGCGACGGCACACCCTTGCGGAAATTCTCCGGATAGACGCTGACGAGCTTTGCGCCGAACATCTCCGCTTCACCGAGCGCGCCGGGCATCAGGCCGAACGTATGGCCATCGGCCAGCGGGATGATCGAGCGAAGCAACTGCCGGGTGTGCCCCGCGGAAAAGGCGACCATCGTCGCGCGCACCAACGGAATGCAGCGCGCATAGGTCAACCGCCGCCGAACCTCTTCGCCGTCGATCATGCGCATGCCGGGTTCCTAAACATCATAGCAATTTCTTCAGAACCGATCGGCACCGATCCATATCCTCTGCGGTGTTGAACAGTGCGGGCGCGATGCGGATCAGGCCGTTGCGGATGGTGACATCGATCTGCGCCGCATCGAACGCTTGGTGCACCGCTTCCGCCGGCTGCGCACAAGCAACCGCAATGATCGGCGAGCGGTTGTCTGGCGGCGTGGCGACGCGATGGCCCTGACGCGCGAGCGCCTGGCGAAGTTCGAGTGCCAGGCCGACGCCGTGCGCTTCGATCGCCTCCACGCCGATGCTCGCAACATAATCGATGCCGGCGCAAAGCGCATGCGCCTCACCGAATGCGCGGCTCGAATAGTCGAAGCGCCGCGCGCTCGGGTCGATTTCCCAATCGCCATCAGGCAGTTCACGCTTGGTGTGGAACTCGCCGTAACGGTCGAGCGCCAGGCGACCGATCAGGTCCTTCCTGATATAAAAGGGCGCGACGCCCCAGCCGCCGAGCAGCCACTTATAACCACCGGCGCACAGCATATCGACGCCGGTTTCGCGGACATCGACCTTGATCGCGCCGACCGCCTGGATCGCATCGGCATAGAGCAATGCGCCGCGCTTATGGACCAGGTCAGCAAGCGCACGCACATCGTGACGAAAGCCGTTGCGGTGCGACACCCAGGCGATCGACACGAGCCGCGTGCGCGCATCGATCAGCGGTGCGAAATCGCTGGTGTCTAATACCCCGTCGCGATTTCGCGCGATGCGCAATTCGATGCCTTTCGTCCTGGCGAGCCGCGCGTACAGGACATATTCGGTATCGTAGTGCAGGTCGTCAATCACGACATTGTCGCCAGGCTTCAGGTCGAGCCCGTTGGCGACGACATTCTCGCCCTCCGCGGTGGAGAACAGCAGACCGACCTCGTCCGCGCTGGCGTTGATCAGCGCAGCGAAGCGCGTGCGCAACCGCTCCGTCTTCTGCAGCAATTCGCGTACCTCGATCGGGCGGGTCGCCTTGGCCTCGACGAACGCCCGCGTGGCGGCGACGACCTGGTTCGGCACCGGTGTGATATAGGCCGAATTGAGGAAGGTGCGTCCGTTACCGGTGATCGGAAAATCGGCACGCAGCGCGGGCGATCCGGGTGCTTTCACACTACCCGAAATGGGAGCGGCCTGCGTCGCCACCGCCATCCCCGCGAGCAGGCTGCGCCGGTCGATCATCTATTCGGCCGGCAGCGGCCGCAAGGTCAGGCTGACCGCGGCCAGCCCGGCGAGCAGCGCGCAAGGGACCGCAGCGATCAGCACTCCCGCCGGCGCGAGCCCGATCGCCATCAGCTTGCCCGCCGCCAGCGGTCCGAAGATGCCGCCAAGTCGGCCGACAGACACCGCAGCGCCGGTGCCGGTCGCGCGAACCAGGATCGGATAATAGCTCGGCGCCAATGTGTAGAGGATGAGCTGGCCACCGATCACGAAGAACCCGACCGCAATCCCGATCGCGACCACTGGCCAGAAACTTTGCGCCATCGCCAGTCCAAACAGTCCGGCGACGATCCCGACATAGGTCACCATCAGCACTGGCCGCACTCGGCCGCGATCGGTGGCCATGGCAAGCACGATGCATCCGGCGACCGCGCCGGCATTCTCGAACGAGGAGATCGCCCCGGCTTGCTGTGCGGAAAAACCCTTGGCGACCATCAGCGTCGGCAGCCAGTTGTTGATCAAATAGACGACGACCTGGGTGAAGCCGTAGCTGGCCCACATCAGCAGCGTCATCGCGGCACGTCCTTCGCCGAACAATGCGACCAATGTTGGAGCGCGGGGACCAGTCTGCTTGCTGCGCGCGTCGCGAAAGGCTTCCGGTTCGGGCAAGGCAAGGATGAGGACAGGCAACAGCAGCAGCGGCAGCACGCCGCCGATATAGAAGACGCTGGTCCAGTCGAGCACACCAGCCCGGCTTGCCACGAACAGTCCGAGCAGGCTGCCGCCGGCGGGTTGGCCGGCGAACATCAGACCGATCGCAGTCGCGCGCCGCCCGGGTCGTGCCGCCTCCGCTGCGATGGCGATCAGATTGGGTAGCGCCGCGCCGAGCCCGATGCCGCACAGGAAACGGACGAGCAGAAATCCGGTCAGGCTGTCGGCATGGGCGGTTAGGATCGAGCAAAGGCCGAGTACCGCGAAGGCGACGATTACCACGACGCGCCGGCCCCAGCGGTCGCCGAGCATTCCCCCCGTAGCCGCGCCGACCATCAGGCCGACGATCGCGGCCGTCAGGACATAGCCCATCTCCGCCGGTCCGAAACCGAACTGTCGCGCGATTACCGGTGCCACCAATCCCATCGAGACGATATCGGCACCCTCGATCAGGCAGGCGACAAAGCATAATCCCAGCGTGGGCACCGTGCCGAGCGAAACGATGGCGGGGCGCATCACTCAGTTGTTCGCTTGGGTATCGCTTTATCGGCACGCACGCGCGCTCGGCCCTTGCTCATCGTTTTCCCCTCCGTTCGCAACGTTTGGTCGCCCATAACCAATACGCGGCTCCGTCCGCGACCCGCAATGCTGGCGACGATGCGGGTGCTGCGCGATCGGGCGTAATAGCGAATATAGGGACGGGGAGATGATGTGATGACGGCAATCGCGACCGCACGATTCGGCGCGGCCATGGTGTTGACGCTGGCCCCGATTGGCGGTGACAGTGCCGCGACCGGGCAACCGGCCGGCGCGCCGCTGATCGATATATTGATCACGCCGGACAAAATCAGCGAGGCCGACAATCGCGGCGCGGTTGCCATTCAGCTCACGGTTCCGGACCTGGATGTTGCCGCTGGCGGGCAATTGCTCTCTCTGGGTACCGCAGTCCCCGGCGCTGGACGACCGCAGCCGGTAGCTGATCTTGCGGCGAGTGATGCCAAGGGGCCAATTCCGTTGACCAATGCCGGCGAAGGCGAATGGACCACGGCGCGCGCCGTAACGGGCAGGGTGGTTGTCCGGTATCGCTTGCCGCTGGAAAACGTCGCGCCGGTGTCGGGAGGGCCACCGATCAATCTGCGCATCGATGGCGATGGCTTTTCAGTTCAGGGAATGGGCCTGGTGATGACGACCCCGTTGAAGGACGACCATCGCATTGCAATCCGCTGGAACCTGGCCGCGATGGGCCAGGGCGCGGAAGGGGTTACAAGCTACGGCGATGGCGATGTCGAATTGCCTGCCGGAACGATCGGGCGGATTGCCGATACCGTCTTTATGGCCGGACATGTCCAGCGTGTAACGCATGGTGCTTTTTCGGCGGTATGGACCGGGACACCGCCTTTCGATCCGCGCCCGGCGATGGATTGGACGGCAAAGCTGCATCGCTGGATGAGCGGCTATTTCGGCGATGTCGCCGAGCCGCCGTACCGCGTCTTCCTGCGTCAGAATCCGATGAACGCAGGCGGCGGCGCGGCTTTCCCGCATTCTTTCCTGGTCACCTGGGGCAACGGCGTGACCGGCGACAGCCTGAGGTCGATCCTCGGCCACGAGATGACGCATACTTGGACCGCCAACGCGATCGGCAACTGGTACAACGAAGGCAATGCCGTGTTCTACCAGTCGCTGCTGGCATGGCGAGCGGGGCTGATCGGCCCCGACGAGTATCTGAACGATCTCAATCAAACGGCGAGCCGCTATTTCACCAACCCGATGAAGAATACACCGGAGGCAGAAGTGCAGCCGCGCTTCTGGGAAGATACGCGGATCCGCGTTCTTCCCTATGACCGGGGCGCAATGTATTTTGCCGTGCTCAATGGCGAGATCAGGCGAGCCTCGGCCGGCAAGCGCTCGGTCGACGATCTGATCAAGGTCATGGTCAAACGCGACCGGGCGGGCGAGCCGATCACAGAAGCCGTTTGGCTCGATCTGCTACGTGCGGAGCTCGGCGAGCAAGGACCGGCGATCACCCGCGCGATGCTCGACGGCGGACTGATGCTGCCCAGATCGGAGGATTTCGGTCCGTGTTTCCGCCGCACAGTCAAACAAATCCGTATGTTCGATCTGGGTTTCGATCCAAAGTCGATCGTCTCGTCGGACAAGATCGTCGCCGGGCTGAAACCGGAGTCCGAAGCCTACAAGGCTGGGCTGCGCGATGGCGACCGCATTCGTTACGGCGTGTCGATGGATAGCGTGCAGGGCGATGTGACGCGCACGCTGGATTTCCAGGTCACGCGCGGTGGCAAGACCTTTCCGCTGACCTATCTCCCGCGCGGTCGCGCAGTCGCTGCGTACCAGTGGGAACGGGTGCCGGGCGTGTCGGCGGCGGAGTGCAAATTGTGAGCGGTGCACGACTGACATTGCTGGTGGTGGCACTGCTCGGTGCCGCCGCACCGGGCGGGGCGGCCAAAAGCGACTCCGAGCCGGAGTTGACCATCCTGCTGAAGCCGATGGCGCTGGATACCGCCGCCGGGACGGCGACGCTGGACGTGACCATGACCGTGCCGGCAATGGACGTCGCGGCAGGGCAGAAGCTGTTTACGCAGCAGAATATGGCGCCGCGCATGGCTGGACCGCAGGAGCTTGCCGATCTGACGGTCAGCGACGCGCAAGGAACAGCAGCGATCGAGTCCGATAACGGCATGGGTCTGCGCAGCTGGACCACGAAGCGCGGCGTGAACGGCACGATGACGGTGCATTATCTCGCGCGCATCGACAACGCGTCCGATGGTTCGCTGTCTAGCATCCCGCATGTCGATGGCGATGGAGTGTTCGGAGTCGGCAACATGCTGCTGGTCGCGCCGATGACCGACAAGCGCTACCGCGTTGCGATCAAATGGGATCTGTCCGGACTGGCGCCGGGCGCGCGCGGCATCTCGACCTTCGGCACGGGCGATGTGACGCTGCCCATGGGTTCGCTGTCGCGCCTGACCTTCGCGATGTTCATGACCGGCCAGATCAAGCAGGCACCGACCAAACCGGCCGGCGGCTTCTCCGCCAACTGGACCGGCGACCCGCAGTTCGACGTGGCCGGCGCGATGGGCTGGTCGGAACAGATGTACCGCTTCATGAGCCGGTTCTTCGCCGACCCGAGCGAGCCGCTCTACCACGTGTTCCTGCGGCACAGCGATGTGAACCCGGGCAATGGCGTCGCCGCGCCACATGCCTTTGTGCTGGCCTATGGCAACGGCACCACAGCCGAGGGGGTCAAGACGATCCTTGGCCATGAGATGACGCACACCTGGACCACCGCCGATTTCGGGAAATGGTATGCCGAGGGCAATGCGGTCTATTATCAGGCTCAGCTTCCATGGCGTGCGGGACTGATCCCGATCGACAAATACGTGCGCGACATCAACCTGACCGCCGCGCGCTACTATGCCAATAGCGCGATCAATGCGCCCGACGCTGACATCGAATCCCGCTTCTGGTCCGACATGCGCTACAGCGTGCTCCCCTATGATCGCGGCGCACTGTATTTCGCCACGCTCAACAGCATGATCGGGCGGCATTCGAAGAACAAAAGGTCGATCGACGACCTGATCCGCGTGATGGTGGCGCGAGCGCGTGAAGATCAGCCGGTGACGGAACAGGCGTGGCTCGAACTGCTCGGGCGCGAACTGGGCGAAAAAGGCCTGGGCTTCCACCGCGCGATGCTTGCCGGAAAGACGGTGATCCCCCCATCGGATGCGTTCGGTCCGTGCTTCCGCCGCCTGCAAGGCAAGGTCCGCAGGTTCGATCTGGGTTTCGGCGGGCCGGAGGTCAAACGCACCACCGTGATCGAACTGCTGCGACCAGATTCCGCAGCCGCGCGAGCAGGGCTGCGCGACGGCGACAAAGTCGAGTTCAGGATGAGCACAGAAGGTGTGTTTCGCGATCCCGACCAGACCCTGACGGTGCACGTGACGCGCGCGGGCAAGAGCTTTAACGTCACCTATTTGCCGCGAGGTGAGCCGGTCGTTTCGTATCGGTGGGAACGAAATCCCGCCGTTCCGGAGAGCAGCTGTCGGTAAGTCGCTCATTCACCGCCTTGCCGCAGAACGAATTTCACCGGATCGCTGATTTGTCTGCGGGTCGGCGTGTGACAGGCGTATTACAAAGTGATTGCCGTGGCACGACTAGCCTAAGGGGGATGATGGTCCTGCAACCTGATCGTGACTCGGCAGCCGCACTGCTCAGCCGTCGGTTCCGGCCGGCGCTGATGGCGTTCTTCATGCGCCGGATTTACAATCATGCCGAAGCCGAAGACCTGACGCATGAAGTTCTGATGCGCGTGACCGAACGAGGCGCTTCGCTCGACGAGTCGCGACCCGATGGCTATATCTTTCAAATCGCCACCAATCTGCTGCGCGACCGCGCCCGCCGCGCGCGGGTGCGAACGACTTATCAGCTTGGCCTGGGCGCCAATGAAGCGGACCGGATCGAAGAACTGGATCCCGAGCGCGTGCTCCAGGCGCGCCAGTCGCTCGCTTCGGTCGTCGCCGCGCTGAAAGAACTGCCGGAACGCACGCGTACCATTTTTATCCTGTTCCGTTTGGAGAATATGAAGCACCGCGAGATTGCCGACATGCTCGGCATCTCGATCCGGACAGTCGAGCAACATGTCAGCCGGGCGAGTGTCAGCCTGCGCGCTCGGCTGGATGAGCGTTGAGTCGTTATTGATCGTCATGTGAAAGAGCAGGGCGGCCGTCTGAAGTGCCGTCGGGCGCGGTACTAGCGATTGAAAGGGCGAGGTTGAATCGGTGCAATGCCACCGCCTGAAGCCTGCCCGTATCTGGTGTGGTACAGCCGGGAGGCCAAATTCCCGCAGCTACGGGAAGTTCTGCGGGATAACGCTTTTTTTGGGTGCTGCGGGAATCTACGGGAAAAACTGCGGGAAAACCGGCACGCCCGCACGTGAATTTTGCGAGCGCTTTACGGGAATATCGGGAAATGGCGTGGGCGGCAGTCATGGTCCGTGCGGTTCCGAGTCAGCTGATTCAAATGGTCGGTCGGATCGCCTTTACGTGACGCAAGGCAACACCGCCTGAAAGCACATATGACGATACCGGAACGCGATCTGAATCGAGCCCGCGAGCTAGTGCCGACAGCCCTAACGCGCCAGGGATAGCGTCGTTGTGCGATCGTTCTTGCGCGCATGGACGCCGAACGCCGCCAAGCCCTGGATCAACGCCTCATTGTCGCCTGCGTGGAATACGCCCGAAATGCGCAAGTCACCCGTACGCGGCCCATCGATCGTCAGCTTGTTGTCCGCAAAGCGGTTCATCCGCTCAGTGACCGCCTGGAGGGGCTCGTCGACGAACACCATCTGCCCCCCTTCCCAACGCAATGTCTGCACCGGATCGATTTCCGAAACATGCACCGCAGCCGGGGCCGCCGACGCGACCAGCCCGGCCGGCATCACAAGCTCGCTGCCCGGCTGAAGCGCACGCTCAGCCAGAACCGGCGCCTCGTTTCGGCGCGGGGCGACGGATACTGCGCGCGATTCATCGCCGACCTTCTCCAGCACCGCGACATGGCCTTCATACAGGATCACGCGCACCGCGACCTTCATCCGTTCGACGCTGAACGCCGTTCCGGTGGCGACCACGACCTTATCGCCGGCAGTGACCGAAAAGGGCCGCAACGCATCCTTGGCGACGTCGAACTTGGCACGGCCGTGCTCGAGCCATAACTCGCGACTCTTGCGGCCGAAGCTGACCGCGACCGCGCTGTCGCCATCGAGCGAAATCTTCGATCCATCGGCCAGGACAACCACGCGTCGTTCACCAACGCCTGTCTCGTACAGGGTCGGCTGCAGCCAGTTCCATATGCCGGCACCCATGAGCGTGAGGACCAGAGTCGCGGCGAGGCAAGCCTGCAGCATGCCGGCACTGCGCCAGAATCGCGTGCGCGGCGCCGCACGATTGGCGGACGCCATCGCAGCTTGCCGCATCTCCATGATCGGCGCGCTTGTCGCATATGCCTCGACCGAGCGCCACGCGTCGACGATCTCCTCCAGAACCTGCGCGTTGCGCGGATCCTCGGCCATCCATGCTTCGAACTCCGCCTGGCGATTGACGGGCAATCTCCCGTCCGCCAGGCGAGCGGCCCAGACGGCGGCGCTTTCCGCGCGAGCCACGGCCTCACTCACTCATTATCTCCAATCGCATATTGGCCAAGATCGAATCGCACAGGTCCGCTCCAGCCAATGGGCATATCACCTAATACGGCCAGCCTTGAAGAATCCTCATTCCTTATGGATCATGCCAAGCCGGATCACACCGGTTGTGCCTTCAATCTCGATCTTGGTGCCGAGCAGGGCCGACTCTCGCTGCAGCATGGCCAGGATGCGGCGAGCGTTTTCCGGGTCGGCGAGATGCGGGTTGCCGCGCCGGGTGCGATCATAGGTATTGCCGACATCGAGCGGATAGAGCCGGATCAACACCGGCTTGCCGTCCCTGAATTCGGTGCTGGCGACCATGCCGTCGTACCAGCTTGCCGGATTGCCGCCGCGGCGTACCGATTGTTCGGGCGGTTCGGGCGGCGGCGCTTTGCCGGTCGCGTCGGGGAACACCTGGAAAGCGGTTTCCTGAAGCGCCTTGATCTCCCCTTTGATGAAGAACACGCCCATGCCGTAGAAGATCGGCTGGCCCTTGTAGATTTCGATCCCGCGCAACGAGTGCGGGCCGCCGCCCATCACCACATCCGCGCCGGCATCGACCACATCGTGAAACAGCTTGATCAGGAAATCCGGCGGCGCGGGCGTATCGTCGTCGAAACCGGTCGGGCTTTCATGCGCATGGATGGTGAAGACCAGCAGGTCGGCGGCGTCCTTGCCGTCGCGCACCGCCTTGAGCAGCGCGGCATGGTCATAAAGATCCATGTCGTAATGCAGGCCGCTCTTGTCGGAGAGCCGGTAGATTTGGTCGCCCAGCGTCACCTCGGTAGAATCGGCGGGCGGCGCCGGGGCGAGCGTCGATGCGAGCTCGGTCGCCAGCTTGCGCACCATGGCCATTTGCGCGGGCGTGATGAGGATGATCTTGCGCGTGCGCAAAGTGCTGATGCCTGGCCGCGCCGGAACTTCGCCCATCGGATCGTTCGCCGTCGCATTGGGCTTGAAGCTGGAAGCAACCGAAACGAGCGCCACGCGCGCCTTCGGCGTGGTCAGGATGCCCGCGCGACGGGCTTGTTCGAGGCTCGCTCCGCCGCCCGAGTGGACCATGCCCGCCGCGTCGAGCAGCCGCCGCGTTTCGAGCAAGCCTTCCGGCCCCCAGTCGAACGAGTGATTATTGGCGACCGAAACCATGTCCACGCCCATCGCGCGCATGTCCTTCGCGAGCGTCGCCTCACCCCAGAGCTGGCCCGGCCCATAAGCTTCGCCCTTGAAGGTCTTCAAATCCATGAAGACACCTTCCTGGTTGCCAATCGTCACATCGCCCGAACGGACGATGGCGAGCACTTTCTGGAATTCCGGATTGGCGTTGTCCGCCATCGGATGCGAATAAAGCAGATCGCCGATCGAGATCAGGTCGAAATCGCCATGCGTCACCCCGGCCTTGCGCGGCGCGCGCAGCATCTCGTCCGGGTCCTTGGACGGCATGGCTCTTGACTGGCCGGAACCATCTTGCGCCCAAAGCGGCGGTGTGGCGACCGTGAGCAGCAAGGCAGCAATTGTCGCTCCGGCCCTGGCTGATAGGCTCATTCTTGCTTTCCTCTGCTCAAAACCGGGCATCATGGAATCCGGATCAACCCGACATCGCCCTCGATCGTGATGCGCGTGCCGAACCGCACCGAATCCTCCTGAAGTTTTTTCAGGATGCGCTGTGCGTTGGCCCCGCTTGCGCGGTGCGGAATACCGCGCCGGGACGGCACGCTTCCCTCATTCATCAGGTCGATCGGGTAAAGACGGACGCGTCGCGCGCGACCGCCATCGAAGTCGGTGACGGCAAGCACGCTGTCGAACCAGCTTCGCGGGCTGTTCGGGCGTGGGTCAGGCATCTCTGCCTGTAACGGCGGAAAAGCTCGAAAAACGGTTTCCTGCAACGCCTTGATATCGGCTTTGAACAAGAAGATGCCCAGGCCGTAGAGGATCGGCCGTCCCTTATATATCTCGACCCCACGCAGGGCGTGCGGGCCGCCGCCCATTACCATATCGGCCCCTGCGTCCACGGCGTCGTGGAACAGGCGGATGAGGAAATCGGGCGGCTCGGGCGTGTCGTCGTCGACGCCGGTCGCGCTTTCGTGTGCGTGGATCGTGAACGCCACCAGCCCCGCGCGCTCCTTCGCCTCGCGGACGCTCTTGAGCAATCCGGCATGGTCATACAGGTCCATGTCGTAATGCAGGCCCTTGCGATCCGAGAGCCGATAGGTGCGTTCGCCGAAGCTTATCTCGATCGCGTCGGCGGCCGGCGCGGGATCAAGTGGCGAGGCGAGTTCGGTAGCCAGACGCCTGACCGTCGCGAGCTGGCCGGCATTTACCAGTATGATCGAGTTGGTGCGCAAGGCATTGATTCCCGGGCGTGCAGGCGTCTCCCCCTCCGGATAGGCGTCGTTCGCACCGGCATTCACTTTGAAAGTCGATGCGGTGGCGACCAGCCCGACCACGCCCTTTGGTGTGTTCAACAGGCCGGCGCTGCGCGCGTGCGTCAACGTCGGACCGCTCCCGGCATGAGTCACACCTGCTGCGTCGAGCAAACGGAGGGTTTCCATCAACCCTTTCGATCCGAAATCTGTCGCGTGATTGCCCGCGACCGACACCATGTCGATGCCGAGTGCCTTGATATCCGCCGGGAGCGTGCCCTCGCCCCACAACTGCCCATGACCATAAGCCTCGCCACGGAATGTGGCGAGATCGATGAACACGCCTTCCTGGTTGGCGATCGCGACATCGCCCGAGCGGAGCAGCGCGAGAACCTTGCGGAATTCGGGATCGTCGACCGCCGCGAGCGGGTGGGCGTAAAGAACGTCGCCGACCGACACCACGCTGAACGGCGCCTTGATCGTCATCGGCTTTGGTGACGTATTGAGGAATTCGCCGGGGTCTTTCGAAGGCTCGGAGGCCTGCGCACGGGCGGCCGGCGTAATGACCGCGGTCGCGGCCAATGCCAGCGCCAGGGGGAAGAGACGCTTGGCCAAGTCTCGCACGATCGTCTCCATAAACATCTGGATAGTCTTTGCGGGTGCGGCGCCCTGGGACGCCGCACCCGAGGCCTCAGCGGAACCGCATCTTCGCGCCGACGAAGAACTGGCGGCCATAGATGTCACCATAGCTGCGCGTCGGGAACGACGGCCCTTCGTTGGTGAAATTGTTGACGCCGGCCCGCAGCGTCAGCTTGGGCAGCTCATATTGCACCGAGATGGTGTGCCGGTAATTGGCCGACACGACTGGGATCGGATCGTTCTCGATCGTCGCGCCCACCGCATGAAGCTGAGCTGGCAGGTAATAAAGCTGGTAGAACAGCTTGAGCGGACCCTTGGTGTAGTTGACGTCGAGCCGGCCGCGCCAATCGGGATTCTGCACCGTGCCCTGCGATTCCGTTGCATTGAACCCGGTGGTGTCGGTCAGCGCCAGGCTGGTATGAGTCGCCTCGACGTTGAATTCGAGCTTGCCGAGATCACTGGAAAAGATGCGGTCCAGCGGCAGCACGTAGTTCAGATTATAGACCTCGCCATGATATTTGACGATCGCGGCGTTGAACGTGGTCTGTTTCGCAGCGACGACATAGCCCTGAGCATTTCGCGTGAACTGGTTGCAGGCGTCGTTCGGATAGTTGGTCGAATCGAAACAAACCGACAGGAAGTTCGCCGGGCTGAAGGCGGTGAGACCGTCCTGCAGATGCACTTCGATGCGATCAGCAGTGAAGGTCAGTCCCGGTATGAAATCCGGCTGAAACACGACACCATAGCTCAACGTATTCGAAATTTCGTTCTTCAAATCCTTGTTGCCGCCGGTGGCCACCATGGCGAGCGACGTATCTTCGGCCGGATCCTGGAAAGCGGCGAGCGGGCCATAATCGGGATTTGCGGCGAACAGCGCCTGGCAATTGCGCAGCCGCGTGGCGGTGTCCGGGCCACTGGTGATGTTATCCGCGTCGCACGGATCGCGGCCGATCGGGAACGGACTGGTGCTGACCGGCGCGAAGAGCTGATCGAGCGACGGCGCACGGAAGTTGCGGCTGCGCGATCCGCGGAACGTCACACCAAAGCCGGTATCCCAGCGAAGGCCGGCGCCCCATACTTTCGCCTTGCCAGCAATCGAATTGTCGACATAACGGAACGATCCGTCGGCCACCAACGCCTTGACCCCGGGCAAGGTGAAATCTTCACCGATGATCGGGACCAGCAATTCCGCCGAAACCTCGTCGGTGTTAAAACCACCGCCGGTGGGGACCGAAGCACAGCAATTGAACGTCAGTCCGAGCTGATCCGCTTCATAGGGCGTCAGGCGGGCGGTTTCCCGGCGATGCTCATAGGCCAGGCTGAACTTCGCCTTGCCGCCGGGCAGCGACAGGAGATCGCCGCCGAATGTCGCCAGGTAATCGTCCTGTACGTTCTTGTAGCGCTCACCCGACAACACGGTGACATAGGCCAGGGCCGCGTCAGAGGGCCTGACATCGCCGAACGGGCTGAATGGTATACAGGCAGCATCGTTGTTAGTCTGATCGGCATCGGCATTGATGCTGCAGACGATCTGGCCGGCACCGTTACGCACCGCGGCGAGTGCGTTGTTGAGATGCGTGCCGTAGGGCGCCCAGACTTCGGCAAAGCCGGTGGTCTGGCCGCGACTAGCCGTCAGACTCCAGTAGAATGAGCGGTCGGCGGCCTGGAAATCGCCTTCCAGCCCGACCAGTGCACGCCAGGTGTCGCGCTGGCTCGGACGGTTGCGGCTCGGCAGGATATCCATGAAGCGGGACAGAAGGAGATCGCCACCAGAAGCAAAAATCGGACTGATCGCATCGAGCCTGGCAATTGCCGCCGGCGTGAGGAAAGGATTGGTGCGATTGAACGGGATCAGGCCCGAACCGCTTTCATAATCATTGAAAAACGCGCGAAAGATCGACTGGGTGCCGTAGGGATCAGTGCCCTTTTCGCGGCCATAAACGAACTCGCCGATCGCGCGGACGCCGCTCGTGATGTCGAAATGACCGGTGACGGTGCCGGTGTAGCGCTCGACGCCCGTTCCGAGGCTGGATACCTCGCGCCAGTCTGCGCCATCCCCGCCGCTCGCGGTCGCATCGCCTCCGGTGAAGGCTCCGCGGTTAAATGGAATGACCTGGCTGCCATCAGCGGAAAACTGATAATACCTGTTTTGGTTGTTGATGTTTGAGGACGAGAAGAACGGCGGATTGGGACTGGGTTGGTAAAGTACACCATTGCGATTGTACAAACGGTAGCGCGCATTGGTGATATAGATCCGATTGGGAATGCCGTCGTTCGGGCCGGTATCCAGCGGATTGGTCACCAGAAACGGCGCCTGATCGGTCCAGGGTCGGTCGAATTCGGTCAGCGGCTCGGTCTTCGAATATTCCATGTTGACCGCGATGTTGCCGCGACCTTCGGCGAAATTCTGTCCCGCCGTCAGCCGTACATAGGGGCGCCAATCGTCGCCGAACGTGCTGATCGAATTCTGCAGATCGATTTCCAGCCCCTGGAAATCCTTTTTGAGCACATAGTTGACCACGCCCGCGATCGCGTCGGAGCCATAGACCGCGGCGCCACCGGCCTGGACGATATCGATCCGGTCGATCAATCCGGCGGGAATGACGTTGGTGTCGACCGCGCGGTCGCCCAGGCCGGATGCCGATGCAACCATGCGGCGACCGTTGACGAGAGTCAGCGTGCGTCCAGCACCGAGGTTGAACAGATTGGGATAGGTCTGACCGGGACCCGATGGAAAGCCTTGCGATATCGTGATCGGCAGGTCGGGAACGTTCGACGTGATATCGTTCAACATCTGACCGGCCGTGACATAACCGCGATCGGTGAGGTCCTGCCCGCGCACCACCGTCACCGGCGCCGATGTATCGGTCGCCGCCTTGCGGATGCGCGACCCGGTGACGACGATGTCAGTGCCCCCGGGCTGGGCGTCCGCTTCTTCGGTTTCGCCTACGTTTGGGTCCGTCTGACCGGCCGCTTCACCGACAACGGCATTTTCACCGAGCACGTACATGCCGGCCGGCGTCTGACGCACCGGCAGACCGGTACCGAGCAACAGCTTATGCAAGGCATCCGCGGCCGAGTAGCGGCCGACGAGCGAAACATGTGGCTTTCCGGCGACCGATTTCTCCAGGAAGATGACCTGCAGGTTGGTTGTCTGACTGAATTGCCTCAGCGCACTACCCAGGCTCTGCCTGGGGATATTGAACGTGTAAGTCTTTTCCTGCGCATGAGCCGGCGACGCCGCCAGCAGCGATATCGGCGCGGTAGCCGCAAAAAGTGCGGCGAGTTTGATCGACTTCCAGTTGCTCATGTCATTGCCCCCGATCGAGGCCTCATGGTTTTTGAGGTCCTCGACTGTGCTACGTGCAAGAAAGAAAAACCCGAAGGCGGCCGGTCGACATTTCGCGTGGCGCGCCTTCTCGCTCTAGTCTTGCGATGATCCTGACCCGGTCAGGACTGCGCCATATGCGGGCCCGGGCGTGATCCGGGCGACGTTACGAGTGAATTCGACCGCACCTTGACCGGGCTCAATTTTTGGAAGCGCAGTCACGCCAATCGCCACCGCGCGCGACGCAGCGTCCGCCGTTGCGTCGCCAAGCGTTAGCGCAGCCTGTGTGAAGCGTTAAAGCATCACGGCTGGATTTGCTGCAGGGACACGCCTTCGTGCCGGTACGGCTTCGCTTCGATCAAGATAAAGACGATGCGGCAAGTCTCGCTCGGACTGGGGTTGCGCCACAAATGCATGGTGCCGCGTTGAACGATGATCGCGCCGGGGCCGAGCAGTGTCGTACTGCCATCGTCGAGCGCCATCTCGACCTGACCCGACAATGCGATGCCATAATCGATGCTGTTGGTGCGATGCATCGGCGAGGCACCTCCCGGTAACATGTCGACGATGCGGATCACTGAGCCGTGGTGCAAGGTCAACCCGGCGTCGCGTAATAGGCCATCGGTCTCGTCGTTATTGTCTGCTGGCACGGTTTGCGTTGTCCACAGCAATGCAAAGGCGGCGTCGCCGCCGGGGATGGGGACGGTCGAAAAGGTCTCGTCGTCGCGCACGATCGCGCGCCCGGCCTGGTCATGCCCCGTGACGACGCGGCGGATCGGCTGCAACTCAGTCACGGCCGCTACCCATTATGACGACGCGCTGATCGATCGCGCCAAACAAGGCAGCGCCATCCGGCAAGCGCGCCTCCATCTGCACGGTGTCACCAAAGCGCATGAAGTCGGTGCGCGGGGTACCGTGGTCGACTATTTCCATTCCACGCCGCTCGGCAATGCACGATGAGCCAACCTCACGATAATTCTGGTTGGACACCGTACCGGAACCGATGATCGTCCCCGCCGGCAGCGCCCGGGTGCGCGCGGCATGAGCGATGAGGTCGTGAAAGCCGAAAGACATCGGTGCGCCATTGGCACGCCCGAAAGATGCACCATTCCAGCTGACCGCAAGATCGAGGCAGACGCGGCCATTTTTCCACGCATCGCCAAGTTCGTCGGGTGTGACGGCGAACGGCGCGACGCTGCACGCCGGTTTGGCCTGGATCCACCCGAAGCCGGTCTTCATCTCGACCGGTGCAATTGTCCGCAGCGACCAGTCGTTGAGCTGCATGACAAGGCGGATATGAGCGAGCGCGTCAGCCGCGTTGGTGCCCATCGGTACCGCATCGGTGACGATCCCGAACTCGCCTTCGAAATCGATGCCGTCCGCCTCGCTGGGCAGCGGGACGTCATCGCGCGGTCCGAGGAACTGGTGCGACAGTCCCTGATACATCAGCGGGAGATCGGTTTCGATCGGTGGCAGAGCGAATGCCTGCTGCATCAGCGCGCCATGGCTCGCAAAAGCCGACCCATCCAGCCATTGCCACGCACGCGGCAACGGCGCGGCAAAGCGAGCGACGACCGTCGGGTGGCCTTCGCCCAGGACGAGACGATCGGCGAGCGCAGCGAGGCGGGGCGCGACTGCGGGCCACTGCTCCAGCGCGGTTTGCAGCGTCGCTGCTATGTCGCCGGCGGACAGGTAATGGGTGGTGTCGGCGGAAACGACGACCAGCGCGCCATCGGGCGTGCCGTCGTGAAGGGTGGCGAGTTTCATTTGACGCTGTCCTGACTGGTGATGGTGGCGAGGGCCGAGGCGACCAGCCGGTCGACCGAGCCGTCATGATGGAAACCGAGCGCATCGCCACGCGCGGTGACCAGCGCGGGATAGGCGCCGAACGCGGCCTGCAGATCGGGGTCGGGCGCATAGCGGACACGAGCGGGGTCGATGCCGGTCCGGCGGCTGATCGTCGTAACCAGTTCGTCCATCCGCAGACGCAACGCGGGCAAAGTGACGGCGCGATCAGCGGGCAGGGCCAAGTCGAGCGTCAGCGCGTGAACAAGCGCAGCGACCACCGTGTCGACCGACATCAGCCACATCGTGGCATCGGCCGCGACCGGGCTGGTGAATGGCGCATCGGCGCGCAGCGCGTGAAATACGTCGCTCATGAACGCGGACTTCATGCCCGACGGACCGGCCGGGCGCGCGACGATACCGGGCAGGCGCAGCGACAGAGCGTCGAGCGCGTCGCGGCGCGACAATGTCGCGAGCCATTGCTCGATCATCGCTTTATGGGCCCCGTAGACAAGGAGCGGGCGCAAGGGTGTGTCGTCATCGACCGTTGCCGGCAGGTTGGCGCCAAATACCGCTATACTGCTGGCGAGGATGAAGCGCGGACGCCTGCCCGCTTCGGCCGCCGCCTCGCTCAGCGCGATCGTCGCATCGATATTGATACGCCTGGCGCTCGCGGAATCCGCCTCGGCCGCGCCGCCCGGGACGGTCGCGAGATGCACCACGGCGTCGCACCCACCGGCAAAGGCGCGAGCGAGAATGACAGGATCGGCGATGCTGCCGGCAATGGCTTCGATGCCGCAGTCAGCCTCGATCAGATGATCGATCGCGACGATTTCATGACCCTGCCTGGCAAGTCGCCCGACAAGCAATCGCCCGACAAAGCCGTTCGCCCCAGTGACGATGATCCGCACTGCGCTCAGGCTCCGTCGATGACGGTGTCGCCATCGGCTACGAGAGTGGTGCGGCCGAAATTTTGCGTCGATCCGGTGACGATCGCCACCTTGCCCGTCAGGTCGAACGGCGCGGGCGTCACGCGGTTTTGGTCTCGCGGCGCAGCATCGTCTCGATCAGCCGGCGCGCACGCGTGCCGCCCTGGTCGATGCCGAGCGATACCGGCTTCTCGCCCCAGAAATCGCGCCCGTCGAGATTGGCGAAAGCGGCCTCGATGATCGGCTTGTCCTCGCCCTCGAAGGCCTGACCCATCAGGCCGCGCAGAAAAGCGTCGGCGCCAGGGTCGACCTGGTCGCTCGACCGGGTGGTGGCCCAGAAATAATGCGCGGTCGTCTCGCTCTCGGGCGTCAGGATATGCGCTTGCCAGACGATGCAGCCTTCGTCGCGCGATTGCCCCTTGGGCGTCGCGCCGACCTCAAGCAGCATGCTGGCAGGCGCGTTCCAGCGCATGTCGAGCCAATGGTCGCAGCGCAGCTCGGGCGGGTATATGCCGAAGGTGTGCGCCGGTGCCGCCACATCGGGCATCCACCAGTCGGAATGCAGCGTTTCGCCGCTCTGCCGGACGCGGTGCTCGCCGCCGAAGATCACCCCGGCGCCAGCAAAGCTGCCGGTATGGACGAACTCGATATGGCTGAGGTCCATGAGGTTATCGGTGCCGAATTGATAGCCGGCGTTCATCGGCATCAGCCCGCTCAGCGGCGGACCACATGGGCGCATCAGCGCGGCAAAATCAGGAATCGTTGCGGTATCGGCTTCCTCCGGAGCGCCGGCCCAAAGCCATACCGCGCCATCGCGCTCGACCACCGGCCAGCTGCGAATCGTCGCGCCCTTGGGCAGCACGTCTGAGAATGGATTGGCGACGCAAGCACCGTCGGCGGCGAAGGTCAGGCCGTGATATGGGCAGCGCACGGTGTCGCCGACCCGCATACCCATGCTGAGCGGTGCAAAGCGGTGGCTGCAGCGGTCAGTCAGCGCGGCGATGATGCCGTCTGCGCGGCGGAACATCAGAATCGGTTCACCCGCGATGCGGCGCCGGAACAATGCCTCGCCAATCTCCGAGGACCATGCCGCCATATACCAGACGTTTCTCAGGAACGGCGCGGTCATCGCATCACTGCTCGAAGATCGCGACGGCGCGGGTCCAGCCGGCCGAGGCAGCCTTCACCTTGTGCGGAAAGCAGCAAACGGTGAACCCGAACGGTGGCAACGCTTCAAGATTGTGGAGCTTTTCGAGGTGGCAATAGCCGATCTCGCGGCCGGCCTTATGGCCTTCCCAGATCAACGAGGTGTCGCCGCTCTCCTTGACGCGCTTTGCCGTGTAACTGAATGGCGCATCCCACGACCAGGCGTCGGTCCCCGTCACGCGCACGCCGCGCGACGTCAGGTACATGGTCGCCTCATAGCCCATGCCGCAGCCAATATCGACGAAGCGCGGATCGCCCAGTGCGGCACCGGCGGCGGTGTTGATCAGCACGATGTCGAGCGGCTGGAGGTCATGACCGATGCGCGCCAGTTCCGCCGAGACGTCGTCGGCGGCCACGACATAACCATCGGCGAAGTGGCGGAAGTCCAGCTTGACGCCGGGACGGAAGCACCAATCGAGCGGCACCTCGTCGATGGTGATGGCGCGCTCGCCATTGTTCATCGTCGGGTGATAATGCCATGGCGCGTCGAGATGGGTTCCGTTGTGCGTGCTCATCGTCACCAATTCAGCCGCCGCGAAGCCCTCGCCGCCAGGGAATTGTTCCGCCGCCACGCCGGGGAAGAAGGTCTGTGCTTCGGGCACCGTCTCGCGGTGCGTCTGGTAGGTGATCTTCGGCCGCATGAATGGCGGGTCAGTGATGACATCGGGGTCGAGCGTGATCGACAGGTCGACAAAACGGCGGGTCATGGGGAGTCCTTCAGGCCGGGACGATTTCGATGGGCAGGCTGGCCAGCGCGTGGAGTGTGTTGTTGAGCCGTCGGACCGGCGCGCCAGTCAACCGGATCTCGGCGACGCGCGGGATCAGCGCCTCGAGCACCAGTTCGGCCTCGAGTCGTGCGACCATCTGGCCGAGACATTGGTGAATACCATGGCCGAAGCCGACATGGCCGCTGGTCGGACGGCCGAGATCGAAGCGATCGGGTTCGTCCCAGCGGCGCGGGTCGCGGTTGGCGGCGGCTAGGAACAGCAACAGCTTGGCGCCCTCCGGGATGGTGGTGCCGGCAATATCGACCGCGCGCGTCGTGGTGCGGAAAAAGGTCTGGACGGTGGAGTCCCAACGCAGGCTCTCGTCGAGCGCGCGTCGCGCCAGCTTCGGCTCGGCGCGTAGTTTTGCCCATTGCTCTGGAAAAGTGGCGAAGGCGAGCATCATGATACCGATGCCGTTGACGGTGGTGTCGACGCCAGCCGAGAGCAACGAGCGGACCAGCCGCTCGGCTTCGGCTTCGCTACACCCGGCGTCGGCGGCGGCACTATGGATCGCTGTCCCCCAGCTGCCCTTGGCGAGGGATTCGCGGCGACAGGCGTTGGCGACCCAGCCGACCGCATCAGCCGCAGCCGCTTCGCCTTCGTCGAAGATCGCGTTGCGCGGGCCGAAAGCGTTGAACACTGCGGCGGCATAGCGCAGCAGGCACTCGCGCCCTTCTTGTGGAACGCCCACCGTGTCGGGGAAGACCAGCATCGGATAAGCCTCGCCAAGATCGGTGACGGCATCGAAGCGGCGTCGCGCCACCAGCCGTTCGGCCAGTTCATGCGCTCGCGCGCTCCATACCGGACGTAGCGCCTGCAGCGCCCTGAGCGAGACGACCTTGTTCATCAGCCCGCGCGTCTGATCGTGACGTGGCCGGTCGGTTTCGAGCAGCAAGGAGGGCGGTCGCCATGGCGTCTCGCGCGCGAAATCGGCCAGACCCACGCCGCGTCCCGAACAATAGGTCGCATGGTCGGCGAGCGCCGCCGAAACCTCGGCGTGGCGCGCCATCGCGTAGCATTGGATCGGCGCCAGCCACACTACCGGCCCGGCATCACGCAGCGCGACATGATGGGTCGCGGGATCACGCAGGAAACCCTCGTCGAACGGATCGATGGCGAGGGCTGGCAGGCTCATGCGGTGTGCCCACCCAAAGTCTCGGCGAACCAGTCGGCAATATGGTCCCGGCCAAAGCTCATATTGTCGGCACCGACATGCTCGACCCCACCCTCGCGCGGGGTAAAGATCTTCAACTCGCGACGGGGGGAATTGACCAGCTGATCGTAGCTTTGATGCGCGTAATCGACCGAGATCTGGCGATCCTCGGCGCCATGGGTTACGAGGAAAGGCACGGTGATGCGGTCCATCACGCCGTTCAGAGTCATGCCTTCGGCACGGCGGAAGAAATCATCCATGTCACTGGCGCCAAACACCCACATGACATGCGCCCAGTAATGCGGCACGGGATTTTCGCCCTCGCGACGAAGACGCTTCTGCTGCACTTCTGCCCAATTGTGATTGGCGCCCCACACCGCGCCGCTGGCGAAGCGCGGTTCGAACGCGACCGCACGGGGCGCATAATGGCCGCCGAGCGAAATGCCGGTCATGCCGATACGCGTCGGATCGACATCAAGCTGAGCCTCAAGCCAATCTACTGCCTTGGATGCCCAACGCTCGCTCTCGGGAATCGCCGGCAGGTTCTGCAAGCGTAACGTTTCGCCGGTGCCGGGCTGGTCAACGCACAGCGTCGAAATGCCGCGCGCGGCGAGCGCATGCGGCAGGCGTGACCAGAACAACAGCTCCTTGCAGCTGTCGAGGCCGTTGCAATAGACAACGACCGGCCTCGGCCCGTCGCCAGGCGCGCGGGTATAAAGGGCTGGCATCGTCCCACCCTCGATCGGGATCTCGACCCGCGTACAATTCTCGTGCGTGAAAGCCACGCCCTTGTCGAACGCAGCGAGCGCCTTGGCAAAGGTCTCGCCGCGCCCGGGATGGCCGTGGCCCTGCATGCGCTCGGCGGTCAACAGATAGAGCGCGGCGCGCTGCAGCTTGGTACCGGCGGAGAGCGTACGACCCTTGGCCTCATCCTCGTCGGCGAGGCCGATCAGCTTGTCGGCCATCTTCACCCATTCGGCGAGGAACTCCGCGGTGCCCGCATCGGTGCCGTTGTTCGCCGCATCCCTGATCGGCTGGCACATATCGACGATCTCGCCGATCTGTGCGCCGCTTTCTAGCGCGATGGCGAGGCTGAGGTTCCACACGTAGTTGGGGAAATACTGGAACAATGCCATCGGATCAGGCCTCCGCCGCCTGAAACAGCCCGGCGTCGGGCGCCGGATGCGGCATGGTCTGAGGGCCGCCGATGCCGATGCCCCATTGGTCCATGACCAAGGGGGCGGGTGTGTGCACGGTCGGCTGCCAAGTCGCGTCATCGACCTCCTCGAGTTCGGAGGTATATTCGACCGCAAACCCGTTCGGCGTGACGAAGTAGCTGAAGGTGTTGTTGCCGGCGGTGTGGCGCCCCGGTCCCCAGGCGATGTCGACCTGCTTCTGCTTCAGATTGTGGATACCGCGCATCATGTCGTCGACGCCGAGCATGTCATACGCGACATGGTTCAGGCACGGCGGTCCGGGCAGGAAAGCGATGCGGTGATGCCATTCATTACAGCGCAGGAAACTCATGAAATCGCCGAGCCAGTCGCTCAGCTTGAAGCCGAGCACATCGATGAAGAATTGCGTCGCCGCTTTGTGGTCGGGCGAGTGGAAGACGATGTGGCTGATCTTCTGCGGCACCGCATCCCAGCGCTGCATTTCGCGCGACGGGCCACGCGCGACGTCGCTGGAAATTTCGAAGGTCAGGCCATCCGGGCTGAAGAAGCGGAAGCCATAGCCACCGCCGAAACCGTCAAGCTCCTTCGGTGCGAACACGATGCGGCAGCCGGCGGCGATCACCTTTTCATGCAGCGCATCGACATCGCCGCGTGTGTCGGCGGCTAACGCAACCAGATCGATGCGCTTGGTGTCGGAGGCGCGCAGCCGGACGACGAACAATTCGTCATGCCCCTCGGTCGCGAAATAGACCAGTCCGTCGCGCTCCTCGACCTGCTTCAGGCCCCATTTCCCGGCATAGAAAGCGCGCTCCGCCTCAAGGTCGGGCACGCCATAGCCGACATAGCGAATTTCGGTGACACGGCTCATCGTCTCTTCCTTCAATGCTGGGTTGCGGCCGGGCGCTTGTGGAAGCGGCCGCCCTTCATGATCGCGGCGAGGTTCGCCTTGTCTTGCAGGATCGTCACGTCGGCGGTCGGGTCGCCGGAGACGAGCAATATATCGGCGAGGCACCCGGCGCGGATCGCGCCCACCGGCAGGTCCATCAGCGCTGCGCCCTGACCGGTCGCGGCGGCCAGCGCTTCTGTCGGCGAGAAGCCGAACAGCCGCACGAAGAGGTCGAGGTCGCGCGCGTTGCGGCCGATCGGGTTGTAGGGGAAACCATAGTCGCCGCCGGGCAGCACGCGGATGCCGCGCTTGCGCATCTCGGGGATGACCTGCTGCATCAGCGCGAGGCCGGAGGTGGCGCCCATCCGCTCGGCCTCGACAGGGCCGATGCCGAAATCCTGCGCCTCGTGGCAGCGCGCATGGAGCAAGCCCGGGGCAGGGGCGACGAACAGCGTGTCGCGCTTGTCCTCGAGCATGTCGAGCGCCTCGTCATCGGCATAGGTGCAATGGAAGATCGCGCGAAAGCCGGCACGCACGGCGCGCTTGATCGCTTCCGAGGCCTGGGCGTGGCAGGCGAGCCAGATGCCGGCTTCGCGCGCCGCCGCGCCGATCGCCTGCGCTTCTTCCTCCGAATACATCAGCACCTGGCTGCCGCCGGGCGAGAAGCCCTCGTCGCTCGACATCAGGAATTTGATCGTGTCGCAGCCCAGCGCCTTCATTTCGGCGACGTAGCGGCGCAGACCCTCGATGCTGCGGTCGTGCGTCGGGTCGTGACCGGCGGGGACGCCCATCACACCTTCGACACCTTTTTCCAGTGCCGAGGCGCGCAACCGTGGACCCGGCAGATGGCCGGCGTCGATCATGTCGCGCAGCGCCGGTTCGAAGCGCTCGCCGAGCGAGCCGGCCGAATAGGCGCTGGTAAAGCCGTGATCGAGGGTAATCCGCGCATTTTGCGCGGTCACCAGGAGATGCTCCTCGGCCGGAAGCTTCATCGTGTTGACGATGCGCTCGACCGAGCTCGGCCAGGTCAGGTGCGCATGCGCCTCGACCATCCCCGGCATCAGGGTCGCGCCGTTGCCGTTGATCAGCTCTGCACCGTCGCGCGGCAGCCGCTCGTCTCCGCGCGCCACCGCGACGATTTGCTCGTCGCGCACCAGCACCTCGCCCGCGAAGCTGGCTGCACCGCTGCCGTCGAAGATCCGCACCTCGCTAAACAGGACCGCGCTCATGCGCCGGTGTCCGCGATCAGGCCGGCAGCGGCGATACCGGCGACCGCGCAGATTTCGTCATTGTCGGAGGTATCGCCGCTGACCCCGACCGCGCCGAGAAGCGAGCCAACAGCGTCGCGGATAAGAACGCCGCCCGCGACCGGCACGATGCCCTTCGGAAAGACGCCGCTCAGGGCGGAGAAGAAGGCGGGGACAGCCTGGGCGCGACGCGCAAGTTCGCGACCGCCCGAACCCATGCCGAGGCAGCCCGCCGCCTTGGCGGTGGCGATTTCCGGCCGCGAGATTGCGGCGCGTTCGTCGCGCAGCAACGCGAGCGGGTGGCTGCCGGCGTCCAGCACGACCACGCATAGCGGCGCGAAGCCGCGCGTCGCCCCCTCGGCTAGCGTCGCCTCAGCGATATCGCGGGCATGGTTGAGGGTGAGGGCCATCAGATCGGCCTTGCGGTCAACTCGAACATCTCGTGGGTCATTTTGCTCTGGTCGACTCGCGGGCCTTGTCCGGTTTGCCCAAAGCTGATCGCCTTTGATTTTTCGACAATGTATCGGCAGCGATCGATGCGGCGGGCACGGAACGCGGTGAACGCGCTCTCCGGGTCATCCTGCTGGAGCAGCTCATCTGCCAGCACGATACTGTCCTCGATCGCCATTCCTGCGCCCTGTCCGAGATGCGGCGTGGTGGCATGGACCGCATCGCCGAGAAGGACGACGCGGCCACGATGCCAGGGCCCTTCGAGCATGATCCATTCGAGCGGCTTGTAGACCACGGCATCGTCGTCATTAATCTGGTCGACGAGCGCGGCGATGCGCGGCGGCTGTCCCTCCAGCTTGCCACGCATCGCGGCCGCGAGGCCGGAGCGCGGGTAGCGGCGATTCTCGGGTTCGGGCGTGGTGACGTACATGTACATCAGCGTATCGGAAAGCGGCACCAGCCCTACGCCAATCGCGCCATCATAGGCGCATAGCGCGGTCACATCGGCGGGGCGCGGGAAATTGTAGCGCCAGACGCCCTGGCCGACAAAAGCCGGAGCGGGTGCGTCCGGGGCGACATGTTCGCGTATTTGCGAATAGAGCCCATCGGCACCGATAACGACGTCATAGCGATCCGTGGTTCCGTCGGAAAAGGCGACATCCAGGCCGCTACCGTCATCCTCGAGCCCGGTCACCGTCACGCCGAGGCGGATCGTCGCGCCGGCGGTGAGTGCACGATCGCCGAGCACCCGGTGCAGCGCACGGCGACCGATCCCGAGATTGGCGGGATAGCCGGGCACCAGCCTCGGCGAGGGGATGGTTGCTACTTGTTGTCCGGTGGGAATGTAGATTTCGACAGAGTCGAAACCAAAGCCGGCATCGATATAATCGTCGACCACGCCAAGGTCGCTCATCGCGCGAATGACGTTGGCTTGCTGGATGATACCCACGCCGTACACCGACCAGTCGGGGTCCTTTTCGACGATGGCTACGGTAAAGCCCGCGCGACGCAACGCGATTGCCGAGGTCAACCCACCGATGCCGCCGCCGACGACGAGGATTTTCAGGTCTTTCACGCATCCATCCCGTTTTCACGCCCAGCTGTTCCACTGGTTCAATCGCGCCATATTAAACGTGGCATTCTATCTGTAAAAATGAATGTTCTTATGCGTAACCATCAATCCTGTTTATGGTTGGTCAACCTTTTGGCTTGGTCGATAAACCAGCGAAGCCCGGCATCCTCGCTACGTGTCCGATTATATTGCAACATCTCGCGCATGACCGGGAAAGGGAAGGGCATCTCGACGAAGCGGATCGGGAGGCGTTCAGCATAAGCCTTGGCGAGCCGCTCGTGCATCACCGCAAGACGGTGTGTGTTGACGAGCATCTCGGGCGCGACAGCAAAGGAGGAAACCAGGACCTCAATGCGGCGCTCCTTCGCTTGCTCACGCAGGAATTTCTCGGCGAAGGATGTCGGACGCAACCGGCCGATTTCCACCGCGACGTGCCCGGATGCGAGAAAGTCCTGCTCGCTCAGTGGAGCTTGCACCAGCGGATTGCCGGACCAGCCGGCGACGACATGGCGTTCCTCGAACAGTAACTCGGACGGATGCTCGGCCGAGGCATGCTCCGCCGGCGTGATGACCAGATCGAGTTCCCCCTGATCGAGCATCGTCCCCATAGCGTCCGAGGGCTGGATCAGCTCGAGCGTGATGCCCGGTGCGATGCGTTCGAATTCGGGGACGAGACGCGTGAACAGCACGATGGCGAGATAGTCCGACGTGCCGACACGAAAGCGGCGCTGCGACGTGGCGGGATCGAACTGCGTCGATAGCGAAACCATGCGCTCGATATCGGTGAGCAACACGCGCAACGCACCGCGGAGCCGAAGCGCGTGCGGCGTCGGGATCATCTTCTTGCCATGGGCGGCAAGGATCGGGTCGTTGAAATAATCGCGTAGCCTTCGCAGCGCCGCGCTCATCGCCGGCTGGCTGAGATGGAGCCGTTCGGCCGAGCGCGACACGCTGCGCTCTTCAATGAGGACGTCGAGTGCGACGAGCAGATTGAGGTCGAGTCCCTGGAAACGCATTTGGCCGTACTATTCAGCGCGTGATTGATATTCAATCAAAACAAATGATTTTTCTTATGGATCTGTGCGGATCAGAAACGATGCCGATGCGCGACCTCGCACTACGAGGCGCCAAGGGGAGGTAGCCATGAAATTCACTCGCATGCTCGGACTGTCGGTTGCTTCGGGGGCGTTGATCGCCGCGACGCCAGCGCTAGCACAAGACGCGCCGGTCGCGCCGGCCGAAGATACCGAGGTCGCCGAGCAAGGTCTTCCCGATATCATCGTCACTGCACAACGCCGTGAAGAGAGTCTGCAAAAGGCAGCGATCGCGGTCAGCGCTGTTGCCGGCGACACGCTTTTGAAGAACAGCATCAGCCAGGCCACGGACCTGACGCGCCTGGTGCCTTCACTTCAGATCGCGCCGGCATCGTCTCTCACGCAGATCTATTTGCGCGGCGTTGGCACCTTTGGCTCGAACGCTTTTGCCGAGCAGGGCGTCGCGTTCAACCTCGATGGCGTATATCTTTCGCGCCCCGCAGCACCAGCCGGTCTGTTCTACGATCTTGAGCGGATCGAGGTGCTGAAGGGACCGCAGGGAACTCTCTATGGTCGCAACGCGACGGGAGGCGCGCTCAACGTGATCACCGCCAAGCCGAAGCTGGGCGAGTTCGGTGGAAACCTCAACGCGGAATATGGCAATTACAACGCGATCAAGGCGTCCGGGGCCATCAACGTGCCGATCGGCGAGCATGTCGCGTTCCGCCTCGCTGGCCAATATGCCAAGCATGACGGCTATTACAGCGACGGTTATGACGACGAGGATACCCAGGCGGTGCGCGGCCAGCTCCGCGGCGAGACCGGCACCGGCCTCGATGCGACGCTGTCGATCGATTATGCGCATGTCGGCGGCAAGGGATCAGGCGGCACGATCATGCCGTTGCTCGACGGCAAGAACCGGCTCGGGCCCAGCGATCCGCGCGTCATCGCAGAATATCTCGCGCGATCGCCGACCGCGCCCGTGCCGCAGATCAGCGCGCGCGGGGATGGCTATCAGGACAACCGCTTCTTCGGCGCCGCAATGACGATCAACGCCGATCTCGGTTTCGCCAAGCTGACCGTCATTCCGGCCTATCGCAAGACCGATCTCGACTTTGTTAGCTATGCCTCGAGCTTCTTGATCGACGTCACCGAGAATTCCGATCAGATGTCGCTAGAGACGCGGCTGTCGAACAAGTCCGGTCCGATCAGTTGGGTGCTCGGGGGCTATTATTTTACTGAGCACATCCTGGCCGACCAGTTCTTCAACCAGGCGAGCAATGGCACGCGAATCAAATCGCGGTTGGGCACCGACAGCAATGCCTTTTTCGGCCAGGCGACGTGGTCGCTGACGGATACGTTCCGGGTGACCGGCGGCGTGCGCTACACCAGCGAGAGCAAAACGCAGGCGACCGAGGCGCACACGCTGCCATTCGTCGGCTTCGTCCCGGGTGTATTCCCGCTGGTGCCGATCATCCTCGATATCCCGTCGTTCCCGAAAACCGACGTCACCTTCAGCAAGGTGACCTGGAAGGGCGGGGTAGAGTTCGATATCGGACCGCGCTCGCTGCTCTATGCTTCTGTTTCGACTGGCTTCAAGTCGGGCGCGCTGTTCTCGGCCGAAGGGATGAATTATTCGCGGCCCGAGACACTGCGTGCCTATACCATCGGTTCCAAGAACCGTTTCTTCGACAACAAGCTGCAATTCAATGTCGAGGCGTTCTACTGGGACTATAAGGACCAGCAGATTACCCATCTCGGCGCGGTCCAGGTCGCGACGACGCCGGGCGGGCCGATCTTTGGACCGGTCTTCGCGACCGAAAATGCCGGTGCGGCGACGATCTACGGTGCAGAGGCGGAACTCCAGTTCCAGCCCACCCAAAACGACCTGTTCACCGCCAATGTGCAATATCTCCATGCCCGATACGATTCGCTGCAATATCAATACTATTCGACCAGCGGTGCCGCGCCGGTGGTCGGTTGTGCGACAGCACTTACAACTCAGGTGGGTGCCAGCCCGGCGGCCCGGATCTACAATGTGAACTGTTCGGGCCGGCCGGTGGTCAATGCGCCGACCTGGTCGATCAACGCTGGCTATCAGCACATCTTTTCACTGGGTGATTCGGGGCGTTTGATCGCCGGGGCCGATACCAGGATCGAATCATCGCGCTATCTGTCGATCGACTATCTCGCGCTCGGTCAGCAGGGTTCGTACATGATGTCCAACGCGCGGCTGAGCTATGAGACCGCCAATGGCCGTTATTCGCTGACCGGCTTCATCAACAATATCGAAAACCGGCTGGTTTTTTCCAATTCGCTGCAAAGCCCGGCCAAGGCCGGCACGATATATAACCAGCTGCGTCCGCCGCGCACCTATGGCGTGCGCGCAAGCGTGAAGTTTTGATGCGCCGTGTCATCGCGGCGTGGTTGGCGGCGCTCGCGCTGCTTACCGCGCCGGCGATGGCGAAGGACCTCGCGCCGGGTCGAGCAGTGTTCGTCACGCTTGGTACCGGCGGCGGGCCACTGACCCGCGTCAAGCGGTCGGAGCCCGCCAATGCCCTGGTCGTCAACGGTGCGGTCTATCTGTTCGATGCCGGCGACGGCGCGCAGCGCCAACTCGCCGCGGCGAGCCTGTCGGTGCATGCGGTCCGCGCGGTGTTCGTGTCGCATCATCATATCGATCACAATGGCGGGCTGGCGCCGCTGCTCGTCACGCGCTGGCTGCTCAACGAGCGCGCGCCGTTGCCGGTGATCGGACCGCCGGGGATGACGGCGATGGTCGACGGCATAGCCGTTGCCTATCGTGCGACCGAGCTCGCCCCGATCGCCATCGGTGGTCCGTCGATGCCGGCGATCCGCACGACACTGGCGCCGGAGGAACTGGCCGCGACGATCGATGCGCCGGCCCTGGTCTATCAGGACGCCAATATCCGTGTGTTGGCGATCACCAACGACCATTATCATTTTTCACCCGGCAGCGCCGCAGCGGTGGCCGCGCGTTCCTACGCCTTTCGCATCGAGACGGCCGGGCGCACGATCGTCTATACCGGCGATAGTGGCCCGTCGGCGCATCTTCAGACGCTGGCCGCCGGTTGCGATTTGCTGGTCAGCGAGGTGATCGACATGCACGCGATGGAGGCCGTGCTGGCGCGGGCGAACGATATTCCGCCCGCCGCCCGTGCGCCCATGATGGCGCATATGGCCCAGGACCATCTCACACCCGAAAACGTTGCAAGACTTGCTGCGGCGGCAGACGCGAAGCGCGTTGTGCTGACCCATCTGTCGCCGGGCATGGACGACGAGACTTCGACGGCAGGTTACACCTCGGGAATGGCCGCGATCTTTCACGGACCGGTGTCGGTCGCGAACGACCTCGATCGGTTCTGACCATATGACGCCGCCGCAACGCCGCTATATCACGATCGAGACGCTGATCAGCGTCGCTATCAACACTGTGATAAGCATCGCGTTTGCCTGGCTGGCGCTCGGCGGCTCGTCATCCGTTGCGGTGCGCGCGGTGATCCTGGACGCGGCTCCACAGAGCTTCATGATAACATTGATGAGTGTGATCGTTCCCGGCCTTTTGACGCGGCGGCGGTTGGCAACGGGGCAGATCGCGCCGATCTCCGGGCCTGCGGCAAGCTGGCCGTTGGCCGCGCGCGCAATTGGAGCGGCGCTGCTTGCCGCGGCTATGGGCGTCGCGCTGCATGTGGTCCTGCTTGGCGTGACCGCGGTTGAGGTATTGCCATTCTGGTGCGTGCTTGCTCTCAAGGCTGGATATGGCGCGAGTCTTGCTGCTGTGGTGACGCCGATCATGCTTCGCTACGCGTTGCGGAGCGGTTAGCGATCGCTCTGCTGCCGAGTTTGAGGATTCCCACGTCCGTCCGGACGATCGGTCAGATCGAGATACGCTCCGCGACCGCCCTGGCGACGAGGTCGCGTTGTGCGCTGTCGAGTTGCCATTGCGTGCCGAACATGCCGCGCGGCCCGAACAATGTCATCACGATGCGCTCCGGACTCGCGCCGCGCCACGCGTCGGCGAGCGCTTCCGCCAGCGGGTCGTTCACCTCTCCGCGATCGCCCTTGACGAACGCGATCCAGGCCGCGAGCGCGGTCAGTGTGGCCGGCGCTTCGCGCCCCTGCGCGCGATTGGCGACAATCGCTTCGAGCCATCGCGGGCCAATCTTCTGTGAGCCATCAGCCGCGATCTGAATCAGGCGATGTGGAAGCGCTGCATTGGCGAAGCGGGCAAGCAGCGCGTCGACATAACGATCGACATCCTGTCCCGCCGTGATGGCGAGGCTCGCCGCCGCCTCACCGCGCATGAGCTGCTCGATCAGAGGGCGGATTGCTGGATCGGCGACGGCTTGGTGGACAAACTGATGGCCCTTCGCCAAGCCAAGATAGGCGAGCGCCGAATGGGCACCGTTGAGAATACGCAGCTTCGCGGTTTCGAACGGGCGCACGTCAGCGACGATCTGGGCGCCGCCAACCTCCCATCGCGGTCGCTCACCCGCAAAGCTATCCTCGATCACCCATTGGCTGAAGGTTTCAGTCATGACCGCGCCTCGTCGCGCAGTCCGAGATGACCGGCGACGCGATTCAGGTCAGCCATCGTTGCCGCGAGCACGATACGGTCGACCATTGTCGCCGGGCAGGCCCAATTGGCCTCAAGCCACGTGCGATGACGCGGTCGACTTTGGACCACCGGATCCGGCGTGAGCCATGAGCGCTTGCAGGACGCGAATGATCAGGTCGGCAACATCGCCGACGCGCACGAACGACAGCTGCGAGGCTGACCGATTGGGCGCAAAGCCCTGTCATCCTGCGCCACGGTGGCATGATCGTTGTCCTTTTTGGGGAGTCCGGCAGCCGCCCCGCCGCTTGCGTCGCCGCCGGGATGGCCTTTTTTGAGCGGCTGGGCGATCCGGGATTCGACGGCATGGTGATTTTCAGCGATAGGACCGCGATGACGACCATCGAGACCTATCGGGCGAATGCCGCAGCGCAGCGCGCGGCCGCCGAAAAAACCAACCTGCCCAACCGCCGCGACATGCATCAGCGCTCCGCAATCACGTGGGAGACTATGGCGCGCGCCGCCGAGGAGACACAGGGCAGGGCCCAGGTGAACCTTGCGGCAAAGGCAAGCGCCGCAGCCTGACTCTGTACAGGCATCCGTCGGGACGGATGCACCAAGCGCCAGGCGGTGCGCAGCCCTGCCGCGCACAACACGCTCTGCAGGTCGGGGACCGGCTTGCCGACCCCTAGAAGACGACGATGCTGCGGATGCTCTCCCTCGACTGTTCCATAGCCACGATGCGGCGCAGACATCACCAATCGTCGCCCCCCTGCGCCCGCACAATTCCCGTTTTACGCAGCTTGCGGATAATATCTTCCTGGCGTCGTCACTCGGCCCGCGGCGCTACCGGGTAGATAATGAAACGATCATGGATCTGGGGCTGCTCCGGGACATCGAGCGCTGCCTTCAAGCCGGTTTGCAGTTCGCCGATGCTCTCGACCGGCAATTCGAGACGATGCTCGTCGGGGTGCGTCGTCGCTTCGTGTGGATAATCGCGCCCGGGCGTACGCATCATCTCGATATGCGCGCCGAGTATCGCACTAATCGGATGCGTGTCGGCAAAGGCCGCCAGGCGATCGATGCTGGCGCGTTCGTCCGACATGAAATTGACCGGCACGTACAGGCGGCCGGGATAGAGGACGTCGCCGGACAGCAGGATCTTCAATCTGGGATCATAGATCATGATCGAGGCTGCCTGGTGTCCCGGCGTCGGCACAATGTTGAGAACGCGGCCGCCAAGGTCGAACCGGGCGCTCTCGTTCGGCCAGTTGCCGATGCCGAAGAACCCCGCCACGTCCGCCGACTTGAGCCCCATGACTATGGTATCGGGGCGATCGCGAAACGCGGCATCGCCCGCGATATGATCGCCATGGCTGTGACTGTGCGCGACCACGAGCGGGATAGTGGTGCGATGATGCGCAGCTAGCCACTCCTTCACGAGGCGGTCGACAACCGGTCTGATCCGGCCGCCTGCAGCGCCGGTGTCGACCAACAGCACCTTATCGCGCCCGAAGATCAGATAGAGGAATGGCGCCTCGAAATTGGTCTTGATCGATTGCCGGATGACGAACGTGTCGCGATCGAGCGACTGGACCTGTGCATCCGGCTCGTTTGGCTGTGTACCGTCGATCCAGGTTTTCTGGAACAGTTCGGGAAGCGGAATGCTGTGGGCGCTGACGGCCGAAGCGAACAGCGAGCCGACTGACAGGCAGGTTTTTACTGTCATGCCAAGTTGGTGAAATGCCAAGCCGGATGCCATCCTGTTGGAGACCTTTCACGATACGCGTTTGCCGACGATTTTACGCTGGAGGGCCTGCCCGTGGCGAGCCCTCCAGCCTGATGACCCGCGTCAGTAGTGGAAGCGGAAGTCGATACCCACCCGCCGCGGCGTCAGCACGCCATAGGCATAATAGCGCTCGACGACGTCAGTCCGGACCTGATTGAACGAGCTGCGGTCGTTCTCGACCGCGATGACGGCATATTTGTCGAAGATGTTGTCCGCGAAGAGGCTGATATCGACCTGTTTCGAATGATAGGTGATCGATGCGCGGTGCGTGGTATAGTCGGGGATGATCTCGCCATTGCCGGCAAGGCCGATGCGCGAATAGATGTCCCCCGTGTAGGTTGCGGTCCAGTTGAACTCCAGGTCACGACCGTCGGCCAGCGGCTGGGTATAGGTGATGCCGGCGCTGCCCGCGTGTTTCGTCGATCCGGGCAGGCGACCACCGTTCGGGGCGTCATATTGAACGCCCTGGCTGACGATCACGCCCGGCGCGGTCTCGGTCAAGTGCGCGTCGGTATAGGAATAGGTCCCTTGCACCAGGATCCGCGGCGTGACCTTGAACTGGCCGGTGAATTCCACGCCCTGCGATACGGCCTTGCCGCCATTCACTGTAATGCCCGTGGCGCCGTTCACCGTCTGGCTCGCGACCTGGATGTCGTTCCAGTCGACGTGGAAACCGTCCAGGCTGAACTGAAGGCGCTTGTCGAACAGCGAGGCGCGGACACCGATTTCCATGTTGCGGGTCTTGTCCGGGCCATAGGCCAGCTCGCCGGGAAGCGCGCAGACGTTCTGACCCGGCGGCAACGGCAGGATACAAGGTGCGACGCGGTTCACATTGCCGGTGCGATAGCCGGTGCTGTAGGTGAAATAGGCCAGAAGGTCGCTGCTGAACTTGTAGGACGTGTTTGCCTTCCAGACGACGCCGTCATCACCGGTGCTGCCCGACTTGACCCGACTCGGGGCGAACTGGATCAGCGGATAGGGCGTACGGATGAGACCGCCACCGAACAGCGGCGTGTCGGTGCCTCCGATCGCGAACGCATCATATTTGAAATAACGGATGCCGCCGGTCACCTGCCACGCATCGGTGATATGGAAGGTGCCCTCGCCATAGACCGCTTTCTCCTTGGTGCGTGTATTGACGAAGGAGATATATTCGAGGTCGTCCGGTCGGTTGACCCCGGCGAAGTTGGCGAAGCCGGGTGTGTGTTCCAGATAGTTATTATAGTATCTCAAATTGTTGTAGAAGCCACCGATCACCCAGCTGAACGGGCCGCCATGCGATGAAACCAGGCGAACCTCTTGGTTGAACTGGCGATAATATGCGGTCGAGTCGTTGTAGGACGAGAAAGCGGGGAAAGCCTCATAGCCATAATCGAGATCGAGCAGCAGGTCGGTATTGTCGCGGTGCTGGGTGATCTTCTGGTTCGTATAGGCCGTCGTGCTGACGAGCTGCGCGAAATCGAACAGGTTGACGTTGAGCTCGGCCGCATAGAGATCGGCCTTGCGGTTAGTGGGCTCGAGATATCGCCACGGACCCTCGTATTCGCCGGTGCCCAGTACCCCGGCGCCATTGGCCTGACGACCGCCCGTCTTGGTCTGCTGATGCGCATAGGTCAGGTAGAGCTTGATGTCCGGATTAGCTTCCAGAAGGAGCTGGTTGCGCGTCGTAAACGTCTGTTCGAAGTTCACGTCCTTCTTGCGTGTGAAGTTGGCGGCCTGATCCGCAGCCGTGCCGAACGAGCCCAGCGCAGCGGTCGCGCCACGCACGGGTTGCGGGTCGGATATGCCCGGTTGCTGCAGCAGATAATTGTAATCGATGAAGCCAGGGCTGTCGAAATAGCCGGTTGCGGTGCGGAACGCGATATGATCTGTCACGATCGGCACGTTGACCGCCATGTCGCCGTTGAAGCCGAAGCTCCCGCTATGCGACATGCCGAACAGGCGACCATGCGCGTCGACGGACGCGCCGTCGGTATTCGGACGGTTGGGCATGTAGCGCACCGCACCCGCGAGCGTGCCGAGCCCGTAAAGCGTGCCCTGCGGACCTTGCAGCACTTCGACGCGGGCGATGTCGATCAACTTGAAATCGTAATAAAGCGGGACTTCGCCGAGATATACACCCACCGCGCTCTCGCGCTGCGAGCCAGTGACGCTCGTGTCGCTGGAGTTGAGGCCGCGCATGATGACCGTGCCGGTCGACGCCGGCCCCGTGTCCACCACCGTCATGCCCGGCGTGAAGGCGGCCAACGACTTGATATCATCAATGCGCTGTTTGGAGAGCTGCTCCGCGCTGACCGCGCTGATATTGATTGGCGCGTCCTGCAACGTGGTCTGACGGCGCGAGGCCGTCACGATGATATCATTGGGATCGCCCCCGGCGCTGCTGTCTGCAGGCGCCTCCTGCGCGAACGCCGATGTGGTCCCGACGCCCATCAGCATGGTCGCACAAAGCAATGTGTTACGAATCAATGTCATAGTCACTTCGACCCCTTGCTATTGAGCCCGTCGAAAAGTGACATCCTCCCCCATTGACGCTCTGGCTAAGCCGGCGCCCTTTCGGTCGATTTGTGTCCTGTCGTCTTCAGTATTCCATGATCCATACCGCTGCGTGCGACGGGCCTGACGAGGCTCCAAGCCTCCAAAAAAGGGTCGTACATGCCTGAAAGGTCGCATGACGAACCCAACCGGCCTGCGAGCCGGACATCGCTGACGATCAGCGGTCGGTTGCCGAGAAGAGCAGCATTGTAGACCAGCTTCCGATCCACGAGACCCCCATCTTCAGCCGGTGATGACCGGCGTTGTCGAACCCTTCCTTTTCCGCTCGTTCACGGAGCACCGATCAAAAGGTATGGATATTACAGAATTCGTCAAGCGTAATAATTTTGCAGTTGCTCAGTATGAAGTGGAATTACGCTGCAGCGCACAAAATCGTCGTTTTTCAAATGGCATGAACGCGTCGTCGTCGGCGGTGCCGACCACAAACCGCTCCCGAAATCCCATCGAATCGCTGTCACGTCCTCCGATTTCCGAATCGTCACAACCGAGTCGCGGGAACGGTGCTCATTCGCGAAAATCGCAGAATGTGGCCCTCTCGAGCATGGCGTCAGTATGTCGTGCCCGTCTGAATTGATGAGCCCATATCGATTCCCGCGACGGACTGCCTCACGCCGGGGGTATTACCTACATAACGATCGGTAATATTTTTAATGGACAAACCTATCGATTGCAGAGATGCTGCAATGCGAAAGGGGATCGAATCATGATCAAGGGGTTTGGCAGGGCGAGCGCAATGGCGCTGATGGCCGGAGCGCTTCTGGTCGCATCGTGTTCCCAGGCGCCTGGCGATAAATCGGCGCCGCGCAACGAGTTCAATATCGGGTGGTCGATCTACGCCGGCTGGATGCCGTGGCCCTATGCCCAGCAGGCCGGTATCGTGAAGAAGTGGGAAGACAAGTACGGGATCAAGATCCACATCGTTCAGGTCAACGACTATGTGGAATCGGTGAACCAGTACACCGCCGGCAAGTTCGACGGCGTGACCGTCGCCAATATGGATGCCCTCACGATCCCGGCCGCAGGCGGCAAGGACACCAGCGCCATCATCGTCGGGGATTATTCAAACGGGAACGACGGCATCCTGCTCAAGGGCGCGGACCAGTTCAGCGCGATCAAGGGTAAGCAAGTCTATCTGGTCGAGCTGTCGGTCTCCCATTACCTGCTGGCGCGCGGACTGGAATCGGTCGGCATGAAGGCCACGGACGTCAAGACCGTGAACACGTCCGATGCCGACATCGTCGGCGCGTTCGGCAGCCCGGACGTCAAGGCTGCTGTCGCATGGAACCCGCAGCTTTCGGTGATGAAGGCGGAACCGGGCGTGAAGCAGGTCTTCAGTTCCGCCGACATTCCCGGCGAAATCCTCGACCTGCTGGTCGTCGATACCGCCACCCTCAAGGCCAATCCGAACCTCGGCAAGGCGCTCGCCGGGATCTGGTATGAGACGACGGCCCTGATGAATCGTAAGGACGCGAAGGGCAAGGAAGCCCGCGCAGCCATGGCGAAGCTGGCCGGCACGAGTCCCCAGGCGTTCGACAGCCAGCTCGCGACGACCTACCTCTATTCCGATCCCAAGGCGGCCGTGGCGGCGACATCGGCGCCGTCGCTCATGGCGACCATGACGCTGGTGCGTGATTTCAGCTTTTCAAAGGGGCTGTTCAAAGGGGCGTCGTCTGCCGGCGCAGTCGGCATGGCTTTCCCAGGCGGAAAGACCCTTGGCGATCCCAAGCGCGTGACGCTGCGATTCGACGAGAGCTTCATGAAGTTGGCGGCCGACGGCAAGCTCTGATCGCGGTCTTGCTAGGCTTTATCGTCCCTTGCTCGGCCTTATCGAAGGTGATGTGACGACATGCGTTGGGTGAATCGTCAAGTTCGCCGGAGCGACCGTATCCTGTTCGGTTCGCTGCCGATCCTGCTTCTGCTGCTGCTGTATCTCTTCATGGCGGCGCAGCGCCACGCCGCGAATCCGGTAGACAAGATCCTCCCGTTGCCCAGCGGCATGGCCCGGGCCATGTCCGCGCTTCTTTTTCAGCCGGACCAGCTTTCCGGCCAGCTGCTCTTTTGGGCCGATACGCTGGCCAGCCTCCAGCGGCTGGGCATCGGGCTCGGGATTGCGACCTTGGCGGCGCTCGTTATCGGACTCGTGCTGGGCGTTCTGCCGCCGGTACGCGCCACGCTGGGGCCGCTGGTGACGGCTATTGCCGTGATCCCGCCGATCGCCCTTCTTCCGATCCTTTTCATCGCCCTGGGACTGGGTGAAACGGCAAAGATCGCCCTGATCGTCATAGGAATTGCGCCCGTCATGGTGCGCGACATCGCCGCCCATGTCGGCGCCTTGCCGAGAGAGCAGATCGTCAAGGCCCAGACTTTAGGTGCAAGCAGCTGGCAGATCATGATCCGCGTCGCGCTGCCGCAGGCCATGCCGCGCCTTCTCCACGCGATGCGTCTGTCGCTCGGTCCGGCATGGGTGTTCCTCATATCCGCGGAGGCGATCGCATCCGATGTGGGCCTGGGCTACCGGATATTTCTCGTTCGGCGCTACCTCGCCATGGACGTCATCATCCCCTATGTCGTCTGGATCGCCGTCCTGGCGATCCTGGTGGACGTGGCGCTCGTCTTTCTGAGCGAGCGCTTGTTTCCCTGGGCGCATGGAGCGAGCCATTGAGCGCGCTCCTCGGCCTTCGCAACATCTGGGTCGAATATGGCGACAAGATCGTCCTCGAGCGGGTGGACCTCGACGTCGAGGCCGGTTCCTTCGTTTCGATCATCGGGCCGTCGGGCGCGGGCAAGAGCAGCCTTTTGCGCATCATTCTCGGCCAGGAAATACCGACCCGCGGAACCATTCTCCTCGACGGGACCCCGCTCACGCCGGAGTGTGGCCCGGACCGGGGCGTCGTTTTCCAACGCTACCCGGTGTTTCCTCACCTGTCGGTATTGCGCAACACGGTTTTCGGGCTCGAATGCGCAAAGGCGCCGCTTTCGGCCCGACTCTTCGGCGCGGCGCGGCGCGCGGCCATGGACGAAGCGGTCGAGATGCTGAACGCGGTCGGTCTGGGCGACAGCCTCCACCTCTATCCCGCGCAGATGTCCGGCGGCATGCAGCAGCGGCTGGCCATCGCCCAGGCGCTGATCAAGCGTCCGCGCATCCTCCTGCTCGACGAGCCGTTCGGCGCGCTGGACCCCGGTATCCGCACGGACATGCACGAACTCATCACCCGGCTTTGGCGCGATTATTCGCTGACAATCATCATGGTGACCCATGATATCCGCGAGGCCTTCGGGCTCGGAACGCGGGTGGTCGCGTTGGACAAGCGACGTCACGACCCGCACGCGCCGCACCGGTTTGGTGCGACGGCCGTCTATGACCTTCCGCTCCGAAACAAGGTCGACCGCACGACCGATGAAGAGCCCGGCATTCCGACAAACGAAACACTATCAATTAGTTGAGGACTGGACATGAGTACCGAACCCGCCGGCCTGGCCAGGCTCAGCATGAGCCTTCCCGGGGATCTGTTTCGCCAGCTGGATATGATGGTGGAGGAGCGTGGACTGCCGTCGCGCTCCCAGCTCATGGCAGAGTTGATCCGTCAGGCCCTTGCCCAGCATGAGGCATTCACTCGGCCCGACGACTTGCTCGCTGGCACAATCACGATGGTCTATCGCGGCGATCGCGGCCGTGTGCGGCATCAGTTGGCCCAAACGCAGGCCCGTTACCTCAAGGAGGTCATCTCCTCCCAGCACGTGTTTCTGGAGGATGACCAGTCGCTCGAGGTTCTGCTGGTGCAGGGCCCGGCCGTGAGGCTGAAGGAATTATGCGACGCGCTCCGGCGCGTCCGCGGCGTGCAGCAACTCGAACTCGTCGCGACCACCGCCCTCCTGCCGCCTCTGCATGAGCAGGACGCCGAGAGCGGCAAGGCAGAAGGAGCGGCCGCATGACCGATATCCTCGCGAATCCGCTGGCTGCGCGCGATCATGCCCGGGGCATGGCGGGCAGGGTCGTGGAAGCGATGCCGGTGCTGCCGCCGATTGCCGACGACCTGCCGGACGGCGTGCCTGCGGACGCATTGCTGTGGGAAGAAACGATCGCGGCGGGCGGTTATGCCACGCGGCGCCTCGCACGCGGCGCTCGCTTGCGACTGATCGACCTCAAGGGCGACGCCTGCGCTTCGCTGCTCATCTTCAACGCCGAGATACCGATCGAACGGCTCAACGTCGCGGACACGGTGAAGGTGCAATGGAACGCTTATCTCGGCCAAGGCAAACTGCTGTTGTCGGACATGGGGCGCGTCCTCATGAGCATCCTGGAAGACGATGCGGGCACCCATGACAGCTTTTGCGGGACCTCCAACGCCGCGACCAACGCTGCCAAATATGGAAACGGCAGCAATAGCGGCCCTTGTCCCAGCGGGCGCGACCGGTTCCTCCTCGGCGTGGCCAAGCATGGGCTTCAGCGCCGGGACATTCATCCCTGCGTGACGCTGTTCAAGGGCGCGAGGATCGAAGCCGACGGGGCGATCGTGCCGCAGATCGGGCCGTTTGCGCCGGGCCGGGCTGTGGTGCTGCGCGCGGAAATGGACGTGATCGTCGTGATTGCGAACTGCCCGCATCTTCTCGATCCGCGCAGTGAGTGGACGGTAACACCGCTGCGCGCGACCGCCTGGCGCGGTCCCGTCACGCCGACCGACGATCCCATCCGCCACGCGACGCCGGAGGGCTTGCGCGCCTTCGAGAACGTCGAAGACTATTTCCGTCGCTAGCTAAGGAACAGGCCCGAATGAGCGTTGATCCCCACCTGTCCGGCCTTTCCGGCACCGTCGTCCACGACGTGGTCGTGCCCGCGCGGGCGCCTTGGCTGTATCATGTCGCGGCCGGCCAGACCCTCCGAATCATTGATCTGGAGGGCAACCAGGCCGTCGATTTTCTTCTCTACGCCGCCGACGATGATGCGGAACGCTACAGCGCGCAGGACACGGTTGCAGCGCAAGGCAATCTGTTCCTTCGCGAGGGGACGGTGCTGCGATCGAATGAAGGCCGGCCGATGATGACCATCGCCGCCACTTCGGTCGACTATCACGACACGATCGGCGGCGCATGCTCGTGTGAATCCAACACGCTGCGTTATGGTCATCACACCAAGGCCGAGCATGCCTGTGTGGAAAACTTCCTCGAAGCGAACCTCTCCGAAGGGAGAGGCAAGCGCGACATAGTCTCCAACATCAATTTCTTCATGAACGTGCCGGTCGAAGAGGACGGCTCACTCGGGATCGTCGACGGGATATCCGCGCCCGGGCTGACCGTGGACCTGCGCGCGGAGATGGATGTCATCGTCGTCGTCTCCAACTGCCCGCAGATCAATAATCCCTGCAACGGGTTCAACCCAACGCCCGTGCGCATGATCGTGACCGCATGACCTTCCATACCGTTCTGATCGCCAACCGGGGTGCGATCGCTACCCGCATCATCCGCACGCTGCGGCGCATGGGCCTGCGCTCGGTCGCGGTATATTCCGAAGCGGATGAGGGCTCGCTCCACGTTTCTCAGGCGGACGAGGCTGTTTGCATCGGCAGCGCGCGGGCATCGGAGAGCTATCTCAATATCGCCGCGATCTTGGAAGCGGCACGCAGGACGGGCGCCGGCGCGATCCATCCGGGATATGGCTTCCTCGCGGAGAATGTGGACTTCGCGGAGGCCTGCGCTGCCGCCGGCATCGTGTTCATCGGCCCCACACCGGACAATATTCGTACCTTCGGCCTGAAGCACAGCGCACGCGCGCTCGCCGCCGCCCATGACGTTCCGCTAGCGCCTGGCACGGACCTGCTCACGGATGAAGCCGAAGCGGTGCTGGCCGCGCAGGATATCGGTTTCCCGGTGATCCTGAAGGCGACCGCGGGTGGCGGCGGCATCGGCATGCGTATCTGTGAGGACCAGGAGGCCGTCCGCGAAGGATTCGCCGCCGTGGCCCGCCAAGGCCTGGGCAATTTCGGCGATGCGGGCGTCTTCCTTGAGCGGTATGTCAGGCGAGCCCGGCACATCGAGGTGCAGATATTCGGCGATGGCAAGGGCCGGATCATGCCGCTGGGCGAACGCGATTGTTCGCTTCAGCGCCGCAACCAGAAAGTCGTTGAGGAGGCGCCGGCACCGTTGCTGCCCGATACTGTGCGCCATGACCTCATCGCGGCCGCCGTCCGGCTTGGCGAGGCGGCGCAATACCGGTCGGCGGGTACGGTCGAGTTCCTCTACGACGCCGGGCGTGAAGAGTTCTTCTTCCTGGAGATGAACACCCGCCTCCAGGTCGAGCACGGTGTCACCGAGGAAGTGATGGGCATCGACCTCGTCGAATGGATGATCCGCGGTGGGGCCGAGGATTTCGCCTTCCTCGATGCCGAGCCGCCCAGGCCGCAGGGACATTCCGTCCAGGTCCGCCTTTATGCGGAAGATCCGGCGCTCGACTATCGCCCCACGTCCGGCACGCTGACCGCCGTCGAATTTCCCGCCGACATCCGGGTCGAGACATGGTGCATGGCGGGCAGCACGGTCAGCGCCTGGTACGACCCGATGCTGGCAAAGTTGATCGTACACGCGCCGACCCGCGCGGAAGCGGTTCTAGCCGCGCAGGCGGCCGTCGGGCAAAGCCGCGTGGACGGCATGGAGACGAACCTGCGATGGCTCCGCGACGTGGTGCGATCGCCGGCATTCGTCAGTGGCGAGGTTTCGACCCGCGTCCTTGACGATATCGCCTACAGCCCGCGCAGCATCCGAGTGATCACCGGCGGCACGGCGACCACCGTGCAGGATTGGCCGGGCCGACAAAGGCTTTGGGCGGTTGGGGTCCCGCCATCCGGGCCGATGGACGACCAGTCCTTTCGTCTCGGCAACCGGTTGCTCGGAAACCCTGAAGGAACGGCGGGCCTGGAGGTCACCTTCACAGGCCCGACACTGTCCTTTATCGCGCCTGCGCGCATCTGCATGACGGGGGCGGACTTCGGCGCGACGCTGGATGGCGTTCCGCTTCCGCGCGGCGCGGCGATCGATGTCGGTGCGGGGCAGACGCTGGTCCTTGGCCGCGCCTCGGGCGGCGGCATGCGGGGCTATTTGCTCGTCGCGGGCGGGTTCGACATCGCGCCTTATCTCGGCAGCCGCAGCACGTTCGAGCTAGGCCAGTTCGGCGGCCATGCCGCCCGCCGGCTGTTGGCTGGCGACACGCTGCATCTGGCTGGCGAAGCGACCGAGGAGCCTCTCCCTTCGGTGAAACTCCCCGATCTGTCGACTGACTGGACCATAAGAGTCCTTTATGGCCCGCACGGCGCCCCCGACTTCTTCACGGACGAGGATATCGACGTGATCGTGGCTGCCGAGTGGCAGGTCCATTACAACAGCAATCGTACCGGCGTCCGCCTTGTCGGACCCAAGCCGCGATGGGCCCGCGCGGATGGCGGCGAGGCGGGCCTGCACCCCTCCAACATCCACGATAATCCCTATGCGATCGGCGCCGTCGACTTCACCGGCGACATGCCGATCATCCTCGGCCCGGACGGCCCATCTCTCGGCGGTTTCGTCTGCCCCTTCGTGGTCATTGCCGCCGATCGCTGGAAGATCGGCCAGCTGGTCCCCGGCGACAAGATCCGTTTCGAACCGGTCAACATCGGCGATGCGACCATGGCGGACACCTTGCAGCGCAAGCTGATCGCAACGGGTATGATGCCCGGGTTGGGTTCCGCCCGGCCCCTGGACACACTTTCCCCCATTCTTGCCGAGATCGCCGAACGGCCGCGCAGCCCGCGAACCGTCTATCGCCAGCAGGGCGACCGGAACATTCTCGTCGAATATGGGCCGATCGTGCTGGACATCGAGCTCCGCATTCGGGTGCACGCTCTGATGACGGAGCTGGAGCGGCTCGCGTTGCCCGGCATCGTCGATATCGTGCCAGGCATCCGCTCGCTGCAGGTCCATTTCGATGGTGCGGTGATGAACCAGCGTGCCGCGCTGGCCGCGCTGATCGCCGCCGAGGAGCGGCTAGGGGACCTTGAGGACTTCACCATCCCCTCTCGCATCGTCCATCTTCCGCTGAGCTGGCGCGATCCGGCGACGATCGAGACGATCGAGAAATACATGGGCGCGGTCCGGGCCGACGCGCCTTGGTGCCCGGACAACATCGAATTCATCCGGCGGATCAATGGCCTGCCCGACGTCGCTGCGGTCGAGAACCTGATCTTTGAGGCGAACTACCTCGTGCTGGGCCTTGGCGATGTCTATCTCGGTGCGCCCGTAGCAACGCCGGTCGATCCGCGGCACCGACTCGTCACGACCAAATATAATCCCGCCCGTACCTGGACGCCGCCCAACGTCGTAGGCATCGGCGGTGCCTATATGTGCATCTATGGCATGGAAGGTCCGGGCGGCTATCAGCTCTTCGGCCGAACCATTCAGGTCTGGAACACCCATCGCCAGACCGACGCCTTTATCGAAGGAAAACCGTGGCTGCTGCGGTTCTTCGATCAAATCCGCTTCTATCCCGTGAGTGCGGATGAACTCACCGACTGGCGCCGCGACTTTCCAACCGGCCGGCGCTCGATCCGAATCGAGGAATCGGAATTCCGTCTCACCGATTACCGCGCCTTCCTCGCGCAGAATGCGGAGCCGATTGCAACTTTCGAAGCGCAGCGACAGGTCGCGTTCGAGGAGGAGCGCAGCGAGTGGCAGCGGCGTGGCGAGTTCGACCGGATCACCGACCTGACTGAGGCCGAGGCGCCTCAGGCCGGTCTCGTCGATATCCCCGATGGCGCCGACCTGGTCGAGGCGCCTTTCGGCGGGAGCGTCTGGAAGCTGCTCGTTGCGGTCGGAGACGAAGTGAAGGCCGGCGATACGATCGCCGTTCTCGAAGCGATGAAGATGGAATGCGCTGTCGGCAGTCCCACGGCGGGAACGGTCGCGGCGCTTTACGTCCGGGAGACCCAGTCGCTCCAACCCGGCGCGCCGATGGTGGCGCTTACGAGGCATATATGACCATGGTGGATCGTCGCGGCGCGGTCGCGATCGCGGCCGCCGTCAACGCGGGGCGGACGAGCGCTGTCGCGGTGGCCGAGGAGACGATGGCGCGCATCGTCTCCTATGATGCCGTGCAGCCGCAGATCTGGATCAGCCGGGCGACACCGGAAGAACTCATCGTGGCGGCCCGCGCCGTCGATGCGCGCGTGGCGGCCGGAGACGTCCTGCCACTGGCCGGCGTCCCGTTCGCGGTGAAGGACAATATCGATGTCGCGGGGTTCGAGACCACGGCTGCCTGCCCAGCGTTCGCCTATCATCCCAATGTCTCCGCCACGGTCGTAGAGCGGTTGCTGACGGCCGGCGCCCTGTGCGTCGGCAAGACCAATCTCGATCAGTTCGCCACTGGCCTGAACGGCACGCGCAGCCCCTATGGTAGTCCTCGCAACGCCTATAATCTCGCTTATGTCAGCGGCGGATCGAGCGCGGGCTCGTCGGTCGCAGTGGCGGCCGGGCTGGTGCCTTTCGCGCTTGGGACCGATACTGCCGGTTCGGGCCGCGTTCCTGCGGCCTTTCAGCATCTGATCGGCTTCAAGCCGAGCAAGGGTCGCTGGAGCACGCGCGGCCTGGTGCCGGCATGCCGCACGCTCGACTGCATCACTGTTTTTACCGACGATACAGCGGACGCCCGCCTCGTCGATCAGGTGATAGCGGCCTTCGATCCGGCCGACCCCTATTCCAAGGCGCTGGCGAACCGACCGCTCGGGCGCAAGACCGTCGGCGTCCCGCGCCGTGACCAGCGTGTCTGGTTCGGCGATGCCGAATCCGAATATCTCTACGACAGCGCATTGGAGAAGCTCGCGGGCCTGGCGGACGTCGTCGAGATCGACATGGCGCCGCTCAAAGAGACCGCGCAGCTCCTGTATAGCGGCCCCTGGGTGGCCGAACGGACCGCCGCCATGGCGGGCATTCTGGCCGACAATCCCGAGGCCGTCGATGCGACTGTCCGCGCCGTGGTCGAGCCGGGTGCGGCGATGAGCGCCGTCGATCTGTTCAACGGCATCTATCGCCTGGCCGAGCTCAAGCGCAATGCCGACACGCTCTGGAGAGAAATCGACATGCTGGCGTTCCCGACGACCGGCACGACCTACCGCGTCGCGGAGCTTCTGGCGGCGCCAGTCGCGCTCAACAGCAATCTTGGCCTCTACACCAATTTCGTGAACCTGCTGGACATGGCCGCCGTCGCCGTACCGGCCGGGATCCGCACCAATGCCACCGGCTTTGGCATCACGCTGATCGGCCCGGCGGACAGCGACGTCGCGTTGCTGGACGCGGCGGATGCGTACATCTCCGCAGCGGATCTTTCGTCACCACCACCACTCGACCTGGAGGGTAAAATGCAGACCGTGAAACTCGCCGTTGTCGGCGCTCATCTGAAGGATATGCCGCTTCATTGGCAACTTACCTCCCGGGAGGCCAAGTTCGTCGGCGCTTTCGACACCGCGCCGACCTACCGGCTCTACGCCATGGCGGACAGCGTGCCGCCCAAGCCCGCGCTGGTGCATAGCGAGGATGGCGGGGCGATCGCAGTCGAGGTCTATGAGCTGGGCGTAGCCGAATTCGGCAGCTTCGTCGCCGAGGTGCCGGCACCGCTCGCGATCGGCACGGTGACGCTGGCCGATGGCAGTAGCGTGAAGGGCTTCGTCGCCGAGCCGCGCGCGCTGACCAATGCCGAGGACATCACCAGCCTCGGCGCGTGGCGCACCTACATCGCGCAGCGCGGTTGACGGTGCACCGAAGGCCGCCACCAGAGGCGAAAGGGGAAGTTATGCAAAAGCTTAGGGGAATGGTCATGGCGGCGGCAGCGGGCTGCACCTCGATTGCGTCTGCTGCAGGAGCACAGACCGAGCAGGTCATAACCGTGCCCGGATTCGCTGACTTTCTGGCGGTCGATGGCGATACGGTCTGGACGACGAATGCTGGACGGGTCGAGCGCTGGTCCAGACAGGGCAAGCTTGCCGAGGTGGCCATGTCGAAGCCCTGCGGCGCGATGACCATATTTCGCCATGCCCTGTGGGTCGCCGACTGCAAGGACGGCACAATCGTTCGGATCGACACGCGCACGGCGCAGAAGATCGCCACGATCCCCACCGGGATCGCCAATCCTGCCGGGGAGCTCAACGTGGTGGCAGGGGCGGGATCGATTTGGGTCGCAAGCGACGAAAAGGGCGTGGTGGCCCGTATCGATCCCCGGAGCAACCGCGTGACGGCGTCGATCACGGTGGATCCCGGAACCTATTATCTCGCATTCGGCCATGGGTCGCTCTGGGCAGTCAGCAGCAAAGGCCAATCCGTTCAGCGCATCGATCCGCGGACGAACACGGTCGTCAAGCGCACCAGTCTGGGCAAGGAACCCGGCTTCCTTGCTGCCGGCGCGGGCGCGGTTTGGGTCCAGGAGCAGGGCGACGGCACCGTCGCTCGCATCGATCCGCGGAGCGGCGAGATATCCGGCCGCGTCAAGGTCGGCGCGGCGCTGAAATATGGGGACATCGACACGGGTGGCCGAATGGTGTGGCTGCGGACCACCGAGGATCAAACCTTCGCCGTGATCGATCCGAAAACACTGACGGTTCGTACCCGTGTGGGAAAGCCGGAAGGTAGCGGCGCGCTACGCTACACGCACGCGGGCCTGTGGACGTCGGCCCATGATGTCCACACGCTAACCTGGTGGCCCAAGCCTGCGCAGTTCAAAAAATGAGCCGTCCGCAGCCCGGACTCCGGGCTGCGGAACGAGGCTGAGAGTTTAGCGCGCGGACGCCAAGTGGACCGGCGAAGCGATCGCGGCATGCGCAGTGCGGGTTTCGATCTGGGCGCGGACATCCGCAATCACTGCGGTGCGGCAGTCTTGCGCCTGACGTTCGAGGGCAAGGTGCACGCTCGCGAGACGCTCGCCACATACCGCGCGCGCGGCCTGATCCATACGGATGGCGAGGCGCTGTTGCCCGTCGGCGGTCGAGAGATCGAGCCCCTTGAGATTGAGCGTCGCCTTGTCCTGGGCGAAGGGATTGTCAGTGGCGCCTGCGGATGCTGAGGTCGCCAGGGCGAATGCGGCCAGGGCCATGAGGCCAATTTTCATCATCTTCTCCTATACGGAACGGGTGTCGCTCTCCGGCGACTGCCGCTCACATAGTGCCAGGCAATGAAAGTTACAATACTGAACAGAGGTTTGTGATTTTATTACTTATCGAGGACCCGAGTATTACTTGGCGCTGACGACCAGCGAAGCAAGATTCTCGACCTGTCCTAGCAATCCGATCGGCAGATCCACCTCCGCCGTGGTGTCAGTCCGGGTTTCGGCGTCGGCCACCGAAATGGTGATCGTCCTTGCAAAGGGGGCGGACCATTCGCGCACGGTATCGACCGGCACGCGGACGCGCCATTTGCGCGCCCCGTCGGTGGAAACCGCGCGCCCGTTGATGCTCACCGCAGATGCCGTGTTCGCACGGCGCCCCGTCACGAGCAGGCAACTTCCGGCCTCGCAGGCGACCAGCCGCGTTCTGGGCTCGGTCGCGGCATATGCTGACGAGGAGAAGCCGGCGACAAGGCCGGCGACTGCAGCCAGGTCGAATGTCCGCTTGCGAGAGTATGAAGGCATGGGCATGGCGCGCGCTCCTTTCAGTCGAGATCGATGCCGGCGTTTTCGAAGAAGCGTTGGACCGGCTCCAGAACCGCCGCGTGCCGCTTCCACCGCGCAACCGAGTCCTGGTAAATCGGTCGGCGGACCTGCGCGGCGCTCGGGGTCGAGACGGGGGCCTGGTTGGTATGGAACGACAGGCAGTCGTCCGACCATGCGAGTCCGCAATGGGCCAGGAGCTGCCGGGTTTCCTCTTCCTGGTCGGCGACCAGATCCTCGTAACGCACTTCGATCACGCGGCCGGGCAGGGCCTTGCGCCACAGGCTCATTAGCCGATCGAAGCGGGCATAATAGGCGGCGATGTCGAGAAGGTCGTAGCTATAGTCGTAGTAGCGCGAGCTGACCGCAAACAGGTTGCGAAAATTGCTGAGCACGGTGTCCATGGGATGGCGGCGCAGGCAGACGATCGTGGCCGAGGGCAGCGCCTGCGCGATGAGCCCCGCATAAAGAAAATTGCCCGGAAACTTGTCCGTGAACCTGAGGGCGGGGTCGCGTCGGTGGTGACGTGCACGCTGCAGATAGTCGCGCCCGACCGCCCCCATATCGCTGATCGCAGCCGCGGCGATCGTTTCGGGGTCAATGACCGTCGGGCTGCGTGTGCCCGCCGCCTTCTTCACCGCGAGAGGCATGGCCTGTAACTCGCCCGCGCTTTCGACGTCCGGATGCGACGAGAGGATACGGTCGACCAGCGTCGTGCCGGTGCGCGGCATGCCGATGATGAAGATCGGTGCGTCGGAGGGCGGCTCGGGGGCGGGCGGCGACGCCTGCTTCAGCCAGTTCGCTTCGATTGCGTCGAACACCGCGGCATCACGTGCGAAGGCGTAAGGCAGCGTCCTGCGATGTTCGGCATTCGCGGCACAAAGCCTGTCCAGCGCCTCGTCCGGCTGGCCGATATCCTCCAGCTCCTTCGCCATTGCATAGCCGAGCAGCAGTCTCCCGTGCCCGTCCCGCGACCCGGCATGTGTTCGAACGAGCCGCTCGAGGTGATTTCGCTCCAGCGTCTGCTTGCGCAGCCCGGCGAGGAGATGATGGGCGCGGGCATCACCCGGCGCCAGCGCGATCAGCGTCTCCAGCGCGGCGTCTGCCTCGTCGGTCCGGCCCAGAAAGTTGAAGGTCGCCGCCAAATTGTAGCGATATTCGGTGTTTCGGGGTTCTAGCCGCACCGCTTCGGTAAAATGGGTGAGCGCAGCCAGGTGGTCGCCGAGGCGGGCATAGACGCAGCCCATCGTATCGCGGCTGAGCGCATCGCTGGGTAGCGCCTGCTCGGCATCGTGGAGCGTCGCGGCCGCATCGCCGTCGCGGCGAATAAGCGTGAAGAGCTTGGCCAGCTGCGCACGGTATTCGCCCTGCGGATCGAGCGCCACCGCCTTGCCAACATGCTGGATTCCGGTCTGAACGCGCCCGGCGCTCGATTCTGCGATGCCGAGGAGAAAGTGGCCTTCGGCGTCCTTGGGATCTTCGGCCACCAGCATCGCGGCAAACTGGTGGGTCGCATTGACATCACCCCGGGAAAGCGCGCGCCGCGCCGCGCTGATCTGCCCCGAGCGCGCGGCTGTCATGCGGTGGCCGTGCCTTTCACGCTATCCCGGGCATCGCCGGCAGGGATATCGCCAAGCTCCAGCGGTCCGCTCGCAGGTAGTCCATTGGTAGACCCGGATGCTGCCCGTCGGGTCTTGTAGGCATCGATCATCGACTGGAACGGGAACAGTGTCTGCTCCCGGATCGACAAGCGCTTGCGATCGTCCTGACCCACGAACACGCCTTCGCCGTCGCGACAGGTGCCGAATATGCGATCAAGCAGGATCAGCGAATTGCCGTAGTTGGACCGGGTGCTGTCATAGTCGGTCGAATGATGCAGGCTGTGGTGCCGGATCGTCGTGAAGAAGAACGAATACCAGATCGGCGGGTCGGCGCGCACATTGGCATGGGCGAACGTCGACACAACAGCCGTGGTACCGAATGCAGCGAACATGGCAGTTTTATCCAGGTCGAACAGTGCAATCACGCTGAGGGTGATGAGAAAGAGCTCGATGGGATTACCGACGGCGCCCTTTGCGGCATTCAACTGCGTGATGTGATGATGCGGCGCATGGGTCAGCCAGAATGGATGCCAATTATGCATCAGCCGGTGCATCCAGTATTGGCCGAACTCGATAAGGAAGATCACCAGGGCGACCTGCGCGAGCCAGGGCAGATGCATGGCCCATTCGGTGGAAATGCCCAGTGAAGCCTTGATGGCCGTCAAAGGGTCTTCGGCCACCTTCTCGGCGATCCACGATATTACGGTTGCACTCAGGACGACATAAAACAGGTCCGTGAAGAACTCCTGCCTGTTCATGCGCCACCCGGCATGCCGCTCGTTGACCAGCTCGAGCAGCAGGACCGTTATTGTGATGAGGGGCGACACCCCGACCAGCGTCCATGGGTTCTTGAGCAACGCCTCGGGACCGAATGCCCAGAACATCAGCACCATCGCAATCATCGCGGGCGGAATCAGGTTGAAGACCTTGTTCTTCATGCTTTGCATCGCGGCAGCTCCGTCAGAGCTTCTACTCTGCGTTGCGATGCGTCATGATGGCAGGGGCAAACTTACGATGAAAGGCATAGATTGATCCTATGACCTATGCTGCGCGCGGATACGCCTGATGACCTCGTCCCAAAAAAGCTGCGTTGCGGTGTCCCGCGCCGGCTGGGAGCGTGCGAGGAGAAAAATATCGTAGAACGGCTCGAAGTCGGCATGGAGCATCGGCCAGAGCTTCCCCTTGGCCACATCATCCTCGGCAACATAGATCGGGAGGAACCCGATGCCAACCCCGTGAACGATCAAGCGACGCGCCTCGTTTATGTCCTCCGCCAGCCCGTTTACCTTTGTGCCCAGCCGATAACGACGACGCAGCTGGGTGATCAATTCGATCTCGTCATCGCCGGTCAGCACGAACCCCTCATCCTTGAGTTCGTTGAACCGGCTCGCGCGATAGCCAAAATAGGGATGGCTCCGCGCACAATAGAGCTGCTGGCGCTCCACGAGCAACGGCTCGTACATCAGACTTCCGCGGACGCCGTTGTCGTAGCCGACGCCAATCTCCACTTCGCCCCGCTCGAGCGCATCGAGCACCTGACGCCACGGCGAAACCCGGATCTCGATGTGGATTTCGGGATTGCGCCGGTGAAAGCTGGCAATGGCCTCGTCGAACTCGATCGACACAAGCCCGGATACGATCTGGATGCGGACAATGCCTTCGACGCGCTTGGTCGCTTGCGCGATCTGGTGCGGCATCATCCTGGCCGATTCCAGCATGTCCTCGCACAGTGCCATCATCGCCTTGCCCGCCGCAGTCATCTCTACGCCGGTGGCGGTGCGGCGCAGGAGGCTGGCTCCGACATGCTCCTCGAGCCGTTTGAGCGCGGCGCTGATGCTCGGCTGCTGTCGGTTGAGTTGCCGTGCGGCCGCCCCGATGCCGCCGGCGCGGACGATGTCCACGAAGGTCCGCATCAGGTTCCAGTCGACACGGCTCGCGAATTTCTTGTCGGTGAACGGCGTCGGATCGCTCATGCATCGCCTTTCCTTGCCCGGTCGATCTGCCACCGGGGTGTGCCTGCGCAATCACGGATCGCACGGGATCATCGCATGGCCATAGATCAGATTGATGCAAAACATAATATCGCCGTGTCTGCCCCTATGTCTGCTCCGACCCGGTTATCAGCGGCGGAAATGACCGAGTTCCACCTTCTCAAGGTCCTCGACATCTCGATGCCCGCAGCGACCGCTCAGTGGCCTTCCGGCCGTCGCCCGCAACCATCGGGTGCAGAACGGAAGCACAAGGGCTCACGAATGCTAGGGCATAGGCAGCATCTATGGGCTATATACAATAATGACGTCTGGCGTGATGGGTCCGTGTTCACGATGCTGAATTGATATTACGCCCAATGGGCTGCGGACATCCTCTTCGTCCCATGGCGTGCCGGACAAGACCGCAAGAGACCGGGCAAGCATTTGCGAAGGGCAGGCGTATGGATGGAGTTCGTGTAGGTAAAAGGCTGATAGGCACCCAGGCACCGGTCACAGTGGGATGGGAAAACATACCCCGGGTGGAAGGCGGCCCGGTCAAACAGTTCGTATTCACCTGGTTCCAGCCCACGATGCTGTTCGCGCTGATCGCGTTCTGGTATTATGCGCCCAACTCCATCGCCAAGGCATCAACCGCTGTTGGCATCGGGATCGGCTTCAAGGTGCTGCTGCTGGCGCTCGAATGGGTTAACCCGCGCTACGAGAGCTGGCGCCTGACCTGGAAGGAACTGGCCACCGACCTGTTCTATGTCGGGCTCGGCTATACACTGCTCAACCTGATCGAGAGCTATATCGGCAGCGATGCCGTGATTGAAGCTGTCCAGCACGGTTTCAACTGGGACAAGTTGGCGTGGTTCTTGGGCTTGCCGCTGCTGGTGCAGGCCTTCCTGATCTCGTTCAGTTTCGATTTCGGGCAATATTGGATGCATCGCGGGATGCATAACTGGTACCCGCTGTGGCTGCCCCATTCGGTGCACCACTACATCACCCAATTGAACATCAACAAGGGTGCGGTCGGCAATCCGGTGGAGCTCTTTCTGATCGGGCTCGGCATCGGCGGCTTCTTCGACTTCCTGCCGCGCGCCGCCCTGCTCGCCGGCGCGATAGGCCTGGCGGTCGGAACCTACCAGCACATCAATGTTCGCTTTAACACGCCGCGCTGGTGGCGCTTCCTGTTCAACACCACCGAACATCACAGCCTGCATCATTCGCAGGACTACGAAGCCACCCGCAGCAATTATTCCGGCACTTATATCTTCATCGATCGCATGTTCGGCACATGCGTGGACGGCGAGGCGGAACTGCTGGGCATGGAAGGCGGACGCCGCATGTCGATCCGCGAGCAGATGACCCATCCCTTCACCGAGGGCTGGAAGACGATCAGGGAACGATTTGGCCGGCCGTCGGCGGTGCCGGCCGAGTGATGCAACGGCTCCGCGTGCGCAACCTCCGTTTTCCCATTCGTCATGCCCGGGCCGATGCCGCCGTGAGCGGCCCGGCTTGAAGATGGCATCTTCAATAGGAGGTTATGTGGCCCCGCGTTCCATTGACTGGATCTGGCACATCAGGGGCAGCCTGCAGCTCGCTCCGAAACAATCGAGCGATGATGCCTTTGACAAGCTCGCTCCGCTGTTCCGCCTCACTGGCACCAGCCACGAACGGACAAACGACACACTTACTTTCCGCAAGACGGGTCAGGCGGCTCAGGACAAGATGTCGGTTTTCGACGGTGGCGTCTTGCAGATTGAAAAAGGCGCGGCCGGCTCCGTGCTGCGCTATCAGCTGACCAGCCGGGCGTTGATGTTCTGCTTTCTCGCGCCGCTGCTGTTTCTGGGATTCGCTCAGCTCACCGTAGCCGTGGTTGAACTCCAAATTCCGTCAACCAAAACCGCGGACAAGTCCGGGAGAGCTGCGGACGCGTCGAAAAAGCACGAAAAAAAGGATGCAAAACTGCTGCAGAACCCGATCGACAAGGCTCTGGGCGCACCCGCACCCGAAAAGCCTAAGAAAGACGGCGCCGGCAAGTCCAAAGAGGACGACAAGAAACCTTCGCCCACATCCGCCTATGTTTTCGCAGCGATCTTCGCCATTCTCTATCTCGTCGGACGAATCCTCGAAGATCTGCTGGTCAAGGGGCTGTTTAAAAGGCGCCTGCTGGGCTTATAGCCCTGTTCGAGGCGCATCACGGGCTATGAACTATCGCTTGATTCAGGAAGCTAATTGCCCGCATCATACAAGCTGTCGCCGGCCGCCGCGCGCTGGAGCGAGCGAGAACTCGTCGCCCGGATCGACGACGTCAAGGACGTCTTCGAGGGCAAGAAACGCAGAGTCTGAGATGGCTTCGGCACGTCTCGCCAAGCCGCATCGCGGACGGCTCCCGCTTGACCATGTACCGTGAGTTCGATAGAGGCGCACGGAGTTGAACTGGGGCGCCAAGCCCCGGTTTTCAGGCGCAAATTTTTTGTGGTACATTTCGCGGTATCACGGAAGATTCGTCGATAGGAAAGCTGGGAATAACAAAGGCTTGTCGCCAAGTTCGAATCCCGCCTCTCCGTCAGTTTCCAATATATAACGCGCCCGAAAGGCTCGAACACCGATGGCTTACAAGGAACCCAGCTTTCAGGACCGCGCAGCGCTCTCCGCGCAGGCGAAGCAGAAGGCGCTGGAAAAACTGAAAGCCAAGCCGCCGATCGATCCGGCGGTCGCTGAAGCGCGCGCCGCGGCGCGTGCTGCGAAGGAAGTGGCCGACGCCAAGCGTCGCGCCGACAAGCTCGCCGCCGCCGAACAGGCCAAGCTCGACAAGATCGCCAAGGCCGAAGCCGCGCTGGCCGAAGCCGCCGCTGCTGTCGAACGGGCGCAGCTTACCGAGGCTGAGAAAAAGGCCGCGCGGGATGCGCGCTATGCCGCTCGGAAAAAAGGCAAGAAATAAGGTCGAGTAGGCCCCGCTACGATCGATTCCTTTCATTTTTCGCGCCCACATTCGATTATTTCGAGCCAATCCATAAGCCGATGGCTCGACATGACCTGTCCAGTTCGCGCGGGCGCGTTCGCCGTGCTCGCATGAAATTGAATGGTGCAGCTCCGCCCCGAGCCCGCTCGATGCGGACAGTCAATGACATCGGAGATATCTGACGCCGGAGAACAGGTCGTAATATACCTTAGAAGACCGAAAAAATCCCCCGCTATATATTCGAGTGTATGGATCATTGCGGTCAACAATACATCGTGTTCATGAAATCCGGCGATGAACGCGGCGGGTGGCGGCGAACTGAAATCGTCTGGAGCTGGTCAAGGCTCGATCAGCAGGGACTAGTGATTGTCCACGGCACGCATCATCCTTCACTCGAAGCGTGCTTCGCATCGGTCAGGAAGCACCGCATCGAATTTGGCGACGTACCCATCATGATCGACCTGAACGGCGCCGACTTGCCTGACGCGCCGTTCGCGATCGATTTCACTGAGACGGATCGGGACGCGTCGCGCCCGGCGACCGGTTCTATACTCTGAAAATCGGCACCTGCGCCGAAAGCCGGCACTTACGGCACGTTCTTCGCCAGTTCGGCCAGCCACGGCGCCGCCGTCCCGTCGGAAGGCGCACGCCAATCCCCGCGCGGTGACAATGCACCCCCGGCCGAAACCTTCGGCCCGTTGGGAATCGCCGAGCGCTTGAACTGGCTGGTCACGAAGAAGCGGAACAGGAATTTCTCCAGCCACCCCTTGATCGTCGCCAGATCATATTGGTGCCGTCCGTCACGCGGAAAATCGATCGGCCAGCGCCCGGCCTGCACATCGCGCCACGCATGCAGGGCAAGGAACGCGATCTTCGACGGCGCCATGCCGTGGCGGATCGTATAGTGCAGGAAGAAGTCGTTGAGCTCGTACGGCCCGATCCGCGCCTCGGTGCTCTGCATCGCGCCATCGGCATCGGCCGGGACCAATTCGGGTGAGATTTCCTGGCCCAGGATCGCCTCGAGCACCGCATCGGTCGCGCGGTCGAACTGGTCGGTCTTGACGCACCAGCGGATCAGGAACTGGATCAGCGTTTTGGGCACGCCGGCATTGACCGCATAATGGCTCATCTGGTCGCCGACGCCATAAGTGCACCAGCCGAGCGCCAGTTCGGACAGATCACCGGTGCCGACCACAAGCCCGCCGCGCTGGTTGGCGAGGCGGAACAGATAATCGGTGCGCAGGCCGGCCTGCACATTCTCGAACGTCACGTCATAGACCGGCTCGCCCTTGGCGAACGGGTGTTCCATATCGCTCAGCATCTGTTGCGCGGCGGGACGGATATCGATCTCGTCACCGCTCACGCCAAGTGCGCGCATCAGCGTCCAGGCATTGCTCTTGCTGCCCTCTCCGGTGGCGAAGCCGGGCATGGTGAAACCCAGAATATGGTCGCGCGGGCGACCCAGCCGGTCCATCGCCTTGGCCGCGACGATCAGTGCATGAGTCGAATCGAGCCCGCCGGACACGCCGATCACCAGCGTTTCCGCCTTGGCCGCCTCGATTCGCTTGAGCAGCCCCTCGACCTGGATGTTGAACGCTTCAAAACAATCCGCGTCGAGTTTTTCGGGCGTATTGGGCACGAACGGAAAACGCCGGATCGCGCGTTCCAGCCCGATATCGGCGAAACTCGGCTTATGTTCGAACGCAATGCGGCGAAAGCGCGTTTCGGGATGACCGGCGAGTACCGCGCTGTCATTGAACGTGCCGACGCGCATCCGCTCCTGCAGCAGCCGTCCACAATCGACATCGGCATAGACCGTCTCGGCATCGCGCTTGAAACGCACCGATTCGACCAGCAACTCGCCCAGCTCATGGATCATCCCCTGTCCATCCCAGGCGAGATCGGTGGTGCTCTCGCCCGGCCCGGCGGCGGAGAAGACATAGGCGCAGGCCGCCCGCGCCGATTGCGCCGCGCACAGCATCGCGCGTTCGCGTGCCTTGCCGACCACGATATTGGAGGCGGACAGATTGCAGCAGATCAACGCGCCGGCGAGCGCGCCCATCGTCGAGGGCGGGGTAGGGGCCCAGTAATCCTCGCAGATCTCGGCATGGAAGATGAAATGCGGCAGGTCGCTCGCCGCGAAGATCAGGTCCGGTCCGAATGGCACATTCTGCCCGGCAACGAAGATCTCGCCAGACAGTCCGGCCCCGCTCGCGAACCAGCGCTTCTCATAATATTCGCGATAATTGGGCAGGAAGGTTTTCGGCACAACACCAAGGATGCGGCCGCGCGCAATCACCACCGCGCAGTTGTACAGCCGTCCGTTACGCGGCAGCGCCGCGCCGACCAGCAACACCGGCCGCAGCTTCGCCGATGCCGCGACAACCTTGGTCAGCGCCGCGTCGGTCGCCGCGTGCATCGCGTCCTGCAGGTGCAAGTCGTCGATCGCATAGGAACTGATGTTGAGTTCGGGAAAGACCAGCAGATCCGCGTCACGCTTGTGCCCATCCTTCGCCAGCGCGATTGTCGCGGCGGCGTTGGCAGCCGGATCGCCGACCGTCGCATGCGGCGTACAGGCGCCCGCGCGGATCAGGCCGTGGCTGTGGATCGAATGAAATGCATGTGTCTTCGCCATGGCCTGCGTTTAGCGGCTTCTTTCCGGCAACGCCACGCCGGCTCGCCCGATCGCGTCAGTCGGCTGGGTTGGCGAGCGATTCCTCGGTCGTGGTGAACGCCGATCGCTGGCCCGGCCCGGCCGGCACATCGGTCGCAAAATAGGCGACACCGGTGCCGCGCTTGCGGTCGATCCACAGGCCCGAATACAGGCCATAAGCCTCGCCGGCATGTCCTATGCGCGGCTGCCCGTCACCGAACGGATCGTCGCGGCAGTCTCTGGTGCCGGTGGCGAGGAACGCGACATTGAGCCCATAGCTGCAATGGAAGCCGTTCAGCGTATCGCCATTACTACCGTCGAATTTCCACAGCGGTTTTTCAAGCAGGGCGATCGAGCGCGGGCTGAGCAGCCTGATGCCATCCACCGTGCCGTCATTCAGCAACAGCCGGCCGATCTTCGCCAGCCCGCGCGCCGAAATGCGCAGGCCGCCTTGCGGCGAGAAGATTCCGCCATTGGCACCGGCGCGCCAGCGCGATAGATCGCAACTCCCGTCCTGGGCGGGCTGGACCGGGCAGGCGGGTCTGGCGCCGTGATTGTCATCCTTCACCGGCGCCCCGGCGCGGTACAAGACCACCGCCCGCGCAGCGACCGTGTCGGCGCAATTCGCCCAATTATAACAGGCGTCGATCCTGAGTGGCGCAAGCACGAGCCGGTCCATCAGCCGGTCGAAGCGCTCGCCCGTCGCGCGCTCCATCACTGCCGCGATGATCGGCGAATTGAGGTTGGTGTAGCGAAAGAAGCTGTCCGGGGCGTGCTCGGTATCCCATGCCTTGGGATCGGCAACGACGGCGCGAAGGTCGGCGTCGAGCGGCAGGACGTAATCAATGCCGTCGGTCAGGCTCGAGCGGTGCGACATGAGAAGCCGCAACGTGATTTTGCGGTCGGGGAAGGCTGGATTGCGCAGCGGCCAGCCGAGCAGGGTCGAGACATCGGCATCGAGATCGAGTTTGTGTTGCTCGATCAGCCGCATCACGCCGATCGCCATGACCAGCTTCGAGATCGAGGCGACCCGCACCGGGTCGTCGGCTGTAACCGGACGGCCGGTGGCGAGATCGGCGACTCCCGACGCGTTGACCGCTATTTCCCCTTTGCGATCGAACGCCACGCGAACGGTTGCAACGGGCTGAGCGGCGGCAAGCAGGGCGATCGAAAGCATCATGCGATGTGCCTAACGCTCATTTCTGTCGCCGGAGCATTTCGTCGGACATTCCCGGCCCCATCCTTGGGATGGAGCCGGCATATCGATTAGCGCAGCTGGATGCGGACACCGACGCGGAAGGCGCGGCCGAGCATGTCCGAATAGGTGCTGTTCGCCGCAAGGCCGGTTTCCGGCACCAACAACGGTTCGCGATTGAACACGTTCGTCACGTTGAAGAACATTTCGGCCTTGGACGAACTGCTGATCGCGATCTTCTGCGTCAGGTTGAGATCCACATAGAACAGCCCCGACACGTGATTGTCGTCATAGGTCGGATGTTGGTTTGCTTCGGCAGTGGTCGGGTAAACGGGGCATCCGGTCTGACACTCGATGCCATTGGCGGCATATTTTCCCGCGCTCACGCCACGTCCTACCACACTGACCGAGGTAGTTTCCGAGTCATAGGTCGCGCTCCCGCGGAAGATCCAGGTCGGCGTGGCGCCCTGGCTGCCGTTCGTACCAACCGTATTGAACACAACAGTGTTCGGGATGCCGGGATCGCTGAGGTTCTCGATATAGCGCGTCGCCACGCCGCGCAGGGTGAAATTGCCTGACGCCTTTGCGAAGATGCTGTTGAGCGGCAAACGATAGGAAGCGTCGAAATCGATGCCGCGCACTAGTTTGCGAGCAAAATTGAACGGCTGGCTGCGGAGCAGGATGCGTGACGTGCTGTTGGGGTCCTGCGTAATGATGGCGCAATACTCCGCCCGTCCCTCGAAGCAGCGATTGACGATATCTTGCGCGCTGAGCGTGTCGATCGCATCCTTCATGTCGATGCGGAAATAATCGACCGACAGGTTGAAGCCACGCAGGAACCTCGGCGAAAGGACCGCGCCGATATTCCAGGAATTGGCCTTTTCGGGACGCAAGTTCGGATTACCCACGTTCAGCGCCGAATAGGAGATGCTCGACCCATAATTGCCGCCATTTGGCCCACTGCCTGCGCCGAACGGATTGCTTACGGCATCCGTGTTCGATGAACCGGCCTGATACAGCTCATTGAGGTTGGGCGCGCGGATGTCGCGCGAACGCGTCACGCGGAACCGTATGTCCTCAATCGGTTGCCAGGTCGCGCCGAGCTTCCACGTCGTGACATAGCCGGACGTCGAATAGTCGGTCGCGCGCACCGCGCCGTTGAATTCCAGGCCAAGGCCAAGCGGAATAACGGTCTCGAGATAGGCTTCCTTCACATTATATTTGCCGTTGGTCGGCAGGTAATTGCCCACCGACCAAGTGTTGCTCGTGGTGAGGCCGCCGCCGGGATTGGCGGTGACGGTCGGCTGGAACTCGGCAGGGACGAAACCGCTGATCTTTTCCTCGCGATATTCGCCGCCGACCGCGATACTGACGTCGCCGGCCCAGGTCGCGAACGGCGTCAACGACAGGTTGGCACCGATCACTTTTTGCTCGGCAATCTCGTCGCGATAGGGGTTGCCGAGAATATATGCGATCGCCGCGGGATCGCCGACGCCGACGCCAAGGCGGTTGAGTGGCCGGCAATTAGAATCGTTATTCGTGGTGCTCGCATCGACATTGATGTGGCACTGGATCGAGCCCACGGCATAGCCACCCGGATTACCCGCCTGAGCGAATACGGCGTCGACCGCGCTCGCCGTGCGCTGCGTGTGCATGATGTTGGTCAGTTCTTCGTGCAGTTCGGCGCGGCCATATTGCCCGTAAATATCCCAATGGGCCGCCTTGCCGAACGCTTCGAACTTGCCTTCGGCGCCGATTACGTAGCGCTGCACCTTCCGTTCGTTTGCCACGCCGCGGAACGGGAGATCGACCGCTGTCGTGCCGATCGTCACGCCCGTGATCCCTGCCAGCTGCGCGGCCCCGAGCGCGTTGATCAGATAGGCATTATCCGCCGCCAGCGTGCTGGCGCCAGCCGCGCCGAAGCCGACATTGGCAGCGTTGAAGGCTGTCGTAGTGGACGCAAGGTTGGGACCGGCGTTGAACAGAATCTTCTGCCGGTTGTACGATCCCTCGGCGAACAATTCGATGCCATCGCCGATTTCATAGCTGAGCCGCGCGAACCCGCCATAGCGGTCGTCCTTGGGATCGAGACCGATCTGCCGGCCGGAATCATTGACCTGCCAGCTGCCGCCCTGAGTCAGCGTCGGTGGGGCGCTGCCATTCGCCGCGGGGAAGGTCAGCGCGCCATATTGATATTGCTGGACCTGACCGCCCTGGCCGAAATAAGTGCCGCGCAGCCGGTTCGCCACGCCGCCGGACGAATTGAGGATCATGCCACCCGGGGTCGAGTTCGACGCACCGACCTGACGGCGGATCAGATATCGTGGTGTGGTGCTGCCGTTCACCCAGTTGGGATCCTGGATGCGCACATAACCCGTCGCGTTCCAGTCGCGATCCACGCTGAAGATGCCGTCGCGGTGCGCGATCTCGCCGCTTAGCAAGATATGGCCGCGCCCACCGGCGAAGGAATGACCGGCGGTTGCCTCGAACGAATAATTGCCGCCATCGCCATAAGTCGTGATGCCGCTGTCGGCGGAAAGCTTCAGCCCTTCGTACTTCTTGTCGAGGACGAAGTTGACGACGCCCGCGACGGCATCCGAACCATAGGCCGCCGAAGCGCCGCCGGTGACGACCTCGACGCTTTTGATCAGCCCCTGTGGAATCGTGTTGACGTCGACCAATCCAGTGATTGTCGAGCCGACCGAGCGTCGGCCGTCAAGCAGCACCAGCGTCCGGGTCTCGCCCAGGTTACGCAGGTTGAGCGCGTTGATACCCGCCTGGCCGCTGCTGAGGTTGAGACGCGAGTTGGCTGGGCGCGTCGACCCGGCGAGCGACGGCAGCTGGTTGACGAAGTCGGCAATGTTGTTGGACGGCGACTGGTTCTGGATCTCTTCCTGCGTCATGACCGTGAGCGGCGTCGGCGCCTGGAAGCCATCGCGGATGATGCGCGTGCCGGTGACGACGATCTCGCCAGTGTCCTGCTCTGCGGCTGACTGGGCGGGCGCGTCCTGCGTCGGCGCTGCCACGGCTTGCGCGAAAGCGGCGCCCGGCATCGTGCAGGCCAGGGCGGCAAAAGCGGTACTCGAAACGAGGACCGATTTGAGCGACTTGGAACTAATCATATTGTAAACCCCCTGAGCCACGTGTTGCCGTGTGATCCCGGCTATTAAGTAACAAGAATGTTGCGCTGCGCCATAGTTTCTGTGGGGAGAGTCATAGCCTTATGGCATGTATGCCTTGAAACATGGCCCATAGCGTTGCGCCTGTGCCACAGTGCGGCATTGACTGATCTCGGCGGACGGTCGAGCCTGTGCCGATCCTCGCTGATGGAGCCGTGATGCTGCCTGTTTTGACCGTCGTTCCGGCTTTCCATTTTGGCTGATGCCGCACTGATCGGGGACGCTGCACCCGCCATCCGGCCAGGCCTCGGGCGCATGGCGCTGTACGTGCTGCTCGGCTTTTCCGCCGGCTTGCCTTTCTACATGTTTTCAACCGTCCTTGCGCTCCGGCTGACCGAGCATGGCGTTGGCCTGGTGGTGATCGGCTTCTTCGCCTGGGTCACCTTGCTGCCGACCTTCAAATTCCTCTGGGCACCGTTGCTCGACCGCTTCGACGTGCCGGGCTTTGCGCGCTTCTGGGGCAAAAGGCGCGGCTGGATCATGCTGTCGCAGCTCGGCATCTTCACCTCGATGGTGGCGATGGCGTTCACTGCGGCCGATCAATATCTCGCAGTCACCGCGCTGTTCGCGGTGTTGCTCGCCTTCTGGACCACGACATTGGAGGTCGCGGCCGATGCCTGGCGCATCGAACTGGCGCCGACTCAGGACGAGCAGGGGCCGATCGTCGCGGCCAATTTGTGGGGATATCGTACCGCGATGGTCGCGGCGGGCAGCGGCGCGTTGCTCGTCGCCGACCGGGCGGGCTGGGACAATGCCTATTTCCTGATTGCGGCGGCAGCGTTCCTGCCGTTTCCACTGCTCGTTGCGATGCGCCCCGAGGAGAAGAGCGGCGGCGGTCGCTGGGTGGCGTTGGCGACCGGGATCGCCGCGAGCTTCGTCGTCCTGCTGATCGTCGCGGTGCTCACCGCAGCGGTCGGTTGGGTCGTGCTCGATCTCGCGGCCGGTGCTGGCATCAGTTCGAAGACCAATGTAACGCCGGTTGTGCTGGGCACCTGTCTGTTGCCGTTCATCATTATGGCGGCGGCACTGCCGAAGATTCGCAGCGCGCCGCCAACGGTCTGGTACCGGCAATCGGCGGCGATCGGACCCTATGTCGATATCTTCTGGCGCTACAGCTTCGGCGCGCTGGCGATCCTGGCCTTCGTCTCACTCTACCGGATGGGCGACGTGCTGGCGCTCACCCTGTCCAAGCCGATGGTCAAGTCGCTCGGCTATACGCTGACTCAGATCGGTTTTGCCGACGGCGCTGTCGCCCTGTTATCGAGTATGGCGGGTGTGGCGCTAGGTGGCTGGCTGACCACTCGGTGGCCGCAGGCCTGGACGTTGACCCTCGGCGCGGTCCTTGCCGCATTCGGCAATTTCGGCTTCATCTGGCTCGCGCACCAGGCGCCGGGAAACACTGCGCTGTATATCGCCACCGCTGCCGATCAGTTCGGCAACGGCATCGCCGGCGCGGTGTTCGTCGTCTATCTCTCGATGCTGGTGAATCCGCGCTATCCGGGCGCGCAATATGCCTTTCTGTCGGGCTTTGCCTTCTTGTTGCCGCGCTTGCTCGCGGGTGCGTCTGGATCGATGCAGGGCGTGATCGGCTATGACGGCTTCTTCCTGTTGTCCGGCGTGCTGAGCCTTGCCGCGATCCTGTTTTTGCCGATCATTGGCCGGATGAAACCGCGCGCACCGGACGACGAAACGATATGATGGACGAGCTGGTCGAACGGGCCTTTGCGCCCGTAGCTGCTGCGGTTTCTGATGGGCGCATTCCGGGCGCTACCCTTGGCGTGCTCACCGTTGAAGGAAAGCGTGCCGTGAAGCTCGCCGGCCATGCCGCATTGGTGCCCGAGCTGGAGCTACTGACCGAAGATCACTGGTTCGACCTCGCTTCGGTTTCGAAAGTGGTCGCCACCACGACGATGATCCTGCGCCTCGCCGATCAAGGCCGGATCGACCTCGATCGTCCGCTGACCGATGCGATTCCGGACCTGCGCCAATATGACGTTCTGGGTGCAGCCGAACGTCGCCTGACCTTCCGCGACTGCCTCGCGCATCGCACTCACCTGCCGGCGGTCGAGCCGATCTACACCTATGGCGACGATCCCGCCCGGCTGCGCGCTTTCGTGCTGCAGCGCGAATGGAAGCAGGGTCCGTCGGTCTATTCCGACATCAATTATATCCTGCTCGGCATCGCGATCGAGCGCATCACCGGCGCGCCACTCTCGGTATGGCCGCTCACCTGTGGCCTGAGCTACGGGCCGCCGCCCGGACCTGCGGTCGCGACCGAAGCCTGCACTTGGCGCGGCCGCGTGCTGAAGGGGGAGGTGCATGACGAGAATTGCGCCGCGCTTGGCGGCGATGCGGGCCATGCCGGCCTGTTCGGCACCGTCGCGGGCGTACTCGATTTCGCACAAGGGCTGCTCGACGGCAGTGGCGCATCGCCTGCGATGCTCAAGGCGATCCGCGAGCCGGCAAATGGCGACCGCACCTGCGGCTGGGAACGCCGCTTCGCCGGCTGGCCCGGCGGTGATGCCTGCTCGCCCGAGACGATCGGCCATACCGGCTTCACCGGCACCGGCTTGTGGATCGATTTCGAGCGCGGCCTCGCCTGGACCCTGCTCACCAACCGCGTGCACCCGACGCGCCATCGCGACAGCGGCATCTTCGTGCTGCGACCCGAGGTCGGGGATGCGGTGGTAAACGCCTGGGACAACAGTATCTAGAGCCTTCTTTGGTTCACCCCTCCGTTCGTTTCGAGCGAACTCGAGAAACCTCACGCAGCACTTGGGCCTGTTTCTCGACTTCGCTCGAAACGAACGGGGAGTGATGGGTCAACTAAACGGAGAAGTCATCTAGTAACTGATATATAACGATATTATTCAGAATTTCTGCAGAGACGGGGGCCCGAGAGATGCGACACAACCGGTGTCCTATATCTCCGCCTCCTCTGCGCAATTCTGTCGCCACCGCCCCGTCGATGGTGGCGATTCAACCATCGCACGGGACCGGGCATATGGTCCCTTGCCGGACTTGTACCGGCGCGCTCTTTCTTAGCGTCGGAAAACAGGGTCGCCGCAGCGATGGCCTCTGGCACTCAATTCTCCGCCGCGATAAGCTCCAACGCGCGATCCACCAGCTTGGTCGCGCTGGTCCCGTCGGGCATGTCATTGGCATAGGCCGAGAAGATCAGCGTCCGCCCGCTCTTGCCGGTCATATAGCCCGAAAGCGCAGAACTTGCGTTGAGCGTGCCGGTCTTGGCGAACAATTTACGTTCGAGCATCGTGCCGTTGAAGCGCTTGGACAAGGTTCCGTCCACGCCGCCGATCGGCAGCGTTTCGCGAAATGCCACACCCCAGGGTTGGCTCGCGATCCAGCGCAGCAGGATCGTTACACCGCGCGGCGCGACGCGATTGTAGCTCGACATGCCGGAGCCGTCGGAGAAATCATAAGCGGTGCGCGGCACACCGGCGCGCTCCAGCATCGCGCGCACTTCGGCGGCGCCATCGGCGATCGATCCGCTGCCGGCGCGATGGCCGACCCGGCGCAACATCAGTTCGGCATGGAGGTTCTGGCTGACCTTGTTGATCAGCGTCAGGTCCTGGATCAGCGGTAGCGGGGTGAGCTGGGCAAGCGGCAGCTCGCGTGGCGGCTGCGGCGCCGGCGCACCCTGGCGTATCGCCGGGTCGTCGGTCGGGCCGAGCGGGCGATGCCGCGCCATCACCGCGCCCGTAACCCGCACGCCACGCGCCTCAAGCAAGCGTTTGAATGTCCAGGCGGTATAGTGCGCCGGATCGTCGATACCGAGGCGCAGCAATTCGGGCTTCGCATCGGCCAGGATCGTGCCGCTCAGGCGCAGCAGCGTGCCATTCGGGGCGCGGTCGAATTGCAGGTCTGTCTTGCCCTTGGCCACCGTCACGGCGCGGTTGTCGACGGTATAATAGGGTGGCAGGTCGAGCCGCGGTGCCGCACCGACTGCACCCGGCGTTACCTGCAATGGCAGCTCATTATCGTCGAGCGTCAGTGCCGATGTGGCCGTGCCCGAGCGCGTCGGGATGTTGTTCCAGCTCATCCCCGGACCCCAGCGCTGGTCGGGATAGATGCTGTCGTCGCCAATCACGTCATGCACCACGCGCGCCTTGGCAGCGACCGCATCGGCCAGCGTGGCGAGGCAGTCGGCGGCGCAATCGGTCGCATTGGACAGCCGCGCATCGCCACGACCTTCGAGTACTATGTCAGGCACAGTCTTGCCCGCCCGATCGAGCCGCACCGCGGTGCCGCCATCCGTATCGGGCTGGTCGAGGCCACTCAGTGTCGCGAAGGCGGCGGCGGTGGTGAAGATCTTGGTGTTCGAAGCGGGAATGAAGCGCTGGTCGGGATTGATCGCGACGATCTCGCGCCCGTCTTCGGTCGTGACGACCAGCCCGAACCGCGTGCCAGGCGCCGCTTCGGCCAGCGCCGTTTCGACGCGCTTCTTGAGCGACTGCGCGTCCTGCGCAGCAAGCGGCGAGGCGAGCGTCAGGACCAGAATGGCGGCGGTCAGTTTCGATGGCGTCATGATTGAAGCCTAGAAGGAATGGCGCGCGGAACAACCGGGTACCGCTCATACAGAGCGTTGGCGTGGCCATAACCGATGCGCATAGCCGCGGCGTTCCGCGCTTGTCGGCGGGGTGCGTGCGGGTCACAACAGGCGATATGGCATGGCAAACGGCTTTTCGACTGATCGCGTGTGCGGTCGCGTTCGCGCTGACAAGCGCCTCGACCAAACCCGACGATCTGGCGGTCGCGCTGGCGCTGCCCGTGGCTGGCGACCTGACCGGCGCGCGCGACGCGACGCGTTTCGCCTGGGTCGAGAATGAAGCGGGCGTGCGCAATGTCTGGATCGCCGATCGCGGCAAACCCGCTCGGCAGGTCACCGCCTTTGCCGGGGATGACGGGCAGCAGTTGTACGATGTCGCGCTCAACGGCGATGGCACGGGCATCGCCTTTGTGCGCGGCGGCGACGAGGAATTTCCCGACGGCTCGATCCCCAACACAAACGCCGCGACCACGCTGCCAAAACAGCTGGTCTTTGTCGGCAACGCTGACGGTGCCGCGCCGGTCGCGGTGGGCGAGGGGCATTCTCCGGTATTCACCCCAGACGGCACCCGCGTCGCTTATACTCGCAAGGGTGCGATCTGGCTCTGGGACGGGACAAAACCGCGTCAATTGGCGAGCGTCGCGGGGCAAGTGTCGCGGCTACAATGGTCGCCGGATGGCACGCGATTGCTGTTCGTCGACGATCGCGACGACCATAGTTTTGTCGGCCTGCTCGACATCGCCGGCACCTCGATCCGCTATCTCGATCCGTCATTCGGGTCCTCGGTCGAGCCGGTCTTCTCGCCCGATGGCAAGCAGGTCGCCTTCATCCACAACGTCGACCCGCCCGCAGGCGCGGCGGCGCAAAGCGGCCCTTACTGGTCACTCCGCGTCGCCGATGCCGCGAGTGGCGTGTCGCGCGTGGTCTGGAGCGCGCCCGCGGGCGAGGGCGCGCGCTTTTATGGCACGCGCAGCCGCAACCTGTTCTGGGGCGCGGACGGACAGCTTGTCTTCCCCTGGGAGCGAAATGGCTGGGTGCACCCATTCGCGATCGACGCGGCAAAGGGCGGCGAACCGCGTGACCTGACCCCGGGCGCGTTCGAAGTGCAGAGCTTCCTGCTCGGCAGGGACGGGCGGTCGCTGATTTATGCCGCCAATGCGGGCGACATCGATCGCAGGCATATCTGGCGCGTGCCGCTTTCCGGCGGCGCGCCGATCCGTGTGACGCAGGGATCGGGGATCGAAAGTTTTCCGACTTTAGGCGGTGATACGCTGGCGGCGATCGCGACCGACACGACACACCCCGCGCACCCCGTGCTGGCGGGCCGCACGCTGACGCCGCTGGGGAAGAGGGTCGAAGCACATGGTTTCGTCACGCCCGAACCGGTGCTGTTCAAGGCAGCGGACGGCGTGGAAGTCCATGCGCAGCTGTTTCGTGCCCGCGGCCCGGGCAAACATTCCGCCCTGATCTTCGCGCATGGCGGGCCGCGGCGGCAGATGCTGCTCGGCTTCCATCCCAGCGGCTATTATTCCAACGCCTATATCCTCAACCAGCATTTCGCTGCGCAGGGCTATGATGTGCTCGCGGTCAATTATCGCAGCGGCACGGGTTATGGCAGCGCGTTTCGCAACGCTGCCGACACCGGTCGCGGCGGGGCGTCGGAATATCGCGATATCCTCGCCGCTGGGCGCTGGCTCGCCGCGCAGCCTCACGTTGACCCGGCGCGGATCGGCATTTGGGGCGGCAGCTGGGGCGGTTATCTGACCGCGCTGGCATTGGCGCGGAACAGCGACCTGTTCGCTGCCGGCGTGGATTTCCACGGTGTGCACACCATGCTGCGCTCGGGCGAGAATAATCTCTCGCCTGATGCGCAGGCGGCCGCGCGCCAGCTGCAATGGAGTTCGTCGCCAATGGGCGCGATCGACCAGTGGCGCTCGCCGGTGCTGGTGATCCATGGCGATGATGACAAGAATGTCGATTTCGCCCAGTCGGTGCTGCTGGTGCGCGAACTGACCGCGCGCCGGATCCCGTTCCGCTCGCTCACCTTTCCCGACGAACGTCATGCATTCCAGCGCTACGCCAACTGGCTGGCCAGCTATCGTGCGACCGATGCGTTCCTGGCGCAGACGCTGATGCGCAAGGAATCGCTCCCCTGACCTGGCTGCGCAACACGATGGCGCTGGTCGCGGCGGTCGCCGGCGTTGGTGCGGCACGCGACCCTGATCCGCGGCGCTCGTGTATTCGACGGTACCGGTGCGCCGGCGCCGATCGAGAACGTGCTGATCAAGGGTGACCGCATCATCGCCGTCTCAATCAAAAGGCAAGCTCAGCCGATCGCTTCCAGCACCGCGGCACGCAGTTCGGGGATGCCCAGACCCGTTTCGCTCGATGTCTCGAGGATATCGGGATGCGCCGCCGGGCGCTTGCGTACCTCTTCCGCGGTTCTGGCGGCGACCTCGGCGAGTTCGGTCGGCTTGATCTTGTCCGCCTTGGTCAGAACCAGGCGATAGCTCACCGCCGCCTTGTCGAGCATCTCCATGATCTCGCGATCGACTTCCTTGATGCCGTGGCGCGCGTCGATCAGGACCAGCGCGCGCTTCAGCTCCTGCCGGCCGCGCAGGAAGTCGTTGACCAGGAAACGCCATTTCTTGACCATGTCCTTCGGCGCCTTGGCAAAGCCATAGCCGGGCATGTCGACCAGACGGAAGGCGAGCGGTTCGCCGACATCGAAGAAGTTCAGCTCCTGCGTCCGCCCCGGTGTGTTCGACGTGCGGGCGAGCGCGTTGCGTCCGGTCAGCGCGTTGAGCAGCGACGACTTGCCGACATTCGAGCGTCCCGCGAACGCGACCTCGGGCACGGTCGCGTCCGGAATGAACTGCAGCGTTGGCGCAGACTTCAGGAACGCGACCGGACCCGCAAAGGTCTTGCGCGCGGTCTCGATCAGTTCGGGGTCGAAGGCGCCGGTTTCAGGTTCTGGGGTCACTTGACCACCGCCTCCTTCAACGCCGGATGCCGCGAATAGAGCAGCTTCTGCTGCAGGATCGTCAGCACGTTCGACGTGATCCAGTAGACCTGCAGGCCAACCGCGAACGGCGCCATCACGAACATCAGCACCCATGGCATGATCGCAAAGACCTGCTTCTGTGTCTCGTCCATCGGCGCCGGGTTGAGCTTGAACTGGAAGTACATCGAGATGCCGAGCAGGATCGGGATAACGCCGATCGCCAGGAACGCCGGCGGCGTGAAGGCGAGATAACCGAACAGGTTGAGCGGCGTCAGCGGATCGTGCGCCGACAAATCCTTGATCCACAGCACGAACGGCTGGTGACGCATTTCGATGGTCAGCAGCAGCACCTTGTAGAGCGCGTAGAAGATCGGGATCTGCAGGAAGGTCGGCAGGCATCCGGCGAGCGGATTGACCTTCTCCGTCTTGTACAGCGCCATGATCTCCTGCTGCTGGCGCGGCTTGTCATCCTTATAGCGTTCCTGCAGCGCCTTCATCTTGGGCTGCAGTGCGCGCATCGACGCCATCGAGGCGAACTGGCGCTGTGCGATCGGGAACATCAGGCCGCGGATCGTGACCGTCAGCAGGATGATCGCGACGCCGAAATTGCCGACCATACGAAATAGCCAGTCGAGGTAGTAGAAGATCGGCTTCTCGACGATGCGGAACCAACCCCAGTCGATCGCCTTGTCAAAATTCTTAATACCCAAGCTTTTTTCATAGTCATCGGTAAGGCGCACTTCTTTGGCGCCGGCAAAGAAGTGCGCGCTTTGCGTGAGAATTTTACCCGGATTTAACTCAATTTCCTTTGTAGTGTAGTTGGCCTGATATGTTTTACCATTAGAAGCTGGAAAGCCGGAGTGAACAGCATTATTCTGATTCGGGACTAGAGCGGTCAGCCAATATTTGTCGCCGAAGCCGAGCCAGCCCCCGGTCGTATCGAAGTAATTTTCACCAGCTTTTGCGGTGCTTCCGAATATTTTTCCAAAGAAGCTGGGCTCCTGACCGGTAAGATTGGCATAACCAATGTCGTAGTTCGCGCCCGAGCCAAAGACTCCAATCGGACCGATGTGATTGGTCCAGGTATCAGCATCTTGTGTTATCCCCAGACGCGAGACGATGCCATAAGAGCGGATCGAGACGGGGATAGCTCCAGCATTTCCTACTTTTTGAACGATCGAGAACATATAGTTTTGGTCGACGCTAATGATGATCTGAAAGATCAGCCCTTGCGGACTCTTCCAGCTTAGCGTGACAGGTTGATTGGGTTTCAAATCTGCTCGATTGGAGGCCCATAAGGTGTCTTTATTAGGTGCGATAATCTTGCCGCCGGCCCAGCCGAACTCGGCGAAATAGTTGGCCGAGCTGCCAACCGGCGAAAGCAGGCGAATCGGCTGCGAATTTTTATCGATGGTCTCTTTGTACGTGACCAGCACCAGGTCATCGATCCGAGCGCCCCTCAAGTTGACCGATCCGTGTAGCTTGGGCGTATCGATGCGCACGCGCGGCGTCTCGGCGAGTACGACATTGCGACTGCGCACGGCGGCGGCGCCATCGGCGGCGGGGTCCGCGCCGGGGTTAGGCACGACCTTGGTCTGGCCGGCCTCGATCTTGGTGACCGGCGGGTTGGCCGCGGGGAAGAAGTGGCTCTGCAGGAATTGCGAGCCGAACAGGATCACCGCCGCGATCACCGCGAACAGGATGAAGTTCTTGTTGTCGTTGTTCACCGCGCCTGGATCCCGATCATGTTGGGGTGTTGTTCTGTGGTCAGTTCAAGGAACGGGGTCATAACCGGACCCGCCCCAGGGATGGCACCGCGAAATCCGCCGTGCCGCCAGCCACCCGCCCTTCAGCGCGCCATAGCGGCGAAGCGCCTCGATTGCATAGGCCGAACAGGAAGGGGCGTAGCGGCAGGTCGGCGGCAGAATCGCCGAAGGACCGATCTGCCAGGCACGCGCCAGCCCGATGAGCAACTTGGCGATCATCGCTTTATCTTTGCGAGAGCCTTGCCGAGGTCGGTGCGAAGCTGGGCGAAGTCGCGTTCGATGCCGCCATTGCGTCCGATCAGGACATGGTCGGCGCCGCGAATGCCCGATTCGGGAAGAAGATCGCGGGCCAGGGCACGCAAGCGCCGCTTCATGCGGTTGCGGACCACGGCGTTGCCGATTTTCTTGGTGACGGTGTAGCCGATTCGCATCGTCGCGTCGCCGTCGTCGCGATCGCGCACGAGCAGGACGAATCCCGGCATCGGTGCGCGTCTGCCAGCGTTCGCCGCGAGGAAATCGCGGCGAATCGCCAGAGTTTTCACTCCAGCGTCGCCAGCATCTATTGTCAGGCCGACAGCTTCTTGCGGCCGCGATTGCGGCGAGCGCGGATCACGTTGCGGCCGCCCGGGGTCGCCATGCGCGAGCGGAAACCGTGACGACGGGCGCGCACGAGGTTGCTCGGTTGAAAGGTCCGCTTCATCGGTCATTCCCTAAAATTCTAAACCCGGAGGGTATTCTGAATATAAAAGGGCCGCCACAGGGACGGCCTTGAAGGCGGTGCCCATAGGCAAAGCCGTGTCACAAGTCAACGCAGAGCGTCCTGTTCGGCGCGCGATCGGCGGCGTGCGCTGCTCGCCCGGCGCAGGCCGCGATCGGCGAGATCGCCAGCCTTGGGCCAGCGCCTCTTTGCACCGACGAACTGCCGCTTCGCCCAATGCGAGTTGCGCAGCATCAAGGCAAGGCCCGCGGCGAACACGACCACACCGCCCGGGCCGGGCACCAGCCCGACCACTGGCGCGGCGACGACCAGCGCGACACCGAGCGAGAACAGGCCGGTGCGCAGCATGGCGTTGCGAGGATTGGCGTCGGTCATGATGGTGATATGGGACCGCTGTATTGCCCTTGCAAGACACCATCGTAGACGGCTTTCGCGACTATTGCGGGGCCGGTCCATATCTGACAGCAAATGACGATGAGCAATTTTCCTTTTATCAGGCTGTCTCAGGCGCTCGTCCTCACGCGGATCATGACCGCGGTCTTCTTTATGGCGCATGCCGTGGTGCGGATTTCCAACGGGACGATCCCGCGTTTCGGCGCCTTCATGGAAAATGCCGGCTTTCCACAGGGTGTGACCATCGTCTGGCTGATCACGCTGACCGAGTTGATCGCCGGCACGATGCTGATCCTTGGCCTTTACATCCGCTGGACGGTAGTGCCGTTGTTCGCGATCGCGGGTACCGGCATTGTGCTGATCCATTATCAGCAAGGGTGGTTCGTCGGCGAACATGGCACTGGCGGCTCCGAATACAGCGTGGCGTTGATGGTGTTGTTGCTGGTAGTCGCGGCGGCGGACCGACCCACCAGAGCGCGGGCGTTCGCGTAGTGCGGGTTTGGTTCGAGTAGAACTACCTCCGGCGGGGGATTCCGTCCGAACCGATGCTCTCGTGACGACGCCAATCCGCCAATCGCGTCCCGTTCGGATGCTTTTTTGTTCCGCTTCGCCGCAAAGCCGTTACCAAGGGCGGCGATTGCGGGGAGGGGTGGATGGTTTCGGTCGTATCGACGGTCGCGTATCTTGGGCTTGAGGCGCGTGCGGTCGAGGTTCAGGTACAGCTGATCCCGGGGTTACCCGCCTTTCATGTCGTCGGGCTGGGCGACAAGGCGGTGGCGGAAAGCCGTGAGCGCGTGCGTGGCGCGATCGCCGCGATGGGCCTGTCGCTGCCGCCCAAGCGCATCGTCGTCAACATGTCGCCCGCCGACCTGCCCAAGGAAGGGTCGCATTTCGACCTGGCCATCGCGCTCGCACTGCTTGGTGCGATGGGCGTGGTCGATGCCGAGACGCTGGCCGATTATGTCGTGGTCGGCGAACTCGGGCTCGACGCACGGATCGGACCGTCGCCGGGCGTATTGCTCGCCGCGCTGCATGCGTCGGAGATCGGCAAGGGACTGATCTGTCCGGCGTCGCAAGGTGCGGAAGCGGCTTGGGCGGGATCGATCCAGGTGGTCGCCGCGCCCGACATCCTGTCGCTGCTTAATCATTTCAAAGGACATGGCCTGATTCCGGCAGCGCAACCGGGCGAAGCGGAAGAGGAGGCTTTCGGCCCCGACCTTGCCCAGGTGAAGGGACAAGAGACGGCCAAGCGAGCGCTGGAGATCGCGGCGGCGGGCGGGCACAATCTGGTGATGGTCGGCCCGCCGGGCGCGGGCAAGTCGCTGATGGCGGCGTGCCTGCCCGGCATCCTGCCGCCGCTCGACCCGGCGGAAGCGCTCGGCATTATGTAGCAATTGCACCAAGCGCAGTACAGACATAATCGTCTCCGATGCGTATGCTGCCGTATGACAGACTATATGGTAACGGGCCTCGTAGCGAAGCGTGCGGCGCTGGCAGGCGAGATAGAACGGGCACAGGATGCGCTGGCCAAGCTGGTGCAGGATCTGATGCATATCGACGCCACCCTGCGGATTGTCGCGCCTGACACAGCCGTAGAGGCGATCAGGCCCAAGGCGTTCCGTCCGCCTGCGGATTGGAGCAAGCGCGGCGAAATGACGCGGATGGTGCTGGATATTCTGCGCACCGCTCGCCAGCCCATGACCACGCGCGAGATAGGCGAGCGCCTGATTGTCGAGCGCGGGCTTGCGGCCGATTCAAGCATGCTCAATTCTATGGGACGTAGGGTCGCTTGCGCCTTGCGGCGCCAGCGCGATTTGGGGGTAACAACGTCTTCTGAGGGCGAGGCTGGGTTTTGGCAATTATGGACGCTAGCGCGATAGGTGGTGACAACTTCCCCTCCTGCTCCTATATCTCAGTCATGGCACTCCGTTTTCAGTTTGATGAGCGGAAAGGCACTGAGGCGCTGGCTTACATTGCGACGCAGTGGCCGGGCATCACGGTTTTTTACGCTTCCAAGGTCCTTTTCTTCGCAGAAAAGAAGCATCTCAATACGTATGGCCGCCCGATCGTGGCGGATACGTTTGTTGCGATGCCGAACGGGCCGGTCCCTTCTACGTTGTACGATTTTATAAGGGGTAATTTGGGGCTGTCGGGGGAGCAGCCCTTGGCCGAGAGAATTTCTCAGTTCATTGCTGATCAGGCCCCAAGGACCCTGACCCCTAATCAGCGGAATTTGATAATCAATAATCTTGCCGGACTTCCTTAGGCCGCCCGCTGCCAATACCCCGCCCACTTGCGCGACACCGGCGATACCATTGCAGCGCGCGTGACCATCGCGGCCTGCGACCCGTTTGCTTCGCGGCGGTTATCCTCTCGCCATGCCATCTCACCGGCATAGGCGTTCAGGTACGGGCCTGCGATATGGTGATGAACACCAACCTCTGCGCGGCGCAGGCGGCTAAAGAAGCTCTCAGCCTGATTGGTGCAAGCGCCGTCGAGCGAGTACGCCTTGCTATGGTTGATCCGCTTGGCTTCATAGCGACCGTGCAGCGCGTCCCAATGCGAAGCTTCGTCGGCGTGGATGATCGTGCCGAGCGCGACGGTTGCGACCACGGCGGCAACGCCAGCGGCTTCTGACTTGCCAACCATCGTGTTCGTGTCGCCGTTCCGCTCGCGCATCACGACGACCGACTGGCGCTTGCCCGACTGCGCCATGCGAAGGCGGCGATCGGCGCGCTCTGATTTGATGTTGGCTGGCTTCACATAGCCGCCGAAGTACGCGCCATCGACCTCTACGACGCCATCCAGAACGCGACCCTGCGCTTCAAGCTGCATTGCCTCGCGCAGCTTGTGCGAGAGGACGAAGGCGGTCTTGTACTGAACGTCGAGATCGCGCGAAACCTGGAGCGCGGAAACGCCCTTGGCACCATTTACGAAGATGACGATCGCGGCGAGCAGGTCGGTGTAGCTCAGCTTGCGGCTGGCGAAGATCGTGCCGCTGGTGACGCTGAACTGGTGATAGCAGGCAACGCACTTGAAACGCTTGCGGGTCGTGATGCTGTAGGTTTCGCAGCAACCGCAACGCGGGCACGATGCTTCACCGTCCGGCCAGCGCATCTGGCGGAACGCCTCGTAAGCCGCATCTTCGCCCATCTTGAAAACAGCCTTGAGGCTGAGAGTGCGGGCCGCTGCGGAAAGGAGGAAGTGTTGCATGTCATCGTATCCAGTGCTTATGCATCGGATATAGTGGCAATCATGCACTCTTGGCAATGGCTAATGTATCGCGTATGATGGCATTTGCGACGAACGGAGTGCTTTTGATGTCAGATACAGTTTGGGAAGCGAAAGTGAAAGGCCTGCTCAAGGCTGAGTTGAAGCGCCGGAACGTCACTTATGCGCAGCTTGTCGAAAAGCTGGCGGCAATCGGGGTAGTGGACTCAGAGCCGAACATCAGGAACAAGCTGGCGCGGGGCAAATTTACAGCGGTGTTCTTGATCCAATGCCTAGAGGCTATCGGCGCATCATCATTACGGCTGTCGGATGGCTGATTCTAGGCGCCCAGCATCCATATCCAGCCACTAATGGCCAACAATCCCAAGCTGACCCCCGTGTAGGCGATGCTCGTTCGAATGTCGCCGCGGCTTATCATCAACAGACCGAACGGGCGCAACGCCCGCCAGAACGCCAGCCCTGCGGCCCCGCCGAATACAAGAGCAATGACGAGCTGTGCGCTCAGTGGAAGGCAGCCGACGCCGCCGAAAAGGCCGCTTGGTGGGCAGCTTTTGCCGGATGGTTCGGAGGCCTCAGCTTCCTTGGTGTCTTGGCCGCCATCGGTCTGGCCTTTCACTCGAACTGGATCGCGCGCGATACGGCGAAACGCCAGCTTCGGGCTTATTTGGACATCGATTGCATAACAATCGCTAAGGGTAAACGAGATAAGGACAGACCTACAGAAACGAAATATAGCGTCAAACTCGTTCTGCGGAACTTCGGCAACACCCCAGCTAATAATGTCGTCATTATCGTCACTGGGCGACTTACTAACTTCCGCTCTGAATTTTCGACCTCCACCGAGACCGTTGATGTCGCCGTTATTTCTCCCCTCGTTAAATTTACTTGCGTGATCAACAGCAGCGCCCCTGAGGAATTCTGGCGGAGCATGACCTCCGATGAAGTAGGTGGCGGAGCCCGATACGAGGTGCTTGGACGTTACGAAGACGTGTTCCGCCAGTCCCATACGTTTAGCAGTGCCTTCGAGACCAAGGGGACCAAGCCTTCCTTTAGCTTCATTCCCGGCACTAGACATTCCACCTAGCGCCAGCAGCACCGCAAAAAAAATAGACACGCTCTATGCTCCTTTTGGAGCGGCGTTAGGAGCAACACCACCGTTTGCGATACGTTCGCCCTCGGGAGTAAGGGCGTCGGTCATCGCCTTGGTGCGTTTACTACATAATGCCGGAAGCGCTGGAAGTGTCGATGGTGGCGAGCGTCGCCGGCACGCTGAACGGCGGGCGGCTGACCCGCACCCGGCCATTCCGCGCGCCGTATCATTCGGCGTCGATGGCGGCTTTGGTCGGCGGCGGACTCAAGGTAAAACCGGGCGAAGTCAGCCTTGCGCATCTCGGTGTGCTGTTCCTCGACGAGCTGCCCGAATTCCAGCGCGCGGTGCTCGATTCGCTGCGCCAGCCGCTCGAAACCGGCTCGGTCAGCGTGGCGCGCGCCAATGCCCATGTGACCTTTCCGGCGCGCGTCCAGCTGGTCGCGGCGATGAATCCGTGCCGTTGCGGTCATCTCGGCGACGCGTCGCTGGCGTGTTCGCGCGCGCCGCGTTGCGCGTCGGACTATCAGGCCAAGGTCTCTGGCCCGCTGCTCGACCGTATCGACCTGCATGTCGATGTCCAGGCGGTGAGCGCCGCCGACCTTGTCCTGCCGCCGCCGGCCGAAGGATCGGCCGAAGTCCGCGCGCGCGTTGCCGCCGCCCGCGCGGTTCAGGCAGTGCGTTACGCCGACCATCCGGTGCGCACCAATGCCGAGATCGACGGCACGCTGATGGAGGCTGTCGCGACGCCCGATGAGCCCGGCCGCAAGCTGCTTGCTCAGGCGTCGGAAGCGATGCGCCTGTCCGCACGCGGCTATACCCGTATCCTGCGCGTTGCGCGCACCATTGCCGATCTGGCGGGGAGCGAGGGGGTTGGGCGGATCCATATCGCGGAAGCGCTGAGCTATCGGCGGCAGGCGCCGCGAAATTAAGAGCGCGCCGGCTGCGCGGTTATTCCAGCGCATGATGGTGCGGTGCTTGACGAAGTCCAGACCCTGCGATTCTGTCGACCCGCTCCATTGCCTTGCGGATTTCCTCGGCGATATTTTTCTCCTCCTCAGGCGGCGGCAAGGGGGGAGCCCAGATTCCGGGGCGGCGTGCGCGCAGCCATTGGTGCGCGGCGGTGACATCAGCGCGGACTTCGCGCTTGTAGCCCACGATCACCGGTTCTGCTGCGCCGGCCGGCAGATAGACGCGCACCGCTTCCTCCTCATAACCGATCGCGCGCTCGTACAGCGCGCGTTCGACACGGTCGTCGGCAACGGATTTGCCTAGCTTCGTCGCCTCGGCAAACTCCGAGTAGACGGCGCGCCAGCGAAAGATTGTGCTGTGCGAGACGCCGAACGCCTCGGCAAGCTCGCGATCGGTGAGTCCCTCGGCGTAAAGCTCTTTCGCCTGGCGGACATAAGCGGTTTGAAGGTTGAGGGTCGGGTTTCCATGCTTGCCGCGATAGTGCGGGTTGCGATGGGTTTGAATCGAGGTGCGCGATGAAAAGCGGGGGAGATATGGGACACCGGTTGTTGTATATCTTTAGTGTGCCTGACGAGCGCTATCGAGCAATTCTCGGACAAATAAATATATATTTATCAACTACTTAAGTGTATTTTTGAGCGTGCTCCTGCCTTTGGAGGTCGTGAGATAAGTATAGTGTCCCACAAATTAGGCGCGCTGGCCAAGCGCTCTGGGGCCGACGTAGCGAAGCCGACTTGTACACCGGCGGCGATGCGCTAGGCTGACCTTTCGTGCTGGGGCACGAGACGCAAGACGAGGCCGCGACGGATGCTGCTCTGACCGTTACGTCCATGGCATTTTCATCGCCGGCATCTTGCCGTCGATGAAATGGAGAAGGGCAAAAAGGGGAAACGACATGGAATGGATGATCCTGCCGCTCAAGAAATACTTCCAGTTCAGCGGCCGTTCGCGGCGCAAGGAATATTGGATGTGGGTGCTGTTTGTCGTGATCGCCTATGTCGTGTTGAGCATTCTCGATTCGGCGCTTGGCCTGGGCGGGCGCAGTTCGTTCAGCCCGAGCAGTGGCGCCAATCCGTACGGCGCGGGCGCGAGCGTCGGCGGGTATGTGTCCGGCGGGGTCCTGGCCAGCATCTTCGCGCTGGCCACGCTGATTCCGGGGATCGCGGTCAGTGTCCGGCGCCTGCATGATACCGATCGCAGCGGCTGGTGGCTCCTCGCGCCGGTCCTGCCTTATCTGCTCGGCGCGATCATGCTCTTCGCTGGCGCGATGGGCGGTGGCGGCTTTCTGGCGATCCTTGGCGGGATCGCGATGTTCGTCGGTTTCGTCACCGCGATTGTCCTGCTCGTCTGGTATTGCATGAACGGCACCAAGGGCCCGAACCGGTTCGGCGAGGATCCGAAGGAAGACAGCGTCGAAACGCTCGCGGATACGTTTGCGTAAGATATGTTTGCGTAACATCGTGACTTGCCCCGTCCGGCGGCCTGCCGGACGGGGAAAACCGACATGCACAGCGCCTATGGCGCGCGGGGCGCGACCGTTCCGCGCTTCGTCACCGAATGATGCCGAAAAGGGCAAATAGGGGGAAAGATCATATGGAATGGATGATCCTGCCGCTCAGGAAATATTTTCAGTTCAGCGGCCGTTCGCGGCGCAAGGAATACTGGATGTGGACCTTGTTCGTGTTCGTGATGGGCTTCGTGCTGGGTTTCGTCGATACGATGCTTGGACTTGGCGGCGACGCCGCGCCCGTCGCCAACGAGCCGCCGGCGACCGCGATCTACAATGCGCTGATATCCGGCGGCATATTGTCGAACATATTCACGGTGTTGACGATCATCCCGGGGATTGCGGTCAGTGTACGGCGCCTTCACGATGTGGACCGTAGCGGCTGGTGGCTTCTGTCCTGGGCATTTCCGGTGCTGATCGTGCTGGCATTGCTGTTTTCCGGTTACGGCCAGAGCGCCGCCATCCTGGTGATCAGCGGCATTGCGTTGCTTGCGTTCGCAATCATCGGCCTCATGATCTTCGTCTGGGACTGCACCGACGGGACGCATGGCCCGAACCGCTTCGGCGAGGATCCGAAGGACGACGGTATCGAAAGTCTCGCTGAGACTTTCGCTTAGCGCGGTCGCGCCGTGTCGGCATTAGGCTGCCGTCAAAAGCCGCCTGCCGGTGCGAGAACTGGCCGATTTGGTGGAACCCCGCCAGTCGGCCAAATTTCCGCTTGAATGGTGGAGCTGAGGGGAATCGAACCCCTGACCTCTGCAGTGCGATTGCAGCGCTCTCCCATCTGAGCTACAGCCCCGCTCCACCCGGCCCCGGTCGGGAATTGGGGCAGGAAATATCGCCTCTAGCGAGGCTTTTTCCGGGATGCAACCGGCTCTCCCGCCACCATCATAAGCGCCAATGCGCCGAGCCGCACGACGCGGGCGACGATGTGTGAAGCGGCCCCGCCAAGTACCGGAACAAAAGGTTCTTTCAGTCCTTTCTTACATGCGAACGGTCACGCAAGACGATGTGCCCGACGCCCGCAGGACGATCATCTGAAAGGACTTGTCATGGGTTATCAACGCAATCCTCGCATCGCAGGGCAGCAGGGCGAATATTACGGCGCCCGCGACCCGCAGGATACCGATCGCGGTTATGGTTTCGACCGCGGCGGCGCTTATTCCAGCGCGCGCGATTATGCCGCAGCAGGCGAATATGGCCGCGACGACGATCACTACGGTCCGCGCGAATATGGCCATTCCCGCTATGCCGAGCGCGAGCAGCGTTATGCTGGACAATCCGGGAGCCAATCGGGCTATCGCCAACAGCCTTATGGCCAGCGCGCCTACCGGCGCGATCATGGTTTCCAGGGCAGCTACGCCTCCGACGGGCATCGCTTCACCGAAACCGATCAACCGCACGATTATGGCCGTGATCGAGGCGACAATGGCCAAGGCTATGGGGGCCAAGGCTATGGGCGCCAGGGCTATGGCCGTCAGCCCCAGGGTTATGACTATGAGGAACGCGGTTTCTTCAACCGGGCTGGCGATGAGGTTCGCTCCTGGTTCGGCGATGAGGAAGCGGAGCGTCGCCGCGAACTCGACTCGCGCTATGACGAGCGTCAGGGTGGCAACTGGACCAGCCCCTATGCGCGCGACGACGATTATCACAATTGGCGTCGCAGCCAGATCGACGCGCTCGATCGCGACTATCATGAATATCGCCAGGAAAATCGTTCGAAGTTCGAGAATGAGTTCGGCACCTGGCGCAACGAACGCCAGACACAGCGTTCGTCATTGTCGAAGGTGGCCGAGCATATGGAAGTGGTCGGTTCCGACGACGAGCATATCGGGACGGTCGACAAGGTACGCGGTGATCGCATCGTGCTGACCAAGAATGATCAGGATGCCGGCGGTCGTCACCATTCGATTCCGTCGCGCTGGATCGACAGCGTCGACGACAAGATCAGGGTGCGCAAGACCGCCGAACAGGCCAAGTCGCACTGGCGTGACGAAGAACGCAATCAGGCGTTCTTCAACGAGGACCAGGACGGCAAGGCAGACGACGGGCGGATCGATGACAGCAGGGGTCCGCACGTGTTGAACAGAAGCTTTTCGGGTACTTATTGATCATCGGGCGCCCCTCTCCGACTGGGAGGGGCGAGCCACGCAACGGCGCGGGGCGAGAGTGGTTCTTCCCTTTCCCGCTCTTGCTCCGTCACCGCCTTGCGCTCCTCCCTCTCCCCCGAACGGGAGAGGGATTTTTTGCGTCAGGGACCGAGGATCTTCAGGGGGCGAGGATATTCGAAACGTCAGACTCCGAACTCAGATAGGGCCGCCGAACGTGTCGCAGGTGCGTGGGTCGCCGCTGTCGAGGCCGCGCTTGAGCCAGGCCTGACGCTGCGCCGAACTGCCATGGGTAAAGCTGTCCGGTACGACACGCCCTTGCGTCTCACGCTGCAGCGTGTCGTCGCCGATCGCCTGCGCCGCGGTCAGGCCTTCTTCCAGGTCGCCCGGATCCATCCGGTCGCGATTGCGCGCGGCCCAGACGCCGGCATAGCAATCCGCTTGCAGCTCGAGCTTGACCGAGAGCGCGTTGCCCTCGGTCCGGCTGCTGCGCTGCATTGCCGACTGGACTTGGTCGGAGGTGCCAAGCAGGTTTTGGATGTGATGGCCGAATTCATGCGCGATGACGTAATTCTGCGCGAAATCGCCCTTTGCCCCAAAGCGGTCGGCGAGCTCCGCGAAGAAACTGGTATCGAGATAAATGCCCTGGTCGCTCGGGCAATAGAACGGCCCCATTGCGCTTTGCGCCGCGCCGCAGCCGGACTGGCCCTCGCCGCCGAAGAAAACGAGCTTGGGCGCGCGGAACTCGCTGCCGAGCAATTGCTTCCATGTGGCATCGGCCGAGCTGAACGCATTGCACGCGGCGCGGGCCGACGCATCGGTGGTGCAGGCGGCAGTGGCCGTACCATCGGCAACGCGCGGTTGTGGCTGGCCGACCGGCGCGGTCGGGGCAGAGAGTTGCGATATGCTGCCCAGGCCACCGCCGAAGAAGAACATCACCGCGACCAGCACCGCGACGCCGGCACAGCCAAAGCGGCTGAATACCAGTGGAATCAGGCCGAGGAGCAGTCCACCGCCACCACCGCCGCCAAGGTTGAAGCCGCCGCCACCCTGGCCGCGTTGATCCTCGACATTGATGTTGGGATCGAAATCGTCGAGCCGCATGGCGAATGCCCCTTCGTTGCCGTTACGGCATGAATGCGCGGGCGGCGTGGTGGTTGCAAGACTTTGCCGTTTCGGCATGGTTTCGTAAGGGCGGCGATTGCGTGAAACGTGACAGCGATTTCATTAAACTGTCGTTGAACCGACGGCTTTGGCGGCCCATGTGCTGTGGCGATGGCCGACACAGAACCCGCTCCGAAGCCGCGCCGTCAGGCCAAGGCGCTGCCGTTGCCCGATTGCGTGGCGCTGGTCCTACAAGGCGGTGGCGCGCTCGGCAGTTATCAGGCCGGGGTGATCGAGGGCCTGGCGCACAACGCCATCGAGATCGACTGGGTTGCGGGCATTTCGATCGGCGCGGTCAATGCCGCGATCGTGGCGGGTAATCCGCCGGAGCGGCGGGTCGAACGCCTCAGCGCCTTCTGGGACACGGTGACAGGCGCGTTGCCGAGCTTCCCGATCTTTCCCAACGACCACTTGCGCGAATTCATCCATGAATGGTCGGCCGGATTCGTTGCGATGACCGGCGTTCCAGGCTTCTTTCGTCCACGCATGGTTTCGCCGGTATTCGCCACGCCAGGCACACCCGAAGCGATGAGTTTCTACGATTCCGCGCCGCTGAAAGAGACGCTCGACGCCCTGATCGACTGGGATCTGCTCAACCATGGACCGGTTCGGTTGTCGGTCGGCGCGGTTGATGTGGAGAGCGGCAACTTCCAGTATTTCGACACGACCGAACGAACGATCGACGCACGCCATATCATGGCGTCGGGCGCGCTGCCGCCGGGCTTGCCACCGATCGAGATCGATGGCCGCCTGTGGTGGGACGGTGGCCTGGTCTCGAACACACCATTGTCGCACGTGCTCGATCATCAGACCGCTGAGATGCTGGTGTTCCAGATCGATTTGTTCTCCGCCGCGACGGACAAGATGAAGACCATCATGGACGTGATGGCGCGCGAAAAGGAAATCCGCTTTTCCAGCCGCACGCGTGAAATCTCGACCCAGTTGATGCGCACCCGGCAGGATCGCGAGGCGATGCGCAAGGTGCTCGCGAAACTGCCCGAGGGAATGCACGACGATCCCGATGTCGTCGCTCTGACCGCGCGAGCGGCGGAGGATCCGGTCAACCTCGTCCATCTGATCTACCGCGCCAATGCGTGGGAAGGCGGCAGCCGCGATTTCGAATTCTCCGCGCGGACCATGCGCGAGCATTGGGAAGCGGGCCAGCAGGCGGTGGCCGAAACGATGGCCAATTCGCGGCTGGTCGCGGCAAATATCCAAACCGGCAAAAGCGCCGCGTTCGATTGTACCGTGCGATAAATCTAATCGAAGGAGCTTCCCGATGTTTCTCAAAGGCAAGAGCGCGATCATTACTGGGTCCACATCGGGCATCGGGCTTGCCTATGCCAAGGCGTTCGCCGCCGAGGGCGCGAGCGTCGTGATCAACGGCTTTGGCGATGCGGGGGAGATCGAGAAGGAACGCGCCGCGCTTGAAGCGACGAGCGGCGCGAAGGCGCTCTACGACGCGGCCGACATGACCAAGCCCGACCAGATCGCGGCGATGGTGGCGCGTTGCCATGCCGAGGTCGGCGGGCCGGATATCGTCGTCAACAATGCCGGTATCCAACACGTCGCCAGAATCGAGGATTTTCCGGCCGACAAGTTCGAGGCGATCATCAAAATCAACCTCACCTCCGCCTGGTATCTGATCCAGGCCGCGGTACCGCACATGAAAGCGGCGAAATGGGGCCGGATCATCTCGACCGCCTCGGCCCATTCGCTCGTCGCGTCGCCCAACAAATCGGCTTATGTGATGGCCAAGCACGGCATCGCCGGCCTGACCAAGACGATCGCGCTGGAAACCGCGACCGATGGCATCACCGTCAATTGCATCTCGCCCGGCTATGTCTGGACGCCGCTGGTCGAGGGGCAGATTCCCGACACGATGAAGGCGCGTGGGCTGACGCGCGAGCAAGTGATCAACGACGTGCTGCTCGACGCTCAGCCGACCAAGGAATTCGTGACGCCGGAGCAGGTCGCCGCTTTCGCCCTGTTCCTGTGCGGCGATTCGGCCAAGTCGATCACCGGCGCAAATCTGTCGATCGATGGCGGCTGGACGGCTGCCTGAGCCCAACTCTGAACGGGTAAATGCCTGATATGGCTTGGCAAGCCCCGTTATGGCTTGGCAAGGATCGCCAGACGTGGTTCGTTGGCCGGTAGAGGCCCGGAAAAACCGGGACGGAAAAAACTGGTCGCGTTTGCATGATGAGATTGGGGTTGGGATTGGCCGCTTGTGCGGCGCTGACGGCGTGCGGTAGCAAGGGCGATCGTCCCGCCACTGCGGCGGCGCCCGTGACGTTGGATTGGCGGCAAGTGGCGACCGATGCCGATCGCAATCGGTTGCGCAACTGGCGGCAGGCCTGGCTCGCGGCGCTGACCAAGGCGCGCGCGTCTGGCAACACAAAGGCACTCGCGGCGCAGGGGGAGTTGTTCGAGCCCGATCGTGCCCTGGCCGACGCTCTGCCGCCATCGGGCGCATATCGCTGCCGTGTGTTCAAGATTGGCTCCAATGGTACGGCGACACGCGATTTTACCGCCTATCCGTGGTTCGAATGCCGCGTCGACGCCGAAGGCGAAGTGTCGAGCTTCTATAAGACCAGCGGATCGCAGCGCCCGGTGGGGCTGGCGTTTCACGATAGCGATATGCGCGGCGTGTTCCTCGGCACGATGATGATCGGCGATGAGACCACCGCGCTCGATTATGGGCGCGACGCCGATCGCGATATGGCTGGGCTGATCGAGCGGGTGGGAGACAAGCGCTGGCGGATCGTGCTGCCCTATCCGCGCTTCGAATCGATGCTCGACGTGGTGGAGATCGTGCCGGTTAGTTAGGGCGTTTTCGGCTCGACCTTGATGCGCGGCGCGTTCTCGGCCTTTTCCGGGCGGATATAGATTGACGACAGCATCGGCTCCGCCGCCTTCAGGTCCGTCTCGATATGTTCGATCAGCGTCTCCGCCTCGCCCATCGTCACGGCATCGCAAAAATCGGCGCTGATCGCGACGAAGATCGAATTGGGTGCGGTGTGGATCGTGCGGACATGATTGACCGCAGTGACCTGCGGATAACCGTCAACGATCGCACGGACCCTGGCGACGATCGCGGCGTCGGCGCCTTCGCCGATCAGCAGCCCCTTGGCTTCGCGCGCCAGAAGGACGGCAACCAGCGCAAGCACGGCACCGATCGCTATCGAGGCGATGCCGTCGAGCCGCGCATCGTTGAAATAATGACTGGCCCAAATGCCGATAGCGGCAATGATCAGGCCGGCCAGCGCAGCGCTGTCCTCGAATAGCACGATGAAGCCGGCCGGATCCTTCGATGCGCGAACTGACTGCCACCAGCTGACCTCGCCTCGTGTTAGGTTGAATTCGCGCATCGCGATGAACCATGATGTCCCCTCCAGCGCGAAGGCGACGCCGAGAACGACATAGTTGAGCGTCGGGTTGGACAGCGCCTCGGGGTGAATGAAATGCTCATAACCCTCATAGACCGAGATGCCCGCACCGATCGCGAAGATCAGGATCGCGACGACGAACGCCCAGAAATAAAGCTCGCGACCATAACCGAACGGATGGTCCTCATCGGGCGGACGCTTGCCGCGATGCTGGCCGTAGAGCAGCAATATCTGGTTGAGACTGTCGACGACCGAGTGAAAACCCTCGGTCAGCATCGATGACGACCCCGAAATGCCCGCCGCGATAAACTTGGCAACCGCGATGCCGAGATTGGCGGCGAGCGCGGCCAGGACGACCAGATTGGAGCCGCCTTCTTTCACTGTCGACATTGCCGGCTCCCTGCTGGTGGTCCGCCTTATGCGCCGGACGGGGGGAGCGCCAACGGAAATGCCCGCCGCGATGGTACGCGGCGGGCATCCTTTCCTCCCCAGGAAACTCTCAACGACCGATGCTTGGGCGGTGGGGATTTTACAATCCGTTCAACCGCCATCGTCAAGCTCGAGGAGGAATTCGTATAAATAACCGGCATGTGCCAGCATTAACCGCCCGGGTCGAAGGTCAAGTTGTGGTCGTTGCTTGGCCAATCGCTTGTGCTCTTGTAAAGATATGACAGGGTGGCGCCGGGCGCGGGATCATGGAGTCGGGATTATGGTGGATCGCAAGCTTTTTGCCGGACATGCGGTGCGGCGGTTGCGGCGTCAGGCCGGGCTTACCCAGGCGGCGATGTCCGAGGTGCTGACGATCAGTCCGAGCTATCTCAATCTGGTCGAGAAAAACCAGCGGCCCTTGTCGGCGTCGCTATTGGTCAAGCTCGCGGAATCGTTCGATTTCGATCCACGCGCCTTGGCGGCTGGCGAGCCGGGTGGTGGCGAATCCGCGATCCGACGGCGGCTTGCCGATCCGATCTTCGCCGATCTGGAAATCGACCGTAACGAGATCGAGGAATGGTTGGCCGGCGCGCCTGGTGGCGCTGAGGCCTTTGCGCGCGCCTATGACCGGATCGGGGCGGGCGGCGAGGCTGTAGGGGCGGCAGCAGTCGATCCGTTCGCGGAGGTACGGCGCGAGATCGAGCGATGGCGCGGCCATTTTGCCGACCTCGACGGTGCGGCCGAAGGCGTGGCCGACGAATTGCGGCTTGGCGCTGGCGACCTTTATGGCGCGATCGCCGAACGGTTGCGCGTCAAGCACCAGCTGACCATTCGCGTATTGCCGGTCGACGTCATGCCGGACCTGCTACGCCGTACGGACCTTCATGCCCGGCAATTGCAGTTGAGCGAAACGCTCGATCCCGCCTCCCGCACCTTTGCCGCCGCTTATCAACTCGCGCAGATCGAAGCGCGTGGTGAGATCGAAGCGCTGGCCAAGGGTGCGGGCTTTGCCGAACGGCCGGCCGAGCGGCTCTACCGCCGTCATCTGACCGGCTATTTCGCCGCGGCGGTGATGATGCCCTATGCCCGCTTCCTGCGTGCGTGTGAGGCGACCGGTTATGATCTCGAGCTGTTGCAGCGGCGCTTCGGCGTCGGGTTCGAACAGATCGCGCACCGGTTGACAACGTTGCAGCGGGTCGGCGCGCGCGGCTTGCCGTTCTTCATGGTGCGGATCGACCGGGCCGGACAGGCCTCGAAGCGCTTTTCGGGCGCAAGCGGGTCGCCGCTGGCGGAAGCCGATGGGCGCTGTCCGCTTTGGCGGTTGCACCATGCGTTCGATCGTCCCGGCACACTCGCCGTGCAACTGGTCGAGCTGGAAGATGCGACGCGCTGGCTTACTTTGGCGCGGACGGTGACGCCGCAGGGACGGCGCTATGGTGCGGTTCCGGCGGAGTTCGCCGTTGGGCTTGGGGTCGCTGCCGAGCATGCGAGACCATTGGCTGTCGCCCGCGGCATCGATCTGCAGGGGGAGGCGGCGCTGATTGGCCTTGGTTGCCGCGCCTGTTTGCGGAGCGGCTGTCCACAGCGGTCGATGCCGCCGTATGGGCGGGTGCTGGCCATGAACGAACGCGAGCGTGGCGTCAGCGCTTTCACTTTTGCCGGAGATTGACTGGCGTTGAGAGTGTTGGAACCGATCCGGGGGCGATGACGAATTTCTCACTGACACGCGGTGGAAAACTGCTAGTCAGAGGAAATCGGGGAGAAAATCATGAAACGTCATCGGCTTGGCGCAATTCTGGGTATGGCTGCGATGGCGTCGGCCTGCGGCGGGGGTGGCACCGGGGCTACGGGTGGTTCCTCAGTCGCGACGCCGACACCCACGCCGACGGCCACATCAACGCCAACCCCGACCGCAGGGACGTGCTCGCTGCGCGATCGGCAGGATTGGGCGGCGGCTCAGCTGCGCGAATGGTATCTCTTCCCGGAAACGTTACCCGCCAGCCTCGACCCTTCACCTTATAGCACGGTCGATGCCTATATCGATGCGCTGACCGCGAGCGCGCGCAGCCAGCGGCGCGATCGATACTTCACCTATCTTACCTCGATTGCCGAAGAAAATGCATTTTACGCATCGGGGTCGAGTGCGGGTTTCGGCTTCCGTCTTGGCTTCGATCCTTCCAACCGCCTGTTCATCGCGGAAGCGTTCGAGAATGCCCCGGCCCAGCTTGCCGGTGCAGGGCGCGGTACCGAGATCGTGGCCATCGGCACGACCACCGCCAATCTTCGCTCGGTCAGCGCGATCGTCGCGACCGAAGGGGGCAACGGCATCGTCAACGCGCTTGGGCCAGACACTGTGGGCACGGCGCGCGTGCTGCAATTGTCGGGCGCGGGGGGCAATCGCACCGTTACCCTGACCAAGACCGAATATGACATTCAGCCGATATCGCCGACCTATGGCGCGCAGGTGATAAACGATGGCGGCCGCAAGGTCGGCTATGTCAATCTCCGCACTTTCATCAGCACCGCCGACCCGGCGCTTCGCACCGCCTTCGCAAATTTCCGCGCGCAGGGCGTGACCGAGGTGATTGTCGATCTCCGTTACAATGGCGGCGGCCTGGTCTCGATCGCGGAGTTGTTCGGGGACTTGCTGGGGCGCAATCGGTCGACCTCGGACGTGCTTGGCTACACCAGTTTTAGGCCCGAAAAATCGGCCGAAAATGATACGCGTAATTTCATGACACAGCCGGAATCGATTGCGCCCGCGAAGATTGCCTTTATCGGTACTGGTGGAACAGCTTCGGCCAGCGAGTTCGTGATCAATGCAATGATCCCGTACCTCCATGCCAATGCCGGCCTGATCGGCACCAACACTTATGGCAAGCCGGTTGGCCAGATTGCGATCGATCGGTCCGCGTGTGACGATCGTTTCCGTGTAATCGCCTTCGCAATACAGAATTCGGCGCGTCAGGGGGCTTATTATAACGGCCTTGCGGGCACGGTCGAGGCGAGCTGTCAGGCGCCCGACGACATCGGTTACCAACTCGGCGATCCGCGCGAGGCATCGACGCGCCAGGCGCTCGACTTCCTCGCCGGGCGAAGCTGTACGCCGATTTCGGCGGCGGTCGCGGCCACCCAGCGTGCGCAATCGGCCGAAAGCCAGCGGGAGTTGCTTATGCCGACGCGACCGAGCACCGCTCAGCGCGAAGTGCCAGGTCTGTTCTAAGGCGCTTGCTCCCTGTAAAATATTTACAACATTACGGAGAACGTTGGCTGTGCGTGACAGATAAACCCGTTCGGGCAGCGAATCTCGCTGTGGTGTGATGTAAATCTGTCTATCTTTGCGTCATTCAATGACGCGGGAAGACCTCATGACCTACCAGAACCACATCACGCAAACGGCTCAGCTGATCAAAAGCCAGAACGGCGCCTGGGACGGGATCGACGCGGAAGCCGTCGCGCGGATGCGGGTACAGAACCGTTTCCAGACCGGGCTCGATATTGCGCGCTACAACGCAGCGATCATGCGCAAGGATATGGCGGCCTATGATGCCGATCCGGCCAACTACACCCAGTCGCTGGGCTGCTGGCATGGATTCATCGCTCAGCAGAAGATGATCAGCATCAAGAAGCATTTTGGATCGACCGAGCGTCGTTATCTCTATCTGTCGGGCTGGATGATCGCCGCGCTGCGTTCCGAATTCGGTCCGCTGCCCGATCAATCGATGCATGAGAAGACCAGCGTTCCGGCGTTGATCGAGGAACTCTATACCTTCCTGCGTCAGGCCGATGCGCGCGAGTTGGGCGGCATGTTCCGAGAAATCGACGCGGCGCGCGACTCCGGTGACGAAGTGGCCGAGCAGCGACTCCTTCAGGCGGTAGAAAATTACCAGACGCACGTCGTGCCGATCATTGCCGATATCGATGCCGGCTTCGGTAATGCCGAGGCGACCTATCTGCTCGCCAGGAAGATGATCGAGGCGGGCGCGTGTGCGCTGCAAATCGAGAACCAGGTCAGCGACGAAAAACAATGCGGCCATCAGGACGGCAAAGTCACGGTGCCGCATGAGGACTTTCTGGCGAAGGTTCGGGCATGCCGCTACGCCTTCCTCGAGCTTGGCGTCGAGGACGGCATCATCGTCACGCGTACCGACTCGCTCGGCGCCGGCCTGACCAAGCAGATCGCGGTGAGCAAGGAACCGGGCGATCTCGGCGACCAGTATAATTCGTTCCTCGATTGCGAGGAGATCGATCCGAGCACGGCGCGTAACGGCGATGTGATTCTCAATCGCGACGGCAAGCTGTTGCGTCCGAAGCGCCTGCCGTCGAACCTGTTCCAGTTCCGCGCCGGCACTGGTGAGGATCGCTGCGTACTCGATTGCATCAATTCGCTGCAGCATGGTGCCGACCTGTTGTGGATCGAGACCGAGAAGCCACATATCGAGCAGATCGCCGGCATGGTCGATCGCATCCGCGAGGTCATTCCGAACGCCAAGCTGGTCTATAACAACTCGCCATCATTCAACTGGACGCTGAATTTCCGCCAGCAGGTGTTCGATGCCTGGGCTGCCGAAGGCAAGGATGTGTCGGCCTATGATCGCGCCAAGCTGATGAGCGTCGATTATGACGGCACGACACTGGGCGACGAAGCCGATGAGCGGATCCGAACTTTCCAGGCGGATTCGGCCAAGCGCGCGGGTATCTTCCATCACCTGATCACGCTGCCGACCTATCACACCGCGGCACTGTCGACCGACAATCTCGCCAAGGAATATTTCGGCGACCAAGGCATGCTCGGTTACGTCAGGGGCGTGCAGCGCAAGGAAATCCGCGAGGGCATCGCCTGTGTGAAGCATCAGAACATGTCGGGCTCCGACATTGGTGACGATCACAAGGAGTATTTCGCCGGTGAGGCTGCGCTGAAAGCGGGCGGCGCGCACAATACGATGAACCAATTCGCCGCCTGACGGCGACTGGGAACCAGTTCGCATCATAAGCGAACGGTACATCTCCTCGGGAGAGGATGGGGAGGCCCGGTGCGAGAGCGCCGGGCCTCTTGCGTTCGATAACAGCGCTGTGAAGCCTTCGCGGTCGAGCCTCGAATGGGTCGCCGCTGGCCCTGCGATGTGACTTGATTGCCACGCTCTCAGCAATCTTTCGTTACACGACCGACCTGTCACGAATAGGTCATAATCGCGGCCTAGCGGCTCGATCGAGCGAGAGGTTCACAACTGCACGAGACGGTAATGTCCTGCGGGAGGCCATATGAAAGTGGCTTTCACGCTGGCGTATCCGCGCGTGCCGTCTGGGCCTTAGCGATCCGTCATTTTCCTGGTTAGGGGTCCTTCAGTGTCCAAGGTCATTTTCGCGCGCAAGTCATTGTTCCTCGGTGCTGCGGTCGGTGCGTTGCTCTGCGCGGGCGTCGCGTCGGCGCAGGATGCGCCCGTCGCCGCCGCACCGGAAGCAGCGTCGGGCGATGGTCTCCAGGACATCGTGGTCACCGCCGAGCGTCGCTCGGAAAACCTCCAAAAGGTGCCGCTCTCGGTTGCAGTCGTCGGCGGCGAGGAATTGCGCAATTTCCAAACGGGTGGTGAGGACATCCTGTCGCTCGCCGGGCGCGTTCCCGGCCTGTATGCCGAAACCACCACCGGCCGTATTTTCCCACGCTTCTACATTCGCGGTCTCGGCAATATCGATTTCTACCTCGGCGCGTCGCAGCCGGTGTCGATCATTCAGGACGATGTCGTGCTCGAGCATGTCGTGCTGAAGTCGAACCCGGTGTTCGACGTCAATCAGGTCGAAGTGCTGCGCGGTCCGCAAGGGTCGCTGTTCGGCCGCAATACCACGGCGGGTATCATCAAGTTCGATACGATCCGCCCATCGAATGAATTCTCCGCCCGGGCTTCGGCATCGTATGGCAGCTACAACACTGTGACTTTCGACGGCGGCATCGGTGGCCCGATTGCCGGTGACGTGCTCTCGCTGCGCATCTCGGCGCTATACCAGCATCGCGATGACTGGGTCGACAACACCTATGTCGCTCCAGCGACCTTCCCAAGCACTGACGGCACCGTATCGCCGAAGAAGAACGCGATGGGTGGCTTCAACGAAAAGGACATTCGTGTCCAGTTGCTCTACACGCCGGACAGCGACTTCTCGCTGCTGCTCTCGGCGCATAAGCGCGATTATGACGGCACCTCGACCATCTTCCACCGTGGCGCGCTGAAGAAGGGTTCGAACGACATCTCGGCCGAACCGCGCGACCGCATCGCGCTCGACGAAGCGCAGAACAATCCGCAGGCCTACAAGACCTCGGGCGGACAGCTGAAGATGAACTATGACTTCGGTCCGGTCGCGCTCACGTCGATCACCGCGGTCGAAGGCGCGCTTGGTTATAGCCGTGGTGATACCGACGGCGGTGCTGGCGTAAACTTTCCGTTCAGCGTGGCTCCCGCGGTGCCCGCACCCAACGGCTTCGGGCAGAGCCAGGGCAATCTGCGCGGGCTCACTCAGTTCACGCAGGAACTGCGTCTCGCCAGCGACGGCGACGGCCCGTTCAAATGGCAGATCGGCGGCATGTATTTCGATCAGCGCGACGTAACCGAATTCTATCAGCGCACCTACTTTCTGCTGCCGAATCAACCGACTTATAACCCGAACAATTTCGTCCGGCTGCACGATGTAAACACGTCATGGGCGATATTCGGCCAGGCGAGTTATCAGGTGACTCCGGCGCTCACCATCACCGCTGGCGGCCGCATCACCGAAGACAAGAAGCAGACGCGGCTGGTGCGCAGCGTTTTAAATGCGACCGGCAAGACCGACATGTTCCCGGTAACCGCGCCGCGCTTCGTCGAATTGAAGGACACTCAGCCAAGCTGGGATATCTCGGCTCTGTATGAGGTCAGCCCGGACTTCAGCATCTACGCCCGCGTCGCTCGCGGTTTCCGTGGTCCGACCATTCAAGGCCGTTCGGCGGTGTTCAATTCGGCCTTCACGACCGCCCAGTCGGAGACGATCGTTTCGTGGGAAGGCGGCTTTAAGAGCAAGCTGTTCAACGATACGCTGCGCTTCAATGCCAGTGCGTTCTACTATACCGTCAACGACATTCAGCTGAACGGCAACGATTCCAACGGTAACGGGGTCCTGTTCAATGCGGACAAGGCCAAGGCTTATGGAATGGAGGCCGATCTCGACTTGCGTCCGATCCGTAACCTCACCCTGACGGCGGGTCTCAGCTTGCTGCACAGCGAGATCAAGGACAAGCGCGTCTTTGCTCAGGCTTGCAGTCTGAACGGTGTGCTTGTCTGCACCGTCCAGGATCCGATCGTTTCGCGTAACCCGGCAGACGGGAAGACCACGCCGGGCATTACTTACTACGGTCCGAACACCACATACTTCGCGCAGATCGACGGCAATCCGCTGCCCAACGCGCCGAAATATACCGTCGATTTCACCGGCCGCTACGACCTGCCGATCAGCGACAGCGGCAAGGTGTTCATCGCGACCGACTGGAATTTGCAGGGCTACACCAACCTGGTCCTGTACAAGACCAAGGAATTCTACGCGAACGGCAACTTCGAAGGCGGCGTGAAGGTGGGATACACCGGCGGCAATGGCGACTGGGAAATCGCGCTGTTCGGCCGCAACATCACCAATGAGAAGAACCTCAAGGGCGTGATCGAGAATTACATGGCGGCGGTGTTTAACGAACCCCGCGTCGTCGGCATCTCGTTCAGCGGCAAGCTGCACTAAGGCCCGACCGACCTTTCGTTTACCGGTCCGAAAGGCCCGCGATGCCAATCCGGCGTGGCGGGCCTTTTTCGTGCTCGGGACAGCGTCGGAAAGTTTCGTTCGCGTCACGATCGATCGATGTTATCGTGCCCCTGCGGAAATGCGGTGATCGGGAGTTGCTGATGAGCATCAATCTGAACTTCATAAATCGGTCGAGCGACACCAACAATTCGTCGGTGGTCATCTTCGGCCAGGTCGTGACGACCAATCTCGACGAGCCGGGCGCCGCGCTGAAGGTGATCGACCTTCGTGACGTTGGTGACGGTCACGCCTTCACGATCCCGGCGGAAAGTGATGATAGTCCACTCGATCTGATCTGGGTCGGCGCCGCCATGGCCTCGGACGAGGCCTGCTCGCCGACCGGCGATATCACCGTGGAGGAGGCAACGCCCTTGTCGCTCACCGGCGTGACCAGCGCCAGCATCGTCATGACCGGTGGTGACGGTGCGCCGCTGGAGTTTGCTCTGGCGGACGTGGTGACGGCTGGAAGCTAGGTGTTTGTTGTCGGAATTGGTGGGTAGGATCTCGGCGAGATCGACGTGGATTCCTGCGTTGATGTCCGCCTTTGATCGAGGCAGAGCACATACCGCCGGAGGTCGATCCGCGCGGGTCCTGAACCGCTGAACGGCGGTTCAGAACTGGAAGTAGATAAAGGCGCTCTTGACCTCGAGCATCACGAACACAATCGCGATCGCCACGGTCAGATAGGCGGTCTTCGCGACGACCAGCGGCGTACCGTTGGCGGCGAAGCGTGGCACGATGCGGTCGCGGACAAACCAGACGATGAACATCGACACCGTGAGTGCCGCCGCCATCATATAGCTGTTCGGGGCGAGCCCGAAGGCGTGATATTGGCGCGGATCGAGCATCTTGCCCCACAAGGTGAAAGTATCGTGCAGACTGACCGCGCGGAACGGGATCCATGCTGCCATCATCAGGGGCAAAGTGATCGCGACGCCGATCAGCGCACCGATCACGCCACCGGGCATGCGGATGCGCGGCGAGATGACGCGCTGCGCCCAGACCATTGCCGCGTGGTAGACGCCCCACAGGACGAAGGTCCAGTTGGCGCCGTGCCACAGGCCCATGATCGCCCAGGTGGAGAAGAGCGCGCGGGTGCGCTTGCCCTCGGTTACCTTGGCGGCGCCCGGTACATTCTCCGAGCTCTCGGCCAGCGTGTCCCAGGCGCCATGCCCGGGCTCGCGGTAGCGGCCCATCAGCGGGATATAGACATAATCGCGGATCCAGGTGGACAGCGAGATATGCCAGCGCTTCCAGAATTCGCGCGGCGAGGTAGCGACATAGGGGAAGTTGAAATTCTCCGGCACATAGATGTTCATGATCATCGCCGAGCCGATCGCGATCGACGAATAGCCGGCGAAATCGAAATAGATCTGGAAACCGAACAGAAAGGCGAGCGTCCAGGCGTCGAACGCGCTCATTTGCGCGATATTGCCGCCAAAACCCTGGTCGACGAACCCGGCGATCGTGTCGGCCAGCACGACCTTGAGGAACAGGCCGGCGATGATGCGTTCGATGCCGCGGCGGACCTGCTGGCCATCGAATGGGGCAGGGTCCTTCAACTGCGGGATCAGAATGTCCGGGCGCATGATCGGCCCAGCGACCAGATGCGGATAGAAGGTCACGAAGGTCAGGTAGCGCAGCATGTTGCGCTCCGGCGGCAGATCGCGGCGGTAAACGTCGATCGTGTAGCTCAGCGTCTGGAAGATATAGAAGCTGATGCCGAGCGGCAGGATGATGTTGATCGTGGTGAAGCTGGGATGGAAGCCCAGCACTTCGGCGAGCGAGAAGACGCTGTTGCGGAAGAAGATGAAATATTTGAAGAATCCGAGAATTCCGAGATTCACCACAAGGCTGACCTGCATCAGCCGCTTGCGCTTGATCGGATCCTCCTGCCGGTCGATCAGCAGCGCGAGATAATAATCCATCACCGCACTGCCGAGCATCAGCGGCACGAATTCGATTCGCCAGAAACCATAAAAGGTCGTGCTGCCGAGCAGCAGCAGCCAGAGCCGGGCGTTACCCTTTAACTGCCAATACAGGATGCAGATGATCGGCAGGAACAGGCCGAGAAAGGTGACTGAATTGAACAGCATCGATCAGTATCCCATCCGGCGCGCGGCCTGGTCGATTCCAGCGGCGAGGCGTTTGTGGCCGGCGGCGGTGAAGTGCATGAAATCGGCCTCCTTGAAGCCGAACAGCTCGTCGGTGACGGTCGCCCATTCGGGCCCCGGCACGACCGGGTCGATATCGACGAACCCCGCGCCGTGGCGTTCGGCGAGCGCCTTCAACTCGGCCTTGAACTTGCGGTACTGCGCCATCGGATAGGGGCCATCGATGTCCTGGCGATAGGGCGGCACATAGAGCAGCACATCCGCTCCCTGCGCCCGCGCATCGGCGACCATGCCGTCAAGCAGTTCCATGCGGTCGCGATAGACATTGGCATCGACCGGCCGCTTGCTGGTCGAATGGATGCCGAGCATCTGGTTGCGCAACGTGTGGACCGCGAAACCAAGCGTGCCGCGTAGCGAAGGCTTGGACCGCCAGAGCGGCCAATGCCGGGCCAGGAAGCGCGTTGCTTTACCCTCTACTCTGGTCTGCAGCGATTGGTGGCTTTCGGCCGCCTGAGGCGACGACGCTTTCAGGCTTTGCTGCATCGAAGGAGCGATGACGGGCCAATAGGGTCGCGATTCGAGGCTGGCGGTAACTTCAGGGCGTTCGGTGAAGTCGCCGATCGTATCGCGCACGCCGAGTTCGCGGATATCGTCATAGCATACCGGCAGGATGAGCAGTTTCGGACGGTATGTCGGGGCGACCGCATTCCAAACGATCGCTTCTTCGGTCAGGTTCGCATTGGGCTGGCTATAGGTGACGAGATATTTGCCGCGCTCGGCCAGCGCACGACGCAGCAGTTCAGGTGCGTTGACGTCGCCCGGTTGATAGCGATTGATGCCGGAGAGCTGCGAATTGCCGAACCACAGCACTGTCGGTGGCTTGCCGGCCTTGGTCCAGGTGGCGACACACCTGTTGCTGTCGACCGCATCGCTGCATTGCGTGATTTGACCGCGCTGCGCGAAGCCGGCAGTTTCCGCGCCAAAGCCCGCATCCGCCAGTTTGATCAGGATATGGGTGCGGGCATATTCGAGTGACCCCAGCGCGAGCACCGCGCCGATCAGCAGCGGCAGCCAAGCTTTCAGCCTTGCCTTTGGCAGTGCAGGCGGGGGCGGGCGCGATCGGGTCGGTCATAGGGATCTTCCGATGAAATCAGGTCGCGGAGGGGTGGGGGCGGTGATTTGCATCCGCCGCCACGAATAACGTTTTTTCACGCGCAGCATCGGCTGTTCGAGGAAGCGCCAGGACAATTCGGTCACGATCAGCGAGAGCGCGACCTCGACGGCCACCACCAGCAGGTAATTGGTCAAATTGCCCGGCTGCCGATATGCCTCGGCGGCGTGGAAGATCGGATAATGGTAGAGATAGAGGCCATAGGAGCGGCGCCCGAAATAGCGCGCGACCGGGCTGGCAAAGGCGCGGCGCAGCGGGTCGCCATCGGCCAATCGTGGGACGGTGAAGATCAGCGCGGCGGCGAGCAGCGCGAACAAAGTAAAGGCGGGTGCGACCTCCTGCATGAAATCGCGCTGCGCGAAGAATAGGGTTGCGACGATTGCCACGAAACAAGCCCAGGCGAGCGGCCGGAGCAGGCGTTGCGGCACGCGCGCGCTCAGCGCTGTCTCGGTGATCGCCAGCAGGCAACCGAGCATCAGCCCGTCGGTCCGCGCCGGCGTAAAGGTGTAGAGCAGGACCGGTGGATATCCGGCCGCAAGCATGGCGAAGCGGATCGCGACCGCCGAGACGATGACCAGCGCGGCGATGATCGCCGCCGACTTCGACACACGGTGCGACGCGAGAATGAAGACGATCGGCCAGACGACGTAAAATTGTTCCTCGATCGCAAGCGACCAAGTGTGGCCAAGGCTGCCGAGCATCTCCGCAGGCAGAAAATTGGCGAAGAACGCCATCACCGCAACCGCGACGGGCAGGCGGTCGGCAAGCGTTCCCGTCCATAACAGCATCGCCAGGATCAGGCAGGCGAGTAGCGGCGGGATGATGCGAAAGACGCGGCGCAGATAAAATTCGCGCAGGTCCACGCGACCGGTCGCCGCGCGTTCGAGCATCATCAGGCGCGTGATGAGATAACCCGAGATGACAAAAAAGATGTCGACGCCGAGAAAGCCGCCCTGCAGCCGGCCATAGCTGGCATGGACAAGCAGGACGAAGCCGACAGACAAAGCGCGCAGGCCGTCAAGCTCGGGGAGATAATCCCGTCTGCCGGCCGCTTCAGTCACACCATGCCCCTCACCGTGCGGCGCCGTGGCGCCGCGATCCGATCCCCGGAAAACTGCCTTGTCAGAAGTTGCACGTCCGGTCGAGGCTCTATGAAGGGCGACGCAGAATGGTGACCGACGCGGCCGACAGCTTCCGGGTCAGCGCGCTCGGCAACATGGCGGTAACGCCTTCCACCGCCCCAATCAGTGCGCCAGGGAGGATGCGGTGCAGTCGTGCCGTCTTGGCATGGCCGGCAGAAAGCGGGTTGGTGAACATCTCGTGTCGAACCAGCTCCAGGCCGGCGCGTTTGCTTAGCGTGGCGATCTCGTCCTGATGCAGCAGGAAGATATGCCCGTCGGAATCGGGCTTGAACTGCTGATCCTCATAGATCGAAGCATCGGGGCAGTCGGAGAAGCGCGGCAACCGGTTGAGGAAATAACCGCCATTGGGGGTCGAGATGATCAGATGCCCGCCGGGTTTTACCACTGTCGCGAGTTGCGCGAGAAACTGGTCGGGATGGGCGACATGCTCGACCACTTCGAGTGCGAGCGCGACATCGAAAGCGCCGGCGAACCGGTCGCCGAGTTCAAAGATGTTGCCGGGCACGAACTCGATCCGTTCGGCCAGCGGCGATTTGAGCTTCACATAATCGACCAAGTCGGCGCGCGGGTCGTTCCCAGTGATGTGATAGCCCATTGCCGCGGCGGCAAGCGTGTAATTGCCCTGCGCGGCTGCCAAATCGAGCAGCTTCGCGCCCGGGCTGGCGACGCTGCGCAGCGCGTCGAGTACGCGGCGGCGGCGCTGGTCGTACATCTTCGCATAGCCGCGATCGGATGTGCCGCGCCAAATTTCGACATCGTCATGATGGTGCGAGATTCGCCAGCTTTCCGGCCAGCGGGCACGAGCCTCGATCCGAGATGTTTCGAGCGCGAATGACGGCATAGGTATTGCCCTCTGATATGTGCTGCGACGCGGCGGCATGTGCGTGACGAATGATGTTTCGAATTACAAGCGGAGCCGATGTCCCGTCATGGGTCGAGGATGGCGGCATCGAGCGCCGGACGAAGCGGTCCGGCGAGCGTGGCGCTCCCGATCGACGACAGATGATGATCGTCGGCAAACAGCACGACGCCGTCACGCATCGGCGCACAGCTGCCCGTCGCGCAAAGTAGGGCGCCAGGGTCGAATATGCGGATGCCGGGATTGCGACCGGCCAGTGCTGAGATGGCGCGGCTGGCATCGTCATGGTCGCGTTCTGCCACGGCGCGGGAGACGGCGCAGCGATCATCGGCGCGCCGTGCAAGGCAGCGTGGAACGTGATGCGGGAAGATCGGCGTATCCTCGACCAGCACCAGCCGAATTCCATTCTCTCCGGCGACCCGGCTCAGCCGTGCAAGACCCGCCGCGAAGCCCGATCGCACCTCGGCGAGCGGGCCGGGCAGGGTGCCCATAATATCCGCATCCGGCCAACGCGACGACGCGACGATCGCCACGACCCGCCCTGATTGGGCCAGTAGCCCGACCTCGGCCAGCACCGCATCGCGGAAGCGGGCGCATTCGGCGAGATAGGTCGTACTGGCGACGATACCGACGACCAGTGCTTGCCCGTCGAGCGGCCGGCATCCACCGCGTGTGCGGGGAAGGACGGCGACATGCGCGGTCTGGCCCCAGCGATCGAGCATCGGAATCAGATGCGCGGCGTGGGAATCGCCGACCAGGATGATCATGCGTTTCGCCGTGCGGTCGCCGATCAGACAGGAGTCGACCGGTGCGAGCGTGTCGAAGACGATCCGGTAATTTCCGCATTTGGGTGAGATGGCTGGGTCGGCCTGTTTCGTCCCGGCCGCGAAGACCGCCTGAAGGCGTGGCGAGCCGGCGAGTTGGTGGTTCGCGATGGTGATCGTGATCCCGGCGCCCACAGCGCCGATCAGCAGCAGCATGATTCCGGCAACCAGGCTCTTGCCCGTGGTCCGGAACATTGATGGCTGCTGATGACGAACCGGGGTTTCGATCAGGTGATAACTTGCCGAACTGAGCAGGAAGGAAACAACCACTGCGGCAATCAGCGCAGCGGTGCTCGGCGCGCCCAGCGCATCGCCGCGCACGAACGCGAGCAGCGGCCAATGCCAGAGATACCAGCCATAAGAGAGCTTGCCGATATAGACGGCGGGCGAGGTCGCCAGGAGGCGTGCGACCGGGTTTGCCGGCGCGATGGCACCCGCCGCGAGCAGTGCCGCCGCGCCAAGCGTCGGCAGTAAGGCGATCCAGCCTGGAAAGGGCGTGTCATGGTTAAGCGTCCACAGTGCAAGGCCGATCAGGATCAGGCCGATCGCCGAAAGGACGGTCGCGCCGTGTTTCCAGCGCGGCCGGTCGCCACGGATTGCCAGCGACAGCATTGCGCCGATGGCGAATTCCCAGCCGCGAAATGGGGTGAGATAGAAGGCCCAGGTCGGACGCAACTGGGTGCCCACAACGCTGACCGCGAGCGAACTGATGAACACCGCGCCGAACAATATCCACAGCGCGCGACGTCGCGCGAGACCGGCGCGCGCCGCAATCCAGCCGGTCAGCGGGATCAACAGCGGCCAGACGATATAGAATTGCTCTTCCACCGCGAGTGTCCAGGTGTGGAGCAACGGATAGGTTTCGGCCGCGGCGGCGAAATAGCCCGACGGCTGAAGCGTGAAAAAGATGTTCGAGGCGAAAAACAGTGCAGCAAGCGCCGACTGGGCGAGCGATTGCAGTTCACCGGCCGGCGGCACCAGCCACAGGCCCAGTCCGAGGGTGGTCGCGATCACCGCGAGCAGGGCGGGAAGCAGTCGGCGCACGCGGCGGGCGTAAAATTCGGCGAGGTTGATCCGTCCGGTCCGCTCATGCTCGCGGACCAGGATGCCTGTGATCAGGAAACCCGAAATGACGAAGAAAATGTCGACGCCAACGAACCCGCCTGGCACCAGCGCAGGAAAGGCATGGTAGGCGACGACCGAGCCGACCGCGATCGTCCGTAGCCCGTCGATATCGGGGCGATAGGCAATTGTTGCGCTCATCGAACCGAGGTCAATTCGCGGCCTTGCGTTCGATCAGTGTGTCGCCGAGCACCAGCACGTCCATTTTGGTGCGCAGGAAGCAATCCAGCGCTTCTTCCGGGCGACACACCACCGGCTCATTCTCGTTGAACGAGGTGTTGAGTAGCATCGGTACGCCGCTGATCTCTTCGAACGCCTCGATCAGATGGAAATAACGCGGGTTGGTGCTTTCATTGACCGTCTGCAGCCGGCCCGATCCATCGACATGCGTGACGGCCGGGATCAGGTCGCGCTTCTCTTCGCGGATCTGGAACACCTGCATCATGAAAGGCACGCTATCCTCTTCTTCGAACCAGCCGGGAACCCCACGATCGAGCACCGAGGGCGCGAACGGGCGAAAGCTTTCGCGCCGCTTGATCTTGAGGTTGAGGATTTCCTTCATGTCGGCGCGGCGCGGATCGCCCAGGATCGAACGGTTACCGAGCGCGCGCGGCCCCCATTCCATGCGGCCCTGATACCAGCCGATCACCTTGCCTTCGGAAATCGCGGTAGCGGTGCGGCGGCACAGTTCGGCTTCGTCGACGATCGTCTCGATCGTACAGCCGGCCGCCTTTATCTCCGCCTCGCGCGCGATCATCAGTCCTTCGACTTCGGCGGCGGGGACGTGCGGACCCCAATAGGCGTGATCCATAATAAAGCCGCGCGGCTTGCCCTGCTTGTGCCAGTACGCGAACGCCGCGCCGATCGCACCGCCGGCATCGCCTGCCGCCGACTGGACATAGACATGGGTATAGGGCGTACGACGCCGCACCTTGCCATTGGCGACCGAATTATTGCCACAGCCGCCGGCGATGGCCAGATGCGGGACCTTGTGCTTGGCGTGCAGCATGTCGAGCAGGTTGAAGAACGCTTCCTCGTACATTGCCTGGATCGACTTGGCCAAGTCGCGATGGCTCTGGGTCAGCTCACCCTTGGGGTCGCGGCGCGGGCCGAGCAATTCCTCGAGCTCGGGCGAGAAAAGATCGCCGATCTCGGGAATGCCGTCGGTCCACTGATATTGCGTACCTTCCTTGTGATGCTTGAAATATTTCAGGTTGAGTTCGAAGCTGCCATCGCCCTTGAGCTTCACGATCTCGCGCATCGCGTCGATCTGAGTCGGCTCGCCATAGGGCGCGAGGCCCATCACCTTATATTCGTCGCCATAATGCGGGAAGCCGAGATACTGTGTCAGCGCCTGGTAGAAGATGCCGAGCGAATGCGGGAAGAACACTCGGCCCTGGATATCGATCTCGCTGCCATGGCCGATCGCCCAGGCCGCGCTGCTGAAATCGCCGAACCCGTCGACCGACACCACGCTCGCGTCCTGGAACGGCGAGACGTGGAAAGCCGATGACAGATGCGCGAGGTGGTGCTCGACCGGCGCGTGGACGCCCTTGAAGGTTTCGCCAGGGAAACTCTCCTCGAGATATTCGGCGATGCCCTTGCGCGCCTTGCGGTTCTTCAGCCGGTCCATGACGAAACCGAGATCGGGCCGCTTGGTCGCGACATAGGCGATCTTGCGCAGCAGATTGGCGCGGCTGTCCTGATTGACCGCGATGACATCGACGTCGCCGAGCGTCAGCCCTGCCTCGGCAAGGCAGTAGCGGATCGATTCGGACGGGAATCCCGCCCAATGCTTGATGCGGCGGAAGCGTTCCTCCTCGGCGGCCGCGATCATTACGCCGTTGCGCACCAGACATGCGGAGGAATCGCCGTGAAAGGCGTTGAGGCCCAGGATGATCAAGCAAAAGTCTCCGTGGCTCGGCCGACGCTGGCACGCGGCATTACGATGTGGTGCGACCCCTCGCTTGGGTGGGCTTATACCGAAAATGTTGCAGTACGGAAGAGATCACAAATACCCAATTATCTCTTCGGGATATGCAGGGTTTTCAGGAACAGGCTGCGAACGCGACCGGTGTTGCGCTCGAACAGCCACCACATCGCGGTGGCATATACCAGGGCAGCCACGATCAGACCGGTGGCGGCGGCAAAGCCTGTGGGGCCGATCGCGAACTGTGCCGGTGCGAGCAACGCGAACCATAACAAGGCGATCAGTGGGAAATGTACGACGTATAGCGTGAAGGAGATTTCGGAGAGCCAGAAGGAGAAGCGGCCATAGATCCCACCGGGGTTGGCCAGTCGCGCAAGGCAGGGCAGGGCGGCAGCGCAAGCGACACCGAGCAGGATGTCGGTGGGCAGGCCCGGCCGGGCGAGCGATGCCGCGAGCCCGACAAGGAATGCCAGTAGGATTGCGACGGCGAGGAGGCGGAAGCGTCCCTCTGGCATCGCGCGAACACCGTCGCCAAGCGACCAGGCGAGCGCGCCCATTACCCAGATGCTGCCGAGCGCGAGGATGGCGAATGGCAGAAAGGCCAGAATGGCGAGGGCGAAGATCGCTGCCGCCGCGCGGGCGCCGGGCGAGACATCGCGCCCGGCCAGCGCCAGCCAGGCAAACGGTACGAGGAAATAATACCAGAACTCGTTGGCCAGCTCCACAATGGTCCATTTGTGCCGAAGACCGGAACCGCGATCGTCTGGAGAAAGGCGATATTGCCGCGAAAGACGGCCAGCGTCGGGGTAGGATCGCTGCCCGGATAGGGGCCGCTTGAGAGGATGTTCCAATATTGCGCGCCATAGCCGCTCAGGCGAAGCAGATCGCGGCCAGCCCAGTCGAGCAATGCGGTGGCGATCAATGCCGGGATCAGGGCGGTCCATAACCGTGCGAAACGGTGCACGGCATAATCTGGCAGGTTTCATTTCCCCTGACGAATCTCGCGCATCGCTCGCCCGCCGACCAGAAAGCCGCTCAGCGCGAAGAACAATATCACCGCCTGATGACCGAGCCCACCGATCACATAGAGCGGCGCGAAGGGGAGTTTCGAGCCGGTCAGATCGGAATAGTCGACGAACACGAAGCCGCGGACATGGCCGACGAGCACCAGCAACGCGGCAAGACCGCGAACCATGTCGAGATGTTCAAAGCGGCGCGCGCGCGGCGTGCGATGACTGGTCGCCTCGCCCTGATCTGACGTCACACCTGTCCCCCGAAGATCTGCCCCGAAGATCTGCCGGCGTCGTCAAAACAGCACGACGCGGCGCGACCAAGGCTTGATCGAGCATCGTGATGCCTATAGCCGCGCAGTCGAAGGGGCAACCTTATGAATCGCGTAGTAGTGACCGGCGGCGCGGGATATATCGGCTCGCACGCCTGCAAGGCGCTCCGGGCGGCCGGATGGGAGCCGGTCGTCTACGACAATCTTGTCTATGGCCATCGCGAGGCGGTGAAATGGGGCCCGTTCGAGCAGGGCGACATTCTCGACGAGGCGCGGCTGGCGGAGGTGTTCGCGGCATATCGGCCGGTGGCGGTGATGCACTTTGCGGCCTTTGCCTATGTCGGTGAATCGGTCACCGACCCGGAAAAATATTACCGCAATAATGTCGAGGGTACGGCCGCACTGCTGCGCGCGATGCGCAAGGCAGAGATCAGCCGGCTGATCTTCTCCAGCAGCTGCGCGACCTATGGCATGGCCGAGACGATCCCGATTTCGGAAACCCAGCTGCAGGCGCCGATCAACCCCTATGGCCGGACCAAGTTGATCGGCGAGCAGATCGCGCGCGATTATGCGCATGCCTATGGTTTCGATTGCATCGCGCTGCGCTATTTCAACGCTGCCGGCGCCGACATCGATGGCGAGATCGGCGAAGATCACGACCCCGAAACACACCTGATCCCGTTGGTGCTGCAGGCAGCTGCGGGAATCCGGCCCGCGATCACCGTGTTCGGCGACGACTACGACACGCCCGACGGCACCTGCATCCGCGATTACCTGCACGTCGCGGACCTTGCCTCGGCGCATGTCGCGGCGCTGGAGAAACTGGGTGCCGGGTCAACGGGTTTTACCGCGCTCAATCTCGGCACGGGGCAGGGGACCAGTGTGCGCGCGATCATCGAAGCGGCGGAACGTGTGACCGGGCGGTCGATCCCGGTAACGATGGCGGCGCGGCGCGAAGGCGATCCGGCGGCGCTGGTTGCCGACCCGAGTGCGGCGAACGAGGCACTTGGCTGGATTGCACGACACTCGGACCTGGACACGATCATTTCGACCGCGTGGAACTGGCTTAACGTGACGACGCAGAATGTTGCGTCCAGAGGAGACGCGCACCGTGCTTGATCAGATCACGCCGATGGTCATCACATATAACGAGCAGCCTAACATCGCGCGCGTGCTCGACCGGCTGACCTGGGCGAAGCGCATCTTGGTCATCGATAGCGGCAGCACCGATGAAACACTGGCGATCATCGCGCGCTATCCTCAGGCGCAGGTGGTGACGCGCAAATTCGACACCTTCGCCGGTCAGTGCAATTTCGGCATGGGGCTGATCGAAACGCCGTTCGTGTTGTCGATGGACGCCGACTATGTCCTGTCCCAGGCGTTGATCGATGAGATCGCACAATTGACCCCGGCGATGGCGGTGTCGGGTTATCGCGCCGCGTTCCGTTACTGTATCTACGGGCACCGGCTGGCGGGGACGCTTTATCCTGCGCGAGTCACGCTTTATCGGCCCGAGCGTGGCGAATATGCCGATCTCGGCCATGGTCACAAGCTGGCGATCGAGGGCGCAGTCGTGGATTTGACCGCAACGATCGACCATGACGACCGCAAGTCGTTGCGCCGTTGGCTCGCATCGCAAGACAAATATATCGTGCGTGAAGCCGATCACTTGCTCAGCATGGATCCGGCCAAGCGCACGCGAATCGAGAAACTGCGCGCGATGGCGTGGCCGGCGCCCTTTGCCGCCCTGTTCTACACGCTGATCATCAAGCGCTGCCTGTTCGATGGCTGGCCGGGCTGGTTTTACGCGCTGCAGCGCAGCTATGCCGAACTGTTGCTGTGCATGGAGATCGTCGACCGCAAGCTGGCGGCAGGTCAGCGCGAGGCCGACAGGCCCTGATAGGCGGCGATCATGCGCGCGGCGATCGCGCGCCAGCCGAAATGGGCAAGCGCCGCCTCACGGCCAAGCACGCCCATCGCCTGCGCCCCGGCGGGATCATCAGCAAATTTGCGCATCGCCGTTCCCAATGCCTGCGCGATGGGCTCGGCGATCAGGCCGCATGCCGCCAGTTTCACCACCTCCGCGACGCCCGCGCCGGTCGAAACCACCACCGGCTTGGCCCGCACCATTGCCTCAAGCACGGTGTTGCCGAAATTCTCGTTGAGTGAGGGCAATACGAACTGGCCGCACTGCGCGAACAGCCACTCCTTGTCGGGGCCGGTGACGTTGCGATCGATCAGGACGACGCGGTCGGCGACTTGCGCTTTGGCGATTGCCGCACGCAATTCGCTGGAGTGAGCTTCGTCATCGGTGCCGGCAATGATCAGCCGTGTGGCCGGAGCAAAGGCGAGCGCGTCGATCAGCGCGACGAGGTTCTTCTTCCAGTTGAGACGGCCGAGATACAGCGCGTAGCCGGGCTGCGCCGTCGCTTCGGCGATATCGGGCGAAACCGTGTCGGGCGACACCGGGGTCGGTTCGTCGACCCCGTTGGGAAGGATCAGCTTGTCGGCAGCCTTCAGCCCGAGCGCGTCGAAATCGAGCGCTTCGCGGTCGGCGGTGAAATGGATCGCGGCGGCCTCGCGGATCGTCCGGCGTTCGAACAAGGTGAGCCAGGCATTCTTGATGACGCTCGATTTGGCGCGGATCAGGTCGGCGACGAGCATGCCGCGCGGCGACAGGACGAACGGTGTGTCGGCCTTTTTCGCGGCGCGGGCCGCGGCGAGGGTCGGCCATAGGAATACCGAATGCAGGTGGATGATATCGAAATCGCCCGCTCGCGCGCCGAGTGCGGCGCCCATGGTCGGGGCGCGGTACAGGCGGCGTGGGGATCCGACCTCGAAATAGGTTATGGCGACCCCGTCCATCATTACCGGCGTCGATACCGGAACCGCCGAGACGCCGGGGCCATCGGCGTTGGTCGTGAAAACGCTGACTTGATGGCCGAGCGCGGCCTGACCTGCGGCAAGGCCGTGGACGGAATAGATCGGGCCGCCATAGCGAACCGCGGGGAAGTAACTTGGAACGACGTGAAGGATTTTCATAACGGTTCCTCCCAGCCCAATATCCCGGCCACGGTGCGTGCGACACGCTGCCGGTAATGCGCCCATTCCGCACCCTGTGCCGACGCCAGCGCGGCAGGCCGCATGGCGCGGACGATGGCCGGATCGGCGGCATATTTCGCCAGCGCACCGGTTAACGCATCGGCGTGGTTGAACGGGATCACATCGCCATTTTCGCCGGGCACGATGAAGTCGCTCGCGCCGACATGATTCGAGGCCAGCACCGGCAAACCACACGCCAGCGCCTCCGGTACGACCAGGCCGAACGAATCAAAGCGTGATGGCATGACGAGCAGATCGGCCCAGCGATAGAGCTCGGCCAGTTCGTCATGCGGCACCTTGCCCAGCAATGTCGCGCGGGCGTCGAGCCGCGCGACGAGATCGGGCTGGCCGTCGGCGCGAGCAGCGGCGATACGACAATCATAGGCGATGCCGCGTTCGGCCAGATTTTCGAGCGCGGTGGCCAGCAAATCCGCTCCTTTCACGCCGGTGAAGCGGCCGACAAAGGCGAGCCGAAGCGGGCCGTCATATGGGGGCTGGTCGGTGCCGGGGCCAAACGATCCGGGTTCGAAGCCAAGTGGCACAGCATGGACCCGGTCCGCCGGCACGCCGGCATCGATATAACTGTTAGCCGCGAGGGTCGAGCAGCACAGGATATGATCCGACAATGCGATCTCGGCGTCCTTGCGGGCATTGACACGCTCGCGAAACGTCGTGCCGATATCGCTCAAGCCACCCTCCGCCTGCATGCGGTGATGCACGCTTGCGGCATCAAGAATGGTCGGGAGCCCAAGCGCCTTCGCGGCGCGCAATGTATCGAGCGCGCCGTTTTCATAGACGATCACCGCTTGTGGTGCGATCTTCGGCAGCATGCGCGCGACGTTACGGTCGAACAGCGCATACATGCGGTGCGCGAGCCGATAGGCGAGCAGCAAGGGCAGGACCTTGTTGCCGGTACGAAAGATCAGGCCGACCAGCGAATGGAGCCGGTGATGCCCGGCCAATATTTCCGCCAAAGCCGGCCGAATCGGGCTCGCATGATGCAGGGTTGCGTTCCAGCCGGCCTCGACCAAAGCTGCGGCGAGCTGGTCGGCATGCTGCCGCCCGGCGATGGCGATCAGGATGTCGCGCGTGCGACCCCCGCCTTGGCCATCGCTTCGCGGATTCCGTCCAGGCATTCGCGGTAACTCCAGTGATCGATGATCCGGCGGCTGGCCGCGCCCATTGCCATGCGTTTGACCGGATCGGCAAGCACGCTGCGGATCGCGGCGGCCAGCGCGCCGATATCGCCGGAGGGATAGGTCGCGCCGTTGACGCCGTCCTGTACCAGATCGCGGACGCAACCGACCTCTTGCGAGACGATGACGGGCAGCCCGGCGCACATCACCTCGTTGACGATCAGGCCCCATGGCTCGTTTTCGGAAGGCAGTACGAACAAATCGCTCGCGGCATAGACGCGCGGCAAGTCGCTCTGGTTGAAGAACCCGGGGAAATGCACGTTCCGATCGGCGGCATCGCTGGCGAGCTGGTGCAGCTCGGCTTCGAGTTCGCCCGACCCGACCATCACGAGATGCGCGTCCAGGCCATCACGGCGAAGTTGCAGGAAGGCCTTGAGCAGGTCGCCCGGCCGCTTGCGACCCTGGAATTTCGAGGCGAACAGGATGATCGGCGCGTCATCCTCTACACCGAGCCGTTTGCGCCAGTCCTCGCGCTCTCCTGGTGTGATTCGGGCGGCGGCGATGAAGCGGTCATTGTCGACCGTATAAGGGACGAGCGAGATGCGTTTATCGTCAACGCCCATCGCACGATAAAAATCACGATTGGCGGCACCGATCGCGAGCACGCCGGTACATTGGCGATAAAGCGCCCCCATCATTATACGGCGGGCCGCGGCCTTTGCCCGGCTGATGCCAAGTCCGAGATGGGTTTCGCCGCGCATGAAGACGGGGACGCCCTTCAATCGCCCGGCGGCCAGTGCGATCATCTTCGCAGCATAACCATGACCGTGAATCCACAATGCATCATAGCGTTTTGGCGAAATCTCCGCGAAAATCTCCGGCGAGACGGTCGAGAAGAAGCCATAGGGTTCGATCGTGCCGAGATTCTTGCCGATGAAGCGCGATTCGTAACCGGCAAGCAGATCGACGTCCCAGGTCACCGCTTTCCCGAAATCACGATCGAGCGCGCCGCGCAGCGAAAAGTCGGAAAGGTACAACGCCGTGATTTCCAGATCGTCGGCGCGGTTGAGGGCGGCGTAGAGCGGCGCGAAATACTGGATCGGGTGCGTGTTGACGACCGCGACTCGTATCGGCCGTCCGGCATCGCCGGTAGCCGGGATCATGCGAGCGCCACATCCCCGAGCGGATAGCCGCGCTCCAGGTAGAACTCCTGCTGCGAACGGCTTCGCCGTTCGGCCATCTCGATGCGGAAAGCCGCGATCGAGACACCGACGATCGTCCAGTACATCAGTCCGCCGGTAGGATTGTTGACGGTGAACAGCACGAGGTGGACCGTGACGAAGATTAGGCTCGCCATGTGCGCCGCGATCATTAGCGGCGATTTCGATTTCCGCAGATGCCCGAGCACCAGAAAGATGACGAAAAGCTTGGGCAGGAACACCAGAGTGAAACCGACAAAACCCATTTCCTGCATGACGCGCGCGGTTTCCATTTCATAGGCGTTGCCATTGAGCCACCAGAGATAATCGCCGCCGATTATCGACATCGCCGCGTTGGAATTGCTGCCGATTCCCGTACCGATCAGGGGCGATGTTTTGAATGCGTCAGCTGCCTCGGTGATCGGCGTAGCCACTCGCTCGACCGCGCTATCAGAGTTGTTCGCGCGATACTCCAGCGCGGAAAAGGCGGTGCCGAAAAGCGACACGGTGACGATGCCGACAATGGCCAGGCCGACCGCAAATCTGAGTGCGGTCTGAAACGGCAATAGGCCTTTCCAGCCGCCGATCAATAATAGCAACGGGCCGGCAAAGGCAAAAACTACCATCGGTGTTCGCGCGCCGGTGGTCGCGGCACCGCCGATCGACAGCGCCAATGCGGCCGTGACGATCAGCAATGTCCGTCGCTTGGGGATCGATCCCAGCAACAGCGACGCCGCTAGTGGTACCGACAGCAGCAGGAAAGTCGTGAACCCGCCAATATAGGAAAACGTACTCGACGTTCTCGCCCGGCCCAGTTTGAAGTCACCTTCGCCCTGCTCACCGAAAAGAGATACCACGGCTTCGACGCCTTCTTCGTGGCTCACATACTGATTGATCCATGATGTCGGCGGCTGAGAAAATTGATACAGTCCGAGCAACGCGATCGGGATCGAGAGATAGCAGATCCGGATCATGATCTTGCGCAGCTGCAAGCGATCCTTGATGATGTCGGGGATGATGAATGCGAGCGGCAAATAGATCAGATAATTCTTCAATCCGAACAGGCTCAACAGCGACGATGGCGAGTTGGGATTGATCAGCTGAATGGCGCAATAAACCGCTTCGAGCAGCAGCAGAAACAGCAAGGTTCCGCTTTTCGGCCCAAGATCCTCGCTGCTGCGTGCTGAGATGAAATATCCCAAATAGGCGAAGAGCAGGATGAAATCCTTGACCAGCAGCAACTGTGACTGAAATCCCGGCAGGACCCATTTGCGGACAGCTCCCTCGAACATCGCCCAAACAAGCACGCCGATGATCGCGACACCCCAAAAGCGTATCGCTGCCACACAAAGCATGACGATGATGGGCAGAAGCGGGATGAAATTCAGAAGCATCTCAAACGCGCTCCGTGGTCGCTGATGATTGCCGCAGCAGCCGGTCGATCACGTCCGCACTACCTTTCAGCGAGTGCGGCTGATACCAGTTTTTTGCAGCCTGCTGCAACGCCCCAAGCGCGGTGTTGTCCATAACCGGGATCTTGTCGCTTTCGCCGAGCTTGAGATAATTCTCTCCCGGTCGAAGTCCGTCGTTTGTGCCAGTCGCTTCACTCAGGCAAATCGGGATTGCGCCATGGGCGCAATAGGCCGCGAAAATCGTCGATTTTGCGAGGCGGTCTGCGTCATAGTCGAGCAGCCCAAAACGTGCGCCACCCAGTTCCTTGCGGAGCGTAGCGATCGATGCCTGACCGATGCTACGGACCCGCGCGGCGCCGATCATCGCCGGCGGCTGCTCGGTGCGACCGCCCATATCGACGATCTCACCTATCTTGTTGGCGGTGACGAAGGCTTCGATCTGTGCGACGCGCTCGCGATAGACCGCATCATAGATGCCGGCCCGGCCGAAGATTGCCAGCGAAGCGGATCGCTCCGTCGCCGGAACCGTATCCTCAAGATCGCCGATCGTCGAAAAGACCGGCAGCGTGATGGCCGATCCGCGCTGCCCGCCGTGCCAGTGATCGAGTAGTGCGGCATAGGGGCCGGTGGTTGCGATGCCGGCCGTACTGATCCGCTGTATGCGCCGCGCTACCCAAGCCTGAAGTGGGCCGACCCAGAACGCACTGCTCCAGATCGGGCCGGTCGCGTACAGTTCGTGGAATATCGTAACGAGAGGCAGTGCCGAATTCTCGCGGTGCCAGCATTCCAGCCCTTTTACGAGCCATAGCGGCACCCCTTTGCGCTGATAACCATAGGCCGAAAGATGCAATAGGATCGGTACGGAAGCGCCCCGGGCGACGCGATCCAGCGTTTCCAGCAGCGCCCCCGCACTCCGTTCGGCAAGCTCGAGCGTTTCCCATTCGTCGTGCAGCTGTTCGTCCGGCGGCAGCGGCGAGCCCGAAATGAATACAGTTCGAATGTCATGATCGCGCAGCAGTTTTTCAGCGATCAGGCGCGCATAATCGCCAACGCCCTCGGGCGAGATGGAACGACGCGGAACGATCTGGATCAGCGTGCTGGTCATGCCCGTGCCTTGACGAGGGCGGGGCGGTACGAGCCTATGATGCCGATCACCAGCCCCTGGAGCAGCAGCGAGCCGCTGAGCGTCATGCTGAGCAGCAGCACCGACAAGGGGTGCGTGAAATCCCAAAATGGTGTGACAGCGGCCAGCAAGCTCAGTTGTACGAGCGCAACCAGGGGATCGAGCCGCACCCAACCCTTGGCGCGGTTGAGCAATACGGTGAGCGTCAAGACGAGCGCTATTGCCGACGTGGCCAGCGCGACGAGCAATTCGCGATTGAGGTGCGCATATTTCGGGCCGAGCAACCACAGGATAGGACCTGGTAAGGTGGCGCCGATCGCGATTACGCACAGGCCGACCGCGACCATCGCTGCCTTGGCGATCCAGCCCGCCCGGATGAAGCGGCGCAAATCGGTAATGCCGGCCAGGCGCGGGACAATCACGGTGACGGAAAAAGCCGAGAGAATCCCGACAATCGCGGTGATGCGGTTGACTGCGAATACCGAGGCGACCACTTCCGGCCCGCCGAAGCGTGAGGCGAGCCAGAGAATGACGCTGTCCTGCAAGGCAAAGGCCAGCACCGCGGGGGCGGCGGGCCCGACATAGCGCATGATCGATTTGAACAGTCCGGGCACGGCTACGCGTTGCCGTTCGATCTGCCCGCGCAATACCCAGCTACTCGCGCCGAATGTGACCGCGGAGCACACCAGCCCACCAAGCAGCGCCATCCAATAGGAGCGCGAGACACCGAGAACCATGACGATTGCCGCGAGAACGCGCATCGATTGCCCGGCGATGTCGCAAAGGTAGGAGCGCCGGAACCAGCCAAGCAGGCGCATGACCTGCAGATTGATTCCCGCACTCATCAGCAGAAAGGCGCTGCCGAGCAGCAGCGCAAGCGCGATCAGCAGGTCATCGAGGCTGTAGTGGGATCGAGACCCAACGGCGGGAAAGATCACTGCGGCGATCAGCCCCACACCGATGAACAGCAGAAAGCGGAGGCGGCGGATGCCCGACAGATAATCGCCGAACGCGACGCCGCCGACCCGCGCCTGCCGCCAGAAATAAGTGATCGAACTGCCCAGTCCGAGATCGCTGGAAATCGAAACGAACGTCAGCGTGGTCGCAGCCAGTGCATAAAGTGCATAATCCGCGATCGGGAGGTAGCGAACATAAACCAGCCCGGAGATCATGCCGATCGCCTGAGCGAAGCCGCTCGACAAACCGAATTCGAATAGCAAACGGAACCAGGATAGGAGGCGTTGGCGCAACATGGCGAACGCTCAGGCCGCCGGTGCGATATGCTCGGCCGCGATCAGGCGGCGGAGCAGGTCGTCGAAATCGACTGTCGAGCGCCATCCGAGCAACTGCTCCGCCTTCCCTGGATCACCATAGCTTGTTGCGATATCGGTCGCGCGCATCAGGTTCTGGTCGACTTCGACATGATCGCGCCAGTCGAGATTCTGCAGTTCGAAACAGCGCTGCACGAAATATTCGAGGCTATGGCTTTTGCCCGTCGCGACGACGAAGTCGGTCGCATGGTCGAGCTGCAGCATGCGCCACATCGCGTCGACATAATCCTCCGCCCAACCCCAGTCGCGCACGACGTTCAGTGCACCGAGCTTCAGTCGCTCGCCTGATCCCGCGGCAATGCGCGCGGCGGCGCGGACGACCTTGCGCGTGACGAAGCGTTCCGGGCGCAACGGCGATTCATGATTGAACAAGATGCCTGAGCTGGCGAACAGGCCATAAGCCTCGCGGTAATTAGCGACCTCCCAAAAGGCGGTCGCCTTGGCGACGCCATAGGGACTGCGTGGGTGGAATGGGCTCTCCTCGGTCGCGGGCTTTGTCTCGGTCGTTTCCCCGAAGCACTCGCTGGACGCGGCGTTGTAGAGACGTGTCTCGCCGCCCATGAAGCGCAGCACTTCGAGCAGGTTGAGCGTGCCGAAGGCGATGCTCTCGAGCGTTTCGACCGGCTGCGCGAAAGAGAGGCCGACCGAGCTTTGTCCGGCGAGGTTGTAGACTTCGTCCGGCCTGGTTTCCGACAGCACCTGCAATACGCTGCGGAAATCGGTCAGGGTCATCGACAGCGGGGTGACGCGATCGAGGATGCCGAGCTGCGCGAGATTGGAGAAGCGGGACACTTCCGCATCCCGCGAGGTGCCAAATACGCGATATCCCTTGTCGAGCAGCAGCTTCGCCAGCAGCGCGCCGTCCTGGCCCGAAATTCCGCAGATGAGCGCGTGCTTGGTCAAGACCTACCTCGTTGTTGCGCCCCAATTGTTGCGCCCCAAATTGTTGCGGATGCGAAGAGCATGATTTGCCGGGCGAGGAAAGGCGTAAATGCATGGCACGAGCCTGGCATTCGTCGAAATCGCTCCTTGTCAGCCGGCCGTATGGTAATGGTCGAGGAGGTAGCGCGACCATTCGCGCGACAAGAGGCCGTAGCTGCCTGCGGCATTAGCGCTGCGCCGTTCGAGACCTTCAACCCCTCCCATCCAGCTCGCATAGGGGATGGCGAAACCGGTCTTGCGGCGATGACGATGCCATTCGGGCAGGGCCGAGGCCGGCGCATTGGCAAGAAGCTTTTTGCCCTCGCCGGGTTTCAGGTGACCGATCAGCGGCGCCAGTTCGCGGAACAATGCGATATCGACCAGCGGTGTGCGGATTTCCACGCTATGGCGCATCCCCGCCCAGTCGGCGTCGCGCAACAACTGGTTGCGCATGTAGAAGCTGAGCTCGAGCAAGGTGACAGCCGCCTGATCCGAATCTGGCATCGGATCGAGCACGTCGTTCATCCGTGCGACGACGCCGAGCCGCGTGAGGCCGGCTTTGACGAAATTGGGATCGAGTATGCCGGCGAAGTCGTCAGGCAGTCGCAACGACCGGCGCACCAGATACGCGCCACCCAATGTTCCAGTATATCGCAGCAGTCCGGCCGCCTTGGGATTGTGGGTGGCGAAACGCGGCATCGCCATTTTGAGCAATCGCCCCGCCGCTGACCCAAGCCCGGGCAATCGCGCGATTCGTCCATAGCGTGCATGCCAGGCGGGGACGTCGACGAAGCTAGGATATCCGCCGAGCATTTCGTCGCCGCCGACTCCCGACAGGGCGACCTTCAGCCCCTGTTCGTGCGTCGCCTTGGCGACGAACCAGGTATTGATGCCATCGATCGAGGGTTGATCCATCGTGGCGAGAATCTGGTCGAGATCGGAGAGGAACTCGTCGCGACCGATACGGCGGACACTGTGTTGTGCGCCATAATAAGCGGCGATCCGTGCGGCGATCGGTACTTCGTCGTTTTCGCTGCCCTCGAATTCGTCAAAGCCGAGCGTGATCGTGTGAAGGGGGCGGGTCGATGCCTCCATCGCGACGCCGAGGATCGCGGCGGAATCGATTCCTCCCGACAGGAACAGCCCCACGGGCACGTCGGCAAGCAGATGGGCTTTGATGCTGTCGCGCACCGCATCCTGTGCGCGACGCAGCGCCACTGCATGATCGATATTCTCACGCTCCGCGGCAACGAGAATCTCCCCTGCGCTGACATAGCGACGCTGGCTGACGCCTTTAGCATCGACCGTGATGCAATGACCTGCGGGAAGCGATGCGATATCGGCGTACCAGGTGAACGGTTCGGGCACGCTGCCGAGCAACAGGAAGCCAACCACCCCGGCCGGATCCTTCTCGCTGCTGATGTCGCTGCCTGCGCGAAGCGCGCGGACCTGCGACGCAAAGCGGAAAGTGCCGCCTTTGTCGGCATAGAATAACGGCTTGATGCCGAACGCGTCGCGCGCGAGGAACAGGGAGCGTTCCCGGCTGTCCCAGATCGCGAAGGCGAACATGCCGCGCAACGCATCGAGCATCGCCGGGCCGCGATGTTCGAACAGGTCGAGCAGGATTTCGGTATCCGATGTCGTCGTCAGCGTGCGGCCGGCGTCGAGCGCTGCGGCGCGCAGTTCGGGGTAATTGTAGATCTCGCCATTATAGACGATCGTGTACCGTCCATCGCGACTGACCATCGGCTGGAGTGCGCGATCGGATAGATCGAGGATCGACAGGCGCCGATGACCGAGCACGCAACGGCCGTCCTCACTTGCCCACAGCCCTGCGCCATCGGGGCCACGGCTGGCCATGACGTCGCGAACTGCCACAACCTCTTCGCGCGTCGGTGCCGGCGCGTTCGAGCGATAGGCAAAAATGCCGTTCAAACCACACATTAAGCGGTTGATCCCCCCAGACCAACAGAGTGATATCTACATCAAGTTACTGAAAAAATGGTCGCTTTCGTCCAACGTCGCGATCTGTATCGTGACCGAAATGCTAGCACCGCGCCAGTGCCGATCGAGATGATTCAGATCAATTTTCCGATGACAGCTTACTGGTCTCTAGCCAAACAACATTTCACCTAAACGACGTCCGAAATTCGGAAAGGCGAAATATGCTAGCCCGGCCGGAATTTGCTTGCCACGCGACAGCGCCGTGAAGATCGCATTTTCCAACTCGTCCTGGCTCGACGGATCGATGGCGATGCCGATCGCCCCGTCGCGTATCGCCTCGAATCCGCCATCGCTATGGCTGGCGACTGCCGGCACGCCGCACGCCATCGCCTCGAGAAAGACAAACCCGAATCCCTCGCCACGGCTTGGCATGGTGTAGACGTCGGCAAGGCGGAAATAATCGGCCTTTCGGTCTTCGGGGACCATCCCGGTGAACACGACATGATCGGCGACGCCGAACTCGACCGCCTTCGCCTTGAGCCGGGCCATGTCGTCGCCCTTGCCGGCCGCGATGTAGATGAAGGATGGATCCTTCGCGCGGAGGCGCGGCAGGATCTCGATCATCTCGTCGAACCCCTTGGCGCGTTCCTCGCCGGCCATGCGGCCAAAGGTCATCAATACTTTGCGATCCGCCAGGCCGTATTGCGCGACCAGGTCGTCGGCCTTCGGCGCCATGCCATAATGTTCGAGATGGATCGCGTTGGGCAATATCGCCGTGCCCAGGCGAGGGGCGGCGGCCCAGGCCATATAACGCTCCAGCGTCACCCGGCTGATCGAGATGACGGTATCGATCCGCGACACCCAGCGATCGACCAGTCTGCGCGCCGTCGGCTGCCAGACCTCGATCCCGAAGATCAGCATCACCAGCTTCGCCCGGCGCAGGGTCGCGATCAGCACGCAGAGTGGCAACAGGTTGATATGGCCACAAATGACGATGTCGGGTTTTGGGCCGGTCAAGCCGCGCTTGAGCGCGGCGCGGGTAAAGCGTGCGATGCCGCCAAGGCCGTCGAGGTTGAACACCAGCCTGGTCGGCAGATCGCCGATCGGCGGGACGGCGATCCGCGGCAATGCTTCCACGCTGCCGACCTGAGGCAGTACGCACAAAGCGTCGAGAAAGTCGCGGTTATACTGTGAAATACCGCCGAAACCGCCATAGGCGTCGGACAGCAACATAAGGACGTGCGCACCCTTCGGCGCCGGACCGGTCATCGCGTTGCGAACACCGCCAGATGCGGCGCCTCGCGGTACAGATTGGGACCGCTCGAAGCCATCGTGCTCATAAAGCGCAGGGTGGGGAATTTCGCACGGACGACGGGAACGTCGTTGAACACCGAATAGCTGTAGAAGACGCCGTCGCCATCGGAATAGTGATAGCCCTTGCCGCGTGTCATCGCGAGGTCAAACAAGCGCCACAGGCCGACCGCGTTGATCGCCTGCTTGATCACTCGGTTGACCGCCGGGCCCTGGCCGAAATTGTTCGAATCGGAAATGAACACGCCCTTTTTTGCGACGCGGCACATCTCCGATACGGCGCGCTTATGGTTCTTGATATGATGCAGCACCCCGAATTCGCAGACCAGGTCGAAGCTGTTGTCGGCAAAGGCGAGGTTGAGTGCGTCGCCATCGACTAACTCGTCGGCCGACAAGCCCTTTTCATGCCCCTTGTCGCGCAGCGCCGCGACCGGCTCGACGCCAACATAGCGGATCGGATGGCGCTCCTTCAGATAGAGGATGCCGCGCCCGGTGCCGCTACCGATATCGAGGATCGATTCCACGCTCTGCTGACGAATGATGTCCGACAGCCAGTCGAGCGCGAGATAATGCTCGTCGCCGTCCGCGACGTGCATTTCGTCGTAGCGTTCGGCGGTCTGTGTATAATAATCGCGCTGCGCTGAGACTTCGGACATCGGCCTTTCCTCAGCGATCGCGGTTGGCGAAGAAATCGATCGTCGATTTCAGGCCTTCGGCGAGCGGTACTTTGGGCTGCCAACCGAGAATCGTCTGTGCCTTGGTAATGTCGGGCTTGCGTTGTTTTGGATCGTCGGCGGGCAGTGGCATGCGGATCAGCTTGGAGCGCGAGCCGGTCTGTTCGAGCACCAGTTCGGCCAATTCGATCATCGTGAATTCGACCGGGTTGCCGAGATTGATCGGTCCGGTCACGTCGGGCCCGGTATCCATCAAGCGGATGAAGCCATCGACCAGGTCATCGACATAGCAGAAGGAGCGGGTCTGTGATCCGTCGCCATAGATGGTGATCGGCTCGCCCCGCAGTGCCTGGACGATGAAGTTCGATACGACGCGTCCATCGGCCGGATGCATGCGCGGGCCATAGGTGTTGAAAATCCGCGCGACCTTGATCTCGAGCGCATGCTGGCGGTGATAATCGAAGAACAAAGTTTCGGCGCAGCGCTTGCCTTCGTCGTAACAGGAGCGCGGGCCGATCGGGTTGACGTTGCCCCAATATTCCTCGGGCTGCGGGTGAACCGACGGGTCGCCATAGACTTCGCTGGTCGAGGCCTGGAAGATCTTCGCCTTCACGCGCTTGGCCAGGCCGAGCATGTTGATCGCGCCGTGCACCGAGGTCTTGGTCGTCTGCACAGGATCGTGCTGATAATGGACCGGTGAGGCGGGGCAGGCGAGGTTGTAGATCTCGTCGACCTCGACATAGAGCGGCAGGCACACGTCGTGGCGCATGAATTCAAGCCGCGCATGATTATGCAGATGTTCGATATTGCGCTTGGCGCCGGTGAACAGATTATCGACGCACAGCACCTCGTGACCCTGTTCGAGCAACCGGTCGATCAGGTGCGAGCCGACAAAGCCGGCGCCGCCCGTTACAAGAATACGTTTTCTGCTGTCGTAAAGACGTGCCACGAAAGTCCCCTGATTACAGTGCGGTGCCAGCGACGCTGAAGCGTCGCGCCGAAACCACGCGTTTTTCCACCACATCCGTATTGCGGACGAACAGGCGATTGGATGCGCCCGAGCCGCTGCTGGCGGTGGTCAGAGCGCGCTTGAACGGATCATAGAAACGCTCGACGAACCCGGCCGCCGAGAGTTGCGCAAGGATTGCCGGATCGACAGTTTCAATTTCGATCGCCAGTAGCGACGGCTTGGCAAGCGTTGCTGCGGCGCCAGCGAAGACTGCGGGCTCGTGCCCTTCGACATCGATCTTGAGCATGATCGGGTCCGCTTTGCCAACTGCCATATCGAGTGTGGTCAGTGCGACCGCCACTGTTCCCGCACCGGCGTGATCGACAAGCTGATTCATCGTATCGCGGTCGCCGGTCAGCGTGCCGGTGCCGGCGGCATCGCTGAGCGCAACGCGTTGGACAGAAACCTTTGCGCCGATCGCGTTATGCTCGATATTCGCATCGAGCCGATCAGCGGTTGCGGGATGGGGCTCGATCGCGATCACGTCCGCACCAACGACTCTCGCAGCCAGCACGGTGTAACTGCCCACATTAGCGCCGACATCGACCAGCAAGTCGCCCACGCGCAGGAAATGTAACAGAAAACCCATATCGGCGAATTCATGCAGCCCGAAATAGAGGTTGCCTGTCGCGCCGGTCATTCCGCGCTCGATCAGCAGCCGTGCGCCTTCGATCCAGCTTTTGTCATGGATGCCGGGCTTCAGCCGGCTTTCGATCTGCCAGCGTGCGATGCGCGACAACGTCCTGATCGGCGCGCGCCGTCCAAGCGGATGGTCCAGCGCGTAGCCGACAAGATCGCTCATCGCGCTCATGCTGCGGCGCGCTCGTGCCGTGCGTCAGGGCCGTTGTCGAGGAACCAGCGATAGACTTCGGCGATGCCCGTGCCGAGCGGCACCGAGGATTCCCAGCCAAGCGCCTTGAGTTTGGTGGTATCGACCAGCTTGCGCGGCGTACCATCGGGGCGGGTCGCGTCGAATGCGACCTTGCCCTGGAAGCCGACCGCCTCGGCAACGAGATGGGCGAGGTTGGCGATACTGACCTCGTCGCCAGTACCGATATTGACAAACTCGTCGTCGGAATAGTTGCGCGCGAGGAACACCAGCGCGTCGGCGAGATCGTCGACATGGAGGAATTCGCGTAGAGGGGTGCCGCTGCCCCAGACCGACAGCGTATCCGCGCCCGCCAGCTTGGCCTCATGCGCCTTGCGCATCAATGCAGGCAGAACATGGCTCGATTCGAGATCGAAATTATCGAACGGGCCATAAAGGTTGGTCGGCTGGGCAGAGATGAAGTCGCAGCCATATTGCCGGCGATACGCTTCGCACAGTTTGAGCCCGGCGATCTTTGCGATGGCGTACCATTGATTGGTCGGCTCGAGCGGCCCGGTGAGCAAGGCGCTCTCGGCCATCGGCTGGGCTGCCAGTTTGGGGAAGATACACGACGATCCGAGAAAGACGAGTTTGGCCACCGCGGCGCGGCGCGCGCCCTCGATCACGTTCGTCTCGATCATCAGATTGTCGTAAAGAAACTCGCCCGGCCGGTCGTTATTGGCCGCTATTCCGCCGACCTTGGCGGCGGCGAGGAAGATCAGATCGACCGGATTCGCCGCCATCCAGGCGAAGGTCGCCGCCTGATCCCGCAGATCGATGCGGGTGTCGGGCGAGACGATCGTGCAGCCTTCGCTCGCCAGCCGCCGCACGATCGCGCGTCCGACCATGCCGCGCTCGCCCGCTACCCAGATTTTCTTGTCCTTGAGGTCAAATTTCAGGTCGGACATCGGTTTAGCCGGTCTTTTTGCGATAGGTGACGACCATCGACTTGGCGAGGGCGGGGACGCGTCCGACCCGGTCGAAGCCAATCTCCTCGAAGCCGGCGCGCGAGAACAACCTACCGAGCGTTGCGCGGCTCCAGAATTTGATATGCCCGCCTTCCCACAACGCGGTGAAGTGATTCTCCATCTTGCCGCTGGCAGCGAGGACGAGGTTCTTCAGATACGAATGATAGGGCGTGCTGATGATCGCGATACCGCCCGGGACGAGCAGTTCATCGATCGCCTCGGCATAGCGTTTCGGCGAGAAGACATGCTCGGCCACCTCAAGGCTGACCACGGCATCGAACTGGCCGAAGCGCGCCGCTAGATTTTCGTCCGAGGAACCAAGTTCGAGGCGGCACTGCGGAAAATTCTTGTTGGCGATCTCGATGCCGGTCTCCGACGGATCGATGCCGGCGATCTCATAACCGAGACCGGCCAGTGCGATTGCGTTCGACCCGTTGCCGCATCCGAGTTCGAACAGCTTCTTGCCCCTGGCATTGGCCTCAAGCGATGCGCGCACGGCAGGGAAAAGATAGGCATGAGTGTGCGACACCCCGCTGTTGGAAAAGCCGTAATCGACGATCGACGATGTCTGGGTCATGCCGGTTGCTCCAATCCCCTGTGGCGCTTCGGCTGATCAGCTCGTGATCGCGTAAAGTGCGGCGGGGCGCTCCTCGTCGGGGCGGCGCGTTTCAGCCTCGCGCGCGACCACCTTCAGGTCCTCGCGCACCATTTCGGCGCACAATTCGTCGAGCGTGGTGGTTGCTTCCCAGCCGAGCAGGCGCTTGGCCTTGGCCGGATTGCCGATCAGCAAGTCGACCTCGGTCGGACGGAAATAGCGCGGATCGACCTTGACCAGAATCTTGCCGGTCTTGCGGCAGGTGCCGACTTCATCGACACCGGCGCCGCTCCAGTCGATCTGCTTGTCGACCTCGGCGAATGCCTTTTCGACGAACGAGCGCACCGTCTGCGTCACCCCGGTGGCGAGAACGAAATCGTCACCCTTTTCATGCTGGACGATGCGCCACATGCCCTCGACATAGTCGCGCGCATGACCCCAGTCGCGCTTGGCATCAAGATTGCCGAGCCATAGGGTTTCCTGCAGGCCGAGATGATTGGCCGCCACCGCGCGCGTGATCTTGCGGGTGACGAAGGTCTCGCCACGCAGCGGGCTTTCATGGTTGAACAGGATGCCGTTCGAGGCATGGATGCCATAGGCTTCGCGATAATTCACCGTGATCCAATAGGCGTACATCTTGGCCGCGGCATAGGGCGAGCGCGGATAGAAAGGCGTCGTTTCGGACTGCGGCACTTCCTGCACCATGCCGTACAGTTCCGATGTCGATGCCTGGTAGATGCGGGTCTTGTCGACCAGGCCAAGGAGGCGGATCGCCTCCAGCAGGCGCAAGGTGCCGATGCCGTCGGCATTGGCGGTATATTCCGGCGTCTCGAAGCTGACCGCCACATGGCTCATCGCTGCGAGATTGTAGATCTCGTCAGGCTGAACCTCTTGCACGATACGAGTCAGATTCATCGAATCCGTCATGTCGCCATAATGGAGATGAAGCCGTGCGCCCGCCTCGTGCGGGTCCTGATAGATATGGTCGATGCGTCCGGTGTTGAACGAGGATGATCGGCGCTTGATGCCGTGAACTTCATAACCCTTGGCGAGCAGAAGCTCCGAAAGATAGGCACCGTCCTGCCCGGTCACACCGGTGATCAACGCGGTTTTCGTCATGAGATGGCGCTCCAGGCGAAAAATATCGGGTCCAAACCGGTCGGTTTGAAAGACGCCGTTGCCATAGCAGCATGCGCTTATACGTCTAGTGCCGCAGTTGCGAAGAGAGTGCTGGCGGGATTTGGCAGCCAAAAGACGTAAGCATCGAGTTTTCTGGATTTTTTGTAAAAATCAGACGCCCATATAGCTGCGATACCAGTCGACGAAACGCGGTACGCCGTGCTCGATCGAGGTTGTCGGCATGTAGCCCAGATCGCGCTGGATCGCTTCGATATCGGCGAAGGTATCCTTCATGTCGCCGGCCTGCATCGGCATCGCGACGCGGATCGCGGGCGCACCGCACGCGGCCTCGACCAGTTCGATCAGCCGGTCGAGCTGTTCGGACTTGTGGTTGCCGATATTATAGAGCCGGTGCGGCGAGATGCTGCCGCCCGCCTTGATCTCACCGTCATCGGCGGGGGGGTGATCCAGACAGGCGATGATGCCGGCCACGATATCGTCGATATAGGTGAAATCGCGCCGCATATCGCCGCCATTGAAGACGTTGATCGGTCGACCTTCCAGGATCGCCGAGGTGAACAGCCACATCGCCATGTCGGGTCGACCCCAGGGGCCATAGACGGTAAAGAATCGCAGCCCGGTGAGTGGCGTACGATAGAGATGGGCATAGGTATCGCTCATCAGTTCGTCGGCGCGCTTGGTCGCGGCGTAGAGTGAGAGCGGGTGGTCGGCGCGGTCGTCGACCCTGAACGGCAGGGTCGCGTCACCGCCATAAATCGACGAGGATGAAGCATAGACCATATGCCCGACGCCGCGATGGCGGGCGAGTTCGAGCATGTTGAGATGCCCGGCGATGTTCGAACGGATATAGGCACGGGGATTGTCGATCGAATAACGAACGCCAGCCTGTGCACCGAGATGGACGATGCGATCGAACGCATGCGCCGACAGCGCGGCGTCGAGTGCCTCGTCGTCGGCAAAGTCGAGTTCGAGAAACTCGAAATCGCGATTGGTGCCGCGTCCGATCTCGGCGAGGCGCGCATGCTTCAGCCGCACATCGTAATAATCGTTGAGATTATCGATGCCGATCACGCGTTCGCCGCGCGCAAGCAGTTTCTGCGCGACATGCATACCGATGAAACCGGCGGCGCCGGTGACGAGGATTGCTGGCCTGTTCATGCCTGCTTCCTACGCGCAAGCCGTTGACAGATCGATACCGTGAATAACGACGGCGTTTGCGCAAGTGCGTTCATCCGGTTATGTGGGCAGTTCGACGCCCAAGCCACGGTGCTGCAGCGTTTTTTCGCGTGCAACGGGCCATTTATGCTGCGCATTTTCAGTTTGCCTTATGTGCGTCGGCCGATCGGCATCGCGCTTGGGGCCAGTCTTGCGATCAACGTGCTGACGCTGGTCACCCCACTCTACCTGACGCAGCTCTATGACCGCGTGATTCCGTCACGAAGCGGCGCGACGCTGATCGCGATTGCCGCGATCACATTGGTGGCGATCATATTGACATCGTTGCTGGAAATGCTGCGAGGCTTGGTGTTCGCACGGGCTGGTATGGGACTCTATGCCGAGATGGAGGCGGACGTGCTCGCGGTGTCGCGAAAGTCGGCATTGGCGGGCGCGCCGGGCCGTCGTGCGCGGGCGTTCGAGGATCTGGAGCAAGTTCGCGGCTTTGTGACAGGGCCGATTCCGGCGGCATTGTTCGACCTTTTGTTCGTGCCGCTGTTCGCGATCGTGTTGTTCGCGGTTCATGTGTGGATCGGTGTGGCGAGTCTCGGCTGCGCCATTGCGCTGGCGATTGCCGCCTGGGCGAGTCGGCGAACCATGGCGCGCACCTCGGACGAGATCGTCATGCGGCAGCGCCAGGCCGGCGACGCGCTTGAGGCGCATCTCGCCTCGGCGGAAAGCGCCACCGCGATGGGTTATGCCGGTCGTGCCGAGAGCCAGGCGGCGCAACTGAACCGGCTATCGCTGACCGCGCAGATTTCCAGCACGGTGTCGACCAGCGGTGTGGCATCGATCGCACGCGGGATTCGCTCGGCAAGCCAAATCCTGATTCTCGCGATTGCCGCCTGGCTCGCGGTGAATGGCCAAGTCAGCGGCGGTTCGATCGTCGCCTGTTCGATCGTTTTCTCCAAGGCGCTGGCGCCGATCGACCAGATCCTTGGCGCCTGGCGTCAGGTTTTCAGCGCGCGCAGCGCCTGGGCGCGGCTCGCGGGAATCGAGGGCGAGGGTGATTTGCGAGATACGCTGCGCCTGCCCGCGCCGCGTGGCGCGGTGGCGTTCGAAAACGTCATCGCGGCGTCGCCCGGTGGCACTGTGCCTATTCTCAAGGGCGTATCGCTCGCGCTTCAGCCCGGGCAGTCGGTCGGCATCGTCGGGCCGTCGGGGTCGGGCAAATCGACGCTTGCCAAGGTCATGGTCGGCGCCTGGGCCGCGGCACGCGGGACCGTGCGGATCGATGGCGCCGACATCACCCAGTATGACGCCGAGGAACTTGGCCGCCCTATCGGCTATCTGCCGCAGAACGTGACATTGTTGCCCGGCACGGTCGCCGACAATATCGGACGGCTGAACGAGCGTGACGACGAAGCGATCGTTGCGGCGGCGCGAGCGGCCAATGCGCACGACATGATATTGGGGCTTCCGCAAGGGTATGACACGCCGGTGTCGGGGCTGGGGTTCGGCCTGTCGGGTGGGCAGCGGCAGCGGATCGGGCTGGCACGCGCGCTGTATGGCGATCCGATCCTGGTGGTGCTCGACGAACCCGAAACCGGTCTCGACGGCGAGGGTGAGGTGGCGCTGAACCAGGCAGTGCAGGCAGCGCGTCGTCGCGGCGCTACCCTCGCGGTGATCGCGCACCGGCCGTCGCTGGTCCACACGCTCGACCTGTTACTGGTGATGAACGCCGGCACGATCGTCAAATTCGGCCCGATGGTGGAGATATTGCCGCAATTGTTGCCGCAGAATCAGAAACCCAGCCAGGTTGTGCGCACATGACCGACATACCCGTTCCGCGTAACGCCGAAGAGCGGCAGGAACTCGCCGAAACGCTGTCCGATCCGATCGCACGCGTGACGAAACGGCTCGCGATCGGCTTGGGCGTGGGGATTGCCGCGATCTTCGCATGGTCGGCGCTGGTGCCGATCGCCAGCGGCGTCGTTGCCGAGGGGCGCATCGGCGTCGAAAATAAACGCAAGACGGTCCAGCATCTCGATGGCGGGATCGTCAAGGAGATCGGCGTCCGCGAAGGGTCGAAGGTCAAGGCGGGGCAGTTGCTGTTCCGGCTCGATGACGGAGATGCGCGACTTGCGGTGCAGGTCTTGCAGGCGCAATTCGACTCGCTGCTCGCCGAGCGTGCCGCGCGGGAAGCCGAATTGACCGGGTCGAGTACGATCACTTTCCCGGCCGAATTGCTCGAGCGGGCATCCGAACCTTCGGTCAAGTCGGCGATCGCAACCCAGCGTTCGGCGTTCGCCGCGCGCCGCGCCGCGCCGGGCGGGGCGGGCAGGAAACCGGCATCGACCAGCGTGTGGTTCAGCTCGGTCAGGACGCGCGGGGGTCGACCGCGCAATCTACTGCCAATGCCGAACAGCTTGAACTGCTCGAACGCGAGATCCGCGATACCGAGACGCTGGTGGAAAAGGGTTATGCCACACGACCGCGCTTGCTTGCCCTGCAGCGCGCCGCAGCGCAGCTGCGTGGCCAGCTGGAATCGACCAATTCGCAGACCGCGCGATCGCGCGCGCAGATCACCGAGGCGCGCATTGCGCGCAGCCAGGTCGAGCGCGAGGGCGGCGTTACCGCGGCCGACGCGTTGCGATCGGTTCAATCCGAACTGGTCCAGCTGACCGAGAAACTCTCGGCAGCGCGCGAGGTCCTGGCGCGTAAGCGCATTCTCGCGCCGGTCGACGGCATCGTTGTCGCGCTCGCCGTGACGACGATCGGTGGCGTCGTTCGTCCGGGCGAGGCGCTGCTCGACATCGTGCCGACCTCTCAGCGGTTGATTGTTGAGGCCCAGATCACCCCAAACCACGCCGACGACGTACGGCGTGGCCAAAAGGCGTTTGTGCGACTCGAGGCGGGCGGTTTCCAGATGGCACCCGTGCTCGAGGGCGTCGTGCGCAATATTTCCGCCGATGCGCTCGTAGATCAGCGTACGGGGGAACGTTATTTCAACGCAAGCGTCGAGATTCTCTCGGCCAAGGGCGTGCCCGAACGTCTGCTCAAGCCCGGCCTGCCCGCCGCTGTGATGGTGCGGACCGGGCAACGCACCCTGTTCGGTTATTTCCTGGAGCCGATCTCGGTCGCATCGTTCGGTGCGATGCGGGAATAGCCCGCCCGACGGCGGAGGCGGCACTGGCGATCATCCGGACAGCCTTTGCCGATGGCGTTGCGAAGGTCGATGTGCTGCGCAACGGCGAGCGGCGGGCCTTCGTCATCCATGCCGAAAAAGCATGTGTGACCGTGTTTCAGGTGGTGACGGACGATGCCATGAATGGTGCAGCGGACGGCATTTATGCTCAGGTGTCGAGCGATCTCGCCGCACTGGCAGAAACGGACGACGAACTGGCGGCTGTGCTTGCGCACGAGCTTGCGCACAATATCCTCCACCATCGCCTGCGGCTTGACGGGTTGTCGGTGAGCCGCGGCTTGCTGGCGTCGTTCGGGCGCAACGCGCGGCTCATCCGTCAGACCGAGATCGAGGCGGATCGGCTGAGTATCTATCTGCTATCGCGGGCGGGGTTCGATGCGGAAAAGGGCATGGTCATCTGGGAGCGGCTTGGCCGGCGGGCATCCGGATTGCGCGATACGACGCACCCCCAATGGCGCGAACGGCTACGGCTGATGACGGTCGAGCGCGATCGACTGCGCAGGGACGGCAACATCGCGCTGGCCGCAGATCTGGCGGCGGCGGTTGCCGCCGCATCGCGTTGATCACCCCGCCAGGCGGAGCGGCTCCGTACGCGGTTTTGGCTGCGGCTGATCCGGCCAGATTCCGCGCGTGTCGTAAACCAGCTTGTCGATCCGTTCGTCGAGCGGCACCGATTTGAACATGTCGTGGTCGACAAGGACGATCATGATCCCGCACGTCTCGATCGCGGTGTCGATGTCGGTCAATGTCGCGCCCGATCCGTCGAAAGCGCCGGGCAGGCTGCGCGCATAGGGTTCGACCACATGGATACGATCGCCGAAGCGGTGCGCAAGTTCGCTTGCGACCTTGAGCGCTGGACTTTCGCGGAAATCGTCGATGTTTGCCTTGAAGGCGAGGCCGAGACAGGCGACCGGCATGCCGGGGTGCGCCTCGATCATCGCCGCGGCGCGATCGATCGCATAATCGACTTTTGCGTCATTCACTTCGCGCGCGGTGCGGATCAAGGGCGTGTTGGCACGGTCGGCATGGACCAGGAACCAGGGATCGACCGCGATGCAATGGCCGCCGACACCGGGGCCGGGGGACAGGATGTTGACACGCGGATGGCGGTTGGCGAGGCGGATTACCTCCCACACATCGACCTCCATCGTGTCGGCGACGCGGCTGAGTTCATTGGCGAAGGCGATGTTGACGTCGCGAAACGCGTTCTCGGTCAGTTTGGTCATCTCCGCCGCGCGGCTCGTCGTCGTGACGCAGGCGCCGCGCACGAAGCGGCGGTAAAAGGCGAGCGCCTTGCGTGCGCAACGTGGCGTGATGCCGCCGATCACGCGGTCATTGTCGATCAGTTCGACCAGGATGCGCCCGGGCAGGACGCGCTCGGGGCAATAGGCGATGGCGATATCTGCGCTCTCACCCGTTTTGCCTGGTACTTTGAGGTCGGGGCGAAGCTGAGCGAGCAGGTCGCGGACCTTCTCGGTCGTGCCGACCGGCGAGGTCGATTCGAGGATCACCACATCACCCGCCTTGAGCACGGTCGCGACGGTGGTCGCGGCCTGCAGGACGTAACCGATATTGGGTGCATGGTTGTCGGCGAAGGGTGTGGGGACGGCGATGACGAACACATCGGCCGGTTCGATCTGCATTGAGGCGCGCAGGCTGCCGCGCGCCACCACACCGGAGACGAGGCCATCGAGGTCGACTTCCTCGATATGCACCTTGCCCGAATTGACCGTGTCGACGATCGACTGGGTCACATCGACGCCAAGTACCTTGGCCCCGGTGCGCGCGATTATCGCGGCAGTGGGAAGCCCGATATAACCGAGGCCGACGACGACGACATTAAGTTCAGAATCCGAAATCATCGGCGATAACCTTTGCGATCCTTGCGGACGCATGGCCGTCGCCGAACGGATTGTGGGCGCGGGCCATGGCCGAGTAAGCGCCCTTGTCGTCGAGGAGAGTTGATATTTCGGAAACGATCCGGTCGGGATCGGTACCGATCAGCTTCGCCGTACCCGCCACGACGCCCTCCGGCCGCTCAGTCGTCTCGCGCATGACCAGCACAGGCTTGCCCAGCGCCGGCGCTTCCTCCTGCACACCGCCCGAGTCGGTCAGCGCGATGTCGCACAGGCCCAGCGCGCGCACGAAGTGAGGATAATCGAGGGGGTCGACCCTGGCGACATTGGCCCGGTCGCCGAGCATTTCGTCCATGACCGACACGACATTGGGGTTGGGGTGCACCGGAAACAGGATCGCGGTGTCGTCGCGGTCGGCGATGCGACCGATCGCGCGCGCGATATTGGCCATGCCGTCGCCGAAATTCTCGCGCCGGTGCGTGGTGACCAGGACGATGCGCTTGCCGGCGAAGCGTACGGCGATCTCGTCCAGTCCAGCCGCCATCAGCGGGTCGGCGGCGAGCTTTGCCTGAGTCGCGTAGAGTGCATCGATGACGGTATTGCCAGTGACATGGATCGTAGCGGGATCGATATTCTCGCGACGCAGCGCTTCGGCGGAGGTTTCGGTCGGGGCGAAATGCTGATCGGCGATCGGCGCGACGATGCGGCGATTCACTTCTTCGGGCCAGGGTTGATAGATATTGCCGGAGCGCAGGCCGGCTTCGACATGGGCGACGGATATCTTGCGATAATAGGCCGTCAGCGCGCCGACCATTGCAGTCGCGGTGTCGCCTTGGACGATCACCCGATCGGGTTTCTCGGCATCCATCACCTCCCCAAGCCCGGTGAGCAGGCGCGCGGTCAAGCGGTCGAGCGACTGACCCGGCTCCATGATGTCGAGATCGATATCGGGCGTGATACCGGCGATCGCCAGGACCTGGTCGAGCAGCCCGCGGTGCTGCGCGGTGACGCATGTACGGACATCGAGCCCCGGTGTCTGCTTGAGCGCCGCGATGACGGGAAACAGCTTGATGGCCTCGGGGCGCGTGCCGAAGACGAGCAGGACTTTGCGTTTATCGGCCACCAACTATTCCCATTTTCATTCGCGCGGAACGAATAACGGGAGTTGTTTAAGGTCGCGCTAACCGGCTCCGCATCCCGAACATCCGGGATCCTTCGGCAAGATGATCGTGCGGAAGCGGAAGGCGAGGGCGTCGGCGAGCAGCAATTTTCCCGCGCTGTCATCACCGAACCCGACGATCGTGCGCATCGCTTCCAGCGCGGCGAGGCTGCCGAGCACGCCGGTCATCGCGCCGAGCACTCCCTGTTCGGCGCAACTCGCCTCGGCGCGATCGGGGTCGCTGCCGACGAAACAGCGATAACAGGGCTTGTCCGCTTCCCAGCCGCGAAACACGCCAAGCTGCCCTTCGAACTGGCCGACAGCGGCCGAGATCAGCGGGATATGAGCGGCGAACGCGGCATCCGCGACCGCGAGGCGAGTCAGGAAATTATCGCAACCATCGAGTACGACATCGGCGCCAGCGAGTAATGAGCCCGCGTTGCCGGAATTGATCCGCACCGTATGGGTTTCGACGTTGACGTTCGGGTTGAGCCGCGACACCGCAATCGCCGCGGCGGCGACCTTGGGCTGACCGATATCGTCGCTGCCGAACAATGTCTGGCGTTGAAGGTTGGACAGGTCGACCGCGTCGTCGTCGATCACAATCAGCCGCCCGACGCCCGCCGCAGCGAGATATTGGATCGCCGGGGACCCGATTCCGCCCGCGCCGACGACCGCTACAGTGGCGCTGTGCAGCTTGAGCTGCCCCGCGCCGCCGACTTCTTTCAGCACGATATGGCGAGCGTAGCGCTCCAGTTCCGCGTCGGTCAGTGACATCGCTTCAGAACCAAAACCGTAAGGGTCATTTTTCCCAGTTATAGCTCATGCTGGTGCGGTACCAGGTGTCTGTGGCGGGCGATCCCTTGATATTATCGCGCGCCATACTGAGCACGAGGCCCGCGCTATATTGTTCAACAGTCGGGCAATCGATCGCCTGGGGGACGATGCGCTTCACCGTGCCACCCGGCACGACCAGCACGGCCAGGGAAATGTCGATCCGCTTTTGTCCGTCGATGCGTTTCGGCGGCACGCAGCGGCCAGCCTTGACCTCGTCGGCCACGAAGGTCGTCAGCCCGGCGGCATAATCGGGCTGTTTGGTGAAAGATAAAGGCGCGAGTGCCGACCAGTCCTTTGGCGGGCCGAGGTCGGGCACGGTCAGGACCGGGGCCGCCGCCTGCAAGGCAAGCGCGACGATCAGTGAAATCATCATCGTCCTGTCGATCCAAAGCCCCCGCTACCGCGCACAGTATCGTCAAGCTCGGCCAACTCGTCCAGAACTGCGCGTTGGACCGGGGCCGGAACGAGTTGGGCGATCCGGTCGCCGCGCGCGATGACGAAGGGCTCCGCACCGAGATTGGCAAGGATCACCTTCACTTCGCCACGATAATCGCTGTCGATCGTACCGGGCGTGTTGAGACAAGTGACGCCATGTTTAAGCGCAAGGCCGGAACGTGGCCGGACCTGCACCTCATAGCCCGCAGGGATGGCGATGGCGAAGCCGGTGGCGACGGCGGCGCGGCCGCCCGGCGCAAGGGTCAGATCTTCGGCGGAAACGATGTCCATGCCCGCAGCGCCGTTGGTCGCGTAAGCGGGCAGAGGGAGGTCTATGCCGTTAGGCAGGCGCTTCAGCGCGATGGTGATCGGAGTCGTCATGCGCCCTTCAATAACCATCGCTGATGGCTTGTCGAAGAGGTGTTCTGCTTTTGCTAGGTAAAGGATGGCTGACAGGATGGTGAAACTCCGGCAACCGCAGATTACAATCTGAAATCACGCAAACCTTTCTCGTAGGCGGCTTCGGCTTCGGCAAATTCTGTTTTCCGCCGTCGAAGATTGCGCCGGCGCCATTCGGTCATCGCTGCGATGAACAACGCCGCGCATGCCGACATCAACGCGAGTCGTCGTTGACCGCCCATCGCGGCAAAAACGCACCCCCAGCCGGTGGCCATGGCGCTCAACCAACCGAGCGCCGTGTGAAACCTAGCAACGCGCCACTCCAGTGGAGCTTCAGGGCGTCCGCTGCGTGCGTTGCAGCTGAAGCCCTTCGTGTCATCGAACATATGCAGGAGTCGCGGGAGCATGATGGATCCTAACCGATGGTAGCCACGAGCACATCGGCAATTCGATTCGCCAACCGGGCCGCTACATCCTTCTTGGGCAACTTATCCCAGCTTTCGACCCCCGTTTCGGTGACGATATGCACGGTGTTCGACTCGCCACCCATCACATCGCCCGACACGTCGTTGGCGACGATCCAATCAACCTGCTTGCGCAGTCGCTTGGCGGTGGCGTGTTCGATCACCTTTTCCGTTTCGGCGGCGAAGCCGATCAGCAATGCGGGGCGGCGCGGGCTCTTCGCCAGCCCCGCCAGGATGTCCGGATTTTCGACCAGATGAAGGACGGGCGGGGATCCGTCCTTCTTGATCTTCTGTCCTGCGCTCTCGACGCGCCAGTCGGCGACGGCGGCGACCATCACCGCGGCATCGGCGGGTAAAGCTCTATCCACTGCGTCCGACATCTGCAGCGCGGTTTCGACATCGACACGATCCACTCCTGCGGGCGTATCGAGCGTCACTGGTCCGGCGATCAACGTCACGCGCGCGCCCAGTTTCGCCAGCGCACCGGCAATGGCGAAGCCCTGCCGCCCGGACGAGCGATTGGCGAGATAACGGACCGGGTCGATCGGCTCATGCGTCGGTCCCGCGGTGACGAGGATATGCTTGCCGGTCAGCATTCAAGCGGAAAGATGATGCTGGATCGCGGCGAGGATCGCTTCGGGCTCGGGCAGGCGACCGGGGCCATATTCGCCGCATGCCATCGCGCCTTCGTCAGGTTCGAGCACCGTCACGCCATCACCGCGCAGCGTGGCGATGTTGCGGCGCGTCGCGGCATGGCCCCACATACGCACGTTCATCGCCGGCGCGGCGAGCACCGGCTTGTCGGTGGCGAGCAACAGGGTCGTCGCCAGATCGTCGGCGATGCCGGCCGCCATCTTCGCCATCAGATCGGCGGTGGCGGGGGTGATGACGACCAGGTCGGCCTCGCGGCTGAGCTGAATATGGCCCATTTCAGCTTCGTCCTTGAGATCCCACAATGTCGTATAGACCTGATTTTCCGACAGGGCGGCGAGAGTCATCGGCGTGACGAAATGCTGTCCACCGGCGGTCAGCACGCATTTCACCTCGATCCCCGCCTTGCGGCACAGGCGGATCAGCTCGCATGCCTTATAGGCCGCGATGCCGCCGCCGACGATGAGCAGAATCTTCATCGGGTCAGCCCCCTCTTGTCAGTCTGGTCACCGTGATCTTGCGCCGCTCGGTCGCCGCGCTGATCAGGTCGCGCACGCCATCGGGCGCGAAAGCGAGTCCGACCAGGATCGTGGGCGCGATCATCAATCCCCAATAGAAGGTATCGACCCGTCCGAACAGGCCAAGCAACGCAGCATAGCTGGCGAAGATCGCCAGCGCGCGTAGCGCCAGCGCGTCGTTCCAGGCCGCCCATCCGAACAGAGCCAGCCCGATGAGCAGCGCGGCGATCCAGGCCGGCGCGAGGTTGAGTGCGGTCGAGAGCGTCATCGTCTTCACGAAGAAGCCGAATCCAAGCATGCCGGCCCAGCCCGGCGAGCCCGGATCGAGTGGCCGGACGACTTGCGCAACGGCATGAGCATGAAGAACGACGACGACCGCCAGCACGCCGACCGGCACGCACCAGCCCAAAGCTTCGCGGCGATGCCCCTCGGCAAAGGCGAGAACCGCCATGATCCCCACATACAGCGCCGCCGTTTCGCGGATCAGCATCGCGATCAGGCCAAAGGCTGCTGCCTCGATCCAGCGATCGGGCCGGCGCAACGCCAGCGACAGCGCGATCAGCAGGCCCGCCCAAACCTCATGAAAATTGGCCAGTTCGGGCTGAACGAACACGACCATCCCCGCGGCGAGCAGGATCAGCGCGATGGCGAAGGGCGGCGCGCGCGCAAAGGCCGGGCGCAGCCGGATGAACCAGGCGAGCATCACCGCCGCTGCAAGCAGATAAAGCAACACGACGGTTACCCCGTCGGGAAGGGCTGCCTGCACCATCGCCAGGGTCGGCAGGCGGAATGTGACGAAGGGCTTGAGCGGATAATTGCCGGTGCGGAGCGCATAGGCGGTGACGGTATAATAATTGCCGCCCGCGCGGACGCCTGAGACGATCGATTCGTAAAGCACGACATCGGCCTGATCATCGGCTCGCTGCGCCGGGTCGTGGCTGACCGGTGGCGGCCCCGGAGAGGCAAGGGCGGTCAGCGTCGCGGCAAGGAGCAGGGCAAGCACAGCGAGGCCGAAACGGGCCATGGGTGCTCTGAGACCGGCGAAGCGGCTTGGCATGGTCAGCCAGAGTGGGGTGAGGGGACGGGGCATTTCTTCAGCCCCTCCCTTTTAAGAGTTCGGCAGCAGCCCTGCCCCCCGGGCAGGGCCAAGGGCTGCCGAACCGGGTTGGGATGGGTGCGCGCGTCTGCGCGCCTAAAAAGACTCGTTGCGTCAGGCGTAAAGCCCAAAGGGGGGCATCGAGCCCCGCTTTGGGCTGACCCACCCCTAGCCCCTCCCTCAAGAGGGAGGGGATGAAAAAGAAGCGCGCTTGCGTCACCCCAACACCAGCCATACCACCGCCGCGCTCGCCAGTGCGCTGACCACCGCGACAGCGACATAACGCCATCCGCCACCGATCCGCACCACCTCGATCTCACGCAACGGTGGCGCCGGTGGGGCGCCGCCCGGCGCCGGATAACGTCGCTCGATATTGCGGATCAGGTCAGGCAGCCGTGCCAGCGTGCGCAGGTCGGTGATGAGGCGGTCGGCGATCGCCGCTTCGGGGCCGAGCTCGGTCCTGATCCATTCACGCACGAACGGCGCGGCCGATTCCCACAGGTTGATATCGGGGTCGAGGCTGGTCGCAACACCCTCGACCATCACCATGGTCTTTTGCAGCAGCAGCAGATGCGGCTGGGTCTGCATGTCGAAGTCGCGTGTGATGTTGAACAAGCCGTCGAGCATCATGCCGATCGACATGTCCTTGACCGCCAGCCCGCGCATCGGCTCGCCCACCGCGCGGAGTGCCGTGGCGAACTCCGCGACATTGTGATGCGCGGGGACATAACCCGCCTCGAAATGGATTTCCGCCACGCGTTTGTAATTGCCGGTGATCAGGCCGTAGAGAATCTCCGCCAGCCACACCCGCGCGCGCCGGTCGATCCGGCCCATGATGCCGAAATCGATCGCCGCGATCTTGCCGTCGGGCAGCGCGAACAAATTTCCCTGATGCATGTCAGCATGAAAAAAGCCCTCCGCGATTGCCTGGCGCAGAAAGGCATGGACGAGCGTATCGGCGAGCTTCTTTCGATCATAGCCCGCCGCAATTAGCGCATCGCGATTGGACAGCTTGATGCCGTCGACCCATGCGAGCGTCAGCACCTTGGTTGTAGTGCGCTGCCAGTCGATCGTTGGGATGAAGAAGTCCGGCTCGGCGGTCATCGCCTCGGCCAGTTCGGACGCTGAAGCGGCCTCACGTCGCAGATCGAGTTCACGCAGCGTCCAGCGCTTGAACGTTTCGATCACGAGGCGCGGGCGTAGTCGTGACAATTCGCCACCCATCGCCTCGATCTGCGCCGCCGCCCATTGATAGGTATCGATTGCGTGCGCGAATTCCTCCTCGACGCCGGGCCGCAGCACCTTGACCGCGACCTGGCGGCCATCGGTGGTAACCGCACGGTGAACCTGGGCGATCGACGCGGCGCCGACCGGGACCGGATCGATCGACTGGAACAGTTCGGCCGGGTCACGACCGAATGCACGAGTCATCGCGGCGTGGATCGTCTCGTACGGGACCGGCGGCAGCGCATCCTGCAGGCGGAGCAGGTCATGCGCCGCGACATCCCCGACGATATCGGGCCGGGTCGCCAGCGTCTGCCCCAGCTTGATCGCGGCAGGACCGATCGCCTGCAGCGCATCGGCATAGGCCGGCACCTTAGGTACGCGCGCGCCAATCCGTAAGGCGCGCACTGCGCGACGAAGAGACGCCGGCGTGTTGGGGTCGCGCTCGATGCCGCGTAGCGCCCCGTGACGTGCCAGGATGCGGCCCCATTTGAAGAGGCGCCAGAGATGAACTGCTGGAGCGGTCACGCCCGTTAGATCTTCCAGCCGCTATGGATCGCGACCAGCCCGCCGAGCATCGGCTCGACCTGGGTCTGCACGAAGCCGGCCTCGGCGATCATGCCCTTGAATTTCTCCATGTCGGGGAAGCGGCGGATCGATTCGATCAGATAACGATAGCTGTCCTCGTCCTGTGCCAGCAGCTTGCCGACCTTGGGTACGATCTTGTGTGAATAGGTGTCATAGATTTCGCCGAAGCCGGGCCACAGCGTCGTCGAGAATTCGAGGCAATAGAAACGGCCGCCGCGGCGCAGCACCCGGTGCGCCTCGCGCAGCGCCTTGGGAATATCGGTCACGTTGCGGATGCCGAAGGCGATCGTATAGGCATCGAAGAAGCGGTCGGGAAAGGTCAGTACCTCGGCATTGGCCTCAGTCCAGACCAGCCCGTCTATGCCGCGCTTGGCGGCGCGCTCCATGCCGACCTCGAGCATTGCGGGATTGATATCGGCGACCGTTACCGCCGCGTCGCTTGCCGCAAGCCGAAAGGCGATGTCGCCCGTGCCGCCCGCCATGTCGAGAATCTGTTCGCCCTCGCGCGGTTTTACCCGGCGCACGAAACGGTCCTTCCACAAGCGGTGCATGCCACCAGACATCGCATCGTTCATTAGGTCGTATTTCGACGCGACGCTGGTGAACACACCGCCAACGCGGGCGGTCTTTTCGGAAGCGGCAATGTCTTCATAGCCAAAAGAGACGGTGTCGGTCATGGGGGCCGCTCTAGCTAAGCATCGGCTCAAGCGCAAAGCCGCGTTGACCCTTATTGTCATTCCCGCGAAAGCGGCAATCCCGCTGCCCTGGCGTTCGATGGCCCGTGCGGGGATGACGGAGACCGGATGCCTGAACTTCCCGAAGTAGAAACCACGGTGCAGGGGCTGCGTCCCGTCCTCGAAGGGCAACGACTGGCCAATGTCGAGACGCGGCGTGGTGACCTGCGCCATGCCTTCCCGGTCGACCTACGCCAACGGATGACGGGCGCCGTCGTGACGAGTCTCGGACGCCGCGCCAAATACGGCATGATCGACACCGATCGCGGCGATACGATGATCTTTCATCTCGGCATGTCGGGGCGATGGCGAGTCGATCCAGGCGAATTGCTGCCGCACGACCATCTGCTGATCGATACCGAGGCGGGTCGGCGGCTGGCGCTCAACGACGCGCGGCGATTCGGTTTCGTCGATCTGGTGCTGACGGACGAACTGGATCTCTATCCGCCATTTGCCGCGATGGGGCCGGAACCGCTCGGGCCCGATTTGACCGCGGATCGTCTGCTCAAGGCGCTGACCGGGCGCAAGGCGTCGATCAAGCTGATGCTGCTCGACCAGCGGATCGTCGCGGGCCTCGGCAATATCTATGTCTGCGAGGCACTGTTTCTCGCGCAAATCTCGCCGAAACGCGAGGCGGGGCGGATTTCGCTGCCCCGGCTCGAACGGCTGGTCGAAGCGATTCGGACTGTGCTGGAGGCGGCGATCGAGGCGGGCGGATCGAGCTTGCGCGACTATGCCCGACCGGACGGCGAACTCGGCTATTTCTCGAAACAATTCGCCGTCTATGGCCGTGAAGGCGAGCCGTGTGGATGTGGCGGAACGGTCAAGCGCTACACCGAAGGTGGTCGTTCGACCTTCTGGTGCCCGAAATGCCAGCGCTGACGGTTGACCGACGGGGCTGTCTTGAGTAATGAGCGCGCTTTCCGGGGCCGTGGGCTTTTCCGCCTGCGCCCTTTTCTATTTTAGATCAGAGGGCTTCATGGCGAACACGCCACAGGCGAAAAAGCGTATCCGTCGCAACGATCGTCGCGCGGAAGTAAACGGCAACCGGGTTGGTCGCATCCGCACCTTCATCAAGAAGGTCGAATCGGCGATCGCGGCTGGCGACAAGGACACCGCCGCCACTGCACTGGCAGCGGCGCAGCCTGAACTGGCGCGCGGCGTCGCCAAGGGCGTGTTCCACAAGAACACCGCGTCGCGCAAGTTCGCGCGCCTGACCAAGGCGGTCACCGCACTCGGCTAAGCCTTTATGGCTTCGCGAAAAACGCCCGCCGGGACATGTTCCGGCGGGCTTTTTGTCGTCCCCTCGACCGTTTGCGGTAACCATGTGAGGCCGCGGAACGTGCTGCGGCGCACCCTGAAAATCGGCTGACGGAACATATATAGAAACGTCAGGATTCACCGCGATTCGCACAGGCACGATTCTATCGGTATCTGAGTTAATCGCGTTATTACAGTGACTTGTAAGATTTCTGACGGGAATCCTTGGCTCATGCGGAGTCAACCGGATTATTTCAATTTTCTGACAGCCTCAGGCCTTGATCGACTCGCTGCGATCTTCATAATCAGACCTTCGCCACGACGATATCAGTCGTGCGCGCCAATGCGAAAGCTTTGCTGTCGGCGGACCTTGATTCCGACTGCGGGATGTTTTTGCCGGTCGAAATCAGGCGATGCGGGGGCAGAAACCAGCATCGCGCGGAGGGGGTAGTGCGTGACGGGGATGGATAACGGGTCAGCCAATCGACCCGGGCATCAGAATGAGAGTGCGAAGGCATGGGCAACCGTGCGTGGCCATTTGCGCGAATCGGCGGGGGTGCGCCTGTTCGACCAGTGGCTGAAGCCAATCGAACTGATCGAAAGCGGCGAGACCGATACGATTCGCCTCGCGCTGCCGTCCGCCTTCATGACCAACTGGGTCCGCAACCATTACGCCGACCGCCTTGTCGCGGAATTCCGCGCTATCCTGCCCGAAGTCCGCAGCGTGTCGATCGAGACTCGCACCGCCTCGGTGGCGCCGGCCGTACTAACGGTCGAATCGTCAAGCGCACCGGTGGCCAAACCAGCAGTGCCGTCCGCGCGTCCGTCGCTCGATTCGCGCTTTACCTTCGACCGATTCGTCGTCGATCAATCGAACAAGGTCGCGTTCAACGCGGCCAAGGCGCTGGCCGAGCCGGGCAAGCCTCGGTTCAGCCCGCTGTTCCTCCATAGCGGTACGGGGCAGGGCAAGACCCATCTGATGCACGCGATCGGCCATGCCTATCTCGCTGCATGCCCCGACGCCTCGATCATCCTGATGTCGGCCGAACGCTTCATGTTCGACTTCGTCTCGGCGATGCGCGCCAAGGATACGCACGCTTTCAAGACGCGGCTGCGCTCCGCCGATATGCTGATGATCGACGATCTGCAGTTCATCGCCGGCAAGGATGCGACGCAGGAAGAATTCTTTCACACCATCAACGAAGTGATGGGCGCGGGCCATCGCCTGGTGATTAGCGCCGATCGCTGCCCGCAAGGGCTTGATGGGGTCGAAACGCGGATCACGTCGCGGCTGTCGGTCGGTCTGGTCGCCGACATCAAGACGCCCGATCTGGCGCTGCGCCGCGCGGTGCTCGATCGCAAGCTCGCCGACCTGCCCGAAGCGAAAGTGCCGGCCGAGGTACTCGACCTGCTCGCGTCGCGCATCACCGCGAACATCCGCGATCTCGAAGGATCGCTTAACCGGCTCGTCGCTTATGCGCAGCTGACCGGCGAGGCGATCGACCTGGATTTCGCAGTGGCGACGCTCGGCGATGTACTGCGCGGTGCCGAACGCCGTGTGACGATCGATGAAATCCAGAAAGCGGTCTCGGCGCATTTTGAGATCAAGCCGATCGACCTGGTTTCAGCGCGCCGCGCGGTGGTCGTTGCGCGCCCGCGCCAGATCGCGATGTATCTGGCCAAGCGCCTGACCACTCGCTCGCTGCCGGAGATTGGCCGCAAGTTCGGCGGCCGCGATCACTCCACCGTGATCCATGCGGTGCGCCGGATCGAGGCACTGCGCGACACCGACCGCGAGATCGATGGCGCGGTGCGGATGCTGCTCCGGGAGCTGGAGGGCTAACGCTTCCTAAAGGCCAGGCCGTTTCGGGAAATCGTATGGCTTGCGCCTCTCGATCTCTCCGACTGGGCCGAGTGCCCGCAAAGCTTCCATCAACTCGGTAAGCTTGCGCTTCTCCGGAGAGGGGGCCGCTTGGGTAGCGTGTTTTGCATTCGATATATTTGCGTCAGGCTCCAGCGAGCGTCAATCACGCCACGAATATTCGCCCGACACATTCTGGAGCAACGCCCGGACCGGATCGAATGACCCCACCCCGTTCGTGCTGAGCTTGTCGAAGCACCGCTCTTCTTTTCCCACCACAGGAAAGAAGAACGGCCCATCGACAAGCTCAGGGCGAACGGAGGTTAGCGGATTAGCAGCTCGACAGCCGCCTCACACGTTCAGCCCCACGGCACGTTGCGCCTCGGCCAGCGTCGGTGCGGCCAGCGCGGTGGCCCGGGCGGCCCCCTTCACCAGCGCATTCTCCACCGCTGTGCGATCGTCTAGCAGGCGCGTCAACTGGTCACGGATCGGACCAAGCTTGGCAACCGCCAGATCGGCCAGCGCCGGCTTGAACGCCCCAAAGCCCTTGCCGGCGAAGTCGCTCATCACCGCGTCCGGCGATGCATCCGACAGTGCCGCATAGATCGTCACCAGATTCTTCGCCTCCGGCCGGTCGACCAGGCCGGCGAAGCTATCGGGCAGCAAATCGCCATCGGACTTCGCTTTTTTCAGCTTCTGGACGATCGTGTCGTCGCTATCGATCAGATTGATGCGCGATCCGTCCGACGGGTCGGACTTGGACATCTTCGTCGATCCGTCGCGCAACGACATGATGCGTGGCGCGGCGGCCGAGATCAACGGATCGGGTAGCGGGAACAGCTCGACACCGAAATCCTGGTTGAACTTGGTCGCGATGTCGCGTGCGAGTTCCAGGTGCTGCTTCTGATCATCGCCTACCGGCACATGCGTCGCCTTGTAGAGCAGCACATCCGCCGCCTGCAGCACCGGATAGGTGTAGAGGCCGACACTAGCGCCCTCGCGGTTCTTGCCCGCCTTGTCCTTCCACTGCGTCATGCGGTTCAACCAGCCGGTGCGCGCGGTGCCGCCCAGGATCCAGGCGAGCTCGCTATGTTCGCGCACGCGCGCCTGATTGAACAGGATCGCACGGTCCGGATCGATGCCGGCGGCGAGCAGTGTCGCCGCCATTTCGATCGTGTTGGAATTCAGTTCCTTAGGGTCGATCGCAACGGTCAGCGCATGGAGATCGGCGAGGAAGAACAGGCAGTCTTCACCGGACCCCATCGCATCCTGCATCGCAACCCATTGCTTGATCGCGCCGAGATAATTGCCGAGGTGGAGATTGCCGGTTGGCTGGATGCCGGAGACGACGCGCATTGGAACTTCTTTCAAATCAAACGGGCTTGCGACGCAGCAGCGCGCGCAGATCGGCGGGGCGATAGGCGCGCAACACGAAGCAGGCGACCGCGTAGACCAGCCCGCCGGTGCCGACCAGTATGAACATCGCCGCCCAGCGTGTCAGGCTTGGCCCGGTGGTGTAGGGCGTGAACAGATCGTCGAGGAAATACATCGCGATCCCCATGACCAGCGCTGCGCCGAGCAAACGGATCGCGCGGTGACGCAGCCGCAGGTCGGCGACGAAATGGCCGCGCTTCTTGAGCGCCAGATAGAGCAGCACGACATTGACGCAGCTCGCCAGCGCGGTTGCCAGTGGTGGTCCGAGATGCTGCAGCGGCACGATAAAGGCCAGGTTGAGTATCAGATTGATACCGATCGCGATCGTCGCGAAGCGTACCGGCGTCTTGGTATCGGATCGGGCGTAGAAGCCCGGCGTCAGCACCTTGACCAGAATATAGGCGGGCAGTCCGATCGAGAAAGCAGCGAGCGCACCGGCGGTCGCCAGTGTATCGGCGCTGGTGAAGGCGCCGTGCTGGAACAGGGCTGAAATGATCGGCACGCCGCACACGATCAGCGCGACGGTGGCGGGCAGGGTGAAAAACAGCGCCAGTTCCATGCCGCGGTTCTGCGTTTCCATCGCCTCGGCCTCATGCCCCTTGCCCAGCTGACGCGAAATGGTCGGCAGCAGGACGGTGCCAAGGCCGATACCGATCAGGCCGAGTGGCAACTGATTTAGCCGGTCGGCATAATAGATATAGGACACCGACCCTTCGGGCAGCAGGCTGGCGGCAAGCGCGGTCGAGATGACGAGGTTGATCTGTACCGCGCCGGCGCCAGCCGCGGCGGGCCAGATCAGCGACAGCAGGCGCTTCACATCGGGATTGAGCCGCGGGCGTTTGAGCTTGAGCTTCACGCCGGCACTGCGGCACGCCCAGATCAGCCAGAGCAGTTGCAGCACGCCGGACAGCGTCACCGCGATCGCCTGGTTGCGCGCGGTGCCGAGCGGGTTGGTGTGGAAGAACAGCAGAGCGGCGATCAGTGTCGCGTTGAGCAGGATCGGCGCGGCGGCATTGATCCAGAAACGGTGCAACGAGTTGAGGATTCCGCCGAGCAACGAGACCAGGCTGATCAGCAGCAGATAGGGGAAGGTGATCCGCGACAATTCCACCGCGAATTCGAATTCGGCCGTCGAAATGCCGTTGAAGCCGCCAGATAACGCCCAGGTTACGGGATAAGCGGCCAGCTCCATCACGACCGTCATGACGATCAGGATCGGCAGCAGCACTGACAACGCATCCTCGGCGAAGGACACACCCTTGACCAGGCTGCCTTCCTCGTCCTCTGCCATCTTGCGATTGAACATCGGAATGAACGCAGCGGAAAACGCGCCTTCGGCGAAAAGCGCGCGGAACATGTTGGGCAGGCGAAACGCGATCAGAAACGCATCCGACGCGAAACTCGCGCCGATAAAGCGCGCGAACAGCGAATCGCGGACCAGCCCGAGCACCCGACTGGCCAGCGTCAGCCCGCCGACCGATCCGAGTGCACGGGTAAGGTTCATCGCTAAAGCCTAACCAAATTGTCCGTTCGGACTGAGCCTGTCGATGCCTTGTTCTCCCCTCCGGCAATTAAGAGGAAGAACGGTCCTTCGACAGGCTCAGGACGAACGGGGAGTGAGACGCGCCCCCGATCAGGCTGTGCCGGTTTCCCCGGTGGTGACCGCAGGCTGGCCGTCGGCGGCTGCCTGTTGCTGATAGAGCGCGGCGAAATCGATCGGCTCGAGCATCAGCGGCGGGAAGCCGCCATCGCGGATCGCATCGGCCAGGACCCGGCGTGCGAAGGGGAAGATCAGGCGCGGCGCTTCGCCGAGCAGGAAAGGCTGGATATGTTCGGTCGGCACGTTGCGGATACCGAAGAGTCCGGCATAAGCGAGCTCGGCGATGAAGGCGACCTGGCCATCGGCCTCGGCGCGGACGTCGATGCGCAGGATGACTTCGTGCACATCCTCACCGACCTGACCCGATCCGATGTTGAACTGGACGTCGATCTGCGGCTGGTTCGGGTTCTGATAGACCGCCGGCGCGTTCGGATTTTCGAACGAGAGATCTTTCACATATTGCGAGATCAGGCCGACGGCGGGCAGCGTGTCCTCGCCATTCGCATAGGGCTCGCCGCCGGTCGCAATATTGTCCTGCTCGTCCATCGAAACTTGATCCTCTTATATCCGTAAAGAATGTAGGCGTTGCGTCCTGTCGCGAAAGGGCGCGTGCCGGTGGGGCGCGACTAGCAGGGGGCGGCGGGTTGTTCAACGGGCGCGACGCAAGCGGATTGCAACACCGTGCGCATCATTTGAAACATTCGCGCGTTGTGCCTATGTAGTCCGTTAGCCGAATATCGGAGACCCGAGTGTTTTACGTAGTTCTTCTCGCGATGGTGGCAGGTTTCCTTGCGCTGCGTCTGTATATGGTGCTCGGCAAGCGGACCGGTCATGAACAGCCCTTGCCCAAGGCGGCTGAGGATCGTCTGCCGATCACTACGCTGCCGCGCCCGATCGAGGCAGCGCCGGAGCCGCGTGAACTGGTCAATCGGAACATCGATCCGAAGGCCGAAGCTGGTCTGCGCGCGATCGTCTCGGCGGAAGCCGGCTTCGATGTCGGCCAGTTCGTCGAAGGTGCGCAAAGCGCCTATCGCATGATTCTGGAGGCTTATTGGAAGGGCGACGAGGAATCGCTCGGCTGGCTGGTCGAGGATGAGGTCAAACAGGCATTCGCCGACGCGATCGCCGCGCGCCGTGACGCCGGGCATGTGCTCGACAACCGCCTCGTATCGATTGAACGTGCGATCATCGCCGATGCCGCACTCGATGGCCGCAATGCGCGGATCACGGTGCGGTTCGATGCCGATATCGCCGCAGTGACGCGTGATGCCGAGGGCAATCTCGTCGCCGGGTCGATGAGCGACGCGGTTGAGACGCATGATGTATGGACCTTCGCGCGGACGCTGAAGAGCAGCGATCCGAACTGGAAGCTTGCCGACACCGACGAAGCCTGATTTGGGCTTGAACTAGGTTTGAAGGGGATTTGAGCATGCGCCGCTGGGGGGTGGCCGCGCTGGCCTTGATGCTGGGCGCGTGCGGTGGGCAGATGGTCCCGCCGTCCAATCCGTCTTCCGAGCCGCCGGTGCGTCAGCCGGTCGCCGCCAAGCCGATCGCCGCGGCACCCGTGACTGCATCGACCGGTGCCCTTACCGCGGCAGTTGCGGGCGCGATCGCCGGTCCGCCAATCTATTCGCTACCCATCACCGATGCGCAGGCGGCGCACGCGCTGGTGGCATTCCGCCTGAGCTGTCCGTCGCTGATCAAGCGCACCGACACGTCGGGCCTGACGCGCGGCGCTGACTGGCAATCGGCATGCGCTGCTGCGGCCACGGCACGAGCCGGAGAGGCCCGGGCGTTTTTCAATCAATGGTTCGAAAGCGTCCAGGTCGGCGACGGCCGCGCCTTTGCGACCGGCTATTACGAACCGGAGATCGCCGGTTCGCGCGATCGCCGCACTGGCTATGACGTCCCAATTTACGGCCGTCCTGGCGACTTGATCGAAGCCGATCTTGGTCAATTCGTCGAAGACCTGAAAGGCAAGAAGATCCGCGGCCGGCTCGATCGGGGTGCGCTGGTGCCCTATTATGATCGCACGCAGATCGAAACCGGCGCGCTCACCGGTCGCGCGCCGATCATTGCATGGGCAGCAGACCCGGTCGAGATTTTCTTCCTGCAGATTCAGGGGTCGGGCAGGCTCAAACTGCCCGACGGCTCGGTGATGCGGATCGGCTATGATACCCAGAATGGGCGCCCCTATACCGGGATCGGCGCACTGATGAAGGAACGCGGCCTGCTCAAGCCTGGTCAGACGTCGATGCAGGGTATCGTCGCCTGGCTGCACGATAATCCCGTGCAGGGCCGTGACATCATGCGCGAGAATAAGAGTTTCGTGTTTTTCCGCGAACAAAGCGGTGCACCGATCGGCGCGATGGGCCTGCCGGTGACCGGCCAGGTCAGTGCGGCCGCCGACCCGAAATTCATGCCGATGGGCGCGCCGGTCTTCCTCTCGCTCGATCGTACCGATGCGACCGGCCTGTGGGTCGTCCAGGATACCGGCGGCGCGATCCGGGGCAGCAACCGGATCGACACATTCTGGGGTGCGGGCAGCGAGGCCCGCGCAATTGCCGGCGGCATGAGCGCGCGAGGGTCGGCGTTCCTGTTTCTGCCGATCGGTACATTGACGCGGCTGGCGGGGGAGGCCGCGCGTGGCGGAGCGGCCGTTAAGCCCTGATGAAGCCGCGTTATGGGCGCGCGTGCTTGAGACGGTGCGGCCCATGCGCGTGGCAAAGACCCCGGTAAAGGCGGTGGCACCGGTCGCTAAGGCCGCTCTTCCCGTGGCGGATCGCGACCTCAAGCCACGGCCTGCACCGCCGGCAAAGATGCCGAAAAAGGCACCTGTGGCTCAACTTCGCATTCCCGTGGCACCCCCGCCGCCCAAAAAAACGGTGAGCAAGGAGCACGCCACGCTCGACGGATCCTGGGATCGCCAGCTGTCGCGTGGAGCGATCGCGCCGGATCGGGCGATCGACCTTCACGGACATAATTTGTCCACCGCCTACACGACGCTCGACAGCGCGCTCGACCGGGCGATCCGCGATGGCGACCGGGTTGTGCTGCTCGTCACCGGCAAGCCGCCACGCCCTGAAAGCGAGCGTCCCCATGCGCGCGGTGCGATCCGGGCTGCGGTTGGTGACTGGTTGGCCGGGTCGCGTCACGCCGCCGCAATCGCCGCAGTACGCGGCGCACATCCGCGCCATGGCGGGACCGGTGCGCTCTATATCATCCTGCGAAAACCGGCCCCGAAACCGGCCCCTAAACCGATGGGTACGAGGAAAAATTAACCTATTGCGCGCAATGTCCGCCTTTGGACCGGAATGGCGGGATTGCCACCGCGGGGGGATCTATAATCGCGATGGAAGGCGTATCGCTGAAGAGTCGTGCCATCGCTTTTGCGATGTGCGCGGGCGCGGTCGCGTTCATCCTCGCGTTGGTCGCGACCTCCAGCGGTAATATCGATATCGCCAATATATCGCGCGCGCTGATCCCGGCGATCGTGTGCGCCGTAATGTGCTGGGCATCGGCGGAACGGGCGATATCGACCACTGCCTCGTCGATCGATTCCGCCATCGCACGGCTGACGCGCGCCGCACATGGCGACCTGGATGGCGAGATTCCTTCTGAAATCGCTGAAAACGTGCCGCAGCTGGCCAGCGCGATGCGCGGTTTGTTTCAACAACTTGGCGCCAATCTGGAAAGCGTCCATCGCCTCGCGATGTTCGACCCGGTAACGGCGCTGCCCAACCGCACTAATTTTCGCCGCACCTGCGAACGGGTACTCAGCGATATGCCACAGGGCACCGACGCGGCCCTGTTCTTTATCGATCTCGATCGTTTCAAGGTGGTCAACGACACGATGGGCCATGCGATGGGCGACATGCTGCTCGGCATGGTCGCGAACCGCCTGCGCGCGGTGGCGGACCGGGTGGTGACGGAGATCGGTACCTCCCAACCGTTGATTGGCCGGCTCGCTGGCGATGAGTTCACCATCTTCTTTTCCGACCTGCGCGATCCCGCCGACGCCGCGCGGATCGGCCGCGGCATTTTGTTCGCGCTTGCCGAAGCGTTCGATCTGGCCGGTACGGAAGTTGAGATCGGCGCTTCGATCGGCATCGCGATGCGACCCGAACATGGCATCAACCTGACTGACCTGATGCGTGCGGCCGATGCCGCAATGTACCATGCCAAGGCGAACGGGCGCGGGCGCACGGAGTTTTTCAGTGTCGCGCTGGCCGAACAGATCGCCGACCGTGCCCAGCTCGAAAGCGACCTGCGCGAGGCGATCGAACAGAATCAATTCACGCTCGTCTTCCAGCCGCAGATCGGCTTGCCGGCCGGGCGGATTGTTGCCGCCGAGGCGCTGTTGCGCTGGCGTCACCCGCGTGACGGGCTAAGGTTGCCCGGCACTTTCATCAAGCGCGCCGAGGAGACCGGCCTGATCGTCGAGATTGGCGAATGGGTTATCGCAACTGTCGCCGACACCATTGCGCGCTGGGGCAAGATGGGGATCGAGCAACGCCTGGCGATCAACATCTCGCCGCGTCAGCTCGACCATGCGGCGTTCTTCCGCCGCCTGCGTGCGGCGATGAAGGCAGCGAACGCCCCGGCGCATCTGCTTGAGCTCGAGATTACCGAGACGCTGGCGATGCATTGCAGCAGCGAGGTGATCGAAGCGATCGCTCAATTGCGCGCCGATGGCGCGACGATCTCGATCGACGATTTCGGCACCGGCTATTCCAATCTCGCGCGGTTGCGCGATCTGCCGGTCGACCGGGTCAAGCTCGACCGCAGCCTGATCGAACATATCGCCGACAGCAACGAGGCCCGCACGATCGCACACGCGGTGATCGGGCTGATTCATGGCCTTGGCTGCGAGGCGGTGGGCGAGGGGATCGAAACCCAGGCACAGGCGGACGTGTTGCGCGTGATTGGCTGCGACGTGATCCAGGGATATGCCATCGCCCTGCCGATGGATGAGGAAGCCTTTATCGCCTGGTCGCGCACTGACGAGCGGCGCGCGCTCGCGGGGTAATCCAACCTTCGCTCGAAACGAACGGGAAAGGGGAACGATCACGCGATCCCTTCGACCAGCTTCCGATAGACGATGAAGCCGCTATCTTCGCCGACTTGATCGTACAGACGTCTGGCTACCGCGTTGCTCTCATGCGTTTGCCAATAGACCCGACCAGAGCCGGCGATCCGCGCGCGGTCATGGACCGCAGTGATCAGCGCGGAACCGATACCCCGACCGCGCGCAGCTTCGGTGGTGAAGAGATCCTGAAGGTAACAGGTATCGGCGATCGCCGTCGTGCTGCGGTGAAAGAGATAATGCGCCAGGCCGAGCAATTGCCCGTCATCCTCCGCCACCAGAGCATGGACCGGCTCCGCGGTATCATGGAAGCGGCCCCAAGTTGCCTGTGTGATCGCCGGAAAAAGTGCGGTCGGACCGGCCCTGCCGTAAAAGGCGTTATAACCATCCCATAACGGAAGCCAGGCATGGAAGTCGGCCAGCGTCACCGGGCGTATGCGAATGTCGGCCATTGTCAGCCCTTTCTTATATCTGTCCGGTTCCGGTTGCCGGTTCGGCCAGCGCCCGCTGGAGGATGTCGGCATAGATGTCACGCAAGGCGAGGAGGTCGTCGAGCGCGACCGCTTCGTCGAGCTTATGCATTGTCGCATTGACCAGCCCGAACTCCACCACCGGGCAAAGCGCGGACAGGAAGCGTGCGTCGGACGTGCCGCCGGTAGTCGACAGTTCCGGGCGTGTACCGATATGGGCCTCGATCGCGTCGCCGATCAGGGTCGAGAAAGCGCCAGGCGGCGTCAGGAAGGCCTCACCGGAGATGCGCGCGATCAGCTTACCCTCCGGTGCATGAGCATGGACAATGGCTTCGATCCGCTCGACCAGATCCTCGCCACGTTGCAGATCGTTGAAGCGGATGCTGAGCCGGGCCGAGGCATGGGCTGGAATGACGTTGGTCGCGGGGTTGCCGACGGTGATATCGGTCACTTCGATATTCGACGGCTGGAACCAGTCACTGCCGGCATCGAGGGTGATCGCATCGACGTCCGACAGGATCGACACGAGTCGGCGGATCGGATTGTCGGCCAGGTGCGGATAGGCGACATGGCCCTGCTTGCCGGGGATATCGATCCACATATTGACCGATCCGCGCCGCCCGATCTTGATCATATCACCGAGCCGAGCCGCGCTGGTCGGCTCACCGACCAGGCACAAATCGGGTTTCAGCCCGCGCTCGGCCATGCGCTCGATGATCGCCACGGTGCCATAGGTCGCGGGTCCTTCCTCGTCGCCGGTGATGATCAGGCTGATAATGCCGTCGGCTTCAGCGGGGATCGCCGCCACAAAGGCGGCGATCGCGCCCTTCATATCGACCGCGCCGCGTCCATGGAGCAGGCCGCCGCGGATTTCGGGCTCGAACGCACCACTGGTCCAGCCACTGCCCGGCGGTACGACGTCGAGATGGCCCGCAAAAGCGAAGTGTTTGCCCGACGCGCCGCGTACCGCGAGCATATTCTCGACTGGTCCGTCGGGCGCTTCGCCGGTCACGAAGCGCTCCACGTCGAAGCCCAGTGGAACCAGCGCCGCTTCGAGTACATCGAACACCGTGCCACGGGCGGGGGTTACGCTGTCGCAGGCGATCAGCGCCTTGGTAAGGGCGACGACTTCGGGCAGATTGTCTTCAGTTTGCATGGAGGGGACATTGCCCAAGCTCGATCTCGATACAATCCCGCAGACCAATGCGACGGGCTATCCGCCCGAATATGCGCGGCCGGTTCAGGGCCGTTGGTACAGGCGTCTGGCACCCGCGAGCGGGCTTTCCGACTATGGCGTCAGCCATGTCACGCTGGAACCCGGCGCCTGGTCGTCGCAGCGCCATTGGCATGAGTGCGAGGACGAATTCGTCGTGATGATTTCTGGCGAAGCGGTTCTGGTCGACGATGCAGGCGAGCAGATCATGCGCGCTGGCGACTGCGCTTCATTTCCGAAGAACGACGGCAACGGTCATGTGCTGCAGAATCGCAGCACCCGGCCTTGCGTGTTTGTCGCTGTCGGACGTCCCAATGCCGGCGATTGCCACTACCCCGATATCGACATGCACATCGCCGATGGCGGCGGTTTCACGCGCAAGGACGGCAGCGCCTTCTGACTCCTCTCCCGGCCAAGGGCAGGTTTCGACCGAGCAAGCCCTTGTCTGCACACTGTTCAGGACGGCACCGTCACCCCGGCGTCGCGGTGCCGCCGGTTGCCGCAAACCCAGCAATCGCCGCGTCTCCGGCTGCGCTTTCCGCCGAACGGGTGACGACGCCTTGCGAATCACATAAGTACGTGCTTATGTGTCGGCATGATAGAGAATGACATATTCAAGGCTCTGGCTGACCCCACCCGCTGCGCGATCTTCGAGAAGCTGGCGACCGGCAGCATGAACGCCAGCGCTTTGCGCAACGGCATGAAGATCAGTCAGCCTGCCATGTCCCAACACCTCTCGGTTCTGCGGAGCGCGAGACTGGTGCGGGAGGAACGACAGGGGCGCTTTGTGAACTACGAGGTCGATCCAGACGGCTTGGCACTCATAGCTGGATGGCTGGCCAAGTATCGCGCCTATTGGCCCGCGCGCATCGGCGCTCTCAAAGCCTTGCTGAAGGATATGGATCAATGACCGACGGAAAGACCGACGACCATGACAAGGGCATTGAGCTTGAGTATGAAATCGATGAGCCGCCGCATAAGGTCTGGCGCGCAATAAGCATTCCGGAATTCCGGGAGAACTGGCTGCCGAAAGAGGCATTGGCCGATCCGGAGGCGACCTCTCTCATGCCGGGGCACGAGGTCCGCTACCGCATGCGCGAAAGCGATCCGCCATTTCTGGAAAGCGTGGTCACCTTTCGGATCTCCCCCAACGCGACGGGCGGAACCAGTCTGCGGATCATTCACGAACTTACGGATATGAGGTTCGATCGGATGACCCGCGCCGCCGCAAACAATAACGGCCTGATCCTCATGCTCGCCGCCTGACGCGGCGAGCCCCCTTAAATTCTGGAAGACTGGAATTCGCCGATGCGCGAAGCGATGCAACTCGTCCCTATGGTCGTAGAGCAATCAAGCAGAGGGGAGCGATCATTCGATATCTATTCCCGCCTTCTTCGTGAAAGGATCATCTTCCTCAACGGCGAAGTGAACGACACAGTGTCTGCGCTCGTGTGCGCGCAATTGTTGTTCCTCGAAGCGGAAAATCCCAAGAAGCCAATCAGCCTCTATATCAATTCCCCCGGCGGCATGGTGACGAGCGGCCTCGCGATGTATGATACCATGCGCTACATTCGCGCTCCGGTGCATACGCTCTGTATGGGGACAGCCCGCTCGATGGGATCGTTCCTGCTGATGGCGGGTGAACCCGGACAGCGGGCGACACTGCCCAATGCGAGCATCCTCGTCCATCAGCCATCCGGTGGCTTTCAGGGGCAGGCATCGGACATGCTCATCCATGCCGAGGAAATCAAACGGACCAAGCACCGATTGACGCGCCTTTATGCCGAGCATTGCGGACGCAGCTATGAGGAATTTGAACGCGCGATGGATCGCGACCGCTTCATGACCGCGGAGGAATCTCTGGAATGGGGTTTGGTCGATCGCATCCTACAGGTCCGTGAAGAAAATCTGGACGCAACGGCATAAGCATCGCCCCGGATTTAAATGGTCTGTTCATGCGTAGATTGGTTGGAAGAACGCCTCCAGCCGCCCGCGCACGTTGCCTGTCCGCCTCCGTCAAAACGAAGGAGGAGTTGGTGTCCCAACGCTTATTTAGCCAGCGTCGCCGATTGATCGACCGGCACCACAGGCAGCCACACGCGGCTCGGTGTCGCGCCGCCACGCTCGATCGTGACCGTGGCTTTCCGATAGTCCGATTTCTTGGCGAGGAAGATGTTCGGCACATAGGCCTGAGGGTTGCGGTCGTAGAGCGGGAACAGGCTCGATTGCACCTGCACCATGATACGGTGGCCGGGCTGGAACACATGGTTCACCGTTGGCAAGCGGAACTTGTATTCCTGCACCTTGCCGGCCGGGATCGCCGATGGTTTTTCCAGGCTGTCGCGATAGCGCCCACGGAAGATGTCGAGGCTGATCGGTAGCTGATATCCGCCCATTTTGGGGTCGGACGCGACCTGATCGGGATAAACGTCGATCACCTTGACCACGAAGTCGCCGTCCGTGCCGGTTGTCTTGGCGAAGATATCGGCGATCGGCGCGCCCGACACGCGCACCGCGTCGGTCAGCGCCGGCGTCTGATAGGTCATCACGTCGGGCCGCCCATCGACCCCGCGCTGATCGCTGACCAGCCAGTCGCCCCAACGGCCATCGCCGAAATTCACCGGCCGCGGCAGATGCGGCACTGGCTTGGCCGGGTCGGAGACATAGGAATCGCCGCCGGCTTGCGCCTTTTCGAAGCCGAGGCCGCCATCGTCCTGCAGGTAGATCGGGGTCAGCGGCGCGGCACAGCCCTGCTTGCAGGCGAGCGGCCAGTTGCTGAACCGGTCCCAGTGATTCTCGCCGGTATTGTAGATTGCGGCGGCGGGCAGGTTCGCCGGCGGGCCGTCCTTCAGATACTGGTTAAACAGCGGCAGGACCATCTCGTCGCGATATTGCTCGGCGGTATCGCCATTCCACTCGAACACGCCGAGCGAGCGGCCTTCGCGGTTGATCTGGCTATGGCGCCACGGGCCCATGACGAGGAAGTTATTGCCCATCTTGCCCTTGGCCTTCAGCGCCTCCCAAGCGGTGATCGCGCCATATATATCCTCCTGATCCCACAATCCCTGTTCCCAGATGGTCGGCACGTTGGATAGATTGGCCGCGATCAGCTTGTCGAGCGCCTGGCCCTGCCAGAACGCGTCATAGGACGGATGCGATACCATGCGCTGCCAATAGGGCAGTTGATCATAGCCCGACTTTTTCGCCCAATCGCCGGCCGAGCCGATGTTGCGGAAATTGTCGTAATCGTCATAGCCGCCGGTCGGCGGTGCCTTGCCGTCGCCCTTGTAGCCGGTTTGCGCGCCGAGCCAGGCGATGTTGGCGAGCCGGAACGCGCCGTTATGCAGCCAGTCGTCGCCCATCCAGCCATCGATCATCGGACTTTGCGGCGCGGCGACCTTGAGCGCGGGATGCGGGGCGAGCAGCGCCATCACGACGGTGAAGCCCTCATAGGACGATCCGATCATGCCGACCTTGCCGTTCGATTGGGGCAAGTTGGCCTTGTTCACCAGCCAGTCGATCGTGTCATAGGCGTCGGTGACATGATCGACTTTGGTCGGGTTGAGCGGGCCGATCACCGGGCGAGTCACGACATAATCACCCTCCGACCCGTATTTGCCGCGAATGTCCTGATAGACGCGGATATATCCCGCCTTGACGAAGCTTTCATCGGCCAGGTTCAGCGTCGAGAGCATGCTCGGGCTGTCCATCCGCATCGCGCGGCCTTTGGCGTCGTACGGGGTGCGCGTGAGGATGATCGGCGCATTGGTCGCGTTCTTGGGGATGACGATCACGGTGTAGAGTTTGGTCCCGTCGCGCATCGGGATCATTTCCTGGCGCTTGATGTAATCATTCTGCGCGTTGGGCGGGGTGAACCTGGCCGGGATGTCTCCGCCGGTCGTGGAGCGGTTTTCAGCGGTTTTGGCCGGGGGTGAATCCTGTGCGACGGCGGGAGACAGAGCGAGCGCAGCCGCTGCTGTGAGCAGCATCGGTTTCATCATGGGGAGGCATCCTGCGACTATCGTTGATGGCGCAGTGGTGCAGCCGGCAGATGGCGAATGCAACCGCCTGGCAGGGATTTATCGAGGGAGGGTATAGGTTGAAGGCAACCCCATGACATTGCGTCGTCAAGCTGTCGAAGTGGCGGGTCCGGGGAGAAGGCCTGGCGCGGTCAGGGTGGTCCTGCCCGCCTGGTGTTCGCGCTGCTCGGCCAGGGCCTCGCGGTACAGCGTCACATTGGCCTGGGCAAAGCGGACCCATGGCAATTTCGCGGCGCGGTCGAGCCCGCGCTGACGCAGCGCGGCGCCAAGGCCTGGCTCGCTCACGACGCGATGCAGCGCCGCGGCGATACTGGCGATCTGGTTGGGATCGATCAGCACTGCCGCGCCGCCGGTGACTTCGGGCATTGCCGACACGTTGCTGGTCACCACCGGGCATCCGCATGCCATCGCCTCGGCGATGGGATTGCCGAACCCTTCGTAGAGCGAGGGATGACACAGCGCGAGTGCGCCATTGTAGAGTACGATGAGCTGTTCGCGGTCGAGATGGGGGACGAACAGCACGCGATCCGCCACGCCCAACGCGGCAGCGCGCGGGAGCAATACGGCGGCGCCATCGCCCTGCCGCTGGACGAAGACCAGCGCGATATCGGGATCGCCGCGGAACGCCATTGCGAACGCCTCGAGCGCGGCGATATGATTCTTGTACGGCGCATATTGTCCGACCGTCAGGATGTAGCGACGACCAGCCAGCGCGGGCAGGGCGATCGCGCCACCATCCTGCGTGGCCAGCCGGCGGAAATCGGGCGCGACGCCCGATGGCGTGACACTGGTCCGTTCCGCCGCCACCGGGTCGATCGTGGCGATCTCGTCGCGGGTCGCCTGACTGACCGTCGCGATCCGTGTCGACCGATCGAGCGCATGTTTCAGGCCATGGCGGTAAAAGGCGCGATCAATGCGCCCACGCAGGCCCGGTTTCGCCGCCCAGTCGGGGTGCTTCAGCCACATCACGTCATGCACCGTGGTGATGCTTGGCATGGGTAGGCCATGGGGCAGGATGTTGGCGGGCGCGTGGAACAGGTCAACGTCACTCAGGTCGGTCAGGCGCGACATCATCCACATCGTTGCCGGCCCGTTGGCGGCGAACGTCACCGTGCGCTCGGTCACGTTCGGCGCGGCCGACAGGATCGCGGGAGCTTCGAGGTGTTTGAGCAGCAGGAAGCGCAGTTCGGGCGCCAGCGCCGGGGCGTGATCGACCAGTGCCTGCACCACTTCGCCAATCCCGCTCGGCCGCTCGCGAATATAGCGGCAATCGATGCACACCAGCGGCGCCTTGATGACCGGATCGGGATTATCTGCGGTGGCGAGAGGGATGGTGGGATGACCTTCAGTCGAGGAGTCGATCGGCATGCCATGGCTTGGCGGATGGGTGAATCGACACTCAGTCGGCGGGAACCTCGAACTTCTCGATCACCCATTCCTCTTCCTGCGCGGCCGCGATCCAGTCCTGCATGAAGGGGTGCTGGATCACCGCATCCATATAACCGGCGGCGAAGCGCGCGATCGGCAGGCTGTAGGTAACAATGCGGGTCACGACCGGCGCGAACATGATGTCCGCCGCGCCGAACTGGCCGAACAGGAATTCGCCGTCGCCGCCGAAGCGCGCACGCGCCTGCGCCCAAAGCTCCATGATCCGGCCGAGATCGGCGAGCACATCCTCGTCCGGGTGCTTGGGCGGAAAGGCTTGCCTGATGTTCATGCTGTGCTTGCGGCGCAGCGCGGTGAAGCTGGAATGCATCTCCGCCGCCATCGATCGCGCCATCGCGCGTGGCGCATCGTCTTCCGGCCAGAATTTGGCCCGCTCGGTCTTTTCGGCGAGGTATTCGACGATCGCCAGGCTGTCCCAGACCACCGCATCGCCATCCCAGAGGATCGGCACCTTGCCCGATGACGGCGCGAACTCGTCGCCCTCGCGGCGTTTGTCCCATTGCTCGTCATAGAGCGGAACGACGACCTCCTCGAACGGCAGCCCTGACTGCTTGCACGCGAGCCAGCCGCGCAGCGACCAGGATGAATAGGCCTTGTTGCCGATGATGAGCTTAAGCATGGGGCCGGGGGATAGACGGGCAGGCGGCGGGCGGCAATCCTCACAAATTCCTCCCTCGCGCAGCGGGGGAGGAATTAGGCTTTTCTACAGGCCCTTGCTTGGGTTGATCAGGAATTTCTCGCCGGTCGCCTTTTTCGCATAGGCGGCGATGATGTCGGGCTGCAGCGCCTCGGCGAGCGAGATTTCCGACGTGTAGTGGCTGGCGAAGGTGGTGGTCAGTTCGGCGGCGACGCGCGCGCGCATGCGCTGGCCGACTTCGGCACCGGCCTTCATCAGGAAATAGGTCAGCAGGAACCCGCCAATGCCCCAGGCCATCCCGGTGTTGCGACCGATCTCGGTCGGGCGCAGGTCAAGCACGCCATAGATATAGACCTGCTTGTGCGTGGTCGAACCATAGCGGCTGTAATCGGTCATTTTCCGCGTCGCGGCGACTTCCATCGCGGCGATGATCTGGCCGGCGAGCGGACCGCCGCCGACCGCGTCGAACGCCAGCGTCGCGCCGGTTTCCATTAGCGCGTCGATCAGTTTTGCGCGGAAATCGGGCGCGGTGCTGTCGACGACATATTTCGCACCGATATCGCTCAGGATCTTCGCTTGCGCTTCGCTGCGCACGATGTTCACCAGCGCCACGCCATCGGCAATGCAGATGCGGTTGAGCATCTGACCGAGGTTCGACGCGGCGGCGGTGTGGACCAAAGCGGTATGACCTTCGGCGCGCATCGTCTCGACCATGGCGAGCGCGGTCAACGGATTGACGAAACAGGAGGCACCCTGTGCTGCAGTGGTGCCTTCGGGCAGGACCAGTGCGTCGGATGCCTTCATCACGCGGTACTGCGAATACATCGACCCGCCGAGCAGCGCGACGGTGCGGCCGATCAGGTGCTTCGCGTCGTCACCCGCGTCGACCACGACGCCGGCGCCTTCATTGCCCACAGCCATCGCCTCGCCAAGCCGTGCCTGGAGCGAGGGGAGGATCGCCGGAGCGACCGAGGCGGTCACGGTCGGGCGCTCGGCGGTGCCGCCGGCCTGGATCGTCGACAGATCGGCAGGGCCGAGCAGCAGGCCGAGATCGGAAGGGTTGAGCGGCGATGCCTCGATCCGCACGACGACCTGGTCAGCGCGCGGCGCGGGGATCGCGACATCGTCGAGCGACAGGCGCAATTCACCCTCAGGCGTAATCAGCGAGCTGAGCTGGAGTCCGGTAGTGATCGTCATCGCTTGTTCTCCGATATTTGCGTAGCGATATGCAACGGAACGGTCGTGAGGGCGAGGGGAATTTGCCGACAACAGGCCAGACGCTCTCCGGCGTGCGACGAAGAGGACAATCCGGCAGTCGCGATCTTTTTATTCGATGGCATGGATATCGACATCATTTGATGGCTGACCAAACTCGACCTCAGCCGGCCTCTCGAATTCCACAGCTACGGCATTCAGGATCGCGCCGCGTTCGTCGCGCCGTTCGCCGCGGACCAAGACCGGCGCGAAATCCGCATCCCGTTCAGCGCGTTCCGCAGCAGGGATGAGCATGCGGCACTCGACCTGGCGCGGCTCCGTGCGCTGATCGTGCAGCTTGACGGCGAGCCGGGCGGCAAGGCCTGGCTCGAACTGGCCAATGTGCGCTTTTATTAAGCGCGTTCAGAATTTGAACCACAGCCCGGTGTAGACGCCCCGCTCACGCAGCGCATTGCGCCCGGACACCGTCGCCAGGCCGCCCAGTTGCAGTGACACGCGATCGGTCAGATCATAGACGCCGCCAGCGTATATGTTGCTGTAGCGATAGGAAGGAAAAATTCCACCGCCCCGGCCGTCCGACCAGGTATTGAACGAATTGCCGATGAACATCAGCCGTTTGGTCGCGTGCAGCCCAAGGGTAAAGTCGCCATTGACTTCGTTGGGCTGGTCGCCCGCGCGGTAGCGATAACCGCCCTCCGCGCTGACAAAACCGTCGAGCTTGCCGATCTTGAATCCGTATCCGGCCTGCGCACGCGCGTCATATTGCGGATCGGTGCTGCCGATCTGCGCAACGACATCGCGCCGCCGGACACCTGGGATGAAGCCGCTGCCCTGTAACGAGACGACGAACCCGTCCTTGTCGATCAGCTTATAGCGCGCGCCGATCTCGGTATAACCCAGGCCGGTGCTGTCATCGCCTTGCTCGACCGTCACCCGCCTCAGGCTCGGTGTGAACAGCAGGGTAAGGTCGTCGGTTATGCCAAACTCCGTCTGGAAATAGGCTTGGTACTGGTCGTAGTCGGGCGCTTGCCTCGCTTCCCCCGACGCATCGTAACTTTCGCCAGCGTGCGAATAGATTGCGCTCACGATCACCCGGCCATCGCCCTTTGCCATGGTCCATGGCCCAGCCTTGGCCGGGGTCGGAACGAGCAGCGCAAATAGCGCAAGGGATGGTCCGGACCACAGCCCAGTTGGCACGCGCATATCTTCTCCAGGTAATGGCTTCGATTACACAACGCGCCTAGATAGGGGAAGTGCCCGACGATCCAGCACTCGCCGCAACCGATGCGCGAAAGGCCGCTTTTTCCCGCCGCTCGGTGCTCGCTGGCGTCGCGGCTGTGCCTTTGGTCGCGGCGGTTCCGGTTGGGTCACCGACGCTGCAGGAAGCCGCCGGGCGCGCCGGCATGTTGTTCGGCGCCGCCATGCGCGCAAACGTGATCGCGTCCGATGCGGCGTTGCGCACCGCCGTCGCGCGTGAATGCGGTGTCATAACGCCTGAACTCGAACTGAAATGGGCCTGGATCGAACCGCAACAGGGGCGGTTCGTGTTTCGCGATGCCGACCGCATCGCCGCCTTCGCCAGCACCACCGGCAAGACGATGCATGGCCATGCTTTGCTATGGCATCAAAGCATTCCGCCCTGGGTCGCGCAGGTGTTGGCGGATCGACCCGATTGGACGATCATGCGTCGTTTCATGGCTGCGGTCATGCCGCGCTACGCCGCGACTGTCCGGACCTGGGATGTCGTCAACGAGCCGATGGAGATGGGCCACCGCATGGACGGACTCCGTCCGTCGCCATTCCTGCAGGCATTCGGCCCCGACTATATCCACCGCGCGCTCGACGAAGCTCGTCAGGCCGCCCCGCGAGCGACGCTGTTCATCAATGAATATGGCCTCTCCCATGATCTGCCCTGGCAGCGGGATAAACGCTATCTGCTGCTCAAATTGCTCGAGGGGTTGAAACGCGCGGGCGCGCCGGTCGACGGTGTCGGTATCCAGGCGCATCTCGAGTTGGTCGATCAATCGTCGTTTCGCGAGCGGGTGCTGGCCGATTTTCTCGACGAACTCGGCAATCTCGGGCTCCAGGTCCGGATCAGCGAACTTGATGTCAAAGAGGCCGATCTGACCGCAACGGTTCCCGTGCGCGACCGGCGTGTCGCCGACGCGGTCGGTGCTTATCTGGATGTCGCGCTCGACAACAGGGCGGTTGGCAGCGTGACTTGCTGGGGCCTGACCGATCGATATTCCTGGCTCGACGAAGGTCGCAATGTCGGCAACCGCGGCTTGCCGCTCGATCGCGATTTTGTCCCCAAGCCGGTTTATGACGCGATCCGCCGCGCCTTTGAACGAAGACTGGTAAATGATTGATAAACCACGCCTGATGCGCCGGTTTTAAGCGAGCCCGCCGTAACGTTCCCGTCCAACAACGGGTTTGGACCGGCATATCATGGACATCGGCGCGTCACGGCGCGATTTATTGGCGACGATGTGCATCCTGCCCTTGGTCGCAATAAGTGGTTCGCGCGGTTTCGCGGCGGTGCCGCCGCTTCCGTTATCGGTTCCACCGGTACCGGTGCCGATACCATTGCGTGCGGGTCGCTTTGGCACCGCCGTTCGGCCTGATCAGCTGGTCGAAGCATCCCCCCTGCGCGACGCGATCACGGCCGATTGCGACCTGATCGTCCCGGAATATCATGGCCAGTGGAGCGCGGTGGAATGGCGTCGCGGCGATCCCTGGTATGGAAATTATGATGCGATCACGGAATTCGCATCGGCGCACGGCAAACGCGTGCGCGGCCATTCGCTGATCTGGGAACAAATGACTCCGGACTGGGCGCGTGAGGAGATGCGCGACAAGGGAGATTGGCGCACGATCGAACGGCATTTCGCGACGTTGTTGTCGCGGTATCGTGGGACGATCGGAGAATGGATCGTGGTCAACGAGATGATCGATACTGAAAACGGTCATGGTGATATGCGGCGCACCGGTTTCCAACGCGCCTATGGCAATGACTATGTTCGTCGCGCGCTTGAGACGGCGCATGGGTTCGACCCTGGCGCGCGACTGATGATCAACGATTATAGCCTGTGCCACGACAATCCGGTCGATGAAGCGCGGCGGATCGCGCTGTTGAAGCTGGTCGAGCGTCTTAAGCACGATGGCGCGCCGCTGCATCTCGTCGGGTTGCAGGGCCATCTCGAGCTCGCCAAGGGCAAGCTGCCGCAAGCGCGGCTGGCGCGCTTTCTCGCCGAACTTGCCGCGATGGAGGTCGAGATCTCGATTACGGAGCTCGACGTTCTGGAGGCCGACCGCACGCTGCCGGTGGCGCAGCGCGACCGTAACGTCGCCGACGCGATTACTGCCTTGCTTGACGTCGCACTGGATCAACCCGCGCTGACCAGTGTGGTGACCTGGGGGCTGAGCGATCGCGATAGCTGGCTGCAGGACTGCGCGCCTCAGACCAAAGAGGCACAGACCTGCACACCGGTCGATTGTGGCCGGCTCAACCGCGGGCTGCCTTATGACGGCGAGATGGCCGCCAAGCCGGTGCGAGAGGTGCTGGGTCGGGCGATGACCTGACTCAAACGAGCAGCTTGCCCCGCTCCAGAGCGGCCATGCTCTCACCCGAACGGTCCGCCGGCGTGTCGCCGGTCCGGACCCAGTCGATCAGTTCGGCCATGCCGGTCTCAAATCCGCGCTGCGGCCTAAAGCCGAATACGCGATCGATCTTTGCGATATCGGCGAAGCAGTGACGAATATCGCCGACGCGGTAGCGACCGAGGATTTCCGGCGCGATATTTTTGCCCAGCAGGCGGGCAAGCGTCTGCGCAATCTCTCGTACCGTCACCGAATGGCCGCTGCCGATGTTGAACGAGTCCCAGATTCGTGCCTTGCTTTCGAGCACGACCGCGAATGCCTCCGCGACATCAGCGACATGGACAAAGTCGCGGCGTTGCTCGCCGTCCTCGAAAACCAACGGCGGCGCGTCGTTAAGCAAGCGTGACACGAAGATCGCCGCGACACCGGTATAGGGATTGCTCAGTGCCTGGCGTGAGCCATAAGCGTTGAACAGCCGAAGTGCGACTGTCGGGATATCGAGCGCGCGACCGACCGTCAGGAACATCTCCTCATGGTCGCGCTTGTTGATGGCATAGATCGAGCCGGGCTGGAGTGGTTTCTCTTCCGTGGTCGCAAGCGGCTCCAGCAGTTCGTCATCGTCCGCGGGCTCCCATTGCTGCAGGCGCAACTGGTCGATCGACCGAGGCAGCGGCGCCACCCGTGCGCCGGTTGCCGGGTGCCGATACGCGCCTTCGCCATAGATCGACATCGAGGACGCGACCGCGATCCGCTCGACCTTGTGATCGGCCTGATTGAGTACTTCCAGCATGGTTGCCGCGCCCATCACATTGTTGCGGGTATAGTCGACGATGTCGGTCATGCTCTGCCCGACCCCGACCGAAGCCGCGAGGTGGACAAGGTGGGTGACGCCGTCGAGCGCATCGGTAAAAAGCTCGCCATCCAGTACCGACCCGCGAATGCGCCGCGCCTCTCGGTTCAAATAGGTCGGCCAGCCCTCGGCATCGACCGGCACGTCGGCATGGACCTGGGGCAGCAGCGCATCGAGCACCGTTACCTCAAATCCCCGCGCGATCAGCGTGTCGGTTAGATGAGATCCGATGAACCCGGCGCCGCCGGTGATCAATGCGTGTCGACTGGACATGGTATCTCCCTTAAATTTCATGCGTGATGCGGCGGACAAGCGATGCGTTGGCGTCAACCTTTTCGGTTCGTTCCCAGATCAGCCCGCCGTCGCGCCGGTACATCCGCCAGCCGATCCACAGCGGCACGATCCACACCAGACCCCAGATCATCAGTGCGACCGGATTGCAGCGCAGGAGGTAGCGTAGCCGGTCGCGGCGCCGTTCGAGCACCAGTGCGGTGCGTTGCCAGATGGATCGATAGAGCAGGCACAGCGACAGCACCCAGATGGTGACGTTCGCCGCCGACAGGATGATCGTCCAGGTCGGCAGCGGCCCAGAGCCTGACACCAGTCGCCACATCGCCCAGGCGCCGACCGGCAGCCCGATCGGATTGATCCAATAGCTGAGGCAGGGGATCAGGATCATCCATGCCTTGACCCGGCTCTGCCACGAATAACCGAGCGCCTTGAGCGGCACATCGAGACTCTGGAAGAAACCGGCGACCCAGCGTTTGCGCTGCGTGATGCCGTGGCCAAAGGTCGTCGGCACCTCTTCGATCAGCGGGTTGTCGATATAGCCGAGGCGCTTGCCATTAGCCCAGAAACGCAGACCGACTTCGGGATCCTCGATCGTGATCCAGGGATGGAAACCACCCAGTGCGAGAAGGTCGGAGGCCTTGAAGAACAGGCCTTTGCCGAGCACCCAGAAAGGCTGGCGGCCGCCGGCGGTCAGATGCTTATATTTGCGCCCGTCCCACGCCATATGGTCGAATGCGTGCCAGCTTGCCGCCAGCGTATCATTGAGATTGCCGGCGATGTTGCTCGCCTGCAGCACATCGAACCGTCTGATGCCGATCGCCGCGGCGATCAGGTGATCGGGCGGCGGGCAGCTGTCGGCGTCGATATAGTTGACCAGGAAATCGCTGCCGCCCCGCTCGCGTGCGGCGAGCGTATAAAAGGCATAGATCAACTGACGCGTTTTTTTAGGCGGCAGGTCGCGGTTTTCGGCGCGAGAGCCCTGATGCCACCAATAGCATTTCGGATTTTCCGACCAGGCGTCCCAAACCGTCGACCATGACGGATCGCTGGTCGCCGGAATCTCCATTATCTCGAGGAAATCGAACTCCTGCTGGAGCCGGCGCAAACTGGCGATCGTTTCCAGATCATTGGAATTGGGAATCGACATGACGCGAAACAGGCCGGCTGGATAGCGCAGGTGGCGCAGGCTGAGAAAGGTGGTGCGCATTGTCCCCTCGAGCTCGCGCAGCACCGGATAGAACAGGACGATGCGCGGATAATCGCCCGGCTCCAGATCCTGTTCTTCCGTCATGTCGACGCGATCGACCGGCAGGCGGAACAGGTAGATATCGATCATGGATGCAAGCGCGTAGAGGATCTGCGTGCCGATAAAGAGCGCGCACAACAAAACGGTCACGGATTCCCCGTAAAGCATCATCACGCGGCCTAGCGGACAGGCACGACGCGGCGGCGTCGCACCTGATTTCCCTCAGCAACGTAATAATAGGCCGTCATGCCGCGTCCTGCCCCGGCTTGGACTTCCTGACCGAGGGCCGGAACGACCAGGCGGTAATCAGCGACACGGCCAGCACGGCCGCGAGGATCAGCAACAGGCGTTGGTTTTGTTGCCACCAGGACGGTGCATTCACCGCTGTGGCGATCGCCAGGCGTGGCCGGGTCGATGAGATCGGCGTCACCGTTCCATCATCGGCGACCAACGCGACATCACCCTGATCAAGCCACATCGTCGCCGGCGGACCGGTCCGCGCCGGACGGATCCACAGGATCGGCCGTCCGTCCGCCTGCACCAGTTGGACGATCGTCGCATCGTGTGAGTCCGGCAGATCGAACGCCACTTCGCTACTCGCTCCGGTCAGCGTCAATCGGCCGCCCAGCATCACGAGCGGCGCGGTTGCGCCGGGTGGCGGTGTATCGGCGATTAGAATTACCGGTCCTGCGGCGGGCATTTGCCGCCATGAAACCGTGATCGGCACGCGACCATCGAGCAGCCCCGCCACGGCCTTGGCGGCAAGCGGTAATGCGTCGGGGCCGGGCAATACGACCGTGACGCCGGCATGGCTTGCTGCGGCAAAGTCATGAAAGTCACGAACCGGACCGGCGCCGCCCAACCGCACCATGCTCGATCCCAGCAATTGCGCTGGCCAGCCGCGCGGTATGTCGCCGCAATCGTCGCGGCGGCCACGCGTGATCCGCACCGCGATACCGTTCAGGCTGTGCATCAGGCCATCCGGCGCGTCGACATTCAAGCGGGTCCGGCCCGACCGGTCGAGCGGCGCGCTGCCCAGTAATGTGTCGTTGAGCCAGGCCGAGACGCTGTCCGACGGATCGGTCGAGAGCGCGGCGACATCGATCGATAGCCCGACAATGGTCTTGCCGATGGGCAGGCGTGACGCCGGGACCGCGAGCGCCCAGCCACCCTCGCCGGCGATCGATGTCGGGCTGAGATCGGCGCCCAGATCGGCGAAGGTCAAAGTGTCGGGTATATTTGGCGTGATGGCGAGATGATCGATCTTGGGGGCCGCAAGCGTGTCTCCGACGCGCGAGAAAATCGCCCGCGCCGTCGTTGCGGGATCGCGCCCGCCGATCGTCAGCGCAATCATATTGCCGTTGCTGGTTGCACTGAGTTCCGGATCGCCAACATTACCGATCCGGATATAGCGAGCGGGCGCGGGGGGTGTCGTTGTGACCAGCGCACCTCCACCACGCGCGGCGATCACCGTCAGTGCCGCCGCTGCCTGGGCAGCGTTGATGCGCGCAGGAAGCACCACGCTCGGCGCGGTACCAATCAGCGCGGCGGCCGCGCCCGCTGGCATGGTCGCACCGGGGACAATATCGAGCGCGAGGCCGCCTGCCGGATCGAGTCGTAAATGGTCGGCTGCAGTCCTGCGGTCGAAACAACGATTGGGCGTCGCGCCGCCGCTATAGATAAGCGTGAGGTGCAGCGTCCCACCAGCGATCGCGTCGCGCGGAACCGGCAGGTCGATCATGCCGTTGGCACCGATTGCCACCTGCCCGAGGACCCTGTCACGCGCCATGATGGTCAGGGTTCGCGCGACCGGTGTCGCGGCCACCGCGTCGAACGGCAGGATCAGCCGGGTGACAGTAAACCAGGAACCGTGAGGCACGCGGAAGAATAGTTCCTGGCGTCCCTCCAGCCCGGAAAAACTGACGCCATCACGATAACCGATCGAGGCCAATGACAGCATCGGTGCGGCCGCACTGGATGTTTCGATACGACCGGATGCCGCGGCTGGGCGGGTGTCCGCCTGGCCAATTGCGGCCCCGTTCATTGTCATCAATGATACTAAACTGCAGGTGGTGATTACGCACCTGACAACACGGCTTACCGCCATAGATACCCCTACGCCTACACGCAGGGAGGCCGAGCTCGTCTCGGCTTCTTATCCGTGTTGAGGTATCGGCTTCGCATCCGCATTGATTGGTAAACAATACATTAGCACCGATTCGGTTGCATCTCAATCGAAACATATTCTCGGGTTTCGAGGTAAATCTTGCTTAAATCACGGTCGTCCGAATGTCGCGCATCACGTATGTGCAGAGGAAGTCTATGGCAAAACCTGTTCGAACGTATATTTTTGAGGTCGAAGCAAAGGAGGATGCGTATTGGATATCCGTATCGACACCGCGTCGCGTATTATTAGCGCATCGCCGCAAACCCTCTACCACGCCTTTCTCGACCGCGACGCCTGGCTCGATTGGCTGCCACCCGAGGGCATGACTGGCACGATCGATTTGTTCGAACCTTGGGAGGGCGGCTGCTATCTCATGACGCTCCACTACGACGTGCCGCACCCCGAAACGCCGGGCAAGGCGTCCGACGATAGCGATATGGTTCGCGGGCGCTTCGTCGCGCTGGTGCCGGATGAGCGTGTCGTGCAGGTGGTCGAGTTCGAGTCTGACGATCCTGCCTATGCGGGAGAGATGACCATGACCTGGGCGCTGGCGCCGGTGGCGGGCGGGACCGAGGTGCGCATCTCATGCGAAAATGTGCCATCGGGTATCAGCCCGGAAGACCATGCGCTCGGCCTGGCATCCACGCTCGATAATCTGGCGGCGTTCACCGAATAAACCCGATCCCGCTCTAGACATAATGCGGCTCGCCATGTTCGCGCAGCGCTTCGTAGTGAACCAGTGCAGGCTCCGGGCCGAATGCGGCGGGCTTGCCGTCGCGGAACGCCCATTCGCCCCGGTCGCAATCCTCGGCACGGACATAACCGTTGATGTACAGCCGGCGCTGATGGTTCGACCGGTTGGTGCCCGATCCATGCACAAGGTAAGGACTCCACAGCGCGAGGTCGCCGGGACCAAGCACCACGTCGATCGCATCCTCGGGCGACAGGTCGGCAGAGAGCAGGGCGGAATCGCTCATCGACCGGCCGAGGACTTCGACCGAAACGTCCAGGTCGATATCGCCGCGCACGTGGCTCCTGGGAATGAACCGCATGCAGCCGGTTTCGGGTGTATGCGGATCGATCGCAAGGCCAGTCTGGATATAGGAGGTGCCAAGGTTGCGGTACGCTTTGTCGGGCTTGCGAAAGCGCGAATCCTGATGCCAGGCGAAATCACCCTGACCACCCGGTGCCTTCCAGTGGAGCTGGTTGATGATCTGCTTCAGGTCGCGCCCGATCAGTGGCGCGAGAATCTCCACGATACGCGGATCCGTCCGCACGCCGTTGAGCACTGCTTGATGATAGGATGGCCATTGCGTCATCCGCACTTGCGGCCCGCTCGGTCCCTCGGCGACATTGTAGAACAGATTGCCGTGCCGGAAGCTGCGGCCGTGCGCGACGCCCTCGGCATGGACCTGATCGATAGCGGCGCCGATCATCTCGATCTCGGCCGAGGAAAAGACACCGCGCACGATCGCATAACCGTCACGCTGATAGCTGGTGCGGAACTCGCTATCGATACTCGCCATGTCCACTCCTTCCATCGGCCGCGTCAATCGTCGTTCGGCGACCGGTAAATCTCTTCGTCCAACTCACCCTCCCAGCGCGCGACCGTGGTCGCGACGGTAAGGTTGGCGCTTGCGCTCGGCACGGTGCGCGTCATGTCGAGCAGCCGGTCGAAGGGCAGCACGAAGCCGACCACCAACGCGGTCTGTTCTGGCGCTACACCGACCGCCGAGAGTACCGCGGCGAGCATGAACAAGGAGGCTGAGGGGACGGGTGCGGTACCGAAAGCGGCGAGCGCGCCGGTCAGCAGCACCAGGCCGTAGACGCCGGGGGTGAGCGGGGTACCGAACGCCTGCAGCGCGAACATGCTGAGCAAGCCGACATACATCGCCGTGCCGTCCTTGCCGATGCTCGCGCCCAAAGGCAGCACGGTCGAGAAGACCGGGCGTCCGACACCAAGATTCTTCTCCGCAACGCGCATTGCGACCGGCAGGGTCGCCGAGCTCGACGCGGTCGAAAAGGCGACGACCAGCGCGTCGACGATACCGCGAAAGAAGGGCAATACCGGCAAGCGCGCGGCGAAACGCAGCAACAGGCTGTGCACCACAACGATCTGGATCAGCGAGCCGATCACGACCGCGAGTGCGAGCCAGCCGACATGCACGAACACCGCCGCGCCATTGGCCGCAACCGCGCCGGCGATCAGCGCGAAGACGCCGAACGGCGTCGCCTCCATGACGATGCCGACGATCCGCAGCAGCACCGCCGAAAGCGACTGGAGCAAGGCGGCGAAGGGTTTGCCCGCTTCGCCCGCGACCACCGTGCCGACCCCGAACAGGATCGCGACGAAGATCAAGGCGAGCATGTCGCCCTTGGCCAGCGCCTCGACGATGTTGAGTGGGATGATCCCGATCAGCTGGTCATAGGGCGTGACCGGATCGCCCAGCGGATGCGCGACCGCAGTGCCGATCGGCGCGCCGATCCCCGGCCGCACGAGTGCCGCGACCGCCATGCCGACCGACACGGCAATGGCGGTGGTGAAGGCGAACAGTCCGATGGTCCGCGCGCCGAGCCCGCCGAGCCGCTTGGGATCGGCCAGCGCGGTAATGCCCGAAGCGATCGTTACCAGCACAATCGGCGCGACCAGCATGCGGATCGCGCGCACGAACAGATCGCCCATGAACGCAACCGCCGGGGTCGCCGACGGCAACACCAAAGCGAAGATCAGCCCCAGCGCCAGCGCGCCGAGTACGCGTTTCCACAGGGCGATCGCAAACCAGGTGCGCAGCACGTTCAAGGGCAGGAACCGGGCGTCGGTTTGTGCGGGAGCGCGCGTCCCGCCGCGCGGCGCGTTAGCACGCCCTTGTCGACCGTCAGGACGCCGTTGACGATCACCGTGCCGACCCCGACGGTCAGTAGCGTCGGCTGTTCATAGGTCGCGCGCGGCGCATAGCGTTTCGGGTCAAACACCACGACATCGGCGAACGCGCCGGGCTTCAGGTGTCCGCGTCCCTCGAGATGGAAGGTGTCCGCCGTCAGTGCCGAACTGCGCTCGATGAACTCGCGCAAGCTGATGACCTTATCGGCAACGACATATTTCGCATATTTGCGCGCGAAGGTCGCATAGACTCGCGGATGCCCGGTCGAGGCGTCGGATCCGGTCATCACCCAAGGCTGTTTCATGAAAGCGGCGATGTCGGGCTCGATCTGGTTGAATGATGCAACCGACGGATCGTGCAGACGGATCAGCGCGATTGCGGCGGCGAGCGGGTCCTGTTTGCGCGCCTTGGCGATCTCAGCCAGGGTACGGCCCTTGAACTGCCCCTCGGTGATCAGCAGCGATGCCGCGCCGCCGCGCTTGCGCAGATTCTCCGTCATGCCGGTGCGCAACCGCTCGGCAAGCTTTGGATCGTCGAAGCGCTTGAGCAACGCGACGCGTCCGCCGTCCTGCGCCCAGAGCGGGATCAGCGATGCGACCAGACTCGTGCCCGATGCCGACCAGGGATATTGATCGGCGGTGACGTCCTGTCCCGAACGGCGTGCCGCCTCGACCTTGGCGATTATTGCGCCGGACTGCCCCTGCACATCGACGCCGAGTGCCTTGATGTGCGAGATATGCACCGGCAATCTGCCGAGCCGCCCGATTTCGATCGCTTCGTCGATCGCCGCGGCGAGGCCGACCGTATAGCTCGATTCGTCGCGGATATGGCTGTCATAGATGCCGCCGCGCTTGCCCGCCTCGGCGGCGAGCGTGCCCACTTCTTCGGTCCTGGCGAAGCTCTGAGGTGCGTAGAACAAGCCGGTCGAAAACCCCATCGCGCCCTGACACATGGCGCTTGCGGTCAGCGCCTTCATCCGGGCCAGTTCGGCGGCGGTCGGTGCGCGGTCCACCGCGCCGATCACGCGCCCGCGGATCGCACCGAAGCCGGCATAGGCGGCGAAGTTGATCCCGACCGGCAGCGTCTTCGCGCTGGCCAGCACCTTTGCGACATTCGGATCGCCACCGCCGTCATTGCCGATAAATGCAGTGGTCACGCCCTGCATCAGGAACGGAGCGATCAGGCGCGTCGCGGCCGACCGGTCGGTCAGCGATTTTTCGATATGAGTGTGCGGGTCGATGAAACCCGGCGCGACGATCATGCCGGTCGCATCGATCGTGCGTTTGGCGGTCACATTGGCATGGCGCCCGACGATGCGAATGCGGTCGCCGCTGATCGCGACGTCGCCGACGAACGGCGCATCCGATCCGGTATAGACGGTGCCGCCGCGGATCAGCATATCGACCCCTTGCGGCGCCGGTGCCGCGCCGGGTGCCAGGGCGGCGGCGGTTCCCACGGCGATGATGCGCGCGATGCGTTTCATATCGTTCCCCAGAAACCTTGTGCCGGAGGGGTGAGCATGCCGCTCTCGTCCCCGACGCCACCCGACCGATCCTCTCTGAGCCAGATCGGACCGTCAAGGTCGACAAAGTCCGACAGCCGCGCGATGTGCAGGGCAGGGGCGATCGACAGTGACGAACTGACCATGCATCCGGTCATCAGCCCAAGCCCGCGCGCGCGCGCGGCCTGAGCCAGTTCGAGCGCGGCGGTCAGGCCACCGGACTTATCGAGCTTGACGTTCACATGGCTGTAGCGCCGCGCGATCATGTCCAGATCTGCAGCGACATGCACCGATTCATCGGCGCAGATCGCGATGGATGACTTGAAGCCTTCGAGCCATGCATCGTCATCGGCCGGAACAGGCTGTTCGAGCAAATCGACTCGCGCCTCGATCAACACCGCCTGCATCGTTTCGACGAGCGCCTGATTCCAGCTCTCATTGGGATCGACAATCAGTGCAGCATTGGGTGCAGCATGTCGCACCGCGCGAATCTGTGCGGCGGGGTCGTTCGCGTCGACCTTGACCTTGAGCAACGGCGAGTCCGCGACCGCCGCCGCGGCCCGGGCCATTGCCTCCGGCGTGTCGATCACGATGGTCAGTGCGCTGGCCAGTCGTTCCGGCTCGGGATTGCCGATCAAGCTCGCGACGCTCCGGCCCGACCGCCGCGCTTCCAGGTCCCAGAGCGCGCAGTCGATCGCGTTGCGTGCGGCGCCGGGCAGGAGCAGCGCCAGCAGATCCTGCCGCGTCGCGCCCCGCTCGATCACTGGACTGACATCGTCAATTGCCGCGAGCGCTTTCTCGATGCTCTCGCCATAGCGCGGATAAGGCACGCCCTCTCCACGGCCGACCAAATCGCCATCAGTGATCGTCACCGTCACGACATCTGCTGCAGTCTTGACGCCGCGCGAGATGCGGAACGGCGCGATCAGGTCGAACCGGTCATGCTGCGCGTGGAGAGACAGCGTCATGCGAGCAATCGGTCGATCACGCTCTCGACCCCGAAGCGCATCGGATCGGTGCAGGGCAGGCCAAGTTGCGCGGCGGTGTCATCGCACTGCGCCCGTGCTGCTTCGGGCGTCATCGCCGAGGTGTTGAGGCACACACCGACCGCGCGCACCGCCGGGCTGGTGAGCCGCGCGACCTGCAGGTTCATCGCCAGGCATTCCTCGATGCCGGGAAGCGCCCGCCCCGGAATGCCGCGCATATCGGTGCGCATCGGATCGTGACACATCACGATCGCCTCGGCCTGGGCACCGTGGAGCAAGCCGGTCGAGACACCGGCAAAGGACGGGTGGAACAGCGAACCCTGTCCTTCGATCAGGTCCCAGCCGTCATCGTTGCGCGCCGGCGCAAGCTGCTCGATCGCACCTGAGATGAAATCGGCGACAACCGCATCGACCGGCACCCCGCCGCCCGCGATCAGGATGCCGGTCTGCCCGGTGGCGCGGAAGTCGGCGGCGACGCCGCGAGCCCGCAGCGCGGTGGTCAGCGCCAGCGTGGTGTACATCTTGCCGACCGAGCAATCGGTGCCGACGGTCAGCAGGCGATGGCCGGCACGGGCATAACCATTGCCGACGACGAGGTCCGCCGGCGGATCGCGCACGTCGAACAATTGCAATCCGCGTTGCTCGGCGAGCAGAGCAAGCTGCGGCACGTCGCGCAGCCGTTGATGCAGGCCGGCCGCGACGTTCATGCCCACCTCAAGCGCGGCGACGGCATCGGCGATCAAGTCGTCGCCCATCTTGCCGCCGGAATTGGCGATGCCGAGGACCAAAGTCCGCGCACCTGCCGCAGCGCCTTCGGCCATGCTCATGCGCGGCAGGTCGAGGGTGAACGGGCAATCGTCGTAACGGAACTCGCCGACACAGGCGTCGCGGCGGAACACGGCAAGGCCGCGCGAGGTCTTGATGCCGACGGCGTCGGTGCTGTGACCGAGATACAGGAGATAGGGTGCAGGGATCATCCGGGAGATCGTATCGCCGCCCTGTGCCGTATCCGGCATAGTGAGTGCGCGGCTGGCTATAGCTTCGCGTTATGGAGTGTCGATCACGCGCGCCAGCGTGTTGAGGAAATCGGTCGCCAGTGCGGTCGGTGGGCGGTTGACCAGGAACATGGCATGCACGTCGAACGTCAGCTGTGGTTTGAGCGGCCGGATCGACAGGCCGGGCGCAAGCGACGCCTGTGCGGTGAAGCTGTCGACCACCGTCATGCCGACGCCTTGTCGCACCAGGGCCGCAGCGATGTAAAAGGTCCGCGCCGACACCATTTCATCGAGTTCGAGATCGAGGCGCTGTAGTTCCTGCGCGAAGAGATGTCCCATCGGCCCGCTGCCCGCCAGGCTGATGAAACGCCGTCCACGCAACGCCTCAAGTTCGATCCGCGGCGGTGCGTCGGGCATATCCTGTTCGCGGTACAGCACGACCAGTTCACCTTCGCCGAGCCAGCGATGGCTGATCGGCGTTGCCGGCGGCACCTCAAAGGCGAGCGCGATATCGGTCTCGCGCTCGTACAGCTTGCGCAGCAAATCGTCGTGATGGACCGTTTGCAGGTCGAAGCGCACTTTTTCACGAGTGCGAAGGAAACGCGATACCGCGGTCGGCAGCGCGTCGAGCGCGAGCGACGGCAATGCGGAGATGCGCAGCATGCCGGTCGCGCCACGCTTCAGATTGCGCCCCGCCTCGCGCAGCGCATAGACCCGGTCCTGGATCTCGCTCACTTCGGCGAACAGGCTATGCGCGTCTTCGGTCGCGACCAGGCCGGCATTGGTGCGCTGGAACAGCTGGAAGCCGAGAAGCGATTCCGCATGGCGCAGCATTTTCGATACCGATGGCTGCGACACGTTAAGCGCGCGCGCGGCTGCGCTGACCGAGCCGTTGACGTACACGGCGTGGAAGATTTCAATATGGCGCAGGTTCATCGGTGGCCAGCTTTCGACATAGGATCAGCCTAGGGAGATTTGGCGATCATGCAAACCGGCGGCTGGCCATCCCTATCGGCGGGATCGGACGGTGTTTGAATCGCAACGCAGGGGTGGGAGCGAGAGGAGATATGGGACACCGGATGTGCAGTATCTTTGGTGCCGGACGATGGACGGTATCAAGCACGAGAATCTACAGAAAATATCCTATGTTCAATAGGTTGATTGCCCTTCTGCATTTCGCAGGGCTACTGGCCGAAATAGATATCGTGTCCCCACAACAGGCTTTGGTGATCATGCAAACGGCCGGCTGATCGTTGTCGATCGGCCGGCCGCTGGTATTGGCTGCAATGATGCTGCTGGAAAGTCTCAGGCCTGGGCGCCGATCACCCGGACATGGCCATTACCGTGCGCCATGCGCTTCAGGCCGGGAACGGCAGTCATCACATCGGCGAGCATCGCGCCGCGACCGGCAAGCGCAGCGACGCCACTGGTCGCCTTGAGATCGGGCACGATCGCGAGATAACCATCAAGCGCATGGCGACGCGCTTCATTCTCGGTTTCGGCGTCGAGCGTGTCGCCCTTGGGCATGACCAGCACGACGTTGAGCTTGGTCTTACCGCGCGGCGAGGCAAAATAGCCGTCGATGATCTTGCCATTGGCAAGCGCATAACGGCCCTTGAAGATGCTGAGGCGACGATCGGTCGGGTCGATGGTCGCTGCCATTGCGGGCGCGGCCATGGCTGGTGCGCTGAGGCCGGCGACTGCCGAGGTCGCGATCGGCACTGCGGCTATTCCGCCGACTACGCTGCGGCGGTTAAGCGGCTTTGCAACGATGCTTTCAACCGGTGCTGCACCAAGATCAGTTTCGTTCGACATGCTGGCCCCCAAAATGTCGCCACAACGGCATTATCGACAGCGTAACGATACATTCGGATCGTTACAACCATTTGCTCTACCCAATTGCTGCCCCGGCAATCCTATCGGGCGAGCATCACCTCGTCGATGTGGCGCCGGCCGCCGGAGCGGGCGAGTTGCACGAACACATCGACGGTGCTGCGGACATAATGATGCACATCCTCGCGGCCAAGCTGGGTGCCGGTTTGCAACACGAGCAGGGTGATCTGTTCGATCGCGCGTTCGGTGCTGTCGGCATGGACCGTGGTCATCGATCCGGGATGCCCGGTATTGACCGCGCGCAGGAAGGTATAAGCCTCATTACCGCGCAACTCGCCGACTATGATGCGGTCGGGCCGCATGCGCAGCGACGCGGCGAGCAGGTCGTCGGCGGTCACCCTCGCTTCGCCGAGCTCACCGCGCGCGGCGAGCAGGCCGATCGCATTCTCGTGGCGCAGCTTCAATTCGGGTGTGTCTTCGATCAGGATCAGCCGCTCATCCTCGGGGATTTCGCGCAGCAGCGCGTTGAGGAAAGTGGTCTTGCCGGTCGATGTGCCGCCGGACACCAGGATATTCTTGCGCGATCGCACCGCCAGCGCGAGCATCGCGGCAATGTCGCCCGCGTCGAGCAGGGCCGCGAGCTTGATGTCGATCTCGCTGCGCGCCGACAGGTCGCCATGCCGCGTATCGGCGAATGCGCCGGCCGCGACATAATCGTCGAGCGTCAGGTCGGGTGAGACATGCTTGCGGATCGCCAGCGCCAGGCCAGACCGGGTCGCCGGCGGGATGACGATCTGCACCCGTGCACCGTCGGGCAGCGATGCGGAAAGCAGGGGGTGTTCGCGGCTGATCCCCTGGTTGGACAACGCCGCGATCTGCCGCGCGAGCCGCGCCAATGTCGCTTCGTCGAGGCCGGGAGCATCATGGCGCTCGATCGCGCCCGCCATGCTCTCGATCCACACTTCGCCCGGACGATTGACATAGATGTCGGTGATATCGGGACGGATCAGATATTCGGCGAGCGGCGCGAGATAGCTTTGCAGATAAAGCGGCCGATCGCTGGCAATGGCGCTCATCTGCGCCCCTCGACCCCAGTGAAATCGAGATCGCGCGCGACGAACACGCTGATCGCGGTGCCCTGGCGCACGCGCAGGGTCGGTTGGATCTGCGAGCCGTTGGTCAGCGGCGCGGCGCTGTTCTGCACTGCGCCGGGCAAAGCGACCACGACCGCGGAGTTGTTGCCGCCGACGCGCGATGCGAGATTGACCCCGACATCCAGCGTCGATTGCAGGATCGCGGCGCCGAAACGCGCGAGGAAATGGCTGTTGACCTTGCCCTTGATACCTACCTGGCCGAGTGGGTCAGCGGCGGGTGAATTGAGCGCGATGGTCACGCCGTCGGGACGCACCAGCCGGGTCCACATGACCAATGCCCGATTCTGCCCGGGCTGCAGGTCGGCCTTGTACTCGCCGATCAGGCGACTGCCGCGCTGGATCAATATCTTGCTGCCGTCGAAGCCGCGCACATCATTCTGCACCAGCGCGCGGGCGAGGCCCGGCCGTGTCGAATCGAGAGCGGTTTCGAGCACCGCCGGGATCAGCGCGCCTTGCGGCACGGTGGTCGCACGATTGCGCATATAGCCGGCGCGGACACTGGCACCACCAACTGCGCTTGCCGCGCTGGCGCCATCGGGTGCCGGGGCCGCTGCCTCGCCACTGCCGAGATCGACCACCAGCACGGGGTCCGCCGAGCTACGCGGTGCCGCTGGCGGTGTGGGGGGCGGCTGATATTGCGGCGGCATCTGCTGCATCGGCGGCGGCATATAGATGATGCGCGGCTGCGGCACGGGCCGGTTTGGTGGCGGGGCGGGCGTCGGCGCGACCAAGGGCTGGCGCGCGGCGAGAACCACGTCGGGCGGGATATAGAGCGGCGCGGGCTGAACCGCTGCGCCACCCGACAAATCGGAGGCGCGTGCCTTGGTCGCGGGCGCGGTGAGCGCGCGGCGCCGGCCATCAAGGATCGTAAACAGCAGCACCGCGGCGATCACGATGCCGGCGCCGATCACCCAGATCGGCAAGCCCGATGACGGCATCGCGACCACCGGGCGGATGTCAGCCTCACGCTGGCCGGCGATGCGGGGATCGCCACCGGGTGACCGGGTCGCCATTAGTTCTTGGCCTTGATGCGTTCGGCGCGGGCGATCTTCTTGTCGAAGCGGAAGACCAGTTTTTGCTGCACACTGTCGATGACATAGATCCCGTCGCGCATCGCGCCGTCGACCAGCGTTTCGCGCTTCTTCGAATCAAGCGCGAACACGGCCGGCAATGCGCCGTTGGTCGGCCAGGAAATGAAGGTCTTTTCGCCATCGTCATCGATCGCGCTTGGCCAGATGTCCTTCGCGCCGCTCAGCTTGTAGCGCCCGGGCTGTTTTTCGGCCGTGGTCGCGACGGTCGCGACGGCGGGCGTGGGGTAAGTGAAGCGCACGGTGAACGCCATGTCGGGCAGCGGGCCATAGAGCGGCAGTAGCTCGAAATTATAACTCCGCGCATCGGTCACCACCGTCATGTTGGTCGACACGCCGTTCTGCAATGCCTTGATGAACAGATGGTCGCCGCGCTTGTTCGGCGTGACCTGCCACGCACCGCTATCGCCGACTGCGACATTCTCGATCCGCTCGCCGGGGCCGAATTCGACGGTCAATTGATAACCGCTCGCGACTTGCAGCGAGACGACTTGCGCCGCGTCGTACGCGATTGTCTGGATTCGCGGGTCGCCGGGGCCCGGTACCGGGCGTGTCTGTGCCGTGGCCGCGATCGGGGCAGCGAGGAGTGACAGGGCGAGCAACAGCCTCAAAGCGTGACCTCGATGCCGTCTGATCGCCGACGTGTGGGCTGCCGCTGGGGAACAGTATCGGGATAGCTTCGTATGCCACTCGTCGGCGCTGACCCTTGCGGGATCACCACTGCCCCCGGCGGAACGACGACTACCGGATCGGCCGGCGCCAGCGCCTCGGCGTCGCGGCGATAGCGCAGCACCTGGAAGCCGAGCGGGTTCACGAAACGGTCTTCGCGCTGCATCGGCTCGCCTGAGAAGCGGTAGCGGATGATCGACACCCAGGCCTGGGGCGGCTTCGCCTGCCCGCCGGCATCGCGTCGTTGCGTTTCGAACCGGACCAATGCGGCATTGCCGCCAAGCGGGGAGATGCTTTTCACGCGAGTCGAGATGACCGTCGATTTCGGCAAGCGGGCGAGCGGACTGTCGGGGTTCGAATATTGGACGCTCGATACATATTCCGATCGTGCCGGATCGGCCGACCAGAGCGACGTCTTGCGGTAATTGGATTGCAGTGCGTCGCTATCGAAGCTTTCACGCGCGATGACATATTGCACCAGAAACGACTGGGTCAACGCCTTGTCCGGCGCGATCGTCGCGGCGTCGAGTGGCTTCAGCGTCTCGACAAAGCCGGTATTGCGATCGACCAGCAGCGTATAAGGCACGACCGTTTTCAGCGGCATCAATATGATCAGCGCGATCGCCTCGAACAGGGCGATCACCACCGCCGCCGTCGCGACGATCCACGCCACCTTACGCGACGCGCGCAGCGCTTCCTGCTGGTCGTTGGCCCAGGTCTCTGCGGCCTGATAATAGCCTTCGCGCGGTATCTTCGTGGTCTTGTTCATCTGTTCCCGTCCCGCCGCGCGGCCCCGGCCGACACGCGCCCCCTGGTGCGGCGGCGATTGCTTTGACCGAGCGGCGTCGCCGCCGCCACCGGAATGTCACGCGATACCGCCTGGCTGCCGATCCGCGCGCCGATTTGCGTCACTGGCGGCGGCGGCGCGGCGGCGTCGCGCCGCTGGCTCGCGGCGACCGCATCGGCGATCGCGATTGCGCGCGAACGGGGTTCGTCGGCAACGGCCGATCGGCTTGGCGCGGGCAGCAAGGCCTGGCGCCGATCCTGACCGGACAGCGCATCGGCGAGGCGGGCAGGGGATAGCCGCCATGTATCGGGAATGCGGAAGCCATGCGCGACTTTCGCCACGGCGATCAGCGTGGCGATCAGCGTCAGCGCGAACACCAGAGTCATGACGAGCAATTCGACCGGTGCGGCCGGCGTCGCTATATCGGCGTAGCGCTGAGTCAGGACATTCGCCAGCCACGGCTCGATCAGCGCGAGTTCGACACCGAGGATGATCGCCGTCGACAGCGCACCGAGCGTCGCGCCGACCAGGCCGCGCACCCATCCCTCGAACAGCCCGCGTGTCGCATCGAACAGCAGGAACAAGGCGAACAGCGGCCCCAAAGCGAGCAACAGCCCGGCGACGAGGCGCACCGAGGCGAAGCCGGCGATCGCGCCGGTCAGGTAGAGCGTGCGCGCCTGGCCGAGCCGGTCATTATCCTTGGCGGGGTCCCAGCGCGGACGTTGCAGGCCGCGCTGCAGTCTTTGCTGCTCCTGCTGTTGTTGTTGCGGGGTGAGCGTCTGGGTCGGACCGGCGATCACGTCGGCATCGTCCGGCTTGCCCGTGCCGATCGCGATCAAGGCCGCGATATTATTGTCGACGCCTTGCAACCGCGAGATCAGCCCGCCGCCGGAGCCCGGCAGACCCGCCGGCTGGCCGATATTGGCGGCGAGCTGCGCCGGGCCATGCATCGCGACATTATAGGCAAGCGTGCGGAACGCCGGCCAGCTTGTCGCCAGCACCAGCACCAGCCCGATCTTGACCACCGCCGCGACACCATCGCGCGCATCGGGTGTCTGGCCCAGGATCATGCGATAACCGAACAGCGCGATGAACAAGGTCAGCACGCCGCCGAGCATCAGCGAAACGCCTGATCCCGGCGTCGCCAGCGCCTGATATCCACCCTGGCCGATCGCTTGCGCCTGGCAATCGACATAGTTGAGCACGCCCGCGAGGAATGCGTCGCCGGAATAGATCGAAGGACATGCCATCAGGCGCGCTCGAGCAATTTGGGAATCCAGTCGACCGGGTCGTCGCCGCTGGTCTCGCGGATCTCGTCGAGCAACCGCACCGTGCGCTCGCGTCCCGACAGGATGGTCAACAGGTCGCGCTCGCCGGTCAGGTTGAGCCTTGCGACGACGCTGTCGGTGCCGTGCTTGACCAGGAAGCAATGCGCATCGTCGGGCAGCGTCCGCACAAGTTCATATTCGTGCGGGGTCAGCCCGAAGCCGTCGATATAATCCGCCGCCCGCGCCTTGGGATTGGTCATGAAGATCTGCGTCGCGGCCTGTTCGATGATCGCGCTGGCGATCTTGCTTTCAAGCGCGTCCTGCGCGCTTTGCGTGGCGAAGCCGACAATGCCGTTGCGTTTGCGGATCGTCTTTTCCCAATCCTTGATGCGGCGCACGAACACGTCGTCGTCGAGCGCTTTCCACCCTTCGTCGACGACGATGATCGCCGCCGTGCCGTCGAGCCGTTCCTCGACGCGGTGGAACAGATACATCATTGCCGGCGTCCGCACGATCGGATCGTCGAGGATCGCGGTCATGTCGAAGCCGACCGCTTCCGCCGACAGATCGGTCAGGTCGCGCTCGTTGTCGAACAGCCAGGCACGTTCGCCGTCGCCCCACCATGGCCGCAGCCGTGCCCACATATCGGCAGCATGAGGGCGATGCCCGCCGCGGAACAGCTCGGCGAGATGGCGCAGGCGCCGATGCCCGATCGGTTGCGCGAAATTGGCGTCGATCGCGTCCTTGATCTTCGCCACATCATCGATGTCCGCGCCGCCGACGAGCATCGCGACCCAGTCGATCAGGAATTGCCGGTTGGCCGGATTGTCGTCGATCTGCAGCGGATTGAGTCCCGACGCGGTGCCGGGACGCAGCAAGTCGTAACGCCCGCCGATCGCGCGGATGAACAGTTCCGCACCGCGATCCTTGTCGAAGAAGATGATCCGCGGCCGGAATTTCCGCGCCTGGGCAAGCAGGAAGTTAAGCACCACGGTCTTGCCCGAACCCGACGGGCCGATGACGGTGAAATTGCCCAGGTCGCCCTGGTGGAAGTTGAAATGATAGGGGCCGGCCGCGGTCGTCTCGAGCAAGGTCACCGCATCGCCCCAATGATTGCCCTGCGCGCGCCCGAGCGGGAAATTATGGCTGCTGGCGAGGCCGGCGAAATTGCCCGTAGAGACCAGCCCACGTCGCGCGATATATTTGAAATTACCCGGAAATTGCGCCCAGAAAGCGGGTTCGAGCGCAATCTCCTCGCGCACCGCGATGATGCCGAGATCGGCGAGCGATGCCTGCACTTCGGCGACGCCGTCATCGACCTCGCCCGGCGTGCTGCCGCGCACCGCGATGGTCATGTGATGTTCGCCATAACCGGCGCGACCGGCGGCGACTTCGTCTTTCGCGGAGGACAATTCGGCGCGCAGGCTGACCGCTTCATCCTCCGCCGATTTCATGCGGCGCATCGCCAGGTTCATCTTGCCCAGCGCGGCGTTGCGATCGACGAAGCCGAACGACTGCGACACGGTCAGTTCGAATGGCAGGCGCAGCAATTCGTCGAACATGCCCGGCGCGGTCTGACCGGGGTAATCCTTGATCGATACCATGCCGACAAAAGCGCGCGGGGCATTGCCGGCGGGCGCCAGTTCGACCGTGTCCTGGCCGAAGCTGATCCGCCGATAAGGCAGGTAATCGCCGGCATCCTGCATCGGCAGCAGCACCGGGCGCATCTCGCCATTGTACAGCGAGGAGAGGAATTCGAGCGGTTCGGAACAGGGCCCTTGCGCGGTGTCGTAGACGCCAAGCAGACGCGGCGCATAGCTGCCGAGCTGCGCCAGCAGCGCGTCGCGTGCGGCATCGAGCTGGCGCAACTCATGGATCGATTCATCGTTCGCCGTCGTCACAGTGCGGCCGAGCAGGCCACGCACCCGGTCGGCAATGCCGACGCGGCCCTGCAATGGCCGGCGGATCAGCGTCAGGAACAGCTCATTGACGTATAACTGCTTGGCATCGAGCCGCGCGCGCCATGCCGCATCGAGTTGTTCGGAGAAGGCGTCGGGGAATTCGGCAACCATGTCGGTGTCGACGCGGCGACGTACGACATGATGGTAAAGCGCGAAGCGCGACGAGCCGATCGCCTGCAGCATCGCGTCGCGCAGGCCCTTGCGGTAATTGATCTCGTCCGTGTCGGCAGTCTCGAACAACAGGCCGCGCAGATGGATCACCTGCATGAGCATCCCGTCGCGGGTCGCGATCGTGTGATCGTCGACATGCCGCGCATAAGGGAGGTGATGGCCGGCCGGTTTCTCTCGTGCTGCCGCCTTCGGGTCCTGGCTCAGGGGCGGTAAGAGTTGCATCGCCAGATCGCATGGTTGCGGACGCGCGGGCAGCGCGACACGCGGGTCAGCCACAGGTCGAAGATGCGTGGTTCGCGCAGGCACAACAGCACACCTGCGACATGCACGACGAGCGCCACCGCCAGTACCCAGATCGAATGGAAGATCAGGAACAATTCGGTCGCGACGACCGCATTGACCACAAAATAACTATAGGTGACGCCGGCGAACATCTGCGGCCGGGTGAGGGCGACGAACACCGTATCGCGCTCCAGCCCGGTCATGCTCAGTTACCCAGGCCGGCGGTCGACTGAATGCCCGCGACGATGCTCGCCGCGCCGAACAGGATGAAACAACCCAGGATCACCGTCGCGCCGTAACGCCAGTTGATCCGCCCGGTCAGCATCATGAACCCAACCACCGCGACCGCGATCACCGCACAGACGGTGGCGACGGTACCGAGCAACGTGCCCTGCATCCATTGCACGGCGGACACGAGTACGCCGGAGCCGGCCGGATCGGCGAGCGAATCCTGCGCCATGGCGGCGCTCGATTGAACTGCGGCAGCGATGCTCGCCAGCCAGATTGACGCTGTTGAACGTTGAAACTTCACGCGATTACCCCACCCGGTCTTTTCGTCACCAGAATCGATCCGGACATTGCGCGTTCGCCTGCCGCTTGCCAATCCCTGTTTAAATTTTGGCCCCGTTGACGATCTGGGTAGCGGTGCGATCGGTGCGGTTCAAGCGGCTGCGCGCAGCATGTCCGCCAGCCAGTCATTGACCTCGCAATCGATGACGAGATGGACGCGATCCTCGGTGCCGCGATTGGCGACACGATGCGGGTCGGCGAGGCGCAAATACCACGCGCTGCCCGGCGCCATTGCGACCGGAATGCCGTTGAGCATGAATTCGACATCCGGATTGGTCGTGATCGGGATATGGATCCGCGCCTTGCCCCAATCGGCGGCAAGGTCATGATCATTATGTTCCTTGATCACCGAGCCAGGCGTCAGCCGCATCAGCCGCGCCGCGTGCATTGGGCATTTAAAGCTCGCCAGCACCGCGGTCAGATAGGCCGACGCGGCGAGATTCGGCCCATCGACGAATTCGGTCGCGGTCGGATCGGCATAGATCATCTTGATCGGATGCGTCGCGCCCTTGGCGAAACGCAGCGGCAGCACGCTCCAGTCGCCCTCGTAATTCTGCGGCACATAATGCCTGGTCCATGCATCTCGTTCGAGGCGTTCGAGATCGGCACGCAACTGAGCCGGATCAAACGAGAAGGGCAGGCACAGCCGATCAGCGTAACTATGGGCGGATTGTTGCAGCACATCGAGCATGATAGGCGGACACCCTTGACCGGGATCGACCCCCGATATCCGATCAGCCTATCGGCCGCGAGGGCGGTTGGAAAGACGGCGTGCGCGATTCATGACCACCGATACCGACACCTGCAATGTTCCGGCATTACTCGATCGTTTTCGCCAGTATCTGATGACCGACGGCCCGCTTCAGCAGCGTCTGGCCCCGCTGTACGATGACAATGTCTTCGCAGCGGCGGCAGCCGAGACTGCCGCCGCAGCCGGCATTCCGCTGTCGAGCGAGGATTTGAAGGCCTGTTTCCAGCCCGATCCGCTGGGCCTGTCGCGCTTCGACGATCGGCCGGCAAACGATATCGCCTGGCCGGGCAAGCATTGGCTTCCCTCGGCCATGGTCGCGGCCGGGCCGGAGTTCGTCGTCGATTGGATGCACTTCGCGGGACGGCGCCTTGCCGATCCGTTTTTCAATGAATCGCTGATGCACGCACGCGCCTTGCCGTTCAATCGGCTGATGCTGTACCGCACGCCGCTCGGCGCCTTTGCGCAAGGCGCCGCAGGCGAGGAACTGACCGTTCCGAACGGGTTTATCTTCCATCTTTCGCGCTGCGGCTCGACCCTGGCGGCGCAGATGCTCACCGCAATGGATGATACCATCGTCATATCCGAACCGCCGCCACTCGATGCGGTCGTCCAACTCACCCATATACGCAAGGACGTGCCGCTCGAAACACGGGTCGATCTGTTGCGCACCATGGTCGGTGCGCTGGGCCGCGACTGGACCGGCACGGCGCGCAATTATGTGGTGAAGCTCGACAGCTGGCATACGCTTGAACTGCCGCTGTTCCGTCAGGCATTTCCCGATACGCCCTGGATCTTCCTTTATCGCGATCCAGTCGAGATAATGGTGTCGCACCGGCGCATGCGCGGCCTGCAGGCTGTGCCGGGCGGCACAACGGTCGATTTCGGCATTGTCGATGGCGACCATATGCCGTTCGAAGAATTCACCGCCCGTGTTTTGCGCAGTGTCAGCAATGCAGTGATCGAGCATCACGGTCTGGGCGGCGGCCTGGTGATCAATTATGATTCGCTGCCGGGCGCGATCGAGACGCAGGTCCTGCCCCATTTCGGGATCGCGCACGATGCCAAGGGACTCGCCGCGCTGCATGCCGCGAGCGAACGCGATGCGAAGGCCCCAAGACAGGGTTTCACCCGCGATACAGAACGCAAGCAGCAGGATGCGACGCCGGAGATCCGCGCCGCGGCGGCCGAGTTTCTCGCCGAACCTTATCGTCAGCTCGAAGCGCTGCGTCTGGCGCAGGGCGCGGCGTGATCGCGACGCCACGATGAGCGCGATCTTCGGCGTTATCCGGACCGATGGCGGAACGGTGTCGGAACGCGAGCTTGGTCGCATGGCCAACACGCTCGCGCATCGCGGACCCGATGGCCGGCATATCGAGGTGAATGACGGTGTCGGTCTGGGACACTGCCTGTTGCGGGTCAATCGCGAGGACTGGTATGAGGCGCAGCCGATTCGCGACGGCGCGATCACGCTGGTCGCCGATCTCCGGCTCGACAATCGCGAGGCGCTGGCTGCAGCGCTCGGCATCGGCGAGGCGGTGCTCCGCGATATGCCCGACAGTGTGTTGCTGCTCGCCGCGTATCGCGAATGGGGCGCGGATTGCACCGATCGCCTGCTCGGCGATTTCGTCTTTGCGATCTGGGACGGCGCGTCGCGCAAGCTCACGCTCGCGCGTGACCATATGGGCCAGCGCGGCGTGTTCTTTCACCATGGCGCAGGGCTGTTCGTATTCGCCAGCGAGCCCAAGGCGTTATGGGCGGTCGAAGGCGTGCCGCGCCGACTATCCGAAGAAGCGATCGGCCAGCGCCTGCTTTTTCCGGTCGACCACACACTTGGTGCAACGCTGTACGAGGGGATCGAGATTCTGCCGGGCGGGCACGTGCTGACGCTGGCGGCTGACGGCGCTCGAGCCACCCGCGCCTATTGGCAACCTCGCGCGACGCCTGAGCATCTCGGCCGGGACGAGGCCTACTATGTCGACGCCTATCGCCGGATACTTGGCGAGGCGGTGGTCTGCCGAGTGCGCCGGCTCGGGCGTCCGCCCGCTTTGTTGTTCAGCGGGGGGTTTGACAGTGGCGCGATCGCTGCGCTCACCGCGCCGGTCATGACCGAGCAGGGGCGTCGCGTCGTCGCGCTATGCTCGGCGCTGGCCGAGGACGCGCCACCGCCGGTGCACGACGCACGCGCCGCGGCGGAGGCGTTCCGCGACTATCCGCACATCGATCTGCGGTATTTCGTGCGCACGGACGAAACGCCGTTCAGCGATATCGAAACGAGTTTCGCCGCGACCGATGACAGTGCGGGCACCGCTTATGTCCGGCGCGGATTATATCGCATGGCCTCGGCGGCGGACACCCGGCTGGTGCTGGATGGGATGGGCGGCGATCTCACGCTCAATGTGCGGAGCGGCGCGATGCTCGGCCGCGTATTGCTGGGCGGGCGCGTACCGAGCTTCCTGCGCGAGTTGCGCGCACGCCGCCACGCGACCGGGCGGTCGATGCTGCATATCCTGCGCGAGGATGTTATGCCGGCCCTTACGCCGTTGTGGCTGTCGGCGGCGATTCGCTCTTGGCGGCGGCGTGGCGTGCCGATGTGGCGGATGCGGCCGATCGCTGCGCGCTTCGCACAGCAATTGTTCGACCAGGAGGCAATCGACCCCGACCGCCTGACCGTGCCTGGCCCTGCCTATTATCGCTGGGAAGCGCGGCGGCTTGATTTCCTGTGCAAGGCGGCATGGGGGCAGCCGAACGAAACGATCCTGGCGGCGAGCGAGGGTCTTGAGCTTTCCCGCCCGTATTTTGACCGTCGCGTTGTCGAATTCGCGCTGGCGATTCCGGATACATTGCATTTGCGGTTCGGCAATGAACGCCATCTGGCGCGCATCGCGCTGGCCGAACATTTGCCTGTGCGGTTACTGCTCAGCGGTCCCGGCAATGTATCGGAAAGTCCCGATATGTACCGCGCGACGCGCGACAGCGCGCCCGAAGCATTGGTCGCCGTGCGGGCGCTGGATCATGATGGCCGCTTGTCGCGTTATATCGATTTCAAGGCGCTGGCGCATTCGATCGAGACGATCGATCCATCGGAACGCAAGGGCCTCCGCGCGCTGCACCGCGCGTCGCGCACGATCGCGCTGGCGCGCTTCATCGCCTGGTTCGACGACCGCAATCGCTGACGCGTGCGGTCGCCCGTATCAATCAGGAGCCGAAGGGGCCGTAGACCGGCGTGTTCGTGTCCGTTCCGAAGCCAACGGTATAGGCTTCGGTCTGTTGTTTGGTGCTCGCCGCGAAAACCATCGGCGTGGTCCAGGGTTTGCGCTGGCCAACGGCGAAATCGTCCGACTGCGTGACGTCGCAAATTGGCAAGTCCGCGGACATCCCAGCCGTTAAGTTATATGCCTTCATGATTTCAGCCGCTCCCCCAGGCCCCTGCGCCCTACTTTAGGGCTTTGAGGATGGCAGAACCGTTTTGCTTTCGCAACATGTTGGTAGCGTCGAGATGCGCCGGAATTGCGATGGCCATTTGGCTGCGTGCATAGCGCAGTGCTTTTCCAGGTATTTTATTGACTTGTTACAGTCGGATAAGACCGATGCAGGGTATGTGCCATATCGGTTGCGAAATATTTTCCTGTTGTGTGCGGTCGCGAATCGATCCATCCATGTCGCTCACTAACCGGGGGCGGGTAGCTGACGGCAACGCCCGCGACAGAATTGGGGGGATTCCGTGGCGCAACCATTTCTTGGCCAGATTGTCATGACCGGCTTTAATTTTGCGCCGCGCTTTCACGCCACATGCGACGGGCAGCTTCTGTCGATCGCGCAGAATACGGCGTTGTTCTCCCTGCTCGGGACGACTTATGGCGGTAACGGAACCACGACTTTCCAACTGCCCGATCTTCGCGGTCGTACGCCGGTCCATCGCGGTCAGGGGCCAGGGCTGCCAAATGTTACGCTGGGCGAGTCTGACGGCCAGGAAAAAGTGACTCTGCTAACCACCGAGATTCCCGCGCACCAACATGACATGATCGGCACGTCGAATCCCGGCGACAGGCGGCCTGCGAGCGGTAACACGCAAGCGCCGGATTCGCGCGCCGATGTGCAATTCTATTCGCCCGCGACCAATCTGGTGCAACTCTCGCCATCCGCGCTCGGTACGGTCGGGACCAATGCCGGGCACGAGAATATGCAACCGTTCGGCGTCATCAATTTCGCCATCGCGCTGTCGGGCATCTTCCCCTCGCGCAACTGATGCGGTCCCATTCGCCCGAGCGGCGTGGAGAATGACATGAGTGACCCTTTTCTTGGTGAGATCCGGATTTTCGCGGGGAATTTCGCGCCGCGTGGCTGGCAATTTTGTGATGGAACGCTGCTGTCGATCGCGCAGGACAGCGCGCTCTATGCGTTGCTCGGCACGACCTATGGCGGCGATGGCGTGACCACCTTCGGTGTACCCGATCTGCGCGGCCGGGTGCCGGTGCATCAGGGGACGGGCCCCGGCCTGACCACGCGCCCTATCGGGCAAAAGGCGGGGCAGGAAACCGTCACGCTGACGACGGCGGAACTTCCCGCTCATACCCATGCGGCGTATGCATCGACGACGCCGGCGACGCTCGATGGACCGGCCAATGCTGTCGCGGGCACCGTCAACCCGACCGCGTCCCAATATTCCTTCTACGTCAACACGGTCGGCACCAGCACCGCGACGCTGGCGCCGCTCGCCGCCACCAGCGTCACGTCGGCGGGCAACAGTGAGCCGCACGACAATCTGATGCCGACGACGACGCTGTCGTACATAATCTCTCGTGAGGGCATCTTCCCTTCGCGCAACTAATTCCGGAGTCTGGACCATGTCCTCGCCATTCCTCGCCGAAGTGCGCATCTTTCCCTATAATTTCGCGCCGCGCGGCTGGGCCGCTTGCGACGGGCAGATTTTAGGGATTGCGCAGAACACCGCGTTGTTCTCGCTGCTCGGTATCACTTATGGCGGTAACGGCCAGACAACTTTCGCGCTGCCCGACCTGCGTGGGCGCGCCACCAACAGCAGGGGGCAGGGGCCGGGCCTTTCGCCCTACGATCTCGGCGAACAGTTCGGTACGCCTACGGTCACCCTCGGGCTCAACCAGATGCCGGCGCATCGGCATCCGCTGAATGCCGCTACGCTGTCGCCGCTCAATCAAGCGCAGAATGTGCCGACGCCCAGCGGGACCACCGTGATGGGCATTTCCAACCCCGGCACCGCCTATTCCAGCGTGCCGACACCGGCCGTTGCAATGGCGACGGAAGCAATTCAGGGCGTCGTCGGCGGCAACCAGCCGCACAAAAATGATCAGCCCTATCTCGCATTCACCTTTTGCATTGCGATGGAGGGCATCTTTCCGACGCGTAACTAAGTTTCGTCGGATAACGTCCCGCTATTTCTGTTCGACGGGTATTGGACACTCCCAGCCAAGTTGTGGCCCTTTCTCTTCGATCGCATGTGATCTGACAGGTGTTGCGTTGCTGCTCGCGCATGGAACAACAAGGCATTCGTACCGGATGCGAAATATCTGTTGAGTCCTGACGCAAAACGATCCATCCCAGCAACTCAACACTTGGGGGCGAGTGGCTGGTAGCTTCTTTTCCCCGAAAGAAGCTTGAGGGGCTGGCATGGGCAATCCGTACCTGGGTGAAATTAAGCTTTGCTCGTTCAATTTTGCGCCGAAGGCCTACGCGCAATGCAATGGGCAATTGCTCCCGATAAATCAGAATCAGGCGCTCTTCTCGCTGCTCGGGACGATGTATGGCGGCGACGGCCGGGTGAACTTCGCGCTTCCCGACCTGCGCGGCCGCACCCCGATCTCCTTTGGTAATGGACATACGCAGGGCGAGCGCGGCGGGCAGGAAAGCCACACGCTGACCATCCCTGAAATGCCGCAGCATCTTCATCAGCTGAACGGTACGTCCGCCGTGGGCGATAAGCGGCCGGCCAACGGCGCCACGCTGGCTGCGGATTCGCGCAACGATGTGCAATTCTATTCGCCGCCGGCCAATTTGATTCCGCTGGCGCCGGCGTCGGTCGGCAACCGAGGCGGGAGCCAGCCGCATAATAATCTGCAGCCTTATCTCGCCATCATGTTCGTCATCGCGCTGCAGGGCATCTTCCCCTCGCGCACCTGATTCATCGTTCGGCCAATCGGCACGGAGAATTTTATGTCGCAACCCTATGTCGGTGAAATTCGCATGTTCGGGGGCAATTTTGCGCCCGCTGGATGGGCATTCTGTGACGGCCGTCTATTGCCAATCTCGGAAAACGACGTGTTGTTCGTCCTGATCGGTACGACCTATGGCGGTGATGGCCAGGAGACCTTTGCTCTGCCCGATTTGCGGGGTCGGTTGCCGATACATGCGGGGACCGGACCGGGCTTGTCGGCCTATGCTCAGGGCCAGGCTGCGGGCACCGAAAGCGTCACGCTGACGCTCAACCAGATGCCGCAGCACAGCCACACGCTGATGGCATCGACCACCCCGGCGACATTGCCTTCGCCCGCCAATGCCGTACCGGGCACGGTCAATCCGACCGCGTCGTCATACTCGATGTATGTCGTACCGGGAACCAGCACCATGGTTCCGGCGCCGATGGCTGCAACGAGCATTTCACCGCAGGGCGGCAGCCAGCCACATGAGAATCGGATGCCGGCGCTGGCCGTATCCTTTATCATCTCGCTGTTCGGTATCTTCCCTTCACAGAATTGATCAGGAGTCCCGGGCGATGTCTTCTCCTTTTGTTGCCGAGATCCGCATCTTCGGCTTTAATTTCCCGCCCACAGGATGGGCGTATTGTGCAGGCCAGCTCCTGCCGATCTCCCAGAACACGGCGCTTTTCTCGTTGCTCGGCACGACTTATGGCGGCAATGGCACGACGACATTCGCGCTGCCCGACTTCCAGGACAGGGCCGCCATGTCGAGCGGGCAGGGGGCTGGTCTTAGCGAGTATGTTCTCGGCGAAGAAAGCGGGATTGATAACGTCACCTTGTTGACCAGCGAGATTCCCGCGCACGACCACGCGCTGGTCGCCGCGACACTCAGTCCAATCAACCCGTCCCAGAATGTGCCGACCCCGATCAGCGGCGCGCAGCTGGGCATCTCCAATCCCGGCAACGCTTATTCGACCGTCGCGACGCCAGTGGCGGCATCGGCTCCACAAGCGCTCCAGCCGCAGGGTGGATCTCAGCCGCACAATAATATGCAGCCTTATCTCACGCTGAATTTCTGCATTGCGATGCAGGGCGTCTTTCCGGCGCGTAACTAGGCGCGCCGATGATCGCGAGTGCCGGTTTTCCGTTCGACCTGCCGGCGACACTCGTCGCGCAGGGCTTTTCGCTGCGCCCCGAAGCCGACGCGGATGTGCCGTTCGCGATGCGGCTCTATGCCTCGACGCGCGAGGATGAACTGGCACAGGTCTCTGGCTGGAGCGAGGAGCAGAAATCCCTGTTCCTGGCGCAACAATTCACCGCCCAGCGCCACCATTACAAGACGCAATTGGCATGCGATTTCCATGTCATCGAGCATCATGGAGAGCCGGTCGGGCGACTCTATCTCGAGCGCCGCGAGACCATCGTATCAATCGTCGACATCGCGCTGATGCCCGAGGCGCGGGGCAAGGGGACGGGGCGCTTCATCATCGAGGCATTGATCGAGGCGGCGGCGCAAACCGGGCGCGGCGTCGGCATTTTCGTTGAAAAATTCAATCCCGCGCTTCACCTCTATCAGCGGCTCGGCTTCACCATGGTCCGTGAGCTTGAGGTCTATCTCGAAATGGAAAGAGTCAGCACTCCGGCTTCGGCTAGCTGAAGCACGCTTCGTACGTCACGCCGCTCTCGTCCTTGGCTACCGGCACCAGGAAAATGTGCTGGTCGCCCATTGCCGCGTGCTGCAGCAAATAGCTGAACTGCGGCCGGACGATACCGTCGGCCGCCTTGAACTGCAGCGAGAAGGGCTCGCGCGGCGCATCGGCTCGCTTGAGCGAGCTCTGGGCTACTGCGTCGGTCAATACCAGTTCGGTCGTCGCGCCCTCGGGATCGACCAGCGTGAAGCTCGTGCCCAGATGAGCGGTGAAATCCTCACATGCCAGAATGCCGTCGACCATGTCCTTCTTGCTCCCCCTTGTTCGTCGAATTGATGCGTGGCCGATCAAATGCCGACAATCAAGCGACAGCATACTCCTGGGCTAACTTGGGTTTAAATTTCCAGGCTGGTTTGTCGCCGCTCAAGATCAGGCGAAGATATCCGATAGAGCATCGGTCGCGGGGCCGTCTTTCCAGTCGCGCAACTCGACATATATCGATGTCTGGATCGTAGTCGAAATCGCGGTCGAGACGGTCGATATGACGGAGGAGACGATCAGGTACCAGATCGGCAGGCCTTGCGCGAATGCGCCAGCGACGCCTTGCAATCCGTAGATCGCAAAAAGGGCCGCACCGAGCAACGCGGCAAACGCCCACATGATCACCACAAGAAGCAGGTTGATGCCGAATACCGGCCAACGCGCGCCGCTTGTGAGGTAGCGGCTCCTACCGAATGCCGCGAAAATGCCGCTGCGCTCTTCGACCAGGACCGGCCCGGCGACCGACCACATGATATAGAGCATGATGCCGGGCACGATCAGCAGGATCAGGCCGAACATGACCGCCAGTCCGAGCAGAAGTCCGACAATGAAAAGCGGCACGATGACTTGCAGGCCGGCCAGCGCGGATTCGCCAAAGCCGGCTTCGCGGCCCTGGCTGTGCGCGACCGTGGCCCGGACCAATGCGCCCTGGACGATCATCGCCAAAGCGATCCCGATCACGACCTGCGCGATCGGCAGCGCAATCGACCATGCGGTAAAATTCGGTGCCGTTGCCACTGACGTTCTTAAGCTCTGACCGAGATAGGCCATCGCTACACTGGGGAGCGCACCAAACAGGAATGCGATGCCAAATACGGTTAGCGGATTGCTGCCAATCGTCGAAAACGCGCGGCTGAACACGCGGCCGACTGAAACACTGCGGTCGGTCGAACCGCCGATATTGGTCGCCATGATCTTTTCCTCGTAACTTTCGCCGGTTGCGTCGGTTCCCTCGCATGGCTTTTTTCAGATTGGCGGTACGGCTTTGCGATGTCCAGAGGCCATTGGCGATTGCGCGGCGGCCCATATCCGCTAATCTGCACGCTGGCGCGCGGGGCTGCCGGGGAATGATGTGAGCGCGGGGAATACGCATCAGGCGGCTGCCGATGGTTTTGCGGCTGCCCATGCGGCGCTGAAGGCCGACGCGTCGACTCAGTTCACCCTCGGACCGGCCCCGAAACGACCGCCACCGCCGCAATGGCTGGAGGATTTCTTCAATTGGCTCGGCCATGCGTTAGGGCCGGTCGGCCGATTCTTCCAATGGGTCAGCAGCTTCATGCCCAACGCGCCCTATGCGCGTATCTTTCTGTGGTCGGTCATCGCGCTCGCCGCAGCGACGCTGCTCTGGATGGCCTGGCAGCGCATTCGTCATGGCGAATGGCGGCTGCCGCGACGACGTGCTGCGGCACCGCCAAAGATCGGCACGGTCGAGGATGAATGGGAGCCCGATGCGGCGCCGGTCCGTTCCTGGCTGCGTGAAGCTGATGCGATGGCTGAGCAGGGCCGCTTTGCCGAGGCGGTGCACCATTTGCTGTTCCGCTCGGTCGAGGACATTGCACGCCGCCGCCCGCGCCTCGTCCGGCCCGCGCTGACCAGCCGCGAATTGGCCGCTGCGGAGGCGATACCGCCTTCTGCGCGGGACCTGTTCGCCGGCATCGCGCGGCTGGTCGAGAAGAGCTTGTTTGGTGGTCGGCCGGTCGTCGCCGAGGATTGGCAGTCGGCGCGCGCTGCCTATGCCGATTTCGCCTTGCCGGGCACGTGGCGCGCATGAGCGATATCGTCATCGGCAAGGGCAGCGGCGAGGAGACCTTCCGGACGCGGACGGTGGTGCTCATCCTTGCTGTCGGCATTCTTGGGTTTATCGCGACATTGGTGCTCGGCGCCTTCGCGCCCGATCTGCGCTCAGGCCGCAATGGCGGCGCACATGCATTGTCGACATCGGCCACCGGCTATAGCGGCATCGTGCGTCTCGCCAAGGCAACCGGTCGCAATCCTCAGGTGACGCGCGACGAACATCTGCTCAACACGAAAAGCCTCGTCATCCTGACACCCGAAAAGGGCGCGACCGACATGTCCGGTGTGCTGGCGCAACGCGGCAAGCGGCCCACACTCGTCATCCTGCCGAAATGGGATACTTTGGTCGATCCGCTGCACAGCGGTTGGGTCCATTACACTGGGCTGAAACCGACCTTCGAGGCCGATGGTGTACTCGCGCCGGCGGACAAGCTCACCACCGTGCGTCACCCGAGCGGCGGCCGCCCTTTGCGCATCTCGACCGACTTGCCGCAGACCATCCGCCTGTTCGCGCCGCGCCCGCTGCAGACCATTTCCGGACGGGGAATCGTTCCGTTGATCACCGACCAGGACGGGCGCATCGTGCTTGCCCGACTGCCCGGCCGCGATCTGTTCGTGCTGGCCGATCCGGATCTGTTGTCGAACATTGGCATGGCTAACGCCACCCAGGCGAAATCGGCGCTCGAATTGCTCGATTCGCTGAATTATGCCGACCGGGAATCGATCCTGTTCGATGTCACGCTGAATGGTTTTGGTCATTCGCGCAGTCCGCTTAAATTGCTGTTCGAACCGCCCTTCCTGGCGATGACGCTCGCCGTGGCCGTCGCTGTGTTGCTGGCGGCGTTGCAGGGCATCGTGCGCTTCGGTTCACCGCGGCCGCGGGAACGCGCGATCGCCTTCGGTAAGGCGGCATTGATCGACAATGCCGCGATGCTGGTGCGCAAGGCGGGGCGCCAGGCGATGCTCGGCCCGCGCTACGTCGATACGATCCGCGAACGCGCAGTTACTGTGTTCGGCGTATCGCCACAGCTGCGTGACGGGGCGCTTGATACGTATCTCGACGGATTGGGACGGCGCGAACGCTTCACCGATCTCGCCGAAAACGCACGGAACGCGCGCGACCGGCGCTCGGTCTTCGCGGCTGCGCAGGCGCTGCATCTATGGTTATGGGAGAAGAACAGGTGACGGTAGAAGAAGTGCGCAACCTCGCCGCGGCGATCCGTATCGAGATCGGCAAGGCCGTGGTCGGGCAGGAAGAGACCGTCGAGTTGATGCTCGTTGCCCTGTTCTCGGGCGGCCATATCCTGCTCGAAGGGCTCCCGGGCACCGCCAAGACGCTGCTCGCGCGCAGCTTCGCGGCGGTTGTCGGGCTCGACTTCGGCCGCATTCAATTCACCCCCGATCTGATGCCGGGCGACATCATCGGCGCCAATCTGTTCAACTTCCAGACCTCGACCTTCACGCTGACGCGCGGGCCGATCTTCACCGATCTCCTGCTTGCCGACGAAATCAACCGTGCACCGCCCAAGACTCAGGCTGCGCTGCTCGAGGCGATGCAGGAGCGCACCGTGACGATCGATGGCGACAGCCTCGAACTCGGCGCGCGCTTCATGGTCGTCGCAACGCAGAACCCGATCGAGCAGCAGGGCGTCTATCCGTTGCCCGAGGCGCAACTTGACCGCTTCCTGTTCAAGCAGACGGTGGAATATCCGTCTGCGACCGAGGAACGGCGCATCATCGCCACGCACGGTGCGCGCCAATCGACGATGTCGCCGGCGGATTGGGGCGTCGAGCGCAAGGCCGATGCGGCAACGATCACCGCTGCGGTGGAAACCGTTGCGGGCGTGCGCCTGGTCGATGAGGTGATCGATTATATCACCGCGCTGATCCGCGGCACGCGCGATGTCGCTGACCTGGAAAGCGGCGCGAGCCCGCGCGCCGGGGCGATGCTGGCGGGTGCGGCGCGCGCGCGCGCGGCGATCGACGGCCGCGATTTTGTCATTCCCGACGATGTGAAGCATCTCGCACCGGCGCTGCTGCGCCATCGCCTGATCCTTTCACCCGCGGCGGAGATCGACGGGCGCGCGATCGAGGATGTGGTGACCGGCATTATCGAGACGATCGAGGCGCCGCGTTGATCTATCCAACGCGAGCGGCGGTGCTCGCGGCGGTGGCGGGGGCGCCCGTCGCGCTGCTGGTCGCCGTATTCATCCCTTCGATCTGGTATGCCGGTCTGGCGTGGCCGCTGGCCGTGCTGCTGTTGACCGCGGTCGACGCCTTTGTCGGCGCGCGCAAGGGCGAAGTGCGGATCGACAAGGTGCCGAGCATCTGCGTCGGCGCGACGTTCGACGCCAAGATCAGCGTGATCCTGACGGGGAGTCATGTACCCGGGTCGGCCGAGGTGGCGATTGCCGCCAATGCGCTGTTCACCACCGAGGATGACGGGCGGCTCGTCGTGCCGCTTGCCGCCGGTCGCGGGGCGACCTTCCTGCCGATCACAGCGGTACGGCGCGGGCGTGTGCGGATCGATCGCTTGTGGCTCCGCTGGCGCGGACCGCTTGGGCTTGCCTGGAAACAGCGATCGATTGCGATCGATACCGATTTCCCGATCCTGCCCGATATCCGCCCGGTCGAACAACGCGGTGCGCAGATCTTCCAGCGTCACGCGCTGCAGGGACTGATCGCGCAGATCGATCGCGGCGACGGCGCCGATTTCGAATCGCTGGTCGAATTCCGCGCCGGCATGGATCGGCGCGCGATCGACTGGAAACAATCGGCGCGCCATCAGAAACTCCATGCCAAGGAATTCCGCACCGAACGCAACAACCAGATCGTCTTTGCGGTCGATGCCGGGCGCCAGATGTCGGAGCCGGTCGCCGGCTTGCCGCGCGTCGACCGCGCGGTATCGGCGATGTTGCTGACCGCCTGGGTTGCGCTCAAGCTGGGCGACCGTGTCGCGCTTCACGCGTTCGATTCGCGCCCGCGCATCGCCAGCGGACTGATATCCGGCGCGGCCTCCTTCGCCGAACTGCAGCGGCTCGCCGCCGGTATCGACTATAGCAGCGAGGAGACCAACTACACCTTCGCGCTGACCACGCTCGGATCGCGCCTGACGCGGCGATCGATGATTGTGCTGTTCACCGAATTCACCGACCTGACCACGGCCGAGTTCCTGGTCCGCGCCGCCGCCCGGCTGGTCAAGACGCACTTGTTGCTGGTCGTCGTGCTGCGCGATGAAGAAGTCGAGACGATCGCCGACCGCGAGCCGCGCGATGTCGATGATGTGACGCGCGCGATCACCGCCGCCGCCCTGCTCAAGGATCGCCGCGTGGTGCTTACCCAACTCCACCATCTCGGCGTCCATGTGATCGAGAGCGAGTATGAACGGGTCGGGGAGCGGCTGGTCGCCGGTTATGTCGATCTCAAGCGGAGGAACCTGTTGTGAATAGCCGCAGTTCCGCCGTGCTCGATGCTCAGCCCGTGCTGGTCAACGCCAACCGCTTCCGCAAGGCGCACGCGGCGGATTGGGAACGGCTCGAGACGCTGGTCAAACGATGCGAGAAACGATCGGTCCGCGCCTTGTCCGATGATGATCTGATCGCCTTTCCGCTGCTCTACCGTTCGGCGCTTTCGTCACTGTCGATTGCGCGCGAAACGTCGCTCGATCGCGCGCTGGTGACGTATCTCGAACAATTGAGCACGCGTGCTTATTTCCAGATCTATGGCGTGCCGACCTCGGCATTGCGCCAGCTCGGTCGCTTCTTCGCGCATAGCTGGCCCGCCTCGGTGCAGGCGATCTGGCGCGAAACGCTTGTCGCCTTGCTGCTGACCGTCGCTGGCGCGGTCGTCGGTTACCTGCTGGTCGCCAATGATCCGGGCTGGTTCTTCGGCCTCATGCCCGGCGAGATGGCACAAGGGCGCGATCCGACCGCAACCGCGGAATCGCTCCGCGCGACATTGTATGACAGCCCGCAGGATGGACTGGCGACATTCGCCACCTTCCTGTTCACGCACAATGCCCAGATCGCGATCTTCGCCTTCGCGCTCGGCTTCGCCTTTGCCGTGCCGACCGCGCTGCTCATCCTATATAACGGGCTGATGATGGGCGCGATCATGGCGGTGTTTTCGGCCAAGGGATTGGGGTTTGAATTCGCCGGCTGGCTGATGATCCATGGCACGACGGAGATATTCGCGATCATTCTGTCGGGTGCGGCGGGAATCCGCATCGGCACCGCGATCGCCTTTCCTGGGCGCGAATCGCGTAGCGACGCCGCCATGCGCGCCGGACGAGCGGGCGCGACCGCGATGGCCGGCGCGGTGGTCATGCTGGCCATTGCCGGGCTGCTCGAAGGGATCGGGCGCCAGACGGTCAATGTCGATGGTACGCGCTATGCGATCGGCCTCGCCATGCTCGCCGGCTGGATCGTCTATTTCTATCTGCCGCGAAAGAAAGCCTGATGCGCTGGCCGTTCCGTCGCAAGGATCGCGGTCCGAAATCGCTGCGCCGCAGCTTTGTAACGCCCGAAGGTGTCGATCTTCAGCTCGAACTGGGCGGGGCCGGCGTGCGCGCGGCCGCCTTTATGATCGATGCGGTGGCGATCCTCGTCGTGCTGATCATACTGACGATCATAATCGGGCTGCTGCTCGTGGCGAGCCGGTCCTCGGCGATGGCCATATTATGGCTGATCGGCTTCTTCATCTTGCGCAACGGCTGGTTCGTGCTGTTCGAGATGGGCGGACGTGGGGCGACGCCCGGCAAGCGGTTGCTCGGCCTGCGTGTCGTGGCGCGGGACGGCGCACGGCTGTCCGGCGGAGCGGTACTCGCGCGCAACGCGATGCGCGAGATCGAAGTGTTCCTGCCGCTGTCCTTCCTCGCCGCGCAGACCGCGCAGGGCATGGCGGACTCGTTTTTGGTCATTTTCGCCTTGTCATGGAGCGGGATTTTTCTTTTCTTCCCGCTGTTCAACCGCGACCGGTTGCGCGTTGGCGATCTTGTCGCCGGAACCTGGGTGGTACGCACGGTCAGCGGCGAGCTTGGTGCGGATATCGTCGGCGCGGTCGAACGTGCGCGCTGGAACTTCACCGATGCCGAACTGAGTCTGTATGGTGAGTTCGAATTGCAGACGCTGGAAAATGTACTGCGCTCGGGACGCGAGGAAGCCGTCGCGACGGTCGCGGCGACGATCAGGGCCAAGGCCGGAATGGAGGAGCCACGCCATTATCGGGCCGGCGATGATTTCCGCTTCCTCTCGGACTATTACGCCGCGCTGTGCGCCCGGCTCGAACGCGGCATGATGGTTGGCCGTCGTCGCGCCGACAAGAACGCCGAGGTGCGCGTCCGGCAATAGCGGACGATCGGTCGGCCGACGCTTTACGACGACGGATATGGTGGCCTAGCATGCTCAATCCAATTGAATTGAAGGTCCGCGATGCTCCGTTATCTGCTGCTTGCCGCTACGCTGCTAACCCCCGCGATCCTGGCTGCCGCGGACGCTCCCAACAAGCCGCGCTATGGCACCTGGGGCGTCGCGGTCGAGGACATGGATAAAACGGTCAAGCCGGGCGACGGGTTCTTCGACTATGCGGAAGGCACTTGGCTGAAAAACTATGCCATTCCGGCCGACAAGGTCGGGGCGGGTTATAATTACCAGCTGCCGGACGAAATCGAACTGCAGGTACGCGGAATCGTTGAAGAAGTGGCGAAGCAGCCGACCACGCAGATTGCACGGCAAGTCGGAGATTTTTACGCCGCCTGGATGGATGAGAGCGGCATCGAAACGCGCGGTCTCGCACCGCTGAAGCCATGGCTCTCGCGGATCGATGCGGTGCAGACGCGCGGCCAGCTCGTCCAGCTCATGATGCAGCCGGGTTATGCAGCACCGGTGAATATCGGCATTTCCGCCGATCAGGACGATCCGACGCGCTATACGGCCACTGCCGGGCAAGCGCGCCTGGGGCTGCCGACGCGCGACTATTATCTGCTGAAAGGCGAGAAATATGATGCGATCCGCAAGGCCTATCGCGATTACGTGATCCATCTGCAGACCCTGGCCGGCTTGCCGGATGCCGCTGCGCGTGCCGATCGCATCATCGCGCTGGAGACGCGGCTGTCCGAGGACCAATGGACGCCCGAGGCGCGGCGCGATCCGGTCAAGACGCACAATCCCATGACGCGCGCGAAGCTCGACGCCCTGGCGCCGGAGTTCGACTGGACGGCGACTCTCGCCGCGATGGGGCTTGGCCAAGCGAAGACGGTCGATGTCGCCGAAACGACAGCGGTGACCGCTGCGGGCAAGCGGCTGGCCGATGTCCCGATCGCGACCTGGAAGGAATATCTCATCTTCCGCTTCATCAGCGACCATGCCAATTATCTGCCACGTGCCTTCGACGCGGCGCGCTTCGGTTTCTACAGCCACACACTCAACGACGTTCCCGAACAGCGCGCGCGCTGGAAGCGCGGCATGCAGATGATCGACAACAGCCTGGGCGAGGCGGTCGGGCAAATCTATGTCGATCGCTATTGGCCGGCCAGCACCGCGAAGCTGGCAGATGAACTGGTAGCCGATATGCGCGCGGCCTATGCCGACAAGATCGCCGGCGCGTCCTGGATGGACGGCGCGACACGCAAGGCTGCGCTGGCCAAGTTGGCCACGTTCGATCCTCGCGTTGGCCATCCCGCCAATTGGATCGATTATTCGACGCTGAAGGTCAGTCGTACGGATCCACTGGCCAATGACATGGCGACCGACGATTTCCAGTGGCGGCTGCAATTGGCGCGGTTCTCCAAGCCGGTCGATCGCAGCCTGTGGTTCATGACGCCGCAGACGGTGAATGCCTATTACGATCCGACGATGAACCAGATCACCTTGCCGGCGGCGATCCTGCAACCACCATTTTTCGATGCAGCGGCCGACCCGGCGGTCAATTATGCCGAAACCGGCGCGACCACGATCGGTCACGAAATGGGCCATGGCTTCGACGACCAGGGCCGGCAATATGACGAGAAGGGGCGGCTGCGCGACTGGTGGAGCAAGGAGACCGCGGCGAAATACACGGTCAAAGCGGACCGCCTGGCGGCGCAGTTCGACCGCTACGAACCGATCCCCGGCGTCCATATCAAGGGCAAGCTCACATTGGGCGAGAACCTGGCCGATCTTGGCGGCCTGGAAACCGCCTATGCCGCCTATCGCCGTTATGTTTCACGTCATGGCGAGCCCGCGGTGATCGACGGCTATACCGGTGACCAGCGTTTTTTCATCGCTTATGCTCAGGCATGGCAAGGCAAGAGGCGTGATGGCGCGGTGCGCCAGCAACTCCTCAGCGATCCGCATAGCCCGGACAAATATCGGGTCGACGGTATCGTGCGCAATTTCGATCCCTGGTACGCCGCGTTCGACGTCAAACCGGGCGACAAACTCTATCTGCCGCCCGAGGAGCGCGTCCATATCTGGACGCAGTGACAGGGAGCAGGCGGGGGCGATTGTCGCTGTTGTCTGCGCCACGCAAATACCGATCGCGCGCCACCGCCACGATGTGGCGACGCGAGATCCTCGAACCATTGATGACGCGAGTATCCAGCAGATCAGGGTAATTGGCGCGCCCGGCAGGAGTCGAACCTGCGGCCTCAAGATTAGAAGTCTCGTGCTCTATCCAACTGAGCTACGGGCGCGTGACGGATGCGGTTAGCGCGGATTGCGCGCGGGCGAAACCGGCTTCATAACTTCCTTCATGAGTGACGGGGAAAATCTCGGGCCGCGGCCCGTATCGGCGCGCGAGATTGCCGGGGGGCAGCTGCGCTATTTCGATTTCGTGATGGCCGCGTTCGTCGCGATCATCCTGTTGTCGAACGTATTGGGCGCGGGCAAAGTCGCGGTGGTCAACCTGCCGTGGATCGGTGCGTGGCCATTCGGCGCCGGTATCCTGTTCTTCCCGATCTCCTATGTCATCGGTGATGTGCTGACCGAGGTCTATGGTTATGCGCGCGCGCGCCGCGTGATCTGGGCCGGGTCGGCCGCGGTGCTGTTCATGGCCTTCATGTCCTGGGTCGTCGTCGCCCTGCCGCCGGCGCCGAGCTGGGGCAACCAGGCCGCGTACGAAACGGTGTTCGGCCAGGTGCCGCGCATCGTCTTCGCTTCGCTTTGCGCCTTTTGGGTCGGTGAATTCGTCAATTCCTATGTGCTGGCCAAGATGAAGCTGTGGACCAACGGCAAGCATCTGTGGATGCGCACGATCGGCTCGACCGTGGCCGGGCAGGGCGTCGACAGCCTGATCTTCTACCCGCTTGCCTTTTTGTACGCGGAAGGGTGGACAACCAGCCTCGTGTTGACGGTCCTCGTGACGCAATGGGTATTGAAAGTCGGCTGGGAAGTGATCCTGACGCCGGTGACTTATGCGGTGGTCGGTTTCCTCAAACGCCGCGAGGGGATCGACGTGTTCGACGAGGGGACCGACTTCACCCCATTCAAGGCGCGCGTCTGAGCCGGTGAGTCTGCTGCAAACCACCAAATTATGGCTCGTGAACCATCTGCACCTCGCCAAGGATGCGCTGCATATCTATGTCGCGCTTGGTCTTTTCTTCGGGTCGGCGTTGCTCTTCGGCTGGCGCCTGCGCAGCTGGAAACCGTGGCTGGTGGTGGCCGTGGCGGCGGTGCTCGGTGAGATCTGGGATATCCGCGATCGTTATACCGATGGCATCGCGCAGAATTTCGGCGCCAATTTCCATGACCTGTGGAACACGATCTTCTGGCCCAGCGTGATCCTGATCCTGGCCCGCCGAACCACATTGTTCCAAGGGTCTGGAAGAACCAGATAGGTTCTAAAGACATGGGAGTCCGAGGCCGGAATCGAGCCGGCCCATCGCGGGTTGCAAGTCCCAGCGTTCCCATTTCCCACTCGGGCACTCTTACGAAAGCGCCTGCTGCCCTCAGGGGTGACCGGCGGGATTTGCACCCGCTGACACCGGAATCACAAACCGGCCGCGCACTAAATTGCGTTCGGCCACACCTGAAGGCAGCAGAAATATTGGGAATTTGGTAGAGAAGGGGTTGGCCAAAGCGCGCGATGCGCCGCTTCTACAGCGAGTGACCCATCATTTGTGCCACGCCACGACAAACGGGCGCGGCTATGCGTCCGTCAATGTCGACAGGGTGTCGCGCGATGTCGCGTGGAAAGGATCGCCAGAAGCATGGCGCGTCAATGCCAGCGATTCGGCGGAAGCGCAAGAGCCTATCTGGATAAAAGCGCCATAGGGTATCTTGCGCGCCATTTGTCCTGCGCGCCAACAAGCCGGGCCGGCCCGCGCCGAAATAGTGCTTTAGCTTTCTAATACACGCGCTAAGATCGATCGGCCCCGGGGGAGAATCCACGTGCTCGAATTGAATGCCGTCACCCATGTCTATCCAAACGGAACGCGCGCGCTCGACGATGTGACGCTGAGCATTCCAAAGGGCATGTACGGTCTGCTCGGCCCCAACGGCGCGGGCAAGTCGACGCTGATGCGAGCGGTGGCGACACTGCAGACGCCGACCACAGGCAGCATCCGCTTCGGCGACATCGACATCATCGCCAACCCAGAAAAACTGCGCGAACGGCTCGGTTATCTGCCGCAGGATTTCGGCGTCTATCCGCGCGTGTCGGCATATGACATGCTCGATCATATGGCGGTGTTGAAGGGGGTCGCTTCGGCACGCGAGCGCAAGGAGACGGTCGAGACGCTGCTCGAACAGGTCAATCTCTGGTCGGTACGCAAAAAGGCCATCGCCGGTTTCTCCGGCGGCATGCGACAACGCTTCGGCATCGCCCAGGCGCTGATCGGCAATCCCGAACTGATCATCGTCGACGAACCGACCGCCGGCCTCGACCCGGAGGAGCGCAATCGCTTCCTCAACCTGCTCGCCGAGATCGGCGAGAATGTCGTGGTGATCCTGTCGACCCATATCGTCGAGGACGTCGCCGATCTCTGTCCACGCATGGCGGTGCTCGCCGCCGGCAAGATCCAGCTCGAAGGCGCGCCGCTCGAATTGATCCAGCAATCGCGCGGCAATGTGTGGGCGCATACGATCGACCGTGACCGGCTGGATGACTATCGCGCGCGCTTCGAGGTCATCTCGACCCGCTTGTTTGCCGGCCGGACGATCGTCCATGTCCTGTCGCCGTCCGACCCGGGTGAAGGGTTCGAGCTGGTCGATGGCGGGCTGGAGGATGTGTATTTCTCGACGCTCGCGCGCACCCGCCGCGTGCCCGTCGCTGCCGCCGCCTGAGCGCCCGCGATGTTCGGCAAGATCGCCAGCTTCGAGCTCCGCTATCAACTGCGCAACCCGGTTTTCTGGGTCGTCGCCATCCTGTTCTTCTTGATGACCTTCGGGTCGGTGACGGTCGAGCAGATCCAGATCGGCAGCGGCGGCAACATCCACAAGAACGCGCCGTCCGCGATCGCGCAGACGACGCTGATCCTGTCGTTGTTCTTCATGTTCGTAACGACCGCGTTCGTCGCCAATGTGATCGTGCGCGACGATGAAAGCGGCTTCGGCCCGATGGTGCGATCGACCCGAGTGAGCAAATTCGACTATCTGATGGCGCGATTCCTCGGCGCGTTCATCGCAGCGGCGGTCGCGTTCGCCGCCGTGCCGTTCGCGATCTGGTTCGGTTCGCTGATGCCTTGGGTCGATCCCGAGACGCTCGGGCCCAATCGCTGGGGCAATTACCTTTACGCCTATTTCATATTCGCACTGCCCAACATATTCCTGACCTCGGCGATCTTCTTCGCGGTCGCGACGATGACGCGATCGATGATGTACAGCTATCTCGGCGTCGTCGTATTCCTCGTGCTTTACTTCGCGTTCAACGTGACGATGCGGTCCAAGCCCGAGCTGCGCGACATTGCCGGTTATATCGAGCCATTCGGGCTTGCCGCCTTCGGCAATGTCACGCGCTACTGGACCGCCAGCGAGGCCAACAGTCTCACGCCCGGCGTGACCGGCATGTTGTTGCTCAATCGCCTGATCTGGATCGCTGTCGGGCTCGCCGCGCTTGGCCTTGCCTTTGCCCGCTTCAGTTTTTCCGAGCGCGGCGCGTCGAAGCGCAAGTTGCGCAAGCAGGCGCGCACCGCAGCCAGGCTCGCGGCAACGCCGGCGACGATGGTCGCGACCTTACCCCCGGTGCGTCCGGCGGCCGCCACATGGGCGCGGCTCTGGGCGCGTTGCCGGTTCGAGATGCGGCTGGTGTTTCGCAGCCCCGCCTTCTTCGTGCTGCTGCTGATCGGACTGTTCAATGCCGTGCTCGGCCTGACGCTGGCCGACGAAATCTATGGTACCGCGCCGCATCCGCGCACCTTCGCGCTGATTGGAACACTGACCGGGTCGTTCGCGATCATCCCGCTGATCATCGCGATCTATTATTCCGGCGAACTCGTGTGGCGCGATCGTGAGCGCAAGATGCACGAGATCATCGACGCCACCTCGCTACCCAACTGGGCTTATATGGTGCCCAAGGCGCTGGCGGTTACCGGCGTGCTGTTCGCGACACTGCTGATCTCGGTCGCCGCCGCGATCCTGGTACAACTATGGCGTGGCCAGACCGACTTTGCGCTCGGCCAGTATTTCGCCTGGTATCTGCTGCCCATGACCGTCGATATGGCGATCCTCGCGATCCTCGCGGTATTCGTCCAGGCGCTCAGCCCGAACAAATATGTCGGGTGGGCGATCATGGTCGTTTACATGGTTGCGCAGATCACCCTGTCCAATATCGGCTTCGACCATCCGCTGTACAATTATGGCAGCACCGGCACCCAGCAATTCTCCGACATGAATGGCGGGCAGATTGGCGGGGCGCTGGGCTGGTGGCTGCGGCTTTATTGGGGCGCGTTCGCGATCATGCTGGCGGTGCTGGCCCATCTGTTGTGGCGGCGCGGTACGGAAACCCGGTTGCGGCCGCGCCTCGCGCAATTGCCACGCCGGCTGGCGGGTGTCCCGGGTGCGATCCTCGGGATCGCGCTGATCGTCGCGGCGGTGACTGGCGGCTTCCTCTATTATAATATGAACATCCTCAACATCTATCGGCCGCAACAGGAACGCGACAAGCGGCTCGCCGATTATGAGAAGAAATACCTCAAATATGCCGCGGTGAGGCAGCCGTCGCTGACCGATATCACCATGAACGTCGCGCTCTATCCGGAGGAACGGCGTGCCGAGACGACCGGGCGCTACAGCTTCGTCAACGACACTGGCGCACCTGTCCCCGCGCTGCACGTGCGTTTACCCGACAATGATACGCGGATCGTCTCAATCACTGTCCCTGGTGCGACGCTGGCGATGAATGATGCGGATTTCAAATACCGCATCTATCGTTTCGCCACGCCGCTTGCGCCGGGCGCGACGGGCACGCTGAGCTTCGCGACCGAGCGCAAGACGCTGGGACTGCGGGCAACCGGCGACGATACGTCGCTGATCGCCAACGGGACCTTCCTCAACAACGCCAATCTGGCGCCGCAACTGGGCATGGATCGTGACGGCCTGCTCAGCGACCGCGTCAAGCGCCGCAAATATGGCCTGACGCCCGAACTCCGCATGGCAAAGCTCGAGGACGTATCTGCCCAGCGCCGCAATTATGTCGGTGATGCCGACTGGGTGCGGTCGGACATCACCGTATCGACCAGCGCGGACCAGATGCCGATTGCGCCGGGCCGCAAGGTTGCGGACAGCGTCGCCGGCGGCCGGCGTACCGCGCAGTTCGCGTCGCAGGCGCCGATCCTGGCGTTCTTCTCGATCCAGTCGGCGCGCTATGCCGAGAAATCGGAAATGGCGGACGGCGTACGCCTGTCGGTCCTGTATGACGCCAAGCACGCCTATAATGTCGATCGCATGCTTGCCGCGATGAAGCTGTCGCTTGGTTATTACCGCAAGAATTTCGGGCCTTACCAGTTCGACTATGCCCGGGTGATCGAGTTCCCCGGCTATGCGACTTTCGCGCAGGCGTTCGCCGGCACTATCCCATATTCGGAACGGATCGGCTTCCTCGCCGATGCGAGCGATCCGGAAAAGATCGACTATGTGACCTATGTCACCGCGCATGAGCTCGGCCATCAATATTGGGCGCACCAGATCATCAGCGCGGACATGCAGGGCGGCACCGTGCTGGTGGAGACGATGGCACAATATTCGGCGCTGATGGTGATGAAGCACCTCTATGGCGAGGACAAGATTCGCCGTTTCCTGAAATATGAACTCGACAATTATCTGCGCTCGCGCGGCGGCGAGCGGATCGAGGAGCTGCCGCTCGATCGGGTCGAAAACCAGCCCTATATCCATTACCGCAAGGGCTCGGTCGTGATGTATTTGCTGCAGGACCGGCTGGGCGAGGATCGCGTCAACAGGATGCTTGCCGCGTTGCTCGACAAGTATCGCTTCAAGAGCCAGCCTTACGCCCGCTCGCTCGATCTGGTGAACGGCTTCCTGTCGATCGCGCGGACGCCGGCCGAACGCCAATTGGTGCTCGACCTGTTCGATCGCATCACCATATTCGATCTGAAGGCGAAGACCGCGACCACGCGTAAACTGCCGGACGGCAATTTCGAAACGAGCATTACGATCGACGCGGCGAAATTCTATGCCAATGGCACGGGCGTCGAGAAAAAGGCTCCGCTGGCCGACAGCATCGATATCGGTTTGTTCGATCAGCGGCCCGGCATCGGCTCGTTCGCGTCGAAAAATGTGATCTCGATGCAGCGAATGCCCGTCAAATCCGGTCAGCAGGTCGTGCGCGTGATATCGAAGCGCAAGCCGCTGTTCGCGGGCATCGATCCGTATAACAAATATATCGACCGCAATAGCGACGACAATGTCGTCGGCACGACGGGGTGATCCGACAATAAGAAAAAGCGCGCCGATACAAGTCCGGCAAGCGAAGGCATGCCGGATCCAGTGTCGTGGTTGAATCGCCGCCGGCGACGGGCTGAAGAAACGAGCGTCGGGAGATATAGGACACCGGTTGTGTCGTATCTTTTCTCACCATCGCCTAGGCAGATTTCGGTATAATATTGTTATATATCATACACTAAGATGAAATGCCTCGCCTGAATGCGCGCGGGGCAAGTAGATATCTAGGCTAACCCTGTTTCACCGGGCGACAGAACGGCACCAGCACCAGCGCGGCGATGAACAGCCACGCCATGATGCGGAACACGTCGTTGAACGCGAGCGTCAGCGCCTCGCCGCCAACGACATGGCCGAGCGTCGCCTTGGCCATCAGCAGCGCGCGGTCGGGGTCGGGGGTGGTCTGGCCGAAGCGCGCGGCAAGGCGGGCGATCATCGTCGCGGCGCCGTCGCCCATCGAACCGAGCGCTTCAGAGATACGCAATGCGTGGAGCCGCGCACCGTCCTGCAGCCAGGTATTGACCAGCGCGATGCCGATCGCGCCGCCCAGATTGCGCATTAGGTTGAACAGGCCCGACGCATAACGCAGCTCCGGTCCGGCAAAGCCGCTCAGCGCCAGCGTCACGCTCGGCACGATGCACAGCATGATCGCGAAGCTGCGCACCGCCTGTGGCCAGAACAACGCGGCGAAGCCCCATTCGGGCGTCATGAAGGAGAACAGCCAGAGCCCGAGCGCGAACAGGCTCAATCCGAAGGTGATCAGAATGCGCGGATCGACACGCTGCGACAGGCTGGCGGCGATCGGCACGCCGAGCATCTGCACCACGCCGGCGATGAACACGGTCGTACCGATCTCCGACGCGTTGTAACCCCGCACCTGGCCGAGAAAGAGCGGCACGAGATAGGTCGCCGAATATAATCCGAACCCGATCACCAGGTTGAACACACAGGCGAAGATGAAGGTCGGGCGGCGGAACGGGGACAGGTTGACGATCGGGCTTGGCGATCGGAACGACCGTTCGAGGAACAGCAGGAATGCGACGAACGAGAACCATGCGCCGGTGGCGATCGCCGTGTCGTCGAACCAGTCGTTGCGCGGTCCTTCCTCAAGCACATATTGAAGCCCGCCGAGGAACACCGCCATCGCCGCGAGATGGACCCAGTCGATCCGCTTGAGCATCGACGGATTGGCGCGATCGACCCGGATAAAGGCGATCGCCAGCAGGCACACCAATGTGCCTGGAATGATGTTGATATAGAAGACCCAGCGCCAGCCGGCGGCGTCGGTGATCCACCCGCCAAGTGTCGGCCCGAGCGTCGGCGCGAGCACCGAGACCATGCCGAGGATCGCGGGGATCATTGCGCGCTGCTTGCCCTCGAACATCGCAAAGCCGGTGGCGAACACCGTCGGCACCATCGCGCCCCCGACGAACCCCTGCAGCGCGCGGAACGCGATCATCGATTCGATGCTCCATGCCAGGCCGCACAGCGCGCTCGCCAGGGTGAACAGCCCGGCCGACAGCGCGAACAGCCAGCGCGTCGACATCGACTGGGCAAGGAACGCCGCGAACGGGATCATCACCAGTTCGGCCATCAGATAGGCGGTCTGCACCCAGCTGATTTCGTCTGCGCTGGCGGACAGGCCGGCGCGGACCTCGTTGAGCGAGGCGGCGACGATCTGGATGTCGATCAGCGCCATGAATTGTCCGAACGCCATCACGCCGAAGATCAGGAACTTGATCCGGTCGGGCAACTTCATCGGATCGATGACGGGCGGGGCAGGGGGTGCGTCGGCGTTGGGCATGGGGCTCTCGTGCGGACCCCCTTGCGGATTGGGGCATCATTATATTATATGCATCATATAATCGGAGACGACAAGATGCGCTACGATAGCGAGCATAAGAGCGAGACGCGCAAACGTGTGTTGAAGGAAGCCGCGCGCGACATCCGCGCCAAGGGGCCGGGCGGTATCGCGGTGGCCGGAATCATGGCCCGTGCCGGCCTGACCCATGGCGGTTTCTATGCCCATTTCAAATCGAAGGACGACCTCATCGCCGAGGCGATCGGTACGATGTTCGACGATGCGCGCGCGCGTTTCGATGCGTCTGATGCGGCGATCGATCCGGCCGCGGCGCTCAATGCCTATATCGATTTCTACCTCTCGCCGCGTCATCGCGATTCGCGTGAGCGCGGTTGTCCGCTGCCGGCATTGTCGTCCGATCTCGCACGGCTCGATCCCGTTCCGCGCGCGCGTTTCGGTATTGGGGTCGCGGCGCTGACGGCGCGGCTGTCCGACGCGCTCGACCGGCACGGCATCGCCGATGCCGATGTGGCAGCGTCGTCGATGCTGTCCGAACTGGTTGGCGCGGTGTCGCTGGCGCGCGCCGTCGATGACGCGGCCCAGTCCGACGCGATCCTCAAAAATGCTGCGGCAATGCTGCGCCATCGCTTCGATCTGGAGTCCGCAGCATGAGTGCGCTCAGCGGCCTCGAACAGCTCCGCGCGATGATCGCGTCGAACGCGCAACCGCCGATCGGCCGGACGCTCGATTTCTCGCTGGTCGAGGTGGACGAGGGGCGCGCTGTGTTCGAGGGCAATCCCGACGCGCGCACTTATAATCCGCTCGGCACCGTGCATGGCGGTTATGCGGCAACCTTGCTCGATTCCGCCTGCGGTATCGCCACCCACTCGAAACTCGCGTCTGGCCAGGCCTACACGACGCTCGAACTCAAGGTTTCGTATCACCGCGCGATGACTGCCGATACCGGGCCGATCCGCGCCGAAGGAGCGATCACCGCATTCGGCCGGCGTGTCGCCTTTGCCGAGGCGAAACTGACCGATGCCAATGGACGGCTGCTTGCCTCCGCCACCTCGACCTTGCTGGTGATCACGCCATGAATGCCCCGTCGCTCACCATGGATCCGGCGCTCGCCACGGAGGTAACGGTCAAGCGGCGGAAACTGCCGCGCGCGTTGGTCGCCGGCGCAGCCGCGATCCTGCTTGCCGGTGCCGGTGCTGCGTGGATCGCCATGCCGGGTGCGAACGAGAGCACCGACAACGCTTATCTGCGCGCCGATGCGACAATTGTGTCGGCGCGGGTCGGTGGCACTGTCACCGAGGTGCTGGTTCGCGACAACCAGCAGGTCCGCGCCGGCGATCCGCTGATCCGCATCGACCCGCAGGAATATGACGCGAAACTCTCCGTCGCAGAAGCCTCGGTCAGCGATGCGGACGCCGGAGTCGCCAGCGCCCGTGCGGCACTGGTCACCTTCGTCGCCGATCGCCAGGTCGCCGAAGCCGATGTCGCCGTTGCGCAAAGCACGATCGTCTCGGCCGATGCCGAGCGCCGTCGCGCCGAAGCGGACACCGCGCGCTATTCCGCTTTGTCCGAACGCGGCTTCGTCACGCAGCGCGATGCGGAACGGATTGCCGCGACCGCAATCGATGCGCGCGCCCAGTTGCGGCGCAGCGTCGCCAGCCTCGCTGTCAGCCGCGACAAGGCTTTAGCGACGGGCGTGCGCCGCGCCGCACTCGAAGCGGATCTCGCTCAGGCCCAGGCCGTAGCGGCGCGTGCGCGGGCAAGCTTACGGCTGGCGCAACAGGATCGCGGCTACACCTTCATTCGCGCCGCGATCTCGGGCCAGATCGGCAACCGCCAGGCGCAGACCGGCGATCTTGTCCAGCCCGGCACCCGTCTGCTGACCATCGTGCCGCAAGCCGGCCTCTATGTTGTCGCCAATTTCAAGGAGACACAGACCGGCCGCATGCTCATCGGCCAGCGGGCGAAGGTTAAGGTCGATGCGCTCGATGGCCCCGCGCTGACCGGCCGGATCGACAGCTTCGCGCCCGCCTCGGGCTCGGAGTTCGCCTTGCTCCCGTTCGAACCCGGCTCAGGCAATTTCACCAAGATCGTGCAGCGCGTGCCGGTGCGTATCGCACTCGATCCGGGCCAGACGGCGGTTACAAGGCTGCGCCCGGGCTTGTCAGTGACGGCAAGTGTTCGGGTCAAGCCGTAACGACGGTTTTCGACTGGCATCGCGGCTTTATCGCCAGCTCGCCACCCCGCGGCGTTTATTGGGGTGGTTTGGTAGCCTCCCTCGGTCCTGTCTTGAGTAACGAACGGGGCGAGGCCGAAGAAGATTCTGAGGTGCATTGAACAAAGTTGGGAGGTTTGGCATTTGCGGTCTATCGGATAAACATTGCCGACAATTGGAGACTATCGAATGAACGACCCTGCAATGCTGGTAGCACTTACGGCCGATATCGCCGCGAGTTTCGTATCCAACAACCGCGTTGGGACGGGTGAGATCGGCGGCATGATCAAGTCGGTTCACGATGCCCTGACGGCGCTGAGCGAGGAAGTCGAACCGGAAGCACCGGTATTTGCGCCGGCAGTGACGGCGCGTAAGAGCTTGGCCAATCCGGCAAAGATCATTTCGATGATCGACGGGAAGTCGTACAGCATGCTCAAGCGTCACATCTCGCAGCATGGACTGACCCCTGCCGAATACCGGGCACGCTATAACCTGCCCGCCGATTACCCGATGACCGCGCCGGCCTATTCGGAACAGCGCAAGGCGCTGGCGGTGAAGATCGGTTTGGGACGCAAGGCAAAGCCGGCAGCCGCTGCCGCGCCGAAGGGGCGGCGGAAGCTGGGTGTCGCGACGCCGGCCAAAGCGCCGCCAAAGGCGTAAGGCTCCAGGTCAGTCCGTCTGGATCGCCAGCGGCTGAGGAAATATAGCCACTGCAGATGCGGGCTTGCGGCTCTAATCGAAGCTTGATGTGTTCGATTCCGCAAGTCCGTAGCAGCCGGAATTCCGCTCTGGAAATCTGTGAAGGCCTCGCCTATAGGCCTTTTCATCGTCGATCAGTGGCCTTGAAAATGCCCAGTCGGCATGCGGGCGTGGTGGAATTGGTAGACGCGCCGGACTCAAAATCCGGTTCCGAGAGGAGTGTGGGTTCGATTCCCACCGCCCGCACCATCCAAGATAGCAGGCTCTATAAAGTCCACCGCACGGGGGACAGGAGCCTGCATCAGCGGATCGCATGGGGTCGCACGTCCCGCGCTCCGCTGCGCGAAATGACAATCGAACGCATTGTCATGCTGGCACTTGGCAGCCCATCCGGGATGCGGCCATCGCCACAAATTGGCCTCGCGAAGCGACAATGTGTCTTTGCTGATTGACTGGCTATCGCTTTATCAATCATAATTGGGCTATGTCGTGATTGATAGAAAGGCATCCTATCGATCATGCGCTGGAATTGGCAACTTCCCGACTGGCCGGATTTCCGCTTCGACGCGGAACGAATCCGCGCGTCAGAAGAGCAATTTCTGAAAGGCTCCGGCGTCGTCATTGGCGCGCTCCACCACCTCGACACCGATGAGCGCGATGGGCTGACCATCGAACTCATCTCCCAGGAGGTTGTCGATAGCTCTGCCATCGAGGGCGAGATCCTCGACCGTGCCAGCGTTCAGTCATCGCTCGCACGGCATCTGGGCTTTGCAGCCGACCAGCGCCGCGCAAGCGCGGCGGAGGCCGGGGCCGCCGAACTCATGGCCGACGTTTATCGCCGTCATGCAGCGCCGCTCGACGATCGGACGCTGTTCGCATGGCACGCCATGCTGATGAACGGCCGTCGCGATATTGCCGATGTCGGGCGCTACCGGACACACGAAGACGCGATGCAGATCGTTTCGGGCGCACTCTATGCGCCGCGTGTCCATTTCGAGGCACCGCCGTCAGATGCCGTGCCGATGGAAATGTCCCGTTTCATCGCGTGGTTCAACGACAGCGCGCCGTCGTCACCAATCCCGCTTCCCGCGATCACCCGTGCCGCAATTTCGCACTTGTGGTTCGAGAGCATCCATCCCTTTGAGGACGGCAATGGCCGGATCGGGCGCGCGATTGCGGAAAAGGCATTGGCCCAAAATCTCGCTGCCCCGACGCTGACGGCACTCGCGGAAACGATCTATCGCCACCGCAAAGCCTATTACACTGCGCTTCAGCTTGGCAGCCAGAGCAACGACATCAATGCCTGGCTGACATGGTTTGCCGATATTGTGATCGAGGCGCAGGTGCGCACGATTACCCGAATCCGATTCCTGATCGACAAGACGCGGCTGCTCGATCGCTTGCGCGGCGCGATTAACGAGCGTCAGGAAAAGGCGCTGCTCCGCATGTTCCGCGAAGGGCCGGATGGTTTTGCGGGCGGTTTGAGCGCAGAGAATTATCGGACGATCACAGATGCCAGTCTCGCCACTACGACGCGCGATTTGAACGACCTAGTTGAAAAGAGGGCGCTGATCCGCAGCGGCGAGCGTCGCTATGCACGGTATCGACTTGCTGCTGGAATAACGGCCAATCACAGTGCAAGTGAAGAATGAAATTATTACAGATTATCACTGAAAATACTTGGCGAGCGATCTTGTACGGCGTCGATCATCCGACAGCAGCGACAAGTTGGCTGTAGCCGTCGCTGGTGCGCAGGTGAATATAAACCCGCACCAAGTTGACGCCGCCTGCTTTCCCGGCGGCAGGGCATCCCAGAAAGTAATATTTTCTGGGAACCCCCAAGGCCGGGGCCCAGTTGGCAAGCATTTGTTGGCCTGGCGCTTCGCCTTGTCACCTCGACCTTCTCGACTGGACCCCGGCCTTCGCCGGGGAAGCAGTAAAGGTGGGCCAACATCATGGTTGAATCACCGGCGGCGACGGGAGCGGTCTCGACCGCCCCTCAAACCGCCTCGGCGATCAGCGCGGCGAAACCACCGATCGACCAGCCATGGATTGCGCCGATCTGTTCGATCGGCCGCCAGCGCTCGGGATCGGTTGGCTGCCATTGCGTTGGGGCTGCGGCAAGGTTGAAGACGCACAACAGGCATTGATTTTGTGTCATGCGCTCAAAGGCCAGGATCGTTGCCGATGCTTCGACGATCTTCAGCTCTCCGGTCATCAACGCGGCATTGGCATGACGCAAAGCGATCATCCGGCGGGTGAAGTGGAGCAGCGAGCGCGGATCGCTCTCCTGACGGTCGACCGCAAGCGCGGCATGATCGCTGCCCAATGGCAACCACGGCCTGATGGTCGAAAATCCGGCATGGGGCGCGTCGGCATGCCATGGCATCGGTGTTCGCGCGCCATCGCGTGACAAGGTGAGTGGCCAGTTGGCGATCGCCTCGGGGTCGCGCAGATCGTCGAATGCGATCTCGACCTGAGTCAGGCCGAGCTCCTCGCCCTGATAGAGGAAGATATTGCCGCGCAGGCACATCAGCAGCGCGGTCTTCATCCTGGCGAATGCGTCGCGATGGTCGGGCGGCGCCCAGCGCGAGATGGCGCGGGGCGCGTCGTGATTCTCGAAGGCCCAACTCGGCCAGCCCGTGCTCGGCGCGGCGGGCCATTCGGCCAGCGCATCGCGGACCAGCATCGGCGTCAGGGCAGGCGCGTAGAGGAAGTTGAAGCCATAAGCGCTGTCGAGCCGGCGATCTCCGACAGTGAAGGCGTGCATTTCCGCTTCGGGGGCGGGGCCAGCGACTTCGGCCACGGTGAACCGGCCGCCATAAGCGTCGGTCAGCGTGCGCAGCCGCTCGAGGAAGAGCGGGATGCCGGGCTGGCTCTGGTTATGGATATGGCGCTGGAAATCGAACGGACGGGTGCGCGGCAATCCGGTGTCGGGTGCCGGCGGATTGTCGGTCAGTGCCGGGTCGTGCATCGCGAAGTTGATTGCGTCGATGCGGAAACCATCGACACCGCGATCAAGCCAGAATCTTGCGACCGCAAGCGTCGCATCCTGCACCGCCGGGTTATGCTGGTTGAGCTGAGGCTGCTCGGCCAGGAAATTGTGCAGATAATATTGCCCGCGCCGCGCGTCCCAGGTCCAGGCTGGGCCACCGAACACCGATTGCCAGTTATTGGGTGGCGATCCGTCGGGCCTGGCGTCGGCCCAGACATACCAGTCGGCATGATCGTTGCTGCGGTCGGCGCGGCTCGCCCGGAACCAGGGATGCTGGTTCGAGCTGTGCGAATAGACCTGATCGATGACGATCTTCAGCCCCAGCATATGTGCGCGGGCGATCAGCGCGTCGAAATCGGCCAGCGTACCGAACACCGGATCGACGTCGCAAAAGTCCGACACATCGTAACCGAAATCCGCCATCGGCGAGGTGAAGAAAGGCGACAGCCACACCGCATCGACACCAAGCGATGCGATATGATCGAAATGGCGGGTGATGCCCGGCAGATCGCCGACACCGTCGCCATTGGTATCCGCGAAACTGCGCGGATAGATTTGATAGATAACCGCGCCGCGCCACCAGGGATCGCGCGTGGTCACCGTCAACGCGGCAGGACGATGATCGCGTTGAGCCCGCCCTCCGGCCGGTTCTCCAACACGATATCGCCACCTGCATCACGCACGATCGCGCCGGCCAACGCCAGGCCCAGGCCGATGCCGCCGGTTTCCTTGTTGCGCGACGTCTCAAGCCGAGTGAACGGATCGAACACATCGACCAGTCGGTCCTCCGGAATGCCGGGGCCTTTGTCGGCGACGATGATCCGCACTTCGCGCTCGGTGCCGAGAATGCTGACTTCGGCGCGCTCGCCATATTTGATCGCGTTTTCGATCAGGTTGCGCACCGCGCGGCGCATCAGCGAAGGACGCAGATGCATGCGCAGGCGCGCGGTCTCCGCGAACGTCACGTCATGATCCAGGTCGCGAAAATCTTCGACCACCGCGTCGACCAGCGCGGCGAGATCGACATCGGTCAGCGGCTCTGACGGCCGGCCGAGCCGCGCCAGCGACAGGATGTCGTCGAGCGTGCGGTTCATCTCCTCGATCGTGTCGGCCATCTTGTTGCGGTCGGTGTCATCCTCGACCGATTCGATCCGCACGCGAAGCGCGGCGAGCGGTGTGCGCAGATCATGTCCGATCGCACCGAGCATGCGATCCTTCTCGTCAAGCATCGCGGTGACGCGCAACCGCAGCGCATTGAAGGCGGAGATGACGTCACGCACGTCCTGCGGCCCGCGCTCCTCGATCGGCACATCGACCTCGCCGGGCTTGAAATTGCCCGCGGCGATGGCGAGCGTGCGCAATGGGCTCGAGATACGCCGCCCGATCCACAGCACAGGGAGCAATATGACGCCGTAAAGGACCAATGTCTGCGCGATCAGCCGCCAGAACAGCCACATGTCGGTGGCCGGCCAGGGCGCCCTGATCACCAGCCAGCCTTCGCGGCGTTCGACCGCGATGGTCAATTCACCGCCAAGTCGCGCCATGCGACGCATGCGATGCGAGCTATGGTCCTTGAACCGCGGGTCGTCGGCACTGATCCTTTTGACGCCGGCCTGGATCCGGCCGACCTTGAGCCCGGCATCGGTCAAGGTGTCCCGCAGGCCCTGTTCCACATCGTCCAGGCGCCGTGCATCGGCGGCGATCGGCGATGCCGGCACCAGCCGTACCCGGCCGCGATCGGGTTGCAGGTGCGGCCCGCGGCCCGACTCGACACGCTCGACCGCATCGACCAGCCGCGTGATTGCGGGGCCGGTGACCTGTTCGAACAGGAAGGAGCGGCGCTCCTGCAGCAGCATGGCGAAGTTGATCGCCTGAGCGATGAACAAGGCGATTGCCACCAGCAGCGCCATCTGGCCCGACAGGCTGCGCGGCCAATAGCGGAGTACCGGACGCTGCCGGGGTGGCGGAGGCGCCCCATGCGCGTCTTCGCGCGTTTCGGAAGGCTCGGTCACAGCCGCGTGACTTCGGCCGCCAGCGTATAGCCGCCGCCCCATACGGTCTTGATCAGTTCGGGGCTCTTTGCGTCGATCTCGATCTTGCGGCGCAAGCGGCTGACCTGATTGTCGATCGCTCGATCGAACGCCGCCGCCTCGCGTCCCTGCGTCAGGTCGAGCAACTGGTCACGGGTCAACACCTGACGCGGCCGGGTGACTAGCGCGAGGAGGAGGTTATATTCGCCGGTCGATAGCGGCACCGACACGCCCTCGCGATCGACCAGCGCGCGCTCGCCCGATTTGAGCACCCAGCCGGCAAAGGCGAACGAGCCGCTTTCCGGTGCATGCTGGCGCGCTCCACCGGCAGCTGCGCGGCGCAGGATGACCTTCACGCGCGCTGACAATTCGCGCGGCGAGAAGGGCTTTACGACATAATCGTCGGCGCCCATTTCAAGACCGACGATACGGTCGGTCTCCTCGCTGCGCGCGGTGAGCAGGATCACCGGGATCTCGCCGGTCTCGCGGATGTGGCGGCACAGGCTCAGCCCATCTTCGCCCGGCATCATGATGTCCAGGATGATCAAATCGATGGCATAGGCCGCCAGGCGCATACGCGCTGCCTCGGCATCGCCGGCCTGAGTCACGCGGAAACCCTGCTTGGTCAGATATTGCGCGAGCGGCTCGCGGATCGAGCGCTCGTCATCGACCAGCAGCAAATGTGGCGTGTCTCCCATCGGATCGGGGCTTAGCATGATAATTCCCAAGTGAAAGTGCCGGGCGGGCGGAGGAGCGGCACCCGCCCGGCAACCGGTCAGTGGGGGGATTACTGGCCGGTATCTGGTTCCGGCGCATCGGCGCCCGATGGCGGCGGCATGTCGCCCGGGCCGCCCGGCTGGCCGCCGCGGCGCTGGTCGCGCATTGCCTTCATCTTTGCGCGGCTCGCGTCCATCTCGGCCTGGTCGATGAAACCATCGCCGTTGGTATCGAGCTTTGCGAAACGCCTGTCTTCCTGCGCGCGCATCTCATCGCGGCTGATACGGCCATCGCCATTCGTATCCGCTTTCGCGATTCCACCATGACCGCGGGCCGGCCCGTCCGTCGGGCTGGCCGTTGGCGCGGGGCGAACCATGTCGCCTCTGCCCGGCCGGTCGCCCCGCCCGGCGCGCGCTGCGGCCATTTCATCGGCCGAGATTCTGCCGTCATTGTTGGTGTCGAGTTTGGCGAAACGTTCATCGGCCTTGGCCAGGAACGCCTCCCTGGTGATCGGCGTCGCATCGCCGTCGGTCGTTCCCCTACGGCCGCGGTGCTTCAGTTCGTCGCCGGCGAGCTGGCCGTCATTGTTGGTGTCCATGCGCGCGAAACGCGCCTCGGCTTGGGCGCGGGCCTCGGCACGCGACACCGCGCCGTCATTGTCGGTGTCGGCGCGCATCATACCCCCGCCGCGCTGGCCAGGCTCGGCCTGACCAGCAATGGCAGCGCCACCAGCGAGCGCCGTCGTGGCGAGCGCAGCGGCAAGAAGCAGCTTCTTCATGGCAATTCCCTCGAGTAGCTCAGGCCGGCTCATCCGCGCCTTGGACAGCGTAATGCATCAAGGGTGTCGCGGCGCTGTGTCAGCGCGCAAGAGAATTGTCGCAAATTGTCGCAAGCGATCACGGGTTCGATCAAGTAGGCCATGCGCAAACGGGCATGTGGCGCGAGTTCGGGATGCGTATCGAAGCAGTATCCGCTAGGGGTTGAAACACGAGAACGGATGGATGGGGATCAAATGATTGAATTGTTTTACATGGTTTCGCTGGCCTTGGCGCAGTCCGCATCGCCCGCTCTGGACACTCCAACCGGCGCTGTCCCGCGCTACGATCCAGGAAATTGGTTCCCACAAGACTCCTATCCAAAGGATGCCCGCAAGAATGGCGATCAGGGCAGCGTTTCCATCAGGCTGGAAATCGACGAGACCGGAAAACCGACGGCATGTACGGTGACGGTCTCCAGCGGCTTTGCATCGCTGGACGATCATAGCTGCAAGACGGCGATGAAGAACGCCAGATTCAAGGCGGTCGTGGTGGATGGTGTCGCGGTGCCTTCCCATACCTTCATCAGGAACATTGTCTGGCGAAAGCCGTGAAATGAATTGCGCGAGCAGGCGCCTTCGTATCAACCCTAGGCGAAGATTGCCACGCTCTGCGCGCCTTGCGCGATCGGCACGCCGTCGGCGTTCCACAGCATCATCGTCTGGCTCGAGCAGCCGTTTTTGGCGTGATCCGACTTGGCCGAGAGCAGCCACCAGCCGTCGGTGGTCGCCGGTGCCGGGGTCAGCAGATTGACCATCCAGGTCAGCGAGCTGATCGGCGCGGGTGCCTTGCCGAGCAGTTTGAACGCGGCGGGTGGCAGTGCGTCGGCGAGCGCCATCACCTGCACCATAGGGTCGAGCCCGTCATAAGCGCGCAGCCGCGCCCAGCGTAGCCATTCGGCCTCGCCTTTCGCCTCTTCCTTCAGGTCGAAAAAGTTGAAGTTGCCGGTGAAGAACTCGTCCGGCCCGGTATAGAGTTTCGCATCGGGCGCGGGCGGGCGCAGCGGGCTGGCCAGCGCGCCCTCAAGGTCGATGCGCGATTCCTGATCCGACATGAAGACGAAGGTCGCCCGGAAGCCAAGCCCCGCTTCCGACACGATATCGGCCTGGATGAAAGCGGCGTTGCGCCCGCGACGCAGCTTGGTGGCGGTGACCGTCACCTCGCCGGAGAGCGGGCCAATGAACGCGACCAGCGCCGAGCGCAGCGGCGGCAGGTCAGGCTCGCAGCTTTGCGCGGCATGCAAGGCAAGTGCGCTCGACAGGCCGCCATAGGCGGTACGCCCCTGCAACCAGCCAGTCGGGATCGTCGCGCGAAAACCGCCTTCGACGGGTGTCGCGGCGCCGAGTATATCGCGGATCGGCGTCATGCCGCGCTGGCTGCCAACCGATCGCGCAATTCACGCTTGAGGACCTTGCCGATCGCGCTGCGCGGCAATTCGTCGATCGCGTGGAGTTCCGACAGGCGCTGCGTTTTGCCGAGTTGCGCATTGGTCCAGTCGCGGATTTCGCCGCTGCTCGCATCGACGCCGGTGTGCGGCACGTAGAAACCGACCGGCGTTTCGCCCCACGCCTCGGAGGGCACGCCGATCACGCTGCAATCCGCGACCGCCGGATGCTGCGACAGCACCGCTTCGAGGTCAGTCGGATAGATATTGAACCCGCCCGAGATGATCAGGTCCTTCTTGCGATCCATCAGGATCAGGAAGCCGTCCTCGTCGAAGCGCCCGACATCGCCGTGGCGGATATAGCGATTGCCCTCCGCATCGTGCCATTCGGCCGCCGACGTCGCTTCCTGGCGGCCGTGATAACCGGTCATCATCGTTGGCGAGCGGCCGACCACTTCGCCCATCTCGCCCGGTGCGACTTCTTTGCCGTCGTCGTCGATCAGCCGGATTTCATGCCCGGGCATTGGCTGACCGACAGTGTGCAATTTGTTCGGATACATGGTCGCGATCAGCGCGGTGGAGGCGCCGCCTTCGGTCATGCCATAATATTCGACCAGCAGGCCCGGCCAGCGCTTGAGGATATCGGCCTTGAGTGCGGTCGAGAAAGGTGCGCTGGTGCTCGTCTTGAAGCGAAAGCTCGACAGGTCGAAAGTGTCGAAATCGGGCAGCGCCATCAGCCGCTGATACTGGACGGGCACGAGCATGGTGTGTGTCGCGCGGTGGCGCTCGGCGAGTTGCAGATAACCGCGTGCATCGAACTTCTTCATCAGCGCCGCGGTGCCGCCCCAGCCCAATGTGGGCAGGAAGCTGACCAAAGTGGTGTTGGAATAAAGCGGCGTCGCGATCATCGTCACCGCATCGCCGAACCCGGCGGCCGAATTGCGCGCGATATGGACCCAGCGCATTTCATGGCTCTGCACGATGCCCTTGGGCGTGCCGGTGGTGCCCGACGAATAGATGATGTTGAAACCGTCCCCTGGCTTGATCTCCACCGGCTCCGGCTTCGCGCCTTCGGGGGCGAGCCAGGGGCCGAGCGATTTCAGATGGACCAGCTTGCCCGGGATGCGCTGCCCGGCAAGCGTGGTCGCGGCATCGGCGTCGATAAAGGTGATCGGCGCGCCGCAATCGGCGATCATCGCGACAATCGCCTCGCCGGTGGCCGATGGAGCGAGCGGGGTGGCGACGCAGCCGGCGCGCAGCGCACCGAGGAACACCGCGGCATATTCGATCGAAGCGGCGGCGACGATCGCGACCGAATCGCCCTGTTTGACGCCGTCGCGTTGCAGCGCGGCGACGATACGATCCATCAGCGCGTCGAGCCCGGCATAGTCGAGCTCGCCACCGGCTTCGGCGAGTGCGGTCTTGTCGCCGCGCTCCACGGCATGAGCCCGGATCAGGTCGGGCAGGGTGGCGAAGTCACTCTCGAGCATGATGGCGGCAGTAAGGGGGGCAGTCATGGTCTCTCCGGGTTCCCGATGTTCGAGTCCGCTAGGCCAAGGCAGGAAGAAATGCCATACGCCCGGTTCGAAAAACGAATCCGTCGAACAATCACAGGTGAGGGAACATGCTCTTTTACGATGCCGTCAATCCGGCCCCCAATCCGCGCCGGGTGCGTATCTATCTTGCCGAAAAAGGCCTGAGCGTTCCGACCGAGATCCTCTCGATCGTCAAGGGCGAACATCGCGCTGAGCCCTATCTCTCGGTCAATCCGCTCGGCCAGATCCCGGCGCTGAAACTCGATGACGGCACTGTTCTGACAGAGAGCGTGTCGATCTGCCGCTTCTTCGAGGCGATGCATCCGGAGCCGCCGATGTTCGGGACCAACCCAACCAGCCTGGCTGAGGTCGATATGTGGACGCGCCGGATCGAGCTGCGGCTGATGATCCCGCTCGGCATGGTGTGGGTGCACACTCACCCGTTCACCGCGCGTATCGTGAAACCGCAATATACCGAATATGGGGAAAGCCAGCGGCCGCGCGTCCTGGCGGCGATGGCCGAGTTCGACCGCGCGCTGGCCGATCGCGACTGGCTCGACGGCAAAAGCTATTCGATCGCCGATATCGTGCTGCTCACCACGATCGATTTCGCCGCATTCGTCGGCATCGCGATCCCCGACGATCTGGTCGCGCTGCGCGCGTGGCACGATCGCGCGTCCGCCCGCCCGAGTGCGCAGGCGTGAAGGACTCGGTAGCGATCGTCACCGGTGGCGGCACCGGAATCGGCGCTGCGGTCGTGCGCCGCCTTGCCGCGCGCGGCGTGCGCTGCGTGATCAATTACGCCTCAAGCCGCGACGATGCCGAGGCGCTGGCGGTCGAGGTGGGTGAGGGCGCGATCGCGGTGCAGGGCGATATCGTGGAGGATGCCGCCTGCCGCGCGCTTGCCGGGTCTGCCCTGGACGCTTTCGGGCGGATCGATTTCCTGGTCAACAATGCCGGGCGGACCAAGTTTGCCAATCATGAGGATCTTGAGGCGCTGTCGGCGGAGGATTTCATCGACATCTACCGGCTCAACACGATCGCGCCGTTCCAGATGATCCGCGCCTGCGCGCCTTCAATGAAGCAGGGCCCGCATAGCGCGGTGGTCAATGTCGCGTCGGTCGCCGGGGTGTTCGGCAATGGATCGTCGGTCGCTTATGCCGCATCGAAAGGCGCGCTGGCGACGATGACTAAAAGCCTGGCCCGTTCGCTCGCGCCGGCGATCCGCGTCAATGCCGTCGCGCCGGGTTATGTCGGCACCGGCTGGTTCGAGAAGCGTCTGGGAGAGGCCGGTTTCGCCGCGCTCAACGCGAGCATCGCGTCGAAGACGCCGATGGCGATGGCGCCCGGTGCCGACGATATCGCCGGACCGATCGTTATGCTGCTCGATCCCGCGAGCCGGGTGATCACCGGCGAGATCATGCTGCTCGATGCGGGCGGGCATCTCGATGTGGGGCTGTCGCGGCGCCCGGGGAAGGAGATCTGAGGCGGATTGCCATCTACCCTCATCGCCAAGCCGTCGGTGGCGGAGGATAGCGATGCGGTGTTTACTGATCGTCATGTCAAAGAGCGGGACGGCGACGGTGAAATGCCGTTGGGGCCAGTGGTAGCACTTCGAATGGGTGGAATTGAATCGGTGGAACGGCCCCGTTCGAAGTCGCAGCATCTCCGATACTGCGCGACGGGATGCCAATTTCACGCAGCTACGGGAAGTTTTTGCGGAAAATGTTTTTTTGAGCGTTTTACGGGAATTCACGGGAAAAGCTTCGGGAAAACCGGCGAACCCGTGCGGGAATTTTGCGGTCGCTTTACGGGAATATCGGGAAATGGTGGAGCAGAAGTCATCGTGTGTCCGGTTCCGAATCAGCTGATTCAAATCATTGGTCGGAGGGCCTTACCGTGAGGCAAGGCACCTCCGCCGAAAAGCAGACATGACAAAGCCGGAGAACAATCTGAATCGAGCCGGCATGCAGGCGATGGTAACACGATCCCCGCTTGTCGAAGCCAAATCCCGTCGCCAGACTGGCGACAGCGTTGACAGACTTAACCCCGCGCAGCGCAAGCATTCCCGAAAGGACCGCCCGTATGAAGGCTCGCAGCCACTTCGCGTCGATCGCGCTCGCCGCTTTGCTCACCACCAGCGCAATGCCGGCTCAGGCTGCAACACCCGATCCGCGTGCCGGTGAACCCGCGTTTCGCGCGCTGTACAAGGAACTGGTCGAGACAGATTCGAGCTGGCCCGACGGTAGCTGCACGCTGGCGGCCGAGCGCATGGGCGCACGGCTCAAGGCCGCGGGCTATCCGGAGGGCGATGTGACCGTGATCGTCGATCCGGCGCATCCAAAGGAGGGCAATCTCTCCGCCATTCTGCGCGGCAGCAATGCGAAGCTGCCGGCGCTGCTGCTGCTCGCCCATATCGATGTGGTCGCTGCGAAGCGCGCGGACTGGACTCGCGACCCCTTCGTCATGGTCGAGGAGAATGGCTATTTCTACGGACGTGGCACGTCGGACGACAAGGCGATGGCGGCTGCCTTTACGGACGCGCTGATCCGTTTTCGGCAGGAAGGTTACAAGCCGAAGCGCACGATCAAGCTTGCGCTGACTTGCGGCGAAGAAACCGAAAAGGCGCTGAACGGCGTCGAATATCTGCTCAAGAACAAGCGCGACGCGCTGTCCGCTGGATGGGCGCTGAACGAAGGCGGCGGCGGGTCGCTGGACGAGGCGGGCAAGCCGGTCAGCAATGGCATCCAGGCGGGCGAGAAAGTCTATCAGGACTTCACCTTCGCCGCGACCGCGCCCGGCGGCCACAGTTCGCGCCAGGCGCCGCATGTCAATGCGATCGGCTGGATGAGCGAAGCGCTTGCGCGGGTGAACGCCTATGACTTTCCGGTCGACCTGACGCCTGCAGCCAAGGCGTTTTTCGGCGCGTCCGCACCGCTCTATCCCGCCCAGACCAGGGCGATGGCGGCGGTCGGCACGGGCAAGGCGACCGACGCGGATTATGCCGCTGTCTCGGCCGCGAACCCCAGCTGGAACGCGACGCTGCGCACCACTTGCATCCCGACGATGATCTCCGGCGGCCATGCGACCAATGCGCAGCCGCAAGCGGTGACTGCAAACGTCAATTGCCGCATCATTCCGGGGGAGGGCGCGGACATGATCCTCGCCAAACTTGCCGAGCTTGGCGGTGACAAGGTCAAGGTCAGCTTTGCCGACCCGCCGCACGCCGGATCGCCCGCGCCGCCGCTGACACCGCAAATCATGGGGCCGATCGAGGCGATCTCGAAGGACATGTGGCCGGGCGTGCCCGTGATACCGCGTCTCGCGACCGGCGCGACCGATGGCCGTCACACCAACGCCGCCGGCATCCCGACTTATGGCGTCTCGGGCCTGTTCGCCGACCCGGACGGGCAGGGCGTGCATGGTCTCAACGAACGGATCAGGGTCAAGTCGTTGATGGACGGCAGGGCGTTCATGTACCGGCTGGTGAAGGCTTATACGCAATAGGAGCGGGGCTTCGTATCGGCGGGAGGCAAGAGTGACGGATCCGTTGAGCTTTGCAACAGAGTGGAGCGACGCCTGGAACGCGCATGACCTGGAGCGCGTCCTCGGCCATTTTCACGACGACGTCGTGTTCACCTCGCCGGTCGCCGCCGCCATCCTGCCCGAAACGCGTGGGCAGGTTCGTGGCAAGGAAGCGTTGCGCGCCTATTGGACGGAAGGGTTGCGGCGCATTCCAGACCTGCACTTCACGGTCGAGCAGGTCTTTGCGGGCGTCGACACGGTGGTGATCCGATATCGCAACCAGAAGGGCGTGTCGGTGAGCGAGGTGCTGATCTTCGATGGCGACAAGGTCAGGAGCGGGCACGGCACCTATCCTGTCGGAGCGGAGAACCCGGCGGGAGCGTGATCCAATCTCGGTTCGTTTCGAGTGATGTCGAGAATTGTAAGTAGCCAGAGCGAGATCGGACTCACTGGGATCACCCTAAATCCGTTCGTGCTGAGCTTGTAGAAGCACTGCCTTCGTTCTCCTGCGTTGGAAAGAGAAGAGCGGCCCTTCGACAAGCTCAGTGCGAACGGGAGGGAGTGGGTCAGAGAGTGATCTCGGTGTCTGGAGGATATGAAGCTCAGGCGTCCATCGGTGTGGTGGCCGGCTCTGGCGGCGGCACGCGGTCGAGCACTTTCCACACGATCGTGCCGAGCGCCGTCAGCGCCAATATGCCGGCGACCAGGAACGCCGCGCCGGGAAAGCCGCGATCGACGCCGGTCGCCAGCGCCTGAGTGAGCAGGAGCGGCCCGAGGATCTGCGATACGCTGCCCATGCTGCCGATCCCGCCCTGCAGCGAACCCTGGCGCGTCGCGTCGACCATGCGCGAAAGCAGCCCGTTCATCGCCGGGAAGACCAGCCCCGAACAGGCGCTCAGCAGGAACAGGGCATAGGCCTGCCAGCTGGCGGTGATGAAGGCGAAGATCAGAAAGGTCAGCCCGCCGCTGGCCAGCCCGATCACGAGTGCGCGGCGTTCGCCGATGCGCGCGATGATGCGGCCCGACAGGCCGGCCTGGAAAATCACGCTGATCAACCCGACAAAGGCCAGGCTCCACCCGATTTCGGCGGGACTCCAGCCGAAGCGGATCGCCGCCCAGAACGCCCAGGTTGCGGGATAGACCATATGCGCGAGCTGCCAGAAGAACCAGGCGAGCAGCAGCGGCGCGGCGTTGCCGGCGGCAAACAGCGGGCGGAACGCGCCGACGATATGCGCGTCGCGCAGGTGGAAGGGACGGCGATTTTCCGGTGCCAGCGTCTCGGGCATGGCGACGATCATCGCCACGGCGTTGAGCAGCGCGAGCACCGCTGCGGCAACGAACGGCGCGCGCGGCCCGAAATCGGCGAGCAACCCGCCGATCGCCGGGCCGATGATGAAGCCGACACCGAAAGCGGCGCCGATGAACCCGAACACGCCAGCGCGCTTTTCGGGCGGGGTGACATCGGCCAGCACTGAACTGGCCGGGCCGTACACAGCGCCCGCGATCCCCGCGATCGCCCGGCCGAGGAACAGCCAGGCGAGGGTCGGTGCGATCGCCATCAGCGCATAATCGGCGGCGAAGGCGAGCATCGAGGCGATCAGCACGACCCGCCGCCCGAACCGGTCGCTGAGATTGCCGAGTACCGGTCCGGCGAAGAATTGCGTGAAGGCGAACACGACCAGCATATAGCCGGCGATGCGCGTCGCCTGCTCCAGGTCGACATGGCCGAGGTGGGTGATCAGCTCGGGAAAGACCGGCATGACGATGCCGAAGCCGATCGTATCGACCAGCACGGCGGCAAGGACGATCGGTACGGCGCGGTGTTCGAATCGCATGGCAGGCTCCCCCGAAGGCGCTTCTAGCGGGCTAATGGGGCGGTCACAAAGACGCAGGTGCTGGCCCAAGCTCGACTCTTCCCCTCTCGCCTTGTGGGAGGGTGAGGGGGACTGATGGCGATGTTGCGCGTCCCCCTCCCCCTCATCCGACCTCGCTTTGCTCGGCCACCTTCTCCCACAGGGGGGAGAAGGGTTTTAACGCGTAACAAACCTCAGCATCCCTTCCACTCATCCGCAAACTATGCCACTAACCTCACCATACCCGATATTCAGATTCGGTCCCGAAGGAGAGGATTTATGGCCACCGCCGCCGAACTCGACGTTTCCGTCAACCCGCTGGATGCCTTTCGCACCGAGGTGCGTGAGTGGCTTGCCGCGAACTTTCCGCCCGCGCTGAAGGGTAAGGACAATGCCATGTCGGCGATCGACGGGCCGACCGATTTGTCGGCCGACGAAGCCGCCTGGAAAAAGGCGATGGGCGACAAGGGCTGGGGCGTGCCGACCTGGCCGGCGCAATATGGCGGTGGTGGTCTCGATCGGGGTCAGGCGCGCGTGCTGCAGGAGGAGATGGGCCGGATCGGCGCATGGAACCCGATCGGCGGCATGGGCGTGATGATGTTCGGCCCGACGCTGCTCGAATATGGCAATGAAGCGCAGAAGAGCGAGCATATCCCGGCGATCGCCAAGGGCGAGGTGCGCTGGTGCCAGGGCTATTCCGAACCCGGTGCCGGGTCGGATCTCGCTTCACTTCAGATGTTCGCCGAGGACAAGGGCAACCACTACGTCGTCAACGGCCAGAAGACCTGGACGTCGGGCGGGCAATGGGCCGACAAATGCTTCGCGCTGGTGCGCACCGACAAATCGAAAAAGCATGAAGGGATCAGCTTCCTGCTGATCGACATGACCAGCCCGGGTGTCGAGGTGAAGCCGATCCGGCTGATCTCCGGCTCGTCGCCTTTCTGCGAAACCTTCTTCACCGATGTGAAAGTACCCAAGGAGAATCTTGTCGGGCAGGAGGGTGAGGGCTGGACGATCGGCAAGCGCCTGCTTCAGCACGAACGGCAGAATCTGTCGGGCGGCGGATCGGCGGCGGGCCGGATGTTCGCCGGCAAATCGGTCAGCGCGCTGGCCAAGGAATATCGTGGGCTCGATGACCAGGGTCGAGTCACCGACAGCGATCTGCGCATGCGCATCGTGCGGCACGAGATGGACAGCCGCGCCTTCATGCTGACGCTGCGCCGCGCCGCGCTGGAATCGAAATCGAACCAGGGGCCGTCGGCGGCGACATCGATCATGAAGAATGTTGGCGCGCGCATCACCCAGGATCGCGCCGAACTGTCGATCGAGATCATGGGCATGAACGGGCTCGGCTGGGAAGGCGAGGGCTTTACCGACGAGGAATTGACCCAGACGCGAACCTGGCTGTGGGGCAAGGCGGTGTCGATCTATGGCGGATCGAGCGAGATCCAGAACAACGTCATCGCCAAACGCATCCTGGGCATGCTGGATCATCAATAATTCTTAGCCCTCTCCCCATCGGGGAGAGGGCAGGCAAGCGAAGCGACGCCGGGAGAGGGGCAGTGCGGAGAGGGCGGTGAGACACACTGCCCCTCTCCCCACCCTCTCCCCGGAGGGGAGAGGGAGTTAAGAACATGGCCGTACTCAACGACGAACAGACGATGCTGCGCGACATGGCGCGCGAATGGGCGGACAATGAAGCGCCGACTACTGCCTTCCGCAAGATGCGCGATGCCGCGCCGGTCGAGGGTTATGATGCCGATGCCTGGGCGGCGATGGGCCAGATGGGCTGGGCCGGCGTGATCATCCCCGAAGAGTTTGGCGGGTCCGCATTCGGTTACCTCTCGCTCGGGCTGGTGCTCGAGCAGCTTGGCCGTAACCTCGCCGCGTCGCCGCTCGCCGCGACCGCCGCGGCGTCGACCGCGATCGCGCTCGGCGACAATGAAGCGGCCAAGGCCGAATGGCTGCCAAGGATTGCCGCCGGCGAGATCGTCGCGACGCTCGCGATCGACGAAGGCCCGGTGCACGACCCGGCAAAGACCGCGACGAGGGTCACCGACGGTAAGCTGACCGGCACCAAGCAATTCGTCGCGGAAGGGGATGGCGCGCAGCTGTTCGTCGTGTCCGCGGTCGACGGCCTGTACCTCGTGTCGGGCGATGTCGGCGTATCGCGATCGGCGCGGCATATGGCGGATTCGCGTAGCCATGCGCAGGTGGTTTTCGATGGCGCCAAGGCGGAGAAGCTCGGCGGCACCGACCTGACCGCCAAAGTAGTCGACCGCGCGACCGCCGCGCTCTGTGCCGAGATGCTCGGGATGGCGGAGCAGGCCTTTGCCGTGACTAACGACTATCTCAAGGTCCGCGTCCAGTTCGGCCAGCAACTCTCGACCTTTCAGGCGCTGCAGCATCGCATGGCCAAGATGTTCACCGAGCTCGAACTGGCGCGCTCGGCGGTCGAGGGTGCGCTTGAGGCGATCGACGCCGGCCGTTCCGATGTCGATCAGGCGGTCAGTCTGGCCAAGGCGATCATGGGCGACACGCTTCATCTGGTCAGCCGCGAGATGGTTCAGCTGCATGGCGGCATCGGCATGACCGACGAACATGACGCGGGCCTCTATCTCAAGCGAGCCTATGTGCTCGAAACCATGTGGGGCAACGCGGCCTGGCACCGTGAGCGCTTCGCACGGTTGAACGGCTATTGAGGGAAGGTCAAAGACGCGGCGTCGGTTAAGCATTTTTGACGATTCGAATAGTCGTTCTGCCCGATCCGGCTGTTTTTCAGGTATGACTTTTTGGCAACAGGCGCACGACAAGGCGTGTCGTGGTTCGAGTTCCGCTTGACGTAACGGAAGTCCGTCTATCTATTCGAGTGTGGGGTACGGAGCCGATCAGCGTTCCGGTCCAACGGGAGATAGAGATGCTCAAGAAGCAATATATGTCGGCGTGCGCCTTCACCGTCCTCGCAATGGGTCTGGCGACGCCGGCATCGGCGCAAACCGCCGATGCCGCTGCGCCCACATCCGCCGCCGCCCAGGAAACCGATCAAGCCGGGAGCGCGAACGACGATATCGTCGTGACCGCGCAGGGGCGCGCGCAGGCGCTGGCCGACGTGCCGCTCGCCGTCACCGCGATCAATGCCTCCAGCATGGAGCGCACCGGCGCCAGCGACATCCGCCAGCTTGCCCAGATCGCTCCATCGTTGCAGGTCTCCTCGACCGGCAACGAAGCCAATGGGTCGGCCCGCTTGCGTGGTATCGGCACGGTTGGCGACAATCCCGGTCTGGAAAGCTCGGTCGCGGTGTTCGTCGACGGCGTTTATCGTTCGCGTTCGGGCATCGGCCTGAACGAACTTGGCGATATCGAGCGCGTCGAAGTGCTGCGTGGTCCACAGGGCACCTTGTTCGGCCGCAACGCATCGGCCGGCATCATCAGCATCGTCAGCAAATCGCCGTCGTTCGACCGGTTCAGTGCCGGCGCCGAGGCGTCGTACGGCAATTATGATTATTACCGCCTTGGCGGCAATGTGAACGTTCCGCTGGGTGAGACGCTCGCGGCGCGGATCGATGGCGTCTATGTCAACCGCGACGGCTTCTACAAGGATGTGACCAACGGCACGAAGATCAACAATCGCGACCGGTATTTCGTGCGCGGCCAGTTGCTGTTCGAACCGTCGAGCGACCTGAAGGTCCGGCTGATCGGCGACTATACCAAGCGCAATGAAAATTGCTGCACCGCGGTCTATATCGACCAGACCGTCGCGCCGGCCAATCGCGGCCTGTTGACCACTGCCAATCCGATCATCCCGGTACTCAGGGCGCTCGGGCAACCGACCGCCGCGTTCAGCGACCCCTATTCGCGCAACGTCTATCTGACACCAGGCCGCAGCTATGGTGGCGAGACCAAGGATTGGGGCGTTTCGGGCCAGATCGATTATGATTTCGGCGCCGCGCAGCTGACCTCGATCACCGCCTATCGCGACTATGGCAACTATCAGGCGTCGGATACCGACTATAGCTATGTCGACATCCTGTACCGCGCGCCGGGTAAGGATGCCGGCTTCCGCGGCTTCAAGACTTTCTCGCAGGAACTGCGTCTGCAGGGCAGCGCGTTCGGCGAGCATCTCGACTGGCTGGTCGGCGCCTTTTATGGCGACGAAAAGCTCGAGGTTCGCGACAATCTGCGCTTTGGATCGCAATATGGCCGGTTCGCCGCATGCCGCATCATCAATGGCGGCGGTCTCGCCTTCGCCTTCGATCCGACCGCGTCGGGCTGTATCCGTACTTCGCTGCGGCCAGTCGTATCCGGTGCGTTCGGCGCGGCCGGGCCGAGCATCCTGGCCGGGTTCGACCGCCTCGATCAGGTGCGCAATGTCGGTGAGACCCAATCCGCCTACCGGCAGAGCAGCAAGAACTTCGCGTTCTTCACCCACAACATCATTACGATCGTGGATGAGCTGAAGCTGACTGTCGGCCTGCGCTACACCAACGAAACCAAGAAGCTCGACGCGTCTTTCGGCAACGATAATATCTACTGCCCGGCGCAACAGGCGGCGCTCACGCCGTTCCTGACCAATGCAGGGCTTGCGGCCGTGGCCGGCGGCCTGATCAGCCTGACGTGCCAGGGCAATTCGACCTCCGAACTGAACGGCGCATCGATCAACAGCGAGCGTAAGGAAGACGAGTTCACCGGCACCGCGATCCTGTCCTACAAGGTCACGCCGGACCTGCTGATCTATGGCAGCTATGCGCGTGGTTATAAGGGCGGCGGCTTCAATCTCGATCGCTCGGCATTGAAGGCGCCGATCCTGCCGATCGCCGGCATACCGACAACGACCTTCGCCGCCGCCGGTGGCCCGCAGGCACTGGTCGGCAATCTGCAGTTCGACCAGGAAATAAACAACGCCCTGGAAATTGGCGCGAAATATTCGAGCGGGCCGTTCAGCCTCAACGTCGCGGCGTTCCGCCAGAAGTTCAAGAACTTCCAGCTGAACACGTTCAACGGATCGGTCTTCCTGGTGCAGAATGTCAATTCGTGCAGCACCGACCTCGCCGGCGCGGACCGCGACCTCAGTGCGGCAACCGGTGCCTGTGCCAGCAAGGATGTCCGTTCGGGCGTGATATCGCAGGGTGTCGAAGTCGAGGCATCGATCAACCCGGCGCGCAATTTCAACGTCACCGCCGGCTTCACTTACTCAGACACGCATTTCAGGAAGAACCTGGTCGGCAACGCGAAGGGCTCGGCGCTCGATCCGGCGCTCCGCCTGTTGCCGGGCGACAATTTGTCGAACGCGCCGGAAATCGTCGTCACGTCGAGCGTGAGCTGGACGCCGGAACTGGGCAGCAGCGGATTGTCGGCCCTGTTCTATGTCGATGGACGCCTGTCGAGCGATTATAACAGCGGCTCCGACCTGTTCCCGCAGAAGGAGCAGGACAGCTTCTTCGTCATGAATGCGCGCGTCGGCATTCGCGGCCCGTCGTCGAAATGGGCAGTCGAATTCTGGGCGCAGAACCTGCTTAACACCGATTACACCCAGGTCGCCTTCAGCTCGCCTTTCCAGGCCGGCTCGGGCGTCGGGGTTACGCCGGGCTTCCCGGCGGCGAGCTATCCCGGCGGTACGCAGACCTTCTCGGCGTTCCTAGCCGAGCCGCGGACCTATGGCGTTACACTGCGCGGCAAGTTCTGACCGCGCATGACCGACTTGCCCGTCGCGGCATGGGCTGACTAACCTCCCTCCCGCCGTCCGGTTGTTCCGGACGGCGGGTTATTTTCGACCTCCAGCGTACCGGAGTAACCATGCCGATATCCGCCGCGAGCCACCCCGAGCTCGACGAGACATTGGCGATGCGTCGCCGCACCCTGACTCTCGGCCTGCTGACGTTGACCTATTTCTTCAGCTATATGGACCGGCAGATTCTCGCCATCCTGCTCGAGCTGATCAAGGCCGACCTGAAACTCAGCGACACGCAGCTCGGCCTGCTCGCCGGCTTCGCCTTTGCGATCTTCTATGCCGGGCTTGGCATTCCCGTCGCGCGGTTCGCCGACAAGGCCAACCGGCGCAACATCATCGCCGTGTCGCTCGCATTGTGGAGCCTGATGACCGCATTGTGCGGGCTGGCGCAGAACTATGTCCAGCTTCTCCTCGCACGGATCGGCGTCGGCGTGGGAGAGGCGGGATCCAGTCCGCCGAGCCATTCGATCATCGCCGATCTCTATCCAGCCGAAAAGCGGGCGAGCGCGATGGCGATCTATTCGCTCGGCGTGGTGCTCGGCGGCGGGTTCGGCACGATGATCGGCGGCTGGCTGGCGAGCCAATATGGCTGGCGCATCGCGATCATCGCGGTCGGCATTCCCGGCATCATCCTGGCGGTGGTCGTGCGGCTGTTCGTGGTCGAACCGAAACGTGGCCTGTCCGACGCCTCGCGCGTCGCCGACGACGGGCTCCAGCACGGGGCCCAGCAGGGGCCCCAAGACGAACCAATGCCAAGCATCTGGTCGGCCTTTGCGGACATGTGGCGCAACGCCGCGGCCCGGCATCTCGTCATGGCGGTTACGCTGACCTCGCTGATCGGCTATGCTACAACCAGCTGGGGCCCGAGTTATCTGCAGCGCTCGCTCGGCTTCACCGTCGGCCAGGTCGCGCTGATCGTCGCGCCGATCGCGGCGATCATCGGGACGGTTTCCGGCATCGGCGGAGGGCGCGTTGCCGACTGGGCGGCGAAACGCTGGGGCATTCACGCGCAAAGCTGGATGGTCGGGCTGCTCAAATGCGCCGCCTTGCCCTTCACGCTGCTGTTCTTCATGACCGATGTGCCGGCGGTGGCGATCGGCGCCTATGTGTTCAACATGTTGTTCGCCAATTCCTATCTCGGCCCGACCTTCGCGATGCTGCAGGGCCTGGCGCCGCTGCGCATGCGGGCGATGTGGGCGGCGATCACCTTGCTGGTCATCAACATGATCGGCCTGGGCCTTGGGCCGACGATGATCGGAGTGCTGAGCGATGCTTATGTCCCTTATGCCGGCAAGGAGGAATCGCTGCGCTGGGCGTTGCTGACCGCCGTTGCCGCGACCCCCTGGGCGATCTTCCATTATTGGCGCGCGGGCGTGATGCTCAAACGACGGCAGGAAATGGTGGCGTAGCGCGCGCCAGCCTCTATCTTTGGGACCATGCCCAAGACACACGCGCCCAAACCACCCCCCGGCTTGCCCACGCGCGAGCAGATCCTCGATTTCATCGCCACGTCTGACACGCCCGCGGGCAAGCGCGAGATCGCCAAGGCGTTCGGCCTGACCGCGCAGCAGAAGATCACGCTCAAGGCGATGCTCAAGGACATGGCCGATGATGGTCTGATCGACAGCGCACCGGGTCGCGCCTTCCACAAGATGGGCGGCGTGCCGAAGGTGACGGTGCTGCGCATCGTCGATGCCGATGACGGTGGCAATGTCTGGGCGGTGCCGGAGAATTGGCATGCCGACACCCCCGCGCCACGGTTGCGCGTGCGCGAACGCAAGCATGGCGCGCTTGCCATCGGCGACCGCGTCCTCGCACGCACCGAGGAGGCCGGTAACGGCTGGATCGCGCACCCGATGAAGGCGCTCGCCAAGGGTGAGGAGCTGATTCTCGGCGTGCTGCGTCAGGAAGGCGGGAAGCTCTGGCTGCAGGGTGTCGAGAAGAAGGAACGGCGCGAATTCCAGGTGTCCGATGCGGGCGAGGGCAAACCCGGCGACCTGGTGCTGGCGGAGAAGGCCGGCCGTCCGCCGCGTATCACCGCGCGCGTGACCGAGGTGCTGGGCGATCCCTTTGCCCCGCGCAGCTTCTCGATGATCGCGATCCACAAGCTGGGTATCCCGACGGTGTTCACGCCTGAGACGATCGCGGAAGCCGAGCGCGTCGCGAGGACGCCGCTCGGCAAGGATAGCGAAGATCTGCGCCATATCCCGATCGTCGCGATCGACCCGGCCGATGCGCGCGACCATGACGATGCGGTGTGGGCGGCGCCGGATGACGACCCAAAGAACGAAGGCGGGTGGAAGGCGATTGTCGCGATCGCCGATGTCAGCTTCTATGTCCGGCCCGGTTCCGATCTCGACCGCGAGGCGCGGCGGCGCGGCAATTCGGTCTATTTCCCCGATCGCGTCGTGCCGATGCTGCCTGAAGTCCTGTCGGCCGATGTCTGTTCGTTGAAGGAAGGCGCGGATCGCGCCGCTCTGGTCTGCCACTTGCAGGTGTCGAAAGCGGGCGAGCTGAAATCGTGGCGCTTCTCCCGTGCGTTGGTGCGGATCGCGGCGAACATCGCCTACGAAGATGCCCAGGCGGCGATCGACGGCGTGATCCAGCATCCGCTGACCGAGACCGCGTTAAGGCCGCTCTGGGCCTGCTGGCGCGCGCTTTACGCGGCGCGCGAGAAGCGCAGCCCGCTTGATCTCGACCTGCCCGAACGTCGCGTGATGCTCGACGAAAAGGGGCGAATCATGTCGGTCGCACCGCGCGAGCGGCTCGATGCGCACAAGCTGATCGAGGATTATATGATCGCCGCCAACGTCGCGGCCGCCAAGGCGCTCGAGGCAAAGAAGGCGCCGGTGATGTACCGCGTGCATGAAGAGCCGAGCCGCGAGAAGCTGGTTGCACTCAAGGATTATCTCAAGACCTTCGGCGTGGAATTCGCACTCGGCCAGGTCGTGCGGCCGGCTACCTTCAACCATATCCTCGACAAGGTCGGCGAGGTCGATTTCCGCCAGCAGGTCATGGAACAGGTGCTGCGCACCCAGACCCAGGCCTATTATGCTCCCGCCAATCATGGCCATTTCGGGCTGGCGCTGGGCAGCTATGCGCACTTCACGTCGCCGATCCGGCGTTATGCCGACCTCATTGTCCACCGTTCGCTGGTCAGCGCATACAAGCTCGGCGACGGCGGCCTGACCGAGGGCGAAGCGGCGGGCATGGAGCGGATCGGCGAGGGCATCTCGGCGCTCGAACGCCGCGCGATGGAGGCGGAGCGCGATACGATCGACCGTTATGTCGCCGCCTTCCTGTCCGAAAAGGTCGGCGAAGTGCTGGACGCGCGCATTACCGGCGTGACCAATTTCGGCTTCTTCGCGACGGTCGAGGGCATTGGCGGCGACGGGCTGATGCCGGCGCGCGATATCGGAGGCGAATATTTCCGCTTCGACGAAGCCGCGCGGAAACTGATCGGCGATCAAACCGGTACCGAATATGCCAGCGGCCAACGCCTGCCGCTACGACTTGCCGAAGCCAATCCGGTATCGGGCGCGCTGCGCTTCGAAATGGTCGACGGCAAGGGCGCCCGGGTAGAGCGCGACGAGCGGCCGGGCAGGGTGATCAAACGGCGCGGCCGGCCGGCCAATATCCGCCATCAGGGACGCAAGCGTTAGCCATGGCGGAGCGGCAGATCGGCGTGCGCGTGCGCGGGCGGACGGCGGAGAAATTTCTCGCCCGCCACGCGATCTCGCCCGAGGACGCGATCGATCATGTCCCGGACGAGCGTGACCGCCCGGCGTTCGAGCGGTTGCGAGCGAAAGGCATTGTTCGCGAGGTCGGGCCCGGTCGTTATTGGTTCGATGTCCCGGCCGCCCTTTACGATGCCGATGCGCTGAGCCGCCGAATGGTGCCGATCGCCATTGTTCTGGCGCTTGTCGTTTCGGGCATCGCGATGCTGTTCTATCGCGGTTGAAGGAGCGGCGTGATGGTACGTAAATCAGCGACGTAAAGCCCTGCTTCTCCCCTCCCTTTATGGGAGGGGTCGGGGGATGGTGCGATCGCGAAGCGTATCGCTCGACGCATAGCGTCGAACGAGGCATCGAGCCCCGCTCGCCGCTGACCCTCCCCAACCCCTCCCATAAAGGAAGGGGCTTAAGCTGGTTCAGCCGCGACGGCCTATCCCGCCGTAAACGTCAGCCCCGCGCGGTCGATCAGCCGTTTGCGCAACGCATCGCCCATCAGCGCACCGGGGGTCCAGATGCCACCCTCTCCCCGTACGTCATGGACCAGACACAAGGCGGCCTCGGCGATCATCTTGCTGGTCGATCCGTAACCGGGGTCGCGGTCGCCGGTGACGACTGCGTCGATCCGTGTGCCGTCAGGCATCTCGCCGACGAACAGCACATCGTAAAAGCCGCTCTCGCGCTCCTCCTTCGACGGGCCTTCGCCGGGCTTCGGCCCCTTGTCGCTGGCCAGCGGGTTGATCTTGGCGATCGCTTCCGCCGCAGCCTTGCCCATGTCGCCCAGGCCCGGTGCGACCAGCATCTCGTCATAGACGAAGTCCGCGCCATAGCTCTGGCCGAGCAGGAAATTGGTGCGATGGACATTCTTGGTGTTGATCGGCGCCATGATGAACGGCGCGACCCATGCCTCGATCGTGCGGTCATATTCGGGCAGAAGCCCCTTGGGTTGGCTGGGGCCATCGAAGCCGGGGGTAAGCGCGAACGGATTGATCAGCAGACCGAGGATCGATGGCTCCTTGGCAGCGGCGGCGAGCGTCGCTTTCAGACTCGCCGCGGTGCCGCCGGAAAAGCCGCCCTGCATCTTGCGCACGCGGCATTTCACGCGCGGCGCGGGCTTGCCGTATTTGGCCTTCGCCGTCTCCTGCAGCGTCAACACGCCAAGATCGAACGGAATCGAATCGAACCCGCAACTGAACACGATCCGCGCGCCGGTGCGCTTGGCGGTTTCGTGATGCGCATCGATCATATGGCGCATCCAGGCCGGCTCGCCGCACAGATCGACATAGCCGGTGCCGGTCTCGGCACAGGCGGCGACCAGGTCATTGCCGTACAGCTGGTATGGCCCGACCGTGGTCAGCACGACCCCGGTCCGCTCGCACATCGCCTTGAGCGTGGCGGGGTCGTCGCTGTTCGCAACGATCAAGGCCGTATCTCCGGGCGCGCCGATCTCGTCGCGCACCTCCTGCAGCTTTGTCAGCGACCGCCCGGCCATCGCCCAGCGCGGCGTTCCCGTCTGTACGAGATATTCGGCAACGAGGCGGCCGGTAAAGCCGGTGGCGCCATATACGATGATGTCGAAGTCGCGGGCCATCTCGGCTCTCCCCAGGTTCGTCACCCCGGTTCCGGGGGCGACCGCTCCAATGGCGGTGGTTCATCTTGCGGCACGGTGGATGCCGGAACAAGTCCGGCATGACGTTATTTAAGTCGGAAGCGTTTGGAAAATGTGCCGTCAGAATGTCCGCTATTTGTGCTCAACGGTCCATCAGGTTTGGGGAAACAACAGGTTATACTTGCGGTTGGCGGACCTCGTCGAAACGGCGCGGCGGTCCATGTAGATCGGGTTTACACTGAGTCCGACACAGCGTGGAAATAGTAGTTCGACCCTTTATCAACATAGCTGTCTACGACGCGGCATCCCGCGCTGGCGAGCAGCTGCTGATATCGCTCCTCTCCCAGCGACAACGACGGCCGACCTGTCAGGGTGTCGTTCCACTGGCACATCTGGCGCGGAGCACTGAAGAGGAAGTGGCCGCCAGGGTGTATCGCCTGGCCGACATGCTCGATCACTGCACGCTGACTGTCTTCGGGCAGCAGAAACATGAGCCCTATGGCAACTGCCCCGTCGAAACGCCGGTCGAAGAAGCGGCTGACCTCGGCCGCTTCGCAAACTGTCTTAGCGCCGGGAAAGTGGCGACGGAATACCGCCATAAGCGTCGGGGATGGATCGATCCCGTAAACTTCGAAACCTTCGTCAATGAGGGTTTTGGAGATAGGCATGCCTGTTCCGCATCCGATATCTACCACGGTGCCGGCGGGCCGGAGCTGCTTCAGCCAGAGCTTCACGACATCGGTGCCGACATCGGAGCGGATGGCGGCAAACTTGGTGGCGATAGCTTCCCAGCCGGCGGACGGATCATCTATCAATCGACGCTCTCCGCGTGGTTAAACTACTTCCCCGTAGAACCTGCCATAACGGAATGGATGTCCGCAATCGGGCGCGCCATAAGCTGTTCAGAACGAATGAAGGTGGACGAAGGCTGTTACGCCGCTTCGCTGAACTGCAAACTCGCCAGCCGGGCATAGAGCCCGTTCTGCCCGATAAGTCCGCTATGCGTGCCGCTCTCAACGATCTGCCCGTCGTTCATCACGATTATCCGCTCCGCCGCGCGCACGGTGGCGAGGCGGTGCGCGATGACCAAAGTGGTGCGCTGCTGCATCAGGCGCTCCAGCGCGTCCTGGACGAGGCGTTCGCTCTCCGCATCGAGTGCGCTGGTCGCCTCGTCGAGCAGCAGGATCGGGGCGTCGCGCAGAAGCGCGCGGGCGATCGCCACGCGCTGACGCTGGCCGCCGGACAGGCGCGCGCCGCCTTCGCCCATGAAGGTGTCGAGGCCATCGGGCAGCTTGCGCAGGAATTCGGCGGCATTGGCGGCCTCGGCGGCGGCCCAAAGCTCGTCGTCGCCCGCTTCCCATTTGCCGTAGCGCAAATTGTCGCGCGCCGACGCACCGAAGATCACCGTTTCCTGCGGCACCATTGCGATACGGCGACGGATTTCCGCCGGATCGGCCTGGGGCAGGGGCACGCCATCCATGCGGATCTCGCCCGCATCGGGGTCGTAGAAACGCTGGATCAGCTGGAACAGCGTCGTCTTGCCCGCGCCCGATGGGCCGACCACCGCGACGGTTTCGCCAGGCGCGATGGCGAGCGAGAAATCGGACAGCGCCGACACGTCGCGGCGAGTCGGATAATGGAACCGGACATGATCGAACTCGATCGCGCCACGCGCCGGCAAGGGCAGCGAGGTCGGATTGGCCGGCGGTGCGATCTCGGGCCGTTCGTTGAGCAGCTCGCCGAGCCGCCCGGCGGCGCCCGCGCCGCGCAGCAAGTCACCATAAACCTCGGTCAGCGCGCCGAACGCGCCGGCGACGATCGCACCGGTCAGCACGAAGGCCGCGATCGATCCGCCGCTGATTCGGCCCGCCGCGGCATCGATTGCGCCTTCCCACAGCACCAGCGTGATCGAACCGAAAATCATGCAGATGACGATCGCGGTCATGATCGCGCGCGTGGCGATGCGCCGCCGTGCCGCCGCGAAAGTCGCCGCGACGGCGTCGGCGAACCGCGTCGCCTCGCGGCTTTCCTGGCCGAACGCCTGGACGATCTTCATCGCGCCAAGCGTTTCGGTGGCGATCGACCCGACATCGGCGACGCGGTCTTGCGAGGCGCGTGACTGGTTGCGCACGCGGCGGCCGAGCAATGTCATCGGCAGGATGATCGCCGGAATACCGAGCATCAGCATGCCGGCAAGCTTCGGTGAGAGCGCGAACAGATAGATCAGTCCACCGATACCGGTGAAAATATTGCGCAACGCGACCGAGACGGTCGTGCCGACCACCTGTTCGATCAGGGTCGTGTCGGACGTCAGCCGCGACGCGATCTCCGAAGGCCGGTTTTCTTCGAAGAAACGTGGCGTGAGCGTGAGCAAATGGCTTTGCACCGAGGTGCGGATGTCGGCGACGACGCGTTCGCCGAGCCACGACACATAATAGAACCGTACCGCAGTCGCGAGTGCGAGCACGACGACGATCATCAACAGATAGTGGAACGACGAGGCGACCGCGTCGGCATGACCGGGCACGAACCCACGATCGATCACCTGTCGGAACCCATAGGGAATCGCGATCGTCGCCGCAGATGTCGTGATCAGCGCGATCCCGGCGATGGCGATCTGGCGCGGATAACGCGATGCATGGTGCCACACCATCGCCAGATCGCCCAGCCGGCGCTTGGTGACGGGGTCGCCCGACGCGGCGGCAGGAGCGGGGACCGCGGGAGCGATCTGCGGAGTTTCAGCCATCGCCAGCGCCTAGCAGGACGCAGGCAGTCCCTCAACGGGCGATGGTCATTGTTGAGTGTTGTCGTTGTGGGATTACCGTTTGGGTATTGATTGCTTGTGCTGCACTGCACCACTATGTCGGTACGTCGAGGTAACCGTTTTCAAATTATAAGGGCGCCCATGCTTTACAATGCCTATGAAATGCAGCGGTCGATGCTGGCGGGCGCCAGCGCGTTCGCCGATTTCAGCGCTGGAATGCTGTCGAATCCGGCCAACCCCTTTGCCTATTTCGGCGGCGGGCCGATCATGGGCTCCGCGCTGGAGGTGTTCGCGCATGCCTCGGCGCCGCGCGGTAAGCCGGCCTTCGGGCTCGACCACACCGTAATCGACGGGCACGATGTGCCGGTGGTCGAGGAGGTCGTGCTGCGCAAGCCCTTCGGCCAGTTGAAGCGCTTCGTACGCCAGGGCGTCGAGGGCCAGCCCAAATTGCTGATCGTCGCGCCGATGTCCGGTCACTATGCGACGCTGCTGCGCGGCACGGTCGAGCGCATGCTGCCGGTCGCCGATGTGTACATCACGGACTGGCGCGACGCGAAGCTGGTGCCACTGTCGGACGGCAAATTCGACCTTGATGATTATATCGACTATCTGGTCGAATTCCTTGAAGTCATTGGAAAATCGACCGACGGTAAGCCAGCGCACATGCTCGCGGTATGCCAGCCCTCGGTGCCCTGCTATGCCGCCGCCTGCCTGATGAGCGCGGACAAACATCCCTATCGCCCCAAGACGCTGACCATGATGGGCGGGCCGATCGACACGCGCGAAGCGCCGACCGCGGTCAATACGCTGGCGACCGAGCGGCCCTTTGCCTGGTTCGAACAGAATGTCATCGCGACGATCCCGGCGACCTATTCCGGTGCCGGCCGCCGCGTTTATCCCGGTTTCCTGCAGCTTGCCGGCTTCATGACGATGAACCTCGGCAACCACATGATGTCGCATTGGGAGATGTTCAAACATCTCGTGCAAGGCGATGAAGAGGGCGCGGATTCGACCAAGGATTTCTACGAGGAATATCGCTCGGTCTGCGACATGACCGCGGAATTCTATTTGCAGACGATCGATGTCGTGTTTCAGGCGCATGCGCTGCCCAACGGCACGATGACTCATCGTGGCCGCACGGTCGATCCGGCGGCGATCACCGACATCGCGATCCTCGCGATCGAGGGTGAGCGCGACGATATTTCGGGGATAGGCCAGACCAAGGCGGCGCTGACGATCGCGACCAAGCTGGCGGCTTCCAAGAAGAAATATATGCTGGCCGAGGGCGCCGGGCATTACGGCATCTTCAACGGCAGCAAATGGCGCACCAAGATCGCGCCGGTGCTGGAAGAGTGGATGAAGAAGCACGGTTGAGCGCGCAGAGCGTCGCGATTGTTCGCGTGCCCTGTGACCGTCACCCCAGCGAAGGCTGGGGTCTCGTAGTGGCAGGCGCCGCGCCCACCTCACGAGATCCCAGCCTTCGCTGGGATGACGGTCGTTGTGGCTGGATCAGGCCGCGGTCGTCTCGACCTTGGCATGATGGCCTTCCTCGCTCTGGTCGATCTTGCCGCCGAACAGCATCTTGACCTTGCCGGCGAGCGACAGGTCGCTTTCCCACAGCTCCGCGCTGTCGATGTCGAAACGGATCAACGCAAGATTGGGATCGTCCTTGCCGCCCGGGAACCAGGATTCGACCGGCTTTGACCAGAGCTTCTCGATCATCGCGAAGTCATTGTCCTGGCGCACATTACCCGACAGGCAAGCGAAGAAATCGTGCCCCTTGGAAACGAATTGCGCCATCGCCGCGCCGCCCCTGATCAGGCGATTGTCCTTGCCGACGAAGAAGTACAGCGTGTCGACCTGATCCTTGTCGAGCTGAGCGGTCAGCGGTTCGCTATGCTCGCCGCTGTCGGTCAAGCCGATCATCAGGAACGGGCTGTTGGACATCTTGTCCCATAGGGTCTGCTTGATCTCGGCGTTGGTCGACATAGCGTCTCTCCTCGGTTCAGGGGGATAACGCTCGGGAGGGAAAGGGTTTCCGCTCGCTATTCTCCCCGTCATTCCCGCGAAAGCGGGAATGACGGTCGGCCAGGTAAGCGACCTTGTTCTCAGGCATAACTCACCACTTCGAACTCGATCCCGTCCGGATCGAGGAAATAGAAGCGGCGCCCGGGCGCGTAGTCGCCGTGCGAGAAGGGCTCGAGCCCCAGTGCGATGACGCGCTTTTCGACTTCGTCGAGATCGTCGACCAGCACGCCGATATGGTTGAGCGGTTCGCCCTTGGGATAACGCGTGGTGAGATGCCGGCCGCGCGGCCCGGTGTAGAAGGCGATATAGTCGGTCTCGTTGCCGACATGGATGGTGAAGCCGCCGTCGCGTGCGGGACCGCGCCAGCGCTCCTCCCAGCCGAACAGCATTTCCGCCATATGCGCCGAGCGTTCGGGATCGCTGACCGTCAGATTGGCGTGTTCGAGTTGTGCGTGCGTCATAGGGTCGGGCTCCTTATTGCCGATTCGGGTTGACGCAGGCCTTTTGCAACCTCAACCTAAGTTGAGGTCAAGCTATTTTCGAAAGGCTCGGACATGCGGGCAAACGACATCATTTCGATCGGCGATCTCGCCGCCCGTGCCGGCGTATCGGTATCGGCAATCCGCTTCTACGAAGCGAAGGGGTTGCTCAGTCCGTTTCGCAATGCCGGTGGGCAACGACGCTTTCTGCGCTCCGATATCCGCCGCCTGTCGTTTATCCTGATCGCGCAGCAGCTTGGCCTGTCGATCGAGGCGATCGGGGCGGAGCTGGCGAAGCTACCGGGCGAACGCACGCCCAATGCGAGCGATTGGCGACAGATGAGCGCCGGCATGCGCATCATGCTCGACGATCGGATCGCGGCGCTGACCCGGACCCGCGACCTGCTTGATGGCTGTATCGGCTGCGGCTGCCTGTCGCTCAGGAAATGCGCGCTGTACAATCCGGGCGACCGCGCCGCCGCGAAGGGGGCGGGGCCGCGCTATGTGATCGGGGACCGCGCCGGCGAATAGTTTCCACCTATTGCGCGTCGAAGCGCCTGGAATATCGAGCACAATGAAAACGCCGACGCAGGGTTTTGGGACTTGCGCTCGATGCGCTGTAACAATGCGGTTCCGACAATAAGAAAGAGCGAGCCGGATCAAGCCCGGCAAAGGCTCATTTCCAGATTCCATGTCGAGGTTGAATCGCCGTCGACCGCAGCCCCGTGGAAAGGAGTTGCGGAGATATGGGACACCGTATGTCGCACATCCCGCCTTGTCGCTCTGGCGTATAATATCATTAAATATCAGGTGCTTAATGTCAGACTAAGCAACGATAGATATGGGACATCGAGGTTGGCGCGGTCAGAAAGCAACGACCCAAATGCCGGACATAAATATCGAGCCCCGGCCGCTGATGCGACCGGGGCTCATAGAAACGCGGCTATTCTTCGCCCGCCGTGCAGAAGACACGGGGGGGTGGCTATCGGGCGTTCAAAGCACCTCGAACAAACCGGCGGCACCCTGGCCGCCGCCGATGCACATCGTCACCACGACATATTTGGCACCGCGACGCTTGCCTTCGATCAGCGCGTGGCCGGTCGCGCGCGCGCCGGTCATGCCGTAGGGATGGCCGATCGAGATCGCGCCGCCGCTGACGTTGAGCAGTTCGTCGGGAATGCCGAGCTTGTCGCGGCAATACAGCACCTGCACCGCGAACGCCTCGTTCAGCTCCCACAGGCCGATATCGTCCATTTTCAGGCCGAAGCGCTGCAACAGCTTGGGGATCGCGACGACCGGGCCGATGCCCATCTCGTCAGGCTCGGTGCCGCCGACCGCCATGCCGACATAACGGCCGAGCGGGGTCAGGCCGCGCTTCGACGCGATCGCCTCTTCCATCAGCACGCTTGCCGACGAGCCGTCGGACAGCTGGCTGGCGTTACCGGCGGTGACGTTCATGCCCGGGCCCATCACCGGCTGCAGTGCCTTCAGGCCCTCCAGCGTGGTCTCGGGCCGGTTGCCTTCGTCCTTGCTCAGCGTCACTTCCTTGTAAGTGACTTCCTTGGTCTCCTTGTTGACGATCGCCATGTTCGCGGTGACCGGCACGATCTCCTTGTCGTAATAGCCCGCGGCCTGGGCGGCAGCGGTACGCATCTGCGACTGATAGGCATATTCGTCGCACGCATCGCGGCTGATGCCATAACGCTTGGCGACGACTTCGGCGGTGCCGAGCATCGGCATGTACACATCCTTGTGCATCGCGATCAGTTCGGGATCGGGCGCGACGCGCATCTGCGGAGTCTGGACGAGCGAAATGCTCTCCACGCCGCCGCCGATGGTGATGTCCATATTATCGGTGATGATCTGCTTCGCAGCGGTAGCGATCGCCATCAGGCCCGAAGCGCACTGGCGGTCGATCGACATGCCGGCGACAGAGACGGGCAGGCCGGCGCGGAGCAGCGAGGTGCGCGCGATATTGCCGGCCTGGTGGCCCTGCTGCAGCGCGCAGCCGAACACAACGTCATCGACCTCTGCGCCATCGATCCCGGCGCGTTCGACCGCCGCCTTGATCGAATGGCTGGCGAGCGTCGGGGCGGGCGTGTTGTTGAATGCGCCGCGATAGGCGCGGCCGATCGGGGTGCGGGCGGTGGAGACGATGACGGCGGAACGCATGGGTGGTTATCCTTCTCTTGGTCGATCGTCACCCAGCGAAGGCTGGGGTCTCCTGGTTGGCTGACGCTGTGGCCCGAACCGGGAGATGCCAGCCTGCGCTGGCATGACGGTGATTGGTTGGCGGGGAATTAGACGAAAATCTGGCTGATCCATTCGGCGATCATCGCGGGCTTGTCTTCGCCCTCGATCTCGACGGAAAATTCATTGGTCTGCTGCCACTGGCCGGGGCGCTTTTCGGCGAATTCGATCAGCTTGAAACGGCCGCGCACGCGCTTGCCGGAGCGGACGGGCGTCAGGAAGCGGACTTTGTTGCCGCCATAATTCACGCCCATCTTCACGCCGTCGATCTTCACCGGATCGATGATCTTGGACGACAGGAGCGGCATCAGCGACAAGGTCAGGAAGCCGTGGGCGATGGTCCCGCCGAACGGCGTCATCTTGGCCATTTCCGGGTTCACATGGATGAACTGATGATCGCCGGTCGCGTCGGCGAACTTGTCGATCATCTCCTGGCTCACCTCGACCCAGTCGGAAACGGATTCGGTACCGATCCGGCCCGCCATTTCCTGTACGCTGATCGTCGTCATGGCATTCCCTTCGCGCCTGCTCGCTGTTGCGGGTCAGATAGGCGTCGTCCCCCCATCTCGGCAAGCCTCGACCGACCGTAAACCGGAAAATCGTTGGTGCCGTAACGTCGAGCACTGCAAATTCGCGTGCCCCGGGGGTGGGAAATAGCGAACCCTATATTCAAAAACGTGCGCCGTGCGGCTCGACTTGACCCATGCCACAGAGTCGGGCGAGGTTTGTCTCCGGCGAATCGCCGCGTAATCGGGGGATTAGGGGAATGAGGATCAAGGTTGCGGCCGGTGCGATGGCGCTGGGCCTGGCAGCGGCGCTGGGCGCGCCGGCGCATGCGCAGAACGAAGCGGCGCAGCGCCTTCCACCCGCGCTCGTGCAGTTTGAAAAAGGATTGCACAAGCAGAAGGGCGATGTGGCGATACCAGGCGCCAAGGCGGTGCTGCATCTCGGCGACAATTATTATTTCCTTGGCCCGGACGAGGCGAAGAAGGTGCTGACCGATGTGTGGGGCAATCCGCCAGCCGCGGTCAGTGACGTGCTCGGCCTGGTCCTGCCCGCGGACAAGACGGTGACCGACAATATCTGGGGCGCGGTCGTGACCTATGAAGCCTCGGGTTATGTGCCGGACAGCGACGCCGCGACCGCCGATTATGATCAAGTTCTGGCCGATCTGCGCAGCAGCGAGGTTGAACGCAACGCCGCCCGCAAACAGGCCGGTTATCCCGAATCCCATTTGGTCGGCTGGGCGCAGCCGCCTGCCTACGACCCGAAACAGCACGCGTTGATCTGGGCGCGCGATTTCCGCGTCGACGGCGACAAGGTGGATGGCCTCAATTACGATGTTCGCTTGCTCGGGCGGCGCGGCGTGCTCAGCCTCAACATGGTGTCCGACATGGGCCATCTCGCCGAGGTGCGTCAGGCGGCGTCCGTTTTCGGCAAGGCGGCGACATTTTCGCCCGGCGCGACCTATGCCGATTTCGATTCGAACATCGATAAAAAGGCCGAATACGGCCTGGCGGGGCTGGTCGCGGCCGGCGTCGGCGTGGCCGCGGCGAAGAAGCTCGGTTTCCTCGCGCTGGTCCTTGGCTTCGGCAAGAAATTCATCATCCTGCTGCTTATTGCCGGCGCGGCGATCGGGCGCTGGGCCAAGGGGCTGTTCAGTAAACCCAAGGATCCCGACATGATCTAGAGCATCGGCTTGGGTGGAATCATACTCCCTCCGTTCGGGCTGAGTTTGTCGAAGCCCCGTTCTTTTTTACAGCCGAGGCAGCAGAAGAAGAGCGGCCCTTCGACTAGCTCAGGGCGAACGGAAGAGAGCTGAGCTGCTGCCGGTTCCGTGGACACCGAGATAAGGTGTTTTTGGAACTGGAGGATGGAGATGCAACGACGGAAGTTCAGCCGCGAGTTCAAGCTCGAGGCAGTAAAGTTGGTCCGGGAACGCGGAGTATCGGTATCGCAAGCGGCTCGCGATCTGGACCTGCACGAGAACGTGCTGCGCAAGTGGGTGCGCGAGCAGCAGGTTGACCCGGGATCGGCATTCCCCGGCCACGGCGTGATGAAGCCGGAGCAGCAAGAGATTGAGCGGCTGCGCCGCGAGCTTGCTAGGATGAAGGCGGAGCGCGATATCCTAAAAAAAGCGGCGGCCTACTTCGCCAGGGACTCGATATGAAGTTCGAGTTCGTAGCGAAGCACCGAGGGATCTGGCCGGTATCGTGGATCTGCGAGACGCTCGGTGTTTCGCGCAGCGGCTTTCACGCCTGGCTGGTCCGGGCACCCAGTGCCCGCGCCCGCAGCGATGAGGAGTTCGGTGCCAAGGTGCGCGCCAGCTTCATTTCCAGCTATCGGACGTATGGTGCGCGCCGGGTCTGGCACGATCTTCTGGCCGAAGGCCTGTCATGTGGTCTGCATCGCATCGAACGGCTGATGCGTGTGCACGGCCTGAAGGCGCGCCCGCGACGTCGTGGTCTGCCCAAGGATGATGGCCTGCGGTCGGTCATTGCCGACAACATCCTCGACCGCCAGTTCACCGCCGAGGCACCCAACCAAAGGTGGATCGCTGACTTCACCTACATCTGGACCGCCGAAGGATGGCTGTACGTCGCTGTCGTCATCGACCTGTTCTCCCGACGTGTAGTCGGCTGGTCGATGAGCGATACCATGACCGCCCAGCTCGTGACCGATGCGCTGATGATGGCGATCTGGCGACGTGGAAAGCCTGACGCCTTGCTGCATCACTCGGACCAGGGCAGCCAATATACGAGCGAGCAGTTCCAGCGGCTGATGGCCGACAATGGCGTCACCTGCTCGATGAGCCGGTCGGGCAACGTCTGGGACAACGCGGCAATGGAGAGCTTCTTCTCGTCGATGAAGACCGAACGGATCGGCCGGAAGACATATCGAACGCGCAATCACGCAAAGGCAGACGTGTTCGATTACATCGAGCGCTTCTACAACCCGACACGCAGGCACTCGACCTTGGGCTATCTCAGCCCCATGGACTTCGAGCGGCAGGCTCATGTAGCCTAACTTGGTGTCCATGGGAGCGGCAGCAGCTCAAACGGACCAACTCAGCTCGAAGGTGCTCTGGCGCCCTGGCTCTAGGCGGCGTTGCTGATGTCGTCGGCGTCGGGCAGCGGCTCGATGTGCGGCCCGTCGATGAACGCGGAAGGTCCGGCCGCGGACACTGCGTGGGGATATCCCAACAGAAAGCCCTGGGCTTCGTCGCAACCCTCGCGCCGCAGCACGGCAAGCTGCACACCGGTTTCGATGCCCTCGGCGAGGACCGGTATCGACAGGCTCTTGCCCAGCGCCAGGACAGCGCGGATGATGGCGATCGTCTCCGGACTGCCTTCGAGTTCGGAAACAAACAGCCGGTCGAGCTTGATCTTGTCGAAAGGAAATGCCCGCAGGGTTTCCAGCGACGAATAACCAGTGCCGAAATCGTCCAGCGCCACGCCCACGCCAAGTGCCTTGATCTGGCGTAGAACGTGAAGCGCATGGTCACGATCGGCCATGATCGCGGTTTCAGTGAGTTCGATTTCCAGCCGGCGCGGGGGGAGTCCGGTGTCGAGCATGATCTGGTGGAACAGCCGGGGCAGATCGGCATGGGCAAGCTGCACCGGCGACACGTTGACCGCCACCTTCAGGTCGTTTTCCCAACCCACCGCATCGGTGCAGGCACGGCGCATGACCCACTCGCCGAGCGGCAGGATCAGGCCGTTCTCCTCGGCGATTGGAATGAAGACGGACGGCGATATTGAGCCGCGTTCCGGATGCGTCCAGCGCAGCAGCGCTTCATAGCCTGTCACTTCATTCGTCGCGATCGACGCCTGTACCTGATAATGAACCTCAAGCCGGTTCTCGTCGATCGCACGGCGCAGATCATTTGCAAGCTCGCGCCGGTCGCGGATCAGTTCGTCGAGCGGTGCGTCGTAATAGCAGGGAGCCGGTGAGCCTTCGCTCTTCGCGCGATACATTGCGAGATCGGCATTGTTCGCCAGGGTTTCCGCATTGTCGGCATCGTCCGGATAGACCGCGATGCCGATGCTCGCGCCGACGCTCGTGGCGAACGGCCCAACCGAAAGCGGCGCCTTGAGTGCGGCTTCGATGCGGGTGACGAACGCAACCAGCTGAACGCGGTCGTCGAAACGGGTGATGGCGACGAATTCGTCGCCGCCGGGCCGCGCCACCACGTCATGCCGGCCCATTTCGCTGCGCATGCGGTGCGCCAGTGCGGTCAGCACGTCGTCGCCGGCCTTGTGGCCATGGACATCGTTGATCTCCTTGAAGCGATCAAGGTCGATGGCGACGAAACCGAGCCGGGTATGGGTGGCCCGCGCGACGCCGAGCTGACGGGCCAGCTCGCTCTGGAATCCGGCCCGGTTGGGCAAGTCGGTAAGCGCATCGTTCATCGCCATATAATGCAGGCGCTGCATCGCATCGGATCGAGTCCAGCGGTCGATAAGCGCCGCGAAAACACCGGTGGCGATCACCACCAGCCCGACCAGCGCGGTGGCCAGGCCCAATGCGTGCATTTGTGTCGAATCGAGTGGCGCCGTGCTGAGGCGGAGCGGGGTGATGCGCAGCGCGGTCATCGCCACGAAATGCAGCGTCGCGATCGCGATGACGAGCAAGGCGGTGCCGACCGGGATACGATATCGGCCGAGCGTTGCGGTGCCGAGCGCAGCGAATGCCGCTCCCGAGAAAGTGGCGGCGCACAGCAGCGACGCGATGACATAGGGCCAGCGCCACTCGATGATGCCGTCCACGCGATAGGCTGCCATGCCGGTGAAGTGCATCGCGGAGATGGCGGCACCAACCAGGACGCCGCCGATGATGGAGCAAAGGCGATTCTGGCGCCACGTCGCGACGGCGAATCCGATACCGGTCCCACCGATCGCCACGATCAGCGAAATGATCGTCAGCACCGGATCCAGGGTGACCGGGACACCGGCTTTATAGGCGAGCATAGCGACGAAATGCGTGCACCAGATCGTCGCCCCGGCACCGACCGAAGTCAGGAACAGCCATCCGAAGCGCTGCATTCCCGCCGTTCCCTGAGCGCGGTTGAACATCTGGACGATGGCGAACGCGCCGGTGCAACAGACGAAAACGGCGAGCAAAACCAGCCAGGGGTCATGTTCGCGCACGATGCAAAGGGCGACATCGACCATGAAAACAATCCGCAAATTGCGGACTGGCAGGTTGCCGGAACCGCGAAATAGACGTCCTTCTGCGGGGAGGCTCGTTAAAATGCCGTGAAACTATACATGTTATACGTAATCTGCCGGGGAGCCCGGCATTCCTGCGCTGAACAGCTCGGCGAGACGTTCATCATCATGCCACTGGTCGGCGGCGCGGCGATCGGCCGTCGGTTCAAAGGCCTTTTCGCAAAACCCTAGAATCACGGCATGACCTGATGGCTAGGACGGCTCCTTTGCGACGAACTTGCCGTCCTTGTAGCTTGCCCCGAAATACACCTCGACACTGCGGATCTGCTGGTCCCGTACGGTCAGATATTCGGTGTTGCGGAACTGCGCGCCGTTATCGGTCGTGACGAAATAGGTCACGAACGCGCCATCGGCATCGACCGTCACCCGCTCGATCGTGAAATCGGCGAAATGATCGCCACCAGGCCAGCATCGCTCGAAAAAGGCGTCGCGGTCGATCGCGTCGTCATAGGGGCTGGTGAAAGTGAAGTCGGTGGCCAGCAACGCTTCGCTATCGGTGCGACGGCGATCCCGGAACGCCTCGTATTGGGCGCGCACGATCGTTTCGTGACGGTCCTGTTCGGTCATGTCTGATGTCCATCCTGATCGACCGCAGATCGATCGGGTGACGGCACTGGCGGTCCTTTCGGTTCGGGCGGCGCCGCCTTCACCCTCGGCTCGACCGGTTCTTCCTCGCCGGGATAGGGGTAGATCATCCCGCCTTGCGGTGCGGCGGTGAAGGCGGTCTGGGTCGGGTAGGCGAACTCGATATCCTCATTGTTGAAGCGACGGATGATCGCCAGCCCCACAGCGTTGCGCGCGTTGAAGAAATCTTCGTAAGCGGCGGTTTCGGAGTCGAATTCCAGATCGAAATCATAGCTGCTGGCGCTGAAGTTCAGAAAGCCAGCTCGGACGAACTTGTAGCCACACCCCTCGACCACTTCCTTCAGTATATCGGGCAGCCGATCCATCACATCGATCGGCGTCCATTGCACCAGTCCGAGCGTGAATTTGATCCGCCGATATTCACGCTGGCTATTGTTGAGGATTTCCTTGTCGAGCAGATTCTTGTTGGCGATGATCCGCTCTTCGCCGGTGGCAGCGCGGATCCGCGTCGATTTCAGCCCGATCGCCTCGACCGTGCCCGAAGACTGGTCATAGGTGATTGCGTCGCCGCGACGGAACGGGCGGTCGAAGATGATCGCAAGCGCGGCGAACAGATCGGCAAAGATGCCCTGCGCCGCGAGACCGATCGCGATGCCGCCGACGCCAAGACCGGCGACCAGGCCAGTCACGTTGACCCCGAGATTGTCGAGCACGACGATCAGCGCGATCGCGAACAACGCGAAAGTCACGAGCAAACGGATGATGCCCATCGCACTGCCCAATGCCTCGCCCGAATATTGTTCGGACTGGGTGCGGTGTTCGATCGCGCCGAGAATGATCTCGCGCGCCCAGATCGCCGCCTGGAACACCGCCGACAGGGTGAACAGGAAGTTGATCGTTGTGGTGATTTCGGGTGGCGCGTTGGCGTAGCCGCTGACCAGTTTCGCCGCGACCATGATGATGAAGAAATTGCCGGTCTTGATAATCGCTCGACCGAACACCTTGCCCCAGCCGGCGGTGCCCGGGCTGCGTTCGCACAATTTGTTACCCAGGCGGCGCGCGAAAAACAGCGCAAGCACGATCGCAGTGGCGACCGCGACGGCGATGATGATCTGCAGCCAGTGCGTCTGGAGCCAGGCAGTGCTGGCGTTGATGAAGCTTTGCGCCTGCTGGTCGATATTGGCGGGATCGATCTTCGGCGTCCGCACGGCGGCAATGGAATTGTTGGTCGTCATGTCGGGAGACCTAGGCGGCCTTTGCGCTGGGGCCAAGGCTTCCGGATTCGAGGAAGTCGATCAGACCGCGTTCGGCACGCGACAGATATTGCGTGCGGCGGGGCAGGGCGCACCCGTCACGGAACACCGTCTGCCCGTCCTTGACCAGCGCGATCAGCGCGGGATGGACATAGGATTTGCGCGCAATCGCCGGCGTGTTGCCAAGCGCTTCGGTGACCGGCTCGAGCATGGTCTTCAGGCTGATGTCGTGATCGGCACAGGCCAGCGCCTCGAACGCAAGTACGCTCGCGCTCCAGGTACGGAAATGCTTGGCGGTATAATCCTCGCCCATCGCCTCGCGGATATAGTCGTTGACGTCGGACGAGGTGACCGGACGCGCCTCGCCATTGGCATCGAGCCAGCGAAACAGATGCTGGCCGGGCAAGTCCGAACATTTCTTGACGAAACGGCTGAGCGATCCATCGGTGATGGTCAGGACGCGCAACTTGCCCGACTTGGCCTTGTATTGCAGCTTCAGCGTCTGACCGCGGAGCTTGGCGTGACGCTTGCGCAAGGTGGTCGCGCCGAAGCTCTTATTCTCCTTCACATAGCCTTCGTTGCCGATCCGCACATGACCAAGATCGAGCAACCGAACGATCGCCGCGACCGCCGTCTCCTTGCCGATGCCACGCCGTTTGAGATCCTTTTCGACGCGCGCGCGCAGCTTGGGCAAGTCGCGGCCGAACGGCGCGCATAGCTCATATTTCGCGGATTCCTGCGCTTCGCGGAATTCGGCGTGGTAGCGATATTGTTTGCGCCCCTTCTCGTCCCAACCGACCGCCTGGATATGGCCATTGGCCTTGGGGCTGTACCAGGCGTCGCGATAGGCGGGGGGCAGGCCGACCGCGTTGAGCCGGTCGATCTCCTCGCGATCGGTGATGCGATTGCCGTCGGTGTCGAAATAGCCCCAGCCATGGCGCATCTTTTTACGCGTGATGCCGGGTTCGCTGTCGTCGGAATAAGTGATCTTCGCCATGCGACGAGAAATGCGCGGGAAGGCGAGGAGGTTCCCGCCGTTACTCCTCCCCGGCACGGGGAGGGGGACCATTCGCTTCTTCAGCGCGTGGTGGAGGGGGCGCGCCAAGCAGCGTCACGTTTGGGGAGAGTCCCCTCCACCATTTTCCTGAAGGGGCAAATGGTCCCCCTCCCCGTGCCGGGGAGGAGTAAAGGCCATTGACCCATTTCTGCGCCGGTCTCTCGATCAGATGATACAGCGCAACCGAACTGCCCAGCACGAGCAGCAGGAACAGCGCGACCAGTATCGGCGGCACCGCGTGCGGATCATCGACCAGCGCGAGCTTGAACACCACGAACAGCAGGAAATGGCCGAGATAGGTCGCATAGCTGATCTCGCCGAGATAATGCAGCGCGCCATTGTCGAGTGGATTACGCCGCATGCCCGAGGTGAGTGCCAGCGCGAGCAGCAGCGCGGCGAACAGCGCGGGCACGGCAAGCGTTTCGGGCATGCCCGCCGCCCAGAGCGTCGCGATGAGCAGCGCGATCATCGCCGAAATGATTGCCGGTGCGTGCGGGCGCGCTTTCCATCTTAGCCACAACGCACAGATCGCCGTCCCGGCGGAAAATTCGATCAAGCAGCGTATCAGCCCGAAACGGGGGATATCGGTGCCCAGCGAGGGAGCGCCGCCGCGCGCCATAGTCGCATGGAGCAGCGCGACCAGCGCCGCGATCGCCGCGAGAACTGCCCAGTTCGGTACGCGTCGCCAGTCGATCGCCAAAGTGAGCAGCGGAAAGAGCAGATAGGCGCCAAGCTCCGCGCTGATCGACCAGCTCGGGTCGTTCCAGCTCAGCTGGCCGGTAAAGCCCCAATTCTGCACCAGCGCGATGTGCAGCGGCAGTTCGCGGAATGGATAATTGACCTCCTCCTGCCGTCCGGTTGCGGCGAACAGCCCGGCGAGACCGACCGCGCAGCCAAGCATGAAGAGGTGCAGCGGCCAGATTCGCGCGACACGCTTGTGCAGGAAACCGGGCATCGCCGCGAAACCGGAAGCGCGGAACTTCTCGCTCCAGCTCAGCCAGATCACGAAGCCGGACAGCAGGAAGAAGAAATCGACCGCGAGATAACCTTTGGCGAAGAAGCCGACCCATGGTGCGGGCAGGCCCGCGATCGACAGGCGGATATGATAAAGCACGACGAACCACGCCGCGATGCCGCGCATGCTGGTCAATGCGCGCAGTTCGGGTTTGCCCGTCATACCCGCCATTACGCCCACCATCACGAAAGCATCGGCTCGAGCGCGGGCGGGCGTTCCTTGCGGATCGGGCGCCATGCCTCTTCGCGGCGTTTGCGCGCGAGATAGGTGTCGAGCCCGATCTGCGCGCCCATCAGCATATAGACGAACGGCTGGAAGGCGATCGCGATAAAGGTCGCGCCGAGCAGATAGACGATGTGTCCGCTCTGCAGCGCGCTGGCGAGCGGCGCGATCCATTCCTGGCCGGGCAGTGGCTTGCGGTAGCGACGGCGCACCACTTCCATGCGCACGATGCCGGTAATGTTGATGATCAACCACAGCAACAGGCCCGGATAACCCTGTTCGCCAAGCATCTCGAAATAGGCGCTATGGAAGGCGCGCGCCTTGTCGACGGTCAGTTTCTTCTCGACGGTCTGTTGTCCGTCGACATTCTCGACCTTTTCGGTGTCGTAGCGGATCTGGTTCTGGCGATACATTTCGAAGCCGCCGCCGAACGGATGGATCCTGGCGTACTCCATCGTCCATTTCCATACCGCGAGCCGGGTCGAGGCGGATTCGTCCGCCTTATAAGTCTTGATCGTGCTCATCCGGTCGGTGAACGTGCTGGGCAGGAACGGGATCGCAGCGACGCCCATCATTGCCAGCACGCCGATATAAAGGCCTTTGCGTTTGGTATCACGGATCATCAGCGCGGCGAGCAGGCCGATGCACAGCAACCCGGTGCGCGTCGAGGTGCCGACCGGGATCAGCAAGCAGGCAAAGATCAGCGCGTAGCAAAAGCCCTTCACTTTCCAGTCGGGCTTGAAGATCGTGCCGTGGCGGGTGAACCACAGGATTATCGGGATGATCGCGATCGCCACCGCGGAGATCGTGCTACCCTCATAAAGACCGGAATTGTTGGTCACCATCAGGTTGAGTTCGCCATAGCCGCCGCCGCCCGAGGCGATCGTCTTGATCCCGCCGACGATGATGATCGACGCCGCCGACAGGATCATGATCAGCAGGAGCGATTCGATGCGCAGCCTAGTGCGGAGCGTGAGCGGCAGAAAGGCGGCGAAGGCCAGCGCCTTCCATACCCAGTCCCATTTATCGAGCGCCTCGATCGGAAAGTCCGCCGACCGTGTCGTCTGGGAACAATAGAAAAGCAGCAGCACGATGAGGAACTGGCGCGGTGCGATGCGCGTGTCGCGCTTGTCGTCGATCAGCGCCCAGGCCGCAACAGCCAGTCCCGCCGCGATCAGCGAGATCGGCACCGAATTGAGCATGAGATAGGTCAGCCGCTGCGGGCTGACGATGTCGATATAGACATAGACGAGCACGAACAGGAACGGCTTGCGAAAGCCCAGCGCGAAGAAGGACGCGAGGAAACCGACAAAGACGAGATCACGCACCGGGTTTCTCTCCCGATCGTGCTTTGGGCTTCCGCGCGTCGCCCGCGATATCGTTCGGGCCGGGCTCATGATCGAGATCGGGCCGGCGCAGCAACAGCCACGCGGCGAGCAGCATCAGGCCATGGCTGATCGCGAGCGCGAGATTGTCGATCATGCCGCCTTGTCCGTCCCTTGCTTCCGTTCGTGCTGAGCTAGTCGAAGCACCGTTCTTCTTTCATCGACCGGCACAAAACGGCCCTTCGACAAGCTCAGGGCGAACGGACGTTGGACAATGCTCTAGCGCCCTGGGGTTGACGTGCCGTTAAACACTGCTGTGGCAGTCATGCTGGCGATGCGCATCCTCCACGTCCTCGATCACGGTCTGCCGCTGCAAAGCGGTTATACCTTCCGTACCCGTGCCATATTGAAGGCGCAGTCGCGTCGCGGATGGCAAGTCGCGGCCGTCACCGGCCCGCGCCACGGCGCGAGCGACGTCATGTTCGAGCAGGTCGATGGAATTGATTTTCACCGCACGCCGGTAATGAAGGACTGGCCGAGCCCATTTGGCGAATGGCGTGAGATCCATGGCTTCGCCAAACGAATCGCCGCGGCGGTCGATGAATTCAAACCCGATATCCTGCACGCGCATTCGCCGGTGCTCGACGCGGTCGCCGCGCTACGCGTCGCGCGCAAGCGCCGCCTGCCTCTGGTCTATGAGATCCGCGCCTTTTGGGAAGATGCGGCGGTCGGCAATGGCACCGGGCGCGAAGGATCGCTGCGCTATCGCGCGACGCGCGCGCTTGAAACATGGGCGGTGGGCAAGGCCGATGCGGTCGCGGTCATCTGCGAAGGTTTGCGTCACGATCTGGTGGAGCGCGGTGTCGATCCGGCCAAGATCTTCGTCTCGCCCAACGGCGTCGACCTGACGGTATTCGGCGCGCCGCTCGAATATGATGCGCCGCTCGCGCTGTCGCTTGGGCTGAGTGGCACCGAGGTGATCGGGTTTATCGGCAGCTTCTATGACTATGAGGGGCTGGACGACCTGATCGCCGCGATGCCCGCCTTGGTCGCCGCGCGGCCCAAGGCGCATCTCGTGCTGGTCGGCGGTGGCCCGATGGAGGAGGCGTTGCGTGCACAGGCGGCTGCCTCGCCGGTCGCGAAGCACATCAAGTTCATCGGTCGCGTGCCGCATACCGAGGTCGACCGTTATTACAGCGTGATCGATATCCTGGCCTATCCGCGCAAGCGCATGCGGCTGACCGATCTGGTCACGCCGCTGAAACCGCTCGAGGCAATGGCGCAGCGTCGGTTGGTTGCGGCGTCCGACGTGGGAGGGCACCGCGAACTGATTCGCGACGGCGAAACCGGCACGCTCTTTCCGCCTGACGACCCTGCCGCGATGGCGCTCGCGATCGGCGGGCTGCTCGCCGATCGGCATGTGTGGGAGGCGCGGCGTGAGAATGGCCGCGCGTTCGTTGAGGCGGAGCGCAACTGGCAAGTTAATATTGCTCGTTATGCTCCTGTTTACCAAAAACTTACCGACTCTGCTGCATCACGCGACTCATGGTCGCGCTTTCCCGTCGTAAACGCCTGAATCTCCCGCTCGCGCCGGTTGCTGCCGGTGCCGTGGCCGCGCTTGCCGCTTTGGTCTTTGCACTGCTGCCGGCGGAGCTTCTTGGGCAGATCGTGCTCGATAGCGGCATTGCTGCACTGGTGCCCGCTGCCGAACCGCCGCTCGGAGCCACCGCGCGCGCCGCGCTGATTCTCATCGTCGGTGGTGGTCTCGGGCTGGTTGTCTGGTTCACCATGTTCCTGTTGGTCGGGGCACGGACCATTTCCTTCTCCGGCCGGGCCGGCGATGGCGTACCGGTGCTGCGTCGCGCCGATGCGCATCCCGACGCTCCGGCGCGACGCCCGGTATTCGCCAACGAGGATCTCGGCACGCCGTTTCTCGAAGTCCGCGCTCGTCCGGTGCATGCCACGGCCGAACAGACGGCCAATCCATTTATCGAATCGACCCCGGAGGCGATTCCCGAAGCGATCGAAGACGCGGTGTTCGAACCCGCCCCACCAATCGATCAGGCGCCGCTCGAACAGAATCTGCCCGCCGATCTCGACCAGCCGCTATCGGCCTATGATCCGGCGGCCATTCCCGACGAGCCGCTCGACTGGTTCCCGCCATCGGCGCAGGCGATCATCGCATCATCGCGGCCGCCGGTATTCGACGCCAGCGAGCGCTTCGAGACCTTCGAACTGACCCCGTTCACGCGTCCGGCACCCGAACCGGTTGCCGCGCCCGCGCCTGTTTACGAGCCGCCGGTTTCCGAGCCTGTCGTTGTCACGCCGCCGCGCCGCGCGGTCGATTATGATGCGTCGGCCAGCATCCATGCCTTGCTCGACCGGCTCGAAAAGGGCGTTACGCGCCGCGAGGCGATCGCTGCCTCGCCCGCGCCGCCACCACCGCCGCCGCCGCCGCCGCCGCCGCCAATGCGCGAGGAATCATTGCAGGACGCACTTGTCTCGCTCCGCCGGCTGGCGATCCGTGCGGGCTGACATCTATTGCTCGACGGTCAACGCCTCGAGTTCGATCACCACCTGATCCCTGGATCGCTGTATCGATTCGATCGCGACACTCGCCAGCAAATGTCCGCTCAGGGCGATCTCCGCCTCGGGTAAAGCGGTCAACCAGGCGTCCAGCTGGGGCGATGCCGACGCGTTCAACCTGATCATGTGCCGTGCACCGGAAAAGGTCGCGCTGGCCCAGCGTGTCCAATCCGTCGCCACGATCTCGACCGGACAACCGGCACGATCGGCGTCGCGCCCCAGCGCACGGACCAGCAATGTCGCGGCATCCGGGCCGCGGCTCATTGCGGTACTCCGGCATTGATAAACGCCTCGATCCGCGCAGCCGTTCTCGCGCCCGGTTCGCGACCGCCGCGTAAGTCGCGCACCAGCCGCGAATCGTTCAGCGCCAGCCGCCCGAACTTCGTCTCGGCCATCCCGGTTTGGCGTAAATAGCGCTCGACCTTCCACAACACAGACATCTCCCAATCCTTCTCGACTCGCCCTCGACTCGGCTAGTGTTCATGATCTGTTCCAGCATTTCCAACTTGTCTAGGAAAATTCCTATGCTATTGATCCTGGATGGATGCGATTGACCCACGCAGCGCGCTCGACGCGCTTGTCGCGGACAGCGGCGAGAGTTTTGCCGCGCTGTCGCGCATGCTCCGGCGCAACGACGCCTATCTTCAGCAATATGTGAAACGCGGCTCACCACGCGTGCTGGCGGAGCGCGACCGTAAATTGCTCGCCGCTTATTTTGGGGTGGATGAATCGGTGCTCGGCGGCGCGGCCGAGGCGCCGGGGTCATCGATCGTATCGGTGCGCCGCCTCGATGTCGCGGCATCGGCCGGGCCGGGTGGACTGGTCGAGGAGGACAGGGCGATCGGCGACGCACCGTTTGATCGGCGCCTGCTCGATACACTCGGCATTCGCGCCGGCACGCTGGCGATCATTCGCGCTCAGGGTGAGTCGATGGTGCCGCTGATCGAGGATGGCGACCAGATCATGGTCGACGAGGGAGACCGGCGCGTCGGTGTTCGCGGCGGCGTCTATGTCATCCGGCTCGACGGCGCGCTGATGGTCAAGCGCGTCGCGCGAGCGGGTGAGCAAGTCGCTATCACCAGCGATAATCCCGCATTTCCGGCAATGCCGATGCGGGACACAAACGAGGTCGAGGTGGTCGGCCGCGTCGTATGGTTATCGCGCAGCCTGCGCTAACTAAGCCCCTCCCCTTTAGGGGAGGGGTTGGGGTGGGGAAGTGCGGCCGGACCAGCGCTCGGGGAGGGCGTTCAACTTGGCCAAAATCGTCTCAACCACCCCATCCGCATTCTGCATCACATCGAGATTCGAAAACCGAAGAACCGCAAATCCGAGTGCCGCAACACGCTGATCGCGCAGCACATCCTTGGTATCGTCATGCGTATCGCCATCGACTTCGATCAACAGCCCAACCGAGGGGCAGAAGAAGTCGGCAATGGCTTGAGCCTGAAAAATGACATGCTGCCGCCGAAACTTGAAACCGTCGAGTTGCGAGTTGGACAGACACCGCCACAAACGCTTCTCAGGTTCGGTGGGATTACGCCGCATCACCAGCGCGCGCCTCTGGAGTTCGACCTCAGTCGCCATGTCGTTCCCCACCTCAACCCCTCCCTGAAGGGGAGGGGCTTTAGTTAGATCTTCCCACCAACCAGATCCCCACCGCGATCGCCACGCCGACACTCACCCCAACCAGAAACCCCAAGGTCGGCTGGTCCAGGAACAATCCGACGCCCGCACCGACAACGGCGCCGACAGCGATCAGGAAACCGCCGGCGGCGGGGGTGCGGGGAGTATTGGTCATGGCGCTCGCTCTGCCATGTCCCGCCACAGGACGCCAGCGTCCCGCAATGGGATGCGTAGGGCAGGGCGCGAACGGGCGTTTACCAATGTCACCCGCGCATTTGCTGGCTTGGGCCGATCTGGCATGCGGATTGAAGGCACCCGGGCAGAGCCGCTGGGGGAAATCCATGTCATATATGCCGTATCTTGCCAGCCATGACGTTGCCGACGCCACCGACCTGATCGCGCGCTTCGGCGACGATGCCGGTTTCGAAGCGGCGGCACGGGCCGACAAGAGCCGGGATATCGGCAATCAGTTGCATTTCTGCCGCTGGCGCCAGATCGAGCGGCTGATCCTGCTGCTCTCGGTCGACCGCGCGATCGGCACGATTCACTAAACCATACCGCTATCCCCCTGTTGCTCGGGGAATTGTCCGTCTAGGACGGGTGCCATGTCGTTGTCTGTCGGGCGGCGTGGCGCGTTGTGGTGCGCTGCTGCGGGTCTTTTTGTGGTCGTCGCTCCCTGTGCGCAAGCGCAGGACAGCGCCCGGACCGACACGCCTCCCGCCGATGCCCCATCTGAGGTACAGTCGGTCGTGCCCGACGCCGGCGCGCTCGATCCCAATTCGCCGCTCGCGCCGCTCCCGGATATCGGTGTCGACTGGCCCGATCTGTCGGCCATGCCCGCAGAACCGGTCGATCCGTCCGCGACGCCCGAGATCACCGGCGAAACGCGTTATGCGTATGCGATCGAAGGCATAGATGCGGTTGCCACACCGCTGCTGCGCCAGCGCTTCGACGCGGTATCGACGCTGAAGATGCATGACGGCGACCCGGCCAATGCGGCGCAACTCGACCGGCGCGCGCGCGAGGACGTGAACCTGCTCACCGAATTGCTCCGCGCCGAGGGGTATTATGACGCGCGGGTGACCAGCCGGATCGAACCCAAGGGCGGTCGTCCGCTGGTCACGCTGGAGGCCGATCCCGGCGTGCAGTACAAGTTTGGCGGGGTCACGCTCAACGGCCTCGCTGCGGCCGGCGACAAGACTGACGAACTGCGCACGGCATTCGGTATCAAGCCCGACGATCCGGTCAATTCCGACGCGGTGGTCGCGGGTGAAGCCAATCTGCGCACCCGGATCGGACAAAAAGGCTTCCCCTTCGCGACCGTCGGCGAGCCCGAGATCGTCATCGATCGTGCCGCACGCACCGCGACGCTCGACCTGGCGGTCGCGCCGGGCGGGGAACGGCGCTTTGGCCAGATCACCACCGCGCCCAACAACCGCGTATTTGGCGCCGACCATATTCAGGATATCGCGCGTTTCGTGCCGGGTGAGCCCTATGACCAGTCAGCGCTGGTCGACCTTCGCCGCGCGCTGATCCAGACCGGACTGATCTCGACCGTCGATATCAAGCCGGTCGAGGGCAAGGATCCGGGCACGGTCGATATCGCCGTCGCGCTCGAACCCGCACCGCCCCGCACGATCGCCGCAGAACTCGGCTATGGCACCGGAGAAGGCGCACGCGCGGAAGTGAGCTGGACGCATCGCAACCTGTTCCCACCCGAAGGCGCGCTGACCCTGCGCGGTGTGCTCGGCACGCGCGAGCAATTGGCCGGGGCGACCTTCCGCCGAAACAATTTCAATGCGCGCGACCGTGTGCTGACTTTTCAGGCGATCGCCTCCAACCTCAATCGCGACGCTTATCAGGCCAAGACTTTCTCGCTGTCCGGCACGATCGAACGTCAGACCAACATCTTCTTCCAGAAGACCTGGACCTGGTCGCTTGGCGCGGAACTGGTCGCCTCGGACGAACGTGACGTGATCGTGTCGACCGGTGCGCCGCGCCGCCGTACCTTCTTCATCGGCGCGTTGCCGACCAGTCTCAGCTATGACGGGTCGGACGATCTGCTCAACCCGACGCGCGGCTTCCGCCTTAGTGGACGCTTGTCGCCCGAGCTGTCGCTCCAGGGCAGCGTGTTCAGCTATGCCCGGGTGCAGGTCGATGCCAGCGCCTATCAACCGATCAAGGACGGCGTGGTCGTGGCCGGCCGGGTCCGGCTCGGCACGATCGTCGGCGCACCGCGCGACGCGATCGCACCGTCGCGCCGCTTCTATGCTGGCGGTGGCGCTTCGGTACGCGGTTATGGCTATCAGGATATCGGGCCGCGCGATCCCAATAACGACCCGATCGGCGGGCGCAGCCTGACCGAATTCTCGCTCGAGGCGCGGGTCAAGGCGTTCGGCAATTTCGGCGTCGTGCCGTTCATCGACGGCGGCAATATCTATACGTCGCCGCTGCCCAAGTTCAGCGACTTCCGCTTCGGTGCAGGTCTTGGCGTGCGGTATTATTCGAATTTCGGGCCGATCCGCGTCGATGTCGGCACGCCGCTCAACCCGCAACCGGGCGACGCACGGATCGCAGTGTATGTCTCGCTGGGGCAGGCATTTTGACCGAGGTCGACGTCGCACCCGCGCCAGTGTCTGTGCCCGGGCCCGTCAAGCGCAAGCGCCCGATCGGGAGGGGGTGGCGCTGGCTCATTACTGCGTTGCTCGGCCTGGTCACGCTGATCGCGCTGGCGCTATTCGTGCTCGATACCAGTGTCGGCCATCGCTGGGTCGCCGACCAGATCGCGGCGCAGAAACCATCCAATGGCCTGCGCTACAGCGTCGGCCGGATCGATGGTTCGCTCTATTCCAATGCAGTGCTGGTCGATGTGCGGATACGCGACCAGAAGGGGCTGGTGTTCCGTGCGCCGCGCGCCGAACTGAGCTGGTCGCCCTTTGCCTGGCTGTCCAACCGGCTCGACATCTCTCGCCTGGTCATTCCCCAGGCGCTGTTCGCCAAGGTGCCGGAAACGATCAAGACCGGGCGCAAGGGGCCGACCCTGCCCGGGTTCGACATCCGCATCGGCGAATTGCGCATCGACCGGCTGACCATCGCGCCGGCCGTCGCCGGTAAGGCCCGCACCGCGCGGCTCGCCGGCAAGGCCGATGTGCATTCGGGGCGGGCGCTGGTCGATCTCGCGGCTGTCGTCGCGGGCAGTGATACACTGAATCTCAAGCTTGACGCCGAGCCTGATCGCGACCGGTTCGACATCGGCGTGCGCGCGCGCGGCACTGCCGACGGCGTTCTCGCAAAGATGATCGGCATTGCGCGGCCGATCTCGCTCGACGTCGCTGGCGACGGCACGTGGAAGACATGGCAGGGCAGCGCACAGGGCGATATCGGCGATGTCCGTGCGATCGATCTGAAGCTCGGCAACAAGGCGGGCAGTTATTCGCTTTCCGGCACGCTGACGCCGGCTCCCTTCACCAAGGGCAAGCTGATGCGCCTGACCAGCCCGCGCATCACCGTCAACGGCGCCGCCACCTTGGCCAATCGCCGGCTCGACGGCACGCTCGCGCTGCGCACCGCCGCGCTGAGCGTCGACACCACCGGCGTGATCGATCTTGCCGAGGGCGCCTATCGTAACGTGCGCATCGCCGCCCGGCTGCTGCATCCGCCCGCGCTGTTTCCCAATATGAGCGGACGCAATATCGAACTGCGCGCGATCCTCGACGGCGCCTTCGCCACCGCTGCGTTCGATTATCGCCTGACCGCCGACCGCTTCGCTTTCGACCAGAACGGCTTCGAGGTTGCACGTGCGGCGGGCAAGGGGCGCTTTTCGAAATCGCCGATCCTCGTGCCGGTCAAGTTCAGCGCGGTGCGCGTCACCGGGGTCGGCGATGTCGCCGGCGGCATCTTGCGCAACCTGACGCTCGACGGTGTGTTGCGCGTGACCAGCGCGTTCGTCACCGGCGATAATCTGCGCCTGCGCTCCGACAAGCTGACCGGGCGGATCAACCTGATCCTCGATCTCAAGACCGGTCGCTACGAAGTCGGCATCAACGGCGCGCTCGGCCGTTACCTGATCCCCGGCCTTGGCATCGTCGATGTCACGTCCAAGCTGCAGGCGGTGCCTGGTCCCAACGGCAAGGGCCTGCGCATCATCGGCACCGGCACCGCGCAGATGGTGCGGCTCGACAATGCGTTCTTCCGTTCGCTCGCCGGCGGCCTGCCGCGAATCGTCACCGGGCTCGAACGCACGCCCGACGGCATCCTCCACTTCAAGGGGCTGGTGCTGACCGCACCGCAGATCCGCATCACCGGCACTGGTTTCCGCCGCCGCGACGGGACCTTCTATTTCGAAGGCAGCGGACGTCAGGCGACCTATGGCCCGTTCACCATCAAGCTCGACGGGCGGATCGAAAAACCAACGCTCGACCTGGTATTCGAACACCCCAATGAGACGATGGGCCTGACCAACGTCGTCGCGCATCTCGACCCGACGCCACAGGGTTTCGCCTTCACCGCACGCGGTGGATCCCGGCTTGGGCCGTTCACCGGCAATGGCGCGATCCTGTTGCCGCCCGGCCAGGATGCGACGATCGCGATCCAGCAGCTTGATGTCAGCGGCACCCGGTTGAACGGTTCGCTGCAAGTGGCCGATGGCGGTTTCAACGGCCGCCTCGCGGTCGCGGGCGGTGGCATTTCGGGCGAGTTGTTGTTGCGGCCGGTTGGTACCGTGCAGCGGATCGAGGCGCATCTCGACGCCGCGTCGGCCAAGCTGGCGGAGATGATCACGTTGCGGCGCGGGCATATCGATCTCGTTGCGTTGCTCGATCCTGCCGGCACCTCGATCGAGGCGACCGCGACCGGCAATGGCCTGAGGCGCGGTGCGCTGACCATCGGGCGCTTCGCCGGTAACGCGACGCTGCGTGGCGGGGTCGGGCAGATCAAGGTGTCGGTCGCCGGTTCGCGCGGCCGCGCCTTCGACATCCAGTCGGTGATTCAGGTCACGCCTGACAGTTACAACGTCTCGGCCCAGGGCACGCTTGACCGCCGTCCGTTGAAACTGATCACCCCGGCGATCTTCACGCGCGACGGGGATGGCTGGCGCCTTGCCCCCGCCAAACTCAGTTTTGCCGGTGGCGAGGCGCAGATCGCCGGGCGCTTCACTGGCCGGTCGAGCGCGATCGACGCCGGCCTGACGCGCATGCCGCTGGCGATCCTCGACATCGGTTTCCCCGGCCTTGGCCTTGGCGGCAGCGCATCGGGCAAGCTGGTCTTCGCCCAGGGGGAGGGGCAGGCGCCGACCGGGCGGATGGATATGACGGTGCGTGGCCTGACCCGCTCCGGCCTCGTCCTGTCCTCGCAGCCGATCGATGTCGGCATCGCCGCGGTACTCCAGCCCAACAAGGCGGTCGCCCGCGCGACCATGGCAAGCGGTGGCAAGACCGTCGGCCGCGCACAGGCGCAACTGACTCCGCTCGGCTCGGGCGATCTCGCAACGCGGCTCGCCAAAGCGCCGCTCTTCGCCCAGCTGCGTTATAACGGACCCGCCGATACGCTATGGCGGCTCGCCAATATCGAATTGTTCGACCTGACCGGCCCGGTTGCGATCGGCGCCGATCTCAGCGGTACGATCGATGATCCGCGCATCCGCGGCGTCCTTCAGGCGAACGGCGCGAAGATCGAAAGCGGCACGACCGGTACGGTGCTGACCAATGTCCAGGCGCGGGGCCGTTTCGGCGGATCGAAACTGGTGATCGACAGCTTCGGTGCCGATGCCGGCAAGGGCGGGCGCGTGTCGGGTACCGGCACGTTCGATCTCGCCGCGGCGCGTGGCTTTGGCATCGACCTCAACATGCGCGCGGAAAGCGCCCAGTTGATCAACCGCGACGATATCGCAGCGACCGTCACCGGTCCGCTCAGCTTCAAATCGGACGGGTCGGGCGGTGTCATCTCGGGCGATGTCGTGCTCGACAAGAGCCGCTACCGGCTCGGCCAGGCGACCGCGGCCAGCGCCGTGCCGCGCCTCAACATCCGAGAGATCAACGTGCCGGGCGGCGACGATGATGGCGATCTTGTGCCGAGCAAGCCGTGGCGACTCGATATCCACGCGCGCGCGCCGAACCGGCTCACGGTCAGCGGGCTCGGATTGGCCAGCGAATGGTCGGCCGACCTGAAGATCGGTGGCGTCCCCGAAAATCCCGCGATCACCGGCCGCGCCGACTTGATCCGCGGCGATTACGAATTCGCCGGCCGCGAATTCGAACTCGAACGCGGGATCATCCTCTTCGCAGGAGAAGTCCCGGCAAATCCGTCGCTCGACATTGCCGCCAATGCCGATTCGACCGGGCTGCGCGCGACGATCCGCGTTACCGGCAACGCGCTGAAGCCGGAGATCAGCTTCTCCAGCGTTCCCGCGCTGCCCGAAGACGAGTTGCTGTCGCGCCTGTTGTTCGGAACGTCGATCACCAACCTGTCAGCCCCTGAAGCGCTGCAACTCGCGGCGGCGGTGGCGGCGCTGCAGGATGGCAAGGGCGGGCTCAATCCGATCAACGCGGTGCGCCGTGCCGCCGGGCTCGACCGACTGCGTATCCTGCCAGCCGACCCGCAGACCGGGCAGGGCACCTCGGTCGCAGCGGGTAAATATATCACCCGGCGCCTGTTCGCGGAGATCATCACCGATGGGCAGGGTTATTCCGCGACGCAGGTGGAATTCCAGGTCACGCGCTGGCTGTCGCTGCTGTCGAGTATCTCAACGATCGGGCGGCAAAGCGCCAATGTGCGCGTGTCGAAGGATTATTAGAGCACCAGGCTTTATCAGAAGCGCGAGGTGGATGACTCAGGTCATGCCGGGGCATGGCGCTGATCGCGCGGTGCCGAAGCAGTTTTCCGACGATAAGAAAAAGCGCACCGGTATAAGGCCGGCAAGGGATGATCTGCCCGATCCGGTGTCACGGTTGAATCACTGCTGGCGGCAATCCGGTCGACGGAGCGGCGGGAGATATCGGACACCGGTAATGTTGCATATCTCTCGCCACCGCCTCGGCGAGATACCTTTATAAATCTTTATATATCAGTTACTAAGAGAACAGGGGTCGTTACCCAAGCGGTTGCCGTCCAGCATGAATCGACCCGATTCAATGCTCGGTGCGCTAAGCGGCCAGAAGGCTGCGTCGTCGGAAGAAATGGATCGCCAGCGCCACAATCACCGCCACGGCCAGCACGCCGATCACAACATGTTCGACTGATTTTATCTTGCCGAACAACCGCTCGATCCCGTCGGCAAAGACATAGCCGATACCGGTGAACAACACCGCCCACAGCATTGCCGCAGCCGCATTGAGCGCGGCGAACTTGCGTGTCCTGATCGCCGACGTGCCGATCGCCATCGGGCTGACCGTGCGCAGTCCGTAGAGAAAGCGGAAACCGAACACGAACGCGGTCGGATGCCGTTCGAACAGGGCGAGAGCCCTGGCGAATGCCGGACGTGCCTCGATCCGCTTGACGCGCGGATGTTCGCGGAAGCGCCGCCCGATCGCGAAGAATAATTGGTCGGCGACGAACGATCCCGCCGCAGCGGCGATCGCCACGCCGGCCAGCGGCAGCAGCCCGTCATGCGCGAGCAGCCCGCCGGTGACGACCATCGTCTCACCTTCGATCCCCGCGCCGAAAAAGACCGCGGCGAGGCCAAAGCGCGCAATGAGGGTTTCGATCGCCATGGATCACGCGTTGCCCGCGATATTTGGCGAATGCCAGCCCCGACCAGGGACATTGTTGCGATGTCGCGAGTTTGACTGCCATCTTTCATCATCGCGCGAGGCCGGATGACGCTGCCCCAATATCTGTCGATCGCCACGCTCATCGGCATGATGGCGCTCTTCATCTGGGGTAAATTCCGTTACGATGTGGTCGCAATCATCGCGCTGCTCGCCGCGCTGGCACTGGGCATCGTCGCGCCCAAGGAAGCATTCAAGGGTTTCTCCGACGACATCGTCATCATCGTCGGCTCGGCCCTGGTCATCTCGGCGGCGGTGCAGCGCTCGGGCGTGATCGAGATGGCGCTGTCCTTCGTGTCGAAACATGTGACGCGGGTGCGCACGCAATTGCTCGTGCTGACCGCGTCGGTCGGGTTCGCCTCGGGCTTCGTCAAGAATATCGGCGCGCTGGCGATGCTGATGCCCGCGGCGTTCCAGATGGCCAAGAAATCGGACACCAGCCCGTCGGTCTTCCTCATGCCGATGGCCTTCGCCTCGCTGCTTGGCGGGCTGATCACGCTGGTCGGTACATCGCCCAACATTATCGTCAGCCGGGTGCGCGAACAGATGACCGGACAACCGTTCGGCATGTTCGACTATGCCCCGGTAGGGCTGGGCCTGACCGTAATGGGACTGATCTTCCTGCGCTTCGGTTATCGCCTGCTGCCGCGCGATCGGCGGGCGGCGCCGACCATGGGCGAGGCGCTCGACATCAAGGGCTATGTGACCGAGGCGGCGATTGCCGAAGGGTCGCCCGCGATCGGCGAGACGGTTTCGGCATTCCTCGACCGCCACGACCGCGAGGTTACGATCACAGCGATCCTGCGCGCGGGCATGCGCAGTGCGCCATTGCCCAATACCGCGCTGCGCGAGGACGACATCCTGATTATCGGCGGCGATCCTGAGGAACTGGAGCGCGTCATCGCCAAGGACAAACTCGCGCTCGAAGGCCAGGAACGCGATGTACCCGAAGGCAGCGAGGGTGAAGAAATCGGCGTAATCGAAGCGGTGATCGGCGCAGAGTCGCTGCTGGTCGGCCAGACCGCCGGACGCATGCGTCTGCAGCGGCATTATGGCATCAACCTGATCGCCGTGTCACGGCAGGGGACACGACTGGTCAAGCGGCTCGGCGACACCATACTCGCTGCCGGGGACGTCGTCGTGCTTCAGGGGCCGCTTACATTATTGCCCGAGCGCTTACGCGATCTCGGCTGCTTGCCGCTCGCCGAACGCGCGCTGCGGCTCGGCAGTTCGCGGCGCGGCTGGTTGCCGATCGCGATCCTGGCCGTTGCGATGGTCGCAACCGCCACCGGTTATGTGCCGGTGGCGGTCGCCTTTTTCGCGGCGGCCGGACTGGTCATGGCCAGCGGCGCGTTGCCCGTGCGCGAGGCGTACGACCATGTCGAATGGCCGATCCTGATCATGCTCGGCGCGCTGATTCCGGTCAGCGATTCGCTACGCACGACCGGCGCATCGGACGTCATCGCGACCTGGCTGTCCTCGACTGCGGCGACGCTGCCGCCCTGGGGCGCGGTCGCGCTGATCCTCGCGGCGGCGATGGCGGTGACGCCGTTCCTCAACAATGCCGCGACGGTGCTGGTAATGGCGCCGATCGCCGCGACCTTTGCCGGTGATCTCGGATATCGGCCAGAGGCTTTCCTGATGGCGACCGCGGTCGGCGCGGGGTGCGATTTCCTGACCCCGATCGGCCACCAGTGCAATACGCTGGTGATGGGGCCGGGCGGTTACAAGTTCGGTGATTATGCGCGGCTGGGCGCGCCGCTATCGGTGATGGTGTTGCTGGTCGGCGTACCGCTGCTCATGTGGACATGGCCGGTGCATTGATCCCCAGTTCGTTGCCGAGCGCGTTCGCGAGACGGGCGGGCAATTCGGGTTCGAGATGCGGATAGAGATCGGGCTCGATCGCCTCGAGTTCCATCAGCGCCAGATTGCCATCGGCCAGCCGCAACAGGTCGACCCGTGTGTAAAGCGCGGGTTCGGGCAAGGCGGCGATGATCCGGTCGGCCAGGTCGCGCTGTTCGGCTTCAGGAGCGAAGCGCGTGAAGATCCCGCCGAATTGCGGTTGGATACGGAAATCGCCCGCCGCGGCGACCTTGCGTACCGCATGGCTGAATTGCCCGGCGATGTAGAGGAAGGACAGTTCGCCTTCGCCCGACACGGCGGCGACGAAGGGCTGGATGATCGCATCGTCGAGCGGCTCGACCGGATCGCCGCGCCCGACACGTACTGTGCGGTGGCTGCCGCCCGACACTTGCGGTTTGATCACCAGTTCCTCACCGCCGAAATGGTCGAAGGCGGCGGCGATACTGGCCGTGTCGGCGTGTCCGAACCGGCTCGGTACGATCGGGATGCCGTTGGCTTCGAGCTCGGCGAGATAGGTCTTGCGTGTGTTCCAGGCGAGCAAAGCCGCCGCGTTGAACAATGGCCGGTCCGCCGGCCACGCCGCCAGCATCGCCTGCCAGCGGCCGACATCGAGATGATAACCCCAGGCGAACAATGCCAGTGTCGCATCGCCATCGCCTGGCCCCAGATCCCAGGGTCGTGGACGAAGAGTCATGCCGCGTTCGCCGAACGCGGCGCGATAACCGTCCAGGATAGAACCGGCGGCAGCGCCATATTCGCTACCCGCCGCCGGCATCAATACATCGATGATGATCGCCATGCCGCGTTACGCCGGTTCGCCGACGATGGTTTTCAATTCCATGAAGTCGGCCAGTCCGTATTTGCCACCCTCGCGGCCATTGCCCGATTGCTTGTAACCGCCGAACGGCGTGCCGCCGCCGCCGCTCCAGGCGTTGATCGTGACGAGGCCCGCGCGCAGTTTCGGCGCGATCTTGGCGGCGGCGGCGGGATCGCCGGAGATCGTTGCCGACAGACCATAATCGGTGTCGTTGGCCATCTCGATCGCCTGATCGCCATCGTCATAGGTGGTGATCGTCGCGACCGGACCGAATGTCTCCTCGCGATAGATGCGCATCTCCGGCGTCACGTCGGCGAACACGGTCGGCTTGATGAAGAATCCGGCATTGCGCCCGTCGGGTCGTCCCATGCCGCCGGTGACCAGGGTCGCACCCTCGTCGATCGCGGACTGGATCAGTCCCTGGATCTTCTCATATTGCGCCTTGTTGACCACCGGGCCGATATGCGCGCCCATCACCGATGCGGCGTCGACCGTGACCGCTCCCATGATCGATTTGACGATCTGCGTCGCTTCGCCGGCCTGGCTCCTGTGCACCAGCAGCCGAGTCGGTGCGATACAGCTCTGGCCGCTATTGGCGAGCACGCCTTGCACCGTCGGCGGCAGCACGGTGGCGAGGTCGGCACCTTCCAGCACGAGATTGGGCGCCTTGCCGCCAAGTTCCTGATGCACGCGCTTGACCGTCGCGGCGGCGGCTTGGGCTACCGCGATGCCGGCGCGGGTCGAGCCGGTGAAGCTGACCATATCGACATGTTTGTGCTTCGAGAGTGCCGCGCCAACGCCCGGGCCATCGCCATTGACCAGGTTGAACACGCCCGCCGGCACGCCGGCCTTGTCGAGGATTTCGGCGAGGATCATCGCACAGCCCGGTGCTTCCTCGGATGGCTTCAGGATCATCGTATCGCCAGCGGCAAGGGCAGGGGCGACCTTGGCGCAGATCTGGTTGAGCGGCCAGTTCCACGGCGTGATCATCGCGACCACGCCGAGCGGCTCGTGCACCACGCGGTTCTTGCCGACTTGCTCCGAGAAGCTGAATTCCTGCAGCGCCTTTAGCGTGCCGAGAAAATAGCCCAGGCCGGCGGGTGCCTGCGCCATGGTCGCAAAGCCGATCGGCGCGCCCATTTCCTCGCTCGTCGCCGCCGCCAGATCGGGCATGCGCGCCTTATACTCTTCGATCACGCGGCCGAGCAGCGCGATACGCTCGTCGACGCTGGTCTGCGAATAGCTGGCAAAGGCCTTTTTCGCAGCAGCCACGGCCTTGTCGACATCCGCCTGCGTGCCAAGCGTGATCTCGCTCACCGGCTGTTCGGTCGAGGGATCGATCACCTCATGGCGCTCGCCACCTTCGCTATCGACCCATGCGCCATCGATATAATGCTTGAGGTAGCTCTTCATCGTCGCTCTCCGATTTTTGAACCTGCGGTATGTTTCGCCTGCTTAAATGGCGGCAGCGACGGTCGGTTGCAACCTGAAACTCAGCACCTATCTGCAACCCACCTTGTCAGGAGATCGATCGATGGCGCGCATTGCTCAAATCACTCGTACCGGCGGCCCGGAAGTGATCGAATGGGTGGATGTGGATCTCCCACCGCCTGGTCCCGGCGAGGTGCGCATGCGCAATACAGCGGTGGGGCTCAACTTCATCGACACCTATCACCGTAGCGGCCTGTATCCGATCGAGATGCCCGGTCGCCTCGGCGGCGAAGCGGTCGGCATTGTCGAGGCGTTGGGAGAGGGCGTGACCGGCCTCGCGATCGGCGAGCGCGTCGGTACCTTCGGCCCGGCTCGCGGGGCTTATTCGACTGATCGCAACCTTCCCGCCGATCAGCTTATCAAGCTGCCCGACAGTGTCGATGACCGGACCGCCGCGGCGCTGCTGCTCAAGGGCGGTACGACCGAATATCTAGTTGAGCGCTGTGCCAAGGTCGAGCGCGGCCAGGCGGTGCTGGTCCATGCGGCAGCGGGTGGTGTCGGCCATTTGCTCGTTGGCTGGTTGAAGGCGGTCGGCGCCACGGTGATCGGTACGGTCGGCACGGAGGAGAAAGCGGCACAGGCGCGCGCCGCCGGTGCCGATCATGTCCTGCTCCACAAACTGGTCGATGTCGCGAAAGAGGTGAGGGCGATCACCGATGGCAAGGGCGTGTCGGTGGTGTTCGACGGGATCGGCAAGGCGACGTGGGAAATCTCGCTCGCCTCAACCGCGCGGCGCGGGTTGATCGTCAGTTATGGCAATGCCGGCGGCGCGGTGGATGGCGTCGATCTCGCCATCCTGGCGCGCCGTGGCTCGCTGTTCGTCTCGCGCCCGACCATGTTCGACTATTACGTCACCGTCGAAGAACGCAAAGCCGGGTTCGATCGCGTATTCGAGATGCTCGCCAAGGGCGCGATCACCGCGGAGATCGGCCAGACCTTCGCGCTGGAAGACGTTGCCGATGCTCATCGCGCGCTCGAAGCGGGCGAGACCAAGGGTGCGACGGTGCTGATTCCATAGCTCGGCCTAAAGATCTCACTTCCCCGGTTTTCGCCGAGGAAGCATCTTTTGCATGGCGCGCAACCACACGGCCTTAACCCGGATAAGGCTTGTCCTTCAGCAACCCGGCCAAATGCGCCGCGTTTCCGGCCAGCATTCCGGCGGTCTTGCTCACGATCTCCGGCGTCTTCTTCAACTCCTTGAAATCGACCGATCCATAAGCTTCGCCGACCCAATAGATTGCCCCGACCGCCGGGATCGTCCAGCCGGTATCGTTCAACGACTGGAATAGTTGCGCGGTGGAAAAATGCGCGCCGTCCTCATTGCCGACGATCGCTGCGACCGCGATCTTGGAATAACTCGGCATGCGGCCTTGATCGTCGGTTTCGTCGAGGAACGCATCCATCCGCTCAAGCACGCGCTTGGCGACACTACCGATCTGCCCCATCCAGATCGGCCCGCCGAATATCAAAATGTCGTGCGCCAGGATCTTCTCGCGCAACGCCGGCCATTGGTCGCCATCGCCCTCGTCGGACGTGACACCAGGCTTGATGTCGAGCGCGGCGACGCGGACCGTTTCGGTCACCATCACGCCCTTGGCCTCGAATGCGGTCTTCACCACCGCAATCATCGCATCGGTCGAGGACTCCTGCGATGTATCGGCCTTGAGTGTGCAATTCAGGGCGAGGGCTTTGAGAGTCATGAGGGGCTCCTGTCATGGCCTCAACATGACTCCCCGCAGCGCCGGCAGTTCCTTAAAGTGGCTGGCCAGGCTCTCCGGAGGCCGGCTGCTCTCGTTGACGAAGAAGGACGATCGCTTGAGATACTCTCTGGGCCTCGCCCTTGTCGCTATGCTCGCTCAGTCATCCGCCGCTGCGGCGAAGGAAGTATCATGGTCCAACACGCCGCTCGCCCGGGTCGAGATCCTCGCTCTGTTGCAGTCGCTCAACGCGACATTGCTCAGTCATGACAGTGCGACGCTCACGCTCGACGACTGGTGTGCAAGACACAGGCTTGCCGCGCCGGGGACGACGATCGTCGCCGAGCGGGTGCGCGATGTGACCAAGGCGATCGCACCCGAACAGCGCACTGCGTTGCGCATCGGCGCCGACGAACCGATCCGCTATCGCCGGGTGCGCTTGCGCTGCGGCGCGCATATCCTGTCGGAGGCGGACAATTGGTACGTCCCGTCGCGCCTGACGCCGGCGATGAACGCCGCGCTCGACGAGAGCGACATTTCGTTCGGCCGCGCGGTGAAGGGCCTTCATTTTCGCCGCCAAACGCTGTCGGCGATATTGTTATGGTCACCCTTGCCGGCCGATTGGGACCAGCGGACAACGGCCATCGCGCCTGAAGATGGCGCAACCGTCGTCATTCCCGACCACGTGATCGAACATCGCGCGACGCTCAGTCTGCCGGACGGTACGCCGTTCAGCCAGGTGGTGGAAACCTATCGCGGAGATCTGTTCGATTTCGCGCCGCCGGCCTTTGCCGAGCCCAGCCTAAAGTCCCGATAGGGATCAGCACTGTGTCGCAAGGCACCAGCTACCGCCTCGTAAGCGGCTGATCGATCGGCGGCGATAGGGGGACGGGAAGGCCCTTTGCTTCCCACTAGAAGCGTATAGCGGACCGGGGGGCTTGCGGCAAGACCCCGGTCATGCGCCATGAACGTTACCCAGCTCAAGAAATGGGAGTAACGAAATGCGCGTATTGTTAACGACTTATGGGTCGCGTGGCGATGTCGAGCCGTTGGTTGGACTCGCGGTTCGGTTGCAGGCGATCGGCGTGGAGGCGCTGGTCTGTGCGCCACCCGATCGCGACTTCGCGGACCTGCTGGATCGTGCGGGCGTGCCGCTGGTGCCGGCCTTTTCGTCGGTGCGCGAATGGGTGACCAAGGCGCTGGAAAACAAGGCGGCGGTCGATTTGCCGACGCGCGCGGCCGAGATCGTCGCCGCGCAATATGAGGCGCTTCTCCCGGCAGCCCGGGGATGCGACCTGATCCTCGCGACGGGCCTGTTTCCCTCCACCGCAGCTGCGCAAGCTGTGGCCGAGCGGCTTGGCATCCGTTATGTCTATGCGACTTATTGCCCGATCTGGCTGCCATCCACTCAGCACCGGCCGCAGCCATTTCCGGGTCATCCCGTTCCAGCCGAGGTGACCGACAACCGGCTGCTATGGGACCTGAACGTCGAGACGATGAATGCGATATTCGGCGGCGGGATAAACGCGCTGCGCATATCGATCGGCCTGCCGCCGATCGACAATGTCCGCGACCATGTCTTCACCGATCGCCCATGGCTGGCATCGGATCCGGTGCTGAGCCCGTGGCAGCCGACCGACCTGCGCGAGGTGGTGCAGACCGGGGCGTGGATCCTACCGGATCAACGGCCACTTCGGGCCGAGTTGCTGGCGTTCCTCGATGCCGGTTCGCCGCCGGTCTATGTCGGTTTCGGCAGCATGCCGATGCAGGCCGCGCGCGACGCCGCACAGGTCGCCGTCGCAGCGATCCGCGCGCAGGGCCGTCGTGCCATCCTGTTACACGGTTGGGCCGATCTGACGCTGGGAGATGATCAGCAGGATTGCTTCCTCGTTGGAGAGGTAAACCAGCAGGCGCTGTTCGGCCGGGTCGCCGCGGTTATTCATCATGGCGGTGCCGGCACGACAACCGCCGCCGGGCGTGCCGGAGCGCCGCAGGTGATCATCCCCCAGATCGGAGACCAGCCCTATTGGGCTGCGCGCGTCGCCGAACTTGGGATCGGTGCCGGACATGACGGCCCGACGCCGACTATCGAGACGCTTTCGACCTCGCTGGCAATCGCGCTGGCCCCCGAAACTCGCACCCGAGCGGCTCATGTCGCGGGCCTGGTCCATGCCGATGGAGCGGCGGTGGCGGCGCAGATGCTGATCGACATGATCGGCCGCTGATCGCCGTCCAGATCGTTTTTTCTTGGATATGGGAGTGTTGAAATGCGTGTTTTGTTATCGAGCTATGGCTCACGCGGCGATATCGAGCCGCTGGCGGCGTTGGGTGCCGGCCTGCAATCGCTCGGCGCGGAGGCGATCGTGTGTGCGCCGCCGGAAGCAGAGTTTGCCGAACTGCTGAATCGCGCCGGGCTGCCGTTGGTACCGGCCTTCTCTTCGGTGCGGGACTGGGTGCAGACGGCGAAGGAGTCGGGGCTCGGCTTGCCCCGGCTCGCGGCCGTGATGGTCGCGGCACAGTTCGAGGTGATGGCCGCCGCCGCCACAGGCTGCGATGCAATCGTCGCGACTGGTCTGTTTCCCTCCGTCGCCGCCGCTCGGGCGGTGGCCGAGACATTGGGCATACCCTTTGTCTGTGCGGTTTTCTGCCCGCTCCTCCTGCCATCGCCTCATCATCCGCCCTTCGAATATCCCGGTCAGCCACATCCGCCCGGGATGACCGACAATCGAGCGCTCTGGACGTTCAACATCGAGGCAAAGCAGGCGCTGTTCGGTGAGGCGGTCAACACGCACCGCGCCTCGATCGGCCTGCCCCTGGTCGATAATGTTCGCGACCACATCTTCACGCGCCGGCCATGGCTCGCGTCGGACCCGGTGCTTGGTGCCTGGCAGGCGACCGATATGATCGATGCCGTGCAGACCGGCGCGTGGATCCTGCCCGACGATCGCCCCTTGCCGGTCGATCTGGCCGCGTTTCTCGATGCGGGTCCGCCGCCGGTCTATATCGGCTTTGGCAGCATGGCGATGAGCGTGGCGGGAGGCACGCCGGGCGACGCCGCCAGGATCGCGATCGAAGCAGTTCGCGCGCAAGGTCATCGTGTGATCCTTGCCCGCGGCTGGGCCAACTTGGCACAGGTCGATGATCGCGAAGACTGTCTCGCGATCGCGGAGGTCAACCAGCAAGCATTGTTCTGCCGGGTCGCCGCCGTCGTCCATCACGGCGGCGCTGGTACGACCACCACTGCCGCCCGTGCCGGCGCGCCGCAGGTGGTCGTGCCTCAGGTCGTCGATCAGCCTTTTTGGGCGAGGCGCGTGGCCGAACTAGGCATCGGCGCGGCGCATGACGGCCCGGTCCCGACTTTGGATTCGCTCTCGGACGCACTCGGTATTGCCCTGGCTCCGGAGACGCGGGCCCGAGCGACCGAAGTCGCCGGCACGATTCGCGGCGACGGCGCGATGGTCGCCGCGAGGATGATGATCGATCTGATCGAGCGCTGATCACGCAACGAAAAAGGGCGCCCGGATCATTCCGGGCGCCCTTGATCGCGTGCTGACCGGCAAGGATCAGTAGCTGTAGTACATGTCGAATTCGACCGGGCTCGGGGTCATTTCCCAGCGCGCCACGTCCTGATACTTCAGCTCGATATAGGATTCGATCTGCTCCTTGGAGAAGACGTCGCCCTTAAGCAGATAGTCGTGATCGGCAGCCAGGCTTTCCAGTGCCTCGCGCAGCGAACCGCATACGGTCGGGACCTGGGCGAGCTCTGCCGGCGGCAGGTCGTACAGGTTCTTGTCCATCGCTTCGCCGGGATGGATCTTGTTCTGGATGCCGTCCAGGCCAGCCATGAACAAGGCCGCATAGCAGAGATACGGATTGGCCATCGCGTCGGGGAAGCGCACTTCGACGCGCTTCGCCTTGGGCCCGGTGCCGTAAGGAATGCGGCACGATGCCGAGCGGTTGCGTGCCGAATAAGCGAGCAGCACCGGCGCTTCATAACCCGGCACCAGCCGCTTGTAGCTGTTGGTGGTCGGGTTGGTGAAGGCATTCACCGACTTGGCGTGCTTGATGATCCCGCCGATGAAGTAGAGGCAGGTGTCGGACAGACCGGCATAACCATTGCCGGCGAACAGCGGCTTGCTGCCTTCCCAGATCGACAAATGGGTGTGCATGCCCGAGCCGTTATCTTCCTTGATCGGCTTGGGCATGAAGGTCGCGGTCTTGCCGTAAGCATGAGCGACCTGATGCACGACGTACTTGTAGATCTGCATGCGATCGGCGGTGGTGGTCAGCGTGCCGAAGGTCAGGCCAAGCTCATGCTGTGCCGCGGCGACCTCATGATGGTGCTTGTCGCAGGGCAGGCCCATTTCGAGCATGGTCGAGACCATCTCGCCACGGATATCGACCGCGCTATCGACCGGTGCGACTGGGAAATAACCGCCCTTGGCGCGCGGGCGATGGCCCATATTGCCGCCTTCATAGGTGGTGCCGGTGTTGGTCGGCAGTTCGATATCGTCGATCTTGTAATAGCTCGTCGAATAGCTGTTCTCGAACTTCACATCGTCGAACATGAAGAATTCGGCTTCCGGGCCGACATAGACGGTGTCGCCGATGCCGGTGGTCTTGAGGTACGCCTCAGCGCGCTTCGCGGTAGAGCGCGGATCGCGGGCATAGAGTTCGCCGGTCGCCGGCTCGACAATGTCGCAGATCAGGATCAGCATCGGCGTGGCCGAAAACGGATCGATATAGATCGCATCCAGATCCGGCTTCAGGATCATGTCGGATTCGTTGATCACCTTCCAGCCCTCGATCGACGATCCGTCGAACATGAAACCGTCGGTCAGTTCATCTTCACCGACGACGCCCGCGACCATCGTGAGATGCTGCCACTTACCCTTGGGATCGGTGAATCGCAGATCGACCCACTCGATCTCCTCATCCTTGATCTTCTTCAGGACGTCGTTCGCCGAATTCGCCATAATATCCCATGCCCTTTCGTGGTCGATAGTCACTCCGGTCTCCCGGAGAATCATGTTACGTGCACAGCGCCTGCTGTCACACAATGTTGCAGCGCGTCAAATTCCTTCGAACTGCCTAGATGGCGTCGTCGTTGCGCTCTCCGGTGCGGATGCGCAGCGCGGTCTCGACCGGAATGACGAAGATCTTGCCGTCGCCGATCCGCCCGGTCTGCGCCGCCGCGGCAATCGCCTCGACCACACGCTCGGCCAGGCTGTCCTCGACAACGACTTCGAGCTTCACCTTGGGCAGGAAATCGACGACATATTCGGCACCGCGATAGAGTTCGGTATGGCCTTTTTGCCGGCCAAAACCCTTCGCCTCGGTCACCGTGATGCCCGACACTCCGACTTCGTGCAGCGCTTCCTTCACCTCATCCAGCTTGAACGGCTTGATGATCGCCTCGATCTTTTTCACGCGTACTTGCCCCTGCTCCCGGCGAAAGCGCCTCATTCCTGCCGCGCGTCTTACAACAAGCGTGCCAGTCGCGCGAGGGGCAGCGCACGCTGTGGATGGGCCGAAATGCGCTTAAGGAATGCCTAACGTGCGTGCATGAGGCGGGTACTGCCTGCTTTTGAGGCAGGATTGATTGCTGACGAATTTGTGACTACATTATGTAGACACGAAGGATGAAGCGATGACCGTGCACGCCACCATTGTCGGAGTCCGCGAGCTACGCGGCAAGCTGAGCGACTATCTTCGACGCGTCGCTGCGGGCGAGAATTTTGATATCATGTCTCGCGGCAAGAAGGTCGCGGAACTCCGCGCGCCAGAACCCGATGCGAATTTTCGCAAACCTGGCGCTCTTAAGGGGCGTGGCTGGATCGCCGACGACTTTGACACATGGCCGCCCGAGATCGAAGCGACGTTCGATGCCGATATCTTTCCGCCCGATCGATGAGGCTGTTGCTCGATACCCACGCACTAATCTGGTGGATATTCGATCTACCCAAGCTCGGTGTAAAAGCGCGGACCTTGATCAATGATCGTAGGAACGAGATATTGTTCAGTCCGGCATCGCCATGGGAAATGGCGATAAAGATCAGCACCGGAAAACTGGACATCGACGTCGGTGATGCTCTTACCGTATTCGCCCAGCGGGGTTTCGTTCAACTCGATATCGCGAACAGTCATCTCATCGCGCTGGCCAGACTGGAACGGATTCATGGCGATCCGTTCGACCGGATGATTGTTGCCCAAGCCATGGTCGAGGGTGCGACGATCATGACAGAAGACGCGGCGATCGCCCGTTATGCCGTTAGTACGATAGGCTGCGGCTGAACTCGCTCAGTAAGGCGGCTGGTGGAATCCGCCCGGGCTGACCGTGAAGATCTCATTGCCCTCATCGGTAATGCCGATCGAATGCTCGAACTGCGCCGATAGCGAGCGGTCGCGCGTCACGGCGGTCCAGCCGTCGTCGAGCAATTTCACGTCGGGGCGGCCGATATTGATCATCGGTTCGATCGTGAAGATCATGCCTGGGCGTAGTTCCGGGCCGGTGCCGGGGCGGCCGACATGGACCACTTCGGGTGCGTCATGGAACAGCCGGCCGAGGCCATGGCCGCAGAAATCGCGCACGACGCCGAAGCGGTGCTTCTCGGCATGGGTCTGGATCGCATGCGCGACATCGCCCATCGTGTTCCCTGGCTTGGCCTGTTCGATGCCGAGCATCAGGCATTCATAGGTCACGTCGACCAGCCGCTTCGCCTTGATCGGCACGTCGCCGACCAGATACATGCGGCTTGAATCGCCGTGCCAGCCATCGACGATCGGCGTCACGTCGATATTGACGATATCGCCGCTTTTCAGCGTCTTGATGCCGGGAATGCCGTGGCACACGACATGGTTGATCGAAATGCAGCTCGCATGCGTGTAGCCACGATAGCCAAGCGTCGCGGGAATGCCGCCGCCCGCTGCGATGAAATTGCGGATCAGGTCGTCCAGCTCGCCGGTGGTCACCCCGGGCACGACATGCGGCACGATCATGTCGAGCGTTTCGGCGGCAAGGCGTCCGGCCTTGTGCATGCCGTCGAACGCGTCGCGTCCGTGCAGCTTGATGGCGCCGGTCCGGCCCAGTGGGGCGTCGGCGGTGACGGTTACATAGTCGGTCATAAACACGATATAGCGAGCCTCTCCGGGCTTTGCGAGGGCGGTTCGTCGGGCTATGCCCACCCCATGACGCAACGCATCTGGACGGCCGCGCTGGCGGTGATCGGCGACGAGATATTGTCGGGCCGCACACAGGACAAGAATGTCGCGCAGATCGCCGCCTGGCTCAACGTCCAGGGCATCCGTCTGGCCGAGGTGCGCATCGTACCCGACAAGACCGACGCGATCGTCGAAGCGGTCAACACTCTGCGCGCGCGCAACGACTATCTCTTCACCACCGGCGGGATCGGCCCGACGCATGACGACATCACCGTCGACGCGATCGCTGCGGCGCTCGGAGTGGGCGTGGTGTTCCATCCCAAGGCGCTCGCGGTGCTGGAGCGTTATTACACCGAGCGCGGCGGCCTGACCGATGCGCGCAAGCGTATGGCGCGCGTGCCCGAAGGATCCGACCTGATCGAGAATCGCATGTCGGGTGCGCCCGGTATCCGGGTCGGCAACGTCTTCATCATGGCCGGCGTGCCGCACATCACCGCCGGTATGCTCGACGCACTGACCGGTACGCTGGAGGGTGGCCTGCCCGTGCTGTCGCGCACGATCGGTTGCTGGGTGCCGGAGAGCGAAGTCGCTGACCTGCTCGGCGCGGTGGAGCGGGCGCATGAAGGTGTCGCGATCGGCAGCTATCCATTCTTTCGTGACGGTCGCACCGGTGCGAACTTCGTCGTGCGCGCGACCGATGCCGCGCTGCTCGATGCATGCGTCGTCGATCTTACCGCGCGGCTCGAGGCGGATGGGCGTATCGTCACGGCCGACGGAATCTGAACGAATATGGAGGAGTGACGTCGTGAAAACTCAACTGATGATCATCGTCCTGGCCTGCGCCGCGCTTGCCGGCTGTGGCGACCCGCCGCCGCGCGGCACCAATGTGACGGTCGAGGATCTCGGTCCCGATCCGATGGAAGCGAATATCGCCGCCTTGCCCGAGTCACTGCAGCACGTGACCTTCTTTCGCGCGATCCAGGATGCTGGCTTCCCGTGTCAGCGCATCGTCAACGTCGTGCCGCGCGATAGGGTCGACGGTCACCTCGTCTGGGCGGTCGAGTGCGATGTCGGTGCCCAATATGTCATCACGCTGCAGCGTGGCGGCATCTTCCAGGTCAGCGGCGTGCCGAAGCCAACCCAGCCTTAAGCGGAGAGGGGGGCCGCACGATCACGGCAGCGCCTCGAGCCAGCCCCGACCGACGATCGCGACATCGCCGCCGACCTTGACCGAGACTTGGTCGCCGTCGTCCCATGGCTGGACGGTCAACTGGCTCGGCCGCCCGGCGAAGCGCCCCTGGTTCAACGTGAAGGACTGCCCCGACACCGCGCCGCAATGACGCAGGCGATAAGCGCCGATCGTGCCGGCGGCGCTGCCCGTCGCGACGTCCTCGACCACGCCGTCATTGTTCCAATGCCTCACCTCGAGCGCCGCTTCGTCGAGCAGTACGGCGAACTGCGCGCCGAAACTTCGTACCAGCTGCGAGATATCGACCCCGATCCGGGCGCATTCGAGTACGCCTGGCCGCACCGGTACGATGAGATAACTCAGCCCGGTACTCACCACCGCCAGCGGCAGGGTTTCGTCGAGGTCGTCCGGTCCAATGCCGAACGCAGCGGCGACCACGTCACGGTCGGCGACGTCGCCGAGGAATTCGGCCGCCCCTTGATTAAGCAGGCCGAAGAAACCCGCCGCTGTGCGAGTCGTTGCGACCGTTACGCTCTTATGTACGAGATCGAATGTCCATTCCGCATGGTCGGCATGGTCGCCCGCCGCATGCAACGCCGCCGCCGCGCCGATGAGCGGATGCCCGGCAAAAGGCAGTTCCTCGAACAGGTCGAAGATTCGCGCGCCGAACCGACCGGGCTCATCGGTCGGCATGAGAAAGACGGTCTCGAAATGCCGCAGCTCCTGCGTGATCGTCAGCATTTGCCGCGCGTCGAGCCCATCGCTGTCGGCGAACACGGCGAGGCTGTTGCCGGTATAAGGTCTCGGCGCGAACACATCGACATGACGATAGGCGAGCGGACGATGAGCGGGGGGGCGATGAGCGGGGGGCGGCCGGTTCATCACCCTCAAAGCCCGGTTCGCAGCCCGGCAGTGAACCGCGCGATTGCCGCTTCGTCACGCCGGTAGAAGGTCCAGCCTTTCTTGCGCGTGGCAATAACCAGCCCGCTATCGGCGAGCAGGGTCAAGTGCCGCGATGCGGTCGCTGCCGCGATCCCAAGCTTGTCGCGCAGAAAATCCGCGCACACGCCGTCGAGGACCAGGTCGCCATCGACCTGTGGCGAGAAATTGCCGGCAGGGTCCTTGAGATACTCCAGCACTGCCAGCCGTACCGGGCTGGCTAGCACCTTCAGAATCTCGAGCGTATTCGCCCGGTCATCATTCGATTCGTTATTTCGCATAAAGACGAAATAGACTTCAGTACCGTCAACATCAAGAGGCGAGCTTCGAGTACTGGACGCCGGTTGATTGGCGTAGGCCAACTAGCTCGGGCGTGTCAGCGTGAAATCGCTTTCTGCAAAGATCTGCCCGTTCACCAACAACTCGACCTTGTGCCGGCCGGCATGATGGGTCCGCGTGGTGAAGTCGCGCACTGTCTGGCGATGTGCGAACGGCCGTGTCGTGCCACCCTCGAGGTCGAAACTGCGCAGTTTGAATATCTTGGCGGCGGTACTTCCCGACTTCTTCACATAATGGATCGCATAGTCGACGATGAGACGCTGGCGCTCGGCGATGGTCGAACGCAGCTCGAATGTCAGGGTGACGGCATCGCCCAGTGCGATCGATCGCGGACTGATCGCAAATCCCGATACGGTGATCGCGGCCGCTTTTCCCGCGCCGACGATCGTCAGCGCGCGCCGGTCGCCCTTCTTGATCAGCGAGCGCAACGCATGCTTCGCAATCCACACCGTTGCCGGATTATCCAGCGTCCAGCTCTCGATCAGGTCGAGCGCCAGAGCGGGATTGTCCTTGGTCACGTCGTTGAGATGGTTGGCGACCGACTTGCGCACATACAGACTTGGATCGGCCTTGAGATTGTCGATGATCGCGCCGGTCAGCGCGGGATCGGCGATGATCGCGTCGAGTTTGAACGACCAGGGCAGGCGAGGGCGGCTGCCTTCGCTGGCGAGGCGGCGGACATGTTCGTTCGCGTCGCGCGACCATTCTTCCATGATCTTCAGGCTGCGCGCCGGGTCCTGTTTCAGGAAGTGCCGCATGGCGAATTCCGACGAGCCGAAGACCGTGAAATATTTCAACGCCTCCATCGAGACATGGAAATCGTCGCGACCATAAAGCGCGACATAGTCCGGCAGGACCATCGTTACGAAACCGCTGTTCAGTCGCGGCGCGAGGCGATGAAGGATGTCGAGGGTGGTACGATAATCGCCCGGCAAGGTGGCGTGCAGCGCTTCGCTCACCCGCCGCAGCCGTTCCATCAGCGATAATGCGTCCAGCCCGTCAGTGACCAGGGCGGTAAAGGCGGCCCGATCGAACGCCGGATACACGGCATGAGTCTCGTCGGCGATGTGCCGAATGCGCGCGGCGTTGAAAATCTCCTTCAGCGCCGTTGTTTCTGCCGCTTGGGCCATTTGCTGGTTCCTGACTCCCGGGTCGCGCTCACTACGGGAAAACGTCTTTTCTGGCCATGTTTTGCCAATCACCGAGACAATTTCGTTGATAATGAGAGTGACTCGCACTAGCCGAATGCCGACCGGAGAGATGGGCCGGGATTGTGGGAAGCAAGATTGAATGTCGGTCGGACTGTTATGCACGCTGCTGACCGGATCAGCTTTGCTCCCAGCGCTATCGACCGCCCATGCACGAGTCCTCGTGACACCGGGGGCGCGGCGCGACTGGCGCCCGTTCAGCCGCAAGTTCTGACCATCGAGTCGCCGCGCATGAAGGCCGCCATATCGATCCGCTATCGCCTCGGTGTGCTCGTGCGCGTGCTCGCCGGAGTGTTCGGCGGTTATGCCTTTGCCGCCGCGCTCGCCTACACACTGGCGCGTGCCCTGCCGATGGCCCGTAGCGAAGCGACGACCGCCGCCACCCTGATCGGCGTGCTGGCGATGCCAGCGGCGGTGATCTGGATCTTCGCGGTGGTGAGCGCACGGCGCGCGCTTGCCGGCATCGTCATCGTCACATTGTTGGTCGCCGCTGCTGGTTGGCTGTTGGGAGCGCCGGCATGAAGCAGGGGTTCCGCCAGTCGATGGCCTGGCTGCACAGCTGGAGCGGGCTGGTGCTCGGCTGGCTGCTCTTTGCGATCGCCGCGACGGGCACCGCGACCGTGTTCAAATCCGAGATCGGCGACTGGATGCGCCCGGAGCTGTCGGCCAGCGCCGATCCGCAAGCCGCGCTGGCGGCGGCGGTGGACTATCTCGCCGTCACCGCGCCTGCCGCGCCTGGCTGGTATCTCACCGCGCCCGACGATCGCACGGCCTCGACCATTGTCTCCTATGAAACCAGGGGAGCGAATGGCGAAGCGGGCTACCGGGTCGAGGCACTCGACCCCGTCACAGGCAGCGCGAAGGGCATCCGCGACACCTTGGGCGGCGAATTCTTCTACCGCTTCCATTTCGAACTTCAGCTGCCCTATCCCTGGGGCCGGATGCTCGCATCGGCGGCGGCGATGCTGATGCTGATCGCGCTGATCTCCGGGATCATCACGCATCGCCGCATCTTCGCCGATTTCTTCACGCTGCGGCCGGGCAAGGGCAAACGGTCATGGCTCGACGCGCATAATGTGCTCGGCGTGCTTGCGCTGCCATTCCATCTGATGATCACCTTCACCGGGATATTGACCTTGGTCACCATGACCCTGCCCTGGGCGGAGGTCGCCAATTACGGCTCGGACAGTGCGGTCTTTTACGCCGAGGCGTCGCCCGGCTTCTACTCGCGGCCGCGTGCCGAACGCCCGGCGCCGCTCGGCGATATCTCGACGATGCTGGTGGATGCGCGGCGCCGCTTCGATGGCGGGCGGATCGGGCGGATTTCGATCGATAATCCGGGCGATGCCGCCGCCGTGATGCTGGTGACACGGCATGACGGCGATCAGCTTGCCTATGCGCCATCGATCCTCGCTTATGACGCCGTCACCGGTCGCCTGTTGTCGCGTTATGTCGAAGCACGGCCGGCCAAGCGCACTTTCGACGTGCTTTACGGCCTGCACATGGGTCGCTTCGCACCCGAATTCAGCCGCTGGCTCTACTTCCTGTGCGGCTTTGCACTGTCCGCGACGATCGCCACCGGCATGGTGTTGTGGACCGCCGGCCGAACCAGGGATCGCGGCTTCAGTCATCAATTGGTCGAGCGGCTGACCGTCGGCGCGATCGGCGGCTTGCCGCTGGCGATGGTCGCATTCCTTTGGTCCAACCGCCTGTTGCCTATCGGCGCGGCCGGCCGCGCCGATCAGGAAGTGCGTTGCTTCTTCATTACCTGGGGCGTCACACTCCTGTTCGGCCTTGTCCGCACGCCGAGGCGCGGCTGGATCGAGTTGATGGGCGTGACGGCGCTCGCCTGGCTGTTGCTGCCGATCCTGTCCGGCGTTGTAACCGGCCGCTGGTTGCCGTTAAGCATCTGGCGTGGCGATTGGCTATTCGCCGGGGTTGATCTCGTGGCCATTGCGCTTGGCGCCCTGGCCGCCGCGATCGCGGTCAAGATCATGCGCCATCGCCCGCCACCACCGCGCACGCGGGCGCAACGCGCGTGACCGCTTTACCCTCGCTCCTGCTCGCGATCGCCGGTCTCGGCTGTCTCGGCCTTTCGCTTCATCGCCACGCCGGCCAGGCGGGCATCGGCAAGCAAATGCCCGCCCGCCTGCGCCCCGCCGGATGGGGCCTGCTGATCCTGTCGCTGGCGGCTGCGGTCAGCGCCGATAACTGGCGCATCGCGCTGGTGGAATGGATCGGGCAAGCCGGCCTCGCCGCGGCGGTGATCGTGATGCTGCTGATCTATCACCCGCGCGCGTTGCCCGGGGCGGCGCTGATTGCCGGCGTGTGTGGCGCGGCTGCGCTGTTCGCGGTGCGCTAGCACTGGATTGCTCCCATTCCCCGTTCGTTTCGAGCGAAGTCGAGAAACGTTGCGCAGCTTTTCGTGGCTTGCCTGTCGACCTCGCTCGAAACGAACCGGAGGGGGAGTTCAACCACAGCGTAAACACAGCTTCACGTTGACCGATGCCGTCCGGCTGTGGCAATCGGCCCCCGTCGCGGGTGTAGCTCAATGGCAGAGCAGAAGCTTCCCAAGCTTACGACGAGGGTTCGATTCCCTTCACCCGCTCCAGCTCCAGCTCCACACAGATATGCATCGAGCGCTGGCGAATTCGCGCGACACTCGGGTTGCATCCTTTGCCCCGCGATAATCTCGTCTCGTCCCGCACCCGCTGGCGCGCGCGGCGGGCCGATCGATTTAGCGACGAAGCGACGCAACCAATTGATCGGCTGAAGCTTATACCGCCGATGAAAACTCCCGATGCACCCAGCAAGCAACTGACTCGAGCATATCGATTGTCGAAGGAGGCGAGCAATTGCCTGACCATCGCCATCGGCAGCCGATCGACCGCCGACGCGGCGGAACTGATCGACGAGGCGATCAAGCTTGCAACCCGCGCGCACGAACTGCGCCAGTGCGCCTGAAACCCTATCGCGCGCCGCTCGTCGTTGCGCCGGCCACCGCACCGGCCGGATCGGCGCGCAACAGCGACCAGCCCGGCGGCAGATAGTCGACCGACATGTAGAAATAGAATGCGCAGCTGCCGTCGCGGCGATAGCTGCCGCCCTTCAGGATGCCGAATGCGGTGGTGCCGCTGAACACCGGCGATCCGCTGTCGCCGCCCTTGCAGGTCGGTCCTGATACGGTGACCCAGGTCGGCAGGCACGCGCCGCCGCAAATGTCGCCGGCCGGCGCGAAATCGGTGAGTTCGACCAGTGCGCAGCTATAGCCGGTGCGCTCGCCGCGATGGCACACGAAATCGCCCGCTCGTGTCGCGGCGCGAGTGCGCTGCCCGGTCACCGGTCGCAGCCGCGTCTTGGCCGTGTCGGCGTAGAATAAAGGGGGCAGGGGACCCGCACTGCCGTTGATCTGCAGGTCGCGATAACCCCAGCCCCATTGACCGATGAAATCGAGCGGCACCGTGCCGGCTTGCGGGTCGCGGTAGGACAGCGCGTCGAGGCAGTGCGCGGCGGTCGTCACGGCCTGCCGCTGTCCATCGCCGACATTGAAGCCGGTGGTGCAAAGATAGCGTTTGCCATCGGCGGGGCTGACCCCGTCGACCCGCGCGCCGCCGGCCACATCGAGATTGACATCGACCTGATTGACCATGCGGATCCGCACCGGCACGCCCGCGATCCCCTCGAATTTGGCCTTTAGCGCATCCGCCCCCGCGACCGCATTGGCGCCGCCGACGATCACCACCAGCTCGCCGGTGCGCGGGTCGAGCCCCATGCTCGGCGGGCTCGGCAGCGCCGCGCGAATCTCCGCCTGGTGCCAGGTCATCGCCCAGATCACCCGGTCGCGCGTCACCTTCGCGCCGGTGCGGAATATGATCGGCACGGTCATGCCGCCACCGCGTACGCCCATCGCGGCGACTGGCGCGTCACCGGTCAGATAGACCAGGATGCGATAGGCCGGCTTGTGCTCGATCGCGATGCCCGCGAGCCGGTCGCGATACATCGTCTCGATCCGGTCGGTCGCCGCGACGCTTTCTTCCTGCGCGGTCAACCGGCGCACCGCCTCGGCGACCGGCACGCCGAACTGCCGGCCATATTCCACCGCATCGCGTGCGATCGCGTCGGCGGGAGTTTCCATGATCGGCGGCGCCGGCGGTAGAGGCGGGCGCGCGGTGCTCACGGCCGGCGGAACCTGCGTCTGTGCGGTGGCCTGCGCGGCCGATAGCCCCATTACCGCCAGTAGCGCGCCGAATATCAGCTTAAACACTATTCGAGGCTAGCATCATAAACGACGGCTTGCGAGCGCTGCCGCAAGGCCAACAATCTTTGTCGGGCTATGCGTCGGGCTCCGGGGTCACCGCCGCACCGTCCGAAAGACGCGTCGGATTGGTCGGGACGACCGGGGCACCTTCCGGGGCCTCGTCGGGACGGCGCGGCTTACGCTGCATCAGCTTTGCCGCCAACCGCGCGACACTGGCCCGCGACGGCGCCTTTTCGGGCAATCCGTGCAAGTCCTTGTGCGGACCGGGAAGGTCATGGCGAGGCTGGTCGCGCTCCATCCCTTTAATTTAAGCCTTTTTCGGCGGATTGCCAGATGGCCACGTCATCGTCTTTGCGCTGGTCCTCATGGCGCTCGACGCTTGCTCTCGCTAAGGCGCCCGCATGCTCCGCCTCACCGAACTGGCCTTACCCCTCCACCACCCCGACGAGGCGCTTCCCGCTGCGATCTGCAAGCGGTTGCGCATCACGCCGCGCGAACTGGTCCGCCACGTCGTCGCGCGCCGCGCTCATGACGCGCGCGACAAGACCAATATCATGCTGGTCTATTCGGTCGATGTGAACGTGAAGGACGAACCCGGCGTTCTCGCTCGCTTCAAAAAGGATCGCCAGGTCCAGCGTACCCCGGACACGCGCTACCATTTCCTCGCCAAGGCACCCGAAACCGACACCACACTCCGCCCGGTAGTCATTGGTGCGGGCCCATGCGGCCTGTTCGCCGGCCTGATCCTCGCCCAGATGGGGTTTCGTCCGATCATCCTCGACCGCGGAAAGGTGGTGCGCGAACGGACCAAGGATACCTGGGGCCTGTGGCGGCGCAGTGTGCTCAACCCCGAATCCAACGTGCAGTTCGGTGAGGGCGGGGCCGGCACTTTTTCCGACGGCAAGCTCTACAGCCGGATCAAGGATCCGCGTCATCTCGACCGCAAGGTGCTGACCGAATTCGTCAAGGCCGGCGCGCCCGAGGAGATCCTCACCGAAGCGCATCCGCATATCGGCACCTTCCGCCTCGTCACCATGGTCGAAAGCATGCGTGAGACGATCGAGGCGCTCGGCGGCGAATATCGTTTCGAACGTCGTGTCGATGGCGTCGATATTGCCACGGATGCCGGCGGTGCGCGGACAGTGCGCGGCCTGCACCTCCACAATGGCGAGTATCTCGAGGCCGACCATGTCGTGCTCGCGATCGGCCATAGCGCGCGCGACACCTTCGCCATGCTCCACGCGGCCGGTGTTCATGTCGAGGCCAAGCCCTTCTCGATCGGTGTGCGCATCGAACATCCGCAATCCTGGATCGACGCCGCGCGCTTCGGTGCCAGCGCCGGGCATCCGATCCTTGGCGCGGCCGATTACAGCCTCTCGCATCACTGCAAGAATGGCCGTACGGTCTACAGCTTTTGCATGTGCCCCGGTGGCACGGTGGTCGCCGCGACGTCGGAGGAAGGGCGTGTCGCGACCAACGGCATGAGCCAATATTCGCGTAACGAACGCAATGCCAATTCCGGGCTGGTCGTGGCGATCGACCCGGCGCGCGACTATCCCGGCGATCCGCTCGCCGGGATCGCGCTGCAACGCCATTGGGAATCGCGCGCCTATCTCGCGGGCGGCTCGACCTACAAGGCACCCGCGCAGCGGCTTGGCGATTTCCTCGCCGGCCGTCCCTCGACCGCGCTGGGGCAGGTGATCCCGTCCTACCGTCCCGGCGTTCAAATGACCGATCTCGCCGAATGCCTGCCCGAGTTCGCAGTGACCGCGATGCGCGAAGCGCTGCCGGTGTTCGGCCGCCAGATCCCCGGCTACGACCATCCCGATGTCATCCTCACCGGCGTGGAAACCCGCACCTCCTCGCCGGTTCGCTTCACCCGTGGTGACGACCTGCAAAGCCTCAACACCGCCGGCCTCTTCCCGGCCGGCGAAGGCGCTGGTTATGCCGGTGGTATCCTCTCGGCAGCGGTCGACGGCATCAAGATCGCGGAAGCGGTCGCGGCGAGCCTGACCGGTGTGGCGATGCCGGTTAACCGGTGATGGGAGCAACGGGCATGCGGATCGGCAGGCGAGAGATCTTGACGAGTGCGGCGGGGCTGTTCGGCGCGGCGGCAGCGGCGCCGCTCACCGCGCGATCCAACGGCCTGCGTGCCTGGAAAACACTCGCCGAAGATGTGAAGGGCGAGATGGCCTGGGCCTGGGATCTCTACCGTCAGCACGCATGGGGCAAGGACGAGATCAAGCCAGTCAGCGCCACCACCTCCAGCTTTCCGCTCAAACACCATCATCTCGGCCTGACCCTGATCGAGGCGCTCGACACGCTCTGGGTGATGGGCCTCGACAGCCGGTTTCGCGACGGGGTCGACTGGGTCAAGGGCAATGCCGATTTCGACGTCGACGGCGAGGTGTCGGTGTTCGAAACCTCGATCCGCCTGATTGGCGGCTTGCTCTCGGCACACCATGCCAGCGGCGATCCGGTGCTGCTCGCCAAAGCGAAGGATCTCGCCGATCGCTTGCTTCCGGCGTTCGATACCCCGACCGGTTTTCCCTATCGCTTCATCAACCTTAAAACCGGTGCGGTGCGCGATCCGGAAACCAACCCGGCCGAAATCGGCACTTTCCTGCCCGAATGGGGCACGCTCAGCCGGTTGACCGGCGACCCGCGTTATCATGACGTGACGCGGCGCGCGATGGTCACGCTGTTCGAGAAACGCTCGAAGCTCGATCTGCTCGCGGTAAAGATCGATGCGCGGAGCGGAGAATGGCTCGATCGCCGCGCGACTGTCGGCTCCTATGCCGACAGCTATTACGAATATCTGTGGGACAGCTGGCAATTGTTCGGCGACGCCGAGTGCCGCCAAATGTACCAGCTGTGCACTGCCGCGATCCTGCGCCATCAACAGGTGTGGCGCGACGGCCGACTGTGGATCGCCGATGTCGATTTCGAAACCGGCAGGATCATCAACGCCGAACAGGACGAACTCGCGTCCTTCTATGGCGGATTGCTCGCGCAGGGCGGCGCGATGAAAGAGGGCGCCGCACTCACCGAAAGCTGGGCCGGGTTGCAGGATCGTTTCGGCGTGCTTCCGGAGGGGTATGACTATGCCACCGGCAAGCCGATCGCGGTCGGCAATGCGCTGCGCCCCGAGCTCGCCGATGCCGCATTCAACCTGTGGCTGCTTGACCGAAATCCGCGCTGGCGTGAGATCGCCCGTATCCATTTCCTCGCGATGAAGCGGTGGAACAAGGTCGAATATGGCTATACCGACCTCGCCGACGTCACCAGCGAGCCCAAGCGTCAGGCCGATCATTGCCCCGGTTATTGGTGGTCGGAACAGATGAAATATTATTATCTGATGTTCGCGGACACGCCGCGGTTCGATTACAAACGCAATTATCTCACCACCGAAGGCAATGTTTTGCTCGGCTTCCGCCGTGGGGCGTAAGGCCGGTTATTCCTTGAGCAATCGCGCTACATTCTTGTCTTCAGCGTCCGTATCTGACGCCAAGAGTTTATTTTCCCGCAGATGGCGCTAGCCAAGGGCGATGAGTGCCGCTCCGCCACCCGACCTGATCGACCGCCTGATCGACGACTGGAAGCGCGAGCGTCCGAATACCGAACCCGACGCGATGCACGTGGTCGGCCGGATCATCCGGCTCGCGCACATTTATGAAGAGGATGTGTCGCGCATGCTGCACGATCACGGCCTGGCCTATTCGGATTTCGATGTCATCGCGACCTTGCGCCGGTCGGGCGCACCCCATGAACTGATGCCGACCCAGTTGCAGAAGAGCGTCCTGCTCAGTTCGGGCGCGATGACCGCGTGTCTGAGGCGGCTGGAATCGGCTGGCCTGATCTCACGCGAGGCTGGTCAGCAGGATCGCCGGCGGCTCTCGGCGAAGCTCACCACCAAGGGATTCGACCTGGTCGAAAAGCTGATCGACCAGCGCTTCGATATTGCGCGCAAATCCGTAACCGGGCTCAGCGCGACGCAGTTCGCGACGGTAACGAACCTGCTGCGAAAACTCGGCTCATAATGCCCGCTCCCTAGCCGGTAGAGTCGGGAGCGTATTGCTATTCGTCATGTCAAAGAGCGGGACGGCGGTTTGCTATCGTGCCGTCGGGACGGCGTTAGCGGTCTGACGGGCGGGATTGAATCGATGGCTGCCGCCATTCGAAGCGGGCGCGCTTGCAGCGGGCGCGACAGGGATGCCGATTTCCCGCAGCTACGGGAAGATCTGCGGAGAATGCTTTTTGGGATGTTTTACGGGAATCCACGGGAAAAATTACGGGAAAATCGGCGAGTCAGAACGGGAATTTTGCGGGTGCTTTACGGGATTATCGGGAGATGATGGGGTGGAAATCATGGTTTGCTGGTTGCGAGTAGTCGATTCAAATAATTGGTCGGATGGGCTTTATCGTCGCTTAGAGGCCAACGTCGAAAAGCATTCATGACGATGCCGGGAAGCAATCTGAATCGAGCCGGCGTGCAGCCGGATATTTATCGCTACGTCTTCGCGTGAATTGCCTTGGGCTGACGCCCGAGAATGCATGGCGATCCGGCCTAGGCGATCAGCTTTCCGATCCATAAACTCCGCTAAGAATCGAAAGGCCGGACCATGCCCATCTTCCCCGACGACGTCTTCACCGAGCCGAGCGATGTCGATCCCGACACGCTCGCCAATCTCGGTCCGCTGCGCCGGCTTGCCGGCACATGGGAGGCGCGCAAGGGCGTCGATCTCAATCCCAAGGCGGACGGGCCGGAACGCCGCACCTTCATCGAGCGCATCGTTTTCGAACCGATCGATCCGCAAGCCAATGGGCCGCAGCTCTTCTACGGCCTGCGTTATCATATCCACATCACGACCGAGGAGGAGGACATCACCTTCCACGATCAGGTCGGTTATTGGCTGTGGGAACCGGCCACCGGCCTGGTGTTACAGACCGTCGCCATCCCGCGCGGCCAGGTTGCGATCGCCTCGGGCCAGGCGAGCGCCGATGCCGATCATTTGTCGCTCGTCGCCGAGCGCGGCCAGACCGAATACGGCATCTGCTCGACCGCCTTTCTCGAATACGCCTTCCGCACCGACCGCTGCCAGATCGACGTGACCTTCAACGCGGATGGCAGCTGGAGCTATGTCACCGACACCGTGCTGACCGTGCATGGGCGAAGTGAACCGTTTGCGCATCGTGATGAGAACACGCTGATATTGATCGAGAAGGCCAAGCCGAATCCTTGGTTCCAGATCGTTACGGCGAAGAAGGCCATTGCTGCGACATAGCTCGACAGAACGGGCGCAGCCGTTGGCAAAGCGGAGTTGGTGGCTTTGCGGCGGTTCGCTCAGCAGCTGAGACGAAAGGAGACACTGGTTCTAGCTCAACTCGATCGGCGTGTTAGTTACATCGCGTGCCAAGCGATGAAGCGCGTCCAACAGCGAAGCTCCATCGCCGACTGGGAACCGAGCCAACTCAGACGAGCGGACAAAAATCAGTTTTGCCTCGCCAGGCCAACCCGGACCGCCGTGCTCAATCGCGTCCCAGAAGGCATCCAAGTTGCGTCCGAATATGTTCGTTTGACCAGGGTTGGCTGCATCGACGTACCGTTGCCAAAATCAGCCGCCGATGTCACGCCCGTGCAGTCAATTTGGATCGTTCGCATATTGTGTCTCGTTCGCTGGCCTAATGTTCGCCCCTGGGATCGATAGTCGCCATTCGGTCCATCTGTACTACGCATGTCCGCTGTGGTGAATCCGGGCAAGATTTTCGTACCCTGATCTGCTGAAGTTGTAGGAGTAACAACCTCCCGTTCGCGCTGAGGAACGACACAGGGAGGCACCATTGGAGAAGGCCTGATATGGACACGCTGCACCTCGTCGACCCCGAACTCCGTCCCCTTCTGCAGGCATGGCCGACGACGACTGTCACCGCCGAAAATCTCGTCGCGATGCGCAACCGCGAATTGCCGTTGCCGCCGATCGATACCAGTATGACGACGCTTGAGACCTTGACCGTGCCCGGCCCCGATGGCGCACCCGGAATCGGGCTGCACATCTACAGGCCGAATGATTCAACCGGGCCGCTGCCGTGCATTTATCACATTCATGGCGGCGGTTTCATCGGGGGCTCGGCGAAGCAACTCGAGGCGATTCATCGTCCGATGGTCGCGGAACTCAACTGTGTCCTCGTGTCGGTCGACTACCGCCTCGCGCCCGAAACCATCTTTCCCGGTGCGATTGAGGATTGTTATGCCGGTCTCGCCTGGACCTTCGCCAATGCCGATCGGCTCGGCATTGATGCGACGCGGATCGGGGTGATGGGCGAAAGCGCCGGTGGCGGTCTCGCGGCGGCGCTCGCGCTGCTCGCGCGCGATCGCGGCGAATATGGTCTTGCCTTTCAGCATCTCATCTACCCGATGATCGATGACCGCACCTGCACATCCGCCGATCCGCACCCGATCACCGGCGAATTCATCTGGCACGCGCATAACAATCACTTCGGCTGGACCTCGCTGCTCGGCCGTGAGCCGGGCGGGGAGGGAGTGTCGCCCTATGCCGCCGCTGCGCGCGCGCAGGATCTGGCGGGCCTGCCGCCGACCTTTATCGCCACGGGCGGTCTCGACCTGTTTCTCGAAGAGGACATTGAATATGCGCGCCGCCTGATGCGCGCCGGCGTGCCGACCGAACTGCATGTCTATCCCGGCGGCTTCCATGGTTTCGACATCATGCCCGGCACGCGCGTCGGCGGCGCGGCCAAACGCGATAGCCGCGCCGCGCTGACGCGCTTTCTCCAACAGAAGGTCTGACCATGGCCATGGTGCCGTTTTTGGCCGCTTCGGACCAACCTATCGGATAGGTATTGCATTGGCATCGCGATCCGCTATGCGTCCTTTGACGGCTAACAGAGTCGATGGGAGAGCGCCATGGAAGCCTTGCTGAAGCAGACGCCGGTTCAGGCCGTGGTCGTCGCTCCCGAAATGACCACCTTGATCGGCGTTGGCAGTATCGATGGTGTCGTGCTGCCCGCCGATTCCGCGCTGCTCGTCTTCTGCTTTGGCGGTGTCGGCCTGCCCGCGACGCTGCGCATCGCGCATGATGCTGACGCCGAGCCGCTCGGCCAGGCGGCCGAAGGTGCTGCCAGCCTGTCGCTGGTCGTGACGCACGAAGTGCTTGGCCGTTTGTTCGGCTGGGAGGCGGCGCCCGAGCATGGTCGGCGCTATCACCTGACTTCCGAACAGCGCGCGATCGGCCTGGCGCTGCGCGATTACCCGCCGGGCACTTTCTGCGAAGCCTATCGTACCGGTAAGAGCATCGAATTGCTGTGCGAAACCGGCCGCCTGCTTGCCGATGGCGATCTCGTTCCCGTGGCTGTCGATGGCGTATTGTCGCTCGCCGACAGTCGTCGCCTGGTCGATGCGCGGCGCATCATCGACGAGCGCTGGTCGGAAAAGCTGACGCTGGACGGTTTGGCACGCGCCTGTGGCATCAACCGCGCCAAGCTGACCCGGGGGTTCCGCGAACTCTATCGCTGCACCGTCGCCGAGGCCTTGGCCGAACGCCGCCTCGCCGAGGCGAGCCGCCGCCTGCTCTCGACCGACCTGCCGGTGTCGAAGATCGGCTATGAAAGCGGCTATCTCAATAATGCCAGTTTCGCGCGCGCTTTTGGCCGTCGCTTCGGGGTGTCACCCAGTGAATATCGCGGCCGCACGCTCGCCGCGTGATGGTCTCGCGGCGCGGACTCAGCGACCTGTCCTGCACCGCATAGGCGTCGTCGGGAGAACCGCGTGTCCGACATGATTGTTGACGGCAGCGGATCGCTGGTCCGTCGCGCGATGGACGCGGTCAATGCCCATATCGTCGATCAGAAACTGCACGTCGGCGACACGCTGCCGGGCGAAGGCCGGTTCGCCGAACAGCTCGGCGTCAGCCGCGCGGTGATGCGCGAGGCGTTCGGCGCGCTCGCCGCGCTCGGCCTGCTCAATGTCGGCAACGGCCGCCGCGCGCGGGTCGGCGCGATGGACGGGTCGGTCATGGCGACCTCGCTCACTCATGCGATCAGTACCGATCAAGTCACTGTATCGGAGATCTGGGACGTGCGCCGAACGCTCGAGGTGCGCACCGCGGTCCTTGCCGCCGAGCATCGCAGCGAAGAAGACGCAGCATGCATTGTCGAGCTGGCTGAGGCGATGGCCGGCGAGGAGATCGATATGAGACTGATCACGCAGTTCGATATCGAATTCCATCAGCGTATCGCGCGCGCGGGCCGCAACGCGCTGTTCGTGCAGATCGTCCAGTCCTTCGCGCCCTTGATGGAGATCGCCGTGCCAGCCGCGTGGCGCACGCGCGTCTCGATCGAGCGGCGCGGGTTGATGATCGAACGCCACCGCGCGATTGCCACCGCGATCGCGGCGCGCGATCAGGTCGCCGCACGGATTGCGATGGAAGCCCATTTCGACGCCTCGGTGGGTGCAGTGCTCAGCGAGCTGGTTTAGGCACGTTCTTCTCCCCTCCCTTTATGGGAGGGGGCGGGGGAGGGTGCGATCGCGAAGCGCATCGCTCGACGCGAAGCGTCGAACAGGGCATCGAGCCCCGTCCGTCGCTGAACCCTCCTCAACCCCTCCCACAAGGGGAGAGGCTATCAAGCAAGTCGAGATCAGCGCTAATCCCGCAACCTGGTCCGCCACAGGCTGGCCGCCAGCAGCAGCGACACTACCGATGCGCCGATCCAGACCCAGATCGCGGCGCTGAAATCATAATGCCGCACGCCGTCGACCATGGTCATCCCGTTATTGATCAGCTTGCCGCTGACCCGCTCCTGGATCGCCGCGCCGAGATAGGAGAACACCCCGACCATGCCGAGCGCCGCGCCGGCGACGCGCTTCGGACAGATGTCGATCGCGAACAGTCCGCCGATCGACGCGAACAGCCCGGTCATGCCGAGCCCGAACAGGATCAGCGCGAACACCGTCCATAAAGTACCCGTGGGGCCGAAGAACAGCAGCACCAGGCCGGCAATCTCGACCAGGCCGAAGATCAGGTTCACCGGCGGGCGCCGCGCGCCGAAGAAGCGGTCCGAGATGTATCCGAAGCCGACCGAGCCGATGATCCCGGCCACCGTACTGGCCGCGAGCATCGATCCCGCCGCGGCCAGCGAATAACCGCGCGCTTCCTGCAGATAAAGCACGCCCCAGCTATTGATCGCATAACGCGTGACATAGATCGCGGCGCTCGACAGCGCGACGATCCACACCGCCGGGATCTTCAATATCTCGAGCTGATCGGCGAACGTCGCCTTGACCGGCGCGACCCGCGCGGCGGCGGGGTCGTAATGATCGTCCTTCCAGTCGGCGACCGTCGGCAGGCCCAAGGTGCGCGGCCGATCCGCCATCGCGAAATAACACGCGCCCGCCGTCACGATCACCGCGACCGCCGGTCCCCAGAACCCCCATTGCCAGCCAAGCGCCCCAACCAGCACCGAGCCCAGCGCGAAGGTCAGGCCCTCGCCGACCGAGTGCGACGCCGCCCAGATGCCGTAATAGCGGCCGCGCTCCTTGTTCGAGAACCAGCTCGCAATCGACACGATGCTGGCCGGCGCGCCATAGCTCTGGAACCAGCCGTTCAGGCCCCAGAACAGCGCCGCGAGCCACACCGTGGTCGCGAAACCCATGCCGATATTGCACAGCGCCGACAGCAACAGGCCCATCGCCATAAACAGGCGTGCATTGGCGTGGTCGGCGATAAAGCCGTTGATCAGCTTGCCCGCCGCATAGCTGTAGAACAGTGCCGAGCCGATCTGGCCGAGATCGTCGGGGGTGAAGATATTGGCGTCGATCAGCGGTTTCTTGACCACGTTGATCGCCAGCCGGCAGGTATAGCTGAACGCATAACCCGCGGTGATCGCGATGATGATGCGCAGCCGGTAGCGGCGGAACGTTGAATCGATATCGATATCGGTTCGGACCGGCCGATCGGGTCCTGTCGCGAATACGCCCAGCATCACGACTCTCCCCGCCGCCGCCGGTCGTTACCCGCGGTTCATCACCTGAGCATAGTGTGCGGGCCGGGCGGATCAACCGCCGACTTCGAGCCGGCTTAGCGCAGCGCCAGCCCCTTCTGGTGCATGCGCCACTTCATCTGGTCGAAGCGATCCTGACCAAAGAACGGCTCGTCTTTGAAGACCATTAGCGGGACGCCGTAATGCCCGCCGACGCGCTGCGCATCCTGCGAGGCCTGAATCGCCGCATCGAGCCGCTCGGGCTCGGCCGCCACCGTCGCATCCAGCTCCGCCAGGTCGAGTCCCGCGCGTTCAGCGGCGCGCTTCAGGTGATCGCCTTCGTGCCAGTTATCGACCGTCCCGTCCCAGATCACCCGGCTGACCTTGTCGATGAAGCACAGCCCGCGCCCGCGCTCGGTCGCCGCCTGACCCAGCCGGGTCAGGCGGTGGATATGCGGCTGTTCCGGGGGATAGGTTCGCGTTGCCATATCCATCTCTACTGGATCGGGCACCGGCCAGCGCAGTGGCAGGCCGACATATTCCGCGCTGCGATGAATGTCGCGCATCAGATAGCTGAACCAAAGCGGATCGGAATGAGTGAAGAAATCGGGCTGGCGGACCGCGATCGGATAAACGATCCGAACATTGCAGGCGACGTCATAGTCGCGTTCAAGTTCGACCAGCCGCCGCGTGACCAGATAGGAATAAGGCGAGCGGAACGACCAGTAGAGATCGTAGCTCAGCGTCATGTCGTCGGCGCGCGGACAAATGCGTCGATGATCGCGCAGAGTTGCTCGGGCGCATCTTCTTGCAGGAAATGCCCCGCATTCCCGATCGTCACGTGCGGCTGGCCCTTCGCGCCGGGCACGCGCTCGATAAACGGCTTCGCGCCGCCCGCCGTCACCGGGTCCTTGTCGCTGAAGCAGGTCAGGACCGGTTTGTCGAAACGCTCCAGTGCCTTCCATGCCGCGATGTTCTCGGCCACCGAGGGCTGGTCCGGCTTGACCGGCACCAATGTCGGAAAGATCCGCGCGCCGCTCTTGTAGCTCTCGTCGGGATAGGGCGCGTCATAGGCGGCCATCTCCGCCGGGCTGAGGTCGCGGACCACGCCGCCATTGACGATGAAGCCGGTGGGGAAGGGATCGACCTTCTGGCTGAACTGCCGCCATGCCTCGAACGCCGCGGAGAAATTGGTGCCGGTGGGCAAACCGGTATTGCCGACGATCACCCGCGCGAAACGGTCGGGAAAGGCGGCGACCAACCGGAGGCCAATCAATCCGCCCCAATCCTGACAGAACAGCGTGATGCCGGTCAGGTCGAGCGCTTCGAGCCAGTCGCTCATCCACGCGACATGGCGTTCATAGCTATAGTCATCGAGTGCCGCAGGCTTATCCGACCTACCGAAGCCGATCAGGTCGGGTGCGATCACACGGTGCCCGCTGGCGGCGAGCGTGGGCACGAATTTGCGGTAGAGATAGGACCAGCTTGGCTCGCCATGTAGCAACAGGATCGGCGCGGCGTCGGCGGGGCCCTCATCGACATAATGGATTCGCAAGTCGGTGCCGTCAGTGTCGCTGATGGTTTCGTAATGCGGCACGAAATCATAATCGGGCAGGGCGGCAAAGCGCGTGTCAGGCGTTCTCAACACTTCCACGGCGCTCTCCTGATCTATTGGCACTATTAATGCCATATACTCGGGAAATCGTCAATGGGCGGGCGCGGCCTTGCGATTGTCCACCAAGCGGAAACCGATATGATCGGTGCCGAGTCCACGTTCCTGGAACTGGCGCGCGGCGGGCCGATAGCGCGCGCAATAATTGGCGGCGCAGAGATAGGACCCGCCCTTGATCACGTATCTGTCCGGCCCGGCCGGATCGCGCGTCCACTCCCAGACATTGCCGATCATGTCGTGCAGGCCGAAAGCATTGGCGGGAAAGCAGCCGACCGGCGCGCGGCCCTTATAGCCGTCGGTGCCAAGGTCGCGCTCTGGGAAGACGCCCTGATAATAATTAGCGGTCGGCTTGCCATTGCTCGCCAGCGGCTCCGGCAGCGCCTTTTGCCCGCCATGTGCGGTATATTCCCATTGCGCTTCGGTAGGCAGTTCCTTGCCCGCCCAGCGCGCATAGGCGGCGGCATCGTCATAGGCGATCTGCACCACCGGATCGGCATCATGGCCGGCGATCGACTCCTTCGGTCCGGAAGGATGCCGCCACTGTGCGCCGACTGCCCAGCGCCACCAGCGCGGATCGTCGGGCGTGGGTATGGTGAACACCGCCGATCCCGGCACCTTCATCTCCGGCGGGGCGTCCGGCAGGGCGGGCGGGTCGCGCTCCGCCAGCGTGCGATATCCGGTCGCCTTCACGAATCTGGCGAATTCGGCATTGGTCAATTCATGGGTATCGATCCAGAAACCCCTCACTGTCACCAGCCGGGGTGGCCCTTCTTCCGGGTAACGCGCATCCTCTCCCATGATGAAGCTGCCGCCCGCGATCCAGCGCATCGCCGGGGCGGGATCGGCGCAACGTGCTGCCGGCGTGACATCAGGATGTCGGTTGCACGCCGCGAGCAACAGCAAGGCCAGCACGACATAGGGCCGACCTGTCACCCCTTGCTTTGCTCGAGAACGGCATCGGCCAACCGCAGGAATACCGCACGGGCGGCATCGATACCGAGTTCCTGATCGTGACGCAGCACGCGCCAGCACTGGAAGCTCAGCGACAGATGCACGGCGCTCAGTTGAACCGGATCGGCGTGGACCGATGCAGGCAGGATCGCATCGATCGAACTGCGCTCCATCCGCAACATGCGGCGATAGTCCTGCATGAGGAAGGTCGACTGGAATCGTTTCAGGCTGGCGGTGATGCGATAGGGCAGGATTGCCTCGAAGACCTCGCAGCGCCGCGCGGCCAGTTCGCGCATCTGTTCGCGCCAGGTGCCAGTGGTGAACGGCCGGAGCATGACGGGCAACACACGCGCCTCGATCGCCTCGGACATTTCGCGATAGAGCGAATCCATATCGTCGAAATGACGGAACACGGTGCGCAGACCGACCCCGGCCGCCTCCGCGACGCGCGCGGCGCTCGGCTGGACATCGCCGCCCTCGACCAGGTCCAGCATCGCCGCGACGATCTTTGCGCGGCTCGACACGCTGCGCTCGCGTCGCCCATCGACCGATTTTTGTTTGGCTCCGGCTGGCTGGGTCATGGCCATGCGGTCATTCTCGAACTCCAGCCTCAAGGATAAAATGACACTATACGCGCCAATAGATCGGTGGCAAACATGAACATATAGAAAGGGAGGGAGTGATGCCAGCCACCGACCGGCGCGTAAAGTGCGCTGCCGTCATCCTCGCCGTCCTCGCGGTGCTGGGCGCGGGCGGCTATGCCCTGTTCCAACACTACAAGATCTATTTGCCCGGCATTATCGGGCAGTGGCGCGAGCCGATCCTCGACAATCACCCGGTGGTGTGGGCGGGACCAAAACTGGCGCTGGCGGGTCAGCGGCCGCCCAATATCATCCTGATTTTGGCCGACGATCTCGGCATGAACGACATCAGCCTTTACGGCCGCGGCGTCGCCAATGGCGCGGTGCCGACCCCGAACATCAATGCGATCGCGACGCAGGGGCTGAACTTCTCCACCGCTTATGCCGCCAACGCGACGTGCTCGCCATCGCGTGCCGCGCTAATGACCGGGCGTTATCCAACCCGCTATGGCTTCGAATATACCGCCGCACCGCCGTCCTTCGCCGCCAACCTCGCGCATTCCGGTGGGCCATCCCCCTATCCCGTGATCTATCACCGCGAGCTCGATCACGATTTGCTCGACTATCCCGACATGGGCGTACCCGCGAGCGAGATCACCATCGCCGAGGTGCTCAAGGCGCGCGGTTATCACACGATGCATATCGGCAAATGGCATCTGGGTGAATCAAAGGCGCTGCGGCCGACCGGGCAGGGCTTCGACGAGAGTTTGGGTTTCCGCGCCGGCGGGGGCATGTACATGCCGCCCGGTGATCCGAACGTGGTCAACGCAAAGCTGCCGTTCGATCCGATCGACCGCTTCCTGTGGCCCAATCTGCCCTACGCCGTTTATTGGGGCGACGATCAGCGCTTCAAGCCGGTCGGCCATGCCACCGACTATTTCACCGACAATGCGTTGAAGGCGATCGAGGCGAACCGCAATCGGCCCTTCTTCCTCTATCTCGCCTATAACGCGCCGCACACGCCGCTTCAGGCGTTGCGCTCCGACTATGACGCGCTGCCGCAGATCAAGGATCATACACAGCGCGTCTATGGCGCGATGATCCGGCAAATGGATCGCCGTATCGGCGACGTGATGGCCAAGCTCAAGGCGCTGAATCTGGACGACAATACGCTGGTCATTTTCACCAGCGACAATGGCGGGGCGTGGTATACCGGCATCCCTGATCTCAACGCGCCGTATCGCGGGTGGAAGGCGACTTTTTTCGAAGGCGGCATCCGCGTGCCGATGATGATGCGCTGGCCCGGTCATATCGCGCCGGCGACCACGCCGGTGATCGCCGATCATCTCGACATCTTCGCGACGATCGCGGCGGCGGCGGGGGCCAGGGTTCCCACGGATCGGCCGATGGATGGCTTCAACTTGCTCGGTCCGGCGCCGAAACGCGACGCTCTGTACTGGCGCTCGGGCGATTATCGCGCGGTGCGCCAGGGCGACTGGAAACTGCAAGTCTCGAAGCGGCCCGACAAGGCATGGCTATTCGATCTCGCGATCGACCCAACCGAGAAGATCGACCTCGCGTCGCGCGAGCCGCAACGGGTCGCGGCAATGCGCAGGCTGATCGAGCACCATAATGTGGGGATGGCCAAGCCGCTCTGGCCGGGCCTGATCGAAGGGCCGGTGCGCATCGACGTGCCGCTCAACGCGCCGTGGCGGCCGGGTCAGGAGTATGTCTACTGGACGAACTGAACCGTTGTTTCGATGTGTCGCGCTGAACTTGTTTCAGCGTTCGAGCGAGAGTGTGTTCGCCCGAACCCACTCTTCGGCTGGCCGGGGGGCAAGCCTAAGCTCGAGCGCTGAAACAAGTTCAGGGTACGAGACTTTAGCGCCGGTGATGCGTTCCGGGTCGCAATGAAAAACCTGTGGTTCATCACCAATCCCTCGTCCGGCTCCGCCACGCCCGAGAAATGCGCCGCGATCGAGGCGGTGTTCGAGGAACGCGGCCTGCGCCTTGTCGGGCGCACTGGCTTTCCCGACGAGGCATTGCCAACCTCGCAATCGCTCGACGCGGCGAAGGTCGATACCGTCGTGCTGTTCGCCGGCGACGGGACAATCAACGCCGCGGTCTGTGCACTCGCCGAGTGGAAGGGCGCGATCCTGATCTTGCCCGGCGGGACGATGAATCTGCTGGCCAAGGCGCTGCACGGCAACGCCGATCCCGCCGCGATCATCCATACCGCGCATGAAGGCGGCGGGAAGGTCGCGCTGCCGTTCGTCGAGGCGGGCGGGCGCCGAGCGCTGGTCGGCCTGATCCTCGGCCCCGCGGCGAGTTGGGTGCGCGCGCGAGAGATGGTGCGCGCTGGCAAGGTCCGTGGGCTGGGTCGGGCGATGCTGATGGCATGGCGGCGAACCTTTGCGCGCGGGATCAAGCTGGAGGGCGTGCGCGGTTTGCGCGAGCGTGCCCAGGCGGTGTTCGTGCGGCCCGAAGCCGACCACCTCGATGTCGCGGCGGTCGATGCGCGCGATTTCCGCTCGATCACGGCGCTCGGCTGGGAATGGCTGACCGGCGACTGGGTCGCCGCCGCCGCCGTGACCCAGGTACGCGCGACGGTGATCCGGGTTGCCGGCTACAAACCGGCGCTGGCCTTGTTCGACGGCGAGCCGGTGATGCTTGAGCCCGACATCCCGATCACCGGCGGGATGACCGCGCGACAGTTTCTGAGGACCGTGGAGGCAACATGATTCGGCTGTTTCATGTCAGCGACGTGCATTTCGGTCGCGAGGACCGTGCGGCAGTCGCCTGGTTCGAGGGACTGGTGCACGCTGAAAAGCCCGACGCGGTGATCATGACGGGCGATCTGACGATGCGTGCGCGTACCCATGAATTCGCCGCAGGACTTGCCTGGCTGCAGGGGCTCGGCGTGCCGACCACGGTCGAGGTGGGCAATCACGACTTGCCCTATTTCAACCCGATCGCACGCTTTTTCCGGCCCTATCACCGTTATGAAGCGGTCGAACGGATGATCGAACAGCCGCTCGACCTGCCCGGCATCATGATCGTGCCGATGGTCACCACCGCGCGCTTCCAGTGGCGGCTCAACTGGTCGAAGGGGCGGGTCAGCCGCCGATCGCTGCAACAGGCGCTGGCGCTGGTGGAGTCCGCGCCGAAGGACGCATTGGTATTTATCGCCTGCCATCATCCGCTGATCGAGCCGCGCACCAGCGCGACGTCTGCGACGCATCGCGGGGCGGAGGCGTTCGCGGCACTGGCGCAGGCGGGGGCAGTCGCGGTGCTGACCGGCCATGTCCATGACCCGTTCGATATCATGCACGAGGTCGACGGGCGGAAAATGCGCATGATCGGTGCCGGGACACTGTCGGAACGGACGCGCGACACGCCGCCCTCGTTCAACGAAATCCGCGTTCAGGAAGGGCGGTTCGAGGTCAAGCTGCGGACGCTCGGGCCTGAGCCGGATGTCGTGCTGCCCAAGGAGCGGGCGGAACCCGGCCAGACCGGCGCTGAACCGGAATGAGCGCGCGCGCCAGGCAGATGCGGGTTTGAAGGTCGAGGTACGGGGCTCCATTCCCGCCGCGCTAGCGAGGCTTGGCGAGCGATTGAATCATGCTGTGGCGCGGGGAGATATGGGACACCGGTGGTTGCAGATCTTTGGCGCGGTGAACGCGGTACGGTGTTGGGCGAGAGGCGTCATGTAAAATGTCTAAAATCAATGATATAAGGTCATTTTTTGGCGTACTGTAAGAACGATTTCATCTGCGAGATAAGTGTTCCGCCCTCACAATTCTGAAAGCTACTTCTCCCCCCCATAAAGGGAGGGGAGAGAATGAGGGGCATTCCTGCGCTCTTCCGCAAGTCTGCTTGACTCCCTCTCCAATCTGTAGTTTCTGTTAAAACAGAAATATCGGAATAGGAGGAAGAAATGGCAAGCCTGGCCGCGACACCCTCAGCGTTACGGTTCCGCCAACCCGCGCCGCGTAACACGACGGTGGTCGATCCGCGCTTTCGCCAATTGCTCGGCGACACCGGCTGGGCATATTTGCCACCCAGCGTCCGTGCGCGCTTCGGGCGTAAGGCGCTGGCGACGCAGACGATCAGTTATGTTGGCGAGGTGAGCGAGTGCCGCATGAACCTTGCCGGGCGCGTCCTCGCCAATTTATGCCGGCTGGTCGGCGCACCGTTGCCGCTCAATACCGATACCGGCGTTGCCGCAGCCGTCTGCGTGACAGAGGATGCTGCCGGCAGTGGCCAGTTCTGGAGCCGGCAATATTGTCGCCGGAACGGTTTTCCACAGGTTATCCACAGTTCCAAACGTTTCGCCGGGCCTACCGGGCTGGAGGAATATCTCGGCATGGGGTTCGGCATTGCGCTGACCCTGAGCGTCGAGGCGGAGGTGCTGTATTTCGACAGCGACCATTATTTCTGGCGCGCCGGCCCCTTGCGCTTGCGCCTGCCGGCCTGGCTCGCGCCAGGGCGGTTAAGGATCGGCCATGTCGATTGCGACCAAGGCTGGTTCGCCTTCACGCTTGCGCTCGACCACCCGTGGTTCGGCGCGCTGGTGCGCCAGACCTGCCTGTTCACCGAATATCGTCCGGGAGCCGCGTCATGAACGACCCAGTCTTCATCAGCTTGCTGTTGGCGCAGGTCGCGATGGGCGGGTTCGATACCATCTATCACCATGAACTGACTCAGCGGCTCGCCTGGAGGCCGGGACAGGCGACCGAGCTGCGTCTGCACGGCGTACGCAACATGATCTACGCGCTGGTCTTTCTGATGCTTGGCTGGACCCAGCCGCACGGACTGGCGGCAATGCTGCTGATTGGCGCGCTGCTGGTCGAGCTCGGGATCACCTTATGCGATTTCGTCGAGGAGGACCGGGTCCGCGCGCTGCCCGCCAGCGAACGCGTGACTCATACCTTGCTCACGCTCAACTATGGCGTGCTGCTGGCGATGCTTGCGCCGGTGTTGCTGGCGGGTGCGGCGCGGCCGACCGGCCTTGTCATTGAGGGGCATGGCGTCGTCTCGATCCTGCTGAGCATCGCGGCCGGCGGCGTGGTGGTCAGCGGCATTCGCGACCTGCTGGCGGCGGCGCGCAACCATCGGCTCGATGAGTCACAAGCCAGCGAACTGGCGAACGCGCTCGGTGAGCGCAAGGCGATCCTGATCACGGGAGGCACCGGCTTTATCGGCCATCGCCTGGTCGCGGCGCTGGTCGAGGCGGGGCACGACGTTACGGTCCTGACGCGCGATCTCCGCAAAGCGCTCGGACTGGCCACGCCGGTGCGCATTGTCACCGACCTCGCCGCGCTGCCCGATGATTTCCGCTGTGATGTCGCGATCAACCTAGCCGGTGAGCCGATTGCGGCGGGGCGCTGGACGGGGAAGCGGAGGGCACTGGGTCGACTCCAGGCTCGCCGTGACCAGCGCGCTGCTGGCGTTTTTGACCCGGCTCGAGCATCGGCCCGAGGTGCTGGTCAGCGGTTCCGCGATCGGCTTTTACGGTATCGAGGATTGCGGCGCGATCGACGAGAGTGTCGGACAAGGCCGGGGCTTTGCCGCCGAGCTCTGCGCGCGTTGGGAAGCGGCGGCGCGCCAGGGCGAGGCGCTGGGTATTCGCACCATCCTGTTGCGCACCGGGATCGTGCTTGGGAATAGCGGCGGGATGCTGGCGAGCCTGTTGCCGATCTTCGAAGCCGGTCTTGGCGGACCGGTCGGGCATGGGCGGCAGGTGATGAGCTGGATCCATCGCGACGACCTGGTCCGCCTGATTGTCGCCGCGGTCGCCGATGTGGAAATTGACGGCGTGCTCAATGCAACGGCGCCCAATCCGGTGAGCAGCCGCGCCTTTGCCGCTGCGCTCGGCCAGGCATTGCGTCGGCCGGCGAACCTGCCGCTCCCCTCGGCGCCGCTTCGTCTTGCGCTGGGTGACCTGGCCGAGGAGCTGCTGCTTGGTGGGCAGAAGGTGTTGCCGGTCAAGGCGGTCTTCCATGGCTTTCGCTTTCGCTATCCGCGCATTGAACAGGCGTTGGGCGATCTCGTCGGACATCCGGCGGCCCATATTCCGACGCCGACACGACCGTTTGTCGAAGCAAGGCTGCTGCATTGACCGCGCGTGAGGCGGACGGGCTACGTTGTGGCCGCGCGGCAGCTGTTGCCGCTGCGGCTGCCGTCGCGGCGACTCTTTTAACGATGCCCAAATTGATCACTGTGCCGGGCGCTCTCTATATCGTGATTATCGGCTTCGTGATCGCACTCGCCCACGCACTTTTCCTTGGGCTGCCAGCCTTTTTCGCCTTGCGAGACTATTGGCGGCTGCATTGGTGGAGTGCGGCGCTCGGCGGCGCGGTGGTCGCAGTGATTCCCATGATATTGCTCAACCTGACGCCGCCGGCATACGACATCTTCCGGCAAGGGGGCGTGACGTTGATCATCGATGGCACTTACACACGAGCCGGCCGGATCGATCTTGCCCGGCGCGTGAGCTGGCAGGCAATGATAGGGGCGGTCGCGGGGTTTGCATTCTGGCGCGCACTTCGAAGCTCGCCGTCGGTCTCACACCTTAACTGAATCGCCCTCGTGCTCGTGGCCGTCCCGGTCGAATGGGCGGTCTTCGCCCTAGCGCAGCCAACGCCGCATATGGGGGAAGGGCGAAGCACCTGTTTCCGCAGCCTGGCGAGGATCGACGGTCATGCCCCAATATTGCAGCATCGGCAGTCCGATATAGGCGCCGCCGGCATAGGTTTCCGCCAACTGGCTACCGCCACCGCGATAGCCGCCATCGTGAAACACTGTGGCGGGTTCGAGATCCATCGCGACTGCGGCGGCATAGGACCAGCACATCGCCGACATTTCCTCGGCCGGATCGGACTGGACATCGCACAAGGTTGGACGGATCGCGGGGTCGGTCACCGCGATATGCCCGGCCTCATGCAGCAGGTCGCCGGGCCAGGCGAGGCGCTCGGGATCGACGAGCAGCACGCCGTTGCGAATCGCCATGCCGGGCATGAAGGTCGCATCGCCAAGCGGCTCAACCGAGGTTGGGATGCCGATGCTTTCGACGAACGAGAGGATACGTTCGGTGATTTCGTCCGGGACGATGGCCGTGCTTGGGGTCGGGCTTTGCTTATCCATGTCTCGATCTACCTCAACATGGTGAAACGAAAAAGGGCGGCCCGTTGCCGGACCGCCCTTCGCGTTTGGTTGTGAAAACCGTTTAGCGCTTCGAGAACTGGAAGCTACGACGGGCCTTCGCCTTGCCGTACTTCTTGCGCTCGACCGTGCGGCTGTCGCGGGTCAGGAAACCGGCGGCCTTGACGGGCGCGCGCAGGATCGGCTCGAACTTGGTCAGCGCCTGGCTGATGCCGTGCTTGACCGCGCCGGCCTGGCCGGAAAGGCCACCGCCCTTGACCGTGCAGACGACGTCATAGGCGCCGTCACGCTCGGCAACGCCGAACGGCTGGTTGATCACGAGGCGCAGCGTCGGACGTGCGAAATACACTTCCTGGTCGCGGCCGTTGATCGTGATCTTGCCCGAACCCGGCTTGATCCACACACGAGCGACGGCGTCCTTGCGGCGGCCGGTCGCATAGGCGCGGCCCTGCTTGTCGAGGATCTGCTCGCGCAGCGGCATCGGCTCACGCACGACGACCGGAGCGGCCGGTGCGTATTCGTCACCGGCGAGAACCGGGGCCGAAGACGCGACGGGTGCCGGCTGATTGGTCAGGCCGGCGAGATCGGAAAGCGACTGGCGATTATCGGACATTAGTTGCCCACCTTGTTCTTGCGGTTCATCGAGCCGATGTCGAGAACCTCTGGGTTCTGTGCTGCGTGCGGATGCTCGGTGCCGGCGAAGACGCGCAGGTTGCGCATCTGCTGACGGCCGAGCGGGCCGCGCGGGATCATCCGCTCAACGGCCTTTTCGATGATCCGCTCGGGGAAACGACCCTCGAGGATCTTGCCCGCCGCGACGCCCTTGATGCCGCCGGCATAACCGGTGTGGCGGTAGTAGATCTTGCCCTTGAGCTTGTTGCCCGTGAAGCGGATCTTGTCGGCGTTGATGACGATGACATTGTCACCGCAATCGACGTGCGGGGTGAAGCTCGGCTTGTGCTTGCCGCGCAGGACATTGGCGATGATCGACGCTGCGCGACCGACCACCAGGCCGTCGGCATCGACGATATGCCACTTCTTTTCCACTTCGTGCGGCTTGACCGACTTGGTGGTCTTCATCAGCGCCTTCATGGGGCCAGGACCTTTATCGTTGAAACGGAACGCGCCGCCCAACAGGGGACGGCGCGATTGAGGCGGCTAATGATTGGAAGGGGTGTGAAAGTCAAGCGATCCGCGGGTTTCGTGACGGGTATCATGATACCGCCCTGTTCCGGCAGAGCTTAAAGCGCTTTCTTTCCGATCGCGTGCGCGGCGGAGGTGGCGGCGATCAGCAGCAGTGCGGCATTGACCTGATGCGCGACGGCGATGTCGATCTGCACGCCGCTGAGCAGAGTTGAGATGCCGAGCAGAATCTGGAAAATGACCAGGGCGATCACCGCATAGGCGGATCGCCGCCCGCCCGCGCTTGCCGCGCGCCAGGCCAGCGTGACCAGGCCCGCCGCCGCGACAAAGGCGAACCAGCGATGGATGAACTGGACCACGACCGGATTGTCGACCGCGTTGCTCCAGCCCGGGGTCATCATCGGCACGCCAGCGGGGAACAGGCCATCGCCCATCAGCGGCCAGCTCGAAAAGGCATATCCGGCATCGAGCCCGGCGGTGAACGCGCCGAAGACGATCTGCACGAACAGCAGGAGAAGCGCGGTTGCCGCCAGCGGGGTCAGCCGCGCCGGTGTGCTCAGCCGGTGCCGCGCGACCGCTCGCAGGTCGAACGCGGTCCACACGATGCCGGCGAGGATCACCAGCGCCGCGACCAAATGCACCGCGAGCCGCACATGGCTGACATCGGTGCGTACCGACAGGCCCGATGCGACCATCCACCAGCCGATCGCGCCTTGCAGGCCGCCGAGCGCGAGCAGCGCGGTCAACCGCCAGCCATAACCGGCCGGAATGCGCTTGCGCACCGCGAACCAGATCAGTGGCAGCGCGAACGCCATGCCGATCACCCGGCCGAGCAGGCGGTGAAGATATTCCCAGAAGAAGATCGCCTTGAACCCGGCGAGAGTCATGCCCTTGTTGATCAACTGATATTCCGGGATGCGCTGATAATTGGCGAACTCGGCGAGCCATTGTTCATGGGTCAGCGGCGGGATGATCCCGCTGATCGGTTTCCACTGTGTGATCGACAGCCCCGATTCGGTCAGCCGGGTGATGCCCCCGACCATCACCATCAACACGATCAGCACGGCGACCGCGAACAGCCAGATCGACAGGGCGCGCGGGCGCGCGGGATACAAGGTTGGGGATACCTGCAACATGCGGTGCGCCTAGCGCGAAACCTGCTGCGCGTCGATTACCGGCGAGCTGGATCGAACAGTCCGCTTCGGCACAAAAAAATCTCGATGATATATTGTAACCAGCGCATGATTGTGCCACATGGGCTGCACGATGTCGGAACATGTTCACCCCCGCTATCTCGGCTGGATCGAGTCGCATGCCGATCGCCTGGCGATCGGGCTATCGGGGCTGTGCATGGTGCACTGCCTGACCAGCGCGGTTCTGTTCGCGCTGCTATCGACGGCAGGCGGGCTGCTGCTCGCGCCGATCTTCCACGAAGTCGGCCTGACCATTGCGATCGGCTTCGGCATCATCGCGCTGGGTCGCGGTATCGTCACGCACGGCTATATGATGCCGGCAGCAGTCGGATCGATGGGCCTTGGCATCATGGCGGGCGCGATGACCCTGCCGCATGACGGCAGCGGCGGCGAGACGATCTGGACACTGGTCGGCGTCGGTATTCTCGCGCTCGGCCATGATCTCAACCGCCGCGCGGTGAACTGAGCTCCAACCTTGCCGATCGGGGCGACAACGCCTAGATTCATTCCCATGGCCGCGCATCATCATCACAACGAACCGCAAGGCGCCGATCTTGCCAAAGCGGCACAGGCGACGCTCGAGAAGTCGGGCGAGCAATGGACCGCGATGCGCGAGCAAATCTTCAAGGCGCTCGCCGGATTCGACAAGCCGGCTTCGGCCTATGACATCGCGGAGGCGGTGTCGAAATCCGAAGGGCGTCGCGTCGCCGCCAACAGCGTCTATCGTATCCTCGACCTGTTCGTGGCGTCGAACCTCGCGCGTCGCGTCGAAAGCGCCAATGCCTATGTCGCCAATGCGCATCCCGACTGCCTGCACGACTGCATTTTCCTGGTTTGCGACAGTTGCGGACAGACCGTTCATATCGACGACGACCATATCACCAAGGGCGTCCGCTCAGCCGCGGCCGCTACCGGCTTCTCGCCGGTGCGGCCGGTGATCGAAGTGCGCGGTACGTGCGCCGAATGCGAAACGCCGAGCTAGACGATCGACGACCTTTGCCAGACGACGAATATGGCGTTCTCAGTTGATGCCATCGCCTCTATCATCTTGCCATGATCGAAAGAGGGAAGTGTCAACAAATAGTCGATCACCGCTTTTTCGCCGGTTGCTCCCTGCGGGAAGGCGAAAAGCATTTGTCCATCGCTGCGGAAAAATAGCCACCACAGGTCAGCTCCCCATGGGCCGCTGTCGTTTGTCTCTATCGCGACCCCGGACAGGTCATGCTTGGCAGCACGCTTGGTCTGTGCCGCCGCATCGCTGACGCCAATGTGCTCACCGTCGAATGTGACGACCCACTTGCTTTCGGGTTCGGCCTTCCCGGACTTCTTTTTAAACCAGTCGAACATGTTCTGCTCCGTGCAACCACCGCAAGCCACGTATCAAGAAATAGGGCGACTGATTGGTCAGCGGTCGGGCGCTTGGGCATGGCAACGTCTTCGGTATAACATCCGTTCGTTTCGAGCGCAGTCGAGAAACCTTGCGCAGCGTTTTCCGCCTGTTTCTCGACTTCGCTCGAAACGAACGGGGAAGGAGGCGGGTGTGAATTGTCGCCACATGGTTCCGCTGATTCGCCTCAGACCAGCGCCTTCCCCATCCGGACGCCGGGCACCGGCGGTCCTTCCACCGTCATCTTCATGACCCGCTCGATCGGCTCGTATCCGCACGCCAGGTAAAGCGGTTCGCCCGACAGCGTCGCCATCATCTCGGCGCGCTTGAAACCGGCTGCACGCGCCGCCGCTTCGGACAGCGACAGGATCAGCCGGCCGACGCCGCGCCGCACGAAATCGGGGTCGGTATACATCGCGCGAATCCGCGCCGGCTCGGTTGCCGGGTCGAGCAGGCGATCGTCGCGCAATTCGGTGCTGTGATTGCCGCCATAGAGTGTCGCGCGGTGGCTCCAACCGCCACAGCCAGCGAGGCGAGCGCCGTCCTCGATCAGGAAATAGGTGCCGTCGGCGATCAGTTGCGTATCCAGGCCCATGCTCAGCCGGCTCGCCGCGACTTCTTCGGGCGACAGATAGGCACTCTGTAGTGAGTCGATCGCGCGGTTCATCAGGGCGGTGATGGCAGGGATGTCGTCGTGCGTCGCAAGGCGGTGGGAGAAGCTGCTCATCGCCCTATGTCGCCGCACGGTGGAGGGCGCGTCAAGAAGCGGTGCAGTTTGATCTGCGGCAATCGACACCCGTTTCCGCCTCGTCTAAGCTCATGTCATGTCTGACGTTCCAGAAACGCCGTTGCTCGACACGGTTCATACACCTGCGGATCTTCGCAAACTGCCGGTGGCCCAGCTGCGGCAACTCGCCGACGAGCTTCGCGCCGAAACCATTTCGGCGGTCGGCACCACCGGAGGGCATCTCGGTTCGGGACTCGGCGTGGTCGAACTGACCGTGGCGATCCATTATGTGTTCGACACGCCCGACGACCGGCTGGTGTGGGACGTCGGTCACCAATGCTATCCGCACAAGATACTGACCGGACGGCGAGATCGCATCCGCACCTTGCGCATGGGCGGTGGCCTGTCCGGCTTCACCAAGCGTAGCGAGAGCGAATATGACCCGTTCGGTGCGGCGCATAGTTCGACCTCGATCTCCGCCTCGCTCGGCTTCGCGATCGCCAACAAATTGTCGGGCAAGCCCGGCAAGGGTATTGCGGTGATCGGCGACGGGGCAATGTCGGCGGGCATGGCTTATGAGGCGATGAACAATGCCGCGCGCGCGGGCAACCGGCTGATCGTCATCCTCAACGATAACGACATGTCGATCGCGCCGCCTGTCGGCGGGCTGTCGGCCTATCTTGCGCGGATGGTGTCGTCGAGCGAGTATCTCGGCCTGCGTAGCCTCGCCAAGAAGCTGACGCGGAAACTCTCACGCCGGGTGCATCAGGCGGCGGAAAAGGCCGAGGAGTTCGCGCGCGGCATGGCGACCGGCGGGACTCTGTTCGAGGAGTTGGGCTTTTATTATGTCGGGCCGATCGATGGCCATAATCTCGACCATCTCATCCCGGTGCTGGAGAATGTCCGCGACGCAGCCGAAGGTCCGATCCTGGTCCATGTCGTGACCAAGAAGGGCAAGGGCTATGCCCCGGCCGAGGCCTCGGCGGATAAATATCACGGCGTGCAGAAATTCGACGTGATCACCGGCGCGCAGGCCAAATCGCCGCCGGGACCGCCCGCCTATCAGAATGTGTTCGGTGCGGCTTTGGTCGCGGAAGCGGCAAAGGACGACCGCATCTGCGCGATCACCGCGGCGATGCCGTCGGGCACGGGGCTCGACAAGTTCGCGGCGGCCTATCCCGATCGCTTCTTCGATGTCGGCATCGCCGAGCAGCACGCGGTGACCTTCGCAGCGGGGCTCGCGGCGCAGGGCATGCGGCCCTTCTGCGCGATCTACTCGACCTTCCTGCAGCGCGCCTATGATCAGGTCGTGCACGACGTTGCGATCCAGAATTTGCCGGTACGCTTCGCAATCGACCGTGCCGGGCTGGTCGGCGCCGATGGCGCGACTCATGCCGGCAGCTTCGACATTACCTATCTCGCGACCTTGCCCAATTTCGTCGTGATGGCCGCGGCGGACGAGGCCGAGCTGGTGCATATGACGCATACTTGCGTGATGCACGACAGCGGCCCGATCGCGGTGCGTTATCCGCGCGGCAATGGCACCGGGATCGCGCTGCCCGAGGTTCCGGAACGGCTCGAGATCGGCAAGGGCCGTATCGTGCGCGAAGGCAAGAAAGTGGCGATCCTCTCGCTCGGTACGCGCCTGGCGGAAGCGCTCAAGGCGGCCGATGCGCTCGACGCCAAGGGGCTGAGCACGACGGTCGCCGATCTGCGCTTTGCCAAGCCGCTCGATGAGGCGTTGATCCGCAAACTGCTGACCACGCATGAAGTCGCGGTGACGATCGAGGAAGCCTCGGTCGGCGGACTTGGCGCGCATGTGCTGACACTGGCGAGCGATACCGGCCTGATCGATGCAGGGCTGAAGCTGCGCACGATGCGCTTGCCGGATGTGTTCCAGGATCAGGACAAGCCGGAAAAGCAGTACGCCGATGCCGGATTGGATGCCGATGCGATCGTCGAGACGGTGCTGAAGGCACTGCGGCACAATAGCGGCGCGGTGATCGAGGGCGCGCGGGCCTAGCCTGCTATTTGCTCGCCACACTACCCGCCCGTTCGCCCTGAGCTTGTCGAAGGGCTGTTCTTCTTCATCTTGGTCGAGAGAAAGAAGAGCGGTGCTTCGACACGCTCAGCACGAACGGGGTGAGTGAGCGCTCTCATCATCCCGGAGGGATATGGGGCGCGCTCTATGCCCCCAGATAATGCTCCTGCGCGGCCTCGGTCGCGTTGATCGCGAGGATCGAGCGCGCGTCGCTTGGCTGGCGCGTCTTGCCGCGACGGTCGCTGCCTGCGGCGATGACGCGTTCGAGCAGTTCCTGCCCTTCACTCCACCAGCCGATACCGCTCGCCGCGTTCAAATGCCCCTGTTCCCCGGCGTCGACGAAATGGCTGCCCCAGGATACCGCCAAGCTGTGCGCGCGGTCGATATCGATCCATGGATCATCGCGGCTGGCGACGACGATCGAGGGGAAGGGCAGGGGCGTGGACGGCGTCGGGCCGAACGCCTTCAATTCATCCTGCGCCTTGGCACGATCGGCATCGGCCGGTGCGACCAGCAAGGCGCCCGCTACCGGCCAGCCATAGGGCTGGCGCGTCAGTTCCGCCCACCAGGCAATGGCGAGGCAGCCCAGGCTATGCCCGGCAAGGATCACCGGCGCCTGCGCCCGACGGATCGCCTGGTCGAGCTTGGTCACCCAGGCGTTGCGATGCGGCGTGTTCCACATGCCGAGCTCGACACGAACCGTGTCGGGCCGCGAGCTTTCCCATAGCGTTTGCCAGTGCGAGGGGCCTGAACCGCCCAGCCCGGGGACCGTCAAGATGGTCGGTTGCGCAGGGTCGAACGGCGAAAAGATGCCCATCTTCTGTCTCCCGAAAAATTGGTGAGAAGACGTGGCCGTGCTTTGCTCTAGGGGACGCCGAACAGCCACGCTTCCCAGTGCAAAAGGTATTCCTACTAATCTGATAGGCAATAGGGTGTGCGCCAGAATGCGCGCGCGTTGCGACAGCCGGAAAAACCTGCGCCGTTCATCGTAGAGAAAGGTTGGTTCGACCCGCGGTTCAGCCGATCGGGATGATCGTGGCCTGTGCAACAGCGGCAAGGACCGGATCCGAATCGCCGGATTCTGACCACACATCGGCCCGTACGATCACCTGTCTTTTGCCCGCCTTGATTACGCTCCCTTTCGCGCGCAGCCGGCTGCCCCTGGCGGGGGAGAGGAAATTGATGCTGTACGATCCGGTCAGGACATCGCCGGCGACTGAGCTTGCCGCCCAGGCACAGGCATTGTCGGCCATCAGCCCGATGATCGCGCCATGCGCGAAGCCGTGATGCTGAGTCATGTCGGGGCGCACATCAAGGGTCAGTTCCGATTCTCCTTGCCAGCACAGCACCGGCTCCACGCCAAGGAAATGGGTGAAGCCCGACGCGTCGACCGCAACCCGCTTCATATGGGCGATCGACTCTTCATTGCTGGCAAACGCGGTGCGGGTCATGGCTGGCTCCAATAAGTCTGTAAAACAGACTATATCCATGCTATCCCCTGCGCGGCAAGTTTCGTAACCGTCGGTGTCATGAAATCCTATCAGCCGTCCCGTTCGCCATGCCCGGTCGGTCGCGCCTCGCGTGTTATCGGCGATCGCTGGGCGCTGTTGATTCTGCGCGAGGCGTTCCTCGGTGCGGAGCGGTTCGACCAGTTTCTCGAGCGGCTCGACATTTCGCGCGCGGCGTTGAGTTCGCGGCTCGGCATCCTTGTCGCTGGCGGCGTTTTCGAACGCGTGCCGCCGGAGGGGAAGCGCGCGGTCTATCGCCTGACCGATGCAGGGCAAGCGCTGAAGCCGACCTATGAGGCGTTACGCGCCTGGGGCGATGCCTGGTTATTCGCGGGGGAGGACCGTGATGGCCAAGGCGCGCGTTGATCAATTGCTGGTCGATCGCGGCCTGGTCGAGAGCCGCACTCGGGCACAGGCGCTGATCATGGCCGGGCTGGTGTTCGCCGGCGAGCGTAAGATCGACAAGCCGGGCCAGACGATTGCCGACGATGTCGTACTCGATGTGCGTGGGCGCGATCATCCCTGGGTGTCGCGCGGCGGGATCAAGCTTGCGCATGGGCTCGACCATTTCGGCTGGGATGTAACCGGGATGGTGGCGATCGATGTCGGATCGTCGACCGGCGGCTTCACCGATGTGCTGCTCCAGCGTGGCGCGACGCGCGTCTATGCGGTCGATAGCGGCACCAACCAGCTCGCCTGGAAACTGCGCCAGGATGACCGCGTCATCGTCCATGAACAGACCAGCGCGCGGATCCTGACGGCCACGCACATTCCCGAGCCCATCGACCTGGTCGTGTGCGACGCGAGCTTTATCGGCCTCGCCAAGGTGCTCGACGTGCCGCTCGGATTCGCGCAGCCGGGCGCGCGGCTGATGGCGCTGATCAAACCGCAATTCGAGGCGGGGCGCGAGGAAGTGGGCAAGGGCGGCGTCGTGCGCGATTCCGCGATCCATCGCCGCGTCTGCGACGAAGTCGCGGCCTGGCTGGATGCGAAAGGCTGGACTGTATCCGGGGTGGTCGAAAGCCCGATCACCGGTCCCGAGGGCAATATCGAATTCCTGATCGCCGCTACTCGCCAATAGGGGCCGCGAATAGGACAGGAGCGAGACCGTCCTATTTTGTTCGCAGCTGCAGAATTTAACGCTCCGTTTCCGCGCTGATTCTTTATATATGGGCAACAATTGCCGTGGGGGCAGCATGGAAGGGCGATCGCGTTGAGGGAAATCGCATCGAGAGAGCAGCTGCGAATGGCGTATCTGCGCTGGGCAGTGGTCACTGTGCCTTTCATCATGCTGCTTGGCTTTGCGTCGGCGCGGATCGTGCCGACCGGGTCCGAAAACAGATGGTATGCAGCACTGGTCAAACCGGAAGCGACGCCGCCGAACTGGGCATTTCCGGTTGCCTGGACGACAATCTACATCCTGATGGGGCTCGCTCTGGCGATGATCATCCATGCGCGCGGATCGAAGTTGCGTGGCACGGCGATCATCCTGTTTGCGGCGCAGATGGTGGTCAATTTGGTCTGGAGCCCATTGTTCTTCGGTGCGCACCAGGTGTTCTGGTCGCTCATCGTGATCGGCGTGATGTTCGTACTCGCGCTGGCGACGACGATGATATTCGGCCGGATTCGCACCGCCGCGGCCTGGTTGTTCGTGCCCTATCTGGCCTGGCTGGTGGTCGCGGGAATCCTGACCTACAGGATCGATCAGCTCAACCCCAATGCCGCAACACTTGTGCCGTCATCGAGCAGCACCCAGATTAGCCTTTAGAACTTACCCGGGAATATTGACCATGCAGTCCGACAACAAGCTCTTCGACGATTTCGTGAAGTTCGTGAACGGCGCCGCCGGCACGCTCGCGGGCGTTGGCCGCGAAGCCGAGGCAGGCGCCCGTTCGCGCGCCAAGGAATGGATCGGCGGGCTTGATTTCGTGTCGCGCGATGAGTTCGAAGCGGTCAAGGCGATGGCCGCCGCCGCACGTGACGATGCCGATGCGCTGCGCGCGCGGCTCGACGCGCTCGAGGGCAAGGGCGCGGCGGACAAACCCGCCAGGAAGCCGAAAACCGGAGTCTGACCATCTTTTCCACAAGTTTTTCGAAATACTTGCCGATGTCCGGCTTGCATGAGATCATCTCCCCCGGCACCGCTGTGTTTATGAGCGATGCTGCTGGGGGTTTCGAGTGATGCTCGACGAAGCCGATTATGAACGCGACGACGCCGCGCCGATCGACATGCTCGAGAGCTATTTCGCGGCGCATGGCTGGGAACATGAGCGCCTCGAAGATGAAGTGATCGCCAAGGTCAAGGGCAGCTGGACCCAGTATGAGCTTCGCGCGCTGTGGCGCGACGAGGACAGCGTCCTGCAATTCCTCGCTTTCCCCGACATCCGCGTCACGGACGAGCGTCGCGCCGCAATCTACGAAGCGATCGGGCTGATCAACGAACAGCTCTGGGTCGGCCATTTCGAGCTCTGGTCGTCGAGTGGCATCCTGCTCTATCGCCACGCCGCGATGATTGAGGGCGATGGTGGGACCTTGTCGCTTGGCGCGGCCGAATTGCTGGTCGATTCCGCGATCGACGAGTGCGAGCGTTTCTATCCGGTGTTCCAGTTCGTCCTGTGGGGCGGCAAGAGCCCGAAGGAAGCAATGGCCGCCGCGATGACCGAGACGCAGGGCGAGGCGTGAGCATTTCGCGGCTGTGGATGGTCGGGTGCGGCAATATGGGCGGCGCGATGCTGCGCCAGTGGATCGCCAGTGGCGTGATTGCCGCCGACCGGGTCGATGTGGTCAATCGCGACGACCGCGACTTGCCGCCGGGCGTGCGCCAGGCACGCGACCTGCCCAACGCGCCGCTGCCCGATATGGTGATGCTTGGCATGAAGCCGCAGCAGATCGGCGACATCGCCGCGCGGTTCGCCGACCGGTTGACCGGCGTGCCGGTGCTGGTCTCGATCCTTGCGGGAGTCGAGGAAGCAAGCCTCGCCAACCGGTTTCAGGCCGGCGCGATCGTGCGGGCGATGCCCAATCTGCCGGTTGGTATCGGCAAGGGCGTGGTCGGGCTTCACTCCGATAGCGCAGGTCCGGTGGTGCGCGATGACATCGCCAGATTGATGGCACCGCTCGGTCTGGTCGAATGGATCGACGACGTCTCGTTGTTCGACGCCGTCACCGCGCTGGCCGGCAGTGGGCCGGGGTTTCTCTACCGCTTCATCGATGCACTGGCCGCCGGCGGCGTCGCGTTGGGCTTTTCCGCCGATCAGGCGCAGCGGCTCGCGGTTTCCACGGTTGAAGGATCGGCGCTGCTCGCCGCCGCCGCCGATGTTTCGCCTGCGGCACTGGCCGATCGTGTGGCGAGCCCGGGCGGTTCGACCCGCGAGGGGCTGAACATACTCGATCGCGACGATGCGCTACAGAAACTGCTCATCGAGACATTACAGGCCGCCACGCGGCGCAACGCCGAAATGGCGGCTGCCGCGCGCCAATAACGGCCTGCCGCCAGGGCAAGGACCGGGTACGAACGATCGCCTCGGAATTGTGTGCAAGACGACACAAAGCCTGTGCCTCAGTCACGCAGTCCTTCGACACGCGGCCGTTCCTCCGCCGGAATGAGCCCCTCGAGCACCGCCCAGAAGCCACCGACCGCTGCCTGTCCCGCACTCGCATAGGCGGCCGACAAGCGTTCGCGAAGCGCTTCGAACAATTCATTCTCCAGCGCGGTACCGTCCGCCGTCAACCGCAACAGGCGCTGCCGTCGATCGCGCTCGCCGGGGCGCACATCGATGAGCTTACGGTCTGTCAACTCATTGAGAACACGGCCCAAAGACTGTTTGGTTATCGCGAGCAGGCCGAGCAACTGGCTGACCGTCATGTCGGGCTGACGCGCGACGAAATAGAGCGCGCGGTGATGCGCGCGGCCAAGGCCCTGCGCCGCCAGCCCGCGATCGATCGCCCGGGTCAGGTGGCTGTTACCGAAATAAAGCAGTTCCACCCCGCGCCGGATTTCGGGCTCGCGGAGGAAAAGTGGTGAAGCGGAGGGGGGTGGGGCAGCCATGTTGACCCGTTTTGCCATCCGCCTTAGGCGTTCGCAACCAGTTTGCCATGATCCGATCCGGGTCCGGCGATCCCGACCGCCAGAGGAAGACCATGACCGCGACTACCGGCTTGTCGTTCGAATTCGAGGCCAACCCTTCGCCCGTCGCGGCGAATGAGCGAGCGGCGCGACTGGTCGACCCGGGTTTCGGCCGGGTCTTCACCGATCATATGGCGGTGGTGCGTTATACCGAGGGGCAGGGGTGGCACAGCGCCAAGATCCAGGCGCGCGCGCCGCTGCAGATGGATCCGGCCTCCTCGGTGCTGCACTATGCGCAGGAAATCTTCGAGGGCATGAAAGCCTATCGCCTCGCCGATGACGGCATCGCGCTGTTCCGGCCCGAGGCGAATGCGAAGCGTTTCCAGTCTTCGGCGCGGCGTATGGCGATGCCCGAATTGCCTGAGGAAATCTTTCTCGAATCGGTTCGCCGGCTGGTCGAGATAGACAAGGACTGGATCCCGGACAGCGATGGGGGCTCGCTTTATCTGCGACCCTTCATGTTCGCCAGCGAAGTGTTTCTGGGTGTGAAACCGAGCTCGGAATATCTCTACATCGTCATCGCCTCCTCGGTCGGCGCCTATTTCAAGGGCGGCGCGCCGAGCGTCTCGCTTTGGGTTTCGCAGGATTATACCCGCGCGGCACCCGGCGGCACCGGTGCGGCCAAGTGTGGCGGCAATTATGCGACCAGCCTGCTCGCACAGTCCGAGGCGATTCGTCACGGTTGCGATCAGGTCGTCTTCCTCGACGCGGTCGAGCGCCGCTGGATCGAGGAACTGGGCGGCATGAACATCTTTTTCGTGTTCGAAGACGGATCGATGGTGACTCCGCCGCTGACCGGCACGATCCTGCCCGGCATCACCCGCGATTCGATCCTCACATTGGCGCGTGATCAGGGCATCACGGTGCGCGAGGAGCCTTATTCGCTCGAGCAATGGCGCGCCGATGCAACAAGCGGCAGGCTGACCGAGAGCTTCGCCTGTGGGACAGCGGCGGTGGTCACGCCGATCGGCAAGGTCGCGACGCCCGAGGGCAGCTTCACGATCGGCAGCGGTTCAGCTGGGCAATTAACCTCGCAGATGCGCACCCGGCTGGTCGAGATTCAGCGTGGCCAGGCGCCTGATCCACATGGCTGGGTCTCGCGGCTCGACTGATCGGCGCTTTGCCCCTTTTCATGGGGCATAACCGGCTTTAAGGCCGCGCATTCTTGTTGGGGCGTCGCCAAGCGGTAAGGCAGCGGCTTTTGATGCCGCCATGCGCAGGTTCGAATCCTGCCGCCCCAGCCAGAGACCTGAAGCCGAGCGCGAGCAGACGCACTGCGGCACGCTTGCTTTCCCTGCATCGTCCCGCATTGGTTTGGCCTGTCGTTCGCGGCCGGTAATCCGGGAGCCGAATTGAGAAGCTCGTGCAGGTCTGAAATAGGCCTCAGAATCATCGTGCTTTCATGCCCTAAGTGCCGCTCATCCCGACTGTCGACGACAAACTTGTCCAAGCCAATACGGTAAAGGAATTGCTCAGCATAAATAATGGGATGCGGGGTTCTCCACACATTGTTTCAGAACCGTGGAAGACTTGTGTCAAGCAATTGACGCAGTTGACATCGCACCCCGATTTCGTCTCTCTGGCCGCGCGCCGCCTTGTATGTGGCGCCTGAAACAGGAGAGTTTATGCGTGTATTTCCAGCTGCTTCCGTCACGGCTTTGATTGCAGCGCTCGCGCTTGCCGGCTGCGGCAAGGGCGAAAAGCAGGTTTCCGCAGAGAATGCGTCGCTCGAAAGCGTCGCGAGCCAGGCGAAGGACGCGATCAAACTGGAACCCGGACAGTGGGAAATGACGTTTGAAATCGGCAAGATGGAAATTCCCGGCATGCCCGCCGGCGCGCCGCAGATGAAGCAGGCCGCGCAAACTTCATCGACCTGCATCACGCCCGAGCAAGCGGCCAAGCCCGCCGGTGACATGTTTGCCGGCAAGGGCGCCGGAGACTGCAAGTTCGACTCGTTCAACATGGCGGGGGGCAAGCTTGATGCGGTCATGTCGTGCAAATTGCCAAACATGCCGGGTCAATCGAAGACGACCATGGCGGGCACTTATTCGCCGACTGCGTTCAGCAATGAGATCACCTCGTCCGTCTCGGGTATGCCAGGTGGGCAGACCATGACGATGCAGGCCAAATCGTCCGGTCGTCGCACCGGCGAGTGCGTCGCCAAGGCGAGCTGACCCTGACCTATTGGGCTCCGGGGATTGGATGACGTGCCGATCCCCGGGGCTTTCACATCTGACCGATCGCGGCCTCGATCTTCATCACCGTACCCCAGTTGCGATTGGTGCCCACCGCGCCGAGCGATTTCAACCCGAAGCCGCCGATCAGCTTCGATCCCGCAATCTCGCCATTGCCGAACCAGCAATAGAAATCGCCGCTCGCCGATCGTTCGACACGCTCGACGCCTTGCATGCGCCGGTGCAACTGGTCGAGCCCATGATCGGGCAGCGGATCGCGCATTGCCCAGGCAATCACCCGCGACGGCGTTGCTTCGGCTTCGGCCTTGAATGGATTGCCGGCGATCAGGGTGCGCCATTGCGCCGCCGTCTTGACGATGACCTCGGTCGCGCGGCCATATTCCTCGGCACAGGCTGATTCGAGCTCGCGCGTCAGCCGATCCACGCTCTTATGCGACCGGAACAGCAGATTGCCGGTGGCGATCACGGTCCGGGCGTCGGCCCCGCCGACCGCTTCGGCGATACGCAGCAACGCTTCGCGCGTCAGCCGGCGATCGCCGATCACCATGCTTCGGAACAGGGCGATTTTGATCGGCATCCGATCGTTCAAGCGCCGGCAGGATCGCAAGACTGCGGGCCTAGGGTGCGTTCGGGCGAATTCATCATCGGGATATCGCATGAATCGAGGGCAGATATCGAGTTCATCAGAGTCAACTTCCAAGGCCCCATGGATGTCGCTGCTACGCGTCTCCTGAAAGCCGCATGGCTCGACCTTTGGGCCGATCTCGATACAAGAAGCAATCAGCCGCGAAGAGGTTTGTCATGTCCCGGATTTGCCTGTCGCTTGTCCTGCTGCTCGCCGCGCTTGGCTGGTCCGCGCCGGCAATGTCGAGCGGTGATTTCGGATGTTCGACCTCCTGGAAGCTGAAACATCGCGACATGACCGGTTGCGACAATATGGCGATCCTGTCGCCCGGCAACGATACGCGGGTGAATCTGGTGCTGTTGATCGGTCGAGGCGCTCCGAAACAAGGTGTGATCCTGCCGGAATCTGCAGCGAAACCGGGTGCCTTGTTCGATTGGGCGATGTTTGCGGGTTATAATTATTCCGGCCCGGAAACGACCGCCAATCTCAATTATGCCAATGGCGAGGGATCTCGCTGCCTGAGCAACCATTTCGGCACCGATGATTTCGTGGCGGCGGTCGAGGCGGAGCGCAAGGTCCCGCAGCGTGATCGGGACGAATTGGTCCGCGCCCGACGCGCGTTGCAACCGAACTGCGCGGGCGCGGCTGGAGCGGCGCCGATCGCTCAGGCCATCCAGTCGCCGCGCGGAAAGTTATTCGAGCGCTATCTGACCGGCGCGGCAGCCTTTTATGCGGGGGATTATGACGCCGCCGCCACAGCGTTCCGGGGCCTGGCTGGCGCGGACCAGGCATGGGTCGCGGAAACGGTGCGCTATATGCTGGCGCGCGTCGAAGTGAACCGTGCCCAGGTCGATGCCTTTGACGAATATGGCTCCCCCAAAGAGGGGTTTTCGGCTCAGGCCGGGATCATCGACGCGGCCGAGGCCAATCTGCGCGACTATCTCCGCGCCTATCCGCAGGGGCGCTACAGCAACTCGGCGCAAGGCTTGTTGCGGCGGGTCTATTGGCTTGGGCGGCGGACCGACAAGCTGGTGGCGGAATATGTCGCGCTGTTCAGGCTCGCGCCGGAAAAGCGCGGTATCGAAACCGCGGACCTTGTGCAGGAAGTGGACAACAAGCTCCTGCCGCTGCTCACCACAGCCAATACGACCGATCCGATCCTGCTTGCCGTGATCGATCTCGCGCGGATGCGCGGGCCCGATAGCGATAAGCCAACGGACTGCTGCGGCACGCCGCTCACGCTTGACGAACTACAGGCGCAGCGCGCGCATTTTTCCGGCAATCCGGCGCTGTTCGAGCATTTGCTTGCCGTGCATGCGCTGTTTATCGACAAGCGTCCTGCCGACGTCCTGCGGCTCATTCCGGATGCGGCGCGGCAGCGCGGGTTCGACTATCTCCAGTTCAGCCGGCAGATGCTGCGCGGCATGGCGCTAGAGCAAAGCCGGGATCGTAACGCGCGCGGTTTCTGGGTCGAGATGCTACCCGGCGCGACTTTGCCGTTCGAACGCCCTGCGCTCGAACTCGCGCTGGCGCTGCACGACGAACGCTCCGCTGGCCTCGAGCGTATCTTCGCCAAGGAATCGCCGGTTCGAACACCGGATATCCGCGAGATATTGCTCAAGAATGTCGCGGGGCCGCAATTGCTCCGACGTCAGGCCAGAGACGGCGGCATTTCGCGCCACGAACGCGGCGTTGCGCTTGCCACCTTGCTGTACAAGGAGATGGGGCATGGCTTGTATCAGGACTTTCTCGACGACCTGAAATCCGTGCCGGCCAATGCGTCGGTCGAGGGCAGCCTTTATGATTTTGCCGCGACCAATGATCCGCCATTGGGAGTCTTTCTGAAGTCCGGCAATATGGGGGATTATGGCTGCGCAACTTTCCGACAGACCATGATATCGCTGGCGAAGGCGCCGCGCGATGTGACGGCGCGTCTGTGCCTGGCCGAATTCGTGCGGGCGAACAATTTCGATCAGTCCGAGTTTGACCGTCAGCCACCCGCTGACCAACTTGGCGGCACGCAATCGCTGTTTCCGGGCGAGCCCTATTCGCGGCTGGAAGTCTATAAGTCGATTATCGCCGACCCGCAGGCGCCCGCACGCGGCAAAGCCTATTCGCTGTATCGCGCGATCCATTGTTACGCACCGGGTGGCAGCAACGAATGTGGTGGGACCGACGTACCGCGCGCGCAGCGCAAGGCCTGGTTCGCCCGCTTGAAGAAGGATTATCCATCGTCGGAGTGGGCGCAGGACCTGCGATATTATTGGTAATCGATGATCCGCGGAACGATCGCCCTGATCCTGCTTGCGGTCGCGAGCGTGTCGCAATCACCGGTTCCGGCGGACCGGGTCGACGCGCGTCGTTACGATGCGTTCTGGCTATGGGCCGGGGTCAAGCCGCAACCGGTCCTGAAGCAGGCGAAGCGGATCTATTTGCTGCAAGGGCAGGTCGAGGCAGGCGACCCGGTGCGGCTGGTGCAGCAGCGCCCCGCCGTGCCGCATATCATCGGCCGGGAAATATGGATGGTGGTGCGGGTTGAAACGCTGGCCTGGTCGCCGCAGATTCATCAGCAGGTGAGGGAGCAGCTTGCCCGGTGGCGTGCCGCCGGCAATCACGTGGCCGGGATCCAGATCGATTTCGACGCCCGTACACGCCATCTCGACCATTATGCCGTGTTCCTGGCGGACCTACGCCGCCGCCTGCCGGCCGATTGCCGGCTGGGCATCACCGGATTGCTCGACTGGAGCGCCAATGGCGATCCCAAGGGGCTCGACGCACTGGCCGGCACGGTCGATGAGATCGTGCTGCAAATCTATCAGGGCCGTCGGGTTATCCCGGGCTATGCGAGCTATCTCTCCCGGCTCGATCGCATGAAGACGCCGTTCCGGATCGGTTTACTGCAGGGCGGCGAGTGGCAGCCGCCCGCCGCGCTGGAATCAAATCCGAACTTCAGGGGCTATGTCGTCTTCCTGCAAAACGGCGCGGCCGAATGAGCCGCGCCGGTCGCCCGAGCGTCGACGATCAGGCGCCGATCAGTTCGCGCCCGATGAGGAAGCGGCGGATTTCATTGGTACCCGCGCCGATATCGTAGAGCTTGGCATCACGCAGGAAGCGTTCGACCGGCCATTCCCTGGTATAGCCGGCGCCGCCGAGCGCCTGAATCGCTTCAAGCGAGGTCTTCACGGCATTTTCGGAGGCAAGCAGGATCGCACCGGCTGCGTCGAAACGCGTGGTCTTGCCCGCATCGCAGGCGCGCGCGACGGCATAGACATAGGCGCGGGCAGAATTAAGCGCGACATACATGTCGGCGACCTTGGCTTGCATCAGCTGAAAGCTGCCGATCGGCGTGCCGAACTGTTTCCGCTCGCGGACGTACGGCAGGACCACGTCGAGGCATGCCTGCATGATGCCGATCGGTCCGCCGGCAAGCACGGTGCGCTCATAATCAAGTCCCGACATCAGTACACCGACGCCCCCGTTGACCGGACCCATGACATTCTCCGCCGGGACTTCGCAATCTTCGAAAACCAGCTCGGCAGTGTCGGAGCCGCGCATGCCCATTTTGTCGAGCTTCTTCGAGACCGAGAAACCGGCCATGCCCTTTTCGATCAGGAATGCGGTGATGCCGCGCGGACCCGCCTCGCCATCGGTCTTGGCATAGACCACGAGCGTGTCGGCCTCGGTCGAATTGGTGATCCAGAATTTGGTGCCGTTGAGCAGATAGCGGTCATTGCCCTGCAAGGTCGCCTTGAGCTTCATCGAGACGACGTCGGAGCCGGAACCGGCCTCCGACATGGCAAGGCTGCCGACATGTTCGCCGGAGATGAGTTTGGGGAGATACTTTGCCTTTTGCTCATCATTGCCCCAGCGGCGGATCTGGTTGACGCACAGGTTCGAGTGCGCGCCATAGCTGAGCCCGATCGAGGCGGAGGCACGGCTGACTTCCTCCATCGCTATGACATGTTCGAGATAGCCGAGGCCCAGGCCGCCCCATTCTTCCTCGACGGTAATGCCATGCAGGCCGAGTTCGCCCATTTCCGGCCAGAGCGAGCGGTCGAACTTGTTGTTCTCGTCGATCTCGGCGGCGCGCGGCGCGATCCGGTCGGTCGCGAACCGCTCGGTCGTGTCGCGGATCATGTCGGCATTCTCGCCCAGGTTGAAATCCAGGGTCATGCTCATTGTCGCTCTCCAGCACTCGGTTGAGCGTTCCTCCTACCCGCCGATCTGGCGATGCGCCACAGTGTCACTATGCCGATCAGCAGCCATAATATGTTCAACACGGTTGATGGCAGCGCGCCATGCCAGCCGCTGTTGACGATGAAACAGGCCGCCCCGAGCAGATTCATCCACTGGAACGCAGCGGACTGGCCGGTGAGCCGGCCCGCCGAGACCATCAGATAGGCGACGAGAATGAGGACGGCGCCGGTCCATCCCACAATCTCGATCGCAATGTTCAAGCGGCAAGATTCCTGAGGACGTACTGCAGGATGCCGCCATGGAGGAAATACTCCAGTTCGTTGACGGTATCGATGCGGCAGCGAGTCATGAAGGTCTCGATCGTGCCATTGGCGCGGGTCAGGGTGACCTCGACATCCTGACGCGGGCGGATCTCGGCGACCTTCATGATGGTGAAGCTTTCCGATCCGTCCAGTTCGAGCGTCTGACGTGTCACGCCATCGGCGAACTGCAGCGGCAGCACCCCCATACCGACCAGGTTCGAGCGGTGGATGCGCTCGAAGCTCTCGGTGATCACCGCGCGCACACCAAGCAGATTGGTGCCCTTTGCCGCCCAGTCGCGCGACGATCCGGTGCCATATTCCTTGCCCGCGATGACGACCAGCGGCACGCCGTCCGCCTTGAAGCGCATCGCCGCGTCGTAGATCGGCATGAGCTCGCCCTTGTACGACGACATGCCGCCTTCGATGCCGGGGACCATTTCGTTCTTGATGCGAATATTGGCGAAGGTGCCGCGCATCATCACGTCATGGTTGCCGCGGCGCGCGCCATAGGAGTTGAAGTCGGCCTTGCTGACCTGATGCTCCTGCAGGAAAACGCCGGCGGGCGAATCCGCCTTGATCGACCCGGCCGGCGAGATGTGATCGGTAGTGATCGAATCGCCGAGAATGGCGAGCGGCCGTGCCTCGATGATGTCCTGCACGGGAGCCGGGGTCATCGTCATGCCGTCGAAATAGGGCGGGTTGGCGACATAGGTCGACCCGGCGCGCCACTGATAGGTATCCGATCCTTCGATCTGGATTCCGCTCCACTTCGCGTCACCCTGATAGACATTGCCGTAACGCGCGCGGAACATCGAATCGTCGATGTTCGCGGCCATCAACTCGTTGATCTCGGCATTGGTCGGCCACACGTCCTTCAGGAACACGTCCTGCCCGTCCGAGCCCTGGCCAAGCGGCGTTTCGATCATGTCCTCGGTAACGGTGCCCTTGATCGCATAAGCGACGACCAGTGGCGGTGAGGCGAGGAAATTGGCGCGCACATCGGGCGACACACGACCTTCGAAGTTGCGGTTGCCCGACAGTACCGACGCGGCAACGAGGTCGTTCTCGTTGATTGCCGCCGACAATTCGGTCGCAAGCGGGCCGGAATTGCCGATGCAGGTGGTGCAGCCATAACCGACCAGGTTGAAGCCCATCGCGTTGAGATCTTCGGTCAGCCCGGCCTTGTTGAGATAGTCGGTGACGACCTGCGATCCCGGTGCGAGCGAGGTCTTGACCCATGGTTTGGAGCTCAGGCCGGCGGCGCGCGCCTTGCGTGCGACCAGGCCTGCGGCGACCAGCACGCTTGGGTTCGAGGTGTTGGTGCAGCTGGTGATCGCGGCGATCACGACATCGCCGTCGCCGAGGTCATGGTCGCGGCCCTCGACCGCGACGCGGGTTGGACGGTTCTTGTTGTAAAGCTTGAACAGGTCGCCGTTGAACACTTCGTCGACCTTGGACAGCGAGACGCGATCCTGCGGGCGCTTCGGCCCGGCGAGCGACGCGGTGACTGTACCCATGTCGAGTTCGAGCGTGTCGGTGAATACCGGATCGACGCTGTCCGCATCATGCCACAGGCCTTGCGCCTTGCAATAGGCCTCGACCAGAGCGACGGTTTCGTCGGGTCGGCCGGTCAGCTTGAGATAATCGATCGTCTTGGTGTCGATCGGGAAGAAACCGCAGGTCGCGCCATATTCGGGGGCCATATTGGCGATGGTCGCTCGATCGGCAAGCGTCATCGTGTCGAGGCCGGGGCCGTAGAACTCCACGAAACGTCCGACCACGCCCTTGGCGCGGAGCATCTGCGTGACGGTCAGCACCAGGTCGGTCGCGGTGATGCCCTCGGCCATCGCGCCGGTCAGCTTGAAGCCGACGACTTCGGGAATGAGCATCGAGACCGGCTGGCCGAGCATTGCCGCTTCGGCTTCGATTCCGCCGACGCCCCAGCCGAGCACGCCCATGCCATTGACCATCGTGGTGTGGCTGTCGGTGCCGACCAATGTGTCGGGATAAGCGATGGTGGTGCCGTCGCCATAATCGCCGACGCTGTCGGTCGACCACACGCCGCGGCCGATATATTCCAGGTTCACCTGATGGCAGATGCCGGTGCCGGGGGGGACGACCGAGAAATTGTCGAGCGCCTTGGAGCCCCATTTGAGGAACTCGTAACGCTCCATGTTGCGGCTATATTCGAGATCGACATTGTCGGTGAACGCCTTGGGCGTGCCGAATTCATCGACCATCACCGAGTGATCGATGACCAGATGGACCGGTACCAGCGGGTTGATCTTGGCCGCGTCGCCGCCGAGCTTGGTGATCGCGTCGCGCATCGCTGCGAGATCGACCACGCAGGGAACGCCGGTGAAATCCTGCATCAGCACGCGCGCCGGGCGATACTGGATTTCGCGGTCGGAGCGGCGCTCCTGCTGCCAGTCGATGATCGCCTGCACATCGTCGGTGGTGACCGTCTTGCCGTCCTCGAAACGCAGCATGTTCTCGAGCAGCACCTTCATCGAGAAGGGCAGGCGCGAAATGTCGCCATATTTCTCCGCCGCGGTGGCGAGCGAATAATAATCGTAGGACTTGCCACCAACGGTGAGGGTCTTGCGAGCGGAGAGCGTGTCCTGGCCGATGGCGGTCATGTGGCGGAGAGTCCTTCCCGTTGTGCTCAGCCGGAGCGCGGCGGGGAGGCGGGACGTAAAGGCCCGCGCGGGCGCGCTAGCGGCATGTGCGAATGCCTAGAGGCGGGCGGGCTTTAGCAAGGGGGTGGGGCGGGGGGAAGGGCTGGTTGGATGCAGCGGTCATTCTCATCCTGACGTGATGTTCCGAGCAATTTCGATGCGCGCCGGATAGCGGTGGACGACGACGACTGAATCGCGTGGATTGACGGGCGATCGGGAATTCCGGGACACAGGTTTGCCGCACCGCCCCGGCAGCCGAGCGCGGTCTCACGCCGATCCGTTCGGATATGCGGCAATGCCTGACGAAGCGGCAGGCCACGGAAGCAATAAACCGATTGCGATACGAAATCGGGTCGATCTAGCTTGTCACCGATTGCATATTGCAATCAGATGCGCGCGATGGCCGCGCCGGGAAAGGATGTGGGTATGGCAAAGCTCGTATTCGGGATGAACCAGTCGCTGGACGGCTATGTCGATCATATGGCGTTCGCGCCGAGCCCCGAGTTATTCGACCACTTCATCGCCGAGGCTGAAGGGCAGGCGGGCAGCGTGTATGGGCGCAAGATGTACGAGATCATGCGTTACTGGGACGAGGATCGAACCGAATGGAAGGCGGCGGACCACGGCTTTGCGGCGGCGTGGCGGGCGCAGCCGAAATGGGTCGTCTCGCGATCGTCGCCGTCGGTCGGGCCCAATGCCAGCCTTGTCGAGGGCGATCTCGAGCATGCGATGCGTGCGTTGAAGGCCGAGCGCGAGGGGGAGATCGAAGTTGCCGGTCCGGACCTGGCGCAAAGCCTCACCAGACTTGGCCTGATCGACGAGTATCGTATCTACCTCCACCCCGTCGTGCTTGGCCGGGGCACGCCCTATTTCGCCGGAGCCCGGCCGCCGCTGCGCCTGATGGCTCATGACCGGATTACCGAAGATGTGATCAGGTTGACCTATGTTCCCGCCTGAACTCGTCAGGCGCCGCTGCACCATCCTCCTTCCTGGAGCACCGGCCAGCGCGCCTACGCAGGAGAATGGCTAATTCAATCCGCCACGTCACCGTGGTTGCCTCGTCTTCGAAGGATGCTTGCGGCACACAAACGTGGCGGGGCCTAACGGAACCCTTGTCCGGGCGGCGGGTTCGCCCGATAGGATGTGCGGCACATGCCGCTTCGGCGATGGGAGACAGGAAATGCGGACGGTTTTGATCGGGACGGCGGCGCTGGCGATGCTCGCTCTGGCCGGATGCGACGACAAAAGCATGGAAACCGGTATGCCTCTGGCGGGCGGCGCACATGCGGTGGCGATCCTCAAGACTGCGGCCGGCGCGGATGTCGGCCGAGTCAGCGCGAGCGAAGTCGCGGGCGGCCTGCGCTTCACCATCGACGCCAGGGGCATGCCGGCGGGTACGCACGGCGCGCATGTCCATACGACCGGGCTGTGCGAAGGGCCCGAATTCACCAGCGCGGGCGGCCATTGGAACCCGACCGGCATGAAGCATGGCTCGATGAACCCGCAAGGGCCGCATGAGGGCGACCTGCCCAATCTGATTATTGGTACCGATGGTCGCGGTACGCTCGGCATAACCATTCCGGGCGCGACCATGGCCGGGCTGCTCGATGGCGATGGATCCGCGCTGGTCGTTCATGCCGCTGCCGACGATCTGATGACCGATCCGTCGGGCAACAGCGGCGCGCGCATCGCCTGTGGGGTGTTCGGCGCGAGTTGATCTGGTTCAGCCGAGCGGCCAGCGCCCGATCGGCTCATAGTGGGCGGCGTCGCTGTCGAGATGGCTTTCGTACAGGATGATGTGCGCGATGGCGAAAGGCTCGCTGACCAGGCCGCTATGCGCGGCGAGCCATTCGCTGGTCTCGGCTTGCTGTCCGGCACGCCGGGAGAGGCGGGCCAGCGTGATGTGCGGTCGATAGGCGCGGCCCTCGGGCGGGAGGCCACAGCGGACCAGCGCATGATCGATCTTGCGGTGCAGCGCGGCGAGCGGCTCGTGTGGCAGGACCCCTGCCCATAGGCTGTCATTGCCGCTTTGCGGATCGAACCGGCCGACGCCGGAGAGGCGCAGGTCGAGCGCCTGCGCCTGGATGCTGCCCAGCGTCACGGCGATGTCCTCGGCCATGTGGCGATCGACTTTGCCGATATAACGCAGCGTCAGGTGAAGCTGCTCGTCATCTTGCCAGCGCGCATCGGGAACGCCGTCCATGATGAGGTCAAGCGTCTCACGGATCGGGGGGGGAGGGCGGAGCGCGACGAACAGGCGGTGCATCCGCTTCGTCTAGCCCGGACCGCATGGGCAACGCCAACCGCTTTCGCTTGAAAAAAAGCCCCGGACCGACGATATTGACGCTTATCCGGCATGAGGCCGGGCATAGGAGTTACTTCGACATGGCTAACTGGTCCGACCCCCGGCCGAACGCCGCGAACTTCGCGACGACGGGCGCGCGTACGGAAACGTACGATGCGGGTCTTCGCGCCTATATGCTGTCCGTCTATAATTACATGACGTCGGGCATCCTGCTGACCGGTGTGGTCGCGATGTTGTTCGCATCGACCGGCTATGCCGAGGCGGTGTTCTTGAACCCCGGCATCCTGAAATACGTCATCATGTTTGCGCCGCTCGGCTTCGTCTTCGCGATGAGCTTCGGCCAGGGCCGGATGTCGTTCCCGACGTTGCAAGCGATGTTCTGGGGCTTCGCGATCGCGATGGGGCTGTCGCTCTCGACCGTGTTCCTGCAATATACCGGAACGTCGATCGCCGGCGCTTTTTTCGCGACCGCATCGGGCTTTGCTGCCCTGTCGCTCTATGGATACACCACCAAGCGCGATCTGTCGGCGTTCGGTACCTTCCTGATCATGGGCCTGGTCGGCCTGATCGTCGCCAGCGTTGTCAGCATATTCCTGGCGCCCGAGGCGCAGCGTATGATGACTCTGATCATCAGTGCGGTCGGCGTGCTGCTGTTCGCGGGCCTTACCGCTTATGATACGCAGCGCACCAAGAGCATCTACGCACATGTCGCGGGCACCGCTGATGAGGGCCGTACGGTCATTATGTCGGCGCTGTCGCTGTATCTCGACTTCATCAACATGTTCCTGTTCATCCTGCGTCTCTTCGGTTCCAGCCGGAACTAAGGCAGGCGAAATGGTTCGGCGAAAGGCCTGGCGGGGAAACCTGCCGGGCCTTTTTCTTTGCGCGTGCGTTGGGGATGTTGAGCGAAGTCATTTCGCTTACATCTCGCTCCTCTAAGCAAGCTCAATCATCCATCGCGCCGTACCGGTGCGATCGGGATTCTCCGGGAACATCAATGCGCCTCTCGATCGACGTCATGCTGGATTATTTCGTCGACGACAGTGCGGAAGTGCTGTTGCAGATCGAGGCGGCGGCGATGGCCGATCAGTGGCTCGAACATCAGGATTTGCGCATCTATTGCAACGATCCGTTGCGCGCGGTGCCGGGCGAGGATGGGATTGGGCAGCGCACCTGGGCGCGTGGCACCGGGTCTTTTCAAGCGGAATATCGCGCGACTGTGGTGATCGACCGGGCCGGCGTCGATCTTTCGACTCTGCCGCCGACCGCGATGGCCGAGCTGCCGGCTGAAGCGATCCCCTATCTGTTGCCGAGCCGTTATTGCGAATCCGATCGGTTCGAGGGATTCGTGCAAAGCGAATTTGCCGGGATCGAAGGCGGCGCACTGGCCTCCGCGATCGGCACATGGGTGCGCGAGCATCTGACTTATGCGTCGGGCTCGAGCAGCGGGGTGACCACCGCGATGATGACGTTTGCCGACCGGCGCGGCGTATGCCGCGATTATGCCCATCTGCTGGTCGCGCTGGCCCGGGCGGGAGGCATTCCGGCGCGCTGCGTCTCTGCTTATGCGCCCGGCGTCGATCCGCCGGATTTCCACGCGGTCGCCGAAGTGTGGCTGGCCGGCAGCTGGCATTTGATCGATGCGACGGGCATGGCCAGCTGCGACGAGATCGCTCGCGTGGCGGTCGGTCGCGATGCGACCGATATCGCGTTCATGACTGTGTTCGGCACCGCAACGATGTACGCGCAGACCGTAAAAGTCACTCGCCTGGACGACCATATCGGAACGACCGCGCAAACCGATCGTTCTGTTACCGCAACAGCCGAGAGAGGATTGGCCATGAGCGATGACAGCAAGACGATCGACCCAAAGGCGCTCGACAGCCTGTCGGTCGCACCGCCCGAGCCAGACGAGAATGACCAGATCCACCATCCGCGCCAGAATGCCGGCCAGGATGAATCGATCAAGAAGCGTTTGGAGAAGAATCCGGAGGACGAGGAAGCACGGCTCGATGCGGCGCTGGACGAGTCGATGGATGCGTCGGATCCGCCGGCATCGACTCAACCGGTGCACAACAATGCGCCGGCCGTGTCGTCGGGTTTTGACGCCGATGCAGAAGAGAAGATCCAGAAGAACCGCGACTGACCCGCCCGCGGTTCGGGCTTTCCGCCAAAAATTGTTGCGTAAACGTCGCACCTGACGACCTTTTTGTCCGCAACAATCCATTCATCGCAACCTTTGTTGCGTCGCAGCACGAACTATGATTCCATGCTTAACGCCGGACGACACGGCGTTAAGCATGGTGTTAACCATCTTGGCGCATGATCCGCTCCGGTCCAACAATGCGGGCGGGGTGACGACATGGGTTCCAGGATGAAACCGGCCAACGGTGCGATGACCTTGGCGGAAATGAAGGAATTTGCCGGGTTCAGTTCGGCGACGCAGCGTTATGTACGCCGCTCGCTCGATATCGGGCTTGATCGCGACGATGCGATGGCGCGCTGGTCGCGCGACATAGTCGAAGCGGCGAGCATCCGTGCCCAGGCGAGGCTCTACGAGCGCCTGCCTGACATTCGCGCCATGGTGCCCGACGATAGCGGCCTCGACGCGGTCGAGCCGTTCCTCGCGCCGCTGATGACGGTCACCGCGTTCGATCTGGGGCAGGAGCGGCTGACCACTTTTTCGGCGTATCGCTTCCTTTATGAGCGGTTGATCGGCGCCGATGTGCGGCCCTGGCTGCCGGCTGCCTTTTGTTCGGCCTCGGCCTTGCCGCATCTCCATCCCGACCTGCGGCGAAAATTGCTGCAGTCGATCAGCGAAGCCGCGGCGACCGCGTCGGGCTGGTCCAACCGGGCACCGGCGTTCTTCCCGAAATGGGTTGAGAAGGTCGACATGGCGGCTCTGCCGAACTGACTTGGCCGAACTGATCGCCAACTGATCGCTTGCCGCTAACGGCACGATCGCCAGCTCATCTGGCCCCGCTCGGCCTGATCGAGGTGGAAATGATCGCGATGCGCCGCATTGTAATCGGGCGAGAGCGCGGTCGAGAACAGGCGGCACGCGCCGTTGCGTACAGCGCGCAGGAACGTGCCCTTGTCCCCGGTATCGGCCCAGTCGGCGAGCACGGTGATCTTCGTGCCGTCCTCCAGTGTGAAGCCGGCGATATCGATCGCGTCCGCCGTTGCGTGTTCGCTCAGCGAGCCCGTCGCCCGGCCATACATGTTGCGGCAATTATAACTGCCGAGATGATCGATGCTGGCGACGCGCTGACCGAAGAAGCGGCGCGCCTCGGGCTGCACGACATTCCATTCCCACACCGAGAGGGCGGCCGCGACCGGGCATGATGTGCCAAGCTCTGCCGGTTCGAATGCGATCCGCCGTGCACCGCCCGCATCGAAGCGGACGCCATCGCGGTAACCGCATCGGCCCGCGCTGACCGGCGCGAGCGCAGTATATCGCACCCCGGCGCGGTCGAGCAGGGCGCGGCATTTGGGGAAATCATGAGTCAGGCCGGCAAGTTTGCGTCCGGTGAACATGCCGACCGGCTGCGACAGGTCGAGCGGAGTCCAGGGCAAGTCCTGCGGTCGCCCACGCAACGCAGCGAAGACCGCCAGGAAGAATACCAGCATGATCGCGCCCGCGACGGCGGCGCCGGCGATGCGCCGCACCGCGTGCATCAGGCGCGCCCGGCCTCGACCTCAAACCCGATCTCAACCACGCATCGCACTCGCGATCGTTTCCGAAGCGACCGGATAACCGATGTCATGTGGGATGCAGAGATAGTCTTCGCCGCCGCGCTGTTCGATCCACGGCGTGACCGTCCTGATCGGATGGCGGATCGTATCGTCGACCGCTTCAGCGAAGCTGCGATATTGTGCGAGCCGTTCGAGATTGCGCCGCGTCGGAAAGATGATTCTCGCCCGGCCGGCGTCGGCGTCATCGAGCACTTGCTGCGCCGTCGTCCATAATACCCGGACATTCTCCGTCGCATCGACCTCGGGCAACGGCGCGTTTGCCGGCAGCCGGGCGAGATAGAAACGCGTGTCGAAGATACGCATATTGGCATGGCGCGGCAGCCAGCGCGCATAGGGCACGAGCGATGACGGATTAAGCGACAGGCCGGCATCGGCCAGTGCCTCGCCGAACGAGGTGCCCGCATGAAGCGCCGCACGCAGTGCGGCGAGCTCTTCTGCTGTTGGTACCGGCTCAAGCCCGATCGGCATCGCGACTTCCTCGATCGTCTCGCGGATCGCGGCGATGCGCCCCGCCGTATCTTCGCGATCGCCTCCCAGGATCGTCGCGAGCGAATGATCGCCCGGGTCGATGCGTCCGCCGGGGAAGACCAGGGCACCCGCGGCGAAGACCATCGCCTTGGCGCGTTCGACCATCAGCAATTCAGGCGCGCCGCCCGGACGTTCGCGGAACAGCACCAGCGTCGCTGCAGGAATGGCTTCGAGAAATTCGTCGGTCATGGGTTGGATGTAGTATCGCCCGGGCGGTGGCGATAGTTCCCTTGGCAGCGGCGCTGGATTGCCGCTATCCATTGCGGCCATGAACCATATCGCTCTTCGCGCGCTGTTCGGCGCCGCCCTGATCGCCTTCATCCCCGCCACCGCCCAGGCAAAGCTCAGCGCAGCCGAGGCGCGCATGGCGAAGACGGTCGATGCCGAATATGAGCGCTCGGTCGCGCTGCTGCAGAAGCTGGTCGACCAGAACAGCGGCACGATGAACTTCGCCGGCGTCGATGCGGTCGGCAAGATGATGCGCGCCGAACTCGAGCCACTCGGTTTCACCGTGGAATGGAAAACCCAAGCCGCCGCCAATCGCGCCGGCCACCTGATCGCGACCAAGACCGGCAAGCCCGGCGCGAAAAAGCTGTTGCTGATCGGCCATCTCGATACCGTGTTCGAGAAGGATTCACCGTTCCAGAAATTTACCCGCAAGGGTGAAAAAGGCGAGGGGCCCGGCGCCGGCGACGACAAGGGCGGCATGGTCGTGATGCTCGCCGCGTTGCGCGCGATGCAGGCGGCGGGGACGCTCAAGGACGCCAATATCGAGATCATGCTGTCGGGTGACGAGGAGGATGCGGGCGACCCCATAGAAGTTGCTCGTGCCGACCTGATCGCGGCGGGCAAGCGCGCCGATGTCGCGCTCGATTTCGAAGGGCTGTCGATCGAGGACGGCAAGGATATGGGTTCGATCGCACGGCGGTCGTCCAACACCTGGACGATCACCACCATCGGCAAGACCGGCCATTCCTCGCTGATCTTCTCGAACGAATATGGCGACGGCGCGATCAACGAGATGACGCGCATCCTGGCGGCATTCCGCAAGGAATTGCCCGAACCCAATCTGACCTTCAACACCGGGATCATTGCCGGCGGGTCGAGCGCTGCGCTCGACGCCGATGCGGTGCGCGCGACTGCGGCGGGCAAGGGCAATATCATTCCGCAAACGGCGGTCGCACGTGGCGATTTCCGCACTTTGTCGCCCGAGCAGACCGACCGTGTCCGCGCCAAGATGCAGGCGATCGTCGCGGCGCACGCGCCGGGCACCGATGCGAAGATCGCGTTCGATCCGGGCAGCTATCCGGCAATGGCGCCGACCGCGGGCAACAAGGCGCTGCTTGACGCACTCAATGTCGTGAACAAGGATCTCGGTCTTGAAACGATGGCGGCGCTCGATCCGCTCAAGCGCGGTGCGGGCGACATTTCCTTTGTCGCGAGCGATGTCGACGGGCTGATCGGGCTCGGTACCAGCAGCAGCGGCGATCATGCGCCCGGCGAGACGGTCGATCTCGACAGTATCCGCCGCCAGGGCAAGCGCGCGGCGATCCTGATGACCCGGCTTTCGGCCGCCAAATGAGCGACGCGACAACCATCGAGGATCTGCCACCCCACCACAAAGCGACGCAGAGTGAGAAGCTCGTCATCGCGGCATCGTCGCTCGGCACGGTGTTCGAATGGTACGACTTCTACCTGTACGGCCTGCTCGCGACGATCATCACCGCGCAATTCTTCTCCGGCGTGAATGAGACGACCGGGTTCATCTTCGCGCTGGCGGCGTTCGCGGCGGGTTTCGCCGTACGGCCGTTCGGGGCGCTTCTTTTCGGCCGGATCGGTGATTTGGTCGGGCGCAAGAATACGTTTCTCGTCACCATGGGCATCATGGGCTTGTCGACCTTCGTCGTCGGCCTGTTGCCAAGCTATGCGACGATCGGCGTCGCCGCGCCGATCCTGCTGGTGGTTCTCCGCCTGTTACAGGGCCTTGCGCTCGGCGGCGAATATGGCGGCGCGGCGACCTATGTCGCGGAACATGCGCCGAACCATCGCCGCGGGCTTTACACCAGCTTCATTCAGACCACGGCGACGCTCGGCCTGTTCGCGGCGTTGCTGGTGGTGATCGGCGTGCGCACCGCGATCGGCGAAGCGGCGTTCGCCGACTGGGGCTGGCGCGTGCCATTTATCGTTTCGATCATATTGCTCGGCGTTTCGCTGTGGATCCGCATGCAGCTCGAGGAAAGCCCGGTTTTCCTCACGATGAAGGCCGAAGGCAAGGGATCGAAGGCGCCGCTGACCGATGCGTTCGCCAAATGGGGCAACCTTCGCATCGTTATCATCGCGCTGGTCGGTGCGGTCGCGGGGCAGGCAGTGGTCTGGTACACCGGGCAATTCTACGCGCTGTTTTTCCTCGAAAAGATGCTCAAGGTCGATGGCGCGACCGCCAATATCCTGATTGCTATCGCGCTTGCGCTGGGCACACCATTCTTCCTGATCTTCGGCTGGCTGTCCGACAAGATCGGACGCAAGCCGATCATCCTGGCGGGCTGCGCGCTGGCCGCGCTGACTTATTTCCCGTTGTTCCATGCGCTGACCTACGCAGCCAATCCGGCGCTCGCTGCGGCACAGGCAAGTGCCCCCGTCAGCGTCGTCTCCTATGACGATAAATGTTCGTTCCAGTTCGACCCGATTGGCAAGAATCGTTTCGAATCCTCAAGTTGCGATGTCGCCAAATCCTATCTCGCCAAGGCTGGCGTACCCTATCAGGCGGAGCAGGTGCTGGCCCCGGGCGTCCGTCGCCTGACCGCGATCACGATCGGTCAGGAAGTCTATTCGATCGTCGACCCGGCAACCATGACCGCAGCCGCCCGAAAGACCGCGATCGCGACCTTTCAGGGTGAAGTGAAAGCCGGCCTCACCAAGGCCGGCTACCCCCCCAAGGCCGATCCGGCGCGGATCGACAAACCGATGGTGGTCGCGATCCTGTTCGTTCTCGTCCTGCTGGTGACTGCCGTCTACGGACCGATCGCCGCACTGCTGGTCGAACTGTTCCCGACCAACATCCGCTACACCTCGATGTCGCTGCCCTATCATATCGGCAATGGCTGGTTCGGCGGTTTCCTGCCGACCACCGCGTTCGCGATGGTCGCCGCGACCGGCGATATCTATTACGGCCTGTGGTATCCGATCATCGTCGCGGGGCTGACCGTCATCCTCGGCCTGTTCCTGCTGCCCGAGACCTTCCGGCGCAGCATCGACTGAGGCGAGGCCGGATCAGGCGCCGACCAGCTCGAGCAGTCCCTCGAACAATCGGCGGCCGTCGCTGCCGCCATGCGCTGCCTCGATGCGGCGTTCCGGGTGGGGCATCATGCCCAGCACGTTGCCGCTCGCATTGATCACGCCGGCGATGTCGCGCGCCGAGCCGTTGACCCTGCCGTAGTAACGGAACGCCACCCGGCCTTCGCCTTCAAGGCGGTCGAGCGTCGCTGTATCAGCGAAGAAATTGCCGTCATGATGCGCGACGGGAATGGTGATTTTCTCGCCCTGGGCGTAGCGGCTGGTGAAGATCGACTGGGAATTCTCGACCGTCAGCTTGACGTCGCGGCATACGAAATCGATCCCGGCATTGCGCATCAGCGCCCCTGGCAGCAGGCCGGCTTCGGTCAGCACCTGGAAACCGTTGCACACGCCGAGCACCGGCACACCGCGACCCGCCGCGTCGATTACTGCACGCATGATCGGGGAGCGCGCCGACATCGCGCCCGAACGCAGATAATCGCCATAGGAAAAGCCGCCGGGCAGCGCGATCAGGCCGAGATCGTCGGGCAGGTCGGTATCGCCGTGCCACACCATCGTCGGCGCGGTGCCGCTGACATCGCGAATCGCCACCGCCAGATCGCGGTCGCAGTTCGATCCGGGAAAGACGATGACTGCGGATTTCATACCCGTTCCACCCGATAATTTTCGATCACTGTGTTGGCGAGCAGCTTACGGCACATCTCGTCGATCGTCGCGTCGTCGGTCGAATCGGCGACATCGAGCTCGATCAGCTTGCCCGCCCGCACGTCATTGACCCCGGCAAAACCCAGGCCGTCGAGCGCTTTGTGGATCGCCTTGCCCTGCGGATCCAGCACGCCGGATTTCAGCGTGACGAAGATGCGGAGTTTCATGGGCAGATCCTGATGCTTTTGGCGGGCACGGGTCCTATGGCGAGGCCGCCCGCGTGCCGCAAGCTTCATCGCTCGTTTACGAATTGCGCGCGATGTTCGCCGCGGCGAATCGCGCTGAAGCGAGGCGCCATTCGGGGAATCACACCATGGCCACCCTCGCAATGACCATGTTCGTCGCGCTGTTCGCGTTCGGCGGGCAATATTTCGGCTGGACCGACCCGGTCGGCCGGGTTCAGCTCGCTTTGTTCAGCGCCTTTGTGTTCGGCATCATCTGCGGGTACCGCGTGAAGGGATAAGGCCTATTTGCCCTTGCTCTTGCGGTGCTTTTCAAGGTCTAGCACGGCACCGTCGGCGCCTTCGGGCATCAGGCCAAGACGACGCGCAACTTCCTGATATGCCTCAACTTCGCCGCCGAGATCACGGCGAAAACGATCCTTGTCGAGCTTCTCGTTGGTTTCCATATCCCAAAGTCGGCAACCGTCCGGGCTGATCTCGTCGGCGAGAATGACTCGCGCATAGTCATTGTCCCAGATGCGGCCGAATTCGAGCTTGAAGTCGACCAGGCGGATGCCGATCCCGGCGAACAGGCCGCACAGGAAATCGTTCACGCGTATCGCCAGGTCGGCGATGTCGTGCATCTCCTCCTGGCTAGCCCAGCCGAACGCCGCGATATGTTCGTCGGTGATCATCGGATCGCCGAGCGCATCGTCCTTGTAATAATATTCGATGATCGTGCGGGGCAGCTGTGTGCCCTCCTCGATCCCGAGCCGCGTCGAAAGCGAACCCGCCGCGACATTGCGAATCACCACCTCGACCGGAATGATCTCGACCTGACGGATCAGCTGCTCGCGCATATTGAGGCGGCGAATGAAATGGGTCGGCACGCCGATCAGGCCGAGCAGGGTGAAGATATGTTCGCTGATCCGGTTGTTAAGTACGCCCTTGCCGCTGATCGTGCCCTTTTTCTGGGCGTTGAAGGCGGTCGCATCGTCCTTGAAATACTGGATCAGCGTACCCGGCTCCGGACCCTCGTACAGGATCTTTGCCTTGCCTTCGTAGATTTGGCGGCGGCGAGCCATGCGGCATTACCCCTGAAAAGACGGTCACGAAAAGACAGCCCCGGCGGCGCGGGTGCGCGGGCCGGGGCCAGGAACGCGGAGCTATACGCCAAGCGTTTCAGAGGCGCAATTATTCAACACCATCCAATTTCGCCGCAGCCGGCCGGCGGCGCGGCCGAAACCGCCGCCAGGCGAGCCAGCCGAGCAGCAAGAGAAGTCCCGGTGGGCCGAAGATCGCGATCGCGCCGAGCACCACGGCAATGGTGATTTGGACCGATCCGATTCCGGTATCGAGTGCACTGCTCAGTGGCGCACTGGCGTCGAAGCCACGGATCGCCTTGCCCGATTCATAATTGAAGGTCATCGGCGTGGTGGCGAGGCTCTCGCGCTGTTCCGCGCGGCTGTCATCGGTCGCGCTGATATTCTGCACGATCTCCGCACGTTGCCGCTGCAACTCGGCGCGCTCGCTGGCGGTCAGTTTGGGCTTGGCCAATTCGCCATCGATGCGGCGTAGTTCGTCCGAAGCGCGGCTGCGCTGCGTGGTCAGCCGGTCGATCGCCGCGCCGGCATCGGTGCCGGTAATCTCTGCATCGACCAGCGCGCCCTTCGCTGTAGTGACTTGGGCGATGGCGTTTTTACCGAACTCACGCGCGATGGTCGGATCGAGCTTGAACGACAGCATCGCTTCAATGTTGTTCTCGCCGAGCAGGCGATAGCGCATGCCGGTAATCCGGCACCGCGCGATGCCGAGCTTCTCGCACGCTGTCGCATGCGCCTCCTGCGAAGCGGAGATGCTCGTTGAGGGCAGGCGAAAGGCGTAGCGATAGGTGAAGGCGACGCCGGGTGCTGCGGTGACTGCAATGCCTGGAGGTGCCTGTTCCGCCACATCCGCTGTGGTCATGTCGGCTCTGGCTGTTTCGGAAGCTTCAGGGGCGCGACTACAGGCCGCGAGCGCAAGGGGAATTGTCACCAACAGCAAGCCACGCATCGCCGATCTCCCGTTGAATTCGATACAACATCACATTGATGGAAGATCAAGTCAACGTGAAAACCTACCGCTTTGCCGCACTCTTTATCTTGAGTGCTGCACGGATCAGGCGTTTGGCTTCCGACCAGGCGGCGGTTTCTGGCGCAACGAGTTCAACATGACCGGTATTCGGCACGATGTGCAGGGTCGCTCTGTCGCCGGCCTTCTTCGCCTGCTCTTCATATCCGGTGCCGAGCCGGATCGGGATGATGCTGTCCTCGCGGCCATTGACCAGATCCTGCGGCACGCCAAGCGGCAACAGGCGTGGGACCGACGTATCGGCATAGACGTCACTGCGCGTGGGGGAGGGCACGCCGACCAACCGCGCGATCACCTCGGTACCGCAGCCATTGTCGGGGCTGGCGGCGGTCGCTTCGAGATCGGGCAGGCCGCCAAGGCTGATGACATGGGCGATGGCGATCGGCTTGCTGGTGTGAAGCGGGCTGTTCCGGGGCAAATTGGCGCGCGCGGCCAGCCATAGCGCGAGGTGACCACCGGCCGAATGTCCGACCGCGACGATATGTTTCGTGTCGAGGTGGAAGTGGGTCGCGTTGGTGCGCAGCGCGTCCGCCGCCGCCGCAGTGTCGAGGAAGGTGCCGGGGTATCCGCCACCCGTACGGTCGATCCCGCGATAATCGATATTCCACACCGCGATTCCGTCCCGGCGCAAATCGTCGGCGATCCAGTTCATCAGGCTGCGGTCGGCGATGCTCGTTGTCCAGCATCCGCCATGGACCATCAGCACGGTGGGATGTTTTTTCTTACCGTGGCGACCGCCGGCCGGAAGCCAGACATCGACCTTTTGCAGATGGTCGGCGCCATAATCGATCGTGGCATCGGGCTTGGGCTGAGGGCGACCGGTCAGGTCGGGCCAGGTCAGCAGCTTCGGTTCGGCGGCTTTGGACATGGTCGGGGTGAACGCGAGAAGCGCGACGAGAGCAAGCCTGAACATGCGCCATCTTAGCCCTGCTTGACCTTGTTGTCGAAAGCCTATCGGGGCTGGCTCAGCCCGGAATGAGGAGGTTGTTCAGGCAAGTCGTGCGATATGCCGGCCGCGAGGGAAACGGCCGGCATCCGCGCCGCGCGATCAATGCCTGGCCGCCGTCCTGGTTTTCGAGCGAGGGCGCCAGGGCGCGTCGAACTGCTGGGCGTTCAGCCGATTGAACGTATGACCAATGGCATGAAATAACCGATCGACCGCAGCGCTGAGTTCGCCATGATGGTCGGCCCATGCGGCGCTCTGATAATCGTCACGCATTGTCTTTCTCCTTGTCTGTTTGAGGATGCTGACAACGCGAATATGCTCGCCTAGCAGGCCGTCCGCCAACAAATCGTTGGACAGGATCGACAAGCCAGCCTTATCAAGTCGCCATGCGCCGCATTCCCCCGCTCGCCGCCGTCCGCGTCTTCGAGGCGGCGGCGCGTCACGAGAATTTCACCGCCGCAGCGGCGGAACTGGGCATGACCCAGGCCGCGGTCAGTTATCAGATCAAATTGCTCGAGGAGCGGCTCGGCGTGCCGCTGTTCCGTCGCGAAAAGAAACGCGTGCTGCTGACCGATGCGGGACGGCGCGTTTCGCCGCAGGTGGTGCGCGCGTTCGACGCGCTCGATTCGGCATTCGGGTCGCTCCGCGCGGAGGATGAGGCACTGCTCACCGTGTCCACCACCAACACCTTTGCCAATACCTGGCTGGCATGGCGGCTGGGCGGGTTTCAGATGGCGCATTCCGACATGGCGGTGCGGCTGCTGACCAGTGACGTGTTGGACGATTTCGTATCGGGCGATGTCGATGTGGCGATCCGCACTGGGCAGGGGGAATGGCCGGACGTTGCGCGGGAATTGCTGCTGCCGATCGACTTCACGCCGATGTGCAGCCCGGATTTCCTCGCCCAGCATGGCGGCAAGATCCTTCCCGCCGATCTGACGTCGCTGCCACAGATCAGCCCGCAGGATACATGGTGGTCGCTATGGTTGCGCGAAGCCGGCATCGATGTTCCCCAAGGCCCGCCCCGTCTCGGCGTGCGGCTCGATTCGCAAGCGCATGAAGGCCATGCCGCCATGGCCGGGCAGGGCGTGGCGATGCTCACGCCATTCTTCTGGCGCAACGATATCGCCGAGGGGCGGCTGGTGCGGCTATCCGATCAGGCGTCGACGCGCGGTTATGCCTATTGGCTGGTCTATCCCGAGCATCGTCGTAACGCGCCGAAGATCCGGCGCTTCCGCGACTGGCTGGTCAGCGAAATCGCGCGCGACCGCGGGCTGGATGCCTTGCCGCCGAAGGGGTGATTCGTACGCTGAGCGCGCACTGCGCATGTCCGCGTTGCGTACCCGCGCGCCTTCTTTCTCCAGGACGTCACGGACGGATCTGGATGCGCGACTCCGCGCGTTGCAGCCAGGCCTCCGCCGCGATCAGGTTCGGAACCCAAGCGAGGAACGAGATGGCGCGGTACCAAGGCAGAAACTGCAGGTCCAAGGCCATGACCAGCGGCAAATAGAGCCGCAGCGTGACGGCGGCCAGAGTGAGCGCCCAGGAGCGGATCATCCAGCGACGGTGTTCGGCGAAGCGGCCCTGCACGGCCGCGCGCCAGCCCAACAGAGTCACCGCGATCCAGATGACGGCGAGGCTGCCAAAGCCCGCCGAGGCGATCGGGCCTGCGGCCGAGCCAAATGCCAGGATCAGCCCCGCCGTGCCACCGACCAGGCATCCGATCACATAAACTCGCCCAATCCAGCGGTGCGGTGGCCCCGAGCCTTGACGCAAGGCGGGCAGGAACTGCAGCGAGCCAAGCGCCAGCGCAGTAACCGCGCCGGCGACATGAATGAAGAGCCACGGAACCCCGAACGGGTTGTGCAACGCCTGGGCCTGCGTCTGCGGCGGGTGCAGCAGGAAGCGTGCTGAATAGGCCGCGATCCCCAGGCAGAGGATGGTCAGCAGAATCCAGGCGGCGCGGGCGGGCCAGGACATGGTCCTGGTCCTGGTCGGGAGCGTGGCGACGGTGGTGGTCAAGCGGCGTATCCTTGTTGGCGATCTCGCCGAACGTCGTTGCCGGCCAGGCGGCGGCTCGCTAGGCCTTGCTTCGCGAACGGTGCCAGGATTGCGCGAACGGGGCGGCATGGACGATAAGGCAAGGGGGCAGGGCGGGGCGGCAACTGCGCGACGGTGGGCGATCGACCTCGCAATACTGGTCGCGATCGGCTTGCTGATGGGGTTCCTCGGCCCCTTCGCTTCGGAGCGCGCGCCGATCGTCGGGCGCTATGTCTACTGGATGATCTGCATCGTCGGCGGTGGGCTGATCGGGGTCGTGGCGGACGTGCTGTTGAGCCGGTACATGGCCGCGACCTGGCGGCGGGTGGCGGTGGTCTCGGTGCTGATGACGCCGGCTGTATCGCTGCTGGTCATGACCACCGAGCACTACCTTATGGGCGGACTGTTCGGCTGGCTGGGCTACCGGCGGCTGCTCTGGCAGGTATGGCCAATCTTGCTGGCGGTGATGGTGGTCCGGGCCCTGGCCTGGCGGCGCTTGCCTGTGCGGGTCGAGACGCGAACCGTCATCGCCCCGCCGCTGCCCGAGACCGAAGCAATCTTTCGGCGGCGGCTTTCCGCGAAACGTCGCGGGGCGCAGCTAATCGCGATCGAGGCGCATGACCATTACCTGAAGGTCCATACCGACGCCGGCGTGGAGCTTATCACGCTTCGTTTCGCCGACGCGCTGGATGAACTGACGCGAGCCCATGGCTGGCGCGTCCACCGCTCATGGTGGGTAGCGGCTGACGCGGTGGAGGACGTGCGCTGGCGGCGTGGCGCAGGGGAGATGCGCCTAGTCGGCGGCGTCATGGTGCCGGTGAGCCGAACCTATGCTCCGGTGTTGAAGGAGGCCGGCTGGATATAGTGGCTGTGATGACCCCGCTGCGATCGCAACAGCGGGTACGGCAGCGCCTAACGGCTTGCGCTACGGTCTATTCGTAGATGGCCCATTGAGCGTCCATACGCGCGGCAGCTATTGCCGGCTTGCGATCCACAGTGACCATCCAGGTTGCCCCGGCGGCAGCGTAAGGAAAGGTGAACTGAACATGTGCCGGTCCCCACGGCGCATCGGCGGGTTTGCGGTCGCCGACATAATAGGGTTCGCCTCTTGGGTTTACTTGTTCGACGGAGCCGAGTGCGCTCCAGTCAATTGAAGCTAAGGTCTGCCTGGGATTCGAACCGCACGCACCTTTCTGGCCCTTGCACCTGACGGTGATCTTGCGTGGTCGGGAGGCGAGCGCAAAGGCATTGCGGGCCTGTGCAACCAGAGCGGCGGCTTGCTGCAGACTGAGGCCCCCGGTTTCGAAACCTGATGCTTGCGCGGGAGCAGTGGCACATGTTGCAGCGGTCGCCACGCCGGTCGGGGGCACCCAGAGTCGATCATATTCCTCGATATTCACAGGATGGGTCGGCACCGCGTCGACATAGGGCTTCGCGTCAGGATCGGATTTCATCTCGATGTCGAATACGTGTGACCGACATAGCTTGGCGTCGAAGGGCACCATTTGCTCTACCAGCCAGAGCCGATTGAGGCTTTTGCTTGGGGGTGTCAGCGCACCCCGGCCGTTGAATATGACATCTACGATCGGGCCAAGCTTGCGGTCGGGCATCAAGCGACCGGCAAGGGAGGTCGGCGACATCGCCGTGGCCTCGCCCAGCGTCACGGACGGCGGGAGAGGCGAGGCGGCTTGCAGGAGAAGTGCGAGTATCATCTTGGAGGAAGTCCTGTCACGGTCCAGGCTAGCCTCTGAGCCAACACCTTACCAGCCCGGCGGTGGATCCGACGTGTCATTGGGCATCGCTAAGAAACGTCAGCTATGCGTCATTGTCGGTAATTCAGCGGCCACATCGACAATCTCGAAAGCGGTTGCATGTTGAGAAGCTGCAGCAGGCCCGGCTTTCCGCTGCCAACATTGAGGGCGACCTGTCGCACGTCAGTCACGCGATATTGAAAGCCCTGCGAGAAGTGGCGCGTGCGCGGTTAGCTTGCGAGACACGAACTCGGTGAAGAGCCGCACGCGTTTCGTCTTGCGTGTCTCACCCTGGGTGAGAATCCAGAGCGTTCCGTACAGGTGCAGGTCGGTGCCTGGCACCCTCGCAAGTAGCGGGTCGGCATCTCCGACGAAGCATGGCAGCGTCGCGATCCCGAGCCCTTGCCGTAGAGCAACGATCTGCGCCGCCGCGTCCGTGGTCCTGAAGGGAACCCCGGTGGTGCGAACCTCACCCTCGCCGGCCCACTCCGGAATGCCATGCATGGTTATGACGATCCACCGGATGGGATCAGGCGCGCCCGCACGCCACGCGTCCAGCCGATCCCAGGATATATAGACGCCACCGAACAGCTCCGGTCCCTTCATGCCATGAAGGTTGAGCGGCAGGGTTTTGCGATCATAGACGACGCGGATCGCCACGTCGGCCTCCCGGTTGGTCAAGTTGGCCAGCTCGCCGGACGTCAAGATGTCCATCTCGATGTCCGGATGCAGCCGCGCGAAATCGGCGAAGTCCGGGACGAGCAGATGTGTTGCAAGGATCGGTGTCAACGTCACCCGCAGGAGCCCGCGCACGCTCTGGTCGCGCCCCAGGACGCGCGTCTCCAACTGGTGCGATGACGCCTCCATCTGCTCCGCGAACTCGAGGACTTCCTCGCCCGCGTCCGTCAGGCGATAGCCCGAGGGCAGCTTTTCGAACATCTGCGCTCCGAGGCGCTCCTCAAGCTGGGCGATGCGGCGCAGCACGGTCGCGTGATTCACGCCGAGGCGCTTGGCGGCGGCCCGCACCGAGCCGCCGCGCGCGGCGGCTAGAAAATAACGAACGTCATCCCAGTCGATCATGGTGCATTCCCGCGCCGCAAGTCCCGCTTCCAAAGCGCCGTCTAGCACTTTGAGCCGTCGTGCGCGCCGTAATCTCAGCGTTCAATCTCCTGTCTGGATCGTTTTCGCACCACGGATGTGCGCGATTCAGCACTCACCGCCTGACTTCGGCGGACCCATTTTGAGGCTCTTGGGGGACCTCTCCCTGCTGCCAAAGACCCAAGATGGCGCAACGAAGGATGCACGATATGACGAGATTGAATGGAAAGACCGCCGTCGTCACAGGCGGCGCCACCGGCATCGGCTTCGCCGCAGCAAAGCGATTTATCGAGGAAGGCGCCTTCGTCTTCATCTTCGGCCGCCGGCAGGAATCGCTCGACACGGCTGTGGCCGAGCTTGGGCCCAGTGCCCGCGCGGTGAAGGGTTCCGTCTCGGATGAAGTCGACCTCGACCGGCTCTACGCTGCGGTGAAGGCCGAGCGCGGAAGCCTCGACATCGTCTTTGCCAATGCCGGGGCGGGAGGCCCCCTGGCGCTCGGCCAGATCACTGCCGAGCACATCGACAAAACCTTCGACACCAACGTGAAGGGTACGATCTTCACTGTCCAAAAGGCTTTGCCACTGATGGGCCCGGGCGGTTCGATCATCCTGACCGGATCGAGCGCCGGCACCACGGGCGCGCCGGGATTCACTGCCTACAGCGCCAGCAAGGCGGCAGTGCGCAATCTCGCGCGGACCTGGGCGGAGGACCTGAAGGGCACCGGCATTCGGGTCAACGTGCTGTCGCCCGGCGCGACGGCGACCGAACTCGCGAAAGAGGCGCTGGGCGCGGAAGGCCAAAAGGCCTTCGCCGCGATGACGCCGCTCCAGCGCATGGCCGATCCGGCGGAAATCGGGGCCGTGGCCGCTTTTCTCGCGTCGTCGGACAGCAGTTTTATGACCGCCAGCGAAGTCGCCGTCGACGGCGGCTTGGCACAACTCTGACCACAGCTCGGTCTCATGCCGGCCCCCACACAACGAAGGATAAACCTATGAAAAAGCTAGAAGGCAAGGTCGCCGTCATCACGGGCGGCAGCAGCGGGATCGGGTTGGCCACAGCCAAGCGCTTCGCGGAAGAAGGCGCGCACGTCGTGATCACCGGGCGGCGAGAGAAAGAGCTGAAGGACGCCGCAGCCTTCATCACGGAAAACGTCACGACGGTCGTGGGCGACGTGTCGCGCCTGGAAGATCTGGACCGGCTCTACGCCATCGTGAAAGAGAAACATGGTCACATCGACATTCTCTTCGCGAACGCGGGCGCGGGGACGATCGCACCGCTCGCGGTCGCTACCGAGGCCCATTTTGACCAGACGTTCGACGTGAACGTGAAGGGGCTGTTCTTCACGGTTCAGAAGGCTCTTCCTCTGTTCAGGGACGGCGGTTCGATCATCCTGACCTCTTCGGTCTCGAACGTGTTGGGGCTGCCAGGGTTCAGCGCCTACGCCGCGAGCAAGGCGGCTGTGCGTAACTTCGCGCGCGCTTGGACACTGGAGCTCAAAGACCGAAAAATCCGTGTGAATTCAATGAGCCCCGGACCAACCGAGACTCCAGCCTTGGAGACAACGACGGGCCTTACCCCTGAGCAAGCCAAGCAAGCGGCCGCCCAGTTTGCCTCACAAATCCCAATGGGTCGCAGAGGCAAGCCAGAGGAAATCGCGGATGCCGTCACGTTCCTCGCCTCCGATGAAAGTTCATACATCACCGGCGTGGATCTCGCCGTCGATGGAGGCATGGCGCAGGTCTGACCCCGGCAATACACAAGATCGGAGAAAATATATGAGTTACGCAATCATCGGCTTCGGCGAAGTCGGCCAGACTCTCGCCAGGGCATTCGCCCGAAGCGGCATCAACGTATCCGTTGCAACCACGCGCGACCCGGAAAGCTTCGCGTCCGAGACGGCCGCGATCGGACCCGAAGTCACCGCCAAGACGCTCGCCGACGCGATCAAGGCGGACGTCATCTTCCTGGCCGTTCGTTTCCAGTCGCACCCGGATGTCGCGAAGGCGCTCCCGTCCTGGGAGGGGAAGATCATCGTCGATGTGACCAACGCCTATGGCGTTCCCGAGCAAGAACTGGGCGGACAGCCTTCCGCCAAGGTCGTCGCGCAGGCTTTCGCCGGCGGCAGGCTGGTTAAGGGCTTCAACCATCTGGTCGCGGCAGTTCTCGACCAGGATCCGGCCGTGCATGGTGGCAGGCGAGTCGTGTTCCTGGCGAGCGACGACGCCGCCGCCGCCGAGGAGATTGCGAAGCTCGCGGGGAATCTCGGCTTCGCGCCGATCAAGCTTGGCGGGCTGTCGGAAGGCGGACTGCTTGTGCAGGCGCACGGGAATAGTTGGGGCCGCCTGATCTTCAAGGACCTGGTCGAGTTCGACTGACGAACACGCGTCTCCGCCGGCCGTGGACATAGCCCACGCGATCGGATCGAGCGCGATCCGATCGCGTCAAAATGGAGAAAATCCGATGAGCATTGAGAAGAACATCCAGACCGTGAAGGACTTCTTCGTCGCGATCGGCAGCGGCGACAGGGAGAGTCTGTTGGCGCTGGTCGCCGAGGACATGGAGTGGATCATTCCGGGCGAAGACTGGCCGCTGGCCGGAACATACCGCGGGCATGCGGGGCTGGCGGAGTTGCTTGAGACGGCATCCAAGTCGATCGAAACGTCCACCGAGCCCCGGGAGTTCGTAGCGCAGGGAGACCGGGTCCTAATCATTGGCTTTGCGAGGGGAAGGATCAAAGCCACGAACAAGACGTTCGAGGACGACTGGATCTTCGCCATCACGGTTCGAGACGGCAAGTTGACCAACATCCGGGAGTATGTCGACACCCAGGCATTGGCGCAGGCCTCCAAGACAGACACGAACCTGACGCCCTCGTCCACCGACAACGGAGCCGCACAACGGGCCTCGTAGGGCCTACGAATACGGTGAAAGCGCGGCGGATCGCCGCCTCATCGCGCGCCAGTCGAATGCCCAACCGCAACGGAGATCACGATGTACGACCAATCCAAGCAATCCGAGTTGATCCGGTTCGCACGCGTCGGTGTGGGCTCTACCGTCATCGACGTCTACCCAGGCGACGGCGACTGGACGCGTCTGTTCTCCGATGTCGTGGGACCCGAAGGTCGGGTCTACAGCTTCGTGCCGGCCGAAGTCGCCCACTTCAAGAACGATCCGGTCGGCCTCATGCGAATGCTTGCGAGGGAGCCGGGCCTGGAGAATGTCGAAGCCGTCTCCGCGGATCTCGTCGCGATGCCGGAAGCCATGCAGCCCGCGGATGTCGTGTGGCTGCACTTGTTCTACCACGATCTTCACACCGCGCTTATCCAGGCCAAGGGCGCGACCGCGGCCGACTTCAATCGAGCCGTCTACGAGCGGCTGAAGCCTGGTGGGTGCTACGTCATCGTTGACCACGCCGCCGCTGCGGGGTCGGGCACGACGAACACCCAGTCGCTGCATCGGATCGATCCCGCGTCCGTCCGCCAGGAGGTCGAGGCGGCCGGCTTCGTGCTGGACGCGGTAAGCACCATGCTCGTGGACGAGGACGATCAACACTCGATCAAGGTGTTCGATCCTTCGATCAAGGGTCAGACCGATCGCTTCGCCTATCGGTTCGTTAAGTCCTGACAGGTCCGGCTCGCATCCTTCAGTAGCCCGGCCTACCAGGCAGCGGCGCGTAACGCCCCCATCTCCTGATCAGGTTTTTGCACGGCCTGCCTCCGTTACGCCCGCGTCTCCGTACCATGGTATCGCACTGCGGGGCGCCTTGCCCATGGGTTGTCAGGTATAAAGTTTATCTTATTGAATTAGCGCCGATATTTTAAATCTCCACTCCCGCTCACGCTAGAGATATGTTACAAAAGGGGTGTAACATATCTCCCCGGTCGCCCCTCTCGATCCTTCCGCATTGCCCTTGAGCGGATCGATTTTCCTCACGCGCGAACGACACGCCGGGGATACTACACAACCGGTGTCCCATATCTCCCCCGCGCCATACTTCTCCTCCCGGCCCCGCGCCCACTCACGGCACGATTCAACCACGCTCCGGCCTCCGCTATTCATCAGCAATGGAGAAGCCGCGCGCCAACCTCAAACCCGCTGATACCCCTCCGTCGCTGCACTCTCGCCACCGCCGATCCGCGCTGCTATCGGCAAGGGAATGACCATCGATGTGACCGACACCATTCCCGACCCCTTCAACGCAATCGTCGACGCGCCCTTCGATAGCGCGCTCTCCGATCGCTATCTCGTCTATGCGCTGTCGACGATCACCGCGCGCTCCTTGCCGGATGTCCGCGACGGGCTGAAGCCGGTGCATCGCCGCCTGTTATGGGCGATGCGGCTGCTCAAGCTCGATCCGAGCCAGGGTTACAAGAAATGCGCGCGCGTCGTCGGCGACGTGATCGGCAAATATCATCCGCATGGCGACCAGTCGGTCTATGACGCGATGGTCCGCCTCGCGCAGAGTTTCGCGATGCGCTACCCGCTGGTCGACGGACAGGGCAATTTCGGCAATATCGACGGCGATAACGCCGCCGCCTATCGCTATACCGAGGCGCGGCTGACTCAGGTCGCGATCGACATGATGGACGGCCTGGACGAGGATGCCGTCGATTACCGCCCGACCTATAATGGCGAGGAGCAGGAGCCTGAGCTCTTTCCCGGCCTGTTCCCCAATCTGCTCGCCAATGGCGCCGCCGGCATCGCGGTCGGCATGGCGACGAGCATCCCGCCGCACAACGCCGCCGAACTGTTCGACGCCGCGATCCTGCTGATCGATCAGCCCGGCGCAACCGACGCGCAGGTGCTGGAACATGTGAAGGGTCCGGATTTCCCGACTGGCGGCCTGGTCGTCGACAGCGCCGCTTCGATCGCCGAATCCTATGCAACCGGGCGCGGCGGTTTCCGCGTTCGCGCGCGCTGGATAATCGAGCGCGAAAAAGGCGGCGGCTGGAACGCGATCATCACCGAGATCCCGTACGGCATCGCCAAGGGCAAGCTGATCGAACAGATCGCCGGCTTGATCAACGACAAGAAACTGCCGATCCTCGCCGATATCCGCGATGAATCCGACAGCGAGATCCGCATCGTCATCGAACCGCGCAGCCGCACGGTCGATCCCGAGATGCTGATGGAAAGCCTGTTCCGGATGAGCGATCTGGAAAATCGCGTCAGCCTCAACCTCAATGTGCTCGATTCGCGCCGCACCCCGCGCGTGATGTCGCTGCGCGAGGCGCTGCAGGGCTGGGTCGAGCATCAGTTCATCGTTCTGCAGCGCCGTACCGCGCATCGGCTGGGCAAGATCGGCGACCGGGTCGAACTGCTCGACGGCTATCTCATCGCCTATCTCAACCTCGACCGGGTGATCGAGATCATCCGCACCGAGGATGAGCCCAAGCCGGTGATGATTGCCGAATTCGGCCTGACCGATCGCCAGGCCGAGGCGATCCTCGACATGCGGCTGCGGCGCTTGCGTAAGCTGGAAGAGATGGAAATCCGCAAGGAGCGCGAGGGACTCGAGGCGGAAAAGACCGGCCTCGAACTGCTGCTCGGCAGCGACGCGCGGCAACGCACCCGGCTGAAGAAGGATATGGGCAAGCTGCGCGAGCGCTATGGCCCCGAGACGTTGCTCGGCAAGCGCCGCACCACCGTCGAAGAGGCCGGGCCGGCGCGCGATATCCCGCTCGAGGCGATGATCGAGCGCGAGCCGATCACCGTGATCATGTCGCAGCGCGGCTGGATCCGCGCGATGAAGGGCCATGCCGACGAAGCGACGATCGCTGCGCAGAAGTTCAAGGAAGGCGATGGTCCGATGTTCGCCTTCCCGGCGCAGACCACCGACAAGATCCTGCTCGCCGCCGAGACCGGGCGCTTCTACACGCTCGCGGCCGACAAGCTGCCCGGTGGGCGAGGCTTCGGCGAACCGGTGCGGCTGATGATCGACCTTGATGGCGAGACCGGCATTGTCGGCCTGTTGCCGGCGAGTGCGGCGGAAAAGCTGATTGTCGCCGCGACCGATGGCCGCGGATTCATCGTCCGCACCGCTGATACGATCGCCGAGACGCGAAAAGGAAAGACGGTTGTCACACCTCGCATCGGCGCGAAGCTGAAAGTCGTCCGGCCGGTGACGCCAGATGCCGATTATGTCGCCGCGATCGGCGACAATCGCCGCTTGCTGGTTTTCCCATTGTCCGAACTGGCCGAGCTGGCACGCGGGCAGGGGGTGCAGTTGCAGCGTTACGGCGACGGCGGCCTGTCCGATGCGATCACCTTCGTGTTCGCTAGCGGGTTGAGCTGGCCGATGGGCGGCGACACTGGTCGCACACGGACCGAGACCGATCTCGCGCCGTGGCGCGCCGCGCGTGGCGCGGCCGGCCGCATGCCGCCGACCGGGTTCCCGCGCGACAATCGCTTTTAATAGCTTTTGGGGCAAGGCGGTGGCGGCACCGCCTTGCTCGAAAGCACCAAAACGCGTGCGTAATTGAGCCAATTTTCAGCGGGCCTTAACGAAATTGGATTAGGCGCTGATCCAATGGCGCTGACAAAGCCTCTAAACCTTTTCAAATTGAAGCAGCCGGACGTCCCGGCGGCGCCGATCACTGTCACCCCCGCGCTGGACATGGCAGCAGCGGCGATAGACCTGTTGCCGATCCCGGCGGCGCTCGTCGCGCATCGCGACGGCAAGTTCCTGCTGCTGACCGTCAATCACCCGTTCCGCCTCGCCGGCCTCGGCACGCACCCGGAACAATCGCCGTTTATCGCGCAAATCGGCGCCCGCCTGCAGGCATTTATCGAAGGGGATAGCCTGCGCGAGGATTTCGCGTGGGAATTCGGCGACACGGTTGATTGCCGCTACTACCGCGTGACCTTGGCGCGCCTCGTGCGCAATGAGGACCGCCGGTGCCTCGTCACACTGGTCGATCACACTTCGGAACTGCGCACCGAACATAATCTGCGCCGTGAGATGATGACCGACAGCCTGACCGGCCTGTCGAATCGCGCGGGTTTCTCCGACCGGCTCGAAGCCCTGATGGCGGACCAGGATCAGCGCGCGCGTTATGCCGTGCTTGTGCTCGATCTCGACCGTTTCAGCCGGGTCAACGCTTGCCTGGGTTCGATGGCAGGCGACGAATTGCTGATCACCGTGGCGCGCCGGCTCAAGGGCGCGCTCAGGGCGCATGACGTGCTCGCGCGTACCGGCGGTGACGAATTTGGCATCCTGCTGACGCTCGAGGAAGGGCCGGCCGACGCCGATCAGGTCGCCCGACGCATTCAGGGCGCACTTGCCACGCCGTTTCGTCTGTCGGATTTCGAAATCCGCGTTTCCTGTTCGATCGGCATCGCGTTCGGTTCGGCCGATGTCGACGATGCCGAGGAACTGATCCGCCACGCACAGTTCGCGGTCAAACGGTCAAAGGTCAGCGGTGGTGCCGAAGCCTATCAGACTCAGGCGTTCGACCTGGCGCGTGAACAGTTCGGCATGGAAACCGCGCTGCGCCGCGCGATCGAAAACGGCCTGATGCGCCTGACGTATCAACCGATCTGCGATCTCGCAACGGGCAAGATCGTCGCCTTCGAATCGCTCGCACGCTGGACCGACGAAGACGGCGTCGAGCATTCGCCCAATGATTTCATCCCCGTCGCCGAAGAATCGGGCCTGATCGTGCCGCTCGGCCGCTGGGCGATCGAGGAAGCGGCGCGGACGCTCGCCGGCTGGGATGCGAGGTCGGGCGGCGATTGCGGCGTGAAGCTCGCGGTCAATCTGTCGGCGATCCAGTTGCAGCGCGATGCCATCGCGCCGGTGGTCGAACGCGCTTTGTCGCTTAACGGCCTGCCCGGATCACGCTTTACGCTGGAACTGACCGAAAGCGCGCTGGTCACTGATCCCGACCGTATCGCGTCGATCATGCACGCGCTCAAAAGCCTGGGCACGACAATCGCGATGGACGATTTCGGCACCGGATATTCCAACCTCGCCTATTTGCAGAAACTGCCGATCGACGTGCTCAAGATCGACCGCAGCTTCATCACCGGCATGCTCGCCGATCGTGACAAGATCGCCATTGTGCGCGCGATTCTCAGCCTGGCCCAGGCGCTCGGCATGAAGACGACCGCAGAGGGGATCGAGACCAACGAACTGGCGCAAACGCTTGCCGCGCTCGGCTGCACCTATGGCCAGGGTTATGTCTATGCCCGCGCGCTCGAGGCCGATGCGGCCTATACCTATCTGGTCGCCAACAACCATTGAGCGACGCTGTCGTCGGCGATCGCCGCCACGCGCGCCGCATCGGGGAAACCTTCCGCGATCCATTGCTCTTCGACACTGCGCAGCAATCGCGCGACATCCGGGCCTTTCCTAACCCCGCGCTCGACCAGCGCACCACCGGTCAGCCGCAGTATCGGGCTGGTCCAGTCGGTCAGTGACGCGGTCTCGGTGACGGGGCGTTCGGACAGCAGCAACCGGTCGATCGCGAGCGCTTGCCCCAATCGATAGGCGATCACCTCGGCCGGTTCGTCGCCTGCGGATTGCGCCGCGCTGATCAGGCGCCGGCGGTCGATCTTGGACAGTTTGAGCCGGGCGCCGACATCCTCCGCCGCCGCCGGATCGCGCGGCAGCAGCGCGCTCAGTCGGCGAATCGCATCGCCGGTAACGCCGGCTGCCGCTTCGCGTTCGGCAAGAACCGCCAAACGCTCGACGCCCTGCGCACCGATCTCGGGCAGGACGGGCAGGAAAATGCCGCGCTCGACAATCAGTTCCACGACCGGCACCGCATGCTGGGCAACTAGCAGCTTGAGCAGTTCCGACGCGATCCGTTCGCGCGACAATGCCATCAGGTCGTTGGCGCGCGTGGCGCATGCCTCCAGACCCGCATGGTCGATCTCGTCACCAAAACGGGCATGGAACCGGAAGAAACGCAGGATGCGTAAATGATCCTCGGCGATGCGCTGCAACGGATCGCCGATGAAGCGCACGCGTTGTGCCGCCAAGTCCTCGCGTCCGCCGAAATAATCGACGATTTCGCCGGTCAATGGGTCGGCGTAGAGCGCGTTGATCGTGAAATCGCGCCGCGCCGCATCCTCGCGCCAATCGTCGGTAAAGGCGACCGTCGCATGCCGCCCGTCGGTCGAAACGTCGCGGCGCAACGTGGTCACCTCGACTGGCGAGCCGCCCGGCAGGATCGCGGTGATCGTGCCGTGCGCCAGCCCGGTCGGCACCGCGCGGATGCCCGCCGCGCGCAAGCGATCGAGTACGTCTTCGGGCGCCAGTGGCGTGGCGAGGTCGATATCCGCGACGTCGATGCCGAGCAAAGTATCGCGCACCGCGCCGCCGACGAATCGGACATGACCCTCGGCCGCGCCGAGCACGTCGCATAGTCTCGCCAGCCCCTCGCGCTCGCGCCATGCAGCGGGTGGCAGAGTCATCCGGTCCATCGCAGCCTGCGCGACAGATTGACGATCATCGCGGCGGTCGCACCCCAGATGCGGCGGCCTTCCCAGTTGATCTCGTAATAATGCCGGTTGCGCCCCTGCCATTCGGTCGTCGCCTCGATATGGTTGGCGCTTTCGAGCAGGAAGCCGAGCGGCACCTCGAATACGTCCGCCACCTCTGCTTTGTTGGGAATGAACGACAGGTCGGGCGGCACCACGCCGATCACCGGCGTGACATCGAAACCGGTGACGGTGCGATAGCGGTCGGCGGTGCCGATTACGGTGACCTGGTCGCGCCGCAGGGCGATTTCCTCTTCCGCCTCGCGCAGCGCGGCGGCGATCGCGTCGGTATCGCCCGAATCGATTCGTCCACCGGGAAAGGCGATCTGTCCGGCATGGCGACGCATCGTGTCAGGCCGTTGAGTCAGGATGACGCCCGGATCGTCCCGGTCGGTCACCGCGACGAGCACCGCCGCCCGCGCCATCGCCGGGCTGGCGTCGAGTTCGGGATCGCGATGATCTCCGGTCAGCAACACGGTGTCGAGCGTGTGTCCGGTTTCCAGCGCAAGGCGCAGCCGTTCGGCAAGCATCATGCTACCGGCTCCAGCGCGAAGAAACTGCCATCACTCCAGATGCCTGGCGGCACATCCTCACCGGCCAGCGCGATCGATGCCAGTTCGTAATAGACTGGCCGCGCGACCAGCGCTTCGAGACCGCCGCGCACGTGCAGATAGGGGCGCGGGCCGTCCTCGCGGTCTTCGAAACGCAGCGGATGATCATGTCCTGCCGTCACCAGGTCACCGGTATTGAGTCGAAAGGCGAGGCGGGCATTGCGCCCTTCGCCCTCTGCTTTCATCTCGACCGCGACGAACGGCGCGTCCTCGACTATAATGTCGAGTTTCTCGACCGGCGTGACGAGTACATATGCGCCATCCGGCTCGCGCCGCAATATGGTCGAGAACAGCCGCACCATCGCCTGTCGTCCGATCGGCGATCCCTGATGGAACCATGTGCCATCGCGCGCGATGCGCATCTCGCTGTCGCCACAATGCGTCGGATTCCAGCGCTCGACCGGGGGCAGCTTATTCTCTTCGGCGAGCCGCGCGATGTCGGTCAGCGACAGCGAAGCGAGATCCGGGACGGGGGGCATCGGCATCAGGCTGCGGTAGGCCAGCCCCGCGCGCCGGTAAAGCGCCGCAGTTCAGTGAAGCATCAGGCATCGACGAGCAGCGGACCCAGCGACCCCGCGCCGATCGGCACATTGGCCCCACGCGCGAGCAGACGTTCGCGTTCGACCGGGCCAGGGACCCGCCAGCCGCCAGTCCGCTCGGCTGAAAATCCGAAAAACCGGCCATAATATTCCGGATCGCCGATCAGCATCAGGCGTTCCGAATCGCCGTGCGCTTCGGCGGTGTCGAGCGCGTGGTGCATCAGCATCCGGCCAATGCCGTCACGCTGCCGCACCGGCTCGACCGCAACCGGCCCGACCATGACCAGTGGCACGACGGCGCCCTCCGCGCTGGTAAAGGCGATCGGCCAGCATTGGATCGTGCCGATCAGCGCGCCATGCTCGATTGCCGCGAAACTCAGCGCGGGCAGGGCGGGCACGCCGTCGCGGATGCGATAGGCGGTTCGGCCGTGCCGGTCGGTGCCGAACGCGCGATCGAGCAATTGCTCCACCGCATCCTCGTTCACATCGGCAATCGGCACGATCTCGATCACGGTCCAGGCTCCCCTTCGCGGTCATTCCCCCGGGCAATATATAGGGGCCGCGCGCTTTAGCTGTGGCGTGGCTGAACGCAAGCGGAATGACATTGGTCGAGCCGCAGGCGGCTTTCGCGGCCCGCGCCATCTGCTATGGCGCGCGCTCAGTCAGTGAAAGGGCCGCGCTTGGACGACCGTCTCAGCCTCGAAGTACATGATCTCGACGTTCAGGTGCTGACGGGAATCTATTCCGAGGAGACGCACCTGCCGCAGCCGCTGCGCATCTCGATCACCGTGGATATCGATTGCCCGGACCGATTCGTCGCCAATTCGCCGCTGCGCGCATCGAAAAACTATATGGATATCAAACACGCCGCGACCACCGCGCTGCCGGAAGGGGTGCACTTCACCCTGATCGAGGGAGTCGCCGATCATATCGTCGACACCCTGTTCCTGCAGGACAAACGCGTGACGAAAGTCGTCGTGAAGATCGTCAAGCTGGCGATCGCCGAAGCCGGCGAATCGATCGGCATCACGCTGACCCGCCACCGACGATGACCGCCGGGCCGGCAACCGGCGATCTGCTCTCCGCTGTCGTCACTCTGCTTGGCGGTATATCCGATTCGGTGCGAATCCTGCCGGCGACCGTCCCGATCGGGGACATGATCGATCAGCTCCGGGGCGCCCGGCCGGAAATGACCCCGGAAATGACTCTTGTCCTCGCCGGGCCGGACCTGACGGCGATCGATCGCGCCATGTTGCTGGCGGCGATGGGTCCTTTGGCGATCGAATTGGCACCGGCGCGGCGAATCGGTGTGCTCGATATCGCCGATGGCGCCGCTGCCGCAGAGATCGCTGCAGCGGCCCGGTTCCTGATCGAGGCGGGATCGACCACCGGTCAGACCCTGCGAATCGAGGCCGTCTCCTAGCGGACCGGCCCCCGGTCGCAAGCGCCGAGCGATTCGATGACGACGCGATAATCCTCCCGCACGATCGCCGCATCGCTCGCCTCGAGCGATGCGAGGCCGGTGTTCGGCAACGCCGGTGGCAATGCGCAGGCCAGCCGATACCAGAGCAATGTGTCGCGCGCCGGCGGCGGGGCGGCCTGTTCGACCACGTCGCTCAACGATACCGACCAGCGCGGCGCTTCACCGGGTCGGCGCGAGATGCTCAGCGACACCGGCCGACTGTCGGCGGTGGTCAGGAATATCTGGGTCTCGCCTTCGCCGGGCAGGTTGCCGGCGGTGTGGAAGGCATTGCCGATCCCGGTGATCGTCGGCGGCGCGTCGGGGGCAATCGTCTCGGTGGTGATTCGCCGGGTCAGCTCGTCGGCGGCCGGCGTCCATGCGCGCTGCCCATCGGGCCGCACAAGCTGGACCTGGCCGGTCGCACCCGGCACGGGGCGAGCGAACAACAGCACCCGGAACTTGCGCAAGGCGGGTAATTTCCCTCGCGAATCGATCGGAACGTCGAGCACATACCCAATACGGGGCGGCAGCGGGGCAGGGCTGCGAATCAGCGCCAGCACATCGGCTTCGACATAAAGGCGCGCAAAACCCTGGGGTACAGTTGTGGCTTCCGGTCCCTTGATTCGCGTCGTGCCGCGGATCACCGCATCGACGACCGCGGGTGCCGCCAGAACGAGGTCGGCATAGGCCGCATAAGGCGGTGGAGGCGCCGGCAGGGGGGCTGCGACGGGCTTGCGCTGCGCCATGGCGGGGTGGGAGATTGCGGCGGCGGCAAGGGCCGCTCCGCAGAGAATTCCGGGAACACGAACCATGCTGTGGCGTTACGCGATCAAGGCCGCCTTATACAGAAATAATTCTGTCGTGTTCCGATTGTACGATTGTTGCGTCCGACAAAGCGTTTGCGTCGTAGTTTACCTCACGATAGAGGTTCGGCTCTGTTTGAGGATACACTAGCCCTTGGCAGGCGGATCGGCGATCGGTTAACGATCGTCCAAGCCGGACTGACCGGGATAGAGGAGTGTCGTTTCTGAATGGCCTACGTTGACCAAAGAATGAGCGGTAGCAAGGTGGTCGCGATCGTTATCGTCGCGCTCATCCATGCCGTAATCGGTTATGCTTTCGTCACCGGACTCGCGTACCAGTACGTGAAGAAGGCGGCTGAAAAGCTCAATACGTTCGACGTCGAGGAGCCACCGCCCCCGCCGCCGGACGAACCGCCGCCCCCGCCGCCTGACACGCCCCTGACGCCGCCGCCGGTCGTATCGCCGCCGCCGATCGTCAATGTGCCGCGTCCTCCTGTTGTGATGCAGACCGTGACTACACCGCCACCGGCAGCGCCGATGGTGCCGATCGCGGCGCCGCCTGCGCCACCGGCGCCACCAGCACCGCCTCGTGTTGCTGTGCCGGTCTCGCCACGCGGTAATCAGGGCGATTGGTTTCCGCAGGATTCTTATCCGCCGGCTGCTCGTCGCGCTGAAGCCGAAGGTCGCGTCAGCGTGTCCGTTACGGTGGATACGCGTGGTCGAGTGTCGTCTTGCCGCGTGACGTCGTCGAGCGGCAATTCGGATCTTGATGACGCCACCTGTCGTCTCGCCACGCGCAATGGCCGGTTCAACCCGGCCAAGGATGCGAATGGGACTCCGATCGAAGCCACGACGTCGATCCGCGCCGTGAAGTGGCAGATCGAGGACCGCTAGATTATACCGACGCCTCCGGTGATCCGGGGGCGTCGATCCAGTTTTCAGTATTTAGACTGTTTGAGAGGGAAGTACCGCAATGTTGACCACCATTTTTGCCGCAGGCGCGGCGCCCGCCGGAAACAACCCGTACGGCTTCTGGGAAGCGCTCCAGCAGGGCGGCGTGATCGCCTGGACCGTGTTCGGAATCCTGGCGTTCATGTCGATCGTCTCGTTCTACATCCTCTTCACCAAGCTGTTCGAACAGCAGAAGATCATGAACCAGGCGAAGCGCGTCCGGGCGAACTTCTGGAACTCGCACTCGCTGCGCGAAGGCGCCGCCAAGCTCGAGAAGAACTCGGCCTATCGCCAGATCGTCGACGACGGTCTCGAAGCGCAGGACCAGCACGGTCAGCTGACCGATCCGGTCGAGGCGCATGACTGGCTGCACGGTTCGCTGGCGCGCTCGGAAGCATCGATCAACTCGAAGCTGGGTGGCGGTCTCGCTTTCCTCGCGACGGTCGGCGCAACCGCACCGTTCATCGGTCTGTTCGGTACGGTTATCGGCATCTACCGCGCACTGATCAAGATTGGTGCCGCTGGTCAGGCTTCGATCGACGCCGTCGCCGGCCCGGTCGGTGAGGCACTGATCATGACCGCGCTTGGTCTGGCCGTGGCCGTCCCTGCCGTGCTCGCATACAACTGGCTGCAGCGCCGTAACAAGTCGATCGCGGAAGACCTTAGCTCCTTCTCGAACGACGTGCTTGGCTTCCTCGCCTCGAATGGCGCGGTTCGCCCGGCATCGTTGGCTCGCAAGGCCGCACCGGCAGCCAAGCCGGCCGCTGCGACGACGGCGGCTCCTGCGCGCTGATAATGATGGATCGGGGCCGCCTCGTGCGGCCCCGGACCTTTGCAGGTGCCCCGCTGGTGTCTGTTGAATGCAAGCCCTGCCGGAAATATCCGGCGGCGCGACTGAATGGATAGGGATAGCCCTCAATGGCAATGAGTGTTGGCGGCGATGGCGCCGTCGAAAAGCCGATGTCGGACATCAACACCACTCCGTTGGTGGACGTGATGCTCGTGCTGCTGATCATCTTCCTGATCGCGATTCCTGTCGCGATCCAGGCGATCAAGCTCAAGCTGCCGTCTGTGAAATATGATCCGACGACGACCAAGCCGGAAAACGTGTCTCTGTCGATCACCACCGACAAGGATGGCCGGTGCGCGGTGTATTGGAACCTCTCGCGGGTAACGCATCAGGAATTGCTCGATAAGGCGGTGACGAAGCTGAAGGCGGAAATCGAACGCCAGGGTGGCGTCGGTAATCCGGACCTCGAGCTTCCCGAGGCGCATATTCGCGGCGATATCAACGTGCCGTACCAGTGCATCGGCGGCGCCATCTATACCATGCAGATGGCCGGCTTCGCGAAGGTAGGCTTCATTTCAGAACCGCCTCCCGGCGGCAATGTCCAGCGCCTGTAACGGCCCGCGAGACTCAGGAGTAATATAGTATGTCAATGAGCGGCGGTTCCGACGACGGTGAACCGATGATGGAAATGAACACGACGCCGTTGATCGACGTCATGCTCGTGCTCCTCATCATGTTCATCATCACGATCCCGATCCAGACCCACGCGGTGAAGGTCGACCTTCCCGTCAACGATCCCAACGCTGTGAATCAGCCGATCGACCCTGAAAAGAACAAGGTCAATATCGATCCGGCTGGCGTGGTTACCTGGAATGGCGCCCCGGTCGATACGGTTACGCTCCAGCAATATCTGGAACAGACCCGCACGATCAATCCGGAGCCTGAGCTCCACTTCCAGCCCGATCCGCAGGCACGTTATGCCAAGGTCGACGAGGTTCTGGCGGTGATCAAGCGCTCCGGCGTGGCCAAGCTCGGCTTCATCGGCAACGAACAATATCGCAACGATTTCTGATCTCTGATCACATCGTTACGCGGAAAAGGGCGGCCCTCGGGTCGCCCTTTTTCGTTTCGGCGCATTCGCCCGGTCTTTTCTTGCATTTGTTTCACTAAAGTGACACAACAGTGTCACAAAAGTGAAACCTTCCGAGAATGGAAGGTCGCGAGGAGACAGAGGATGCGCATCGCTTTCCAGATGATGATCGCCGCGACGGCGTTAGCCGTCCCCGCGCTCGCTCAGGCCGCCGGCGATGACCGTAACGGGTCGGCCGAAATCATCCGTGGTGACTATGTCAGCGCGGAGCGCACGCTGGTTGATCAGCGTCGCCTGTTTCCCGACCATGCGGATCTGACGCTCAACCTGGCTGCGGTCTATCACCATGCCGGGCGCGTGAGTGAGGCGCGCGCATTGTACCGTGATGTGCTGCGGCGTCCGGACGAGGACGTCAATCTGGTGACTGACCGGACATTCTCGGCGCATCAACTGGCGACGATCGCGTTGCAGCGCCTGGAGCGCACACAGCTCAGCGTTCGCTGATTGCCCGCCACGGTCTCGTCAGCGCGACCGTGGAGTGCGCCATAGCTGTATTTGGACCGCTATAGTTTGGGCAGCGTGACCCCGCGCTGGCCCATATATTTGCCCGCACGATCGGCATAGCTCGTCTCGCATGGCTCATTGCCCTGCAGAAACAGGAACTGGCACGCGCCTTCATTGGCATAGATCTTGGCGGGCAGGGGCGTGGTGTTGGAAAACTCCAACGTGACATGTCCTTCCCAGCCGGGTTCGAGTGGCGTCACGTTCACGATGATCCCGCACCGCGCATAGGTCGACTTGCCCAGGCAGATTACGAGTATGTCGCGCGGTACGCGAAAATATTCCACCGTCCGCGCCAGCGCAAAGCTGTTGGGCGGGATGATGCAGACATCGGTCTTGCGATCGACAAAGCTGTTCGCCGCGAAATCCTTCGGATCGACGATCACACTGTCGATGTTGGTGAAGATCTTGAACTCGTCCGACACCCTGGCGTCATAGCCATAGGATGACAGGCCATAGGAGATGCATCCGTCGCGTTTCTGTCCGTCGACGAACGGTTCGATCATTCCGTTTGTAACGGCCTGTTCGCGGATCCAGCGGTCAGACAGAATCGACATGCTCTTGCTCTCCTAATCAACACGCTTTCGCGGGAATGCCGATGCTGAGCAAGGGGCGAAACGACCGGCCGGCGACTCTCTTGAACACGTCATTGTATTAGGGTAGGGGGGTATCCTATGGCTCATCTCACCAAAGATAATGAGGCGCTGACCAACCGCGTCAAACGAATCGCTGGCCAGGTCGAGGCAATCGATCGCGCGCTTGCCAGTTCGGCGAGCTGTGCCAGTATCCTGCATCTCGTCGCGGCAACGCGCGGGGCGATCAACGGTTTGATGGAGGAAATCATCGACGCCTATCTGCGCGAACATGTCGCGAGCCCGGATCTCTCCGACGCGGCACGCAGCCAGGGCGCCGACGAGCTTCTCGCGGCTATCCGACGTTATGCGAAATAAGGCCGGGACGATGGCCGATGCAAAACCGGTGACGGTTTGTCATGCGCCGATTCCACTTGCCGCCAGCCATGACAGCAATGCGCGCCGCACCATGTGGGTCGTTCTGCTCACCGCGGTAACGATGGTCGGGGAAATCGTTGCGGGTTATCTCACCGGGTCGATGGCACTGCTTGCCGACGGTTTTCATATGGCGACGCATGCAGGGGCACTGGGCGTCGCCGCAGCGGCCTATGCCTATGCCAAGCGCCATGCGGCGAGCGGGCGTTACAGCTTCGGCACGGGCAAGGTCGGCGATCTGGCCGGCTTCACTTCGGCATTGCTGCTCGGACTGGTCGCGATCGGCATCGGAGTCGAATCGGTCGTGCGCCTGGCGCATCCGACGCGGGTGGATTTCGGCGATGCCACGCTGGTCGCGGTGCTTGGTCTGCTGGTCAATATCGTCAGCGCCGTGCTGCTTTCCGGCGGGCATGGCCATTCGCATGGGGCGGCGAACGCGGCCCATGATGCCGGCGAGCATGACCACCATGATCATCATCATGCGCATGGCCATGACAATAATATGCGGTCGGCCTATGTGCATGTGCTGGCCGATGCGCTGACCTCGATCTTTGCGATCATCGCATTGCTGGCGGGGCGTTATCTCGGCTGGGTATGGCTCGATCCGGCGATGGGCGTGGTCGGTGCGCTGGTCATCGCGCGTTGGTCCTGGGGTTTGCTCCACGATACGGCAGGCATCCTGCTCGACCGCACCGACGCGCGCCTCGCCGCTCAGCTTCGTGCCGCGATCGAGGCGCCGGGTGATGTGTCGATCCTCGATCTGCATGTCTGGCCGCTCGGTGCGGCGGCGCATGCCGCGATCGTAACCGTCTCGTCCGCCGGCACTGTCCCGGTTGCGACGATCCGTGAGCGTGCTGCGATCGTCGGCGGGATCCGGCACCTCACGATCGAATGCGCGTAAAGCGCGTGCGACCGGATTTATTGCAGGTCGCGTGGCCCGAATGCATGGGGTAGCAGCTCGGACAGGAGGTAGTGTTCGACCGCGTCGCCCTCGGCGCCGCCACACCACACGACAACGTCGCGATCGCCGATTTGGGCTGCTTCGTTGATCACCTGGCGGCATCGCCCACAGGGTCGCACCGGCGTCAGGCCGCGCGCAATGCCAGTGACGTCCATCGCACCGCCGATCACGCCGATCGCCACCACATCTGCCAGCCGGCCCATGCTGCTGACCGTGGCCAAAGCGACCGTCTCGGCGCAGAGCGACAGGCCGTAGCTCGCATTTTCGAAATTCGCGCCGGTCACCACATTGCCATCGGTCAGCAGGACCGCCGCGCCGACACCGAAGCGCGAATAGGGGGCATGGGCGTTGCGCGCCGCGTCGCGTGCCGCCGCGATCAGCTTGTCGCGAGTGTCGTCGTTCAACATCATGGCGCCACCACGTTCCAATGTACCGGTCCCTCGACGCCATCGATGCGCCGCATGTCGCTTGCCTGCCACATGCGCCACGGGCGGGCGGCATAGTCGGGCGGAAAGAAATTCTGCATGCTCCAGATCGGTCGCGGCACCGACGCGGACAGTTGATACGCCGCCTCGACCGGTTGTGCGATCTTGAGCAACACCGGTTTGCGGGTGTGCGATTCGACCATCGTGATGAAGCGCTTCACTTCGCTGACCACGACGTCTCGCGCCGGCCGCGCCGCGCAGTCCTCCGCGAATTCCAGATAGATCGCGGCGGGCAGTGCATCATCGGCATAGGGCACGGTGGTATTGAAATTGTTCGCCTGGTCCGCGGCCAGTTGACAGAAGGACCAGACATGGATCGCACCACGCCTGATGCCGCTGGCATGGGTGTCGCCCCAGTTCGCCGCGAAGCGGTCGTCACGGCCGGTCGCGCCCATGGTCGCGCGCAGATATGCGAAGTCCGCGCCGCTCGCCATCACGGTCGGCCATTGAATCTTGCCCTGCGCCGCACTGACATCGACGCCCTGAAAAACATAATCGGTGTCGGACGGCCGCCAGCTCAATGCGAGCGTCCAGACGACGACACCGGTCAACGCGATGGCGATGACGATCGCACCGGTGCGGCCGATGCGTCGACCCAAAAGGCGCAAGCTCACCATCGTCAGCCCTTGATGTGCAGGACGCAGATCAGCGTGAAGAGCCGGCGGGCGGTGTCGAAATCGATCTCGATCTTGCCCTCCAGCCTTTCCTTCAGCAGCTCGGCCGCTTCATTGTGGATACCGCGCCGCGCCATATCCACGGTCTCGATCTGGGTCGGCGTCGCATTGCGGATTGCCTGATAATAGCTGTCGCAGATCGCGAAATAATCCTTGATCGGCCGGCGAAAGCGACCGAGCGCAAGGATATAGGTTTCGAGATGCGTGTCGTCCTCGGCATTGATCGCGATCGCCAGCCGGCCTTCCTCGACCGCCAGCTCGATTTTGTACGGGCCGGCATAGCCATTGTGATAATCGCGCTGTGGCGCAAAATGATTGCCCTCGATCAGGTCGAAGATTGCGATGCGGCGTTCCTGCTCGATATCCGCCGACCGCCATAATATGGTACGTTCGTCGAGGTTGACGGCGATGATGCGCGGATCGGACATTGCCATCGCCCTATCGGGGATGACGGCGTGGGACAATGCGTGGCGTTGACCCAGGCGGGGACGCCGGCTTGGAATGGGCCACCGCTATCACCGTTATCCACAGTTGCTTTGGCGCAAGTCGCTTGAGAGAAGGGGCAGGGCGTCTATGAGGTCCGATATGGCCACCATCCTTCCACTACCCACGACAACCGAATCGACCGCGCTGCCGCAGAATATCGAGGCCGAGGCGGCGATGCTTGGTGCGATGATGATCGACAACCGGCTGGCCGACGATCTGATCGACAAGCTTGAACCCGACCATTTCTTCGAACCGCTGCATGGCCGCATCTTCGCCGCGATCAAGACCGCGCGCATCAACGACATGCTCGCCACGCCAGTGACGCTGCGGCCGATGTTCGAAGCGGACGAGGGCATGAAGCAGCTGGGCGGCCCGGCCTATCTCGCGCAGCTGACCGGCAGCGGCGCCGGCCTGATCGGCGCGCGCCAGTTCGCGCAGCAGATCTACGACCTCGCCATGCTGCGCACGCTGGTCACGGTCGGACGCGGCCTGGTCGATCGCGCGCTCGACACGTCGGAAGAAGTCAATCCGCGCGGGCAAATCGAACTGGCCGAGGAGGAATTGTTCAAGGTCGCGGCGGACGGCGGCACCGAAAGCCAGATCAAGACCTTCGCCCAGGCGACCACTGCGGCGGTCAAGATGGCGCAGCGCGCGCTTAATTCGGGCGGCAATCTGTCGGGCATCACCACCGGCCTCGATTCGGTCAACGCCAAGATCGGCGGCATGCACCATTCGGATCTGATGATCCTCGCCGGCCGTCCCGGCATGGGCAAGACCGCGCTTGCCACCAATTTCGCCTTCAATGCTGCACAGCGCTACATGCGCGACCGCGCCGACGGGATGGAGCATTCCGCGTCGGTCGGGGCGAAGGTCGCCTTCTTCAGCCTGGAAATGTCGGCCGATCAGCTGGCGACGCGTATCCTGGCCGAACAATCGCGGATCAGTTCCGAAGCGTTGCGCATGGGCAAGATCAGCCGCGTCGAGTTCAACCAGCTCGCCGCCGCCGCCGCCGACCTGGAGAATCTGCCGCTGTTCATCGACGATACCGCCGGTCTGACGATCGGTTCGCTGCACACACGGATGCGGCGTCTGCAGCGGCGCCATAACAATGAGATCGGCTTGGTCGTGGTCGATTACCTCCAGCTGCTGACCGGTTCGGCGCGCGCGTCGAGCGATGGCCGCGTGCAGGAAATTTCCGAAATCAGCCGCGGGTTGAAGACACTCGCCAAGGACATGAACGTGCCGGTGCTGGCGCTCTCGCAGCTCAGCCGGCAGGTCGAGCAGCGCGAGGACAAACGCCCGCAGCTATCGGATCTGCGCGAATCGGGATCGATCGAGCAGGACGCCGACATCGTCATGTTCGTGTACCGCGAGGATTATTACGTCGCCGCGAAGGAGCCGAAACGCCCGGTCGATGGCGACAATGCCAAGATCTTCGAAGACCATGCGCAATGGGCGACCGACATGGAGCGGGTCTATGGCCTGGCCGAATTGATCATCGCCAAACAGCGCCACGGCGCGACCGGCAAGGTGGTGATGAAATTCGAGCCGAGCGTGACCAGGTTCTCGGATTTCGTGGGTGAGGGATATTAGCCTCTAAAGTTCTCAGAAAACCGGCTCTTCGCCTGGTTTTTCAGCGACGTGGATGCCGCATTCGACCTTTTCCCAGCCGCGCCAGCGCCCCGCACGCGGGTCTTCGCCCGGCTGGACCTTGCTGGTGCAGGGCGCGCAGCCGATCGACGGATACCCTTCCGCCTCGAGCGGATGATGCGGCAGCTGATGCTCGTCGAAATAGGCGTTGAGCGCGTCCTTATCCCAATCCGCTAGGGGATTGAGCTTGAGCCGGCCTTCATCCTCCTCGAAGCGCGGCATGGCGATGCGCGTGCCGGCCTGGAAACCCTTGCGCCCCGACACCCAGGCATCGAACGGCGCGAGCGCGCGGCGTAGCGGCTCGACCTTGCGCAGATCGCAACAGCCATCGGGATCGTAGGACCAGCGTAAGCCCGTCTTGTCCTTCGCGGCAAGCAGGCGTGGGTCGGGACGGAAGACGCGCAGATCGGTGAAGCCGAGCTGTTCGGACAGCGTATCGCGATAGGCGAGCGTCTCGCCGAAGATCTTCTGCGTGTTGACGAAGATTACCGGGATATCGCGGTCGATACTCGCGATCAAATGGAGCAGCACCGCGCTCTCGGCGCCGAACGATGATACCGCAGCGACGCGGCCGAGCAACTCGCCGGTGAGCAGTTCCTCGAGCATGGCGCGTGTCGACACGCCGGCGAAGCGCGCGTTCATTGCCGCCGCGTCCGCCTTGGTGAAGGGCGTCACGTCGATCAGGTCGAGTTTGCGCACGGCTTCACCCATGCCGCAGCTTCCATACCGGCACCGCGCCGTCGGCAGCGGTCTGGTAGAATTGCTTGTAACGCGCGAGCGATGCCTGGGCAGTCGCCGCGTCGATCTCCGCCTCGGGTGCGAAGCTGTCGAAGCCGCAGCGGCGCATGTAAAGCAATTGATCGACCAGCACGTCGCCTTGCGCGCGCAGCTCGCCGGTATAGCCGGCCTCGCGCAGGATGCGCGCGGCCGAATAGCCGCGCCCGTCGCGGAAAGACGGGAAGCTGATTTCGACCAGACCGATCTGGCCGAGATGCGGGATCAGCGCGCGGGCGTCATCACCGGCCTCGATGCGCACCGCGGTGGCGTTGGTCTGGCCGAGGAACGCCTCAAGCGTCACGGCGGGTTCGTCGTGTGCGGCGTCGTCGCGGAAGCGGAGGAGATTATCCATAAAGCGCCTCCTTGAACGGATCGAGGCCGACGCGGCGATAGGTGTCGAGGAAGCGTTCGCCATCCTCGCGCGACGCCAGGTAGACATTGGTCACTTTCTCGACCGCATCGACGATGCCGTCTTCGTCAAAACCGGGGCCGGTGATGCGCGCCAGGCTGGCATCCTCCGCGCCCGAGCCGCCGAGCAGCAGCTGGTAATTCTCGGTGCCTTTCTTGTCGACGCCGAGAATGCCGATGTGGCCGGCATGATGATGGCCGCAGGCATTGATGCAGCCGCTGATCTTGAGCTTCAGTTCGCCCAGTTCGCGCTGCCGCCCGAGATCGGCGAAACGCTCCGCGATCTTCTGCGCGATCGGGATCGAGCGGGCATTGGCGAGGCTGCAATAATCCAGACCGGGGCAAGCGATGATGTCGCTGATCAGGTCGAGATTGGCGGGTGCCAGGCCGGCCGCGTCGAGCGCTTGCCACACGGTGTAGAGATCGGCGGTGCGGACATGCGGCAGGACGATGTTCTGCGCATGCGTGACGCGCAGTTCATCGAACGAATAACGCTCGGCGAGATCGGCCATCAGGTCGATCTGGTCGGCGCTGGCGTCGCCCGGAATGCCAGCGGTCGGTTTCAGGCTGATATTGACGATCGCATAGCCCGGCTGCTTGTGCGGCTTGACGTTCTGGTCGAGCCACACCGCGAAGTCGGGATCGCTGCGGTCGGCAGCCACGCCGTCATCCGCAACGAAAGCGGGTGGGGCAAAGAACGCGCTGATACGGTCGAACTCGGCCTGGGGCGGATCGATGCCGAGCGCCTTGACCAGAGCGAACTCTTCCTCGACCTGGCGGCGATATTCGTCGGCGCCGAGTTCGTGGATCAGGATCTTGATCCGCGCCTTGTAGATATTGTCGCGCCGGCCATAGCGATTGTAGACGCGCAGGCACGCCTCGACATAGCTGAGTAGGTCGGCGGCGGTGATGAAGTCCTTGATCTCCGGCGCGACCATCGGCGTGCGGCCCATGCCGCCGCCGACGAACACGCGCCCGCCAAGTTGCCCGTCACGCTCGATCAATTGGATGCCGATATCGTGCAGCCGCATCGCCGCGCGATCTTCATCCGCGGCGATCACCGCGATCTTGAACTTGCGCGGCAGATAGCTGAATTCCGGATGGAACGTGCTCCACTGGCGCAGCAGCTCGGCCCAGACGCGCGGATCGGTGACTTCGTCCGCGGCGGCGCCGGCATATTGGTCGGACGAGATGTTGCGGATGCAATTGCCGCTGGTCTGGATCGCATGCATTTCGACCGTGGCGAGATCGGCGAGGATGTCGGGCGCGTCCTCCAGCTTGATCCAGTTATACTGGATGTTCTGCCGCGTGGTGAAATGGCCGTAACCGCGATCATATTTGCGCGCGATATGACCGAGCATGCGCATCTGGCGCCCGTCGAGCGTGCCATAAGGCACCGCGACGCGCAGCATATAGGCGTGCAGCTGCAGATACAGGCCGTTCATCAGCCGTAGCGGCTTGAACTGGTCCTCAGTGATCTGACCGGCGAGACGGCGCTTCACCTGGTCGCGGAATTCCTCGACGCGGGAATCGACGATCGCCTGATCGTAAGTGTCGTACTTATACATCTCAGATTACCCAGCTTCCCGCCTGCGGATCGGCGGGCTTCAATGTCAGATCGGGGCGCACGGTCGGGCCGAGCGCGCGCACACGGTCCTTGATATGCGCGGGACGGGGCCCCTCGGGCGTGGCGGTCGCGTCGATCACATAAGCGGCGTTGACGCGGCGCGCGCCTTCCTCGGCCCGAGCGATGCTCTCGCCCTGATCGGTGACGTCGGCGGCGTCCTCGACGTGACGCGACCAGCTCTCACCGGTCCACCAGATCACATCGCCGGTCGGCAGGTCGTTTCCAGTCAGCAATTTCATGCAAAGCTTCCTTCGGCGACGCGCGCCCAGCGGCCGAGCTTGTCCTCGGCATCCGAGAGATCGACGACTTCGCCGACGACGATGATCGCCGGGCTGGCGACCTTCTCCCGCTCGACCATCGAGCCGAGATCGGCGAGCAAGGTCCGGATCGCGCGGGCGCCTTTCAGCGTGCCGCGTTCGAGCACCGCGACCGGCATCTCCGGGGCAACGCCGTCGCGCATCAGCTTGTCGGCGATATCGGCGGCGGTCGCGACACCCATATAGATGACCAAAGTGCGGCCCTTGCCGGCGAGCCCCGACCAGTCCTGATCGGCCAGGCCCTTGCACTGGCCGGCAACGAAGCTGACCGCGCTGCTATGGTCGCGGTGCGTGAGCGGCAGCATCGCTTCGGCGGCGCAACCGAGCGCGGCGGAGACGCCGGGAATGACCTCGACCGGCAGGCCGGCGGCGCGAACCGCCTCGACCTCTTCGCCGCCGCGGCCGAAGATGAACGGATCGCCGCCCTTCAGCCGCACGACGATCGCGCCGGTCTTCACATGTGCGATGATCAGTGCATTGATCGCTTCCTGCGGCAAGGTATGGCGCGCGCGGCGCTTGGCGACCGAGATGCGCAGTGCCTGTGGCGGCGCGATGTCGAGCACGCGCGGATCGATCAGCCCGTCATGCACGACGATGTCGGCAGATTTCAGCGCCGCGACGGCGCGCACGGTGAGCAGCCCGGGATCGCCGGGCCCCGCACCGACCAGAATGACGCGCCCGCGCGCGGTGGGATCGAGGAGAGTGGCCATCGCTGTCAGATGGTCGCATGGCCCGCGCATGGCAACCGACGCTTGCTTTTGGCGGGGGTAGGGAAACTTTGCGCCCGCATGAGTGAAGGGGGCACGCCCACGCCTATTTCTTCTTGCGGTCGATCAGCCAGGGCTTGACCAGCCCGGTCGGCCTGGCCGGGCCATCGAGCCGCCGGGCGTTGACCACCGGAACCGATTTGAGCAGCATCTGCCCGCGCATGCCGCCGCCGGTCGCCCGGGCGAGGATGCGCTTGACCGTGTCCATGCCGCCGACGACCCGGCCGAACGCGGCATAACCGGGGAAATCACCCTTTGCGTCGAAACTGGGCAATGCGCCGACGGTGATGAAGAAATTGCCGCCGGCCGAACCGGGTTCGGTGCGCCGCGCCATCGATATGGTGCCGTCGAGGTGCTTGATCCCGGTTTGGTCGGTGCGCTCATGCTTGAACGGCGGCAGGATGCGGCGCGCATCGGTGCGGATGCCGCCCTGGATAAAGCCATATTGCTGCGCGTTGCGGCTGCGCGCCGAACGATAGATCACCGCGCCGTCGAAGCGCCCGTCATCGACATAAGCGAGGAAATTGGCACTGGTCACCGGCGCGCGGCGCGTGTCGAGCGCGAGAATGATCGGCCCCTCGGCGGTGAGCATGCGTACGCGCACGATCCCGGCGGCGGGGCGGGGCGCCTTGTTTGCGGGCTTTGCGAAGACCGATTGAAGGGGGAGCGGGCCGGTGACGAGGAGGGCGGCAAGGGCGAGGGCGATAAAACGGATAAAGCGCATTGGGGTTAGATAGGGGAAGACGCGCGCGCGCCCAAGGGGGTGCGAATTCCCGTCGTTACGGGAGCGGTTACGGGAAGTCGCTTTTTCGAACGGGCCACGGGAATTTACGGGAGTTTCTACGGGAAAATTGGCGGCGCCGCAGGGGAGTTTTGCGGCGTGCTTACGGGAATATCGGGAAAATCCGGGGGTGGAGATCATGGTCTGCTCAATTTGGCGTTTCCTTGTTCCGGTCTGCGCGATTGAACCGATCCGTCGAATGGACCGTTCGCCCGTGACGTGCAGAGCGAGCGCTTAGAGAGCGGGGATGCCAACATCCGGGAGCGATGTTAATCGATGCGTTTGGGGGCAATGCGGGAGGATTGGTGAGATATGGGACACCATAATGTTGCATACCCCAGCGCCGGATGGTTGCAATAAACCTGTTATATATCAATTGCTAAGACATATCGAATGTGATCTGCCTGTGAGTATCGTCGATGTCCGAATCGAACGCGATAAAATGTGCTGTCCGGAATTTTCATCTTGTGCCAGCGCGGAAGTCGGCATCGCGCCGTGGATTGGCCATGGTCGAGCGCGCGCGTTGCTTGACGCTGTCACGTAGTTTGTAATTTTGGAGCATCGGCATGGGGAAATACCGCATGCACAGGATAAGCCGTTCTACCGCAGCGTAGCTGTAATTGTTATGTCGGGCGCAACTTCTTTTTTTTTCGACTATTTGTCTGATCGAGGGATCATTGTCGTTTTGAGGTTGGAAGCTGATTGCATTATCTTCGCCGCTGTCATGCTCTGGGTTCTGATTGCGACTGTAATGACTAAAAGAAAGGTTGGCGATAGATCTCTCTCGGCGAGTTGGCGTCGTTGACAAAGCTTGACCTGAGACCCGCAGGTTGATTCAATGCTCTTTTTGGCGGCGGCGTTGGGTGCGCGGATCGGTGTATCGGACGAATAGTGGGGGCTGATCGGGCGCTTGCCGCTGCTATGCCTAAGAATGAGAAAAGTGGACTGTCACCGTAACTTATTTTAGCTCTACGCCAGCTTATCTCACGAATGACAGATCCGATCGCAGCGATCGAGAGGAGCGTCGGAGGAGGTTGGTGGCCGCTGAAACGAAGAGAGTTAAGGACAATGCCTACTGTGGCAATATTCGGTGGGGAACCATGAAGAGTAGTACCTTGAAAGCGCTGCCGCTTGGGGCCTTACCAGTACTTATCGACCTTGCTAACGACGGCAGACGTCGCGTTACAGCTAGAAATGTCTCTAGGGGCACGCTTACTAGGGGATTTTATGTAGCCACAGCCATTGGAATTATGATAGATCTCGCCGGAGCTACTAATAATATTGCACAATGCGGGCAAGGGCCCCTGGATTAACTGTTGACTGCCACGAGCTAAAGGGTAAGCTCCATGATTGGGAAAAGTATTTTTTCAGATATTTCAACTATAATACTTATTTTTACCATTGTTGCTGCTATTTTTATATATAAATACGGCGATCTTAAAACCAACACTCCGGCAATTAGCTCTCTCTTAATTGCAGCGATGGTTGTTTGCGTCCCGTTTTTGGGATGCCGTATTGCTCTCTGGGGTTGGCGCAAGATTCGTAAAACAGAATAGTGTGCTATTAGATAGCGAGGAAGATCGAGTTACCGCGGTGTCAATTTTGAAGTGCAACACCCCCGTTTTCGGTGGCCAGCCGATGCCGCCGAACGGCGCGCCGGAGCTCGCGCCGTTGGTCGGTTTGTTCCTGTTGACGATGCCGGCGCGGGCATTGGCCCAGAAGCGGTCGTAAAGCGCCGGGGGTGACGGTGACGTGGCGTAGCTGAATTAGCATGGGGTGAAGAAGGAGAGGCGTCAGCTTTGCCCACGGAATACTGCCAGGATATCGGCCTCACACGCCGTTCTTATTCGTCAAAAAAGCAACACGTCGTCAGCACAAGGAACAGCAGCCCGAACGCCTCGGAAGGCAGCGCTTCGATATCCCCATCAAGCGCCGCCAGCACCCGGTCGCGGTCGACAAGTTCCGGATCCAGCACGGGCGACCTCGCCAACATTGTCAGCAGATACTCACGGTTCTCGGCGATCCCCCGCACCGCAACCTCGCGGAAACTCTCCTTCACATAATCCTGCTCGAACACCGGATCGCCCAGCCGGGCGGTCAGGGTCCGGCGCAGCAGCATGCGATCGCGGCGATACTCCCAAGGGAGGCTGGCGACGAAGCGCGCCAGTATCGGGTTGATATAGGGATAGATCGGCCAGATTCCCTGGCGCAGCAGGCGTTGCGAGCGGCCGGCGGCGGAGAGCCAGCTGGTGTCGGCCACCACGCCCTGCGATCCCGGCGCGCCGCCTTTACGGGCCAGTGCGCGGCCGCGTGCGGTGAGATACGGGTGATCCTCCAGCGCGCGGTCGTCGGTGTCGGTGGTTTCGTCGCTATAGACGGCATAGAGTTCATCGCCGCCAAAGCCGCTGGTCAGCGTGTCCACCCCGGCACGGGCAAGCAGGTCGAAAAACGCCTCGAAAATCTCCGGATAGCTTTCGTCCTGCGGCCAGACGCCGAAGCGGTCGCGACGTGCGCTGCGCGGGCCAAACGGGAGGAAGCGGCCCGCTGGCAACACGACATCCTCGAACCCGCCATGTCGGCACAGACGTTCGCGCCGGCCGTGTTGCGCCGCGCCCATCGCGCCGCTGAATTCGGCACCGTAACTGAGCACGCCCGGGCCAAGCACATCGGCGGCGGCAAGCGCGATCAGCGCCGAATCCATGCCGCCGCTGAGTTCGATCGCGGTGCGCTGCGGGTCGATATCGCGCGCGGCGAGCAGTGCCTTCACCGTATCGAACAACAAGGTCTCGGCCGAGGCCTGCTCGGACAGGCTTTGCGCGCCCGGCATGCCCATCGGGGGCGCCATATGCGTGTCGATCGTGTCGCCGCGCGCGGTGAGGGTCGCGCCGGCGATCGAGCGGTACAGGCCCGCGACCATGGTGCGCGGCGTATAGGACATCAGCCCTGCGATCTGCGCCATGGTCGCCGGCCAGTCGATCGGCGCACCCGTGCCCCGCAGCAGCCGGGTGCAATCCCAGTCGATCGTCAGGCGGCCGGCATGGTTACGCAGATAGACCGGGGCCGAATGAATCAGCGAGGTTTCATAGGATACGGCGCCGCGGACGCGGTCGATGGTCAGGATCGACCAGTCGAGCAAGTGCGACCGAATGCTGTTCAGCCGATCGGCAAGCGCCTGGTCATTGCCCGGGCAGACATGGTCGATGCCGTGCGGATCGCCGCGGAACCGTTCCAGGCAGGCAATGGCAATTTTCGTGTCGGTATCGATCACCAGCGCGCGCAGCAGCCGGTGTGCGAATGGGGTAACGCGCGACCCACCCAAAACAACGCTCCCGTCGATGATCTCGACGGGAGCGCGCAAGTGCGAAAAATCGATCCCGGCCGTCAGCATATGGATCGGCCGCGTTGATTGGATCAGCCGGCGCCGCGTCCGCCGAAGACCGCATCCCAAGGCTCGAACGGAGTCTTGCGCGCCACGGTGATGCCTTCTTTCGGCACACCGTTGACGATCGCCTTGTCCAGTGATTCCAATTGATTCTGCAAGGTTTTTGAGTCGACTGCTTTCATTGTCTCTCTCCTCGTTGGATGGATGAGGCTATGGTCCGGCAGGGACTTAGGCAACGAATGTTAGCTCCACTTTGGCAGCATCGCGATGAACCGGCCATGCGGCGCGGCGAACCGGCGTTGTCGACGAAAATGCCAGGCGATGCACGAATTCAGCCACGCAATAGCCGGATCCGGACAGCGTTTGCGCTACCCGTCCCGCAACCCCACCCCAATACTCGCCCGCGCCTGATCCGCTTCGCTACTCACCACCGGATAAGCGCAATAATCCGCCGCATAATAGGCGCTGGGCCGGTGATTGCCCGACCAGCCGATGCCGCCGAACGGGGCGCCGGAACTCGCGCCGTTGGTCGGTTTGTTCCAGTTGACTATGCCGGCGCGGGCATTGGCCCAGAAGCGGTCGTAGAGCGCCGGGTTCTGGCTGATCAGCGAGGCCGACAGGCCGTAGCGCGTGTTGTTCGCCTCGGCGATCGCGTCGTCGAAGGTCTTGGCGCGGATCACCTGCAGGATCGGGCCGAACAATTCGATGTCGGGGCGGTCCTTCATCTCGGTCGTGTCGATCAGGCCGGGGGTGAGGAAGGGGCGGCCCTCGATCAGGCGTTCGGGGTGGCGGATCGGGCGGCCGCCGCGCATCATCAGTTCGAGGAAACTCTCGGTCAGCATGTCGGCGGAATCATTGTCGATCACGCAGCCCATGAACGGGGCGGGGGTCGCATGCGGTTCGCCGACGATCAGCTTGCCAGTCAGCTTGTTCACTTGCTCGACCACCGCGTCATAGACGCGATCGTCGACGATCAGGCGGCGCGCGGCGGTGCAGCGCTGGCCGGCCGTGGTGAAGGCGGACTGCACGATCAGCGCCGCGGTCGAATGAAGGTCGGGCGATTCCCATACGATGATCGGGTTGTTGCCACCCATTTCCAGCGCGAGGATCTTTTCCGGCCGGTTGGCAAAGGCGCGGTTGAGCGCGATGCCGGTGCGCGCGGAACCCGTGAATAACAGGCCGTCGATATCGGGGTGCGCGGCGAGCGCTTTTCCTTCCTCCGGCCCGCCGATCACGACGCGGATGCATCCTTCCGGAACGCCCGCGGCGTGGAAGCAATCGACCAGGAAGGCGCCGCTCGCCGGGGTCTTTTCCGACGGCTTGAACACCACCGCGTTGCCGGCGAGCAGCGCGGGCACGATATGCCCGTTGGGCAAATGCGCGGGGAAATTATACGGGCCGAGCACCGCGAGCACGCCGTGCGGTTTATGGCGCACTGCCATGCGGCTGCCCATCGGCGCATCGATACGGCGCTGCGCGGTGCGTTCGGCATAGGCGCTGATCGAGATATTGACCTTGGCGATGACCGATTCGACCTCGTTGCGCGCTTCCCAGAGCGGCTTGCCGGTCTCACGCGCGATCAGGTCGCCAAAGGCGTCGGCCCTGGCGCGCACGACATTGCCGAAGCGGCGTAGTGCCTCGATCCGGTAGGCGAGCGGCCGTGCGGCCCAGGCAGCCCAGCTGGCGCGGGCCAGCGCGACTTCGGCATCGACATCGCCGATTTCCCGCCGCCACAGGATCGCGCCGGTCGCCGGTTCGGTGGAGATGATTTCGGTGCCCGCCATTATGGGTGCTTTGCCTTAGTTTTTCGGGGGAATCCACTGGGGTGAATGTCCCTCTCCCGATGGGGGAGGGAAGGAGGAGCGAAGCGACGGGAGGGTGAGGGTGTTCTGGGCTTCCGGTCTCGGGTCGCCCTCACCCTCCCACTGCTGCGCAGCGGGCCCCTCCCTCTCCCGATGGGAGAGGGGTTATTCCAGTGCTTCGCCCATGTCCCGGATCGCTACAATTTTGGCTTCGAGCGGTGCCCAATCGTCGCGCTGGTCGATCGCGCTCCAGATCGCCTCGACCTCATCGATCAGCATCGAACAGGGCTGTCCTTGCCAATAAGGATGTGACCGGTCCGATCTTGGTTCGTAACCCGCCAGGATCGCGCGCGCGTCGTCGAACGCCGGACCATAACTCTCCGGCACTTTGCCGCCGAACGCGTCGAAGAAGAACCGGTCGATCGACGCATCCGCGCCGCGCAGGCCGCGCTCGACCGCCTGGACCACCGCGCGGTCGCTTTCCGGGTCGCGCGGGCGCAGACCGAGGCGCCACAGGATCGCGCCGGACACCGCGGGCTGATAGAGTTCGCCAAAGTCGTCGAGCACCGCGATCAGCGGTTCCGCCTCGCTCACCGCGCGGAGCGACACGGCGAGCTGCATCGCGTCCCAATGGATCGCCTCGGGCTGGCGGCCAAAGGCGTAGAGCCCGGCATGATCGAAATAGGCGGCGGTAAAGCCCGGGTCCCAGTTCGGCGCGAACCGCCACGGGCCGTAATCGAAGCTTTCCGCGGTGACGTTGATATTGTCGCTGTTAAGCACGCCGTGCACGAAGCCCGCCGCCATATAGCTCGCGGCGAGTTTCGCGGTACCGCGCACGACATGGGCGAGCAGGCGGACTGCGCCGTCTTCGCCCGGTTCCTCGTTGAAATAATGGCGCAGCACATAGGCGATCAACCGCTGCATATTCTCCGCATCACGGTGGCAAGCCAGGCGCTGAAAAGTGCCGATGCGGATATGGCCATGGCTGAGCCGGACCATCACCGCCGAGCGCGTGGGGGAGGGTTCGTCGCCGCGTTCGAGCGCTTCGCCGGTTTCGATCAGCGAGAAGGTGCGCGATGTCTCGACCCCAAGGGCCTCGAGCATTTCGGTGGCGAGAATCTCGCGCACGCCGCCTTTCAGCGTCAGACGGCCATCGCCGAAGCGGCTCCACGGCGTCTGGCCGCTGCCCTTGGTGGCAAGATCCATCAGCCGGTCGCGATCGTCGCGCAGCTGCGCGAACAGGAAACCGCGGCCGTCGCCGATGTCGGGATTGTACACGCGGAACTGATGGCCGTGATAACGCAAGGCGAGCGGCTGATCGAGGCTGCCCCGAAGCGGCTCGAACCGGCCGAAATGCGCGAGCCATTCGGCATCGTTCAGGCCGTCCAGCCCGACTTGGCGCGCCGCCCGGTCGTTGCGGAAGCGCAATCGCGTCTCCGGGAAGTCCGCCGCCATGACGGGATCGTAAAACGCCTCCCCCAGGTCGAGGATCGCGCGTTCGGGTCGATATGCTTGCGGGGATGCTGCCATGCAGCGATATGGTGGTTCCGAACCGCAGGACGCAACCATGACCGCTTATGAAAATCGATATTGGTGGTCGAATGACGGGATCAGGCTGCATTATCGCGACTACCCTGCACAAGAGGGCCCCGCGCAAGAGGGGGCGGGGCGTGAGGGCCGGCCGCCGATCCTGTGCCTGCCCGGGCTGACGCGCAACGGGCGCGATTACGCCAATCTCGCCGACCATCTGGCCGGTGAATGGCGCGTCATCACCGTCGACCTGCGCGGGCGCGGCGAGAGCGGTTATGCCAAGGATCCGATGACCTATGTCCCGCTGACGTACGTGCAGGATGTGGAGGCGTTGCTCGGCGAGCTGGGCGTCGATCGTTATGTCGCGTTCGGCACATCGCTCGGCGGGATCGTTTCGATGTTGCTCGCGGGCACCGCGCGGGCGCAAATCGCCGGTGTGCTGCTCAACGATGTCGGGCCGGAAATCGATACGGCGGGCCTGTCGCGAATCCGCAACTATGTCGGCAAGTCGCAGACCTGGCCGACCTGGATGCATGCCGCGCGCGCGGTCGCCGACGGCAATGGCGACGTCTATCCCGATTACGATATCGAGGATTGGCTGGCGATGGCCAAGCGGCTCTACCGGCTCAACAGCGCGGGGCGGATCGTACTCGATTACGACATGAAGATCGCCGAACCGTTCCGCGTGCCGGGCAATGAAGCGGGGCCGGACATGTGGCTCGCGCTGAACCAGCTGCAGGGCGTGCCGGCGCTGATCGTGCGCGGCGAACGCTCCGACGTGTTCGCGGCGAAGACCGCGACGCGCATGGCGGAGGTGCTGGCGGGTGCCGAACTGCTCACAATGCCCGGAATCGGCCATGCGCCAACGCTTGACGAGCCCGAAGTGCGGGCGGCGATCGACCGGTTGCTCGGCCGGGTGGCGATGGAACCGGCGCGAGCCTGAACGCTTGTCCTCCCGACACCTACGGGAGAATTGCATGACCGATATCACCGACGCCCATACCGCCGTCACTTCGCTGAAGGACAAGCGGATCATCATTACCGGCGGCACAACCGGGATCGGCCGCGCGATCGCCGTGCTGCTCGCATCGGAAGGCGCGCGCGTGCATATTTGCGGCCGGACGCCCGAACATCTCGATGACGCGCTGAAGCGGATCAATGAGGTCGGTGAAGGGTCGGGTACGGCGATCGACCTGGCCCAGCCCGACAATGTGACGCGTTATTTCGCCGATGCGGTGAGCTGGCTCGGCGGGCTCGATGTCGTGGTGGTCAATGCCGCCATTCCGGCAGCAGCGCTGTCGGAGACGAGCGTGCAGGATCTCCGTTACCAGATCGCGACCGACTTCACCGCCTATCTGCTCAGCGCGCATGCCGCGGTGGATCGGTTCGGCGGGGCGGGCGATATCGTCCTGATCGGATCGATGTCGGCGCATGTTCTCGGGCCGGGATCGACCATCTATGCCGGCATGAAGGCGGGCATCGCCGGGTTCGCGGAGGCATTGCGCCGCGAGCTTGGCGACAAGGATATCCGTGTCAGCCTGATCGAGCCCGGCAAGACCCAGGCCGATTTCCACTATCCCGACATCGACGCCGAGGAGCAGAAGAAGATGGTGCGCGAGGAAACCATGCTGCGCTCGGAGGATATCGCGGTCGCGGTGCATTTCGCGCTAACCCAACCGCGCCGCACCGTGGTGCAGCAGATGGTCGTGGTGCCGAAACGGAGCGAGGGCGAATGAGTTTCGCCCCTCCAATCTTTGACGGCTTGGTCTTCGATCCGCGCGACGTCGATCTGTCGCGCTCGCCGCTGGCGGGCAAGGTCGACGCCGAAACCCATGTGCTTGGCGCGTTCAACCCGGGCATGACGCGGTTGCCCAACGGTAATTTGCTACTGATGGTGCGCGTTGCGGAGGCGTTGCGCACGCCGATCCGCGGCCAGCATATCCACGCCATTCGCTGGGAGGACGAGCGCTACCTGCTCGACCAATGGCCGCTCAATTTCGTCGATACATCCGACCCGCGCAAATTCATGATGCGCGAGGCGGGGTGGAAGGTGATGGCGTTGACCTCGCTGTCCTGGCTGTTGCCGGTCGAGCTGTCGGCCGACGGCACGAAAGTCGTGGGTGTCCATTACGATCGCGCGATTGTGCCGCGCGCGCCGTACCAATGCTATGGCGTGGAGGATGCGCGGATCAGCAAGGTCGGCGACCGCTGGCTGATGACCACCTGTTCGGTCAGCCCGGAACGGCATTCGACCACGCTCTATACCTCGGACAACGCGCTCGACTGGCAACTCGAGGGCATCGTGCTTGATCATCAGAACAAGGACATGCTGATTTTCGAAGGCCTGGTCGGCGGCAAATACTGGGCGCAGACACGGCCGCTTGGCGATCTTTATTTCGCTTACCCGCCGGGTAGCGAATGGCGTGCGGGGCCGTCGATCAATCTCGCCACCTCACCTGATGCGCTACACTGGAAACCGCACGACAAACCCGGCATCCGCCCGCACGCGGCGACCCTGGCGACGGCGCGGATGGGCGGCGGGGCGCCGCCGGTTCTGACCGACAAGGGCTGGCTCAGCCTGTGGCACGGGGTCGAGCCGCTGGGCGTGGTCGGCATTTACCGCACTTATTGGTCGCTGCTCGATCGCGACGATCCCAGCCTGGTGTTGGCCACCAGCCATGGCGCGCTGATCGAACCCAAGGCGATGCTGACCGACCCGATCAAGGATCTGATGTATCTCGACAATGTCGTGTTCACCACCGGGATCGTCGATGCCGGCGATCATTATATCGTGGCGAGCGGCGAGGCTGACCTCGCGTGCCGCATCACGCATGTGGCGAAGGATGTGTTTGCGTGAACACCGGCCGTCACCCCGGACTTGTTCCGGGGTCCACGGTGCCGCGCATGATCGATGGTTGATGATGCGCGGCACGGTGGATGCCGGAACAAGTCCGGCATGACGAAGGGGGCGGGGGCTCTTAACGAACCGCCGCCACACCATTCACTCCTCGCGCTGACCCATCAGCCCCAGCAGCAGCTGGAACAGGTTGATCAGGTTCAGGTACAGCGACAGCGCGCCCATGATCGCCAGCTTGTCGGCGCGCTCACTACCGGCATGGGCGGCATATTCGCCTTTCAAGCGCTGCGTGTCCCACGCGGTCAGGCCGGTGAACACGACCACGCCGACGATCGACACGATCGTCTGCAGCATGCTCGAGCCGATGAAGATATTGACCAGGCTGACGCCGATCACGCCAATCAGGCCGATCATCAGGAAGGTCGAGAAGCGCGACAGGTCCTGCTTGGTGGTATAGCCCCACAGGCTCATGCCCGCGAAGATCGCCGCCGCGGAAAAGAATGCCTGGGCGATGCTTGTGCTGGTGAAGACCAGGAAGATGCTCGCCATCGACACGCCCATCACCGCAGCGAAAGCGAAGAAGGCGGTACGCGCGGTGGACAGGCTCATCTGTTCGATGCGGAACGAAAAGAACATGACGAATGCGAGCGGCGCGAACATCGCCACCCATTTGAGCGGCGTGCCGAAGATCAGCGCCGAAAGCGCTGGCGTCGCTGCGATGCCCAGCGCGACCAGACCGGTCAGCGCAAGGCCGATCGCCATGTTGCGATAGATGCCGAGCATGTAGCGACGCAGGCCCTCATCAAAGGCTGCGTCGTGCCGGACGCCCGCACCATAAGCGGGGAAACGGGTTTCCATGTGTGATTTCCCTTGTCGGATCAAATTGTGTGTCGGATCAGGTTGTTGAAGGCGACCGGCCACGCGCCGCATTGCTTGCCTTGGCGATCTTGGCGGCAAGCTGACGGTGCAGGCGGTCCTTGATCGCGAGGCGCCGCTTCTTGAGCGTGGCGAGCCGCAAAGCGTCGGGCACGCGGCGCGAGACTTCGCCTGCGATCTCGCGATTAAGCGCGCGGTGAGCGGCGATGAGTCGGTCGAGCATGATATTCATAAAGCCTCCATCGAAGTGAATTCGATCGAGCATGCTGCGGTGCCGGCGGGGGGGAAGGCGGGGGAAGCCAGGCCGTTCCAGCACCGAGCATGCTCGATGCGGTCCGACATCACGAGGGCTTTTGAAAGCCCTCGCCAGAGGGGCCCGGTACCGCCCGATCAATCTATGGCATATGAAGGCGCATTCAAGGGCGTCCCCGCCTTCAGCCACATTTCGTTACAAACCGGCCGTCCGTCGCGGTCCGATCGGCGACCAGCCGAGCGTCGTTGCCGCCGCGGCGAGCAGGATCGCGGCGCCGCCGACGACCTGCAGGAAATACAGATTGTGCCCAAATGCGACGACATCGACCATGATCGCGACCAGCGGATAGATGAACGACAGCGCGCCAACCAGATGAGTCGGCAGCTTCTGGATCGCGCCATAGAGCAGGATGAAGGCAAGGCCAGTGTGGATCGCCCCGAGCGAGGCGAGCATGGCCCAGGCCGATGCGCCGCTCGGCGGTGTCGCGAGATGGCTGAGCGGGGCGAGCATCACCGTGCCGACGATCACCTGGACCAGCACGATCAGCATCGGCGGCACCCCGGTCAGCTTCTTCGCGGCAATGGCGGCGAGCGCGTAGAAAAAGGCAGATGCCAGCGCCATGCCGATGCCCAGCAGATAATCGGATCCGTTCTGCGTCAACCCCGGCCTGGCTTGCACCAGCAACAGCACGCCACCAAACGCGACCGCTAGCCAGAGCAGCTTGTTCGCGGTCAGCCGCTCCCCGAACAACAACGCGCCCAAGGCCACCAGCATGAACGGCTGCGTATTATAGACGGTGGTCGCGATCGAGATCGACGAATGCCCATAGGCGCCGAACAGCAACAGCCAGTTCAACACGATCGCGGCGCCGCCGGCCATCGCGATCAGCAATTGCCGCGGCGACAGCGCGTCGCGACGCAGCAATCCGCGCGCGGCGCAAATCGCGGTAAGCGTCACCGCGCCGAACACGCAACGCCAGAACACCACGTCGATCACCGGCTGCCCCGACATGATCACGAACCAGCCGATCGTCCCGGCGATCGTCATGGCGGCGGCCATCTCGATCGTCCCGCGCGTCTGTTCGCTCACTTACGCCTCCATCATCCGTGGCGGCCTTTTTAGCAGGCGAGATGACGTATTGATATGGGTTCTAAAAGGCGTATCCTGGAATTATCCTAAGATAATAACTGATAACCGGATTTTTGCCTAAGGATCGCTTATGCTCGATGATGCGGATCGGAAGATCGTGGAATTGCTCGCGGCCAACGCGCGCATCTCGCTCAAGGATCTCGCGCAACGCGTCGATCTGTCGTCACCCAGCGTGTCGGAGCGCTTGCGCCGGCTCGAGGATCGCGGCGTGATCAGCGCCTACACGGTCGATATCGATCCTTATGCGCTGGGTTACACGCTGCAGGCGATCGTCAGGATCAAACCATTCCCGGGCAAACTCCCCGCAACGCAGCGCCTGATCGAGAAAATCCCGGAATTCATCGAATGCTACAAGGTGACGGGCGACGATTGCTACATCGCCCACGTCTACCTCCGCTCGATCGAGCAACTCGACACGATCCTCGATCGCATCGTCGATTTCGCCGAGACCAGCACCTCGATCGTCAAGGCGACCACCGTGAAACGGCGTTTGCCGCCGCTTTGATTGATGGGGTTTTACGATCCGTTTGGCTTGCGCCACGCGGTGTCGATGTTGCACTTCAAAATTGACACCGCCAAGTCGGTGCGATCGATAAGATGATAGGGGGTGAGATGAGGGCAGCGATTAGTTTATCGTCCACAGAAGCGGACATGAATACAGAGTTTATCTTGGAAATCAGAACGGAAAAGCGCTAAGATAACAAAGATATTAGCTCGCTTGCACCGGAAACCGAAGCCTGATGTAAAAAGTCCAGCAGCCTTTTATTGTCAAATGCGCTCAGAGCATGCTGATGTTTATGAAAATAATGTGAAGAATATATCACCTCATCAACCCATTCGTCAAAGAGTGAAAAATCTACAAATCGTCTAGTATAGTTTAACGATACGTCAAAGCTGACCGGACAATATTCCACCAACGCGCGAAGACAAACAACTGATAGATTTGGCTTTGGATTAAAATCCAGTAGAGTCTTTACTCTCTCTAATAGATTATCCTTACATGGGAAAACCTGAAAATATATATCAATCGCGAGGGTGAGATCGTCAACATCGTCGCTATCTAATATTACCTTTGATAATGCGAGGCGGTCGCGTTCAACGAGCGTATCGCCGGCCTGAAAACGGTCAGAAATAATTAACGACATATTCTGGTGACCGTGCAAATTTTATCTATATTTTCTAAAATCCTACTCACTTTATCCAGTGCTTTACTAGCTGTACTTAACACGTTACCTGCAGGAATTACGGTGACACGTGTAATTACGGCCCGACGCCTTAAGACGCCGGGACGGCGGTGTGGCGAGCCACCGGCCGTCGCCGCGACCAGAACTTCCTCATACCAAATGAAAGGTTCGCTCCGCATTACGGTGGAAGATACTGGTGCGCTGATCATTAGTCAGGTTCGCACCTTCGATGAAGGCGACCGCGTCGCGTGAGTTCTCATATGGGTAGTCGATTGCCCACATGACATTCTCGATTCCAGCGGTTTTGATCACCAGGTCGAGCACATCCGGGGACTCGAAACCGCTGGTGGTCACGACAAAATTGCGGCGAAAATACTCGCTCGGCGCCAGCGACAAGGGTTTCATCCGCCCGTCCTTGGCTCGGCGTGCCGCCATATGATCGAGACGCCACATCCAGAACGGCAGCGCTTCGCCCATGTGGCCGAGGACGATGCGCAGTCGAGGGTAGCGATCCAACACGCCGCTAAGGATCATCCTCACTGCATGCGTTCCGGCCTCGACCCCAAAGCCCCAAATGGAGCCACCCATGCTATAGTCGCGAAAGGGTGCTGCCATGCCGTTCGACGGCGCGCGCGGGTGCAGATAGATCGGGCGGTCCAACGCCTGCGCCGCCTCCAGGATCGGCGAAAATCGCGGGTCGTCCAGATAGAGATTGCCGGTGTGGGAATTGACGATGAACCCGTTCAGCCCCAGCGTTTTTACCGCCCGCTCCATCTCCTTTGTGGCAGACCCGGGATCGTGCGGAGCGAAACAGGCCAGTCCGGCGAAGCGCCGGGGATGGCGCGAGATCGCAGCGGCGAGATGGTCGTTGGTGGCGATCGCCAACGCGCTTGCCGGACCGGGCTCGAACATCTGCACTCCCGGGATGGTAACCGAGAGGATCTGCACATCGACGCCCGCCTGGTCCATGTCGGCGAGGCGCTCCGCATCGAGGTCGAGCAGTTGCCGGCGAAACCGGTCCTGATTGGATCCTGGGCGCGGATTGTCGAAGATCGAGAGAATGCCTGTCGGCACATCGAGGCTCGCTCCCGGGTCCGTACGCGCGATCTCCAGCCAGGCCTTGACGAGCCCCGGTGTCGCGAACGCCTCTTCGGTGGCGATTTTGCGGATCGGCACCTTATGACTCTGGCCGCTCGCCGCACTCAGGCCTGCTACCGCAATCCCTCCGGCGGCAGCGGTCAGAAATCCTCGTCGGCTCGTGCTCATGGTTTGCCTCTGCATCCGTTCTTGCACGTCACCGCTCCCCAGATACCGGGTCTCTCGATCAAGTCGACGTTCTTCCAGCGGGTCGCGTCCATTTTGTCAGGAAAGTCCGACACGCCGCGCGCGCGATCAGCGTAGCCGCTGGGGCTATGGATCGAACACGGCGACGTGGCGGGCCACGCCCGATGATGATGAGCACTACGTCTACGCCATAGCGCTACGCTAGACGGAACGAAGTGCAAATAAATGCCAATACTGCCATCCGGGACGGTGTTTCGTCGAGCGTCTGTTTCCGATGCACGAACGCTCCGGGCCAGATGCAGTTATTGCGGTTAGCGCATCTTCGTGGAAAACATCGGACCGGATGACGACGGTCAAGGAGCATCACTGTGCGCGGACTCTTACACGTCTTGTCGTTTATTGCTGCGATCCTGTCGCTGGCTCTCGCCGGTTCGGCGGCCGCCGGGACTGCGGAATATGAGATCGCTTTCGCCAGTTTCGCGCCGCTCAACGGGGATGTTTTCATCGCCGATTCAGACGGCAGCAATGCCCGCCCGTTTCTTGCGCACCCGGAGGCCGACGCCAATCCCAGCTTTTCGCCTGATGGCAGCTGGATAATCTTCAGTTCGCGTCGCGCCGGTTCGTACGATATTTATCGCGCGCGGCTCGACGGCTCCAGGCTGGAAACGCTGGTCAGGAACCGCGCCTATGACGATCAGGCGGCGCTTTCTCCAGACGGAAAAACGTTGGCATTCGTATCGAGCCGGAGCGGAAATGCCGACATCTGGTTGCTCGACATGCGGACACGGCGGGTCCGGAATCTGACCAACGCGGCGGGGGGCGACTTCCGCCCCGCGTGGTCGCCCGACGGACAATGGATTGCCTTTTCGTCCGATCGTGCGTCGCTCATGCCGCGGCTGCCTGCCCGCGACTTCACCATCCGCCACTCCACCGAAATCCACGTCGTGCGGCCTGACGGCAGCGGCCTGCGGCGGGTGTCGGTAAACGACGCGTTCGCTGGAAGCCCGTCCTGGTCACCGGACGGCACCCGGCTCGCCTTCTACACCGCACCGGTCGCGGAGGTGGCGAAAGTCACCGGGGCCAGGCGGCTCCGGGGAACGACGCAGATCGAGACGCTGGACCTCCCCACGGGACAGCGAACCGTGCTCACGGCAGGCGAGGGCGAGAAATGGTCGCCGCGATGGGTCAGCGAACAGGTGGTAGCCTATGTGTCAGGGGGCCCAGAAGGTGGCGTCGAGCGCGCCGCCGGATCACCGGGCGCGCGCGGGGCCTTCAGCAACCCGTCCTGGTCACCCGACGGCCGGACGATGGTCTTCCACCGGGACGTCGAGAGCGCCTGGCCGCCGAACCGCGCCTGGACCTCGTTAGATTCGCGATTCAGGATAGTTCGAACTGGCATCTTCCCGTCCTATGCACCCGATGGCGACCGACGGGTGAGTAACGACCAGACGGCGGGCATCCTACACAACAGCATTTTGACGATGGCGGCAGACGGCACCGGCGCGACAATTCTGTTCGGGCAGCCCGACCGAAGCGCCCTTGGCCCCGAAGTATCGCGCGACGGCAAACGCATAGCCTTCGGCCTGGGGCAGTTTTTTCAGAACCTGAATGGTCCGGCGCGCGCGGACATCGCGACGATCAACGTCCACGGCGGCGATCTCAGGGTGTTAACGGACGGCCAGGGCAATTACGGATTTCCGAGCTGGTCGCCCGACGGCCGACAAATCGTCTTTCGTAGGGCTGGCGGCGGAGAAAACGCGCTCGAAATCATCGACACTGCCTCGGGCACGCGCCGTTTGCTGCTGAACGGTCCGGCGCATTACAATTTCCCGTCATGGTCACCCACGTCGAACAGGATCGCGTTCACTGCCGATCGCGACGGCGATTACGAAATCTGGACGATCGATGCCGACGGATCGGGATTGAAGCGGCTGACGAGCTCGCCAGGAAACGATGCTCACAACAGCTGGTCGCCTGACAGCAAGTGGATCGCCTTTGCCAGCGCGAGGGGTGGGTTCAAGGACGAAGCGCTGCTGCATCCGGCAAATCCCCAGCCTTATGGCGAGATCTACGTCATGCGGGCCGATGGAAGCGACGTGCATGCCTTGACCGACGACCCGTTTGAGAAGGGGACGCCGGCTTGGCGACCGCTCGGTCGTTCGGCATCGCGCAGACCCTGACCTTCAGGCGACATCCGGGCACGAAGTCGCCGTCACATCGGAGACTGGCAAGTCCTGTCACCGCCAGCCCGCCGTATATACTACGCTTGGTTAGCCTCTGCGGCCTGTGGATAGGGCACGGCGGCATACGGCGGTGTGGCGGAGCGGGAGGGACTCGAATTACCTATTGATCTTCGAGGTGATGTGATCTGAGCACGTCCGCTTTCAGGAATAGTCTAACTTGCCTCAATGAACGACTTTGCATGCATAGCAGTCGAAGCGCACATCGGCATTACGGTGACGTCATCACGGGGATGTCACCGTCATGCCCTGGCCGCCAATCCAGCCTGTCTACTGGCGAACCTTGCAATAGCGATCGACATCCGCCGCCGTCCATTGCTCGCGCGCGGCAAAGGAACACCGTTCCGGAGAGCGCGGCTCCGGGGGAGCGACCGTAACCTTGAAATCGACGTCGGCCGTTGAACAACTCAATTGCAGATTGTTGCGCTTCGGCATTGACGACATGCCGGTCGCGACACCGGTCCCCACCTCAAGCTTCAGTGCGCCGTCCCATGCGAAGGTGAGCTTGAAGGTGACCGGTTTATCATAGGGCACGCGCCCGAGTGTTGTCTTTTCGCCATCGACGGTCAGGGAGACCAGGAAAAAATCGGGGTCCTCCGGATACCATGTCGCGACGATACCGTTGCAATGGCATTCCGAAGCGTCGAGACCGAGGTCGGTAAACGCGACCTTCGCCGTCGGACGCCATTTGCTAAGCCCATTCGCCTTGCGGATCATCATCTCGCCAGTGAACTGCGTCGCGGTCTCGGGCACGCCGATATCGTGGTGGGCGAAGGTCCCCTGCGGCGCGCGGCATTGCCACGACTGCGCATTCGCCGACGAGCAAGAGCTGGAAAGCAGCGCGCACAAAGCGATCAATGGACCGGTTCGCCAAAGCCGCCGCCGGGCGCAACCTGTCGTCAAAGCTGCACTTCCGCTCATTTTGGTTCCTTCCGACGGTATCCGGTCGCGCTACCAGCCTTGAGTAAAGCTCTCGTGAAGGCCCTTCGCGCGGTGCTCTACGACTGAGCCTCGCTGAACACCGCGACCCCGGGCTAACACCGCCTAGCCATCACCCTTTCACTCCGGTGCATTAAGCAGATCCTGCAGACACGCCGTACATCCACATCCCTGTCGCGCCGCAGTCGCCACCGCGCGTCTCTCGGCGTTAATCTTGTCGAGCCGGCGCCCGGCGGCCTCCATCTCTTCGGCCCAATCGTGGTCCGGCTCGTCATCGCCATTCGGCGCAGACCCGATCCTGCCCCAGCCGCGATTGAGCAGCAGCGCTGCGGCGGCCATCCGGGTCGTCTCGCGCGCGGTATTGCTGGCCGCGATTGCGGCGATCGCGTCGAGTGCGACCCGGGTATGCGCGCGCGCCAGATCGGTCAGCGACTGGTTGTCGGCGATGCGCGGTGCGCTGTCGTACAGGGAACTCATGCGTCATCTCCATCAGTCACTGGCCCATCCGCCACTGGCCGGACGATCGATACGCCGCCGCTCAGGCCGGAGAGAATCTCGTCGTCATAGGACCCGATCTGCACATACTCGCCCTTCGTGCTGGAATAGCGCGCGCCGACACCGTCGCGTTCGAGCGTTTCGTACAGCGCGACCTGCTCCTGCTTCTGCGCCGCCTCGGCGTGCTGCACGATCGCGGTAAATTGCCGCTGTGCCATCCGGTTGCCGCCGATCGCCGCTTCGGTCAGCGCGCGGAACACCGCGCGATGCGCCGGCATCTCGATCTCACGGTCACCATCCTTCACCACGACCGGGCGATAGGCCTCCTCCAGAATCACCGCGCGTGTCGGCTGGTCCGACCCGGGTAAGCGGTCGCCTTTGCGGCCGGTCGCGCCGCGAAAGCGCGGACGCCCTGCCGGATTGCCCGACTGCCCCTTTACGAACGGCTTTCCCCAGTGTCGTTTTGGCACAGCGCCAGCGTTCTCTGGACCGCCATTCTCTGGACCATCGCAATTGGTCGCCTGTTCATCGTCTGATTCAAGATCTCGTTTGGTCATGTCACCACTCCGGCCATGGTTGTTCCCATCGCCCCTCGAACAGATTTTTCGGCCGGTTTGAATCGGGCCGCTGCTGTTCCGCTCAAAGTCTCTGCTGTTATTGCCGCTGTTATGCGTGCTGTTCCGTGCTGTTATTCGATAACAGCTTGGCTTTGGCTCAAGCTGTTGAAAACAAGAAGTAATTCTTGCAGCGAGATCCAACTTAACAGCGGCGGAAAAGTAACGGCCGATAAACGGCACATAACAGCATGGCGGACCCCTTGCTCGGGCGAGAGCAGGGAAGGGCGGAAGCACATGACGCGGCCGGATTTCCGCGCTAGTTCGCGGCGCATGCCGGCGCCTGTCAACATCCTCCACCTCCATTCGACCTTCAATTTGGGCGGCAAGGAGGCGCGTGCCGTCCGCTTGATGAATGTGCTTGGCGACCGTGCGCGGCACACCATCGTCTCGGGCATGCCCGATCAGCTCGGTGCGCGCGACGCGATCGCGCGCGGCATAAACTATGAGATCGCACAGAACCCGCCGCCGCTCACCGGACGGCCCTCGGTCGCGCGGTTCGAGGCGATCGCGCGCTATATGCGGCGCTTCGATCTGGTGCTGACCTATAATTGGGGCGCGATCGACGGGGTGATGGCGCGGCGCGTCTTCTCGAAAGGCCTGCCGCCGCTGGTCCATCATGAGGACGGCTTCAATTCCGACGAGGCGAAGGGGCTGAAGCGCGAGCGCAACCTGTATCGCCGCATCGCGCTGCCCGCCGCCTATGCGCTGGTCGTGCCGTCCGAAACATTGCACCGCATCGCGCTCGATGTCTGGAAACAGCCGCAGCAGCGCGTCAACCGTATCGTCAACGGCATCGCCACCGCCGCCTATGCCGGCAAACCTGAGCCCAGGGCGATCCCGGGGCTCAAGCGCAAGCCCGGCGAAGTGATCGTCGGCACGCTCGCGGGGTTGCGCGAAGTGAAGGACTTGCCGGCGCTGGTGCGCGCGGTCGGCGGCTGTTCGTCGCGCATCCGGCTGGTGATCGTCGGCGAAGGGCCGGAACGAGCGACCATTCTAGAGGCGGCGGATCAGATGGGCCTGTCCGGGCAGCTGGTCATGCCCGGCTTCCTGCGCGAACCGCACCGCTATATCGGCTTGTTCGACATCCTCGCTTTGTCGTCGCGCAGCGAACAATTCCCGATCGCGGTGATCGAGGGGATGGCGGCGGGCCTGCCGATCGCAGCGCCGCAGGTCGGCGACATTCACTCAATGGTTTCGACCGAAAATGAACCCTATATCGTCGATTACACCAGCGAGGTCCGCTTGCGCGATTCGATCGAAGCGCTGGCGCGCGATGCCGGGCTGCGCGCGACGATCGGCGCGGCAAATCGCGCAAAGGCGGCCGCGGAGTATGACGAAAGCGTGATGATCTGGCGTTATGTCGGCCTTTATGAGGCCGCAATGGGTCGTCCGGGCGCACTCGCCCCGATCCCTGACTGAGTCGCAATTTTGCTCGCTAACGAGCATCCATTCCGTATATCGCGCGTATGTTAACTTGGAGGTTGTCGTGTTCAAAGGTCTGAAGCCCATCATCTATAACGGCCAGGAGGTCTGGCCGATCGTGGAAGGTGGCAAGGGCGTTGCCGCGACCAACCATGCGTCGGCCGGCGCCTGGGCCGCGGCGGGCGGTATCGGCACGGTTTCGGCGGTCAATGCCGATAGCTACGACCCCGACGGCAAGATCATTCCGCAGATATACACCGCGCTGACCCGGCGCGAGCGCCACGAGGAATTGATCGAATTCGCGATCGAGGGCGCGGTGCAGCAGGTCAAGCGCGCGTACGACATCGCTGGCGGCAAGGGTGCGATCAACATCAATGTGTTGTGGGAAATGGGCGGGGCGCAGCGTATTCTGCACGGCGTGCTCGACCGCACGCGCGGCATGGTCGCAGGCGTCACCTGCGGCGCCGGCATGCCCTACAAGCTGAGCGAGATCGCCGCCTCGTACGAGGTCAGCTATTTGCCGATCATCAGTTCGGGCCGTGCCTTCCGCGCGCTGTGGAAGCGGGCTTATTCCAAGGCATCGGAATGGCTTGCGGCAGTTGTCTATGAGGATCCATGGCTCGCTGGCGGCCATAATGGCCTGTCCAATGCCGAGGATCCGCTTAAGCCACAGGATCCCTATCCGCGCGTGAAAGAATTGCGCGACGTGATGCGCGAAGGCGGGATTTCCTACGAGGTGCCGATCGTCATGGCCGGCGGCGTCTGGTTCCTGCGCGACTGGTCCAACTGGATCGACAATCCCGAACTGGGCAGCATCGCGTTTCAGTTCGGCACGCGGCCGCTGCTGACGCAGGAAAGCCCGATTCCCGAAGGCTGGAAAGCCAAGCTGATGGATATCGAGGAAGGCGAAGTCCTGCTTCACCGTTTTTCGCCGACCGGCTTTTATTCGAGCGCGGTGAAGAACCCGTTCCTGCGCTCGCTCGAGGCGCGATCGGAGCGTCAGATCGCCTTTTCCACGCAAGAGGCGGGCGATCACACGTTCCAGCTCGATGTCGGCGTGAAGGGCAAGAATTTCTGGGTGACGCGCAACGACCTGCTGCGCGCGCGCCAATGGTTTGGCGAAGGCTTCACCGATGCGCTGAAGACCCCGGACAACACGTTGGTGTTCGTGTCGCCGGAGGAAAAGGGCGTAATCCGCAAGGATCAGGCCGATTGCATGGGCTGTCTCAGCCAGTGCGCCTTCTCGTCCTGGTCGGATACCGAGACCAACTCGACCGGCCGCCTCGCCGATCCGCGTTCCTTCTGCATCCAGAAAACGCTGCAGGATATCGCGCATGGCGGACCGATCGAGCAGAATCTGATGTTCGCGGGGCATGGCGCGTATAATTTCAAGAAAGACCCGTTCTATTCGAACGGGTTCGTGCCGACCGTGAAGCAACTCGTCGACCGCATTCTGACCGGCGACTGAGCGCGGTCGATCGCGCGGATAACGGCTATTTTGGCACGACGAGTGCCAAAATAGTGGCGGTTGGGAATGGCGCGGCCAAAGGGACGGTTTCCGGTTCGGTTCGGCATGAGTTGTTTGTGGTCTCATCATCAGGGCAAACAGGGCTCCACACCCTAATCCGTCCTTAACTCTTGCCTCCTAGATTTGCGCCGAACCCGCTTTTTGCGGGCCGGCGGGGAAGGCATTCATGAGGCATGATTCGGTTCGATCGACAGGGGGTATGGCATCAGCCGTGCCATCGATCGCCCGACTCAATCGCCTCTATGACCGCGCCACCTCGCTAGTCGCGCTTGGGGTATGGGAGTGCGATCTGGACACTTCGGCGCTGACCTGGACTAATGGTGTCTATCAGCTGTTCGGCCTGTCGCCGCTGATCGCTCCCGACCGGGCGGCAACCGTCGAGCTTTATCATGAGGAGTCGCGGCGCGAGATGGAGGCGTTGCGCGCCGAGGCGATCGCGACGGGGCGCGGCTTCGTGCTCGATGCCCGCATCCAGACCGTCTCCGGCGTCGAGCGCTGGATGCGCCTGACCGCCGATGTCGAACATGACGACGGCCGGCCACGCTGGCTGTACGGCGCCAAGCAGGACATCACCGAGGATCGTGCGCGGATCGATCGCCTCCGCGACTTGGCCGAACGCGACCCGCTGACCGGCCTCGCCAATCGTGGGATGTTCCAGGCGGCCTTCTACGACTTGTCGGAAACGCTGTTCCGCGCCCGGGGGTTGTCCGCGCTGATCCTGATCGATCTCGATGATTTCAAGCAGGTCAACGACCGGCTCGGTCATTCGGCGGGCGATGAGTGCCTGCGGCAGATCGCGGCGCGGTTGCGGCATCTGTTCGGCGACGCCTTTCTCGTATCGCGGATCGGCGGCGATGAATTCGCCATCCTGCTGAATGCGGCAGTCGACCGCGACGAATTGATGCTGCGCCTGGGTAAGGCGCTCGCGGTGCTGCGTTTTCCCGTGTTCTGGCGTGGCAAACCGGTCGATGTAGGCGCCTCCGCAGGCGCCACATTATTGGCGTGCGAGGACCCGCACGACCCGGTACTGCGTTTCGGCGAAGCGGATGCCGCATTGTATCTCGCCAAGGCCGATGGTCGGGGCACGGCGCGGATCTTTGCGCCCGACCATAGTGTGCAACCCGTTGCAACGTCGGTGGCGGCGGCGGCGGCGCTGCGCTCGCCGCGAGGTTGGGCGAGCACGCCTTCGCTAGGCCTGGTTCGGCAGGTCGGCAGTTAGCTGTTCGTTTGGTGATGATCGACGCGAAAGAGGTTGTATATCGGTTTGCGGCGTAGAATGATCACCCATCGGATCATATCGGTGAAGGTGGCTGCCGGCGTGGTTCATTGGCGCCAACGCAAGGAATGACATGAAGGCAGCTCTGTTCGCTCTGGCGCTTGCCGCGCCATTGGCCCCATTGGCGGCTGGTCAGGCCTCGGCGCCTCAGGTTCTGACACCGTCCAGTAAGTGGACCGTTGAATATGCCGATAGCCTGTGCCTGCTATCGCGAGATTTCGGGAGCGGTGACTCACAGGTAAAGATCGGAATCCGGCCTACGAAACTGGGCAGCTTTACTCAACTCGTCGTCGTGCGCCCTGAAAACGTCGGCAAAGCGGGGCGGGGCGATGCGCAAGTGGTGCTGATGCCGGCCGGTATTCCAGCCAAAGCCACATATACCACCTCTGCGCCGGTCAAGGGCATCGGCCGGGTCACGGTTATCGGCATCAAAAGCGCCGAATTGGCCAATCTCGACTCATCGACTGAAATCGCGATCACATTCGGCAAGGCCGGCACCATTCGCGTCATCCCGAACGGGATCGCAAAGGCGATGGCCGCGCTGCGGACCTGTGAGGATGATTTGCTGACATCATGGGGCGTTGATCCGAAGAAACAGGCCAGCCTGTTGAAGCGCCCCGATGCGATCGGCAGTACTGGCGATTTCTGGCCGACGGACAGCTATCCATCGGAAGCACGGCAGGCCGAGGAGCAGGGGGCCGTGCTTGTCGGATATACCGTGCTCACCAATGGTCGCGTCGCGAACTGTCGCGTCCTTGCGAGCAGCAAGAGCGCGTCGCTCGACAAGGCGACGTGCACGACGGTCATGAAGTTTGGTCGATATCGGCCGGCGATCGGTCCGGACGGAAAACCGACCGAGGCGTTCGAGACAAATCGCGTGACCTGGCTTATTGAATAGCCTCGCCGAAACAGACCGATTATCGCTCGCGCGTGACAACCGCTACAGGGTGATACTGCCGCGGAACATGGCAACGCAGCGTCCGCCAACGCTGGCGCGAACGCCGTCACCGGCGCGCCATGCACGCAGGGCGAGGTGGCTTTCGCGCCCCATTTCGACACCCTGGATCGCATCATATGCAAGGCTTTCTTCATCGCCGAGCGAAAGCCTGAGCGCGGCGAGGGTCGCGTTGGCGCTGCCCGTGGCGGCATCTTCCCAGGTTCCGGCCAGCGGCGCGAACATCCGGGCGCGGATGCCTGCGCCGGCTGGTGTATAGACGAAGATCGATAACCGGCCGTCAAGCTCAGGGAAAGCTGCGGCCAGCCGGCGATAGGCCATGATATCGGGCGCGGTTGTGGCAAGCGCATCCGGCTGTACGGCAACCACAACGAAGTCGACGCCGACACTCGCACGGAGCGGCGGATGGTCGGCGAGCGCGATCTGGTCGGGCTGGAGCGACAAACAGGCGGCGATCGCGTCGACCGGTAGTTCACCCTTTATACCGAGCGGTTGGGGGGCGTCGATCTCGGCACCGACGATCTCGCCGGCTTCCTCGATCAGCCGGATCTCGACCAGACCGGCGACTTCCTCGAAGCGCAACGTGGCTTTCGGCGCGATGCCGAGCCATGCCAGTGCGCAGGCGGTGCCGACATTGGGATGGCCGGCGAAGGGCATTTCCGACGTCCGGTTGAAGATCCGCACCCGCGCAGTGTTGGCGGGATCCTCGGGCGGCAGAACGAAAGTGGTTTCGCTGTAATTGAGCTCGGCCGCGAGCGCCTGCATCGTCGCGCTGTCGAGCCCATCGGCCGTGGGAAAGACCGCAAGCTGATTGCCGCCGAAACGCCGCGACGTGAACACGTCGACTGTCAGATAGTCATAACTGGCCATGGTCAAACTCTTGATTGGTCCGGCAGCCCCTTGGTGGCAAGTCTAGGCCCAGCCTTCCAGCACCTGGTCAGGCGGACGGTGGCCATCGGCCCACATGCGGATATTGGCGATGACCTTGTCGCCGGTCGCGAGCCGGCCTTCATAGGTGGCGGAGCCCATATGCGGCAGCATGACGACATTGGGCAGGGCGAGCAGGCGCGGGTCGATCTCGGGCTCGTGCGCCCAGACATCGAGCCCGGCGCCGGCGAGCCGTCCGGCCTCGAGCGCGTCGACCAGAGCGGCTTCATCGACGATCCCGCCGCGCGCCGCGTTGATCAGGTAAACATGCGGACGCATCAGGCCGATGCGCCGCGCGTCGATCAGGTTCTCGCTCTCCGGGTTGCGCGGGGTGTGGATCGTCAGGATGTCGATCGCGCCGAGCATTTCGTCGATGCTTTCATGCCAGGTCGCCGCCAGTTGCGCCTCGAGTACCGCGGGCAGGCGGTGGCGATTGTGGTAGTGGATCGACAGGCCAAAGGCGCGCGCGCGCGCCGCGACCGCCTGGCCGATGCGGCCCATGCCGATAATGCCGAGCGCCTTGCCGCCGATGCGGTGGCCGAGCATGCCGCCCGGGCTCCAGCCCTTCCATTGCCCCGAACGGACGAGCTTCTCGCCCTCCGCCAGGCGGCGCGGCACCGACAGGATCAGCGCCATCGTCATGTCGGCGGTATCCTCGGTCAGCACGCCGGGCGTGTTGGTGACGATGATGCCGCGCGCGCGCGCCGCCTTGAGGTCGATATGGTTCACGCCCGCGCCATAGTTCGCGATCAGCTTCAGCCGCTCGCCGGCACCGGCGATCAGACCGGCGTCGATTTCGTCCGTGACGGTCGGTACCAGCACGTCGCAATCGGCCATCGCCGCCGCGAGCTGCTCGCGGGTCAGCGCTGTCTCGGTGCGATTGTTCGTCGTGTCGAACAACTGCTCCATCCGATCCATCACGAAGTCGGAGAGTTCGCGGGTGACGACCACCCGGGGATTCGACACTTTGGCGGACGGGCGTCTCATTTCGGGCATGAATCCGGCTTGGCGAACCACTAGCCCTACGTCAACGGTGGTTGAATCGGCGCGTGCGAACAGCGTATGAATCGCAGGCACGATCATTAGGGGCGAGTTTATGCGTATCGGTGCAAGGCTAACGCTAGCGGTTGCGGCGATCGGGCTGGTGGGCGGGCTGACCGTGCCCGCATTCGCACCTGCGCTCGCGGCGCTGGTGCAGAAGAAGACGCCCTATTTCGCCTCGATTTCGGCGGGCAAGGCACGGATGCGCACCGGGCCGGCTCGCACCTATCCCGCCAGCTGGCTTTATCAGCGCGCCGATCTGCCGGTGAAGGTGCTCGATGTCTACGAACGCGGCGCATGGCTCAAGGTCGAGGACCCGTCGGGCACGCAAGGGTGGATGATGGGCACGCTGATCAGCGATACGCGCACTGGCCTGATCATGGGTGAGATCGCGGAGTTGCGCGATTCGCCGCGTTACGGCGGCAAAGTCGTGTGGCGTGCGGCGCCGGGCGTGGTCGGGCGGCTCAGCAAATGCACGCGCGGCTGGTGCCATTTCGACGTGCGCGGGCGCGCCGGCTATGTCGAAATCAGCCATTTATGGGGCGTCGACGCCGGTGAGACGCTGAACTGACGCGATGCGGATCGTCGCGGATGACCTGACCCGTCCGGAGGTCGTTGCGCTGGTCGAATTCCATCTTCGCTCGGCATTCGAGAACAGCCCGCCGGGCAGCGTGTTCGCGCCCGACCTCAGCGGGTTGCGCGATCCGTCGGTGACCCTGTGGACGGCGTGGGACGGCGACGCATTGCTGGGCATGGGCGCGCTGAAGCGCCTCGATAAGGACCATGGCGAGTTGAAGTCGATGCGCACCGCGCCCGCTCATTTGCGGCGCGGCGTGGCGGCGGCGATGCTCGATCATCTGATCGCCGAGGGGCGGGCACGAGGCTATCGGCGGCTGAGCCTGGAGACCGGCAACAATGCGCCGTTCGCGCCGGCGCGGGCGCTGTACGAGCGCGCCGGGTTCGTCGAATGCGGGCCGTTTGCGGATTACAGCGATACGAGTTTCAGCCGCTATTACACGCTGGCTTTGTCACCGGGCGCGGTGCATTCCTGAACCATGACCGACGACATCTACGCCCCCGAATTCGTCAAGGGCGTGTTCGACCGATGCTCCGAACGGTACATCACTTTCAGCTGGTTATGCTCGTTCGGTTTCACCGAGCGCTGGCGGCGGCAATGTGTCGCGGCCATGCCCGAGCCGACCGGCCCGGCCGGTTATGATCTGATGGCCGGAACCGGGGAGGTCTGGCCGCATTTGCTCAAGCGTTTTCCGCAGATCGGGCAGATCACCGCAGTGGATATCTCGTCGGGCATGCATCACCGCGCGATCGATCGCCTGCATCGCCACCGCGCACAGCGCATCGCCTTTATCGAAGACGATGTGTTCGCCAGCAATCTGCCCGATGCGAGCGCCGATTTCGTGATCGCGACATTCGGCCTGAAGACGTTCGACAGGGAACAGCTGGCGCAGTTCGCCCGGCTCGTCGCGCGCGTCCTGAAGCCCGGGGGCAGCTTCGCGATGATCGAGGCGTCCGACCCCAAGGGGTGGCTGCTGCGGCCGCTCTACCTGTTCCATCTCAAGACCGTGCTGCCGCTGATGGAGCGGTTCCTGCTGCGCGGCGCGCAGGATTTCGCGATGATCGGCCGGTACAGCACGAATTTCGGCGATGCCCGCGCCTTTGCCGAGATGCTCCGCTCGGAGCATCTCGACGTGCGCTTCGATCGTTATTTCTTCGGCTGCGCGACGGGCGTCAGCGGGCGCAAACCCGCCTAGCCCGTCGGCGATTTCAGGATCGTCAGAACCCGACGCTGACCGTGCCGAAGACCTGGCGCGGCGGCAGAGGGAAGGCGTTGTAGGTGTTGGTCGGCTGAGCGATGCTCAGGGTCGAGGCGGCGCGCTTGTTGGTGATGTTGGTCACGTTCAGGCTGAGCCCGAGCTTCCTGACCAACGCGCCGTTGCCGACCGGGATCTCCGCGCCGATCCGGCCCGCGAGCGTGAAATAGCTCGGCACCGACAGATCGTTGGTGAAGGTCGCATAGCGCTTGCCGAGATAGTCGCCGACCAGCTGTGCGTCGAACATGCCGTAATTGGCCGAGATCACCGTCTTGTTCAGCCAGTCGGGTGACCCCGGGACCTTCTTGCCGGCGGTCGGCACAACCGTCTTGGCGATGCCGATCGTGTAGTCGTCCTGATAGCGCGAATTGTTGTAGGATAGCGCGTTGTAGATCGAGAAATGGGATCCGAAGCGCAGCGTGCCGGCGATATCGACACCGTCCGTCTTCACATCGCCAACATTGGCCAGCACGGCGGCGCCGCTGGCGATTGACGTGATCACCGTGGTCGGGCTGATCGCCAGCAAACGATTGCTGAAATCGACATGATAATAGCTGATCTGGCCTTCAAAGGCGGTGATCGGACCCCAGTTCAGCGAATGATGGCTGCGCGCGCCGATTTCGTAGGTCCAGCTCGTTTCGGGTTTGATCGTCGCCTTGAAATCGTCGAACACCTGCTGGCTGCCCAGCGCGAACGGCGACAGGCCGCTGGCGGCGCTGGTCTGGAACTGGCGGATATTCTTCTGTGCGTTGACGAAGATCTGGTCGTTGTCGCTCACGTCCCAGATCGCGCCGGCCTGTGGCAGGAACCATTTGCTGGTGTTGAGCCGACCGACCGGCAGTGCGGTCGATCCGGTGAAGGAACCGGGGATCGGCTGCACCGGTACGTCCTGCCGGGCGCGCTGGAAGGTGCTCTTGAAGCCGGCGATGACCGTCACCGCGGGAACGATCTTCCAGCTGTCCTGAATGTGCGTCTGGATTTCGTCGACATGCACTTCACTGCCATATTGGGTGATCTGCGGCGCCGCCAGGTCGCGCGGACGGGTATAGGGTGAGCTGGGATTGTTCACGTCCAGCGCATACCAGCGGCGATAGGCGGACGAGCTTTGACGCTCATACCAGCCGCCCAGCTCGATCTGATGATTGCCCAGTTCGGCGCGAAGTGTGGAGATCAAACCACCGCGGCCGATATGATATTCGGTCGTACGCGTGGCGAGGCCCGAGCCGCCGAATTGTGCCTTGATCTGCGCCGGGGTCAGTGTCGGGAAATATTTCGCGAACAGGCCTGGCAGGCCGGCAACGCTGGTTGGTCCGGCAACCACGCCGACACCATCGTCGTGGTGGAAATAGATCTGGTTCGACCAGGTGATCTTGTCGCTGAGATTCCAGTCATATTTGAGATAACCGAGATAATCGGTGCGCTGCGCGTCGCTGTAGTAATTACGGTAATTATCGAGCGCGGCGGTGTAGGCGGGTGAGGCGAGATAGGCCTGCATCCCGGCGAAATCGGGATAGAAGAACGGGCGGGTATAAGGGACGGTGCCGGGCAATTCGCCCTTGGCGATGTTGATCACCGTGGCGTCCTCGTTCGGCTCGGTCTTGTCCGAATAAGCGAGGTAGATGGTCAGCTTGCCGGCGGCATCGTCATGGACGAACTTGCCATTGCCCTGATAACCGCCCTGTTTACCGTTGAAGTCCCACGCCCGGCCGTCCTGGCGCACGCCGGACAGATAGAGCGAATTGCCATCGCCAAAGGTACCGCTGTCGACGCGCACGAAGGTGCGGAAAGTCGCGTAGCTGCCGATCGTCTGATTGATCGTCGCGCCGCGTTCGGCCTTGGGGTCGCTCGAGAAGGTGTCGATCGTGCCGCCGAGGTTGCTGGTCGATGCGGTGCCGAGATCGCCGGCGCCCGAGGCGAGCGTGACGCGATCGACATTCTCGGAGATGATCGCGCGTTGCGGCGAGAGGCCGTTGTAATTGCCATAGGTCTGATCACCGAGCGGAATGCCATCGAGCGTGTAGCCGAGCTGCGATGCGCTGAATCCATGCACGAACAGCGAGATATTCTGTTCGTTGTTGCCCCAGGGATCGGCGGTCAGGAAGGTGACCCCGGGCAATGTCTGCAATGCTTTCAGCGGGCTGATGCCGGGCAGGATCTTCTGGATTTCCGCGCCGGTGACCTGAGTGATCGAACGGCTGGTGCGGCCGGTGACGATGATGTCGCCGTCAGTCTCGTCCGCCGGCGTGTCGGCTGCGGGTTCTTCGGTCGCGACTGGTTTGGCCGAGGGATCGGCTGGTTTTGCCCATGCGGGCGCCGCCGAAAAGAGCGCGAGCGATGTGGCGCCGCCGAGCAGCCGAAGAACAGATTTGCGCATCATTTTTTCCCACCCGAGTCCGACCAGCCGGACATCCCTGATGGGGCGCGGTTAGGGCCGGCGTGCGACACTCCGCTGACAATGGTGTGACAGATTTTGTTTCGGCGGAAATATTTTGGGGCGCGGGGGTGGGGTGCATTTTGCGCTGTTGTGATGTTGGTCGGTGGTGGAAAGTGATGGTGGGCGGCTCGGCCGTTTTTTGAGCGGCGATCGAAGACAGCTGACGTTCCTTCAGGTGGACAGGTCGGGTGTGGCTACTTACGCAGACATAAGGGCCGGGGGAGTTGGCGCAGCATCATGTCACTCGAGCGGCCACGCCATATCGTGAATGTCTCCGTGCCGACGCTGTTCGCCCAGATTTATTGTGGTCGCGTTCAATGCGAGAGCGAAGCCACGCTCCAGCTCACCTTGGACGCGTCATCACAACCGTGACCGATGTGGAGATCACGACGCCCCGCGAGACGTTCTCGATCGAACTGGAGAAACCGCTTGCCGATCGCGGCGGTAAGCGCGGGCGCATCGACATCTGGTTCCGGCTGACCGACGACGAGGACCGTCAATGGCGCTGCGCGATGGAGTTGAAATTCTTCAAGCGGGCGAACCAGCGCGAGCCGAATAACCGTTATGACGTGTTTAAGGACATATCGCCACTGGAGCGGTGCGGAGACGTGGCCGACCTTGGATTCATGCTCGTGGGCACGGACCACTCCCACTACATCACAAAAGGCGCCTATTCCGCCGACACGGATGAATTCGACCTGCGGCACGGCAAATCCTACACGGCAGGCACGACGACGACCTACCGCACAGTGAAGCCGCATGGCGATCCGATCACCCTTGTGGGAAGCTACGATTTCATCTGGGCCGAGACGAGGAACGCGCTACGCTACCTCCTTCTGGAGGTGAAACTCAGATGACGGAAGATATGGAACCGGACCACACGGGCAAGAAGCCAAATTGGTGGCGTCGCCGGAATTGGTGGAAGATTGGCTTCTTCTTGATGCTCGTGCTGTTCGAGTTCACGCGCGAGATCGCCGTTCTGACCAACGACCCGGAACCGAGGGTAGCCACATCAGCCTACGTCGGCTCGATCCAGGGCTACACTAGCGCCAAGGGCCGCTGGATACGTATCGACGGCGGCGGAAGTTGGTGCCCGGCGCGACGAGCATCACTTGCGACCAGAGCGAAGGGCGCTGCGTCGAGGCGACTGCAACCATGTTCAACGGTTATGTAAGTGAGCCAACGGTGGACACGTTCAACGCTACCTTCGCGCCGGATGCGGTCAGCTATGAGAACGATTATCCGCGATGCGCCCACTACAATGTGCGGATCGACCTCAAGCTGAACAAGGTCTTCGCGGTGCGCGAGCGAAAGCCGAACCTCAAAAACGAGGTGTGCCAGAAGATGGAGCAGCGCATCGAGATGACCCTGGGCGATGGCTACCAGCGGAATGACAATCCGCTGGGCGATCACTTCGTGCCGATGATCCGAGTGATAGCATGGTTTTCTCGGTAGCAATCAGCGGGCGGGAAATGGGGGTGCGACCGCTTGGCGATCCCTCCCGCGGCTCCACCGTATCTCCGTCTCCACATCATCACCACACCACCATAAAGGTAGCAAAAAATCGATAAAACAACGATATGTGTCCGATGCGTGGCCGAGAAATACGAACTCAACACTTGAGTTGGCTGCCTTGTGCTGGGCCGGAGTGTCGGCCCGGCGGTTATGAGGCGATTTAGACGACATCGACGATAACTTAGACGACATCGACGATAACGGTGCGCTGATTGTCCCGGCTGATGATGACGATGTGCCGGTTAAGGCGGTCAAGAAGATCATCCGTCCTGCCGCGAAGGCGACTGCAAGCCCAAGGCGAAGGCCGTATAGACTGGGGTTTCCGGTGGCACCTCACTTAGTTGACCTGCCAGCTCGGGCGTACGGTAGTTTAGTGGCGTGTCACCGGAACCGTTCGTCCCGATCGCCCTGCAGCGTCGGCAACTGGGTGAATATCGGCCGCTGGCCTTGGCACCATAGCACCAAGATTGATGTTGGGAGACCGCTTCGCGGCGGCGTCTCACCTTTGGCGGCCGGCCGTCCTCGTCACCTGCTCTGAACAGCCGCCGCGGCTTTCCGAATCACGTCGATCACGACAGTAGGCTGGGAAAGCATCGGCACATGGCTGCTTGCAACTTCGGTGATGTCAGCCCCCATGCGCTTCGAGACCCAACGCTGCAGATCCGGATGGACCGTGTGGTCTTGCGTGGCCAGCACATACCAGCTCGGTTTCGACTTCCACGCGATATCGTTCTCACCGAGCTTCTGTTGATGGAAGAGGTCGAAGACAGGCGCATAGTGCGTGGCCCAGACAAGCGCCTGCTCGTCCTCGGGGAGATCGCCGGCAAAGAACTCCGTTCCGTTCGGCAGCATCCATGCGCGCCCGTCTGCGACTTCGACCCGCGTGAAAATGTCCGACGGATATTTGTCTAGCTGATACTGAACGGTCTCGCCTGCATCTGGCGCTACGGCCGCGACATAGACCAGGCCGACGACGCGATCGTCTACGCCCGCGGCCGTGATGGTGGCGCCACCATAGGAGTGGCCGACGAGAATGACGCGGCCGCCGACGCGATTGAGGGTGCGCTTTACCGTCGCGACGTCTTCTTCGAACGAATCCAAGCCATATTGAACAGAGATGACTTCGTGACCGTCCGCGTGGAGCGCTGGGATCACCTTGTTGAAGCATGAACCGTCGGCCCAGATGCCGTGGCAGAACACGATGGTCAGCTTGGATGTTGTCGACATTTGCGGTCTCCTTGTTGATCAAACGAGACGTAAATCCGGCTTCCACCGGCGACAAAGACTTTGTACGTTCGACCTATGCTTCAAAAGTATAGCGGTGACCCATGGAACTCCGACATTTGCGCTATTTCGTTGCGGTCGCAGAGGAGGGTAGTCTGCTAACCGCTGCCCAGCGGCGACTGAACACATCACAGCCTTCGCTGAGCCGACAGATACGCGATTTGGAAGCCGAAATCGGTGTGACGTTGCTTGAGCGGCAGGCACGAGGCGTAGTGCTCACCCCTGCTGGACGCGTCTTCCTGGATCATGCCCGGCTCGCACTTCTGCAGGTCGAGGCCGCTGTTGAGGGTGCTCAGCGGGCGGCGCAGCCGAAAAGGCCCGTCCTTTCGATCGGGTTTCTCGTTGGGCTGGAGGTCACCTGGTTGCCCCATCTATTGCGCATCATCCGCGAAGAAGTACCGGATACGGAAGTAACGCTGTGCAGCCTCTCTTCCCCCGAACTCGCGCTAGCGCTGATGCGCGGGAAGCTGGACATGGCCTTCCTCCGCCCAGAAAAACAGAGCCTGGGTCTGACCTTCAAATTGCTTGCGAACGAGCCTTTGATCGCCGTTCTGCCGGCAGGCCATCACTTGGCATCGCGCAAAAAGGTCCGGCCGCAGGACCTTGCCAGCGAGATTTACGTTAGCTCGGCGAGGACGTCTCCCGTATTACAAACCGTGATTGAGGCCTACGCATCGACCGCCGGAATCACGCTGAAGCCACAGTATGAAGGCGAGAACATCTCTTCGGCGATGTCACTGGTCGCGTCTACGGGAGGGATCACCCTAGTTCCGCTATACGCACAGAATATGCTCACGCCGAACGTCGTTGCCAGAGCGCTCGAAGGCGTGCCGCCGACCGTTGAGCTTACGCTGGGATATGCCGACGCTAACTCTTCACCTTTGCTCCTTCGACTTTTGTCCCGCGCGGATGAGTTGATTGAAAGCGTTCAAAATCAGAGCATCATCCGGTACGCTGAAGCCCAGTATTAAATGTCGGCTCGCGAACCGCAGGTTTGCTTTTCACGCTACCAAAAGCTGCAAGTCTGCAGTCGGCCCAGCTCCTGCCGGGCAATGCCGCCTGAACGAACGGCCGGTTTCGGGACGCGCCTAAAGTGCATTGGATGACCGATTGTGGGTCGAGGCGGTCAGCGCGAAATGAAAAACCTCTGGTCGGCATTTAAGCGCCCAGACCCCATCATTCATCGTTGCTCAGCCTGAACCCGAAAGTTGCCGTTATTTGAAGTACCGGGCTGAACGTCTGCCCGTGGAGGTTAGAAAACGGGCCGCTTCCAGACTATTGTCAACCTACGCTAAGCTGGCCTGCTCGTGCGACCCTATGCGGGTCAACGGCGGCGGCGGCAGGTTCGGGGCACCTGTCTCGGGATCAAGGGGGAAGCACGATGAGTCCATTTGAGTTGGTGTTCGCGGTCTACGGCCTGTTGCTGGGTTTGGCGATCGCGGAGGTGCTGGGAGGATTTTCGCGCGCGCTGAAGCTCAAGCGAGGCACGAACGCCGTGCGGATCGGGTGGCTGACGCCGCTGCTCGGCGTACTGGTAATGCTCGATCTGACCAGTTTCTGGCTGCTTGCCTGGGATGCGCGCGAGCAGATCGGCGCGAATTATACTACCTTGGTGTGCGTGCTGGCGATGGTAGGTGTGTATTATCTCGCGGCGACGTTGATCTTTCCGGACGCGCCGGAGGAATGGCCTGATTTCGACGACTGGTACGACAAGCAGAACCGGCTGGTGATCGGCGGGCTGCTGGCGGCAAACGTCGCGAGCTGGATCGGCGTGGTCGTGCTGGACGCGATGCACCCGCTGCCGGAGGTGGCACCAGGCCCAATGAACGCCACTGCGGAGTTGCTTTACATGGTCAGCGGATTCTCGATCCTGGGGCTGTTCATCGCGCTGCTCACGGTGCGCTCGCGGCGCTGGAATGTAGCGATGCTAGTGGCCATTTGCGGTTTTCTGCTGATCTCGGGAGTAACAGAACCATATGTTGTTTGAGGCACGTGAGTCCGTGTCGAACAGGCAAATACAAGCATTCACGGGTGCAGCCTCCAGCTTCCGGCGGAGTTTTCGGTGACGCTCCACTTAATCGACCTGCCCGCCCGGGCGTACGGTAGTTTAGTGGAGTGTCACCGGAGCCCCATAAAACTCTACCGTCTGTAACAATTAATTCTATAGGTGGAATCCTATGAAGAATGATCTCGTTTTTAAGACTGGTCTGGTCAAACGAGCGTTGGGATGGCTTGTTTGTTTAGGCGCTGTGGTCGCGTTAGTGGCAATCATCTACGGTATATTCACGCATCCCGAATCGCAAACACCCTCCGAGCTTTCGTCCGGAGCTGTCATTGGTGTTTTCCTTGTTGGTCTCGCATGGGCCGGGATTGCCATTCAAAACATGCGTTGGAGCATCGAAGGCGAAAACATCATCTACCATGGGCTCTTTAAAAATAGGACGATTCCTCTCTCAAAATTGGCAGGTTTTGGGCAACTTACCGTCATCGTTATGGCGTTCCCCTTCCAACACGTGGATTTCTATGATCGCCAGCTGGCGCACGTCGCTCGCCTGCCGGTAAGTCTCAAGGATTGGCCGAAAGCGGAAGCATGGTTGGCAGCGCGGTTGCGCTACGTCGTCAACGACGGAAGCCACATATTGCCCAAACTGAGGTTCGCCGACACTCCGAAAATATAGTGCCGTTCCGACGAGGACGACATCGCGGTCTGGCCGCACACCGTCCTGCTCACGGCGGTCTGCTGTCGTAGCTTCGATCGCGGCCAGCCGGCATTCGTCGAGCAGGACGCGCGAGGCAGGGCGTTCCTCGATCTCAGCGAGCCGCCGGATAGAAGTCTCCCTCTACCGGACAGCGCAAGTTAAGCGAAATCTCCCAGGTTTTCGGCATCGTCGGGCAATTCATGCTTTTCCGGTTGATCGTTCGGCGCGCCAGTGCCGGGCTCAGTGGACATATCGCCGGGGTCAGGCTCGTTGCCGGGAATTCGTGTCGCGTTCATGGTCTTCTCCTTTACCGTTCCACGGGAACGCACGAACACGCGAAAACGGCAAACGCAAATGCTGCCGCTCTCCTGCGGCCACGAGCCCCATGCGCTAAGTGGGCGTTCCGGAAATAGGCGCGGACGGCCGATCGTGCTCGTCGAAGCGGGGCCGCCACACCATGAATGGATGTCGGAAACTTGGACGCCGAATTTAGCCGGCGTATGACCGCATGTGGGTCCTCGCCGCCGCGAAGCTGCCGCGCTGGCTCCCGCGCATCGTTTTCATTCCGGCGGCGATGGCGGCCTTCAGAGTTGGCGAGTCGCTATTTTTCGATACGATCGGCGTGTCGGGTGACAGCATGGCGGATGGCTTCGCGCTGTTGACCGGCATCGGCTATCTGATACTTGCGCTCGTGATTCACCTCGTCGCTGCCATAGTTCTCGGGGTGATCGACGTCAGGCGTTGGGCGAACGGCAGCTAACCACTTGTCCCAAGCCGTTCCCGGCCATAACGTCGTTCGCCAGAACCGGTCGTAGGAGCGAGGTGAACGGACGTCCGACCTATGGGCCTTTTTTCGGCAAAGATGAGAACAGACCGCCAGCGGCCGTCAGTTCATCAACTCCACGGCCATCGCCGTCGCTTCGCCACCTCCGATGCACAGCGAGGCCATTCCGCGCTTCTGGCCTGAGGTCTGCAGCGCCGACAACAGGGTAGCGAGGATGCGTGCGCCGCTCGCGCCGATCGGGTGGCCGAGCGCGCAAGCGCCGCCGTTCACGTTGAGCTTGTCGTGCGGCAGGCCGAGGTCGCGCATCGCGATCATCGCGACCACGGCGAACGCTTCATTGACCTCGAACAGATCGACCTGATCGGCCGACCAGCCGGCCCGCTCGAGCGCCTTGCGCATCGCGAAAACGGGCGCGGTGGTGAATTGCGATGGGGCATGGGCGTGCGCGGCCTGGCTGACAATCCGGGCGATCGGATCGAGGCCGAGGCGCTCGGCGACGCTGGCGCGGGTCAGCACCAGGGCAGCCGCACCATCGGAGATCGACGAGGCATTGGCGGCGGTGATCGTGCCGTCCTTCGAGAAAGCGGGGCGTAGCGTAGGGATCTTGGACGGGTCGCCCTTTTCCGGCTGTTCGTCGAGCGTGACGGTGACGCTGCCTTTGCGGCCCGACACTTCGACCGGCACGATCTCGCGGTCGAAGCCCCCCGAACGCTGCGCCTTTTGCGCGCGTTCGAGCGATGCGATCGCGAAGTCGTCCTGTTGCGCGCGGGTGAATTGATATTCGGCCGCTGTATCTTCGGCGAAATTGCCCATCAGCTTGCCGGGTTCGTACGCGTCCTCAAGGCCGTCGAGATACATGTGATCCATCAACCGGTCATGACCGATGCGTGCGCCGCCGCGGTGGCGCAGCGAGAGGTATGGCGCGTTGGTCATGCTCTCCATGCCGCCCGCAACGATCAGGTCGGCGGAACCGGCTGCAAGCGCATCGGCGGCGAGCATCGTCGCCATCATGCCACTGCCGCACATCTTGTTGACCGTCGTCGCCTCGATATGATTGGGCAGGCCGGCCTTGAGCGCCGCCTGACGCGCCGGCGCCTGACCGAGGCCGGCGGGCAGGACGCAGCCCATATAGATGCGCTCGATCGCTTCGCCCGACAGGCCGGCGCGCTCGACCGCGCCGCCGACCGCCGCCGCGCCGAGTTCGGTCGCGGTCGCGCCGGACAGCGCGCCCTGGAAACTGCCCATCGGGGTGCGGGCATAGGACAGGATGACGATCGGATCGGCGGACATGAGCGAGACTCCGGATGGTGGAGGTGTTGCGGGCGATCTAGTCGCGGGTGCGACGGTTTACAAATGCGCGGCGGATATTTGGGTGTGCTGGTTGCACTAAACTCCTCCACGTGCCGGGGAGGATCGAGAGGTCAAGTTCAGCGTGACGGTTGGAATGAGGGGCTCTATCGCCATACCCATGGAAGACACACTCACCACCGCGCTCAAATGGTTCGCCTCCGGCAGCGGGGTGATCGCCGCGCTGATGGTGTCGCTCGACTCCGGGCGCCGCGTGACGGGCTGGGGGTTCGTTCTGTTCGTCGCGTCGAGCATCGCCTGGATGTCGGGCGCGGCGCTGACCAATGACTGGGCGCTGGGCACCCAGAACATCGCGCTGTTCGCGATCAACCTGTTCGGTGTTTATCGTTACCTGATCCGCAAGAAGGCCGATGGCTGAGCTTTGGATATGGCCGGTCGCGCTGGGCGTGTTCGGCGCGGTGATCGGAAGCTTCATCGCGACTTTGGTCATTCGCTGGCCGCACGATCGGTCGGTCATGGTCGGGCGGTCGCATTGCGACAGCTGCGATGCGGCGCTTGGGCCGCTCGACCTGATTCCGCTGCTCAGCGCTGCGATCAGCCGGGGCAGATGCCGGCGCTGTGCGGCGCGGATCGATCCACTGCACTGGCAGATCGAGCTGATCGCGCTGGCGATCGGCGCGATTGCCGGGCTGGTGGTAAGCGGGCCGATTGCGCTGGCCGGTGCGGTGTTCGGCTGGTTGTTGCTCGCGCTTGCCGCGCTTGATGTTACCGAGTTCTGGTTGCCCGACCGGCTGACGATCACGCTTGCCTTGACCGGAATTGCCGCAGGAATGCTGGGTGTCGATCCGCCGCTGTTCGATCGACTGATCGGCGGACTTGCCGGTTTCAGTTCACTGTGGCTGATCGGTGCCGCGTATAAGCGCTTTCGTGGACGCGAGGGGCTTGGCGGGGGCGACCCGAAACTGCTCGGCGGGATCGGCTTGTGGCTTGGCTGGCAGATGTTGCCGGCGGTGTTGTTGCTCGCCAGCATGACCGGGTTGGCCATTGCCCTGACGAGTAAGCTGACGGGGCGGGGCGGGGCGCTTGACGATCGCATGCCGTTCGGTGCGCTGCTCGCGATCGCGGCTTACCCGGCATGGCTGTTCCTGCTAGGTTACACGCCATGATATCGATCGCATTGCTCGTCCTGCTTGCGGCGGAAAAGCCCAAACCGGCACCGCCGCCTCCGCCGCCGCCCGCGTCGATCGACGGATTGCCGATCGGCGGCATTCCGCGCCAGGATTTGCCCGCCACCGGATGTGCCGCCTATTTGTGGAGCGGCGGGTCGAGCCGCGCCTTTGTGGCGATGGCGCGGGCCGATGCAGCGTCGGTGCGCCTCTCGATCGACGGCCAGCAAATCGATATGCCGCGTACCGCGCAGCATGGCGATGGGGGGTTCGGCTTTGCCGCGGTGACCGAATATGAGGCGGGCGGCACCAAGGCGGTGCTCGACATGACCATCACGACGCGCGGCGACCTGAAGGACGGCGCGGCGGTGCCCGAAGCGACGCTACGGATTGAGCGGGCGGGCAAGGACAGCATCATTTTGCCCGTGATGGGCTTGATCGGTTGCGTTTAAAGACTGATAAATGGTCAGTCGCGCCGATGACGGCGGGTTGAGGGACAGGATTCCCGGGGAGAGAATGATGTCCGATTTGAAGGCGATCCTGGCTGGCCAGCGTGCGGCGTTCATGGCGGAACTTCCAGTCTCGATCGCCACCCGCAAGGATCGCCTGAAGCGCGCCGCGGCGATGATCGCCGACAATGCGACACGCTTTTGCGACGCGCTGAGCGAGGATTTCGGGCATCGCAGCCGCGAACAATCGATGCTCACCGATATCGCAAGCTCGGTTGCGCCGATCACTCATTCAATCAAGTCGCTCGAAAAATGGGCCAAGCCCGAGCGACGGCCGGTGCAATTCCCGCTCGGCCTGCTCGGCGCCAAAGCGTGGATCGAATATCAGCCCAAGGGCGTGATCGGAATCATCGCGCCGTGGAATTTCCCGGTCAATCTGGTCATGTCGCCGCTCGCCGGGGTGCTCGCGGCGGGCAACCGCGCGATGGTCAAGACGAGCGAGTTCACACCGCGCGTCGCCGCATTGTTCGAAGAGGTGGTCGGTCAGTATTTCGCTCCCGAGGAACTGGCGTTCGTGTCGGGCGGGCCGGAGGTCGGCAAGGCGTTCGCCGAGCTGCCGTTCGACCATCTGATCTTCACCGGCGCGACCGCGATCGGCAAGCATATCCTGCACGCCGCAGCCGATAATCTGGTGCCGGTGACGCTCGAACTCGGCGGCAAATCGCCGGTGATCCTCGGCGCATCGGCGGACCTGAAACAGGCCACCGAGCGGGTCGCTCTGGGCAAGATGCTCAATGCCGGACAAATCTGCCTCGCGCCCGATTATATGCTGGTCCAGGCCGACCAGGAAGCGGCGGTGGTCGAGGGATTGAAGGCGGCGGCATCGGCGATGTATCCGACCGTGCTGGCCAATCCGGACTATACCGCGATTATCAACGACCGGCATTTCCAGCGGCTCAGCGACTTGCTCGACGATGCGCGCGCCAAGGGTGCAACGGTCGAGGCAGTCAACCCGCCGGGCGAGGATTTCGGCGCATCCAACGCGCGGAAGATGCCCTTGCATATCGTCACCAATGTCACCGATGACATGGCGGTGATGCAGGAGGAAATCTTCGGCCCGGTGCTGCCGATCCGGCGGTACGACGGGATCGACGATGCGATCGAGCAGGTGAACCGGCGCGACCGGCCGCTCGGCCTGTATTATTTCGGCGGCGATGCCGGCGAGCGCCGCCGCGTGCTCGACCGGACCATTGCCGGCGGCGTGACGCTCGACGATGTGATCTTCCATATCTCAATGGAAGAACTGCCGTTCGGCGGCATCGGGCCGTCGGGCATGGGCGCGTATCATGGGCGCGACGGCTTCAAGACCTTCAGCCATGCCAAGAGCGTGTACAAACAAGCCAAGCTCGACGTCGCCAAGCTCGCCGGGCTCAAGCCGCCTTATGGCAAGGCGACGATGGCGTCGGTGAAGCGGCAGATGAAGGGATAATCCGGCTGGCCGAGTTGGTTGCCATCACCGTGCGGCGAAGGCGGATCATGCCGATTTGGTCGCGTTTGATGCGCTAACGGAACATAGTCTGCCGAGCGGGCTTTACCGCGCATGTTCGACACGATCCTTGATGCCAGTGACGTTCCCGGAGGCAAATTGGCCCAGGCGCGAATTCAGTTGACCTATTTGTGGCGACATCGCCGTCTTGCCACGCTTCAGGCACCAACGCTGTTCACTGAGCTTGTCCAGCAACGCAAATTATATGAGCGCGACCAGCGCCTGCCGGTGCTGGCGGACAAGGTCGCAGCCAAGACGATCGCCGCCCGGGTGCTGGGTACTGCGTGGGTTGTGCCTACCCTGTGGGCAGGGACGATATTACCCGCCACGCCGGACTGGCAGGGGCCATGCGTGATCAAGTCACGGCACGGCTGCAATCAAACCATCTTCGTGCGTGACGGGCGTCAGGACTGGCCGGCGATCGTCAAGCGATCCGCGGCATGGCTCGAAAAGCCCTATGGCCTGTGGCTCGACGAATGGTTGTATCGCCATATCCCGCGCGGCATTCTGGTCGAGCCGTTTATCGGGGCGGCGGGCGCCCTGCCGGTGGACTATAAATTCTACGTTTTTGGCGGACGGATGGCGTTCGTGCAGGCCCATGTCGATCGCGAGCATGCGCATCGCTGGATCGTGCATGATCGCGACTGGCGTCCGATACGCGGCGGCAGATCCGGTATCCCCAGACCATCGGCACTCGCCGCCATGATCGAGGCCGCCGAAGAGATGGGCCGGGGCTTCGATTTCGTGCGGGTCGATTTCTATCAGCCGGCCGATCAGCCGCTGTTCGGCGAGATGTGCTTCTATCCCGGTTCGGGGCTCGATCCGTTCGATCCGCCGGAACTCGACGCGATGATGGGCAGGTTATGGCTCGCGGCGCGCGACCGGCTCAGCAGCCATCGCGCTGGCGCTCCAGCCAGCGGCGTTCTGCCGATCCCGGTGCCAGCCTGAGCGCCGCGTTATATGCGCGGCGCGCAGCACTCCGGTGGCCGAGCCGGGCGAGCAGATCGGCACGCACCGCATGATAGGGCAGGAATTCGGCAAGGCCGGGCAGGGCGAGCGCATCGACCTCGTCCAGTGCCGCAGCTGCGCCCCGCACCTGCGTGAGCGCAACGGCGCGATTGAGTTGTGTGACGGGATCGTCACGCACGGCGATCAGCGCATCATATATGGTCAGGATTGCGGGCCATGGCGGTGGTAGTGAGAGCGACGCTCGGGCACACCATTCGCCATGTATCAATGAGGCGAGGACGCGCGGCGAAGCGGGAGCGATGGAGAGCGCACGCGCAAGATATGGACGGGCTTCTGCGATTAACGGCGCATCCCATTGCTTCGGATCCTGTTCGTCGAGCGGCACCATCACGCCGTTCGCATCGATGCGCGCCGGGCGCCGTGCTTCAGCAAAGCGTATCGTTGCGGCGAGCGCCAGCACATCGGCGTCGTTGGGAATAAGAGTGGCAAGCGTTGCGGTGACCTGCAGCATTTCCGCAGCATAACCGGCGTGGCGGCCATCGCCGGCGGCGTCCGCGTGAGCCCGGGCATAGGCGATTTCGATCGTGCTCAACACGGCATCGATGTGTGCCGGCCATGCTTCCGGACCCGGCACTTCGAAGCTGATCGCGGCATCGGCGATCTTGCGCTTCGCGCGCACCATCCGCTGTGCGACGGTGGTTTCGCTGGTCAGGAAAGCATGCGCGATTTCGAGCGTCGTCAGGCCGCACACCAGCTTCAACGTCAACGCCGCACGCGCCTCCGGATGGATTGCCGGGTGACAACAGACGAAGATCAGCCGCAGCCGTTCATCGGGGATGATCGCGGCATCGTCCATCAGCAATTCCTCCGCTGTCGGTTCGGGCTCGGGTGGCGGCAGTGCCGCGCCGGCGCGGATCGCGTGGCGGCGCAGCATGTCGAGCGCGACGCGATCGGCAACGCGGTAAAGCCATGCCGCAGCGTCGCGCGGCGCCTCGGCCGACCAGGCGGCGACTGCGCGCGCGCAAGCCTCGGCGAATGCTTCTTCGGCGATATCGAGATCGCGGAACCGGGCCGCGAGCGCGGCGACGATCCGCCCTTTATGGTCGCGGGCGGCCCGGTCCAGCATGTCGATCAATGCACAATCAGCGGGCGCACCTCGATCGCGCCGTCGAGGCGTAGCGGCACCTTCTTTGCGATCTCCAGCGCGGCATCGAGATCGGGCGCCTCGATCACATAATAGCCGCCCAATTGTTCGCGGGTCTCGGCAAAGGGGCCGTCATGGATCACCTGTTTGCCGCCGGTGGTGCGCACGGTCGTCGCGGTGGTCACGGGCTGCAGCCCGGCACCGTCGATCTGCTGGTCGCCGAGCTCGCCGACCAGCGCCATATGCTTGTCGATGATCGCCATCATCTCAGGCGTGTCGGCGTGGTCGCCATACCCGCTTTCATCCTCATAGATCAGCAGCATATATTGCATCGTCATTCTCCCTGGGCCGATCGCAAAGGCGATCGTAGCCTGGAGACGCACGAGGGGGAGCGTATTCGACAGCGCCTGCGAAAATTATTTCGGCAGGCTTTGGGAAAGCCGTCCAGACGGATCATTCCCGCTACCGAGCGCGGGCGTCGTCCACGGCGTCGACGCTCAAGTGCCGCCCACCTGGTCGAAGCCAAGTATTGTCGGCTGCTATTTCCACTCCGGAGACACCTTCAAGTTCTGAGGGATTCCCGAGCGGGGGCGAGGGGCGGCTTCGCAGGAAGCCGCCCCTTTTCGTTTTCAGGCCCGGTCGATCAGGCCGGCCCGGCTTGTCCGTCGCTCATCGTGGCGAACGCTGCCATGTCCATCCACATCGGTTCGAAGACATGGCCGTCGGGATCCTCGAAAGTGCGGCCATACATGAAGCCCATGTCCTGACGTTCGCGGATATCCCTCTTGCCGCCGCCAGCCACTGCGGCCTCGGTGATGGCATCCACTGCCTCACGGCTGTCGCGCGACAGGGCGATCAGCATGGCGGTCGTGCCATGGGAATCCGCGATTGGTTTCCGAGCAAACGTCGCGAAATACTCGTGCGTCAACAATTGGAACGTGATGGTATCGGACCAGACCATCGACGCCGACTTGTCGTCACTGAACTGTTCGTTCTTCGAACAACCGATCGCCTCGTAGAAGCGGGTCGATGCGGCGAGATCCTTCACCGGCAGGTTCACGAAGATCATATTCGGCATTGTAGTTTCTCCTGTGCAATTGTCGGGGTAGGATCGGATCACACGTTTTCCTGCACGATCGTGCCGTTGGCATGGATGCAGACAAGTTCCAGGCGACCGGCGCCGGCATTGACGAAGCGATGCGGAATATCGGCGGGCGCGACGACGATATCGCCCGGATAGCCGCGTACCGTGCCGTCGCCCACAGTCAGATCGGCCTCGCCATGCCTGACGATCCAGGTTTCCGAATAGGGGTGCCGGTGCAGCACCGATCCCTGACCTGGGCCGACATCGACCAGGAAAAACGAGACCGGCGTCCCGAAATCCTGGCCCTCGAACCGAACCGTGCGGCTCTGCTCGGCCTGCGGGTCGCGATGGCGAAGAATTTTGACCATATCGTCGTCCTTCCATCTAGTTGCGCAATATATCTTCCCGAGAAGATATATTGCGCAACTGTCTTCCTGTCAAGATATCTTCCCCGGTCTTGGGGTTTGAGCTATTGAGGGAGAAGGGGATCAGGAGGGTGGGAAGCGGGATGGAACGGGACGACGATCATCGGACGGGCGATCATATCGACCGGTCAAGGCAGCAATGGGCACAGGAGTTGCCCGATCTCGATACCGGGCCGATGGCGATCCTCGGCCGCGCCTATCGATTGTCGAACCTCGTCCGCGCCGGCATCGAGGCGACCTTCGCCGAATTCGGCCTTGATCGCGGCGAATTCGACGTAGTCGCGACGTTGCGCCGGTCCGGGTTGCCTTATCGGCTGACGCCGACGGCGTTATACAGATCGCTGATGATTTCCTCAGGGGGGCTCACCCATCGGCTCGATCGGCTGGAGAAAGCCGGCCTGATCCGGCGCGAGAAATCGCCAGAGGATGGGCGCAGCGTATTGGTGGCCTTGACCGAGGCCGGCATGGGACTCGCCGAAAAGGCGTTTCGAACCGACATGGCGCGAGAAGCCGCGCAGCTGCAGATCCTGGATTCAGCGGAGAGCGAAACCTTGGCGGCCCTGTTGCGCAAGCTGATCGTCGATCTGGAGGACCGCGACGGCGATCCGGTCTAGGGTGCTAGATCAGGCCCGGCTGACGCCTCGATGCGGTATTGAATCGGCTTGAACGAACCGCCGTTTGAAGCCGGGGCGGAGCAGGCGGTGAGGCCGATGATCAGGTCCATTTCAGCGCGCAGCGCGATATGGTCGCCGGCCTTGCTGATCGGCGGCAGGACGCTGAGCCGGCCGGTATTGCCATCGACCGGCACATTCATGAAGCAATTGAACGCGACGGGGATGCGGTCGGGGCCTATGTCATAGGGCGCGAGCGCCTCGGCCAGATTGCCGAAGCAGCCGCGATGCGGCTCCAGGCCCGGATAGAAATGCCTGAACGTGTCGTACGAGCAGGGCGTGAGCAGGAAGTCGTGGCGGCCGACGCTGTCTTCGACGATGTCGAGCATGACGTTCGAGCGGTTTGAATAGAGCTTGTCGCCCTGGGTCAGATAGATGCGCTCGGCGTAGTCGAGCGTGCGGCCGGAGGAGATCACCTCATCCACATCCGCCGCATTGAATGCCAGCAGATCGGCGACCTGTTCTCCGCGCGGATCGATCACGACCAGCGTGTTACCTTTTGCCAGCTTGAATGCGGTGCCACTGCGTTCGGGGATTTCGACGATATCAGCTATTTGCCTTCTCCCGAATAGCTGAACGGACATTGCCACGCATCGCTCACCGCTCGGCCGGAATATTGCCGTGCTTCGCTCGCTTCGCCATGGCGCGAGAGCATCGGGTTGCGCGTGCCGGCCAGCGCTTCGTCGCGGACCATGATCTTTTCGCGCATGCCTTCATACTTGCCCTCGGCGCGCAGGATCTCGAACTGATCGTGCAGGTTGAATACCATGGCGGGGCGCGAAAAGCGGCGCGCCGGGCGGCTGGCATTGGGGTGGAGGCCGACGATGAAGAAAGCCTCGCCGCCAAAGCTCAGCGAGAAATGCGGGTTTTCCGGGTTGGGGCTGACGCGCGGATCATAGTCCTGGCCGCGCCAGACATCCTTATCGGATAGCGATTGCGCGCGCTCCCAAAGCGCGGCCTCGAATTCGGTTTCACTCAACTGGTCAGGACCTTCGAAGACAACGGCGAAGCTGCGGAACAGCGCCGGCGCGTCACGATAAGCTCTGGCGAATTTGATCAGGCCGTCATGAATGCGCAGATCGTCCCAGGCGCTGTCGATGCGGTCGCAGGCGAGCACGTCGAGCGTGCCCTTGGCGAGCGCGGCCTTCGCGCCGACGCAGGGAAAAGCGGCGTCGGAGACATGGTCATGCATCAGCGCCTGGAGTTCTTCCTGCGCGTCGTGCTGCCAATGAAAAAGGGGTGTGGTCGGTGCGGGCATTGGCGATAAGACGCATATCGCACCGGAGTCGTTCCGGAGAATTTGGCTGATACGGATCAAGTCTATCCAGGCAGTTGCGCTTTGGGAAAGCCGGTCCAGACCTGATCATAGTCTTCGTCCAGCGTGCCGGTCTTCAATGCGAAGTCGGTCGCGTGGAAGACCCAGCGGCTTTCGATCATGAACGCCATGGTGCCGTCGATCTTGTGCGGCTTGAGTTCGGCCTCGCTCGCGCCCTTCCAGCTCGCGACATCGGGGCCGTGGCCGCTCATCTGATTATGCAGCGACAGCGCGCCGGGCACGAAGCCGTCGGCCTTGGCGTCATAGGCGCCGTGGATCAGGCCCATCGCCTCGCTCATCACGTTGCGGTGAAACCAGGGCGGACGGAACGTATCTTCGGCGACCATCCAGCGCGGCGGGAAGATGACGAAGTCTGCGTTGGCGGTGCCCGCGACGTCGCTGGGCGAGGTGAGCACGGTGAAGATCGACGGATCGGGATGGTCGAAACTGATGCTGCCGATCGTGTTGAAGCGCGCCAGATCATAGCGCCAGGGCGCGTAATTGCCGTGCCAGGCGACGACGTCGAGCGGTGAGCGGCCAAGCTCTGTGGTCCAGAGTGAGCCGAGGAATTTCTGCACCAGTTCGAATTTGCCTTCGCGATCCTCGAACCACGCGGTGGGGGTTTCGAAGTCGCGTGGGTTGGCGAGACCGTTGGAGCCGATCGGGCCGAGATCGGGCAGGCGGAAAGGTGCCCCATGGTTTTCCGCGATATAGCCGCGCGCCTTGCCGTCGGGGAGTGTCACGCGAAAGCGCACGCCGCGCGGGATCAGTGCGACTTGGCCAGGCGCCACATCGATGCGGCCGAGTTCGGTGAATAAGATGAGCGCGCCCATCTCGGGCAGGATCAGCAATTCGCCATCACCACTGACAAAGGCGCGGTCGATCATGTCCTTCGATGCGGCATAGAGGTGCAGGGCGACGCCGGCCTGAGTCGCCGGACCGTCGCCCGCGACGATCATTGTCGTCAGGCTGTCGAGCCAGTCGGCATCCTCGATCCCGGTCGGCCCCCAGCGCAGACGGTTGGGGGCGAGCGGATCCTTGCTGACACCAGGCGCGAAGCGCTTCGCCCCGGTATAACGAGTAAAGGCGGGGTGTGCGGCGGAGGGGCGCAGACGGTAGAGCCAGGAGCGGCGATTCTCATGGCGTGGTGCGGTGAAGGCGGTGCCGCTGAGTTGTTCGGCATAAAGGCCGAAAGGGGGCCTTTGCGGGGAATTGCGGCCAATGGGCAGGGCGCCGGGGACGGCCTCGGTGGCGAAGTGATTGCCGAAGCCGGTTTGGTATTCAGTCATCGCCGTTCCTTAATTCCCTCTCCCCTTGTGGGAGAGGGAGGGAGCCGCGAAGCGGCGGAAGGGTGAGGGGGAATGTCGCGGGCGTTAACGCACATCACTCCCCCTCATCCGGCCATGCGGGCCACCTTCTCCCACAAGGGGAGAAGGGTTTTAAGCGTCGACTTTCCCCGGCACGACACCGCGGCGGATCTGGTCAAGCTCGATGCTTTCGAACAATGCCTTGAAATTGCCCTCACCGAAACCGTCATTGCCTTTGCGCTGGATGATTTCGAAGAAGATCGGGCCGACCATATTCTCGGTGAAGATCTGCAGCAGCAGACCGCCGCCGGTTTCCGGGGCGCCATCGATCAGGATATCGCGCTTGCGCATTTCCTCGACGTCATGATTGTGGCCGGGCAGGCGCTTGTCGATCAGGTCGAAATAGGTTTGCGGCGCGGTCTGGAACTTGATCCCGTTGGCGCGCAATTTGTCGACCGTGGCGAAGATGTCGTCGGTCGCCAGCGCGAGATGCTGGATGCCTTCGCCCTTATAGTCCTTGATGAATTCCTCGATCTGCGAATGCTCGTCCTGGCTTTCGTTGAGCGGGATGCGGATCTTGTCGTCGGGTGCGGTCATCGCCTTGGAAAACAGGCCGGTCGCCTGACCCTCAATGTCGAAATAGCGGATCTGACGGAAGTTGAAGATCGTCTCGTAATAATTGGCCCAATAATCCATCCGGCCGCGCTGGAGATTGTGCGTCAGATGGTCGAGCGTGTGCAGGCCGACCGCATGATCGTCCGCATTCGTGCCAGGAACGGGCGTGAAATCGGTGTCGTAGATCGTCTCGCCACCATGGCGGTCGACCAGATAGAGGTTCGCGCCGCCAATGCCTTCGATCGCCGGAATGTCGAGCTCGCCAGGACCATGCTCGCCCTTTACCGGACTCGCGCCGCGCTCGATCGCAAGCTTCAGCGCCTGATCCGCATCGGCGACGCGGAACGCCATCGCGTTGGCGGAGGGGCCGTGTGCGTTGCGGAAACCGGCGACCTGGCCGGCTTCGTCCATGTTGAGCAGGAAGTTGATGTCGCCCTGCGCGTAGCGGCGGACATTCTTAGATTTGTGCGTGCCCACATGGGTGAAGCCCATTTTCACGAACAGATCGGCCAGTGCTTCCGGGTTGGGGCTGGTGAATTCGACGAACTCGAAGCCATTCAGGCCCATGGGGTTTTCGGTCGCGGTCATGACGGTATCTCCGTGGCAATCAAATACGGGCAAATGTGGTTACAGATGATACTATATCGGGGTTTGCAGCGCAGGTCCATCGCGATAAGTCATGCTGAACTTGTTTCAGCATCCATGCGCGGCCACTAGCGTCATATATGCGGCGAATTACCGCGCATGGACCCTGAAACAAGTTCAGGGTGACGGATTGGATAAGGCAATGCCGACCCTGCAACTCGACGAATTCCTGCCCTATCGCCTGTCGATCGCTTCGAACCGTGTGTCGTCGGCGATCGCCACCGCATATCAATCGCTGTTCGGGCTCAAGATCCCGGAATGGCGGCTGATCGCGGTGATTGCGGAGGGTGAAGGGATGACGCAGCAGGCGCTTGGCTTCGCCACGCGGATGGACAAGGTGACAGTAAGTCGCGCGGCGATCGCGTTATATGATCGCGGGCTGGTGCAGCGGCGGCCCAATCCGGACGATCAAAGGTCGCATCTGTTGTCGCTGACCCCCGCGGGAAAATCGCTCTACGACAGCGTCGCGCCGAAAGCGCTGGAATTGGAGAAGCAAATCTTTGCCGGGTTTTCCGCACAGGAGATCATCACCTTTCGTGCAATGCTCGACCGGCTTGAAGCCTCAGCCGAAACAGTCGATCCCCAGTAATCACCAATCAGACTTGATGCGCGACCCATCGCTGGCCTAAGCGGCAATGGCTTTCTCCCCGGGCAGTCGCATTCTTCCAAGGAGGCTCAATGCCAAAGATGCTCGATCGTGCCGGCTTGTCGGTTGCCGAACCATTGGTGCGGTTTGTCGAGGGCAGGCTGTTGCTGGGGTTGCAGATCCACGCCAGCGACTGGTGGCGCGGCGTGGCCGATATCTTCGCCGCGCTGACACCCAAGAATCGCGACCTGCTGGCGAAGCGAGAGTCGCTCCAGGCATTGATCGATGCGCGCTATATGGCGGGCGAGCCGGTCGACGAGGCGTTTCTGCGTGGGATCGGTTATCTCGTGCCGGAGCCCGCGCCTTTCACCATCGGCACGACGCATGTCGATGCCGAGGTCGCGACCATGGCGGGGCCACAGCTGGTCGTGCCGATCCTCAACGCGCGCTTCGTGCTTAACGCCGCCAATGCGCGCTGGGGCAGCCTTTATGATGCTTTATACGGCACCGACGCCCTCCCCGGTAGCGCGCGGCCAGGGGGCTATGACGCCGATCGCGGCGCTAATGTGATCGAGCGTGCCAAGGCGTTTCTCGACGAAGCGGTGCCGCTGGCGAACTGGAGTTGGGACAGCGTTGCCTCGCTCAGTGTTGTCGATGGCGTGCTGACCGGGCGGGGATTGCTCACTGGGCAGCTACCGGCGCTCGCCGATCCGTCGGCTTTTGCCGGTTATCGTGGCGATCCGGGCAATCCGACCGCGTTGCTGCTGCGCCACAACGGGCTGCATATCGAAGTGGTGATCGACCGTAATCATCCGATCGGCCGCGATGACCCGGCGGGCATTGCCGATGTCCTGCTTGAATCCGCGCTCACCTCGATCGTCGATCTGGAGGATTCGGTCGCGGCGGTCGATGCCGACGACAAGGTGCTGGCTTATGGCAATTGGCTTGGCCTGATGCGCGGCGACCTGGAGGAGAGTTTCACCAAGGGCGGCCGGAGCGTCACCCGCCGGCTGTCCGATGACCGCGACTATGCCGCTCCCGATGGCGGCAAACTCACCTTGCCGGGCCGTAGCCTGTTGTTCGTGCGCAATGTCGGTCATTTGATGACGACGCCGGCGATCCAGCTCGCCAATGGCAACGAGGCGCCCGAAGGCATTCTTGACGCGATCATGACGAGCACGATTGCGCTCTACGATCTGCGCGGCCTTGGACGATATCGCAACAGCCGCGCGGGGTCGGTCTATATCGTCAAACCGAAAATGCACGGGCCTGAGGAATGCGCCTTCACCGACGCCTTGTTCGATGCGGTCGAGGATTTGCTCAAGCTCGAGCGCTATACGCTCAAGGTCGGGGTGATGGACGAGGAACGCCGCACCTCAGCCAATCTCGCTGCGTGTATCGAGGCGGTGAAGAACCGCATCGTGTTCATCAACACCGGTTTCCTCGATCGTACCGGCGACGAGATGCACACCGCGATGCGCGCCGGGCCGATGATCCCCAAGGCGGAGATGAAGGCAAGCGACTGGATCAAGGCTTATGAGGATCGCAATGTCCGCATCGGCCTGGCGCATGGCCTGAGCGGCAAGGCGCAGATCGGCAAGGGCATGTGGGCGGCGCCCGACCGCATGGCCGACATGATGGCGCAAAAGATCGGCCATCCTTTGTCGGGCGCGAACACCGCCTGGGTGCCGAGCCCGACTGCGGCGACGCTGCATGCGATGCATTACCATCAGGTCGATGTGTTCGCGCGGCAGAAGGAGATTGCAGGCGAGGCTATTCCCGGGCTCGCGCCGTTGCTGACCGTGCCGGTTGCAGCCGGGCGGAACTGGACGCCCGACGAAATCCGCGTCGAGCTCGACAATAATGCGCAGGGGATTCTCGGTTATGTCGTACGTTGGATCGACCAGGGCGTGGGATGTTCCAAGGTGCCCGACATCCATGACATCGGCTTGATGGAGGATCGCGCGACATTGCGGATCAGCTCGCAGCATATCGCCAACTGGCTGCTCCATGGGGTCGCGACGGAAGCGGATGTCGATGCCGCGTTCGCGCGCATGGCAGCTAAGGTCGATGCGCAGAATGCGGACGACGCGCTTTATCGCACGATGTCCGGCAACGAAGCGACGAGCCTTGCCTATCAGGCAGCGCGAGCGCTGGTGTTCGAAGGCGTGAGTCAGCCGAGCGGCTATACCGAACCGCTACTCCACGCCTATCGGGCCAAGGTGAAGGCAAAAGCGGGCGGCTGAAACGGCGCTTTTTCGCAATCGCCGCAATATGTTGGAAACCAAAACGCGAAAAATGCGTTAGGGTAGCGTTGGGGGTGGGACAGCGATCCCCAAAGGGGATCGACGGGTTTTGAACTTGCTGACGTTTTCGCCGGGGTGGCTGGCTTTGAGTGCCGCGCTGTCGGCTCCGCAACAGGTGTCACCCCCTGCAGTGCCGCCGGCTGTCCAGCAGACCGACCCGCAACCGGACGAAACTATCGTCAGTGACCCCGATTTCGAAAAGGCGCTGCCACCGCTCAGCGACGATATCAACGCGCCGCTCGAGGCGATGCCGGCGGCGACGCCGCCTGCTCGGACACTTCCGGATTTGCCGGCGCAAGCACCCGTTGCCGACACCAACACACTCGCGCCGCTCTCGGCCGAGGAACCGGAATTGACCCGGGCGCTGCCGCCGCTGGGTACGTTCGATTCGACTCCGCCGGTCAATATCGCCGACACCGGCGACGACAAGACCGTGGTCATTCGGTACGATACGCAGGTCAACGGCCTCGATGCGCTTGGGCTGACCGGGCAGTTCAATGGGCTGTCGGCGCTGAAAGACGGAGGCGGGAAGGCGGCCAACGCGGCGATGGTTTCCGCGCGGGCGAGGGAAGATGAAGCACTTGCCGTTCGACTGCTGAAGTCGCGCGGTTATTACGACGGCACCGCGATCTCGACGATCGAGAGCGTGCCGAACAGCGGCAACGTCAAGGCGATCATCAGCGCGACGCCGGGCAAGCTTTATTCGCTCGGGTCGATTGCGATCGAGGCAGGGCCAGTGGTGCCGGCCGATCTGCTCACCCGCGAACTCCCCTTGCGCGTCGGCGATCCGATCGAGGCCGATCGTATCCAGGGGGCAGAAGCGAACGTCAGCCTGAAGCTGCCGCAACAGGGCTATCCCTTCGTCACGCTGGGGCAGCGCGACATATTGCTCGACGAAGCAACCTGGACCGGCGCCTACACGTTGCCAGTCGATACGGGACCGCGATCCTCGTTCGGAACTTACACGACCGAGGGCAAGCTCGCTTTCGAGGCCGAGCATGTCGGCGTACTCGCGCGGTTCAAGCCGGGCGAGCTGTATGACAATCGCAAGGTCGACGATTTGCGCGATGCGCTGGTCGCGACCGGGCTGTTCTCGACCGTGTCGGTCGAGCCGGTGCGTACCGGCAAGCCCGGCCCCGACGGCACCGAAGCGGTCGACCTGCTGGTCCGGCAAGAAGCCGGGCCGCCTCGGTCGGTGGCGGCCAGCGCGGGATATTCGACCGGGCAGGGGTTCCGGCTCGAAGGCTCCTTCACGCACCGCGACCTGTGGAAGCCGGAAGGTGCGCTGATCCTGTCGGCGATCGCCGGCACGCAGGAACAGGGATTGGGTGCGACGTTCCGTCGTTCGAACGCGGGCAAGCGCGACCGCACGGTGACGCTGACCGCGTCGGCCAATCACAGCAATTACGATGCGTTCAACGCTTTTACCGGCACGCTGGCGGGACGGATCAGTTATGATTCGACGCCGATCTGGCAAAAGAAGCTCACCTATGCTTACGGCTTCGAGCTGATCGGCACGAATGAGAGCGTGTATGATTTTGCGCGGCTCGAGAAACGGCGCGCGACCTATGGCATCCTGGCCTTGCCGGGGCAGCTGCAGTTCGACACGTCGGATAATCTGCTCAACCCGACCAAAGGGTATCGCCTCAAGCTGAGCCTCAGCCCCGAGACATCCGTGCGCGGCGGCGTGCGGCCTTATGCGCGCATATTGATCGAGGGCAGCATCTATCAGCCGGTGACCGACAGCATCGTATTGGCCGGACGGCTGCGCGCGGGAACGATCCCGGGCATCGACCGCGACGATTTGGCGCCGTCGCGCCGTTATTACGGCGGCGGTGGCGGGTCGGTGCGCGGTTATGGGTATCAACGGCTCGGGCCGTTCGATCCCAACGGCGACCCGGTCGGCGGACGCAGCCTCAACGAATTCTCGCTCGAAGCGCGCTACCGCTTCGGCAATTACGGCATCGTGCCGTTCATCGATGGCGGTAACGCCTATGAAGGCGTCATGCCCAAGGGATCGGATTTGCGGTACGGCGCGGGTATCGGTGGGCGTTTCTACACCAATTTCGGGCCGCTTCGCGTCGATGTCGCGACGCCACTCAACCCCCGTCCGGGTGACGGCAAGGTCGCACTGTATATCTCGATCGGGCAGGCATTCTGATGGCTGACGAAGCCGCAGAAACTGTCATCGTTCGCGGCTCGCTTTGGCAGCGGATCGTCAAATGGATTGCGATTACGCTCGTTGCTCTGATCGTCCTGCTGGGTCTGCTCGTGCTTGGCCTGAACACCAGCCCGGGGCGGCGCTTCATTGCTAACACGCTGGGCAATTACACGCTCGCCTCGGGTCTCAATATCAAGGTCGGTCGGATCGACGGGTCGATCTATGGCGCGATGATCCTGACCGATGTACGCGTGAGCGACGCCAAGGGCGTGTTCCTGACCAGCCCGCGACTCGATGTCGACTGGCGGCCATTTGCCTTCGCGCGCAATCATGTCGATGTGCGGTCGGCGTCGAGCAAGCTGGTCACGCTGCAGCGCAGCCCAGAGCTCAAGCCTGGTGGTGATCCCAATGCGCCATTGCTGCCTGATCTCGACGTGGATATCGGCCGATTGACGATCGACCGGCTCGTGCTGGCCAAGGCGGTCAGCGGCAATCCGCACATCGTCAGCATCGATGGTGTTGCGCATATCGCCGATGCACGGGCGCAACTCACCGCGAACGCGGTCGCGCTCACCGGGCGAGGGATTGCGGGCGGCGACCGGCTTGCGCTCAAACTCGACGCAGTGCCGGCAGAGAACAAGCTCGATCTTGATGCGAAACTGCAGGCACCGGTCGGCGGCGTGGTGGCGAGCATGGCGAAACTCACCGCACCGCTCGATTTCAGCATTGCCGGCGCGGGCAGCTGGAAAGCCTGGACCGGCAAGGCGACTGGCACGCTCGGCGGGCAATCACTCGCCGATCTGGCGCTGCAGGCCAACAACGGCACCTTCAAGATACGCGGCACAGCGCAGCCCGCGCTTTATGTCGCGGGCTCGTCGGCTGAGGCCGCGGCGCAGCCGGGCACCAATGCGAAGCCGGTGCCAACGGCCGACAATCCGATCGCACGGCTGACCGCGCCGATGCTGACCATCGCGCTCGATGCAACGCTGAACCAGCGCCGTGTCGATACGAAACTGACGCTGTCGTCGAATGCGCTTGCCGTGCGAGGGCAGGGGCTGATCGACCTTGCACAGAGCCGCTTCGGCCAGTTCAAGCTCAACGCGCGGCTGCTCACGCCGGGTGCGATCCTGCCCAATCTCAACGGGCGCGATGTGATGGCCGATCTGACGCTCGATGGCGCGTTCGCGACGCCGACGGTCGACTACGCGATCCGTGCGGCGTCGATCGGGTTTGGCGAGACCAGGGTCGATAGCCTGATTGCGACCGGGCTTGCCCGCGTCGATGCCAATCATATCCTGGTGCCGGTCAATGCGCGTGCGCGACGCATCACCGGGCTTAACGCGGCAGCCGGCGGGTTGCTGGACAACGTCGCAATCAACGGCGACCTGGCGATCTCCGGGGCCAGCATCCTGTCCGACAACCTGCGCATCCGCTCGCGCAAGATCGACGCGACCGCGATCATTGCCGCGAACATGGCGACCGGGCGCTATACCGGTGCGCTTAACGGGCGGATCAACGACTATCGCATCGAGAGCATCGGCATCGTCAACCTGACGACCAACGCGAAGCTGGTGACGGTACCGAGCGGTGGCTTCGGCATCACCGGCCGGGTGGTGGCGCGCACCTCGCAGATCTTCAATTCGGGCGCGCGTACTTTCCTCGGCGGCAATGCGGTGGTGCGTGCCGATATCGGTTATGATCCGAACGGCATCATCACCTTCCGCAATCTGCGTCTGAACGCGCCGCAATTCCGCGTGACGAGTGGATCGGGGCGCTATGACCCGTCCGGCGCCTTGCTGGTCAACGCGGACGCTTATTCGACTCAGTATGGCCCCTTGTTCGCGCGTGTCTCGGGTACCGCGACCAAGCCCGTCATGCTGCTCCGTGCGCCACGGCCTGGTGTCGGGATCGGCCTCGCCAATCTTGAGGCGCGGGTGCGCGGCAATGGCGCATCCTATGCGATCGTCGCGACCGGCGGCACGGACTACGGGCCCTTCTCCGCCGATGTGATCGTGCGGCCGGGCAATACGCTCGGCATCGATATCCGTACCGCGCGCTTTGCCGGCATGAACATCAACGGCAAGCTGCAGCAGACCGCAGCCGGCCCGTTCGCGGGTCGTGTACAGTTCGCAGGCTCGGGCATCACCGGCGCGGCGAATTTGGGCGCGGCGGGCAAATATCAGCGCGCCGATATCGCGGCGCGGGCTTATGCGGCGACGATCCCGGGCGCCACCGACTTCACCATCGGTCGCGCGATCGTTGCCGCCAATGTGATCCTGTACGACACGCCATTGGTTAAGGCGGACGTCCAACTTGCAGACCTGCGCTACGGCCCGACCGTGCTATCGTCGGCGCGTGTGAAGATCGACTATCAGAACGGCAGCGGCACGGCGCGCGCCGTCGCGACCGGATCGAACGGCGTCCCTTTCAATATAGCGATCAACTCCCGGCTCAGCCCGAGCTTGTGGCTGGTCGCCGCGCAGGGTCGCGCTAACGGCGTTGGTTTCAAGACCGGTACGCCGGCGCGGATCCAGATCGACAAGGCTGGCACCTATCGTTTGCTGCCGACCCGGATCGATTTCGACAAGGGATCGGCGCGGGTCGCGGGCACTTATGGCAAGGAGCTGACGGTTCAATCGCGGCTCGATGCGCTTGACCTGTCGGTGGTCAATGCGCTGATCCCCAATCTTGGGATCGGCGGAACCGCGACGGGCAGCCTCGATTTCATTCAACCGACATCATCGTCGTTCCCTCAGGCCGATCTGCGCGCGACGATCAAGAATTTCACTCGCTCCAGCCTCGCTGCGGTATCCGAGCCGGTCGATATCGTCATGGCGGGGCATCTGGTGCCCCAGGGCGGCGATTTCCGCGCGCTGATCAAGCGCGGGCCGTCGACGGTCGGCCGGATGGTCGCAACGCTCAATCCATTGCCGCCGGGCAGCGGCACCTGGATCACGCGGCTGCTTGCCGCGCCGCTCGGCGGAGGCATCCGCTACAATGGGCCGGCAGGGGTGCTGTTCTCGCTCGCCGCGCAGCCCGACCAGCAGCTTTCTGGCCCGATTGCGGTTGCCGCCGACTTCTCGGGTCGCGTCCAGTCGCCCAGCCTCAACGGGCTGATCCGAGCCGACAAGCTGACCTATGAGAATGAGACGTACGGCACGCGGCTGTCGAACATGAAGATCGCCGGGCGTTTCACGAACACGCGGCTCGACATCACTCAGCTTCAGGCGACCGCGGGGGACGGAACGGTGTCGGCACAGGGCAGCATCGGTTTCGCCTCCGATGAGGGCTTCCCGATCGACATCCGTGCCAAGCTCAACAATGCGCGGCTGGCACGCAGTGATGCGCTCGGCGCAATCGCGACGGGCGATATCGCGCTGACCAACAGCAAGGCCAATGGCGGCATGATTCGCGGCACGCTGGTCATTCCCGAAGCGCGCTACGAGATCATTCGCCAAGGTCAGGCCGATGTTGCCGAACTCACCGGCGTGCGTCGCAAGAGCGACCTTGTACGGCGACCGACCGATCGCCCGGCGGCGGCACGTGTCGGCTTGTTCAAGCTCGACCTGCGTATTCGTGGTGACAACCGGTTGTTCGTATCGGGCATGGGGCTGGAGTCGGAATGGCGCATGGACCTGCGCGTCGGCGGCACTTCGGCCGCACCGACCGTGTCGGGCCTGGCGAAGGTGGTGCGGGGCACTTATTCCTTTGCCGGCAAGCGCTTCGATCTCGATACCGGCACGATCACCTTTGCAGGTGGGGCGCTGGCTGACCCGCAGATCGCGATCACCGCGAGTACGACGACCAATGGTATCACCGTTTCGATCAATATCTCGGGTACCGGACAGAATCCGCGCATTGCCTTTACGTCGACGCCGTCGCTGCCGCAGGACGAGGTGCTTAGCCGGTTGCTGTTCGGCAGCTCAGTGACCAATTTGTCGGCCACCGAGGCGATCCAGCTTGCCGCGGCGCTCAATTCGCTGCGCGGGTCGGGCGGAGGCCTCAATCCGCTCGGCAAACTGCGTTCGGCGACTGGGATCGACCGTCTGCGCATTCTCGGTGCGGATGAGGCAAGCGGGCGCGGTACGGCATTGGCGGCGGGGCAATATATCTCCGACGATATCTATATCGAAATCATCACCGACGCGCGGGGCTTCACCGCGACTCAATTGCAGGTCGCGCTGACCAAGAGCTTGAGCGTGCTGTCGCAGGCCGGGTCGTTCGGTGGATCCAATGTCAGCATCAAATATTCGAAGGATTTTTGATCGGCTAACACGCGCCCGATAAACTCAGTCCTTTTCTGCAACCGAAAAATCGAATATCGGGTATCGTGGAGGATGCGATGACAGCAGAACATTTCGACGTGATCGTGGTCGGTGCCGGAATTTCGGGTATTGGCGCGGGCTATCACCTGCAGACGCTGAGTCCCGATCGCAGCTATGTGATTCTCGAAGGCCGGGCGCAACTTGGCGGGACCTGGGACCTGTTTCGCTATCCCGGCATCCGATCCGATTCCGACATGTATACGCTGGGATATTCCTTCCGGCCCTGGACCGAGGCGAAAGCGATCGCGGACGGGCCGTCGATCCTGAAATATGTCAACGACACCGCACACGACAATGGCATTGATCGGCACATCCGTTATCGCCACCACGTGAAAACGGCGGCCTGGTCGACCGAGGATGCACGCTGGACGGTTGAATCAGACGGGCCCGACGGGCCGGTCGTCATCACCTGCAATTTCCTCTTCATGTGCAGCGGCTATTATAACTATGCCAAGGGCCATACGCCCGACTTCTCCGGCGCCGAAACATTTGGCGGCCGCATCGTCCATCCGCAGCATTGGCCGCAGGATCTCGATTATTCGGGAAAGAAGGTGGTCGTGATCGGCAGTGGCGCGACCGCGGTGACACTCGTGCCCGAAATGGCCAAGCGCGCCGCGCATGTCACCATGTTGCAGCGATCGCCGACCTATGTCGTATCAAGGCCGTCTGAGGACGGGGTTGCCAACTGGTTGCGCAGCAAGCTGCCGGCCAAGACCGCCTATGGCATCACACGATGGAAGAATGTGTTGTTCGGCATGTTTTTCTTCCGGCTGGCGCGGCGTAAACCGGAAAAGGTCAAGGAACGCATCATCGGCATGGTGCGTGACCATCTTGGACCGGACTATGATGTCGCGACGCATTTCACCCCGCGCTACAATCCATGGGATCAGCGGCTTTGCCTGGTGCCCGATGCCGATTTGTTCGAATCGCTGAAGGCAGGCACTTCGTCGATCGTCACCGATCGGATCGCAGCGTTCACGCCCGGCGGGATCGCGCTGGAATCGGGCGCGGAGCTTGCCGCCGATGTCATCGTGACCGCGACGGGCCTGGAATTGCAATTGCTGAGCGACGTCGCGTTCAGCGTCGACGGCGCGCCGGTCGATTTATCAAAGACCTATAATTACAAAGGCATGATGTATAGCGACGTGCCCAATATGGCCTCGTCGTTCGGCTACACCAACGCATCATGGACGCTGAAGGCCGACCTGACCTGTGGGTATGTCTGCCGGTTGCTCAATACGATGAAAAAGCGCGGCCTGCGCCAAGCGACGCCGCGCATCGCCAGCGAGGAATTGCAACCGGAGCCGTTTCTCGATTTCAGTTCTGGTTATGTCACGCGGGCGATGGAAAAGTTTCCCAAACAAGGTCACCGCAAACCGTGGAAGCTCTACCAGAACTATGCGCTGGACATCATCACACTGCGGTACGGATCAGTCGATTCCGAAATGGAATTCTCCAATCCTGTTCCGGCAAAAGGTATCGCGGTCGACAAGCGCGAAACCGTCCCCGCCTGAGCCAACGCGCCTTGCCGGTCGGAGGGCGGCCCCCTAGGCTCAGGGCATGACTCCAGCTGAGATCAATACCGCCGCAACCGATCATCTTGCCCGGTTGATCGCGTTCGACACCACGTCACGCGATTCGAACCTGGCGCTGATCGAGTATATCGAGGGATATCTGGGCGGCCTTGGCGTCTTGTCGCGCCGCATTGCCAATCCCGAGGGTAGCAAGGCCAACCTCTATGCGACACTGGGACCGTCGGTCGCCGGGGGAGTCATCCTGTCGGGCCATACGGATGTCGTGCCGGTCGATGGTCAGCTCTGGAGCAGCGATCCATTCACACTGACGCGCCGTGGTGACCGATTATACGGGCGCGGCGCGTGCGATATGAAGGGTTTCCTGGCGCTCGCGCTGGCGACCGCGCCCGATTTCGCGAGCGCCGGCAACGCGCGGCCAGTTCATTTCGCCTTTTCCTATGACGAGGAAGTCGGTTGCCTTGGTGCGCCATCGATGATCCACGAGCTGGTGACCGAGTTGCCGTCGCCGGCTGCCGTGATCGTCGGCGAGCCGACCAATATGGAGGTGGTGAGCGGCCATAAGGGCATTTCCAGCTGGCGCATCACGGTTACCGGACATGAGGCACATTCAAGTCTGACGCATCTGGGCATCTCGGCGAACATGGTCGCGGTCGCGCTGATGAACCAGCTTGCCGGAATTGCCGCCGCGCTGGAGCATCATGCAGACCCGGCGTCGCTCTATTGTCCGGGTCACGCGACCTTGACGATCGGCCAGATCAATGGCGGTACAGCGGTTAACATTCTCGCCCGCGAATGCGTTTTCGTCTTCGATTTGCGCGTCCAGCCGGGCCAGGACACCGACGCGATCATCGCGCCGTTCCTGGCCGAATGCGCACGACAGGATGTCCTGATGCGGGCAAGGTTCGAAGGCGCGGGAGTTGAGGTTGTTCGGCGATCGACCACACCGTCTTTCGCACCCGAACCGGATGGTGAAGCCGAACGACTCACCCGGCGCCTCGCTGGCGACAACGGCCCGGCGCGAGTGGTGTCTTATGCGGCGGAAGCGGGCCAATTTCAGCAGGCAGGATACTCGGTTGTGATCTGCGGACCAGGGTCGATCGAGCAGGCGCACCAGCCGGACGAGTATCTTGAAATCGCACAATTGGAGCGTGGCGCCGCGTTCATGGCACGGCTGTGCGAGGCCATCCGCTGCTAAAATTCGTGAGTATAGATAATTAATATCAGAGCTAAACTGGATCCAGTTTGGCGCGATCAAATACGTAAATTACGTAAGTCCGAATCGGAAACACGCCTGATCGCCTGCCTGTCATACAGGCAGGAGCGAGGCGGGCCGATCATTATATCGCAATGCAAAAGTATCGATCCGACCCTTGGCTAAGCTGTTGTTAAGGCAGCTCGTTTTGCCAGGTATCGGACCGATCGACTGGTTTTACCAGGGGCGAATGTGCTCGCCGTAAACCAGCGCAAGAATGAACTTGAGCATACGCTTTCTCCCTATTTGCACTCAGTTGAGTACTTGTGATTGTTAATGGTTTTTTAACGATAAAGCAATCGGATTCCCGGGCTTTTCGGGGCTTCGACGCCCGGTTTAAGAGTTCCTTCAGCGTCGCATGCTAGGCCGGTGAAGATGGCGCGCACTCACAGAGATTCGGGAACAGGTCCGTTTGCCGCGCGCCGCGTATCGCCGCAGCTCGTGCCGACGATATTGCCGAGAGAATTGAATGGGGTGACGGAGTTGAATGGGCGAGTCACACCCAGCGCCGATATGCAAAACGGGATCGATAGCTTCCGTGCCGCGCGAGCATTGCCGACCCTGTTGGGCGATCAATTGCCCGATGGATTCGTCCCAATTCGGGTCAAGGCGTGGCAATTCCTTTGCCTGGCGAGAATTGCCAATTTTGCCGCGTTACGTCGCCATCTCGGCCGGACGCGTGCCGACCGGCTCTCGCACGACGCGTACGAAAAGATCGCTGCGATGCTGCCTTCGGCGCGGGTCGTGGTCGTCGGCCGGACGACGATCGAGTTCGGCTTCGAAGGCGAGACGATTGCGGATCTCGAAACAACGCTGGATCGTCTGCGCGAGGAGTTTTCTGCGCCGGTCGATATCGATGGTGAGTATCACGAGTTCCGCACGTTGTTCGGCGCGGCTGCCGCGCCGGTCGGCGCGACTGAGGAGGTGCGGCTTGCCGAAGAAGCCGAGAGTGCGCTCGACCAGGCGCATGTCGAGCAGCAGAGTGTGGTGCGCGACCTGTCGATGGGAACACCCGCATTCGACCGGTTGACGCTGACCCGCGAACTCGGCGCGGCGATCGCCAATGGCGAAATGTTCCTGCAATATCAACCCAAGGTCCATGTCCGCCGCCAGGAGATCGCCAGTGCAGAGGCGCTGGTACGCTGGCAGCATCCATCGCGCGGCCTGGTCCTGCCCGGCGACTTCATCTCGCTCGCCGAGGAAATCGGCGAGATCGGACCGCTGACGCTGTGGACGCTCGACAAGGTGATCGAGGATCAGCGCACGATCGCCGCGGACGGCAACGACCTGACCATTTTCATCAATATCTCGGGGCAGCTGCTCGCCGATGCCGCGTTCGTCGCGACCGCCTGTGCCAAGGTTTGCGACAATGCCGCCAGGATCGGTTTCGAGATCACCGAAACCTCGGTCATCGGCGATCCGCAAAGCGCGATAGCCAATCTCCAGAAATTCGCCGATGTCGGCATCGCCATTGCGATCGACGATTATGGCGCAGGCTTGTCGTCGCTCGCCTATCTCAAGCAATTGCCCGCACGTGAGTTGAAGATCGACAAGATGTTCGTGCTGCAATTGACCAGCAGCAACCGCGATCCGTTGATCGTGCGCTCGACCATCGACCTTGCCCATGCACTGGAGATGGAGGTCACCGCCGAAGGCGTCGAGACGCAGGCGGCGATGGCGTTGTTGACGGTGATGGGCTGCGACATGGTGCAGGGCTATCTGATCAGTCGCCCAATCTCGATCGACGCGTTCCGCCAATTCTTGCGCGATGACAAGCTTCGCCCGGAACAGGATAGCGCGCCATCGATGTTCAAACGGCCCGCAAGTTTCTGGAAGAGCGGATAAACCGAATCGGCGCTTCCTTAGCGCGGATTTAAGACATTCGGACCAGAAGCGTAACGAGATGGCAGGCACCAAACTTCACGCGTTTTTGCGGAATCTGCTAACGGCGGCGGCATTGGCCGGGGCTGTCGCGCCTTTTAATGTTGCGGCCCAGCCAGTCGCGATCGACGCAGCAGCAGCAGCAAAGGCAAATGCACTTTTCGATGTGCAGATCGCTGCGGCGAAGGCGATGATGCTCAGCGACCCGGCCAAAACGATCGGGCAGGCTAAGCAGGCCGAGGTTGCCGCGCTGCAGCTTTCGGGCGACCAAAGAGTGATAGGTTTGGCAACCGCTCGGTGGTTGCAGGGTGAGGCCTATCTCCGGCTTAACGATGTCGAGCATGCACAGCCGCTGATCGATGAAGCCTTGGCGGCGCTGAAAGCGCAGGGCAAACCGACCAAATTGATGGGCGATGTTCTGTTGTCCAGCGGCGGCCTTCATACCGCAACGGTCAAGGTGGCCGCAGCCCTTGCCGACTATCAACTAGCCTACAAGATTTTCACGAAATGCGGTGAAACGCGCAGCCGGGCGGTCGCGCTGGTCAGTATCGCAATGCTCTATCTGGACGCCAAAGACTATGAGAATGCGCTAAAATATCACGCCCAGGCGCTGGATATCTATCGCGGCGACCCCTCTTTGTTGACGTCGATCTATAATAATAATGGCGAGACGCTGAAGGAGATGAAGCGTTTCGACGAAGCTGATGTGCAGCTTCGCAAGGCGCTTGAGCTTGCTCGTGCCATGCACAGCAGCGCGCTCGAAGCACAGATACTGCGCAACCTTGCGCGCAGCCAGTTGATGGCGGGCAAATCCGAAGAGGCGGATAGAACGATCCGGCAGGGCTGGAAGCTGGTCGATCCGCGTGATGCAGCGACCAATTCCGTATTTGCCGCCGTTGCGGCACAAGCGGCGCTGCAACTGGGCCGATTGGCCGAGGCGGAATCGTTGATCAGACGTAGCTTTGCCGGTGTGGATCCAGCGACCACGACTTTGCAATACCGTGTCAGTCATCAGACCGCGTACGAGATATTCCGGCGGCTGGGCCGGACGAGCGATGCGTTGGTTCACCTCGAAGCGCTGAGACGGCTCGACGATCAGGCCACCAGCCTGGCGACATCGACCAATACCGCGCTGATGGCGGCGCGGTTCGACTTCGCCAATCAGGAACTGCATATCGCCAAGCTAAAGGCCGATGAGTTGCGGCGTAGCGTGGACTTCGAGCATGCTCGCGCGCAGACGCAGCGGTTCATCTTCATCGGTACGGCAGGCGTCACGCTGATCATCCTATCGATGCTCGCTTACGGCATCGTCACCTTGCGGCGCAGCCGTAACCAGGTGCGGGCCGCAAATATCGACCTCGCCGCGACCAACAGCGCGTTGGGCAAGGCGTTGGCCGCCAAGACCGAATTCCTGGCAACGACCAGCCATGAAATCCGCACGCCGCTGAACGGTATTCTCGGCATGACTCAGGTGATGCTCGCCGATCGTAGCCTGAACGATCCGACACGTGACAGGATCGGCGTGGTGCACAGCGCCGGCGTTACGATGCGTGCACTGGTCGACGACATTCTCGACGTCGCCAAGATGGAAACCGGCAACATGACGATCGAGCATGTGCCGTTCGACCTGAAGGCGACGATGCGCGATGTGACACGGTTGTGGGAGGAACAGGCGAAAGGCAAAGGCATAGACTTTGTCCTCGATCTCGAAAGCGCCCCCGACTGGATCGCGGGCGATGCGGCGCGCTTGCGCCAGATCGTCTTCAACCTGCTGTCGAACGCGGTCAAATTCACCGCCGCCGGTTCGGTGACCGTGCGCGCGTCGGGCGCCGGCGACGCTCTTGCGATCACCGTCAGCGACACCGGAATCGGCATTCCGGCCGACAAATATGAGCTGATCTTCGAATCCTTCCGTCAGGTCGATGCGGGTACGACGCGCAAGTTCGGTGGCACCGGTCTTGGCCTCACGATCTGCCGCAATCTCGCACGGGCGATGGACGGCGATGTGCGGGTCGAGAGCACACCCGGTGCCGGATCTTCCTTCACGATCGAATTACCGTTGGTGCTGACGGACGCGCCCGAAACGCTGGTACCGGCAGCCGATGAAAAGGGTGCATTGCTGATCCTCGACCGTAACCCGATCACACGCAGCATGTTGCGCGCGATGCTTGAGGCACGCGCGGGCATGGTGGTGTTCGCCGGTTCGGTCGAGGAGGCGGTGGAGCGGTTGGGGCTGGGTGGGGTGGATCAAGTGCTGATCGACGACGCGACGATCAAGGCAACCGGCAATATCGATGCTGCGCTCGTGGCGATCGTAGAGGCTGCGACCGAAGCACGGACCACCCTGTTATGGGCCGCGCCCGACGACGCGCGGCGCGAGGCTGTGCTGGCAACCGGCATAAACGCATTGGTCGCCAAACCGATCGCGGGTGCGGCATTGTCAGACATATTATATCCTATAGATGGCTCCAGATCGGATGCACTTGTGTCACGTGCCGCATAGGGTGATAGAGTTAGAAACGAGATGTCCCGCACCAAAATCCTGAAGGCCCTGCGGCCATGAATGTTCTTTTCATCGAGGACGATCCGATGAACCGTCGGGTGGTCAGCGATATGCTGGACGTCGCCGGTGCCACGATGACCGGTGCCGAAAGCGCCGAAATCGGCCTGAAGCTGATCGAAGAGAATGATTACGCGATCGTGCTGGTCGATCTGCGCATGCCGGGTATGGATGGTATCACTGCGATCCGCCACATCAGGTCGCGGACCGACGCCAAGGCGAGCTTGCCAATCATCGTCGTTACCGCTGACACCGCTGTCGATCTGCGTGAGCGCTGCATCGCGGAAGGTGCCGACGAAGTGTTGTTCAAGCCGGTGGCGATGGATGCGCTGTTCGACGCGATGGGCCGGCTTCTCGCCAACGGCGCCGGCGATGGAATGATCGGCTAGGGTCAGCGGCGCGTCAGTCGCGCCGCTTGAGAGCTTCGGCCAGAGAACTTGTCGCGCTGCCGCGCCGTGCCGGCTTCGGTTGCGATTCGTCGGGCGCCCAGCCGGTCAGAAAGACGATATCGAAGCGCTCATTGGTGCGTCCGTCGCTATCGGCGAGGGCGGCAAAGGCTTGGGCGGCGCGGGCCAGCGTATCGCGACGAAGGGTGGGGGTCCCAGGAAGCAGATTGGTCGCCGCCATCCCGCGCAGGTCGCGAAACAGGCTCCAAATGTCGCGATAGCGCACCGTCAGTGTCTCGACATCGGCGACGGGCAGCGCGAAGCCGGCGCGCATCAGCAGGTCGCCGGCGGAGCGCACATCGACTTGCGGATGGACCCGCGCGGCCGGGCGCTCGCCTTCGGCCTCTCGCAGCACCGCGCGTAAGGTCGAAAGGCTGGCGCCGCCGGTGAATGCCGCCATGAACAGTCCATCAGGGCGTAGCGCGCGGCGCGCCAATGCCAGCGCGCCGGGCAAGTCGCTGACCGTGTCGAGCGTGCCCGCGGAGATGATCAGGTCGAAGGATGCATTGGGGAAAGCCGGCTGGTCCTCGTCGTGCTGAATGCCGCCTGCCATCCTCGCGAAAGCAGCACCCGGATCGCTCCTGACGGTTCGCCCTCCCGGTGGTGGCCGGAAGGAGCCGTCGAAACATCCGAGATCAAGGGTATCGGAAAATGTCCGGGTCACAGATGCAAGCCGCTCCGCGATCCCGTCGAGCATAGCCGCTCTCAGAAAATCATGCGCGGGGTAATCCGGCGCAGCGCGGTCGCGGCGCAGGCGGCGGAGGTTGCGATCGAAGATGTCGGGCGGGGTCACGGATGGGCTTGTGCCGTGCTCCTGAGGCCGCGACAAGGTCCCGGTGAGATTGCTTGCGCCTTTGAAGTTTGTGGCGGGATTGGCATTGCCGCCGCGCTGTCCAGGGTGCGGGGCAGTGACGATGGAGGATCATCGCTTTTGCGTGACCTGCTGGAGCGCGCTGCGCTTTCTTGGACCGCCCTGGTGTGCCGGGTGCAATGTCCCGTTCGCTTATGACAGGGGCAAGGGCGCGTTGTGTGCCGAATGCCACCAGGCGCGACCGCGCCATGCTGGGGTGCGCGCGGCGGTCGCCTATGGCGATGTCGCGCGAACGGTCGCGCTCAAGCTGAAATATGGCGGTCGCACCGCTTATGCCGAGACCGTCGCGCAACAGATGGCGCGGCTGATGCCGCGCGATGCGGCGCTGCTTGTACCGGTTCCGCTGCATCGCTGGCGAATCTGGTCGCGCGGTTACAATCAGGCGGCGTTGATCTCGAGCGCGCTATCGGCGGTGACTCGCGTAGCAACCGACCTGACCGTTCTGCAGCGAGTTCGGGCGACACCGTCGATGCGCGGTCTGGGGCCGCGCGAGCGCGAGAAGATGGTGGCGCGTGCGTTTCGAGTCGATCCGACACATAAGGAGAGCCTGCGCGGCAAGGCGGTGGTGCTGGTCGACGATATCCATACCAGCGGCGCGACCAGCGACAGCTGCACGCGTATCCTGCTCCGCGCGGGCGCCGCCAGTGTCACTATCCTGTGCTGGGCGCGCGTACTCGATCCCGCCCATGGTGATTGACAAGCAGCCGGGCACACCACATTTCGGGCATATGGCCAAAGTCGAGATCTATACCAAAGCCTTCTGCCCCTATTGCTCGCGGGCGATGAACCTTCTGTCCGCCAAAAAGGTGGAGGTGGAGGAATTCGACATTACGATGGGTGGCCCGAAACGCGCCGAGATGCTCAGTCGCTCCAACGGACGCAGTACTGTCCCGCAGATCTTTATCGACGGAAAGCATGTCGGTGGGTCGGATGATCTTGCCATACTCGAACGCGAGGGCAAGCTGGACGCGCTGCTCGCGGCATGAGCGCCGTGATGAAGATCGCGCTGCTCCAGATGACGAGCGGGATCGACCCCCTGGTCAATGCGACCACGGTGACCGATGCCATCGCCGAAGCGAAAGCGAACGGCGCGGCAATGCTCTTCACTCCCGAAATGTCCGGCTTGCTCGATCGCGACCGGGCGCGCGGCGGCGCTAACATCACCAGCGAAGAGGCCGATCCGGTGCTCGCGTCGGTGCGCAAGAGCGCGGCGGAACACGGCGTCTGGGTCCATCTCGGCTCGCTCGCGCTGCGTCGGTTGGATGGCAAACTCGCCAATCGCGGTTTCGTGATCGACGACACGGGCGCGATCCGTGCGCGTTACGACAAGCTGCATCTGTTCGACGTCGATCTGCCGACCGGTGAGAGCTGGCGCGAATCCGCCAGCTATGCCGCCGGCGACAGCGCGTCAGTGGTCGAAACGCCAGCGGGCAGACTCGGCCTGTCGATCTGTTACGATCTGCGCTTCGCCGATCTCTATCGTTCGTTGAGCGACGCCGGCGCGACGGTGCTGGCGATCCCGGCCGCCTTTACCCGGCCGACTGGTGCGGCGCACTGGCATATCCTGATGCGCGCCCGTGCGATCGAAGCCGGCGCTTATGTCGTCGCGGCGGCGCAGACTGGCGTACACGAGGATGGCCGGGCGACTTTCGGCCATTCGCTGGTGATCGATCCATGGGGTGAGGTGGTACTCGACATGGGCGAGGAAGCCGGACTGGGTTTCGCCGAACTCGACCCTGCGCGTGTCGAGGACGTTCGCAGCCGAATTCCAGTATTGAACCATCGTCGGCCGATCCCTGTCGTCACGACGGCCTCATGATCGTCTTCGATCTCAAATGCACTGACGAGCATGTCTTCGAAGCATGGTTCGGATCAAGCGTTGCGTTCGAGGCGCAGCGGGAGCGCGGGCTGATTGCCTGCCCCTATTGCGGCGCGACCGATGTGACCAAGGCGGTGATGGCGCCAAGCATTCCGGCCAAGGGCAATACGAGGTCCATGCCGTCGAACCTGCCGACGCCCGAGGCGATGAAGGCCGCGTTCCAGGCGCTTGCCGCCGCGCAAGTCAAGGCGCTCGAGACATCCGAATGGGTCGGCCGTGCCTTTGCCGATCGTGCCCGCGCCATGCATGTCGGTGATGCGCCCGTCGCGCCGATCCACGGTCAATCGACTGCGGCGGAGGTCAAGGATCTGGTCGAGGAAGGCGTGCCGATCGCGCCGCTGATTGTGCCCGTGGTGCCACCCGAGGCGCTCAACTGAACAGGGTCGATATCCGCGGAACGCGAATATTGCCGGGGGAAGCAGGTCAATGACGCACATTATCGGCATCGCCGGCAGCCTGAGAAGGCATTCGTTCAATCTTGCCTTGTTGCGCGAGGCCGAGAATCTGATGCCCGCAGGTGTGACGCTTAATGTCCGCACCATCGCTGGCATCCCGCTTTACAACGCCGACGAGGAAGCCGCAGACGGTCTGCCACGCGCGGTGGCCGAGCTCAAAGAGGCGATCGTCGCGGCCGACGGACTATTGCTGGCGACACCCGAATATAACAACGGGATTCCCGGCGTGTTCAAGAATGCGGTCGATTGGCTCTCTCGCCCCGCAGACGATATCGGCCGGGTGTTCGGGGCAAAGCCCGTTGCAATGATCGGTGCGTCGCCCGGTGGGTTCGGCACGATATTGTCCCAGGACGCCTGGCTGAGCGTACTCCGCACGCTCGGTACCCGGCCCTGGTTCGAAGGACGTCTGCTCGCCGCGCGCGCCGGCGGTTTGTTCGACGCGGAAGGGCAGTTGACCGACGAACCCATGCGCGAACGGCTCAGAGCCTTTATCTCGGGCTTTGTTACGTTCGTCGAGGAAAGCAAAGCATGAGCGATCTGGTCAGCGTCCATGTCACTGAAACTGGCAAAAGCCCGTTTGCCGTTCGGATCGAGACCGGCGGTCACGCGATCATCGGCGATGAACCGGCCTCGATAGGTGGTGCCGATCTGGGGCCGTCACCCTATCAGTTGCTCACCGCCGCGCTTGGCGAATGCACGGCGATGACGGTGCGCTGGTTCGCGCGCCAGAAACAATGGCCGGTCGATCATGTCGCGGTGGACGTGACACATCAGAAAGGGCCGGTAGAGGGCAGGGCGGGGATGGTGGACATCTTTCACAAGACCGTTCGGATCAATGGTGCCGCGCTTACCGCGGAGCAGCACGAACGGCTGATCGACATCGCCGCAAAATGCCCGGTGCATCGTACGCTGGAGGGCGGGTCGTCGATCACCACCATTGGCATTCGCGCGACTTAACCCGGCGACACATTCAGCGCTTGTCGGCCGATATGTGAGGATCGGCGGGTGGCGGCAAATTGATCCGGATCATTTTGTTGTTCCGGTGACCGTGCGATTATCTGTCGATGGAACGAACAAACGAACATCGGCCTGAGCGATCCCACGCCGTCGCTTTCGCGATTGCGGGTTACCTCGCTTTAATTCTGGTGCTTGTCGCTGGCCTGATGGATTGGATTTAGCCCGCCACGAAGCCAATCTGTTTCCAGCGAATCTCTAAGGTATCATCTTTGTGTCGCGTCAACTTGCCTCATGGCCATCGCCCGTGTCACCTTCGATGAGCACCGTGGCGACGACTCGCCAACTGTGACGGGAGGATTCGCAATGGTTCGATTCGGACTTGTGGCCGCACTTGGCCTCGCGATGACGGGCTGTAGTGGCGGCGCCGGCACGGGCCGCAACGTCGAGAATGTGGCGACGGCCAATAATCCTGCCGCCACGGGCAATGTCGTCGCCGGCAACGTCGAGACAGTAGGCCCGCTAGATGCATGGGTCGGCAAACATCCATCGGATAAGATCGACGGCATCACTTTCCTGGCGCAGCCATCGGTCAAGGCAGCGGTTACTACCGTCGTGTCCGATACGAAAGTTCGCGATTTCGTGTTTGGCTATAACGGACCCGACGCGCCGATCGTGAAAAAGGACGGGCGAGTCCTCGCCTGGGGCTGCGAGGAGCATAATTGCGGCTACCATAATTGGTCGGTATCGATCACGCCGGATGGATCGAGCGCCGACGTCTGCTTCTATAAGGACAGCGCAAAGGCCGATGGCCCATCGACCTGGTATCTCGCCGCGGGCAAGACTGAGCAGCGACCGGGCAATTGCCCTTCCCAATAGCCGATAATTTGCCAGATGAATGCCGCGCATGCCCGGCGGTGTTGCAACGTCAAAGTCAGCCCGGGGGCACGCCCTTCTAAATCGCGACCGTCCCCGCTTTGCCGCCGATGTCCACAATGTTACCGGTATCAATGGCATTGACGGCGAGATATGTGGTCATTGCTATGTCGCGTGGCTTCGCGCGGCGAATACTGGGTCGGATTGATTGATGCGGAACCTCTTCGTTGCTGTGCTCGCACTGACGAGCCTGTCCGCCGCGCCGCCGCCAAGGCCTGAATCGGACGAAACCGGCACGCGTCTCACTGTGGAACTCGATGCGGGCTGGCGGTTCACGCGCAGCGACGTCCGGGATGCCGCTAATCCGGAACTCGATGATGGTGCATGGGACAAGGTCACTCTGCCGCACAGCTTCAACGCGGAAGATGGAGAAAGGCCGGACTATTATCGGGGCCCGACCTGGTATCGCCGTCCCTTTCGGATCGATCGCATTGAGCCTGGCCGGCGGCTATTCATTCAGGTCGACGGTGCGGCGACTTCTGCGCAGTTATTTCTCAACGGCCAACGGTTGGGGCGCCACGATGGCGGACACGCCGCGTTCCGGTTCGATCTTACCCCGGCGTTGCGCCTCGGGCGTAATCTGCTTGCGGTTCGTGTCGATAATGCCGCGGACGAGGCGATTACGCCGCTGGGTGGGGACTTTACCGTCTTTGGCGGGCTCTATCGTGGCGTGTCACTTCTCGAAACGGACGACATTCATCTCGATTTGATGGATCATGGTGGTCCGGGGGTTTACGCCCGCCTCCTACGCTTCGCTGGCAATGCGGCACATGTGGCCGTGACGGTCAGGGTGACCAACGACGGTACCGCGCGCCGTGACGTGCCGCTTCGAACGCGCGTGCTTGATGCTCGGGGGCATGTCATCGCCGAGAGCCAAGGCTTCGTCAGCGTGGAAGCTGGCGCAACCACAGCCGAAACACGCCAGGTCATAATTCCCACCGCACATCGGTGGGACGGCGTGCGCGACCCCTATCTCTATCGATTACAGGTTCGCCTGGGGAAGGATGGCGATGCGATTGTCATTCCGCTGGGCCTGCGCGAGATTGCGATCGACCCGGAAAAAGGGCTTCTGCTCAACGGCTGCCCTTATCCGGTGCGCGGCGCCAACCTGATGGCCTCCGCTCGCCCCGGCAAGGGGACGGCCGTGACGCCGAAGGAAATTGACGAGGATTTCCGGATCCTGCGCGAAATGGGATCGACCGGCGTACGCCTTGTCCATTTCCAGCACGGGCAGGAAGCATATGATATGGCCGATCGCCTTGGTCTGGTCGCGTGGACCGAAGTCGGCGTCAACAGCAAGGTCGCCGATACGCCGGCGTTCCGCGCCAATGCGGTACGGCAGGTTCGCGAGCTAATCGCACAGAATTACAATCATCCATCGGTCGCCTTATGGGGTATCGGCAACGAGGTTTACGCGGAGGATCCGGGCGTTGCGCGCACGCTCGAAGCGCTGAACGCAACGGTCAAAGCCGCTGATCCAAGCCGTCCGACAGTCTATGCCCATTGCTGCCAGGCCGACGACGCGCCCAAGGCGATGATCACCGATGTCATTGGCTTCAACCGTTATTTCGGCTGGTATCCCGATCAGGCGAACAAGACGTTGGGTGGCTGGGCTGCCGGATTCCATGCCGCACATCCGCATCGTGCCTTTGCGATCGCCGAATATGGCGCCGGGGGAAGTATTCTCCATCAGGAGGACCCGCCAAGGCCGGTCGTGCCGGCGAGCGGATGGCATCCGGAACAGTTCCAGGCCAACTATCACGAACAGAACTGGCGCGAGATTGCGGCCAAACCCTATATCTTCGCGACCTTCGTCTGGACTGCATTCGATCTGGCCTCGGGCGGACGGAATGAAGGGGATCGCCGAGGGATCAACGACAAGGGTCTGGTCAGCTATGATCGCCGTGTCCGCAAGGACGCCTGGTTCTGGTACCAGGCGAACTGGTCGGATCGCCCGATGGTTCATATTGTCGGCCGACGGTTTCGGCTTCGCCCTTCCGCAGACAATCAGGTCAAACTCTATACCAACCGTCCCACCGCCGAACTGTGGGTGAATGGTGTCTCCCAGGGGAGGCGCGCTGTGCTCGGTCGTGTGGCGAGCTGGTCGGTCAACCTCCGAACGGGCGAGAACACTCTTCTTGCCCGCGTGCCGGGAACCAAGGGAGTGTGGCTCACCGATAGCATCGGGCTAAACTATGCACCGTTGCCCCGAATGCTTTCGGCGAGCGGGCAGATCGCGGATCCGATCCCTTAGACTCGACCGCCCCCGAAATCGCCATCTACGCGGACGGTGTCGCCGATCTCGATGATCGAGCGGATCGCCGCCCGGTTCGGGAATATTCGGGTCGACAAATATCGGGTCCGCGCTTTCCGGTCGCCGTCGCAACGGATCGCAGCACCAGCTGCCGTGACAGGCACAATGAATCAGCACGAAGCGCGCCATCCACTGCCCTATCACTGCACGGCGATCACAACTTTGCCGAACAGGTCGGGCGAGGCCTGATAGCCATAAGCATCGCGCGCCTGATCGAACGCGAAGACACGGTCGATCACCGGCTTGATGCCGCACGCGTCGATCGCGTGGTTGAGGTCGATCGCCATCTGTGCCGAGCCGACAAAGATACCACGCAGGCTCGCACCCTTCATCATCAGCGCATGCGGTCCGGTTTCACCATCGCGCGTCAGCACGCCAATCAACGCGACCTCGCCGCCGAAGCCGACCGCTGCCATCGACTGGGCCAGCGTGCCCGCGCCGCCGACCTCGACGACATGATCGATACCACCGCCCGCGAGTCGCGCGGCCTCAGCACCCCATGCGGGCGTATCGCGATAATTGATCGTCGCGTCGGCGCCGAGCGCCTTGACGCGGTCAAGCTTGGTGTCGGACGAGGAGGTGACGATCACTCGCGCGCCAGCCGCTTTGGCGATCTGGAGCGCAAGCAGCGATACGCCGCCGGTGCCGAGTATCAGGACAGTCCGGCCCGGTCCGACTGTCTTTGGGCCTTCCATCAGTGCGTGCCATACCGTGACGCCGGCGCACGGCAGCGTCGCGGCTTGCTCGAACGAGAGGCTCGCTGCAATCGGCACCACGCCGTTTTCGGGCAGGGCGACATATTCGGCGAGCATCCCGTCGGCGGGCGGCGCGCCGAGCGCAGGACCGGGATTGGGATTGGGCGGTCCGCTCCGCCAGCCCTGAAAGAAGGTGCCTGCGACCCGGTCGCCGACGCGATAGCGGGTGACACCGTCGCCGACCGCGACGACTTCTCCCGCGCCGTCCGAGAGCGGCGTGATGTCGCGGTCGATCGGCCCGCCGAAATAGCGGCCCTGCACGATCAACTGATCGCGAAAGTTGAGCGAGCAGGCGCGCACCCGGATCAGCACCTCACCTGGCCCTGCGACGGGCCGGTCATGCTCGATCAGATGCAGATCATCGAGCGACGCGGCGCCCTTGGTCAGCTGCCAGACCTTCATTGCCTACCTCGTCCTTGCGATGATTCTATACTTGTCTTTGGCGAGCAAGGTGGACGGAGCACCGGGCGAAGGCAAACGACTTCGGCCCGGGCCACCACCTTCATCGTATGACGCATAACGGGACTGGCTTTTGTGCGCGGCATCGCAGAAGTGTTGATACGGACACGAACATAAGGGGTGACGATCGTCGATGAAGCAGGACCGCGACCTTGAAAGCTTGCTCGGTTACCAGATAGACATGGCGCATCTGACGATGGTGGCTGATGCCCGCAAGAAATTGGCGCCGTTCGCCGTCACGCCTGCCAAGCTGACCGCGATGCTGCTGATTCGCGCCAATCCCGGGTGCGACCAGACCGCGCTGGGACGTGCCCTGCGGATCAATCGGTCGAGCGTCATGAAGCTGGTCAATTATCTCGCCGAGCGCACGCTGGTCGAGCGTCACCCTGGTCGCGACCTCAGGACCAATGCGCTGCACCTGAGTGCTGAGGGGGAAGCCCGGCTCGTCGAGATGGTTGCCTGTCTGCGCGAATCGGATCGCCGCATGACCGCCGGGCTCACGGCCGAGGAGCGCGCGACGTTGGCAACCTTGGTCCGCAAACTCCGTCAGCCGCGTGAAACCTCCGGTACGACAACAAAGAACACGCGATCGACCAGTAGCAGGGTTGCAAAACTGTCCGCCTAGCATACAGTAATCACAAATAATGAGGTCGCGTGCGTTGGCGCACCCCGACCGAGGAGTGGTTACCGACATGACCGATATCCAGCACGCCCCCAATCCCACGATCGAATCCGGGGCGTACATGGCCACGCGCGACGCGGCGGTTCGCCTGCCGCTTGATCGGCTGCTGCGGCCGCGATCGGTGGCGATCATCGGCGCGTCGGACAAGCCCGGTGCGCTCGGTGCCTCGGTGCTGGCCAATCTCGAGCGGCAGGGGTTCCCGGGCGAGATCCATCTGGTCAATCCCAAACGCAGCGAGATTGGCGGGCGCCTATGCGTTGCCTCGGTTGATGATTTGCCGGAGGGGGTCGATGCGGCTGTGCTCGCAATCCCGCGGGCCGGTGTGCTCGATGCGATCCGTGGCCTGGCGCGGCGAAAGGTGGGCGCCGCGGTGATCTTTTCGGCGGGCTTTGCCGAGGATGGGCCACAGGGTCTTGCCGATCAGCAGGAGATCGCACGCATCGCCCAAGCCGCGGGGATGGTGGTGGAGGGGCCGAACTGCCTCGGCCTGGTCAATTTTCGCGACCGGGTGTCGCTCACTTTTATTGAACTGCCCGAGGTCCGCGCCGAGGGCGAGCGGCGCGTCGGCATCGTGTCGCAATCGGGCGCGATGGCGGCGGTGCTGGCGACGACGATGATCACGCGTGAGGTGCCGCTAAGCTGCTATGTCTCGACCGGAAACGAGGCGGCCAGCGGAGTCGAGGATTATCTCGAACATTTCGTCGCCGATCCCGATACTGCGGTGATCGCGATGATCGTCGAGCATTTCCGTAAGCCCGCGCGCTTTCTGGCGGTGGCGCGCGCGGCGCGCGCGGCAGGCAAGCGCGTCGTCCTGCTCCACCCGGGAAGCAGCGCCGCTGGTGCCGCGAGCGCCGCGACCCATACCGGCGCGATGGCCGGTGATCATGCGGTGATGCGTACTCATGTCGAGCGCGCGGGCGTCATTCTGGTCGAGTCGCTGGAAGAGCTCGGCGACGTGGTCGAGATTGCCACGCGTTGCGCGACGCTGCCGGCAGGGGGCACCGGCGTGATTGCCGAATCCGGTGCGTTCAAGGCGATGATGCTCGACCTGGCCGAAGCGATCGAGCTCGATCTGCCGCGATTGTCGGATGCCGACAGCCCGGCGTTGCGCGCGGCGCTCCCCGATTTCGTGCCGGTCAGCAACCCGCTCGACGTGACCGCACAAGGGCTTGTCGATCCCGGGCTTTATGGGCGGACACTGGCCGCGCTGGTCGAGGACGACCGGATCGGCACGATCGCCCTCACGCTGATTCAGACCGACCCGCGCACCTCGCATATCAAATTCGCCGCCGTACTTGATGCCCTGCACGCATTACGGCCGGCAAAGCCGGTGCTGGTCGCCGGCGTCGATGAGGGCGGCGGCGTGCTGGCCGACGACATCGCCGCGCTGCGTGCGCTGGGCGTACCCTATCTTCCCACCGCCGAACGTGCGCTTAGAGCGCTGGCGCGGGTGACGGCCTTTTCCGCGCGCGACGAATCGGTCGCCGCGATACACGCCGTACCGCTCGAGGGGTTGCCGGGCGTGGGCAGCACGGTCCCCGAATATCGTTCGAAGGAGTTGCTCGGCGCGCGTGGAATCGCTTTCCCACCCTTCGCGCTGGTAAAAACTGCCGACGAGGCAGTGCAGGCGGCCGAGCGGCTGGGTTATCCGGTGGTGCTAAAGGCACAGGCGGCGGCGCTGCCGCACAAGAGCGATGCCGGAGGCGTGATTGTCGGCCTGACCGATGCCGCCGGCGTGACCCGGGGCTGGACGCAATTGACCGCCAATATCGCCGCTGCTCGTCCCGACCTGACACTCGATGGCGTGCTGGTCGAGGCCATGGCCGAGCGCGGGATTGAACTGATCGTCGGCGCCCGCAACGATCCCGATTGGGGACCGGTGATCCTGGTCGGGTTCGGCGGCGTGACCGCGGAACTGCTCCATGACGTGCGGCTGTTGCCGCCAGATCTCCCGCGTGACGCGATCATCGCGGCGCTGCGTACGCTGCGCATGGCGCCGCTGCTCGACGGTTTTCGCGGTGCGCCGAGGATGGACGTCGGTGCCGTCGCCGACATCGTCGCTGCGCTCGGCGCGGTGGTGGCTGCAACGCCGGCGATCCGGGAGGTCGATCTCAACCCGGTGATCGTCTATCCCGAGGGGCAGGGCGCCATCGCGCTGGACGCGCTGATCACGCTTTAAGACCGCAGGGATTTCCGCGCTTACTTCACCTGGCTTGCCGGCTGGACGTCCTGCGTCTCGTCACGCTGGGGGTTTCGGATCGAGGGGCGCAGGCGGGCGACGCTGCACAGGCCGGCGATCAGCGCCAGGCCGGCGGCAACCAGGGGCGGTGTCATGCCGCTGCCCATCCCGGTCGCCAGCAGCGCTGCGACCAGTGTCGCGCCGGTGGTCTGGCCAACCAGCCGCACGGTCGAGACTAGGCCGCCTGCCGCCGCGGCCCGCTCGCGCGGGGCGGAACCGATGATCAGGCGGGCGTTGGGCGGCATGAAGATGCCGAAGCCCGAACCGCACAGCGCCATGCGCCAGGCAATGTCGAAATAGCTCGGATCCGCCGGCATGAAGGCAAGCAACAACAATGCGGTGATCGAGATGGTCATGCCGATCCCGCCAAGAATGCCGGCGGGAATGCGATCCGACAGCCAGCCGGATAGCGGCGCGACGATCATGTTGGTCAGCGGCCAGGGCGCGATCATTGCCCCGACCTCGGCCGCACTGAAGCCATAGGCGTGCTGGAGGCGGAACGGCGTCGACAGCAGTAAAGTCATCGATCCGATAAAGGCGGTGAAGGCGCCGATTGCTGATAGTGCGAGTACGGGGCGAGCCAGCAGGTCGATCGGCAGGATCGGACTTGCCTCGCCGCGTTCGCGACGCACGAACAGGAAACCGACCAGCGCGCCGACCAGCACGATAGCACCCGAGATCACCGGACTGTCGCCATGCACGCCGCTTTCCAGCCCGCCGATGACCAACCCGAACATCGACGCGCACATCACCGCGCCGAGCAAGTCGAACGGTTCCGCGCGAGGCTTGGGATCGGGCAGCGCGCGGCCCAGAAGCAACGACAGGATCGCGAACGGCACCGCACTGGCGAAGACCCAGGGCCAGTGCGCAACGCCAAGGATCAGACCGCCAAGCGTCGGCGCGAGTGCGGCCGAACTCGACACGATGACCGAGTTGATGCCGAGCCCACGGCCGAGCTGTTTGGACGGATAGGTGGAGCGGATCAGCGCGGAGGAAACGCTCAGCGCCGCTGCGGCGCCAAGTGCCTGACAGGCACGCACGATCAGCAGGAAGGGCAGGCTCTTGGCGAAGAAACACAGGATCGTCGCCACGGTGAAGACGAGCTGGCCGATCTGGTACATCCGTTTCAGGCCGATCCGGTCGCCCAGTCCGGCAAAGGGCAGCAACATCATGACCAGCACCAGCTGATAGATCGTCACGATCGAAACCGCGGCGGCACTGTCGATGCCCAGATCGGTGGCGATGGTCGGCAGCGCGACTGTGGCGATGCCGCCGTCGATGATGATCAGTGCGGTGCCGCAACACAAAGCGGCGATCGCGGCATAGCGGCGGGGCAGGGGCAGGCCATCGAGCATTGCCGTCGCGAATACGCCTTGTTCGGCCGATGGCAACCTCTTGCGTGTACGATTCCGCAACTCGAACGACGCTTCGGTGAGCGCTATCATTTTTGTCGAAGCCCGCTTGCTGCAATGCAGCATATTGTGCTAAGGCGATACAATGAAGTATCCGGAACATGACGGCCCCGAGGCCGCGCCGCAGGGTCCTGTGCCGACCATTTTCGAGGCGATCGTGCGCAAGCGCTGCATCGGCCTGACCTATAACCGCGTCTCCATGACGATGGCGCCGCACGTCATCTACACCAAGCATGACGACCTGTTCGTCGACGGCGTGGTGGTCGATCGCGACGGCAAGCCGCCCAAGGAGCTCAAGATCGGCACCTTCAAGCTGGCGGGTCTGAGCGACCTCAAGCTGACCGCGCGGGCGTTTGAGAAGAGCGGCTTGTTCGACGCCGGATCGTTCAAATACGCCGAAGCGCTGATGGCGGTCGAGCCGGCCTGAGCCTGGCCGATCGCGCGCGAGCGGGGCTTATTGCAGCCCGCCGCCCAGCGATCGATACAGTTCCACTAGATTAGCGCCGCGGTTGAGTCGCGTCGTGACCAGTTGCTGTTGTGCCGCATAAGCGGTGCGCTGCGCATCGAGCGACACCAGGAAGGAATCGATCCCCGCTTTGTAACGAGCGTCGGACAGCCGTGCGGCGACTCGTGCCGCCTCGGCCCGCGCGGTCTGCGCCGCAACCTGCTCATCGATCGTGCCGCGTTGCGCCAGCGCATCGGCGACTTCGCGGAACGCGGTCTGGATGGTCTTTTCATAGGTCGCGACGGCGCCCTGCTGCGCCGCTTCGGCGGAACGTAGATTGCTTTTGTTTCGTCCGCCGTCGAACAGCGGCAGCGAGATCGCCGGTCCCGCGTTATAGGTGCCGGTGCCGCCGCCGAACAGGCCGGAAAGCGCGGGGCTGATTGTGCCCAGGGTCGCGGTGAGCGAGATGCTGGGGAAGAAGGCGGCGCGCGCGGCACCGATATTAGCGTTCTGAGCGATCAACTGATGCTCGGCCTGGAGTACGTCGGGGCGACGCAACAACAGATCGGACGACAGATTGCCCGGCAACGCCTGAACCATCGCATTGCCATCGCCGAGTCCATTGGGCAGCAATGCCGCATCGACAGTCGTTCCGGCGAGCAGGTTGAGCGCATTCTGGTCCTGCGCGATTCGAGTGGTCAGCGTCGCGATGTCGTTGCGGGCCGCCTGATAATTAGTCTCCGCCTGGCGCGCTTCCAGTTCCGACGCGACGCCGATACGGAACTGGGCGCGAGTGAGTTCCAGCGTCTGTTCGAATGCTTTCAGTGTTTCGCGCGACAGGCGCAGCTGGTCCTGGTCCGACGCCATGGTCAGCCAGGCCGAGGCGATCTCCGCGATCAAGCTGATCCGCGTCGAGCGTTGCGCTTCTTCGCTGGCGAAATATTGTTCCTGCGCCGCTCTGGTTTGGTTGCGGATGCGCCCGAAAAGATCGAGTTCGAAGGCCGAGAAACCGACATTGGCCGAATAGGTGGAGATGTCGCTCGACGACGCGCCGCCGACTCCGCCAAAGCCGGCTGCCTGCGCTGCCGTGTTCGTGTAGGTCGCCTGTCCGCTCGCATTGATGCTCGGCAGCAAATCGGCGCGCTGCACGCCATATTGCGCGCGCGCCTGAAGTACATTGGCGGCAGCCAGCCGCAAGTCGCGATTATTATCGAGGCCGAGCGCGATGACCTGGCGCAGCCGGTCTTCGACGAAGAAATCGCGCCAGCCGATCCGGGTCAGATCCGGCGCATCGGTCGTGGCGGCTGGATAGACTCCGCCCTGCGGCAGGGCAGCGGGCACCGCGCCAACCGGGCGAACATATTTCGGCGCCAGATTGCAGCCGGCCAGTGCGACGCTTGCGGCAAGCGCTGCGATGGTAAGGGGACGAGGTATCACGGATCAGGCTCCCTGCGGGGCGGGGGTTGGGGCCGGCTCAGGACCATCGGATTGGGAGCCATCGAATGAGGTTGCCTTGCTGGTCTCCCCGCCGCCATGGCCGAACAGGCGCAGGACGACGACGAAGAACATCGGCACGAAGAAGATGCCGAGCACGGTGGCCGAGAGCATCCCGCCGACCACGGCCCGGCCGATCGCATTCTGCCCGCCAGCGCCGGCGCCAGTCGAGATCGCCAGTGGCATCACGCCGAAGATGAAGGCGAGGCTGGTCATCAGAATTGGCCGCAAGCGAAGCTTGGCCGCGGCGACAGCCGCGTCGAACGCGTTCATCCCTTCTCGCATTCGTTCCTCGGCGAACTCAACGATCAGGATCGCATTCTTCGCCGAGACGCCGATCGTCGTGATCAGGCCGACCTGAAGATAGATGTCGTTGTTGAGCCCGGTCATCGCGGCGGCCAGCAAGGCGCCGAGAATGCCTAGTGGCACGACCAGCATGACCGAGACGGGCACCGACCAACTTTCATAGAGCGCGGCGAGGCACAAGAAGACGATCAGCAGCGACAAGCCATAGAGTGCGGGCGCCTGGCCGCCGGAAAGTTGTTCTTCATAGGACAATCCGGTCCATTCATAGCTTGTCCCGGGCGGCAACTTGGCGTGGATTTCCTCCATCGCCTTGATCGCATCGCCGGACGAATAGCCGGGCGCCGCGGTGCCGAGCAGTTCCATCGCGGCCTGGCCGTTATAACGGGTGAGCTGCGCCGGCGCCTGGACCCAGTTCAGCGTCGAAAAGGCCGAAAAGGGCGCCATCGTACCGCTCGTGCCGCGCACAAAGAACTTGTCGATATCTTCGGGCGCCATGCGATAGGGTTGGTCGGCCTGGATATAGACACGCTTGACCCGTCCGCGATCGATGAAGTCGTTGATATAGGAACCGCCCCACGCGGTCGCGATGGTGGTGTTGATTTCGGCCAGATCGAGTCCGAGCGCACGCGCCTTGTTCTGATCGACATCGATCTTGAGCTGCGGCGCGTCCTCCAGCGAATTGGGGCGCACGCCGACCAGACGCTTGTCCTGCATCGCCATGCCCATCATCATATTGCGTGCGGCGAGCAGCTTTTCATGGCCGATCCCGCCGGTATCGATCAACTGCATGTCGAAACCCGTCGCGTTACCCAATTCCGACACCGCCGGCGGCACGAGCGCGAAGATCATAGCATCCTTGAACTGAGAGAAGGGCCCCATGGCACGCTCGGCAATCGCCTGCGCCTTGTTTGCCGCGCCCGGGCGCTCATCCCAGGGCTTCAACTTGACAAACACCAAGCCGCTATTCTGGCCGGATCCGGCAAAGCTGAAGCCGTTGACTGTGAAGACGCCATCCACATTGGCTTTTTCCGCGGTCAGGAAATGCTCGCGCACGGCATCCAGACCCTTTTCGGTCCGGCTGCTGGTCGATCCCGACGGACCCTGGACGAGAGCCAGCAGCATGCCCTGATCCTCGTCGGGCAGGAAGCTCGACGGCAAGCGCATGAATAGCACCGACATGCCGATCGCGATCAGCAAATAGACCAGCATCGAACGCTTCCAGCCGCGCGCCATGCCCTTCACGCCGCCCTCATATTTGTTCTGGCCGCGCTCGAACTTGTCGTTGAACCAGCGGAAGAAGCGCGCGAGCAAGCCATTACCCTGGCCCTTTTCGGGGTCGTGCGGTTTCAGGATCGTCGCGCACAGCGCCGGCGTCAGAATCAAGGCGACCATGATCGACAGGACCATTGCGGCAACGATGGTGATCGAGAACTGGCGATAGATCACGCCCGTCGATCCGCCGAAGAACGCCATCGGCAGGAACACCGCCGATAGCACAAGCGCGATGCCGACCAGCGCGCCGGTGATCTCGTCCATCGACTTGCGTGCGGCTTCCTTGGGCGACAGATGCTCGGTGGTGATCAGGCGTTCGACATTCTCGACCACGACGATCGCATCATCGACCAGCAGACCGATCGCCAGCACCATGCCGAACAGGGTCAGTGTGTTGATCGAATAGCCGGCGATCGCCATCACTGCGAAGGTGCCGAGCAGCACCACCGGTACCGCGATCGTCGGGATCAGCGTCGCGCGCCAGTTCTGCAGGAACAGGAACATCACCAGGAAGACGAGCACCACCGCCTCGATCAGCGTCTCCACCACCTGCTTGACCGACAGCCGGACAAACGGCGTCGTGTCATAGGGATAGATGACCTTCACATCAGGTGGGAACTGCTTGGCGACCTCGGCAACGCGCGCCTGCACGGCAGTGACCGTCGCCAGGGCGTTGGCGCCTGGCGCGAGCTTGATGCCGATGCCCGCCGCGGCCTTGCCGTTATATTTGGCCGAGGCGGCATAGTTTTCCGCACCGATTTCGACCCGGGCGACATCGCCCAGCCGCACGGACGACCCATCGGTGTTGCTCTTCAGTGTAATCGCGGCGAACTGTTCCGGCGTCGTCAGCCGCGACTGGACGGACACCGTCGCGTTGAGCATCTGCTCCTTGGGCGCTGGTTGCGCGCCGATCTGGCCGGCCGATACCTGCGCGTTTTGCGCCCGCACCGCGGTCGTCACGTCGCTCATCGTCAGCGAATAGGAATTGAGCTTCAGCGGATCGACCCAGATACGCATGGCATATTGCGCGCCGAATATCTGCGTATCGCCGACGCCATTCACGCGGCTCATCGGGTCCTGCAGTTGGGAAACGGCATAGTCGGCAAGATCGATGTCGCTGTGTGATCCGTCCTCGGAATACAGACCGATGAAAAGCAGGAAATTGGCGCTCGCCTTGGCCACCTGGATGCCCTGTTGCTGGACTTCCTGCGGGAGCAAGGGCGTTGCCGCTTGCAGTTTGTTCTGGACTTGCACCTGCGCGATGTCGGGATCGGTGCCTTGTTCGAACGTCAGCGTGATCGTCACCATACCGGCCGAGCTCGACGACGATGAGAAGTAGCGAAGGTTATCGATTCCCTTCATCTGCTGCTCAATGATCTGAGTCGTCGTGTTCTCGAGCGTCTGGGCATCGGCGCCCGGATAGGTGGCGGTGATCGAGACGGCAGGCGGCGCAATCGTCGGGAACTGCGCGACAGGCAATGTGTTGATCGCCAGCACGCCGGCGAGCATGATGATGATCGCGATCACCCAGGCGAAGATCGGGCGATCGATGAAAAAGCGGGCCATGGTTCTTTACTTCGCCTGAGCTGCGGGCGCGCCGGCAGGCTTTGCCGCCGAGGCATTGGGGTTCCAGGCCGACGGCTTGACCGGCATGCCGGGGCGCAGCATCTGCCCACCTTCGACGATCACCCGGTCACCCGCTTTCAAGCCGGAAGAGACCAGCCAGCTGTCGCCGATCGTGCGCGAGGTTTTCAGCGCGCGTATCTCGACCTTGTCGCCGGCGCCGACCACCATGACGGTCGGATTGCCTTTTTCGTCGCGGCTGACGGCGCGTTGCGGCACCAGCATTGCCTGTGCCTGAGTGCCCTCGGCCAGTTCGGCGCGGACGAACATGCCGGGGAGCAACAGCCCGCGTGGATTGGGAAACACCGCGCGAATGGTCTGCGATCCTGTGGTCGGATCGACCGAGACATCGGCGAACTTCAGCGTGCCTTCGATCGGATAGACCGTGCCATCCTCCAGCTTGAGCCGGACGCGCGCATTGCCGCCAGTCGAAACCTGGCCGGCCAGCACCTGCTGACGCAGCCTGAGCAGGTCCGCGCTGGCCTGCGTCACGTCGACATAGATTGGATCGAGTCGCTGGATCGTGGTCAGCGCGTCCGCCTGTGCGGCTGTGACCAGGGCGCCGGTGGTATAGACCGAGCGCCCGATCCGGCCCGAGATCGGCGCGCTTACCGTCGTCCGGCGCAAATCAATCTGTGCACTGCGCAGCGCCGCTTGTTGCGCCGCGACGTCCGCGCGCGCCTGTTGCGCCGCAGTGATGGCGTTCTCGTAATCCTGACGCGCGATGGCGTTGATCGCGACCAGTTCGCCATAGCGCCGCGCCAAAGCGGCGCTCGATGCGATCGACGCTTGCGCACGGCCAAGTGCAGCGCGCGCACTGGCAACCTGCGCTGCATAGGGCGCCGAATCGATGCGGTAGAGCGGCTGGCCGGCGCGAACCTGATCACCTTCCTGGAACAGGCGCGCCTGGATCAGCCCGTTGACCTGCGGGCGCACGTCCGACGTCTCATAGGCGGCGGTCCGACCGGGCAGCTCCGATTTCAGCATGACCGACTGTTCGCGCACGGTGACCACACTCACTGGCGAGGGCCCGGGGGGCGGTTGTTGCGGTGCTTTTCCGCAGCCAACCAGGGCAAGCGCGATCAACGGGGTCGCGTAGTGAAAAAAAGCCATGCCATTTCCGCCAGAATCGATTAATGTGAGTGACCGTTCACTCTCATTTTTATGCTGCTACTGCGAAGGCTCTAGTAGCGTCAAGGCTTTTAGAGCAGGAAATAGGCATGATTCCGCCACTCAACTTTGCGATCGATAATCCGACTCGTGCTGAGCTGCGACGCAGGAAAATCCTGGATTGCGCCAGCAAGTTGTTCGTAGATCACGGTTTTCATGCGACCGGCGTCGCGCAGATTTCCGCACTTTCGGGGGTCGCCGTGGGGCAAATTTATCGCGATTTCGCCAGCAAGGAAGATATCGTCGTGGCGATCGTCCAGGACGATTGCGCAGAATTCATGGCGCATGACGTGCTGAAAGAAGCGATTGATCGGGGTGATCGTGTAGCGGTCCGCGACTGGCTCCATCAGTTCGTCAGCCCAAAGCCTGAGCGTGACGATGACGGTGGGCGCCTATTTGCCGAAATCATTGCCGAATCCTCACGCAATGAGCGCATCGCGGGTATCTTTTCCGGGATCCTGGCCGATAGCCACACGATGATGCTCGAGGCCCTTGAGATGCTTTCGGAGGGGAAGGGCTCACCGAAAGAAAAAGAAGATCTGGCTGACATGATTCCGACTCTGTCACTTGGGCTGATGCATCACCACCTGATGCGCCCCGATCTGGACGTGGACACGCTCGCGGCGTCATTCGCACGGATTATCGACCGGGAACTCGACGCCCTGAGGGCGGGAGCCGCTGGATCGGAACCCGCTATAGAAAGCCGCTGATGAAGACGCTTGCCGATCCGAACAGTGCACTCGCGCTCGGTCTGGCCGCGATCCGAACCCAATTCCAGGTGCCCGAGTCATTTCCTGCCGAGGTGCTGGCCGCTGCCGGTGTTGCGGCAAAGCGAGCACCGACCCAGCATATCGACCGCACCGACCGCCCCTTCGTCACGCTCGACCCCGCCACGTCGACCGATCTCGATCAAGCATTCGCGATCGAGCGCAGCGGCGGCGATATCGTGCTGCACTATGCGATCGCGGATGTCGCCTGGTTCGTCGATGACGGCGATGCGATCGATCTGGAAGCCTGGCGGCGCGGCGCGACACAGTATCTCCCCGATGGCAAGGCGGGGCTCTATCCTTCGGTGCTGAGCGAAGGCGCGGCCAGCCTGTTGCCGGGTGGGCCGCGCCCGGCCGTGATCTTCACTGTCAGGGTGGCGGACGATGGCGCTGTAAAGCTCGACGGTTCCGAGCGCGCAATCATCCGCAGCACCGCCAAGCTCGCCTATGACAGCGTACGCGACACGGACCTGCCGGCGGACTTCATCGAACTGTCGAACCGTATCCAGGGCGCCGAGGACCGGCGCGGCGCGGCGCGGGTCGATCCGCCCGAACAAGAGGTCGAGCGCGCTGACGATGGCACATACGACCTGCGCTTCCGCCCGAGTCTGGTGTCCGAAGCGCGCAACGCCGCGCTGTCGCTGGCCACCAATCTCGCCATCGCCGATATGCTGCAAGCGCATCACACCGGGCTGTTCCGCGTGATGGCGGCACCCGATGACCGCGCGGTAAAGCGGCTAAGGCTGACCGCTGTCGCATATGGCCTGACCTGGCCGGCCGGCGTGACGCTGGCCGAGTTCCAGCGCACGCTGAATCCCGCCGATGCCAAACATGCGGCATTCATGCTCGCGATCCGGCGCGCGGGTGAAGGGGCGTCTTATGTGCCGTATCGTGACGGCGTAGTGCCCTGGCATGCGGCGATGGCCGCGACCTATGCCCATGCGACCGCGCCGCTGCGCCGGCTTGCCGATCGTTATGTCGTGCGCGCCACACTGGCGATCGCCAATGGTCAGCCGGTGCCTGAGGTCGTGACGGCGGCATTCCCCCGGCTGCCGAAGGTCATGGCGCGGGCCGACGCGCTGAGCGGACAGATCGACCGGGCGGTGATCGACCTGGCGGAGACGGTGATGCTGCGCGACCGGATCGGCGAGACTTTTCCGGCGATCGTGACCGATGTCGACGATCGCGGTGCACGCATCCAGTTGCGCGACCTGCCGGTGGTCGCGCGGGTCGCGACGAAGGGACTGGAGCCGGGTGATGCGATAACCGTCAGGCTCAGCGCTGTGGATCTCGAACGGCGGACCATTGGGTTCGAAACGGCGGGTTAGAGCATTGAATGTTTGCGCGAGGCCGTTGCGCCCATGGCCTCTTTGCTATCCTGTTTTCGACAATGAGAAAGAATGCGCGGGGAGAAAGAATGCGCGGGGAGAAAGAATGCGCGGGGAGAAAGAATGCGCGGGAAGTCCGACAAGGGATGACATGTCGGATATTATGCGATGGTTGAATCGCTCAGTGCCCTGGCTGCGGGAACGAGTGGACAGGACTGCAAGGGCAGGGAGATATGGGACACCCTATGTCGCACATCGTTCCGGCCGCCGTCTCGGCTGAGATCTTGTATTTGTCATTATATATCAAGTACTAAAGTGAATATGTGGCTTACCTTGGCGCCCATCCGGCCGGCGCCAGTTCGAACCCGGAAAACTCGAAGGCCGGTGTCACCACGCAACTGACCAGCGCCCAACCGGTCTGCGCCTCGGCGGATTGCCAGGCGCCCGCCGGGACGACGGCCTGCGGCGTCTGGCCCGCCAGCACATTATTGCCGAGCAAATGCTCATGGTGTTGGCCATCGTCGATCAGCAGGGTGAGCGGCGCACCGGCGTGCCACAGCCATAGCTCGACCGCATCGACGCGGTGCCAGTGCGAGCGTTCGCCCTTTTCGAGCAGATACAGGATCGCAGTGGCCAGGCCCCGGCCGCCGCCCGGGGCAGCTTCGCGCATCGTTTCGCGATACCAGCCGCCCTCGGGATGGGGGGCAAGTGCCAGGCGCTCGATCAGGGCGGCCGGATCGCTCATGTCGTGCTCAGCCCTTGATGAAGGCAAGCAGGTCGGGATTGATCACGTCGGCATGTGTCGTGCACATGCCGTGCGGGAAGCCCGGATAGATTTTCAGCGTCGGCTTCTGCACCAGCTTTGCCGAGAGCAGGGCAGCATCCTGATAAGGCACGATCTGGTCGTCGTCGCCGTGCAGGATCAGGCAGGGGGCATCGATCTTCTTGAGATCTTCTGTGAAGTCCGTCTCGGAAAACGCTTTGATGCATTCATAATGTGCCAGCATCGATCCGGCCATGCCCTGCAGCCACCAATGATCCATGATCCCCTGGCTGATCGTCGCACCATCGCGATTATAGCCATAAAAGGGGACGGGTACTTCCTTGTACATCTGCGCGCGATTGGCGGCGAGCGCGGTGCGGAAACCGTCGAACACCTCTATCGGCAGGCCACCGGGATTGGCATCGGACTTGACCATGATTGGCGGCACCGCACCGATCAGCACCGCCTTGGCGACGCGCGCAGTGCCGTGGCGACCGAGATAGCGCGCGACTTCGCCTCCGCCGGTCGAATGGCCGATCATCACCGCGTCCTTCAGGTCGAGATGCTCGAACAGGGTGGCCAGATCGTCGGCATAGGTGTCCATCTCATTGCCGGTGGCGGTCTGGCTCGACCGGCCATGGCCACGCCGGTCGTGCGCGATCACGCGATAACCTTGCTGCAGAAAGAACAGCATCTGGCCGTCCCAATCGTCGGCGCTCAGCGGCCAGCCATGGCTGAACACGATCGGCTGGCCCTTGCCCCAGTCCTTGTAATAGATTTCGGTGCCGTCGGTGGTGGTGATGGTGCTCATCGTTGCGTCTCCCGGGACTGACCAAAGGCGCTCGCGGGAGCACGGTGCGGCGACACCGGACCAGCCACGCGAACCCATGATCGTTACACCGGCAGAACGGTGCTTGTCATCGGTCGCACAACGAAAAGGGGAGCGGCTTGCCGCTCCCCAGCGTCCGCTCAGCGGCAAACGCGTACCGGGCGATCCCAGTCCCATTCGGTCCAGCACCGTGATCGATATGGGCGATACCAGCCATGGCGCCGGTGCCAGCCATAGGGACGGTCCCAGCCATAACGGCGGCCGCCGTTCCAACCTCGACCGCCCCAGCGCCGGTCATTCCAGTTCCGGCCCTGCCAGCCCCGACCATAACGGCCGCGGTCGTTCCAGCCGCGATTGTCGTGCCGATCCCAGCCGCGATCGTGCTGGCCGTATCCGCCGCGGCCGTGACGAGATTGCGCGTCGGCGTCGGCCGACACGCCGATGCCGGCAACGAGGAGGCCGGCGGCGATGATATGAGTGATTTTCATGGAGTTGCTTCCTCTCTGCCCAACCAGGTCTGTCTCGGGCGGGCGACTCAGGAAACTACGCGCGGGTTTTGAAATCGTTGCTGAATATGGCTGTATTCCGCCGTTCAGGTCGCTCACACTGCCTCAATGGACGCTATCACCGAAGATAAGGGAGAGCCGATATGACACTGACCGGACGCTGCCACTGCCATCGCAACGCCTTCGAGATCGATGGCGAATTGCCCGAGGCGCTGACGCGCTGCACTTGCTCGCTCTGTTCGAAGCGAGGGCATCTCTACACCTATTACAAACCCGAACAGGTCAAGGTGACGCAGGCCGATAGCGATGCGGTCTATCGCTGGAATTCGAAGACCATCGCCAATCATTTCTGCAGTGCCTGTGGGTGCGACCTTTATGCCGACAGTCCGGCATTCGAAATGGATGGAAGCTGGGACGGCAAGACGCGGCGCATCGCGGTGAACGCGCGGCTGCTCGACGATTTCGAGCCGGCGGACTGGCCAGTCACGGTTATCGACGGCAAGCATTTATGGTGACAGGGGCCCAACTCATTCTCTCCGGATAAGGGGCGGCGAGATGACGCCGCCCCTCATGCTTCAGCGGCAAATGCGCACCTTGCGGTGGTGGCGCCATTCGGTGCGGCAATGCTGACGATTGTGGTTGTTCCAGCCATAATGATTGCCGCGGTTGTTGCGGCCATAACGGCGGTAGTCGCGGCGATCGCCCCGACGATCAACACGCCGATCGGCACGACGATCATCGCGACGGTCGTAGCGGCGATCATCCGAACGGGCATCGCGGCGGTCGCCGTCGCGATATTGCTCGGTCTGGCGTGATTGGTCACGACTCTGTGCGCTGGCGGAGGTGGATGCGCCGAGCATCGCCAGCGCCAGGCCGGCTGCATACAGGAATTTCATGATGATCCTCTCGGGCCCGGGTTGGGCCTGTAACGATCATACGATCCGCTGACCGCATCGTTCCTGAACCGGTTCGTCAGCCCCTGTATTGGTTGGGGCGGCGGGCCAATGCCCCCCAATGATATATTATTGATGCAAATCAATGGTCCGCGCTAACGACTCGCAACAGGGGAGATGGTGGAACGAAGCGGATGGCTTGAAGTTAAACCGGCAGAATAGGGAGATTTCACATGCCGGATTCAAACAACCAGGACGCAATCGCTCTTCTCAAGGCAGACCACCGCACGGTGGAGGAACTGTTCGAACAGTTTGAAGGCGCAACCAGCGCCTCGAAGAAGCAAAAGATCGCGATGCAAGTGTGCATGGAACTGACGGTTCACGCCACAATCGAGGAGGAGATCTTCTATCCAGCCTGTGAGGGGCATGTGGAGGAAGATTTGCTCAAGGAAGCCTATGTCGAGCATGACGGCGCCAAGGTATTGATCGCCGAGATCGAGGCGGGCAGCCCCGACGACGATTATTACGACGCCAAGGTGAAGGTGCTGTCCGAACAGATCGAGCACCATGTCAGAGAAGAAGAGGCGCGGATGGAGGGCATGTTCAGCCAGGCGCGCAAGGCTGGCCTCGATATGGATGCGCTGGGCGAGCAATTGCGCGCGCGCAAGGAGGAACTGGTCGCCACTTATAAGGCGAGCGGCTTGCCCAAGCCGGAACTGGCGACTTTTACCGAGACAACCGTCTGACGCTTTGAGACGGTTCGCGGGGCGCTAGCCGCTACTGGATCGACTGGTAAAGCGCGCCAGCGACGCATAGCGGCGTCGCTGGCGCGTCAACCCCATCCGTCCCGGCGAACCGGCTCCCACATCGCGATGTCCCTGTCGCGCGTGAGCAGGGTCGGCAGCGCGGCGTGCCATGCCGTGCGATACGGGCGCTGCAGTTGGACGTCGAGCACGTCCTGATGGCTGTCCCAGGTTTCGTACAGCATATAGCGATACGGAGACGACGGGTCGCGATGAAGCGCAGCCTGGCGGAACATTGGTTCCGCGCGCATCGCGTCGAGTACGCCGTTCAGCAATGACAGAAAGCGATCATGCTCGGCCGGCAGGACATCGAAGATGATCGTGTAGGTGATGGCCATGCGCTTCGCTCCATTGCGTTGAATTCGCAGTGCAGATGCGATGGCCGCGCGGAGACGTCGATTACCCGGCAGGTTATGGCGTGCACCGCGCAGCCGCTGCCGCGCGAAACCGGCGACGATCGGATAAGGCCATGATAGGGTGCGGATATGAGCCGGGCCAGCGCCGTTCCTGCACCGACCGCCAGCGCGCTCGCGCCGCTTTATCCCGGCGCGCACCTGCTCGATGCCTATGCGATCGTGCTGTCAGCCGATGCGACCGACGATATCGATGCACTGACCCGCACCGTGCTGGCACAGCCGGCGGGGTGGATACGCGCGCTGATGCGAGTGCGCGATGCGGTGATGCGCCTGGTCGGGGTCAAGTCGTCGCGCGAGATCGCCGCCGCCGATCGCGCTCGCGGCGGGGAGCAGATCGGCTTCTTCCCGGTGCGGTCACGTGCCGCCGGCGAACTGGTCGTCGGTGAGGACGACCGGCATCTCGATTTTCGCAGCTCGATCATGGTGCGCGCCGATGCTGCCGGTGAGGGGCGTGTGTTGATCGCGACGACAGTGGTGCATTGCCACGGCCGGCTTGGCCGCGTTTATCTGGCCGTCATCGCACCGTTCCACCGTGCGATCGTGCGCGCCAATCTGGATCGCGCCGCCCGGCGCGGCTGGCCACGGAAAGACGGGAGGCACCATCCATGAGCTTCGTACAGTTTCTCAAATCGCTCGACGATTTCCTGTACGAGGTGATGACCTGGTTGATCTTTTACCCGATCACCATGTGGCGAACATTGCGGCGTCCGCTGGCGATGATGAATTATGCCGACACCGAACTCGGCGACAACGTGGAGCAGCAATATACCGATACGCTGAGCCCGCCGCTGTTCCTGCTGCTGACTCTGCTCCTGTCGCATGTGATCGAACTCGCGCTGGTCGGCGAGAACCCGATCGTGAAGGACAATCAGGGCGTATCGATGCTGATCTCCGACGATACCAGCCTGTTGGTGATGCGGCTGGTGATGTTCAGCATCTTCCCGCTGATCATGGCCGCGGGATTGTTACGTCGCCAGCGTACGCCGTTCACCCGCGATACGCTTAAACAACCCTTTTACAGCCAGTGCTATGTCGCCGCGCCGTTCGCTTTCTTGGTCGGTTTCGCGGCGACCATCGCGCAATGCCATTGGACCTGGTCGGGCCTGGCCGCGCTGGCGATCATTGCGGTCGCGTTCATCTGGTACGGCACGCTGCAGTCGCGCTGGTTCGCGATCCATCTCAAGACAAGCGCATTGCACGGTTTCGGCATCGCTTCGATCGGAATGCTGGAATGCGTCCTGCTCTCCGCGCTGTTGGTGCCGATCTTTTCCTGAACGGTCAGGCGCGGGTCAGTACCGGCTCCACGCCATAGCCGCGCGACAGGCGTTGCTGCTCGTAACGCGTCGCGCCCAGCCCGCCGGCTAGCGTGGCCAGCGCCGCGTCGAGATCATGGCTGCGTCCGCACAGGAAGATGTCGGCCGCGGCATAATCGCGTTCCGGCCAGGTGTGGATCGAGATGTGCGATTCCGCGAGCATCGCCACACCGGTCACGCCCTGACCGACGCCGAAGCTGTGCAGGCGCAATGCGAGCAAGGTCGCCCCCGCCGCCGCGACCGTATCGCGCAAGGTCGCCTCGACCCGGTCGATGTCGTCGAGTCCGGTACAGCCGAACAGATCGATCAGGAGATGAGTGCCGGTGAAATCCACGCGTTCGTCCTAGAGTCTTTGCGACTTACGTCGGTTCGGTGCCAGCCCGCTCCCTCCCGGCCACCCATTCAGGATACGCTGTGGGTGGCCGGGAGGGGGAGCGGGCTGGCACCCTCTATCTAGATCAACAAGTCACTATGCGGAATGCCGAGATACGCCATCGCATCCTGCGCGGCGAGCGTGCCGCGATAATGCGCTTCCTCGAACAGCGACAGGCCGCTCAGGTCGGAATGCGCGAAGAACAAGGGCGGCTGTGGCGCCGCGGCTTTCTCGCGCGCGCCGCTCCAGAAGAAACCCGGCGTCGGGCGGATCATCGCATGGCCCCAGCGCCACACGTCGATGCGCCGGATTGCGCCCTTGAGATCGGGATTGGTCTCGATCAGGTCGGCGCGCACCATGTCCTGCCAATGCTCGAGCGGCCGGTCGAGCAGTTCGCGCCGCGCGGCGGCCGGCGTCGTGTCGGACATTGCCATGTACCAAGTGAGTACGGTCGGACCCGGCGTTGAAGCGAGCGATTGATGCGTGGCGACGACATAACCGAGCGACTTACTGGTCCAGGACACATTGTCCCAGGCAAGATCGAACCCCGCGCTGGCGGGCGCGCGGTCGACCGTGACATTGGCGACGATCCACGGCGCATAGCCGAACCCGGCCGCATCGGCGGTCCCGGCCGGCAGAACGCGCGCGGTGACGAAGTGCGGCATCGCCAGGATTACCGCGCGCGCCGTGATGCGTGTTCCGGTTCCGCTGGCGACATCGAAACTGTCGATCTCCACTCCTGTTTTACCGGGCCGCACGCGGTGGATGATCTGGCCGCAAGTGAGATGGTCCTTGAGTCGCGCGGCCATGCGCCCGGCAAGATGAGCATTGCCCTCCGGCCAGGTGAGTACCGTATCCGCGCCGGCATTGGCCGAATGCTCGCGACGTCCCGCAAAATAATGGATCCCGGCCCAGGCCGATGTCTGGTCGGGTTCGGTGCCGTAATCGTCGCGACAGGCGTAACGGACATGACCGCGCAGCACCGGCGAGCGCCAGCCTTGCGCGTCGAGCCAGGCGGTGACGCTGAGCCGGTCGAGCGCCAGCAAGTCGGGATCGCGCGAACTCAGCTCCATCGGGATCGCGAAGGCCGGACGACCCGTCGCATCGCGGCGATCGCGAAATGACGCCATGGCGGCGAAGAATGCGTCGAGGTCGTGCTTGTCGGCCGGGGTCAGGCCGATCGTCGGCACCAGCCCCTCCTGCCATTTGCCGAGATGGAGCAAACGCTCATCGGGATCGGAGACGAGTTGGTACGGATCGTAGAGCGGCTTGCTATCCTGCCAGCCGGTGACGATGCCGAGCCGTTCGAGCAGTCGCACCACGCCCTTGGTCTCTTCATTGGGGATCGGCAGATAATGCGCGCCGAGTGGATAAGCCGATACGGCATTCTTGCCGCCGCGCGCATTACCGCCGGTGCGGTCCTCCAACTCGAACAGACGGAAATCGGTCACGCCCGCATCGGCCAGCGCCCAGGCCGCCGACAGGCCAGCGACCCCGCCGCCGAGGATCGCGATATCCGTCCGGATCTCCGAGGTCGGAGCAGGGAAGGCGGCACCGTCACGTAAACGATGTCCGCGCGCGAAATCCGCGCCGGCCAATGTCCCGGGCATGATCGCCTCGTGCCCCTGCCACACCATAGCGCCCGTGCCGATCGCGGCGGCGCCGGCGACCGATCCGGCAATCAGCGTGCGGCGGGAAACGCTCACCCTTCGTACACGGACCATTCCGCCTCGAATTCACGCACCAGTGCCTGATTGTCGAGCCGGTTCACCGGCACCGCACGCCGCGCCATATCGGGTGGGAAGACAAAGGCGAGCCGGTCGGTCTGTGGAGTCAGGAAACGCAGGCCCGCGGGCAACGGCCCGGGCGTGCCGATCGGTCGATTGGACGCAAGCACGAAACCCCATTCGCCGAAGCTCGGCACGTAAACATGATAACCGCGCGTGATAAGCCCGGCCGCCTCAAGCGTCGTCGCGACGGTCCAGTAAGCGCGGGGTGCAACCAGCGGTGAGGTGCTTTGCACACTGGCGACCGCGCCGGGAGCGAGCGCACGCGTCAGTTCCTTGTAGAAGCTGACGGTATAGAGTTTGCCGACCGCGAAATTGGTCGGATCGGGGAAATCGACCAGTACCGCATCGAAGGTCCGCGTGTTGGTGCGCAGCCAGCGAAACGCATCGGCGTTGATCACATGTACCTTGGTCGAGCGAAAGGCATAGTGATTGAGTGTGGCGAGCATGTCGCTGCGCGTGAACAAGGTGGTCATTTCGGGATCGAGATCGACCAGTGTGACCGATCGCACGCTTGGATATTTCAGCACTTCGCGCACCGCCAGGCCATCGCCGCCGCCGAGTATCAGCACATCGCGTGGGGACTTGCTGCGCGACATCACCGGATGAACCAGCGCCTCATGATACCGATATTCGTCGCGCGAGGAGAATTGCAGATTGCCGTTGAGATAGAGCCGCAGGTCGGTACCGCGTTTGGTCAGCACGACGCGCTGATAGGGGGTCGATGCCGCATACAGGATCGGCTCGCCATAAGCCGCGACTTCGGCGGTGCGCTGCAGCTTTTCCGAACCCGCGAACCCGGCGGCGAGCGCCACCGCGACGAGGATCGCCGCGACCAGTTCGGTGCGCAGGCGGCGCCTGTCCGGCAGCATCATGATCAGCACGATGGCGATGCCGACATTGGCGAGGCCGAACAGGAAGCCGGTGCGCATCAGCCCGAGATGCGGCACGAGCAGCAATGGAAAGAGCAGGGACGCAGCGAGCGCGCCGACATAATCGAAGGTCAGCACCTTCGACACCAGGTCGCCGAATTCGAGCCGATCCTTCAGGATGCGCATCAGCAGCGGAATTTCCAGCCCGACCAGTGCGCCGATCACCAGCACCAGGCCATAAAGCGGAATGCGGAAGTCGGCGACGCGGTCGAACAGCAGGAACAGCACCGCCGCCGACGCCCCGCCGATCGCCGCGATCAGGATTTCCACGCGCACGAACACCGCGAGTTCATTGTCGCGGACATAGCGCGAGCACCATGATCCGATGCCCATTGCGAACAGATAGGTGCCGATGACGATCGAGAATTGCGTGACGCTGTCGCCGAGCAGGTAACTGGCCAGCGTGCCGGCGAGCAGTTCGTAGATCAGCCCGCAGGTGGCGACGACGAATGCCGAAACGAGCAATGCGCCGCCGAGGCGCGTGGTCATGGGGGCGGGTGAGGAAGCGCCGGGTGCTCCCTCATCCATGGCAAACGTCACCCATGGATTGCCGCCGCGATGATGATCGAGATGGCGATGGCAATGCCCGCGGCCATGTTGCCGAGCGCGACATTCTGGTTCTTGCAGATCTCACCCCATAGATCGACCGGGGTCAGTCGGTCCCACAGCCAGAAGCCGGCAACGAAAACGACCAGACCGAGTCCGGCATAGAGCAGGGTGGCGAGAAGGACGGTGCTGGACAGCATGAGCTATTCCTTTGCGCTGACGTGAAGGGGCTTTGGGAGAGTGTCATTTGTGCGTCGGGCCGATGATCGTGGAGCGGCCGCCGATACCGCCGATACCGCGCGCGCCGCCATCGGCGAAGGGCGAGAAACCGTCGCGTGACGCCACAACGAACAGCGCGACGACGCCAAGGCTGAACATGGCGTAGAGGATCGACATCCGGCTCATTCATCGTCCTCCGATCCGGTGACCGGCGCCATGCGCCGACGCTCGAAATTCCAGTGTTTGAACGTCGCGATGACCGGCCAGATCAGCAGCAGGAAAAGCGCCAGCGCGACATTGCCGCCGAACACGCCACCGCGCTCGACCGTGATACGCACCGGGATGGTCTCCGACTGCGCGAAGATCGGCGTCGCGCCAAACACGCTGTTCGCTTGCCAGCGATGCCCGGTCGCCTCGACCACAAGATCATAGGAACCGCGCGGGATACTCGACAGTCGTGTGTCGGGTCTGCTGTTGCCCTCGCTCCACGGGCCGTCGCTGTCGCGACCATGATAACTCTCCGCCGTCGCGTAGACGTCGAAGCTTTGCTGCGTGCGCCGGTCGACCAGCGAATAATCCAGCTCGATCCAGCTATTGTCGAGTTGCGGCACGTCCGCATGGATGCCGACTGCGCTGCTCTTCGCGGGCAGTTCGACCGGGCCGATCACTCTGGTCGTGGCCGCGCCGTCGAGCTGTACCGCGATTTCCGCGCTGGTCACCCGGCTGTGTCCGCTCGCGCCGATCGCAATGACGAACAAAGTGACGATCGCGACCAGGCCGATGATCAGCGCCTCGATCATTCGGCCGCGATACGGTGAAGGCTCATGTGGTGCCGGCGTACCGCCATTGTCGACCGGACGGCGCGGCAGGCCGAACGCCGCTTCCGCTGCCCCACGGTCGAGCAGATCCGAACGGGTCCAGGTTCGCTCGCCGTCATTCTCCTCGCACGACAGCATCGTGCCGGGGCGGACGAAATCGGTCACCAGCACATGTTCGTCGACCGCGACGCGCCAGTAGAATTCGCCGACCACGAAATGAACCCAGGTGCCATAGGTCGAGCCGAAGCGACTATAGGCTTGCTCATCGACGGTGATCGCGCCGCCGGTATGATTGGGCAGCCGGTCCATCAGTAGGCCGAGGCTGAAGCGCCGCCCGTCATCGATCAGGAAAGCATAACCGCGATAGGGGTTGAACAGCAGATATTCCGCCCAGCCGGCCTCGCCGTCGCTACGCTCCATATAGCCGACCACCTCCCACGTCGTCCCGCGCAGATCGCCGCGCGTGCCGAGCGGAATCTCCGGCCGTTTCATCGCTTCGCTGGCCTGGGCGATGATGCGCAGCGCCGGGTCGGTCGCATCGAGCGTCGTGCCGCAATGTTCGCACACTAGCGATACGGTAATGCCCGCCGCACGCAATGCGATGGTTCCGCCGCAATTGGTGCAGGACAGCGCGCGGACGGTGGTGGCGGTCACCTCGGGAGATTTGGCCCAGGGAGATATGGGAGGAGCGCTGCTCATGCGGCGAATTGCGGCATTGGCCAGCCATCGAACGCGCGCAGATTGGTCGGCCGCAGATCGCCCAGGGTGACATAGCGTCCGGCATAAACGCTCACCTCGCCACCCTCCTTCTGCAAGCTCGCGCTCTGTCCGTCGCGCGCCATCAGGTCGACGCTGATGATCGTCAGCCCGTCCGGTGCGCTGAACGGCAATTCGCCCTCGCTGGCGACGCAGGTCACCTGCTTGATATCGGTCACGCGATACTCGATTCCGTCGATCGTCGCGTCGGTGCCCAGTTCGATCGGCTGGTCGTCGCGCAACCTCTTGACCGCCTCGGTCCGGCCGGCGCCATGTTCGACCGCGCGCAACAGCATATAGCGGCCCATCGCTTCGCCCAGCCACGCCGATGACCCGTCATCGAACAGCGCGAGCCACTCGTTCCAGGCCCCATCGCTCCAGCGCCAGCGGACGCGTCCGATCAGTTCGAAGCCCATCCCGCCATCGCTGCCGCGCGTGCCGATCTGCAACGGGCTGACATCCTCCGGCACCTCGGCGACCTGCCCGATCACTTCGAGCTGGTCGCCGTTGCGCATCACCAGGCTGCGGCAATAGTCGCACACCTTGGCGGGCAGGTCGGCGGATCGAAAATGGATCGCCGCGCCGCAATTGGGACAGGTCGCGTCGAGCACGCCTCAGCCGATCTTGGCCAGCAGCGCCGCCTTTTTGCCGTCGAACTCCTCCTGCGTGATCGCACCGGCGACGAGCAGGCCGTGAAGCTTCTGGATCATCGCGTACGGATCCTCGCCCGTGCCACCCGATCCACCGCCACCCTGGCCCAAACCACTGGGGCCCAAACCACCGGCCATGCTCTGGCCGATCGCCAGGCCAGCCGCCGCGCCCGCGCCAATTCCGGCCACGCCGCCCGATTGCGCGGCGGCGGTGCCGATCGCATCGGCGGTCTGGAACTTCACATAACGGTCGAGATCGCCGACCACGCGCATCGAGCTCGCCTTGTCGAGATACTCCTGCACGTTATCCGGTAGCGACAGGCTCTCAACGAAGAAGGTGCAGCAGGTCAGGCCCCAGGCCTCGAACGCCGGCGCGACGGCCGTTTTGAGCCGTTCCGATAGCGCCGCCTGATCAGCCGCAAGATCGACGAACGCCGTACTCCCGCCGCCCAGGCCCGACGCGAGCGCAGTGGCGATCGCGCCGCGCAGCTGCGATTCGACATCGGCGACGGTCAGTTTTTCGAGCGTGCCCATCAGCTTCGCCGCGAATACCGCGATATTGTCGAGGCGGAAAGAATAGCTGCCGAATGCGCGGATGCGCAGCGGCCCGAATTCCGCGTCGCGCACCGTGATTGGCTGTGGCGTACCCCATTTCAGCCCGGCCTGTTCCTTCGTGGTGAAGAAATACAGGTCCGACTTGAATGGCGAGGCGAACCCCTTGTCCCAGTTGAGCAGGGCGGTGAGGATCGGCAGATTGGACGTATCGAGCGTGTGCAGCCCGGGTTCGAACACGTCGGCGATCTTGCCTTCGTTATAGAAGAACGCCTTTTGTCCTTCGCGCACCGTCAGCTGCGCGCCGTTCTGAATTTCCTTATCCTGCGCCGGATAACGGATCGCCAGATCGCCCGGCTGCTCGGTCCAGTCGATGACGTCGATGAATTGCTTCGACAGAAAATCAAGAATGCCCATGTCGTCCTCCTGCCGGTCATTCTAGAATGTTTCGGGGGCGGGAGAAGCGTAAAGCGACAGGCGGGCCTTCGGCCATGTCGCTTTTTGCGCGAGACGCTTTTTGCGTGAGATGGGGGGTGATGTCCGGCCGGTCGTGCGCCACCCGCCCGTCCTATCCTGCATCCGGCCTTGGCGGTGTCCGCTTAGCTCCGGATCGGATGTAAAATCTTAACCGATGCCGGCTTACGCCGATTCTCCACGTTCGAAAAGGGCGATCACCCGTGGCGCGCAATTCTACATCGGAACGCCGGACCGGCGATCGTCGTGTCCGGCAAGTCTATCACGATCTCGACCGGCGCAAAGGCTCGGATCGTCGCGTCGTCGAGCGCGAAATCGTCACGCGCGAGAGTGGCGAGGGGCTGGGCGTGTTCGCCTGGATTCTCATCGGCCTGGTCGTGTTGTTCCTGGTCGATGTGTATTTGTGGGAAGGGTATTACCGCCACGCCTTCTGGCTTGCCCTCAACGCCGACGCGGACGCGATGCGTGGTTGGAGCGACAGCCTCTGGCACTAATCCCGGGTCAGGCGGCCTGGTGGGCGACGTCTGTATGGCGCAACAGCCATTCGCGCGCATGGGCGGCCTCGGCGCGCGAATAGACCTCATAATCGACGCCGGGGATCAGCTTCGATTCGATCTTCGCCGCAGTGCGGATCCAGCTTTCATCGGCGATCACCGCGACCCGCCCAAGCGCGCGGACGATACGGAAAATCTCCGGTAGATGCTTCATCTCTTCGGCGAAGATGCCGAACGAATAATGCAGCGGCCCGCGCACATCGGCAAGCAGGTCGAGCCGGTCGGTCGTCCCCAGCATCAACGCGATATCGGCGAGCACGCGCGTGACGTCGTCGCGGGTCAGATCGCCCTCGGCGACGATCTCGACGGCGGTGGGGTTGAGCGGGATGGTGGTCAGCATAACGGCTTCCGATCAAGGGTGTCGGTGATGAAACGCATGAGCCGCGCCCTTGGTTCGCCGTCGATCGAGGGGAGATTCCAATCGGATCGATACTGCTCTAGGATTGTGCGCATGCGGGCATCACGGGCGATACGGATCGGGGGCACGGCGGCAGGCGTTCTGATGCTGTCGGCCTGTGGTGGCGGTAATTTCCGGCCGGTGAGCGACTTGCCGGTCCGGATCGGCCAGCCTTATCAGATCCGCGGCACCACCTATGTGCCGGCCGCCGACCCCGGATATGACGTGCTCGGTTATGCCAGCTGGTACGGCAATGAATCCGGCAACCGCACCGCGAACGGCGAACGCTTCCGCCCCGGCTGGGTTACCGCCGCGCACACGACGCTGCCGTTGCCGAGCTATGTCGAGGTGACCGCGCTCGATAGCGGGCGGCGCATCGTGGTGCGGGTCAACGATCGCGGGCCGTTCGTGAAGGGAGCGCGCATCATCGACCTGTCGCGTGGTGCGGCGGAATTGCTCGGCATGAAGACGCAAGGCCAGGCGCCGGTCCGGGTGCGCCGCATCGAACCATCGGAAAAGGACCGCGAACGCCTGCGCAAGGGCGAGCCCGCGCGTGAGCTGTCGCCCGTATCGGGGCGCGTGCTGCAGAATTTGCGGACGCAGCTATCGCGGGCGGGATTTTAGCGTGATGATGCGCTGACCGGACTTGTCCCCTCAAGCCGCGGTGATGGCGTCGCCCAGGTTGAGTAATTCGCCGCGCGTGACGATCACCTTGTCGCCAAGCTTGACCACGCCGAACAGCTTCTTCGCGAACGCGGTGGGGATCCCGACACAGCCATGGGTGACAAAGCCGTCGCCGACCTTGCTGCCATGGATCGAGATGCCGTCATTGGTCAGGCGCAACATGTACGGCATCGGCGCGTCGTACAGGTTGGAGACGTGATCGGCGTCCTTCTGCGTGATCGGAAAGATGCCGAGCGGCGTCGGCTTTTCATCGGCGCCATAGATGATGACGGCGGTGCCGATCTCATAACCGGCGCGGAACACCGACAGGGTTTGCGCGGCAAGGTCGATGGTGACGACAATCGGTCCAGCCGGGGCGCCGCTTTCGTCCCAGTAGGAATCGCCCTGCCGCATCGGGCCTTCGACCGCCAGTATGCGCTTCACGACAAAGCGCGTATCGACCGGGACAGGCGCTGGCGTAGCGGCAGCCTTGGGGACCGGCGTCGGCGTTACGGGCTGGGCGGGCGCAGGCTTTGGCGCGGCGGTCGTGGCCGGTGACGGCGCGGCGATCAGGCCGATCGTGCCGACGAACAACGCGGCGCCGAACAGCAATGGCGTGATTAGCTGAACGCCAAGGGTCTTGCGGCCAGCCGCGAAGGGGAGTCGCCAACTCATACGAGGCTATCTCCGGCAAAGCGGTGCCGCTTGCCAGCCCCTGTTTTGGAGCGTGCCGGGGCGGGACGGATTAAGGTGTTGTTTACCTTGATCGGCCGGGTGCAGCGAAAGAACAGGCAATGCCGGTCGGTTACCAGGCTGTCTGGATAATCGTCATGTCAAAGAGCGGGCAGGGCACCAGGTGGCGGTCCTCGCCGCCGCTGATTGGCTTGGGCGGTGACGGAAGTGAATCGATCCGCTCGACGGCGTGGCATTCGTCAATCGCCGGGGCGTCGCTATCACGCGGCCTTTCGGCCTCCCGTTGCGATCAGGTTCTTCAGCACGACGATGCGCTGGCGTTCCGTCGTCGCGTCGCGCGATGGTTGCGCCTGGATCTGATCGAGCAGCGCGCGCAGTTCCTTTTCCCACGGTGCTGTGTTGAGTTCGGACATGATGCCTCCTTGCGTCAGGTCTGGTCAATAAACGGGTGCGGAACGGGCCGGTTCCAAAGCGAGCGGATGAATCGGGGTCAGGTCGACCTCGTTATCCGCCGGCCCGACAAGTCGCGCTCAGGGGCGACGCAGCAAAGCGATCGTGCCGTGCCCGCCATCGGCACACGCTGACCACGTCGAGCGACCCGGACGGCATCGCGCAAAGCTCCTTGGTCGCCTGGTTAAGATCGCGCGCCGGCTGATTGTTCGACGCTCACGGAAAAGTCTGCATCGCGAAGCGCGGGGGCGGCTGAGGGGTGAAGGAAGCCGTCCCCATATCCCCGACCGCTATCAGCTTCCCAGGCATGATAGCGGCCATTCGGGACATCTCTCTCAATAGGCGGCGGTGAATCGTGCCCGGCTATGGTTCTTCTGTTCCAGTTCATCGACCATGGCGATGGCGTAGTCCGCGAAGCTGATCTTGCTGTCCCCGGCATCATCCGTAACGAGCTGGTCGCCGCCTGATCGGTATTGGCCGAGGCGCGGGCCTTCGAAGATGAGCGCGGCGGGCGAGAAGAAGGTCCAGTCGATGGCTGTCTCCTTGCGAAGGTCGTCCAGGAAAGCGATCCCGCCCATCGCGGCACCCTTCCATTCCTCCGGGAAGTCGGGTGAATCGATCAGGCGCTGGCCGGGCGCGACCTCAAGACTGGCCGCGCCGCCGGTGATCAGCAGCCGCCCCACGCCCGCCTGCCGTAACGCAGAGAGCAGCGTGTCGGGCGGCACGTCGAAATGCAGCGCGCTGATCACGGCGTCGCTGCCGCGGATCAGCTCGGCAAGCTCAGCCGGATTTGATGCATCGCCCGCGATCGCCGTGACATCCGGCGCGTCGACAATCGCATCGGGCTTGCGGGCGATGGCAACGACCTGATGCCCACGACCCGCGAGTTCCTTGGTGATCTCCGACCCGGCGCGACCGCTCGCGCCCAGAACTGCAACTTTCATCAATGATCTCCGGTGGTTTCCAACAGAGACCTAGTTGGCTATAGAAACTCCCCATGCAAGACGGCACTTTCTCCACATCAGGTTACCTTCACGAAACCGGCGCTTCACGCGGCAACGTCTATGCCGGCAATTGCCCGACACGGCAGTTGCTCGATCGGATCGGAGATAAATGGAGCGTTCTGATCCTGCTGTTGCTCGGCGCGGAGGATATGCGTTTCAACAGACTGAAACGACAAATCGACGGCATTTCGCAGAAGATGCTCAGCCAGACACTGCGGTCGCTCGAGCGCGACGGACTCGTCACGCGCGCGGTCGAATCGACGATGCCCGTGACGGTCACCTATGGCATCACGCCACTCGGTCGCGAACTTCTCGCGGCGCTGCGCTTCATGATCGATTGGGCCGAAACGCGGATCGAAGATGTGGCCGCAGCGCAAGTCGATTACGAGCGGCGCAACGGATGCGCCAATGGCTGTCAGGTGAGGGATGGGTGACAATCCGCTATTGTCATGCCTTGCGGTGAAGAGTTAGAAAAGTGGACTGTCACGGTAATTCATGACGACGCCGGAGAACCATGCGGATCGCCCGGCTGAAACGACGCCCGGAGACATCGAGCGCGGGCTGCGGCTATGGTCGCCGTTGCTGACCGGGCGATTCCGATCGCCGTCATCCACCCAGGACCGTAAATAATGGATCATGACCCCGGCGCACCGCAACTGACCATCGAGGATCTGCGCCATATCGCCCGCTGGGCCGCCGACTGTGCGGAACGGACACTGCCCATATTCGAGGCGAAGGCGCTGGACGATACGCGTCCGCGCGATGCGATCGCGGAAAGCCGTGTCTTTGCCGATGGTGGCACACGGACCGCAACGCTGCGTAAAATCGCCTGGGCGGCCCACGCCGTCGCACGCGAGGTCGGCGACCCCGCCGCCGCCGCGGCAGCGCGCGCGGCTTCTACCGCCGCCGCCTCCGCCTATACCCATCCGATTGCGACGCCGCATCAGGTCAATCACATCCTCGGCCCGGCGGCCTATGCCGCGCACGCAACCATCCTCGCGGCGGCCGGTGACGATGGCGTCGGGGAGGCGGAAATCCGCTGGGCGATCGAACGGGCGTCGCTTGCGGTTCGGCAAGCCGTGCGGAGGATGCCGGCCCGCGCGCCGGGCAAGGGGCCATTGGGGCTGCTATTCTATCGGCTTGATACCGGGTTGCGTTATTGAGTGGCAGCTTGCGCAAGCTAGCCTATTTTCTTCATGGAAGAAGTAACCTCAAGGCCGCATTAGGAGAGGTAAGTGTTACGGTAATGACGCGTCCCTACCAAAGGGTAGCAGTCTAAGGGGGGGGGCTCTATAATTGTCGTAATTCATAATTGAATGCGCGGCAATTATCCAGGAGACTGCCGATCAGACCAATTCCGTTCGATCTCAACTCGACTCCGGCTCGCGTCAATCGTAAACCTATGTTCACCAAGTCGGGGGATATGGTAATGAACATAATACGGTTTGCATTGGTCTTTATAGTCGGTGTTTCACTGGCGGGTTGCGGCACGATCGGCAGCAAAGCCCGGATAAATCCCAGTTCGATGGCAGTCTATAAGAGCGCGGACGGGACATGCCCATATGTACGAGGGTTGGGCGATGTTTCACGCGTCGAAGCAATCGATTTGAGTTGCTTTGCCTTTCAAGGCAGCTCCGACAAGGCCTACACGCTGGCCAGCAGGAGCAATGTTGATCGCAACCGATTGGAAGCTGCCCTTCTGAAGCATGCCGATGACATCTGCGTCCTAGAAAAGGGGCGCATGGTTGCCAACCAGGCGATGACCAATACCAGCCTGAGCTTCGCGACTACCGCGCTCTCGACTGTTTCGACGATCGTTGGCGGAGAGCAGGCCAAGTCTATTCTGTCGGGTGCCGCAGCTATCACGAGTGGAACGCAGGATCATGTCAACGCCAATTTCTACAAGAACCAGATTATTCAGGCGATTACGAAGGCCATAGATGGAGAGCGATCGGCGGCATTGACGGCCCTCATTTCAAAGCGACAAACAGATTTCATAATATACACGGTCGATGAGATGATTCGTATGGTCAACGTCTATCATCAGACTTGCTCATTCGAGCATGGAATGCAGGTTCTTCTGGATGCAACTATCAATCGCGAGGGGCTGAACGCTATCGTGCAAGAGCGAAACCTCCGTTCTACGGCCACCGACCTGATAGCGGCGATCAATGCGGCGAATAATCGAGGAAATCCCGGCAAAGCTACTGCAACTCGCCTGGAAGAAGCCTTACGCGAAGTCCAACTTCGTCGTGCAGCGTTGAGCCAGACAGTTCAAGGCACCAACCTGACGAGCGATTGAATCTATCGGGAGTTCCATAGTGTGCTGAAGAAGAGCCATAGTAGAACAGGCCCGTAATTCTGGTTACCAACCCGTGCTATCTGGAATTTAGGCAATCCTAGTGGTGGCGAACGACCTTGATGATCTCGGGCCGCTGGGCATCCATGAACATATAGGCGCGGCCGAGCAGGGCCTGTTTGCCAAGATCGTCGAACTTGTTTGGTCCGAGCGGCGTAATGAGAACTTCGTCCGGCGTCAGGCCATCCAGGTGGCGCCTTTCGATCTCCTGCCAATGCGCCTTTGCGATGTCACTGAGCACCACATTCGCGGCGGGATGATTGTATCGAACGAGGATATTGCCGTCGTCCATTCCTGTCGGGTTCATGTCTGGGTGGAAGGCGAAAATATCAGCCAGCACCTTGAGCGAGAAAGCATTGGCATTCGCGTCGGATAACCCATCAGCCAAAATCACGCAGGTCCCGTTACGGAGAACCGCGAAGTCGGCTTTGCCGTCGTTATAATAGGATATGCGATCGACGATCCTATCGACCGGTTGCGAGAACGAGGGTTGCCAGACCGGCACGGGCGGGAGGTTCTTCGTCGGGGGCATTTCAGCTCGACCACGGCCGGCGCCGAGCGTGGCGAGGAGGCCCGCAATGAAAGATCGTCTCACCACATCGCTTCTCCTACTCGTGCCATGCCTGACACAGGAGATCGTCGCGATCCACTGCCGACTCCGATTTTTCGGTCAGCGCTGCGTGGATCTACGGCTTGGGGAGCTGGCAAACTGCCCTCGTAATTTTATCTAATTGCGGTGACAGTCCGCCAATTGTGACCATGCCTCGAAACCACACGTGAGAAAAAGTGGACTGTCACCGTAATTGCCACCGTAATTGCGCTCTGCGCTTCATGATCGATTGGGCCGAAACGCGCATTGACGATGTGGCGGCGGCACAAGTCGATTACGAGCGGCGCTACGGCGGCACCGATGACGGGCTAGGGTAAGAATGAGGTGCAACGATCGGCTTCGCTATGAAATAGCAGCCGTTGCCCTGGTTCGATATCTAGACGCTATTATCCGGGTAACTGCGCTGGCCGAAGTAAGCATAAGTGGCAATCCGAGGAGTAGTTGCGAAACCCAATGGGAGGAAGAGTAACTACAGTCAGATTCCGCATCAAAACCAAATGATGTTATGCGCGTTTCAATATCAAAGGACGGGCAAATAAATTCAAGATATGATCCGGGATTATTTACCGTTAAATATATTATGACAGCTGATAAATATATCAATCCGGCGGAAATCAGAAAAGTATTACCGATCAAAGTTCTTCTAACCGGACCCCGGCCAAAAATGGCTGCGATAAGCCAATGCACAGCCAGAATAATGGCCACAATAACGAATTGCTCTACCGCGAGAATCCGATAAAGCGATATATATCCGTTGATTTCTTGCAACGAATCTCGCCACGAATCTCGCCACCATACTAACTCAATGATCTGTCGCATGAAGATCAATTGTACGAGAAACATCGAAAAGATAGGCACCAAGGTAAACCCAAAACCTTGCAATGCGCTGATGTACTTATCACGCCTCATCGCCATGATCGCTGGAATCCCTCTCACAATTACAGTGTGGACTTATTCACCCACCGTAACAAAACTATCCATCACCCGCTTCCGACCCGCAGCCTCGAAGTCGATCTCCAGCTTGTTCCCCTCAATCTCGGCAATCTCACCATAACCAAACTTCTGGTGGAACACCCGCATTCCCACAGCCACATCGGATCTACCCTTATTCCCGATGCTCACCGCGCTCGCTCGGCTCTCCACCACGCGTGACGGCTCGCGCGTAAAGGTGCGGCTGGTGAAGCTGCCGCCCGGGTTCACGCCCGCTGCGCGCTGCCAGCCCGGCCCGCGCCCAGTCCCGCGTGCGACGTCCGCGAACGGGTCGGCACGTTCGGACCAGTTGGCGCGCCACAGGCTTTCGCCGCCGGACATGCTGCTTTCGCTCTCGATATGCGCGTCGGGCAGTTCGCCGACGAAGCGCGACGGGATGCTGCTGGTCCATTGGCCATAGATGCGGCGATTGGCGGCGTGGATGATGACCGCGCGGCGCCGTGCGCGCGTGATCGCGACATAGGCGAGGCGGCGTTCCTCCTCCAGGCTAGCCAGGCCGCCTTCGTCGAGTGAGCGCTGCGACGGGAACAGCCCTTCTTCCCAGCCGACCAGAAAGACGGTGTCGTACTCCAGGCCCTTGGCGGCGTGGATCGTCATGATCGTCACCTTGGCCTCTTCCGCCGCCGCTTCGTTATCCATCACCAGGCTGACATGTTCGAGGAACGCGGTCAGGCTCTCATATTCCTCCATCGCGCGGACCAGTTCGGTCAGGTTCTCCAACCGGCCGGCGGCCTCGGCGGATTTTTCCGCCTGCCACATCGCGGTATAGCCGCTTTCGTCGAGGATCTGGCGCGCCAGTTCGGGGTGCGGCGTGTCATTGGCGAGCGAACGCCAGCGCGCCATGTCGCCGACCAGATTGCCGAACGCGCGGCGCGCCTGCGGGGTCAGCTCATCGGTGTCGAGGATGCGCGCAGCGGCGGTGGCAAGCGGAATGCCTTCCGCGCGGGCAAGCTGATGCACTTTCTGCACCGCCTTGTCGCCGAGCCCACGCTTGGGCACGTTGACGATGCGTTCGAAGGCAAGGTCATCGGCCGGCTGTGCGACGACGCGCAGATAGGCCAGCGCATCGCGGATCTCGGCGCGTTCGTAGAAGCGGAAACCGCCGACGATGCGATACGGCATGCCGATCGAGATGAAGCGGTCCTCGAACTCGCGCGTCTGGTGCTGCGCGCGGACCAGGATGGCGATGTCGTCGATCGACTTGCCGGCACGCTGGCAGCTTTCGATCTCCTCACCGACGCGGCGGGCCTCTTCCGGGCCGTCCCACACGCCGATGACCTTGACCTTCTCGCCGTCCTGTTCGTCGGTCCACAGCGTCTTGCCGAGGCGGCCGCTATTGTTGGCGATCACGCCAGATGCGGCGGCGAGGATGTGCGGGGTGGAGCGGTAATTCTGTTCGAGCCGGATGATCGTCGCGCCGGGAAAATCCTTTTCGAACTTCAGGATGTTTTCCACCTGCGCGCCGCGCCAGCTATAGATCGACTGGTCGTCGTCGCCGACGCAGCAGATATTCTTGCGTTCCTGCGCGAGCAGGCGGAGCCAGAGATACTGGACGCTGTTGGTGTCCTGATACTCGTCGACCATGATATATTTGAAGCGCTCCTGATACATTTTCAGCACCTCGCGGTCGCGCTTCAAGATGACCAGCATGTGCAGCAGCAGATCGCCGAAATCGCACGCGTTGAGCGCGATCAGCCGCGCCTGATAGGCGGCATACATCTCCTTGCCGCGGCCATTGGCGTAAAGCTCGCTCTCGCCTGCATCGAGGTCGGCGGGCGTCCATCCCTTGTTCTTCCATCCGTCGATCAGCCCGGCGAGCGCGCGCGCGGGCCAGCGTTTCTCGTCGAGATCGGCGGCGGTGATCAATTGCTTGAGCAGGCGCAGCTGGTCATCGGTGTCGAGGATGGTGAAGTTGGATTGCAGCCCGACCAGTTCGGCGTGACGACGCAGCATCTTCGAACAGATCGAATGGAAGGTGCCGAGCCACGGCATGCCCTCGACCACATCGCCGACCAGCCGCCCGACACGGTGGCGCATCTCGCGCGCCGCCTTGTTGGTGAAGGTGACGCTGAGGATCTGCGACGGGAACGCCTTTTGAGTGAACAGCAGATGTGCAAGCCGCGCGGTCAGCGCCGCGGTCTTGCCGGTGCCAGCGCCGGCCAGGACCAGGACGGGACCTTCGGTGGTCAGCACCGCCTCACGCTGCGGCGCATTGAGCCCGCTGATATAGGGCGGATCGTCAGGGGAGGGCGCGGGCAGAGTCATCGGTGAACAGGTAGGGAACGTGAGGGAAGAGGGCAAGCGTGAGAACCGCGCTTCGCTATTGCGAGCCGCCCTATCCCCGTTCGCTCTGAGCCTCAAACCCAACCCCGTTTTTGCGAACCAACCTTTCCCCGTTCGTGCTGAGCTTGTCGAAGCACCGCTCTTTCTTTCCTGTGTCGTGGGAGAAGAGCGGCCCTTCGACAAGCTCAGGGCGAACGGGGTGGAGGGGTGCGGTGACTCGCTCGCTCCGGAGCGCTATCTCATCCCCAACAGGAGAGACCATATGGACGTCATCGCGCGCTGGCACGACTATGTCGCCACCAACGACCCGGCGAAGCTCGACGCGCTGATCGCCGACGACGCGGTATTCCTGTCGCCAGCGGTGCACCGGCCACAGGCCGGCAAAACGCTGGTGGTGCAATATCTCAGCGCCGCGATGGTCGTGCTCAACAATGACAGCTTCCGCTACACCGGGCACTGGGACGCGGATCGCTCGGCGGTGCTGGCCTTCGCGCTCGAGCTTGACGGGGTCGAGGTCGAGGGTGTCGACATGATCCGCTGGAACGAAGCGGGCTTGATAACCGAATTCAAGGTGATGATCCGCCCGCTCAAGGCGCTGAACACGGTGGTCGCGCGCATGGCCGCGGTGTTGCAGGGCGGCACCGGCTGAGGCTCGCGACAATCGACACGACTCCGCTTGCCGTGATGCTCCAGATGTGGAACAAAACGGGAAAAGGAGAGACGGTCATGCCAAGCGGGAAATGTCATTGCGGGGCGATCAGCTATGTCGCCAGCGGAGATCCGGTCTATCACGCGCTGTGCCATTGCGACGATTGCCGCCGTTCGGCCGGCGCGCCGATGGTCGGGTGGATGGCGTACAAGGCCGAACAGGTGGAAATCCTGGGCGATCCGGTGACCTACGAATCGTCGGAAAATGGCCGGCGGCAATTCTGCGGCACGTGCGGGACGGGCTTGTTCTACACCAATGCGGTGGTGCTGCCGGGGATCATCGACCTGCAATCCGCGACGCTCGACGATGCGGGCGATCATGCGCCGGCGATCCATGTGCAGGCGGCGGAGAAACTCGGCTGGATCGACCGGATCAAGGATTTGCCGGCGTTCGAGCGCTATCCGGGGCCGTAGTATTTTAGATCGGCATCCGCTGTACCCACCCCCGTTAGGGGCGGAGTGGATCGCCGAAAGAAACCCGCCCGAATGAAAAATGGCCCGACACACAGGTGTCGGGCCAAGGCTATGTCCAGGGAGCTAACCTGACGCCGTTGATAGTAATTCCTATCGATCGGCTGGGATATAAACTCTTGCTTCGCGGCCTGCTAGTTCAGCTTCGGCGATGCCGGAGTTTTCCGGGCTCCCCGAGTTTTCCCGCTCAATGTGCGTTGGCGACGGTGTCGTTCAGCGCCACGGTGTCGGTCGCGTTATCGACGATCACATTGTCACCGCTGTTGCCCAGTGCGGTTTCGTCAACGGTCAGGTTGCTGTCGAGGATCTCGCCCTCGGAATTCAGCACCGTCTCGTTCTCGATCGTCACATTGTCGGCTGGCTTAGCGCCGCCACAGGCAGCGAGACCGAGCGAGGCGGCGGCAATCAGGGCGAAGGTCGAAAGCTTTTTCATCAAATAGTCTCCGTGACGGTTCAGGCATTTTCGAGCGATCCCCATTGCCGCCCCTACGTCCGCTCAGAACATTGTCGCGGCCATTATGTCCAAAACCCCTCTTGATTGATAGGAAAAAGAACTATCAGCGGCTGAAAACTGAGCTTTGCGGGGTGTCGGGATATGCGACAAGGCGGTGTCCGATATCTCCGCGCCCGTACTCCTGAAGATATGCAACAATCCGGTGTTCCATATTTCCCCACGCCCCGCGCCGAAGATATGCGTCAACCGGTGTCCTATATCTCTCCCGCTCTTCATCGCGCGGCTCGATTCAAGCGCCTTCCAGCCGCAGCTACGGACTTCGACAAGCTCAGGGCGGACGCTATGGAGAGTTTATGACTATCGCCGCCAGCCCATCACCCAGCCCCCCATCACCCAGCCCCCCATCACTCGGCCCGATGTCCGCGCATCGCCGCGTGTTGCTCGCCAGCCTGATCGGCACATCGGTCGAGTTCTACGATTTCTATATCTATGCGACCGCCGCTGCGCTGGTGTTCGGGCCGTTGTTCTTTCCGTCGGAAAGCGCATCGGCGCAGATCCTGTTATCCTATGCCAGTTTCGGCCTGGCCTTTTTCGCGCGGCCGCTGGGCGCGGCGGTGTTCGGTCATTTCGGCGACCGGCTGGGGCGCAAATCGACGTTGGTCGCCTCGCTGATGCTGATGGGCGGGTCGACCGTGCTGATCGCCTTTCTGCCGGGATATGCGCAGATCGGCTGGCTCGCGCCGCTGATCCTGTGTGTGCTGCGCTTCGGGCAGGGGCTCGGACTTGGCGGCGAATGGGGCGGGGCGAGCCTGCTCGCGGTGGAGAATGCGCCAAAGGGTTGGGAGAATCGCTATGGCATGTTCCCGCCACTTGGCGCGCCGATCGGGTTCATCGCGGCGAACGGGTTCTTCCTGATCCTCGGCGCGTTGCTCACTGATCAGCAATTCCGCGACTGGGGCTGGCGGCTGCCGTTCCTGGCCAGTGCGGTCCTGGTCGGGCTCGGGTTGTGGGTGCGACTGAAGCTGACCGAGACGCCGGCGTTCAAGGACGCCGCGGCGCATGGCGAATTGTCGAAAGTGCCGATCGCTGAACTGTTCCGCACGCATTTGCGCCCGGCGATTGCCGGTACGGTCGGCGTAATCGCCTGTTTCGCGCTGTTCTATCTGACCACCGCCTTCGCGCTCAGTTACGGCACGACGACGCTCGGTCATGGGCGGCAGGCGTTTCTCGGGCTGGAGATCGGCGCGGTCCTGTTCCTCGCGCTTGGCGTGATCGTGTCGTGCAGTTGGGCTGACCGAAAAGGCGCGACCGCGATGCTCCGACTTGGTTTTGCCGGCTGCGTGATCGCGGGCCTGTTGATGGGGCCGATGCTCGGTGCAACGTCGCTGCTGGTCGTGTTCGCCTGGCTCGCCTTCGCGCTGTTCGCGATGGGTTTTGCCTATGGCCCGCTTGGTGGCTGGTTGCCGTCGCTGTTCGAACCCGGCGTGCGCTATACCGGCGTGTCGGTGACCTTCAATCTCGGCGGGATCATCGGCGGCGCGCTGGCGCCGATCTTCGCGCAGATGCTGGCCGACAAGGGCGGGCTCGACCTGGTCGGCGCCTATCTGGTGGTGGCCGGCGTGCTGAGTCTGGGCGGGTTGATGCTGCTGAAACGGACTCCCGCTTGATTCCCCTTCCGCTTGCGGGAGGGGTTAGGGGAGGGCATGTCCGCAAACGCTGCCGCCCCCTAATCTGACAGGCCCTCCCCCAACCCCTCCCGTAAACGGGAGGGGAGCTTCAGGATGCGCGCAGGATGGTCAGCTTGGCCTTGCCATGCACACGCTCGACATCGATCGCGAACCCGTCAACTACCACCGTCTCGTCTTTCGCGGTTTCGATGCTGATCCAGGTCGCCGGGCCGGTCCAGCCGAGCCGCGACAATTTGTCGAGCGCGACCGCGCCCGCGCCGGTGCCATAGGGCGGGTCCATCAGGATCAGGTCGAGCGGCGCACTGACTCGGGCGAGCGCGAGCACCGATTGCGCGCGGACATCGGCCTTGGCTTCGAGCTTCGCCAGGTTCAGGCGCAACGCGTCGAGCGCGGGTTTGTCCTGCTCGACGAACACGCAACTCCCCGCACCGCGCGACAATGCCTCCAGGCCGAGCGCGCCCGATCCCGCGAACAGGTCGGCGACGGCCAGATCCTCGAAGCTGCCGAGACGGCTGGTCAGCATCGAGAACAAAGCCTCGCGCGTGCGATCGGCGGTCGGGCGAGTCGCGTCACCCTTGGGCGCGATGATCTGGCGGCCGCGCCAGGTGCCGGCAATGATACGCATGCTTTACTTTCTGGTCCGCGGCGCTTGCGTGCCGCCGCCGGGCTTGCGGCCGGTGCCGGGTTTGGTCGGGCGCGAAGAGGGGCGCGGTGGCTTGCCGTCGGGCGCGCGATCAGGGCGTGGCGGGCGGGCGCCTTTGGCGTCGGCCTTGGATCGGACATTGCGGCCGAGCTCGGCATTGAACACGCGCTTGGGGCGCTCGCCGGGAGCCGGCGCCGCGCCCTGTTTGGGCTTGGCGTCGTAGAAGCGCTTCGGCTTGATCGCGCCGCCGGTCGGGCGCGGGGCAGGGCGTTCGCTTTGCGGATAGGTCGTATCGGGCGTCCAGCCCGCCGGCTTCTGTCCGCCCGGTTTTTGAGCTCGCGGCGCGCGTGGCGGACGCGCGTCGGTAAATGACTCGCGGTCGGCGCGCGAGGCAGCGGCGCGGTCGATGCGAGGCGCCGGCGCCTTGGGCCGGGCGGGACGCTTGTCGCCGAGCGCGACCGGCTCGGGCCGAGGCGCCCTTGGCCCTGCGGAAGGCGTGCGACGATCGCCGGCCGGCTCGGGACGGCGCGGCGCGGACGATGGCGGGCGTCGCGCACCCGGCACGACCGGCGTCGGTTTGGGCCGGGCGCTATACTTCTCGTCCTGCTTCAGCCGCTCGGGCGGCGGGTTGCGAGTCGGGTTCTTGCGGAATGCGGCGACATCGTGCGCGCGCACCTCGCCGACCTCGCCCGGCGGCAAGTCGCCGAGCACGAATGGGCCGTAACGCGTGCGGATCAGGCGCGAGACCTTCAATCCGAGATATTCGAGCACGCGGCGCACTTCGCGGTTTTTGCCCTCGGTCAGGATCATCTCGATCCACACATTGGCGCCGGTGCGGCGTTCGAGATTGGCGTTGATCGACCCGTAACGCACGCCCTCGATCTCGACGCCGTGGATCAACTCCTCAAGCTGCGCCTGAGTGACATTGCCGTAAGCGCGGGCGCGATAGGCGCGCTCGACCCCGGTCGCGGGCAGCTCTAGCTGGCGCTTCAACTCGCCATCGGTGGTGAGCAGCAACAGCCCCTCGGTATTGAGATCGAGCCGCCCGACCGGCACGAGCCGCGGCAAATCCCTGGGCAGCTTGTCATAGATCGTCGGCCGGCCGGCCGGATCGCGCTCGGTGACGAGCAGCCCCGACGGCTTGTGATAGAGATAGAGCCGCGCAGGCGCCGCCGCCTGGACCGGATTGCCATCGACCGTCACCCCGGCAAGCGAGGTAAGGATCGTCGCGGGCGTATCGATCACGACATCGTTCAGCGCGACGCGCCCGTCGGCGATCATGCGTTCGACCTCCCGACGGGAAGCGATGCCGGCGCGCGCGAGCATCTTGGCGATGCGCTGCTCTTCTTTGGGTGCGTTGGTTTGTGCCACGTTTCGGCTGATACAGGCAAAATGCGGGGTGACCCGAAAAAAATGTTGCGGCGGATCGTGTTGCGGCGCGTTAAGGGACGCAGGCGTAACGAGGTTGGGGGATTTTCCCGTGACCCAATGTGTAAAGGCGGACCCCCGGACGATGTTGTTCGGCAAGAAAAAACGGCGAATTTGCAAGCTGTTGATCGTGGAAGACGAACCATTGGTTGCGTTCGACACGGAACATTTCCTGCGCGAGGCCGAATTCGAGATCGTTGCCACGGTCGACCGCGTCGCCGATGCGATCGGCGTGATTCGCGACGGGCATGAAATTGACCTGGTGCTGGTCGATATCAGCCTGACCGATGGCAGTGGCCTCGACGTCGCGCGCGAGGCGCACAAGCAGGGCATTCCGGTGCTGTTCGTGACCGGCGATTGCCCGATGGGCGGGCAGGACGTCGCGGTCGGATGCCTGTCCAAACCCTATGCGCAACGCGACCTGATCGCCGCGATCGACATTATCGAGGCGGTGCTTGAGGGCAAGAAGACCAAGCGGTTGCCGCCCGGATTGAGGATTTTCGAAAAGGCGGCGTGACGCGCCGTCCCTAAAGCCGGCTTTCCACCTCATTGTGGAAATGTCGCATGCCCGTTTCCAGTGTACCCAGGGTCAGCCGGTCGATCGCGCCCGACGCCAGCCCCTCCTGGCCGAGCGCAGCGGCGCGAAAGTCTTCCGATGCGAAGACGCCGCCATCGAGCAGGTTCCAGCTTTTCTCCCAATGCGCCAGCGCCTTCTCGGTTGTCGGCGCTTCCGGGATGAGCATGAAATCCTCGACCAGCACGCGACCTTCGGACTGCGGCATCAGGGTCATCAGGTTCATATAATCCGGGCTGACGATCAGGACGGTGCCGGGGAACATTTGATAGGTATAGGTCATCGCCGCGCGCAGCGTCGGCCAGTCGTCCGACTGCGCCGCGGCCAGCGCCGCCTCGCGTCCGACCACCGATCTCTGGTGCGGGCCGATATGGTCGCCGGTCGACACGCCATCCTTGAAGAACGGGCCGATCGTCGAGGCATGCAGCCGCTGGACATGATAGCTTTCGAGGAACGCATCCATGATCAGCTTCCAGTTCGCCGCGACATCATGCGTGCGGCGGCGGAACAGGTACTGACCGGACAGATCGAACGCGTCGAAATCATGCCCCAACGCGTCGGCCTCGGCGAAATCGGCATGTTCATCGAACGCGAACCAGATCAGCCCGCCCGCTTCGCGCGTCGGCAGACGCTTCAACCCGAACTCGGCCTTGTCGAGGCCCGGGAAAGCGTCCGGTCGGGGGAGTCCGGCAAGCGCGCCATCCAGCGTGTAGCTCCAGGCATGATAGGGGCAGATCAGGCGCGGCGCGCAGACCGCCTCCTTGCCCTCGACCAGGCGCGTGCCGCGATGCTGGCAGACATTGAGGAAGACATGGGCCGCGCCCTGCTTGTCGCGCGCGACCAGCAATGGCTTGCCGAAGCCGTCATGCGGCACGGCCATGTTCGGTTGCGGCAGCAGCGCGGACGGTGCGATGACCAACGGCAAGCGCGAGAATATCCGTTCCTGCTCGACTTGATGGCGGACGGGATCGGTATAGGCGCGCGCATCGATATGCGTGATGCCCGCGTTCGGCCGCGTACCTCCGTCCGCCAATATGGCGGCGAGCGCGAGTTGGCCCTCGGTCGGTCGCATGATCTTCACGGGTGCGTTCATCGACGCTTCCTCTCCCAGTATTTCCCGCTAGTCTCTGCGTCTTGAGCGCGGGGAGCAAGAGTTTGATGGACGGTACGACGCCTAGCGGCACGGGAAGCTGGCTGGACGGGCTGCGCCCCTATGTCGAGAAAGGGCCGATCGCGGCCTTCACGCTGGGCATCTCATCGGGATTCCCGATCGCGATGATCGGCGCGACGCTGACCAGCCGGCTCGCGCAGGACGGGCTCGACAAGAAAACGATCACCGCGTTCACGCTCGGCTTCCTCGTCTACAATCTGAAGCCGCTCTGGGCGTGGATGGTCGATGGTGTTCGCCTGCCGATCCTCGGTCGACTCGGGCAGCGCGCGTCCTGGCTGATCTTCGCCGGGCTGCTGGTCGTCGCGGCGGTCGCCAACCTCGCCTTTGTCGATCCGACGACTAATTTGTCGGGCACGATCATCGCCGCGTTGCTGGTCGGTTTCACCGGCGCGACCTTCGATATCGTGATCGACGCCTATCGCATCGAACAGCTCAAACCATACCAGCTCGGCGTCGGCTCCGGCATGGCGCAATATGGCTATCGCATCGGCAATGTCGCCGCCGCCTCGCTCGCATTGTTCCTCGCGGCGCGGTTCGGCTGGTCGGTCGCCTATCTGTCTTGCGCGGCCTTTGTGATCCCCGCGATCCTGACCGGCCTGTGGCTCGGTGAACCGGAGCGGCATCGCGATCCGGCGGCGCGGCGCGGCCTGCCCGAGATCATCGCGTCGATCGTCGGCCCGTTCGCCGAATTTTTCAAACGTCAGGGTGCGGTGATCATCCTGATCTTCATCCTGATCCACAAGATCGGCGACACGCTGGCCAATATCGTGCTGCGCCTGATGCTCAACGATCTCGGCTTCAGCAATGACGAGATCGCGATCTACGATGTCGGGGTCGGTTTCTGGACCTATCTCATCGGCGTATTCATCGGGGGCGTGCTTTACGCGCGGCTCGGGTTGAAGCGGGCTGTGCTGATCAGCCTCGCGCTGATGGCGATTTCTAACGCCAGCTTCGCGCTGCTCGCCGCGACCGGGCACAGCAATCTCGGGCTGGCCGGCACGATCGGCTTCGAGAATCTGGCGAGCGGCATCGGCAGCGTCAGCGTGATCGCCTATTTCTCGGCGCTGTGCGACCTGCGCTACACCGCGGCGCAATTCGCGTTGATCTCGGCCGCGTCGAGCGTCGTCGGGCGTTTGCTGACCGCGACGACCGCGGGGGCGCTGGTCGAACAACTCGGCTATGTTCAGTTCTACTGGATGACCACCGCGATCGCCTTTCCCGGTGTGTTCCTGTTCTGGTGGATGAGCCGATCGGGAATCATCGACCGCTCGATCGGCGATGCTGGTACGGCGGGCGAAGGAGATGCGACGGCCGGTCCCGCCGCATGATCATCTATCTCGCGATCCTCGCCATTCAGGTGATGCTGATCATCGACGTGATCCGCAACGGGCGGAACCAGTTGTGGATCATGGCGCTGATGTTCCTGCCCGGGCCGAGCACGATCGCGTACCTCGTGATCGAGGTCTATCCGCGGCTGCAGGGCAATCGTCATGTTCGCACCGCGCGGGCGAATGTCGTCGCGAAGCTCGATCCCGAGCGCGACATCCGCGCGGCGCGTGACGCGCTCGATCTGGCCGATACGGCGGCCAATCGCATCCGCCTTGCCGATGCGCTGGTCGAACTGAAGCGGTATGACGAGGCGCTGTTGCTTTACCGCGAGGCAACGGCGCGTGCGCCGATCGACATGCGCACTGCCGAAAAGCTCGCCCGCGCCGAATTCGAGACCGGCGCCGCGGCGGAGGCGCTGGCGACGCTCGACGACAATCCCGCGCCGACCACGCAAAGCGACCGGGATCGCCATGGCTTGCTCCGCGCGCGCATCCTCGAAACGCTCGGGCGCAAGGAGGAGGCGTTGGCGCTCTATGCCGATCTCGTCACGCGTCTCCCCGGCGAAGAAGGGCGCTGCCGCTATGCCGCGCTGCTGCTCGAACAGGGCTGGGATAAGAAGGCGCGCGCCGTGCTGGAAGAAGTCGAGGGCCGGATGAAACGCCTCGACCGGCAACAGCGCGCGGCGGAAGCTGATATGTACCGCTGGGCGACTGAAAAGCTCGCGGCGCTTCGGGTTAAGGAGTGACCTCTGCGCGCCGTACCAATTTAACTTAGCTCGCTAAGGATTTTCGCCCTCGGGTCGGCACTTCCGCCAACTTGCGCATGCTGTTCCCTGACGCGCTTGGGGGTCTGCCCGGTTGCCTTTTTGAGCACTCGGGACATATGTGCCTGGTCCGCGAAACCAGCAGTCAACGCCACTTGTGCGAGCGCCTTATCCTCCCCGAGAGCCAGGATCGCACGCTGCGCCCGAACACTGACGCGGAAACTGGCCGGACTGATCTCGAATTCCTGGCGAAAACCGCGGCTAACGCTTCCGGGATGCAGGCCATGATCCGAAGCCCAGGCCCCGATCGACATGTTGGGGTCAGCGAGGATCGCCTGGGCGAGCATATCCGGCCAGTCCTCAATCACCGTAGCACGCGACTGGACCTGATCGAGGAGCGCCCCCGTCGCTTGCGCCAGGTCACGTTCGGCAAGACGCACGATCGTGTCGGGATCAGCGATCCGGCCATGGATGGCCATGGCGCGGGGCATTCTCAGCGGCAGCACGAAGACCTCAGCACCGGTGCGAGGCACACGATTCAGATGAGCTTCGTAGGCATGGTGGAAGAGCACATCCCCGGCGACCACGCGATGTCGACCTGTATCCCCCGCCTCCACATACCCGCCGGCAAGGACAATGGCCGCGAAGGCACCCGCATGGCTGTGGCGGGCCAGCAAGTCTCCGGCCGGATGAAGGAGACGGCCACCAGCCGGCGACACCCGCTGCAGTGAATTACATTCAATATCGCACATTCGAAGTGAGTATAACGGCGGGTGCACCAACATCAAAGGCAAGTCATGTCGCCATTATCGGTCAAAAGCAGCGGTCTGACGGCCCCGGGCCATGCAGATTCCGCGGATCAGAGTTTGTTGGGCCGGCGCTTCTTCCTCGGAGGCGCGGCGGTCGCCATCACCATCGGCCTGACGAGTGGATGGGCGCTTGGCGCAGCGCCGGTCGCCGCAACAGATGGCGAAGCGCTGCTGGATAAAGCTCAGGAGGCGTTCGGCCGCTACGATCTGGCCCTTTCGCGCCGCCACCTGGAAGCCGTTGGCTCGCTGCCCGGACTCGATCCTGCGACGGCCGCGCGCGCGCTTCGAACGCTGGCGGATTACGATTGGCGTTTCGACAGGAATTCAAGCCGCGCAAATAAGCGACTGGCGCAGGCATTGGCGATGGAGCCAAATTCGCCAACGACCTTGATTCAGCGCGCGCGTCTGTTCCGGGAGTCCGGTCAGCCGACAATGGCCCTTGAGAATGTGCTGGCGGCGGTCAAGGTGGCAGCGGATGGGGTCGATCGGTCGAACGCCCTTGTCCTTCACGCGCAGCTCGAGACAGATCTCGTCCGGCGGCACCCCAATGCGGCCATCATGCAGGCGAGAGCGGCTCTTGTCATCGCCAATCTGGGCGAAGTGCTGGGTCGACAACCCGGCCGGTCTGACGCTGCCGAAGCGTTGGTCGGTATCGGCGTGGCCGCGGGCAATGGCAGCGCGATCTTGAACGGGGTTCTGGCCTATCACTTCATCGCCAACGCGGCGGCCACGACGGGGATTATGGCGGCGCCGGTTGCCGCGCTCGCTTCCCTGGCGCGCGACTGGCGAGCGGAGTCCCTGACCATTGAGGAACGTCGGCGACTTGCCCTGGCGCTGGGTGGAGCAAGATTCTACAAACTGGCCGCTCAGGTGGCAGAACAGGTCGCGGATATCGATCCCGAACTCCACGCGCTGCTCGCCTACCGCGATTACCTTCTCGCGGTGGCGAGCGTAAACGCCAGCTTCTATCCACGCATCGCCAATGGTCTGCGGAGTTATGAGGCGGCTTATGACTCGGCTATGGCGAAGCCCGCCGAGACTCTTCTTCTCGCGCTTGGTAGCAAGGCGCCAAGCGACGATCGAAGTTCGAAGGCGATCCTGGCCGACCTTCTTCCCGTCATCGCAGACCGCTTCGGCGCCGAGGGCTATTTTGATGCGACGGTCGATTTCTACGGGATGCTCGCCGGCCACACCGTCGTCGATGAGCGCCGGCGCGTGCAGCAATATGGCCATTCGGCGGAGTTCAGGTTCATCTCGCTGGACCAGATGATCTCCAGGGATTTCACGTCATGGTACGGCACCACGAACGTGGGCGGATGGGGCACGGAATCGACCATGATCCAGGTCAGGCAGGCTTATCTGACCGCCCCTTACGACCAACTGGCCTGGATCACCGATCCCAAGGCACTTGCTGTGCTGGAACGGCGTATATCAACACTGGAACTGACCGATCTGAAACGCTGCGGAGCGGACCCCTATGCCGAGCCGGACGCGGCGCCGCTTCGCATCCGGCTTGAGGCCAGTCGCCGCATCGCGAATAGCCAGAAGCACAACGGGCCCCTGGGTGGGCCGGCTGCAGTCGGTTTCATCGCGGAAGTCCTCCGGCTGACGACCGAGGCCACGGTCTTCGCCCATGAAGGCCGGCACTCGCTGGACCAGGCCTATCGCGCCGAGGCGTTCAAGACGATGCCTGACGATGAACGAGAACTCAGGGCCAAATATTCGGAAATCACATTCTCGCTGGATCCGCGATATGCGCTCACCGGCAGTATCATCGGTGGTCACCTCGACGAGAGCAGCGGGCACGGTCGGGCCAACCGGCGCTTCCGCGAGTTGCTCGTACGATGGATGGACGCGCATCGCGCCGAAATCGAGCACTTGATCGCCGATCGTCCACTCATCATGCAGATCGACCTTCTGAGCGACGCACAATTACGCTCGTTCGTGGCGGGGGTCGATCGGTTTTAGGATTCGGCGAGGTCGAGCGATCGGTCGCCATGGCCTGCTGCTCGCGCGCATCGGCGAAACGCTGGGGTGCGAGGAAGAAGCGCTGGCGCTTTACCCCGACCTCGTCACGCGCCGGCCCGACGAAGAAGGACGGTGCTGCTATGCCGCACCGTTGGAGCAGGGCCGGGACAAGAAAGCGCGCGTCGTGCTGGAAGAAGTCGCGGGTCGAACGAAACGCCTCGACCGGCAGCAGCGCGTGGTGGAGGCCATATCTACCGTTGGGCGACCGAGAAGCTCACGGCGTTTGCGCGCCAAGGATTGACGTCGAGACTTTTCTAAAAAGCGCTACGACCGGAATCGACCCAGTTGAGGCCGTTTGGAGGTAGCTGCCTAAGCTTTAAAACCCGCCGATGAGTTGGCGCGGAAGGTAGCCACTTTTCCCATGCTGACCATTGAGGCAACGATCAAACCCGTGCGATACGAATTGTGAGGCGAATGGCCTCGCCGGATACTAAGGGTTGAACATGTTGCCGATGCTCGCACTGATTTTTGCGCCCGCGGCCGAAATGCAGGCTTCCTGCCCACTGGGGACGGCATGGGGAGGGAAGCCATCATCCGCTGAAATCCGTAATGTTCTCAGAGAAGCAAACGGATCACTAACGTGGAATAATGTGCCGGTCTCAGATGAGGTTCTGCTTCAATTCCTTCAACGAGCCGCGCGCATATCGCCCGTTCCCGAAATGGTGATCGACACGACCGGGTTGAGTTGTAGTGAGCAGCGTCGCATCGCCGCAAAGGTAGAGACTGCGTACCCTTGCTCACCGGAAGTCTGTCGGGCTTACGATGTGGTTCGGCAGCCCTTGGCGCCTGCGCCGCCTCGCCGCCCCTAATCCCAAACTGCAGCGTCCGTTAGCTCGGCAACGGCCTCCAAAAGCGGCCAGTCCGCTTCCCACCAACGACAGACATCCGGGGTTTGCTAAACCAGGGCTGGGATTCACGCCGCGATCGGTCGCCCGGCATCGGCGAAGGCCTGGGCAACTGCAGTCGCACTGGCAAGCACACCATCGGCATGACGTAGGCCGAGCAGGTCGGCGAGCAGCAGATGCGCGCTGTCCGACGATGTTTCGGCGCGCGCCAGGATGACGAGCAGCGTATTTTCGGCAGAGGTCATCCGGCCACAACAACAGGGCGCGATCGAGATCGGATTCTGCGCCGCGCTGGCCAGATCGGCCATGAACGCGCGCATCAGCACGAGCGGACGGCGGAAGCTTTCGCCAAAGCCATTGATCATCGCATTGGTGGCAGGCGCGTCGGTCAGGCCGCTCGCGCCCATTCGACGCATCGCGAACAGTGCGAGTCGGGCATTGTGACAGGGCGGTACGCCATGCGGCAGCAGTGCGGCATGAGTCATGGTCGTGGGGGTCGGTGGAGACATCGGGGCGGCGGTCATGGCGGGACTCCGTTGGGAACCCGCTGATCGTCGCGCCTTCGTTATTGCAAGTCAATAGCAATAAGAATTCAGTCCGGTGGCTCGCCGTTTGCCGCGAGCACTTCTCCTGCCAGGTAGAGCGAACCGAGGATCAGGACGACGGGTGGTGTGCCTCGTGGATCACAGCGACGGGCAATGGATCGGAGTGCGTCCGGGACATTCTGATCGGTTGCAGTCGCACTTATGCCGAGTCGCCTCGCATGTTGCGCCAGATCAGCGGGGGAATGATGTTCGTGATCGGGCACCGGTACTGCCGTCAGGCTTTCGGCCATCTCCGCGATAGGCTGCAACAGGCCCTCGGGATCCTTGTTGGAGAGCATGCCCAGGATGATCTGGATCGGACGACGGACACCGTTCGGGGTTAAGGAAACCTCCGCCAGTGCAGCCGCGATGGCTGATCCCGCTGCCGGATTATGCCCGCCATCAAGCCACACCTCGCTGCCTTGGGGCAGCAGCGCGACAAGCGGCCCGTCGCCGAGTCGCTGCATCCGCGCCGGCCAGCGCGCGTTCGTTGCGGCGGCGCCATAGGCGCCCGGCGGAATCGCCAGGCGATCCTGGTGACGCAGCAGCGCGATGGCGAGCGCGAGATTCTCCGGTTGATGCGGGCCGGCGAGGCGAGGGCGCGGAGTCTCGACCCGTCCTTGCGCGTCTTCATAAGTCAGCCGCTCCGCATCGGCACTGAACGACCAGGCCTGCCCTGCGGCCAAGACGGTCGCGTTGGCCGCGCCGGCGACATTGGCCACGCGCTGCGCGACGGTGGGCGGATATTTCATGGTGACGAGTGGCACGCCCGCTTTGGCGATGCCCGCTTTCTCACCGGCGATCTCCTCCGCCGTATCGCCAAGGAAGAATTGGTGATCGACCCCGAGCTGAGCAATGCCGGTAACGATCGGCCGGGCAATGACATTGGTCGCGTCAAGCCGGCCGCCCAAGCCGACCTCGATGATGCAAGTGTCGGCCGGTTCGCGCGAGAAAGCGAGGAACGCGGCAGCGGTGGTCACCTCGAAGAAACTCGCGCCGATCCCATCCGCCTGGTCGAGCACTTCGGCGAGCAAGGTAGCGAGGACGTCATCCTCGATCAGGCGCCCCGCGATGCGGATCCGTTCGTTGAAACGGACGAGATGGGGACTGGTATAAACGTGCGCGGTCAGCCCCGCGGCCTCGACGCCCGCACGCAGGAACGCGCAGGTCGAACCTTTGCCGTTAGTGCCAGCGACGTGGATGACAGGCGGGAGGTTGTGATGCGGATTCCCGATCCGCGCGAGCAACGCGGTGATGCGTTCCAGGCCAAGGATATCGGCACCAGGAGAGAGCGACCAGAGCCGGTCGAGTTGTGCCTGTACGGCGGGCGATGAGGATGAGGCGTGGTCAGGCATGACTTACTCAAGCCCCTCCCTTTTAAGAGTTCGGCGGCAGCCCTGTCTCCCAGACAGGGCCAAGAGCCGCCGAACTGGGTTGGGGTGGGTGCGCGCGTCTGCGCGCCTAGAAAAACATTCGGCACCTGAACCGGAGCGCCGAACGAGGCATCGAGCCTCGTCCGCCGCTGCCCCACCCCTAACCCCTCCCCTGAAGGGGAGGGGATTAATGATTGCTAAGCCGCCTTTTTCGCGCACAGATATCCGATCACGTTCGCCACCGTTTCGCGCAATGCTTTGCGGTGCGTGACCATATCGAGCATGCCATGTTCGAGCAGGTATTCCGCGCGCTGGAATCCTTCGGGCAATTTCTCGCGGATCGTCTGTTCGATCACGCGTTGGCCCGCGAAACCGATCAGCGCGCCCGGTTCGGCGATCTGCACGTCGCCGAGCATCGCATAGCTGGCGGTGACGCCGCCGGTGGTCGGGTCGGTCAGCACCACGATATAGGGCAGGCCGGCATCGTGCAGCATCGCGATCGCCACGGTCGCGCGCGGCATCTGCATCAGGCTGAGAATGCCTTCCTGCATGCGCGCACCGCCCGCCGCGGTGAAGATGATATATGGGCAATTGTCCTCGATCGCGTTCTCGACGCCGCGCACGAAGGCTTCGCCGACCGCGAGACCCATCGACCCGCCCATGAAAGCGAAATCCTGTACGCCGACGACTGCCTTATGGCCCTCGATCGTGCCGCGCGCGTTGATCAGCGCATCGCCTTCATTGGTCGCGGCGCGCGCTGCCTTGATGCGGTCGGCATAACGCTTGGTATCGCGGAACTTCAACGGATCGTCCGGCACCTTGGGCAGCGGGATGATCGTGTAGCTGCCCTGGTCGAAGGTATAGCTGAAGCGCGTGATCGGTCCGATGCGCTCATGATGTTCGCAATGCGGGCAGACATGGAGATTCTCCTCCAGTTCCTTGACGAACACCATCTGCCCGCAACCCTTGCACTTGTGCCAGAGATTGTCGGGCGTATCCTTTTTGACCGGAACGACGAACGAGAGCGCGTTCCGGACGCTGGTCAGCCAGCTCATGCCAATTCCTTCTGTCGTGCGGCGCGGATCGCCGTCGAGAGGCTTTCAATATAGGCGCGAACCGGTCCGGGCGCAGCCTCGCCATGTTCGGCGATCAGGTCGACGATTGCAGAGCCGACCACTACGCCGTCCGCGACCCTGGCGATGGCGGCGGCCTGTTCGGGCGTGCGGATGCCGAAGCCGACCGCGACGGGCAGGTCGGTCGATGCCTTGAGGCGCGCGACCGCTTCGTCGATCGACACCTGTGCCGCTTGTTGCAGCCCGGTGATGCCGGCGACTGAGACATAATAGAGGAAGCCGCTCGCGCCATCGAGCACGGTCGGCAGGCGCGCCGCATCGGTGGTCGGGGTGGACAGGCGGATCGGGTCGATTCCTGCGGCACGCAGCGCGGGGCCGAGTTCCTCATCCTCCTCGGGCGGAATATCGACGCAGATCACGCCGTCGACGCCGGCGTCCTTCGCCGCGGCGGCGAACCAGTCGGCGCCGCGGATCGTCATCGGATTGGCATAACCCATCAGCACCAAAGGCGTATCGGGATGGCGCGCGCGGAACGCCTTGGCGATGTTCAGGATATCGGCGGTCTTCGTGCCCGCCGCGAAGCTGCGCAGGTTTGCGGCCTGGATCGCCGGGCCATCGGCCATCGGGTCGGTGAACGGCATGCCGAGTTCGATCACGTCGGCACCTCCTGCGACCAGCGCGTCGAGGATCGCGGCGGTGGCCGCTGGCGTGGGATCGCCGGCGGTGACGAAGGTCACGAGCGCGGGGTGGCCCTTGGCGAAGGCGGCGGAAAGGCGGGTCATATCGCGGCCTCCACCCCGGTCGTCACCCCAGCGAAGGCTGGGGTCTCTGTGGGGTGCGCGTCACGCTCGCCAACCGGGAGATCCCAGCCTTCGCTGGGATGACGGTTGAGGTTGGGGTGGCAGAGTGCTCTCACATCGACACTCCCAGCGCTTCAGCCACCGTGAAGATATCCTTGTCGCCACGCCCGCACAGATTGGCGAGAATGATCTGGTCGCGATCCATTTCGCGCGCGCGCTTCGCGACGGCAGCAATGGCGTGGGACGGTTCGAGCGCGGGGATGATACCCTCGGTGCGACATAGCAGTTGGAAGGCATCAAGCGCCTCGACATCGGTCGCCGAAGTATATTCGACACGGCCGATCGAATGCAGCCAGCTATGCTCAGGGCCGATGCCGGGATAATCGAGCCCGGCGGAGATCGAATGCGCCTCGGTGATCTGGCCGTCCTCGTCCTGCAGCAGATAGGTCTTGTTGCCATGCAGGATGCCGGGTGATCCGCCGGCGAGCGACGCGGCATGTTCCTTGTCGAGGCCATGTCCCGCCGCTTCGACGCCGAGCATCGCGACGTCCGCATCGTCGAGGAATGGATGGAACAGGCCGATCGCGTTCGACCCGCCGCCGATCGCCGCGACCAGCAGGTCGGGCAGGCGGTTGATGCGCTTCAGCATCTGCTCGCGCGCTTCGCGCCCGATCACGCTCTGGAAATCACGGACCAGTTCCGGATAGGGATGCGGGCCGGCGGCGGTGCCGATGATGTAGAATGTGTCGTGGACGTTGGCGACCCAGTCGCGCATCGCCTCGTTCATCGCATCCTTCAGCGTATGCGCGCCGCTCTTGACCGGGCGCACTTCGGCGCCGAGCAGCTTCATGCGGAACACGTTCGGCGCCTGACGCTCGACATCCTTGGCGCCCATATAGATCACGCAAGGGAGTCCGAAGCGCGCGCAAACGGTCGCGGTGGCGACGCCATGCTGGCCCGCGCCGGTCTCGGCGATGATCCGCGTCTTGCCCATGCGCATGGCGAGCAAAATCTGCCCGACGCAATTGTTGATCTTATGCGCGCCGGTGTGGTTGAGCTCGTCGCGCTTGAACCAGACTTCCGCGCCTTTTCCGTGCGGAGCGGATTCGCGCAACGCGTCGGTCAGGCGCTCGGCATAATAAAGCGGGCTGGGGCGGCCGACATAATGTTCGAGCAAATCCTCGAATTGCGCAGTGAACGCCGGGTCGGCCTTTGCCGCGCGGTACGCCTTGTCGAGATCGAGCACGAGCGGCATCAGCGTCTCGGCGACATAGCGCCCACCAAAATCGCCGAAATGCCCGCGATCGTCGGGCTGGGCTCGAAAGGAATTGGGCGGGAAGGGGTTCGCGGCGTTCATGTCGCGCGCTTTACCATCCTCTTCGTTGGTGTCGAGCATAGCCTGTTATCGCGGGGAGGGGTTAGCGGGACGCCACCGCGCGAAGGAACGCGGCGATCTTCGTCTCGTCCTTTACGCCCGGCGCGCTTTCCACGCCCGACGACACGTCCACCAGTGTCGCGCCGGTGCGCCGGATCGCCTCAACCACATTGTCCGGATCGAGCCCGCCGGATAGCGCCCAGGGCAGCGGGTGGCGAAAGCCTTCGAGCAATGCCCAGTCGAACCGGATGCCCATGCCACCGGGGAGCGCGGCGCTGTCCGGCGTCTTCGCGTCGTAAAGGATGCGATCCGCCGCGCCGGAATAGGTCAACGCCGCGTTGAGGTCGGCACGAGCCTTGACCGCCACCGCAGCCCAGATTTCGAGACCGGTGCGCGCCTTGATCGCGGCCAGCCGGGTCGGGGTGGTCTTATGCAATTGCAGCACGTCGAGCCGCCCGGCATCGATCGCGGATTCGATCGTCGCGTCGTCGGGATCGACGAACACACCGGCCCTGGCGACATGACGCGGCACCCGTGCGGCAAGCATCGCGGCGCGCTCACGTGACAGATCGCGCGGAGAGGGCGGGAAGAACACGAACCCGACATGGCTCGCGCCACCCATGATGGCGGCGTCGAGCGTTTCGGCCGTCGACAGGCCGCAAATCTTGGCGGTGATGGGCATTGCGTCTTTCCGGTATAGACGGTGCCAGCCCGCTCCCCCTCCCGGCCACCCATTCAGGATACGCTGTGGGTGGCCGGGAGGGGGAGCGGGCTGGCACCGTATCGACGTAAGTCGCAAAAGCTCTAGCGTCATTCCCGCGAAACGGGAATCCCGCCCGAGCCGGGGCTTATAGGGTCGCGCTGATCTCTCGCGCAGCCTGGTCCGGGTCTTCCGCCTGAGTGATCGGCCGACCGATCACGAGGATCGAGGCACCGGCGTCGATCGCTTCGCGTGGGGTGACGACGCGCTTCTGGTCGCCGACGCTGCCATTGGCCGGGCGAACGCCGGGCACGACGAAAAACCCCTTGGGCCATAACGACTTGGCCGCGGCGACTTCAGCGCCGGAGCAGACCACGCCGTCCACGCCCGCCGACATGGCCAGTTCGGTCAGGCGCATCACCTGCTCGTGCGGATCGCCGGCATAACCGATCGAGACAAGGTCGTTATCATCGAGGCTGGTCAAGGTGGTCACCGCGACGACCTTGGTACCGGTCGGTGCGGCAGCCTTGGCATCCTCGAGCATCGCGCGGCCGCCGGCCGCGTGAACCGTCAAGATCGCCGGTTCGAGCGGACGCAGCGCCTGGATCGCCTTGGCGACGGTGTTGGGAATGTCGTGGAATTTCAGGTCGAGGAAGATCGGCAGGTCGAGATCGGCCATCTCGCGCACGCCGGCGCGGCCATTCGCCATGAAGAATTCCAGGCCCAGCTTGATCCCACCGACATGGTGGCGGACCTTCTCGGCGATGGCGTGCGCTTTCACCATATCGGGCGTGTCGAGCGCGACAAAGATGCGGTTGGTGCTCATGCGACACCCGGCGGGACGGCGGTCGGCACCGAAGCGGGGGGCACCGAAGCGGGCGGCATCGATGGGGCGGGCAATTCGAGCTCCGGGTCGGGCCGCAATGCGGGCGGTGGTGGCGCCGCGGTCGCATCGCGCAGGTCGTTCATCGCGCGCTGCGAGGTGGAGAGCCGGTTGCGCAACCGCCAGAGGATCGTGCGATAATAGGCCATTGCCGGTACGAAGCCGATCAGGAAGGTGACGAACAGCAGCAGCGGCAGGTTCACCTCCGCGATCAACCCGCCCCACAGCTTGAGCGGCACCGTCGTCCAGTTACCGATGGTGAAGATCGCCGCGAGAAAGGCGAGCAGGCACCAGAAAAGGATTTTCAGGAATTGCATGGCGCCCACGCTAACGCGCGTGGCGACGATTGGCCAGCCCATGCGGATCGTTACGGTGGTGATGCTCCCCTCCCTGCAAGGGAGGGGCTGGGGGTGGGGCAGCGCCGAGCGGGGCTCGAAGCCCCGTTCGGCGCTATGCGCCGAGCGATGCGCTCCGCGATCGCACCCACCCCCTGCCCCCTCCCTTGCAGGGAGGGGAATGAATATGGCTACCCGATCTCCTTCCGCAAACTCGCGATCAGTGCGGGGATCGCGGTCAGCTTCGGCGCTTCCTCGTCGAGGATCGCGTGGAAGGCGGCGCGCTTGATCGCGGCGACGCGACCGGGTTTCAGCCCGGCATTGGCGGGCAGCGTCGACACGACGATGTCGATCATCCGCTCCGCGCCGTGCAGCCGGCCCCACAGATAGTCGTTCTCGCGATACGCGCGGCTGAAGAATGCGCCGAACGCGTTGAACTGAATGCCCTTCAACGTCGCCTCGGCACCGCCGCCGCGGATCGACTTGGCGTCGTCGGGCGCGATGCGGTCGACCTTGATCGGATCGAATTCGTCCAGGCCCTCGCCCTGCAACAGCGGCAAGGTCGCGACGTCGAAATACGGGAAGCCGAGATAGGTCAGCAGCATCGGCCGCTTCACTTCGCGTTCCAGGCCGGCAAAGGCATCGGCGAGCTGCTGTTCGGTGCGTTCGTCGAGCGTTTTCAGGTCAAGCGATGCGGCGAGTCTGTCGAGCAACGGCCCGGCGTCGCCACGCAATTGGCGCACGTCGCGGCGCAGGGCCAGATGGCGTTCGGTACGCTTGACGTCGAGATAGGCGGACAAAGCGAGATAGATCGCTTCGCGCAGCTGCCCGATCTCCGCATCGCTATTCTCTTCCTCGATCCGGGTCAGTCGGCGGCCCATCAGGCGTAGCCGACGGATGCGGAAGCCGAGATCGTAAGTGCGCAGGAAATCGATCGTCGTGGCGCTCGCGCCGTCGCTGAACGATGGCGTCATGTCATCGAAGCCGCGGTCGCGCACGGCGGTCGCGATAAAGCCGCGGATCGCGTTCCAGCGGTTCGGGCCGGGTTCGCCGCCGGCATGATAAAGCAGGTCAGTGATCGATTCGATCACGCCGGTGACCTTGAGATGACCATAGGCGACATAGCCATAGCCCGCCTTGTTGGCCGCCGCCGCCTGCGCGCGACGCCGCCAGCTGCCGAGCCGCGCGGGCGTCGGGGAATCGAGGAACAGGGTGAAGCCGAACAGCGATTCGACTTGCGCCTCGACCTCCGGGCGGATCGCCTCGACGATCATGCGCATGCGTTCGATGCGGTGCGAGCGGGCCTCGATCGCCTCGAGATTGTCGCGGATCGGCTGCTGGCGCGGCAGTTCGGAAACCGCGCCGAGGATGGTTTGAAAGAAGCTCGGCGTGGTCATCGCCTTGGCGCCAAGGTTGAGTTTCATGCCGGGCGAGGGATCGATATAAACGAAGCGCCGGTCGATCTGACGCTTCGCAGGACGTTCGCGCAGCGCATCGATCGCGGGTTTGAACGGCGCGTTGGCGAGCACCGATCCGTCGATCAGCACTGCCTGCTCCTCCGCGCCGACCGCTGCCTGGCGCGGCAGAATTCGCGTGAGGAATTCCTTGCGGCCCGGCCAGGTCATGTCGCGCTGTTTGAGCACACGGTCCATTTCCTTGACCGTGAAGGGCGGGAAGGCGCCGGGAAAGCTCGACGTCGCGCGCCCTGCGAAAGCGAGTTCAGCCGGATGCGCCAGCGTTTCGCCGGCCACGCCATGATCGGTGAAATTGACCACGAGGCGGTGCTCGGTCTCCATCACCTCGGCCGGCGAATTCAGGCTGAGCCGCTCGGGATGGCCGCGGAAATCGGTGACGGTGACAAACAGGTCGAGCGGCTGGCCGATCGGCAGCAGCCGTTCGCCCTTCGGACCCTTTTCCATCGCGTCGAGCGCGTCGAGGATCAAATTGCTGAACCGCTCGCCACCAAAGGGCGGGGCAAACCAGCGCGAGCGGATGAAGTGCGACAGTTTCGCGCGGACCTCGTCGCGCGCGCCGGCCTCGACCGTTTCGTCGATCTTGTCGCCGCTGCGCCGTCCCGCCATCCAGGCGATCGGCAGCGCCCAGATCTTGGTCAGTTTGGACGCGGGCGCCGCTTCATCGGCGATCAGCGCCTCGACATCGGCGGAATCGAGCCACAGCTTGGTCAGTGGTTCGAGGCTCTGCCCCGTAGTGATCGCCTGGGCGAGGAACACGCCGTTGAGCCCGCCCGCGCTGGCGCCTGCGATGATGTCGACCAGCACGCGCATGCGGATGCCGGTCTCGTCCTCGATCTCCTGCAGCAGCGCGCGATAGACGCCCTGGCTGCCGCCGGCCGGTTCCTTGCCGGCGAGGAACGCCTGGCTGGCGCGGGCAAGGCGCCAGATCTCCTTGGAGATGCCATGCATGTAGACCGCGAGGCTGATGCCGCCATAGCAGACCAGCGCGAGGCGAAGTTCCTTTTCGCGCATCAGGCGGCTTCGATCCCCGGTTCGACGGCTGGTTCGATCAGGGCCCAAACGGGCAGATGATCCGAAGCCTTGCGCGCCGCGGCGCTATGATGGACGCCGCAATCGGTGATGCGAAATTCCTTCGACACCATGATCTTGTCGAGGCGGCCGACCGGACGCCGGGCATGGAAACTGGGGCCGGTCGCGGCGAAGCTGAAATGATGCGCGAAGTCACGCAGGCAACCCGATCCGGCGCTCCAGTCGTTGAGGTCGCCCATCATCACCGTCGGGTAAGGGGTTACGCAGGATTCGACATGAGTCAGGATCGCATGCGCTTGTCGCCGACGCCACAGGCCGGACAGGTCGAGATGCATGCCGACGATTCGGATTGGTGCGCCATCAACTCGCACATCGGCCATTACCGCGCCGCGCGGCTCGAGCGTGGGCAGGTGGATTTGTTCGCAATCCATCACCACCGATTCCTTGCGCACGAGCAGCCCGTTGCCGTGCCAGCCCATGCTCGCCGAGCGAATGCCGAACGGCACGGCCTTCCATGGACTGTGTTCGTCAAGCAGATGGGTGGAGATCACCGCCGCCCTGCCGCCGAAGCGCCGGTCGCATTCCTGCAGCGCGATGACATCGGCGTCGATCTCGCGCAGCACTTCCAGGATACGCTCGGGGCTGCGGCGGCGGTCAGTGCCCACCCCTTTGCGCATATTATAGCTGGCGACTTTTATGGGGCGGGTCGGAATCATGCGGGTAGGTAACGCCGCCCTTCGAAAATGGTGCCCATGTCGGACGAAACCGCGAACGATGCGCCAAGCCGCCCTCTTTTCCTTGGTTGGCGGTCTAAATCAAGCGGTCGCGCATATTCCGGTCGATTGCGGGCCATCTGCTTCGACATGCGATTTGCTTTCGACGATAAGAAAGAGCGCGCGCGGTAAGCCGGCAAGGGATGAAGTGCCCGATCCTGTGCCATGTTTGAATCGCCACTCATGACCGCGCTGCGCGACACAAATGAGGGCGGACGGCGGGAGATATGGGACACCCTATGTTGTATATCTTTTTCTGCCGCCGCCTCGCCGAGGCGTTGACGTAATTCGTTATATATCAATTGATTAGATCAACATACTGACATCGAATGTCAGCGGCGCGGACTCGGGGATTTTTGGAGCATCGAGCGATCACCAAGCACACAGGGGATCGCTGGCAAATGGTCTTACAAGCTTTCGATATGGCGCCGACCACCGGTAGCCCCGGCAGGTGATTTTGACGGGGAATGGTGCCGGTTGCAGGAATCGAACCCGCGACATCCAGTTTACAAAACTGGCGCTCTACCAACTGAGCTAAACCGGCGTACCCCGGAGGCTTGGCCCCCGACTTGTCGTGTTCGGCGCTAAATGCGTCAGCCGACGCCGAAGGTCCAGCCCTCTGTGCGTGCAATTTCGCGTGTCATCGCAATTGGTCGCCATAGTTCGTCTCGATGCACATTGGCGCGGAGCCAGGCGGCGGTGAGAATCGCATCGGTTGCGTGATCGGTATAGCGGGCGAGCGGGACATGCGGTCGCGATCCGACCGCCGCCAGCGCCACATCGAGCGACGCCGCATCGCGCAGCTTGCTCAGGCCCTTGCGCATGCCCGACGCACGGGCGGCGATCGCGGTATAGATTTCGACGATGCACGCGCCCTTTGCCGGGATCGGATCGAGCGGCCAGACCGGGATCGCGGTGCCCAGATGATGCAGCAATCGCATGCCGGCAAAGCTCGCCTTGGCGACCTGCGCCGCGCCGATCGCATCATAGACGGTGGTCGGTTTGCCGCCGCCATTGGCTTTGTGATGCGCCTCGACACGGCGCAGATGCATGAAGTCGGCCTTGGTTCCGTCGGCTGCCCCGAGATAGAAGTGCGTGCCGCGCCGCGTCTCGAGGAATGACGCCGCACCGAGATCCACGTCGGGGCTGTGTGCATCGACATAAGCCCAGAAATCGCGCGGGTTGGTGGTGACGGATTCGCCGGGCAGATAAGCGCCGCGTTCGAGAAATGGCGGCGAGAAGCTGAAGTCGAACCCGACCAGCAAGGGCTCGTCGGCGCGGGCGCGAAGCCAGTCGAGGATTTCGGTTCGCGACCAGGCCTTCCCCGGCGGATCGATAATCACTGGCGCAACATCACCCGCCTCGCACAGCGCCAGCGCAATGCCGGGATGGCTGCTGCCCTTGGCGCCGGACCAGTCAATCGCCGCGAATCTGGTGAAATGATCAGGGACGATCGCCACCACGCGCCGCTCGCTGCGCCTTTGTCGCGCGGTCCCACCAGGCGCGTTCGATCAAGACCTTCAGCCGGTCCGGGTCGGCGGTTTCGGTGCGGACCAGCACCGTCGGCCAGCCTTCATATTGCGGCGTCTGCCAGAAACAGGCCGGGTCGGTTTCCTTGAGGATTTCGATTTCCTCGCGCGTCGCGCGCAACACGAATGTGCCGGAATCGCGCCCTTGCGACACGATCTGTTGCCCGCGAATTTGCGGCGACGTCGTTCCTTTCGCGCCGGCGCCGATCGTCACGCCGGGCAGGGTCAGCGCGAAGGCAACCGCTTCGTCCCATCCGAAACTCATTTCTTCTTGCGCGGCTTTGAACGCGGCCGTGCGGCGGACCAGTCGCGTGAGCGTTCGATCGTCGCAAACACCCGATCGGGATCGTCGCTGTCATAGCGCACGAGCACGCCCGGCCAGCCTTCGTAATGCGGGGTCTGCCAGAAGGTGCCGGGATCGGTCTCCATCAGCATTTCCTTGGTATCGCGATCGATCGCCAGCACGAACGATCCCGCATCGCGGCTCGGGTGGAGGAAAACGCGGCCGTTCGACACGGTCTTGATCGCCGGACTGCCATAGCTGGTTGAAAGCTCGGTGTCGGTCAGCTTCAAGGCGAAAGCGGTCACGCCGTCCCAGTCCAGGCTCATTTGCCGCTCTCCTTCATCTCCCGCCACCAAGCCATGCGCTCGGCGATGCGCTTTTCCATGCCGCGATCGGTCGGCTCGTAAAAGGTCTGCGGGCTCATCTCCTCGGGCCAGTAATTGGACCCCGAAAAACCGCTGTCGGTGTCGTGGTCATAGGCATAGCCTTTGCCATAACCGATATCCTTCATCAGCTTGGTCGGCGCATTGAGGATGTTCTGCGGCGGCATCAGTGAGCCGGTTTCCTTCGCACTGCGCCACGCTGCCTTTTGCGCCACATAAGCCGCATTGGATTTGGGCGCGGTGGCACAATAAAGGCACGCTTGCGCGATCGCGAGTTCACCTTCCGGGCTGCCGAGGAAATCATAGGCCTCCTTGGCGGCAAGACACTGCACCAGCGCATTTGGGTCGGCGAGGCCGATATCCTCGCTGGCGAAGCGGACCAGGCGGCGCAGGACATAAAGTGGCTCTTCGCCCGCGGTGAGCATGCGCGCGAGATAATAGAGCGAGGCTTGCGGATCCGACCCGCGCAGCGATTTATGCAGCGCGGAGATCAGGTTGTAGTGCCCCTCCCGGTCCTTGTCGTAGACCGCGACGCGGCGTTGCAGGAACGCCGACAGCCCCGCCGGGTCGAGCGGTTCGGGCAGGTCGACCGAGAACAAGGTTTCGGCCTGGTTGAGCAGGAAACGGCCATCGCCATCGGCCTGTGCGATCATCGCGTCGCGCGCTTCCGGGGTCAGCGGCAGGGGGCGACCCTCGACCTCTTCCGCGCGGTCGAGCAGCTTGCGCAACGCGACGGCATCGAGCCGATGCAGGATCAGCACTTGCGCGCGGCTCAGCACGGCGGCGTTGAGTTCGAATGACGGGTTCTCGGTGGTTGCGCCGACCAGCGTAACGGTGCCGTCCTCGACATAGGGCAGGAAGCCGTCCTGCTGCGCGCGGTTGAAACGGTGAATCTCATCCACGAACAACAAGGTGCGCTTGCCGATCCTGGCATGTTCGCGCGCCTCTGCGAACGCCTTTTTGAGATCGGCGACGCCCGAAAACACTGCCGAGATGGCAACGAAACGCAAATCGACCGCATCGGCAAGCAGCCGCGCGATCGTCGTCTTGCCGGTGCCGGGCGGCCCCCACAGGATCATCGACGAGAGTCGGCCGGCAGCCACCATCCGGCCGATCGCGCCTTCCGGCCCGGTGATATGTTCCTGCCCGACGACATCGCCCAGCGTTTGCGGGCGCAGCCGGTCGGCAAGCGGCGCATTTTCCGCGAGCGCCGCACGGGCAGGGGGATCGAACGTCGCAAACAGGTCGGCCATGACGGAAAGATAGGGCAGTTGTTGCCGAATTGCATCCGTTGCTCCGCCGGTAAACTGATGAACCAGCGCACCCCCAAACCACCGCCACCCTGAACTTGTTTCAGCGTCCAAGGCGCGGACACCCGCCAAACGGACACTGTCACTGGATTACCTGACCGCGCCTGGATGCTGAAACAAGTTCAGCATGACGGCATTTTTTTCATCGGTGCCCTATTGTCAAAACCATTCTAAGATATATCTTAGCGCCATCATGACATATGAAAGGTATATGATGTTCAACATGCATAGAGGCGGCCGTCATGGCTGCCATGACGGTTCCCACGCCGGTCCACGCGGCGGTTCGCGCCGCTGGGGTCCGTTCGAGGTTCGTTGGGAAATGAGCGATGCCGATAGTTTTGGGGGTCGTGGATCCGGTCGCGGTCGTGGTCGCGGACGGATGTTCGATGGCGGCGAATTGCGGCTCGTGCTGCTCAAGTTGATCGCCGACCAGGCGCGCCATGGCTATGACCTGATCCGCGAAATCGAGGAGCTGACCGGTGGCGCCTATGCGCCGAGCCCGGGCGTGGTCTATCCGACCATCACCTTGCTCGCCGATATGGGCCTGATCGAGGAACAAGTCGCCGAGGGTGCGAAGAAGCTGTTCGCGGTGACCACCGCCGGCACCGCGCATCTCGAGGAGAATAAAGAACAGGTCGAGGCTCTGTTCGCGCGGCTTGCCGAAGTCGGCGCTCAGCGTGAACGCTCCGATGTCGCACCGGTTCGCCGGGCAATGCACAATCTTCGCTCGGTGCTTCAGCATCGGTTGATGCGTGAAGATGTCGGCGACACGCAGCACGAGATTGCCGCGTTGCTCGACGAGGTCGCGCAGAAGATCGAGCGTCTGAAATGAGTCCCGTGGCTTCTAGCTATATCACGGCTTCTGTCGCGGCGGTGCCGACCGTCAATGGGAGCCGCTACCTTCAGCAATTGTGCAAGCATTGGCAGCACAATCTGGAGGTCGCGTTCACCCCGGAACACGGCACTGTCGTGTTTCCCCGGGATGCGCGGGGGAGCAACCATCCAGGCGACGGGCTGGTGACCTTCGATGCCGGCGCGGATGCGTTGCAGGTGCGGATCGACGCCACTTCGGACGAACAGCTCGAAGGGCTGAAGGGCGCGGTCGCGCGGCACCTCGATCGCTTTGCTTTTCGCGAAGCGCCGCTGACGTTCGACTGGCAGACTCCCGCCTCATAACCCTCTCCCGCCGGGCGACGGGTGAGGGTCGAGCCGCGCAGCGGCGAGGGGTGAGGGTGATGGATTGTCGCCTTCACCCTTCCGGCGCTGCGCGCCTCCCTCCCTCTCCCGATGGGAGAGGGATTATTCGTGGCGCTTCATCACCTCGAGATAGGTGTCGATCATCGTCTGATTGATCGCATCCCATTGATAGGCGGCCGCCCGGGCATGGCCCGCCGCGCCCGCAGCGCGGCGGGCTTCGTCGTTCTGGACCAGTCGCGCGATCGCGTCGGCATAGGCGCTGACATCGCGCGGCGGCACGAGATAACCCGTCACCCCGTCCTCGATCAGGTCGACCGCGCCGGTGGCACGCGCCGCGACCACCGGTACCGCAGCCGCCATCGCCTCCAGTGTGACATTGCCGAACGTTTCGGTGACTGAGGGGTTGAACAGCACATCCATCGACGCGACCGCGCGACCGAGATCATCGCCGCGCTGGAACCCGGCAAAGGCAGCGTCGGGCACGCGTTCGGCGAACCAGCCGCGTGCCGGCCCGTCGCCGATCACCAGGACGCGATGCTTCACGCCGCGCGCCTGTAGCGCTGCAACGACATCGGCGAAGATATCCAGCCCCTTTTCGAGCACCAGCCGGCCGAGAAAACCGATCGCGACCTCGTCATCGGCAATGCCGAGCGAGCGGCGCCAGTCGAGATCGCGCGCAGCCGGCCGGAAGCGCTGATGGTCCACGCCGCGCGACCAGATCGACACCGGTGTGGTCACGCCCCATTGCTGGATCATCGAGGCCATCGACTGGCCCGGTGTCACCACCTGGTCGAAGCGATTGTAGAACCGCGTGAGCAGCCTGATCAGCACCGGTTCGATGAATTTCAGGCCGTAATAGCTTGGATAGGTCTCGAATCGCGTGTGCAGCGATGCGACCGCGGGGATGCCGTGGCGGCGCGCATAGGTCACCGCGCGGTGGCCAAGAAATTCCGGCGCCGAAACATGGATCAGGTTGGGCGCGAACGCCGCGATATCGCGGCGGATGCTGGCGGGCAGTCCGCGCGCTATCTTGTATTCGTCGCGCCCCGGCAGTTTGAGTGAGGGGACGCTGACCAGATCACCGGTCGGCGCAAATGCTGGGCGGCGGCTGGTCGGCGAATAGACACGCACTTTCACGCCCTGTGCGAGCAAATGCCCGACAAGCAGATTGAGCGCCTGGTTCGCGCCGTCCCTTGTATAATTGTAATTGCCGCTGAAGAGCGCGACGCGGAGCTCGGTGGCGTGCATTCGAGCGCATCCACCACTTTTCTCTCGTCCCCGCAAGGGATGGGGTGGAACAGGCCCGGCCCGTGCCTAGATAAGGGCGAACCAAGGAGATGCGCTCATGACCGACCTGTCCGGCTTTCCGATCACCGCGCGCTGGCCCGCGCAGCATCCCGAGCGGATCCAGCTTTATTCGCTGCCGACGCCGAACGGCGTTAAGGCGTCGATCATGCTGGAGGAAACCGGGCTGGCTTACGAGCCGCATCTGGTCGATTTCGGCAGCGACGATCAGAAGTCGCCGGCATTCGTGTCGCTCAACCCGAATGGCAAGATTCCCGCGATGATCGATCCCGACGGGCCCGGCGGCAAGCCGCTCGGCCTGTTCGAATCCGGGGCAATCCTGCTTTATCTCGCTGACAAGACGGGCAAGTTCATTCCCGCCGACCCGGCCGGGCGCTGGCACGCGATCCAATGGGTGATGTTCCAGATGGGCGGCGTCGGGCCAATGTTCGGGCAACTCGGCTTCTTCAACAAATTCGCCGGCAAGGCGTGGGAGGATAAGCGGCCGCTTGGGCGCTATGTCGATGAGGCGAAGCGGCTGCTCGGCGTGATGGATGCGGCGCTGGCGGGCAAGGACTGGTTCCTTGGCGACGAATATTCGATCGCCGATATCTCGATGCTCGGCTGGGTGCGGAATCTGATCACTTTTTACGAGGCGCGGGAATTGGTCGGTTTCGATGATTTCAAGAATGTCGGCGCCTGGCTGGAGCGCGGGCTGGCGCGGCCGGCGGTGCAGCGCGGGTTGGCGATACCGGCGCGGGGGTAGTTGTTCGATCGCTCGATACGGTCCGCGCGGCTTGCATAAAACGGCTCGCTGCGCTCGCCAACCCACCCCCAACCCCTCCCTTGCAGGGAGGGGAGTAAGAAGGGCAGATCGAAGCGGAAGGCATTATTTGTAGCGCGGCGCTCGTTTTCTCCCCTCCCTGGAAGGGAGGGGCTGGGGGTGGGTGCCGCCGAGGCACTCGGCGGTTTTGTCAAGGATCAGCGTCGCGGCGCCTTCCGGGTTCGAAATGACATCGCTGTTCCACAGCCTGATGACCGTCCAACCTTCGGCTTCGAGATAGGCAGTTCGTTCGGCATCATAGTTGGCTTGATCGTGATGCTGGCTGCCGTCGAGTTCGACCGCCAGCTTAGCCGTCCGGTTGGCCAAATCGATGATGTACCGATCATCGATCGACAGTTGCCGTGTGAATGCCGGTCGATAGCGTGACAGCAGATTCCACAACACTCGCTCAGCTTCGCTAGGCTCGCGGCGCATCGCTCTGGCACGGGCGGTCATATGCTTCGGCACGCGGCGCATGCGGCTAGCCTAGAACGGCTCGCTACGCTCGCCAACCCACCCCTAGCCCCTCCCTTTCAGGGAGGGGAATAAGTTATCTGTTCCCCTCTCGTTCTATTTTCGCTACACCGTGTTCCCATGGCAAAACCTCAGAAACGCTATGTCTGCCAAGCCTGTGGCTCAGTCTCCCACCGCTGGGCGGGCCAGTGCGCCGATTGCGCGGAATGGAACACACTGGTCGAGGAGTCCGGTGGCACTGTCACGCCGTTCCAGGCCAAGCATAATCTGCAATCCGGTGGTCGTGCGTTTCAGCTCGTCGGGCTCGATGCCGAGATCGCGCTGCCCGAACGCATGCCGAGCGGCATCGCCGAGCTCGATCGCGCATTGGGCGGCGGGTTCGTCGAAGGCTCCGCGACGCTGATCGGCGGCGATCCGGGGATCGGCAAATCGACGCTGTTGCTGCAGGCGGCGGCGAAGATGGCGCTGGCCGGGCTGCCGGTCGTTTATGTCTCGGGTGAGGAAGCGGCGGATCAGGTGCGGTTGCGCGCGCGGCGGCTGGGGCTCGGCAATGCGCCGCTGCAACTCGCGGCGGCGACTTCGACGCGCGATATCCTGACCACGCTGGGGCAGGGCAAGGCGCCCGCTCTGCTGGTGATCGATTCGATCCAGACGATGCATTCGGACCTGATCGAAGGCGCGCCGGGCACGGTCAGCCAGGTGCGCGCATCGGCGCAGGAACTGATTCGCTTCGCCAAGGAACGCGGCACGGCGGTGGTGCTGGTCGGGCACGTCACCAAGGACGGCAGTATCGCCGGACCGCGCGTGCTCGAACATATGGTCGACACGGTACTCAGCTTCGAAGGCGAGCGCAGTCACCAATATCGCATCCTGCGCGCGATCAAGAACCGCTTCGGCGGCACCGATGAGATCGGCGTGTTCGCAATGGTCGCGGAAGGACTGGCCGAAATCGCCAACCCGTCGGCGCTGTTCCTGACGCAGCGCGACGAGGGTGTGACGGGGACGACGGTATTTCCCGCGCTGGAGGGCACGCGCCCAGTGCTGGTCGAAATCCAGGCGCTGGTCGTGCGGCTCGCCTCGGGCGCGACGCCGCGGCGGGCGGTGGTCGGCTGGGATTCGGGGCGGCTGGCGATGATCCTCGCGGTGCTGGAGGCGCGGTGCGGGCTGAGCTTTTCGACCTCGGAAGTCTATCTCAACATCGCGGGCGGTTACCGCGTGACCGATCCGGCGGCGGATATGGCGGTGGCGGCTGCCCTGATCTCCGCGTTGAGCGAGCGGCCGGTGCCGGTCGATGCGGTGGCGTTCGGCGAGATCGCCTTGTCGGGCGAGATTCGGCCTGTCGCGCACGGTGCGTTGCGGTTGAAGGAAGCGAGCAAGCTGGGCTTCGAACGCGCGCTGGTGCCGGCAGCGGTGACCGACGACAAGAGCGGGTTGAAGCTTGCCGGTTTCAAGACACTCGGCGCTTTCGTTGACCATATGCTCGGGCGTGGGTAGCGCGACCCTGACCGGCCCTCTATCTTGATGGCTTAGGGAGCCACCCCCAGCCGTTCGTATCGAACGAAGCCGAGAATAGCGCCAACGGCCTGTTTCTCGACCTCGCTTTGAAACGAGCAATGCGGGTTGGGTCCGGCACCAAGGGGCATAAGATACGCGATGGGACTGACTGCACTCGACATCCTCGTCCTGATCGCCGTGCTCGGTTCGGCCGGGCTCGGGCTGATGCGTGGTTTCGTGACCGAGATATTATCGCTGTTCGCCTGGGTCGCGATCATCTTCGCGCTGAAGATGCTGCATTCGCCGGTCGCGTCGATGCTGACCGGGATCGTCGGCACCGTGTCGGGCGCCGCGGTGCTCGCCTTCGCGGTCATCACCGGGGTGACCTATTTCGCCGGACGGATGGTGGCCAGTTCGCTCGGCAACCGCACGCGGACATCGGTGCTCGGACCGGTCGATCGTGCGCTCGGCTTCGGTTTCGGGGCGATCAAGGGCCTGATCCTGGCGAGCCTCGTCTTTCTGCTCGTCGTTCTGGTCACCGATACGATGAGCGGCGGCCCGTCCAGCCGGCCATCATGGCTGACCGATTCGCGCACCTACCCGTTGCTCAATACGACCAGCTCGAGCATCGCCGATTTCGTCGACCGGCGGCGCAAGGGGCAGCCGGTGTTCGGCGTGGGCGATAACGGGACCGCCGCGAATAATGTGACCGGAGATACACGGCCATGAACGCGCCGCTCTACAATACAGATATCCTCCGCCTTGCCGCGACGATCCCTTACCAGGACCGGCTCACCGATCCGATGGGGTCGTCGGAAAAGCGTTCGCCGGTGTGCGGCAGCCGGGTGACGGTCGATATCAATCTCGATGCTGATGGACGCGTCGGGGAAGTCGGCATGCTGGTCCGCGCCTGTGCGCTGGGGCAGGCATCTTCGTCGCTTTTGGCCGCGGATGTGATCGGCAAGACGCCGCAGCAACTGGCCGAGGCGCGCGACGCGTTGACCGCATGGCTGGCGGGCGAGGGGCCGTTACCGGGCTGGACCGGCTTCGACCTGTTCGTGCCCGCCTTGCCGCACAGCGCGCGTCACGCGTCGATTCGCCTTGCGTTCGAGGCCGCCGCCGACGCCGCGGCGCAGGCCGCAACAGCAAATCCGGCACACTGATGGCGCACGCAACCACTTCACTGCTGCGCGATGGCGTGGTCATGCTCGGCTTCGGCCTGGTCTTCGTGCTGATCTTCCGCCGGCTCGGCCTGGGGGCGACGCTGGGGTATCTCGTCGCCGGCGCAGTAGTCGGCCCGCAACTGCTCGGGCTGGTCGGCGGTGCCGAAACGAAGCTCGGCATCGCTGAGCTTGGCATCACCCTCCTGCTGTTCATCGTCGGGCTCGAACTCAATCCGACCCGCCTGTGGAAGATGAAACAGGAGATATTCGGCCTCGGCGCATTGCAGGTCGTGCTGTGCGGGATCGCCATTTCGGCGGTGGTGTGGATCGCAACGCGATCCTCGCTCGCCGCGGTGCTGGCGCTCGGACTTCCGCTGGCCCTGTCGTCGACGGCGCAGGTGCTGCCGATGCTGCAATCGGCCGGGCGCATGCGCGAGCCGTTCGGCGAGCGGGCCTTTTCCATTCTGCTGTTCCAGGATCTGTCGATCGTCCCGCTGATCACGATCGTCGCGGTCATGTCGCGCAACCCGGCCGATGCCAATGGCCCGCCGGGCTGGTTGATGTTCATCTACACGCTGATTGCGATCGTCGGGCTGATCCTCGCCGGTCGTTTCCTGCTGCGGCCGTTATTCCGCATCATCGGCAATATGGGCGAGCGCGAGATGTTCGTCTTTGCCGGCCTGTTCACGGTGATCGCCAGTGCGGCGGTGATGGAATCGCTTGGCCTGTCGACCGCACTTGGCGCGTTCGTTGCCGGCGTGATGCTCGCGGATTCGCCTTATCGCCATGAACTTGAGGCCGATGTCGAACCGTTCCGCTCGATCCTGCTCGGCCTGTTCTTCCTCACCATCGGCATGTTGCTCGATCTGCACGCGATCGCCGAACGGCCCTTGTTCGTCGCTGCCATGGCGCTCGCGCTGATCGCGACCAAGGCGACGATCATCATGGGCATCGGGCTTGCGTTCAAGATGCGCTGGCGCGAGGCGCTCGCGCTCGGCCTGTTGCTCAGCCAGGGCGGCGAATTCGGATTCGTGCTGTTCGCGCAGGCGCAGAACGCCATGCTGATCGCCCCCGAAGCGGCGAGCCTGTTCGGCGCGATCATCACCCTGTCGATGGCGAGTACGCCGTTCCTGATGACCATCACGCAGCGCATTCGCACGGAGCCGACCAGCACGGAAAAGCGTGAGGGGCCGACCTCGGACGGGGCCAATGCGCTGATCGTCGGTTATGGGCGGTTCGGCCAGACCGTCGGCCAGATGCTCGTCGCGCAGGGCATTCCCGTCACGCTGATCGACAGCGATATCGAAATGATCGACGTTGCGGCGAACTTCGGCGCCAAGGTCTATTATGGCGACGGCACGCGGATGGACTTGTTGCGTCAGGCCGGCGCGGCCGAAGCGGAGCTGATCATGTTCTGCATCGACGATGACCAGATCAGCCCCGAACTGGTCGAGGCGGTGCACGAAGCGTTCCCCAAGGCAGAGATTTTCGTGCGTGCCTATGATCGCCGCGCGCTGCTCAAGCTCAAGGACGCGCCGACCTCCGGCGTGGTGCGCGAAGTGATGGAATCGGCGGTCAAGATGGCTCGGTTGGCGTTGCGCAGCCTCGACATTGGCGAGGAGGAGATCATGCGCACCGAGGAGCATTATCGTGCACGCGACAAGGAACGGCTCAAGGCGCAATATGAAAGCGGCGATCTTCGCGCCGCGCGCGACCGCATCATCACTCAGGATGCCCGGCCGGGGGTGACCGAGACCGGCGCGACGTGAAAAACCGGTCGCTCGGCGAGCGGATCGGCTTTGCGCTCGCCGGGTGGCGCGCGGCATGGCGACGCGAGCGAAGTTTCCGGACTCAGGCGATTGCGGCGCTTCTGGCGCTGGTCGCGCTTCTCATACTGTGGCCCGCGCCGATCTGGTGGGCGATCGTCGCGCTGACTTGTGCGCTGGTCTTGGCGCTCGAATTGATCAACTCGGCGCTCGAGGCGGTGATCGACATGATTCACCCGGGCCTTCATCCCGAGATCAAGGCGGCCAAGGATATGCTGGCTGGCGCCGTGCTGGCGATCAGCGTCGCGGCCTTGGTCGTTGCTGCGGCGATGATCATTCAGCGAGCACCGGAGTTGTTGGAAGGACTGATATGAACTGGATCATGATCTTCGCCGCGCTGTCGGGCGCGCTGGCGGTCGCGGCCGGCGCTTTCGGGGCGCATGGCGCGACCGGGCCTGCAGTCGAGTGGCTCAAGACCGGGGGGCAATATCAGCTGATCCATGCCGTCGCCGCGCTGGTTGCGCTACGGTTCGAGGCAAAGGGACCGGCGGTGATGTTCCTGGCGGGTGGAGCGATCTTTGCCGGATCGCTGTATTTGATGGCGCTGGGTTTGCCTAGATGGCTCGGCGCGGTCACGCCGGTCGGCGGGACGATGCTGATTGTCGGCTGGTTATGGCTGGCCTGGAGCGGTCGGGCTTAGCTCGTACCGCCCAACCGGAAAGGTGGTTCTGAACGCGCGCGCGATCAGCGCGGCTGAGCATCGAGAAACACGCTGACCGCGGCCAGATCCACGGACTTATCCAGATAAGTCTGCCCGATTCCGCGCGCGAGCAGGAAGGGCAGCGTGCCTGCCGCCATCTTCTTGTCGTGCATCATATGCCCGACCAATGTCGCGCCATCGGCCTTCAGCCCCGTGGCGGCGATCCCATCGGGCAATCCGATCGCGCCGAGGTGCGCCGTGACACGATTCGCATCCTGACCGGGGCAAATCCCGCGATCGGCGGAATAACCGAACGCGAGCGCCATGCCCGCCGCCACGCCTTCGCCATGGAGCAGCCGGTCGGAAAATCCCGCCTCGGCCTCAAGCGCATGGCCGAACGTATGGCCGAGATTGAGCAGCGCCCGTTTGCCGGTCGTCTCATATTCGTCCTCGGCGACGATTCGCGCCTTGGCGGCGATGCTATGGGCGATCGCATAAGCGCGCGCGTCGGAATCGCCGGCGAGCAAGGCCGCAGCATTGATCTCGCACCATTCGAAGAAGTCGAAATCGTCGATCAGCCCATATTTGACCACTTCGGCATAACCTGCGCGCACCTGGCGCAGCGGCAGCGTGTCGAGCGTGGTCGGGTCGACCAGCACCAGCGCCGGCTGATGAAAGGCGCCGATCAGATTCTTGCCGACGCGCGAATTGATGGCGGTCTTGCCGCCGACCGACGAATCGACCTGTGCGAGCAGGGTCGTGGGGATCTGCACGAAACCGCAGCCGCGTTTCAGGATGCTGCACGCGAAGCCGACCAGATCGCCGATCACTCCGCCACCCAGCGCAACGACGTGATCGCCGCGCTCCACACCGAGATCGAGCAGGCGGTCGGTCAGCATTTCCAGCATCGCCCAGCTCTTGCTGCCTTCGCCGGGGGGCAGGATGATCGCCTCGCTCGCAACGCCCGCCGCGCTCAACGACGCCTGTAGCGTGGTGAGATGCGGCCGAACATTCTCGTCGGTGACGATCGCCATGGTTCGTCCGCGCGCGAGCGGCGCAAGATGCTCGCCGGCCTTCGCCAGCAAGCCGTTCTCGACGATCACGGGATAGCTGCGCGCGCCGAGTTCGACAGTGATGATGGTCATGGACGGAGCGCTTTCAGGATCGCATTGACGGTGACTTCATGGGGTGCGTGATGGCTCTGCACGCGGATTTGCGCCATCGCGTAGAACGGGTTGCGCACCTTGGCGAGGTCGGTCAGCACCTGATGCGGATCGCGTCCGCGAAGCAGCGGCCGGGTGTCGCGGCGCCCCACCCGATCGGCCAGCACATCGGCATTGGCATCGAGCCAGATCGCGATCGCCTGGTCGAGGATCAGCGCGCGCGTATCCTCGTTGATGAAGGCACCGCCGCCGGTCGCGATGACCTTTGGCATGCCGTCGATCAGCCGCGCGATCACGCGCCGTTCACCGTCGCGGAAATGCGCTTCACCGAATTTTTCAAAGATATCGGCGACCGACATGCCCGCCGCGGTTTCGATCTCGGTATCGGCATCGACGAAGGGCAGGTGCATGCGCGCGGCGAGCCGCCGGCCCACGGTCGATTTGCCGGCGCCCATCAGGCCGACGAGAACGATAGGCTGGCCGGTCCAGCGAGTATGGGGCGTCTGGCTTTGCAACATTGCGCCGGGGCTATACAGCGGCCCCGCGTCTGCGGCAAAAGGTCGCTCGCGCTGTATCGTTTTTCGTTTTCACAGGGTTTTTTTCATGTCCCGCATGATGGTTGCGCTTATCGTCGTCCTGGTCGTCCTGGTCGTGCTGGTCGGCGGACTATTCCTGCTCGCCGGTAGCGCCCGTGAAAAGGCGCCAGTCCGCGTCGAGAAGGTGGTTCCGCTTGCGAATCTCTCGAACTAACGCGTCGCTCGGCGCGCTTGCGATAGCGTTGCTCGGCGCGGGGATTCCCGCGCTGGGTCAGGACAAGCCCGAATCGCTGTTGCCGCCCGGCTTCGACGAGCCGGTCGTCGCGCCCGCGCCGACACCACCCGTTCGCCCGCGCCCCGCGGCGACCGCGCTGCCGCGTCCCGGCGCCACGGCGACACCGGCTCTGCCGGCTGGCGCCGTGCCCGTTCCGTTGCCCATACCCACATCGACCCCGACGCCAGTCGATCCGACCCTGCCGCAGGTGACGACATCGGTGCGTTACGAGATGCCGGACTATGCGCGGCGCTCGCTCGCGCGTGTCGGCGCGGCGGGTCCGGCGGAGGGCGCGCTGGCGCCGACCGCGTTCCATGGCGCGGACGGCATCTATCTCGAAACATTGATGCACCGGCTCAACGCGCCGATCGCGTCGCGCTGGCTGTCGATCGGCCTGCGCCGGGCGATCATGGCGCGAATCGACACGCCGGCACGGGTCAACGGCGCCGATTTCGCCGCCGAGCGCGCTTGGCTGCTGGTTCGCATGGGCGAATCGGTTGCCGCGCGCGCTGTCGTACAGGGCGTCGATTCGGACAATTACACGCCCAAACTCTATCAGGCGGCGATGCAGGCCGCGCTTGCGACTGGTGATCCCGGCGCATTGTGCTCGCTCGCCGATCAGGGCGCGAAGGTTGCCGGCGAACGCGCCTGGTTGCTGGCGCCCGGGATTTGCGCGGGGCTTGCCGGCTTGCCGGCCAAGGCAACACCGGCACTGAATGCAGCCGAGCGCGCTGGTGTGGCTCGGGGCATCGACATGCTGCTTGCCAAGAAGGTGGCCGGTACCGGATCGCGCGGCCGCCAGGCGGTCACGATCGAATGGGATAGCGTCACGCAATTGACCGCATTCCGCTATGGCATGGCGACCGCGACCGGCACCGAAATTCCCGATAATCTGCTCAAAACCGTCGCGCCGCGCGTGCAATCGTGGCGAGCGCAGTCGCCGTTCCTCGATACGCGCAGCCGGATCGCGCCGGCGGAATATGCCGCTGCGCGCGGTGTGTTGTCGAACGCGGCGCTGGTCGATCTTTACAGTGCGCTCGATGCTGAGGACGACCAGTCGTTGGCTGAAGTTGGCGTCGCTCGTGACCTGCGCACCGCCTATGCCGGGGCGACACGAGCCGAACGCATGACCGCGCTGCGCGGCTTGTGGGACGAACCGAAGACCGCCGACGGGCGCTTCGCCCGGTTGGTCCTGACCGCCCGAGCGGTCGCGCGCTTGCCGATCGACACGGTCGATGCGGATATCGACCGGATCGTCGCGTCGATGCTGACAGCGGGTCTCGACAGCTTTGCGCAACGCTGGAGCAGCCGCGCTGCGAAGGGAAGCGATGCCTGGGCGATGCTGGCATTGTCGGACGCCGATTCGCGCGGCCAGTATAGTTTGGGCGATGTCAGGGGTTATTCGGGCAAGGGCGACAGCAGCGACCTGAAACAACGCATGTTCTTCGCCGGTATGGCCGGACTGGGCAGGATTCCCGCCGGCGATATCGAAAGTGGCGCAAGCTCGCTCGACGTGCCGATCGGTGTGCAGAATGGCTGGACCCGGGCGATCGACCGCGCCGCGCGGCAGAATCAGCCCGGCCTGGTGCTGCTGCTCGCCGCGATCGGGATGCAGACCAGCGACTGGCACGGCGTTCCACCGGAGGTGCTATACCGCACGGTGGCGTCGCTACGCGCGGTCGGGCTGACGGGTGAAGCGCGGATGATCGCCGCCGAGGCGATCGCGCGACTTTGACCGGTCTCGCGAATCGCTCTGTGCCGGATCGCGATCTGGTCGAGCGGTTCCTGGAGATGATGGCGGCGGAGGCGGGCGCGGCAAAGAACACGATTGCGGCCTATCGCAGCGACCTGATGCTCGCGTCGGACCATCTCGACCATCGGCTGGCGGGGGCGTCGACCGCCGACCTGACCCGGCTGGGCGAGCATTGGCTGACTCTGTCGCGCTCCAGTGTGGCGCGTAAATCGGCGGCGCTGCGCCGTTTTTATGCCTTTCTCGCCGATGAAGGGCACCGGAGCGACGATCCCGGTGCGGCGCTGCCGCGGCCCGGGGCGCAACGCGCTTTGCCAAAAACATTGGATCATGGCGATGTCGACCGGCTGTTCGCCGCGATCGCCGCACGGATCGTGCGCGATCCGCCCGACCCCAACGACCTGCGCCTGCTCGCATTGGTCGAATTGCTCTACGGGTCGGGCCTGCGCGCGACCGAATTGGTATCGCTGCCGCGCAACGCGATCGCGCCCGACCGGCCCTATCTCATCCTGCGCGGCAAGGGCGGGCGCGAACGGCTCGTGCCGATCTCCGATCGCGCGCGCGCGGCGGTGGCGGCCTGGCGCGATCATGTTGCCGCCGACCGGCTCTGGCTGTTCCCCTCGGGCAAGACCTATTTGTCGCGCGTGCGCCTGTATCAGTTGTTGAAGGCGCTGGCGGCGGACGCGGGCATTCCGCCCGAGCGGGTCAGCCCGCACGTTTTGCGTCATGCCTTCGCGACTCACTTGCTGGAAGGCGGCGCGGATTTGCGCGCGCTACAGTCGATGCTCGGTCATGCCGATATCGCGACGACCGAGATCTACACCCATATCGACAGTGCCCGGCTGGTCGAACTGGTCAACGCGCGCCATCCGCTCGCCGACGCACAGCGCCGGGCCGGCGCGAAGCCGCGCGTTGACGTGAAGGGGCAGGGGGCTTAACCGACGCGGCCTGATGGCAAGCTTCCTCGATTTCGAACGACCGATCGCCGACCTGCAGGGGCGAATCGACGAATTGCGCGAAACCGCCGCCGACGGCACGGTCGATATCGACGCCGAGGTCGCGCGACTTCAGGTGAAATCCGACAAGGCGTTGCGCGACACCTATGCGCGATTGACGCCCTGGCAGAAGACGCAGGTCGCCCGGCACGGTGAACGCCCGCATTTCCTGACCTATGTGGCGGGTCTGTTCGATGGTTTCATGCCGCTCGCCGGCGATCGCGCCTTTGGCGACGATCAGGCGATCCTCGGCGGTTTTGCACGTTTTCGTGGCCAGCGCGTGATGGTCATTGGCCATGAAAAGGGCGACGATACCGCCAGTCGCCTTCGCCATAATTTCGGGATGGGCAAGCCGGAGGGCTATCGCAAGGCGATCCGCCTGATGCAGCTCGCCGATCGCTTCGGGCTCCCGGTGGTGACGTTGGTCGATACGTCCGGCGCTTTTCCCGGCGTGCAGGCCGAGGAACGCGGCCAGGCCGAGGCGATCGCTCGATCGACCGAGCAATGCCTTGCGCTTGGTGTGCCGATGGTCGCGGCGATCGTCGGTGAAGGTGGCTCGGGCGGCGCGATCGCGCTGGCGGCGGGCAATCGCGTGCTGATGTTCGAACATGCCGTCTATGCGGTGATTTCGCCCGAGGGTTGCGCATCGATCCTGTGGCGCACCGCGGACAAGGCGGCCGACGCGGCCGAGGCGATGAAAGTTACGGCGCAGGACCTGAAGGGGCTCGGGGTAATCGACACGATCGTTCCCGAGCCGCTGGGTGGCGCGCATCGCGATCCGGCTCAGGCGATCGCATCGCTAGGTGAGGCGATTGGTATAGCGCTGGGCGAGTTGACCGGGCAGGATGCCAAGCAGCTTCGTCAGGCGAGGCGCGAGAAGTTCCTGGCAATGGGTCGACTCTGACTTGAATCGGCCCTTGGCCGGAATTGTCAGGTCGCTTTCATGTTCGACGAGACGTTGGTGAAGGTCGTCTTCAGCTTGTTGCCAAGACCTTGCATCGCGGCGATCGCGGCTACGGCAATTAAAGCCGCAATCAATCCATATTCGATCGCAGTCGCGCCACGCGTATCGCGCAACGCAGTTAACAGAGATTTAAGCATACAAAGGTCCCCGTATCAAAAAAGGCGGCGAAACCGAAGTCTCGCCGCCCCTGTTTGTGTAAGCCTTTAAAGCTTACGTAGCCTTCATGTTCGACGACACGTTGGTGAACGTGGTCTTCAGCTGGTTGCCCAGGCCCTGCATTGCTGCAATGGCGGCGACGGCGATCAGTGCAGCAATCAGGCCGTACTCGATGGCGGTTGCACCCTTGGTATTCTTGAAGAATTTGCGAATCTTCTGCATTTCCGGTCTCCAATTGTCAGACTTCAGTACCCGGCTGAACCGGAGAACCGGACCAGCAACACCTGTGTAGGTGCGCTAGGTTGATGAAAGTTTAAGCCGGGACGAAAAAAGTGATGGAACCATTTGGCGAGCGGCTATTGGCCGGAGCGAGCGCGTTCCATTTTGGTGTTCACATTGCCCCACATGGAGGTCGTCGTGTTCGCGACCTCGACAAAAGCGGCGATCATGGTGATGACGACAAGCGCCGCGATCAGGCCGTATTCGATGGCGGTGCCACCCTTACGATCACGCGCCAGTCTTTTAATCACGGTGATCATGTGGGTTCGCCCGGGTCCCAATTGGACGTTCGATCTAACCCAGGAGAGTTAATCAATGGCGAACGTTCGGAGTGACCAGGCGGAAATGGTCCTATTTCCCGTGGTGGCTGCCGCCCTGATCGACCGCAGAGGGCGGGTGCTGGTTCAGCAGCGCCCGCCGGGCAAGATGATGGCAGGTCTGTGGGAGTTCCCCGGCGGCAAGCTCGAGCGTGGTGAAACGCCAGAGGCGGCGTTGATTCGTGAGCTTGATGAGGAGCTTGGCATCACGGTCAGCGCCGCTGCGCTCTCCCCGGCGGCGTTCGCGAGCGAACCGCTCGGCGGCCGGCACTTGCTGTTGTTGCTCTATATTTGTCGCGACTGGGCAGGAGAGGCGCAGGCGCTCGATGCCGTGGCGCTCGACTGGGTCGATATTGCCGGCTTGCGCGCCCTGGCGATGCCGCCCGCCGATCGGCCGCTGATCGATCTGCTCGAGGCGCTCCTCTGACATGGTGGCTTTTTGCACCGTCCGATGGGATATGATCCGGGGGCATTGCAGGGAAGAGCGCGGATGAAACGGGGACTGGTCGGCAATTTGCTGCGCGATCTCGAGGCGCCGATCGAGGCGAGGGGGTTCGGGACCGGCTGGTTTGCGGGTTTCTTCTCGCTGGTTTTCGCGGTCGCCGGGCTTTGTTTCGTCGCGGCGCTGCGCTGGCCGGAATGGTTCGCGATGCCGCAACTCGAACTGGTTCGCGGCCAGGCCGGCTTTCGCGCCTTCGTCCACATCACCCTGCTTGCGGCTTATGGTCTGGCATTGCTCAGCCTGTTGTTGCGGCCGCGCAAGGCGCTCGGGGCGACCGCGCTGATCGTCGCGCTGCTTGCGACGCTGCTGGGCGGCGCGGCGGTGCAGCCATCGGAGACGCATGACTGGGGCATCTTTTTCGGAATCGATTTCTTCGCGCTGAACATGATCGCGACGGGCCTGATGTTCGCGCCGATCGAGCGCATCCTGCCGCATCGGCGTGACCAACGATTGTTCCGTACCGAATGGCGCGAGGATCTGTTCTATTATCTGGTCAGCTCGATGATGGTGCAGCTGATCACTTTCCTCGCGCTGGCGCCATCGACCTTCATCATGGCGTCGACCAGCAACTTCGGTCAGTTTCGCGCCTGGGTCGGGGCGCTGCCTTGGCTGGTCCAGTTCGCCGCGGCGATGCTGTTGACCGATCTGGTGCAATATTGGTTCCATCGCGCCTTTCACCGCTGGCCCTTTCTCTGGGGTTTTCATGCAGTTCATCATTCGGCCAAATCGATGGACTGGCTCGCCGGATCGCGCATGCATTTCGTCGAGATCATCCTGTTGCGCGGGGTGACGTCGCTGCCTTTGCTGACCTTCGGTTTCGCGCCGTCGGTGATGCAGGCCTATATCGCGATGGTCTATATCTATGCATCGCTGGTCCACGCCAATCTGCGCGGCGATTTCGACCGGCTGGGGCGGTTTCTCGTCACGCCACGCTTCCACCATTGGCATCATGGGATCGAGGACGTCGCGATCGACAAGAATTTCGCGATCCACTTCCCCTGGCTCGACCGCCTGTTCGGCACGCATCATTTTCCGAAAGGGGAATGGCCGAGCGGCTATGGCGTGGTGGAGGACGTGCCGCGCGGTTATCGCGCGCAGTTCGCTTACCCGTTCCGCAACCTGTTCAGCCGGAAATCCTAGCTGTTGCCTTGAGCGACATGAGGAATCGACGAATCTCGCCCTGCCGGTAGTGGTTTATCCGATGCTTCGGCCCGTACCGAAACAAGCCGTCGCGGCGGTCGCTAGACCGCACCCGTTGCCACCAACAACGGAGAGAAACAGCGTGTCGAGATCACTCATTGGCGGCGTCTTGGCCGTAACCCTGCTCGCGAGCGCCAATCCGGCCGGTGCCGAAAATGTGGCATCGCTCGAAGGTCGCACCGGCGAACCGACGCTCCTGGTCAGGCACGAGCCGGGGCCGGGACCAAGCGTGCTTTACGTGCACGGTGCGACCTTTCCGTCCGGGCTCTCGGTCGCTTATCGCATCGATGGCCGCTCCTGGATGGACGATCTGCGTGCGCGCGGTTTCGATGTCTGGGCGTTCGACTTTGCCGGTTTCGGCGGATCGGACAGACGATCGGGCGTGAAACAGCAGGATGCGGCGAGGCAGATCGAGCGCGTGGCCAAGCATGTGTTGAAGGTATCGGGACGCCAGCGACTCTCGATCCTCGCGCACTCCTGGGGGACGATACCGGCCGGTGTTTTTGCCTCCCGGCGGCCCGATCTGGTCGAGCGTCTGGTCTTGTTCGGCCCGGTGGGGCGCCGCAACGGGCCGGCACAGCAAGAGTCGGCCGCAAATCTCGTCCCGGTCAGCATCGAAGACCAGTGGAACAGCTTCCAGTCGGGCCTGCCGGCCGGCCAGGCATCGCTGATCGCGCGTCCATTGTTCGAGATATGGGCGCGAGCCTATCTTGCCTCCGATCCGGAAAGCGGCGCGCGGACGCCGCCAGTAGTGATCGTTCCGGCCGGACCGCAACGCGATATCGCCGCCGCCTGGTCTGGTCATTTCCCTTATGATCCGGCGGGCGTCCGCGCGCCGACATTGTTGGTGCATGGCGAATGGGACGCGATCACCCGCCCGGCGGATGCGGCGTGGCTTGGCGAGGCGCTGATTGGCGTGCCCGGCGGTGCGCGCGATGTAACGCTGCCGCGCGGCGGGCATCGCATGCATCTGGAAGAAAACCGGCAATCGCTGTTCGATACGGTCAGCGCATTTCTGCTGGAGTCTGCAAAGCGCTGATCGGCAAAGCGCGGACCCTTCACCTGTTCTAAGGACCGGTCGTGAAGATCGTCGCTGGAGGCCCGACCGGGAATCGAACCCGGGTGCGAGGATTTGCAGTCCTCTACGTCACCACTCCGCCATCGGGCCCCGATGCGAGGGGCGCGAAATGCACAGGGGGTGGGGCGCCTGTCAACCGCCCCTGTGCATAAGGTGCACGAAATTCACCTCATTCGGCTGCAACGCTCGCTTGGCGTGAGCGCAGTCGCACGATACAAGCCGGCCTGGGAAACAAGTGTATTGCGCGACTAAAACAGTTGTGCGACAAGGTGGCACAATGAAACTGACGGCAATTAATCCAGACCGCTACGAAGTCATGCGCCATGCGATGGTGGCGAGCCAGCTGCGTACCAACGCGGTCAGCGACCCGCGCGTGGTTGCGGCGATGGCGCGTGTTCCGCGCGAAACCTTCCTGCCTGTCGAAGCTCAGGCGATCGCCTATCGCGACACCGCGTTGCCGCTGGGTGGTGGCCGCTTTCAAAACGTGCCGATCGCCACTGGCCGCCTGCTGACCGAGGCGTATCTGCTGCCCTCCGACAAGGTGTTGTTGATTGGCGCGGCCGGCGGCTACACCGCTGCGGTGCTGGCCGAATTGACCATGTCGGTGGTCGCGGTCGAAAGCGACGCCGCGCTTGCCGCATTGGCGCGCGAAGCACTGGCCGATCATGCCGCCGATCATGCCAGGGTGACGCTGATCGAAGGCGCGCTCGAGGCGGGCCATCCCGATGGCGCCCCCTATGACGTGCTGATGATCGACGGTTCGGTCGAACAGGTTCCCGATTCGCTGATCGCGCAGTTGCGCGATGGCGGACGAGTCGTCTCCGGCATCGCTGACCGGGGCATCACGCGCCTCGCCGCGGGCCGCAAGACCGAGGGCGGCTTCGCGCTGCTCGACTTCGCCGATATCGATTGTGTGCCGCTGCCCGGTTTCGCCCGGGCCAAGACCTTCACCTTCTGAAAGATGCCGCTGACCATGCGCCGGAATTATCTGTTTGTCGGAACCGCCCTGGCGCTGATCGCTACGCCCGCGGTGGCGGAAACGCTGCGTGAAGCGATGGTCAAGGCATATAACACCAACCCGAACCTGTCGGGCGAGCGCGCCAATGTCCGCGCGATCGACGAGAATGTGCCGATCGCGAAAGCCGCCGGGCGGCCCGGGCTGAACGCGACTGGCGGGTTCAGCCAGAATGTCATCAACGGTCCCGGCGCGACTAGCCTCAATTCTCCTGAGCGCAGTCTCAACGCCCAGACCCAGTTCACTGTGCCCTTGTATACCGGCGGTGCGGTGAAGAATTCGGTGCGCGGGGCGGAAACGCGTGTCGAGGCGGCACGGCTTGGCCTGCGCGGCACCGAATCCGAACTCTTCACCGCCGTTGTCGGCGCGTATATGGACGTCATCCGCGACGAGGCGATCGTCGGGCTCAACCAGCAGAATGTGAAGGTCCTCGACGTCAATCTGCAGGCGAGCCGTGATCGCTTCCAGGTCGGTGACCTAACGCGCACCGACGTCGCTCAGTCTGAGGCGCGTCTCGCGCTGGCACGGAGCCAGTTGCAGACTGCGGAAGCGCGCCTGATTTCGAGCCGTGAGAATTATGTCCGGCTGGTCGGCGACGTGCCCGGCTCGCTCGACACGCCGCCTGCCATTCCCGGGTCGCCGACCAGCGCCGACCAGGCGGTCGGCGTTGCGCTCGACAATAACCCCACGCTGCTCGCCGCGCAGAAATCGCGCGATGCGACCGAGTTCGACATCAAAACGGCCAGGGCCGGACGCCTGCCGCGTATCGGCGCCGTTGCGAACGGCAATTATTTCAACTATCTCGGCACGCTCGGCTCCGGCGTGAACATACCCGGTGGGGTCGGGTCGCAGAATGGTACATCGGCCACCGCCGGCTTGTCGTTGACTCTGCCGCTGTTCCAGGGCGGCCTTCCCGGCGCGCAAGTGCGTCAGGCGCAGGCGCGGCGCGGCCAGGCGATCGAGCAGGTCACCGAAACCGAGCGCGGCGTGATCGCCAACACGCGATCGGCTTATGCGGTGTGGAAGTCATCCGAAGAGGTGATCGCCTCGTCCGAAGTCGCGGTCAACGCCAACAAATTGTCGCTCGAAGGCGTTCGTGCCGAGAATAGCGTCGGCAACCGCACGATCCTCGACATCCTCAATGCCGAACAGGAATTGCTCAACTCGCAGGTGACATTGGTGACCGCGCGCCGCGACGCTTATGTCGCGCGCTTCGCGCTGCAGGCGGCGATGGGCCGTGCCGAGGCACGCGACCTGGGCCTTGACGGCGGTGCGCTTTACGATCCGGTGACCAATTACGACCGTGTAAGCGGCAAATGGAACGACTGGAGCGGCGATCCGGCGCCGCAGCCGATCGCCACGACTACCCGTCAGACCCCGGCGCAAGGCTCGGAAGTCACCCGCCCGCTCGACCCGATCCTCGACGCACCGGTTGACAGGGGCGTCGAAAATCCCGCAGGTGAGCCGAAGTAGGGTCGCTCTGGGCGCGGCCGCTCGGGTTTTTAAGGGTTGCCGATGGGTGATGTCAGCGCCGAGCCGTCGATGGAGGACATCCTCTCGTCGATCAAACGCATTATCGCCGAAGAGGGCGATGCGGCCGTGTCCGCGCGTGGCGCGCGCAAGCCGGTTCGACCTGCCGCGCCGGCACCGCGCGCCGATATCGACGATTTCGGCTATGACGAGATTCTCGAATTGAGCGACCCGGTGCGTGCGGCGGAACATGCCGCGACGGAGGCGCCCGCCGCGGAATCCCAGGTTCAGCAGCAACCGCAACCGGTCGCAAACGAATCGATTCTCTCGGCCCATGCCACACAGGCCAGCCGTGGTCCGCTCGAGGCGCTGTCACGCATGGTGGTGAAGCCCGAAGTGACCGGTTCCGACACGCTCGAAGGCATGGTGCGCGAGATGATCCGCCCGATGCTGCGCGACTGGCTCGACTCGCATTTGCCGGCGATGGTCGAGACGATGGTCGCACGGGAGATCGCGCGGATTACGGGACAATCGCGCTAAGCGATCGATACGAACATTTCGGCGGTAGGGACGTTGCTCACGCGGCGCGATCTGCTCTATCGTCGCGCCATGAAGATCATCCTGTCCGCGAGCGTGATCGCGCTCGCCGCCGCCGCTGTTCCCGCAGCCGCCCGTCAACTGACCATCGACGATGTAACGATGCTGTCGCGCGTCTCGTCGCCCGATGTGTCAAGCGACGGCCGCTGGCTGGTCTGGCAGCAGCGTGAGACCGATCTGGCGGCCGATCGCGGTCGATTCGACCTGTGGCGGCTCGACCTGAACAAGAAGAACGCGAAACCCGAGAAACTCGCTGCCGAAGCCGACGTCAACGAAACCGCGCCGCAATTCTCCGCCGATGGCACGACGATCTATTTCCAGTCCGACAAGGGCGGCGACGACGCGATCTGGTCGATCGCGGTCGGCGGCGGCGAACCGCGCAAGCTGACCGGTTTTCAGGGTGGTTTCGGCGGCTTCAAGGTCGCACCGACCGGGGACAAGATCCTGGTCTGGGCCGATCGTCGCCCCGGCGCGCCGAGCCTTGCCCCGGCGATGGTCAAGAAGGACCCCAATGCCGGCGCGGCGCGGACCTATGACCAGATGTTCGTGCGGCATTGGGATACATGGGCGGACGGCACCCGCTCGCAATTGTTCGTCCTCCCGCTGACCGCCGATGGCGCGCCCGGCGACGGCACTGCGATCGAAGGCACGCTGGTCGGCGACACACCGTCCAAACCCTATGGCGGCGGCGAGGAAGTGGCGTGGAGCCCCGACGGCAAGACCGTCTATTTCGCGTTGCGCGAGGCCGGTCGCACCGAACCGCTCTCGACCAATCTCGATATCTTCGCCGCGCCCGCCGACGGATCGACCGCGCCGGTCAATCTGACCGACGCCAATGACGGCATGGACAATCTGCCCAATGTCTCGCCCGATGGCCGCAGTCTCGCCTATTTCGCGATGAAGCGTCCGAAATACGAAGCCGACCGGCAAGTGCTGATGCTGCGCGATCTCGCCACCGGGCAGACGCGCGCGCTGACCGAAAGCTGGGACCGTTCGGTCGGCTCGATCGCCTGGGCGGCGAACGGCAAAACCCTCTATGTCACGGCCGACGATACGCAGGAAACGCCGGCCTTTGCAGTCGACGCGGCGACCGGCAAGGTCACGCGCCTGACGCAGCTGGGGCATGTGTCGGGTGTCGTGCCGACCGCCAAGGGTATTGTCTTCGCGCTGAACAGCCTGACCGCACCGGACGATTTCTGGCTGCTCTCGGGCAGGAAGACCACGCGCCTGACCTCGGTCAATGCCGGCAAGCTCGCCGGGATCGACATGCCGGCAGTGACGCGCTTCAGCTTCACTGGGGCGAACAACGACACGGTATGGGGTTATGCGGTGAAGCCCGCCGGCCTCGCGGCCGACGCCAAGGTGCCGGTCGCCTTCATGGTCCATGGCGGACCGCAGGGGTCGAGCAACAATAGCTGGTCGTACCGCTGGAACCCGGCGGTGTTTGCTGGCGCTGGCTATGGCTTGGTCGCGGTCGATTTCCACGGCTCGACCGGTTACGGTCAGGGTTTCACCGATGCAATCCGCAACAATTGGGGCGGCTGGCCGCTTGAGGATCTGCAAAAGGGCCTGGCCGCCGCGACGACCAAATTCGGCTGGCTGGATGGTGACAATGCCTGCGCGCTCGGCGCCTCTTATGGCGGCTACATGATGAACTGGATCGAAGGGCAATGGCCCGATCGCTTCAAGTGCATCGTCCAGCATGACGGCGTGTTCGACGCCCGCGCCATGGCCTATGAGACCGAGGAATTGTGGTTCGACGAATGGGAACATGGCGGCAAAGCCTATTTCGAGGACCCGGCCGCGTACGAAAAGTGGAACCCGGTCAATTACGTCGACAAATGGAAGACCCCGATGCTGGTGATCACCGGCGAAAAGGATTTCCGCATTCCCTATACGCAAGGCCTGGCCGCCTTCACCGCGCTGCAACGGCGTGAGATTCCATCGCGGCTGGTGGTCAATCCGAACGAGAATCACTGGGTGCTGAAACCGAAGAACAGCCGCCAATGGTATGGCGAGGTACTCGGCTGGATGGATAAATACACCGCGAAGTGACTGTTTCTCCCCTCCCGCAAGCGGGAGGGGAATGGCTTGTGTCGGACGGTTTCCCCCCGCTAAAGCCGCCACACCATGACCGAACTTCCCAAAACCTTCGACCCCGCCGAAATCGAATCCCGCTGGTACGCCCATTGGGAGGATAAAGGCCTGTTCCGCCCCGATCGCCCCGGCGCGGAGCCCTGGACGATCGTCAACCCGCCGCCCAATGTGACGGGCAATCTGCATATCGGCCATGCGCTCGACAACACGCTGCAGGATATCCTCGCGCGTCACGCGCGGCTGAAGGGCAAGGATGCGCTCTGGGTGGTCGGCACCGACCATGCCGGCATTGCAACGCAGATGGTGGTGGAGCGCAACATGGCGCTGCATCAGCAGAAGCGCACCGACTTCACGCGCGAACAATTCGTCGAGAAAGTGTGGGAGTGGAAGGCGGAAAGCGGCGGGATCATCACCCAGCAATTGCGCCGCCTCGGTTGCTCGATGGACTGGAAGAACGAGCGTTTCACCATGGATCCGGGCTTTTCCAAGGCCGTGCTCAAGGTGTTCGTCGATCTTCATAACGAAGGCTTGCTCTACCGCGACAAGCGCCTGGTGAACTGGGACCCGGGTCTCGGCACAGCGATCAGCGACCTTGAGGTCGAAACGCGCGAGATCAATGGCCAGTTCTGGCATCTGCGCTATCCACTGGAAGACGGTTCGGGTTTCATCTCGGTTGCGACGACGCGCCCGGAAACGATGCTCGCCGATATGGCCGTCGCGGTGAACCCGACCGACGAACGCTATATCGCGCTGATCGGCAAGAATGTGAAGCTGCCGATCACCGGCCGGCTGATCCCGATCGTTGCCGACGAGCATGCCGATCCCGAACTCGGCTCGGGCGCGGTGAAGATCACGCCGGGTCATGACTTCAACGATTTCGAAGTGGGCAAGCGCGCCGGGTTCAAGGCCGGCGACATGCTCAACATGCTCGATGCCAAGGCACAGGTGCAGCAGACCAGCGACGGGTTGATCCCCGCCGATCTGATCGGCCTGACCACGGCGGAAGCGCGCAAGCAAGTTGTCGCGCGGCTGAAGGCGGGCGGATTCCTCGTTCCGCACATCGACAAGGAAGGCGTGGAGCACGAGTCCGAACCGCGCACGATCCAGACACCTTATGGCGACCGCTCGGGCGTGGTGATCGAGCCCTGGCTGACCGACCAATGGTATGTCGATGCGGCGACGCTCGCGAAACCGGCGATCGAGGCGGTCAAGTCCGGCGCGATCAAGATCGTGCCCAAGACCTGGGAGAAGACCTTCTTCAACTGGATGGAGAATATCCAGCCCTGGTGCGTGTCGCGTCAGCTGTGGTGGGGGCACCGTATCCCGGCATGGTTCGCCGAGGATGGCCGCATCTTCGTCGCCGAGGACGAAGCCGGCGCACAGGCGCTGGCGGGTGAGGGCGTTGCGCTCACTCAGGATAGCGACGTTCTCGACACATGGTTCTCTTCCGCGCTGTGGCCCTTCGCGACGATGGGCTGGCCTGACGAAACGAACCCGACCTTGCACGGCCGCTATCCCAATGATGTGCTGATCTCCGGCTTCGACATCCTGTTCTTCTGGGATGCTCGGATGATGATGCAGGGGCTGCACTTCATGAAGGATGTGCCGTTCCGGACGCTGTATCTACATGGCCTAGTTCGTGCCGCGGACGGGCAGAAGATGTCCAAGTCGAAGGGCAATACGGTCGATCCGCTCGGCCTGATCGACCAGTACGGCGCCGATGCGCTGCGCTTTTTCATGGCGGCGATGGAAAGCCAGGGCCGCGACATCAAGATGGATGAGAAGCGGGTCGAGGGCTATCGCAACTTCGCGACCAAGCTGTGGAACGCCGCGCGTTTCTGCCAGTCGAACGGCATTGCCGCGAGTACCACGCTCGAAGCGCCCAAAGCTGAACTGGCGGTCAATCGCTGGATCATCGCCGAGACGATCCAGACCGTGCAGGCGGTCGATCTCGCATTGGTCGATTACCGTTTCGATGGCGCTGCCAATGCGATCTATCAGTTCGGCTGGAGCCGCTTCTGCGATTGGTACATCGAACTGATCAAGCCGGTGCTCGGCCAGATGGACGCGCCCGCGTCCGGTCCCGAAGCGGACGAGACGCGCGCCGTGGCCGGCTGGGTGCTCGACCAACTGCTCGTGCTGCTCCATCCCTTCATGCCCTTCATCACAGAAGAGCTGTGGTCGAAGATGGGCCCACGCAACACCGACCTGATCGTCGCGAAATGGCCGATGGCCGATGCGCGCTCGATCGATCCGGCAGCGAGCAAGGAAATCGACTGGCTGATCCGTCTGGTCAGCGAAGTCCGCGCCGCACGCAACGAACTCAACATCGCGCCCGGCGCGCGGATGAAGCTGCATGTCCGTGACGGCTCCGCCGCGACCTTCGATCGCCTCGCGCGGCAGACCGCCGTGCTCGGTCGTCTCGCCCGGGTCGATTATGTCGCGGGTGAGCCGGCGCCGGGCGGCGCGATCCAGATCGTGGTCGATGAAGCGACCTATATCCTGCCGCTCGAAGGCGTAATCGACCTCGACGCCGAACGCGCCCGCCTGACCAAGGGCATCGCGGCGGCGGAGAAGGAACGCGATGCGCTCGCCGGCCGGCTCGGCAATGCGAGCTTTGTCGAACGGGCGAAACCCGAGGCGGTCGAAAAGGCCAAGGCGGACCATGCCGACAAGGCAGCGGAAGCCGAGCGGCTGGCGGCGGCATTGGGACGACTGGGTTAGTGGCGACACGCCCCGGCCAGCGTGACCTGACGACGGGGCCGATCCGCCGGACGCTGCTGCTGTTCGCGCTGCCGACGCTCGCCTCGAACATTCTGCAGACGCTCAACGGCGCGATCAATTCGGTCTGGGTCGGCCGCTTCCTGGGTGAAGGTGCGCTGGCGGCGACTTCCAACGCCAACATCATCATGTTCCTGACCTTCGGCGCAGTGTTCGGCTTCGGCATGGCGGCGACGATCCTGGTTGGGCAGAGCGTCGGCCGGCGCGATATCGAAGGTGCGCGACGCGCGTTCGGGTCGGCGGTCGGCCTGGTCGTTGGTGGCGCCGTCGTCATCTCGGCGCTGGGCTGGATTTTCGCGCCCGAAATCCTGCATCTGCTCGCCACACCGGGCGATGCGATGCAATTGGCGCTCGATTATCTGCGCGTCATCTTCCTCGGTCTGCCCGCCTCGATGCTGCTCGTCCTGCTGACCATGGGGCTGCGTGGAACGGGCGATTCGATGACGCCCTTATGGTTCATGGGGCTGACCGCGCTGCTCGACACCGTGCTCAACCCGCTGCTGATCATCGGCGTGGGCCCGTTCCCGGCGCTTGGCATCGCGGGCTCTGCGCTGGCGACGCTGATCGCCAATCTGATCTCGGTCATCGCCTTGCTCTTCTATATCTACCGTCGCGACTTGCCGATCCGGCTGCGTGGTCAAGAGCTTCGTTACTTGCTGCCGGAGGCGGCACTGGTGCGTACGATCGTCGCCAAGGGCCTGCCGATGGGCGCGCAGATGCTCGTCATGTCGACCGCCGGCCTGACCATGGTCGGGCTGGTCAACCGGCTCGGCGTGGATACCGCCGCGGCCTATGGCGTCTCGCAACAGCTTTGGGGCTTCATCCAGATGCCGGCAATGGCGATCGGCGCGGCGGTCAGCGCGATGGCGGCGCAGAATATCGGCGCGGGCCGCTGGGACCGCGTGGCGAGCATCACCAATGCCGGGCTGCTGACCAATTTCGTTCTGACCGGCGCAATGGTCGTCGCGGTGATCCTGTTCGACCGGCCGGTGATGGGGCTGTTCCTCGGCGATCACAGCCCCGCCTTGCCGATTGGGCGGCATATCCAGCTGATCGCGAGCTGGAACTTCGTGCTGTTCGGCATGACCATGGTGTTCTTCTCGACCGTGCGCGCCAATGGCGCGGTATGGGCGCCGTTGCTGTCGCTGATCATCGCGCTTTATCCGGTGCGCATCGGTTTCGCGATCTTCGCCCAACCCTATCTTGGTGCGGACGCGCTGTGGTGGAGCTTCCCGATCGGCTCGAGCGTCACGCTGATGCTGGCCTTTCTCTATTACCGCTATGGCGGCTGGAAGCGCGGTATCCTCGCGGTGCCGCCCGATCGCGAAGAAACGGGTGAGGCGGCACACGCCACGACCGAACCCGCGGGCCGGCAACACCCGACGGGTTGAGCTTTATTTGTCGAGCGCGAAGGTGACGGTCAGCCGGGCGTTCGTCACCACCGGGGTCGGCGTGATATCGACAATGATTGGGGGTGCCAGAGCCTGGGCTGCATACCCGTCACTCGACCCTATGTCAGACATGGTCATGGAATCCCGGCCGGCGCTGTCCTCCACCGAAATGATCGGGCCAAGGTTCGCGCCCGACGCCGATGCAATGGCTTCCGCCTGAGCCTGGGCACGGCGCATCGCGTCTGCGACCGCCCGGCGCGACGCGCTGGCTTCATCGCGCAGGGCGAATGTCTCGACCGTCGCTTGGTTCGCACCAAGTCGCCCGGCAAGTCCAACCGCCGTGCCCGCATCCTTCACTGACGCGAGCAATACCGTCGCTTCGATCTGGGCAATGCGGCCAATCACCTTGCATGGCCCTTTTGTCGGCGCCGTGTTTCCCTGCGACGCAACCGCGTTGGCCTCGGCTTCGAGCTGATCGGCCGCGGCCTCAAGCTGATCGGCGATCATCTCTGGGTCGGTCGTGTCGAAGAACATTCCGTTGCCGCAATCGCCCGAACGGACTTCCCTGATCGCGATCGAACCGGTGCGGACATCCATCTTTGGATCGAGCGAGCGCAATCCGCTGAATACTGCTTTCTGCTTTTCAGCGAGCGCGCTGACGGCGGCATCGGGCGTTTTCCCTTCGCCGTGAAGGCTGAGTCTCAATGTCGCGACATCGGGCGGCGTCTCGACTTTCCCCACGGCTGAGACGATGATTGATGCCGCTGGCCGCGTTTGCGCCAGCGCGGGCGCTGATAGCATCGTTGCGATAATGAATGCAGATTTGATCGTCATCACGTCCCCCCTTATTAGTTCAATCATGTTATAACATAACTTAATACGACCGACTGTAAAGGCTGGCAACTATGACGGTGCAAAGATGGGACGCCATCATATCGCAACTAAATTCGATCCCGCCTCAAACCGGCACCATCACCTCGATAATGCCGGCGGCGACCTTCGCCGTCACCGGCGTCTTCGCCAGCAACTCGCCGTCGATCGAAATCGGCAGCGGTGGCTCGGTATGCAGTTTCAGCGATGTGCCGCTGATTTCGACTGTTGTTTCGTGCCGTACGTCGAGCCGCAGCACGCTCGCCGCCCAGTTCTTGATCAACCGGCGCTTCACATGGCCGGTCACCGCCTGGACGACGATCACGCCGTTATCGACCGCCGCCTGATCGTTCAGCTCGGTGCCGCCATGATAGGGGCCGTTGGAAATACGCACTTCGACCGCCGCGATCCGCCGTTCGTCCCGACCTTCGCCGACGATCAGTGTGAACGGCTTGAAATGGAGAAACTCCCACGCCGCCCAACCGAGATAACCGACCCGTCCGAGATATTTCTTCAACCCGTGCGGCACGCTGCGCGCGATCTGCGGCGCAATGCCGATCGCCGCGCAATTGGCGAAATAATCGCCGTCGATCATGCCAAGATCGATCCGCTTGAGCCGGCCGCCTGCGATGACCTTCACCGCGCCTTCGATATCGAGCGGGATGCCGAGCGTGCGCGCAAAGCTGTTGGCGGTCCCGAACGGCAATACCGCGAGCGCGGTGCCGGTCCCGACAAGCTTGTCGACGAGGCCGCTGATCGTGCCGTCCCCGCCACCCAGGATCATCAGATCGGGCTTTTTCGCCAGCGCACGATCGATCGTCGCGTCCAGTTCGTCCGGATCCTCGACGGCATGCGCATCGACTGGAAAGGGCAAATCCTTCATCGCCGTACAGGCGCGTTCGAACAGCGCCCGGCCCTTGCGCGATCTGGCATTGACGATCATCGCGGCGGAACGGATTCGGGACATAGAGGAGGCTGACTTTCGCAGTGATTGTCGGCCCTAACGCACCGCATGCGGTTTCGACCCCGTAACGCTTGCGCGGTCGGGCGCGATCAACCACAAGCGCGGCATGTCCGCTCAATACCCCGCACTCCGCTTGCGTCGCACCCGCGCTTCCGCCTGGAGCCGCCGGCTTCATGCCGAAACCGTGCTGACGCCCGCCGATCTGATCTGGCCGTTGTTCATCGCCGAAGGGCAGGGGGTCGAGGAACCGATCGCGTCGCTGCCCGGCGTGTCGCGCTGGTCGGTCGACGCGATCGTCGCGCGTGCCCACGAAGCGCGCGATCTCGGCATTGCCTGCCTTGCCTTGTTTCCCAATACGCCGCCGGGCTTGCGCACCGACGACGGCCGCGAAGCACTCAATCCGGACAATCTGATGTGCCGCGCGATCCGTGCGATCAAGGATGCGGTGCCCGATATCGGCGTGCTGACCGATGTCGCGCTCGATCCCTATACCGCGCATGGCCATGACGGGCTGGTCGATGAGGCGGGTTATGTGATCAACGACGCGACTGCCGAGGTGCTGGTCGGCCAGTCGCTCAATCAAGCCGCGGCCGGCGCCGACATCATCGCACCGTCCGACATGATGGACGGCCGCATCGGCCTGATCCGCGAAGCGCTCGAAAGCGCCAATCACCACAACGTCCAGATCATGTCCTACGCCGCCAAATATGCGAGCGCCTTTTACGGGCCGTTCCGCGACGCGGTCGGCTCGCGCGGACTGCTCAAAGGCGACAAGAAGACGTATCAGATGGACTCGGCCAATGCCGAGGAAGCACTGCGTGAGGTCGCGCTCGATCTTGCCGAGGGCGCCGACAGCGTGATGGTCAAGCCGGGCCTGCCCTATCTCGACATCATCCTGCGCGTGAAGGCGGAGTTTCAGGTACCGGTCTTCGCGTATCAGGTGTCCGGTGAATATGCGATGATCGAGGCGGCGGTCGCGGCCGGTGCGGGCGAACGCGACGCGCTGGTGCTGGAAACGCTGATGGCGTTCAAACGCGCGGGCTGTTCGGGCGTGCTGACCTATCACGCGGCGCACGCGGCGCGCCTGCTGCGCGCATGATCGAGACCGAACGCCTGATCCTGCGCTGGCCCTTGCCCGCCGATCATGCCGCGCTGCATGCGATGTGGGCCGACCCGGCGGTGATGATCGACCTCGGCCCGCTCAAATCGCCGGTCGACAGCGACGCGGCGCTTGCGCGTCATGCCGGATATCGGGACAGCCATGGTCTCGGTTTCTGGACCGTCGAACTGCGAGAGGATGGCAGCGTGATCGGATTTTGCGGATTGAAGCCCGGTGCCGAGAACACGCCGGCCGAAGGCGAGGTTGAGATCGGCTGGATGCTTGCCCGGCCCTGGTGGGGCAAGGGCTATGCGGGGGAAGCGGCGATGGCGAGCCTCGATTGGGCCTGGGCCAGGCTGGCCGTACCGCGCGTGGTCGCGATCACGGCGGCACGCAACCTGTCCAGCCAGCGGCTGATGCAACGCCTCGGCATGACCAGGCGCGTCGAGAATTTCGAGCATCCGGCCTTTCCCGAAAGCGATCCGCTGCGTGATAGCGTGATCTTCACGATCGACCGCCCGGTAGCGCCGTGATCACGACCGAACGCCTGATCCTGCGGCCCTATGCGGCGCGCGATCGTGCCGCGTTGCGTGAGCAATGCGACGATCCGGAGGTCATGCGCTTCTTGCTCGCGGTGCCGGATGATGACGCGCTCGACACGATGATCGACCGAATGGCCGGTTATCTGCTCGATTACGGCTTCACTTTCTGGACCGTCGAGCGGCGCAGCGATGGTGCGGTCATCGGTGTGTGCCGGCTGAAGCCCGGTGCGCCCGGCACGCCGATCGCGGACGAGGTCGAGATCGGCTGGCGCCTGTCGCGCGACTATTGGGGGCAGGGCTATGCGCGCGAAGCGGCGCAGGCAAGTCTCGACTGGGCTTGGGCGAATACCGACGCGCGCACCGTCGCCGCGATCACCGTGCCCGATAATCAGGCCAGTTGGCGCCTGATGGAACGACTGGGCATGCATCGTATCGCCGATGGTGATTTCGATCATCCGCTGGTCGAAGACGGCAGTCCGCTCAAGCGCCACATCCTCTATCGAATCGAACGCCCCAATCATGGCTGATTTCAACGCGCCGGCGCGCCGTGCGAGGCTTTTGTTCGTCGTTGCGATCCTGTCGGGCTCGTTTCTGCTGTTCCTGGTCCAGCCGATGGTTGCGCGCATGGCCTTGCCGCGGCTCGGCGGCGCGCCCGCCGTGTGGAACTCGGCGATGCTGGTCTATCAGGCGCTGCTGCTCGGCGGATATGCCTATGCCCATTGGCTCGGGCGCGTCAGCCCGCGTCGCCAGGCCGCGATCCATCTGGCCGTGCTACTCGTCGCTGGCTTGTGGTTGCCGATCGGCCTGATGTCGATGCAATTACCCGCCAATGCACAGCCGGCGGTCTGGGTGCCATGGCTGCTCGGCGCTTCGATCGGACCGTTGTTCTTCGCCATCTCGGCTCAAGCGCCGCTGCTGCAGCGGTGGTTCAGCATTTCGAGCAAGGGCGGGGATCCGTATGCGCTCTACGCCGCCTCGAATTTCGGCAGCTTTGGCGGGCTGATCGCCTATCCGCTGCTGGTCGAACCGGAACTCGCTTTGCATGGACAAAGCATAATGTGGAGCGCGGGCTATGGGCTGGTCGTGATCCTGGTCGCGGCGTGTGCACTGACATTGCCGAAGGGCGCGGCGACGATCGCAGAGGGGCCCGTCGCGGCAAGCGAACCGCCGGCACGACGCCGGATTGCGCTGTGGATCGCGCTGGCGCTGGTGCCGTCGGGCCTGATGCTCGCCACCACGACCTATATCACCACCGATGTCGTCGCCATGCCGTTGCTCTGGGTCATGCCGCTCGGCCTTTATCTGCTGAGTTTCACGATCGCCTTTGCCGCCAATCGTACCTTTGCGGATATCCTGACCCGCATTGCGCCGGTCACGATCCTGCTATTTGGTGGCATATTGGCCGGCGGATACCAGGAGCGCCCCTATCTCAACGCCGGCATCGCGCTGATGCTGTTGTTCATGACCTCGGTTGCGCTGCACACCGCGATGTACCGGTTACGGCCGGCACCCGACCGGCTCACCGGCTTCTATCTCGCAATGTCGGTCGGCGGCGTGCTTGGCGGTGTGTTCGCCGCGCTGATCGCGCCTTTGGTGTTCGACTGGACTTATGAATATCCGCTGCTGATCCTGGCAGCGGGTGTGCTGGTGCCGCAATCTTTCCTGATCGATCCGGTGCGGCGCATCTGGCACGGGACTGTGCAACGCCAACGTATCATCACACTGGCTATCGCGCTGGTGGTGGCAATGCTGCTGCTCGGCGTGATCAGCATGTCACTTGCTGCCGGCGCCGATGGCAAGCCGACGCCGCCGTTCGTATTCCTGATCATCGTCCTGCTCGGCCTTATCGCCACCGGCGTACGCCGCGCGTTCGTTATCGTGCTGGCCGGGGCGCTGGTCGTCTTTGGCGGCTATCGCTCGATCATGATCTCGTTGGAGCCAGATGCTCGGGTGCGGAGTTATTTCGGCGTCTATACGGTGCGTGGCAACCCGACGATGCGTCAGCTCTCGCATGGCACCACAGTTCACGGCACGCAGCTGATCGGCAGTGAAACACGCGAGCGTACGCCGACGGCTTATTATGTCCGCAATTCGGGCGTAGGACAGGCGATGATGGCGTTGCCGACGCTGTACGGCGACCACGCCCGTGTCGGGGTGGTCGGGCTCGGTGCGGGGACGCTCGCTTGTTATGCCCGGCCCGGGCAGGATTGGCGCTTCTACGAAATCGACCCCGTCGTCGTGCGCATCGCGCGAGACACCGGCCAGTTTACCTTCCTGTCGCGCTGCCTGCCTGATCCGAAGGTCGTGATCGGTGACGCCCGGCTCAACCTGCTCGCCGAACCGACCGGAGGACTGGATATCCTCGCGCTCGATGCGTTTTCGTCCGATTCGGTGCCGATGCATTTGATGACGCGCGAGGCGTTCGACACCTATGGCCGCGTGCTCGCACATGATGGCGTGCTGCTCGTCCACATTTCCAACCGATTCCTCAATCTCGAACCGGTCGTGTCGTCGGGCGCGGTCGCTGGCGGCTGGAGTGCGGCGAAACTGGTCTATTATCCGGGCAAGAACGGCGGCCCGGCGGAAACCGGTTCGGCGTGGATCGCGCTGTCGCGTGATCCCGCGACCATCACGACATTGAAGGCGCGCGATGCGGCCTGGGCGCCGGTGCCGCGTTATCCGCATTTCACGCCCTGGACCGACGATTATTCGACGATCCTGCCGCTGGTGAAAGGTCTCCGGTAGATCAGGCTGCGGGCATCGAGGCCTGAATTGTCCCGATCCTCGCCGTTTCCATGTCCAGCTCGGCCTGCGCCGCCGCGCGCGCGGTTTCGAGCGCGGGGTAGGGCGGCTTGCCCTCCGCGGCGCGCGCTATCGTCGCATCTTCGAGTTCGGTCAGCGCTGCGGATGCAGTGGCGCGGAACACATCCAGTTCGGCCAGCGCGCTCTGCGCGTTGAGCCAGCGATCGCTGCCCACCGGCTGGCCCTGCGCTGCCTTGGCCAGCGCCTCGGCCTTGGTCGCGCCGATCGCGAAGTCCTTCTTCGCGCCATCGAGGCTGGCGACCGTAACGGCAATGCGCTTGTCCAGCGCCGGATCGGGTTCCGCCGTCGCGACCGGCGCGACAGGCGGTTCGGCATCGCTGCGCGATTCGATCGGTCGCGGCAGCAGCGACGGGTAATGCATCGCTCGCTGTTGGGCGCAGCCCGAAGCGGTCAGGGCGAAGCCGGCAAATGCGGCAAGGCGAAGCGTCGTTTTGGGGTGCATCATCACTTATTGCTCTATGCGTCGCATTCGTCGTGCGCAACGCACTTGCGCCGCGCGGATCATGCCTCTATCAGCCCCCTTCCAGTGCGCACCCGTAGCTCAGCTGGATAGAGCATCAGACTACGAATCTGAGGGTCGGGCGTTCGAATCGCTCCGGGTGCGCCAATTTTTCCTTGGCGAAAATAGACGGTCAATTGTCCGCCAGATACTGGTGGATCTGGGCTACGACGGTCGCGCCTTCGCCGATCGCGCCGCCGACGCGCTTGACCGATCCCGCCCGCACGTCACCGATCGCGAAGACGCCCGGCACGCTGGTCTGCAGCGTCAGGACGTTCTGCCCCGTCGCGACGAAGCCCTTTTCGTCGGGCAGCACCGCGCACTCGCCAAGCCACTCGGTTGCCGGATCGGCGCCGATGAACAGGAACAGGTTGCGGATCGGCGCTTCGGTGGTTTCGCCCGAATCGCGGTTGCGCCATGACACGCGTTCCAGTCCCACCGCGCTGCCTTCGAGCGCGACGACTTCGGTCCGGCTCATCAATTCGATTCGCGGATTGGCCGCGATGCGGTCGATCAGATAACGCGACATTGTCGCGGCGAGCCCGTCGCCGCGCACCATCATGCGCACCTTGGCGGCGTGGCCCGCCAGATAGACCGCTGCCTGACCCGCCGAATTGCCGCCGCCGACCAGGATCACTTCCTGCTGGCTGCAGAATTGTGCTTCGACCGGCGACGCCCAATACCAGATGCCGCGCCCTTCGAACTCTGCCAGGCGATCGAGATTGGGCTGGCGATACCGCGCGCCCGAAGCAATCACGACACTGCGCGAGCGATAGATCCGGCCGTCATCGATATGCAGACGGTGAATCCCGTCCGCATCGCTGCATTCGAGCGTCTTGACCTGCGCGGGAATGGCGATCTCGGCGCCGAATTTCTGCGCCTGGACGAAGCCGCGCGCGGTCAGTGCCAGACCGGTGATGCCGGTCGGGAAACCGAAATAATTCTCGATCCGCGCACTCGCGCCCGCCTGGCCGCCAAAGCCGCGCGCATCGAGCACGATCACCGACAGGCCTTCGGACGCGGCATAGACCGCGCTGGCCAAGCCTGCCGGACCGGCGCCGACGATCGCGACGTCATAGACGCACCCACAGTCGGGCGTGCCGATCATGCCCGTCGCCCTGGCGATATCGGTGTCGGTCGGGTTTCGCAGGACCTGGCCGTCGGGCAGGATCGCCAGCGGCCAATCCGTCGCCGCGGGATGAAGATGCGCGACGATGTCCGCCGCCTCGTCATCGCTCGCCGGATCGAGCGACCGGAAGGGCAAGCCGTTGCGGCGCAGGAAACCCGCAAGGCGGATGCGCCCCGGGTCGTCGCCCGGCGCGATCAATATAGGCCCGCCCGCGGCGGTGTCGATCAGGCTGGTTCGGCGCAGGATCAGCGCGCGCATGATCCGCTCGCCGAGATCGGCCTCCGCGACGATCAGCGCACGTAAATCGGCCGGTTTGAGGATCAGTGCCTCAACAGGCTCGGCCGCGTCCGCGTCGACCAGGGCGGGACGACCGGACAGGCTGGAGATTTCGCCGATCAGCGATCCAGCGCCATGGTCTACGATGGGGCTGACATGGCCCGCGCCGTCGTGCTGGACGATCGATACGCGCCCCGACAGCACGACCATCAGCCCAACGCCGCGATCGCCCGTCGCGAAGAGTCGCTCGCCCGCTTGAAACGCGCGCCGCCCGCCAAAACGGGCGACACGGGCAATGTCGTCTGCCGAAAGAATGGGGAACATCTGCTCGCGGCGCTGTACCGAAACGGGGGCCGGCGTCGCGTCGCCAGGATCGTCGGGCGTTACAGCCATTTCACGCGCCGGAACTGGGCATAAAGGGCGGTGCAGAGCGTCAGGATCACCCCGACGGTGATGAAATAGCCATATCGGGTCTTGAGTTCGGGCATATATTCGAAATTCATGCCGTAAATGCCGGCGATCGCGGTCGGCACGGCAAGGATCGCCGCCCAGGCCGCGAGCTGGCGGGTGATCGCACTCTGGCGCTGCTGTTCGAGCAATGTGCTCACTTCGAACACCGATGTCAGGACGTCACGCAAGCCGCCGGTCATATTCTCGACCCGCCGGACATGATCGAGCACGTCCTTGAAATACGGCTTGGTCTCGACATCGATGCACGGCACGTCGAGATTGAACAGCTTGCTCATGACCTCGCCCATCGGGCCGATGATGCGCTGGAACCGGATCACCTCGCGGCGCAAGGTGAACAATCGTTTCGTATCGTCATGCGAGAGTGACGCGTCGAGCGTCTGCGTTTCGATCTCGAGCACCTCTTCCTCGATCGTTTCGACGATCGGCAGGTAACCATCGACGATGAAATCGAGAATGGCGTGGAGCACATAATCGACGCCGTGACGGAGCAAATTGGGTGCGGCCTCGAGATGCGCGCGCAGCTCGCTATGCGCGCGGGCGGAGCCGTGACGGACGGAAATGATGTGGTTGGGGCCGACGAAGATCGAGGTCTCGCCATAATCGATCTTGTCGCCGGTCAGATGCGCGGTGCGCGCGACGACGAACAGCTGGTCGCCATAGATATCGATCTTGGGCAGTTGGTGCTTGTTCTGCGCGTCCTCGACCGCGAGCGGATGCAGGCCGAACTTTTCCTGCAGCGTCTCGAGTTCGGCATCGGTCGGTTCGTAGAGACCGATCCACACAAACTCCTTCTTGTCGCCATTGCATGGCGTCGGCTCGTCGATGGAGATCGGCTGGATGCGCTTGCCATCGCGGTAGAGAAAGGCGGCGACTACGCTCACTTGCACCTCGTTCGACGTGGGTTGGCGTGGAAGTAGCAAAGCCTGCGCAAAACGTCTCGCTCCGAAATGCGCTCAGGCGATGGCTGAAACCGGTTCGCCTCAGTCCAGATCGGCCTCCCGGATCGCCGTGAGAACGCTTTCGGCGAGCTCCGCGCGGCAGATCAGCAGATCGGGGAGCAGTGGGTTGAGGCAATTGTAGACCAGTGCGCTGCCGTCGATCCGCGAGGCATGCAGCCCGGCGGCCAAGGCAACGGCCACGGGCGCGCAATTGTCCCATTCATACTGGCCGCCGGCATGGAGGTAGATGTCGGCGCGGCCCTCGACCACCGCCATCGCCTTGGCGCCGGCTGAACCCATCGGGATCATCTCGGCATCGAGCGCGGCGGCAACCGCCACCGCGACCGCCGGCGGGCGCGATCGGCTGACCACCATGCGCGGGCGGCCCGAGAGCGCCGGGTAAGCCGGTGGCGCATCGTCGGTGACGAAGACTTTATGCGAGGCGGGCAGCGCGACAGCGCCCGTCACCGGCGCGCCATCGATCGCTAGGCCGATATGCACCGCCCAATCATCGCGTTCCTCGGAAAATTCGCGTGTCCCGTCGAGCGGATCGACCACCCAGACGCGCCGCGCCGAACATCGCGCCGAATTGTCGGCGGCTTCTTCGGACAGGATGAAGTCGTCGGGGCGCGCGGCCTTCAGATGCGCGATGATCGCGGCATTGGCCTGCACGTCGCCGCGCTTGCCCAGCGTCGCGCCCGAACAATCGCCGGTGGCGCAGAGCTTGCGGAGCAATGCTCCCGCTTCGAGCGCAACGGCGCGGGCGAGTTCGGCATCGGTCTGGACAGGCAGGGTCACAGATCGGGACTCCATACGCCCATGATATGCTCGACGATGCGTTCCGCCGCCGCTTCTGGGCTCTCGCGCACCGTATCGATGCGAATGTCGGGATTGACCGGCGCCTCATAGGGGCTGGAGATGCCGGTGAAATTGGCGATCGCGCCGCTGCGGGCCTTGGCATAAAGCCCCTTCACGTCGCGCGCTTCGGCCAGCTCCAGCGGGGTATCGACGAACACCTCGACGAATTCGCCATAGGGCATCATGCCGCGCACCAGGTCGCGCTCGGCACGGAACGGCGAGATGAACGCGGTGAGTACGATCAGCCCGGCATCGGTCATCAGCTTGGCGACCTCTCCGACGCGGCGGATATTCTCAATCCGGTCGGCATCGGTGAAGCCGAGATCCTTGTTGAGGCCGTGGCGGATATTATCGCCGTCGAGCAGGAAGCTGTGGCGGCCAAGCGCATGCAGTTTCTTCTCGACCAGATTGGCGATGGTCGATTTGCCCGACCCGGACAGGCCGGTGAACCAGAGCAATTTGGCGGTCTGGCCCTTTTGCGCGGCATGCGCGGCGCGGGTGATGTCGATCGCTTGCCAATGCACATCCTGCGACCGGCGCAGCGCAAAACTAAGTGTGCCCGCCGCGACGGTCGCATTGGTCAGCTTGTCGATCAGGATGAACCCGCCGAGATCGGTCGAGTCCGCATAGGGTTCGAACACGATCGGCCGGTCGGTATAGACCTCGGTCACGCCAATATCGTTGAGGCCGAGCGTCTTGACCGATAATTCGGCGAGCGTGTTGACGTCGATCGCGTGGCGCGGCTGCTGGATCGTCGCGCTGACCGTCTGCGTCGCGAGCTTGAGCCAATAGGCGCGGCCGGGCAGCAACGGCTCTTCCGCCATCCATACCAAAGTCGCCTGGAACTGGTCGGCCACTTGCGGTGGCGCATCGGCGGTGACGATGACATCGCCGCGCGAGCAATCGATCTCGTCGGTGAGCGTCAGGGTCACCGACTGACCGGCCATCGCTTCTGAAAGGTCGCCATCCATCGTGACGATGCGCGCGATGCTGCTGGTGCGGCCCGAGGGCAGCACGCGTATCTTGTCGCCCGGCTTGATCGACCCGCTCGCAACCAGCCCGGCGAAACCGCGAAAGTCGAGATCGGGACGATTGACCCATTGCACCGGCATGCGGAACGGGCGCGCCCGCGCCGCATCTCCTTCAAGATCGATCGTCTCGAGATGTTCGATCAGCGCCGGGCCGGTGTACCAGGGCATCGCGGTCGAGCGGCTGGCGATATTGTCACCGGCAAGACCCGAAAGCGGGATCGCCGCGAAAGCTTCGATGCCGATCGAGGAGGCGAATTCGCGATAATCGGCGACGATCTCATCGAACACGACCTGGCGGTAATCGACCAGATCCATCTTGTTCACCGCCAGTACAATGTGCCGGATACCAATGAGATGCGCGAGGAAGCTGTGGCGCCGTGTCTGGGTCAGCACGCCCTTGCGCGCGTCGATCAGGATCACCGCACAATCGGCGGTCGATGCGCCGGTGACCATGTTGCGGGTATATTGTTCGTGACCCGGCGTGTCGGCGACGATGAACTTGCGTTTCTCGGTTGCGAAGAAGCGGTAGGCGACATCGATCGTGATGCCCTGTTCGCGCTCGGCGGCGAGGCCGTCGACCAGCAGCGCGAAATCGATATTCTGCCCCTGCGTCCCCACGCGCTTGCTATCGGCCTCGAGCGCGGCAAGCTGGTCCTCGAAGATCATCTTCGAATCGTAGAGCAAGCGCCCGATCAGCGTGGATTTTCCGTCATCGACCGAGCCGCAGGTGATGAAGCGCAGCAGCGACTTGCGCTGATGCAGCGCGAGATATTCGGTGATGTCCGATGCGATGAGATCGTCGGGCCGGAAGGAGGAAACGGTCGCCATCAGAAATACCCCTCCGCCTTCTTTTTCTCCATGCTCGCGCTCTGATCATGGTCGATCGCGCGGCCCTGACGCTCGCTTGTAGTGGTCAGGAGCATTTCTTGAATCACTTCGGGCAATGTCGCCGCGCTACTCTCGACCGCGCCGGTCAGCGGGTAGCAGCCAAGCGTGCGGAAACGGATCGAACGCTCGACCGGCACTTCGCCGGGGCGCAACCGGAAGCGGTCGTCATCGACCATCAGCAGCAGCCCGTCGCGCTCGACCGTCGGGCGTGGCGCGGCGAGATAGAGCGGGACGATCTCAATGCCCTCGGCAAGGATGTACTGCCAGATATCGAGTTCGGTCCAGTTGGACAGCGGGAAGACGCGGAAGCTTTCGCCCTTCGCCTTGCGCGTATTGTACAGCCGCCAGAGTTCGGGGCGCTGGTTCTTCGGGTCCCAGCGTTGATGCGCGGAACGGAAGCTGAAGATGCGCTCCTTGGCGCGGCTCTTCTCCTCGTCGCGTCGCGCGCCGCCGAATGCCGCGTCATAGCCGCCGGCTTCGAGCGCCTGTTTCAGCCCCTCGGTCTTCCACAGATCGGTGTGCAGGCTGCCATGATCGAACGGGTTGATCCCGCGCGCCTCGGCGTCGGGATTCTTATGCACGATCAGCTTCATGCCGGCATCGGCTGCGGCACGATCGCGCAGCGCGTACATGTCGCGGAATTTCCACGTCGTATCGACATGGAGCAAAGCGAAGGGCGGGGGGGCCGGGAAGAACGCCTTCTTGGCCAGATGCAGCATCACCGCCGAATCCTTGCCGACCGAATAAAGCATCACCGGGCGCTCGGCCTCGGCGACCACTTCGCGCATGATGTGGATGCTCTCGGCTTCGAGGCGCTGAAGATGGGTGAGGGACGAGTTCATTGACGCCGCAGATAGTGGCGAATTGCTGCCGTGCGATCAACTTATGCTGTTGGGCCTTAAAGCTGAGGGTCAGTCGGCCTGTTGCCGCTCGATCGAATCGAGGACTCGCGCCCCCGCCATGAACACCGCGATCGGGCAGACCGAGAAGAGCAGCCAGCCCCCGAAGCCGGGATATTGGTGCAGATAATGCTCCCCGCGTTCGACCGCGCCCATGCCCAGGCCGTAGATGACCAGAAAGGCCTCGAACTTGGTCTTGATGACGAACAGCTTGGCGAATTTGGTCCACATGCCAATCGTCAAGCAAGCTGCGGACCAATGGCGGAAATGCGCGGTTTCGTTTTAACAAATATGGTTACCTGTTAATTAATCCGACAGTCCAAGCGCCTCGAGCAGTGCCTCGCGCGCGCGCTCGATCGTGGCGATCAGCGCCGGATCGGCGATCATGGCGGAATCGATCCGCTCGGGCCAATGTGCCTCGACCACCGCGGCGATGCGGTCGAGCCTGGCATTGTCGACGAGGAAGCGGGGGTCGACCCTGGCCGGGTCGCACACGACGCGCAGGCGCAGACAGGCCGGGCCGCCGCCATTGGCCATCGACTGGCGCACATCGACCACTTCGAGATGGCGGATGGGGCCATTGCCCGCGACCATTTCCTGCAGCCAGGACCACACCGCGGCGTTCTCGCGCGCTTCCTCGGGAAGGATCAGCGCCATGCCGCCCGAGGGCAAGGTGACGAGCTGGGCATTGAACAGATAGGATGAGACCGCGTCGGCTAGGCTAACTCGTGCGGCCGGGACCTCGACGATCTCGACCTCGGGCAGGCGCTCGCGCAATTCCTGGTAGAAGCTTTCCTTATCCTCGAATGCCAGTTCATGGGCGAACAGGACGCGCTCGTTCGCGACCGCCACCACGTCGTTATGGAACGCACCGGCGGCGATCGCGGCTTCGGATTGCGCGACGAACAGGGTGCGCGCCGGATCGAGCCGGTGGCGGCGCGCGACGCTCGCGCTGGCTTCGCGGTGCTGGCGCGCGGGGAAGGGGCCGCCCGAGACGCCATAGACGAACACTTCGACGCCGGGCGCGCCATGCTCGGCGCAGAGCCGCATATGGTTGGCCGCGCCTTCGTCGCCGAACGGCGCGGGAACCGGGCCGTGAACCACGAAAGCGGGATCGGCGAATGCCACGCGCAACTGGGCGAGCGTGCCCGCCCATTCATGGCTGCGATGCGGCATGGTCACGAGATTGGCGACGCTGAGATGGCAAAGGCCATCGACGGTGTCGGGCGCCGGGGAGACGGTGGCGGCATTGGCCGCCCACATCGCCGAAGCGGACAGCGCCTGCGCCTGCAGATGCGGTGCGGCCTCGGCATAGTTGGTCGCGAGGCTGTCCAGCCAGTCATGATCGGGGCGTACCAGCGGCAGCAATATGCCCTGAGTCAGGCCAAGCGCGATATTGGCGCGCATCTTGGCGATGCCCTCCAGCGCCGCAGCGCGCGGTTGCGATACCTTGCCCGCATTATTGGTCGCGGCGAGATTGCCCGGGCTGAGGCCGGCATAATTATGGCTTGGACCGATCAGGCCATCGAAATTGATTTCGGTCAGCATCACACCCGCCCCGCATAGCTGACCGACGCGTCCGGCCCGATATCGAGCGCCTTTGCACAGGCCGGGTCGATCGCGATGCCGTCGCCGCTGGCACGAATACGGGCATGCGAGCAGCGGAAATCGGCGAGACGGCCGGTCGCGACCAGCGCCTGATCGCCGCCGTCCTCGTCGACCGCGGTGACCTTCGCCGTCACCGCCTCGCGGATCGTGCGGACATTGTCGGTCTTGGTGGTCATGGTCGGGCCGCCGTCGAAAATGTCGACATAACGCTCATAGGCGAAGCCTTCATTCTCCAGCATGCGCATCGCGGCACGGCCGGAGGGGTGCGGCAAGCCGATCGCGGCGCGCGCGCTTTCCGACAGCATCGCGGTGTAGATCGGATGCTGCGGGAACAGGTCGGCGATGAATTGGTGGCCGTGGATCGCGTTGAACTGATCCGCGTCCTGGAAATTCATGCCGAAGAAACGCCCGGCCAGCCCGTCCCAAAAGGGCGAGCCGCCGGCTTCGTCGATGATGCCGCGCAATTCCGCCAGGATGCGGTCGGCGAAACGCGCGCGATGCTGGGCGATGAACAGATAGCGGCTGCGCGCGAGCAGCATGCCGAGCCCGCCAGCGCGCTCGCCGGGGTGGAGGAACAGGCCGCCAACCTCGCTCGCGCCTTCGAGATCGGTGGTCAGCGCGAGATTTTCCGCATGGAAGGTCCGGTTGAGTTCCTTGCTGTGTTGCGACAGCGTGCTCAATCGATAGCTGTAGAAAGGGAAGCGCTGACCGACCTGGCTGAACAACTGGCAGGTGCCGCGCACTTCACCGGTCTCGACATTTTCGAGCACCAGCACGAACAGATCGTCGCCGAGCTTGTCATCGTCACGCGCAAAGGCCTGATTGCTGCGATCGAGCTTGGTCTGCAGCGAGGTGCGGTCGGGCGGCAGATTGGTGAAGCCGCCGCCGGTCAGCTTGGCCATTTCGTACAGGGCCTGAAGGTCGCCATCGCCGGCGGCGCGGATGCGAAAGCTCATGATAGTCCCCGTTCGGCAATGCGCATGATGGTCAGCGCGGACAGCGCGGCGCGCTCGGTCAGGCTGTCGATGATAAGGAATTCGTCCGCCGAGTGAATCGCGCCGCCGCGCGCGCCCATCGTGTCGACCACCGGCACGCCGCAGGCGGCGATGTTGTTGCCATCGCACACGCCGCCCGAATGTTTCCAGGCGATGTCGAGGCCGAGATCGGCGCCGCTGCTTTTCACCAGCTCGAACAATTTGGCCGCGCCGGCGTCGATCGGTTTGGGCGGACGGTTGAAGCCGCCATGGACCTCGATCTGCACGTCATGCTCGGCCGCGACCATCGCCACCGCGCTGTCGATATGCGCGCGCGCTCGCGTAATTTCGTCGAGCGTGGCGGGGCGGAAATTGACTCGCAGGATGGCGAGGTCGGGCACGACATTGTTCGGCCCGCCGCCCTCGATCCGTGCCGGATTGACCGCGAGACGCGGGCCGCGCGCGGCGGCCAGGCGCAAGGCGATATCGGCGGCGGCGACGATCGCGTTGCGGCCCTCCTCCGGATTGCGCCCGGCATGGGCGCTGCGGCCGCGCACGACGATCGAGAAATTGCCCGTACCGCCGCGTGCACCGGCCAGCGTGCCGTCGGGCAAGGCGGGTTCATAGGTCAGCGCGGCCAGCTTGCCGCGCGCCGAACGCGCCAGCAGATTGGCGGACGAGAATGACCCGGTCTCCTCGTCGGAATTGATCACCACCTCATAACCGATCCGCTCGCGGAGCGGCGATGCCTCGACCGCTTTCAATGCGGCGAGCATCAGCGAAAGGCCGCCCTTCATATCGGCGACGCCGGGGCCATTGACCGTGCCGTCGTCGCGAAAGGTCAGCTTCTGGAACGGGTGATCGATCGGATAGACCGTGTCCATATGACCGGTGAACAGCATCTGCACCGGCGCATCGGGGCGCACGGTGAGGTGGAGATGGCGGCCATGGTCGAGCGGCGAGACGATCCCGTCGCTGCCCACGCTTTCGGCCGGTTCGGCCTCGACCATGTCGATTTGCCCGGGCAGTGCCGAAAACGCATCGGCGAGGTTCGCCGCGATCGCCGCCATCCCCGCGAGATTGCGTGTGCCGCTGTTGATCGCGGCCCAATCCTCGACCTGGGCGAGCATCGGCTGTTGGTGGATCAGGTCGATCGCGGCGGTTTCGGCGGGGGACAGTCGGTTCATCGACAGCGTGTTAGCCGCCTGATGCCCGATTTGAAACCGGGGCGGGCGACGATGCGATCAGAAGCTGTAGACGAGCGAGGCGCGGCTGGTCGTGTCGGTGCCGACGCGCCCGACCGGCGGCATGCTTTCATATTGCACGCTGTACGACAATTTGGCGGCAAGCGGGCCGATCAGCCTGGCGTTGAGCGCGGTCGTGCCGGTCACGCTGCTGTTGTAATGCTGGACATAGGCGGAGGCGTCCTGGCTGAGCGTCAGGCCCTTTGACAGCTTCCAGTCGAAGTCGAGCGAGCCGCGCGCGGCCACGCTGCTCTCGACCGTTGCGTCGGTGAAATTGGTGTGGCGAAAGGCCGGGCCAAGCTCGACGTCGAGCGTCATGGCCGGACCCTTGATCGCGCTGTAGCCGGCGCCGAGCGATGCGGAATAGCGGTCGGTATAACCGAGGAACCGGTCGCTTTCATATTGCGCCGCGCCATAGACATAACCGCGTTCGGAGAATTTGAAATTGGGTTCATAGGCGGCGAGATAATGTTCGCGGCTGACCAGTCCCAGGCTCTCCTGATAATCGGCGGCGAGGCGGACCTTGTGGCGCCAGCGCACGGTTTCGCGCTGCAGGTCGAGCGCGCCGCTGATGCCGATATTCTCGGTGTTGCCGGTGGTCAGATAACCGCCGATCTCGGCGCGGCCCTTCCACAGATCGAACGGCCCCGCCTCGCGCAGCATCTCCACCGCCTTGGCGCGGCGTTCGTTGCGCCAGCCATCGGCGACCGCGGCGATCGCATCGGCGCTATCGGGGGCGGCGGCGCGGGCATATTTGACGATCGTCGCGACTTCGCCTTCGTTGCCGGACGCGATCGCTGCATCGAGCATCGCCTTTACCTGGGGCGGGATCGACGCCGGATCGGCATTGCCGAGCAGCAGTGGGGCGCCGAGCAGGAGCGGGACGGCGAGCAGGGTGGGGAGGATGCGCACCGATTGTACATAGCGTCGAAAGCGTCTTTGCGGAACTGGTTGCGCTAACATAATATCGTCGGTCCGGGTCATTTGGTCGCGGGAATGATCATTCATGCCGTCCTTATATGGCTTTAATAAGAATGGGACGCGGGCGCGCGGAGTCCTCGTCGGACGGCTCACTTAACTCCTCCCCCTGCGGGGGAGGAATTTAGGTTTGCCCGTCATCTCTGAGATCCTTGTACAGGCGTTCGCATTCCTCTTCCTCGGTGAGGGGGCGCTGACGCGGTTGGGGGTCGTTGGGCCAGTAGAGCGTGTCGCGGGGCATGACCGGGGCGGCGAAGGTGAGGGCGAGGGCGTCGGCGTCATCGGGCGAGGCGAGGCCACGCGCCTTCATATGTTCCTTCTTCTCAAGCAGGATCTCGGCGTCGTTGGCATAACCATATTCGACGCCGGTCAGGTCGGTCGCCAGTGCATCGTCGTCGGGGATCGCCCCGTTTTCCAGCCAGCCGCGCATATTGATCCACATTTCGGCGCGCTTGTTGGCGGTCTGGACCCGCATAGCGCCCGACCAGGTGGCGTCCGCGCCTTTGCTGCCGAACCAGACTTCATGGACATTCTCCACACCGAGCTGGCGCAGGCGATCGACCACGGCTGCGCCGACACTGCCGGCATCGACGAAGATCGCATCGGGGCGATGGATCTGAGCCTGCAACGCGACATCGCCGGCCAGCGTCATCGCATCGGTCTTGAACCAGCGCTTCCACGGCCGGCTGCGCGCGTCGCGGCCGCAGCGGATCGCGAGCGTCGAATGATCGTCGCCGAAGCGCGCGCAATCGAGCCCGAAGATGAGTGGTTCGGTCGGCAGGTTATGGAAGTCGCGCACCCGGGCGGCATCGACCAGGTCGCTGGCGATGAACTGCATCGAGGACGCGGATGGGAACTGGCCGCGGACACGGACCTTCACGATGTCGCTGTCGACGCCATAAGTCTCGATCAGTTCGTCGAGATAGGCTTTGTTGGTGCCCTCCACCGTGCGGCTGTCGATTTGCGCGGTGTTCCACAGATGGCGATGCGCGCCGAAGCATTCGCGGAACGGGCCGGAATTGCTGGTCGGATTGCCGAAAGCGAGGAAGATGATCTCGGTCTGCTCATCGGTCAGCGCACCGAGTGCGACCTCCCACACTTTGGCCGGGATGCCGCTGGCTTCGTCGAACACGAGGATCAGGCGTTTGCCCTGATTGTGGAGGCCGGCAAACGCCTCGGTATTGGTCAGGCTCCAGGTGACGAGGTCGGCGCGCCAGCTTTTGTCATGACCGGGACTGGTCGAGACGAGCGCGGTCGCGCCGACCCGAAACCAGTCGCGGGTGAGCGAGAGGTTGGACCATTTGGCGAGCTCGGGCGCGGTCTTGGTGAGCAGCTGGTTCTCGGTATTGGCGGTGACCACGATGCGCGTGTCGACGCCGGTATCCAGACCCCATTTGATCAGCATCGCAATCAGTGCGGACTTGCCGATGCCGTGACCCGAGGCGCGGGCGATGCGGCAGGGGGTGAACTGGGTGGCGGGGTTTTGAAGGTGTTCCCCGATCGCTTCCATCACCTCGCACTGCCATTCGCGTGGGCCAGTGACGCCTTTGAGCACGCCTTCGCCCCAGGGGTAGGCGAAGGCGGCATGGCCGAGCGGGTTATGCCTGAAGTCGGGCATCTGCGCGGCGAACGAGTCCGTGGAAGAGGTGTCCATCGCGCGGCTATTCCCGCGCTTGATGGTGCGGTGCTTGACGAAGTCGCGACCCTGCGATTCTGTCGACCCGCTCCATTGCCTTGCGGATTTCCTCGGCGATATTTTTCTCCTCCTCAGGCGGCGGCATGGGGCGAGCCCAGATGCCGGGGCGGCGGGCGCGCAGCCATTGCAGCGCGGCGGTGGTATCGGCACGCACTTCGCGCTTGTAGCGGACGATCACCGGCTCCTCGGCGCCGGTCGGGTGATAGACGCGCACCGCCTCTTCTTCGTAGCCGATCGCGCGCTCGTACAGTGCACGCTCGACACGATCGTCGGCAACGTCTTTGCCCAGCTTGGTCGCCTCGGCGAACTCAGGGTAAGCGGCACGCCAGCGGAAGATGGTGCTGCGTGAGACGCCGAACACAGCGGCGAGTTCGCGATCGGTCAGGCCCTGGGCGTAAAGCTCTTTCGCCTGGCGGACATAAGCGGGTTTGAAGGTTGAAGGACGTGTTTCCATGCTTGCTGGATAGCGGGGGATGCATGGGGTTTGAATCGAGGCGCTGGGTGAAGTGCGGTGGGAGATATGGGACACCGGTTGTCGCGTATTCTTGGTGCGACCAATCTTTCATATATCGTTATATATCAAACAGTTAATTGTGTGCGGCGAGCCTATGAGAAGGCGGCGCGTTTTACGAGTTTAGGGGTTAAGTAAACTGTCACCGAAACTTTGCTCACCTCGTCGCGCCAGCCGTTATCTGCCGTATCTTCGGCGACAATGATCGCTTTGAAGGGCGGGAGCGAAAGCCTGGGAAGGGGCTCGCCGCTCATCAAATGGACATAGCTCGCAGCGCTCATCGTGAGATCATAGCGCACGCTTTCGTGCTGTCACCCTGCGGCTGCGGCCAATTTGGCGGCAATGCACTCATCCCGCCGGTATCGTTGACTCGTAGCGGGCGTCGTTCCGCTAATTAGCGCAAGTCACCATCACAGCAGGAGGCGCTCGGCTTTTTACTTGGCGCCCTTACGTTCGGCGCTGAAGCAGCGCCAGAACGACGGTGGATGCGGCAAGGATGGCGGTGAGGGTCAGTGGCGCGATGGCGCCATAGGTGTCGACGGCATAACCTCCGACCACCGCGCCGATCGTGATCGCAACCTGGAACGAGACGACCATCAAGCTGCCCGTCGCCTCCAGTGCGTCGGGCGCGGCGCGGGACAGGTTGGTCGGCAGCACCACCGGCGCCATGCCGAACGCGAAGCCCCACAGCGTCACGAAAATGAAGGCGATCGCGATATGCGCGCCCGCGAGCACCAGGGCGAGCGCCGCCAGCCCCATCAGCGCGCTGGTGGTCACCAGGGCCATGCGGATATTCGCGTCGGCCAGGCGGCCACCGGCGACGTTACCGACCACGGCGGCGATGCCGAACCCGAGCAGCGCGAGGGCGATCGGAACCGTCGGCAGCAGCGTCACCTGTTCGAGGAAAGGACGCACATAGACCGAGCCCGCGAAATGCCCGGTCATCAGCAAGACGATGGCGAGCATGCCGAGTTGAATGCCGCGCCGCCGCGTCAGGCGCAGGACATCGGCGAGGCTGTTGCTGGTGGTCGCGGGCAGAGTCGGGAGGCTCAACGCCTGCAGCAGCATGGCGAGCGCGGCGAGCCCCGCGGTCATCGCCATGGCGACGCGCCAACCCAGCCAGTCGCTGATCAACGCGCCCAGCGCGGGCGCGGCGATGGTGGCAAGCGAGACGCCGAGCGTGACGATCGCCATGCCCCGGCCGATCGAATTGACGCCGGCCACCCGCGCCACGACCGCGACCGACAGCGCCCAGAAGCCGCTGAGCGCGATGCCCAGCCCGGCGCGGCCGAGCAGCAAGATCCAGAAATCGGTCGCCAGGGCGGCAAGTATGTTGGAGGCGATCGCCAAGGCGCTGAGACCGACCAGCACGGTCTTGCGGTTCAGCCGGCCAATCAGCACATTGCTGAACAATGCGGTTACCGCGCCGACCGACGCGGTGGCGGTGACGACTTGTCCGGCCACGCCCTGACTGACGCCGAGATCGCGCGCCATCGGGGTCAACAGGCCGGCGGGGAGGAATTCGGCCGAGACCAAAGCGAAGCTGGCGGCGGCCATCGACAGGACCGCGAACCAGGTCGCCATGTCCCATGTCTCGGCGGCTGCGGGGGTATCGCCGTCTGCTACTGCGCCATCGAGTTGCAGGGCTATCGTGTCCGACATGAAGAACCTCCTGAATGGGGGCCCTACATAGGTGTGCGCCTTCGGATTATCTGTATCCTATAATCCGAATTCCATGTCAGTTCGTCCGGAATTTGTGCGCCGCACAACGCCCGGCGAGACGCGGGTGATGCGTTTGAAGGCACGGGCGAACGACGCCTCGGACTGATAGCCCAGGCGGCCGGCAACCTCGGCGACCGACAGCGCGCCCTGGCCGAGCCATTCGCGGGCAAGCTGCATGCGCAGGCCAGCGAGATAGCGCGCCGCGCCCTCGCCGAGCACCGTGCTGAAGCGTTCGGCGAAGACCGAGCGCGACTGGCCGGCCAGCGCGGCGAGGGTTTCGAGCGTCCAGCCATGGCCGGGGTCGCGGTGCATCGCCGCGAGGGCGCGGCCGAGATGCGGGTCGCGGATAGCGGCGAGCCAGCCGGTGGTCGAGCTGCCGGTGCAATCGACCCAGCAGCGGATCAGCCGCGCGGTGAGCAGATCGGCCATGCGCGACAGGATCGTGGCGCTGCCCATGCGCGGTTGCGACGCCTCCGCAGTCATCGCCTCCAGCAAGGGGCCGATGATCGGGTCGCTGGCGGCGACGTCGCAGCCCTTGATCAGCGGCGGCATCAGGTTGATCAGGGGGTGAAGCGCATAGGCGTCCAGCGCCATCGAGCCGCAGAAAAGCGTGCTGGTCGCGCCGGTTCCTTCGCGCACGACCTCACAGACATTGCCGCCCAGCCCGACCACCTGGCATTCCTTGAGGCAGTCGTTGACGACATGGGGCGAACTGGCCAGCCGGTGCGCGATGCCTTGCGGCAACAACACCAGATCGCCGTCATTCAGTTGCTGCCAGCCCTGTGCCTCGGTGTGGATGAAGCATGGCCCCCTGCTGACGAAGTGAAAGCGCAGCAGGTCCTGACGCGGGAAGCCGATGCTCCAGGGGTGCCGGAGTTCGCAGCGGCCATAATTGACGCCGCTCAGGCGGAAGTCCTGCAGGACCTGGCTGAGTGGGTCCATTGCGACTGGGGGTGGGGAGGGGCTGGACGATGGGGTGGGCATTTGGGTGATTTATGTGCCGGGCGTCCGGATGGCAACTGGGCAGACTGTGTTTAGGGGATAAGTAAGCAGCCACCGTAATGCTGCTGTCGTAATCTGAGTGGCTAGCGGGGTCCGATGTATCGGAACAATAGCCGGTCAGCATAGCCGGTCTGAGGGTGCGGCACTACGACAACTTCGACGTTCTTGCTGCCGAATGCGGCATCGAGTACCTCAGTTTCGGTCATCTTCAATTCGCCGGAGATCCTGAGAAGCGATCGCTGCCCGCGATCATAGCCAGCAAGTTCATCCTTCAGATACTTGTTGAGGGCCCATCTGCGCCGCCAAACCCGCCAGACAAATATCACCCATAGCCACATTGCTACGACTGCAGTCGCCACCGAAGCGATGTGATCTAAAAAATCGAGCATATCTTCCCCCATACAGGTCGAGATTTTTCACTCAGAATGTTAACGACCCTATCGGGTTGCTCGCTCGAGAGCGTTCGGTGCCGTCTATCCTTGGCGTCGTTCACTCGTCGGATGAATTCTGAGCCCGTTTACGACGTTTTTGCTGTATCGTCGCGTCGCATTAAACCTGTCTTAGACGACGCCGACGTTCACGCCAGCCCTACTAAGAGACAACTTGGAACTGAACGTACTTTCGCGTTTGCCTAGATTGCGCGGAAACTGCCGGTCGGGTTCTGCCCCTTTCGTTGCTCGGCCTTTAACGCGGAAGCATTCCCTTCTGCGTCAGTCCAATATATTAGGCCTCCAATGCGCTTGGGGGAACGGCGCGACTTTAGGGGGTTAACATGGCATCACACCCGTACATTTCCGGTCCCGGGAATATTGCGCAGATGATTGGATATTTACGGAAGAATTTTCCGGCTACCGTCACTTCTGATACGGTCAAGAAGTATTCGATTGCTCCGAACAACGAGAGTTACGTTATCAATTCACTTCGTTTTATTAATATTATTGACGAAGAAGGCAAGAGAACATCCAAAGGACACGATGTATTCCTGCTCGGAGACGAGGAGTTCTCAAAAGCATTCGAAGTATTAGTGCGCGAAAGTTACGCAGATTTGTTTGAATTGCGGGCTGATGATGCTTGGACAATGACCAAGAGTGAGCTCACGTCGTATTTTCGTGCTACCGACAAGACTAGCGAGCTAATCGGCAGCCGGCAGGCGTCTGTGTTTATCATATTCCGCGGGCTGGCGGGTCACGAGCAACCTGCAGAGAAGTCTGTGATGAAGACGATTACAAAATCTAAATCGGTCAAGCCTAAAGCCTCGCCGACTAAGGTTGCCAAGACTCCCGATATAATGGTGAATGGCGGTAGCGCAGCGGAGACCATCGGCGGGAAGTCTGCGCGAGATATGGCACTGACGGTCCGGATTGAAATAAACTTGCCAGCGAACGGATCACAAGAGACCTACGATAACATTTTTAAAAGTATCCGGGCCAACTTGATCAATGAGTAAAGCACTGAGGGCCTTCGAGAAGATCGCCCGATTAGCCGGCGATTTAAGTACGGAGCGCTGCGATCGAGAGGAGCAGTCGCATCCATTCGATGAACGGAATATCCACCCTGATATCAGTCACGTAAGCCTCAAGCTGTTCGACAACGGTCATTATTCCCAGGCAACGTTCGAGGCGTTCAAGCTTGTCGATATCAACGTGAAGAAGTTGTCTGGAATTAATGAGAGCGGCTTCAAATTAATGATGGCTGCCTTCGCTGAGGCCAACCCGAAGATCAAACTTACCGCGCTCGCGACGCAGAGTGAGATTGATGAGCAGTCCGGCTACAAGTTTATCTTCGCTGGTGCTATGTCTGCGATCCGTAATCCCCGCGGTCACGACATAAACATCGATCCAATTGATCGTTGCCTTGATCATCTCTCTTTCGCCTCTGTTTTGCTGAGGAGGCTTGAGGATAGGGATTCCGAAACTCTATCTTGATGGATTTTCGAATGGCTACAGAGCCCACGTCCGACGACATCATGGCTACCGTTAAGGAGTCGGGCTATCTTATGGAGCAAGAGGTTGCCACGTTACCCTAGCAACGCGGGCTGCATGTGCGAACCAGCGTAGCATTTGGGGATCGGGCGAAGGGAAATCACGCGAGATCGATGTTACGGCCGTTAAGTGCGTAGGTCAGCATTACGGTACATTACGGTGATACGTACAACAACTCCCTTACTTCGGGTGCAGCGTGAAAGGCGGTTTGCAAGTGTCACCGAAATTCAATTACGGAGGCTCTCGATTAACAACCGCCGCGGGTTATAAGTAGGCTGCGGCAGCTTTCCAAGGGATTATCGCGAGCGACTGCGCGATATAGACCGCCATAAATATCCATGGGACGACCCGTTCCACTTGGTGAAAGGGTCGATGACGCTGGCCGTCCAAATCGGGATCAAGTTGGCCCCATTCATCGTGAAATGGTTGCTCGACGAGTCTCTGTTCAAGGTCGTTTATAACCTTAAACTTGGCTTGATTAAGCGTCTTGTAGCTCAGGATATTGATGATCCATACTGCGCAAATCGCGATACCCGCGACGGAAATGACGATGACATTTAACGCGCGGGGCTGGAGGGTGCCGAGGTAAGCGGAGCCGCCGACCAAGAGGGTGTTTACAGACAGGTAGAAGTTATTAGCGGACTGCCGACGTTGGCTGACTCGATCGGACATCTCGACCAGAAGCTTATAGATTTCGAGCCGCTCCGTCTTGGCGCGATCTGTTTCAGGTGGAGGAGAGGTTTTTAATGTCAAATGCGATTCAGAAACGCTGAGATATTGGGCCAGGTCCAATCGTACACCGCGACTCCCTGCAACTCTACGGGTAGCGAGTAAGGGCGGTTGTCCTGTGTCGCGTACATACCGATTAACGGAATCCCTTCCTCCCGGGCAGTTCTGATCTCGAAGAGTTGACCAGTCGCCTGTGCAGTATTCCGCGTTACAAACGCTATCATGCCATCGCAGCCCTTGATTCGGGCGCGACAACGATTGCGCCAGTCCGTCTCCCACGGCTGCTTCACAGACATATCAGTCCATTCAAATGGCGTGCGTTGATTTGCCGCTTGCCCGACGAGCCGATCCCGGGCCCATTTATCCTCAACCGCAAATGCGATGAAAACACGATGATGCTTTGCCATTTCTCAATCCACCGAAATGTTGCCGATAGAAAAACCGTCAACTCTCGAAATTCTGCCTCGCCAGAGCATGCCGGGCTTGACCGGAAATACACTTTGGCCGGGATTCAGATAATATGCCTCCCGAAGGTGCAGATAGCTGGCGAGCGGTTCAACCCAATCATCGCTCGCGTCTTCCGGTTTTTCATACAAAGCTGCGTTTTTAGGCCAATCCTCTCCTAGCGTGTCATAGATGTCCCCTTCTTTCTTGGAAGCGCCAGCGATAAGTTGGCCAAGCTCCTTGAAATAAGTCTTGCCGCCGATCAGCATTCCGGAAACAACCTGGCCGGAAATCGTCAGAGTGACTCCAATTTCAACGCCTTGGTTGATAATGTTTTCAATTATATGTGTCAGGAACCAATCTTGATTCCCAACTATATCTGCCACTTGAACGTCAGTACTGTTATCGTCCTCGCCAACTTCGTTTGCCATATTATCACCCTCCCCGTATGCTTGGGAGCATAATATGATTGAGCCCCGCCGCAAGAGCCGTCTGGCCAGTTGCGGTGGACAGGTGCAACAACTCTTAATTTGGAAGTGAAGCGTGAAATAATTACGGTGGCACGTGCAACAACGCCTTACTTCGGAGATGTGGCGAAAAAGGGGGTTGTCGAGGGCTGGCCCCCAGCCCGACGGTTCGCCAGCAGCGTTCCCACCAGGTGATCGACGGCCGTTTCCGCCGCCGCGATCGATGCGCTTAATCGATCGTCGCCGAACTCGTCATATTCGATCGCAACGGTATCGCTGTCGTTGAGCCCGATATAGGCCAGCGGCACCTTCAGGCCCGCTTCGACGAGGTTCATCGCGGCAAGCCGGCCGCCTTCGCCATAGCCGAAATCACCGCGCGCGGTGAGGATGACCAGCCGCTTGCCGGGCGGCAGCATCGGCCAATAGGGTTCGCCGGCGCGTGCCCGATCGAAGCCGAAGGTCATACCGACGCGCACGATATTGTCGATCCACGCCTTGAGCTGCGCCGGCAGCCCGAAATTATACATCGGCGCGCCGATGACGACGAGATCGGCGGCAATGAGTTCCGCCGTCAGCCGGTCGCTCTGCGCCAGCACCGCCCTTTGGCCTGCGTCGCGCCGGGCCGGCGGACAGAAGGCGGCGGCGATCCAGTCTCCGCTGACCGGATCGGGCGGTGCGCCGCCGACATCGCGATAGGTGACGACATCCAGCGGCCGGGATTCGGACCAGCGGCGGATGAAGCGCCGGCTCAGCCGCCGTGTGTGCGAGCCATGGCGGTCCTGCCCGGACAGGCCGGGCCGCGCGCTGGCGTCGATATGGAGAAGGCGGAATGGATTGGGTGTCTCGGGATTCATGACGTAATTCGATTCATCTGTTATGGATGTCGCTCATTGGATTACCGGCACCGGGAGGCGCGTGACGAACGCGAATTGCTCAGCTGATGAATGAACTGACCTCATCCATGTTGCGTCATCGGCGGTTGCCGCCGCTCGCGGCGCTGCGCGCCTTCGAGGCGGCTGCGCGGCATCTCAGCTTCCGCAAGGCGGCCGAGGAGCTGGCGGTGACGCCGACGGCGATCAGCCACCAGATCCGCCTTTTGGAGGAGGTGCTGGGCATGGCGCTGTTCGTGCGTCAGGTGCGGCGCGTCGGGCTGACCGAGGCCGGGCGCCGGCTCTATCCGACCTTGCGCGACGGCTTCGATGCCTTTGCGCAGGCGATCGCGGACCTGTCGCCGCAGCGCCGGCGCAAGGCGGTGACGCTGACCGCGACGACATTGTTCACCGCGCGCCGCCTGCTGCCGGCGCTCGATTCATTTCGGTCGGATCATCCGCAATTCGATTTGCGCCTGCACGCGTCGGACGAACTGGTCGATCTGGCTTCGGGGGTTGCCGATATTGCCGTTCGTTATGGAGCGGGGCCGTTCAACGGGCTGGTGGCGGAGCCGCTGCTGTCCGAATGTTTCGGGATCCTGTGCAGTCCGGGCCTACAGCTCTCCAGCCCGGAGGATTTGAAACGCGCCACGCTGTTGCATGTGGAATGGAGCCGGCCGGATCTGGCGCCCGACTGGCGGCGCTGGGCGAAATTGGCCGGTATGGCGGACCTCGCGGTCGAGAAAGGGCCTCGCTTCAACCATGACGGGCATGTGCTGCAGGCGGCGGTCGCCGGGCATGGGGTGGCTATCTCCAGCCTGGTGCTCGCGGCGCCGGAGATCGATGCCGGCCTGCTGGTCCATCCCTTCGGGCCGGTGATCGAAGGCGAGACCTATCATGTCGTGGCCACGCCGGAGAATATCGCCTGCGCGGATGTACAGGCGGTGCGCGACTGGTTGAAGGCGACGGTTGAAGTGCGGTGAGCGGGGGACAAATGCGATCGGCCTTGTCGTTCACCCGGACGACGATCAGGTTGTGGACGTCATGACTTTCTGAACGATCCGCCACGTTCCATCAGCCTTCAGGCATGACAGGATGTCGGTGAAATGACGTGAATGTATCCGCAATCTCAGTTTCAGGAATGCGAGATCGCTTTCGACATCGATCAATATGATCCGGTCGTCGCGCTCCATACCCGATTGCTTTGGCGCGGTCAGCGTACGGACGGTCGCCAGCCATGCCGCGATAGGTGTCACGCTCACCTTGCCATCGTCGCCGACCTTTGTGACGGCGCTCGATGGATGGAATACCGACGCGAATTTGTCGGCGTCCATTTCGTAGGCGGCATCGAAATAGGTTTGCGCCAGCGCGCGCAGGGCATGATCGTCGGTATTCATTGTGCCAGTCTCCGCTGCTCGGCCTGCGCGACCTCGCTTCTCGCGGACCCTAGCGAGGCGGGATTTATGAGACTAGGCACGTAACCTGGCAAAGGATGATGAGTCGAATTCATAGATCATGAAAAACGACCTGAGCGATCTCGCGACGTTTGCCGTGGTGGCCAGCGAACGAAGCTTTACCCGGGCGGCGGCAAAGCTGGGTGTGTCGCAGTCCGCGCTGAGTCATACGATCAGGAAGCTTGAGCAGCGGCTCGGGTTGCAGCTTCTGGCGCGGACGACCAGGAGCGTCGCGCCGACCGCCGCGGGGGCCGCCCTGCTGCAGGATTTGTCGCCGGGGCTGGAGCAAATCGCGCATGCGCTGGACAAGGCCCGAAGCATTCGGCGGCAGCCCGCGGGACGCCTTCGGATCGTCATGTCACGATCGGCCGCGGTGATGGTCCTGCTGCCGAAGCTTGCGGCATTCGCCGAGGCCTATCCAGACATCATTCTCGACGTGGTGACCGTAACCGGCCCGGTCGACCTTGTCGCAGGCGAGTTCGATGCCGGGATTCAGCTTGGCGAGTATATCCAGAAGGACATGATCGCGATGCCGGTCACGCGGGATTTGCGATTGACGGTGGTGGGATCGCCGCATTATTTCGTGTCACGACGCATCCCGCAAAAACCAAGGGACCTGAGCGACCATCGCTGCATAACGCTGCGCCTGCCCAGCGGTCCCTATCGATGGGAGTTCGAGCAGGGGCGAAAGTCGGTCACGGTCAATGTGAATGGCCCGCTGATCATCGACGACACTCATCTGGTGATTCAGGCGGCACTCGCCGGAGCCGGTCTCGGGCTCGCTTATGAAGACCAGGTCGCGGACTATATTGCGAAGGGTCAGCTCGTTCGCGTGCTTGAGGACTGGACGCCGCCGATCGCGGGTTTCTTCATCTATTATCCCAGCCGCCGGCATCAGCCCGCCGCGCTGTCCGCGCTGGTGAATTCGCTGCGGCTTTCCTGACCGGGGCCGATCGTGCCGCCGCGGCGAGAGCGACAATGGCGGCCGTCGCTTGGCCGTCGCTCGCGTGGTTCGGCGATCCATTCCGCATCAGCGATCTGTCGAACGCGGATGAGGTTCAGGGGGCAAGTATCGCCGAAACTTCCCCCGTTACCGGAAGAGAAAGAGGATCAGCTTACGTCCCGCCAGGATGGGATATATTGCAGAGCAAGGACCGGCACTTTCACGGGCGAATGAAAATTGAACGCGTTCGCGACGGCTGGGGTCGGGATCAGATGTTTCGCGTTCATCGATACCAGATACTGCGCCGGTGATCCGCCGCTGATCCCGATGAACGACAAATCCGACAATGCCGTACCCATCGGTATTGAGTTCGTGAGGTAATCGCTTGTCACAATCCCGTTCCAATCCCGGAAAACACTGTTAAATGTTCCGGGATCGGGGATCCAGTGCAGCTGGCCCCACATAACCAGGTAAATGGATGAGGCGGTACTCTTCACTATTCGCATGCCGTCATATTGTTTCCAGTCCACCGCGTCGGTCAACGTCGCCTGCGCCACCTTTGCGCTGACTTTCTTGATATCGCTACTCATATCCAAACCTTTCGGTAAGTTTCCGGATCAAGCCAACTCATGGACGTTCTCATAATGGCTAACGCACAACTATGATGGTGCATTGCCAATTATTGATCGATAGACTTATTTCGTCGGATCAGTGACAAGTTTTCGAACCATTTTGAACTTTGTTATCGGAGGTAAGTAATCGTCGGATAGTCAGCGGACATCATGTTTGTGGTAATTTGCGGAACGTCATCGAACCACCGGGCGGGGTTTCGCGAATGTCGGTCTTGTATGACATGGCGACAAGCGCGAAGAAGCGCCGGAGACTGGCCCGTCGGGCGGCAGCGAACAGGAGATATCCGATGTGGTCGGGAAAACTGGTTGTCATTCTGGGGGCGTCCGTTCTGGGGGCATCCGTTCTGGGGGCGTCATCGCCGCTCGCGGCTGCCGATACGGTCGCGACGTCCGACGGTGGCCCGAGCCACGGACAATATCGCCTTCCCTATGAGGACGGCACGACGGTGAAGGTGTTCGACGATTTCGTGACACACCGGCCGGTCGGCCGGGTCGATCTCTTCGCTGTCGCGGGCGCGAAGCCGTATAAGGTGCTGGCCGCCGCGGACGGCGTGGTGAAGGCGATCCAGGACGGATTTTCCGAACAATTGTCCGGCCGCGCCGCGAAGGATTGCCACAATAATTATGTGTGGATCGCTCATGCCGATGGCGAATGGTCCAATTATTCGCATGTCGCGCATGGTTCGGTGGCCGCTGCCGGCTTGCGCGTCGGCGATCGGGTCAAGGCCGGGCAGGTCATCGGGGTCGAGGGAGCGGTGGGATGCGCGATGCTCGACCATGTTCATTTCGAGATCGCGGTTCCGTCATCGGTCGATCCGATCGACGCCAATGGCTTCCTGACCGACAATGACGGCGGCAAGCGGGAACGCAATCCGCGTTTTTGCGGGCTCGGCGATCATCCCGCGGTCAAGGACCAGACCTATACCGCCCGTCCGTGTGATTGACCTGCGCGAGTCGCGAATGGTCGATAAGGGCAATCAAGCAACGGTGCGAACGGCGGCATGTGGCACAAGCCGTTGCTTCACAGGCGCGGCGTATGTGGTTCACCGCGCCGAGCCACGAATGACGTACTCCCAAATCGCGGCCCGCCTATTCCGGCGCGTGGCAGACCGCCTCGACATTGATGCCGTCGGGATCGAGCACGAAAGCGCCATAATAGGTCGGATGATAATGCGCGCGGATCCCGGGCGGACCGTTGTCGCGTCCGCCGGCAGCCAGGGCCGCCTGATAGAATGCGTCGACCTCGGCACGCGAGGCGGCGGAGAGGGCGATGTGCAGGCCTTCGCCAAGCGGGCCGTCATTGCCCAGCCAGAATGATGGTTTGCCGTTCCGGCCATAGCCGATGCCATGATATCCGCCCGATTGCTCCGGCGTGACTTCCATGACCGGGACTATGCCCAACGCCGACAATGCTGCGTCGTAGAAACGCCTGGATGCTTCGAAATCCGCGGCTCTGATCCCCAAATGGTCAATCACGGCGCATGCTCCCTCACATAAATGGCTCTTTCGCATTCCCGGGTTGGCTTTCGCGACTACGGGGCGTCGCCGAAAACCAATGCGTGCCCCGGATCAGGGCTGCTGCCCGACGCGCAAGCGGTAGCTTCCAGTGCTGTGATCGCTGGTCGAGCCCGTCGCACGCACGATATAGTCGGCGCTTTCCTCCGGCGTGAAGCTGAGAAAAGCGTTCATCTTGCCGCCGCTATCGTCATCGCCGGCAAGGGGGTCGGTGCTCTGGCGATTGCCTGCAGGATAGACCTGCAGCAGCGGATCGAGATCGTCGCCCTCATGATCCATCGAGATCAGGACTTGCTTGCCGCCCTCGAAGTGGAACACATAATCATCGATACGGCGGCCGCGTATTTCGCCATCCGTCTCGGTCAATGCGCCGTTATAATGTTTGAAGACGATGGTGCTGGTCCCGACCGGGGTTGGCCGCAACGGCGCCGGCAACGGCGGAAGGTCGCGCACCTTCAGCACATAGCCGCCCTTATTGTCGCCGACGGAGGACACACGCACGCGATAGGTCCCGCTCTGCGCGGGCGCGAATTCGATATAGGCGTTGGTCCCGTCGCCGCTATCGTCGTCTTCGGCGATCTGTTCATCATTATCGTCGGCGAGGGAGAGGCGCATTTTGGGGTCGAAATCTTCGGACTCCGCGCTGAACGCGTAGCGCTTTCCCGCCTCCAAAGGCAGTGTGCGGACCTGATAGGGGTGATCGTCGTCCTTCGGGCTGTTGCTGTCCAGCTGTCCCGGAAGCTGCCGTTCATTCTTGCCGGCGGTCTGCGCCGACGCCGGCGTAGCGACCATCGCGATGGCCGCAGTCATGGCCGAAGCCAGCGCCAGCCATTTCATTTTCATCCGCGACGTTCCGGTCATAGCGTTTCCCATTCACTTTCGGTTCCCCGGCGCGGCTAGCGAGGTCCGGCGCATCTGACAATTCCGAAAACATGGCATGGATGGGCGAAGCATCGGGCAACTAAGGAGCCCGTGCGGTGCGCGATGAGCGTAGCCGGCATCACAGCGCCCGCTTTCGACCCGAGTAGGTTGAAAAAAGGCGCTCGGCCTGTGCCAGCCGTCAAGCACACGCTATCCGCTTCGCGCCACCAATACGGCTCCAGCCATGATCAGCAACGTGCCGCTCAGGCGCGCGGCGTTCGCAGTTTCGCCCAGGAAGACGGTTCCGATCAGGAAAGTGAACACGAAGCCGAGTCCCACGAAAGGATAGGCCAGCGACAGGTCTACCCTGGACAGCACCGCGATCCAGAATCCGGCCGAGAGGGCATAGACGGCGAGTCCACCAATAAGCGTGGGGGTCGTGATCAACGCGATCGCTCGCGCTTCAAACGCGCCATCCCCGCCGAGCGCGGCGCGCACGGCCGGCGCGCTGGCCCCGAGCTTCAGCAGAAACTGCGCCGTCGCACTCAGCACGACGCTGCCCAGGATAAGGACGAGATCAGTCGTTTTCATGAATAATGCTCCGACGCGGTGGTAGAATCGCACCGGATAAGAAGTGCTTAATTGAATAGTAAGTCGGGCGAGCTAGCACCTGCGACATGCAGTCCCCCGGCTCAGCGAAACTCCTCCAATCGAGGAATGGGCCCAGCCTGGAATGGCGAGCTCTCGGCCTGGCGCTGGCGCTTGCCGTGGCCGCCCGGGCTTCCGCGATGGTCGTGCTTGAGGAACCCCTACTCAGTGATTCGGCTGCCTATTTCGAGATGGCGCGAACGCTGCTGGCTCCAGGGCCGATGCGCGATACCTATGGCAACGCCGCCTTCTACAGCCCCGGCTATCCGTTCGCCATGGCGCTCGCCTTTGCAATTGGCGGGGTGAAACTCGGTGCAGCACTGGCGCTCAATCTGGCGCTCGGCGCGATATCCACCTTGCTTGTCTATCTGCTCGCACGGCGCGCAACGGCGGATGGCCTTGTCGCGCTGATCGCCGCGGCCTCCTATGCCGTGCTGATCCCCGCAGTGGCCGGGTCTGCGTTCCTGCTGCGCGAGAATCTTTCGGTGCCGCTGCTGCTCGGCTTCACGTTGGCCGCCGTGCTGCTGCTCGATACCAGGCGTCCCAAGCTCGTCTCCGCCGTGTCAGGCGTTCTCTACGGAGCAGGAATGCTCGCCGGTGCGTCGGTAATTCTCACCGGCGCAGCAGTAGCGGTCGCCCTTTTATGGCGACGGGAGTCGTTACTTGAGACGGCAGTCGCCGCTCTCGCCTTCGCCGCCGGAGCCGCGCTAATCCTTGGTCCCTGGGTCGTTCATGTCGATCGGACGCTGGGTCGTCCCGTCCTGACGACCAACGGACCGTTCAACCTTTATATCGGCAACAATCCTGCCGCCGACGGCCGCTTCGTCAGCATGAAGGACACGCCGCTTGGCGCCCGGTGGCGCACGATTCGCGCCGACTATGGCGAGTTGCGCGCGACCGACTTCCTTGGTGCACAGGCGATGACGCATATCCAGACCCATCCGGTGCAAACCGGAGCCTTGGCGCTGCGGAAGCTGGCATTGTTTTGGGTGCCTGACTTTCCCGACAGCGAGGATCGCTCGAGCCCTGTCGTCACGGCGTTGCGCTGGGCGGATGTGCTACAGTTTACGCTGATCCTTGCCTTCGCCGTGCTCGCTATGGCGCAATGGCGGCGGCGGACCAGGGCGGAGCGCTTGATCCTCGTCACGATCGGCTGTTTCTGGGCGATCCATGCTGCGGCCTATGTGATGCCGCGCTACCGTCTCCCGGTGATGCCATTGCTGATCATCTCTGCGGCGAGCGTTGCGCTTCCGCTGATACGGCGCCCTCTCCAACGTGGCGATGCGGTGCTCGCATGAACGCGCCCGTCACCGGCCTGAAAGCGCCCGTCGGGCGTCCGCTTTATGTCGATCTGGACAGAACGCTGATCTCGGCTGATGTGTCGCTGGAGAATTGGCTGAATTTCGCCAAGCGTGGCATCGTACCCGCCTTGCTGCTGTGCTGGTGGCTGCTGCGCGGACGCGCCTATGCGAAATCCATGGTGGCGCGACGTGTCCGGCTCGATCCGGCAACCCTGCCTTACCGCGAAGAAGTGCTGGAGATCGTCCGCGCGGCGCGAGCCGACGGTCGGCGCGTCGTACTCGCCAGCGGGTCGCACCAGCGGCACGTTACGCGCGTTGCGCGCCATCTCGGGCTGTTCGACAATGCGGTCGGCTCAGTCGCCCGGCGCAACCTCAAGGGCCGCACCAAGCTTGCCTGGATCAACGCGGATGCGGACGGGCCTTTCGACTATGTCGGCGACAGCCGCGCCGACCGCCCGATCTGGTCCTCCGCGCATGAAGGCCTGACAGTCGGATATGATCCGCGACAGCGCCATGTGCGGTCGGTCACCCTTCGGCGTGTACCCATCTGGCGCGCGACGCTGAAAGCAATGCGGCCGCATCAATGGGCGAAGAACGCGCTGATCGGTGTTCCCTTGGCGACTTCGGGGCTCTGGTTTGAGCCACTGGCGACCCTGAAGACGGGCCTCGCTTTCCTGCTCTTCTCGCTGACGGCATCTGGCGTCTACCTGATCAACGATCTGCTCGATATCGAATCGGACCGCGCGCACCGCGTGAAGTTCAGCCGCCCGATTGCGTCCGGAACGCTGCCGATCCCGATTGCGATCGGGCTGGGTCTTGCGCTTCTCACCTTGCCGCTTCTCGCAGCCGCGCTGACGCTCGGCCTGGCCTTTGCGGCCGTAATGGCCACCTATCTCGTCGTCACGACGGCCTATTCGTTGCGGTTGAAGCAGGCGATGACGCTCGATGTGGTCGTGCTCGCCTGCCTCTACACCATACGGATCTTCGCCGGCGGCGTCGCCATCGAGGTAGCGGTCAGTTCCTGGCTGCTGACCTTTGCGGTGTTCTTCTTCCTCAGCCTGGCATATCTCAAGCGATATACCGAGCTCGCCGTCACCACTCAGCCACCGCACCGGCTCCTGAGCGGCCGCGGTTATGTCGGCAGCGACATCGAGATCGTGATGATGAGCGGCGTGGCGAGCGGGATGGTCTCCATCCTGGTGCTCGCGCTGTTTATCAAGAGCGCCTCGCCGGCATATCAGGGCGGTACGCCTGAACTGCTTTGGGGTCTTTGCCTGGTGCTGCTCTATTGGCTCAACCGCGTCTGGATGATGGCCCGGCGAGGCCAGGTCTCGGGCGATCCGATCGCTTTTGCCATCACCGACCGGCGCAGCCTCATTCTGGGCGCGATCGCGCTCGTCATCGCCCTGGCGGCACAGCGGCTGTCGCTACCGTGAAGAGTACTTGCCATAGGGCATCCTCCTCCTGACGATTGATGATCGATGATGCACTATCGGACTTCGGGACGACACATCTAGCCCAGATAGGACGCGAACCCGGCCAGCACTTCCTCGTACAGCGCTTTCTTGAACGGGACGATGACCTCGGGCAGTTCGGCCGGGTCGGCCCAGCGCCAGGTGCGGAATTCCTGGTGCCTGGTCTTGATGTCGACATCGCTGTTCTCGCCGAGGAAGCGGTAGAGGAACCAGCGCTGGCGCTGGCCGCGCCATTTTCCCTTCCACACCTTGCCGATCATGTCCTCGGGCAAGTCGTAGAATAGTTCGTCGTCGATCGTCGCGATCAGCTCGACCTTGTCGGGGGTGATGCCGGTTTCTTCGCCGAGCTCGCGGATCGCGGCTTGTTCGGCGTTCTCGCCGTCGTCGATCCCGCCTTGCGGCATTTGCCATGCCTCAAGCGTCGTATCGATGCGCTGGCCGACGAAGATCTTGCCCTGGGCGTTGAGCAGCATCACGCCGGCGCAGGGGCGGTAGGGCAGGGAGGATGGGTCGGTCATTGATCTTGTCCCGGTGGGATTGGTGCGAAACTGGAATCCTAGGGGGACCAGCGCAGCTGGTGGAGGGATCAGCCGGCAACGTGGCGCTTGGGGAAGTCCCCCTCCACCATTCGCTGAAGAAGCGAATGGTCCCCCTCCCCCTCCGGGGGAGGATTTGCGGTTTTAGCTTGCCGCCTGGGCCATGACGCGATTGGCTTCGGCTTCGGCGATGATGGTCCTGAGCACGGCCAGCGCGCCGGCGACGTCGCCCTGCGACGAGGGGATCGCCTGACGCAGTGTCACGAAGCCGTGGATGTTGCCGACCGCTTCACGGAAGATCGTCGGCACGCCGGCCGCGATCAGTGCGCCGGCATAGGCGCGGCCCTGATCGCGCAACGGATCGAGGCTCGCCGTCATCACCAGTGCGGGCGGTAGTCCGGCGAGATCGCCGACCAGTGGTGAGGCGCGGATATGCGTGCGTTCCGCCTTATAGGCGGCGTCGAACCATTCCATGCTCTCGCGGGTGAGCAGAAAGCCTTGGCCGAACTCGCTATAGGAGGGAAGCTCGCGGCTCGAATCGGTTGCCGGATAGATCGGGAATTGCGCGATCACCGGGACCTTGGCGGGGGTGTCGCGCAGCGCGACGGCGGTGACGATCGACAAATTGCCGCCCGCGCTGTCGCCGCACACGACCAGGCCGGTTACCGAACGGCCAAGCTCGGCGGGGCTTTCGGCGACCCAGCGCGCGGCCGCTTCGCAATCATCGGGTGCGGCGGGCCAGGCATGTTCGGGCGCGAGGCGATAATCGACCGCGATGAGCGGCAGGTCGAGCGCGCGCGCGATCTCGGCGCAGAAGCTCGCATGGCTGTCGAGATCGCCGATCACGAAGCCGCCGCCATGATAGAACATGACCGCAGGACCCGGCTCGCGCGATGCCCGGGCGTCGAACAGTCGCGCCGGGATGTCGCCGGCCGGGCCGGGAATGGTCAGGTCGGTGATCGTTGCGAGGTCGCCAACGGGCAAATCCGCGACATCCTTCATCGCGACATAGACGGCGCGCGCCGCGGGCGGCTCCAGCTCGTGCATCTTGGGGCCGGGGACGTTGTTGAGATAGGTCAGGAAGCCGCGCACATCTGGGCGGACGAAAGGATCGGACATCAGTGCTGTCTCCACATCTTCCGGGTGCATGGCGAAGCCCGGCGGTCGCGCTTACCTAAGGGGCATGATCGCGCTCGTCCATCACCCGGATTATGTCGCGCCCGCACCGGCGCGAAGCCAATATCAGTGGAACAAGAACGGCCTGATCCGCGACCTGCTGCGCGATAGCGATGCGGATCTGACCTGGTTTCAACCGGCGCCGATGCCGATCGAGTGGCTGGAGGCGGCGCACGACGCCGATTATGTCGCCGAAGTGCTGGAGGCACGTGTTCCCGCCTTCAAGGAACGGCGGATCGGTTTTCCGGTCACGCCGCTGGTCGCGCGCCGTGCCGCCATGGTGCCGGGCGGAACATGGCTGGCGGCGAGGCTGGCGCTCGACCATGGATTTGCCGCCAACACGGCGGGCGGCAGCCATCATGCGCTGGCCGATACCGGCGCGGGGTTTTGCGTGTTCAACGACCTTGCCATCGCAGCCATCCGCCTGACCGAGCAACGTATCGTCGAGCGCGTGCTGATCGTCGACTGCGATGTCCATCAGGGCGACGGCACCGCAGCACTGACCGCGGGCCGACCCGACATCGCGACCTATTCGATCCATGCGGAGAAGAATTTTCCGGTTCGGAAAGCGCGCTCGACGCTCGATGTGCCGCTGCCCGATGGGACTGGCGACGATGCCTATCTCGACGCGCTGCAAGGGACGCTGGAACCGATGCTCGACGCGTTCCAGCCCGACCTGATCCTGTATCAGGCGGGGGTCGATCCATTCGCGGGCGATCGTCTTGGTCGCCTCGATCTGTCGTTGGCGGGACTCGATCGCCGCGAGTCGCTGATTGCCGGGCTGGCGATCGATCGCGCCATCCCGCTCGCGAGTACGGTCGGCGGTGGTTATGGCACGGATGCGATGGAGGTCGCGCGGCGACATGTGGCATCGCTGCTCAGCCTGGGACGGGCCTTTGAAAAGAAGCGGTTGCACACGCCAACGCATTTTCTACCTTGGGTGGCAAGCGTCGCGGGCCTAGACGACGCACAGCAAAGTTTACAGGATGATGATAATGGCGACCGCCGTCCATGAGGTGACACCCGAAGAGGCGTCCGCCCACCCGCTTGCAGAATCCGTCGTGGTTCGTTTCGCCGGCGACTCGGGCGACGGCATGCAGCTGACCGGTGGCCAGTTCACTCTTTCGACCGCGCTGTCGGGCAATGACCTCGCGACCTTCCCCGATTTTCCGGCCGAGATCCGCGCGCCGCAGGGGACGTTGTTCGGCGTCTCCGCCTTCCAGATCAATTTCGGGTCGACCGCGATCGAGACCGCCGGCGATGCGCCCGATGTGCTGGTGGCGATGAACCCAGCGGCTTTGAAGACCAATGTCGATGCGCTGAAGCCTGGCGGCCTGATCATCGCCGACGAAGGCGAATTCTCGAAGCGCAACCTCGACAAGGCGAAATACGAGGTCAGTCCGCTGACCGACGGCAGCCTGGCCAAATGGCAGTTGCTCGCGTTCAACATCTCGCAGCTGACGCTCGATGCGGTGAAGCCGTTCGGGCTCGGCAACAAGGAAGCGCTGCGCTGCAAGAATATGTGGACGCTGGGGCTGGCGCTGTGGATGTTCGATCGCGACCGCCAGCCGATTATCGACTGGCTGAAGAGCAAGTTCGCCAAGATGCCGGTCCTTGCCGAAGCGAATATCGCCGCGTTGAATGCCGGTCATGCTTATGGCGAGACGGCCGAACTCGCCGGGGGCGGGCTTGGGGACGCAGGGCTCAGGCAGCATCATATCGCGGCGGCACCGGCGGAGGAGGGGCTTTACCGCACCGTCACCGGCGCCGAGGCGATCTCGCTCGGGCTGGTCGCGGGCGTGCAACTGGCCGATGTCCCGATGTTCTTCGGCGGCTATCCGATCACCCCGGCCTCTGCGATCCTGCATCACCTGTCGCGCCTCAAGGAATATGGCATCACGACCTTCCAGGCGGAGGACGAGATCGCCGCGATCGCCAGCGCGATCGGCGCGTCCTATGCCGGGCAGCTTGGCGTCACCTCGTCATCCGGCCCCGGCATCGCGCTCAAAGGCGAGGCGATGGGGCTGGCGATCATGACCGAACTGCCTTTGGTCATCGTCAATTCGCAGCGTGGCGGTCCCTCGACCGGCCTGCCGACCAAGACCGAGCAGTCGGATCTCTATCAGGCGGTCTATGGCCGCAACGGCGACGCGCCGATGCCGGTGATCGCGGCGCGCTCGCCCGCCGACGCGTTCGATTGCGCGATCGAGGCGGTGCGCATCGCGGTGCAATATATGACGCCGGTGATGCTGCTCACCGACGGCTATATCGCCAATGCCGCCGAGCCGTGGAAGGTGCCCGACATGAGCACCTACGCCCCGTTCCCGGTGACCTATCTCGACCATGTGCCGGAGGGTGGTTTCCTGCCCTATGGCCGCGACGAGAAGCTGGCGCGGCCCTGGGTCAAGCCCGGCACGCCCGGCCTGCTCCATCGCATCGGCGGGATCGAAAAGCAGATCGGCACCGGCAACATCGAATATGGCGCCGCCAACCACCAGAAAATGACCGAGATCCGCCGCGACAAGGTCGCGAATATCGCGATCCCCGATCAGGAGGTCGAGCTTGGCGAAACGAGCGGCAAGCTGGCGATCGTCGGCTGGGGCTCGACTTTCGGGCCGATTCATCAGGCGGTGCGGCGCATGCGTCGCAAGGGCCATGACGTCAGCCATATCCATATCCGCCATATCTGGCCGATGCCGGCAAATCTCGGCGACTTGCTAAAGGGTTATGAGAAGATCATCGTGCCGGAAATGAATACGGGCCAGCTCAAGACGGTGCTGCGCGACCAGTTCCTGGTCGATGCGAAACCGCTCAACAAGATTTCCGGCCAACCCTTCATGATCTCAGAGATCGAAGCTGCCATCGAAAGCGCACTCGCATGAACGACATGACCCCTATCGCGAAGACCACGCCGAAGGACTGGGAAACCGACCAGGAAGTGCGCTGGTGCCCGGGTTGCGGCGATTATGCGATCCTGAAGGCTGTGCAGCGGACCATGCCCGAACTGGGCGTGCGGCCGGAAAACACCGTGTTCGTCAGCGGCATCGGCTGCTCGTCGCGTTTCCCATATTATATGGAGACGTACGGGTTCCACACCATCCATGGCCGCGCGCCGGCGGTGGCGACCGGGGTCAAGCTGGCCAATCCCGATCTCGACGTGTGGATCATCACCGGTGACGGCGATGCGCTGTCGATCGGCGGCAATCACACGATGCATTTGCTGCGCCGCAATCTCGATTGCCAGGTGCTGTTGTTCAACAACGAGATTTACGGCCTGACCAAGGGGCAATATTCGCCGACCAGCCGGGTCGGCACGCGCTCGCCCTCGACGCCGTTCGGCTCGGTCGACCGGCCGGCCAGCCCATGTGCGTTTGCGCTGGGTTCGGGCGCGCGCTTCGTCGCGCGTGCGATCGATGTGAACAAGAATCTGCCGTCGGTGCTGAAGGCCGCGCATGCGCACAAGGGCGCGAGCTTCATCGAGATCTATCAGAATTGCATCGTTTATAATGACGATGTGTTCGCCAGCTTCACCGACAAGGACAAGGCGCAGGCCGGGCAGTTGTGGGTCGAGCATGGCCAGCCTTTGCTGTTTGCCGGCGGGACCAAGGGCATTGCGCTCGATCAGGAGCGGCTGATCCTCAAGATCGTCGATGTCGTCGATGGCGACTGGGCGGCGGCGAAGGTCATCGTGCATGACCAGACCAACCGCGCGGTCGCGCATATGCTGGTCGAACTGCCGCTGGGCACCTTCCCGGTCGCGCTTGGCGTGATCTACAATGATCCGGCGCCGACTTTCGAAAGCGCGGTTGTCGCGCAGAACAAGCAGGCGTCCGAGGGCAAGAAGCCCGACCTGCAGAAATTGCTGTCGCAGGGGCAGACCTGGCAGGTTGAGAAACAGCCGCACACGATGTGATGATCCCAGCGCTGGCCTTGCTTGCATCGCTGCCCTTTGCGCAGGCCTCCGAACAGCCGGTAGCAAGGCCGTCTCTGTCGATCGTCATTGCCAGGATGGTGACGACGAAATGGACCGGGGAAGACACGTGTCCCCCAGATTTCATCTGCATGCGATATCCCAATCGAGCAAAATTCGATCGGGGCAGAACGATCAGCGGACCGCCCGTCCCGGCAAAGTTCGTTGGCCGTATCTGGGTTCACGCCGTCCAGCCTAAGACAAGGCTGGGAATGCTGGTCGAACGTGTCGGTGATCGCTATGAGATTCGTGCCTGGGTCTATCCATCAAAAGATCATAAGTTCTGCTTTCAACAAACGGTATTGGCGGAATTTTCGGTTGATTTGACTGGTACGGACAGGGATGGTGAGGATGCCTGTATTGCCGAATGACTGACCCAGTTCTGCTCTGGCTGCGCCGGGATCTGCGTCTGAGCGATCAGGCCGCGCTGACCGCCGCCGCGGGGGAAGGGCCGGTCATTCCGGTTTATGTTCTTGACGACGAGACCCCAAGGCACCGCAGGATGGGCGGGGCCTCGCGCTGGTGGTTGCACCATAGCCTCCGGTCGCTCGACGCTGGTCTTCGCGCCAAAGGTTCGCGACTGATCCTGCGACAGGGCAAGTCCGATGAAGTGCTGGCCGAACTTGCCAAGGAAACCGGCGCGACGCGGGTGCATTGCCTGCGGCATTACGAGCCATGGTGGCGCAACGCCGAGAAGACGGTCGCGAAGTCGCTCGGCCTTGTCTGTCATGACGGCAATTATCTGCTTCCACCGGGATCGGTGACCACCGGCGCGGGACAGCCTTACAAGATCTACACGCCGTTCTGGCGCGCGCTGAACGAGCATATGCCGCCAGCACCGGGCGCGCCGGAGCCGCACATCATCCCGACGCCGGAGCATTGGCCGAAAAGCGACCATCTGAGCGACTGGAAGCTGCTGCCCAGCAAACCGGACTGGGCAGGGGGCTTTGGCAGGGAATGGACGCCAGGCGAAGCGGGGGGCGCTGAACGGCTCGACCACTTCATCCCGAAAGCGGCGCATTACGATATCGGCCGCAACCTGCCCGCCGAAGAATCGAGTTCGCGCCTGTCGCCGCATCTTCATTTCGGCGAAATCTCGCCGGCGACGGTGTGGCATCACAGTCTGAAGGCAGAAGGCGACACAACGACCTTCCTGAAGGAGATCGCCTGGCGCGACTATGCGCAGAATGTGATCCTGCAATTTCCCGATTACGGCAAAACCAATGGCCGGCCGGCGTTGGACGATCTGGCCTGGCGAACCGGGGCGGAGGCCGATGCCGACCTAAAGGCGTGGAAGACTGGACAGACCGGTTATCCGATCGTCGATGCCGGCATGCGCCAGCTCTGGACCACCGGCTGGATGCACAACCGCGTGCGAATGATCGCGGCGTCGTTCCTGATCAAGCATTTGCTGATCGACTGGCGGGTCGGAGAACAATGGTTCTGGGATACGCTGGTCGATGCCGATTACGCCAGCAACAGCGTCAACTGGCAATGGACCGCCGGCACGGGCGTCGATTCGAACATGTTCGTGCGCATCATGGCGCCGCTGAGCCAGTCGGAGAAATTCGCCGCAGGCGATTATATTCGCGAATGGGTGCCCGAACTGGCCGGGCTGGGTGACGATGCGATCCACGATCCCGATGCGTTCGGGCGGCGCCCGGCAGCCTATCCGGCGAAGATCATCGGTCACCGCGAGGCGCGGGAACGCGCGCTTGCGGCGGTCCGACAGGTGAAGTGACGGCGCCCTCCAAGAATCGCTTTTCGCCGCCCCGCGCCGGGTGCATGAGGCTGCGGATATGAACGTAACCGTGCCAAACAGGGGGCGCCGGTTCGGGGCGCGGACCGCGCGGGGAGAGGGAAGCGGCGGCTGGCTGCTCAACCGCTTTTCGTGGGCGTTCCACCGTATCCTCGACCGGATCGACCAAGGCCTTGAGCATGGCGCGATCGAGGCGTCGCTGCCCGATGGCACGCGACGTTTGCTCGGCGGGCGGGCGCCGGGGCCGGTGCCGGTCGTCGACGTGCGCAGCTGGCGGGCGCTGCTGCGGCTGATCCGCAGTGGATCGGCCGGCTGGTACACCGCATGGTTGGCGGGTGAATGGTCGAGCCCCGATCCGGTGCCGCTGTTCGATCTGTTCATGCGCAACGGGCGATCGCTGGGCGACACGGCGCGGGCCGGGGGCTTGTCGCGCCTGACGCGGCGCATCGGTCATTGGCTGCGTCGCAACGACAAGGCCGGGGCGCGGCGCAATATCGAATTCCATTACGATCTTGGTAATGATTTCTATAGCTTATGGCTCGATCCTGGCATGACTTATTCGAGCGCGCTGTTCGCCGAGCCGGTCGACCCAGCGCAATCGCTCGAAGCGGCGCAGGCGGCCAAGCTGCAGGCGATGCTCGATCGGACGGCGACCAGGCCGGGCGATACGATCCTCGAAATCGGTAGTGGCTGGGGTTCGTTCGCCGAACTTGCCGCACGAGCAGGGCGCAAGATCCATGGCATCACGCTGTCGGCGGAACAGAAGGCGATGGTCGACCAGCGCATGGTCGATGCCGGGCTGGACGGCGTCACCGTTTCGCTGACCGATTATCGCGATGTCGCCGGAAGCTATGACGCGGTGGTCAGCATCGAGATGGTCGAGGCGGTCGGACAGCAATATTGGCCGGCTTATCTTCAAGCGATCGCCCGCGCGCTGAAGCCCGGCGGGCGTGCCGCGATCCAGTATATCATCATCGATGACGCGCTGTTCGAGAGCTATGCGCGTAACGTCGACTTCATCCAGCGCTTCGTTTTTCCGGGCGGCATGCTGTTGTCGGAAAGCCGTTTTCGCACGCTCGCCGAACGCAACGGGCTGGTCTGGCAGGACCGGGTCGGCTTTGGCCAGCATTATGCCGAAACGCTGCGGCGCTGGCGGGTGAATTTCGACACGGCGGTCGAGGCGGGAAACCTCCCACCGGAATTCGATACGGATTTCGTGGACTTATGGCGCTATTATCTGATGTATTGCGAAGGCGGCTTCCGCGGCGGCGGTATCGATGTCGCGCAAGTGACGCTGGTAAAACAATAAAAGGGGAGATGAGCATGCGGCGGCTGGCGATATTGGGCGCGATAGCGCTGGCGGGGATCGCAACTCATGTCGAGCACAGCAGTGCGCAAGCGGTTGAATCACCTGACGTCCGCCTGTCGACCGGCGATTCGGACAAATTGCGCAGCGCCGGCGCGACGATCCTGTTCTGGTCGCAGGCGCAGCGCGACCAGAATTTCCCGGCGATGGAAAAGCTCTTTCCCGGGCACATCGCCAGGGCGGGCGGCAAGGTCCATCGCTTGCCACAAGGCAAGCCGCTGCCGCTCGATGCAGCGACGATCGACGCCTATATGGCGGCGCAGAATGTCGCCGGGCTGATCGTGCTGCAGGACGGCAAGATCCGCCTCGAACGCTATGCCCGCGGCTATTCCGCCACCGGGCGCTACACGTCATTCTCGGTCGCCAAGTCGTTCAGCTCGACTCTGGTCGGCGCGGCGATCCGCGACGGTTATATCAAGTCGGTGTCGGAGCCGGTGACCAAATACATCCCGGAACTGGCCGGCAGCGGCTATGACGGCGTGACCATCAAGCAATTGCTGACGATGACCTCGGGCGTGAAATGGAACGAGAGTTATTTCGATCCGAAATCCGACGTCGCGACGATGTATTCGAAACCGGTGCCGGCCGGCGTCGATCCGACCGTCGCCTATATGCGCACCTTGCCGCGCGAAACGCCGCCGGGCGAGAAATGGGTCTACAAGACCGGCGAGACCAATCTGATCGGGGTGCTGGTGACCAAGGCCACCGGCAAGCCGCTGGCGACCTATCTCAGCGAGAAGGTGTGGAAGCCCTATGGCATGGAGCGCGACGCGTTCTGGATGATCGACCAGTCGGGCCAGGAAATCGGCGGTTGCTGCCTGTCGGTCTCGCTGCGCGACTATGCGCGGATGGGCCAGCTGGTGCTCGACGGCGGCAAGGGCATCGTGCCAGATGGCTGGTTCGCCGATGCGACCCGCGCGCAAGTCGAGACCTCGCCGGCTTATGGCTATGGCTATCAATGGTGGACTTATCCCAACGGCTATTTCGGCGCGCAGGGGATTTTCGGCCAGAGCATCTTCATCGACCCGGCAAAGAAGATCGTCATCGCGGTATCGGGGGCCTGGCCGAAAGCGACTGGCGACGATTTGAAGACGGAGCGGGCGGTGTTTCAGTTGCAGGTGATCGAGGCGGCGGGGAAGTAACTTCCTCGCCGGTTCGGTGGGTCAGTCGACCCGCTCGAAATGCCCGGTGTCGAAATCCTCGTCGATGAGTGTGACGATCCGGTCCGCCACGACTTCCGGTTCCTTGACCGAGGCGGGGTCTTCGCCCGGATAGGCGCGCGCGCGCATCGCAGTGCGGGTCGCGCCGGGATCGATGATCGCGGTGCGGATCGAGCTGATCCGCTGCATCTCGTCGCCATAGGCCGCGATCAGCGTCTCGAACGCCGCCTTGGACGCGCCATACAGGCCCCAGAAAGCACGCGGTTTTCGTCCGACGCTGGAAGTGATGCCGAGCACACGAGCGCGCGGCGATTTGCGCAGCATCGGGTCGAACGCGGCGATCAACGCGGCCTGTGCGCTGACGTTGAGCGTCAGCACTTGCGCCAGTTCCTTCGCATCGATCGCTGGCACCGGTGCAAGGCTGCCGAGCATGCCGGCGTTCAACACCATGATGTCGAGTTTTTCCCAGCGCTCGCCGATCGCCGCGCCGAGCCGCGCGATGCTGTCGGTTTCGGTCAGGTCGAGCGGCGCGATCGTTGCGCTGCCGCCGGCGTCGAAGATCGCGGTCTCGACCTGCTCCAGATCCTTGGCGGTCCGTGCGGTGAGAATGACATGCGCGCCCGCGGCGGCCAGTGCCCTGGCGGTTGCCGCGCCGATCCCGCGGCTGGCGCCGGTGACGAGAGCGATCTGGTTGGCGAGGGGCTTGTCGGTCATGGGCAATTCCGTAGTTTAGCCGTCACCCTGAACTTGTTTCGGGGTCCAGGCGCGGTCATCTGCCAAACGGGCGACGCTCATGGGGTCAATGACCGCGCATGGATGCTGAAACAAGTTCAGCATGACGTTATTTTTGTGGGTTAGCTGACCCGCTCCGCCAGCAATTAGCTCACTCGCTCCGCGAGAAGGGCGAACTGGTCGACCGAAGCGACATCGTCGTGATCGGTCAGCATCGTCGGATAATCGCCGGTGAAACAGGCGTCGCAATGGCTCGGGCGGTTGGCCGCGCGGCCCGGCTCGCCGAGCGCCTTGTACAGTCCGTCGATCGACACGAACGCAAGGCTGTCGGCCTGGATATAGGTGTTCATCTCGTCGATGTTCATGTTGGCGGCGAGCAGCTTGCCGCGCTCGGGCGTATCGACGCCATAGAAGCAGCTATGCCGGGTCGGCGGGCTGGCGATGCGCATATGCACTTCCGCCGCGCCGGCATCGCGCATCATCTGCACGATCTTCAAGGAGGTCGTGCCGCGCACGATCGAATCGTCGATCAGCACGACGCGCTTGCCCTTGATCAGCGCGCGATTGGCATTGTGCTTCAGTTTGACGCCGAGATGCCGGACTTCGTTGTTCGGCTGGATGAAGGTGCGCCCGACATAATGCGAGCGGATGATGCCGAGTTCGAACGGAATGCCCGATTGCTGCGCATAACCGATCGCGGCGGGCGTGCCCGAATCGGGCACCGGGATGACCAGATCGGCATCGACCGGGCTTTCGATCGCCAGCTGCGCGCCGATTTCCTTGCGCACGGTATAGACGCTGCGGTCGTCCGAAATCGAATCGGGGCGCGAGAAATAGACATATTCGAAGATGCACGGCCTGGGCTCGGTCGGCGCGAAGGGGCGGTGCGAAGACATCTCGCTGCCCTTGACGATGACCAGCTCACCCGGCTCGATCGAGCGCACGAATGTCGCGCCGACCACATCCAGCGCGACGGTTTCCGACGCGAAGATGATCGTCTCGCCAAGCTTGCCCATGACCAGCGGGCGGATGCCAAGCGGATCGCGGCAGGCGATCATGCCCTCCGGCGTCATCACGATCAGCGAATAGGCGCCCTCGACTCGCTTCAGCGCGTCGATGAACTTGTCGACAAAGGTGCGATAGTTGGACGTCGCGACGAGATGGATGATCGTCTCGGTGTCGGAGGTCGACTGGAAGATCGATCCGCGCCGCACCAGGTCGCGCCGTAGCCGCATCGCGTTCGAGATATTGCCGTTGTGCGCGATCGCGAAGCCGCCTGAGGCGAGATCGGCATAAAGCGGCTGGACGTTGCGCAGCGCGGTTTCGCCGGTGGTCGAATAGCGAACATGGCCGCACGCGACATTGCCGCGCAGCGCATTCATGATCGCCGGGCTGTCGAAATTGCCCGCGACATGGCCCATCGCACGGTGCGTATGAAATTCGGCGCCGTCGAAACTGGTGATTCCCGCGGCCTCCTGGCCACGATGTTGCAGCGCATGGAGACCGAGCGCGACAAGCGCCGCAGCGCCGTCACTACCGGTTGCGCCAAAGATACCGCACTCTTCATGCAGCTTGTCCCCATCGAGGACGTCGAACGGATTGGTTGTCAGCATGGCGCCCTTCAGGGGGGTAGCGTCGCCCGCCATATAGGGAGCCGATCCGGGTTTGTCGCGCTTTTGTCACATCGATCGGGAGCATTTTGCCGCATCGACGGTTTTCTGCGGGTCAGGAGGCGTTTGTCATGGCCAAGGACCACGGACCGACAGTCAAGAACGATAAATTATACGAGGATTTGCGCCGCGACGGTGCATCGAAGGAGAAGGCGGCACGGATTGCCAATGCCAAGGCGGCGGGAACGCTCGACCATCGCGGCACCGACCTAGAAGATCGCACCAAGGCCGATTTGATGAAGGAAGCGGGCGAGATCGGCATCGAGGGCCGGTCGAAAATGGACAAGGCGGATCTGGTCAAGGCGATTCGCAAGGGGTGATGATAGGTCGCCGGCCTTCTCTCCATCACCACTTCCGTCATCCCAGCGAAGGCCGGGATCTCAATGAGGAAGGTGCGACGCCAGCCCCACAAAGACCCCAGCCTTCGCTGAGGTGACGGATGGCGGGTGTCGCGCTTTCACCCGAGAGCAGGCAGCCCTATGAGGTCATCATGCCTGATTCCCGCGACACCGGTCTGACCCTTGATCCGAATTATGACGCGAACGGCCTGGTCACCGCCGTCGCGACCGACCGCGCGAGTGGTGAACTGCTCATGCTGGCGCATATGAATGCCGAAGCGCTGGCCGCCACCATCGCGACTCGCGAAGCGCATTTCTGGTCGCGCAGCCGCGCCAAGCTGTGGAAGAAAGGCGAAACGTCGGGCCATATCCTGCACGTCGCCGACATCCGCATCGATTGCGATCAGGACGCGGTGTGGCTGATCGTCGATCCTGCCGGCCCGGCCTGCCATACCGGCCAACGCAGTTGCTTTTATCGCCGGATCGAAGGCGATGGATTGAGCCCGGTGGAATGAAGCGCGGCCCGGTCCTGGTGCTGTTGTTGCTTGCCGCCTGTTCGCGCCAGCCGGAGTCGCCGAAACAAGCGAAAGCCGCGCCGGCGACTGGCCTGGAGGCGGCAGCGATCGAGGCGGGCGTGATTCCCGATCCCAACGGTGCCGACATCGCGGGGCTTTATGCGCTGGACACCGACCGCATGTGCGTCGTCCCCACCGCAACCGCGTACCGGATCGGCGTCTATGTCGATTATGGCGAAGACCAGAATTGCGGCGGATCCGGCGTGGTCACGCGCGTCGGCGAGACGCTGAATGTCGATTTCCCTACCGCACCCGGATGCAATTTCGATGCGCGCTTCGAGGGTGACCGGATCGCCTTTCCGGGCAGGGTCCCCGATGGTTGCGCCAAGCTGTGCTCGAATCGGGCATCCCTCGCGGCGCTCGATGTCGACCGGCTGAGCGAATCGGTGTCCGAGGCATCGACGCTGCGCGACGCCAAGGGCAAGTTGCTGTGCAATGGCGGGTGACAGGTGGGGGCGGGTGACAGGCGGGGGTGACGGGCGGGGCGGTTGACCTTGACGTTCACGTAAGCTGATTTTACAAAGGCGGCCATGTCGACCGTCGCCGCCTATGCCGTCGTTCCGCAACGTACCGATCGCGATCAATTCTCGATTTCCGATCTGTCCGCCGAATTCGACGTGACCGCCCGCGCTTTGCGTTTCTATGAGGATGAGGGGCTGATCGCGCCCGAACGGCGCGGCACGACGCGAATCTATTCGCATCGCGACCGCGCCCGGCTGGCTTGGATCCTGCGTGGCAAACGGGTTGGCTTTTCGCTCACCGAAATTCGCGAGATGATCGACCTTTACGACATTGGCGACGGCCGCAAGGCGCAGCGCGAAGTGACCATCGAGCGTTGCCGCGAACGCGTTGCACTGCTCGAATCGCAGAAGCACGATATCGACGCGGCGATCGCCGAACTGGTCGAGTTCGTCGCTGTCCTCGAAAATCCCCAATCTCACTAGAATCCCAGCAAGGCTGAAGGACTTACAATGCCGCAATATACGCCCCCCGTTCGCGACGTGCGCTTCATCCTCGAACATGTCGTTGGGCTCCACGCTCACGCCAATCTGCCGGGCTTCCAGAACGCGACCCCCGATGTGGTCGATGCGGTGCTCGACGAGGGCGGCAAGTTCGTTGCCGAAGTGCTCTTCCCGCTCAATCATTCGGGCGATCAGGAAGGCTGCACGCGCCATGACGATGGCAGCGTGACCACGCCCGCCGGGTTCAAGCAAGCCTATCAGGCGTTCGTCGAATCCGGCTGGGGCACCTTGTCCGCGCCGGAGGAATTCGGCGGCCAGGCGATGCCGCATGTCGTGTCGACTGCATTCCAGGAATTCATGATCTCATCGAACATGGCGTTCGCCATGTATCCCGGCCTGACGCATGGCGCGATCGCCGCGCTGCTGGTCAAGGGCACGCCCGAGCAACAGGCCAAGTACGTCCCCAATATGGTGTCGGGCAAATGGGGCGGCACGATGAACCTGACCGAGCCGCAATGCGGCACCGATCTCGGCCTGATCCGCACCCGCGCCGAACCGCAGGCGGACGGCAGCTATGCGATCACCGGCACCAAGATTTTCATTTCGTCGGGCGAGCATGACCTGACCGAGAACATCATCCACCTCGTGCTGGCCAAGACGCCGGGCGCACCGGACAGCTCGAAGGGCATTTCACTGTTCGTCGTGCCGAAGTTCATGGTGGGCGATGACGGCGCGCTCGGCGCGCGCAACGCGGTGTCGTGCGGCTCGATCGAGCACAAGATGGGCATCCATGCCAATTCGACTTGCGTGATGAATTACGACGGCGCGACCGGCTGGCTGGTCGGCGACGAGATGAAGGGCCTGGCCGCGATGTTCATCATGATGAACGCCGCGCGCCTCGGCGTTGGCCTGCAGGGCCTCGCCGTGGCCGAGACCGCCTATCAGAACGCCGTGCAATATGCGCATGACCGTCGTCAGGGCCGCGCGCTGACGGGGCCGAAGGAGCCGAACGAAAAGGCCGATACGCTGTTCGTCCATCCCGACATCCGCCGCATGCTGATGGATGCCAAGGCGATGACCGAAGGATTGCGTGCACTCTGCCTGTGGGGCGCGCTGCAGGTCGATCTCGAACATGCCGCCGCGACCGATGAAGAGAAGCAGCTCGCCGCCGATCTGATCGGCCTGCTCACCCCGGTGATCAAGGGCTATGGCACCGACAAGGGCTATGACATCGCGACCAACGCGCAGCAGGTTTATGGCGGCCATGGCTACGTCGCCGAATGGGGCATGGAACAATATGTCCGCGATGCCCGGATCGCGATGATCTATGAAGGCACCAATGGCGTGCAGGCGATGGACCTGGTCGGTCGCAAGCTCGCGCAGAATGGCGGCCGCGCGGTGCAGGCGTTCTTCAAGGTCGTCGCCGACGATATCGCGGCCGGCAAGGCCGATCCGGCCACTGCGGCCTTTGCGACGGCGCTCGAAAAGGCGAGTGGCGAGCTTCAGGCCGCGACGATGTGGTTCATGCAGAACGGCATGCAGAACCCCGACAATGTCGGCGCGGGCGCACACAGCTATATGCACATCATGGGCATCGTCGCGACCGGGCTGATGTGGTTGCGCATGGCGAAGGCCGCTGCCGACCTGAAGGCAGCCGGAGAGGGCGATGCCGCCTTCCTCGACGCCAAGCTAGTGACCGCGCGCTATTTCGCGGAGCGCATCCTGCCCGACGCCGGCGCGCTGCGCCGCAAGATCGAAGGCGGGGCGGAGGCAATGATGGCATTGCCGCCGGAGATGTTCGCGGCCGCCTGATCGACGATCGGCAAGCCTGGGTATTCTCGAACTGAATTGGTGCAGCGCTTCCCCGACACAGGCTGGTGGCCGTGTCGGGGAAGCGATTGCCGAGTGATTATGGCTTGACCGGGATCACCTCTTTCCCAACGGAGAGCCGCAGAAGTCATTCGTGCGCGTAATAGGCCACCGAATTCGCCTCAGGCATCGACACGGATACCCCGCGGACCTTGCCCGAGGCGTCGCGGCGGAAATCGAACATGTACGAATAGAGGCCGCTTTGAACGAACTGCGCTGGCCCGAGCGGGAGCAAGGGCAGGGGTTTCTCCTGGCCCGGCAGCGCGATCTCGACCGTGTTGCCGACGATATTCACCTGGATGGTTTCATGGTCGAAGCTGTCGGCCAGGGCGCGGCGCAGGTCCATCGGCACGGCGCTGTCGAGCCGGTAGCGGCCGGCATAGTCCGGCGACGGCGGCGCGCGGAACGCCACAGTGCGCACCACGGGGTGCGCACCCAGACTGATCGCGTCGGACAATGCGTTGCGGATTTCGGCCGCCAGTGCGGTGCCGTTGCTGCCATTGGTCAGAATCACATAGCCATCGCCGGTTTCCGGATACCCCTCCAGTAAGGCGCGGTAGCTTTCGTTGGCGCCTAAATGGAAGAAATGCCGACCCGGGCCGGTACCACCCAGGCGCGGGCCCAGGCCGAATACGCTTGGCGATACCTCGGTCATCATCGCCGTCGCCAGAGGTTGGGGCAGGAAATCGCCGCGGCCCTGATAGCTCTTGATCAGGCCGCCGACGACCTGTCCCAGGTCGTGCGCGCTGGTCCACAGGCCCGACGCCCCTGCCTCCGCGAAACTTTCCCAGCCGCGCGGCAACGCGGTCGGCGCGCCGTTGCCGTCGTGCGCCTTGGCGATGTTGCCGTGCGCGGCTGACAACGGGCTCTCGAACGTACTGCGCCGCATGCCCAGCGGCCTGAACACCTGCGCCTCGGCCAGCTGCTGTAGCGGCTGGCCTGTCGTATCCTCGATCACCGCCTGTTCCACCGTGACGCCGCCACCGGAATAATCGTTGAGCAAACCAGGCGCAGTCTTGAACCGCACCGCCTCATTCTTGGCCGGCTTCTGCCCGTCGAGCACCTGTACCAGCGTGGGCAGCGGTTCATTGGGCTGGTAGTCCGCGAACCCATGCACGCCCAACCCCGAACTGTGCGACATCAGCATGCGCAGGCTGACTCGCGGCTGCGGTACTTGCTCTGACGCAGGCAGCTTCCAGCGTTTCAGATAATCATCGACATTGCGGTCCAAGTCGAGCTTTCCCGCCGCGACCAGGCGCAGCGTCGTCGCCGCCGTCACCACCTTGCTGATCGACCCGACGGAGAACAACGTGTCGCCATCGACCTTGTCCTGCGTGCCGGCTTCACGCTCGCCATAGCCGACCGCTCGCACAACCTCGCCATTCTTCAGCACCGCCACTGCCACGCCGGGTACCTTGTGGAAGCGCATGCGTTCCGTCAGCGACCAGCGCGGCACTGCCTCGCCCGGCGCGATCACGGTCGGGCGCAAGCCATGGTCGAGCGCGGCGAGCGGATTCGAATCGGCCGGCGGCTGGGTCTGCGCCTGTGCCTGCGTCGCGATGGCGGCTAATGCGGCTACGGTCATCCAGAGCAGGCGTGTCGCGGGAAGATGGCTCGTGGCGGCGCCGGAAGCACAAACAGGCAGGCTGACGTTCACGGGCAAGCCCTTTGCTGAAACGAAGGCGGCCAATGTGGTCGAAACGACCTTCTGAAATCAAGCCGCTATGGTCTGCTTACCGGCGCCGTTGTCGGCTGCGGCCCTGGTTTTGCCGGTGTCGCGGTGATTTCGACTCGCCGTCTGATGCCGCTCAGCCCATCTGGTGTCGCTTTCACTGTCCTTGCCACCGGCGGCGGGACGACCCGCGCGCCGGGGAGATTCTCCAGCCGGAAGCCGTCGGTCTGGCGAACTACGGGCACGAACACCTGGATCTTCATGCACTGGGTGAGGTCGGGCCGGCGATACTCGGCGCAATTCCACAGCGCCTTGTCATAACCCTTGGTCCGATCGCGCAGATAGCTGAACGACATGGTCGATACCTGGCTCGATTGCAGCGGCAGTGCGGCAGGCGTCTTCGCCTTGCTGCTCCACGCCATGAACTTGCAATAAGGACGCTCGCCACAGGTCGCCGAGGCGAGCGCGGCAAAGCTCTCGGGCGGCATCTTTGGGTCGAGCGTGACGATGAAGCTGTTGGTATCCGCCGCGATCGGCGGCGGCAGGGTGCCGCTCACCGCTGCGGCCTCGATCGTCGCCGCCGCGGCTTCGTCGAGCGCGGCACCCATGCGGTGTGCGTCGGACAAGGCGGCAAGCTGGGCGATGACCGGCTCGGCGGACAATACACGGCGCCCGAACGCGGGCGGCGTGCCCCACCAGCCGGTCCAGCGGAAGAACAAATGCGTGCGCACCTTGGTCACCTTGTCGAGGCTGGAACTCCAATAAGGCACCACCCAATCGGTGTGGTAATGAGTCGAATAGCCGACCGGCTTGAACACCGATCCGGTCAGCGCCAGCACCGCCGTCTCGCGCGCGCGTTTCCAGGCCAGGTCGGACCAGCGATGGCGGGCCAGCGCGCCGTCGCAGGTGAAGGTGAACTGGCAACCGGTGGCGCGCTCCTGGCCCTGGAACACCACACCGCAGATCGTCTTGGGAAAGGCGGGATGGCGAGTGCGGTTGATCACGACCTGAGCCACGGATCGCTGCCCGAGTGTGTCGTCGCCCGCTTCGTACAGCACGGCGGCGGCCATGCAGTCGATCGCGCGCGCCTTGTCCTCATCGGTGCCGGTCAGCACGAACGGACGCGCCGCAGGGTTGGGGGCGGTCGAATAGGGGATGGTGGCGTTGAAGCTGCGCGCGTCGTCCGGCGGCAGATCCTGATATTTGAGCGGTTCGACCGCCGGAATCTCGGTCTGGGGCACGACACGTTGTGGCGGCATGGCGATGTGGCGATAGGGGCGCACCGGTGGCGCGAAAATGACGATCAGCGCCGGCACCACAAGCGCGGCGATCGCCAGCGTGGCGAGCAGCAGCCGGATCGCGATGCTCGGTGACGCGACGATTCGCGCTCGGATGGCGGTGTGGGATTCAGTCATAGAGAATGGCTCAGCGGCGGTCGGTCTGGAGCGGGAAGGGGATCACGGTCGGCTCCTGGCGGATCGGGCAGCGCGCCTTAGCGCAGAATGCCGGGAATGAGAAATCGACGGGTGCCGGGTAGCGTCTCGCCGGTGATGGCAGCGGGAATCACCGACCGACTTTGGTTGCTTGAGGGTTTTTTGAGCGGATTGACGCTGATGCCCCCGCTCCTAAGGTTCGCGGTGCTTACAAGAAGCGGGATCCTTAAAATGAGCCATCCAATGCAATCCGGATTGATCGGCGGCGGCCTGTTTGTAGGAGGCATGATTTTCGGGACGCTCATCCAGAAACTCTACGGCGCTTGGAAGCGCCGCTAGATTCAAACTGAGACACTACCAAGCGCCGCGATGCTGATCTCAACGATCGAGACTCTTGAGATAGGCGCAAAACATATCGGCCATGGCGTCGGCATAGGTTGCGATCTCTGCCGGGGTTCGCGGACTCTCCGAAAAATGCTTTCCCACTTTGCCGAGCGTCGTCCCGATCAGGTCGCCGGCCAATGCGCGAGTCGCTTGCGAGGCCCTGGGCAGCGCTTCCTCCATGAAGGCCTGGATAATGCGGTCGCCCATCGCTCGCACTTCCTGAGCCTCGGGGGCATTGCGGTAAAGCGGGGCAGCGTCGTTGAGCGCCACGCGCATTTCCGCTTCGTCGCATTCCGAGCGAATGAAGGCGTGAACCAGGATGCGTAGTCGTTCCGGCGGCGGGCGCTGAAAATCCTCGAGGATGCTGCGCAGCATCCCGGTCGTCTGCCCCCATTCGTCGCTCTGGAGCCGGAACAGGATCGCCGCCTTGTTCGGGAAATACTGGTACAGCGACCCGACACTGACGCCCGCTTTCTCGGCCACGCGCACGGTGGTGAATCGCTGCGCGCCTTCCTTTGCTAAAACCTGAACCGCAGCCTCCAGAATCGCGGCGACAAGATCGCTCGAACGCGCCTGTTTGGGCTGTTTTCGCGAGGATATTCGGGTGTTTCGGTGATCGGTCATGGCGCTGTGTGGCAATGCGAATAGGAAACGCGAAGGATTATTCGTATTTTTCGCGCAGCGCAACAACGCTGCTCATCGACCGGAGTTATGTATGACCATCCTGACCACCAACCCGCTTGCGCCGCTACTGGATCGCCTGTTCGAAGAGGCGAAGACCGCGTCCCCGGCAACCAGCTCCGCAATCGCCGACCTTTCGCCCGAAGAGCGATCTCGTCTGATGCAGAGCAAGACCGATTATATCGATCTCTACGCGCGCCTGAAGGACGTTCCGCTTCCCGTCTCGCGGGAAACCGGTGCGCTGCTCTATATGCTGGCGCGTGGCTGCGGCGCGCGGACGATCGTCGAATTCGGGACCTCCTTCGGCATCTCGACCCTGCATCTGGCCGCCGCCTTGCGCGACAATGGCGGCGGCCGTCTGATCACCAGCGAGTTCGAGCCATCCAAGGTGGCACGGGCGCGGGATAACCTGACTGCCGGCGGCCTTGTCGACCTGGTGGAGATCCGAGTGGGCGACGCGTTGCAGACGCTGAGCATCGACCTTCCCGATACGATCGACCTGGTCCTGCTCGACGGCGCCAAGGCGCTCTATCCCGAGGTTCTGAGCCTGGTGGAAAGCCGCCTCAGGTCGGGGGCATTCATCGTCGCCGATAATGCGGATTACAGCCCGGACTATCTGGCGCGCGTGAGATCGCCTGGGAATGGCTATCTGTCCACGCCGTTCGGCGATGACGTCGAGCTGTCGATGCGGATCGGCTAGGGCGAGCTCAGCTGCATCCCTGCGGCGGCGAGGTGGGGAATATTCCACTCGCCGCCGCGGGCTCGTCTTTGGGCCTCAGCTTTCCGGCAGGAAGTCCGGCACCGACAGATAACGCTCGCCTGTGTCGTAGTTGAAGCCGAGCACGCGCACGTTCGCGGGTAGTTCGGCGAGCTTCTGCTTGATTGCCGCGAGCGTCGCGCCCGAACTGATCCCGACCAATATGCCTTCCTCGGTCGCGGCGCGGCGCGCGAAATCCTTGGCGGCGCCCGCCTCGACCTTGATCGCGCCATCGATCGCCTGGGTGTGCAGATTGGCCGGCACGAAACCCGCACCGATGCCCTGGATCGGGTGCGGGCCGGGCTGGCCGCCGGAAATGACCGGCGATGCTTCGGGCTCGACCGCATAGACTTTGAGGTTCGGCCATTCCTTTTTGAGCGTCTCGGCGACGCCCGTGATGTGGCCGCCGGTGCCCACGCCGGTGATGATCACATCGATTGGCGTGTCACGGAAGTCTGCGAGGATCTCCTGTGCGGTGGTCCGGCTATGGACCGCGATATTGGCGGGGTTTTCGAACTGCTGCGGCATCCATGCGCCGGCGGTTTGATCGACCAGTTCGAGCGCGCGTTCGATTGCGCCCTTCATGCCCTTTTCGCGCGGGGTCAGGTCGAAGGTCGCGCCATAAGCGAGCATCAGGCGGCGGCGTTCGAGCGACATGCTCTCCGGCATGACCAGCACCAGCTTGTAACCCTTAACCGCCGCGACCATCGCCAGGCCGACACCGGTATTGCCGCTGGTCGGTTCGATGATTGTGCCGCCGGGCTTCAGGTCGCCCGAGGCTTCCGCTGCCTCGACCATGGCGAGCGCGATGCGATCCTTGATCGAGCCGCCGGGATTGGAACGCTCCGACTTGATCCATACTTCGCGGTCGGGGAACAGCTTCGCCACGCGGATGTGCGGGGTGTTGCCGATCGTTTCCAGGATCGTGTTGGCTTTCATCGTGCTGCCTCCATCTCAATGTCTGCGGCGTCTCGCGCCGTCTCGGGTGGATCGAACGTCTTTGCCTTGCGGATAACAGGGAACAGATAGGTCCACAGGATTGTCACCACAATCGCTCCCGTGCCGCCGACCAGTACCGCGCCGACCGGACCCAGCCCCGCGGCAAGGAACCCCGATTCGGCCTCGCCCAGTTCATTGGACGCCGAAATGGTCAATTGCGAGACCGCGCCAACCCGGCCGCGCTTGTCGTCCGGGGTGTAGAGCTGGATCAGCGATTGGCGGATATAGACCGAGAACATGTCGGCCGCGCCGGCGATAGCGAGCGCAACGAGGCTGAGCGCCATGATCTGCGACAGGCCGAACACGATCGTCGCGGTGCCGTAGATCAGCACCGAGATCAGCATCTTGGGCCCGACATTGGTCTTGAGCGGGCGGAACGAGAAGAATAGTGCGACGACCGACGCCCCCACCGCAGGCGCGGCGGCAAGTGCGCTCAGCCCCTGTGGTCCGACCTTCAATATGTCGTGCGCATAGATCGGCAGCAGCGCGGTCGTACCCGCCAGAAACACGGCGAACAGATCGAGCGTGATGGTGCCGAACACCATCTTGTTCTGAAATACATAAGTGAGGCCGTCGGCGATCTGCTTCAATGGATGCGTGCTGCCGACCGCGATGGTGCGGGGTACCTTGCCGATCAGGAACACACAGACCAACGCCACGGCGAACAACAGGGTGGCGAGCCAATAGGCGCCTGACGGTGTGATCGCATAAGCGAAGCCACCGACCGCCGGGCCGATGATCGTGCCGACCTGCCAGGAGATCGAGCTGAGCGCGATTGCGGTGGGCAACACTTCGCGCGGCACCAGATTCGGCGCAAGTGCGCTGAACGCCGGTCCGGAAAAAGCGCGCGCCAGACCGAGCAGGACGGCGACTCCGAACAGCACCGGCAGGGTCATCGCGCCGTCGAGCGTGACGAGCGCCAGAATAAGCGCGCAAGCGAATTGCAGAGTCACCGTGACACGCGTGATCCAGCGCCGGTCGAAACGGTCAGCGACCCAGCCGCTGATCGGCGTGGTCACGAACAAGGGTATGAATTGCAGCAAGCCGATCAGGCCGAGTTGTGCCGCCGCGGCGCTGGGCGACATGGTCTGACGGGCGATTGTGTACGTCTGCCAGCCAATCACGATAATCATCGCGTTCTGGGCGATCGTCATGGCGAAGCGTGCCGCCCAATAAGCGCGGAAATTGGCAATGCGGAACGGGTGGGGGGCGGGAGCCATCGCGAAAACCCTTAGGCGCGAGCATTGCGGCGGGGCAATCGCCGATTGCTTGGGGCCTGCAAACTTTGCTTGTTACCCAGACGATTGATGTCCGGCCCGGAACGGGCTTATAGGCACCGCTTCCCCTCCCCACGGAAACGAGGTTTTCCCATCGTGGCCAAAGCCCCCGCCGCTAACAAACCCGCCCGGATCGCTGAACCGCCGACGCCCAACCGCGAACGCCCTAACGAGCCGAAGCTCTACAAGGCGTCGAAGGAAGAGCTGCTCGAATTCTACAAGCAGATGCTGCTCATCCGCCGCTTCGAGGAGAAGGCGGGCCAGCTTTATGGCCTCGGCCTGATCGGCGGTTTCTGCCACCTTTACATCGGTCAGGAAGCGGTCGCGGTCGGCTTGCAATCGGCGCTATCCGAGAAGGATAGCGTGATCACCGGCTATCGCGACCATGGCCATATGCTGCTCTGCGGCATCCCGCCCAAGGATGTGATGGCGGAGCTGACCGGGCGTCAGGCCGGCATCTCCAAGGGCAAGGGCGGCTCGATGCACATGTTCAGCGTCGAGCATAAATTCTATGGCGGGCACGGCATTGTCGGCGCGCAGGTGTCGCTTGGCACCGGGCTGGGCTTCAGCCACAAATATAAGGGCGATGGCGGCGTGTGCCTCGCTTATTTCGGCGATGGTGCGTCGAATCAGGGCCAGGTTTACGAGAGCTTCAACATGGCCGAGCTGTGGAAGCTGCCGGTCATCTATGTGATCGAGAACAACCAGTATGCGATGGGCACCAGCGTCAATCGCTCATCGGCCGAAGACCAGCTGTTCCGCCGTGGCGAGAGCTTTCGTATTCCCGGTATTCAGATCGACGGCATGGACGTGCTCGCGGCGCGCGGCGCGGCCGAAGAGGCGCTGGCCTGGGTTCGCGCGGGCAAGGGCCCGATCATCCTCGAAATGAAGACCTATCGCTATCGCGGCCATTCCATGTCCGACCCGGCGAAATATCGCAGCCGTGACGAGGTCCAGGCGGTGCGCGACAAGTCCGACCCGATCGATCACTGCAAGAAGCTGCTTGAAGCCGAGGGGGTGAAGGAGGACGAGCTGAAGAAGATCGAGCAGGAAATCCGCAAGGTCGTCAACGAAGCCGCCGACTTCGCCGAGAGCGCGCCCGAACCGGAGCCCGCCGAACTCTATACCGACGTGCTGGTGGAAACTTACTGATGCCGATTGAAATCAAGATGCCCGCGCTTTCCCCGACGATGGAGGAAGGCACGCTTGCCAAATGGCTCGTGAAGGAAGGCGATACCGTCAAGTCCGGCGACATCATGGCCGAGATCGAGACCGACAAGGCGACGATGGAGTTCGAGGCGGTCGATGAAGGCACGATCGGCAAGATCCTGATCGCAGAGGGTACCGACAATGTGAAGGTCGGCACCGTCATCGCGACGCTCGACGCGGAGGGCGAGGAGCCAGCTGAAGCTGCGCCGGTCAAGGCGGAGCCCAAGGCTGAAGCCAAGGAAGAGCCGTCCACCGACAACGCGCCGCCAGCGCCGGAGAGCGCGACGCCGCATCAGGTCGAAACCGGTGCCCGCCAGATGTACGAAGCCGCCAAACATGACGGCCCGACCGACCCGGCGATCCCCGCGGGGACGGAAATGGTCAAGGTCACGCTGCGCGAAGCGTTGCGCGACGCGATGGCGGAGGAAATGCGCCGCGACGACCGGGTGTTCCTGATGGGCGAGGAAGTCGCGCAATATCAGGGCGCGTACAAGGTCAGCCAGGGCCTGCTCGACGAGTTCGGCGACAAGCGCGTGATCGACACGCCGATCACCGAATACGGCTTTGCCGGCGTCGGTACGGGCGCAGCAATGGGTGGTTTGCGTCCGATCGTCGAGTTCATGACGTTCAATTTCGCGATGCAGGCGATCGATCATATCGTCAATTCGGCGGCCAAGACCAATTACATGTCGGGCGGTCAGATGCGCTGCCCGATCGTGTTCCGCGGACCCAATGGCGCGGCGAGCCGCGTCGGCGCGCAGCATAGCCAGAATTACGGTCCGTGGTACGCCAGCGTTCCCGGCCTGATCGTCATCGCGCCCTATGACGCGGCCGACGCCAAGGGCCTGATGAAGGCCGCGATCCGCAGCGAAGATCCGGTCGTCTTCCTCGAAAACGAACTGCTCTATGGGCGCACGTTCGAGGTGCCGAAGCTCGACGATTATGTCCTGCCGATCGGCAAGGCGCGCACCATGCGCGAGGGCAAGGACGTGACGATCGTCAGCTATTCTATTGGCGTCGGCCTGTCGCTCGAAGCCGCCGAGGAACTGGCCAAGGAAGGCATCGACGCGGAGGTCATCGACCTGCGCACGCTGCGCCCGCTCGACAAGCAGGCGGTGCTCAAGAGCCTCAAAAAGACCAACCGCATGGTCGTGGTCGAAGAAGGCTGGGCGACGTGCTCGATCGCGTCGGAGATCGTCGCAATCTGCATGGAGGAAGGGTTCGACGACCTCGATGCCCCGATCCTGCGCGTCGCCAATGAGGATGTGCCGCTGCCTTACGCGGCGAACCTTGAAAAGCTCGCTCTGGTCAATTCGGCGAAGATCGTCGCAGCGGTGAAGAAGGTGACGTATCGGGGGTGATCGCTGGACCTAACAGGTCGATGCGGTCACGCCGGTCACTTTGTACACACCGTTCGGATGAAGATTGGTAGTGGAGCTATCGTCGCTCATATCGCGCCGGTCGCGAACGGACATCGATGCTATTTCGGTGACGCTGGTCGTCGGCGCGAGCGTGCCGCGTCCGACCAGCGGGATATATTCGTAATAGACTTCGACGAACATCGTGGCGTTGTCACTTTGCGTCGTGACTTGTCGGCCGGTCGGTCCCATCCCCGTCAGGTTGGTCGCGCCTGCCACGCCGTAGCTCGATGCATGTCCTGTCTTCGAGCCACGGCAACGCTGCCAGCGGATGCGATATTTGCCGGTGTTGGCGGGGTCGACTTCCAGGCTGGAAACGATCACTCGGCCTTGCGCATAAAGGTTGAGCTCGCCTGCCTGCAGCCCTGCGCCAGTAAGCAGATCGTCGATGTCGGTTTCGCTGATCGTCTTGGCGGACAACAGGCTGCCATTTCCCATTCGCGCGGCGTTATCCGCAACATGCAGCGCCACCTGGCTGATCCGCATCTTGGCGGTGATGTAATTCGTCATCTCCGCCCCGGTCAGACTCAAGACCAGAAAGATCGGCAGCATAAATGCGAATTCGAGCAGCGCGACGCCGCGGCGATTGTCGCGCAGCGTTGCGATCATCAGGCGTAAGCGAGTCATGGGTTGCAATGTCCTGCTAAGGGCGCACCATAAGTTTCCTGATCGCTGTAAGGCTGGTTTTCGAGCACGGTTGCGGCAGAGATCCGTGTCGTGTTGGATCCGCCAACGAGCTTGTACAACGGAAAGAACCGCGGATAGCTGACCGCCACGGTATACAGGGTCCTGTCCTTCGCGCCGCCCTGTCCGGAATCGCCGCCGTCCATGTCGCGCACGCCGTTACGATTATCGTCCTGGAAAATCTCGTTATTGTCGCAAACACCATTGTGATTGGTGTCGTTCGCGGCTGGAAACGGTTCGGCGATCGCGGCGGCGGCGGTAGAAAAAGTCCGATAGAAGCGGCGAGTGAAGGTGATCGTCGCCTTGTTGGCGATCGCCAGGACCGAATTTCGAACCTTGTTGTCGAGAATCGTTTGCTGAGCCGTCGCCACGCCGGATTCCAGTGCTGAATCGCGCGCAACCTTCTGCACGATCCCCTGCAGGACTGAGCGCATATAGAGCGAGTGGGCAGTGTCGAACGCGCCCAGCAACAGCAGGCCCAGCACCGGTGCAACGATGGCGAATTCGACAATCGTCGCGCCGCTTGTATCGGTCGCGAGCTTCGAAACGGGACGGCGCCTCACCGGGTCAGCCTCAACTGCGAAATCTGATCGGCGATCGACGCGAAGGTCGTCTGGAGCGTCGCTGAATCGCGCGCCGTGAAGAATTTGCCGTCGGATGCGCATGTTTCGAGCCTGCCTTCGGTAGTCGCGTTCGACCCGTCGCCGAACGAGATGACCCACAGCGTGATGTTCTGGTTTCTCACTGCGGCGCAAAGCGCAAGAAAGCGTGCATTGACCTGATCGTTGAGATCAGAAGCGCGCGGCGCGCTGGTGGAACTGGTCTGACGGCGATCGAACCAGGGCAAACCATAAGCGGCATAATCGGTATTGCTGGCGTTGGTGTCGCCGTCCGTCATGAAGATCAGATGCCGCTCGATCTCTCCGCCCTGTGGGGTCAGCGCATTCTCCGAGGCGAACAGGCCGGTCGGCGAAAGCAGGCGTGCGCCCCAGAGCAAACCGATATCATGATACGTGTTTCCCGACGGAGTGAGACTGTCGACATAAGTGTCGAACGTGCTGGCCGTGGGCCATTCCTGCATTTTACGCGCTTCGGCTGGGCACGCATAGGAATAGCCGCCACTAAAATTAGTGGCAGAGGTCACCGCTGCGGTGTTGAACTGGTTAGTGCTGTTCACATACTGGCGTGGAAAGATTACTTCGCGCAGCGCAGGTGCCCAGAGCGTGGATGTATCGCCTTGGGTCGGCACAAGGTCGATGTCCAAGTCTCTTGCTTCAGTCTTTTGCAATACCGTCATCGAGGAATAATTGGTCAGTTTGGCGGTTCGACGTTCCTCGATGCAGCCATCCCAATCGACCGTGCGGATGCTGCCATCATCGTTGATCGGCAAGGTGAAGCTGTTGTTCCACGATGTGCCATTTTTCAGGCCGCTGATGTCGACCGGTTTCTGACCATAATCCCATTGCGGAACGAGATCGCGAGCCTCGTTATAGCAGAGATAGCCATAGCCGCTATAGTAATTCTTCGTGGAACGATATTCACGTGTAGAAGTATTGGCGGATGCAACGCAATTGCCGGAGCCATTTGGATAAGTATAGTTGACACCCGTCCAAGATAACCAGACACTACCGTTACGCACTCGGGTCTGGTAGGGCCAGCTATTGGCGAAATAGCTGGTTGGCAGCAGCTTTCCGACATTGACGTTGGTGGCATACGGCACAAATCCGAACCGTATCTGGGTCTGGTCGCCGGTACCGCCGCTTGGCGTGCCGGTGGTGCATGTGGCGTCAGTGTTAAGCCGTGCCACGATTTCGTAAAAGCATTTCACCGCGTTCTTTAGGCTGACGATCTTGGTATCGGGGTCGCTTGACACCGCCTTCGACGCCATCGACCCGGTCGTATCGAGCACGAACATGATATCGGTATTGGGCAGCCGCATTTCGGCGTCGCACGTCACCGTCAGCGTCTCGGTATATTTCTTGAAGATCTTCATCAACGTCATCGGCAAGGTGGCGCTCGCGGTGCCGCTGACCTTGCCTGCACTTTCGGTGAAGGTCGCCGAAGAGCCGGTCGAACCATAGGCACCGGACTGATAGTTGGCGGTGAAGAACTTCTGTGCGACGTCACTGTCGTCGCTGCCCCATATGCCACCGCCCATCGCCTTGCGCCCGGCCAACGCGCCGGCGTCGCAAGCATGTTGCAGACGCGTCTTGGTGATATACATGCGGCTCATGTCGATACCGCCGCCGACCAGCCCAGCGAGGGGAATCAGTGCCGCCGCCATGATCGCCAGCGTATTGCCGCGTATGTCATGTCGCAGCCGGCTCATGAAGCCGCGCGTCATTGCTCGCTCGATCGCCTTCATCCCCGACATTCAGCCGCCCCGCACTGTAGGTATTGGTCCCAACCAGCGGCCTATGCGGGGCGAAGGGATAATTGTGTTTCAAGCGACATGGTTAATGTCATGGTTACGATCTGGGGCCGCAGCCTCATGACGGCGGATCCGGAGCGCCTTCTCGCGCTATCCTATTCGCCCGTATCGCATCGTGCCGGGGTCACGGCATTGTTCGCGCTCGACGATACGCTTGCCGCGATTCTACGCACCACGCGCGAGCCGCTGGTCGGGCAGATGCGGCTGACCTGGTGGCATGAGGCACTGAGCAAGCTCGACAAGGAGGGCGCACCGGCCGAGCCCGTGCTCCAGGCGCTTGCTGCCGAGGTGATTCCGCGCGGCGTGCCGGGCGCGCGGCTTGCCGAGATGATCGATGCCTGGGAAGTCCTGCTCGACCCGGATACGCCTGACGATGCCACGTTGGAGCGTTACGCCACGCGTGGCGTGATCCTGTTCGCCGCCGCCGGCACGTTGCTCGGCACGGCGCCGGGCGATCCGATCGCGCCGGCCGGGCGCGGCTGGGCGCTGGCCGATCTGGCGCGCAATGTTGCGGACAAGGATGTCGCGGCGAGTGCGCTTCGGCTCGCCGCAGGACCGCTCGCGGCGGCAACCGCCACACGGTGGAGTCGGGCGGGGCGAACACTCGGTGCGCTTGCTCATCTCGCGCGTCTCGACCTGACCGTGCCGGTCGGCGATCCGATCGCGCGCGGCGCGCCGCGTCGGGTGTGGCGTATCCTGATTCATCGGATTTGGGGGCGTTAGCTTTCCGGCACGGTAATTCGGCGATAAGTTCGCCCTGTTGTCAGTTGGGGAGACCGGAATGATGTGGCGTTATGTGGCAGGCAGCGCGGCTGCGCTGCTGTTGATCACTGCGGGGATTATGTTGTCGAACGGATCCGCTCGCCCGGTTTCACCGCTCATGGCGGCGCCGGCCCAAGCGGGCCAGGTCGCCGATGAAGACGAAGCGCTGCCCGACACCATTCCGGAAGCGGGCGCCAAAACGCGCGAGGAGAAGCGCTTCAACCGCTATGACAAGGATCGCGATGGCGCGGTGACGCGCGAGGAGTATCTCGTGTCGCGCCGCAAGGCCTATGCGAAGCTCGACCTCAATCATGACGGACAATTGTCGTTCGACGAATGGGCGACCAAGACGACGACCAAATTCGCCGATGCGGATAAGGACAAGTCGGGGGCGATGAACGCTGCCGAATTCGCCACGACCGCGCCGAAACGCCGCGCCAAGGCCAAGCCGAACTGCCCGCCGGCGGCTCCGCGCGACGAGGAGGGTTAGGGTCCAAACCCAGCCACCGCAACGGTCGAGACGGAGCGGCATTAGCCGCACGGCTAGGAGTAAGGAAGGAGCGATGGCTTTCCCATCGTGACTGACGCGCGACGCCGCTGTGCGGCTAAAGCCGCCCGCCGCGAAGCGGTCGCCCGGCACAGGCCGCTGGGCAGCGTCGCTTGCTTGCGCGTAGCTTTAGCTACGCGTCTGCGCAGCGCTCCTTGCCAGCGGCCTGTGCCGGGCAATCTCGGTCATTGCGGTGGCTGGGTTTGGACCCTAAGCCGCGCTGCTGCCGGTTGCCGCGACCCATTCGCCGAGCGCGGCACGGGCGCGATCGGTATACATCTTCTTGCGATCGGCCTTTTTGGTGCGGCCCTCGATCGGCGGGAACAGGCCGAAATTGACGTTCATCGGCTGATAGCTGTCGGCCTCCGCGCCGCCGGTGATGTGTCCGAGCAAAGCGCCGAGCGCGGTTTCGACCGGGGGCGGGGCGAGCGAGGCGCCGGCAAGCTCCGCCGCGGCGAAGCGCCCGGCGAGCAGGCCGATCGCTGCGCTCTCGATATAACCCTCGCAGCCGGTGATCTGACCGGCGAAGCGGACATTGGTGCGTGCCTTCAAGCGCAGTGTTTCATCGAGCAGGACGGGCGAGCGGATAAAGGTGTTGCGGTGCAGCCCGCCGAGCCGCGCGAACTCGGCATTCTCCAGGCCCGGAATGGTGCGGAACAGGCGGACTTGCTCGGCATGTTTGAGCTTGGTCTGAAAACCGACGATGTTCCACAGCGTGCCCGATGCATTGTCCTGGCGCAGCTGCACGACGGCATGCGGCCAGCGTCCGGTTCTTGGATCGTCAAGTCCGACCGGCTTCATCGGCCCGAAGCGCAACGTATCGAAACCGCGTTCGGCCATCACCTCGATCGGCATACAGCCTTCGAAATAGGGCGTGTCCTTTTCCCAATCCCGGAACGGCGTTTTTTCGCCGTCGACCAGGCCCTGATGGAAGGCTGCATATTGATCGCGGTCCATCGCGCAGTTGATGTAATCCTTGCCCTCTCCCTTGTTCCAGCGCGACTGGAACCAGGCGGTGTCCATGTCGATACTGTCGAAATGGACGATCGGCGCGATCGCGTCGAAGAACGCCAGCGCTTCCGCGCCAGTCGCCGCACCGATGCTCTCGGCGAGGCCGGCAGCGGTAAGCGGACCGGTCGAGATAATCACCGGGCCATCCGATGGAATGACATCGACACGTTCACGCACCACGGTGATGCCTGGATGCCCTTCGATCGCCGCCGTCACACCGGCCGAAAAGCCGTCGCGATCGACCGCCAGCGCCGACCCCGCCGGCACCTTGTGGATATCGCCCTCGCGCATGATCAGCGAGCCAAGCGCGCGCATTTCGGCATGGAGCAGGCCGACCGCGTTGCTGGTCGCGTCGTCGGAGCGGAAGCTGTTCGAGCAGACCAGTTCGGCGAGGCCGTCGGTATGGTGCGCCGGCGTCATCTCGCCCGAGCCGCGCATTTCGGAGAGCTTTACGCGGTAACCCGCCTGGGCAAGCTGCCACGCGGCTTCGGAGCCGGCGAGGCCGCCGCCAATGATATGGATGTCGTGATTCATCACTTGCCGATAGCGACCCTTGGCGCGCCTGACAAAGGCTGAGGGGCCGGATCGTCCCAAACCACCCGCCAGCGGCAGATCAGCGCGCAGATCGCCCCGGTAAAGGAGAAGGCAAAGCCGGCGATCATATCATTCCGGGTGCCGCCGATCATGGCGACGGGCAGTGCAGTGGAGAGTCCTCCGGCCAGCGCCCAGGCGACGGGCAGGCGCATCGCCGCATTATGCCGTCCAAACCATTGCATCAGGCGGGTGCCAAGCAAATTGGGGATGCCCGAGACCAAAGCACCGACCAACATCGTCAAGACGATGCCGACGACGATGGTGATGAAGACGCCAGCGCCGACATCCGGCAAATCCGGCACTATGATCGCGGCATCCATGGTGGTCGACCAGGTACCGAGCAGAAGGCCGATCACGAAGATTGGGCCGGCCAATAGTGTCGCCGCGACTGGGCCTGAACCCGAAACTGAGCCGGAACCCGAATATGTGCTGCGGTACATCGTCATTCTCCAATTGCCGGGCCGGAAGCGGCATGGCCGCTTCCGGCGGCACAGCGGTTCAGCGGGCCATCGCCACGGAGCCGTCGCGTTCGTTGAGCCAGCCATTCACCTTGCGGCCGAACTGCGCGACCGCGCCCATATTGAAGAAATGCATCGCCCCGAGCACGACGACCGCGAGACCGACCTTGCCGCTGAGGAACCGTATCGCGCCGGTCAGCGTGGTCGGTTCATTGCCGAGGCTGAGTGTCAGGGTGATGAAGCCGATATTGACGAGATAGAACCCGACCACGAGCAGATGGTTGGTGGAGCGCGCCAGCACCTCATTCTGACCGAAGCACTGGATCAGGAATACCACGCCGTTCTTCGACAAGGTTCGTGCGACCCAGATGGTGATGGCGATCGTGATGACGAGGTAAAGGGCATAGACCGTTTCGACCATGACTTATTCCTTTTTGTATCTTAAATTTCTGTAATTTGAGAAAGGAGTGGGCGTGGCTAGGGTGGGAGAGGGGGCATGATGTCTCCTCAGTCTTTCGACTTGCCGGGAATGAACCGCGCGACCTTGCCGCCGAGTTTCATCAGCGTGACCAGGGTCGGTTTGGGCAGGACGCGGACCTGATCGTACCAGGTGCCGAGCGTCGAGAGGAATTCGTGCATCCGGGTGATGCGGTCGCGGACATGAGCGGGGGCGGTCCCATCGGCCTTTAGCCGTTCCGATAGTTGTCCCATCAGCGCGATCGTCGGGTCGATCTCTCGGCGCTTGCGTTCCGCGGCGATGCGCATGAGCATTTCCCACAGATCGGTTTCCGCGTTGAAATGGTCGCGGCGATCGCCCTCGACATGGACCCGGCGCACGATGCCGTAACCCTGCAATTCCTTGAGCGCGGTCGACACGTTGGACCGTGCCAGCACCAATGTCTCGACAATCTCCTCGGCATGCATCGGGCGGTCGGACAGATAGAGCAGGGCATGGATCTGCGCGACCGAGCGGTTCACGCCCCAATGCGTGCCCATTTCCCCCCAATGAAGGATGAAGGCCTTGACGTCGGGATGGTCGTTTATCTGCATGCGTCTTTCATTTCTGTTATTTCAGAAATACAGAATATGGCTCGCGCGGTCAAGGGGTGTTCAGAGAGTGCGCAATGTCATTGTTGCCATATTCATTTCCGCCTGATAGCCGGCGCGTCATGTCGATGATGATCAACATGACGCGCATTACCAAAACGACCGTGAAAGCGGGCGTTCTCTGGTGCGCGTGGTGATCCCCACGACATAGCAACAGAGGCCCCGCCGGGAACGGACGGGGCCAGTCGATCCAGACAGCGCCGTCCTCCGCATCATGGAAGGAAGCGTTATGCTGAACGAATTATCCAATCCCAATTCTCTCCGACGCCAGGACGATTCCGCCGATGCGCCGGTGATCGCCCCGATGATCGCCCCGATGATCGCCCCGATGATCGCCCCGATGATCGCCATAGTCGGTGCGACCGGCGCGGTCGGTGTCGAGCTGATGCGATGTCTGGAGAAGAGGAATTTCCCGGCCGGCGCGCTGCGCCTGCTGGCGTCGGCGCGCTCGGCCGGAAGCACCTTGCCTTATGGCGCGGACCAGGTGCTGGTGGAGGAACTGCGCGACGATAGTTTCGCGGGCGTCGATGTCGCGTTGTTTTCGGCCGGCGCAACGATCTCGCGCCGCTATGCGCCGATCGCGGTCGCCGCCGGCGCGATGGTGGTCGACAATAGCTCGGCCTTTCGCATGCAGGCCGATGTCCCGCTAGTGGTGCCCGAAGTGAACGGCGCGACGCTGGCCGGACATAATGGCATCGTCGCCAATCCCAATTGCGTCGCTGCGATCATGACCATGGCACTAGCGCCGCTGCACCGCGCCGCAACGATCCGCCGCGTCTTTGCCGCCACTTATCAATCGGCATCGGGCGCCGGCGCGGCGGCGATGGAGGAATTGCGCCAGGCGACGGCGGCACATCTGGAGGATCGGCCGTTCGAGCCGAAGGTCCTGCCGCATCCCTATGCCTTCAACCTGTTCAGCCACAATGCCGATGTCGATGGCGAGAGCGGCTATAATGGCGAGGAATTGAAGGCGGCGGCAGAGACGCGGCGGATCCTCGACATGCCGTACCTGCCGATCGGAATCACCTGCGTCCGGGTGCCGGTGCTGCGCGCGCATTCGATCGCGCTCAGCGTCGAGTTCGAGCGGTCTGTCTCTCCGGATGAAGCACGCAACCTGCTTGCCGCCGCGCCAGGGGTGCAGGTGGTGGACGACCGCGCCGCCAATCATTTTCCGATGCCATCGGAGGCCAGCGGGATCGACGATGTGCTGGTCGGGCGGATCCGCACCGATCTCGGCGACCCGTCCGGCCATACGCTCGCTTTGTTCGTGTCGGGCGACCAGTTGCTGAAGGGCGCCGCGCTGAACGCGGTGCAGATCCTGGAACACCTGCTCGGTCGCTGAGCGCCGCTGCCGCATGGTGCGATCCACAGGGATTTCGCCATGCGGCTAAACCGATGCGCGGGTCATGCGTTATGACTTGCTGCGAGCTCAGCAAAGGAGAGCGACATGATCGACCATATCGGCCTCGCCGTGACCGACATTGCGCGGTCGCGTGCCTTTTACGAAGCAGCGCTTGCACCGCTTGGCATCCGCACCATCGAGGTAATCGACCCGAGCCAGACCGAGAGCGGCGGGACGGCGGTGATGATGGGCATCGATGAAATCTTCTTCGTCATCGCCGACAATGAAGCGATCGGGGAGGGGACGCATGTCGCGTTCCGCGCCCCATCCCGTGATGACGTCGATGCCTTTCATGCCGCCGCCATGGCAGCCGGCGGGCGCGACAATGGGGCGCCGGGAATCCGGGAGAGATATCACCCCGATTATTATGCCGCATTCGTCCATGACCCTGACGGCATCAATGTCGAGGCGGTGTGCCATCTGGCAGAAGGCTGACGGCCGGGGCTGAGAAGGCCGGGGCTGACACCGGCGTGCGATGCGATACAAGGTGGGCCATGTCGAACCGCCTTCTTTTCATCGCTGCGCTGATTGCCGGGGCAAGCTATTATTTCGTCGATCATGTCCTGGCGCCCGGGACTGCGGCGATCGTCTGGAAGGGGGCCGGGGTCGGCTTGCTCGCTTTATGGGCGGCGATACAGGCGCGGGATGGTGCCGGATGGCTGATCACGGCGGTGCTTGCGCTCGGCGCGCTGGGTGACGTGCTGCTCGAAACGTCGGGACTAACGATCGGTGCGTTGGCATTTCTTGCCGGGCACCTCGTTGCAGTCGGTCTGTACCTCACTCATCGCCGCGCGGCCGGCACGTTGGATTGGGCTGTCGCGGCGCTGGTGCTGATCGCAACACCTATCGCGGCGTGGTTGTTGCCGTCGGATCGCGGCGCGGCGCCGGGCATTGCCCTTTATGCCACGGGTCTGGGCGCGATGGCGGCCAGTGCCTGGCTCAGCCGCTTTCCCCGTGGCCATGTCGCGCTGGGCGCCTTGTTGTTCGTCGTCTCCGACCTGCTGATTTTTGCCCGGATCGGACCGTTGTCCACGTCGCCTGTCCCCAATCTGCTTATCTGGCCGACCTATTTCGGCGGTCAGGCGCTGATCGCCTGGGGGGTGCTCGCGGCACTCGATCGAACGAGGCGGACATGAAGATTTTCACGATCGGTTACGAAGCTACGACGATGGCCGATTTTCTCGCGGCGCTGAGCGGGGCCGGGGTCGAGCGCGTGATCGATGTACGGGCCTTGCCCCTGTCGCGGCGCCCCGGTTTTTCGAAGAATATCCTCGCCGCATCGCTGGCCGAGGCGGGGATCGGTTATGTTCATCTGAAAGCACTGGGGACGCCCAAGCCGGGACGCGATGCCGCCAAGAAAGGCGATGTCGCGACCTTGCGTGCGGTTTATGCCGAACAGCTTGAACTCCCCGAGGCGCAAGTGCAGGCGGCGCAGATGCTCGACCTTGCGGCGGAGAAACCGTCCGCGCTGCTCTGCTTCGAACGCGATCCCTGTCATTGCCATCGCACCTTGCTGTTAAAGGCGGTTGGCGAGGGTGCCGACGTGGTCGACCTTTATCCGTGATCCATACGCTGGCCATTACCGGCTATCGCTCGCTGCGCGACGTCAAGCTGGCGCTGGGCGAGGTGACGGTCGTCACCGGCGCCAATGGCAGCGGCAAGTCGAGCCTGTATCGCGCGCTGCGGCTATTGTCGGACGTGGCGCAGGGCAGGGTGGTCGCTTCGCTGGCGGGCGAGGGCGGGTTGTCCTCGACGCTGTGGGCGGGACCGGAACGGTTCAGTCGCGAGATGAGGGAGGGCACGCAAGCGATCGAGGGAGTGGTGCGTTCCGGGCCGGTCAGCCTCAAACTTGGCTTTTCGGGGGACGATCTGGGCTATGCGATCCGCGCGCTTCGTGACCCGCATCTGCAGGCGTTTCGCCAATGACCCTTCCAATGTCGCACTTCAAAATTGACACCGCCGCTCACCAAAGCACCGAGAGCGGATAGAGCGCGATCAGCCAGATCAGGCACGCGATGACGATGCGCCTTTTGTTGAGGGCTATCGCGATCACGATGACGGGGAAGAAGGACCATGTCACCACAGCTGACCGTATATCAACGGGGGGCAGGCCGCCGAGTGCCATCGTCGTCGTCAGCAGAGCCATGTTGCACAGGAGTATACCGATCAACACCTTGCGGCTGTGCTTGTCGAAATGGCCGTCGAGATTGCTCCATTCTTCGGGGTCGTCCGGAAAGATCAGCGACGTCGAAACATAATAGATGCCGGTTACGACGAAACCCCCGAACAGGACAGGCCAGTTGAGTGGAAGCAGGTCACGGAGCGACCAGCCGTACATCCAGAACGTGACGACGTCGCATGAAACGAAGATGCCGAGCAGCGCCGTCGAATAGCCGATGCGGACCTTGTGGCTCGCCTTGATCGATCGGGACAGGCCGCCCAGCCCTTCGGCAAGCGCCAGTCCCAGCAACAGGCCGAACAGCGAGAAGATGAATTCAAACCCACTCATGTGCCAACGCACCCCCTATGACACGCCGTCTTCGTCGTAGCGTCCCACCCCGCCGAACCGATAAAGCGGCGCGTCTTATCAGTCCAGCCGGCGGTTTGGACTTGTCGGGGAAGGGGCTGCTTTCGGGGCTGTCGTTGAGTATCGGTGACAGTGCGCTTTTTCGACGTCGTGACGTGATCGCGCGGCCAAACTCACATGCTGAATTGAATGGACTGTCTCCGACACTCTAGCGCGATTAAGATGACTGACGAGCAAAGGGGCATGACATGCGCAAGCGGGCAATATTGGCATTGGCAGCTTTGTGTATGCCGATCACTCTGGCGGCCTGTGATGAGACTCAGGGTGCCGCACAAACTGCCCAGGCACAGGGGCTGGCGGCAGCGCGTGCCGGGTTCAAAACGCACCTTACTCAGCAGACCCGCGATGGCACGCCGGCGCCGCAGCCGCCCAAGGGCGTGCTCGACCTGATCCATTACAAATCACCGGCGGGGCAGCTTGCCGGCTATCTAACGCCGCGTCCGGCCGGCGGTGGCCGTCATCCGGCGATCATCTGGATTTCCGGCGGCGACAGTAATTCGATCGGGAATTTCTGGGACAAGGCGGATCCCGAAAACGACCAGACCGCTGCGGCGTTTCGCGATGCCGGGATCGTGACGATGTATCCCTCGCTGCGCGGCGGCAACGACAATCCGGGCTATCGCGAAGGGTTTTACGGCGAGGTCGACGATATTCTGGCCGCGGCCGACTATCTTGCGGCGCAGGATTATGTCGATCCGCAGCGCATCTATCTCGGCGGGCACAGCACGGGTGGCACGCTGGTTCTGCTGACTGCGGAGATGAGCAAGCGGTTTCGCGGGATATTCGCCTTTGGCCCGGTCGCGGAGGCGAGCGATTATAGCGGTCAGTTCTTCTATGCCGACCTGAACGACGCGACTGAGGTCAAGCTGCGCTCACCGATCCACTGGCTCGGGTCGGTGACAAGCCCGACATTCGTGTTCGAGGGCGCGGATCAGGGCAATGGCGACTCGCTTGACGCGCTGAGCGCCGACTCCAGCAATCCGCAGCTGCATTTCTACAAGGTTCCGGGGCGCACCCATTTCAGCATCCTGGCGCCGGTCACAGCGACGATCGCGCGTAAGATCATCGGCGATGCTGCCGGAAAAGGGGCGGTGTCGTTCAGCCAGGCCGAGCTGAACATGGCACCGCGCTGATTGCGTGGAGATTGAACCATCACCGTCATTCCCGAGAAAGCGGGAATCCCGCTTCTTCTTCTTCTGAGTGCCGACCAGATGCGCTTTCGCTGGGATAGCAGTGAGAGTCGCGTCGAAGAGTTTCCGTATAAATATCTGATATACAGTGGTTTATACCAGAATCCCGCCGAAACGGTGACGGGAGATATCGGACATTACCGGTGTCCCATATCTCCCGTCGTCGGTGGGCTTCGCGCGGTCGCCGTCAGTGATTCAAGCATGACGCAAGGTCGGGCATTTCATCCCGTGCCAGGCTTGCACCGGCGCGCTCTTTCTCAGTGTCGGAAAACAGGGTGTCGCGTATTTATGCGCGCTAGGGCCGCCTTTTAGCCCGCCACCGGAAGCTTGACCGTCCCGTCGTCGTTCCGTTCCAGTGGTCCATAAGCGAACACCGTTTCGAGCAATAACGGACCGTAGATGTGCGGGAACAATTGCCCGCCGCGCGACTCTTCCCATTTCAGCGACGCGCCGAACGAGCCGAGATCGACCGCCGCGACGTGCAGACCGGTCTGACCGGCGAAATGCTTGTCCACCGTCTCGGTCAGCTGTTCGCAGGTCGAGAGGTGGATATAGCCGTCGGCCAAGTCGACCGGCGCACCGGCGAATGTCCCGTCACGTTCCAGCGCCGCCATCTGTTCGGACGTCAGCACCTTATAAGCCGTGTCGGGCAATTCGCTCACTCGCCGTCCTCCGGACCGCCCTCGGGACTGGCTGCCGCATCGTCATCGATGACTGTGTCAGTATCCGCGCCCGTGTTCGGTGCGGGTTCCGCAGCAGGATCGCCGAGATCGACTTCGACTTCCTCATCGCTTTCCTCGATCCGTGCGGCGGAGACGACATGTTCGTCCTTGGCGACATCGAACAGCTTCACCCCGGCCGAGCCGCGGCTGATGATGCGGAAACCGGAATCGTCGTCGCGCTCATGGCGCAGCGTGATCGGCATGCGGATCATCTTGGCCTGATCGGTGACCAGCATCAATTGCTCGCCATGTTTCGACGGGAAGCTTGCCACCACGTCGCCGTTGCGGGCGAGATTGTCGATATTGGTGATGCCCTGGCCGCCGCGACCGATACGGCGATATTCATAGGCCGATGACAGCTTGCCATAACCATTGGCGCACACTGTCAGGATGAATTCCTCGCGCGATTTCAGCTCGGCAAAGCGATCCGCGCTCATCGTCGGCTCGCCTTCCTTTTCCGGCTTCCATGGCGCGAAGCGGACATATTCCTCGCGTTCTTCCTGGCTGGTGCCGACACGGTGCAGGATCGACAATGAGATGACTTCGTCGTCGTTCTTGAGCGAGATGCCGCGCACGCCGGTCGCGGTGCGGCTCTGGAACTCGCGCACATCGTCGCCGGCGAAGCGGATCGCCTTGCCCTTGCGTGTCGCGAGCAGGACATCGTCATTCTCGTTGAGCAGCGCGACGCCGATCAGGCGATCCTCGCTTTCGTCATCGAAGCGCATCGCGATCTTGCCGTTGTTGGGCACGTTGGTGAACGCGTCCATCGAGTTGCGGCGGACACTGCCCTTGGCGGTCGCGAACATGACGTGGAGCGCACCCCATTCCGCTTCGTCCTCAGGCAATGGCAGCACGGTCGAGATCGTCTCGCCTTCGGCCAAGGGCAGCAGGTTGACCATCGGCCGGCCGCGTGTCGCGGCGCCACCCTCGGGCAGGCGCCAGACCTTCTTGCGGTAAACCTTGCCGTGGTTGGAGAAGAACAGCACGGGGGTGTGCGTCGAGGTGACGAACAATTCAGTGACGACATCCTCGTCCTTGGTCGCCATGCCGGCGCGCCCCTTGCCGCCCTTGGCCTGGGCGCGGAATGTGTCGAGCGTGGTGCGCTTGATATAACCCTGCATGGTCACGGTCACGACCATGTCCTCGCGCTCGATCAGATCCTCATCGTCGATGCCGTCGGCCGCCGCGGCGATCACGGTACGGCGCGGCGTGGCGAACTGATCGCGCACGGCGGCCAGTTCTTCCTTCATCACTTCGTACAGTTTGTAGCGGTCGGCGAGGATCGCGAGCAATTCGGTGATCGATTCGGCCAGTGTCTTGAGTTCGTCGCCGATCTCGTCACGGCCAAGCGCGGTCAAGCGATGCAGGCGCAGATCGAGGATCGCGCGGACCTGAATATCGGACAGGCGATAGACATCGCCTTCCTGCTTGTCCTCGACCGCCTCGACCAGGCGGATATAGGGCGCGATCTCGGCGATCGGCCATTCGCGCGCGGCGAGTGCGGCGCGGGCGACGACCGGACTTGCCGAGCCACGGATGATGCGCACCATCTCGTCGAGATTGCTCACCGCGATGACCAGGCCGAGCAAGATGTGCGCACGTTCGCGCGCCTTGGCCAGTTCGAACTTCGACCGGCGCGTGATCACCTCTTCGCGGAATTTGACGAACGCTTCGATGATGTCGCGCAGGTTGAGCGTTTCGGGCCGGCCGCCGCGGATCGCGAGCATATTGGCCGGGAAGCTCGATTGCGCCGGGGTGTGGCGCCACAATTGGTTGAGCACGACCTCCGGGGTCGCGTCGCGCTTCAGGTCGATGACGATACGCACGCCGTGGCGGTTCGATTCGTCGCGAATGTCGCTGACGCCTTCGATGCGCTTGTCCTTGGCGGCTTCGGCGATTTTCTCGACCAGGCCGTTCTTGCCGACCTGATAGGGGATTTCGGTGAGCACGATCGAACGGCGATCGCCACGGCCTTCCTCGACCTCATAGCGCGAGCGCACGATGATCGAGCCGCGGCCTTCCTGATAGGCGGAGCGGCAGCCCGAACGGCCTAGGATCGTCGCGCCGGTCGGGAAATCGGGGCCGGGGATGATCTCCATCAGTTCTTCGATGGTGATGCCGCCATTCTCGATATAGGCGAGGCAGGCGTCGATCACTTCGCCGAGATTGTGCGGCGGGATGTTGGTCGCCATGCCGACGGCGATACCGCCCGCGCCATTGACCAGGATGTTGGGGAAACGCGCCGGCAGGACGGTCGGCTCTTCGCGCGACCCGTCATAATTGGGCGCGAAATCGACCGTGTCCTTTTCGATGTCCTGAAGCAGCGCCATCGCCGCTTTGGTCAGCCGCGCTTCGGTGTAACGCATCGAGGCCGGCATATCCGGATCCATCGATCCGAAATTGCCCTGGCCGTCCATCAGCATCACGCGCATCGCCCAATCCTGGGCGAGGCGGGCGAGCGCCATATAGATCGAACTGTCGCCGTGCGGATGGTAATTGCCCATCACGTCGCCGACGATCTTGGCGCATTTGCGATACGGCCGGCCGGGGACGAAGCCGCCCTCCTGGCTGGCATAGAGAATGCGGCGATGAACCGGCTTCAGCCCGTCGCGCACATCGGGCAGCGCGCGCGACACGATCACGCTCATCGCGTAATCGAGATAGCTGGAACGCATTTCGTCGACGATCGAGATCGGCGAGATATCGGAAGGGTCGGCGAGGAGTGTCTCGTCGGTCAAATTTCGAAGCTTTCGGGTTGTGTGACGTTGTGGTTACGACACTAGCCGATCAACTTCGTGCTGACCACCCCCGCACGCGCCCGAGCGCGCGCGGGGGACGGTCGATCAGGCGCCTATCTGCAGGCCTTCTTGGTCGCGTTTCCAGCCTTTGAGCAGTTGTAGGTGATCTGCTTGCCGGTGGTCGTTTTGGTCGTGACCATGCGGCCGGCCGGGGTCGAGGATGCAGCGACCCTGGTGGTGGTGCGGTGGGTCGCGACGGCGGCATGGGTCTTTACCGTCGGGGCGACCGTTGCTCGCGTCGTGACCGTGGTTTTGGCGCTGGTCTTGACCGCTTTGGCTTTTGCCGGCGCGACTTTGGCGGCGGTCGTCGTGCTTTGGGCCAGCGGCTTGGCGGTGGCGATGCCGGCGGCACCGGCGAGCAGCGCGGAAGCGGCGAGCATCGAGGCGATGATGGTTTTCGACATTGCTTTATCCTGTCCAAACGCGACGCCTTGGTGCGTCACTGATCAGGGTTTTGCGCCAGTCGTGTTATCGGCGATGTGACGCCAAGGTGAAATGATCGTCATGCGGGGACTTCGGCGCCATCCCAGGCGAAGACCTTGCCGCTGTCGGGTGCACGCAATCCGTCGATCACATCGAGCAATTGCACCGCCGCGCGATCGGGCGCGAACAGGTTGCCGGGCGTGACGTTGCCCTGAAAGGGGCGCGACAAGGCGGTATCGACTGTGCCGGGATGCAGACCGACAACGATCGAGCTGCTGTTGCGGCGCCGTTCCTCGATCGCCAGCGTGCGGATCATCATGTTGAGCGCGGCCTTCGATGCGCGATAGCCATACCAGCCGCCGAGACGGTTGTCGGCGATGCTGCCGACCCGTGCGGTCAACGCGGCGAAGACGGTGCGGCCGGTCTTTGGCGTCAGCGGCAGGAAATGCTTGGCGACGAGTGCCGGACCGATCGTGTTGATCGCGAACTGGCGCGCGAGCCAGGCGGGCTCGAGATCGCCCAGCGCTTTTTCCGGGGCATGATCGCCTTCGTGAAGCAGGCCCGTGGCGATGAAGACCAGCGTCGGGGCGGGGCCATTGGCGACCAGTGTGGCGGCGGCGGCGACGCTGGATTCATCGGTCAGGTCGAGATGGCGATCGCCGCTGGCGCTGCGCGAGAAGCCATGGACGATGTCGAACGCTCCTTCGTCGACCAGTGCTTCCGCGAACGCGGCACCGATGCCGCCGGACGCGCCGATCACGACCGCCGCACCAGCCATCAGGCGGGTTGACGCATAAAACGCCATTGCGTGTCACTGCTCTCGCCGGCGTCGAAGCGATAACCGTCGCTGTCGAAGCCCTTCATCGAATCGACATCGTCGATGCGGTGTTCGCACAGCCAGCGTGCCATCATGCCGCGCGCGCGTTTGGCGTTGAAGCTGACGAAACGTGGTCCATCCGGGCCGGGCTCGCGGAAATCGACCTGGATGACGCGGATATCGCGCGGCAGTCGATCCGCGACCGCATGCCAATATTCCTGGCTGGCGAGATTGAGTATGATGCCAGATCCTTCTTCGGTGACATCGTCGGCGAGCAGCGCGGCGATGCGATCGCCCCACCAGTCGTACAGCGTCTTGCGGCGCGGCGCCCAGCGCGTGCCCATTTCGAGCCGATAGGGCCGCATCGAATCGAGCGGGCGGAGCAGCCCGTACAGGCCCGACAGCATCCGGACATGATCCTGGGCGAAGGCGATCCCCTCCTCATCGACCGTTTTCGCGTCGAACCCGGTATAGACATCGCCGGCAAAGGCGAAGAGCGCGGGTCGCACCGGCGCTTGGGCGAAGCCGGCAAAGCGGTCGGCATTGAGCTTGGCCAGCGGCTTCGAGATGCCCATCAATCCGGCCAGCCGCTTCTGGCTGAGATTGGCGGCCGACTTGGCGAGCGCCGCCGCCTCGGTTTCGAAACGCGGTTCAGTCGGCGTCACGGCCGGTATCGGTTTCACATAGTCGAGCGTCTTGGCGGGGGAGAGGACAGCAATCATCGCGCCCGGTTAGCGGGGTGACAGGCCCCGGTCAAAGCCCCACTCTTTATGTGCCGGGCGAGGTGATTCCTGCCCGTGGGAACCATGGCCTTGTTCAATCGTCGTTCAGCGCATGAGCGGCATTGGGCCCTCTTGTCACTTGCTTGAACCCTGCGCCTTGGGTGGCTACAGCGCGCAGGCTAGGGTAGGGCGCAGCGCGCCGCCAATAGGAGAGTTCCACCGTGAAGAAATTGTCCCGGGCCGCACTGGCGGCCATATTGATCGCCAGCACGTCCAGCGTCGCGATCGTCGCGCCGGCCTATGCCAAGAAGAAGGAAGAAGCGAAGCCTGGCGGGTTGCAGCTGAGTAAGGAAGCACGCGAGTTCGCGATCAAGATCGACGAAGCGGGCAAGGCACGCGAAGCCACGACCGACAAGGCGCAGGGTGATGCGGCCTATGTCGCTGCGCTCGCCGCCAATCTTCCCGGCCTTGAGGGCGTGGCGAAGACCGATGACGAGAAGTATATCGCCCAAGCATATCGCTTCCAGTACGAGGCGATGAAACTGGGCGCAGGCGGCAATGAGGCGACTCTGGCCGGGCCGCTCGACGCACTGCTCGCCAATCCGAAGACGCCGGCGGATTCTATTGGGCGCTATGCCTTTATGCGCGGCAATATCGCCTATAACGCCAAGCAATATCCGGTCGCGCTGAGCAATTACACGCGGGCGAAGACGGCGGGTTACAACGCCAATGATATTTCGCTGTTGATCGCCAAGGCGAAGATCCTTGGCGGCGACCCCGCCGGCGGTGTCGCCGATATCGAGGCTGCGGTGGCGGCCGACAAGGCGGCTGGCAAGCCGGTGTCGGAGGATCTCTACACCTATGCGATCACCGCGCTGCAGAAGACCGGCGACAATGCCGCGACGCAACGCTGGACGCGCAACTGGCTGCACGCTTACGGCACGCCAAAGAACTGGCGTACCGCAATCTATGTGTTCGGGTTCCAGGGCGCAGGCGCCAAGCGCATCGACAAGAAGCAGCGCGTCGATCTGTTCCGCCTGATGCGCGCGACCAACGGCCTGGCGGGCCAGGAGGATTATCTCGAATATGCCGAACTGACCTTCTCGATCGGCCTTGGCAGCGAGACGATCTCGGTGATCGACGAGGGCAAGAAGAACCAGAAGATTCCCGCAACGAGCACCTCGGCGACCGGATATCGCGCCGATGCGGTCAAGCAGATCGCGAATGAAGGGTCGTTGGCGTCGCAGGAAACCAAGGCCAAGGCGGCGCCCAACGGCAAGCTGGCGGCTGATACCGGCGATTTCTGCCTTGGGCAGGGCAACAATGCCAAGGCGATCGAGATGTACCGCCTTGCGCTCACCAAGGGTGGGGTGGATGCGGATGAGGTGAATACCCATCTCGGCATCGCACTCGCCGGAACCGGCGACAAGGCCGGCGCCAAGGAGGCGTTCGCCCTGGTCAAGACCGCGCCGCGCAGCGAGATCGCGACGCTGTGGACGACCTGGATCGACGCGCCGACGGGTGCTGCACCTGCCGCCTGAGCAGTTCGATTATTCGGGAATAAGATTCGGGAATAAGAAAAGGGCGGCAGCGATGCCGCCCTTTTTCATTGGGGTCTTTGCGACTTGCGTCGAGACGGTACCAGCCCGCTCCCCCTCCCGACCACCCATTTCAGGATATTCTGTGGGTGGTCGGGAAGGGGAGCGGGCTGGTATCGTCTAAATCGCCCGATTCTCGCTCAGCCGGGGCGGACCGGGATGCCTGGTACTGATTTCGCGGTGCGGATGGTGAGCGACGTCTTGACGCTGGCCACGTTGGGCGCGGGGGTCAAATGCGTCGTCAGTATGTCCTGGAAGCTCTTCAGGTCGCCGGCAACGATCTTCAGGATGAAGTCGATCTCACCATTGAGCATATGGCATTCGCGGATTTCTGGAATCACCGCGACATGTTCCTCGAACGCGGCAAGGTCATGCTCGGCCTGACTGCGCAGGCTGACCATCGCGAACACGGTTATCGGATAGCCCAGCGTCGCCGCGTCGAGTTCGGCATGATAGCCCTTGATCGCACCGGCATCCTCGAGCGCGCGGACGCGACGCAGACATGGCGGCGCGGTCAGGCCGACCCTTTCGGCGAGTTCGACATTGGTCATCCGCCCGTCGTCCTGCAACAAACCCAGAATCTGTCGGTCGATTTGATCAAACGCCATTGCGCAACGCTCCCGCGGGTCGCGAGTTTTCGCGCGCCTCTCAATCATTCAGCATAAGATAATTGCGAGGGAACGCAATTGTCCCACATTGCTACGTCCCGAAATCAACGGTTCCTCAACCGCGCCGGGGCGGTTAAGAAATCCTTACGACGCGCCATCTGGCGGTTCGTGATGGGGGCTCCCGGTTTGCGCTTCGACGACAGTCTTGAAACGGTACTCTCGGCAGACATGTCGACCCCGTTTGGCGCGCAATCGGCATGGCGCCAGCTGGTCGACCTGATCGGGCGGCGCCGAGTGCCGGTGGATTCCACCGCGATCGCACGGTTGCAGGTACTTCGCGCGCAGGTGCCGCCGCCGGTTCGCGCGGCAAGTGCGCGGTCGCTCGCTTTTGCCGACCCGCCCGCTGCGCTGGTGCAATTGTTCGCCGATGACGAGATCGCCGTCGCCGCGCCGGTCCTGCGTGTCGCCAGGATGCGCGTCGATCAGTGGATCGCAATGCTCCCCGGCCTGTCGCCCGCGGGGCGATCGGTTCTGCGCCATCGTCGCGATCTAGCGCCCGAAGTACGCCGCGCACTGGAGAGTTTCGGGGCGGTCGATTTCCGTTTGCCGGCCGCTGAGGTCATTCCGTTATCCGACCTTGCGTCGGGGGCGGAGAGGAGCGCGATCGATCAAATCGTGGTCGAACCGGGCAATGAAGCAGAGGCGCCGGCGGGTGCCGCGAACCCGATCTTTCAACCGCCAGTCGATTCGGCATTCGTCTCGCTTGGGTCGGTCGCGCTGGGCTTACCGGTCGTCGCCGAGGCGTTGCGCCTGGCGGATGATGTGCCCGCTTCGATCGAGCCCCAGGCGGACGGGCCGTTCCAGATCAACGAATTGCTGCAGCGGATCGATGCCTATCAGCGCCAGCGCGAGGATTCGCCCACCGTGCCGCTGTTCCGCAGCACACCCGATGCGCAGCCGGCATTGTTCGAGCTGGAGCCGGTCGTGGCGCCGAGCTTTCGCTTCGAAACCGATGCTGCAGGCGTGGTGCGCTGGATCGAAGGCGCCGCCCGCGCGGCGTTGATTGGCCTGTCGCTCGATTTCGCGGCACTGCCGAACGGATCGCGCGTCGATGGCGTCGCGGCGGGTGCGTTTCGCCGCCGGGCCGGGTTCGCCAATGCGCGCCTTGTCGTCGATGGCCAGTCGGACGCCGCAGGCCAATGGCGCATTACCGGTATTCCGGTGTTCGACCGCGAGAGCGGCCGTTTTACCGGTTATCGCGGCACCGCTCGTCGGCCGCGAGCGGACGAAAGCGCCGAGCCGATCCACGCGTCGCGCAATCCCCAGTCCGACGCCTTGCGCCAGCTCGTCCATGAGTTGCGCACGCCGACCAATGCCATTGCCGGTTTCGCAGAGATGATCGAAACGCAATTGCTCGGGCCGGTACCTCAGCCGTATCGCGACCATGCCGGCACGATCCGCAACCAGGTGGCCGACCTGCTCACCGCGATCGACGATATCGATCTGGCCGCGCGGATCGAATCGAACGCGCTCGACCTGCGCCCCGGCACTGTGCCCGTTGCACCCCTGCTCGCCCAGGTGGCGGGCGATCTGGCACCGCTTGCCGGCTTACGCGGCTCGTTCCTGACGATCGATCCCGGCCCGCTCGACATGGCGATCGCCGGTGACGATCGCGCGGTGGAACGGTTGATCGCGCGGTTGATGGCGACATTGGTCGCCTCGGGTAGCCAGGGCGAGACGATCGGTGTCACCGCGGCACTGGGTAGCGATGCACAGATCATCTTCACCTTCGATCGCCCGCGCACGCTCGCCGCTTATGGCGCTGAGAGCATCCTGACGATCGACGCGGAGACGGAGGCCGAAGCCGAGGGCGCGCCGTTGCTCGGCACTGGCTTCGCCCTGCGGCTGGCGCGTAATCTTGCCGCCGAACTTGGCGGCGCTCTCGCGATCGGTGAGCAAAACTTGACATTGTGCTTGCCCGCCGCCGTTATCGCCGTCGTGGAGCAGGCTTCTTCCAGCTGAGCGTGGCAGCGACCACCCCCCCCTCGACCGGAGCATCGATCGGGGCGGTCCACCGCCCTGCGCCTCCGGCTGCCGCTGATCTGGTCGCGTGGCCCGACGATTTCGGCACCCGCTTCACGATCATGGTCGATACCGAGGAGGAGTTTGACTGGAACGAACCGCTGTCGCGCGATTCGCGCGGCGCGTCCGCGATGGCAGCGCTGCCCGAAGCACATCGCCGCTTCGTCGATCGCGGTGTACCGCTGACTTATCTCATCGACCATCCGATCGCGACCGATCCGCTCTCGATCGACGTGTTGCGCGGTGTGCTGGCCGACGGCGTATCGGCGATCGGGACGCAGCTCCACCCTTGGGTCAACCCGCCGTTCGAGGAGAGCATAACGCCGGCAAACAGCTTTGTCGGCAACTTGCCTGAAGCGCTCGAAGCAGCGAAGATCGATGCGCTGAGCACCGCGATCGTCGCGGCGTTCGGCGTCGCGCCACGAGCCTATCGTGCCGGGCGTTATGGTATCGGCCGCTCCACCTTCGCGCTGCTCGCATCGCGCGGCTACCGGATCGATAGCTCGATGCGGTCGGCTTATGACTATAGCGCAGAGGGCGGACCCGATTTCCGAGCGATCGGCAATCATGCCTTTCATGCGGGGCCGGATGGCGCAATCCTGGAATTGCCGCTGACCAGCGTGTTCACCGGCGCCGCGCGCCGCGGCGGGATGGCGCTTTATCGGGCGCTGAAACATGTTCCGAAGGGCCGGGGGGTGTTCGCCCGTGCCGGGTTGTTGTCGCGGGTCGCGCTGACGCCCGAGGACATGCCGCTCGCCGATGTGCTGGAAGCGATCGCGGTTGCACTGGGCGAAGGTGTGCGAGTGCTGAATTTTTCGTTCCACTCGCCCTCTCTTGCCCCCGGCCACACGCCTTATGTGCGCGACGTGGCCGATCTGGTCGCGTTCCACCGCTGGTGGGACAGCGTGCTCGCCGATCTCGACAGGCGCGGCGTCCGCCCGGCGTCGCTCGACCAACTGATCGCGGCGGGCGCAAAGTAACATCGTCCGACTTGCCACCGCAGCCGCGCCTCCGCTAACGGGGCAGGCGGTGGGGCCTGTAGCTCAACTGGTTAGAGCTGCCCGCTCATAACGGGTAGGTTGCGGGTTCAAGTCCTGCCGGGCCCACCAACCGCCCGCCGTCGTGGCGACAGCGATGCTATCGCACGTCCCAAGGCGAGCGTGGCAGACGGCGCGGCTTTGCCGCGGCGCGAACTGTTTAGTCATTCATTGCCGCAAGCGCCTTGCGCCCCCGGAATTGCACGCCTAAGCGAAACCCGCGTCGGGGAGTGGCGCAGTCCGGTAGCGCGCCTGCTTTGGGAGCAGGATGTCGCAGGTTCGAATCCTGTCTCCCCGACCATCACCGTTTTCCGAGGGCGTCCGAAGACCCTCCAAAACGTCCCCGAGCCTCAACGCTCACTCTTATATTTCAATCATTTAGCATACCACTGGGTCCCAGGGGCTGGCCTTGCAGCGCACCCGGATTATTGCCAGTTTGTTGGTTCAAATTCGACTGAACCAACATCCAACCAACACTGAACCAACAAATTTGGTCAGTGCGGGAGTAAGGCGAAATGCTGACCGATATCGCACTCAAGAACCTGAAGCCCGAGTCCAAGGCGTACAAGCGTTCGGATGGCGGTGGGTTGTTCGTCACCGTCCTGCCCAATGGACGAAAATACTGGGGCATCGCCTGCCGGGTAGCCGGAAAGCAGAAATTCCTTTCTGGCGGAGCTTACCCCGAGGTCAGTCTCCGAGACGCCCGCGACTGGCGTGAGGCGATCAAAGCCCAGATTGTACTGGGTATGGAATTGACCGCCCAGCCCAAGAGCCGTGTGAAGGTTGCTAAAACGCCGCCACCAAAGCCCGCTACGGATGCACTGGAAGGTAGCTTCAAGGCTGTAGCGCTCGAGTGGTACGAGACCAGGCTGCTGGGTTGGTCACCGCGCTATGCGGGCGTGCTGATGCGGCGGATGAAAGCCGACATTTTTCCCGTAATCGGCGACGAGCCAATCGCCAGCATCACACCCCGGCAGATGCTGGAAGCGCTTCGGGCGATCGAGAAGCGCGGCTCGATTGAGATGGCGCATCGCGTCAAGAACCACTGCAGCGAGGTGTTTCGCTACGCCATCCCAGACGGTCGATGCGAAAGCGGTCCTTGTCGCGACCTCGCGCCAGTTCGGGTTCGAAGAGCCGTGCATCGATGCCTTCGATCAAGGCATCGATGGCGAGACCACGGGCGTCGGCATCCTTTCCGACCAGTCCGATGCAGAGCAGGAGATGGCCGGGTTCGCGCCAAGGGCGCCCGCGCTGGAACAGCGGCTGGAAATAGCCATGGCTCGGGCTCCAGCTACTGCTATTCTCATCGGTTCGCAGCATCAACCTCGTTACGCCACGAATACACGAGGCAGCTGGGTTCTGGGGCCACATGAAGGATAGCCACTGCGATACCCAAGGCGAATTCATCTCTCCAGACCAGTAGCGCTTTGTGTCCATGCGTCGGTTGAGCGCGGCTGCCGGCAAGCTGCTCCAGTCAGTCGCGGCTCGAACTCTGATCGCCGAAGTGATCCGCCCAAAAAAGCCGCTTGGCTTCTCGAAGTCCGCAGCGCCCTGGCCACCATCGCAGGTGACGGAAATCGCGAAATCTGGAAACTTCAGGCGCGTCCGGTCATACTGGTGCGGCTTGTGCGATGACCGCCAGACGTAGCGTGCCGGTCGAATGCCACTCCGGGAGTGCGTTACCAATAGCCGGCGATTCAGGGGAGTTAAGGGTGACCGAACAGACGTTAGCGCGGGTGGAGGAGCCGGACGGTACGCCGCGGTCGCTGGTCGAATGGCGGCGCCTGCCGTTCCGCAAGCGAGCCGCATGACTGTCCAGCGCTGCCCCTGGGCGGGAAACGACCCGATGATGCGCGACTATCACGATCGGGAATGGGGCGTTCCCGAGCACGATAGTCGCGCACTGTGGGAAAAACTGATCCTCGACGGTTTTCAGGCTGGATTGTCGTGGAGCATCATCCTGCGCAAACGCGATGCCTTTCGTGAAGTCTTCAAAGGTTTCGATCCGGAGATCGTCGCGCGTTTCGACGAAGCGGATATCGAGCGCCTGGTCACCGATGCCCGCATCATCCGGTCGCGTGCGAAGATCGTCGCGACGATCGGCAATGCCCGCGCCTGGCTGGCGATGTGTGAGGCGGGCGAGGATTTCGCGGCCTTTATCTGGGGCATGGCGGGCGACGCGCCGATCGTTGGCGACGGCGTTCACTTGCCAACCAAAACGCCATTGTCGGAGGAAATATCCAGGGCGCTCAAGAAACGCGGTTTCAAATTCGTCGGGCCGGTGATCGTCTATGCCTGGATGGAGGCGTGCGGCATCGTCGACGATCATGTCGCGGGCTGTTTTCGCCGCAAGAATTGATCAGAGGCACGGCGGCGCGGCCGCCGCGCCTCTTGGTTTCAGAAGCTGCGGCCGCCGCGCCCTCCTGACTTCAGAAGCTGAAACCTACCCCGACGCCGCCGCCGGACCCGTCGCCGCCGCTGAAGTTCGCGCTGCCCCTGATCGCGACGCGGCCGTTCGCCATCAAATGCGATGCACCGATCGCAAAGGCCTGTTCGCCGCGATAGGTGCCGCCGCCGATGCCGATCGTCGTGCGGCCAGGTTCGACCGATTGGGGGATGTTAGCGCCCGCGATCGCCGCCGCGGTCCCGGCGTCGGCATGGCGGCGCACCTCGCTCAAGTCGAACTGCAGTCCGGCGATGCGCGCATCGGTATAGGAATTGGCCGAGGCCAGCGTCTGCGCACCGACTTGATCGGCATAGGATCGCGCGCTGGTCAGCGTGGCCACATCCCCGGCCCGCGCGAAATCCTGCGCCGAAGCCAGCGTCTGAGCATTGCCGGCATCGGTATAGGCGTTGGCCGAGATCAGGGTGGCTGCGTCGCCGGCATCGGTATAGGCGTTGGCCGAGATCAAGGTGGCTGCGTCGCCGGCATCAGTATAGGCGTTGGCCGCAGTCAAAGTGACCGCATCGCCGGCATCGGAGTAGCTGTTGGCTGCGGTCAAGGTGGCCGCATTGCCGGCCGCCATCTGACCGACCGTGGCGGCATCGCTATCGGCGATGCCGTCGGCGATGTGGATCAGTCTGCGTTCAAGCGAGCCGTTGCCGAACGACACCGTGCGATCCTCGCTCGACGTCGTGGTCGAATTCCTGCCGATCGCGACGGAATCCGTCCCCCTGGCCACCGCGTTCTCGCCGATCGCCGCGCTGCCGGCGGCGCGCGCTTCGGCATTGGCCCCGATCGCCATGCTGTCGACCGTCGTCGCGATCGACCGGTACCCGATGGCGACCGAGGCGGTGCCGGAGGCTCGTGCGGATCGGCCGACCGCGACGGACTGGGTATCGGCCCGCGATCCCGTGCCGACCGCGGTTGCTGCGCCGCCTGTCACGTTGCCGCCAGCCACTTCCTGCGCATGCGCCACCGGCGAAGCAAGGAAGGCCATGACCGCAAGGCCCGTACCGCTGAGCAGGTGGCGATGGCCAGAGCCCCGAATCGTAAAGCTGTCGAACATCCCAATCTCCATGAACGTCATTGCGGAGTGGGCGATGCTATGTCCGGGATGATCGCGCATCCTACGTTCGAAGGAGAGTCGGCCATATCGGTGCCGATGGCATGGCCAAGCCGCACGCGCATGTGATGCTGACGATGCGCGAGGTCGGTGAGGACGGCTTCGGCAAGAAGAACCGCGACTGGAACCGCACCGACCTGTTGGAGGAGTGGCGCGAGCGCTGGAGCGAGCACGTCAACCAGCGGCTCGCGGAACTCGATATCGATGCGCGGATCGATCACCGCTCTTTGGGAGCGCAGGGGATCGAACTGGAGCTGCAGCACAAGATCGGGCCGGCGGCGTCGCGGATGGCGGCGCACGGGCTGGAATCCGAACGGCTCGAAGAACACCAGGTCATTGCCCGCGCGAACGGCGAGAAGTTGCTGGCGAACCAGGCGCTCGCGCTCGACGCGATCACGCACCAGCAGGCCACGTTCACCAACCGCGACGTCGCCATGTTCGTTCACCGGCATAGCGATGGGAAGGAGCAGTTCGACCAGGTGATGGCCGCTGTACGCGCCGCGCCTGAGTTGGTTGCACTCGGCAGGGACGGGCGCGGCGAGCAGCGCTTCACCAGCCGAGCGATGGTCGAGACTGAACAGCGGCTTGAACGCGCGACTTCGGCGATGGTGAACCGCGATCGTCACGCCGTCGCCGAACGATATCGCGACACAGCGCTGGCGCGCGCTGGCGAAGCGGAAAAGCGCGGTGCGAAAGTCGTGCTGGTCGGTGACCCGGAGCAACTCCAGCGATCGAGGCGGGTGCCGCGTTCCGTGCCACCGCCGAGCGCCACGGTAGTGTCGAGATCACTCAGATTCGCCGTCAGCGTCACGACTGGCAGCGTGACGCTACCCGGCAGCTGGCGACCGGGCGCAGGCCCATCGCATTGATGCGGAGATGGATCTTGGTCGTAAAGCCACCTTTTGAGCGGGCAAGACCCTGACACGGAGACCCCCTTTAGCGCCGGCTGAACAATGGTGCGCCCGGATTATTGTGCTGTCGATCATCTGCAAACTGGGGTTGCCGCCGCCGCTGTCGTTGAAGCCTTCGAGCAACAACTCCCACAGGCCGGACAGCGTCCAGCGCCGGAACTGACGGTAAACCGACGACCATTTGCCAAAATGCTCGCCCGAGCGCCTGTATGATTCTGAGGACGAGGCCCGCGATGATCCCCAACGTCACCGGCGCGAACAACAACGCCACGAAACTGAGGAAGATGCCGGCGATGACCGCGGCGATCAGGCAGATCAAAGTCGTCCGCCAGTTCCGCCGCCGCTGCCGGGCCTGCGCGGCATGGAAGGTCACCGGCATGATTCGGCGCAGTTCGGATGCCGCGATCGGAAAGGTGATATCTGATGTCATCGCCAGTCGGTCTAGAAACGGCGGCGACACCCGGCGTCATCCGAACGAAGGATGTGAAGTGCTGCGGCTGGCCTTAGGTCGGGGCAATATCCTCATCGGAACACAGCCATGCCGGTCCTTCGCTCTATCCTCATCCTCTCCTGCCTGAGTTTGCTCGCTGCCAATCCCGGGTCCCGCACGATCACGATCGAGAACCGCACCACCGACGTGCTGCGCGGCGCGCATCTGTCTCCCACGGCCAGCGATCACTGGGGTCCCGATCGAGCGACCGAGAACGTACCGATCGGCAAGCAGCTGGTGATCGCGCTTCCGGGCGCGGGCTGCCGCTGGGACGTTCGCATCATCCTGGGCGACCGCCGGGCCGAGCAGATTTTTCGCAACCGGGACCTCTGCATATCCCCGATGCTGATCGTCGATGGAACATCGGGGAAATTCTTGCGGGACCGCGAGCCGGCGCGCTGGAACTGACGGGCGATGTCGCAGGCGTCATCGCTGCGGACACAAGTGGGACGGCGCGTCGCCGCCCTGTTCGGCGCCGGCTGGCCACATGCCGCTTTACCGGCACGCTGGAACGCTACAGACACTGTCGGGCCAGCCGGGAGAATGACCGTGACCCGTAAGCCGACCCAGTCCGAATGGGCTGAGATCAGCCGCTATTTCGATACCCTGGTCGATCTGCCCGGGGAGACGCGGGAAGCCAAGCTCGGGCGGTTGAAGGCCGATCCTTTCGTCGTTGATCAATTGCGCTCGCTGCTACAGGCCGAAAGCGCGGTGGGCGTGCTCGATACTCGGGCGCCGGCGACCGGCGATGCGGGGCATGCCTCTGGCTATGCGTCGCTGTCGCCGGACACGATCGTCGGCGGGTTCCGCGTCGAGCGGCTGATCGGCCGGGGTGGCATGGGGGAAGTCTATCTGGCGCACCGCGACGGCGCCGGCTTCGCGCAGCGCGTCGCGCTCAAGATGCTGCGACCCGAGGCAGCCGGACGCGTGCGCATGTTCGACGCCGAGCGGCGTTTGCTCGCAAGCCTCGAGCATCCCGGCATCGCGCGATTGATCGACGGCGGCGTCGCGCCCGATGGTCGGCCCTATATGGCGCTCGAATATGTCGAGGGCCGGGAAATCGCCGGCTGGTGCGGCGAGCATCGCTGCGATCTGCCGACTCGGCTGAAGCTGTTCCTGGAGCTGTGCGACGCTGTCGAACACGCTCACGCGCATCTGGTGCTGCATCTGGACATCAAGCCGTCGAACATCATGATCGACAGCGATGGCCGCGCGCGGCTGCTCGACTTCGGGGTCGCCAAGATCGTCGATGCGGCAGCACTCGATCGCACGATGACGCAGGCTTTGCTCACGCCCGACTATGCCGCGCCGGAGCAGTTCGGCGGTGGCAGGCCGACCGTGGCGACCGACGTCTACGCGCTGGGCGCGGTGCTGTTTGAGTTGCTGGCCGGGCGCGGGCCTTGGCAGTTCGACGACGCGCCGCTGCCGACGGTGCTGCGCCGCCTCCTCCACGACGATCCCGATTATCCCAGCCGCGCGACGACCGATGGCGCTATACCCGCGGCACGTCTCAAGGGCGATCTCGACGCGATCGTGATGAAGGCGATGCGGCGTAACCCAGCCGATCGCTATGCCAGCGTGGCGGCGCTGGCGATCGACGTCCGGCGCTACATCGCCTTCGAACCGGTCAGCGCGCGTGGCGGCACGACCGCTTACCGCGCGCGCCGGTTCCTGCGACGCAACCGCTGGGCTGCCGCTGCGGCGACAGTCGCGCTGCTGGTGCTGGTGGGGGGTGTGGCCGGCATCGCCTGGCAGGCGCGCAAGACTGCGGTCGAGCGGGACATTGCTCGCGGCGAGGCACGCAAAGCGGAGGCGGTGAACAACGCCATGTCGCTGATGTTTCGCAACGCCAAGGATTTCGGCGCCGGCGGATCGACGACCGCACGCGACCTACTCGACGACAGCGCCAAGCGGCTCGTCGAGTCGCACGACCCCGGAGCACCTGATACTGCGGCGGTCGTGTCGGCGGTGGGCGAACTCTATACCGATATCGGCGATGTCGTCGGCGCGGAAACACTGCTCGACCGTGCGCTGGCAAAAGGCGTTGGCAAGAACGACCCTGCTGCCACCGCCAAGTTCCAGATGGATCTCGGCACGATCAAGGCGATCACTGGCAAGCTCGACGAAGCCGAGGTGCTGCTCGATCGCTCCGACCGGGTGTGGGCAACGGATCCCGAGCGATTTCGCAGCGAGCGACTGGAGGCAACAGGCGCGCGCGCCCAAATGCTGCGGATGACCGGGTCCACCGACGCGGCGATCAAGCTGCTGACCGACAGCCTGCCCGAAGCCGAGCGGGAATATGCCGAAAACCCGCGTAAGTTACTGATCAGATACAATAATCTGGCGGTCCATCTCGTTTTGGCCAACAAGCTCGACGCGCTGAGTGCGGTGCTGAAACGCGCCGAGGCCGCCGTGGTGCGGCTGCATCAAGAGGGAAGTCCTCTCGCGATCTCGCTGCTTCAGCTGCGCGGGGGCTGGTATAGCCGCACTGGTGATCAGCGCGCGGCACTCGGTGCTTTTCGGCGATGTGCCAGACAGCGTCGCGCGCTCTACGGGCCGTCGAGCTCGCTGGCGTCGGACCTGATGCAGGTCGGCCTGGTCATGCTCAACCTCAATGAGATCGGCGAGGCCGTGCCGGTGTTGCAGGAGTCGAGCCAGATGGCGGCAACGTATAGCGGTGCGGAATCACAGATTATGCAAAACGCGACCATGTCGCTCGGCGGCGCCTATGCCCGGCTCGGTGAGGTGGGCAAGGCCAGGGCCGCGCTGGCGGGGATTGAACCGATCGTCGTCAAGCAGGGCCGCGAAACATTGCTGTACGGGATTTTCCTGCGCGCGCGGTTCGAACTCAACGTCGCCGAACGGCGCTTTTCCGCCGCCAAGACCGATCTCGATGCAGCGGAGCGGATTTTCAGGACGATCGGCGCTCCCGCCCAGCCGTTCGTCGACTCGATCAAGACCCTGCGTGGTCGCCTTGCCGGGCAGATCGCGGCGCAGCGGGGCGGCTGACCGGCTATTGCTCCAGCATCGAACGGTGGATCCAGGCTCGCGCCTGCACCCAGCGGCGGCGCACTGTGCGGTCGCTGATGTCAAGAACCCGCGCCGTCTCCGCCTCGGTCAGCCCGGCGAAATAGCGACAATCGACCAGCCGGGCGAGGTCGGGATCGAGTTCGGCGAGTTCGCCCAATGTTTCGCCGAGGCGGATCAGCGTATCGTCATCGAGATCGCCCGCCGCGACATCGTCCGCCGCCTCGATCGGCAGGCTGGGCACGCCGCCGCCGCGCCGCAACGCCAGTCGCGCCCGTGCCGCATCGATCATGACGTGGCGCATCGCAGTCGATGCGGTGCGGATGAAATGCTCGCGGCTCTCCCAATCGTCGCGGGTGTGGAGCTTCAGCCAGGTCTCGTTGATGATCGCGGTCGTCTGCCAGGTCTGGGGTGACCCAGCGCGGCGCAGCTCGCGGTGGGCCGCCTTGCGGAGGTCCTGGTACAGCGCCCCGACCAGGGTGTCCGACCCCTCGATCTTTAAATTAGCCGTCATGCTGTCCGCTTTCGCCTCAGCCTTGCGTCATCCTTGTTGAAGGCAATGCCGGGAGTCGCATGCTATGTACAGCCAAGCTTTTGCAATTGATCCGATCGCCAGTGGTTTATCGCCGCTTTCTCGCTCATTGATGCCGCAGGACGGCGGGCCGAAAATCATTGTCCTGGATGCCGCGCGCAACCTGATCCAGATCACAGCCGGGGCGCGGGCGATGCTCGCGAAAGGAACCGTGCTGCGGCGCTGCTTCGATCAGTTGGCCACCGTGACCCGCGGTGATGCTGCGCGCCTCGATGCAGCCTTGAAACTCGCCGTCGCCGAAGGTCAGGCCCATGCTGCGTTCGAAGGCGATGGCGAACCTCTGGACGCCGACCTGGCCGCCGTCTCGACCGACGGCACGTGCGTCGGACACGTCGTGATGATCCTGAAGCCCGCGCTGGAAGAACGCCGCCAGCGGCTGTGCGATGCGCAGGCCCGATTCGGCCTGACCCGCGCCGAAAGCCGGCTGCTGGCCGCCTTGTTCGAAGGTTGTTCGGTCCCCCAGGCGGCCGATCGGCTGGGTGTCGCGCGGAGCACGGCGCGCACCCATCTGCAGCGCGTCTTCGACAAGACCGGCGCCCGTCGCCAAGGCGATCTGCTGCGGCTGGTCGCCTGCGCCTGATTTGGCTGAACGGACGTACCGCGTGCTCGTTTGCTCCTCTGATGAGTGACAGCACAGGCTCGATCATCATCTTCGACGCGCAGTGCGTGCTGTGTTCGGCCAACGCCCAGTTTGTCCTGCGCCATGACCGGCGGCGCGTTTTCCGCCTCGCGCCGATGCAAAGCGCGGCAGGTAGCGCGCTCTATCGTCATCACGGTATCGATCCAACCAATCCCGAAACAATGATCGTCGTCGATGGCGAACATGTGCTGAAGGACTCGGAGGCAGTGATCGCAATCTACAGCGGTTGCGGATGGCCGTGGCGACTGGCGGCAATCGCGCGCGCGGTGCCGCGACCGGCCCGCGACGCGGCCTATCGCCTGATAGCGCGCAACCGCTACCGCTTGTTCGGCAAGCGCGACACCTGCTGGCCCCCGGCGATCGCGACCGGATCTTACCATAGGATATCGCTGATGCCGTTTGTGGTTCCGGTGGCTGGCCTTCGGCAACGGGCTCTTGTGGCGCCTCCTCCGCGACGACAGGCTCTTCTGCCGGCACTTGTGGCTGCTCTTCGGTCGGTGTCGCTGTAACAGCCGGCTTCGCGTTGCCCCGCACGATCCGGTCAAACAGCGACATTAGCAATTGCCCGCCTAGCTGTTTGATCTGATCGCCCGCCGCGGGCTGGGGCGCAGGGGTCTCGCTCGGCGTGTCCTGCGCCATGACGGGCGAGACCGTGGCGAACGAGGCTATCCACAGGGCGACGGTGAGCATCTTTGCGATTTTCTTGACTGGCTCCTCGTAAGAATCGCTCGGGCTTCAATTCCGACAGGCGGCAATGTCGCCGAACGGTGCCGGACCCGCATCCTAGGTTCGTGGGATGCGCTGGTGGATCAGCGGCGTAATCCGGACCTGCCGACATCTGGGGAACAGCAATGACCCTTCTTCATCGAATTTCCGGTTGCGGGATTACTTTGGCAGCCATCACAGTGGCCACCCTGGTCGCAGCGCCCCTCCGTGCCGCGTCCGAACGGCAAGAGCAGTTGTGCAGTCTTGGGCCGTGCCTGCCGCCGCACCCGACTCCGCCGACGGTCCATGACGGCCGTTTCTCGGTGGGCTACCAGCAGATCTATTGTAAAAGGGCGCCTTGTCCCGCGGGAGGTCTCGCCATCTTCTTTGCCGATCGCCCGCCGATCCGGGTCAAGACGATCGCCTTTGCTCCCGGCACACCCAGGAATCTCCAGCCCGCTTATCAGTGGGACGATCCGAGGCGAAGATATGTCGTGTTCGAGGGTTCGGTTACGATCGCCTTCGACAAGTCGATCGCGGTGATTCGCCCCCTCACTGCCGCTTACAGTCAATCCGCCAAGCCGCCCTCGTCCCCGTTTGGCCCGAAGCGTTGAGCCGATGTACCGAATCCCGCATAATTGCGCTGGACACAATCCACCCGCCGCCGCTCCGATCAGCGGCAATGGTGCACGCACCCCCCATTGCAGCTGAACCGGTCCATGCCGCGGGGACGATCCTGGTGCTTGGCGCCTATGGCGGGTTCGGTGCGCGGTTGTCGCGCCGTCGTGTGGCTGCCGGCCATCATGTCCTCGTGGCTGGCCGCCATCTCGATCGTGCCTCCGCCTTTTGTGCCCGCGAAAAGGGGTTTGCACACGGTTTACAGCGAGCCTCGTTTCTCGCGCTGCGCGTCCGCGATTCTGGCATCCGCCCAGAGGATTAAAAGTCCGCTGGCTATACCAGTAAAATCAACGTCGGTTCCGGCATATGCTGCATTGCTCCCATCGCTGTCATACGAGGGCGGTTCGGGTTTTGTCGGAGTGGGCAGGGGAACGGCGGCGCGCCGTTCGATCGCTTTACGACGTGGCGACGGCCGGGCTCATGCGGCCCGATTGTCAAATTAAGTGCCCGGTTTCGTCATCATTCCGTCGTCCGATCATCGTGAAAGCGCAACGCGCCGATCCTAGCGGGGTCGCTTGATCCGTTAGAGATTAAAGGGACGCGCAAATGATGATGAAAGCGAAGATGGCCGGCCTTGGGATGGCCGTTCTGTCGATGACGTACGGTACATTGGCGTTCGCCCAGACGAAAGCCGACGCGTCGCCGCCTGCAGAAACGCCGAATAGCGATGAGGACATCATCGTCACCGGCCGCGCCGGCAGCGGCGAGCGGACCAAGCTCGAAACCAGTTACGCCATCACGACCTTGTCGAACGATGCGCTTCGGTCGCGCGCGCCATCCAGCGTCACCGAGACATTGAAGTCGGTGCCCGGATTCTGGGTCGAGGCCTCGGGTGGCGAGGGCAGCGGCAATGTCCGCGCGCGCGGCATTCCAGTCGACGGGTTCGGCTCGATCAACCTGCTTGAGGACGGTCTGCCGGTGCAGCATGATCCCTCGCTTGGTTATCTCAACGCTGATCAGGCATTCCGGATGGACGAGTCTATCGACCGAATCGAGGTCGTACGCGGCGGCCCGTCCTCGATCTTTTCGCCGAACGCGCCGGGCGGCGTGGTCAACTTCATCACCAAGCGGCCCGGCGATTCCTTCTCGGGCAATGCTCGGATACTCTACGGACCGACCGCTGACCTGTATCGCTTCGACGGCTGGGTCGGCGGACCGATCGGCGGGGGCTGGAAAGTCGATGTCGGGGGCTTCTACCGCAACGAACGGGGTGTCCGCGATCCGGGCTATACCGGAAACAAGGGCGGCCAGATACGCGCCGATCTGTCGCGCGACTTCGGCAATGGCCATGTCAGCCTGAGTTACAAGCGGCTCGCCGACAATGCGGTCTTCTATACCGGCATTCCGCTGAGCAAGGATCGCGATGGCAATATCGTCGGCATCGCCGGCTTCGACCCGCATTATGGCACCACCGCGAGCCGCGCGAGCGCGTTCCTGACGCTGCGCAACGCTAATGGCCCGGTCTCATTCGACAATACCGATGGCAGCAGCATTCGGCTCGACCAGTTTTCGGCGATGGCGGACTGGGAGTTCGGCGACGGCTGGACGCTCTCCAACAAGGCGCGCTATCGCGATTCGGCGACTGTTCGCAATGGCGTCTATCCGGCTGCGATCAATATCGGCGCGGCTTATGTCGCCTCGAAACAGGCCGCGTTGCTCGCCGCCTATCCCAGCGCCGCGGGCCTGGTGCTTCGCTACACCGACACCGGCCAGGCATTCAATCTCACAGGCCAGAACGGCAACGGCCTGATCTTCGAGAACAGCGCGCGCCCGGTGACGGTCGACGAGAGCGAATTCCTCGACGACCTGCGCCTGACCCGCAAATTCGATCTGTTTGGTCAGACGCACGACATCGCGTTCGGCGTTTATTTCGCGCATATCGATGAGACGTTCCGGCGCTATTCGGCGACGACATTGCAGGATGTTTCGGACAATTCGCGGCTGCTCGATCTCGTCGCGGTCAACGCTGCCGGTCAGGTCGTCGGTTCGCTGACGCAGAACGGCGTGTCACGTTATGGCTCGGAATTTGCCAATGGATCGGGTTCGTCGGATACGATCGCGCTCTATGCGTCGGACGAGTGGCAGGTGACGCCGAAGCTGCGGATCGATGGAGGTGTCCGTTATGAGCGCGTCACGACCAAGGGGGCGCAGGAGGGGACAAAGACGGTCAACCTCGGCGACGCGAGCACGCTGGCGGACAATAATGTGCTGACCGGAAACGGCTTGTTTACCCCGTTCGACCGGCGCTTCGATCATGTCGGCTTCACGATCGGCGGCAATTGGCAGTTCAGCGATTCCGCTGGCCTGTTCGGGCGCTACACCTCCACCTTCCGCCTGCCGAGCGTGGGCAGTTTCATCACCAGCGCCACAGCGGTACCAGTGATCCAGGGCATTCGCATGTGGGAAGCCGGGGTGAAGGCCTCGACCCCGTTGCTCAGTGTCTATGCGACGGGCTTCCTGACCGATTTCGATTCCTTTTCGATCTCAAACTTTCAGTTCAACAGCAGCACCGGCGGTTACACCTCGCAGACCGTCTATACCGATACGCGCGCTTATGGCGTCGAGTTTGAGGGTACGATCCGCCCGGTCGAGTGGTTCGACTTCACGGTCAACGCGACGGTGCAGGAAGCCACGTTCCGTAACTTGCGTTTCAATGAAGTCACAACGAAGCAGGATGGTACCCAGCAGCTAACCGGTCGTGACTATTCGGGCAATCAGCTGCTGCGCGTTCCAAAGGTCGCGCTGCGGGCGACGCCGGGGGTCAATCTGTTCGACAAACGCTTCCGCGCCCAGATGGACGTCGAATATTATTCAGATCGTTATGCCGACGCCGCCAACATCTCGAAGCTGCCAGCCTATACCGTGATCAACGCCAGTGTCCGTTTCGGCCTGACCGACCAGATCACGCTCTGGGCTTACGGGGACAATCTGACCAATCAGCTCGGTTTGACCGAGGGCAATCCGCGCGCCGGCGAGTTGACCAGCGGTCAGGCCAATGATCAGTTGTTCATCGGTCGACCGATTCTCGGTCGCAACGTTCGGTTCGCGGTGGATTTCAAATTCTGATGGTGCTGGCCCGGACCCTGTTTGCCTTGCTGCTCGCTCTGGCCGTCACCACTCCGGCGGCGGCCGAGCCGGCGGCGCCTGATTTTCGTGCCAGGGGTGTCGTGACCGGTGCCGACCACCAGCATTACAGGGAAGTGCCGTTTGACGTGCCGACCGGCGTCGAACGGATCACCGTGACCCTGTCCTATGACAAGGCCAACAAGACGGTGATCGATCTGGGCATATGGGATCCCAAGACGTTCCGCGGATGGAGTGGTGGTGCGCGCGACCGTTTCACGATCGGCCCGAGCGATGCGTCGCCCGGTTATCTTTCCGGCGCCATTCCGGCGGGCCGCTGGCGGGTCACGCTCGGCGTTCCCAATGCGCGAGCGGGAAGCTGCAGTGCTTATACCGTCAGCGTCTTTTTCGACCGCGGCACGGCGCGCAGGGCGACTGCGGCGATCGCCGATGCGCCGTTGAACGATGCGCCCGGCTGGTACCGCGGCGATCTGCACATGCATGACGCTAATAGCGATGGAAGCTGTCTCAGCCAGTCGGGCAAACGCGTGCCGTGCCCCTTGTTCCGCACGATCGAAGCCGCAGCGCAGGCGGGGCTCGATTTCGTCGCGGTCACCGATCACAACACGGTCGCCCATTTGGGAGCCCTGCGCGAACTTCAGCCCTGGTTCGATCGGCTTTTGCTGATCCCGGGCGTCGAGGTCACCACTTTCGGCGGCCATGCCAATATCTTCGCGCCATCGCATTTCGTCGACTTCAGGATTGGCAGCAAGGGTGTGCCGAATGTCGCCGCGCTGGAACGCAAAGTTGCCGAGGCGGGCGCGATCATGTCGATCAACCATCCCGCCTTGCCCTCGGGTGAAGCGTGTATGGGATGTGGCTGGACATGGCCGGCCACCGACTATGCCGGCATCACGGCGATCGAGGCCGTCAACGGCACCATGGCGGAAGGTCCCCTGGCTGGAGTCGGCTTTTGGTACGCCCGGCTCAACGAAGGTCATCGCCTGACCGGCATCGGCGGCAGCGACAATCATGATCCCGACGCGCCCGCCGGCAAGGCGCCAATCGGCCGGCCGACCACCGTGGTCCGTGCCGAGGCGCTGTCGACGCCGGCGATCATTGCCGGGATTCGCGCCGGCAACGTCTTCATCGATGTCGATGGCAGTCGCGACCGGCTGCTCGAATTGCAGGCGATATCGGGCGCCGCCCGCGCCGTGATGGGCGAGACCCTGCAGTTCGTCGGAACGCTCGAGCTCAAGGTGCATGTGGTCGGCATGACCGAGGGCACGATTCAGGTCATCGCCAACGGAAAACCCGACCCGTCGCATCAGGCGGTGGTGACCGGGCCAGATGAATGGCGTTCATTCTCGCTGAATCGAGCCCAGGCCTGCGGCTGGATCAGCGCGACAGTGCTGTCGGGCGGACATCCCCGGCTCATCGGAAATCCGATCTATATCCGGTGTCGCTGACCAGAAGTGCTGCTGGCGCGCGCTGTCAGCGGGCGTTCATTGCGGCGTATGGGCCGAGGTTAAGCGAATGACGATTGCATAGTGGCGGGGAATATTGTCATCGCCGTCGAGCAAATTGCCGGGCGGGAAAAAGAGATGCGCACCATTTCCGACGACGTTGCCGTCAGGCTCTATCACCTCGGTGATGACGGGGCTGCCGCGACGCTGGTGTACGGGACGCTGGGCGAGGCGCTCGCATTGGCCGCGGCGCAAACCGATGATGTGCAGGACGGACTGTTTCTGCAGACCAGCAACGATGTGATCAGTTATCTCGATTATATCGAGGGGTAGGGGGCGGAGGTCGCGGCTCAGTAATGCGCCGTGGCAAAGCCACGTCGTCGGTCGGCGCTGTGGGCGCCGCCGGCCGGTTGCGCCTACAGGCTTGCGATAGCTTCGCTATCGCTTTGCCCGGCGCAACGAAAAAGGGCGCCCCCGAAGGGACGCCCTTTCCGCATCAAACCGATCGGGCCGAAACCCGATCAAGCTGATTACATGTTGTCGGTCTTGGCGTCCGCGGCTTCGCGAACGTTGTCAGCTGCTGCGTTCATGTTGTCAGCAACGTTGCCGGCGTTCTCAGTGATCGCGTCGGCGGTGTTCGAAGCGGCGGCTTCCAGATTGTCAGCGCCGATTTCGAGGTTGTCGGCAACCATCTCAGCGTTGTTTTCAACGGCTGCGGCTTCCGGCGACTTGGTGCAGGCAGCCACGGACATCAGGCCGGCGGCGGCGAGAACAAAGGCGATTTTCTTCATGCGGTTGCTCCCAAGCATAGCAATATTCGCGGCCAGCCCGAATGCTGTCACGAAGCTTGAGCAAATAGCGGCGAATATCGCACCGTCAATCGCAATTTGATCATGATCCTGCCTTAATTCAGCTTGCCGCAAGGTTCTTGGCACTCGGTTCGTCGCTTATCTGGGTGTGACCGACCCGATTTCCTCAGGTGCATTGGCTATAATACCGAGCATCGCGGTCCATGCTGCCACATTCTGGCGCAGCTGTTCCGGATCGATACGGTCGAGCGTATCCTCGGGCGTGTGGTGGTAATCGAAATAGCGCTGGCCAGACTGATTCAGGTCGATCGCCGCCACGCCTTTCTGCATCATCGGGCCGACATCCGAGCCGTCACCGCCGAGTCCCTTGCCGCGTACGATGCCGAGCGGGGCGAGTGCGGCTGCGAGTCGATCGCCCACCGGCTTCGCGCTTTCCGGCAGATTAACTTCGAAGCGCCAGACCCGATCGGCGCCGAAGTCCGATTCTGATGCGGTCGCGTGTTTTTCCGAGCCATGCGCTTCGGCATAGGCGCGGCCGCCAAAGCCGCCGACCTCTTCGGAGCCGAACCACACGACGCGGATCGTCCGGCGCGGCCTGGGGCCATCAAGGAAGCGCTTGGCGGCGGCGGCGGTGATCGCAATCCCCGCGCCATCGTCGATCGCGCCCGTGCCCAGGTCCCAGCTGTCGAGATGTCCCCCGACCAAGACGATGCCGGCCTTCGGATCCGACCCCGGCACTTCGGCGATGACATTGCCCGATTCGTGCGTGCCGGTCTGCTGCGGTGTCAGTACGAGCTTGAGCGTCACCGGCTTGCCGCGTGCAATCATGCGCGAGAGGTTGTCGGCATCCGCGGTGGACAGCGCGGCGGCCGGGATCGGCGTTACCCCGGCGGCGAAGGTGGTGAGGCCGGCATGCGGCCCGCGGCCATGGTCCGATCCGATCGACCGGATGACGATCGCCGCCGCACCCTTGGTCGCGGCGACGTTCGGCCCGACGAAGCGGGCCACACCATAGCTGCCGTAAGAAGACCCATCCTGTGTCGCGACCATCGCGTTCGAGACGAAAGCGATCTTGCCCTTCAGGCTGCCATCGGGCGCGGCCTGAAGGTCAGCGAAGCTGGGGAAATAGGCGATCTCGGCAGTCAAGCCCTCCGGCGGGGTGGCGCCCGAATTGCCCAGCGCGGTGAGGCGCATTTTCTGCGGAAAGGGCGAGACGACTTCGGCGGTTTCCTCGCCGCGAACCCAGACCGGCATCTGATAGGTTTCGATCCGGACATTCTTGAAGCCGAGCGCCTTCAGTTTGGCGAGGCTCCAGGTGCGTGCGCGTGCTTCGGCCTCGGTACCGGCAAGGCGCGGGCCGACCTCGGTCGTAATCCCTTCGATGATGTCATAGGCGACATCGTCCTTCAGTGCCGCATCGCGCATTTTTTCGATCTGGGCAGGCACGACAGGCGCCGCGGCGGTGATGCCCGGGCGCGTCTGAGCGATCAGCGGAGTGGAGAGTGCGGTGGCGGCGAGCGCCGCTATCAGGGCTGTGGTGCGCGACATATATTCTCCATTCGCCTTGAGCGTGTCGCCCGCAACCGGGGTGCCGCTCAACGGTCATTTCGTAATGGTGAGGGACTTAGAGCGAAGACCGGTACTTCGACAAGCCGCTCTTGAGTGAAGGCGAACAGGTCAGGCATAAAAGGTTTTGCGGCGGCCGGCGTTTGCCAACCGGGCCATCGGCCACTACATGGCCCACGACATTTCCAGCATTCTTTTCCCGCGGAGCACGACCCCCGATGGCCGTCCAGTATAGCTATGTGATGAAGGGTCTGACCAAGACCTTCCCCGGTGCCGCCAAGCCGGTGCTCAACAATATCCACCTGCAGTTCCTGCCCACCGCGAAAATCGCGATCATCGGCCCGAACGGGTCGGGCAAGTCGACGCTGATGAAGATCATGGGCGGGATCGACCCCGATTTCACCGGTGAGGCCTGGGCGGCCGAGGGGATCAAGGTTGGTTACCTGCCGCAGGAGCCGCAACTCGACCAAACGCGGACGGTGATCGAGAACGTCAAGCTGGGTGCCGGTCCGGTGGCGCAGATGGTCGAACGCTTCAATGCGATCAGCGCCGAGATGGGCGACCCGACTGACGACACCGATTTCGACGCGCTGCTGGTCGAAATGGGCGAGCTTCAGGAGAAGATCGACGCGGTCGATGGTTGGAGCCTCGACAGCCAGCTTGAACAGGCGATGGAAGCGTTACGCTGCCCGCCGAGCGATTCGTCGGTGGTCAATTTGTCGGGCGGCGAAAAGCGCCGCGTCGCGCTGTGCAAGCTGTTGCTCGAAAAGCCCGATATTCTGCTGCTCGACGAACCGACCAACCATCTCGACGCCGAAAGCGTCGCCTGGCTGGAGAATTTCCTCAAGGAATATACCGGTAACGTCATCCTCGTGACGCATGATCGCTACTTCCTCGACAATGTCGTCAACTGGGTGCTCGAACTCGATCGCGGGCGCTATTACACCTATGAAAGCAACTATTCGGGCTATCTCGAAAAGAAGTCCAAGCGGCTCGAACAGGAAGATCGCGAGGAGCAGGGCAAGCAAAAGGCGATTCAGGACGAACTCGCCTGGATCCGTCAGACGCCCAAGGCGCGCCAGACCAAGTCCAAGGCACGTATCCGCGCGTTCGACGAACTGGTCGCTGCACAGGAGAACCGCACCGTCGGCAAGGCCGCGATCCTCATTCAGATGCCTGAGCGGCTCGGCGGCCGGGTGATCGAGGCGAAGGGCCTGACCAAGGCTTATGGCGACAAATTGCTGTTCGAGAATCTCGATTTCAACTTGCCGCCCGGCGGTATCGTCGGCGTGATCGGCCCAAACGGCGCGGGCAAATCGACGCTGTTCAAGCTGATCACGGGTCAGGAAACGCCGGACGAGGGCGAGATCAGCGTCGGCCAGACGGTCAAGCTTGGTTATGTCGACCAGAGCCGCGACGATCTGACCGCGACCAAGACGGTGTGGGAAGAGGTTTCGGGCGGCTCGGACGTGTTCCGTTTCGGCAAGCAGGAGATCGGCACGCGCGCTTATGTCGGCGCGTTCAACTTCAAAGGCCAGGACCAGCAGAAGAAGGTCGGCCAGCTATCCGGTGGTGAACGCAACCGCGTCCATCTTGCCAAGATGCTCAAGGAGGGCGGCAACGTCCTGCTGCTCGACGAACCGACCAACGATCTCGACGTCGAGACGCTGCGCGCTCTGGAAGAGGCGCTGGAGAGCTTCGCCGGCTGCGCCGTGGTGATCAGCCATGACCGCTTCTTCCTCGATCGCCTGGCGACGCACATCCTGGCGTTCGAAGGCGATTCGCATGTCGAATGGTTCGAGGGCAATTTCGAAAGCTATGAAGAGGACAAGCGCCGCCGCCTCGGCGACGCGGCGGATCGTCCGACGCGCCTGGCGTACAAGAAACTCACGCGCTGATCAGTTTTGTTGCGTCCTCCCGACCTCACCGGCTGCAACGTCCGGTGAGGTCGGGCGCGGGGCGCTATCTCAGGTGCCTAGGCGCTTGGTGAATCCTTTCAACTTGGCATCCTGAGCGGCGAGCACTTCGATGTGATCGACGCGGGCCATTTCAGGCCCTTGGCGCAGTGCTTCGACCAGTGCGCCGACGGCCTCTTCCTCGCCCGAGGCGACGAGCTCGACACCGCCGCCATGCGTATTACGCACCCAGCCGGTCACGCCGAGCGCGCGGGCGCGATTCACCGCCCAGTTACGATATCCAACACCTTGTACGCGGCCGGTCACGATCATCCGTTGTGTTGCGGTCATTTTCGTTCGCCCATTCCGCCGTGCGACCCCCGCGCGGCTCATCTGACGCTATCGACGAGTTAAAATCGCGACAGATGGAGTTTCAGCGTTTTGCCGTGATTGCAGAAGCTTCTGGCGTGAATTGAGCTGCATATGCGATGAGCTGAGCAGGTTGTAACTGCGGCGCGGCACGATCGCCCGATAGAAGGCGGCTCCTAGCGATCCCCACCGCGCGCGCCGCAAACTACCGGCGCTCCGCCGATGTTTTTGCCCTAATCGCGGCGAATTCTGACTCCTTGCTCCATACAGGCCAGACCCGCGAGTTGCCGAGCGACGTGCCGATCGTTTTAAAAAGTGCGACGTCCGCGGCCGCGCCGCGCAGATCCCAGTCGGCGGACCAAGCGTCGCACGTCTTGTGATAACAGGTCATATAGTCATCGAGCCATTTCTGCCCGGCCACGCGTCCGCCAGTTTTCAGGTCGGGCGCGCCGCCCAACGCCATCAGCAGCAGTGAAGGCACGCCCCGGCGCACGACGGAGAAATGATCGGCGCGATAGAACAGGCCGCGCTCGGAAAAGGTCTCCGGCGTGATCGCGCGGCCCTGTGCCTTCGCTGCAGTTGTCAGATCGGCGTCGAGCGAGGAACTGCCGGCGCCGACCAGAATGACATCTTGCGCCGGACCGGCGGTTTGCAAGATATCAAGGGTCAGATTTGCCGCCGTCTTGCTGAGCGGCCGTAGCGGGTGCGTAGCGTAATATTCGGAACCGAGCAGGCCACGTTCCTCGCCTGTCCATAGCGCGAAAACCATGGTTCGATCGGCGCGCGGTGCCGCCTTGAACACCCTGGCCAGTTCGAGCACGCCCGCCACACCCAGCCCATCGTCATTCGCGCCGGGGCGGATTGTTTTGCCTTGGGCGTCGGACGGACCGGCGCCATAAGCGTCCCAGTGCGCGGCGAACATGACGCTCTCGTCCGGCCGCGTCCGGCCCGGCAAAGTGGCCAGGACATTGGCGCTTTCGATCCGCTCGACATTGACCGGCAGCGCGGCGTTGAAGTTTAAACCCTTGAGTTCAACCGGCTGGAACCCGGCCGAGCGGGCCTGCACGCGCAGCGCGCCAAGATCGAGCCCGGCAGCGGTGAAGATGCGCGTCGCGGTGTCATCCTCGATCCACCCCTGGAGCGGGACACGTGGATCGTCGGCGGAACGTACGATATCGAAATTCTCACCGTTCGATGCCGCAGCGGTGCTCCATCCATAGCCGGCACCGGCGGTATCATGGACGATTAGCGCAGCGATCGCCCCGCGCCGCGCCGCCTCTTCGAACTTGTAGGTCCAGCGGCCGTAATAGGTCATGCGGCGCCCCCCGAACCGGCCGGCCGCATCCTCTCCGGCCACCGCCTCGAAATCGGGATCGTTAACCAGGAAGATGGCGACTTTTCCCTTCAGGTCCAGGCCCTTGAAGTCGTCCCAGCCGGCCTCGGGTGCGCTGACCCCATAGCCAACGAACACCAGCGGCGCCGCCGCGATATCGATACGCGGCGCATCGCGCACGGTGGTCAGGTTGATCTGGGTCGACTGAGCGAGCGACATGGACTGGCCGTTGGCGACCGTCAGTGAAACCGATCCGCCCGCGCCAATTCGGGTGTGGATCAATGGGACGGCCTGCGTCCAGCCGCCCTGGTCGCCACCTGGTTCGAGCCCCATCGCCTTGAAGCGCGCAATGAGGAAATCGATCGTCTTGCGTTCCCCGGGCGTCCCCGGCGCACGTCCTTCATACTCGTCCGATGCAAGCGTCTTCACGATTTCCGACAAACGTGCCGGATCGATGCTTGCACGTGGTGGTGACGCGTCCCGGGCCAATGCCGGCGCCGTCAGCAAGAGAGCGCCCGTGGCGATAATCAATGCGCGCATGGCGACCTCCTTATTTCTTCAATTTGACGAATGCCCCGCCGTCGCGGCGATCGACGACGAATCCGGGCACGGCCTCGAACATGTCCGATAGCCGGCCATAGCCATAGCTGCGCACATCAAAACTCGAACGGTTGCTGGCGCGCTGGCCGACCTCGCTTAGCGACGCGAACCCTCCTGCGTCGCGTTTAGATGCGTTATAGGCATCGATCAGCATGGTGACGACGTCGGGTTCGATCCCGTTGCGCGCCCTGCCTGGCGTCGCCGGGGCGGGGACGGCAGGGGCAGGCTCCTTGCGGGCAATCAGTTCAGCGACGTCAATGAAACGGTTGCAAGCCGCACGAAAACCCTCCGGAGTGGTGGAACGACCAAAGCCGTAAACCTTCAGCCCATCCTGGCGAATGCGCGTCACCAGCGGCATGAAATCGCTGTCCGACGACATGATGCCGAATCCCGTCACGCGACCGCTGGCGAGCAGGTCCATCGCGTCGATCGTCATCTTCATGTCGGTTGCGTTCTTGCCCTTGGTCAGGTCGAACTGCTGTTGCGGCTCGAGCGCGTAGCGCAGCGCGACCGCCTCCCAGCCTTTCAGGGCGGGCTTGTTCCAATTGCCATAGATGCGGCGAACATTGACGGTGCCGAGATCGGCAAGCGCGGTCAGCACCGGGTCGATCGCCGCGGGTGAAGCATTGTCCGCGTCGATCAGGAGCGCAACATTGCCGGTAGGAAGGGTATCGGTCATCACGCCATCCTGCACTGGGTAAACGGTGGCGTCACCCCGCGTTTATCGCTTCAGGCGGTAAAGCGCTTGGTGAAGCCTTTGGGGGCACGTTCGTCGTCGGGCCTGGCTTGCAGGCTGTCGATTCGGGCCAGGTCGGAACCCCGGCGGCAGGCATCGATGAACGCGGTCGCGGCATCGTCCTCGCCCACGACCAGTATCTCGACCCGGCCGTCGCGTAGATTGCGTACCCAGCCGGTTACGCCATTTTCCTGCGCACGCCGCACGATCCAGTCGCGAAAACCGATATTCTGAACTTTGCCGCTGATAAAGACACGCTGCGTCGATGCCATTCCCGCCCCCACTCATGCTACAAGACGACCGCCCAAGAAGGGCGCCGCCGTGACCGGCCTAGCACAGGCCGAGGGGAGTGGAGCGCGGCCTGCCGGGAATCCGTCGTATTCCCGGCAGCTTTTATCGTACCGACATGGTCAGCCTGATCGGATCAGGCGCGATTGCGTGCTGCGTCGGCGCTCCAGGCGCCAGCGCCCGCGGCGGCGAGAAACAGGAAGATGAAGCAATAAAGCATCGCCGCCTCACCGCCATTAACCGAAGGATAGAGGCTCTTCGGTGCATGGGCCATGAAATAGGCGACCGCCATCATGCCCGAAAGGACGAACGCCACAGGCCGCGTGAACAACCCGATGATGATCAGCGCGCCGCCGACCAGTTCCAGCGTACCGGCCGCGTAAAGCAAAGGATTGAGCGGCACGGGGAAGGGCGGCACGTTGAAGAATTTCGAGACGCCGTGATGCAGGAAACCCAGACCCGCAACGATCCGGAGCAGGGCGAGCAATTTGGGCGACCAGGTGGCGGGTATCGGCATGGCGAATATCCTTTGTTTCGATGCCGCATCGTTCCACGCACCCGCCACCGGGTCAATCCGCGGCGATGAAACGCTCGGTTGCCGGATAGACGATCGCCACCACTTCATATTCCTTTTCGCCGCCGGGCAATGTCACCCTGCGTACATCGCCGACCGCCGCACCGCGCAAGGCCCGCGCGAGTGGTGCACCCCAGCCGATCCTGCCCAAGCCCGTTTCGGTCTCGTCATCTCCGACAATGGTCAGGACCCGCTCGACATCATCCTGATCGGTGATGGTGACGGTCGCGCCGAAAAAGACCCGGCTGCGGTCGGGCTGGTCGGCGGGGTCGATCACCTTGGCCGCTTTCATGCGTTTCGCCAGCCAGCCGAGCCGGCGGTCGATCTCGCGCAATCTCTTGCGACCATAGATATAGTCGCCATTCTCCGACCGGTCGCCATTGCCGGCAGCCCAGGAAATGACGTCGACCAGCTTGGGCCGCTCCTCGCCCAGCAAGTGACGATATTCGGCGCTGAGCACGGCATAACCGGCCGGCGTGATATAATTGGGTTGATCCAAGGGGGCTCAGCCCGGCCGCTGCTTGCCCAGATACCAGCTGATCCGGTTCGCACCGCTCGAGCGCGAGCGTGCCGGGTTCATCAGGTCATAGACCACGGCATTTTCCAGCACGCGCTGAACATAGTTGCGCGTCTCCTGGATCGGGATCGCCTCGATCCAGTCGACCATGTCGACCGCGCCGGTACGCGGGTCGCCATTGGCGCGGAGCCATTTGTTCACATTGCCCGGCCCGGCATTGTACGCCGCGACGGCCAGCGGATAGCTGTTATAGTTATTGTAGACGCGCTGGAAATAACTCGAACCGAGCTGGATATTATAATCGGTGTCGGTGGTCAGCGAGCCCGGTTGATAGGTCAGGCCCAGCTTGCCCGCGGTTTCCCGCGCGGTGCCGGGCATCAACTGCATCAGGCCGCGCGCGCCGGCATGGCTGATCGCGGCGCGGTCGAACTGGCTTTCCTGACGCGCGATCGCATGGATCATCGTCCAGTTGCTTGCCTGCGTGTCCGGCACGCGGACATTGGGGAAGGCGACCGTGGTATAATCGGTGAAACCATTCTGCAGCGCACTACGCCCCACCATCACGCCGAGATCGGGCCGGCCGAGCATGCGCGACAATTCGGTCGCAAGCATGTGATCGCTGTCGCTTTTCGCGTCGATTGCGATCTGGCGCACAAATGCGGTCTGATCTTCCCAGCGGCCGACCGTGCCGAGATATTGCGCCGCACGCACCGTTTCGCGTGCGAAATAGGCCGCGCGGACCGATTCATCGATCGGACGCGGCACCGGATTGCCTGGCGGCGTCAGCGGCAGCGCGAGCCGCTCGAGTGCAAGCTGGCCGTAAAACAGGTCGCGATAACCGGCGGCGCGCGTGAAGAAGGCATTGGCATCCGCCGAGCGCCCCGCTGCCAGCGCCGCGCGGCCCGCCCAATAATAACCCTTGGACTGCGATTGCGGCGTCTGGGAACCCCGGGCGTAACGGTCGTACATGCCGATCGCATCGGCCGGCCTGTTGAGCCTCTTGAGCGCGGTCTGTCCGGCCAGCCAGACCAGGCTGGTATAATCGTCGCGCTCACCCAGTGGCGCCCGGCTGATATCGGTCCCTTCGGAGAACGCATCGTCAACCTTGCTCGCGATATCGAAAGCGGTCTGGGCCTGACCGTCGTTCGCCGCTTCGCGGGCATTGGCGAGCAGCACCTCGAACCATTTCTCGACATCGCCGGGGCGCCGCGCGAGCGAACGGGGACGGGCGAGCCAGGAGCGCGCGCTCGGTGCGGCGGAATTGTTGCGCAGCCAGGTCGCGCGATCGGCGATGTAACCGGGATCGTTCGCGCCGATACCCTGCGTCGCGGCCGAGCGCTCCGCAGCGTCCACCGCATTGGTGCGGAAGGCGAGCCGCGCCTCGAACAGGGCGCGCTTGCCCGGGCTGACCAGCGCGATCTGGCGTTGCGCCGATGCCGTCGAGCCCTGCCAGAGCAGTTCGTCCATCCGCGCGTCATGGTCCTCGGAACGGAGCGCGCCGGGGAAGCCGGAAATCAGCTTCGCCTCGTCGGTCACCGACAGCGGTCCCGATACCCAAGCGTTGCGCGCCGCGACCTGCGCTTCGTCACGCTGGCCGGTCAGCGACAAGGCCTCGGCATGACGGGTCTTGCCGGCCCCGGTCAGGGGAGCGTGACGCCGAAAATAACTGACCGCGGTGGAGGGCGACCAGTTGCCCGCCTCCATCGATCGCTCGGCCGTGCGGCGTAGCGCGTTCTCGCCTGGCCAGCCGGGATGGGCGATCAGGAAGCGCGCATATCGATCGAACGGATAGCTGCTCGACTGGCGCAACGCGTTCCATTCGCTGACCGCTGCGGCCATCGCCGCGCTTTGCGGCGTCTGTCCCTGAAGCAATTGCTGAGCGCGGCCCCAACCGAGCTGTTCCTGCGGGACGCCCGATGCGACGGCGAGCCCTGAGATACCGGCAAGCAATACGCCGGATTTGATGACCGATGCTATCATGTGGACAGAATAGGCCATCGCACCTTATTTGTCGCTGAACAAAATTACAAAATACGTGGGATTCATCGCCCGCGAGGAGCATATCACCCATGTTTTCCGGATCGATCCCAGCGCTCGTCACGCTGTTCGAAGACGACGGCGCGTTCGCGGAAAACGCCTATCGCGATTTCGTCGAGTGGCAGATCAGCGAAGGTTCGGCCGGACTGGTGCCGTGCGGCACAACCGGCGAGGCCGCGACATTGAGCGCGGAAGAGCATTTCCACGTGGTACGCGTTTGCGCCGAACAGGCGAAGGGCAGGGTGCCCATTCTTGCCGGGGCCGGGTCGAACGATACGCGCGTGGCGATCGCCAATGTGAAGGCGGCGAAGCAGGCTGGCGCCGATGCCGCGCTGATGGTGCCGCCCTATTATAACCGGCCCAGCCAGGAAGGCATTTTCCGCCATTTCGAAGCAGTGGCAACGGAATCGCCGCTGCCGATCGTGCTCTACAACGTCCCCGGCCGCACCGTGACCGACATCCAGCCGGCGACGATGGCGCGGATCGTCCAGGCGTTTCCGGACATATTCATCGGCGTGAAGGACGCGACCGGCTCGCTTGGCCGTGTCAGCGAACAGCGCGCCGGTTGCGGCCGGGATTTCGTGCAACTTTCGGGCAATGACGAGACGGCGCTGGCCTTCAACGCGATGGGCGGGATCGGCTGCATCTCCGTCACCGCGAACATCGCGCCGCGGCTGTGCGCCGATTTCCAGGCGGCGTGGGCGGCGGGGGACACGGCGGGCGCATTGGCGCTGCACGACCGGCTTTATCCGCTGCACATCGCGATGTTCACCGACGCATCGCCCGGGCCGGTGAAATATGCGCTGGGCAAAATCCGGCCGGAATGGCCTGTGGCTTTACGCTTGCCGATGACCTGGCCGAACGAGGCAAGCCAGCGCGCGGTGGATGCGGCGTTGGCGGTCGCTCTCTGACGTTCGTTCCAACTTCGTCACCAACACCTCAGTCGTCACCCCAACGAAGGCTGGGGTCTCAAGCCGCAGGGGAACGCTTGAAATGACACGCGGTGGCTGGACCTACATGATGGCCAACAAACCGCGCGGCATGATCTACATCGGCGTTACCGCCTATCTCGCCCAGCGTGTCGATCAAAACCGTCGCGACGTTGGATCGGCATTTTGCCGGCGATATGGGATCAAGACCCTGATGCTCGTCGAATGGCACGATGAAATCGAATTCGCGATCGCTCGAGAAAAAGGCATTGAAGGCGTGGAAGCGTGATTGGAAGATCCGCTTGATTGAGGAAACCAATCCTGAGTGGAATGATTTGTTCGACCTCATCACATGATCGCTTGAGATCCCAGCCTTCGCTGGGGTGACGAGGGGGTGGGGGATGGCGATGAGGTGAGCGGCGCTGCATTGGAGGTGAGTGCGGTGCTAAGTTATCACCCCCGCTTCCAATCCGCTTCGCCCGCGCCTACATGCCCACCTCCCATGGCCCGTCCCAAACCCGCCACCTTCGAAAAGACCAAGGTCGTTGCCGAGAACCGGCGCGCCAAATTCGATTATGCGATCGAGACGGTCTATGAGGCCGGCATCGCGCTGACCGGCACCGAAGTGAAGGCGTTGCGCACCGGCCAGGGATCGATCGCCGAAAGCTATGCCGAAGTCGATGACGGCCAGGTCTGGCTGATTAATTCCAACGTGCCCGAATTCAGCCATGGCAACCGCTTCAACCATGAGCCCAAGCGCCCCCGTAAATTGCTCCTTCACGAGAGGGAGATAAACAAGATGCACGGGGCGGTGGCGCGCGAGGGCATGACCCTGGTGCCGCTGTCGATCTATTTCAATTCGTCGGGCAAGGCGAAGGTGGAATTGGCGTTGGCGAAGGGCAAAAAGGCGCATGACAAGCGCGAGACGATCAAGGAGCGCGACTGGAAGCGCGAGCAGGGAAGGTTGATGCGTGATCGTGGCTGAGCAGGGGGTGTTCGCCAAGTTCGTCGCATGGTGCCGGCGCAACACGCCCACGCGCGAAAGCATGGAGAGCAATCGCTTTCTCAAGCCCGTCGCGCACCGTGTGTTGCGGCCGGAGCTGTGGCGCTTCACGCGTCGCTCGGTGCCGCGCGGCGTCGCGCTGGGCATGGTCACCGGCATCCTCGCGCCGGTCGCGCAAGTGGCGCTGTCCGCCGTTCTCGCGCTGCCATTTCGCGCCAATATCCCGGCGGCGGCGCTCACCACCTTCATCACTAATCCTTTCACCACGCCGCCTTTATGGGTTGCCGCTTATTGGATCGGCCGCTCCGTGCTGCGCCTGGACGCGCACGTGCCGGGCAGTCCGATCGCCAACACCGTCGATGCGAATGCCGGCTGGCTGAGCTGGATCGCGTCGGAAGCGGCGCCGGCCACTGCGATTGGGCTGCTGATCATCACCGTCGCCTTTGCCGTCGTCGGTTATTTCGCCAGCGCGCTCGGCTGGCGCCTGTGGATCGCGCGTAAATGGCGCAATCGCCACCGGTCGAGGGTGGTCGATCCGGCAAATTGACCCCAAATTGACGGCCCCAAATTGACTGGGCGTATTGTTCGACTAGAACACGGCATCCTTCCCTGAATTTTCGGATGCCCCAATGTCCAGAACGCCGTTCGTAACGCTGCTGTTGTCCGCCACCGCCTTTATAGGCTGCGCTGCTGCCAGCTCTTCGCAAAATGCCCCGGTTATCGAGGCCGCTGCCAAGCCATCGATCGGTAGCTTCGGCTTTGACGAGACCGGCATGGACCGCAAGGTGGCGCCGGGCGACGATTTCTATGATTTCGCCAACGGTGCCTGGGTGGAAAAGACGCCGATCCCGGCGGACAAGGCCAATTTTGGCGCGTTCGACCTGCTGCAGGACCTGTCGCGCGAACGGACGCGTGGCATCCTGGAGGCAGCGAAGGCGAAGCCCGGTTCTAAGATCGGTGCGGCCTATGCCGCCTATCTCGATCAGGCGGCGATCGAGGCCAAAGGGCTGGCGCCGATCAAGCCATGGCTGAACAAGATCAAGGCGCTGAAGTCGCCGGCCGGTTATGCCGCATTGGTTGCGGAGGCCGATCGCAACGGCGTCGGCGTGCCGTTCAACACCGGCGTCTCGCAGGATCAAAAGAATCCGGACGCCTATGCCTTGCAGATGCGCCAAGGTGGCCTCGGCCTGCCCGACCGCGATTTCTATCTTGATGCGAACGATGCCAAGCTTGCCGCCGCCAAGACGGCCTATCAGGCGCATATCGCGAAAATGTTCACGTTTGCCGGCGAGCCCGATGCGGATGCGCGGGCCAGGGCAATCGTCGATTTCGAAACCGGGATCGCCCAGGTTAGCTGGACCCGCGCCGAAAGCCGCGATGCCGACAAGACGTATAACAAGATGACGGTTGCCGACCTGGGGAAGTCCGCGCCCGGTTTCGATTTCGCGACCTATTTCAGGGGTATCGGCATTCCGGCCGATAGCGTCATCGTCGGCCAGCCGAGCGCGATCAGCGGCATCGCCAAATTGATCGGCGCGACACCGGTCGGCGTACTCCGGGATCAGTTGCTGATCCGCTCGCTCGAAGGGTTCGCGTCGGTCCTGCCAACGGCGTTCGACAAGGAGAATTTCGCGATGTTCAGCACCGTGCTGTCGGGGACGCCCGAACAGCAGGCGCGCTGGAAACGCGGCGTCGATTATACCAGCGGTGTGCTGACCGACGATGTCAGCAAGCTTTACGTCGCGCAATATTTCCCGCCCGAAACCAAGGCGGCGGCGGATGCACTGGTCAAGAACATCATTACCGCGATGAACGCGCGGATCGACAAGCTCGACTGGATGGCGCCCGAAACCAAGGTCAAGGCGCACGCCAAGCTCGCCGCGTTCACGCCGCGGATCGGTTATCCCGATAAGTGGCGCGATTATTCGGCGCTGCGCGTCGCGCCCGGCGACGCGTTCGGCAACACGCTGCGCGCCAATCAATGGGCGCATGATTATAATGCCGGGAAGCTGGGCAAGCCGATCTACCGCTGGGAGTGGGGCCTGGCCCCGATGACGGTCAACGCACAGGCCAACCCGACCTTGGTCGCGATCACCTTCCCGGCGGCGATCCTGCAGCCGCCCTTTTTCGATCCCAATGCCGACCCCGCGATCAACTATGGCGGCATCGGCGCAGTGATCGGCCATGAGATGAGCCATCATTTCGACGATCAGGGCGCAAAATATGATCTGAAGGGCCGGTTGACCGACTGGTGGACGCCCGCCGATGTGGCGAGCTTCAAGAAGCTGACCGGCAATCTTGTCGCGCAATATGACGCTTATGAACCGCTGCCCGGCCGCAAGGTCAACGGCACGCTGACGCTGGGTGAGAATACCGCCGACTTGGCCGGCCTGAGCGCGTCGTTCGACGCCTATCACGCTTCGCTCGGCGGCAAGCCCGCGCCGGTGATCGACGGTTTCACCGGCGACCAGCGTTTCTATCTCGGTTGGGCACAGGTGTGGCGGCGCAGCTATCGCGAGGCGGACATGATCCAGCGCCTCAAGACCGATCCGCACGCGCCCTCGCAGCTGCGCGCGGGAATCGTGCGCAATCTCGATCCCTGGTACGGCGCATTCGAGCCGGAAGCGGGCGAGAAACTCTATCTGGCACCGGAACAGCGCGTTCGCATCTGGTAACCGCTTGACGATGCACCGAGCGCGGCCAAAGAGGGGCGGGCAATGGCCAGCCTTCCCGCACCTCCGACCCCGTCACTCAGTCCAGCGCGCAGCGCCGCGCTGATCGCTGGCGGTTGCGGCGTAGCCGCGGCGCTGATCATCCTTGGGCTGATCGGCAATTTACCGATCGCCGGCGCCTTCCTGGCCACTGCGCTGGTCATTGTCGGTTGTCTCGTCGCGGCACGCCGCTTGTTTCCGCAAAGCCGCACCGGCGAGGTCGAGGCCGACTGGACCGTCGCGCGCACGCTTGCGGCAAGCAGCGCCGATGCGGTCGCGATCACTGACCGCGCCGGGCGACTGGTATGCGCCAACGACCGTTACGAGACGCTGTTTGCCGGTTTTCCGACGCCGCCCGGCCTGCCGATCGACGATGCCGGCGTGGATCGCCTGAGCACCGCTGGCCGCGCCGCGTGGCGCGACGGCACGGCCACAGTCGATCGCCTGATCGCGCGGGGCACGCCGCTTGCGGCGGAAGTCGAACGTGCCGGACGCGACGAAGATCTGCTCGTGTGGCGCTTCCGCGGCGCCGAGGGGCTCGACCTCGCCACCTCGGTCGAGGGAATGATCGGCGGCCCGACTGGAGACCGGCTCGCCGCTGCGGGGATCATGACCGCGCTGATCGGGCCCGACGGGCGCATCCGTTCGGCCAACCGCGTGTTCCGCGCGCGCGCGATGGGGCATGAGGAAGGGGCGATCGCCGGGCGTGATTTCGCTCGCTTCCTGATCACCGACAGCCATGGCCTGGTGCGTTTCGAACGCGAAGGCCTGACCGGCGTGCCGCTGCGTGTGCTGCAGATACCCTTTCTCGAAGGCGAAGACGCGCCGATGCTTGTCGCGCTGCTCGATGACGAGGGCGGCGGCGACACCCCGGCGATTGGCGGTAGCGCATCGGCGCATGTGCGCAGCCTGGTCAGCCTCATGCCGTTCGGCATGGCGCTGGTCGATCGCGATGGCCGCTTCATCCAGATGAACGACGCGTTCGCACGTGCGGCGCAGGTCGATGCCGCGGCGCCGCCGCTTTATCCCGGCGACCTGCTGGTGCGGGAGGACAAGGGTGTGGTCGCCGACGCGATCCGGCGCTTTGCCAATGGCGCGACGCATTCGACCGACCTTGCGGTACGGTTGAAAGATCATCCCGACGAACCAGTCGCTTTGTCGATCGCCGGCGCGCGCGGCCTGGGCGATGCTGCGGTGCTGCTCAGCCTCAAGGACAATGGCGAGGAAACCCGGCTCAAGCGCGAAGTTGCGCAGGCGACCAAGATGCAGGCAGTGGGCCAGCTTGCCGGCGGCGTCGCGCATGATTTCAATAATATCCTGACCGCGATCATCGGGCATTGCGACCTGATGCTGATGCGCCATACCCCTGGCGACAGCGATTATGACGACATCCAGCAGATCAGGGCGAATTCGAATCGCGCCGCCAGCCTGACTCGCCAGTTGCTCGCCTTTTCGCGTCAGCAGACGTTACGGCCGCAGGTGCTGCAACTGCCCGATGTCATTTCCGAAGTCTCGAACCTGCTCAAGCGCCTGCTCGGCGAGACGGTCGCGCTGACCGTCAAGCATGGCCGCAATCTGGGGCCAGTGCGCGCCGATCCCGGCCAGCTCGAACAGGTCGTGGTCAACCTCGCGGTCAATGCGCGCGATGCGATGCTCGCGCGCGACCCGCGCGGCGGTGGCACATTGTCGATCCTGACCAAGTCGGTCTCCATTGCGGATGTGCGCAAGATGGGCTCCGACATCCTGCCGATCGCCGATTATATCGCGCTCGAGATCGCCGATACCGGCAGCGGTATTCCGGCCGATATCTTGCCCAAGATCTTCGAACCCTTCTTCACCACCAAGGAAGTGGGCAAGGGGACGGGACTCGGGCTCTCGACCGTCTATGGCATCGTCAAGCAATCGGGCGGCTATATCTTCGCCGACAATAACAAGGGCGGGCCTGGCGCGGTTTTCACCATCTATCTGCCGGTCCATACCGCGAGCGGTGTCGTCGAAGCGCCACCACCGGCCGCGGCGCGGGCCGTGCCGAAAGACAAGCCGGCCGATCTATGGGGTACCGGCACGATCCTGTTGGTCGAAGACGAAGACATGGTCCGCGCGGTCGCCGAGCGCGCGCTGACTCGCCAGGGCTATACCGTGCTGACCGCGGAACATGGCGAGGCCGCGCTGGAAGTGCTGGCGCGCAGCGAGAAGCCGGACCTGCTCATTTCCGACGTGATGATGCCGTTGATGGATGGTCCGACCATGGTCCGACATGTTCGCGAGCGTTATCCCGATCTGCCGATCCTGTTCATGTCGGGCTATGCCGAGGAGACGCTGCGCAAGTCGATCGACCTCGACAATGTCCAGTTTCTCGCCAAGCCCTTCTCGGTGCAACAGCTTGCCGAAGCCGCTCGTAGCGTTTTGACAGCGAAATAACTTGGCGCGATGATCGGCCTGCGGCTAAAGCCGCGACATGAGCTCACCGCAGCATATCCTCATTGTCGAGGACGAGCCCCTTATCGCCATGATGCTTGAGGATTTCCTCGACGTGCTGGGCAAGCAGCTGGCCGGCAGCGTGGATAATGTCGCCGATGCGCTGGCGCTGATCGAAGCGGGTGGAATCGACGCGGCGATTCTCGATGTGAATCTGCGCGGTGGGGAAAAGAGTTTTGCGATTGCCGATGCGCTGGCGGGAATTGGTGTTCCGTTCGTTTTCGCCAGTGGCGGAAGCGGTGAAGCGATAATCGAGGAGCATCGCGAACGTCCCAGATTGGCCAAACCATTCACCATGGATGGCGTCGCCAAGGCACTGGAAGCGCTTAACTAATTGTCCTGCCGGTCATGCGCCACAATTCGGCAACCTTGATTTCATGGGCGTTCCATAACGGCTCCAACAAATTTTATGTTCCGCTCTTGTTCTATGAGAACAAACGCGATACAAGGCCTTAACACGCATTGAATGCGTGGCGGTATAGGTCTAGCGGCGGAGGCTCCAATGGCGGCGAACTTGAAGGTCATCGACAGCAAAATGGCAGTTTCCAACGATAAGGCGTCGACTGAGCGCCAAAAGGCGCTCGACGCAGCACTCGCGCAGATCGATCGCGCGTTCGGCAAGGGTTCGGCAATGCGGCTCGGCTCGAAAGAGACGATGCAGGTTGAGGTGATCTCGACTGGCTCGCTCGGGCTCGACATCGCGCTCGGCGTCGGCGGTCTGCCGCGTGGCCGGGTGATCGAGATTTACGGCCCGGAAAGCTCGGGCAAGACCACGCTCGCGTTGCATGTCATCGCCGAAGCACAAAAGGGCGGCGGCACCGCGGCGTTCGTCGATGCCGAGCATGCGCTCGATCCGGTCTATGCCAAGAAGCTCGGCGTCAATATCGACGAGTTGATCGTGTCGCAGCCCGACACTGGTGAGCAGGCGCTTGAGATTGTGGATACGCTGGTCCGCTCCAACGCGATCGACGTGCTGGTGATCGATTCGGTCGCCGCTCTCGTGCCGCGTGCCGAAATCGAGGGCGAAATGGGCGACAGCCATGTCGGCCTTCAGGCTCGCCTGATGTCGCAGTCGCTGCGCAAGCTGACCGGATCGATCAGCCGTTCGCGCTGCATGGTGATCTTCATCAACCAGCTGCGCATGAAGATCGGCGTGATGTACGGTAACCCCGAAACGACGACCGGCGGCAATGCGCTGAAATTCTACGCCAGCGTCCGTCTCGACATCCGTCGCACCGGCCAGATCAAGGATCGCGACGAGATCATCGGCAACACCACCCGGGTGAAGGTCGTCAAGAACAAGGTCGCGCCGCCGTTCAAGCAGGTCGAATTCGACATCATGTACGGCCAGGGCGTGTCCAAGATCGGCGAAATCCTCGATCTCGGCGTCAAAGCCGGGCTGGTCGAAAAATCGGGTGCCTGGTTCTCCTATGACAGTGTCCGCATCGGTCAGGGGCGTGAGAATTCGAAGACCTTCCTCAAGGAAAATCCGGAAATGTGCGACCGCCTCGAAAAGGCAATCCGCACGCGCACCGACAAGGTCGCCGAAGAAATGATGGCCGGCCCCGAACCAGAGGATGACGGCGAGGAGATGTAAGCCCTCCCTCTCCCGACGGGGAGAGGGACGGTATCACGATCCCGCCAGTTTCAAGTCGGCGTCCCGCGCGTCGCAAACACATGGGAAGGCCCGCCTGTTATGGCGGGCCTTTCGCGTTTCATCGGCATTTTCGGGTGGCGCTTTCGGCCGGAAAGCTGATCCGCTCGACATCGTCTCGCAAGCCGCTAGCGTGCCGGCAAAGCAGGAGAGGACTGCCATGACCATCATTGTCCATCATCTCGAAAACTCGCGCTCGCAACGTGTCCTGTGGATGCTTGAAGAACTCGGCCTGCCCTATGAGATCAAGCGTTACGAGCGGAACAAGGCGACCATGCTCGCGCCGCCCGAACTCAAACGCGTCCACCCGCTCGGCAAATCGCCGGTCATTGAGGACACAGAGGCTGGTGTGACGATCGCCGAAACCGGCGCGATCGTCGAATATCTGGTCGAAAAGGCCGATGGAAAGCTCGGCCCATTGGCGCATCGCGATTCAGTGCTGCGCTACCGTCATTTCCTGCATTATGCCGAAGGCTCGATGATGCCGCCGCTGCTGCTCAAGCTGGTGCTCGCGCGTATCCCGCTGTTCGGGAAAAAGGCGATGAAACGCATCCAGCCGATGATTGATGTCCATCTCGACTATGTCGAAGCCGAACTCGCCAACCGTCCCTGGTTTGCCGGCGACGAGATGACCGCGGCGGACATCATGATGAGCTTTCCGCTCGAAGCCGCGCGCAGCCGTGCCGGGCTCGACGCCTCACGCCCGGCGACGATCGCCTGGCTCGACAAAATCCACACCCGCCCGGCCTATCAGGTCGCGCTGGAGAAGGGCGGGCCCTATGCCTATGCCTGATCGCTAATAGGATTGCGCAAACTCACCCACCCGTTCTCGAAAGGACGGGTGGGGTAGATACACTGCCCTAGCCCGACAGGCCCTTGGACGGCGCATGGGGTGGTTCGACCTCGGCCGGTTCGCGCGGATCGAGATCGCCTTCCCATTTCGCCACGACACTCGCCGCGACGGCATTGCCGATCACATTGGTCGCCGACCGCCCCATGTCGAGGAAGTGATCGACCGCGAGGATCAGCAACAGGCCGGCCTCCGGAATCTTGAACATCGGCAGGGTGGCGGCGATCACCACCAGGCTGGCGCGCGGCACGCCGGCAATACCTTTCGACGTGACCATCAGCACCAGCAACATGGTGATCTGCTGTCCCAGGCTGAGGTCGATGCCATACGCCTGGGCGATGAACAGCGACGCGAAGGTCATGTAGATCATCGAGCCGTCGAGGTTGAACGAATACCCCAGCGGCAGCACGAAACTGGCGATCTTGGGCGGGACGCCGAACCGGTCGAGTGCTTCCAGCGTGCGCGGATAAGCCGCTTCCGACGATGCGGTCGAGAAGGCCAGCAGCAAAGGCTCGCGGATATAGCGCACCAGCAGCCCGGTACGCTTGCCGATGAACAGGAAGCCGATGCCGATCAGCAGTGCCCACAAGGTGAAAAGACCGATGTAAAAAGTGCCCATGAAATAGGCGAGATCACCGATCACGCCCGGCCCGCGTTCCGCCAATGTGCTCGCCACCGCTGCGAAGACCGCGATCGGGGCGAAGCGCATGACGTAATTGGTCACCTGCAGCATTACCGCGGCGAGCGCCTCGACGCCCCTCACCAACGGCGCGGCCTTTTCACCGATTGCGGTGATCGCGACACCGATGAACAGCGAGAAGATAACGATCTGCAGGATCTCGTTATCGGCCATCGCCTCGATACCGGAGGCCGGCACGACATGCGTGACGAACTTGGCGAGGTCGAACGCGCTCTGATCGATCCCGCTCGCCGCGGTCGCGGCCGGGATCGCCAGATTCAATCCGACGCCGGGCTGGAAGATATGGACGAGGATTAGGCCGAGCGTCAGCGACAACAGGCTGGCGCAGAGAAACCAGGCGACCGATCGCAGCCCGACCCGGCCGAGCGCACCCGTGTCGCCCATATGAGCGATACCGACGACCAGCGTGGCGAAGACCAGGGGCGCGATGATCATCTTGATCAGGCGCAGGAACAGCGTGGTGACGATCGAGAGATAATACGCGATGTTCTTGAGTTCCGCCGTTGCGGCGGGGGTGCCGTCATCGATCCAGGCGTTGAGCGCCCAGCCGACCACCAGGCCCAGCACCAGCCCGATCAAGATATACCATGTAAGGCGCTTGGCCATGAACCTCTCCGAGAAACGATTGCCGATAGGGAAGGGTATTGCGGCCGCGCGGTCAAGGACCGTATCGCTTGGTCGGTATCGGGTAAGCAAAGGACGATCATGATTCAGCGGCCATTTTCGATCGATCGACGCGGCCTGCTGGCCGGTGCAGCAGCGCTGCCGCTGCTTGCGACACCAGCAATCCTGCGCGCGGCCGAACCTGATTTGTCGGCGCTGTCCGACATAACCGGCGCCACCCGGCCGATCGATACGGCCGAGCGCAACACGCGCATCGCCCGGGCACAGGCCTTGATGAAGGCCAATGGCATCGGCGCGATGTTGATCGAATCGGGATCGAGCCTGATCTATTTCACTGGCGTGCGCTGGGGCCGCAGCGAACGGCTGACCGCGGTGGTGATCCCGGTCGAGGGCGATCCGTGCATCGTCACGCCGTTCTTCGAGGAACCGTCGATCCGCGAATCACTGGGCATCGCGGCCGATGTCCGGGTGTGGCAGGAGGATCAGGATCCGCTCGCGGTCGTCGCGGGTTTCCTAAAGGATCGTAAGCTGAGTGCCCGTCCGATCGGGATCGAGGAAACGACGCGTTATTTCGCGGTCGACGGGCTGGCGCGCGCGCTGCCCGGCGCGAAGATCGTGTCGGCCAATCCGGTGGTGCGCGGCTGCCGGCTGGTCAAGACACCGGCCGAGATCGCGCTGATGCAGGCCGCGACCGACGTGACGATCGCGGCCTATCGCTGGACCGGGCCGCGCATCGAAAAGGGTATGACCAATACCCAGGTCGGCGCGCTGATGAACGCGGCGACGCGCAAACTTGGCGGCAGTCCCGAATTCGCGCTGATCCTGCTCGGCGAGGCTGCCGCTTATCCGCACGGCAGCGGTAAGCCGCAGATCGTCACCGAAGGCGAAGTCGTGCTGATGGATTGCGGTTGCACCGTGCAGGGCTATCAGTCGGACGTGTCGCGCACGTTCGTGTTCGGGGGGGCGAGCGCCGAACAACGCAAGGTATGGGATCAGGTCCGCAATGGACAGGCGACCGCGTTCGCCGCGGCAAAGATCGGCGTGCCGGCAGGACAGGTCGATGACGCAGTGCGCCGCTATTATGCCGCCAATGGCTATGGCCCCGACTATCAACTTCCTGGCCTGTCGCATCGTACCGGACACGGCATCGGCATGGACGGTCATGAACCGGTCAACCTGGTACGCGGCGAAAAGACGCCGCTGGCGGTCGGCATGTGTTTTTCCGACGAGCCGGGCCTTTATCTGCCGGGCAAGTTCGGCGTCCGGCTGGAGGATTGCTTCCACATGACCGCGACCGGGCCGAAATGGTTTTCGGTGCCGCCGACGTCGATCGACAAGCCGTTCGGATGACCGACGCTATACCCGTCCTGATCAACAGCGCTGGCGGCACCGCCGCGAGCAAGGGCGATGCGCTTGCCGGTGAGGTTCGTACGGCGTTCGCCACGGCCGGCTTGCAGATCGACTTGCGCCTGCTCGATGCGGAAGGTTTGCGCGACGCGGTCAAGGAATTGAAGGGTGAGCGGCTGATCGTGGTCGGCGGTGGCGACGGCACATTGGGATGCGCAGCGCGGATCCTGGTCGAGCGCGGCGAAGGGACCGCGCTTGGCATCCTGCCGCTCGGTACGCGCAATCACCTCGCGCGCGAACTCGGCATTCCGCTCGATCTTCCCGGTGCGGCCAAGGTCATCGCCGCGCGCGACACGCGCAAGATCGATGTGGCCTGGGCAGCGGACCGGATGTTCCTGAACAACGCGTCGATCGGGCTCTACCCGCAAATGGTTGAGCTGCGCGAAGACACGCGGCGACGGCACAAGGTGACGAAATGGCTGGCGGCGATTCCCGCCAGTATCGCGACACTGAAGCGCATCCGCCACCACCGCTTGCGGCTGCGCAGCGCCGAAGGCGCGCGTCAGATCGTCACGCCGATGTTGTTCGTCGGCAATAACCATTACGAGATCGAGCAGGGTCATCCCGGCAAGCGCAGCGCGCTCGACGACGGGCTGCTCTCCGTCTTCGCGATCGGGCCGAGCCATCGTTTCCAGCTGATCGGTTTCGCCATTCGCAGCTTGCTCGGCCGGACCCAGCGCGACCGGGATTTCGCCGCGATCGGCGATGTCGCGGAGATGGAGGTCAGTGGCCCGTCGCGCGCGGTCGACATCGCGCTCGACGGCGAAGTAACCGAATTGCAGCTGCCCTTCACCTTCCGCATCGATCCACTGGCGCTGACCGTCGTTGCGCCGCCACCACCGGTGGCTTGAGTAGGGCGCGGTCCTCGCCTAGATCGCTCGACATGACATCGACCAACGACATCCGCCGCAGCTTCCTCGATTATTTCGAGTCCGCCGGTCACGCCCGCGTCCAATCCGCGCCGCTCGTGCCGCAGAACGACCCGACCCTGATGTTCGTCAATGCCGGGATGGTGCCGTTCAAGAACGTCTTCACCGGGCTCGAAACGCGACCCTATGTGACTGCGGCGTCGAGCCAGAAGTGCGTCCGCGCCGGGGGCAAGCATAACGATCTCGACAATGTCGGCTATACCGCGCGGCACCACACTTTCTTCGAAATGCTCGGCAATTTCTCGTTCGGCGATTATTTCAAGCATCAGGCGATCACTCATGCGTGGACCTTGCTGACCAAGGTGTGGGGTATTCAGCCCGACAAGCTAACCGTCACCGTCTACCATACCGACGACGAGGCGTTCGATTTGTGGCGCAAGATCGCCGGCCTGCCCGAAGAACGCATCATCCGCATTGCGACCTCGGACAATTTCTGGACGATGGGCGACAACGGCCCATGCGGACCGTGTTCGGAGATTTTCTACGACCATGGTGATCATATCCCGGGCGGCCCGCCGGGCAGTCCGGACGAGGATGGTGACCGCTTCGTCGAGATCTGGAACCTGGTGTTCATGCAGTACGAGCAGGCCGACAACAAAATCGTCACCGACTTGCCCAAACCGTCGATCGATACCGGCATGGGGCTGGAGCGCATCGCCGCGGTGCTGCAGGGCGTTCACGACAATTACGATACCGACACATTCAAGGCGCTGATCGCGGAATCGGGCGCGCTGACCGGTACGTCGACGACTGGCGACAATCAGGCGAGCCATCGCATCATCGCCGATCATCTGCGCACTAGCGGTTTCCTGGTCGCGGACGGCGTGCTGCCGGCCAATGAGGGGCGCGGCTACGTCCTGCGCCGCATCATGCGCCGCGCCATGCGTCATGCGCATCTGCTTGGTGCAAAGGAACCGTTGATGCACCGGCTGGTGCCGGCGCTGATCGCCGAGATGGGCGCTGCCTATCCCGAGCTGCTGCGTGCGCAGGCATCGATCGAATCGACTTTGCTGCAGGAGGAGACGCAGTTCCGCCGCACGTTGACCAATGGCCTGCGCCTGCTCGACGAGGCGACGGCGAAGCTGGCGCCGGGTGCCACGCTGCCGGGTGAGACCGCGTTCAAGCTCTACGACACGTTCGGTTTTCCCTATGATTTGACCGAAGACGCGTTGCGCTCGCAAGGTTTCGGTATCGATCGCGAGGGCTTCGACACCGCGATGGCGGAACAGAAGCGCGCGGCGCGTGCCGCGTGGAAGGGCTCCGGCGCCAAGGCATCCGACGATATCTGGTTCGACATCGCCGAAGCATCGGGCGGTACCGAATTTCTCGGCTACACCGCAACGGCGGGTGAGGGGCAAGTGGTTGCCCTGGTCAAGGACGGCGCGCGGGTCGATGCATCGACCACTGGCGATACGGTTTCGATCGTGGTCAACCAGACACCTTTTTATGGTGAGAGCGGCGGCCAGGTCGGCGATACCGGCACGATCTCGAATGATGAAGGCCTGCGCGCGAACGTCACCGAAACGTCCAAGCAGCTTGGCCGCGTCTTCGTCCATCATGCGATCGTCGATGCCGGCGGCGTCAAGGTCGGCGATACGGTGAAGTTGCAGATCGATGTCGCGCGCCGCGACCAGATCCGCGCCAATCACAGCGCGACCCATTTGTTACACGAGGCGCTGCGCCAGCGGCTTGGCCTGCATGTTGCGCAGAAGGGCAGCCTGGTCGCGCCCGATCGCCTGCGCTTCGATTTCTCGCAGCCCAGCGCGATCGACCCCGCGCGCATCGGCGAGGTCGAGGCCGATGTGAACCGTCACATTCGCGCCAATGGCCCGGTATCGACACGGCTGATGACGCCGGACGAAGCGATCGAGGAAGGCGCGATGGCGCTGTTCGGCGAGAAATATGGCGACGAGGTGCGCGTCGTTTCGATGGGCAGCGAAGAGGGCAAGACCTATTCGCTCGAACTGTGCGGCGGCACGCATGTCGCGGCACTCGGCGATATTGGCCTGTTCAAGGTGGTCGGCGAGAGCGCGGTGTCTTCGGGCATCCGCCGGATCGAAGCGCTGACCGGCGAGGCGGCGCGGCAATATTTCACCGGCCGCGACGAGAAATTGCGCGAAACCGCCGCGACCTTGAAAGCGACGCCCGACGAAGTGCCGGCGCGCGTTGCCGCCCTGGTCGAGGATCGCCGCCGGCTCGAGCGTGAGCTGGCCGAGGCGAAGAAGGCGCTGGCGCTCGGCGGCGGCGCTGGCGCAGCGCCGGCGGGGCCGGAACAGGTCGGCGGAGTCAATTTCGTTGGCCAGGTAATTGCCGATTTCGATGCCAAGGGCCTGCGCGGCGCGGTCGACGAGGCCAAGCAGCGCATCGGTTCGGGCGTGGTGGTGATGGTCGCCGTGAATGACGGCCGCGCGTCGATCGCTGTCGGTGTCAGCGATGATTTGGTCGCGTCGCACAATGCGGTGGATCTGCTGCGCCGTGCCGTTGCCGTGCTCGGCGGGCAGGGCGGGGGCGGTCGTCCCGACATGGCACAAGGCGGCGGACCCGATGGCGACAAAGCGGACGATGCCGTTGCCGCGATCCAAGCGGCACTGGAGGAAGCGGGCGTGGCCGCCTGACTTCCTGCTCGGATCAACGCCCGATTGGTCCAGATCGCCGCTCCCAGGGGCGGCATATCTGACGAGCGGAAAAGGAGCGTTTCCGATCGGGACAGGGTCGCAGCGATGCACTTGTCCCATGGACAGCCTATCTGAGTGTCGACGCCAGACCTGCCGATCGCGGGTACTGCCAGACTTCAGCATCAGGACCGTCATATGAAGAAGATCGGATTTCTTTCGTTCGGACATTGGTCCGCTTCGTCCCAGTCGGCGACGCGCTCCGCCTCGGACGTGTTGTTGCAGTCGATCGACCTTGCCGTGGCGGCCGAGGAACTCGGCGCGGACGGCGCTTATTTCAGGGTCCATCATTTCGCGCAGCAGCTCGCCTCGCCATTTCCGCTGTTGGCGGCGATCGGCGCGAAGACCAGCCGGATCGAGATCGGCACCGGCGTGATCGATATGCGGTATGAGAATCCGTTCTACATGATCGAGGATGCGAGCTCCGCCGATCTGATCAGCGGTGGCCGGCTTCAGCTCGGCATCAGTCGCGGCTCACCCGAACAGGTCATCGAAGGCTGGCGCAATTTCGGCTACGCGCCAGCCGAGGGCGAAAACGATGCCGATATGGGGCGGCGCCACGCCGAGGTGTTCCTCGACCTGTTGAAAGGTGAAGGGTTCGCTCAGCCCAATCCGCGGCCCATGTTCCCCAATCCGCCGGGCCTGCTGCGCCTGGAGCCGCATTCGGCCGGGCTGCGTCGGCGCATCTGGTGGGGGTCGGCATCGAACGCGACGGCACTATGGGCCGCCCAGCAGGGCATGAACCTGCAGAGCTCGACCCTGAAGGCCGATGAAAGCGGCGAGCCTTTCCATATCCAGCAGGCGAAGCAGATCCGCGCCTATCGTGAAGCGTGGAAGGAGGCCGGCCATGACTGGGCACCGCGCGTCTCGGTCTCGCGCTCGATCTTCGCGCTTATGAATGACCGCGACCGCGCCTATTTCGGACGCGGCGACAGCAGCGACCAGATCGGCATCATCGACGATATGCGTGCCGTGTTTGGACGTTCCTACGCAGCCGAACCGGAGCAGCTGATCGAGCAACTGCGCAGTGACGAGGCGATCGCCGAGGCTGACACGTTGCTGCTGACCGTGCCGAACCAGCTTGGCGTGGATTACAACGCCCATGTGCTCGACTCCATCCTGACGCATATAGCGCCTGCCTTGGGATGGCGTTGAGGAACCGCACGCTGCCGGGGCGGGGCAGCGGTAGTTTGGGTTCGTCATGTGAAAGAGCGGGACGGCGGTCTGGTACAAGTTGAGTTGATATACTGCCTGGACCGGCGGGATTGAATCGGCTCCGTTATCCTGGCCGAACGCCGATAGGCGTCTGGCTGCTAAGGCCGTTACATTCCCGCGGCGACGGGTAGCGCTGCGGGACATAGGTTTTTTCGGGCGTTCTGCGGGAAGCTGCGGGAGAAACTGCGGGAAAACCGACGCGACGTAACGGGAGTTTTCGGGTGTGCTCCTGCGCAGAGTGGCGCGGCAAGCTGCGATCGCTCGCATTCTCGACGCAGCGCTCCTCCGCCTGAAGAACATAGATGGCCTTGAAGATCGAGAGACGCGTTTCATGCTTGCCGTCCTAGCGGCGGTTAAAAGATGCTTGAATTCGTGGCGTGGCGAGAGGGAGATATGGGACACCCTATGTTGTATATCTCTAGCGCAATCCGAGTACGGGCGAAATCGCGGGATAACCAAGTTGGCAAAAAGGATGATAGCCAGATTACGGTATAGTTGAGCTGCTATCCCACATTATTGCCAATATCATAAAATGTGGGATAATCTTGCTTCATGGCGGTGCGGCCGCCTGGCCCCTATCTGCCGGCCAAAACTCGCTGCTTTATCGACTTCGCCGTCGAGAAGCTCTCCGCTTCGGTCGGGCTGGCCCCAGGCATCGCAGCGGCGGACGTCCGAGTGTAGGTCTCGACCGATCGATGCGTATGGCTGATGCACCTGATCATTTATCCGTGTTTCGCGCGGTCCCGCGATACGGGTTCTTTTCAGACCGCGCCTGTTCGATGCTCGGAAACGCCTCGTGGCTCGTACCGCGCCAGCAATGCCTTGCGACGAAGACCATAATATCGGACGTCACAAACAGTTATCGTAGTTGCAGCAATGACACCGGCCAGATCCCTCGATGCTTTGCGATGAACCCGAACTTCATGTCGAGTCCCTGGCAAAGTAGGCCGCGGCTTTTTTTAGGATGTCGCGTTCGGCCTTCATCCGGGCCAACCCGCGGCGCAGCCGCTCAATCTCCTGCTGCTCCGGCTTCATCTGGCCGTTGCCGGGAAATGCCGACTGGGGATCAGCTTCCGCTTCGCGGACTCATTTGCGCAGCACGTTCTCGTCCAGATCCAGATCGCGTGCGGCCTGCGCCACCGCCACGCCCCGTTCGCGGACCAACTTCACCGCCTCGAGCTTAAACTCTCGGCTGAACTTTCGTCGTTGCATTGTCACCCTCCGGTTCCGAAAACACCTTATCTCGGGGTCCATGAAACCGGCAGCAGCTCAGCCCGTGTTAGTCATTGAAAAGATGGTGGACGCACTTGGGCTCGAACCAAGGACCCGCTGATTAAGAGAGCGCAGTTCTATTAATAATATCAATCACTTAGCTGCATTCGTGTATAATTCTTTGAACACTTACTCACATTAAAAACCGTTTTTCGATTGTCGGTAACGGCACAAAATCGCTCACATGAAATCGCGGTCATGCGATCGCGGATGGACGAATAGCAAGTTCGGGACCGCAGGGCACCGTAGATCCGCCACACGTCGGAGTGAAGGAAGGCGACATGCGGGCCGTTCGAAAAATGTTGGGCTCGACCTTCCAGGTACGACGTCGCCGGTTCCCGCGCTGAAACGAATGGTTCGCCGGGCGCGAATTGCGTAGTTTCCGATCCTTAGATCTTATCGGGCCTATGCTAGGGTCGCTGCCACACCCAAGCGGCTTTGAGGGAGTTAGCGCAGTGAGTTCGTTCCCTAGATTATCGACGGTCCGGGAGGGCTGCGTGCTCGCGTCGGCAGCGCCGCGGCGGCGAGCTCGATGATTGCAACAGCACTTGGCATCTCGACCGTCGCGCTGGCCGCCTGTGCCAGCGCTCGCCAAGATTATCGCGAGTGCCGCAGCGTGACAAATTTCACCAGCTCCCTCCGACGTCACCCATGAGCGGCGCGTCACTGAAGGTTGAGCCGCATCGCACTGACAATATTGGCTGGCTGCGCGCTGCGGTGTTGGGGGCGAACGATGGCATCCTGTCTACCGCAAGCCTGGTTCTGGGCGTTGCGGCGGCTCATGGCAGCCGAAACGGCGTGCTCGTTGCTGGCGTCGCCGGGCTGGTCGCCGGTGCCATGTCGATGGCTGCGGGCGAATATGTGTCGGTACATTCGCAGCAGGACACCGAAGACGCCGATATCGCACGCGAACGCGCAGAACTGAGATCTGATGACGGCGGCGAGCATCGCGAGCTCGCGGCAATCTATGTCGGTCGAGGCCTTGAGCCGGCGCTTGCCGCCCAGGTTGCCGATCAACTTATGGCGCACGATGCGTTGGGGGCACATGCCCGCGACGAGCTCGGCATTACCGAGGCGCTGCGAGCACGTCCCGTTCAGGCCGCTGTGGCATCGGCGATGAGTTTTGCCACTGGCGCGGCACTGCCTGTTTTGGTGACATGGATCGCACCGCAGTCGATTTTGATCGTCTCGGTTTCATCCACTTCATTGATTTTTCTAGCCGTCCTGGGTGCGCTGGCGGCGCGCGCGGGAGGGGCGCGCCTTGTTCCGGGAGCTGTCCGAGTCACGTTCTGGGGCGCGCTTGCAATGGGCGTGACGGCAGGGGTCGGCGCTTTGTTTGGCACATCAATCTGATCCGGCCAGCTATCAGCATGACCCCCGGGATGGGGTCAGTCCGCCGGTGATCCGGTCCCCGATAAGTAGAACCCACAAGGCGGCGCACCGGCCAAATCTGGCTATTTGGAGGTATCGGAGAATCATCTTGATCGCCAATCGCGTTCCGCGCCACGTCGTCGTCCTTGGGCATCCCGCCGTCGATAGCTTCAATCATGCGATCGCTGAGAAATACTGCGCCACGGTCCGGGCATGTGGGCAGGAGGCAGTGCTGCGTGACCTGTACGCGCTCGACTTCGATCCGTGCCTGCATGTGGAGCACCGTCCCGGGCACCAGACGCGCCCGATGTCCGGCGACGTGGCCGGTGAAATCGCTCTGTTGCGCGGTGGGGATACGATCGTGTTTGTCTATCCGATGTGGTTCGGCATGCCGCCGGCGATCATCAAAGGGTATGTCGATCGCGTCCTTGGCGAAGCGCTCACGCCTCGCGACATTGCGCATGATGTTCCGGATGCCATCCTGCATGGGAAATTGTTCGCCACTCTTTCAACATCGGCTACGACCCGCCCCTGGCTGGACGAGCAAGGTCAGCTGGATTCGTTGCGCAATGCATTCGATCGCTACCTCCTGAAGATCTTTGGCATGCGCGACGGCGGTCACACCCATTTCGATGCCATTGTCGAGGGTCAGCAGGAAGACCATGCCCGTCGGAATCTGTCCAACGTGGAGGAACAGGCCCGGAGGCTGTGCGCCGAATTGGCTGCCGAGCACCCCGCCGCGCCGATCGGGGCGCTGTTGGGGGCGGATGCCGAATAGGATCCGCAGCAGCACTCTCGGTTCATTCTCGACAGGCACGTACGTCCCACCCCAGAGTCATCGAGAAATGGGCCGAACTAGGTTTCCCGATTCTCCGACGGGGCTCGATTATCCGCTAGGCCATGAGACCGGGCACTTGATCAACGGATCAAACGCCAACTACTTTTTGCCGGAGGACGCCGCCTTGACCGATCTCGCCACACGAAACGATATCGGACGATCGTCATCAACGTCGGTCGATGTCTCAAGTGACTGGAGCGGCGACCTGACGACGCGTCGTGGATACCAGTTCCATGTCCGCCCCGCGGTCCCGGCCGACGAGACCGGGCTGGCGGAATTCTTCACGCACGTGACCGCCGACGATCTGCGATTCCGGTTCCTCACTGCGATACGCAAGGTGAGCCATGAGCAACTGGCGAATCTGGTCAATGTCGATCATCGCCGCACCGAGAATTTCCTGGCGCTCGATCCGGAGACCGGTTTCATCATCGCTACGGCGATGATGGCGGCGGACAAGGCGCTTGCGAGTGCCGAGGTGGCGATCGCCATTCGCAGTGATTTCAAGGATCGTGGAATCAGCTGGATGCTGCTCGAACATGTGGCCAAGTTCGCCGGGGCCTCAGGGATCAAGACGCTCGAATCGATCGAAAGCCGCGACAACCACCAAGCCATCGAACTCGAGCGCGAAATGGGCTTCGCAGCCCATTCGATCCCGGGTGACCCGACGGTCGTCGTCGTTCGCGCGACGCTTTCTGCGCTGCCAGCCTGAGAATTTTCGACAGACCCAGCATCTGCCGCCGATAACCGAATTTGACGCAGCCATCGCTGCCGGCTTCGCCGTGCGGCGGAATTCCCAGGAACATTGTTATGGTCAACACCATCCTTTCGCCCGATGCACGTGCACTGGCTGACGAGCGTGCTGCAGAGCCCGTCATCCACCACACGCCGAATGGGTTTTCAGATCACTTCGCGCTTGGCTTTACCAAGCTGCTGCGGTTCAGCGCGGACACCTTCTTCGCCAAGCGTTATGGTCACCGCGCCATCGTCCTCGAGACGGTTGCGGCCGTGCCCGGCATGGTCGGGGCTATGTTCACTCACCTGACTTGCCTGCGCCGCATGCGTGATGACCAAGGCTGGATCCGAACCCTGATGGAGGAAGCGGAGAACGAGCGCATGCATCTGATGACCTTTATCGAGATCGCCAAGCCCACCCGGTTCGAGCGTATGGTCATCCTCGCCGTCCAGGGCGTGTTCCTCGTCGGCTTTTCGATTCTTTATATCACCTCGTCGCGGACTGCCCACCGCGTGGTTGGCTATTTCGAGGAAGAGGCGGTTACAAGTTACACGCTCTACCTCCAGGAAATCGACGAAGGCCGCTCGCCCAACGTCCCGGCCCCCGCAATCGCTAAGCATTATTGGAAGATGGCTGATGACGCGACGCTTCGTGACGTCGTGCTCGTCGTCCGGGATGACGAAGCCCATCATCGCGACGTCAATCATGGCTTCGCCAGCACGCTGGGCGGGTCGCCGCGCGACCTGATGGGTATTGCGCCCTATCCGGCGCATGCCACCGACCTTGGAGCGGGTGCCTGAGGAAAGACAGGCGACGCTCGATCAGGCCGTTCGCGCTGATGTCGGGCGGGCTGACGCCGAGACTGCGTAGTCACTGTATCTGAACGGCATGTATTGGTGCAACGCTTTGCTTGGCGTGACCTGCTCCCCGTTGCCGCTGTGTGCATGCCAAAACGCGGGTGGTTCGATAGCGATCATGGCTGAATGTTCGGGAGGGTTGGCCGGGCTGCTGCGTTTGCTAACTGGCCCGTCAACTCTAGGCTGACGACCAGGCAATTGCAGAGCGTCCCCACCAGGATCAATGTGCCGGCCGGACTGCGTTCGGGGTCGAAGACGACGAAATTATTCTTGCCGCACAATTAGGTGCCAGCCTGCAAAAAAGGTTGGCTGGAATCAGTTTGCCGCCGCCAACGATCTCTACGGCGCGTCGGCCGCCACAACCGTGAGCGGCTGCCCGGTTCCGGCAGCCTTCAACGTATCACGGGTGACCAATATTGTCGTACCCGGTTTAAGGATAGTTGCCAGCAGCGCGCTGAATTCCACAGGAAGGTGCCCGGAGGCCTGTTCTCGCGCGGTCAGTTCTGCCCCGACTGGCGTCGGCTGACCGGGCAGGGGAAGCCGGAACCAGTGCTGCCCTGCTGCGTCGATCGACTGGAGCGTGAAGGCCGCCGTCACCGCTACCGGATCGTCAAGAACGATGGCGCTCGACCCGATCTCGACGCCGTTGCGGAGCACGACGAGGCGCCGATCGCGTCCGCTGATCACAATTGACACCGGGCCAGTCGCGGACCGTTCAGGATGCCAATCATAATCGACACTGACATCGTATTCTCCCGCCAGTACCGGGGGCACGGGCACGGCGACCGGGACCGTCGATGCCTCGGTAATCACGACGGTCATACCGAGCCTGGTCAGCCCATAAAGCAGCTTTGCGAAGGCGGGAGGCAAACGCACGCAGCCATGCGAGGCCGGATAGCCCGGGAGGTTGCCGGCATGCAGCGCGATGCCGCCCCAGGTCAGCCGCTGCATGAAGGGCATCGGCGCATCCGAATAGATGTTCGACACATGGTCGACATCCTTTTGCAGGATCGTGAAAACACCTGTCGGCGTGCGGTGGCCGGCGGCACCCGTTGATACGGTCGACACGCCGATCGGGACGCCATTGCGGTATGCATAAGCACGCTGCGTTTTCAGGTTTACGACGATTATGACCGGACCCGCCGGTGCGATGCCGGGAGCCCAGAGATATTCGCCCGGCTTGAGTTGCTCGATCTGTCCATCGACTTCCACTGGGGAAGACTGTGAGATCGCCGCAGTTGCCGTACCGAGCGCGAGAAATGCAGCGAGCTTCCACATGCGCGTCACGTGAGTTCTCCGACAGTGGAAGTGACCGTTGTACGAACCCCTCCGGCCGAACTCACACCAACAGCAATGGCATTTGGATTTGCAGCGTTGGCTTGCCGAACGACCGGTCGCGGCGCTGGTCGGCGCAGCGCGATCAACGCTTGCTCATAATAGCTTGCAAGTGCCCGATGGGAGGCGCGAGCACAGTCGCTCGCTGCGGCTTCCGCCATGTCGAGCGATACCATCACGCGCTTCTTCAAATATGCCGCTTCTAAGTTGTCGACGTACACATGATGTCTCCTAAACAACCGCCTCGGCCTCGGCCGCCGCGATCACCTTGTCTAATCCGGAGAGGCTGATTGGTCTGGCCTCGGATAACACTTACCCCAAGGAGTGCCGGTTCGGGACGTGCCGGTGTCATCTATCCCGCGTCGATTCAGGTCTCCGCAGATGGGGCCAGCGAGCATTTGAGTTCTGCGTAGTTTCCGAGGCTGACCAAGATCCGGCACTGGGCGTATGTGCGACTGAGATCAGCAACAGGCCCGCTGGTCCCCATGTTCGCTTCTTTCCGGCATCGCTTCGAAAGGTCGCGATCGATCATCGGAATGCGCGTCATGACATCGCCAACACCGGATCAAGCCCGCAATGGCCGGCACGTGGTCATTCTCTGCCACCCGGCTCCAGGCAGCTTCAATCACTCCATCGCTGACACCTACTGCAAAGTCGTGAGGGCGAACGGGCATCACGTGGTGTTCCGGGATCTGTACGCGATGGGCTTTGATCCAATCCTTCAGGCCAGCGAGCGTCCGGGAGCAGGCTTTTTGCCGTCACCCGATATTGCGCGCGAGCTTGCGACGATCGCTGGCGGCGACGTTTTTGTGCTCATCTATCCGATCTGGTTTGGCACCCCGCCAGCGATGATGAAGGGCTATGTCGAGCGTGTGCTTGGCTCGGGCATTGGACCGGACGCGGTCCAACGTCGCCTGCAGACACCCTTGCTGGGCAACAAGCGCCTGCTGAGTTTCACCACCTCGGCGGCGAGCAATGGCTGGCTCAACGAACAGGGGCAGGAAAGGTCGCTTCGCGATGTATTTGACGACTATCTGGCGCACGCCTTCGGTATGCACTCGCAGTCGCATGTCCGCTTCGATCACATCACCGACGGTCTCAGCGAACGCTTCGCGCTGCAATATCTTCGTGACGTTGAGGATCGGGCGCGGCGAATGTGTGCCGAGGTCGCGTTCGGCGACGAAGCGCTACTCGCTAATGCCGGACTTGTGGGGTTGTTCGCACAATGAACCTCTTTGCCTCAACGCCTCATAGCCGTCCCGCAGCATCGACCGGAAATCAATCCAACCCGCGCCGACCCCTGGCGCCTGAGTTACTGCGCCGCATGGATGCATATTGGCGCGCGGCCAACTATCTGTCGGTCGGCCAGATCTATCTGCGCGATAATGCGCTGCTCGAGCGTCCTCTGGCGATCGCGGACGTAAAGCCCCGGCTGCTCGGCCATTGGGGTACGACGCCAGGCCTGAATTTCCTCTATGTCCACCTCAACCGGTTGATCGTCGAGCATGACCTGAACATGATCAACGTCATCGGCCCGGGCCATGGCGGACCGGGACTGGTCGCCAACACCTATCTGGAGGGTTCCTACACCGAGCGTTATCCAGCGATCGAGCGCAGCCGGAGCGGGCTGCACCGGCTGTTCCGGCAATTCTCCTGGCCCGGCGGGATCCCGAGCCATGTCGCACCCGAGACTCCCGGGTCGATCCATGAGGGCGGCGAGCTCGGTTATTCGCTCGCTCATGCTTATGGTGCCGCGTTCGACAATCCCGATCTGATCGTCGCCTGTGTTATCGGCGACGGCGAGGCCGAGACTGGCGCGCTTGCGACCAGTTGGCATTCCAACAAATTCCTCAATCCGGCACGCGATGGCGCGGTGCTGCCGATCCTCCATCTCAACGGGTTCAAGATCGCCAACCCGACCATCCTGGCCAGGATCGATCCGCATGAGCTGAGCGACCTGCTGCGCGGCTATGGTTACGACCCCTTTTCGTCGAGGGCGATGATCCCGCCGAAATGCACCAGTTGCTGGCCGGTGCGCTCGACCGGGCGCTCGCCCGCATCCAGGAAATCCAGACGGCGGCACGTGCCCCTGGGGTCATTCCCGAACGACCTCGCTGGCCGATGATCGTGTTCCGGACGCCCAAGGGCTGGACCGGTCCGAAGATGGTTGACGGCAAGCCGGTCGAAGGCACCTGGCGGGCGCATCAGGTGCCGATCGCCAATTTCGATGATCCCGAACATCTATGCCAACTCGAGACATGGATGCGCAACTACCGGCCAGCGGAATTGTTCGACGAGCATGGCAAGTTCCACGACGACTATGCGTCGCTGGCGCCGACCGGGCACAGGCGGATGGGCTCCAACCCCCATGCCAATGGCGGTGAGCTGCTCCAGTCGCTGTCGCTTCCCGATTTTCGCGACTACGCCGTGGCCGTATCAGTGCCGGGACAGGTGAGGGCAGAGGCCACCCGCGTCCTTGGCTCTTATCTGCGCGACACGATGCGGCGCAATCTGGGGTCAGTGAACTTCCGGCTGTTCGGCCCCGACGAGACCGCCTCGAACCGGCTCGACGCGGTATATGAAGTCTCCGGCAAGGCGTGGATGGCGAGGACCGAGGAGATCGATACCGATCTCAGCGCCGACGGACGCGTGATGGAGATACTGAGCGAGCATCTCTGCCAGGGTTGGCTCGAGGGCTATCTGCTGACCGGCCGCCACGGCCTGTTCTCCTGTTACGAGGCGTTCGTCCATATCGTCGATTCAATGGTCAACCAGCACGCCAAATGGCTGAAGGTTACCAAGAAGATCCCGTGGCGCGCGCCGATCGCCTCGCTCAATTACCTGCTGACCTCGCATGTCTGGCGCCAGGATCATAACGGCCTGTCGCATCAGGATCCCGGCTTCATCGACCATGTCGCCAATAAGACCGCGGACCTCGCGCGCATCTATTTGCCGCCCGATGCGAACTGCCTGTTGTCCGTCGCCGACCATTGCCTGCGCAGCCGCGGCTATGTGAACGTGATCGTCGCGGGCAAGCAGCCGGAATGGCAATGGCTTGGGATCGACGAGGCCGTGCGGCACTGCACGACCGGCGCCGGTATCTGGCACTGGGCGAGCGATGAGGTCGAGCCCGATATCGTCATGGCGTGCGCCGGCGACGTGCCCACGCTCGAGACGATGGCTGCGGTCAGCTTGCTGCGGCAATATGTACCGGACATTCGCATCCGGGTCGTCAATGTCGTCGACCTGATGGTCCTGCAGCCGCAATCGGAACACCCACACGGGCTCGACGACCGCGCGTTCGATGCGCTCTTCACAGCCGACAAACCGGTGATCTTCGCGTTCCACGGCTATCCCGCAATGGTCCACAAGCTAACCTATCGCCGCACCAACCACGCCAACATCCATGTCCGCGGATACAAGGAAGAAGGCACCACGACGACGCCGTTCGACATGGTCGTGCTCAACGATCTCGACCGCTACCGCCTGGCGCTGGATGCGATCGAGCGGGTGCCGCGCCTGTATCATATCGTCGATCGGGAGCGTGACCGCTACTGGGCGATGATGGAGCGCCACAAGCTCCACATCGCCGAGCATGGTGATGATCTGCCCGAAGTCCGTGACTGGCAATGGCAGCGGTGATCGCCGATCTTCGCCCCGTGGTGCTCGCGTTCAATAGCGGTTCGTCGTCGCTCAAATTCGGCCTTTTTGAACTCGGTGGCGCGGTGCCCAGGGAACTGGTCGCCGGCAGCTTCGAGACGACCGACGACCACGGCGCCCTGTTCGATTCAGTCGACGCGGCGCTTGGTCGGACCGATGCGCCACCGCCAATCGCGATCGGCCACCGGGTGGTTCATGACGGGGCGAAACAAAATGCCCATTGCCTCATCGACGATGCCGTCATTCGTGACCTGGTCAGCGCCTGTGTGTTCGCACCGCTCCACGGCCCTGCCGCGCTGGCGCTGATCAAGGCTGCGCGCACGCATTATCCGACACTGCCGCAGGCCGCCTGCTTCGACACGGCATTCCATGCGGACATGCCCGATGTGGCAACGACACTCCCTATTCCTGGTGCCTTTCGCGCACCCGGTGTCCGGCGCTATGGTTTTCACGGGCTGTCATGCGAATCTATCGTCCGGCAACTTGGGTCCGATCTGCCGGCACGGCTGGTCCTCGCCCATCTCGGCAATGGCGCGAGTGTCACGGCCGTGCGGGATGGCCGGTCGATCGACACCAGCATGGGGCTGACCCCCGCCGGCGGCGTGGTGATGGCGACGCGCAGCGGGGATATCGACCCCGGTGTCCTGCTCTATCTGCTGCGCGAAAAAGGCCTGGACAATGGAGCGCTGGAACAGCTCATTGACCGTCGATCCGGCATGCTGGGCGTGTCCGGCCTGTCCGGCGATATGCGCGTCCTTCACGAGGCAGCGGCACATGATCCGGACGCGGATCTCGCGATCCGGCTATTCTGCCAGTCCGTCCGCAAGCAGATCGGCGCGATGATCGCGGTCCTCGAGGGGATCGATATGCTGGTTCTGACTGGCGGGATCGGGGAGCATGACACACTGGTTGGCGATGCGATCCGTCGGCAACTGGCGTGGAGCGGCGCGAAAATCCGTGTCCTGCGATCGCAAGAAGACGAGCAGATCGCACTGCACACGGCCAGCCTTGCCGCCTGATCGCGGGGCAGCGATTGCACTCCCCGCGAGCCCCGCGAAGATACGCTAGGCGATAGTGAGCATGTTGACGACGCTGACCGCACCGGCTGCCTGCAACGCCGTCTGTTCGGCCACGTCGCGTTCGTGAATGGAGGAGACGCTGCCGGTCAGGCGAACCGTGCCGCCATCGACCGCGACCATGACGGTATCGCGATCCAGGAAGGCCGAGCGATGCAGGGCGCTGCGAATGCTCTCCCGCACGTCGAGCACATCGACGCGAGGTTTGACCGTGATCATGTTCACCACGCCGACGACACCGGCGATCGGCCGCACATTCCGTTCCGCCGCATCGCGTTCGAAATGCCAATCTACTTCGCCGAGCAGGGTGATCCACCCGTCTTCGACGCGCGGGACGATCGCGCCTTGCGGAATCGTCCCGTCGGACCCCAGTCGCAAGCTGGCAGCAGCGGCGATGTCTTCGTCGTGAAACTTGGTGCTGCCGTTCAGCACCACCTCAACATGTTCGACGATCGCCTGCACACCCTTGACCCTGCTCGCGGCGGTTTCCGCTGCATGTTTGCCGAAGAAGCTGGTCGTATGCCCGCTCAGCGTCACCACGCCGTCCTTGACAGTGACGCCGATCTGGCCGGCCGGTACGCTCGGATCCCAACTCAATTCAGCGACTATATCGCGTTGCAGATCGGTATCGCAGCTCGTGGGGGCAGTCATCAGCGAACACTTTCTCGAAAAAGACGATCGATCCTATCGACGCCATGGTGATTATGCCCGATCGCTGTCGCCCGATACGCTCGGAAACTACGCAGAGTCCCGCGGCGTGATGTGGAGCCGGCCGCGCTATTCCATAGCAGCGAGAAGGGCATCGACCTCGATCCGCGCGAAGGTCGTGAAGCTGTCGGCAATTGCATAGGGCAGCAAGAGCGTTCGCCGGTTGAGGATGGCGCCGCAGCTATAGATGACGTTCGGCACATAACCGTCGCGCTCTTCAGCCCTGCATCGCAGCAGCGGATGGGTCATCCGAGCCATGACCTTGGTCGGGTCAGTCTTGTCCAAGAGACAGGCGCCGATGCAATAGTTTCGCACCGCTCCGACCCCATGGGTCAGGACCAGCCAGCCTTCGTCGATCTCGATCGGAGAACCGCAATTGCCGATCTGGATGAACTCCCAGGGCCAGCGCGGTGTGACCGTCCGGGTGCCACCTTGCCAATTATAGAGGTCGTCCGACATGAGCAGCCAGATATTCTCATGGTCCTGACGTCCGAGCATCGCATATCGGCCGCCGATTTTGCGCGGAAACAATGCCATCCCCTTGTTGGCGGTCGCATCGCCGCGCAACGCGCTGAGTTCGAACGTTGCAAAGTCGGCGGTTCTGAGAAGCTCCTGCCGGATCGCGCGGCCGCCAAAGGCGGTATAGGTGCCGAGATAGGTCACGATCCCGTCGTCATTGGTAAAGCGCACCAGGCGCAGATCCTCGATCCCCTGTCGTTGATGGTCGGTGATCGGGTAGATCACCACTTCGGAGAGGTCGCGGCTGGCATCGCAGAACAAGCGGACGCCGGGATCGTCCGGCGCGCCGCCCGGGATGCTCTCGACCCGTGGCGAAATCGCTTCGGCACTTGGTTCATCCAGCGTCACGGCGCCGTCTGCGGACCATAGCCCGGTGCGAAACGTGACGGATGAGATATGGCCTTCGCCGACGCCGCGCAGCGACAGTATGAACCGGATCGCGCCGGCCGGCGTCCGCGATTGGTCGGGATGAGCGACGATGCTGGGGTTGAACAACGCCGCTGCTTCGAAGGAATATTCCTCGCTGAAATATCCGCCGATGAGCAGCGCTTGAGTCGATGTGACGGACCCTGGGTCGATGACCAGCCCGTTTACTTCGTGAAACCGTCGTGAGAGGATGACCTCGATGTCACGGTGACGATTGGACAGCCCATCCGATACGCGCTCCCACTCATGCCGAAGCTGCGTTTCATCAAGGCTAAGCACCCGGTTCGCGACGCGCTGCGCGCGGGAGCAACCGGCCGATGCGAAGGCTGGCGGATCATCAGCCGGCATGAACGGCCGGATTACGACACGAGACGGATCGGCCCGAATCATGATCGGCAAATGGGTCACGATATCATGATCGATCACCGGATGATTGTCGGGGTCGAACGAGATCGCGGGTGCGCTGGCCGACCGGCTTGTAGCAGCGGCTGGATTGATCATTCGACTGAAAGCAGATTGATCACCGCAGCCGCACCCGGCGAGGCCCAGGCGATCGCTTCCGCAGTCCTGCGGTCACGCGAACTCGATACCTTTCCGGCCAATCTTACCGTTCCACCTTCGGCGCTGACCGAAACATGTTCGGGAGCGACCAGCCATGACCGGTGAAGCGCGTGGCGAATCTCGTCTTCGATGATCTCGACGTCCACTCGCGGCTTGATCGCGAGGTCGTTGGATATGCCGACAACGCCGAAAAGGCGCTCGACGACCTGCTCGGCCGCATCTTTCTCGAAACGCCAATGTACTTCACCGGTCAACGTGACCCAGCCCCTTTCGACGGTTGGTTTTATCCGATCGTGGGGAATCGCGACGTCACATGACAGTCGATTGACAATGGCGGTGGCGATCTCGTCGTCGGTGCGCTTGCCGAGATGGTTCAGTCGAACCTCGATCTCTTCCGCGACCCCCCTGACGCCTTTGACCCTTCGGGCTGCAGCCTCTGCGGCGCATTTGTCCGCGTAGTTTTCAACATGGCCGGTGAGCGTTATGATGCCACTGTCAGCGACCACACCGATATGTCCAGCGGGCACCCGCGGGTCCCAATTGAGTTCGGCCAGCACGTCTTTTTGAAGTTGGGTGTCCGTTGACATCATCGTCTCCTGAATGCCGCCACCATATCAACCGACAGAAGCGGGCCGATCAGCGAGGCCGACCTTAATGTGAGAGTAGCGCGCAACGATTGTTGCGCAGCAACAAGTCGCGCGTGACGCCGCCAAATGCCCATTCGCGCAGGCGGTTATGGCCATAGGCCCCGGCGACGATCAGATCCGCGCAATGGTCCTTGGCGATGAGCGCGAGAGTCCCGACAGAGTCGCCATAGGAGTCGCCAACGATCGTATCGGCGCTAACCATGTGCCGTGACAGCCAAGCCACCACGTCGTTGATCTGCGATCGTGCCTCTACCAGCTTTGGTGTCACCTCGACGATGAGCACCCGGTCGGCCTGCTCAAGTATTGGCAGGGCGTCGGTGATGGCGCGCCGGCACTCGCGCGTATTGGACCAGGCGATGATCACCGTTTCGAAGATCGCTGGCGCAGGTCCGTCCGGCACGACGAGCACGGGTCGGCCGGCGCGAATGATGAGTTCGCCGGTGTCGGCGTGCGTCAGGGGATTGCGCTGCGGGCCCGAGCCCGCGCTTGTGATGATAAGGTCCGCACACCGTGCTTCACTGGCGACAATCTCGGCAATGCACCCCATGGTCGGTATCGAGCGCCATTCCAGAATAAAGGGCTGAATTTCGGTGCAGTCGCGAAACTCGGTCTCGGCACGCTTCAGTTCCTGATCGACAATGTCTCGTTCCAGCGTGACGAGCTCGCCGGTAAAATAGCCGTCGGAGGTTCCGATCTCCATTGGCTGACAGACGGCCACGCCGATGACCTTTGCCCTATACCTCTCGGCCAATTTCGCCGCGAGCGACAGCGTCGCCATATTGGGGTGGCCCGCGTCGAGGTGAACCATCAAAGTTGAATACGTCATGGCGTCCGTCCTCATCGGCAACATGACCTGGCATCAGGCGATGTCACATGGCGGCCTGACCAAAATCACGCCTGCACATACATTTGTCGGCAAACCTGGGGCAGTAACAGCATCGGAAACTACGCATGCCGGGCGATGTGTTCGTGCTGACGACTGAGATGCGGAGGGTATCAGCCGGTGCTACCGGGCTTTCGCGGTCCCGTACTGGCAGGCCTTTTCCGGATGACGACACGCATCATAAACAGGCCCGGCAGTAACGGGAGCCACAGAGTGAATCCGCGCAGCAGCAGCGTCGCCGCGAGTGCCGTCTCCATGGGGACGCCCAAAAGGCTAAGTGCCGCTGTCGATCCGGCCTCGAAGCTGCCAAGGCCGAGCGGTACGGGGCCGAGCGTGACGATCATCGATGCGGCCATCACCGCGATGAACGCGATTTCAAAGGAGACGGGCTGACCAAGCGCCCGGAAGCAGACCGTCATGGTGGCGGCATCGGCGAAGAACACCAGCCCGTTCAACAGGGCGACCCGCACGATCAGCCGGCGATCGCCGATTAACGTGATCGGCGCCTCGCCGGCGACGTGCAACAAGCTGCGGACCAGCGTGAGGCGTTCAAGGATCGGCGACAAGCGATGACTCCCGCGCCTGCCCAGCCACAGGGCCAGCGCGGGGATCGCGATCGCGACGCTCAGGAACAGCGCCACCAAGATGGCGATCAGCGGAGTCGCTTTGCCGTTCATCCAGAGCAGCGCCAGCGTCGCGAGCGCGAGCGCCGCATAAGCGGCGTAAAAGCCGATCAGGGACACCAGCAGTACCGCCACGGCCGCGCCGCGTGGCACGCCAAGTGCGACCAGACGATCGATCAGGAGCATGTTGCCGCCCATGCCAGCAATCGGAATCATCTGATCGGCGAACAATTTGGAGATGGCGATCGGAAGCAGGTGCCGCAGTGGTATCGGCGACCCTGCCTTGATGAGCACGGCGCTCCAGCCGCGTGCGACGCAGGCATAGGTTACCGCCTGAAGGAGAAAGGCGGCAACCAGCCATCCGGGCTGGGCCTCTTTGAGGCTTTGCCCAAAAGCCTCGAGGTCGCCGAAATGCAGGACCACGAAAACCAGCGTCCCCGCCATGGCAGCGCCGAACAGCCAGGTGGCTAGCGTGCGGATGCGGCTTGGCGGTGATGGCGGCGGTAATCGCGCTGCTGCCGAAATGCGGGACGTTTCCTTCATCATGGCCGGCGCGGCCGCGCTGTCTGGTGGCTCGATTGCGCGATGGCCGCCCGTTTCAGCGCCTCGGCACAGGCAAGATAGACGATGACGATGAGGCCGAGACAGGCGGTCGCCGCCAGTGGCGGGGCAACGAAGCCGAACCAGGCCGCCGCTGGCGTGAACGGCAGGGCCATTGCGACCAACAATGCGCCGAGCGAGGAGGCGACGAGCATCGGGCGCGGCAGGTCGCGCCACGGCCGGCCGTTGGTGCGGATGACGAAGATCACCAGGATCTGCGTCGCCATCGATTCAAGAAACCATGCGGTGCGGAATTCCGGGGGCGAGACATGGAAGAGCAAAACCAGGCCGCCAAAGGTCATGAGATCAAAGGCCGACGACAATGGCCCCATGATTGCGGCGAAGCGGATCAGCGCTCGCATGTCCCACACTTGAGGACGGGCAACCGCTTCGGGCCGTACGCCATCGAACGGGATGCCGATCTCGGAAATATCGTACAACAGATTGTTGAGCAGAATCTGCGTCGGGAGCATGGGCAGAAACGGGAGAAACAGCGACGCGGCGGCCATCGACAGCATGTTCCCGAAGTTCGAGCTCGCGCCCATACGGATATATTTCAGGATGTTGGCGAAGGTCCGACGCCCTTCCTCGACACCGTCCGCGACCACGGCAAGGTCGCTGTCGAGCATGATCATGTCGGCCGATGCCTGCGCGACACCGGCCGCGCCATCGACAGACAGGCCGATATCGGCCGCCTTCAGGGCGGGCGCGTCGTTGATCCCGTCGCCGAGATAGCCGACGATCGCGCCGCTCGCCTGAAGCGCCCGAACCAGCCGGGCCTTCTGGTCGGGCGCGAGACGGCCATAAGCATCAATCGATCGCACTTGTACCGCCAGCGCCGCATCGCTGAGTTTGGCGACATCCGGTCCTGACAGGACCGTGTCCGCCGCAAGTCCGACCAGTCCTGCCAGCCTTTTGACGACCACCGGATCATCCCCGGACAGGATGATCAGGCGAATGCCTGCTTTGTCCAGCCGCGCAACGGCGGCGGCAGCCGTTGCCTTGGGCGGATCGGCAAACGCGCAAAACCCCTCGAAAACGAGCTCCGTCTCGTCATCCGCGACGAGGTCGCGCACCGCGCCGCTCCATCGCCGCGATGCGACCGCGATTGCGCGCAGGCCCTGCTCCGCGAGCTTGTGAACCTCGTGCAACGCATCCGCGCGTTCCGCCGAGCCGAATGCGATGACCTTCCCATCGGCAAGGCTTGACCGGCATGACGCGAGTACCGCTTCCGGCGCGCCTTTGGTGATCAGCAGGGGGCCTTCAGGGCCGGTGGTCAGCACTGAGCCCAGCCGACGGCTGAAATCGAAGCTGTGGCGCGCTGACAGCGTCCAGCCCGTCGCGGCGTCGGGTACCGCGTCGGACATCGCCGCATCGAGCGCGCCGCTGTCGCCACCGAGAATTGCCGCGATTGCGCCGAGCCGGGATGGACGAGTATCGTCGGCGCCCGATGGCGTGATGCTGCGGGCCAGGCTGATCTGGGCCGAGGTGAGCGTGCCAGTCTTGTCGGTGCACAAAATTGTCATTGCCCCGAGATCGTGAATCGAAGCCAGCCGCTTCACGATCACCTTCCGCCTGGCCATCCGCATCGCTCCACGCGACAGGGTGACGGTCGTGATCATCGGCAGCAGCTCGGGTGTCAGGCCAACCGCCAATGCCACCGCGAAAAGCAGCGACTGTAGCAGTGGTCGGCCGAAGAAGATGCTTGCTGTAAGCACCACCACAACAAGCGCGAGCGTCAACCGTGCGGTCAGCAAGCCATAGGCGCTAAGGTCGCGCTGGAATGGGGATGTTTCGCCCGCGTCCATCAGCGCCGATGCCGCGGCTCCGAACAGAGTGGCTCGTCCGGTGCCGACCACCAGCGCCAGCGCTTCGCCGGTCTGCGCAACTGCGCCCCGAAAAATCGCATTGCTGGCTTCAGCCGGGGCCGATGCCGTGACCATCCCCGGCTGCTTTTCGACGGGATAGGGTTCACCGGTCAGTGCCGCCTCGTTGGCGGTGAACGCCGTGCTTTCGAAAATCAGGGCGTCAGCGGGGATGATGTCGCCGGCTCGCACACGGACCACGTCGCCGGGCACAACTTTCTCGACATCGATTTCCGACAGGATGCCGTCGCGGCGCACCATGGCCTTGAGGGCCACGGATTGGCGCAGCACATCCGCGGCGCGGATCGCATGACCTTCCTGGACGGTATCCAGCCCGATCGACAGCACCAGGATCGCGACGATGATCGACCCTCCGATGGCATCCCCGGTCACCACCGATACGAACCCTGCGGCCAGGAGAATCAGAGACAGCGGTTCCGCCAGTCGTTTTGCGATCGCGCGGATTGGACTCCTTCGGGCGGCGGTCGCATCGGCATTGGGTCCGGCACGCTTCAAGCGTTCGATCGCGTCGGTCTGGCTCAGTCCATTGCGGTCGCAGGCGAGCGCGAGGAACGCGTCGCCCGCTGACTGCGTCCAGAATGGCTTGCGGCCGGTCTCGGCCTGGGCGGGTGCGGTCGCGATCATCGCCCTGCCTCAGGCGGGGTGGAGAATGGCTGCCGCCGGCCCGGCCTCGCCATCATGCAACGCGCGATATGCCTTGTAGAGAATCCGCGGATCAAACGCGCCCTTATAGACAGGCGGCGGTGTGCGATGCAGGCCGAGCAACTGGTAAACGGCAGCCTGGGCGGAGCGGACCGAATATTCGACGGTGAAGACGACGTCGTCCGGCAGCTCGCAATATTGGCCGATAAAGGCGAGGTTGGTCGAGCCTTGCGGTACAACCTGCGGGCGGTCGCCCTTGGCGCGGGGCAGGAACTGGCTGGTGATGAACGGCATCATGCACGGGATGCAGGTCGATGACCCCAAGATCTCATCAGCCTCGGCGACGATCCCGAGATGCCCGAGGATTTCGGTCATGATCTCACGGCCGGTGCAGGCCGACATCGGTTTCCTGACGAAGTCGCCAAGGGCTTCGACTGACAGGCCATAGCCCCAGAAGACCGCGACATCGTCCGGCTGGCCGACAAAATGCGGCTGATACGGGATGACGATGGAGGCGAGCCAGGCGGATTTCGGAAAGGTGATCAATCCACCTTCGCCGGGGACGTTGCCGGTTGCGTCGCGCACCAGCGCCAGAAAACCAGCATCATGCAGCGTGGTGGTGAACGATACCCATTTCGACTGGTCGACATGACCGTCGAACGCCGATGGGTTGCCGAAATGCGGCCGGTCAGCAGCGATCTTCTCCCACAGCGCCCAAGCGCCGCCGTCGTTCTTGCCCAGCAATCGAGGCACACTGTCCATGCTGCCGAGCTGCGAGCCCTCGGTCATTGATCCCAGCGTTACGAATATATTGTCGTGCGCGGCGACCGGGATTTCGGTCGTGGTCCCGCCTTCGACCGTTCGAATTCCCCGGACGGTCATTTCGCCGTCGACGTCGGACATAGTGAGATCCGTGACGCGGGTATCGAGGCGAAAATGGACGTCGCGCTCCGCCAGCCATTTGTGCAGCGGACGCACCAGCGAATCATATTGATTGTACCGGGTGCGCATGATTCCGCTCAGGCGACTGAAGCCCTCGACCATATGCGAGAATCTAACCAGGTAGCGCTTGAACTCGACGGCGCTGTGCCATGGCTGGAAGGCGAAGGTCGTACACCACATCAGCCAGAAATTGGTATCGAAGAAAGCAGGGTCGAACTGATCAGCGATGCTGGTGCGACCGAGTAGCAATTCGGGCTCGATCGCGAGGCGTTCGATCGTCAGGATGTGCTGCTCGCTCAACCCGAACGCCGGGGCGACCTGGCGATGCCCATCCTCGAACAGGCGAGACTTGGACGATGTCTTGATCGTCTCGTTCCAATCAAGAATCTCCTGAGTGACGGTTGACTGCGCATCAAGCGTGGGAATCGACGCGAACAGGTCGAACGTGCACAGATATTTGCTCTCGAGCATCCGGCCGCCGCGCAGGACATAGCCGTTTTCGGGCGATCCCGCGCCATCGAGCGCACCGCCGATAACATGGCCCTCGTCGATGATGGTAATGTCCGAACCGCGCATGTCACCGTCGCGGATCATGAACGCAGCCGCCGCGAGCGAAGCGATGCCGCCACCGACAAGGAAGGCCCGGCTTTCGCGCTTCGGCAGCGGCACACCGCCCGCTGTATCCGGATTTGCGGCGCGGTTCAGTTCGGTCATGAGCACTTCCTTGGCGGCTTGGCGGCTTGGCGATCGGATCGAGGTCGATCCGACGCGAACAGGTTTCCGCAGTGCAGACTCTGACCGTCCGGCGACAGGATCGGAATCTACCTATTGGCGTCGGATCGCCCGGCGCGAAGCAGCTCGGCCACCCTGTCGAACCTTGCGGACGCTCTGCGGCGATCACCGCGGAGCGCCACGGTTTCACAGTTTGACGGTGTTTAGCCGCAGCGCATTCAACACGACGGTGACCGACGAAAGCGCCATCGCCGCACCGGCCAACATCGGCGACATCAATAGGCCGGTCACCGGAAACAGGACGCCCGCGGCGACCGGGACGCCAATGCCGTTGAAGATAAACGAGAAGAACAGGTTCTGGCGAATGTTGCGCATGGTCGCCCTGGCCAAACGACGGGCCCGCACCAACGCCCCGAGATCGCCTCCGATCAGCGTTATGCCGGCGCTTTCGATGGCGACGTCGGTGCCGCTGCCCATGGCGATGCCAACCGCGGCGGCGGCGAGGGCGGGCGCGTCGTTGATGCCATCGCCCGCCATCGCGACGACCGCTCCTGCTGTCTTCAGTTCGCCAATGATCCGCGCCTTGTCCTCGGGACGAAGTCCGGCGCGGACTTCATCGATCCCGCCAACGCTTCGCGCCACCGCGTTCGCGGTGACCTGGTTGTCGCCAGTGAGCATCACGATGCGCAGCCCGCTGTCGCGCAAGTCGGCGATCGCACCGCGCGCCGAGGGTCGCACCGGATCGGCGACTGCGAGCAGGCCGGTCAAGACACCGTCGATCGCGACCAGCACGACGCCTGCGCCTTGCTGGCGATGGCGATCCGCCGCTTCGGTAAGCGGCGCGGGATCGATATTGATCCGCAGCATCTGAGCCGGACTGCCGATCACCACCTCCCGGCCGAGGACCGTGCCGCTGATCCCAAGACCGGTTTGCGATGCAAAGTTCGCGGCCGGTTTGATTATCCTACCTGCTTCCTGCGCGCCAAGGACGATCGCATGGGCGAGCGGATGTTCCGAAAGCGCTTCGATCGATGCCGCGAGCGCCAGCGTCGCATCGGGGTCATGGTCGTTCCTGGCTTCGACCGCGATGAGCCTGGGGCGTCCGTCGGTCAGCGTGCCGGTCTTGTCGATCACCAGCGTGTCGACCGCCGCAAGCGCCTGAAGCGCCTCGGCGCTCTTGACCAGCACGCCGGCCTTCGCGCCGCGCCCGGTGCCGACCATGATCGACATCGGCGTCGCGAGGCCAAGCGCGCAGGGGCATGCGATGATCAGGACCGCGATCGCGTTCAGCAGCGCATGGCCGAAGCGTGGTTCGGGGCCGACCAGATTCCACATGATGAACGTCGCCAGGGCGACGACTATGATCGATGGTACGAACCAGCTCGAGATGCGGTCGGCAACCGCCTGGATTGGGGCGCGGCTTCGCTGCGCTTCGGCTACCATATGGACGATGCGCGCGAGCATAGTATTCGCGCCGACCGCTTGCGTCTCCATCACCAGGCTGCCCGTGCCGTTCACGGTGCCGCCGGTCAACATCGCGCCGGCCATTTTTAGGACCGGCACGGGCTCACCGGTCAGCATCGATTCGTCGACCGACGAGCGTCCCTCGATGGTGATGCCATCGACCGGGATTGCCTCACCTGGCCTGATGCGCAACCGATCGCCGGTCACGACGTCGGCCAGTGGAATCTCGATCTCCGTGCCGCCTTCACCGATCCGCCGCGCCGTCTTGGGCGCCAGGTCCAGTAGTGCCCGGATCGCGCGGCCGGTCGCGGCGCGTGCGCGCAACTCAAGTACCTGTCCCAGCAGGACCAACGCGACAACGACACCGGCGGCTTCATAATAGACCGGCATCATGCCGTGCACCCGCAAGGCGGACGGGAACACTCCAGGCGCGACCGTCGCGATCAGACTGTAGAGAAACGCCGAGCCCACGCCGATCGCGATTAGCGTGAACATGTTGAGATGCCAGGTCCGGATCGATGTCCAGCCGCGCTGGAAGAACGGCCAGCCTGCCCACAGGACGATCGGCGTCGAGAGCGCCAGCTGGATCCAGGATGAGAGTGAAGGCGGTACGAGGTGAACGCCGAGCATTTCAGCCACCATCGAGACGAGCAGCAGTGGCATGGAGAGAATGCCCGCGACCCATAGCCGGCGCGTAAAATCGACAAGTTCCGGGTTCGGCGCATCGTCCAGCGACGGCTCTTCGGGCTCGAGCGCCATGCCGCAGATCGGGCATGTACCAGGTCCGTCCCGACGGATTCGCGGGTGCATCGGACAAGTCCAGGCCTTGCCGGCTATCGCCATGGGGCGAGCGATCCGCGTTGTGCTGGGTGCGCCGCGAGGAGCTTCCAGAGGCTGTTGAAGAGATTGACCCAAGATCGGCCCCTAGTCTTTCCGAACCGGACGATGCCTTTTGGTGTCGGGCTCCCGCCAGTGGCGAATGCTCAACTTGCCCGGTATCCGGCGACCCGGCAGATCGCAGAGGCGACGGCTGTTAATCGCGTCCCCGGCAATGCGCGGGCTATAGCTCTCGCTGGCGTCGCGTCGGGTCCCGCCAAGATCGAAATCCAATCGATCGACCGCGACGGAACGTGATGTCTTGACGCCACCAGCAAGCCTGGGATCGACAACTCCTCTGCCTGGATCGCTATTTCGATAAGTCATGACGTGCTTTCATTTTCCACGGCGCAACGAGTCCATCCTGCCCGCCTGGAAAGGCGGGCGGGACGGGCCGTGAGGTCAGGCGATGATCAGGTCGTTCTCGACGTCGGTTGCACCGGGTGCGCCCCAGGCCGTTGCGCCTGCGACATACCGGTCGCCCGGGGTGTCGACGGATCCGGTCAGCTTGACCTTGCCGTCATGCGTGGTGACGGTAATCGTCTTGGGATCGAACCACGACCGGTGCAGCGCGAGATCGATCTTGTGGCTGATGTCCGTGGCGTCGGCGCGCGGTTTGATCGTCGTGTCATTCAGCACCCCGACCACACCGAACAGGCCGCGAATGGTGCGTTCTGCCGCTTGCTTCTGGTAATGCCAATCGACCTGACCGGTCAGCGTGACCCAGCCATTCTCGACCTTCACCTTGACCGCGTCGCGCGGCACGCTGACTTCCCACGCGAGCCGATTGGCAGCAGCGTTGGCGATGTCCTCATCGCTGCGTACCATGCTTGAATGGAGCTTTACCGTGATCTCTTCGACCACGGCCCTGACGCCCTTGACGCGACTGGCCGCGCGCTCGGCCGCACGCTTCTCCAGGAAATTCTCGACATGGCCGGTCAGCGTCACGATGCCGTTCTTGGCGATGACACCGATATGGGCGGCGGTAACACTTGGCTCCCAAGCGAATTCGGCGAGCACGGCTTCTTGAAGTTGACGATCCTGAGACATGACGGCTCCTGAGTTGAGGTAGCGGAAGCTGTCCGGCGCGATTGGCCATTGGCTTCGTTGCGGTGAACCAGACTTGCCCATCGGAGCGTGCAATGTGCGCCGTTCGACCGATAAATCCAGCATCGCCACATTAGGAGAGCGGGGAGGGGGTGGGCAGCATCGGAAACTACGCACGTCGCCAAAATCATTCGGATGTCTGAGAGGCGTCCCGGTCGCGCAGTCCGTCCCTGAACTCCGCAAGTCGGGCGCGGTAACCGCTGGCGTCGCCATATTCGAGAAATTCATAATAGCGCTGATGGGGGTCGATCACGCGCAACGCATGCTTGATCGGGCACCAATATTGCTCGGTGCGGCTGCTGATCTCGCGTACGTATCCGACAAGGCCGTTGGCATAGGCGCAGAACAGGCAATTCATCGCTTCGATCACATTCAGATACGCCAGATGTTGCCGATCGAAGACGAGATACTCCGATCGACTGACCCGCTTGATGCCATAAGCTCGAAAGCAAATCGCCTGATACAGGCTGACCCACGCATCGACGAAAAGGAGCGGGATGATCAGCGAATAGATGACGGGTGCGGTTATCGTGGCGGCGAAGCTCGACTCAGCGAAGAACCGTGAGACACTTGCCTTCAGTCGCCGATGCTCGTCGAGGACACCGCGTTCAAAGCCGACGATTTTTGCAGATATCGTCACGCCAAGCGCTCGTCTGCGGCTTTCGATCTCGCGATCGAGCTCGCCCTGCAGCCGGACAATCTCCTGTGCGATGTCCTGTATGCGTTGGGTCATGACGATGTTCCGATTTCGTATGGCGATGATGGAAACGGCGCGGCTCGCGATCGTGGTTCGACGGATTAGTCAAGCTTGGCTCTCCGCAGCAGGGTCGGAAACTACGCACCTTCCCCGCGCGCCGACTGAACAAGTCCGGGTCGGGCCGAGCTATGCCGTAGCAGGTGCGCGCGACGTGGCGACGCCAGGAAGTCGCGCCGACGCTGCTGCGTAGTTTCCGAGGCTCCCGTTGCGGGGTGATCGGCTGGTATTGGCTGTCATTCAGACCGCTGCGATTTCGTAACGGTCAAGCGATGCAAACAGCGCGCGCCGCGACACGACACTCATATGCAAAGAGCCCGCCATGAAAGCACTCGTCTATAAAGGCCCCGGCAAAAAGGCCTATGAAGAACATCCCAAGCCCGAGCTGATCGATCCGACCGATGCGATCATCAAGATCACCAGGACGACCATCTGTGGCACCGACCTGCATATTCTGAAAGGCGATGTTGCGACGTGTCAGCCGGGCTGCGTGCTTGGCCATGAGGGTGTCGGCGTGGTCGATGCCGTTGGCTCCGCGGTCACCGCGTTCAAGCCTGGCGACCGGGTGCTCATCTCCTGCGTCAGCGCCTGTGGAAAATGCGACTATTGCCGCAGGGGCATGTTCTCGCATTGCATGACCGGCGGCTGGATCCTCGGCAACACGATCGATGGCACTCAGGCGGAATTCGTGCGCACGCCGCATGCCGACACCAGCCTCTATCCTATTCCGGAAGGCGCTGATGAAGAAGCATTGGTTATGCTGAGCGATATCCTGCCGACCGGCTTCGAGTGCGGCGTGCTCAACGGCAAGGTTCAGCCCGGCAGCACGATCGCTATCGTCGGATCGGGACCGATTGGCCTTGCGGCACTGCTCACGGCCCAATTCTATTCCCCTGCTGAAATCATCATGATCGACCTGGACGACAACCGCCTCGCGGTCGCCAAGCGCTTCGGCGCCACCGCGACGATCAACAGCGCGGATGGCAAGGCGGTCGCTGCCGTGATGGCAATGACCGGTCAGCGCGGCGTGGATACGGCGATCGAGGCGGTCGGCGTTCCGGCCACTTTCGAGCTGTGCGAACAGATCATCGCGCCCGGGGGCATCATCGCCAATATTGGCGTTCACGGCGCACCGGTCACGCTCCACCTCGAGCGCCTGTGGGACCGCAACATCGCGATCACTACCCGACTGGTGGACACGTCGAGCACGCCGATGCTGCTCAAGCTCCTGCGATCGGACAGGATCGACGCAAAGTTGCTGATCACTCACCGCTTCAAGCTCGATCAGATCGATGAAGCCTATGAGACGTTTGGCAACGCCGCGAAAACGCATGCGTTGAAAGTCATGATCGAGGCCTGACCAGGCTTTTCGAAGCATATCGGCTTCGAAGCATATCGGCGTTGAAGGAAAATCGATGATTCAGAACAGCCTCAATCCCTTCGATGCCCGGCTGGTCTCAAGCCGGGCAGGTGGCTTCGCCCAACTGCCCGACAACCGGCGGGCCACGACATGACAACGACCCATTTGACCGGATTTTCGGTGTCGCTGCTGCTGATCGGTGTCGCCCTCGTTCTCTACGTGATCGTCTGGCGACGCCGGCGATCAAGTGATGAACGCGGTCGATGATTGGGGCCTGCGCACCATCGGGTGAGGCAATGGTCACGCCCGCTGCTCTGGATCTCGCGATCCATTCAGGCCCATCCGCCATCGGCCTGTCGAACGAGGAAGCCGCACGTCGGCTCGTCCGTGACGGCGCCAATGAGCTGCCGCGCACAGGTCAACGGTCCAGTCTCCACATCGCCTTTGAAGTGCTGCGCGAACCCATGCTGGCGCTGCTGCTCGCAGGCGGTGTCGCGTATCTGCTGCTCGGCGACCTGACAGAGGCCTTGATCCTGCTCGGTTTCGCGACCTTCTCGGTCGTCGTCACCGTCATCCAGGAAACTCGCACCGAACACGTGCTCGAGGCCTTGCGCGATCTCTCGGCGCCGCGCGCCCTGGTCATTCGCGGCGGCGCGCGCATCCGGATTCCCGGGCGAGAGGTGGTGCAGGATGACCTGCTCGTACTGGAACAAGGCGACCGCGTCGCCGCTGACGCGTTCCTGATCGAGGCGGCCGATCTTCAGACTGACGAGTCGCTGCTCACGGGAGAGTCCCTGCCGGTTGGCAAGAATGTGGCGACGTCCGAAGCCATCAATGGCACCCGTCGCGCCGGCGGTGAGGGGCAGCCCTATGTCTATTCCGGATCGCTAGTCGCGCGCGGCAGCGCCATCGCCCGCGTCATCGCGACAGGCCCGCGCAGCGAGATCGGGCGGATCGGTCAGTCGCTCGCGACCCTCGACACCGAAGCGCCGCGCCTACGCGCGGAAACGGTGCGGATCGTCACATGGTGTGCGATCGGCGGTGCCGCCGTCGCCTTGCTCGTCGTCATGCTCTTCGGCCTGCTGCGCGGCGGCTGGATCGACGCCGTGCTGGCGGGCATCGCGATCGGCATGGCCATGCTACCGGAAGAATTTCCGGTTGTCCTGACCGTGTTTCTGGCGATGGGCGCCTGGCGCATCGGCCGCGTCGGTGTTCTGACGCGGCGGGCAGCGGCGATCGAGACACTCGGCTCGGCGACAATCCTGTGCACCGACAAGACCGGGACATTAACCGAGAACCGGATGTCGGTCGCCGAACTCTGGCTTCCGTCGGGGGAGACGATGCTCGTTGCGACCGATGTCGCGGTTCCCTCCGGCTACCATGCGTTGCTGGACACTGCGGCGCTCGCCAGCGCCGTAGAACCGACCGATCCGATGGAAATCGCGCTGCATAAGGCCTGGCGGGAGGCCGGCGGTCCGGGCAACCGGCGCGGCGCTGTCCTGCAACGCGCTTATGCGTTGCGACCGGAATTACTGGCGATGTCGAACGTCTGGGAGCAGGGCGATGCGCTGACGATCACCGCCAAGGGCGCTCCGGAGGCAATCGCCAGCCTGTGTCGTCTGACCCCCGATCAGCTTTCGCGGATGACGAGCGCGGTCGAGGTCATGGCCAGGCGAGGGATCCGAGTGCTGGCGGTTGCGACCGCCACGCCTGCCGATCGCAATTGGGCGGCGTCCCAGCATGACTATCGGTACACGCTGACCGGTCTGGTTGGACTGGCCGACCCGCTGCGCGCCAGCGTGCCGGCCGCTGTCGCGGAATGTCGCGCCGCCGGCATTCGCGTGGTGATGATTACTGGCGACTATGCCGTCACCGCCCGAACCATCGCGACCCAGGCGGGAATCGCAGCGGGCGATGTCCTTACGGGCCAAGATCTCGAGGCACTCGATGAAGCCGGGCTCGCGGCGCGCCTGACGACAGTCACGGTCTTTGCCCGCATCATGCCCGAACAGAAGCTGCGCATCGTCCAGGCATTCAAGGCCAATGGGGAAATTGTCGCGATGACCGGCGACGGCGTCAATGATGCGCCATCGCTCAAGGCGGCGCACATCGGCATCGCGATGGGGAAACGCGGCACCGACGTCGCTCGGGAGGCAGCCGCCATCGTCCTGCTTGACGACGATTTCGGCTCGATCGTGCATTCGGTTCGGCTCGGGCGGCGGATTTACGACAATATCCGCAAGGCGATGGCGTTCATCTTCGCGGTACACGTGCCGATCGCCGGCCTGGCCCTTCTGCCGCTCTTCTTTGGGTTACCGATCCTGTTCGGCCCAATCCACATCGCGCTGCTCGAAATGGTGATCGATCCCGTCTGCGCGCTCGTGTTCGAAGCTGAACGCGACGAAGCCGACATCATGCAACGGTCTCCGCGCGATCCGGCCGAAGCCCTTTTTTCATTCCCCATGATCGCATGGAGCGTTTTTCAGGGCGGCGTCGCCTTTGCGCTGCTGGCCACGCTCTATCTACTCGAGACCTGGTCAGGGATGCCCGAGGCTGAACTGCGCGCGCTGACATTCTTTGCGCTAATCTCGGCCATCGTGGCGCTCATCCTGGTCAACCGTTCCTGCACCGCCTCGCTTCGTGACGCGCTCGTTCGGCACAATGCGGCACTTCGCTATGTCGCTTTCGCGATCACCACGGTGACCGCGCTGATCCTGTTCCTGCCTTCGGCCCAGGCATTGCTGAAGTTCGGATCGATCGCGTGGAGCGACATGGCGCTTGCGCTCGGATTGGGCTTCACCCTGCTGGTGTTGCTCGAAACCTGCAAGCCGCTGGTCCGGCGGGTTGTGGCGCGGTCATCGAGCACCGCCGCGCTCCTTGTCGCCGCTGCCGCGTGAGCGACGGCGTCCTCCATGAGATCGATCTCGCGCGCGGCGCCCTGCTGTTACTGGTCGTGCTCGCCACGCTCGCCTTTATGTGGCTTGTTGCGCCCTTTGCGGGCGCCATCCTCTGGGCGGTGATCGCCGCTGTACTGTTCGATCCGCTCAACACGCGGCTGTTTCGTGCCATGCCGCGGCGTCGTAATGGTGCCGCCGCGGCGACGCTGCTCATCATCATCGGCATGGTGGTGGTCCCCGCGATGCTGCTGGGTGCGGCACTTCTGCGCGAAGCGACCGCTTTCTACGGGCGTGCAAGGAGCGGGGAGATTGATGTCGCCGGGTTTTTCGTTAGCGCACAGGGACACCTACCGGACTGGGCGAGGAACTGGCTCAAGGATGTCGGGCTGGGCGATATGGACGGACTGCAAACGAAACTGGGACAGGGGTTTGCGGATAGTTTCCAGTCCATCGCAGGCCAGATCGTCAATATCGGCCAGGGCGCTTTCGGTTTCTTCCTGGCGCTCGGCGTGATGCTTTATCTTACATTCTTTCTGCTGCGCGACGGGCACGCCTTGGCCGCACAGATTGATCGCGCCATTCCGCTGACGCTTCCGCAGCGCGTTCTGCTGGTCGCGAAATTCGTCTCGGTTATTCGCGCGACGATCAAGGGCAGCCTGATCGTCGCTGTCCTGCAGGGTATGATCGGCGGCCTGGTGTTCTGGGCGTTGGGAATTCCCGGCGCGCTGCTCTGGGGCGTGGCAATGGGTGTCTTTTCGCTGTTCCCCGCCATCGGTACCGGGCTGGTCTGGGTTCCGGTTACGCTCTATCTGATCGCCACCGGGGCAATTTGGCAGGCGGTAGCGCTCGGCCTGTGCGGTTTCTTCATCATCAGCAGCATCGACAATGTCGTACGGCCGATCCTTGTCGGACGCGATGCGCGGATGCCCGACTATGTGGTGCTGATCGCGACGCTCGGCGGGTTCGAACTCATGGGTTTCAACGGCTTCGTGATCGGCCCGGTCATCGCCGCGCTTTTCATGGCCGTATGGGAAATCTTCGCGGAGGGACCGCGCCGCGCTTCGGCACCCGCCCATCGCCACGCCTCACGGAGGAGTGTCGAATGAACCGGCGTCAGGTTCTTGTCGGTGGCGGCGCAGCGTTGGCGATCGGGGGGACCGCCGCCGCGTATTTCGCCACGGGCAATTTGGCGTCGTCAGCACACTATGACGCCGACATGGCGCGGCTGCGCACGCTGCTACCAAATCCGGCACGAACCTTTGATCTCGTTCGTTACGCAACGCTCGCGCCCAATGGTCACAACACGCAGCCGTGGCGGTTTCAGGTCGGCGAAAATTTGATCCGGATACGCCCCGATCTTGCGCGGAGAACACCAATCGTCGATCCCGACAACCACCATCTGTTCGTGAGCCTGGGTTGTGCCGCGGAGAATCTCTCGCTCGCAGCGGCGGCGCGCGGTTGCGCGGGCGCGATCAGGTTCGACCCCGCCCATGGCGGGTCGGTCGCCTTCATGTCCGCGCCAAGCCAGGCCGTCACATCGGCCTTGTTCGACGCTATCCCGAGGCGGCAGTCGACCCGCGCGGACTATGATGGCCGCCAGGTCAGCGCCGCCAGTCTGCGAACCCTGGCTGAGGTGGGCTCGAGTCCTGACGTCAACCTGGTGCTGATAACCGATCGCTCACGGATGGATCATGTCCGCGACCTGGTGGTGGCCGGCAACGATGCCCAGATGACCGATCCTTCATTCCTTCGCGAGCTCAAGTCCTGGCTGCGGTTCAATCCCGATGCGGCACGCCGCACCGGTGACGGACTTTACAGCGTGGCGAGCGGCACCCCGGCGCTCCCCAACTGGCTTGGTCCGCACGCATTCGACATGTTCGTTACGGCACGTTCGGAGAACGACAAATATGCCCGGCAGATCCGGTCATCGTCCGGCATCGCTATATTCGTGGCCATGCGAGAAGACCCTGCGCATTGGGTTGCGGTTGGACAAGCTTGCCAGCGCTTTGCGCTGCAGGCGACGGCGCTTGGATTGAAGCACGCCTTTATCAACCAGCCGGTCGAGGTTGCGCGGCTGCGGCCCGAACTGGCCGCGCTGTCCGGCCTGCCGGGGCGGCGCCCGGATATCGTGATGCGCTTCGGCTATGGCCCGACCTTGCCCTATTCGCCGCGTCGCCCCGTCACGACGGTCGTCGTGCCGTGACGGTGCAGCCACCACAGACCGGCAGGATGCTCGGTGCCATCAAGACGGTCCATACGATCATCTGGGCATTCTTCGTGTTCCTGATCGGAGCGATCTGGTGGTTCGCCCTGCACGCGAACTTCGCCGCTGCGAGTTGGGCGATCGGAATCGTTCTCCTCGAAGTCGCCGTCCTTGGTCTGAACCATGGGCAGTGCCCGTTGGGCACGGTCGTCGCCCGCTGCACCGATGACCGCAGCGCCAATTTCGACATCTATCTTCCGGCATGGCTTGCTGCCCGGACCAAGTCGATCTTTGGTACGCTATACGGCGCCGCGATCCTGTTCACGATCGTTCTTTGGCTGGGCGGCGTGCGATGAGAGCACGCGCCTGATGGCCGATAGCAGTTCCAGCCCACCTAATGATCTGCCGGTCGCCGTGCGCGACCTCGCAATCCGCCTCGGTGCGGAGCCGCAGGGCAGGGGGGCGATCGTCAGGCTGACCCAGACCGGCCGCATGAAACGCGCATTGGGTTCGGACTCCTGGATGTCATTCAGCGCCAGACAGACCATCGCGTCTGGAACGTGCGGCTTTGCGTGGCGCGCGCGTTTCGGTCCGATCGGTATGATTTCTGTGTGCGACGCTCTGGACGACGGCGTGGCGCGCCTCGATGTCGCGGCGCTCGGTTTCATTCCGATCGCCCGCACGCCGCGCACCTCCGCGCTCGTGCGTGGCGAATTGATGCGCTATCTTGCTGAGCTTGCCTGGTCCCCAGATGCCATCCTTTCCAATCCGTCGCTTCGCTGGCGGATAGATGGTCCGGACCGGCTGGTGGTCGGCGCAGGGATTGGCGCAAGCGCGGTCGAAGTCGTCCTCACTCTCGATATCGAGGGGCGTATCGTCGAGGCGTTCGCGCCCGATCGGCCACGCTCGCCAACCGAACCGATCCTGCCGACGCCGTGGCGCGGGTATTTTACGGATTATCGCTTTCATAGGGGACGATGGTTGCCGTTCGCCGGCGAAGTCGGCTGGGAGATTGCCGGCCGCGAAGAAATTTACTGGCAGGGGCGGATTCTCGATTGGCGTATCGGTCAGCCCTGAGGGGTCCATCCGCTCCAGCTGCGATTGATCGACGCGGCGATCGCGGCCATCAACGGCCGGTCGCCGATCGTGCGCTCGAACACCCGGTCGCCATGAAGTTTGGCCTCCCTGGCCAAGACACCCTCGGGATCGCCACCGTCAAGCAGGATCGCCTTGCCGCGCCAGCCGCTCGCCCGCATCTGTTTCAGGACGTCGAGGCCATCGTCGCCACGCATTTCGACGTCGATGACGATGCACGGAAAATCTCTCGATCGTGGATCGGCGAGGAGCGCGACGGAGGTCGGATAGGATCGGACGTCATAGTTTTCCGAGCGCAGCATCAACTGGCGCGCGTGGCGAATGGCGGCGTCGCCATCGACAAGCGAGACGCCGACGTTTTCGGTGGAAGGGGAACGATTCTGCTCTGTCATCACTTGTCCTTGTGGCGAGCAGATTTCGCATGCCGGCGAGCGGCTGTCTGTACGTAGAAAACGAGGGGTGACGCGCTTTATACGCGCTCGTCCATTCCCGCCGAAAAGGCGATCCGGAGGACATCCGAGAGGCTGTTCGCGTTGACCTTGGCCATCAGATTGGCGCGGTGGACCTCGACCGTGCGGGTGGCGATGCCGAGATCATATGCGATTAGCTTGTTCGGCCGCCCCAGCACCATCCCGTCGAGAACCTCGCGCTCGCGCGCCGTCAGCGCGGCCAGCCGCACGACCGCGTCGGCGGATGACAGGTGCTTTTGTTCGCCGCGATCGGCGTGACGAAAAGCTTCGTCAATCGCCCTCAGCAGCGCGGTCCGCTCGAAGGGTTTTTCCAGAAACTCGATCGCACCAGCCTTGATCGCGCGCACCGCGAGCGAGACGTCGCCATGCCCGGTCAGCATGATGACAGGCAGCGCGATGCCCAGCTGCGCCATCCGCTCCTGAACCTCCAGCCCGTCAATGCCGGGCATGCGCACATCGAGCAGGGCGCAGCCTTGCAGTTGCCGGTTCGCGACTTTCAGGAAGTCGGTGCCGGACGGATAGGTCTTTACCGTGAATCCGGCCTTGCGCAGCATGAAGCCGATCGACTGGCGGATCGCTTCGTCATCGTCGACGACATGAATAATGCGGTCGGTTTCAGGCATCTTCGTCTCCGGCGAGAGGAATGCAGAAATGGAACGCGGTGCCACCGCCCTCGAATGCTTCGGCCCAGATCCGGCCGCCATGGGCTTCGATGATCGTGCGGCAGATCGACAGGCCAAGCCCCATGCCATCCTCCTTCGTGGTGGCGAATGCCTCGAACAGCCGTGCGCGAACTGCGGGATCGATCCCGGCCCCGGTATCGGTGACGGTGACCTTCACCCAGCCGGCGCGATCAGGGGCGGTGGCGATGGTCAATTCCTTGCGCGTCGACCCGCCCATCGATTGAATGGCGTTGCGGATCAGATTCACCAGCACTTGCTGGATCTGCACGCGATCGACCAGCACCCGGTCGAGACCGGCCGCGATCGTCATCGTGACCGTGATCCCGGCCTCGTGTGCGCCGAGCAGCCCCAGGCTCGTCGCCTCGTCCACCAGCTCGTCGAGGCGCTCGATGCGGAAACCAGTGTCGCCGCCGTCGACGAACGCGCGCAACCGCCGAACGATGGTGCCTGCCCGGAGCGACTGGGCCGCAGCGAGGGCCAGTGCCTCGGCGATATCCGCCATCAGCACGTCGTCGGTCTCGCCGATCATATCCCGCGCGGTTTCGAGATAGTTCGCAATCGCGGTCAGCGGCTGGTTGATTTCATGGGCCAGCGTGGACGCCATGGTGCCCATCGCGCTGACCCGCGAGACGTGCAGCAATTCCGACTGGAGGTCGCGCATCTGGCGTTCGGTGTCGCGTCTTCTCGTCACATCGCGAATGAAGCCGGTGAAGATGCGCTCGCCGCCGATCGAGACCTCGCCGACCGCGAGTTCGATCGGAAAGCTCTCGCCATTGCTGCGCAGCGCCGTCTCGTTTCGGACATTGCCAATAACATGGCGGACACCGGTTGCGAGATAGGTTTTGAGATGGTCGTCGTGCGCACTTCGATCCGCATCGGGCATCAACATGCTCACATTGCGGCCCACCACTTCGGCTTCGGTGTAGCCGAACACGCGTTCCGCAGCCGCGCTGAACGAGGCGACGGTGCCGCGCTCATCCATGATGATCATCGCATCGGGCACAGTCGCCAGGATCGAGCGCAGATGGTGTTCGCGACGCGCGACCGCGGCTTCGGCCGCCTTGTGGTCCGTGATGTCGCGGATCACCTTGCCGAAACCGCGCAGCGCGCCGGCGTCGTCGCGCAGCGCGGTGACGGTGACGCTGGCAAGAAATTCGGATCCGTCCTTGCGGATACGCCAACTGTCCTCCTCGAAACGACCTTCTTTGCTGGCGCGTCCGAGATCGCTCGCCGGCTTGCCTGCCGCGATGTCTTCGGGGGAATAGAATAATTCGAAATTTCGCCCGATGATCTCCGCTTCGGTCCAGCCCTTGATACGTTCCGCCCCGCGATTCCAGATCGTCACGCGCCCCTCGGGGTCGAGCATGTAGATCGCGTAATTGGTCGCGCCGTCGATCAGCAGGCCCAGTTCCTCGGCCATCGCGGCCTGATGGCGCGCTGCTTTGTCGGTTGCGGAAGCGGTGTCGACGTCGCCAGCGGTCGTCATGTGGACAAGTGCGTCATCAGCCAAAGCGTATTGCGTGCCATCATTTGAAGCGTACGCTTTCCGCCCGACGGATGCTGCGGGCGCCAGTCGCCGATCAGGGGAGTGCAAATAGTCGGCCGGCAAAGTCATCTTATACCAGGTTAGGGCCAAACGCGAACGCCGCCTCGCTGATCACGATCAGCCCCAGGATTCCGCCGCCGATCAAGATCCGCGAGTTCATCGCGGAAAACGGCCTGAAGCATTTCTCGATCATCCGCGTCATCGCCATCACCCTGCATTTTCAATGGCAGCTGAATGCGCCGGCGAGGGCGCATCATCTATTGTGGTATTCCACATCGACGCGGCGTGCAGCGTGTCACGCATTGGCATAAGCGCTGTTCGCGCAGCAACGAGCTCCGCGTCCTGCACAGATATTGTCAGCCAGCCGGCATTTGCGACAGGCCCGGCCTGAATCAGGAAGGCGATCAAATGGGTGGGGGGCTTCCCGGCTGCTCATGATGGTTATGCCGGTCAATCTTCGGGGCAGTGCCGGGCCGGACCGCTTGGCCTTGCTTCTTCGAGTCGGGACGTTAGTCTGATCGTGCACCGCGGGAGCGGCGCCGAGGCGTGAGAACCTCGCTTGAGAAAATCGGACCCGCGATCGCTGCGGCCGGGTGGCCGACGCGTATGTCCAGGCCGTTCGCGGCTAAAAGCGTCGGCGCATGCTCAAGCATGTTCTCAACACCCGGCTCTTGCCGGCCCTGCCTCGTAACCGGAGCATGGTCGACAATGAGCGTGGAGCGTTGGGCTCGAAAAACTGATGATGCGGGGCTGCCGGTCCGGGTGAGGACGGCGTGCGGCTGACGCTCGATCCGGAGCTGGAAGGCGGTCCCGCCGGACTGCCAGACCCGGCGCGCTCGTGTCCGCAGGATCAGGTGGGCGGGCAACCCGGCGGCTGGTCGCTCGATGCCTTATACCGTTCGCAGGCAGGCCGACTCTTCCGGCTGTTCAGCCGGCGTGCCGGTCGGGAAGACGCCGGGGATTTGGTCCAGGAGACCTTTACCCAGTTCGCGTTTGCCGACGCCGGACAGGCGCAAGTGATCGATTGCCCCGAAGCCTATCTGACGCATGTCGCGGGCAATCTGCTGCGCAAGCGGGCGCGAACCGCCATGCGGCACTCCGCTGCATTTCATGTGCGGGCCGACGAGGTGGCGCTTGTCGGGGAAGATCTGGAAAGCGCGCTCGAAGCGCGCGATATGTTAAATCGGCTGGAAGCCGCTATGCTGGGCCTCAAGCCTATGACCAGAGAGATTTACTTCGCGTTCCGCTTCAACGGCTATAGCCGCGCCGAGATTGCCGAGCGCACCGGTCTCGGCGTGAAAGCGATCGACAAGCATCTCGGCAAGGCGACCGCGCATATCCGTCGTACGATTGGTCGGCGATGATGCTGCCCCGGCGATTCAGGCTGTGGGCGGCGCGGCGCCAGGCGAATGACTGGCTCGTTCGGGTTCAGTTGAGCGATGGCTTCGATCGCAACGCCTTTGAGGCGTGGCGTTCGGCCGACCCGGTCAATGCTCTCGCCTATGACGAGCTGATCGAGGATTTGGCGATCAGCGCGGCCCTTGCCAACACCGAAATGGTGCGCACCGCGGGGCTGCGTCGCGCGCCGTTTCTGGAGCGTAATCCAGGTGCCCGCTATGCCGTTGCCACCAGCGTCGCCGCGATGCTGCTGGCTGGCACGGGCTATGGTCTGCGTGAAGCAGGCTATTGGGGTGCGCCTGTCGCGGCCAGCCAGGGCACGCTTTATGCAACCCGGATCGGTGAGGTCCGGACGATCATGCTTGCCGATGGTTCCAGGGTGACGCTCGATACGGATTCGATCCTGCGCGTCACCTTCACCGCCAAGGAACGAGCATTGCGCCTCGACGCCGGTCGTGCGCGCTTCGAGGTCGCGCACGATGCCGCGCGCGCTTTCATCGTGAGCGCCGGGGGTGGTCGCGTCATCGCCCATGGCACGATCTTCGACGTGAGCATCAGGCCGACGGGCGTCAACGTCGTCTTGCTGCGCGGCGCGGTTGAGGTGACCAGGAAGCTGGATGCGGGCGCCGGCCAACAAGGGGCACTCTCCCGTCAGCTCAGCCCTGGTCAGCAGGTGACTTTCGACCAGACCCACCCGATTCCGCCGGCAGGGCCGGTGCGGCCCGCCGAACTCCGCTGGACCTCGGGCATGCTGTCGTTCGAAGGTGCGCGGCTCGCCGACGCAGTGGCGGAATTCAATCGCTACAACAGGCGCAAAATCGCGGTCGCGACCGTGCCGATCGGCGATCTCAGGATCACAGGCGCCTTCCGCGCCAGCGACGTGCAGCGCTTCGCCGATGCCATGGCCGCCTCGTTCGACCTCGCCATCGCCGACCAGCCCGACGGCGGCCTGCTGCTCAGGTCGCCCAACCCAGCCCCGGGGCCTTAGAGCCCGACCGAAAATTGAGTTGAACGATTTCAGTAGCTTGTGATTCACCGGGTGTTGCGAAGACCACGAGGATCACATGGGCTGGACTGAAACCGCTCGGCGCGAGCATGACAGAAGGGGGCTGCGCTATGCAAGCGACTGCACCGATGCAGAATGGGCTGTTGTCCGGCCATTATTGAGGCGAACCACCAAGGTGGGACGCCCGCGCAAGCACAAGGCGCGGACGCTGTGGGATGCGATCCAGTATATCGCCACGACAGGATGCCAATGGGCGCAACTGCCCAAGGATTTCCCGCCCTTTACGACGGTGCAGTATCATTTCTACCGGATGCGCGACAACGGCCTGCTCGATGTCATCAACGCAGTGCTGGTGGCATGGGTGCGGGTATCGGAAGGTCGCGAGCCGGCGCCGACCGCGGGCGTCATCGACAGCCAGTCCGTTAAAACCACCGAGGCGGGTGGGCCGCGCGGCTACGACGCGGGCAAGAAGATCAAGGGTCGTAAACGCCACATCGTGACCGACACGCTCGGCAATATGCTCGAAGGCGTGGTGCATGGCGCCGATGTTCAGGACCGCGACGGGGCACCCGGCCTGATCGAGCGATCCTGCGACGCGTATCCGACACTTGCCAGGCTGTTTGCCGATGGCGGCTATGCCGGGCAGAAACTCGAAGCCGCGGTCGCGCACATCGATCGGCTGACCATCGAAATCATCCGGCGCTCCGATCTGACAGGCTTTGTCGTCCTACCCCGGCGCTGGGTCGTCGAACGCACTCTGGCGTGGCTGAACCGGTGCCGTCGCCTGGCTAAAGACTGGGAAGCCTCCATTGCATCGTCCGAGGCATGGATGGTCGTCTCGTCCATCAGGCGAATGACGCGCCGTATTGCCAACCTCGAATTATGAGTCGGGCTCTTAGGAAAAAAAGTCGGGGAACAATTGCATCCAGCGGGATCAAGCGCTCCGAACGATGCCATTCCCGCGCGTCGTCGGGGAGCAGGACGATGCGATTTTCGCCATTTTTATCGACGCTATTCTGGAGCACGGCGAGCGGAATCGCCATGGTCGCGGCTGTGCCGGGCGCCCGTGCCCGTGAGGTGATGCGCTACCGGTTCGATTTGCCTGCGCAGCCGCTCGGCGCATCGCTTCGCGACGTCGCGATCATCACCCATCGCAATATCGTGGCCGCATCGACGCTCACCGACGGCAGGCAGGGCCCTGCGCTATCGGGTGACTATACGGTTGAGGAAGCGCTGTCGCGGCTGCTTGCCGACACCGGGCTTGGCGCCACGACGGTCGGTAATGCCCTGGTCATCCGCGCCGGGTCGGCAGACCGGGAAACCGCTGTCCCATCGGCAATCGAAAACGACGCGGACATCGTCGTTACCGGCACCCGCATTCGCGGCGCGCCGATCGCTTCTCCGGTCATCTCGCTCGATCGCGAGCAAATTCGCAATGCCGGTCAGGCCAGCCTCGGCGACGTTGTGCGCAGCATTCCGCAAAGTTTCGGCGGCGGCCAGAATCCCGGGCTTGGCACCAATGTGCCGGCGAGCAGCGGGGTCGATATCGGCGGCGGGTCGTCGATCAACCTGCGCGGTCTCGGCAGCGACGCCACGCTGACCCTGCTCAACGGGCACCGGCTTTCCTATAGCGCGTCGCGCCAGAGCGTCGATGTATCCGCCATTCCCCTGGGTGCGGTCGAGCGCATCGAGATCGTCGCTGACGGCGCGTCGGCCCTTTACGGTTCGGACGCCGTCGCCGGTGTCGCCAATATCATCCTGCGCCGCGATATCGACGGAATCGAGACCAGCGGGCTGGTCGGCGGCGCGACCGATGGCGGCGATTTCACGCAGCAATATGGTGCGGTCGGCGGCAAGACCTGGGCATCCGGCGGGGTGGTTGCCGCCTATGAGTTCGGCCGCAGCACGGCGATCGAGTCCCGTGACCGCTCTTATACGCGTGCGCGGTCGCCGGGCCTGACGCTCTTCCCTGAGCTCAAGCACCATAGCGCGATCGTGAACGCACATCAGAAGGTGGCGGGGGATCTCAGCATCGATATCGACGGCCTTTACAACAAGCGCTGGAGCGGTTCGGTCTTTCCGCTGAATGCTGCCGGCGATCTCGGCATCAGCGGCGCACGGAGTTCCTCGGTCGCCGAATCCTACGCGATCGCCCCGACATTGCGCCTGGCGCTGAAGGACTGGCGATTATTCCTCACCGGCTCCTATGGTCATGACCGGGTCGATTATGGCGTGGTCACGACTTTCGACGGTGTCTCCGCCAATGCCGGCTCGGGCTATTATACCAATGCGGCAAAGGCCCTGGAAATGGGCGGCGACGGCACATTGTTTCGACTGCCCGGCGGGGCGGCGAAGATCGCCCTTGGGGCCGGCTATCGGGTGAATGATTTCACCAACTTCAAGGGAAAGACCAACTTCCAGAACACGGCGCGGTCGCAGGACAGCTATTACGCTTATGGCGAACTCAATCTGCCGCTGATCTCACCGGATCAGGCCACGCCGCTGGTTCACCGGCTGAGCGCGAGCGGCGCGCTTCGCTATGAGAATTATCCCGGCGTGGGCCCGGTGGTGACGCCCAAGCTCGGCCTCGTCTACGCGCCCATGCCCGATCTCGATCTCAAGGGCAGTTGGGGTCAGTCGTTCCGGGCACCGACCCTGTTGCAGCAATTCCAGCCCAACAGCGTCACGCTGGTGCGCGCGACGAGCTATGGCGGCATCGGCTTTCCCACAGGGGCCACGGTGCTCGCGCTGGCTGGCGGCAATCCCGACCTGAAACCGGAGCGCGCGACCAGCTGGTCGATCACGCTTGATGCGCACCCGCGCAGCCTGCCCGGTGTCCGCGCCCAGATCAGCTATTTCTCGACCCGCTACCGCGACCGGATCGTCGTGCCGGTCGCCTTGACCTCGGTTGCGCTGAGCAACCCGATCTATCGCGACCAGATCATCCTCAGCCCAAGTGACGCGGCGAAAGCGGCGGTTATTGCTGGTGCGGGCACGTTCGTGAACGCGGCCGGCGCGGCTTACGACCCAGCCAGGGTCGTCGCGATCGTCGATAACAACAATATCAATGCCGGCCGGCAAAGCATCCACGGCCTTGACCTGCTGCTGCGCTACAGGACAAAGCTGGGGGAGGGGGCGGACGCCCTCACCGCGACGGTCAATGCGACTTATCTTCACAGCAGCCAGCAATTGAGCAACAGTCAGCCGGTGGTGGCGCTGGTGGGGACGCTGTTCAATCCGCCGCATATCCGGGCCCGTGGCGGCCTGACCTGGGCAGCACGGGCGCTGACCCTCACCGGCATGCTCAATCATACCGGCGGCGTCCGCGACGTGCGAACAAGCCCGAATCCGCGCATCGACGGGATGACGACATTCGACCTGTCGGCGCGTTACCGCACTGGCGCAGGGGCTGGATGGTACCGCAATCTCGACCTGAGCCTGTCGGCGCAGAATCTGTTCAATGCCAAGCCCGCCACAATCGCGACGTCTATCTTCACCGACACGCCCTATGATTCGACCAACTTCTCTCCCGTCGGCCGCTTCGTCAGCGTCAGCATCACGAGGAAGTGGTGAGCGTGATCCGCGCGCGCAGCGCCGCCGCGCTGCTTGTGCTGCTTGCCGGCATCGGCATCTCGCCGGCCGCCACCGCGAGGTGTGAGGCGCTTTTGCCCGTGTCAGCGGCAAAACCGTCGCCGGTGCGGGCGATCACCGCCGAGGATCTGGTCGGATTGCGCGATATCGGTTTCCCCGATGCCGCATTGCTCGGTTCGCTCAGTCCGCTCGCGCTCTCGCCCGATGGCGGGCAAGCGGCTTTCGTGCTCAATCGGGCGGACCCCATCACCAATAGCTATTGTCGTGCGCTGGTGGTGATCGCGATTACCCCCGGCGCCGTGCCGCGCATCGTCGATCGCGGCGGCGAGCTGATCACTTATATCGATATCAAACGCGGCCTGTTCGTACCGGGTGGATTTCCCAATCTGGTCATACCAGCCTGGTCACCCGATGGGCGGTGGATCGCCTATCTCAAGCGCATCGGCGGCGTCACCCAGGTCTGGCGGGCACGATCGGACGGCAGCGCCGCTGGTCTGGTGACTCGGTCGCCCGGCGATATCGAAGCGGTAACCTGGTCCAATGATGGCCGCGCGCTGCTCATCGCGACCCGGCCGGGCAAGATCGCCGCCCAGGCCGCGATCGCCCGCGAAGCGCGGTCCGGTTATCTCTATGACGAACGTATCGTCACCTATTCCGGTGGCTATCCGCAAATCCGCGCCGCCGATGCCCCGCTGGAGAATTTCGCGGTCGATCCCGCTAGCGGTGCGATGCGTCCGGCGACCGCTGATGAAACGGTCGCGATGGGCGCGGCCGGCGGGGTCGGCACGCTCACCATGGAAGCAATGGCCGCCAATGGCCGACGCGCCTGGACCGAACGGCGCGCCGCTTCACCGGCGAGTCCCGCACGGCTGACCGTGAGCGGTCTCAACGGCGCCCCGATCCAGTGTGACGATGCGTCTTGCAGCGGCGGCATCATCGGCCTGTGGTGGGACGGTGCCGGACGCGAACTGCGCTATCTCAGGCGTGAGGGCTGGGCGCGGGGGCAGACCGCGTTTTATCGCTGGTCGCCGGGTCAGGGTGTGCCGCATCGGCTCTGGCTGACCGACGATGTGATCCAGGGCTGCCGCCCGGTCCGCGATCTGCTGTTGTGCTTGCGGGAAAACAGCCGCACGCCGCGCCATATCGTGCTGATCGATCCCGTAACCGGCGCGTCCAGCCTGGTCTATGATCCCAACCCTGAATTTGCCGCGGTCCGGCTCGGTCGCGTCGAGCGGCTCAAATGGACCAATGACCGCGGGCTTGAGGCATGGGGTGACCTTGTGCTGCCCCCGGGCCATCGCCCTGGTGAAACGCTGCCGATGGTGGTCGTTCAATATCATAGCGACGGTTTTCTGCGCGGCGGGACCGGAGACGACTACCCAATCTATCTCTTCGCCGCGCACGGCTTCGCGGTGTTGAGCCTCGAGCAGCCCGCAGCGATCACCTCAACCATGACCGGCCTCAAGGACTGGGACGAGATCGTCGCCACGCAATATCGCGGCTGGGCCGAACGCCGCAGCCTGTTGTCGTCACTGCTGACCGGCGTGAACCTGGCGGTCGCCACGGGCGCGGTCGACCGCAAGCGGATCGGCCTCACCGGGCTCAGCGACGGATCATCCACGGTGCGCTTCGCGCTGATCAATGCGCCGGGAATGTTCGCAGCCGCCGCGATCAGTACCTGCTGCCTCGATCCCAAAACCGTGATGACCTATGGTGGCATTGCCTGGGCGGAGTATAATCGGAAGATGGGTTTCCCGCCCGCGACCCGCGATGATCCCGGCTTTTGGCAGCCCTATTCGCTCGCGCTCAATGCTCGCGACATCGACATGCCGCTGCTCATGCAACTGCCTGATGACGAATATCTGATGGCGCTGGAAGCGTTCGAGGCGCTGCGCGAGCATGGCAAGCCCGTTGAAATGTATGTCTTCCCCGGCGAATATCATGCCAAATACCAGCCGATCCACCGGCTGGCGGTCTATAATCGTGACGTCGACTGGTTCAGCTTCTGGCTGCAGTCACGCAGCGATCCCGACCCGGCCAAGGCCGCGCAATATGCCCGCTGGGAGGCGATGCGGGCGACGCTCAGGCGCTAAAGCCACGGCCAGAGATTTCGACCCGTCGCGAGGGCATCGATCCGATCTGGATCGAGCAGCGGGGCCTTGATCCGTTCGGGAACGCCGTCGGCCCTGACCGATCAAACGGCGTTTCGCGGATCCTTGCATCGCACCAGCATCCAGAAAAGCCCCTCGTTCTCCCGCCGTCTGGTCTGGGGTTTGCCCATGGCCTAGTGCCCCTGCATCCGCGGTCCGGACTGTTCTCTTGCCACGCCGTCGATCTTGATCCTGACGATATTGCCTTCAAAACGGCTCGGCACCCGCGGCATCTGATAGCTGTTGTGACGCAGCACGAGGAACGTGATCTGGCCCGGTTGGCCCGGGCTATGGTTGACCACGGTCATCGCCACTGACGGGGTGATACCAAGCATCCGGGTGAGCCGCTGAGCCGATTTGAGCAGCGCCTTTTCTGTCATGTCATGTCTCCCGGCAGGCGCGCTTGCGGCCAGCCGATGTGATGAAAGGTGGGTTTGGAGGCAGCGCAAGGTCGCGTTGCGTCATCTTTGGCCGGTGGCGCCGGTCTCGCTCGACCGTCAGAAATGGGAGGCGAACGCCTCCAGCTCGGTGGGACTGTGCTGCGCCGGCTCGTTCATCTCGTCGATCTCTCATCCGGTTGCATCACCTCGTCGTGGGAAGCGCCGATCATATGGGTTCATCGGCCCGAGCATGCCAGCTAGACAGCGGTTATGATGTACCATACATCACATATTATATATATATATCTCTTGAGATATGTCATCTATGATTATTCAGTTGATTAACGGCAACCTCTTTCGAGAGTCTCTGCTGTTTGCCAGTTTTCAGAGGTGGTTTTGCGACATGTTTGTTCAGCCCGTGCCAGGCAGGATCGAGGCGAACACGCCGCTGCCGGCGGTCGTTGCGCGCTCGCCGTTCACGCAGCCGGTCGCGGCGTGCGCGACAGCCTCGCCGTGAGAGAAATATCCCAACCCAAGCACGTGATGCGCGTCGCGCTGGAGCGGAACTATCGGCCAGCCGAAACCGGGATGGCCGAAACCGATATTGCGACGGGTCTTGACGTTCAAGCGTCTGACAAGGACTCGCCGACGACCGGAATCCTGGCGGCGCTGCGTGATCCATCGGCCCGCCGGGATGGCTGATTGCGAACCGCCGGAAAGGGCGCGGCGCGATCCTAGTCCCGAAGCTACTTTGGTCGGCTGCCTGGAGAGTCGTCCAGAGATGTCCACCAGTGACCTCGATGACCTGATCGCGTGCAATCTGATGCTGGAAAGTCTTGCGATCTGGCGCGAACGCGCACGGCAGGGGCAGGCAGAATTGCGCTCGCCTTATATCTCCGACATCGGCGATATGCGCTCGCTGCACTTCGACGGGCACTCGATGCAGAGCGAAATGAACCTGCTCGATCCGATCGAACTGACGATCGACTACACCAGGATGATGATGGGCTTTTTGTTGTTCGATCCAAGGCCGCGCCGGATCGAGATGATTGGCCTTGGCGGCGGCTCGCTCGCCAAGTGCTGCCACCATCTGCTGCCCGATACCGACATCACTATCGTAGAGATCAATCCGGCTATTATCGCGTTTCGCGACCAGTTCCAGATCCCGCGCGACGATGACCGGTTCCGCGTTCTGGTCGGAGACGGCGCGGATTTCGTTGCGCAGGGCGGTTCAAGGCCAGACGTGCTGTTGATCGATGGCTTCGACGAATTCGGACAGCCGCCCGAGCTATGCAGCGCGGAATTCTATGACCAATGCTATCGGCGACTTGCGCCCGGCGGGGTGATGATCGTCAATCTGTGGGGCGGTGGGCATCTCAATCGCCGTTACGCGGCAAGGGTCGCGCGCAGCTTCAATGGATCGGCACGTTCGGTGCCGACTGAGGCCGGTTTCAACCAGGCCGTATTTGGTCGCAAGGATGCAAAGCTCGTTTTGTCTCAGGCGGATATCGCCGCGACCGCTGCTTTGTTCCAGCAGCGCCAGGCAGCTTTCCTGCCCCAGATTGGAAACCGTATCAGCCGACGAATCGACCATCATCTCTGGGAAAGGGCTGTGCATCTCGTCGAGGATCGGCTTCGAAAAGCGGAGGTCGAATAGTCGCCGGGCATTGTCCGGGCTGGGTCGACAGGCCCGTCCGGCGGTCGCCGCCCACCGGATTAAGGGCTGGATGGCACGAAAGAGGGTGGAATCAGGTCGACCCTGTGTCCTCGGGCGCCGAACGGGTGGCGGACTTTGCCCGGGCACGCGATGCCGCCTCGGCATTCGCGCGGTCATGGGCTTTGCCCCCCGCGATCGTGACTGCAAAGAACAGGATCATCAGGGCAACGCAGAAGACGATGATGAAAAAAATCATCATGACCCCGCGTCCAGGTCACCGGCGATGGGGGCGATGCGCGCGGCGGTGAGGGCGTGCTCGGGCAGGGCGGCTGCCGCTGCCGGCTCGGCGATCCTCAGCGGCTGGCGTGCGCCGAAACCGCCCATCCCATGCCACCATTGATAGGCGATGACCCCGCCCTTGGCCGGCTGGATGAGACCGATCGACAATAAGATGACGAGGGGCACCCACAACGCGATATGGACCCAGGACGGCGGATGGAACGCCGCTTCGAGCAATGTCATGCCGGTAACGACAATGTGTCCGGTCACCAAAATGACGAGATAGGGCGGAAAGTCGTCGGCAACATGGTGTGTCCAGTCCTGCCCACAGGCGGGGCAGCGATCGAGCGGCTTGAGGAATTTGCCGAACAGGCGCGCGCCGTCACAGGCGGGGCACCGGTCGCGGCATCCGCGCCACAGCGCGATCCAGATCGTTCTCGGCGCCAGGAACGGTCCAAGCCGACGCGTTGGCAGCAGGGTCAGCAGCCGATCGAAGATCATGGACCTCTGAGGCTGTGGTGCAGGAGCAAAGGAAGACATGATGTCAGCCATAGAGCCGCATCCCCGGCGTCGCATCGCGCACAGACGGCTCGACGCTGTCCTCAAACTGGCTGAAATTGTCGATGAACAGCTTTACCAGCCGTCGTGCCATGGCATCATAGGCAATGGGATCAGCCCAGGTTGATCTCGGATCGACGATCATGGGGTCGATGCCGGGAACCGCCAGCGGCACCTGAAATCCGAAATTCGCGTCGGTGCGGAAGGCCGCGGCATTGAGCGTGTCGTCGAGCGCTGCGTTGAGCAGCGCGCGCGTGACCTTGATCGGCATGCGATGCCCGGTTCCGTAAGCGCCGCCGGTCCAGCCGGTATTGACGAGCCAGCAAGCGACCCCGCCCCGGGCGATGCGCTCTTTCAGGAGATTGCCATAGACAGAAGGGTGCCGCAGCATGAACGGTGCCCCGAAACAGGTCGAGAATGTCGCTTCAGGCTCGGTCACGCCGACCTCCGTGCCGGCGACCTTCGCTGTGTAACCCGAGAGGAAGTGGTACATTGCCTGCGCTGGCGTCAGCCTCGCGATCGGCGGCAACACGCCGAACGCGTCAGCCGTCAGCATGACGAGATGGCGCGGCAAAGGCCCCATATTGTCGGCCGAGGCATTTGCGATGAAATCGATCGGATAGGCCGCGCGACTGTTTTCGGCCAGGGAAGGATCATCGAGATCGAGCGCGCGTGTGGCCGGGTCCATCACGACATTTTCAAGCACCGTTCCGAACCGGCGCGTGGTCGCGAAGATTTCCGGCTCCGCCTCGGCGGAGAGGCCGATCATCTTCGCGTAACAGCCGCCCTCGAAGTTGAACACCGCGGTGTCGGACCAGCCATGCTCGTCGTCACCGATCAGCGTGCGGCTGGCGTCGGCGGACAGGGTTGTCTTGCCCGTACCCGACAGGCCGAAGAAAATTGCCGTATCGCCACGGGCGCCGATATTGGCGGAGCAATGCATCGGCATCACGCCGCGTGGCGGCAGGACATAGTTGAGGATCGAGAAGACGGCCTTCTTCATTTCTCCCGCATAGGCCGTGCCGCCGATCAGGACCATTTTGCGCGTGAAGTCGATCGCAACGACTGTTTCCGAGCGGCATCCGTGCCGGGTGGGATCGGCGCGGAACGACGGCAGGTCGATGATCGTATAATCCGGGTCGAAGGCGGCGCGTTCGTCGACCGTCGGGCGCACGAGCAATGTGTGGACGAACAGCGAGTGCCAGGCCAACTCGGTCACCACGCGGACCTGGATGCGATGGTCTGGCTGTGAACCGCCGAACATATCCTGGATATAGACTTGATCAAGACCGGCCAGATGGATGCGGAAGTCATTTTCCAGCACCGCAAAGGCGTTTGGCGACATTGGCTGATTGACCGTGCCCCACCAGATGGTGCCCTCGGTTTGCTCGTCGCGAACGGTGAATTTGTCGCGTGGCGAACGGCCGGTGTGCGTGCCGGTTTTCACGACAAGAGCGCCGCCGGCTGCGAGCCGACCCTCGTGCCGCGACAGCGCCTCCTCGACCAGGAACGGGGCGGCCTGATTGGCATGGACGCGGGCTTGCGCGCCGAACACCAGGCCATTCAGGGGCGCTCTTGCCGAATTCATTGTCATGCCTGGTTCTCCATGGAATTTACGGGACGTCCCGCCCCACCCACCCTCAAGGTGTCGCCGCGCGCGGCCTGCTCCAGGGCGTAGCCGAGTTCGAGCATCAGCTCGGCGGCTTGCGGAGCGGTCAATAACATGTCGATCGCGCCGCTGGAGCAGCGCGCCTCAAGCAGGATCGCGCGTTGGCCGTCCGATCTCGGCTTTGCCCGAGGATGCAAGGTCCAGCCTTGTCGCGCGCTGGCAAAATTGGGCAGGCGCTGGGCGATGGAGACAAGGATGTCCTCTTTGCGCTGTGCAAAGTCCGTTGCGCCGACCATTGTCAACCTTTCCGCCGCCGGGGCGGTGCTCGTGAAACTCGATTTGCGATATATGATGTAATATACAGGTATAAGAGCGATTCTAAAGCGGTTATTTGATATACTATACATCATCAACGAAGTGGCGGCCTGCGCGCGCTCCTGCCTGCCATCAGCGCATAATATTATAGATAAAGCTTCTTTGTTGATGTATCAGACATGCCTATAGGCATGAGAAAATAGCAGCGCGGTTTCGGGAGCAATTGAGATGATCACGTCTGCACAGATGCGTGCGGCCCGCGCCCTGCTCGGCATCGACCAGCGCGAACTGGCCGTTATGGCGGGGCTGTCACTGCCCACGATCCAGCGCATGGAATCGTCCGGCGGACAAGTTCGGGGCATCATCGACACATTGATGAAAGTGGTCGAGGCGCTGGAACATGCCGGCGTCGAGCTTATCGGCGAGAACACGCCAAGCGTCGGGATCGGTCGTGGCGTCCGGCTTGTCGAGGCCCAGGTCCGGCCGGGCGTACGCCAATTCACCACCGAGCCGCGGACCATTTTGGTCAGCGAGGAGGCGGGCGGTGTCGCTTAAGGCCCGCGACGTTTCACGCCGACCTCGCGCACCGAGCAAGGTTCTGCCGCCCCGCTGATTGTCAGGCCTGCCAGGATCGTGCCCAGGCCTCGGCATCGGCAAGTTGCATGATGCGGATATAGCGGGTGCCGCACACCGGGCGAGGATCGTCCAGCTCGCGTTCCAGCGCGGCGCGATCGAGCAGGCCGTGCGCGGCGAGCGCGCCCTCCAGCAGCAGCGCTTTGAGCGCCGACCGGTTGGTCTCGTAAATCTCGGCCATGAAACTGCCGGGCGAGCCCTTTGAGCGGCGCCAGACCACCGCGTCGGGCAGGTCGGCCGCGAAGGCGGTGCGGGCGATCACCCGGTTGCGGCCATCCTCGAACCATAGCCAGCTCGGCACGCCGAGACAGGTTTCGACCACCGGCTGCGCGAGCAGCGGCGCGACCATCGGGATCATTGCCTCGGGATCGAGCGCCTCGACATAGCTCTGTCCCGCCGCGAGCATCGCGACATGCGCCGCCTTGCCCGGCAGGGCGCCTGGCGGTGGCGTCAGCCAGACATGCTCAGCCGCTTTGGTCATAGCCGCGCATGCGTCTTGCGAGAGCAGGCGCCGGTCGACCGACCAGCGAAAACCGGGCCCGCGCAACCAGGCACGGCGCATCGCGCGATGCGCAACCGTCCAGCCGCTCACCCCGGCGAGCCGGGCGATCTCCCGGGTGAGGCGCCAGAACCGAGCGTCCGGCGCGTCGGTCAGGAGGCAATCAGCTGCCGGTGCGACCGATTGCAATGCGCAGAACACATTGTCGCCACCGCCGCCGTCGAAGATCGCCGTGCTGCCGTGCGACGGCGCGAGCGCGCGACCGGCGCGCTCCGATTCCTGCAGGAAGGAGCGACTGGTCGGCCGGGGCAGATGCGCCGCGGCCGATCGCATCACATCGATATGGGCGACATCGCGAGTCACCTCGCTGAGCGGCGATGACAGCGCGTCCGCCACCAGGCGCGCATAGCGTCGTTCATCGCCACTGGGATTGTCGGTCGTCAGCGTCAGGCAGGAGAAGGCGCGCCCGCTATGGGCGAGCGCTGCCGCGACAATCGAGCTGTCGAGCCCGCCGGAGAGCTTGAGGACCAGATGATCGAAGGTGGAGGCGCGGGCGGCGACACAGGTCCGGACGCTGTCGCGCACCCGCTGTATCGCCTCGCCGCGATCGTCGATCCGTCGTGCGGCAAAGGTCCAGGGCGACCATAAGCGCGCGGTGGAGACGCCGGCCGGGCCGACCGTCAGGCGCTCGCCGCCCTGAAGTTCGGTGATCCCGGTGAGACAAGTCTCGGTCTGGCGCAGGTCGCCGACCATCAACTGCCGCGCCAGCGCGTCCCAGTTTACGCTCGGCCGGGCACCGCCCAGGCTGGTCAGCAGCGATATGTCGGACGCGATGATCACCGTGTCCGGCCCGACGGTATAATAGCAGGGCAGCTCGCCGAGCGGGGCGCGCAGCACATGGACCGATCCACTGGCCGGGCCGGCCAGTATCGCGACATAGCGGCCCCAATAATCCTGGACGAGATGCGCAGCCTCGGTGTCCGTCACCAGCGCCTGGCTTGCTTCGGGCAGCGCCGTCACCGGTGACGATGCGCCGGCGGCGAACAGCGTGCCGATAATACTGCCGCGCGCCGGATCGAGGGTTGCATGTTTCGGGGGCTCGGCGATGAGCAACAGTCCATCGCGATCGATCAGCGACGCAAAACCAAACAGGGTCGCCGCGCGGTGGTGGATTGCGCCGCGCCGCGCGGGCCATGCGGCGGGGTCGCGTGCGATCGCGGCGAGAAAGCGATCGCCCATTACACCACCAGGATCGGCGTGAAGTCGCGCACCATGTCGGCACGGTCATTCAGCAGCAGCGTTTCATACTGGACCCAGCAATGCGCGGCGAAGGGCTGTAGCTTGACCCCGATCACGAGGTCCGGCCGGAACCCGACCATGGCGAGCCGGCGGGCGATCGCCAGCGAGCGGACAAGGCATTGATCGAGCGGCGACGCCAGCAAACTGGCCTGGTGAAAGGCAGTTGCGGTCGCGAGCAGATCGGCCTTGGGGCGAGGCCGGACGTCGCTCGCCTTGCGTTGTTCGAGATTGTGCAGCACCCGGCCGAGACCGGCGATCTTGAGCGCGATGCGGCTCCGCACCAGAGCGCTCAGCGCGGTTGCCACCTTCCACGGTGTCGCTGTGTCATCACTGTCCAGGCTGGTCGCTGTCACGGGGGGCGGCCGGCACGGCTGCGGCATGGCGGCACTCTCGATATCAACCAGCAGCCCGTCGGCGCGCCATCGTTCGACCGCGCCGAGATCGGTGGCGGAGAGATCGTCGCCGGCGATGAGGCGGACAAAACCCGCTTCGGCGCTCGGGCTGAGGCAGAAATAGCGGTCATGCCGTATGTCGAGGAACAACAGGCGGTCGCCGACACGGGCGAAGGACAGGCCAGGGCGCAGCGCGAACCCCATGAGCGAACATCCCGGTTGTGTGCAGATGGCGCGCGGCCACCGGCCGCGCGCACACCCGGTCAGTCGTCGGTCAGGCCCGTGCCGAGCTTGCCGAGCGCTTCGTCCGGCTCCTGGCCGACGATACCGCGGGTCTCGATGCTTGCCGCGCCGAGATCGATGATGTCCTTGTCTTCGCGTTCCATGATGCACTCCTTGTCTGCCGCGTGATGCGGCATGCCAAAACTAGGCAGTGCGCCCGGCTATCCGAACTTTATACGATTCCTATATTGCGATTATATCGGGGGCTCGACATCTCCCGCGCGATAGAGCTGCCGCACGACCTCGGCGGCAACCCGTACCCGGCGCCGATGATAGGCGCTCAGCAACTGCCGGATCCCGGACATGTCGGTCTGCTCGCAGGCGGTGGCGAGCTGGGCCAGCTCAGACCCGATATCGGGCAGTATCAGCGCTTCGACCCTGCGCGCGGCGTGCAATCGATCATTCGCCTGGACGATCGCCCGGCCATGTTCGGCATTCGTCGAGTGCCGCGCGATGCGCAGGAACAGCGCGGCGGTTTGATCGGCGCTGTCTGCCGATTCGTCTGGCGCCGATGCCGGCCGTGCCGGTGGCATGGGTCGCCAGCCGCGACACGCGAGGATCAGTATCGCGGCATTCCAGGCATAAAGATCCTTGAGGCCGGGTTCATCGACCTGTGGCAGGTGGAAGCCTTCGCCGATCCGGGTCTCGACTAGTCCTTCGCCGGTCAGCATATGGAGCGCATCGCGCACCGGCGTCACGCTGCTGACCAGCAATTCGGCCAATACCGCCGGATCGAGCCGGGCGCCGGGACGGACGTGCGCGTGCAGGATCCGGTGTTTGAGCGCGTCATAGACCCGCTCGGCGGTCGCGCCGGAGTTCATCTCTGCTGACCCGCGGCAAAGGCTTCGACCAGCACTTCCTGGTCCTGGCGCAGCGCATCGACCGCACCGATCGCACCATCGGGGTCGTCGCCGAGCAGGATCGAGGGACAACGGCCCTCAAAATTACCGAGATTGGGCCGGTGCTGCCGATAGCCGACCAACGCCGCCAGTTCGGGCGAGAAGCGGCGCGCGACCGGTGGCGGGTAAGCGAGCCACTGATTCTCATAGGGTTTGAGCCAACCCAGGCAGTAGCTCGTGATCATCCCACGCCGCACCGCATTGCTCTCATTGCCGCCCGCGCCGTGCAGGGTCGAGCCGAGGAAGATCAGTGCCGACCCGGGTCTCATGGCGGCGATGACCGGAGCGCAGGTCGGCTCGGGCCGAGCGGCATTGGCACCGTGACTACAAGGCCAGATCAAGGTGGCGCCGTTCCCGGCATGATAATCGGTGAAGGGCCACATCACATTGACCAGATATTCGACTCGGCCAGTCTCTCCGCGCCACATATCCTGGTCGCGGTGCGGGAGCTGCGGCAGCGCGCCGGGATGGAGCGCGATCGCTTGGGTCAGGTTGAGCTGGATGACATCGCAATACGGCTGCAAGATGCGTTCGGTGATGCCGAGGATCAGCTTGTGCTGGACCAGCGCAGCGGTGCGGTCGGAGCGCGCGAGCAACCGGCCGAACCGCTTGGTTAGACGCCCATAAAATGGACCTTCGCAAAACGGCGTGTCGGCAAAATCGTCTGTCAGATCGGCGTCGAGTGCGGCGATCCTGGCGCGCGGCACGAGGTCGGGGATGACGATATAACCCTGATCGAGCAGCTGGGCACTCCAGCGGTCGACGGCACCGGGCGCGGCGATCGGATCATGCGGCATGGCGCACATCCTCGTCGTCGCCGGCGCCGCGCCAGACCCCGGCCTGGCGCAGCAAATCCGGGGTGTCGGGCGTGATCTCGATGCACAGTGCGCCGAGCATTGTCCTGCTCGACATCGCCGGCAGGCCGAGCGGCCGGCAGTGCCAGCCGAACGCCAGAATCTGCTGCAGCCAGCCGATCTCGGCAACGCCGGTATAGCTGGCGATGCCGGCGCCGAGCGCATGATCGACCAGCGCGCTGACCAGCTGGTTGCGGACCGATAATCGCGCGGCGGCGGACAGCCGGCGATCGAGGCAGAATCGAGTGATTTCAAGGATTGCCGGGCCGGCCGGCACCGGTCCGTCGCACAGTCCGGCGAACAGCGTGTCGAGGATATGCGGTCGGGTTGTCGGAAGCAGTCGCACCGAGGCGAGATGTGCGCCGGCCGGATCGCTCAGCAGCAGATATTGGGCGCCGGGTCCGTCGAACTGATCGACTTCGAAGCGATCCGCGATAACCGGCACATCCCAGCGCAGCAGATCGACGAACACGCGCTTGCGCGCTGTGAACATAGCGCACAGTCGCGGGTCATCCGCCCAGCGCGGTGAATATCCCATAAGGTGCAGCATGATCGAGCCTCCATCGGGTGAGGAGACCAAAATCGATCGGCTGGCAGTGATCCGCTATTCCCAGAAATGGGCATATCATCGTCGGAAAACGTCGGCGAAGCTGATCGTTCCGTCGAACAATGTCCGGATCAACAATAATGTCCGTTTCTGCACCCCGTAGCGCTCGCGCGCCTGTTTGACGTGCCGGACGACCGTTTCCTGGCTGATGTCGATGATGCGGCTGATCTCCCAGTCCGATTTGCCGCGCGCCACCCAGATCAGGCAATCGCGTTGCCGGTCGGTCAGTCGCGGCAGCCCGATCACGGGATCGCGCATCCGCCACAGCCGCCGCGCACTTTCGAACGCGAAGGCGCCGACGAGTTGCGCTGCCGAAAGCGCCTCTTCGGGCAAAGGCTGGCCGGACATGGTTGCAAAGGACACCGAGCCATTGGCTTCGCCGGGAACATTGGTCGGGACGGTGAATCCCTCGCCAATGCCGTGTACGCCGGCGAGGGACAGAATCTGATGGTCGCCTGGTGTGAGGCTGATCATGCGCGGCACCTGCGACCAGGCAAAGCCGATACCGGTGAGGTGGCTGGCGCGGTGTACCGGGTCCGACACGCCAAGGCTGTTGCGATCGAAGAACTCGGCCCAGCTGTCCGGATAATTGTGCAGCCGGATCGCCTCCTGCCCGATGCGCAGCATATCGACATGATGGGTCAGCGCGAAATAGCGAAAGCCCAGTTGCGTGCTGATCATCGACAAGGTGGCGTGGAGCGCGCCGGGAGAGGAAAGCCGCCCGGCAGCACGGGCAAACTCTTCCACCAGGGGAAGGAGGTTCATCAGCTCATTGTACGACCCCGAGCGGTGCCTCAAGTCACCTATCGTCTCGCGATCGCCCTTTCACTCGGGCAGGGGCCGGAGGCTGGGCTCTCATGCCGGCATCAGGCGCGTCACAAAGGACGAGGATATGCTAGTGAATTGCCGGTTTCGACCCGCATATCATTCGACTTATCGCGCGTGGGTCGCGCTTCAACGCGAAACATCAAGACTCAAGGCTGTAGCGCGCTGCCCATGGTAAGTGGCGCGCCGTTGGGTCTTGCGTGATGAAGCATGCCGGACCTGGCGGGGATTGGCGCGACGCTCATCTCTATGCCCGTCTCGCCGGGATCGATCGTGCCGGGCTGATGTGGGAATGGCTGCGCCGTGATCCCGGCTATATCGCCTGGTACACGCGCGCCAGCACGGCGACGCGCGGGGGCGCATCGGCAGAGTCTCAGGTGGCTGGCGATCCAGCGCAATGGGGGATTCACTTTCGCCGAGCGACCGGAGGTCGAGGCCCCGGACGCGCGGATCATCTGGCATGCCGATGTCGATCCGGGCACGATGCGCGTCGTCGCCAATCCGATCGATCGGCGGCATCCCGACGCGATCGACCCTGCGCTCTTGGCGCCGTGGCTGACGATCGTTCGTGACGGGCGATGCGAGCATGCCGTGCTGTCGGACGGCTGGCATCATATCCGGATCGATGTCGAGCGGGGCAGCCTGGTCGCCGGCAAGGCCGTCATCCTGCATTACCAGTTGAGCGGCGTCGCGACGGTCCAACCCAAGCTTCTCCCACTCAGGCGGCTCGTCGATCTTTGCCGGACGAAGCGGTTCGCTCTGTCGCTATATCCGCCGGACAAGCGCGTCGATCGCTGGTTGCTGGCGCTTCGCGTTCATGATGCGGTTCAGTCGGGCGCCAGTCAGGGCGAGATCGCGACGGTGTTGTTCGGCGGTGATCAGGAGGACGGGACCGTTGGCCGTCGATCGGATTCACTCAGATCGCGCGTCCGGCGGCTGGCGGTCGATGCGCGGCGGCTGGCCGGCGGGGGTTACCGGGCATTGATGAAGCGGCGGGACGGTTCGCACACCGGATGAGGCGCCTCGCACGGCCGGGCCGTGCGACCGCACGCTCTATGGCCCGCCTTTCAGGCGAGGCCACCGAGCCCCGCGCTGCGGGTCTCGGCCTGCCGGTGACGATCGGCTGGCGCGGGGGCCGGCAAGGCCGCCCCCAGGAAGGAAGACTATGGAGCGGGGCAATGACGCGCTCCGCCGATGCGAGGCTTGCGGCAGGGCGCGGCGCTCGGGAGCGGCCCCGCGGGCGCTCCAACCTCTCGCTCGGGCGACGCACCCGTTTTTTGGCGCAGCCGACAGCGGCGGTCTGCGCTCAAAAGCCCGGGTGACGCCGCTCGTTCGAGCGCGCCGGCCGGGATTCCCTTCGTTTGTTTGCGGCGGCTTCGCCGCCGGGTGCTGTGGTCGCCGCTCGCGCGGCGGCGTGTCTGTGGCCTCTCCCGGTCAAGCGGGAGTGCGCGGCGCTCCCTGCTAGGCCCGCCCGCGGGTCCGGCAAGCCGGCGCTTGCGCTTCGGCTCCTCCACTGCGTTCCGGCCCTTTGGGTGCCAGACCCGCTCTAGCGGTCCTCTTCGTTCGCTGCTGCCGCCCACCCCCGCTTTCTGCGGGGAGGCCCTGTCGGTTTTTCGGGCGGTGCAGGAGGATCGCGATGCACGGCACCAATTCACGAGGCTCGAAGGCCAGAGCGGGGAAGGGCGCGGCTGGCGCCGCGCCGGATGGCGGGACAGCGCGCGGGCGCTCGCGCAAAGCGGGGACGGGGCGCGGCAAGCGCGGTAACACCGGGACCGGCGGCTCGACCGGTAACGGCGCGGACGATCATTGCCGCTCCAGCCTTTATGAAGACGTGACCGCACGGATCATCGCCGAGCTGGAGGCGGGGCGCGTGCCATGGGTCCAGCCATGGGGCAGGGCGGGAGGTGCTGCCACTGGCTTACCGCGCAATGCGCTCACCGCGCGCTGCTATTCCGGGATCAATGTGCTGATCCTGTGGGGCGCCGTGATCGAGCATGGCTATCCGTCACAGGGTTGGCTGACCTTCCGGCAGGCGCTCGAAGCGGGCGGGTCGGTCAGGAAGGGCGAGCGCGGCACGACCGTGGTCTATGCCGATCGCTTTACGCCGGAGACTGAAAAGGCCCGCGCGGTCGAGCGCGGCGAGGATGCGAAAAGCATCGCCTTCTTGAAGCGCTTTACCGTGTTCAATGTCGCGCAATGCGACGAACTGCGGGCCGACCTCGCACCCGAGCCCGCGCCGCTTCCCGAACGCGAGATCGTGCCGGTTGCCGAACAGGTGATCGCCGCGAGCGGCGTGGCTTTTCGCATCGGCGGCGACCGCGCATTCTATGTGCCGTCGCGCGACTTTGTGCAGGTGCCGCCGCAGCCCGCCTTTTTCGAGCAGATCAACTATTATCGCACCGCGCTGCACGAACTGACCCATGCGACCGGCCACCCCTCGCGCCTCGCGCGCACCCTCTCGACCGCCTTCGGAACCAAGGATTATGCGCGCGAGGAACTGGTTGCCGAACTCGGCTCCGCGTTCCTGTGCGCCTCACTCGGGATCGAGCCGACCGTGCGCCATGCCGATTATCTGGCCGCATGGCTCGAGGTGCTGCGCGAGGACAGCAGGGCGATCTTCCGCGCGGCGAGTGCTGCCACCAAGGCCGCCGACTGGTTGCTCACGCGGCATCGCTCGACCTATCCGCTGCCCGGAGCCTCGCTCGCCATGGCGAGCGGGATGGTCGCCGCGCCCGGTGGGCCGTTCGCCCGCCCGCTCAGCCGCCTGACCTGCGGCCTTCAAGCGCCGTACGATGCGGGGTCACCGCTGACACCGGCCCTGTCCGCGTGCGCCGGGAAGGCATTGTGATGGACTTGCTCACTCCCGAGATCGCCGCGCGGCTGCGCGCCAATGCCGACGCGCAAGATGCCGCGAGCCGCGCCGGTACGCGCGAGCCCGATCCCGTGCCATTGGTCAAATTCTTCAATCCGCTTGGCGCAGCCACATGGCTCGCGACCGAACTCGACGCGGACGGCGACACGCTGTTCGGACTCGCCGACCTTGGTTTTGGCTGTCCTGAGCTTGGCTCGTTCAGCCTGTCCGAAATCGCAGCCGTGCGCTTGCCGTTCGGCCTCGGCATCGAGCGCGACATCGGTTTTTCGAGTGCCGTGCCGCTGTCGGTCTGGGCCCATACCGCGCGCCGCTCAGGGTCGATCCTCGACGCGGCGCGGCTGCTGCGCGCGATCGAGTCGCAGCTTCGGGCGAGTCCCGCGCCGGATGACGGCGACGCTCCCGATCCCGACCAGCTTCCGCCGCCCTGACGGGCGGCGGCTGAGGGTTCCCATCAAAGTACCACTTTGATGGAGTCCCTGACGCGCGGGCGCGTTTCGCCCGTCATCAAAACCGGTCCCGCCAATTGTCCAACGACCGACGGGACCGGCACTCACAAGGAGTAGAGTCATGAAACTCGATTTTATCCCGCTCGGCAAGCTGTCGGTCAGCAAGGCCAATATGCGCTATGGCAAAAAGGTGCCTGACGTGTCCGACCTGCTGCCCAGCGTGCGCAAGCGTGGCGTGATTCAGCCAGTGCTGGTGCGCCCCAATTGCGCGCCGGACTGTTTCGAGATCGTCGCCGGGCGGCGGCGCTTCACCGCCGCATGCCTGGTTGCCGACGAGGTCCGTGCCGCTGGCGGCGAGGCGGAAGCCGATGACAATCTGCTGCCCTGTGCGATCCTCGACACAAGCGACGACGCCGATGCGGTCGAAGCCTCGCTGATCGAGAATGTCGCGCGGCTCGATCCCGATGAGGTGACCCGCTGGGAAGCCTTCACCCGGCTGGTCAAAGAGGGGCGCTCTGTCGAGGATATCGCCACCACCTTCGGCTTGCCCGACCTGATGGTCCGCCGCGTGCTGGCGCTCGGCAATCTGCTGCCGCGCATCCGCACACTCTATGCGCGCGAGGACATCGACATCGCCACTGTCCGCCATTTGACCTTGGCGAGCAAGCGCCAGCAGCAGGACTGGTTGAAGCTGGTCGATGATCCGACGACGCGCGCGCCAGTCGGCGCGCAGGTCAAGGCATGGCTGCTCGGCGGGCAGTCGATTGCGGCGAGCCTTGCTTTGTTCGACGTGGACACGAGCGGCGTCGTGACGGTCGCCGACCTGTTCGGCGAGGATCGTTATTTCGCCGATGCGAGCGCGTTCTGGACCGCACAGGACGCGGCGATCGCGGCGCGGTGCGACATCTATCTCGCCCAAGGCTGGGGCGAGGTGGTGATCGTTCCGGCGAGCGCGCATTTCCATAGTTGGGAATATGAGAGAGCCGGCAAGCGCAAGGGTGGGCGGATCTATGTCGATGTCCGCGCGACCGGCGAAGTAACCTTCCATGAAGGCTATGTCAGCCGCAGGGAGGCTGAGCGTGCGGTGCGCGGGATGACCGCAACGGGCGAGAAACCCAAGCGCGCCGAGATCACCTCCGCTGGTCAGACCTATGTCGATCTGCACCGCCACGCCGCCGTTCGTGCGGCACTGACGGCGCATCCCGGCGTGGCGCTGCGGCTGATGGTCGCGCATCTGATCATTGGCTCGCCGCTCTGGACCGTGCGTCGCGAACCGCAAGGGGCACGCGATGATGCCACCCGCGAGAGCGTCGAGAATTGCACCGGGGAGACGCGGTTCGACGAGCGTCGTCGCGCGGTGCTGGCGCTGCTTGGCATGGACCCCGAGCGCGCCACGGTGACCGGTAGCAATGGCGATGATTACGGGCTGGTCCGGTTGTTCCTGCGCTTGCTCGACTTGCCCGAGCCTGCGCTCGGCGACGTGATCGCGGTGGCGATGGGCGAGACGCTCGCCGCTGGCGGCGCGGCGGTCGAGGCGGTCGGGCTGACCCTCAACATCGACATGGCGCAGTGGTGGCAGGCCGATACGGCGTTCTTCGATCTCGTGCGCGACAAGGAGGTGCTGCGTGCGATGGTCGCCGAGGTGGCGGGCGAGGCGGTTGCCCAGGCCAATGCCAAGGAGAAGGGCGTGACGCTCAAACGCATCGTCACCGATCATCTTGGCGGTTTGGGCGGCAGGAGCAGGGTCGAGCATTGGGTGCCGAAATGGATGGCCTTCCCGCCCGCCGCCTATACCGGGCGCGATGGGGTCGGGACGGTCAAGGCGAATGCGACGGTCGCCGCCGCCAAGGCCGCTGACGAGCCCGATCCGACCGCACCGGCAGGCGCGGCGCTGTCGCCGGAGCCCGGTGACGGCAAGGGCGGCGGCGAGGGCGAACGTGCCGCAAACGACGATCAGGAAACGCAGGAGGGTGCCGCCGCCTGACGACGCGAAAGGCGCGCGGGGGTATGCCGCCCCGCGCGTTTTCCCGCCCGGAGAGTCTCGATTTGGACCGGTGAAATCCGGCCGCGCGCCCTCGCACCTGGCGGTGCTCGGGCGCGCGGCGGGCCGGTTCTCCGTGACCGTTCGAACCGGCATTGAGCAGCAAATGGGCAAGGGCAGTGCCGCACGCAGCTGCCCGGTCCGCGGTTTGCCACCGGGCCATTTCGGTTCATTCACGGCCTTGACCCGCTGATGACATGAGCAAACTCTGTGCCGGGCGGCGACTCGACCGCAACAGGGGATGCCAATGTTCAAACTCTCAATCGCGGCACTCGCCTTCGTGGCGATCGCGGCCACGCCGGCACTGGCGCGCGGCAGTCATAGCTATGGCGGCGGGCGTGTTCATTATGCCGGATCGACTCACACCAGCAGTCATGGTGGGCACTTTGCCGGTTCGTATCGCGGGTCGAGTCACAAGGGCGGCCATTATCGCAATGTCCGGACCAGCAATCGCTACGGCTACCATAAGTCCCGCTAGGCGGTTGACCTGGCCTCATGGGCGCGTTCCAATGCGGCCTGTGATGAGTTGAACAAGGAGAACTCGAATGCGGAAATTCTCGCTCGCGCTGGCGTCTTTTGCCCTGCTCGCGTCAACCGGCGCGCTCGCTGCCCCGTGCAAGGACGCCAAGGGCAAGTTCATCAAATGCCCGCCCAAGACTGCCGCCCCCGCCGCCACCGGTGGCGTGACCAAGGACGCCAAGGGCAAATGCCATATCGCATCGGGTCCGAAAAAGGGCCAGTTCACCAAATGCCCGTGATGCCCGATCGTCGATAACGACCGGAACCCTACTTCGCCTTTGGCGGTGACACAGCGCGTGCTGACGCCCACCGGCGACGCAGGGTATGGGCGCCCGCTTTTGCCCCAAGGGTCGAGAGCCGGGTATCGGCATGGACGAGATTTTCCGCCGGTCGCTTATACCGAATGCGGCATGGTCGGCGCGGCCCGGGCGAGTGCTAGGGTCGGCGCGGCCCGGGCGAGTGCTAGGGTCGCCGCCGCCAGTTCGACTTGGCTCGACTCGACTCCTGATGACGACGCTCGACCCGACCGCACCGGGTAAGATGGCGCTGCCGGATCCCGATGACGGCGGGATGATAAGGGCTACACGCACAGTGTGAAGGATGTGGCGCTCATGCGCCCGCCGCGTTAGGCATCGCGCAATGGACAGGACGGAGTCGAAACCGGGCGAGATCGACAACCAAACCTGGTTGATCGACGACGGTCATGCGATCATCGAGAAGAAGCGGGCGGGCGGGATCGACGCATTGACCCCGCGCGAACGGTTGATCCACTGCTTCTGGATTGCCGATTATAGTATGCGCAACGCCGGCGATCTGGCGACCGCGCGCGACCTCGACCCGCGCTATCTGAGCGATGCGCGAAGCGTTGCGGCGCTGCTTGACCTGCCGGTCACGGCCGCCGCGTTCGGCTTGAGCGAAGGCGAACTGGAGCGTCGGTTCTTCGATCTGTTCGATCGACTCTGCGACGAGTTGCGGGGCCGCTGATCGGCGCGCCGCCGGCAGCGCAGCGCTGCTGCAGCAATGCCCGGCGTCATGCCCGAGCGTGCGCTGAGAACGATTGGTATCGTCGTGCACGCTCCAGGCAGCTTGCCCGACACCCGGAACGATTTCCGGGGCGCGAGAGCCCAGCCCATCAAGTCATTCCGACACGTGCACATCCGCCGTAAACTCGCGCAGCGTACGCGGCTAAGTGTGCGTACCGGTAGTAAGGCGGGCATAGCATGATCGAGAATGTCAGGGATATCGCGCTTCTCGGACTGGGCTTTGGCGGCTTCGGCGCAGGGATCGCGGCCATCATCACTGCCTGGTTCAACGGTCGGTCGAAGCTCATCCGTGCGCAGCGCGGGGATCCAGAGACTGTTCCTCGGCGGCCCGCCGTGCCAATGCTTGTCCGAGGCGATCGCTGATCGGGCCTGCGACCGGCGGACGATCCGGCAAGGCGTTCCACACCCAGCGCGGCGAGATCATATGGCAAAACCAAAAGGCCACCGCGGAACATGGTTCGCAGAATGGGGCGGGGAGCAGATCCCGTGCGTGCACCAAGTCTATTTCGTCGTGCGCAAGGGAAAGCGGCCGATCTATGTCGATGATGCCGTCGGCGGAAATCCCAAATGGCCGCCCTTCATCGAAGCGATCCGCAAGCTGAAGAAGGTGCTCCTAACCTCCGACCATCTTGAAAATGGCGTTCCCACGGACCGGAAGGATTATCTGTCGCTGTGGCGGGTCGAGAATGTGCGCTACGAGCACCCCGTCCTGTCGTTCGAGTTCGCGGAGCGGCTACCGCCGGCCCGGTTCAGCTAGTCCGGGGCGAGATAATCTCTCAGCAGGCGCGTGCCTGGTGGCAGGCGCTGCATCATCTCGAAGACATATTTGGTCAGCGCCCGGATCAGCTTGCGCCACCACAGGTCGATCGCGAGGCTGAGCGTCTTCGCGACGCAATCATCGCAGATCGGCGAGGGCGACAGTCGGGTGATCGGAGCACGGTCATATGCGATCAATGCCACCCGTTAGCGCCAGTGCAAACCCTCTGCTTTACCGGGAAGCATCGGCGTCGCCGGACGGTGCACGCCATCACTTCTCCGGCTTCGCGACGCTCTTGGCCGCCCGAGACACGGCGCGAACGAAATCGCGATTGACCTCGCCTTCGCTGATCGCCGGCGTCGACCAGAGGATCGCGCGCGACGGGAAATAACGGTTCGACGGACCAGTCGTCGAGAAAATCAGCACCGGCTCGCCGTCGCGCTCGGCAGGCTGCAAGTCGATCGTCGCCAATTGCACCCGCTGGCCGCCGACCACATCCCATACGCTGCCGCGTACATGGCCGCGCTCAACAGATCCGTCGAGTTGGACCGGTGAAAAGACATAGCGCCTGGCAAGGCCGCCCGAGCCGATCGTGCCCGTGTCCTCGCCCCGATAGACCTGCATCTCGACCTCGACCGGGGCTCCGTCGAGCGCGTCGATCGCTGGATCGCGGCGTTTGGCGATGACGTCTCCCCCCGGCTGGCTCGACCAGGCACCGCTCAGGTTCCGGTCGAGAAAGAGCCAGTTGCCGATGCGCTCGGTCGCCTTGGGCTGCTCGGTCGCGAACCCGTTGATCTTGGCGGGCAGGTCGAGCAGGCCGAGAAACAGCGAGGCGATCCAGCCGCTCGCCGCAGCGGCGGCGATGAGCCAGCGGCGCTCACGCGCCGATCGCGGCGGCTCGACGATCGCGGCCGGGCGGGGCGCTGGTTGCGGCGGAATGACGACCTGCTTTCGGTCGATCCGGGTTGGTGCGCGCGACCCTTTTGGCGGCGGATAACGGCCCATCAGCGGGGCGCCATTGCGCACCAATCGGGTTTCGGCGTGCCGCGCGGCCACCACCGCGCGACGCCGATCCGGACCAGTTCGGTCGCCAGGTCACGGCCGCTGAGCGTGACGCGTGCGACGGTTCGATTATAGCTGCGGCCAGTTCTAACCAGCCCGACATCGCGGCGATTGAGCAACGCCCTGGCGCGGGTCGAGGCGGTCTGGCCGAGCACGATCTCGGCTGTGCATTTCGCCTGACCTCGACGTGTTTCCGGCGCGTCGATATCGGCGATCCGGATACGCTCACCGCTCTCCAGCCGGAAAGTATCGCCATCCGTGACATAGCGGATTCGTTCCTGCTTGGGCGGGGTCGCGGCAGTGATCAGCAGCGCCAGCGAAGCGAGCATCACGCGCGGCGCGAGACTGGCTATGCTTGGCTCGCTTCGCCCGTGCCCCATCCTGGGTCTCGTCTCGATCATCATCGTCCAGGCGATATGGCAGGGTCGCGTCGCTGGCAATCGCCCGTCCGTGCGCGGGGCATCATCGGCAGCCTGTCAGCCCTTCACGCTTCCCTTGAGCGGGGCCATCGTTGAGCATGACTGTCTTTTTCGCACTCCGTGCCGAACCGGTCCCGGCTCCTCGGGCGCATGACCTGGAACGGCCGGCCGCCGCCCAAAACCATCGCCTGCCGGCTTATTTCCCCGCCCATGTGCCATGGGCTCCTCGCGGGCGCTTCGCTTCAAATAAGCCTTTGGCTCCGGTCCTCCGCTGCCGCTTCGGCCTTGCGGTTCGGGTGTCTGCCTGGCCGTCCCTGAGGTCCGCCCATCGCCCGGAACGGTTCGGGCGAGTTAACGCAAGGAGACCTGCAATGCCCGCAATCGGTTATGTCACCCGCGAAGGAAACGGCTTCAAGGGCGAGCTCAAGACGCTGTCGATCCGCACCGACATCATGATCGTGCCCAATGGCCAGAAGACCGCCGACACCCAGCCCGACTATCGGGTCTCGGCCGGTGGGGTCGAGGTCGGGGCCGGCTGGGTGCGGCGCGGCGAAATGTCCGGCAAGGACTATGTGTCGCTCAGCCTCGCCGCGCCCGAATTCGGACCCCGGCGGCTCTATGCCAATCTCGGCCGCGCCGCCGGCCAGGACGATGACGATGCCTTCGCCATCATCTGGAATCCGGCCGACTGAGTGGCCGGCGATCCGCGCGCCGACCCGGCGCGCGGATTTGTCCTGGCACCGGGTCGAAAACGCATAGGTGCGTTTTCGACCCTGCCGGATGCGGCTTTCAGCGTTCAATTGGGTGTCCGGGCGGCGCGATCCGGCGGCCGCTACAAGCGGATACAAGGCCCATGGACGACACCGACGACACTGCGGTTCGCGCGCGCAAGGCGCGCGAAACCTGCCCGTTCCTCACCGCCAAGCAGACCGCGTTCCATCTCGGCCTCGCGGCAACCAGCCTGAAGGGCATGCGCGCCGAGGGGCGCGGCCCAATCTGTCGCCTGCATGGCCGTGCCTGGTATTATCATATCGACGATATCGAGGCTTGGTCAAACGCCCATAAAAAGGGTGGCAGCCATGACTGAGCGCCGCGATTTGCCGCTGCTCGCCTGGGGCGAGGCCCTGCGTGTGGCGCGGCGCCGGCGCCAGATTCTGCGCCGCCGTGGCCTCGTGCTCGGCGCCGGGTGCGCCGTCGTGCTTGCCACCGCGGTGCTGCCGCCGCTGCCTCGGCTGGTGTGGAATGCCAGCGCCAGCGCGCCGATCGGCCTGTACCGGGTCGGGCCCGGTACACCCGTGGTTCGCGGCGACATGGTAATTGCGCGCACCCCGCTTGCCGCTCGCGACTTGGCAGCGCGCCGACACTATATCCCATCAAACGTGCCGCTGGTGAAGCGCGTGGCGGGGGTCGCCGGTGACCGGGTCTGCGCTGTCGGTCGGATGATTTTCGTCAACGGCCGACCCTTGGCAACACGGCGCGCGACGGACTCGCACGGGCGGTCGCTGCCCTGGTGGACCGGTTGCCGCATGCTCGGCGACGGCACGCTGTTCCTGCTGATGGCGGAAGCGCCGGACTCGTTCGACGGACGCTATTTCGGCCCGACGCCGGCAGCCGATGTGATCGGCAAGGCGGTGATGCTGTGGCGCCGCTGAGATCGGTGGCGCTCGTGGCGCTGCTCGCGCTCACCTGCCCGGCACGGGCCGAAACCGTCTCCGACTGGCGCCCGTTGGTGGTCGAGGCATCGCAGCGGTTCGGCGTGCCGGTCGTCTGGATCGAGCGTGTGATGCACGCCGAGAGCGGTGGCAGGACGACGCTCCGGCGGCGGCCGATCGTCAGTCGGGCTGGCGCGATGGGTCTGATGCAGCTGATGCCGCGTACCTGGAACGAGATGCGGGCGGCGCTCGGCCTGGGGAAGGATCCGTTCGATCCGCGCGACAATATCATCGCCGGGACCGCCTATCTGCGACTGATGTATGACCGGTTCGGTTATCCCGGTCTGTTCGCCGCCTATAATGCCGGGCCGGGACGATATGCTGCTTACCTTGCCGGCCGCCAGGCCTTGCCGGGCGAAACCAGCGCTTATCTCGCAAGCGTGACGGGTGATCCGGCGAGGATGCCGACCGCGCCAGGCGAACCCCGCCGCCCCGGTCTTTTCGTATCGCTGAATGCCGACCCGCGTGATCCGAGTTCCGCCGGTCCGGTGGCACCATCAACGGGACTGTTCGCGATCCCCGAGCGGCGCTGATCCGTTGATCTTCCCATTTCCGGTGCGGGAATGTTGCGCGTCATCGCGGGGCGGGAGCCGCTTACCGCGCGTAGGTCGTATCCGTCGTCAAACCTGTGCCCACCCGGCACCTCGATGCCCTGGACGCGCCAGCATTGGCGTTGCAATGGAACAGCGCGCGCCGTCCAATCGATGATCGGACGGCGCGCGCAGGCTCCAGAAACTCAGGCGGATTTGTTGCCCGGCTTGCGACCGGCCGGCTTCTGGCCGAGCTTGCGGCCAAGGCCGATCTTCTTTGCCATCTCGCGCCGCGCGATCGAATAATTCTCGGCGACCATCGGATAATCGGCCTTGAGATTATAGCGCTGGCGATAGTCTTCCGGCGACAGGCCATGGCCCGACAAATGCCGACGCAGCGTCTTGTAGGGTTTGCCGTCGATCAGCGAGAGGATGTGATCCTTTGATGCGAGCGACTTGCGCACCGTCACGGCGGGGGTGAAGTCTTCGTCGAGTGCGAGCTCTTCGCTGCTCGTTACGGTTGCCGCCGCGCCGGCTGTCAACTCGGTGACCGTCGCGTGCATCGTACGCAGAAAGGCGGGAGCCTCGTCGGCGGCAATGCGATTATTCGGATTCGACAGCCATGCGATGGTCAGTTCGGTCGCCAGCTTGACAGCATTCAGCGAATTTCCTCGGTCAAGTCATTCTCCAGTTGCAGCGATGGTCTGCGCATTGTGTATATCGCCGATAGTCGTTGGTTGCCAACACAAGATGTCATTGTTGCTTTTGACATCGGGCGCGGCACACCAGCTTACCGGCAAGTATAAAACCGACATCATTGTCTATAGTCGATGACCGGCGATCATCATTCTTCGGACCGCACTCCAACCGTTTCTGGGTTCGATCTCCTTTAATATATGGTCGGTCGGGCTGACGCGCCATCACCGCGCCATCGCTATTTTCGCATCCCTTTCACCCCAAGCGACACATCGACTGGGGAGCTTGGTAACCAGTCGAGCGCGTCCTTTGGAGATGTCGCGCCATGCGGATGGCGGGGAGGGCTCGTCTCGGATCGTCCGAGTTTGGCGGCTGCCGGCGCGCCTGTGCAAGGCCGGCGGCCCCTCCAATTTTGCCGCGAGATTGAGCGTGCTGCGCACGCGTGTTTGTTCGTAGCAGCGCAACAAAATCGGTTCCTCCGCCGCCGCTTCGCGGTGCCTGCGCTGGCGCTCCGGCAGCCCTGACAGGCACACCGGCAACCGCCGTCGAGAGGCTGTCTTCGATGAGGAAGGCGTCAATTGATGGAGGTTCTCATGACCGTGTTTCAACCGGTTTCGCACAGCTCGGATCGCGTGATGGCGGTGCTCGTGGCGGGGCTCGAACTCGAATTCGGGCGCGGCGCGGCAGAGGCGTTGGCGCAGCGATTCATCGCGGCGGAAGAGTGCGATTTCACCTGGGATGCGCGGGATCAGGAGCGTTGGCTGGGCGCTTATGAGGCACCCGGGGATAGTGATTTCGAGCTGGATCGGGTGGCGATTATCGGGTTTCTGGATAGGCAATGGTTCGTCGCAGTGTGCATCGTCGATGGCGATGGCATGGCGCACGGCATGATCGGGCGGCGCACATTTTCAAACGAGCAGGGAGCGCGAAAGGCGTTCGTGACGCAGCGTTGATCTGCAAGGGGAGCGCAGCCGGGATGCGATGTCGGACAGGCATCGCGTCCCGGCTTTTTTGTGCCTTGGTTAAGACAGGGAGAAGGCGCCGGGGAGGATGGCAGGGTGAGCGAGCGGACAGGGCGGCGGAAGGCAAGATAAAGCTGCGGCACCGGTGGTCCCGCAAGTGTTTGTCTGCACATCGTTTTTTGGCGAAGGATTTGGCACTGCCCTCCGGTGACCAGTGCCATTCGGCCCAGAATCGACGGTTTTCCGCAGGGTTCGGCGGCACCGGTTTTCAGGGGCGCAGAGGCGCGTCATGCTCACCCGAAATACTCCAGCGGACCGTCATCATGGCCGATGAAAACGACTTCGAACCACGCCTCGGACGCATGCGCAGCGCCGGCGGCAAGCGCGCGCGGAAATATCTCGGCCGCGTGCTCGCGGCGGCCAATCTCGCACGCGGCGGCGCGGCGGTGTTCGGGTCGCGCAGCAAAGGTTTTACCGGCAGCTGGATCGGCCGCGGCGCCGGGGTGGGGCGCGCCCTCGCCGGTCGCGGCAGTCGCGCGGCCTATGGCGCGCGCCGCGTCATCATCAAGGCCAGCATCGTCAAGCTTGCCGGCAAGGGGGCAGGGGCCGCGGTGGCGCACCTGCGCTATCTCCAGCGCGACGGGACAACGCGCACCGGTGAACCGGGTCAACTCTATGGCCGCGATGACGACGCGGTCGACGGCAAGGCATTTCACGAACGCGGGAGCGGCGATCGTCACCAGTTTCGCTTCATCGTGTCGGCCGAGGACGGCGCCGAATATGAGGATCTGAAACCACTCACCCGCCGGTTGATGGCGCGGGTCGAGGAAGACCTGGGTACCAAGCTCGACTGGGTCGCGGTCGATCACTTCAACACCGGCCATCCGCACACGCATATCGCCGTGCGCGGCAAGGACCATCTCGGTGCCGATCTGGTGATTGCCCGCGACTATCTGACGACCGGCATGCGCGAGCGCGCGTGCGAGCTCGTCGATCTCGACCTGGGACCGCGCTCGGCCCGCGAGATCGAGACCGGCCTTCGCGCCGAGGTCGAGCAGGAGCGCCTGACCTCGCTCGACCGGGCATTGCTGCGCGATGCCGGCATCGATCATGTCGTCGCGACAGCCCAGGGCGACGCGTTCAGTCAGGCACTGCGCGCCGGCCGGCTGGCCAAGCTCAGGCAGCTCGGCCTGGCCGAGCCGATCGGCGGGATGCGCTGGCGGCTCGCCGAGGGTCTTGGCGACACGCTCCGGCGGATGGGCGAGCGCGGCGACATCATCCGCACGATGCAGCGCGAGTTCACGCGCCGCGGCGTGGAGCGGGCGCAGGCCGATCAGGTCATCTATGATCCGTCATCGCCGGAAGCCCGACCGCTGGTCGGACGAGTCGTCGGGCGCGGCCTGGCCGACGAGCATGCCGACCGTCATTATCTGATCATCGACGGCATCGATGGGCGCAGCCATTACGTGGCAATTGGGAAAGGCGCTGGCCTCGATATCGTGCCGGAGGGTGCGGTGGTGCGGATCGACCCGCTGCAAGCTGCGGTGCGTGAAGCCGACCGCACCATCGCCGCAGTCGCCGCAGCCAATGGCGGCCACTATGATATCGACGCGCATCTGCGCCATGACCCGAGTGCGACCGAAGCGTTCGCCGAGACCCATGTCCGTCGGCTCGAGGCAATGCGCCGATTGAGCGGCAATGTGACCCGTGAACCGTCGGGACAGTGGATCATCGCAGGCGATCATCTCGAACGGGCGGGGGCGCATGAGACGAAGCTGTTGCGCGACCGCCCTGTCTCGGTCGAAATCCTGTCGCCGCAACCGCTGTCGAAACTTGTCGAGGCGGATGCGGCGACTTGGTTGGATCGGTCGCTGGTCAGCGCGGAGCCTCTGCCGCTCCGCGAAGCGGCGTTCGGCGCCGAGGTGCGCGACGCGCAGGATCGCCGCCGGCAATGGTTGATCGCGCAGGGGTTGGCTGAGGAATCGCAGGGCGCGACCCGCTATCGTCCCGACCTGCTCGCGACGCTGCAGCGGCGCGAGCTTCTGCGGGTCGCAGGGCAGCTATCGGAGGAGCTGGACCTTCCCTTCGCCGAGACCAGGAACGGCGCCCGGATCGAGGGGATCGTCCGGCGCCGGATCGACCTGGTCAGCGGGCGGTTCGCGCTGATCGAGAAGAGCCGGGAATTCACGCTGGTGCCGTGGCGGACGGTGCTCGAGGGGCAGATCGGCAAGCCGGTATCAGGGATACTGCGCGGCGACGTGGTCAACTGGTCGACCGGGCGCGGGCGGCAGGGCCCGCAGATCGGATAACGAATGGGGCCCCGGCCATTGCGCAGGGAGGCGAAACCATTCGGCGCTCTTTCGAGAACGATCGCATAGCCATGGGTGTTGGGTGGCGACGACGTCGGGAACGGAAGCCGTCACGCCGGGGTTCTGGTCCTTCCCGGATCGCGTCGGAGATCTTCATGCATACCGCACATGCGCTTCCAGACTTTGGTCCGAACCGGAAGGAGCGGCGTCGATTGGCCGCCGCGACGAAGCAGCCCGGGCGTCCTTCCTGTCGCTGCTGCGGCGGCGGCGCGCACGCGCATATGAGGACGGACGCCGACAGCGGAATCCAGCCCCGGTCGGACATCGGCGAGTCGGAAGCACGACTGGGACGGGCCTCATGACCGAGGCAAGCTGGGGCGACGATGCCATGTCGCCGTCGATCGACTGGCGGATGAGCGCGGCGCTCGAAAACGTGCCGCGCGGCGACAGCGACCTCGCGGAGGTGACCAGCCTCGCCGATGCCGTGCGTGCCTGGCGGGAACTGGATGCGCCGCATCGTGCCGACGCCGTCCTGACCCTCGAGCATGCCATTCTCGTCGACGGCGCGACCATCAGCAGTTTCAGCGGAGAGACTATCGCGAGCCTGGTCGAGCGGCTCGCCTCGTACGAAGCCGGAAAATAGGTCGTTGCGGAACCAGGGCCGACGCTCGACCCCGGCGCGCGCGAAGCGCTCAGAATGCCAGTGCGGTCTGCACCGGTCGCGCGCCGATTTCCTCGACGACGAAGGTACGCGCCGGCGGCGTCACCAGCAGGTCGCTTTCGGGAACGGTGCGATCAAGCCACTTCAGCACGTCGCGGCGCTCGACGATCGCGCCGTGCCGCTCCTGGTGCAGCGCTACTTCGGGGTTCGCATCGACCGTGACGATTCGATAGCAGAGCGGCCATTCGCCCATCGCCGGTTCCCAGACCGCGGCGAGGTAGAAGAAGTTGCCGCCGTCGAGCGTCACCCGGAAGCGTTGCTTGCCTACCGTCAGTTGGAATTCCGACGCCGGAACCAGGCAGCGATGGCTGGGGAACGTCTTCCCTTCGGAACGGACGAACCGATAGATACTGCCGCCGCTGAACCGCGGATCGGAACCCCAGACCGCCTCGACCATCTCTATCTCTTGCGGATCGTCCGGGTTTCGCCGGATGATGGCGCGGCGGGTGCCGAGCGGCGCTTCGGAATCGAAAGGCGTTGGAGTCGCGGTCACCGCTCGGAACATAATGGGAACGACCTTGAGTCGCAAGGCCGGTCGAGATCAGGGGCAGGACATGTGCAACGACTATCGTCTCGAAGTTGATATCGCCTCGATCGTCGAGGATTTTGACGACCTCAAGATCAAGATCAACTTGTCCGAGGGCACGCCCAATGTCGCGGCGCGCGAGGACATCAAGATCAGCGATATCGCGCCGATCGTCCGCACGGTCGAAGGGGAGCGCGGCGTAGGGGACTTGGTGAACCGGCGGTGGAGCTGGCCCGGGCCCGGCGGCAAGCCCGTCTATAATTTCCGCTCGGAGGGGCGCGAGTTCACCTCGGGGCGCTGCCTGATCCTGGCGGACGGTTTCTACGAGTTCACCAAGCCAGACGACCCCAAGCAGAAGCGGCAGAACAAATGGCTGTTCACGATGCGCGACCATCGCTGGTTCTGCATCGCCGGCATCTGGCGTGCCCATCCGGAGATCGGCGAGGCGTTCACGATGCTGACGATGGAGCCGGGAGAGGATGTTGCGCCCTATCATAGCCGGCAGATCGTCGCCCTTCCCCGCGAGCGCTGGGCCGACTGGCTCGATCCGGCCGCGCCGGCGGCGGCGGTGCTCACCCGTCTGCCTGGCGGCAGTCTGCCGGTGGTTCAGGTCTATCCGCCGGCCGCGGCACAGGCGGCGCTCCTCTAGCCGGGCAGAGCTTGCTGGAAAAAGCCGGTGCGCCAAACGGCCGCGCGTGCCGATCGATACGGCACCGGAATTTCTACGCGCTTGACTCGTTCTGGCGGGTAGAAACAGAAAGGGAACGAATTGTCCGTTCCCGAGTCTGTCCGATGCCATGCACCACGCCGCCGTCATTGCCCAATTGCGCGCCCGGATCGCCGAGGTCGAAGGGGTTGCTGCGCGCCGTGAATCGCTGCCATTCGGCATCGCAGGGATCGACTCGCGCCTGCCGGGGGGCGGCCTGATCGCAGGCGCCTTGCACGAGGTCGCGGGCAGCGCCGATCTCGCCGATGATGCGAGCGCCACGATCTTCCTCGCCGGCATCCTCGCGCGACTGGAAGGGCCGGTGCTCTGGTGCCTGCGCTGGCGTGACCTTTTTGCCCCGGCGCTGCACCTCGCTGGGCTGCATCCCGATCGGGTGATCCATGTCGAGGCGGGCAGCGACACGAACGTCCTGCTGGCGATGGAGGAATGCCTGCGCCATGCCGGGCTCGCCGGGGTGGTCGGCGAGATCACCAAATATTCGACGACCGCCTCGAAGCGGCTTCAGCTCGCCGCCGAGGCGTCGGGGGTCCCGGCCTTTGTCTTCCGGCGCGCGGCGAGGATCGACGCATCGGTCGAAGGGACGGCTGCGATGACGCGCTGGCGGATCGCCGCCGCACCCAGCGAGGCACTCGACATTCCGAGCCTGGGCAGGCCGCGCTGGCAGGTGGTGCTCGAGCGGGCGCGCGGCGGCGATCCGCATGAATGGCTGGTGGAGGGATGCGATGCGCAGGGTCGTATCGGTCTATCTGCCGCACTGGTCGACCGACCGGTTGCGGCGGACGACCGCCAAGCCGCCGCCTGACGCGAGCCCCGACCACTCGGTCCGGGCGCCGCTCGTCACCGCGATTCCGGAACATGGTCGGCGCATCGTGGCGGCGGTCGATCAGGACGCGCGTTCGCTCGGAATCACCCTCGGCATGACGGTCACCAAGGCGCGCTCGTTTGTCCCCGGACTCGAGGTGATCGACGCCGATCCCGAGGCCGACCTGGCAGGTCTTCGCCGCATCGCGCTGTGGGCAGGCCAGCGCTACGCGCCGATCGTCGCCCCCGATCCGCCGGACGGACTGTGGCTCGACGTGACCGGCTGCGCTGCCCTGTTCAACACCGAGCGGGCGCTGGTGAAGGACCTCCATCGGCGCCTCGCCGCGTTCGGCCTCAATGTGCAGATCGCCATCGCGGATACCGCGGGCTGCGCCCATGCGGTTGCGCGCCATGTGCCGGCGGGCCGGCCGGTATCGATCGAGCCGGGCCGGCACCACGCCGCACTCGCCTTGATGCCGGTGCGCGCCTTGCGGCTTGAGCCCGGAGTGGTCGATGCGCTGCGCAAGCTCGGCTTCGAGCGGATCGAGCAATTGCTGGGTGCGCCGCGTGGCCCTCTCGCCAAGCGCTTCGGGCACAGCCTGTACCGGCGTCTCGACCAGGCACTGGGGAATATCCCCGAACCGATCGAGGCGTTGTTCCCTGAAGCGCTGCCGCATGCCCGGCGCGGATTCGTCGAGCCGATCCTGACCGCGGAGGCGTTCGCGCATGTCATCGACGACTTGGCGGGGGATATCGCGCACCAGCTCACGGCGATCGGCAAGGGCGCCCGCCGGCTCGACTGTCATTTCCACCGGGTCGACGGCATGGCACAGGCGATCCGGGTCGGCACGGCGACACCGTCGCGCGACCCGCGCCATCTCGCCAAGCTGCTCTGCGCGCGGATCGAGGACGTGGATCCGGGTCTCGGGGTGGAGGCGATGACCCTGGTCGCCCCGCTGATCGAGCCCCGGCAGCACCGACAAGGCGAGGGGCTCGAAAGTGTCGCGCGGCGTGGGCCCGACCTCCCCGCTCTGGTCGACACGCTGGCCAATCGCTTCGGGCAGCGGCGGTTGTACCGCAGCGCGCCTCAGGCAAGCGCGATGCCCGAGCGGTCGGTGGTGCATGCGTCAGCTTTGGCGGCTGCCGGTGGCGCGGCCTGGAATGGCGACCTGCCGCGACCGTCGCGTATGCTGTCGCCGCCCGAGGCGATTGACGTCACCGCGATGCTGCCGGACCACCCGCCCGCCATGTTCATGTGGCGCGGCAAGCGCTTCCGCGTCGCGCGCGCCGATGGGCCCGAACGGCTCCACGGCGAATGGTGGCGCGAGCGCGGTGTCGAGGCCGACCGGCCTTATGTGGTGCGCGACTATTTCCAGGTCGAGACGGTGAGCGGCGGCCGCTACTGGATCTTCCGTCTCGGCGATGGCGAAAATCCCGCGACCGGCCCGATGCGCTGGTTCCTCCACGGAGCATTCGCTTGAGAATGCGACCACAAGGATCGCGCCTTCGCATGATGATCGCAGCGGCCTGGCAGGGACGGGCGGCATGATCGCGGCGACGGGCGACGCCGCGGCGCGCTATGTCGAGTTGCAGGTCACCACCCATTTTAGTTTCCTGCGCGGCGCCTCCTCGCCTGAGGAATTGTTCGCGGCGGCGGCGTTGCTCGGCCTGCCCGCGCTCGGCGTGGTCGACCGCAATTCGGTCGCGGGGCTGGTCCGCGCCTGGGACGCCGAACGGGCGACCGGCGTGCGTTCAATCGTCGGCACGCGCCTCGATCTCGGCGATGGCAACGCGCTGCTCGTCTATCCCAGCGACCGCGCCGCCTATGGCCGGATGTGTCGGCTGCTCAGCATCGGCAAGGGGCGGGCGGGGAAGGGCGCCTGCCATCTCGACTGGTCCGACGTCGAGGACTGGAACGAGGGGCTGATCGCCTTGCTCGCGCCTGACCGGGCCGATGCGACGACCGAGGCCGCGCTCGCCCGCACCGCGCGCATCTTCGGCGACCGTGCTTATCTCGCGCTGTCGATCCGGCGCCAGCCGCGCGACGCGGTGCGGCTGCGCGACCTGGCGGCGATGGCGGCGGCGGCGCGGGTACCGACGGTCGCGACCGGCGACGTGCTCTATCACGGCCCCGAGCGCCGGCTGCTCCAGGACGTGGTCACCTGCATTCGCGAGAAATGCACGATCGACACGCTGGGCGACCGGCGCGAGCGCTTCGCCAACCGGCACCTCAAGCCCGCGGAGGAGATGGAGCGGCTGTTCCGCCGCTATCTCAAGGACACCGGGCCGGTCGCGCGCAGCGTCGAGTTCGCCGCGCGCTGCACCTTCAGCCTCGCGGAGCTCAAATATCAATATCCCGATGAAGTCGCCGTGCCGGGCCGCACGCCGCAGCAGGAGCTCGAACGCCTGACATGGGAGAAGGCACCGCTCCGCTATCCCGAGGGGATCAGCGATGCGGTGCGCAGCCAGCTTGAGCACGAGCTCAGGCTGATCGGCCAGCTCGATTATGCGCCCTATTTCCTGACTGTCCATGCGATCGTCGCCGAGGCGCGGCGGCGCGAGATCCTCTGCCAGGGGCGCGGCTCGGCGGCGAACAGCGCGGTCTGCTATGTGCTCGGCATCACCTCGATCGACCCGGTCCGCACCGAGTTGCTGTTCGAGCGCTTCGTCAGCGCCGAGCGGCGCGAACCGCCCGATATCGATGTCGATTTCGAGCATGAGCGGCGCGAGGAAGTGATCCAGTGGATTTACGAGACCTATGGCCGCGATCGCAGCGCGCTGACCGCGGTCGTGACCCGCTACCGGGCGCGCGGCGCGGTGCGCGAGGTCGGCAAGGCGCTGGGCCTTTCCGAGGACATGACCGCCGGGCTTGCCTCCTCGGTCTGGGGCTTCAGCCGTGAGGGCGTCGAGGAGAAGCACGCCGAGGAATTGAACCTCGATCTTGGCGACCGACGGCTGGCACTGACTCTCGAACTCGCAAAGCAGCTGATCAATACCCCCCGCCATCTGTCGCAGCATCCCGGCGGGTTCGTGCTGACCCGCGACCGGCTCGACGAGCTGGTGCCGATCGAGCCTGCGGCGATGGATGATCGCCAGGTGATCGAATGGGACAAGGACGATATCGACGCGCTCGGCTTCATGAAGGTCGATGTGCTGGGCTTGGGCATGCTCAGCTGCATGCGTGGCGCGTTCGAGCTGCTCGAGAAGGACAAGGGGCTGAGTCTCGACCTCGCGACCATCCCGGCCGAGGATCCCGCGACCTATGCGATGATCCGCAAGGCCGACACGCTCGGCGTCTTCCAGATCGAGAGCCGCGCGCAGATGGCATCGCTGCCGCTGATGGGGCCTAGGACCTTCTATGATCTCGTCATCCAGGTCGCGATCGTCCGGCCGGGGCCGATCCAGGGCGACATGGTCCATCCTTATCGCCGGCGGCGCGCGGGGCTCGAGGAGGTGACCTATCCGACCCCCGAGCTGCGGCGCGTGCTGGAGAAGACGCTGGGGGTGCCGCTGTTCCAGGAGCAGGCGATGCGTGTCGCCATCGAATGCGCCGGGTTCACCGCCTCCGAGGCCGACCTGCTGCGCCGCGCGATGGCGACGTTCAAGCTGACCGGCGGGGTCAGTCATTTCCGCGACAAGCTGATCGAGGGGATGGTCGTGCGCGGCTATGAGCGGGCGTTTGCCGAAAAGACCTTCAAGCAGATCGAGGGGTTCGGCTCCTACGGCTTTCCGGAGAGCCATGCCGCCAGCTTCGCGCTGATCGCCTACGCCTCTTCTTGGATCAAATGCCATCACCCCGACGCGTTCTGCGCGGCATTGCTCAACGCCCAGCCGATGGGGTTCTATGCGTCGGCCCAGATCGTCCGCGATACCCGGGCGCACGGCGTCGAGGTCCGCCCGATCGACGTCAACGCCAGCCGCTGGGACTGCACGCTCGAAGAGACGAACGGGCGCTACAAGGCGGTCCGCCTGGGGCTGCGCATGGTGCGCGACCTGTCGAATGCAGATGCCGCGGCCATCGTCGCCGCCCGCAGCGACACGCCCTATGCCTCGGTCGAAGAAATCCAGCGCCGGGCCGGGGTGGGGCGGGGCGCGCTCGACCGGATCGGCGACGCGGACGGGTTTGGCTCGCTCGCGCTGAGCCGGCGGGCCGGCCTGTGGGAGGTCAAGGGCCTGGGCGAGGCGGCGCTGCCGCTGTTCGCCGCCGCGGACGCGCGCGACGGCAAGCTACGCCAGGAAGCGATCGAGCCGCAGGTCGTACTTGCACCGATGGGGGAGGGCGCAGAGGTCGTCGAGGACTATCGCGCCTCGGGCCTGTCGCTTCGCGCCCATCCGCTCGCCTTCCTGCGCGACGAGCTCAAGGCGAAGCGGTTTGCGCCCTGTGAGGCGCTGCGCACGATCCGCGACGGCCGCTATGTCGAGCTCGCCGGCATCGTGCTCGTTCGCCAGAAGCCCGGCTCCGCCAAGGGCGTCATGTTCATCACGCTCGAGGACGAGACCGACGTCGCCAACCTCGTCGTCTGGACCAGGACGTTCGAGGCCAATCGCCGCACGGTGCTTGGCGCGTCGATGATGGGCGTGCGCGGCCAGGTCCAGCGCGAGGGGGAGGTCATCCACGTCATCGCGCATCGGCTCGACGATTTGTCCGGCATGCTCGCCAGCGTCGGGCGCCGTGCAGATGTCGCCGATATCTACCGGGTCAGCCGCGCGGATGTGGTCAAGAACGGGATGGGACCCGATCCGCGCGATCCGTGCGAGCGGCCGCTGGGCAAGGCGGCGCGCGACATCTACATTCCGAATCTACGATTGGGTTCGGGAATCATTCCAGGACAGTCGGTCGAGGGGATCAAGGTGAAGGCGCGAGATTTCCGTTAGCTGTGCGATGTTTGAAATTTCGAGTGTAATTAATGCGCACCGACATGACTAAACATCCCATCCGCTACTCGGTATAGACAACGCGGGTCGGCAAACGCTGGCAACAGCGAAGGATCGTCGTGGCGTTACCAATCCCGGTCGATAAGCAACGTGAGGTCATCTACTTGGCGGGCGCTGGCCACACGGCGGTGCTAGTGGTTCTCGCCTGACGGTTGAGTCCGATTAGGGATTCCCAGAGGACAGGAGCCGTGCGAGTCAGCGGGGATGCGCAGTGGTATAGTCATCAGCCTCACGTCCGCAGACCGAGAGCGTCTCGATCGGATCTGCAAGGATCGCAACGCCCCTCAGAAGCACGTCTGGCGTGCCGAGATCGTGCTTCTGAGCGCTGATGGGATCGGCACCAGCGAGATCATGCGCCGGACTGACACGTCCAAGACGTGCGTCTGGCGCTGGCAGGAGCGGTTCATGCAGGAAGGGGTGGAGGGTCTGCTGCGCGACAAGACCCGTCCTTCGCGTATTCCTCCTCTGACCCCGGAGATGATCGCATGGGTTGTCGCCCGGACGCATGAAGATCCCCCGGGTGAGACGACCCACTGGTCGGCCTCGCTGATGGCCCGCGAAGCGGGCATCAGCGCCAGCTCAGTTCACCGAATCTGGCGCGCGCACGGCCTCCAGCCTCATCGCGCTCGGCAGTTCAAGCTTTCCAATGATCCTGAGTTCATCGACAAGCTTCGCGACGTCGTCGGCCTTTATGTCTCGCCGCCCGCCCATGCGATTGTCCTGTCGTTCGACGAGAAGAGCCAAATCCAGGCCCTCGACCGCTCCCAGCCCGGCTTGCCGCTCAAGAAGGGGCGGGCTGGCACCATGACCCATGATTACAAGCGCAACGGCACCACCACGCTTTTTGCGGCGCTCAACATACTCGACGGGACCGTGATCGGCCGCAATATGCAGCGGCATCGCCACCAGGAATTCATCCGCTTTCTCAATCTGATCGAAGCGCGGGTCCCCGCCGGCAAGGCCGTCCACGTCATCCTCGACAACTACGCCGCCCACAAGCATCCCAAGGTCCGCGAGTGGCTCGATCGGCACCCGCGCTTCACCTTTCACTTTACGCCAACTGAGCTGCTGCCGGTTCCGTGGACACCGAGATAAGGTGTTTTTGGAACTGGAGGATGGAGATGCAACGACGGAAGTTCAGCCGCGAGTTCAAGCTCGAGGCAGTAAAGTTGGTCCGGGAACGCGGAGTATCGGTATCGCAAGCGGCTCGCGATCTGGACCTGCACGAGAACGTGCTGCGCAAGTGGGTGCGCGAGCAGCAGGTTGACCCGGGATCGGCATTCCCCGGCCACGGCGTGATGAAGCCGGAGCAGCAAGAGATTGAGCGGCTGCGCCGCGAGCTTGCTAGGATGAAGGCGGAGCGCGATATCCTAAAAAAAGCGGCGGCCTACTTCGCCAGGGACTCGATATGAAGTTCGAGTTCGTAGCGAAGCACCGAGGGATCTGGCCGGTATCGTGGATCTGCGAGACGCTCGGTGTTTCGCGCAGCGGCTTTCACGCCTGGCTGGTCCGGGCACCCAGTGCCCGCGCCCGCAGCGATGAGGAGTTCGGTGCCAAGGTGCGCGCCAGCTTCATTTCCAGCTATCGGACGTATGGTGCGCGCCGGGTCTGGCACGATCTTCTGGCCGAAGGCCTGTCATGTGGTCTGCATCGCATCGAACGGCTGATGCGTGTGCACGGCCTGAAAGGCGCGCCCGCGACGTCGTGGTCTGCCCAAGGATGATGGCCTGCGGTCGGTCATTGCCGACAACATCCTCGACCGCCAGTTCACCGCCGAGGCACCCAACCAAAGGTGGATCGCTGACTTCACCTACATCTGGACCGCCGAAGGATGGCTGTACGTCGCTGTCGTCATCGACCTGTTCTCCCGACGTGTAGTCGGCTGGTCGATGAGCGATACCATGACCGCCCAGCTCGTGACCGATGCGCTGATGATGGCGATCTGGCGACGTGGAAAGCCTGACGCCTTGCTGCATCACTCGGACCAGGGCAGCCAATATACGAGCGAGCAGTTCCAGCGGCTGATGGCCGACAATGGCGTCACCTGCTCGATGAGCCGGTCGGGCAACGTCTGGGACAACGCGGCAATGGAGAGCTTCTTCTCGTCGATGAAGACCGAACGGATCGGCCGGAAGACATATCGAACGCGCAATCACGCAAAGGCAGACGTGTTCGATTACATCGAGCGCTTCTACAACCCGACACGCAGGCACTCGACCTTGGGCTATCTCAGCCCCATGGACTTCGAGCGGCAGGCTCATGTAGCCTAACTTGGTGTCCATGGGAGCGGCAGCAGCTCAGATCGACTTCTTTAAGGACGAGATTAAATGGATCGGGCAGCACAGTGTCGCGACGCTCGAAGCCTATGAAGCCAGCAGCCGCGCGGGGCGCGGAGATGCAAGGATGCTGCGCTCCCAGCGCGCGCTCATGTGGGAAGTCTATAACGCCTATCTGCGATTACGAACCCCCGAGGGCTTCTTGTACGATCTCGAAGACATCGCAGGCGCTGTCGAGCGCGCCTTTGATACGGATACCTCCGAGCGGCTCTATAGAAACGTGATTATTGACGAGGGCCAAGATCTGAGCCCCGCAATGTTGCGAGCACTTGCAAAGGCAGTCCCACGCGGCGGATCGCTCACGTTCTTCGGAGACGTCGCTCAACAGATATATGGACACCGGATGTCCTGGAAGTCCGCCGGCCTAAAGCCGGCAAAAATTTGGATGTTTGAGCAGAATTACCGAAACACCGGGGCTATCGCGGACCTGGCGCTCGCGATCTCGACCATGCCGTACTATGCCGAGGCGGCGGCCGACCTAGTTCGTCCGCAGCATCCTGTGGCGGAGGGCCCGAAGCCGACGCTAGTCAGCTTCGCCGATCCCGCCGCCGAAGTGGACTTTCTTGTCCAACGGGCGCCAGTTCTAGCGCGGGGCCGCAGTGTCGCGATCTTGACACGCACGCGCGAACAGGCTCGTCGTCTACAGGATCGAATTGCTGGATCGGTACAAGAGCTCAACCGCAAACTAACTCGATGGTCCGGAGGCGCCGGTCTGTCGATCGGGACGCTCCATGCCGGCAAGGGGCTAGAGTTTGACGTTGTTATACTGCCGTTTCTCTCTGACGGCGAGTTTCCCAACCCTGCGACGATCGAGGCCGTAGGCCTTGAGGACGCAACAGCGGGAGATGGCCGGCTGCTCTATGTCGGCGTTACGCGGGCGAGGAAGGAATTGCTCCTTACCCATAGCGGGCAGCGTACGCGCCTGCTCCCGGCGGACCCCGCTCTGTACACGAGCCTGACGAGATGACTTCTCCGATCGCAACTCGCTCTGCAGCCCGCGGAATCACTCGCCTTTGCCACTTCACGCCGTCGCGCAGCCTCGCCCACATCTTGGCGGAGGGCACTGGAATACTGCCTTCGAGTCAGCTGTCCGACGCGGACCGCGGCCTCTTCGTAAGCGTGGTCTGAAAACCGCGGAGCGGCAATTTCTGGTGTTTCGCAGACATGGTCCGGCGGGAATCAAAGCCAGCTATTACCTAGCGACATCCCAGCCACTAATGCGCAGCAAAATCCCCACGTCGTTGCTGCCAAAGCAAGGACTATCGCCTGAAGCCGCTGGCCCGCTGGCGCTGCTGCGCTCAGTATCAGAGCTATAATTGCTTGCCCGTAGAAGAAATATCCGACGAACCGAAGGCCCTCTTTGTGTCCCGGCAGGTAAAGGCAGACGATCGCGACGAAGGTGCTGATCACCATATGCAGCCCGAAAAGCAACAGCCTCATCATCGCCTCCCACAAGCACAGTGCCGTGTATCCGCGCAAAGCCTTAACGACCCACGTTGGTCGATTAAGGCTTTGCCTATGCGGCTTGGGCGAACCTTTGGCAGTCCGGGCGCCAGTTCCAGGGCATGAGCTCATCCCAACGCGATGCGGGCCAGTCTGCTGCGATCTTCGCAATGACGTCGGCGATGTACGCCTGCGGCTCGACACCGTTGAGCTTGCAAGTCCCGATGACGGTATAGATCGCGGCGGCGCGCTCGCCGCCGGCCTTCGATCCGGCGAACAGCCAGTTCTTCCGACCGATCGCGATGCTGCGCATGGCGCGTTCGGCGATATTGTTGTCGATCTCGAGGCGGCCGTCGTCGACGAACCGCGTGAGCGCGGTCCAGCGCTTGCGGCCATAGGCGATGGCCTTCGCGACCTCGGACTTGGGCGAGAGGCGGCGCAGCGCGTCGTCGAGGGCGATGCGAAGCGCCTCGATCACGAGCGTTGCGCGCTCGAGGCGGGTTCTTCGTCGAACATCTGGTAACGCCCCGCGGATCTCGTCCTCAATTTTATAGAGCGCGGCAATCCGCGCCAACAGATCGGTGGTGAGCGGCGTCGGGCTGGTGGTGTGGATGTCAAAGATCTTGCGCCGGAAATGCGCCCAGCAGGCGACCTCGGTGATGCGGTTGGTGGCGTAGAGCTGGTCGTAGCCGGCATAGCCGTCGGCCTGCAGGAAGCCGGAGAAGCGGTCGAGCTGGGCTCTGGGATGGGCACCGGTGCGATCCTGGGTGAAGTGATACCAGACGAGCGGCGGACTGGCGGCGCCGGCGGCGCGATCATCGACGACATAGGCCCATAGCCTGCCGGTCGCGGTCTTGCCGCGGCCCGGGTCGAGCATCGGCACGGGCGTGTCGTCGGTGTGGATCTTGGCGGCGGTAAGCCCGACCTCGCGGATGCGGCTGACGATCGGATCGAGCAGCGCCGATGCCTGACCGGCCCAGCCGGCGAGCGTCGAGCGATCCAGCTCGATCCCTTGGGCCGCCATCATCTCTGCCTGGCGGTAGAGTGGCAGGTGATGGTCGAACTTGGCGACGACGACGTGGGCCAGCGTCGCGAACGTCGCCTTGCCGCGCGCGATCGCCTTCACCGGGGCGGCGGCCTGCACGATCTTGTCGCAGGCGCGGCAGCTATACTTGGGGCGGATGGTGCGCACGACGCGCCACTGGACGGGCACGGCGTCGAGCATCTCGTCACTGTCCTGACCCAGCGGGCGCAAGGCACCGCCGCAATCGGGACAGGTGCAGTTACCTTGCTCGGGCTCGATCCGCTGCTCCTCGCGCGGCAGGTGTGCCGGGAGGGCGCGGATCGGTGCTGGCCGTTCCGCGCTGAGCGGATCGACACGCTGTGTGCTTGCCACGACGGCCTCGGCCTCAAGCTCTTCGAGCGCCAACTCCAGTTGCGCCATCTCGTGGGCGAGCTTCTCGGAGGAGGTGCCAAACTGCATCCGCCTGAGGCGGGCGATCTGCACGCGCAGCGTGTCGATGAGGATGTCACGCGCGGAAATATCGGCGCGGGCCGACGCCAATGCGGCTTCGAGCTCGGCGATGCGAGCGTCTTTGTCAGGGGAGGAAAAGCCTGCGTCCGACACTGTGATTACATATCAGATCGGGCGTCTTCGAGCCAGAAAAACCGCCTGAATCCGGTGCTTTTTAGCCCGCCAGCGACGGCACGAAAGTACGTTCCGGACGTCGCCAATCGATCCCTTCGAGGAGCATCGAAAGCTGGGCTGCGGTCATGGCGACGGAGCCGGTCGCGGTCAACGGCCACACGAACCGGCCGCGGTCCATCCGCTTGGAGAACAGGCACAATCCCTGTCCGTCGTACCAGAGCAGCTTGACCAGATCGCCGCGCTTGCCGCGAAACGCGAACAGCGCGCCGGAATGCGGGCTCTGCTGCAATGCCTGCTGCACCAGCACCGCCAGTCCGTCGAACCCTTTGCGCATATCGGTCGCGCCGCATGCCAGGAATATCCGCGTCAAAGGGGGAAGCGGGATCATCGCGCCAGGACGCCGATCACCCGCGACAGCGCGTCGGCATCGACCGATGCATCGACAGTCAACCGGACGCCGGTTGGTAACTCGATCCTGATCCTACCGAGGTCTGGCTGGGCGACCGGCGGCGGCAACATCGCCACGGCCTCGGCGATCTGCACCTCGGCAAAGCTGGGTTGGGACGGCGCACCTCTTCCGGTCAGTGCGCCCGACATCGCCTGCCGGCGCCAGGTATAGATCGCGCCGCTGCCAACCTCATGACGCTCGATCGCTGCGCGAACCGAACCCTCCGGCCCGAATGCGTCGCGCAGGATCGCCAGCTTCTGCTCCACGGTCCAGCGCCGCCGACCCGACACGCGCCCGACGATCTGGATCCGACGGCTCATACGACCACTCGTATGACTACTCGCTCGTTCGTCCGCTGGCTCTACGATCTGGTCTGCCATGATGCTCCGCTCAAAGAGCGGTAATCAGCCCGCCGGCCAAGCATCCTGCAAGGCGGCCCTCAGGCCACGCTTACGCCTCTTCAATCCCACGGATCTGCTTCGTCTTGACAATCACACGGATCACATCTGCTGCTCGATCGAGTATCCCAACGGGTGGTACATGGCCAAAGCGCGCCAGAACGAAGTTCTCTTCCCCGACTGGGTCGTCCTCTTCGTCAAGCCCCACCACTTAGAAGCCGAGGGCACTCTGTTCTCGCCGCGCAACGCTGCTGCAGGCTGCGGACGCCATCTCGCGGCCGGGGTCGACGCGTTCGACGCAATGTTTCCGGCATCCCTGGTAGGTGCATATGATAGGACACTAACGCGCTTGCCTAGACACCTTCCCTGCTCTCCGACTGATGACCAGGCGGAGGTGCTCGTGCGGGGGCGTATTCCAGCGGAGGACATTATCGGCATTGGCGTCAGCACGAATACCCAAGGCCTAGAGGAGCGACTCAGGCTGGAATACTGCGGTGTCGACGTGCATCGACTGAATTTCGTGGTCGCGCCCGAGCTATTCGACAAAACCTCGCTAAGCCGTGCGATCCGAAGCGGCAAGCGACCCGTGGAGACATCATTAGCGTCATGACGACCGAGCACGCAGATCCCAAAGATCACGTCTTAAGGCAGCGCGGATCAGCAATGCTCCTAGGCGCCGCGATTGGCGACGCACTTGGTTGGCCCCACGAAATGCGGGCGCGACGAAGCGACGGTAGGGGCAGCCGGCCAGAGCTTGCTTTCGTTCGATGGACGAAGCGCTCAGGTGGCCGCTTTCAAGCCTACGAGGAACGGATTGAGGCCGGCAGTTACAGCGACGACACCCAGATGATCATCGCTGTCGGGCGAAGCATCATCCGAAGTCGTCGGCAATGGTGGGAGACGTTCGCCCATCAGGAGCTTCCGTTCTGGACCCTCTACGAACGGGGCGGAGGAGGTGCGACTAAACGATCGGCCGGAAGTTGGGCCAGTGGTCGCGCCCCATGGAACGGCAAATCGACTGATGCGGCCCGGTATTTCGAGGCTGGCGGAAATGGTGTGGCCATGCGGATCTTGCCGCATGTCATCCGCCGAGCCACCGATCCGGACTTTTCGGTACTTGCACAAGACGTGGTGACAGATGGCGTTTGCACCCACGGGCATCCTCGTGCCCTCGTCGGAGCACTCGCCTATGCCTACGCGCTTTGGGTCTCAATCCGCCATCGTGGCACGTTGGGATTTGGGGAGATCCTCGATAAAACGAAGCTGAGCGAGTCGGAATGGGGCGCGATTCCCAATATCGTTGAGCGTTGGGCGGACTGGAGGGCCGCGGCCGACCGTTCCGGTGAATACTTGTCGGTATGGAACGAAGCGGTCATCGAACAGCGCACGCTTCTCCAGCGGGGGGGGGGAAGCGCTCGCCGCCGGCGCTGCCAGCTTCGATGAGGAGTGCCTCAATGCGCTCGGCATCTTCGACAAACGTATAAACGGGGCGGGCACTGTCACGACAGCAGGTGCGCTCTATCTTGCGTCCCGCCACGCGGCTGATCCTGACGAGGGCCTTCGAGTGGCGGCTCTGGCCGTAGGCGCCGACACGGACACTCTTGCCTCAATGACATGTGCCCTACTGTGCGCGGCTATCGCCGGCAAATGGCTTAAACGTTATGCTGGTGGCATCCAGGACGAGGCATTTCTTGAGGGGGTTGCTGAAGACCTCCTCTCGGACGAGGAAACGTCCCACTCTGATGCGGGTCCAGTCAGCCGCAAGACGCTGACCGCTTTCGTGGAAGCGTTGGAAAAGAAGCAGGTGGGGGAGGTGACTCTGCCAAACGGACTCGACGCCTCCATCGCGCGGTGGCCCGGCTTGATATCGAAGGTTCGGTCAACTCACGCGGTAGGCTTCATTGCTCACACCCGCGATGGGCAGACCTACTTCCTGAAGAGCTTCCGCAAACAAACAGCAGATCAGCCGGATTTGCTACGGTCTCAGGCCGAGCCCAGCGAGATCAAGGTCGGCATCAGAATTGCGGTGACGGATCTGCGCCGTTCACGGCATTTCTACCACGATTTGCTCGGCATCGCGATCAGCAGGGAGACCCTCAAGTCGATCAACTTCGGCGGCGGTCTAGCGATTGGTGTGGGTCAACCAAACGCCGCTGGCGCCGGCAATGTGCTGATCTACATCGAGGTCGTTGATGTGGATGCCTGCCAATCGCGCCTCGTAGCCGGCGGATGGGTAATTGAGTCGGACATCATCGCTCGCGGTGACCGGAGGCGCTTTATTTGCTCCGATCCGGATGGCTACGCGCTTGAATTATTTCAGAGGTCCGATCGCACGGTGTGACCGAGCAAAGCCAGGTCCATTCGTGTGGGCAGCTTCGACGAAGGTGCGTTCACAATTTGTACCGTTTACAGCTGCTAGTCCGCAATCTAGGGTGTTGCACACCAACATTCTGGAGTGCGCCTTGTCCATACTCTACACACCAGGGCAGGTGATGGCAGCGCTCTCGCTTAGCAAGCAACAGTGGCGTACCTATCGTTCTGCACTGCCCCACCTCAATCCGGAGGCGGGACGATCGGCTTGCTTCAACGCCGGCGATCTCCTGGCGGCAGCGGTCGTTCAGGCCGGCACGACAGCGTTGCAGATGTCGGTCTCGGCATTTTCGCCCGTGTCAGAAGCGCTATTTGAGCTCTGCAGCGCACACTCATGGCCTCGCCTTGAACGTGCTCATCTCGTGCTAATTCCCGCTCAGGGCCGCGTTGTGCTCGTCGACTCCGAACAGCGCGTGCCGGCTTGCGCGCTGGCAGTGGTCGTTGAACTCGCGCCGCTGGTTGCTGCACTACGTGAGCGCTTGCTGGCTCTTGGCAGGGATCCTCAGCATGATCTCGCCTTTCCCCCTATGGTCGCGGGCGGCAGGCCGTGAGCCTCGCAAGCATCCTCGATTTGGTCGCAAAGCAAACGGCGATGCTTGGGTATCGCGACGATGCCGTGCGTCGAGAGTACGCCTATAGCGATGTATGGGTAGCCTCCGGCGGCACGCGCTCAGTTCCAATGGTGGCGTTTACACAGACACCGCCATCCTATCGCTCGGCCGCATTTGCGGTGGCAGAGGGAACTGCGGATGTTGCCCAGGCCTTGGTTGAAAGCCACCGCGCGCTCGGGGCGCCATTGTTCTTCGTGGTTGAAGGCGACCAGGTATCATGCTGGCAGGTTTATGCTCGCAAGGCGCCGAGACTGCTCGAGCGATTCTCCGTCGATAGCCTATCCGAGACATTTCATCGGCATAGGAACGAGTGGGCGCCGGACGTCATCCATCGCGCAAAATCGATTGGGCGCGTCGACGTTCAATACCAACGCGACTTTGTAGATATCGGCCTCATTCCGGCGATAGAGGGAGAGATACATACCAAACTCGATCGCCTGATCCGGGAGGCGGTCGCGGACGTACGACACGTCAGCAATGGCGAGGCGATGCGCCTTCTGTTCCGCGGCGTTTTCCGTTTGCTCGCCGCAAAGATATTGACTGATCGGCAGAACCTCCGCGCCCAATCTTGGGATGCGGATAATGTGGCCGACGTGCTTTCCGCGATGGGCGACTATTACTCTCTCGGCAAAGACGCGCAGATCTGGCCAGCACGTACTCTAGCGATGCTTGGCCCCGTCTGGAGTGCGTTCCGCACGGGCTTCAACGTCGCTAATATCTCTGCCGATGATCTTGCTTATGTGTATGAGTCGACGCTCGTCACACCGCAAGCGCGTGCGCAATTCGGCACACACAGTACGCCGCGGCACGTCGCCGACTATGTTCTTGACCGCTTCAGGCTTTGGGAGTTCGGCACCGAGCCGCTTAATGTGTACGAGCCTTTCGCCGGTGCTGGCGTTTTCCTCGGCTCTGCACTCCGCCAGATGCGCGATGGCTTGCCGCATAACTGGACTGACAAGCAGCGGCATGATCTGCTAATCAGACATATCGGTGGCGCGGAGATCGATCCGTTCGCCTGTGAGGTCGCCAAGCTATCCCTGATCTTGGCGGACTATCCCAATGCCAACGGGTGGCAAATCGAAGAGAAGGACCTATTTTCTAGGGGCACACTCTCGGACCGCCTCAAGGGCCAGGACGTGATCCTGTGCAATCCGCCGTTCGAGGCATTCACCGCCGACGAACGAGCGCAATATCCCGATGCTCATGCGGTAGATGGCTCGAAGGCGGTCTTCGCACTTGCGACCGCCCTGCAGGCCAAGCCGAAGATGCTCGGATTCGTGGTGCCGAATACGATGCTAGTTGACCGACGCTATCGCGCGCAGCGCCGTGAGGTCGAAGAACTCTATCGTGAAATTGAGCTCGTCTCGCTGCCGGACGGCGTGTTCAATGTCTCTCAGCTCGACACCGCGCTGCTGATTGCCCGCGACTTGAGGGAAACCGGGACGGCGCAGCGCCTCCGGTCGAGCGCGGTCTTTGATGCTGACAAGAAGCGCTTCGCGGTAGATCGCATGCCTTCGCATGTTTCGGAAGAAACGCGCGATGAACCGGCGACCGGTGACGGAACGCTCTGGTCGCCGCCGCTCCAGCATGTGTGGAGCGCACTGCAGGAATTTCCACGTCTAGGGGATTTAGTCCACGGCCACTGGGGGCTGCGCTGGCACGGCGAATTGAAGACGACTCCCCGGGGGTTCGACCTGCCGGGCAAGGACCGCGTCCCCGGCTATATGGACAGTAGTGCTCTCGACCAATTTGTTCTTGGCGCTCCCCGATTTCTCGATGCTGGGCCCGGAGCAATCCGGTGGGGCGATACCTACGACTGGAGTGCACCCAAGATCTTGGCCAACGCTGGCCGACTGAGTCGCGGTTATTGGCGTTTGGCGGCCGCCGTCGACCGCGATGGACGACGCGCCTCTCAGCAACTCATTGCCTTCTGGCCGGTCTTGAGCCACGCCCATATCGACCTTGACGCGGTAGCCGCGCTGCTAAATGGCCCGGTGATCAACGCATTTCTTGCCGAACATTCTTTCGACAAGAGATTCCGTATCCGTACGATCGAACGAGCGCCAGTCCCAAAGCACATACCCGAAACGCTTGGCGATCTCAGTCGCGCCTATGCTGCAGCAGCACAGCGAGCGGAAAGCAAACCTGAAGATCTGACTTCACTGCTATCAGCGATCGACGCGCTGACAATTGACGCATATGGCCTGAGCGCGGATCTGAGACGCGATCTTCTTGCGGCATTCGGGACGAACGAGCGTCCTGTCCGCGGCGTTCCGTCGCGCCGGCGATCTAGGAAGACGCTCGTAAGCGGCGTTGCGCCCGCCCTTCCTCTCTTCGTCGAAACTCCAGTCGAAGTCGATCATGGTGAGGAGCTAGAGGCCCCGCTTTCCGACGAGGAAGCCGCCCGACAGGTAAGGTCGATCGCGAAGGTTGTGCCGGTCGAAAATTGGGCTGGGCCTGCTCTGCCCGAATCGGGGCTGCGTGAAGCGTTGGCGGTTCCCGCAGCTGAGCTAGCGGCATGGGTTCGCGCGGGCCAAGTTCTCGGCTTTTCCGATGGAGAGGGCGCCACTCTCTTTCCGATCGAACAGTTCGTTGACGGCGCGCCTGTTGCGGAGCTGAATGAGGTTGTCTCAAGCATTGGCGATGCGCGTGTAGCGTGGCTTTGGTTGACGCAACCGCATATTCGGCTTGATCGCCAGACCCCGCTTCATATTCTCAAGATGCGCGGAGTTGAGGAACTGCGTCTCCTCATTGAACGCGATTTTCGCTGAATAGTATGACGCTTGAGGCGGCCGCCCTAACAAAGGTCACGTCTGCCTTCAGGCCAAAGGCATATCAGCGCGTTTTCCCCCTCGCTCACATAAGCACGCCCCTAGGCACTGGCCCAGGAATGGCACGATTCAGCAGCCTCAAAGGTAACTTTAACACGCTGTATGCAGCGGCGTCGCTCGCAGCCGCTGTCGCCGAGACAATCATCCGCGACAGATTCGAGGGGGTGACTGTTCGGCGCCTGTTCACCTCGGAACTCGCGGGCTCGTGCGTAGCTCCGCTAACTGCCACTGCCCTGCTCGACCTAGTCGACCTCCGCACAGATGGATGCTTCCAGCTCGGAGTGTCGACCGACATTGCAAGCGCCAGGGGAGAGGACGACGGATGGGCTGCATCTCGCGAACTCGCTCAGTATATCCATGACCACACCGCGCTCGATGGCTTCCTCTACCGGTCGCGGCTGACTGGCGCGAACTGTGTCGCGGTATTCGACCGCGCCGTCGCATCAAAAATGACGGCCGGGACTGCGCGGGCTTTGCCTGCCGCGCGGCGTCTCGCCGATGCACTTGCAGCTCTGAGTGTAGAAGTAATTCTCTAGTGTCGATGTAGTTCGCCATCAGATATCCGGTCCGCGATCCGTCCGCCCACCGTTGACCGCCTTTGAGTGGAGGACGCGTTATTACGCCGTTGAGATGGCGCGGAGCGTCATCTCGTTGATGTTTGAGGTTGGGTCAATTCGGTGTCCGGCGACCCCGGAAGTTGAGAACCGCGCTTGAAAACGCGCGCCCGTGGGGGCCATCCGACGCCGCCGAACGCGCTCTTCCTATCGCCCAATCGATCGTGGTGCCAACCCGCGCTTGCCATTCGGGCTGCGCTCGCCGAAGATTCCCTTGATGAAGAATGACGTGGATCATCTGCCTGCAGTCCAACAGGGCGAACTGGAACGGGTCCAGCGCGTACTGATGGAGGAGTTTGCCGAGGCGATCGGCAGGGCGACGACGCCAAGCCGCAAGAACGGCAAGATTCTCAAGATCGTCCTATTTGGATCGCACGCGCGCGACGATTGGGTCGATGATCGCGATAGCGGGTATCAGTCGGACTTCGACCTACTGGTGATTGTCAATCATGACGACCTCACCGACATCGCCCATTACTGGTACGTGGCTGAGGATCGTATCCTGCGCGATGCCACCATCGCGCGACCGGTGAACATCATCGTCCATTCGCTCGACGAAGTGAACCAGTCTCTTAAGCGGGGCGAGTATTTCTGGGTCGACATCGCCCGGGATGGGGTCATCCTCTACGAACTGCCGTGCCATCCGCTGGCGACGCCAATGCCGTTAACGCCTGCCGACGCCTTCCAGATGGCAACGGCCTATTTCCAGGATTGGCTGAACAAGGTCGATCGCTCCATCCGGACCGTCGAACTGCAGCTGAGGGAGGGAGGCGACGATGAGGGGTGGCGGAAGGACGCTGCCTTCATGCTGCATCAAGCCACTGAACGAGCATATATTTGCTTCCTGCTCGTGCGGACTTTTTACTTCCCAAAGTCACACAACATAAAGTTTCTGCGCTCCCTCGCTGAGGACAACGAACCGCGGCTGATAGAGGCCTGGCCGCGCGACAGCCGGCTAGACCGACGGCGGTTTCAGTTGCTCAAGCGCGCCTATGTCGAGGCCCGCTACTCGACAGCCTATGAGATCAGCTTCGAGGAATTGGACGCGATCCTGGCTTGTGTCCGAGCGCTTCGGGATATTGTCGCGCACGTTTCGCGAGAGCGCCTGGAGGAGTTGCGTGCGGCAGCCGGAGCGTAAATTGCTATCAAATTCAGCGCCCTGGCCTTGAATCCGGGCGGCCAAGCCCCGACCTCCTGTTCATCGTTCAACAACGGAAAGGAGGTGGTCAGATGTCTCATTGTCACATGCCGCGCGCGGCAGGATTTTCGAGCATGACCTCCACCGCGGGGGTCCGGCTCGGCTGAGCCGTCCGCGTTCGGATGTACAATGGAAAGGCCGTCCCGAGAGGGGCGGCCTTTCTCTATATGCAGCCTTGCCCTCGCATGACCATTATGGCGGCATGCTGGTGTTCCTCGATTTTGAAGCATCCTCGCTCGCCAAGCGAAGCTACCCGATCGAGGTAGCGTGGGTATTTGCCAACGGTCGATCGGAAAGCCACCTGATCATGCCCGCGCCGGACTGGACCGACTCGGATGCGGACGCCGAGGCAATCCATCGCATCGATCGCGGGACCTTGCTGCTCGACGGCACGCCGCACCGGCTGGTGGCGCAACGGATGATGGACGTCCTCGCAGGGCATGACCTCCTTGCGAGCGCGCCGTCCTGGGACGGCAAATGGCTGAGCGCGCTGCTGCGGGCGGCGGGATTGCCGCGGCATAGCCTCCGGCTCCGCCGGACCGACGAGGCACTGCGGGAATGCGCGGCGACGATCCTGGGCGAAACGGTCCCGCACGAGATGCTCGCGAGCGCGGTCGATAGGATTCTTGCCCGATATGATGGGGGCGCGACCGGCGACGCGCCGGCGCATCGCGCCCTGCCGGCTGCCGAGGCTGAACGTGCCCGTTGGCTCGCAGTCTGGGCGGCCGCGCGCGCCCTCGCGGCGGAGCAGGGTCGGCACTGAGGCAAATTCATACTCCAGGCGTGAGCCTTATAGGTCGGGCAAAACCTGGTCGGCACGGCCCCAGCCGGACAGCGCCTTCGAGCCTGCGCGCTTCACCAGCTCGGCAGCATCCCCGATATGGAAATGGGACGGCTTGTCGATCGTCTCCATCTCCTTCCAGGTGATCGGCACGGCGACCGGCGCCTCGGGCCGGGCCCGCACCCCATAGGGCATCACAGCGGTCGCACCGCGCTGGTTGCGCAGATAATCGACGAAGATCCGGCCCTTGCGTTGGACCTTCGGTAAAGCGGCAGTAAAATTCTCCGGATCGCTCTGCGCCACCGCCTGGGCCAGGCGGTGAGCGAAGTCCTTCACTTCCGGCCATTCGGCCTTGGGAACGAGCGGCGCAATGACATGGATACCCTTGCCGCCGGTCACCATCGGGAACGTCTCGAGCCTGATCAATTGCAGGATATCGCGGAAATGGAATGCCGCCTTGCGGACCGCTTCGAAATCGAGCCCTTCGTCCGGGTCGAGGTCGAACACCAGCCGGTCCGCCTTCTCGACATCCTCGATGCGAGCGCCCCAGCCGTGGAATTCGATGGTGCCCATCTGGACGCAGGTCAGCAGCCCGTCGGCGGTATCGATGAAGAGATAGGGCTCCTCGTGCCCGTCCTTCTCCAGGATGCCGACATGGTCGCCGCGGTCGCCCTGACCCTTCGGTGCCTTGCTCTTGGCGTGCTGCTGCACATCCTTCGCGAGCGACCGGCCGACATCGTCGGACTCCTTGAACTGGCCCTCGTCGTCGCGCCGGACGTAGCGCTCGTCGGTGCCGGTATCGATCAATTCGCGTTTCGACATGACTCTCTCCTTGGTCAGCACGAAACGAGAACGTCCAAGTGAGTCGGAGGTTCAGCGGATTGATGGATGTTGGACGAGCGCCCCATAGATTGCAGGTCGGAATTGCGCCCCAAAATCGGTCGTGCAGACCTCATCGACGAAGCCCCCGAAAGCGGACCCCCTAAATTCCGCAGAATTGCGAGAAGACCGCTTGCAAGGCATGGTGGCAAGATGGGTAGCAGCTGTAACGTATCGATTGATGGATTTAGCTTCTGGGGTACCAAAAGCTATGTGGACGATGCGACGCTTTCGGTTTTTCACGAGCGAGATCGGCAGAAGCGCAGGATGCGCCGGCCGCAATATGGCGGGCGTAAACTCGAAAAGACGATCATCTACGCGGTTGATGCCCAAGCGATGCGCGAAAGGCTCGACGCTATGGGCTACACGGTCGCCCACGCGCGCGCCGATTATGCGCGAGGTCTCTCCGAGGAGTACGAGCTCTATCTTGGCGCAGGTTTTTCGAAGACGGATCGGAAGCGCGTCAAGGATTGGACTTATGACCGTTGGTGCGCCGCGGTCGCGCGCCTCGTTCCCCAAGGCTTCCAGGTCTGGAGCGCTGACAAATTTCCGGGCGATCCAGATGCGGAACGGATCTCCGATGGCCTACGAAGCGGCCTAGGCTCCTATTTTTCGGATCCACGATACATGCTTCGCGGACTGCTCGATGCATTGCCCGGTGCACAGGAAGCCATCCTCGACGTCACCGACCTTATTGACGCTGGCTATTACGAAGGTGCTGAGGCGATCTGCGACGAGGCTCGGCGCGGTTGGGCCCATGAACACTCGCTCTACGGCTCCATTCTGCTTCTCACCGAGGGCAAGACCGACACGCGTATTTTGCGCGCAGCGTTCGAGGCCATCTCGCCGCATCTCGCCAGCCTCTATGGATTCCTCGACTTCGAAGGGCTGCGGATCGAGGGAAGCGCAGATATGCTCCCGAAGACAATTCGCTCCTTCGTTGGAGGTGGAATCAGTCAGCGTGTGATCGCCATCTTTGACAATGACACCGCGGGCATTGCTGCCATGGGCACGCTCAGCAATATACGCCTGCCTGACCACGTACGTGTTATGACGCTGCCGGAGAATCAGTTCGCGAAAGCCTATCCGACTCTCGGACCGCAGGGCGTGTCGATGATGGACATCAATGGGATGGCCTGCGGAATCGAAATGTATCTGGGCGCCGAGGCGTTAAGCAACTCTGAGGGCAAGCTCCGACCTGTGCGATGGACCGGATACCACCAGAAGCTTGGACGCTATCAAGGCGCGGTCGAGGACAAAGATGGAATCGCGCGACGTTTCTTGGAGCGCCTCGGAGAGTGCGCTGGCTCTGCCGAAGCGCGTGAATGTTTTCCCGTACTCGCGACGGTGGTGGATGCGATTGGCGCGCAGTTCGCCGGGACCGAGCCGCGGATGAAGAGCCCACGTGAGAATCTGTCTGACGGATGATCGGCGCCATTACTATTCGTGATCCGATCGAGTGACCAATTCAGGCATTGGTGCAATTGAAGTGAGGGCATGTGTCGATGGCAACGAAGAAATGGCCAGAGATTCCTAAAGACGCGATCCGCTGGGTGCGATCTGTTTTTGCCGAGGCAAACCGTAAGGCGACCGAGCGGCTGATCAATGTCCCCAATATCCGCGAGACCTCGCTCGACGATGGGCTGATCGAGGCGATCACACCCCTTTCAGCCCCTAGGCTCCTACCATCAGGAGCAGTCGTCGAACTGCAGGTTCATAATATCGGAGGGCTACGCAGGGTCGGGAAGTGGGAGACGGCCGACATCGCGATCCTAGTGTTCATTTACGACCACAATCAGCTGGTTGCTCAGAAAATCGGTCTGCTTCAGTCTAAACGACTCTATCCGCTCAATGGAGATGTCGATGACGCTGACCCGCTGGGGTTTGCTTACGGAATGAACGCGTTCTTGCATCGCCAGCCTGGGTCGCCATTGGGCATCCTGCGCCGCAAGTTCGAGTTCGACGAAAGCAGCGTTTACGGCGCGCTTCATGCGGGCGACAAGCAGGTTGAGGTGATCGACGATTTCAACAAACAGTTCGGCGAAGCAATCTATTATTTGTTCTACAACCCGCCGGACCTGCCATCGACCATGCACTATCCGGCGACAGAGCTTCGAACCGTGACCGAACCACCGTTGGGATGTCGGGTTTTCACCGCCGACGAAGTTCATGCCGTGTTGGACACGCTCGATAATGGGCACAATCCATCCATCGGTGAATTGCAGACGGAGGCCGAACTTTCGAACTGGAGGCTCGAAACATGGGTAGCGGACCTCCTACTGGCCTGCAAAGTCGGCCAGCAATTCGACGAGACGCGCGAGGAACTGGTGAGCCGACTGATCGAGCGCCGATCCGGGCCGATCGGAGCCGCGATAGCAGTGTCGATCGCGCTTCCTCAGGAAGGCTAACGCACGCCTAGACAAGGACAGAGGGCGCGGTTCGGTAATTTCCCGACGAATGCTTGATATTTGATGGCGATGCATCCCCACCGTTTTAGGTCAGCAGAGCGAAGGACAGCATTCTTGGTCCGCTTACCTAAAAGCTGTTAGGCAGAAATTGGCCCATTTGCAGTCCCTTCATACTTACCTTGATTTCACATTCCATAGCGCTTGTTGCCGCCGCTGGTGATGCAGTAGCGGCCGCCGCGTGGGCCGATGCAGATTTGGCCGCTGCCGCAGGGACATGAGCCGCTGCTTGAGCTGAACCTGGATCGCGTGCGGCGCTTGGCTGTGGCGCGCGCGGTGTGAGTTCTGGACGCGGTGTTGAGCGATAGTGGCGAGCGGTAGCTTGTGCTGCTATTGGCTTTCGCTTTGGTGGTTGTGTAGGTCGTCGAATAGACGCCTGTGCCGGTAAACGCTGCGCTGTGGCTGGCGATCAGCCCGGACGCGACCCAGCAGGATGCGCCGGACTTGCGGGCGACGCGGGACCAGGTCGCTTTGGTCGCTGTGACGGATACCTGAGTGCCAGGGGCTAGGCGTGCGACGACCTTTGCTTTGGGGCTGGGCGCGGCACGACAGAGCGCGGCCTGCGACCCGATCTGGGCGGCGTTCGCAGTGCCCGAGCAAAATAGCGCGATTGTTGCGGCAATTAGCCAGCTGAGTTTCATTCAGCCTCTCCCCTAGTTTATTGAGCTTGTGCGTCAGCGGTGTGGGCTGGACAAGCCGGTCGGTCCAGATTGACCCGATCTGGCAAGTGGTTAGTCTGACAAGTTCGCGTCTATGTGTCATAGGGCGCGGAGGGGGACTGGTGGCCATGAGTGACGATCCGCGGCCGCGTTGGGTTCGCGACCTTACCCGCTTCCTGCCGCTCAAGAGCCAATTTGTCCTGACCGGCAATGTTCGCGATCTGCAGCTTCGTGTGCTGGACGGACGTGCGGTTGCAGCACCGCTCGGCGATGTCCTGTCGGCGACGTTGGCCGAAGCCGGCTATGCCGATGTCGTGCGCTACGACCCGGTTGCGGGCTTTTCCTTGCTGGCGCGGCCCGATGGCACCGATGGAGATGCCGAGGCGCTGCTGCTGCGGTTGGGGCTGACGACTAGCGACGGTGTGGCTGCAGCGGGGCCTGACGTGTTTGCCTCTGCCTTGACCCGGTTTGTGGGGCTGGAGGGGCCGCCCGTCGCTTTGGTGGTCGATTTCGCGTCACGGATGATCGTGCGCAGCGACGCTTTGTCGCCGGCCGAACAGCAATTATTCACGCGTGCTCTGGTGCTCAGCCAGAGCGCCCAGGCAAGGCCGGTCGGACCCGATCGTGCGCCACGGTTCAACTGCGTGATCTGGGTGGTCGAGAAGGAAGGCGATTTGCCCGACTGGCTGACCATCGACAATCCGCGTCTGCGCCACGTGCCGATCGCGCCGCCGGACCGGGGGATGCGCAAGGCCGTGGCGCCGTCGCTGATCCGGGGGCTTCCGGGTGGGCGAGAAGCCTCGGTCGAACTGTTGGCCGAAGCCGAGCAGGAACTGGTCGATGCGACCGAAGGCATGCTCCTGGTCGATCTGAGCGCGGTCGCGCAGCTGGCGCGGACCGAGCAGGTGCCGATCGGCGAGGTCGGCGAAGCCGTGCGTCGCTACAAGGTCGGGGTCACCGAAGATGCCTGGCGGCGGATCGAGCGGGAGCGGATCGCGAATGGGGCTGAGACGATCGGCCGGCGGGTCGTCGGGCAGGACCATGCCGTCGTCCATATGCTAGATATCATCAAGCGCGCCGCGACCGGCATTGGCGGCGGACGACGGGGCGGGCGGCCGCGGGGCATCGCCTTTCTTGCCGGGCCTACCGGGGTCGGCAAGACCGAGCTCGCCAAGACCGTCACCGAATTGCTGTTCGGCGACGAAGGCGCTTATATCCGTTTCGACATGTCGGAGTTCAGTGCCGAGCATGCCGACCAGCGCCTGATCGGTGCGCCACCGGGCTATGTCGGCTATGATGTCGGCGGCGAGCTGACGAATGCGGTGCGCGAACGGCCGTTCAGCGTCGTGCTGTTTGACGAGATCGAAAAGGCGCATCCGCGCATCCTCGACAAGTTCCTGCAGATCTTGGACGATGGCGTGCTCACCTCGGGGCGCGGCGACCGGGTCTATTTCTCCGAAGCTTTGATCATCTTCACGTCGAATTTGGGCATCTATTCGACTGCGCCGGATGGCAGCCGGGTCGCGACTGTCACCCCGGACCAGTCGTTCGAGGAAGTGCGTTCGCGGGTACGGACCGAAATCGGCAACCATTTCAAACTGGTGCTCAACCGACCGGAAATCTTGAACCGGTTCGGCGAGAATATCATCGTGTTCGACTTCATCCGTCCCGCGGTCGCCGAAAAGATTTTCGCGAGCATGGTCGAGCAGGTGGTGGAGGATGCCGCCGCTTCGGGGCACGCGGTCACCATCGTGCCCGAGGCGCTGGAGACGCTGCGGCATCTCTGCACTGCCGATCTCGCGAATGGCGGGCGCGGCATCCGCAACCAGATCGAAGCGCATCTGATCAATCCCCTGGCGCGCGCTTTATTCGATCGGGGCGGCGAAGGCCCTGTTACAATTTGTGCCGTTGAGGCGGGGGCGGTCACGTCGCTGCGGCTGGAGCAGGCATGATGCAGGTCTCGATCTCGCGGCTGCATTTTCCGGTGACGGCATTGGGGCCGGGCCGACGCGTCGGGCTATGGTTCCAGGGCTGCTCGATCCGCTGTCCAGGCTGTATTTCGCGCGATACCTGGGAAGCGGGTGAGGGCATGGTCGGGCTTGACGATGTGCTGGCGGAACTGAGCGGCCTGGCAGTGGGTGCCGATGGGCTTACCGTCTCAGGTGGCGAGCCGTTTGACCAGAGTGAGGCGCTGGCATGGGTGCTGCGTTACTGGCGGGGGGCGTCGGACGAGTCGGTGCTGGTGTTCACGGGGTATGAGCGGGAGGCGGTCGCGCCGTGGCTGGCCGAACATCCGGGGCTGATCGACGCCTTGATCACCGGGCCGTTCCGCTCCCAAGTCCCGCAGACGCGGGCGTTACGTGGCAGCGACAATCAGCAGCTTCATATCCTGACTGCTTTGGGTGAGCAGTTGGCTGGTTTCGAGCGCGCGGCCGGGCCGGAGGATCGCCGGCTCGACGTGATGTTCGACGGTGACGGCCATGCCTGGCTTGCAGGCATTCCGGCGCGCGGCGAACTGGCGCGCCTGCGTCGGTTGCTGGCCGGGGCGGGGCATAAGGTGGTGACGTCCGAGATGGTAGGTGCCGGTGCGGGTGCAGGTACGGGTTTTGGCGCTGGGGACAGGTTCGAGGGCGCTGGAGATTCCGGCGTGGGCAGGGGCGCCGTTGGGCCTGATAAGAAGATGGCGCTGGTCGGGAGCCTGGTGCGATGATCCGCTTCTGTCCGCATTGCGCGACGGCCCGCGCGGTCGATGAAATCTTCTGCGAAGGCTTGGTCGATGGCGTCGTCTGCGACTGGCCGCTCGCGTCGCTGCCGATACGTCCTGATGGCTGGCGACCGGTTGCAGAAGTGGCGGTTGGGCGTGGGGCTGGCATGGTTGCGCAGGCCGGATCTGGCGTGCCTGGCGGGCCGGTCGCGGGTCTGACTTGCGAGAATGGCCATGTTGTCGAGCCCGGCGATCTGATCTGTGGCGTCTGTGGCGGTGATGTCGCCTTTGGCGGCGATGCTGTTGACGTCGGTGATGGTGTCGATGGCGCAGGCAGCGTCGCTGGTGTTGGTGTGGGTGCTGGAAGTGGCGATGTAGTTGGTGCTGGTGCGCTTGATGGCGATGCTGGTGCGCTTGATGGCGATGCTGGTGCTGGTGGTGATGCTGCCGGGGCGTCGGAGCCTGTTGCCGAGACGCGCGTGGCTGGCTGGCGGCTGTTGCGGCGCTTGCCGACCACCAGTGCGGTGCGCGAGCGCTATGAGACGGTGCGGGACGCGGATGGCCGCGAGGCGGTACTGACCCTGTATGCCAATGGCAGCGAGCCCGATCCCGAAGTCTATGAAGTGCTGCGCGGCCTTGACCGCGATCACGTCCCTGAGATCCTGGAGACCGGGCGCTGGGCGGAGCGTGCTTATGAAGTCTCCGAGGATCTGCGCGGCGGCATGCTCGCCGATCTGGGGGTGTTGGATGCGGCATCGCTGCCGCGGGTCCTGAGCGAAGTCGGTGGCGCTTTGGCGGCGCTGTCCGAGTCCGGCTTGCGACACCGCGATTTGCGGCCCGGCGCGATCATGGTGCGTGCCCGCGATCCTTTGGACCTGGTCATCACCGGCTTCGGGTCGGCACGTCTGTCGGAATATGATCTCGACATCGTCTCGCCCTTGGAGATCACCCGTTACACCGCGCCCGAAGCGGTGGCGGGCGGCGTGGCAGCCGCCAGCGACTGGTGGAGCCTTGGCATGCTCTTGCTGGAACAGGTCACCCGCGGTGAATGTTTTGCCGGGGCCGACGACCAGTCCTTCCTGATCCACGTGTTGACCAACGGTGCGCCCATTCCGGAAGGCCTGGAGCCGTCGCTGGATGTGTTGCTGCGCGGGCTGTTGTCGCTCGACCGCCGCACGCGCTGGTGCTGGCCCGAAGTGCAACGCTGGCTGGCCGGTGACCTGCCCGAGGCGCCCGAGACCTTGCGTGCCGTCGGCGACAGCGAGGGACGCCGGGCGATCGTCTTGGGCGGCGTGCGTCTGTTCGGGCCGGAACGGTTCGCGCTGACGGCGGCCGAAGCCGAACATTGGGACGAAGCCCTGCGGTTGTTGCTGCATGGCGAGTTGGCGACTTGGCTCGAGGAAGCCGGGCAGCATCAGGCGCTCCGGGTCGAGATCCGGGCGATCGTGTTGCTGACTGATGCATCCGAGGATATGCGGCTGGCGCTGGCGCTGAAAGCGCTCAATCCTTCCATGCCCCTAGTGGTGCGCGGCGAGATCGTCACCCCCGGCTGGCTGATCGAGCATCCGGAACAAGGCTATGCGCTGATCTCGGGGCCGGTGCCTGATAGGCTGGAGCGCGACGATGACGAAGTCTGGCTTGCCCGGCTGAAGCGCCGTGAGGCGCGGGTGCGCGACCGCGCGCGTCAGCTCGATGTCGAGCTGGACGAAGCGTCGCTCCGGGTCGCGGTACTGTCGACGTCGAAGAGCCGGTTGGCGGCGGTCTGGGACGAGAAGCGGCGGGTATTGCCCGATACCGATCATCCGGGCCTGCTGGCGATAGTCGAGCGGCGGATCACCGACGAGGAAGATCTCATCTTGTTGCTGAGCGCGGGCGCGGGCCTGTTCCGCTCGGCCGAAGCGATCGTCGACGAGGCCGAGACTTTGGCCGAGCGCGGCGGGCTGGAGGTGTTCGACCGCGAGACGGCTTTTGGCTGGACCTCGGTTCCGCGCCGCGAATTGCATGCCGAGATCGAGCTGCGCCTCGAAGGCTTTGCACGGTCGGGGTTCGAGCGCATCGACGAATGGGGCGATCAGTTCCGGCTAGAGCGCCGCTTGCCGCTTGCCAGGGCCTTGGCGTTGCTGGCGGTGCCGGCCGAATGCTGGCAGCAGCCGCCGCGCCAGGCCTATGTAGCGACCTTGCTCGATTTCTATGCGCGGCGGATCACCGGCACGATCATGCGCGGGCCGTTGACCCGCATGGTGATCGGCAAGACCACGGCGCGGATCGACTTGTTCGAACTGGATACGCCGCGGCGGACGGCAGCGTCGCTACTGGATCATGTGTTGCTGCGCGGCGAACAAGTGATCGACGTCGATCCTTATGCGCTGACCGAGGATCCTCGCGTCGAGCGCCGAATCCGCACCTTGCACTCGCATGCGACCCTCTATCGCCGTGATACCGGCATCGATGGGCTGTATCTCGGTTTCCCGTTCCTGGTGATGCAGGAAGCCAAGGCCTCGACCCCGCCGCGCATCGCGCCGGTTCTGTTGTGGCCGATCAAACTGCATCCTGAGGTCGGCTCGCGCGGACAGGTCACTCTGGCGTTCGACCGGGATCGTGAAGAAGTGCGGTTGAACCCTGCGTTCGAGACGTTGCTCGGCGTGGACGCCGCGCGACGCTGGCAGGAAGTCGCCAACGACATGCTGGGCCGTGCCTCGGTAACCGCTGCCGAAGTCGTTGAAGCTTTTGGCGAGCTGGCGACGATGGGTGACGCGACGCTGGAAGGGCTGCCGTCCAAGGATCTGCGGATCAAGCCCGGCGACGACCGCATCGTCTGCGCAGCGGCGCTGTTCCATTTGGGCTTCCTGGGACAAGCCGTGATGGAGGATCTGCGCCAGCTGAAGGCGATGCCGCCGGCCGGCACCAGCCTCGAGACGGCGTTCCGGGTTGGCGAGCAGGTCGAGCGCGCGGAGCCGGTGTCGGTTGGCGAGCGCGAGCGTTATTTTACCTCTGACAGCGATCCTTCGCAGGAGGCCGCCGTGCTGGAAGGGCGGACCGGGCGTGGGTTGTTGGTCGAAGGACCGCCGGGCACGGGCAAGAGCCAGACCATCGTTAACATGGTCGCGGACGCAATCGGCACCGGGCGAAGCTTGTTGGTGGTCTGCCAGAAGCAGGCGGCGCTCGAAGTCGTGCATAAACGCCTGGAAGCGGCCGGGCTCGGTGAGCGGATCGTCATGGTCAATGACGTCAACAAGGACCGCACCGCCGTGATCGGCGCGATCCGCGAGCAGTTGGAGGAACTGTTCCAGCGCCCGGGCGGCGCGTCGGGCTGGCGCCAGCAGCGCGAGCAGACTGCGGCGCGGATCGAGTCGTTGGAACGCGATCTAGACGGCCAGCACCGTGCACTCCACGCGGTCGATGAACAGACCGGCCTCTCCTACCGGCTGATCATCGGCGACCTGATCGGCTTGGCCCGCGAAGGTGATACGCCACCGTTGCCGTCCTTGCGGCATCTGTTGGGGGCGCTCGATCCGGGCAAAATCGCAATCCTCCAGGAAGTCTGCGCGCCGACTGCGCGGCTATGGCTGCCTGCGCGATATGAAGGCAGCGTGTTGGCCGAAACCCGCGCGTTCGGGACCGATGCCGGCAGTATCGCGACATTTGGGGAAGATCTGTCGGCGTTCGCTTTGGCCGAGGAAGAGCGCCTCGCGGTGATCCAACGGACGCCCGACGCGCTGGCGATCGACGACCCCGAACCCTATCGCAGCTGGTCAGAGACGCATGGCCGCGCAATGCTGGCGTTGGACGCAGTCGCACGCGAGCGATTGGCGCGTTGGCTGGAGCGGCTTGGTGGGGCGTCGGCGCGGATGCCGGGAACCACTGCGGTGCAGACGGAGTTGCAGGCTCTCGAGCGAGCGATGTTGGCGCTGCCGGCTGATGACGCACCCGACGATGCGGTCGCGGTCGCCGAGGGACTGGCGGACGAGGATCTGGAAAGTTGGACCGAAACCTCGGACTGGCTACTGAAGCGGCCGAGCTTTTTCGAGCAGCTGTCACCGATGCGCTGGCTGGCGGTCTGGCGCCGGCGCGGATTCCTGAAGAGCGAAGGGCTGGACGACGCAGCGGCGTTCGGTGCGGCACTGCACCGCGAAACCAGGTTGCGGCCGCTGCGGGCGCGGCTGGTCGAAACGATTGTCGAGATTGGCGAGCCCGCTGGCGGGCTGGCGGGTGCGCGGATTGCGGCGCTGGTTGCAGCGGCGCGTGGGGCTCTGGGCCAATTGTCTGATGCTGAAGCCCTGGTGCGGCGTTTGGAGGCCTATCCGGAGCCTGGCGTGGCTTTGGCGATGGCGCGGGCCGCCAGTCGCCAGGCAGTCGAGGACCTGATCGAAGGCATCGACCAGGGTCTCGCCCGGCACGGTGCGCGGGTTTGCAGCCGGGCCGGGCTGGGACGGCTGGAGCCGTGGATGGGCGATAGCTGGGTCGAGGCTGCGTCCGAGGCGATCGCGCGGAATCTGTCGAATGGCGACCGGATCGCGCCGTTGCTGGCGGAGCGTCCGCATGTCCTTGCCTATCAGCGCTTCCGCGCCCGCGTGCCGCAATTGGGCGAGGAGGCGATGGTGGTATTCGCCGAGCTTGCGCGGATTCGTGGCGCCTTGTTGGAGCTTGATGAAGTTGCGCTGGAAGCGGTGGTGCGCCGTATCATCGCCAGCGAAGCGCGACTGGCCTGGAAGGCGCGGATTGAGCAGGGCGATTCCGCTTTGCTGTTCGAGGCTGGTGAGCTGGAAGCCAAGGCCACATCGCTGGCCGAAGCCGATGGTCAGATGCGTGCGCTCAACCGGCGGCTGCTGGTCGACGGGCTTGACGCCAGCCGGCTGCGGCCGATGCGCGAATGGGAGGATATCACGCGGCTGCGTGGGGTCCGCTCGCGGCGTCTGCGCGAATTTGTCGAACGCGGCGCCGATCTGGGGTTGATGCGGTTGCGGCCGGTCTGGCTGGTCAATCCCGATGTCGCGAGCCGGCTATTGCCCTTGCGCAAGGCTTTGTTCGACACGGTCATCTTCGACGAAGCTTCGCAGATGCCGATCGAATATGCGCTGCCGACGCTTTACCGCAGCGGGACGATGATCGTCAGCGGCGACGAAAAGCAGATGCCGCCGACCGCTTTCTTTTCGAGCCGCGTCGAGAATGACGAAGCGGAGATCTTCGAAGGCCAGGCCGCCGAGGAGGATATCGCCGAAGAGCAGCGTGACGCGGTCGAGGAAACCTGGAACCGCCGCGAGATCAAGGACTGTCCGGACCTACTCCAGCTCGCCAAGACCGTGTTGCCGTCGACCACGCTCCAGATCCATTACCGCTCGGCCTATCGCGAGCTGATTCAGTTCTCCAACGCGGCCTTCTACGTCAACCGGCTGAGCGTGCCGGCGCGCCATCCCGCCGACGAGATCAAGCGCAAGCGTCCGATCGAGCTGATTCGGGTCGACGGCGTCTATGTCGACCAGACCAACCCGGCCGAAGCCGAGCGCGTCGCCGATGTGTTGGCGGAGCTGTGGAGCCGGACCGAGGACAAGCCGCCGACGATCGGTGTCGTCACCTTCAACCGCAAGCAGGCCGATCTGATCGATGATGTGCTGGAGGACCGCGCCGAAGCCGATCCCGCGTTCCGCGCTGCGCTGACGCGCGAACGCGACCGGGTCGAAGGTGGCGAGGATATGGGGTTCTTCGTCAAGAATGTCGAAAACGTGCAGGGCGACGAGCGCGACATCATCATCTTCTCCTCGACCTTCGGCAAGAATGCGCAGGGCACGTTCCGGCGTTCGTTCGGTGTGCTCGGGCAGACCGGAGGCGAACGGCGGCTAAACGTTGCCGTCACTCGTGCCCGCCACAAGGTGATCCTGGTCACGTCGATGCCGATCGGCGCCATATCGGACTTGCTGACAACGCGCCGCCAGGCGTCGAGCCCGCGCGACTATCTTCAGGCCTATTTCGAATATGCCCGCTGCATCTCGGACGGCGATTTGGACGGCGCCGATGCATTGCTGGCGCGGCTGAGCACCGAGCAACGCCGCAGCCGCGGACGCGAGGCTGGCGGCATTGACGGGCTCGAGGAGGCCGTCGCCGCCGAGATTCGCTCGCTCGGGTGGACACCGGTCGGGGTCCATGACGATGGGGCGTTCGGGCTCGATTTTGCGATCGAGGATCCGCGTACCGGTCTCTACGGGATAGGCATAGAGTGCGACCCGCCCCGGCACGGTCTGCTTGAGACCGCGCGTGCCCGCGAAATGTGGCGGCCAAGCGTCTTGCGCCGTTCGATTCCGGTCATCCACCGCGTCTCGTCGCACCGCTGGTTTCATGAGCCCGAGCGCGAGCGCGAACGGCTGCGCCAGGCAGTCATCGCGGCAATGGGCGTGCTGGCATGAGCGGACCCAAGGTCGTGCGCATCGTCACGCGCGAAGAGATATTGGAGATTTGCTACGGCCATCTCGCCCGGGTCGATGCAGCGCTCGCCGAATGGCAACGGATCGGCAAGCGCAACGACTGTGTCGACGAGGGGGCGATCGCGGCGGCCCTGCAACGCCGCGAGGCGCTGGCGGCGCTGATCGCCGCTGACCGGCTGATGGATATCCAGAAGCAGGCGCCAGTCGAAGAGGCGTTTCTGCGTGCGGATATTCAGACGCGGCTGTCGAAGGTTTTTGCCAAGCAAGCAGAGGCACGCTCGCGCGAGCGCCGCGAGCAGCAGGCCGCAGCCGGATTATTGAAGCGGCTGCGCAGTCTCGATGTGCCGCTCGATCCGGGCGTGGAAGCTGGGCTGGCGCGCGGCGACAGCCAGGCGATGGCGCAAGGCTTTGCATTGCTAGCCGACGCGGTGGCCGGCGCTTCGGCTTCCACCTCCAATGCACTGGCAGGCAAGTTGCGCGACGGTGACCCTTCGCCGAAGCATTTTGCCGATTGGCTGGCCGGGCAGCCGGTTGCGCCGACCGATTCGGCGATCGAGCGGATCGCGGCGCGGCTCGACGAACTGGGCATGCTGGTCGATGCTGAGGTGTTGTTGCCCTGGCGTGCCCGGCTGGCCGAAGCAGAAACGGCGCCGATGGCGCGGCGCAATTTGCTGGTCGATGGCCTCGAGGTTGAAACCGGCCGCGCGCTGACCGAAGCGCGCCGGCGGGCAGTGCTGGCCGAGGACTTGCACCTGGTTCTGGCCGAGCAGGCTGCCGCGGGCGGTGAGGGCGCCGTTGCCAGCGCGGAGCTTGCGTCGCTCGATGTGGCGGCGTTGGAAACGCGCATCGAGGCGGTTCGCGCGTCGCTTGAGGATCAGCGCAAGGCCCGGGCGGTCGCGGCTCGGCGGGCGGCCGTGCTCGAAGGCCTTCAGGCGCTTGGCTATGCGGTCAATGAAGGCATGTCGACCAGTGCGGCAGAAGGGGGGCGGCTGGTGCTGCGGAGCAGTTCCCGGCCAGATTATGGCGTCGAGATCGCTGCGGCCGGTGCGACAGGCTCGATGCAGATGCGCCCGGTTGCGTTCGATGCCGGAGGGCAGGGGCCGGACCCTGCGCGCGACCGCGACGCCGAGACGATCTGGTGCGGCGATGTGTCGGTCTTGCAGGATTATCTGGCCAAGGTCGGCGACGCGCTGGCGATCGAGCGGTCCCTGCCAGTCGGCGCCACGCCGCTCAAACGGATCGCGGTGGCCGGGCCGGACGGATCGGGCGGCGCGACTGCGCCAGTTCTTAAGGAGCGGAGTTTTCGCTAGCGCCTAGCGGGCAGGGCGCCAGCCTGCCTTGCTTGCATCGCTGACCGAACAGAACCAGCGCTCGCCGTGACGAAGGTCGATCCGGACATCGGGATAATCTCGCGAGCCGGGAAGATGATAGATGCGGTCGCCCTTGGTGTTGATATTGCCCTTGATCGTGCATCTGGGGTCGGGTGCGGGTTGTAGAGGCGCCGTGTTGCGATGTTCGCGGCGATAGTCGGCAGGGGCTTCGAACCCCGATGCCCAGATGCCACGGCGCGCGGTGCGGGCTTTGGTCTCGGCGCCGTCATAAGCCAGGCTATATTGGCGGTAGGCAGTCGCCCAACCAGCCAGGACCAGAGCCTCGTTGATATCGGTGCCGTTCAGCCGGCACACCGCCACGCTGCGTTCGTAGCGGTCACGGTCGACCTGGGTGCAGTTGAGCGTGCGGCCTTCGACGCGCTGGCGAAGCAAGTTGGCCGCGGTCACGCCGCAGGCGGTTGTGTTTGTGGGCGGGCCGCAGCGTTGCTTGAGCTCTGGCGCATCGACGCCCGAGAGCCGGATGCGATGGTTCCCGACCATGAGCGTGTCGCCGTCGGCGACATGCGCGGTGCCTGAAAAGGATAAGGTCGCGGCCAGTTGCAGCGCGATGTCCAGGATCATTCCCGCCTCAGGCTATGGCCGCTTGTCATCGCCCGGCTATAGAGTGAATTGCGGGGAACGAAATATAGGGGGGATGCGATGGTAACGTCTCGGCAGGTCGCGCGCGGCGTGTTTCGTACGATGCGGGCGATGGACCGCGCCGGCAAGCAGGCGGAGCGCCAGCGCGTGGTGCGCCAGCAAGCTCAGAATCGCCAGGCCCAGCTCAATGCCTCGGCAGCTGCGGTCGATGGATATGACGCTATCGTCGAGGCGCTGACCGGCGCGCACCGCGTCACGTTCACCCGCCTCGACTGGCTGAGCACCGCGACAGCGCCGTTGCTCAGCGAGCCCGAACGGCAGGAGGACGAAGAAGGTGCGGCGCAAGCTCGGCTCGACGGCTTTGTGCCCGGCTGGTTCACGCGGCTCTTGAAACGCGAAGAGAAGGTGCGCGAGGATTTGGAGAACCGGATACTGTTCGCGCGCTCGCGGGACGATCTGGCGCACGGCGAGCGGGTCGATGCAGTGGCTCGGCAAAATGAGGCCATCCGTGCCGCCCAGCGCCTGGTCGAAGGCGCGCCGGATGCAATCGTCCAGGCACTAGAGGCGCATAGCGGGCTTGGGAGCCTGCCTTATTCGGTCGAGGGGCTCGACACGCTCTTTGTCGATGATCGCGTCATTGCGGTGGTCGATGGGCTCGACCTGGAGGACATGCCCGAAGAAAGCGTCTCCCTGCTCAAGTCGGGCAGGGCGTCGTTCAAGGCGCTGGCGGCGGCCAAGCGCTACGAGATGCACCGCGACGCCCTTTGTTCAGCCGCAGTGCGGGTCGCGCTGGAGTTTCTCTCCACTCTGCCGATCGATGCGGTCGAGGTGGTGATGCTGACCGATATTCTCGACCGCGCTACCGGCCATATCGAGGCGAGACCGGTGTTGTATTTGCGGGTCGCGGAGCAGGCGGTGCGCGCTCTGAACTTGTCGCGCACCGACTCCGCTGCGCTCGTCGAGCGGCTGGGCGGGCACATGGACTGGAGCAAGCGCGACGGGTTTCGGGCGATCAACGCCGCCGCATTTGGTGTGGAAGTCGACCTCTAAACGGTCGCCTGATGGCCGTGCGCGTTGTCGCCACCAGCTAACTTTGTTTTGCTTGAATGCGGCTGGAGTTCCGTCGGGCGAGCTGTGGGGAGGAAGAGGACTTCCCAGCGCAGACTCAAGTATTTTCGAGCGTGCTTGGCGCTTTGCGACTTTAGGCAGGCGATTGGCTGTAAGTCCGCCGTACCGAGCCCGACGCCCATATCGGTATCGCGGCAAGCGACCCAGTTCCCGTCGCTGACACGGATCCCCTTGGTAACCGCGCATGCCGATGTAGATGTCCCGCTCAACCAGGCGTTGCATGCGCAACTCGCTTTATCGAGCCACCAGGCGCTCCGTCCCACCATGTGATTCCTCGACGTATTGGAAGAGTCATTGCCCGTCGGGATTGACCCGGCGGGAGCCTGTTCGTGACCCCCACCAAGCTGCTGATCGGACAGATCCTTATCGTCTTCGCGATCGTCATCGCAGGGCTGTGGGCGGCGACGCAGTGGGCGGCGGAGATGCTCGCCTATCAGCCCGAGCTTGGGGCGCCCTGGCTGATCATCGGCCACACCCCGGTTTATCGCCCTTGGGCGCTGTTCTCGTGGTGGTATCATTATGACGCCTATGCGCCGCACGTCTTCGACAAGGCGGGCCTGCTCGCCGGTGCTTCGGGCTTCCTCAGCTGCGGGGCAGCAATCTTTGGCTCGCTATGGCGCGCGCGCCAGCGCAGCAACGTCACCACCTATGGCTCGGCACGCTGGGCGAACTCACAGGAGATCGAGCGGGCAGGGCTGCACCGCGACCGCGGCGTACTGCTCGGCCGGCTTGGCGGCCAGTATCTGCGCCACGACGGTCCCGAGCATGTCATGGTCTTCGCCCCGACTCGCTCGGGCAAGGGCGTGGGCTTGGTCGTGCCGACCTTGCTCTCTTGGACCGGCTCGACCGTCGTTCATGACATCAAGGGCGAGAACTGGACGCTGACCGCCGGGTGGCGATCACGCTTCTCGCACTGCCTACTGTTCAATCCCACCGACACCCGCTCGGCGCGCTACAACCCGCTGCTCGAGGTCCGGCGGGGTGCAAACGAAGTCCGCGACGTCCAGAATATAGCAGACATCCTGGTCGATCCCGAGGGCGCGCTCGAACGCCGCAACCATTGGGAAAAGACCAGCCATTCGCTGCTCGTCGGGGTGATCCTGCACGTCCTCTACGCCGAAGAAGAGAAGACGCTCGCCCGCGTCGCGACCTTCCTCTCCGATCCGCAGCGCAGCTTCGTCGCGACGCTCAAGCGGATGATGTCGACCAACCATCTCGGCACCCAGGACGCGCCACTGGTCCATCCGGTGGTCGCCTCGGCGGCACGCGAACTGCTCAACAAGAGCGAGAACGAGCGTTCGGGCGTGCTGTCGACCGCGATGTCGTTCCTCGGCCTCTACCGCGATCCCACGGTCGCCGAGGTCACGTCGCGCTGCGACTGGCGGATTGCCGACCTGATCGAAGGCGAGCGCCCCGTATCGCTCTACCTCGTCATTCCGCCCTCGGATATCAGCCGCACCAAGCCGCTGGTCCGCCTGGTCCTCAACCAGATCGGCCGTCGGCTAACCGAGCGGCTCGAACAGCCCGGCGGGGCTGCGCGGCGCCACCAGCTGCTGATGATGCTCGACGAATTCCCGGCGCTCGGCCGCCTCGATTTCTTCGAGACGAGTCTCGCCTTCATGGCCGGCTACGGCATCCGCGCCTTCCTGATCGCGCAGAGCCTGAACCAGATCGAAAAAGCCTATGGCGAGCATAATTCGATTCTCGACAATTGCCATGTCCGCGTCGCCTTCGCGACGAACGACGAGCGCACTGCCAAGCGCATTTCCGACGCGCTCGGTACCGCCACCGAGCAGCGCGCGATGCGCAACTATGCCGGACACCGGCTCGCGCCCTGGCTCGCCCATGTCATGGTCAGCCGCCAGGAAACCGCCCGCGCGCTGCTGACTCCCGGCGAAGTCATGCAGCTGCCGGCGACCGACGAGCTGGTGCTGATTTCGGGGCTCGCGCCGATCCGCGCGACCAAACTACGCTATTTCGAGGATCGCAATTTCAGCGAGCGCGTCTGCCCGGCGCCGATGCTCACCGACGGCCGCTATGCCGACCGGCCGAACCCGCGCTCCAACGACTGGGGCCGGTTCGCACGGCTGCCCGATGCCCGGCTCGAGCGATCGGCGGATGCCGGCGACGCGCAAGACGAAGGTGGCATGCAGCAGCAGCGCCATCCCGGCCTGGCCGAGGAAACCACTAAACGGTCCGCCGAGGTCGATCCAGCGGTACAGATCGCTCTGGAGGACGACGACAATGTCGCCGCGGACCAGCGCGCCATGGACCAGGCCCGCACTCTGACGCCCGCCGTTCGCAGCTACGGCATCACCGAGGGCGCCGACCACGACCTCATCCCGGGGCTGTGATCATGAAGGTGCGCCAGAATCTCTATATCGACCGCGACCTGAGCGATGCGCTGGAAGCGCTCGCATCCGGCCCCGGCGCGAACAAGTCACGGCTGGTCAACGATGCCGTCGCCGCCTGGCTCGCCCGGCGCGGCACCAGGGAAATCGACGACCTTCTGAAAGTCCGGCTCGACCGCGTGTCGCGCGAGATCGGCCTGGTGCGCCGCGACATCGACGTGGTGCTCGAAAGCCTGGCGCTGTTCGTCCGCTACCAGCTGCTGGTCACAGCGCCGTTGCCCGAGGCCGACAGCGCGGCGCTCGCCATCGGTCTCGACCGGTTCGAGAAGTTCGTCGGCCAGGTCGGGCGCCAGCTCGCGGCGGGCAAGCGCACCCTCGGGGCGATCGAACCTGCGGAGAAGGTATCATGAGCGGGCCGGTCGATACGGTTTCGGAAGGCCGGCGCCGCGCCATGCTGCGCACTGCCATGGGGCCGGCAATCGCCGCTGCGCTGTCCGATCCGCTGGTGCTCGAAGTAATGGTCAATCCCGACGGTGCCCTTCGGCTCGATCGGCTGGGCGAGGGGCGCACCGATACCGGCATTCGGTTCGAGCCGGTGCAGGTCGAACGTATCATCCGGCTCGTCGCTGCCCATGCGCGCACCGAAGTCCATGCGGCATCGCCGATCATTTCGGCCGAGCTTCCGCCACATGGGGAAGGGGCAGGGGAACGTTTCGAAGGCGTGCTGCCGCCGGTGTCGCTGGCACCCTGCTTCTCGATCCGCAAACCGGCGACGCGCATCTACACGCTGATGGACTATGTCGCCGACGGCATCATGTCGGCCGACATCGCGCGGCTTTTGTCTCTGGCTGTGGTTGATCGCCGCAACATCCTCATCGCCGGCGGAACCAGCTCGGGCAAGACGACGCTCGCGAACGCTCTGCTCGCCGAGATGGCGCATCTCGATGAACGCGTCATCCTGATCGAAGACACACGCGAGCTGCAATCGCCCGCGCTCGACACCGTAGCGTTGCGCACCCGCGCTGGCAGCGTGACCATGGCCGATCTGGTCCGCTCGACGCTCCGGCTGCGGCCTGACCGTATCATCGTCGGCGAGGTTCGCGGCGGCGAGGCGCTCGACATGTTGAAGGCCTGGAACACCGGTCACCCCGGCGGGATTGCCACCGTCCACGCCAATAGCGCGGCGTCCGCGCTGCTACGCGTCGAGCAGCTGATCCAGGAAGCCGTGGTGACCGTGCCGCGCCGCCTGATTGCCGAAGCGATCGACATGGTCGTGTTCATCGCCGGGCGAGGATCCGCGCGCCGGGTGAGCACCATCGTGCGCGTCGTCGGCCTCGACGCGCAAGGCGATTACGCCGCCCTCGACCTTTCCCCCGAGTCCCACCGCGCAACCCAAGGAGATTGATCATGCGCCGCCTTTCCCTGTCCTGCCGACCCCAACTTCCGCTGACCGTGCTCGCGTTCGGGCTCGCGATCACGCTGTCCCGGCCGGCCTTTGCAAGCGGTTCGGGCATGCCCTGGGAGCAGCCGCTCCAGCAGGTACTCGAATCCGTCCAAGGGCCGGTAGCAAAGATCATCGCCGTCATGGTCATCATCACGACAGGCCTGACACTCGCGTTCGGCGAGACAGCCGGCGGCTTCCGGAGGCTCATCCAGATCGTCTTCGGCCTGTCGATCGCGTTCGCCGCGTCCTCCTTCTTCCTGAGCTTCTTCAGCTTCGGCGGCGGAGCACTGGTCTGATGTCGGCGGCGTCGGGCAGTCACCACATCGAGGGGTTCGAAGCACCGATCCACGGCGCCTTGGGACAGCCCATCCTGCTGGGCGGCGCCCCACGGGGGATCGCGATCGTCAACGGCACGATCGCCGCGGCGGTCGGGCTCGGCCTTCAACAATGGCTGATCGGCCTGATCCTTTGGGCCGCGGGTCACAGCGTCGCCGTGTTCGCCGCGCGTCGCGACCCGGACTTCGCGCCCGTCCTTCTCCGCCATCTCCGCCAGAGGAGCTATTTCGCATGCTAGCGCTGAGCGAATATCGCAAGCGTGCCGACCGGCTCGCCGACCATCTGCCCTGGGCCGCGCTCGTCGCGCCCGGCATCGTTCTCAACAAGGATGGCAGCTTCCAGCGGACGCTCAGCTTTCGCGGTCCCGACCTCGAAAGCGCGACCGAAGCCGAACTGGTTGGGGCCTGTGCCCGTGCCAACAATGTGCTCAAGCGCTTCGGATCGGGCTGGGCATTGTTCTTCGACGCCGAGCGCGTCGAGGCGATCGGCTACCCCGCCGGCAACTTTCCCGATGCAGCCTCCTGGCTGGTCGATGAGGAACGCCGCGCTGCCTTCGAGGCTGAAGGCGCCCATTATGAAAGTCACTACCATCTGACGCTCACCTTCCTGCCGCCGCCGGATGCGAGCGACGCCGCCGGCCGTTCGCTGGTCGAGCGCGACGATGACGGTGCCGGCCGCGACTGGCGGGCGGCGCTCGCCGGCTTCATCGCTGAAACCGACCGCGTCCTCGATCTGTTCGCCGGGTTCATGCCCGAGGTGCGTAGCCTCTCCTCGGCCGAGACGCTGAGCCTTCTGCACGCCAGCATCTCCACCCGGCGTCAGCCGGTCGCGGTTCCCGAGACGCCGATATATCTCGACGGCCTGCTCGCCGACACTCCGCTGGTCGGCGGACTCGAGCCCAGGCTGGGCAACCGGCACCTTCGCACGGTCACGGTGCTCGGCTTTCCCAATATGAGCAGGCCTGGGATCCTGGACGCGCTCAACGCGTCGGATTTCGGCTATCGCTGGGTCACACGGTTCATCGCGCTCGACAAGACCGACGCGACCAAGGCGCTGACCAGGATCCGCCGTCAGTGGTTCAACAAACGCAAGTCGATCACCGCGATGCTGCGCGAAGTGATGTACAATCAGCCGGCGCAGTTGCTCGACAGCGATGCCGACAACAAGGTCGTCGATGCCGATCTGGCGTTGCAGGCGCTTGGCGCCGACTATGTCGCGTTCGGCTACCTCACCACGACGATTACCGTTGCCGACGACGATCGTGCGCGCGCCGACGAAAAGGTCCGCGCGATCGAGCGGATCGTCAACGGCCTTGGCTTCACCTGCGTGCGCGAAGGCGTCAATGCGGTCGAGGCATGGCTGTCGTCGCTGCCGGGCCATGTCTATGCCAATGTCCGGCAGCCGCTGGTTCATACGCTCAACCTGGCGCACCTGATGCCGCTGTCGGCGATCTGGGCGGGCCCCGCCGCCAATCGCCATCTCGGCGGTCCGGTGCTGCTGCAGGCCCAGACCGCAGGCGCGACGCCGTTCCGGTTGTCGAACCATGTCGGCGATGTGGGCCACATGCTCGTTGTCGGGCCAACCGGCGCGGGCAAGTCCGTCCTGCTGGCGCTGATCGCGCTTCAGTTCCGGCGCTACCGGCACGCCCAGCTCTATATCTTCGACAAGGGCTTTTCCGCGCGCGCTGCGGTGCTGGCGATGGGTGGCGCGCATCACACCCTTGGCCTGGGGAGCGGCACGGGGCCGGAAACCGGCGGCGCGCTCGCCTTTCAGCCTCTGCGCCGCATCGACAACCCCGATGAGCGCAGCTGGGCGGCCGAATGGATTGCCGCGCTGCTCGCGCACGAAAAGATACTGGTTACCCCCGACGTGAAAGAGTCCGTCTGGTCCGCGCTCGGCTCGTTGGCATCCGCCCCGGTCGAGGAGCGGACGCTGACGGGCCTGGCGCTGCTACTCCAGTCGAACGCCCTGCGCGTCGCGCTCACCGCTTATACGCTCGACGGCCCCTATGGTCGGCTGCTCGATGCTGCCGAACAGGCGCTCGCGCTGTCCGACATCCAGTGTTTCGAGACCGAGGCGCTGATGGCGCAATCGGGCGTCGTCGCGCCGGTGCTGACCTATCTGTTCCACCGGCTTGAGGAGCGGTTCGACGGCCGTCCCACATTGCTGATCCTCGATGAAGCCTGGATCTTCCTCGATCACCCCTTGTTCGCTGCCCGCATCCGCGAATGGCTGAAGACGTTGCGCAAGAAGAACGTGGCAGTGCTGTTCGCGACGCAGAGCCTCGCGGACATCGCCGATAGCAGCATCGCGCCGGCGATCATCGAGAGCTGCCCGCAGCGCATCCTGCTGCCCAATGACCGGGCGATCGAGCCGCAGAGCCGGGCGGCCTATCAGCGGTTCGGACTCAACGAACGGCAAATCGAGCTCGTCGCCCGCGCCACCCCGAAACGGCATTATTACCTCCAGTCCGCGCGCGGCAACCGCCTGTTCGAACTGGGCTTGGGGCCGATCGCGCTGGCCCTGTGCGGCGCCGCCGATCCCGCGAGCCAACAACTGATCGACGCGCTGCTGGCCGAGCACGGCTTCGACGCCTTTGCCGCCCATTTCCTCGCCTCGCGCGGCCTCGGCTGGGCAGCCTCGTTGCTCGACGACTTCACTCCACCGCTTCGCTGACCTTCTAACCGAAAGGACATTCCCGTGACCCAGCGATATTTGCCTCGTCCAATGTCGAAATTCCTCGTCGCGAGCACGCTCGCACTGGGGGCTGCCGGTTCGCTCGGCATGGCGCTCTACGCGTCGCCAGCCTCGGCGCAGATCACCGTCTTCGACCCGACCAACTATTCCCAGAATCTGCTGACCGCGGCCCGCACCCTCCAGCAGATCAACAACCAGATCCAGTCGCTGCAGAACGAAGCGACAATGCTGATCAATCAGGCCAAGAACCTGACCCGGATCGATTTTCCGGAACTGCAGGCGCTGACCCAGACGCTTCAGCAGATCGACCAATTGATGGGCCAGGCGCAGGGCGTCAGCTTTCGGGTCAGCCAGGTCGATGGCGAGTTCCGGCGGCTCTTTCCCCGGAGTTTCGACCGGGCGCTGACAACCAACGATCTCGTGGTCGGCGCCAAGGCCCGGCTCGACACGTCGGTGGCTGCCTTCAACCAGACGATGCAGGTGCAGGCACAGGTCGTTGGCAACGTCGCCACGGACACGCCGACGCTCGCATCGATCATGGCGAAGAGCCAGGGTGCCGAAGGCGGCCTCCAGGTCAGTCAAGCCACTAACCAGCTGCTCGCGCTGGCCACCAAGCAGCAGTTTCAAATCCAGAACATGATGGCGGCGCAATACCGCGCGGAGACGCTCGAAGCGGCCCGCCGGGCCCAGGCGGAGACGGAAGCGCGCGCTGCCACCAGCAAGTTCCTCGGCGACGGCAAGGCCTACCACCCTCAGTAGTGCCCGTCCGGCCCGAGCGTGGCGGCGGGCATCACCCCGGTCCGCCGTCACCCCGTGGGGCGCGTTTCATGCTCCCCGAGCGCGCCCCGCGGGACCCCATCCCACCGACAGGGACCGACCATGACCGACCTCAACGTCATCGACCAGTTCATGCAGGCATTCATCCGCTACATCGACAGCGGCTTCGGCCTGCTTGGCGGCGACGTCCATTTCCTGGCGGTCACCCTGATCGGCATCGATATCACGCTGGCCGGCCTGTTCTGGACGCTGGGTGGCGAACAGGACGTGATGGGGCGCTTCATCAAGAAGATCCTCTATGTCGGCGCTTTCGCTTTTATCCTGAACAGCTTTTCGACGCTTGCGGACGTCATCTTCAGGTCGTTCGCAGCGGCTGGACTCACGGCAGGGGGCGGGGTGCTGTCCGCCGATGATCTGCTCAAGCCCGGGCGGCTCGCCGGGACCGGCTTTTCCGCCGCGTGGCCCTTGCTGGATCAGGTCTCGAAGCTGCTTGGGTTCACCACCTTCTTCGACAATTTCCTGACGATCATGGTGCTGCTGTTCGCCTGGGCGCTGGTGATCCTGGCGTTCTTCATCCTCGCGATCCAGCTGTTCATCACCATTCTCGAGTTCAAGCTGACGACCCTGGCCGGTTTTGTGCTGGTACCATTCGCACTGTGGAACCGGACCAGTTTCCTTGCCGAGCGTGTGCTCGGGAGTGTCGTCAGCTCGGGCATCAAGGTGATGGTGCTCGCCGTCATCGTCGGGATCGGCTCGAACTATTTCAACGATTTCGTCGGATCGCTGCAGGGGCAGGAGCCCGACATCGCGAAGGCAATGAGCCTCGCGCTGGCCGCGCTCACCCTGTTCGGACTTGGCATCTTCGGACCGGGCATCGCGACCGGCCTGGTCTCCGGCGCGCCGCAGCTTGGCGCGGGCGCGGCGGTCGGCACGGCGTTCGGCGCCGCGGGCGTGGCCGCGCTGGGCGGTGGCGCGGCGCTGGCTGGCGCTCGCGCGCTTGGCGGCGCTGCGCTCGGAGCAGTTCGCGCGGGCACGTCGATGGGTTCTGCCGTCTCGACCGCATACAAGCTCGGCCAGGAGGGGGCTGGCTCGTCCAGTGTCGGTGCCGGTCTTCAGGGCATCGCGAGTGCGGCAGGTGGCGCCGTGCGCAACCGCGCCGCCAGCGCCGTTGGCATCGGCGAAGCCGCCGCCTCCGGCCGCCAGGCGGCTTTCGATGCACTGACCAATCGGCAGGCAAGCGCTTCGTCTTCGTCCGGGCAAGCCACCGATCAGCAGCCCGGCTGGGCGCAGTCGCTGCGACGCCAGCAGGACGCCCGTCACCACCGTCAGGTCGTCGCCCACACGCTGCGCGAGGGCGACCGCGGAGGCGCTTCCGCAACCCCCGACATCAAGGAAAAGGAGGACTGACAAGATGATCTTCAAGCGAAGCGTCCAGCGTTATGGCCGGACACCCGAGCCGGAAACGCCCTATCAACGCGCCGGCCAACTCTGGGATGAGCGGATCGGGTCGGCGCGGGTTCAGGCGCGAAACTGGCGGTTGATGGCCTTTGGAGGCCTGGCGCTCACGACGGTAATGTCCGCTGCTCTCGTGTGGCAATCCCTGCAAAGTCGCGTGACGCCCTATGTCGTCGAAGTCGATCGTCTTGGTGAGGCGCGCGCCATCAGTGAGGCCGAAGCCGGATATCACGCAAACGACGCTCAGATCTCCTGGCATCTGGCGCGGTTCATCGAGAAGGTGCGATCGATCTCGCTGGATCCCGTGCTGATGCGCCGTGATTGGCTGTCAGCCTATGATTTCGCCACCCCGCGCGGTGCGATCTTTCTGGGCGACTATGCGCGCTCGGCGAACCCGTTCGGCGATCTCGGCCAGAGAACGGTCTCGGTGCAGGTCACCAGCGTGGTCAGGGCGTCAGATCGATCCTTCCAGGTCAAATGGATCGAGACGGCGTTCGACCGCGGTGCGCAGTCGGGTGTCGCGCACTGGACCGGCATCCTGACGGTCAAGCTCAAGCCACCCACATCGGCAGACGTCCTGCGCAAGAATCCGCTCGGGCTCTATGTCGACGCGATCGACTGGAGCCGCGAGCTCGAGCCGGCGGCAGGTCCGGCGGCCTCACCCCCACCGCGACCAGCGCAATCCGCACCTGCGGTCCCACCCGGTCCGGCGCCGGTTCCGGACTCCGCCGCTGCTCCATCTTCCCCTTCCGGCCAGGAGAATCAGCAATGACACAGACCCGCATGATTTCGACCTTGCTCTCGGTGACGATGGCATCGATCGCGCCAACCTGCGCGCTGGCGCAGGCCTCCGTCTCCGCGGAGGGAGCGCATCGGGCGACCTCCACGATCGCGGCGGCGAACCGGGCGGCGACGCTCGAGCCGATGCCTCCCGCCTTCATCAATGCCGCTGCGGTGATGCCCTATGCCGACGGAGCGATCTATCAGGTCTACACCACGCCTGAACGCGTGACGGATATCGCGCTCGAGCCGGGTGAAGTGCTCGGCGCGGTTGCGAGCGGCGACACGGCGCGCTGGGTGATCGGCGATACGACAAGTGGGGCAGGGGCCGGCAAGCGGGTCCATATCCTCGTGAAGCCCTTTGCCGCGGGCCTTTCCACCAACCTCGTCATCACGACCGACCGGCGCACCTATCATGTCGCGCTTGCGAGCGTGCGCGGCGCGGGGATGTCCGCGCTGGCGTGGACCTACCCGCAGGACGGGCTGATCGCGATCAAGCGATCGGAGGAAGTTGCCGCTGCCGCAGCGCCGGTCGCTGCCGGGCTCGACGTCGATCAGCTCCATTTCAACTATGCCATCTCCGGCGACACGCCGCGGTGGCGGCCCTTGCGGGCGTTCGACGACGGCAGACAGACCTATATCGAATTTTCCGCCAGCCTCGCGGTCGGCGAGGCGCCGCCGCTGTTCCTCGTCGGCGCAAAGGGCGAAGCGCAACTCGTCAATTATCGCCTGCGCGGCCGCTACTATGTCGTCGACAGGATATTCGACGTGGCCGAGCTTCGCCTTGGCACCAACCATCAGGACGTCGTGCGGCTCACCCGCATCGACGCGTCCCGGAGCCGCCATGTCAAGGGGAGGGCGCTGTGACCGAGGTCATCGCTGAGCCCGAAGAGGGCGCCGCCCCGCCCACACCGCCGAAGGTCGATCCAGAGACCCTCGTCCTCCGCGCACGGCCGGCGCGCGCCATTCGGTTCAAGCGCGGGCTGATCGTCTCGTTGGCCGCTATTGCCGCGGCGGGCGTTGTCGGCACTGCCTGGTTCGCGCTCGAGCCACGGGCCCTGCATCTCGCCGCCGACGGTGAGGACAAGAACATCGCAGCCAAGGCGCCGAGCGACACGCTGAGCGCACTCCCGACCAGTTACGGGACTGCGCCCGAACTTGGACCGCCGCTTCCTGGGGATCTTGGCAGGCCTATTCTTGAGCGTCAGCGCCAGTTCGCCGGCGAAACCATGCCGCCTATCCCTCCTGCGGTGTCGGCAGCGCCGCAAGCCGTCGACGACGCGCGCCAGCGCCGCCTCGCAGAACGTAAGGCGGCACGCGAATCCGGCCTTCTGGTTCAGACTACCGGTCAGCAAGGCGCAAACCCATCGATGCCCGCCAGTTATGTACCAACGACGACCCCGGTTGGCGACGATCACGCGAACAAGGTCGCGATCGACGCCCAGGGTGATCCCAACGGTCAACAGCGCAAGGCGGACTTCGTCCGCACCACCGACAAGGCCGGGGATACCAATTCTTATGTGGTGGCGTCGCGTCCGTCGCCCTTCACTCTTTCGGCGGGGAGCGTGATATCCGCCAGCCTGATCACCGGGCTGCGATCGGACCTACCCGGCTTGGTGACCGCACAGGTGACCGAGCGGATCTTCGACAGCGCAACGGGCCGTATCCTGCTGATACCGCAGGGCGCTCGCCTGATCGGCGCGTACGACAGCGTGGTCGCGTTTGGGCAGCGCCGTGCGCTGGTAGTTTGGCAGCGCATCATCTTTCCGGACGGCAGTTCGATCCGGTTGGAGAACGCACCGGCGACTGACCCTTCCGGCTTTGCCGGCCTCGCCGACAAGGTCGACTTCCACACCTGGTCGCTGTTGAAGGGCGTCGTGCTGTCGACCCTGCTGGGTGCCGGCTCGGAACTGCAATTCCGCGGCGAGAGCGATCTCGTTCAGGCGGTCCGGCAATCGACGCAGCAGAACGCCTCGCGCGCAGGAGATCAACTCACCTCTCGAAACCTGCAAGTCCAGCCGACGATCACCATTCGCCCCGGCGCGCCTGTCCGACTCCTTGTGCATCATGATCTCGTGCTGAAACCCTGGATGGAGGAAAGGTGATGGCTGACCTGCGCCTCCCCAGGCTGCCGGACCGAACGCCGGTCAAAGTTAGCATCCAGGTCACACCGCAGCTCTTCGCCGACCTCACTCGATATGCGGGCCTCTACCAGGAGACCTATGGTCGGGAGGAAGCCGTCGGCGACCTGATTCCGTCGATGCTGACCGCCTTTCTCGACAGCGACCGGGCTTTTAGCAGAACGCGGTCGGGCGGGAAGTGAGTGGCATGTCCTCGACCAATCAGAAGGAAGGGGAGGCGGCGAATGGCTCGATTGTAGGTCGAGTCTTGCTGATCGCCACGCAGGTGAACGATGGAGATAAGTGAACGTCTCCTCTCAGTCGCCGACGCGGCCGACTTCCTGAGAGTCCATCCAAATACAATTCGGGCGTGGGTGCGTTCGGGTCGCATTCCGGGCGCCAAGATCGGCCGCTGTTGGCGGTTCATCGAGGCCGATCTTGTGACGGCGACTCGCGAGCGCTATTCTGCGGCCGCACGAATGCAGCCGAGTGCCTTTCAAGAGGAGGCAATATGGCACTCTGGAACCGTGCAGGAACATACTACGTCAAGATCACAGCACCTGACGGAACGCTCATTAGACGCACTACTGGAACGTCCGACAGGCTCAAGGCCGAAGAATACCACGACAAGCTGAAGGCCGAGCTGTGGGATCTTGCCAGGTTGAAGCGAAAGCCGAAGCGGACATGGGACGAGGCGGCTCTCCGGTGGCTGAAGGAAAAGGCCCACAAGAAGTCCTATCGGGACGATGTGAGCCGGATCCGTTGGTTCACCAGGCATCTGCGTGGCAAGACACTGGACCAGGTGAGCAGGGACATGATCGATCGGATCATCTCTCGACATCATGCCCGATCGAGCGATCGCACGAAGGATCTCTATGTGGCGCTGATCCGCGCCATGTTCCGGATGGCGCAGCGCGAATGGGAATGGATCGAGCAGATACCGGCGTTCAAGACCTACACGAGGAATGCAAAGCCGAGGGTGCGTTGGTTGACGCACGCGCAGGCCGACCGCCTCCTGGAGGAACTTCCCGATCACCAGCAGGACCTGATGCTGTTCGCGCTCGCAACGGGGCTGCGACAGGGGAATATCAAGAGGCTGACCTGGGACCAAGTCGACTTCTCCCGCCGCATCGTCACGATCGAGCACGGAGACACCAAGAATAACGAGGCTTTGGGTGTTCCGCTCAATGACCTCGCCATCTCGGTCCTCCGGCGGCAGATGGGGAAGCAGTGCGAGCATGTGTTCACTTATGCCGGACGACCAATCGGGCAGGTGAACACGAAACATTGGCGAGACGCGCTCAAACGCGCGGGCATCGCCGATTTTCGCTGGCACGACCTGCGGCATACCTGGGCGAGCTGGTTGCGGCAGAATGACGTGCCCACCTGGGTGCTTCAGGAGCTGGGGGGCTGGAAATCGGAGTCGATGGTGCGCCGCTACGCGCACATGTCGGTGAGGCATTTGCAGCCCTATGCAGACCAGCTGATTTTTGAGGCCAAAACAGGTCACACCGCCTCCTCGGAGCCGGCACCATGTCAAGGTCACAAAAATGGTCACAGTGAGAGCCCATTCGCGCTCAAACTTGTGGCCGGGACTGACCTAAGTGACTGAGAAGTAAGCAAAATTATGGTGGACGCACTTGGGCTCGAACCAAGGACCCGCTGATTAAGAGTCAGCTGCTCTACCAACTGAGCTATGCGTCCATATCCGGTGCGGCGTAATCGGCGCGTTGGAAGCGCCGCCGCTGTCGGGGAGGGCGCGCGTTAGCATTGCCGCCGCTAAATGCAAACCCGAAATCGCGCTTTTTTGCTACCAGCGGGCGGTCTGGCGATTTTGCCGGTCGATCGACATCAATATGCCGAGACAGGCCAGCACGGTCAGCTGTGCCGAACTGCCGAAACTGATAAAGGGCAGGGGGATGCCGACCACCGGCGCGATGCCCATGACCATCGACATATTGATCGCGACATAGAGGAAGATGGTCGTGGCCAGGCCCGCCGCAGTCAGGCGGCCGAATTTGGTCTGCGCCTGCAGCGCGACATTCACGCCCCAGAAGATCACGGCGAAAAAAGCGATGATCAGCAGAATGCCGCCGATCAGGCCCCATTCCTCCATCATCGTCGCCAGCGCGAAATCGGTATGCCCCTCGGGCAAATAATCGAGATGGCTTTGTGTGCCGTTGAGAAAGCCCTTGCCGAAGATGCCGCCCGATCCGATCGCGATCTTCGACTGGCTGATATGATAGCCGGTGCCAAGCGGGTCGCTCTCGGGATCGAGGAAGACGAGGATGCGGTTGCGCTGATAGCCGTGCAGCACGAAGTTGACCGCAAGCGGGATCGCAGCGCCCAGCGCCAGCGCGCCACCGATGAACAGGCGTAGCGGTACACCGGCCAGGAACATCACCACAACACCGCCCATGCAGATCATCAGCGCGGTGCCGAGATCGGGCTGCAGCATGACCAGCGCGCCGGGCACGCCGATCAGCAGCGCCGCAGGCCAGATCGCGCCGAAACGCCGCGTTTCATTGGGCGGCAGCATGTCGTAGAATTTGGCGCAGGCGAGCACGATGAACGGCTTCATGAACTCCGACGGTTGCAGCCGGATCAGGCCGAGATCGAGCCAGCGCTGGCTGCCGCCACGTACCGCGCCGAGCAGTTCGACCAGCACCAGCGCGATGACCAGCACGGCATAGACGGGCAGCGCGATGTTGCTCCACACCGATTCGCGCACGCGCGACAGCGCGATCGCCCCCGCGAGCAGCACGAAGAAACGGATGCCTTGCGTCAGTGCCCAGGGACGCAGCGAACCGCCTGCGGCGGAATACAGCACGACCAGTCCGAAACTGCCGATCAGGATGACGAGGAAGATGACCCTCCATGGCAATTGCGCGAGCGGCGCAGGGACGAAGTTCAAGCCCGGGTTCAATCCTGTGACTCCGTCGATCCGACCTGCGCGATGCCGTTACCCGAAGCGGTTGCGGCACCGAGCGCCTCGGCGGTGGCGTTCTGTGCTGCGGTCGCCGCCTCCACCGCAGGCGCGGCGGTCGGCGCGGTGGCGCTGGTTTCGGTCGCGGCACCGACACCCGGCGCGGGCGCGTTGGCTGCTGCGCGATATGCGGCGCTTTGCGTCGCGGCGCGCTGCGTGATGTCGCCGCCCCAGGTGGGCTCGCCCTCGGCGAGCGATTTCAATGCGGCTTCGCGGTCGAACATATAGGTCATGATGTCGCGCGCGATCAGCGGCGTGTCGAGATTTCGGATCAAATGGCCATTATGTTCGAGCACGATGCCAGCGGCATATTTGGGTTTGTCGGCCGGCGCAAAGCATACGAACAGCGCGTGATCGCGCAGCTTGAACGGCAGTTGCCGGTTGTTGAGCACGCCGCTGCCGCGTTCGGCCATGGTGATGCGGCGAACCTGCGCGGTGCCGGTCTTCGCCGCGAGCGCTACTCCGGGAATCTGCAACCGCGCGGAACCGGCGGTACCGCCCTGGTTGACCACACCGAACATCGCATCGCGCACGATTGCGAGATGTTCGGGCGATACCTTCAGCGGTGCCGCGAGTGGCGCCCTGCCGTTCATCAATATTCTTGGCTGGAGGTGCCGGCCGGAAGCGATACGCGCCGACATCACGGCCAGCTGAAGCGGATTGGCGAGAACATAACCCTGGCCGATCGACGCGTTGAGCGAATCCGCGACGGTCCAGCTGTCCTTGTATTTCTTCAGCTTCCACGCGCTGTCGGGCACGGTGCCGTAACGCTGCGTGTCGAACGGCAAATGATATTTCTCGCCGAGCCCGACCATCCGCGCGATCGGGGCGATTGCGTCATAACCGACGCGGCGGATCATCTCGTAAAAATAGATGTCGCAGCTCTGCATGACCGCGTTTTTCATGTCGAGCGGGCCATGGCCGCGGCGCTTGTGGCAGTGGAACGTGCCGGTACCGACGCGCATCGCGCCCGAACAATTGACCCGTGCATGTGGATCGACCCCGGCGGTCAGCAACGCCAGCGCATTCATCGGCTTGACCGTCGATCCGGGCGGATAAAGTCCCTGCAGCGTCTTGTTCATCAACGGCACATGGTCGTCGTCGGACAGCATCTTCCATTCGAGATGGCTGATGCCGTCGGAAAAACTGTTCGGGTCGTACGCGGGCATCGACACCATCGCCAGGATGTCGCCGGTGTCGCAATCGATCACCACCGCAGAGCCGGAATTGGTCCCAAGGCGCCGTGCGGCATATTCCTGCAATCCGGCATCGATCGTCAGCCGCGCGGTCTGACCCGGCGTGTCACCGCGCGTCTCGAGCTCGCGCACCACCTTGCCACGCGCCGTCACTTCGACGCGTTTCGCGCCAGCTTCGCCGCGCAGAGATTTTTCCAGCGTCTTTTCAAGGCCATCCTTGCCCAGCTTGAAGCCGGGCGTGACCATCAACGGGTCCTTGGTCTTCTGATATTGCTCGGCCGACGCCGCGCCGACATAGCCGGTGAGATGCGCGACCGCTGCGCCGGCGGGATAGCTGCGTGCAAAACCGCGCGTCGGTGCGATGCCGATCAGTTCGGGCAGCCGGACGCTGACTGCCGCAAACTGTTCCCAGTTGAGATTCTCCGCGACCTGCACCGGTTGAAATCCGGCCGCGTGCTTTAGATCTGTGGCGATGCGATCCATTTGCTCGGGCGGAAGATTAAGGATCGTGCGCAACAGGCCGAGCACGCGGTCCTTGTCCTCGAGCCGGTCGGGGATGATATCGACGCGAAAATCGGTGCGGTTGTTGGCCAGCGGCGCGCCATGACGATCGACGATCCAGCCGCGACGCGGCGGCACCAGCGTCATGTTGACGCGATTGCTCTCGGAAAGCACGCGATAGCGTTCATTCTCCGCGACCGCGAGCCAGGTCATGCGTCCGGCCAGCGTAACCGCGACAAGGCCCTGACCGACGCCAAGCATCATCGCGCGACGGCTGAAACTATAGGATTGGGAAGCTTCGGTAACGTTCCGCATGGTCAGGATATGCGCCTTTTCATGCGCCTTCGCGTTTTCCGTCCAGCCACGCGCAAAACCGCGCCACCAGCGGGAACAACATGATCGAGATGACCGCTTGCAGCAAGAGCACGGTATCGACATGCGCGCCGAGTGGCGACGCGATCAGCCGCCCCGCAATCAGGCAGAAGCCGATCGACCCGGCGGCGATCAGCCAGTTCTGCCAGAAATCACGGAACACCAGGCGCTGATCGATCATGTCGATGACGAAGAAACAGATCATCCACAACAACATCGCGCTGCCCAGCGGCTGACCCGAGACCAGGTCATCGAAAAATCCCAGCGGCAACGCCGCCCAGATCGCGAACGCATCTGGCCGCATCAGCCGCCAGCCGAGCAAGATCATCAGGCCGAGCGGTGGCAGGAGTGGAAAGCTTGCGACATAGGGCCAGATGGTCAGCAACGACGCGATCATGACCGACGCGCCCGGTACGATCCGCTGCAGGACCGGCGGGGGCGGGGCATCATAAGGATTGCGCGCCGGTGTCCTCACGGTTTGGCCGCCGCGCCAGGTGCCGCCGCTGCAGGGGTCGGCGGCAAGACGGGCATGAAGGTCTGCTGCACCAGTGCGAAATCGAGCGTATCTGGCTGAGCGAAGCTGCGCGCCAGGGCGGTGTCGCGCGAGCGGCGGACAATGCGCGCGACGGGAATATTGGGGGAATAGATACCGCCGGTGCCCGAAGTGACGAACACGTCGCCGGGTTCGAACGGGACATTGGACAGGCTGACCGAACGAATGTCGATCATCCCGTCGCCGCGTCCCGCGGCGAGTGCCGGCAGACCATCGCGTGTACGGCGCACCGGCACGATGCTTTCCGGATCGGTCAGCAGCAGCACGCGCGCGGTATTGGGCCCCGTTTCGAGGATTCGGCCGATCAGGCCTTCCGGGCCGCGTACCGGCTGACCCTCGCGCACGCCCTGCCAGGCGCCGGCATTGAGGACAGCGAAGCGCCGCGTGCTGGAGGCCGAAGAACTTACCAGTCGCGCGGTGACGACGGGATCGGCGTTACGCTCGCGCAGGTGGAGCAACGCCTTGAGCCGGCGATTGTCATAGGACAGCATACGCGCGCGCAGCAGCAACGCGCGGTTGTCGGCGATTTCCTTGCGCAATTGCGCATTCTTTTGATTGACGGCGAAATGGTCACCGATCGACGCCGGGATCGATGCGACGCCGCGGCCAAACCCGGCAAGGCCGGACGAGATCGGTGTGGTGATTTCGGCGACGGTGGCGCGAAACGCGATAAAGGCCGGCGGGTTCAATGTGGCGAGGGCAAGCAGAATCACCGCGACGATCGCTCCCGCGGCCGCGATGACATATCCCAGGAACAATCCGTATTGCGCCCGCCGCGAGAAACCCGGGCGCCGGTTGCGAGACGGCGCCATGTTACCCCCTCAAAAGCCCTAAGGCTGTATACGATAAACAAACGGTCTTCAGAACAATTGTTCTCGTCTTCGTATAAGCCGTTCGTCCCGAACAAGGGGTTGGTCGGAACGAACGGTTATTCGAATTGACGCTCCTAAGCGCTGTGCAACACGCCGCGGAACACCGGATCCTCAAGCGCGCGACCGGTGCCGAGCGCGACGCAGATCAGCGGGTCGTCGGCGATCGTCACCGGCAGGCCGGTTTCATCGCGCAGCACCTCGTCGATACCCTTGAGCAATGCGCCACCACCGGTGAGCACGATACCCTGGTCGACGATATCGGCGGCCAGTTCGGGTGCCGTATTCTCCAGCGCGATGCGTACGCCCTCGACGATCTGGCCGACCGGTTCGGACAATGCCTCGGCGATCTGGCCCTGGTTGATCTGGATTTCCTTCGGCACGCCATTGACCAGGTCGCGGCCCTTGACGTGGATGGTGAGACCGATGCCGTCGGATGGCGGCTTGGCCACGCCGACTTCCTGCTTGATGCGCTCGGCGGTCGAATCGCCGATCAGCAAATTATGGTTGCGGCGCACATAGGAGACGATCGCTTCGTCCATCTTGTCGCCACCGACGCGGACCGAGGTGGTATAGGCAAGGCCGCGCAAGCTCAGCACCGCGACTTCGGTCGTACCGCCGCCGATATCGACGACCATCGACCCGATCGGCTCGGTCACCGGCATGTCGGCGCCGATCGCGGCGGCCATCGGCTCCTCGATCAGCCAGACCTGCGAGGCGCCGGCGTTCGACGCGGCATCGCGGATCGCGCGGCGCTCGACCGAGGTCGAGCCCGACGGCACGCAGATCACGATTTGCGGCCAGCGGAAAAAGCGTCGTTGCCCGCCATGAACCTTGTGGATGAAATGCTTGATCATCTGCTCGGCGACATCGATATCGGCGATCACGCCGTCGCGAAGCGGGCGGATCGCCTGGATGCTGTCGGGGGTCTTGCCCATCATCAACTTGGCGTCGTCACCGACCGCCTTGACTCGCTTGACGCCGTTGATCGTCTCGACCGCGACCACCGATGGTTCGTTGAGTACGATGCCGCGACCGCGCAGATATACGACGGTATTCGCGGTCCCAAGATCGATCGCCATGTCGTGCGAGGAGAACCTGAAAAGTTTCGAGAGAAAGCTCATTGATCGTTCCGTTTCAGGCCGCCCCCATGTGACCGGGTTCGGCAGTTCGCACTGGTCCCGGCAAAACTGCTATATCCGAAGGATCCAGGGCGGAAATTCCACGCTCTGGATGCCTGTAGATGCGGGTCGCGGGATGCCGTCGCTTGGGCTACAGCATCCCCCATGTCAATACGGCGCCTCCCCGAACATCTCGTCAATCGTATCGCTGCCGGTGAAGTGGTCGAACGGCCCGCCAGTGCGTTGAAGGAACTGGTCGAAAATGCGGTCGATGCGGGCGCGAATCGCATCGATATACGGCTGCGCTCCGGCGGCGTGGACGGAATCGAGGTTATTGACGACGGCTGCGGCATGACACCTCCCGATATGGCGCTCGCGCTGGAGCGTCATGCGACCTCAAAACTCCCCGATGAGGCGATCGAAGCGGTCACGACGCTCGGTTTTCGCGGTGAAGCGTTGCCCTCGATCGCCAGCGTCGCACGCATGACGCTCGAAAGCCGGGTGCGTGGTGCGGAAGGCTGGTCGCGCGTGGTCGATAATGGCTTGCTCGAGTCCGAAGGACCGGTCGGCATCCCGCCTGGTACAAGAGTGCGCGTCGAAGGCCTGTTCGAGCGCGTGCCGGCGCGGCGCAAGTTCCTGCGCTCCGCCAGGTCGGAATATGCCGCCTGTCTCGATGTCGTGAAACGGCTCGCCATGGCGAATCCCCATATCGGTTTCTCGGTCGAGCATGACGGCCGGCGCGTGTTGTCAGTAACCGGCGGGGATACTCTGCCCGACCGTGTCGCCGCGCTGACCGATCGTGGGCTGGTCGAAAACGGCATCGTCATCGAACTGGAGCGCGAAGGTTTGAAGCTTGGCGGCATCGCCGGCCTGCCGACCTTCAATCGCGGCATTGCCGACCACCAATATCTCTTCGTCAATGGTCGCCCGGTGAAGGACCGGCTGCTGGTCGGCGCGGTGCGCGGCGCCTATGCCGAATTGCTCGCGCGCGATCGTCACGCCGTGGTCGCGCTGTTCCTCGACGTGCCGAGTGACGTGGTCGATGTGAACGTTCATCCGGCCAAGACCGAAGTCCGCTTCCGCGAACCCGCCATGGTGCGCGGCCTGATCGTCAGCGGCCTGCGCCGTGCGCTCGACGAAGCCGGCCATCGCAGCGCGCAGCGCCCGGATCGCGGGGCGATGGCGGCATGGCAAAGCGAACCGCTGGAACCAGCGCCGCCGCTACTTTGGGACAGGGGAGATATGGGACACCCGGATGTGTCACCAGCATCGCAGACGCGGTACGCCGTCCATGACCGCCGCACGAGCTTCATCCCGCCGCCCATGGCGCGGGCTGAACCGGCCTATGCGCCGCCGCCGGAAACAACCAGCTATCCGCTGGGCGTGGCGCGCGGCCAGGTAGCGAAGACCTATATCGTTGCCGAGGCCGAGGATGGTCTGGTGCTGGTCGACCAGCACGCGGCGCACGAACGGCTGGTGCTTGAACGCATGCGCAAGGCGATGGCGACCGGTGGCGTCGCAAGCCAGGCATTGCTCCTGCCCGAAGTGATCGAGCTCAACGAACCTGCTTGCGACCGGCTCGATGCACGCGCTGCCGAGTTGAGCGAGTTCGGGCTCGATCTCGAACGCTTCGGCCCACGCGCGATGCTCGTCCGCGCGGTGCCGGCGATGCTTGGGCAAAGCGATGTCACCGGCCTGGTTACCGACCTCGCCGATGAACTCGCCGCGTTCGACGAAGCGCTGAGCCTGAAGGAGCGCCTCGATCATGTCGCCGCGACCATGGCCTGCCATGGCTCGGTTCGCGCCGGGCGCATATTATCCGTGACGGAGATGAACGCACTTCTGCGCGAAATGGAGGTCACGCCGCATTCGGGGCAGTGCAACCATGGCCGGCCCACCTGGGTGAAGCTGGCGCATGGCGATATCGAGAAGCTGTTCGGGCGGAAGTGAAAGCTGATCAGCTGGATCGCCGCTTGGGTCGCCATGAAAAGGTTCCCACGTAGCGCAGAAAGATTCCTGTTCATCTGGCTGAAACCTTTCTGCCCAGCGCGCATTCGGATCAAGTCATTGAAACGAAGCGACCTCATCATGAAAACCATCGTGCCCCTGTTTCTCGCTTTGCTCCCGCTGGCTGTCGTGGTGGGCGCGTGCGTCGCGGTGCCGTAATGCGGTTGGTGATGGGTCGCGACCGCGTGGAGCGCGAATAAGCAACACTTGACTCGCCGTCCCGATCAACCGTTGATGCGGGCGGCGCGGACCATCTTCGTCGGACCATGGCCGTGACCCGTGGAGAGATGCTTATGCAATATGTGAGCATGGTGATCGTCGGCCTGATCGTCGGCATTCTGGCGCGGTTCTTCTATCCCGGCGCGATACATATGGGACTGATCATGAGTGCCGTTCTCGGCATCGCCGGATCGTTTCTGGCGGGCTTTGTCGGCCAGCTGCTTCATCCGGCGACGAAAGATCAGCCCTTCCATCCGGCCGGATTCCTTTATTCGATCCTGGGCGCGATCGTCCTGATCTTCCTGGCGCGGCACATCTTCGGCTGGGTTTGATTTGGCCGGAAACTGTTCGCGATCAGCTTCCGGCAACAGAAAAGGGCCGCCCGGATCACTCCGGACGGCCCTTTTTCTGTATCGCTACCGAAAGGCTCAGCCTTCGGTCGGCTCTTCTTCGGTCGCTTCGGGAGCGGCCTCGGCCTGAACCTCGGCGGTCGCGCCGGGTTCTGCGTTGGGATCATAGGCTTCGACGAAGCCCGCTTCGTCCTTTTCGAACATCGCGGACATGACGTCGACGCCCTGCGCCTGCATCTCGGCCTCTTCAGGCGAGCGTGCGACGTTGACCTTGATCATCACCGCGACTTCGGCGTGGAGCGAGACCTTTACGTCATACACGCCGATCGCCTTGATCGGCTTGTTGAGCACGATCGCCGACTTCGGCACCTTGTGGCCCTCGGCCTCGAGCAGTTCGAGCAGATCACGCACCGCGACCGAGCCATACAGCTGGCCGGTGTTCGACGCCTGACGGATCAGGGTCAGCGTGGTGCCGTCGATCGACTTGGCCTCGATCTCCGCTTCGCCGCGGCGAGCGTCATTGTCGGCCACGATCTTCTCGCGGTTGGCCTCGAAGACCTTCTTGTTGGCGTCGTTGGCGCGCAGCGCCTTTTTGTTCGGCAGCAGAAAGTTGCGGGCGAACCCGTCCTTCACGGTGACGACGTCACCGATCTTGCCGAGTTTCTCGACGCGCTCCAGCAGGATAACATCCATGGTGCTCGCTCCTTACTTAACGATGTAGGGCAGGAGCCCAAGGTGACGGGCGCGCTTGATCGCCTGGGCGAGCTCGCGCTGCTTCTTGCCGCTCACCGACGTGATGCGGCTCGGGACGATCTTGCCACGCTCGGACACGAAGCCCTGCAGCAAGCGGACATCCTTATAGTCTATCCGGGGAGCATCCTTGGCGGAGAATGGGCAGCTCTTGCGGCGGCGGAAAAATGGGCGTGCCATGGTCTATGCCTCCTTATTCGCTATCGAAGTCGCGACGCGGGCGCTCGGGCCGGTCACCACGATCGGGGCGGTCACCACGATCACCGCGTTCGCCACGGCGCTCACGGTCACGATCGCTCTTGCGCATCATCACGCTCGGGCCTTCTTCATGGCCGTCGACCTTGACGGTCATATAGCGGATCACGTCTTCGTTGATCTGAGTCTGACGCTCCAGCTCGGCGACGACATCGCCGGGGGCATCGATTTCGAGCATCACATAATGCGCCTTGCGGTTCTTGGCGATCTTGTACGCCAGGCTACGCAGGCCCCAGGATTCGGTCTTCACGACCTTGCCCTTGTTGTCGGTGATGATCTTGGTGGCGTTTTCCGCCAGTGCGTCCACCTGCGCCTGTGCCAGATCCTGGCGCGCAAGGAACACATGCTCGTAAAGAGCCATGTCTTGTCCTTCGTCTTGGCCGATCGCTGACGCCCGCACCATGCGAAACGCCCCTCCGGCTATCGTCTCAAAGCAATCAGGGGCGAAGAGACGCGCTCTCCACCCCGGAAGCGGCGGTCCATAACGAGAAACGCGCGAAACGCAAGCGCCGACGCGCCGCGTTACAGGATTGGCTGGGCAACCAGCCTGGCTTCCGCTTCGCATCCTTGCGGCCTGGCGGTCGCCGGGTTTGCACGAAGTGCGGCAAGTTCGGCCCTTGCCGCGGTGACATCGGCCATGAAGCCGGCCTGGCCATGCTCGGCCGCGAATGTCGATGAGGCTGTAGTCCTGCCCGCCTCGACCGCACTGGCGTTATGCACGCCACACACGATGCGGCTTTCGCCATAAGCGCGTCCGCGCGCCAGGATCGGCGTGGCGCGGTCGGGCGCGAGTTCGGCGAGCAGCAAGGCCCAGGTCCAGCCCCAGGTGGTGTGACCCGAGGGATAGTCGAAACTGCCATTTAACTGCTCGGCCGGCTGACAGGTCGGGCCCTTGTCGATCTGGAACGGGCGTAGCCGTTTGTAGAAATCCTTCGCCGCGCCCGACTGGCTATTGGCGTCGATGCCGGCCTTGCCGATCAGCTTGATCGTCAGCGGCGCATTGTCGGGTGTGATCGACACACCGATCGCGCAACTGAACGCGCTGGCCATATAAGGAATGGCGGTCGACACATCGCGCGTCGCCAATTCACCGCGCGGTGTCTTCAACAGGGGGCGGGTGATCTTGAAGATGCGCCGATCGGCGGCGTAACGCTGATCGCCCTTGAGCGGAGCGGGCGGCAGAACCTGGGTGATGTCCAGTGTTCCCGACGGCAGATAACCCGAACGAGCCTGGCCGATGCCGAGATAGGGAAAAGCCGCGGTCGCGACGACGGCGGAAGCCAGGATCCAGGGGCGAATGCGCATTCTCGACCTCTCCACAGCGATACTTTCACCGATTTATGCCCAAGCGATCGTTCATTCGCCAACCCTGGATAGCCCCGAAAGATAACCGCACATATAACAAAGGCGGCGGGGACTTTCGTCTCCGCCGCCCGTCCCTGGCCGAAGCCTGCGGATCTTAGTTCAGGGCACCCGCGATCACCGCAGCGATGATGCCGCTGGTGATACCGATCAGGACCGCATCATTGCCCGACTGGACATAGCGGTAGCCGCGCGGCGGCGCCTTCAGGTTGCGGTGCTGGCGATAATCGATCTGGCGATAATTGCGCGCCTGATGATAATCGAACCGCTCACCCTTGCGCCAATTGCTGCGATAGGACCGGGCCGGTGTCCGCTTGACCACCTTCTTGACCACGATCTTGCGCTGCTGCTGGCCATAATGGTTGCCGCGGTCGTTCTGATGCTGCTGCGGCGCGGCCAGAGCTGGCGCGGCGGCCATTGGGCTGAATGCGACCGACGCTGCGAGCGCTGCGAGAATGAACTTCTTCATGATAACTGCTCCTCATTGTAGAATGGCGCCTCGTCCGGCGTCCTTATCTATCTAGGACGCGGTTGTCGCAGCCCTGTGCCGTCCGCGTGTCGAAATGGTCGCAAAGTGTCCCAGCTTGCCATGGGTCATTCATCTTTCTAGTCCGACGCCCCTGATCTTAAGGAGCCGATATGCGTGCATTCATTTTTCCCGGACAGGGCAGCCAGGCCGTCGGCATGGGCAAAGCCCTTGCCGAGGCGAGCCCGATCGCCCGCGCGGTATTCCAGGAGGTCGACGAAGCGCTCGGCCAGCATCTCTTTCGTCTGATGACCGAGGGGCCGGAAGATCAACTGCTGCTGACCGAGAACGCCCAGCCCGCGATCATGGCCAACGCGATCGCGACGTTGTGCGTGCTGGAAAAGGAGGGCGGCATCCGCCTCGCCGACAAGGCCGATTATGTCGCGGGTCATTCGCTCGGCGAATATAGCGCCTTGTGCGCGGCCGGTGCGATCGACCTAGCGACGACGGCGTTGTTGCTCAAGCATCGCGGTCAGGCGATGCAGGCCGCAGTACCGGTCGGCGAAGGGGCGATGGCGGCTTTGCTCGGCACCGACCTCGACAAGGCGCGCGCGATCGCCGCGGCGGCGGCCGAGGGCGAAGTGTGTACCGTCGCCAACGACAATGATCCGGGGCAGGTCGTCATTTCCGGCGCGCGGGGCGCGATCGAACGCGCAATCGCGCTGGCCAAGGATATGGGCGCCAAGCGTGCGGTGTTGCTGCCGGTTTCCGCACCTTTTCACTGCCCGCTGATGCAACCCGCCGCCGATGCGATGGAAAAGGCGCTGGGCGAGGCGCGGATCGATGCACCGCTGGTGCCGGTATTCGCCAACGTCACCGCAGCGCCGGTCGGCGATGCCGACACGATCCGCCGCCTGCTGGTCGAGCAGGTCACCGGCATGGTGCGCTGGCGCGAATCGGTAATCGCGATGGCCGCGACCGGGGTCGAACATTTCGTCGAATTCGGCGGCAAGGTGCTTGGGCCCATGGTCAAGCGCAGCGCAGCCGATGTCGAAGTGACCAGCGTGGTGACGATGGACGATATCGAGGCTTTGGCTAAGAGCCTCTAACCTATCGTCACCCCAGCGAAGGCTGTGGTCTCCGGGTAATGAAGCGCGCCCGTGCGGCGCGAGATCCCAGCCTTCGCTGGGATGACGGACGTGAGGAGATTAAGATGTTCGACCTGACAGGCATGACCGCGCTGGTGACCGGCGCTTCGGGGGGGATCGGTTCGGCCGTGGCGCAGGCACTGGCGGCGCAGGGGGCGCGGTTGGCGGTGTCGGGGTCGAATGCGGCCAAGCTCGAGGCGTTCAGGGCCAGCCTTGGCGGCGATCACGTCGCGCTGCAGTGCGATCTGTCCGACGGCGCGGCGGTCGATGCGCTGGTGCCGAGCGCGGTGGAGGCGCTGGGCAAGCTCGATATCCTGATCAACAATGCCGGCGTGACACGCGACAATCTGGTCATGCGCATGAAGGACGAGGAGTGGGATCAGGTGATCCGCGTCAATCTGGAGGCGGCATTCCGGCTCGCTCGCTCTGCCGCGCGGCCGATGATGAAAGCGCGGTTCGGGCGAATCATCTCGATTACGTCGGTTGTGGGGACGACGGGGAACCTCGGCCAGGCGAATTATGCCGCGTCGAAGGGTGGCCTGACAGCGATGTCCAAGGCGCTGGCTCAGGAACTCGCGTCGCGCGGCATCACCGTCAATTGTGTGGCGCCTGGCTTTATCACCTCGCCGATGACCGACGAATTGCCCGATGCGCAAAAGGAAGCGCTTAACGCACGGATTCCTGCGGGAAAGATGGGCGAAGGAAGTGATATCGGTGCGGCTGTGGTGTATCTCGCGAGCAAGGAAGCGGGTTACGTCACCGGCCAGACGCTGCACGTAAATGGTGGCATGGCGATGATCTGAACAGCGTCCGCCCCCTTGCGCGGGCACCAAGCGCGTTCTACGTGCGTTCAGGAATTACCAAAACCCCCAGCGATAGAGGGACGATACAATGAGCGAGACCGCAGACCGCGTTAAGAAGATTGTCGTCGAGCATCTCGGCGTCGAAGCCGACAAGGTAACCGAGGACGCGAGCTTCATCGACGATCTTGGCGCGGACAGCCTCGACATCGTCGAGCTGGTGATGGCGTTCGAAGAAGAATTCGGCGTCGAGATTCCCGATGATGCCGCCGAGAAGATCACGACCGTCAAGGACGCGATCACCTTCATCGACGAGCATAAGGATTGATCGGCGGGCATGGGCGGATGCATTCGCGCCGCCCGCGCCCATCGTTTAGTTGAACACATGACCGGCTCCCCGTCCCAGCGTATCGCACAGGGGCGGGGGGCCGTTCGTTTTTGCAGATGAAATACGGAGATCCGCCATGCGCCGCGTTGTCGTAACCGGACTTGGACTCGTCACCCCGCTCGGCGCAGACGTCGAGACGGCCTGGGCGAACATTCTTGCCGCCAAATCGGGCGCCGCCACGATCACGCGTTTCGATGCGACCGATTATGCGTGCCGCATCGCCTGCGAGGTCAAGCCGCCCGAACACGAATATGGCTTCGATCCAGGCAAGCGCGTTGACCATAAGGTGCAGCGCCAGGTTGACCCGTTCATCATCTACGGCATCGATGCGGCCGGTCAGGCGTTGGAAGACGCCGGCCTGCTCGACATGACCGAAGAGCAGAAATATCGCGCCGGTTGTTCGATCGGTGCTGGCATCGGCGGCCTGCCGGGCATCGCCAGCGAATCGATCGTGCTCCACGAAAAGGGTCCGAAGCGCGTTTCGCCGCATTTCGTCCATGGCCGCCTGATCAATTTGATCACCGGGCAGGTGCAGATCAAATATGGCCTGATGGGTCCGAATCACGCCGTCGTCACGGCCTGCTCAACCGGCGCGCATTCGATCGGCGATGCCGCACGGATGATCGCGATGGATGATGCCGATGTGATGCTCGCCGGTGGTGCGGAAGGCGCGATCTGCCCGCTCGGCATCGCCGGATTCGCCCAGGCTCGTGCGCTCTCGACCAATTTCAACGACACGCCGGAACGTGCCAGTCGCCCCTATGACATCGCGCGCGACGGGTTTGTCATGGGTGAGGGCGCTGGCGTTGTCTGCCTCGAGGAATATGAGCACGCCAAGGCGCGTGGCGCGAAAATCTATGCCGAAGTGATCGGCTATGGCCTGTCGGGCGACGCGTATCACGTCACCGCGCCGCACCCCGAAGGTTCGGGCGCATTCCGATCGATGGAAATGGCGATGCGGAAGTCGGGCCTGGCGCTGTCGGACATCGATTATATCAATGCGCACGGCACTTCGACTCCGCTTGGCGACGAGCTCGAATTGAATGCGGTGCGCCGCTTGTTCGGCAACAATATCGACACGCTGTCGATGAGCTCGACCAAATCGGCGATCGGGCATCTGCTCGGTGGCGCGGGCGCGGTGGAGAGCATCTTCTGCATCCTCGCGCTGCGCGATCAGATCGCGCCGCCGACGCTCAACCTCGACAATCCGAGCGAGAATTGCATCGGTGTCGATCTCGTCCCGCACAAGGCGAAGGAGCGCAAGGTCAAGGCGGTGCTGAACAATTCGTTCGGCTTTGGCGGCACCAATGCCAGCCTCGTCATGCGCGCGATCTGACCGCCTTTGCGTAGGTTCGGCTGCTCCGCGCTGGTCCTGATCCTGGCACTTGGGATCGGGCTGTTCCTGATCGTCCAATATTGGGGCGGGGCGGGGCCGCTACCGCGCAACGCGACGGTCGAGATTGCGCCGGGCACCAGTGTGGCCGGCGCGGCGGAACAACTGGAAAGGGCTGGCGCGATCGGTTCGGCGCGCAATTTCAGGACGCTGGCGCGGATCTTCGGCGGCGGACAGGGGATCAAGGCGGGCGAATATCGGCTGCCGGCGCATCTTAGCCAGGCCGATATCCTGAAGCTGCTGCAGGGCGGCAAGACCCTGCAGCGCTTCGTCATGGTCCCGGAGGGCTGGCCATCGGTAATGGTCAAGGATGCGCTGATGAAGGCCAAAGGGCTGGAGGGGCCGGTCGCGGTCCCAGTCGAGGGCACGATCCTGCCCGACAGTTACAGCTTCCAACGCGGCGATACGCGCCAGGCGATGGTGGAGCGCATGCAGCGCGCGATGACGGCATATCTTGCCAAGGCGTGGGCGAAGCGCAAACCGGGCATCGCCGTGACCACGCCACGCGATGCGCTGATCCTCGCATCGATTGTCGAGAAGGAAACCGGTAAGGAAAGCGAACGGCGCCTGGTCGCAGCGGTCTATTCCAACCGGTTGAAGCGCGGCATGATGCTTCAGGCCGACCCCACGATCATCTACCCGATCACAAAGGGGCGGCCGCTCGGTCGGCGGATCCTGGCCTCGGAAGTGCGCGCGGTGAACGGCTATAATACCTACGCGATGGTCGGGCTTCCGGCCGGGCCGATCGCCAATCCCGGTCGTGCGTCGATCGATGCGGTGCTTGACCCGGCGCAGTCGAACGCCTTGTATTTCGTCGCCGATGGCACCGGTGGCCATGTCTTTGCCGATACGCTTGAGCAGCACAACGCGAACGTGCAGAAATGGTACGCGATCAGGCGCGCGCGCGGCGAGATGTGATCCTGGTCAGGCGCTCATCCTTGGGCGCGCCCGGGCGGCAATCGGCATGATCGCTACGCCACCGGTGTTTACTGCGGTTTCGGCCTTTTGGCGGACGCGGTCGCTGGTGCGCCGGCTGAAAACACCCGTCGATGTGCGTGCATGGCAGGCGCAGCGGTTGAAGATCTTTCTGACCGAAGCGATACCTCAGGTGCAGGCATTTGCCGGCATGTCGCCATCGCGGCTCGACGATCTCCCGATCATTGACAAGGCCGCGCTGCTGGCCGATTTCGCCGCCTATAACCGGCCCGGAATCACGGTCGAGGAAGTCCGGGCCGCGCTCGACCATGGCACGGATCGCGTGCGTGGCTATCCGATCGGTCAGAGCACCGGGACCAGCGGCAATCGCGGTTATTTCGTGATCAGCGATGCCGAGCGCTTCGTGTGGCTCGGCACGATCCTCGCCAAGACTTTGCCGGACATTCTCTGGCGGCGGCACCGCGTTGCGCTTGCGCTGCCGGGGTTTTCCACGCTCTATCGTTCGGCGGAGCGTGGACGGCGGATTGCGCTGCGTTTTTTCGATCTCGCATTGGGCGTGGACGCCTGGGCCGACGATCTGGCTGCGTTCGCTCCCGACACGATCGTCGCGCCGCCCAAAATATTGCGCCGCCTTGCCGAGATGGGGCGTTTGCCGGCGCGCAATATCTTCAGTGCTGCCGAAGTTCTCGATCCGCTCGATCGCACCGTCATTGAAACCGCGACCGGCGCGCGTGTTCGTGAAATATATATGGCGACCGAGGGGTTGTTCGGCGTTGCCTGTCCGCATGGCACGCTCCATCTCGCCGAGGATGCGGTCCATTTCGAATGGCAGCCGTCGAGCGATAGCGTGCTGGTTACACCGCTGATCACCGATTTCACGCGCACGACGCAGGTCATGGCGCGGTATCGGATGAACGATCTGCTCAGGCTGTCCGACGCGGCATGTCCTTGCGGATCGCCATTGCAAGCCGTGGCGCGGATCGAGGGAAGACAGGACGACAGTTTCGAGCTGGTCGATGGCGCCGGGCAATGGCGGATGATCACTCCGGATGTTCTGCGCAACGCCGTCGTCGATGCCGATCGTCGCATTACCGATTTTCGGATCGTTCAGACCGGCCCGGCGGCGATCGCTGTGCATCTCGACACCGATTTGCCCGCTGACAGCGATGCGTTGGTCGCGGCTTCACTGCTGCGCCTGTTCACGCGCCTCGGTGTCGAAGCACCGGCATTATCCTTTCAGCGCGGCCTGACACTGGATGTCGAGCGCAAGCTTCGCCGTGTGCGGCGCGAGTGGCCTCACAGATAAAGCGTCGTCGTGCGCTTTTCGTGTGGTTGCGGACGGCCATTGGCTAGCCGCCAGACGGTCGGTCCGATCAGGTCCGCCGGGCCGACGGCGAAGTCAATCTCGTCCCAATCGGCCAGTGCATCGACCTGATCCTCCAGCACGCGCTGATCCTGGCGCAGCAAGGGCAAGTTGAAGGCCTTGAGCACCCAGCGCTTGAGCCAGGCCGGTGTAATCGCCTTGCGCGTGGTGAATAGCGCATAAGGCCGGGTCAGATTCACGTCTTCGGGCACGAAGATCGCGGTCAGGGACACGGTTAGCCCGCGCTCGGTTTCGAACACCAGCTGACCGATCGTCGGCGGGAAATAGCGGCCGATCGACACCGTGCGCTTGCCCTCGAGCAGGCGCGGCATGAAGCCGTCTGCGCGGGCATTCTCGTGATAGATCGCCTCGGCGCCGTCGGGACCAAGCGTGACGTCGACCTGCATCGCGCGACGCTTGCCGATCCCGCGCAGGAACCACGGGTGGACATAATGCGGGTGCGAGGCGTCGAGCATGTTCTCGATTCCATCGAGCAGACGCATTCTGGTCGGCTCCACCGCCCAGCAGAAATGATCGAGCGCAGGATCTTCCAGCAGGTCGGGCAGGCGCGGAAAGGGTGCCGGCGTTTCAGCAAGCGATGTCCAGACCAGGCCGGCGCGAATCACGATCGGCAAGGCCTGTGCCGGTGCATTTGGGACAATATCCGAGCCCGGGACCTCGACACATGCCCCATCAACGCCGAACCGCCAGCCATGATAGGGACAGGCGATCGCACCGTCTTTCACGCAGCCGCCAGACAGTGGCAGGCCACGGTGTGGACAACGATCGAGCAGCGCGACTGGCTTGCCATGGCTCAAGAACAGTACGATCGGCTTGCCCATCAGGCGCCGGGCGAGCGGCTTGTCGCGAAGCGCCTTCACCTCGGCCAGCGGATGCCAGCCCTTCGCGATCTCGCTTGGCCAATCCTTGCTCATAACCCCCGCTTCTTCATCATCGGCACCGCGATTCGATCGAGTATCAGCCGCATGAAACCGAACACCGCACGGCGCCCCCAAGGCAAATGCGCGGTCGCGATCGCCATATATTCGATCACCCCGGTGGCGCCGCGGTTGCGTTTGAAATGCGCCGCACCGGCCGATCCGTTGAGCCGGGTGCCGGTCTCCATGGCGACCGTGGTGAAGAGCAACGTCGCGATCCGGTACAGACCTTCCGCTTGCGGGCGTGCGGTATCGTAACCGACAACCGGCGGGGTGAGGACATCGCCGCGGATCAGCGACCCGGCAATCGCCAGGATCGTACCGTCCGCCTCACGCACGCCACGATAGTGCAGGATCTTCTCGCGCCAGGTCATGTGCACATAAGCGGGCGAGAAAACGGGATTGAGCGGCGAATATTTGCCGACATAGAGCAGGTGATAGAGCGCCGCGATGCGGGCGGAATCGGCCTCGGACATGGTTTCGAAATGATCGATCGTCAGCCCGCTGGCTGCAAGCAATGCGCTGTCGGCACGCGTGTCGCGTCGCGGCTCCCATTGCCTGGCCAGATCCGTCGTCACCCAGATCTGCCGGCTTGCCAGCATGGTCCAGCCGTCCCTTGCGGTTGCCTTGAGCAACGCGGGCGACGACCAGCCATCGACCGAGCGGATCGCTATCGCATGATCAGGAAAGTGTCCGACAAGGAACGTGCGGATCGCGGCGACATCGGCGCCATCCCAATCGCCATGCAAATTGGTTGAGAGCAGCCAATTGTCGACATGGACGATACGATTGATGCGCGCCCGGCGGATCAGTCGGTCGGCAATCCCGATCAGCACCGCGAGCACCGGGCGCAGCCTGCCGGTATCGACCAGATCGAGCTCGGCGCGCGCGTAGAGTATGTAAGCACTATGCGGCAGGGTGACATAACTGCCGCCGATCGCGCCATCATTCACCGTTACCGGAAATACCCGCTCGCCCGAACGCAGCGCCAGCCAGCGCGTCGTGACATTGGGGATCATCGCGGTCACGCCGGCGCGGGCGATGCCCTCGATATAGGCGCGCGTCTCGCATGGTTCGGGCCAGGCATCCGGCGGCGGGTCAAGCGGATCGAACAGTCGAAGCGTCACCGGATCGCCTCGCCATTCCATTCGATATCGTCCGTCGTGGCGCTGGTCGGGCTGTGTCGTGCGCGGATCGCCTTGGCAGCGAAGCGCGCCGCATCGATGACTGTGCCGACCACCGGCATCCTGTCACCGGTCCGGCCGATCGAATCATGCCCGCGCCGCCAATCGGCGACGAAGTCGGATAAACGCGCCCCGATCAATGCGGATGGCAATCCGAGCATCGCCATGGCCGGGCTCAGATAACCCAGACCGTCAGTCGGCACAGGATCGGCATCCTCACCCAGCATGGCGCGGGCAAGGGCGGGCTGAGCATCGAACAGGTGCAGGCCACTGATCGCGCGGGGATTGCACTCGATCGGTACGACCATGCCGGCCGGTGTGACGATCAGGTCGAACGACAAATGTCCGGTTATCGCGCCGCTGGCGGCGATGGTTCGCGCGATTTCGAGTCCGCCAGGGCACTCAACGGCCTCAAACGCATAGGCTGCCGCCCGACCGTGCCGCCATACCGGCCGATAGGTCACCGTCGCGACGATCCGCCCCGCACGCGCAAACGACCAGAGGCACAGCTCCTCGCCCGCAATGAAGCGCTGCGCCGCCCAAGGGCGCTCCGGGGTGAGGGGCAGCCGTGCCAGGTCGGCGGCCTTGGGCCGAATCAGCGTGTGCGTCGCAAAACGCGAGAATTCCGGCTTGAGCACCAGCATGGCGGGATCGAGCGGCACCGCTGCGAGGTCGGCGCGGCTCTCGATCCTCCAGGTCTCGGGTGCCGTCATGCCAAGCGCTCGAACATGTTCCGCGAAATCGATTTTCGAGTGCAACATCCGCAGCAGCGCGAGGGGAGGGGCAAGCACGCGACCGTCAAGATCATCGGCCGCGGCGGCAACATAAAATACTTCTTCACAGGTCGGTACGATCGCGACCGGATCGAGGCGGGCGGCAAGGGCGCGCAAGCCGGATGCGAAGGCGGCGAACTCGGTGCGTGGCGGTGCCAGCAAATGTGTCGCGCGAACATGCCGCGACATGCGCGCCGCCCAGGGTATCACCGAATCGGCGAGATGAACTTCATAACCCGCCGCCGCGAAGGAGCGGGCGAGATCGACCGCGACCGGCGCGCGCGCGCCAGTCAGGAGTATCGTCCGGCTCACTGCCCCGCTTCTGCGGCACGTTCCGGGCAATGTGCCGGGGTCAGGCGGATCGCGGGATTGCGCCGCCACAATGCGTTCAATTGCCGCAGCGTCGCCTCGACCCGTCTCGCGCTGCCGAGGAAATTGCTGGTGATCGCCGGCGGCGGCATGTCGCGCCGGATCGCGTCAGTCGACCATGCCGCGTCGGCGACCAGGAAATGCTCGCCATGGGCCTGGTCGTTGGTCACCAGACCCCAATGGCCGGGGCAGTGCCCGGGCAGTTCGACCGCCAACAGGCTGCCGTCGCCGAGAATGTCGGCGCCCATATCGAATGGCTGCAGCGCGTCAGGCAATGCGACCCGTGGTGCTTCTTCGAAGAATCGTGCCCGCGCCGCGATATCGGGCGGCAGCAGGGCACGCAGCACGCCGCGTCGCACCGACGCGATCCGTCCGCCTGAGCATGCGGCGTCGAGCCCCGCCCTGGAGCAATGGATCGCGGCACCGGGAAAGGCATGGGCGCCCGCGATATGATCGGCATGAAAATGCGACAGGATAAGATGGCGAATATCGTCGGGGGCGAGGCCGAAGCGCGTGAGCTGACTGGCGACCTCGGAACCGGCGGCCAACGTTACGGGCGTCAGCCAGCGGTAGAAACGCTCGGGGAAAGGCTGAGTCGCCGCGAAGAAGGCAGGATCATATCCGGTGTCGAACAGCATCGGCCCTTCCACCGGATGGATGATCAGCACCGACAGCGCCGGATAGATAACGGAGCGCCAGCTGCCATCGCGGATCGTCATGCGCTGCGGATGGACGCAATGTCCGGCGCGGATCAGGGAAATGGCTGTTTCACGCATCGCACGATTCCCGGGAGGTCAACGCATGATCGACCATTGCTTCGACATTGTGACGCGGTGACCAGTCAAGCAGCGTGTTCGCGCGATCGAGGCGCAGCGTTTGCGAATAAGCGAGCGTCATGATGGTATAACGCGTGGCGGGAGGCTCAGGCCGGCCCGGCAGCAGCGCCGCGATACGTTCCATCGCACCTGCCACGGCCAAGGCGAGTCCCGCCGGCACGGGTACATAACGCACGTCCGCGCCCATCCGCGCGAAGAGCAGATCGAGCAATTGGCGCAGCGGTCGCGGATCGCCGCCCGAAATATTGATCGCATGGCCGCCCGCGCGCTCGCGTCGGCGATCCGCGGCCGCGAAGGCGAGTGCGGCATCGCGGACATCGGTTGGTTCGATCAGGGCATGACCCCCGCCCGGCAGCGGAAACCGGCCGCGTCTCGCCGCGCGCATCAGGCGCGGCAGCAGCACACTGTCGTGCGGGCCGACGATCGCGCGTGGGCGCAACGACACCGTCCGGAAAGCAGGCGCGTCGGCCGCGAGCACCAGGTTTTCGGCGGCATGTTTGGTTGCCGCATAGCCATTGGCGAAGCGTGCCGCGACCGGACTGTCTTCCGTCAGGCCGATGCGGTCCCGGCGTTCGGCATAGATTGATGGCGTTGAAGCATGGACGAAGGCGCTGCAGCCGGCGTTGCGTGATGCCCGCAACAAGCGTTCGGTGGCATCGATATTGATCCGGCGGAAAGTCTCAGCCGCGCCCCAGGGCGAAGACAGAGCGGCAAGATGAAAGACCGCATCGACACCCTCGACCAGCGGCTCGATCGGGTCGGTGACGAGATCCGCAGCGACGAACCGCGTACCGAGCGTCGCGCCGATGCGTGCGTCGCGTCCCGTGGCGGTGACTCGATATCCTTGGCCCAGCAAATCGCCGACGAGCGCGCGGCCGAGTCCGCCGGTCGCGCCGGTCACCAGCGCATGACGGCTCACCATCGGATCACTGCGCCGCCCAGCGACACGCCGGCCGACGTTCCGATCAACAGGCTATGCGTGCCCGGCGCGGTGCGGCTGGTACTGCGCGCTACGTGCAGGGCGTGCGGCATGCCCGCTGCGATCTGATTGCCATGATCGCGGAAGATATCGATCGTCCGGGCATGGCCATCGGGCACCGCGCGTTTGAGATGTTCGAGCGCCGCGGCGCTGGCCTGATGCGGTATTATCGTATCGATCGCCTCTGCCGCGATGCCGGCTTCATTCAGCAAACGCTTCAGAAAGGGCGGAAACCTGCGCGCGGTGGCACTGAATAATGCCGGGCCGTCCATCCGGAAGCGGCTCGCGGCGAGAAAACCTTCAAGATCGTCATGCGGGCGCAGCCGGGTGCCGCCGGCTTCCAATCGGCACAAATCAGCACCGTCGCCGAAACTGCTCAGCCGGGCGGCAAGCAACAGGCTCGGCCCGTCCGCTTCAACCGCGACTGCCGCCGCGCCGTCACCGAAGATCACTGATGCCTCGGGCGAGGTGAAATCGAGTGCTGCCGATGCGATGTCGGCGGAGACGATCAACCCGCGCCGCCATTTGCCGACTGCCATGCCCATTAGCAGCGTTTCGAACGCGACGATAAACGACAGGCAAGTCGCGTTGACGTCGAACGCGGTGATGCCGCTGCTGCCGATGCCGAGCCGGCGCTGAATCAGCGGCGCGGTTCCGGGGATCGGCTGCTCCATCACGCCGCAGGCCGCGATGACTACGTCGAGATCGGCCGCATCCCATCCGGCATCGATCAGCGCGGCGGCTCCTGCCTGTGCACCGAGCATCGAGCTGGTTTCGTCCTGTTGGGCATAATGGCGCGTCGCGATGGCGAAATTAGCTTCGGTCCAGCCGGGCTCGGTGCCGATGCGAAGGTCGATGTCGGTCGAGCGAATAGCTGTGCGGGGCAGGGCGATACCGCTGCCCACCAATCGAAAACCAATGCCGCGAGTCGCGTTCATGTTATATTATTGAACGGTGTTCATTTCTTTGTAAAGCGACTTATGCGGCGGCGATCGTTTCCAGCACGCGGCGATAGACGGTTTCGAGTGGGGTCGTTTCACCCAGCAGGGCGAAGGTACCGTTCAGAGTGAAGAAGCAATGGCCATGCACCGTTGCCAGCAATGACCGGGTCAGTGAATCCGCCTGGTCTGCCTGTTCCGGTGACAGCACGGCGGCGATCTCGTCGCGCACGATCCCGGTCAGCGAGCGGATCTGCTCGCGATAATATTCCGGCGCCTGCACATCATCCGGCAAGCGATGGTCATAAAGCGCGGTCCAGGCATGGCGGTGGAGAATGGCGAATTCGAAATAGGCCTCGACCAATGTCCGCAAACGGCCCTGTTCGACGGCCGCCAGCCGTGCCTCGACATGTGCCTGCCATAACGCAAGGGTTCGAGCGTTGATCGCCAGCACCAGCAGATCATGTGATTCAAAGACGTTGTAGAGCGTGCCGATCGAATAGCCGATCCGCTTGGCCACTTCGCGCGCCGAGAAATGCGCAAAGCCGACCTCGGACATCTGGCGATGACCTTCGCGGACAATCATCGCCCTGAGCTCTTCGCGCGTATGATCGGATCGTCTGGCCATGGCGCCTTGTCGTTAAGCGGAGGCGGATATCATTAAACAGCGTTCAATAATATTCCAGCGCCTTCGTTTATGGACGCGTAGCCTTTCACAGCCTTCAGCGGCGCAGTGCGCTGGCCGCGCGTGCTTTGGTCTCCACCTCGGCCATCGTGCCGCCGGTCACCCAGCTGCCGCCAACGCACAGCACAGGGGCGAACGCGAGCCAGTCCGGGGCGCTCGCTTCGGTGATCCCGCCGGTCGGGCAGAATTGCGCCTGATAGAAAGGAGCGGCCAGGGCCTTTAGCGCCTTGAGGCCGCCCGAGGCTTCGGCGGGGAAAAATTTGAAGTGCGTCAGGCCAAGATCGAGCCCGCGCATGATGTCGCCCGAATTGGCGATACCGGGCAGATAAGGCACGCCACTGTCGACGATCGGTCGGCCGAGCTTTTCGGTCAGGCCGGGCGAGACGATGAATTCGACATCGAGGTCCATGACCTGGTCGAACTGTTCGAGCGTCACGACGGTGCCGGCGCCGACGATCGCGCCGGGGACTTGCTTCATCTCACGGATCGCATCGAGCGCTGCGGGGGTGCGCATCGTCACCTCGAGCACGCGCAAACCACCGGCGACGAGCGCCTCGGCGAGCGGCCGGGCGGTCGCGGCGTCGTCGATCACCAGCACCGGGATGACCGCACTGGTCCGCATGATCGCTTCGATACCCGTCATGATGTGTGCTCCTGTGCAAAGGCGGCGGCGGCGCCGTAAAGGCCCGGCTGTGGATGTATTATCAGCTTGACCGGGATCGCGGCCATCATCTGCTGGAAGCGGCCTTTGGCGGCGAAGCGCTCGGCAAAGCCGGATCGTGCGAAATGTTCTTTCAAGCGCAGGCCAAGGCCGCCGGCGATGACCACGCCCTTGGCGCCGTGCGCTAGTGCGAGGTCGCCGGAAACGGCCCCGAGGCTGAGGCAGAAACGGTCGAGCGCGGCGAGGGCGAGGCTGTCCCGGCCTTCGAGCGCCAGCGACCAAATCGCCTTGTCGTCAAGCCGCTGGATCGCGCGGCCTTCGATTTCGGCAAGCGTTTCGTAGATGCCGACGATACCGGGGCCGGCGACGATCCGTTCGGTCGAGACGCGAGTGAATTTCTTGCGCAAATGTTTGACGAAGGCGTCTTCGATGCCGTCAAGCGGCGCGTAATCGACATGCCCGCCCTCGGTCTCGAGCACATGATAGCGATCGGCCGTGCGAAAGACCTGTGCGACGCCGAGGCCGGTGCCCGGGCCACATACGGTCAACACGCCGGTTGGCGGAAAAGGTTGATCCGGTCCGGCGAGATGCAGGAATTCGCTATCGGGCGCTTGCGCCACGGCATGGCCGATCGCGCCGAAATCGTTGATCAGGACATAATCATCGACATCCAACCGATCGGGAATAAGGGCAGGGCGGATGATCCACGGATTGTTGGTCAGCTTGATCACCTCGCCACCGATCGGCGAGGCCACCGCGATCGCCGCGGCGCGGGGGACAGGGCGGCCGAGCGCGGCACCGAATGCCTGCCAGGCGGTCTGGAGACTGGCATGCTCGGCGGTCTTCTGCGTCATCGGCTCGCCGAGCGAGACGACGCGGCCATCCGCGACCTCGGCGATGGCGAAGCGGGCATGGGTGCCGCCGATATCGACCGTTACGACTTCCATCTTACCGCCCTTCAATTCTACCACCCCATCGCCGCAAGCATGGCGGAAGCGCCGCGCTCGGCTTCGTTCGCGCGATCGCGCATCATCGCGAAGAGCTCGCGGCCGGTGCCCATCGCGGGCGGGGGTGCGATGCAATGTTCGCGTGCTTCCCATTCGGCCGGATCGACCAGGGCGATAAGCTCGCCTTCCTGCGCGCAGACGCGGATAATGTCGCCATCGCGGACTTTGCCGAGCGGACCGCCGCCCAGTGCCTCGGGGCTGGAATGGATCGCGCACGGCACCTTGCCCGATGCGCCCGACATGCGGCCATCGGTGACGAGGGCAACGCGAAACCCGCGATTCTGAAGCACGCCGAGTGGCGGCGTCAGCTTGTGCAGTTCGGGCATGCCGTTGGCGCGCGGCCCCTGGAAACGCACCACGACGACCACGTCGCGATCGAGCTCACCTGCCTTGAACGCGTCCTGCACTTCCTGCTGAGTGGAAAAGACCCGCGCCGGTGCTTCGATCGTCCAGCGGTCCCGATCGACCGCGCTGACCTTGATGCAGGCGCGGCCGAGATTGCCGGCAAGGATGCGAAAGCCGCCCTCTGCGGAGAAAGGATCGATTGCGGGCCGGACGATCGTGTCGTCCTTGCTCGCGCCCGGATCAACCCAGGACAGGGTGTCGCTGTTGAGCGTTGCGGTCTTGCCGTAGTCGGTCAGGTCGTGACCGGCGACAGTCTTGATGTCACGATGAAGCAGTCCGGCATCGAGCAGTTCGCGAATGACATAAGGCATGCCGCCGGCATCCTCGAAGCCGTTCACGTCGGCCGAGCCATTGGGATAGACTCGCGCGATCAGCGGGATCGAGCGCGACAGGCGGTCGAAATCATCCCAGTCGATCACGATGCCCGCACAGGCGGCGATCGCCGGCAGGTGGATCAAATGGTTGGTCGAACCGCCCGTCGCGAGCAAGCCGATCGCGGCGTTGACGATCGCCTTTTCATCGACGCATTCGCCAAGCGGGCGATAATCTTCACCGGCCCAGCCGATCTTGGCCAGTTGATGGACCGCGCCGCGCGTCAGTTCCTGGCGCAGCTTGGTACCCGGATTGACGAACGCGGCGCCGGGCATGTGCAGGCCCATCATTTCCATCATCATCTGATTGGAATTGGCGGTGCCGTAAAAGGTGCAGGTGCCCTTGCCATGATAGGCAGCGATCTCCGATTCGAGCAGTTGCTCGCGGGTCGCCTTGCCCTCGGCATAAAGCTCGCGGACCTGTGCTTTCACCTTGTTGGCGATGCCCGAGCGCATCGGCCCGGCCGGGATCAGGATCATCGGCAGATGGCCGAAGCGCAACGCGCCCATCAGCAATCCGGGCACGATCTTGTCGCAAATGCCGAGCAAGGCTGCGCCCTCGAACATGCCGTGGCTCAGCGCGATTGCAGTGCTCATCGCGATCGTGTCGCGGCTGAACAGCGACAAGTCCATGCCGGGATAGCCTTGCGTCACGCCGTCGCACATCGCCGGCACGCCGCCTGCGACCTGCGCCGTTGCACCAGCTTCGCGCGCCCATATCTTCATCTGCTCTGGGTAACGATAATAGGGCGCGTGCGCCGAGAGCATGTCGTTGTATGCGGTGACGATGCCGATATTCATGCCGCCGCCGGCCTTCATCGCGTCGCGATCCTCGTCGGTACCGGCATAACCGTGCGCGAGGTTGGCGCAGCCGAGCATCGGGCGATGAACGCTATTGTCGCGCTCATGCCGGATCAGCGCGAGATAGGCGTCACGGGTCGGTCTCGATCGCTCGATGATCCGATCCGTGACGGCAGAGACGGCGGCATGGAGCGTCATTCGGCGTCGGGGCTCCAGTGAATGTCGACCGGCAATTCGGCGTCGGCGAGCACGCGGCCGATCGGATAGGGCGAGGACGGGCCTTGCTTGATCGCCTGTTCGATGATCTTGCGTTTGGCGCTGCCGGTCACCGCAAGCGTCAGGGCACGGGCCGAGACGATCGCGGCGAGGCTCAGCGATACGCGCGGGACGGGCGCCTCGGGCGGCATCGGATCGGGCATGACGCCGAGCGCACGGCGTTCGCGCGGACCCGACAATGCTTCCTCATAATCGGGGCCCGGGAAGATCGACGCGGTATGGCCATCGGCGCCGACGCCAAGCAGGCACAGGTCGAGCGGCCAGTGATGGTCGCCGAGGCGCGAATCGGCTGCGCGCCCGGCCGCCTTATAATCCGCAGCGGCTTCGCTGATGATCGGGATGACTCGCGCACCCTTGGGGATGAAGACCTTGCCGATCGCGGTGATGTTGGACAGTGGATCGCCAAGCGGCACGATGCGTTCGTCGGTCGGGATGATCGTGACCCGCTTCCAGTCGATCTTACTCGCGGCAAGCTTGGCGTAGATCGGCAGCGGGGTCTTGCCGCCAGGCAATGCGATGACGCACGCCCCGCGGGCATCGATCGCGCTTTCGATCACGAATGCGATATCGCCAGCGACCGCGTCCGCCATCTCGTCGGCGTCATCGTAATCCCACCATTCGATCTCTTCGCTCATCTGTCTTCTCGCAATTTTGAATGTTGAACCGCTCGTGCCGAGCGGCGGTTGAATCGGCTGATCACTTAGTCATCCTGCCAGGTGACGCCATCGCGTTCGGTCAGCGCGATTGCCGCCGACGGGCCCCAACTGCCCGAGGCATATGATTTCGGTTTCGTGCCATTGGCATCCCAGCCGGCGCGGATCGCATCGATCCATTGCCACTGCGCCTCGACCTCGTCGCGACGCACGAACAAGGTCGGGTCGCCTTCGATCAAATCAAGCAGCAGCCGTTCATAAGCGATGCGCCGCCGCGTTCCGGCAAAGGCGCTATCGAGGCTGAGATCGAGCGGCACTTCGCGCAAGCGGATGCCGTCGCGGTCGAGTCCGGGCTCCTTGGCCATCACCAGCAGCCGAACATATTCCTCCGGCTGCAACCGGATGATCAGCATGTTGGGCTGAAGCAAGCCGCCCCGGTCGCCGAACATCGAATGCGGCACCGCCTTGAACTGGATCGCTATCTCCGAGCGACGGGCGGGCATGCGCTTGCCGGTGCGCAGGTAAAAGGGCACGCCCTGCCAGCGCCAATTATCGACATGCGCCTTGATCGCGACGAAGGTTTCGGTGTTCGACGGCTTGCCCAGTTCATCGGCATAGCTTTTGACGATCTCGCCATTGACCGCGCCCGCGCCATATTGGCCGGTGACGGTCAAATGCGGCACATCGGCTGGCGCCATCTGGCGCAGCGAACGGAATACCTTGGCCTTTTCGTCGCGGACCGAAGTACCGTCGAAGCGGGCAGGGGGTTCCATCGCGATCAGCGCAAGAAGCTGCAGCATATGGTTCTGCACCATGTCGCGCAGCGCTCCGGCGGTCTCGTAATAGCCCGCGCGATCCTCCAGCCCGACCGTTTCGGCGATGGTGATCTGGACATTGTCAATGCCGCGCGCATTCCATACCGGCTCGAAGAAGCTGTTGCCGAAACGCAGCGCGAGGATGTTCTGGACGGTTTCCTTGCCGAGATAATGGTCGATGCGGAACGTGCGGTCTTCAGGGAAGGCGGTGGCCACCGTGTCGTTGATCTCACGGCTGCTTTCCAGGTCGTAACCAAGCGGCTTTTCGAGTCCGATCCGAACGGTTTCCCCGGCCAGGCCGGCGCCGGCAAGTCCCTTGATCACCGGTTCGAACAGCGACGGCGCGGTCGACAGGAAGATGGCGAGGCCGCTGGAGACATCGCCGACCTTCTTCGCCAGATCCTTGTAATGCGCCATGTCGGTCGCATCGAGCGGCTGGTAGCCGAGCCGCTCGAGGAACGACTTCATCGCCTTCTCGTCCTTGCGGTCGGCGGGCAGGAATTCGTCGAGCGCGCCCTTCGCAAACTTACGGAAGCTGGCATCGTCATGCTCGGAGCGCGCCGTGCCGGTGATCGTCAGCTCTTCCGGCAACAATCCGTCGGCATGCAGGCCATAGAGCGACGGCAACAGCATGCGCTGCGCCAGATCGCCGGTCGCACCGAACAGGAGCAGCTTGGCCACTGGATTGCGCATGATCTCTTCCTTGGTTCGACGTGCCGCGCGGTACCGTGCGATACGCGCGCGGACAATCTGAATAGGTGTGCGTTAGACAGTCAGCCCGGCGATTGGGTCGAATCCTGCCATGATGTTCAGATTCTGCACCGCCGCACCCGCCGCTCCCTTGCCGAGATTGTCGAGCGTCGCGATCAGCCGCGCCTGACCGGTGTCGGGATTGCCGCACACGCGGAGCGTGAGTCGGTCGGTGCCCGCATCCGCCTCGATCGCTATCGTGTCGGTGTCGCCCTCGGCGATGCGGATCAGCGCACAGTCACGATAAGCCTCGCTGAGCACCGCCTCGCACACATGCAGGCTCGGCCGTCGCGGAAACGCGTGAAGCGGCAGCGGTACTTCGACGATCATCCCGCGATAGGTATTGGCGACCGAGGGCATGAAGATCGGCGCATGTTCGAGCCGCGCATGTTTCTGCATCTCGGGTACATGCTTATGGGCAAGACCAAGTGCATAGGCGCGAGCGGCGGGCGGCGGATTGCTGCCCTCATATTCGGCGATCATCGACTTGCCGCCACCGGAATAGCCCGACACGGCATTGACCGTGATCGGCCAGTCGACCGGCACCAGACCCATGCGCACCAGCGGACGCACCAGCGCAAGGAACCCGGTCGGATAACAGCCGGGATTGCTCACCCGCATCGCTTCGGCGATCGCCGCGGTCTGACCGGGTTCGAGCTCGGGGAAACCGTAGGACCAGCCCTCCGCCGTGCGAAATGCGGTCGATGCATCGATCACGCGGGTTCGGTCATTGGTGATCAGCGCCACCGCTTCGCGCGCGGCGTCGTCGGGCAAGCAGAGGATGACGAAATCGGCATCGTTCAGCGCTTCGGCCCGCGCGGTCGCGTCCTTGCGCCGTGCATCGTCAATCTCGATGATGGCGATATCGGCGCGACTGGCGAGCCGCTCGCGAATCTCGAGGCCAGTGGTGCCGGCGGCGCCGTCGATGAACAGGCTGACAGTCATGACGCGAGCGAGGTCAGGCGACCGGCGTCGAGATAGCCGACCAGTCCATGTGCGGGCGAGATGCCCCAAGCATTGCCACCGGAGAATTCGAGTACTTCGAAAATCTCGTCCGTCTTCAGGATCGCGACCGTATCCGAGCCCGGGGAAGATTCCGCCCGCAGAATCGTCTCGCCCTCAACGATCATGGCGAGGGGCGCGGCATAGTGCGGCGCGAAGACGAGTTCCGCGAGGCGAATATCGGCGATATCGCGACGGACAGCATTGGTACGCGGGTCGAGTCTGGTCGACGGCCCGGTCAGTGCGAACCTTCTACGCGCTGGCCCGGCGGGCGGCGGGTTGCTCGGCATCGCCGAGGAATTGCCCGAACTCTTCAAGAAACTCTGCCCCTTCACTGGTCTTGGCGACGAAAATGTTGCGCTTGTCGCTATCGTCGCGCTGGCGGCGCAGATAGCCCAGCGCACCGAGCCTGTTCAAGGCGCGTGTGACGACCGGTTTAGATACATTCAGCACTCGGGCAAGCCCACGCACCGTATGGGGCCCCGGTTTGAGATAGACGACAAGCAACAAAGCCATTTGTCGATTGGTCAGATCGGGTTCGCCGGATCGTACATAATCGACCAGCGCCTGCATCCAGGAGCCGAGGGAGGAGCCGGCGGGCGCGGACGCGCCGGGGGAACGTTCAAGCATGGTGGCCACAATAGAATTCCACGTTACGCAATGTCGGGGACAGCGACATCAATCCCCATAACGCCCGCGAACGCGGCTGGTTTCAGTGCGGATGCGAAATGTTCATCTTAGCCGCCGAGCCGTTTCCCTGGTGCGATGGTTGATCGGCGGTGGTTGATCGAGCGGGCCACGTCGCCTATGTGGCCGCTTTCCCCATTCAAAGATCGCGCAACCCACCACATGTTCACTTTCATCCTCGTCGTTCACGCCATCATCGCCGCCCTGCTGGTCGGCGTCATTCTGGTGCAGAAGTCGGAGGGTGGTGGTCTGACGACGGGCGGCAGCCCGTCGGGCCTGATGTCGGCACGCGGCGCGGCGGATTTTCTCACTCATGCGACGGCCACGCTCGCGGCGGTGTTCGTCGCATTGAGCATCGTGCTCGCGATCATGGCATCGACTCGCCAGACGCTGACGATCGATCCGTCGCTCGCCCGCAGCGCGCCGGTCGCTCCGGCTGCGGCGCCACCGCCGGCTGCGGATGCGGCGACCGCCGCTGCGCTTGCGGCGAATGTCACGGCACCAGCGAGCAACAACACGGTTCCGCTCGCCCAATAATCACGTCGCGATCCGCACCTCGTCGGATTTTTAACAGTATTTCGGAGTCGCGCGCTTGTCGTGCGGCCCATAACGACGCTAGGCCTTTGCTCCCATGGCGCGGTTTATTTTTATCACCGGCGGCGTGGTCTCCTCGCTCGGCAAAGGTCTCATGGCAGCGAGCCTCGCGGCTCTCCTGCAGGCACGCGGCTATCGCGTGCGTATCCGCAAATTCGATCCCTATCTGAACGTCGATCCCGGTACGATGTCGCCTTATCAGCATGGCGAAGTCTATGTGACCGACGACGGCGCGGAGACCGATCTCGACCTTGGCCATTACGAGCGCTTTACCGGCGTGCCGTCGCGTCAGTCGGACAATGTCACCTCAGGGCGAATCTATCAGCAGATCATCGCACGGGAACGGCGCGGCGATTACCTCGGCGCGACAGTGCAGGTCATCCCGCACGTCACCGACGCGATCAAGGAGTTCGCCCAGGCGCACACCGACGATGTCGATTTCGTGCTGTGCGAAATCGGCGGCACCGTGGGCGATATCGAATCGCTGCCCTTTATCGAGGCGATTCGCCAGTTAAGGAACGACCTTGGCCGGGATCAGTCGGTCAGCATCCACGTCACTCTGGTGCCCTACATCGCCGCCGCGGGCGAGTTGAAGACCAAGCCGACCCAGCATTCGGTGCGTGAGCTTGCCGCACTCGGAGTCCAGCCCGACATTCTGGTGTGCCGCTGCGAACAGCCGTTGCCAGCCAGCGATCGCGCCAAGATATCGCTGTTCTGCAACGTGCCGCAGGCCGCCGTCATCCCAGCGCTCGATGCGAAGAGCATTTATGCCGTGCCGATGCAGTATCATGCCGAGGGGCTCGATTCGGAAGTGCTGCGCGCGTTCGGCATCGAGCCGGGCGAAGCGCCCAAGCTCGACCGCTGGATCGACATCGTCGACCGGCTGGAGAATCCCGAAGGCGAGGTCACGATCGGCGTGGTCGGCAAATATGTCGGCCTGCCGGACGCCTATAAATCGCTCAACGAGGCGCTGGTCCATGGCGGCATCGCCAACCGGGTCAAGGTCAACATCCAGTGGATCGACGCCGAATTGTTCGAGCAGACCGACAGCGACATCGCGGCCAAGCTCGAACCACTTCATGCGATCCTCGTGCCCGGCGCGTTCGGCGAGCGTGGCGCCGAAGGCAAGATTGCCAGCGTGCGTTTTGCGCGCGAGCGCCGCGTGCCCTATTTCGGCATCTGTTTCGGCATGCAGATGGCCTGCATCGAGGGCGCGCGCGACCTGGGCGGCATCCCCGACGCGTCATCGACCGAATTCGGCCCGACCGACGAGCCGGTGGTCGGCATGATCACCGAATGGATGACCGCCGACGGCATCCAGAAGCGCGAAGCGGGCGGCGATCTGGGCGGCACGATGCGGCTCGGCGCTTATCCTGCAAAACTGGCCGGTAACAGCGTGGTCGCCTCGATCTATGGCGGGGACGATATCAGCGAGCGCCATCGCCACCGTTACGAGGTCAACACCGGCTATCGCGACACGCTCGAAAAGGGCGGCCTGGTCTTTTCGGGCATGTCACCCGACGGCACGCTGCCCGAGATCGTCGAGCGGCCCGACCATCCCTGGTTTATCGGTGTTCAGTTCCATCCCGAATTGAAGAGCAAGCCGTTCGATCCGCATCCCCTGTTCGCCAGTTTCGTCGAAGCGGCGGTCAAGCAGAGCCGGCTGGTCTGAATCCGGTTTTCTCCCTGTTGCTCGACAACAGGGAGAGTGGATCAACTCAGCTCTCATGCAACGGTTGCACAACCGTTGCGTATGTCGCCGCGCGTCGTTGCACCTGCCGGCGCGTGCACCCCGACGCTAATTCATGCTTACCACGCCGGCCAATCGAGGAACGGCGATCAGGATCGCGGATCCGTCTTAGCGACGATCCGTACCGTTTTGGATTGGAAGGATTTATCATGAAGACAATTTTCATTGCGACAGCATTTAGCTCGCTATTGTTCGCCACCGCACCTTTGTCCGCCCGAGTGGACGGCCCCAAGGATCTGCGAGACGCCGACCGGGGTTGCCCGACCGCCGTGCGCAGCGGCGGAGCAAAGGTGAAGCTGTTCGACGGTACGACCGGTCCCGAACGTGCGGCACCGGGCGCGGCGCTGCCTGGTGGTAAGATGGCAACGGAAGGGCGCCCGCCCCGCTCACAGACCACGAACAATCTCAAGCAGGTAGGGCTGGCAAATAACTGCGAGCAATAAGGCTCGGCAAAATTCGCTTCGACGCAGGGGGCGAACGCTCTCCTGATTGATGAAGCAGTCCAACTGCACGGCCCTTTTCCCAAAGCGGGGAAGGGCCGTTTGCATTTGGCGATCCTGTTTCGACGATAAGAAAGAGCGAGCCGGCTAGCTCCGGTAAGAGACTGGCATGACCACAGCCTGCGCGATGATTGAATCACGGCGCGCGACGGAGCAGGGAGATATGGCACACCGGGAGCGTTCCATTTCTCATGCTGCGATTTCATGAGAAATTGAGAATAATCCGAAATATCTCAGTCGTTTAATGACTAAATAGACCGACGTGGGCGGTAACGTGATTTGGGGAGATATGGAACATCAAACCAGCGCGAAGTCGATCGCGCATTGGCCCGCCGAATGTCATTTTCCATATGTCTCCGGTCTGACTTTGCCGGGCGGTCTCCGCTCGGCATGAAATGAAATCGGACCAAATGCGCGCTGATTATGGATCGATCTGGGAGTGGATGACACCGTGCGGCGCTCATTTGGGTCGCTTCATCGATGGAGCTCAAGGCAAAAAGCGCGGATTTCCGTTGGCGTGAAGTTCAACTTTAGGCGGGGCAAGAACGCAGCGGGTCGAACTCCCAGCAAAATAGTGGAGTTTAAGTGAGTCTCTAGGGGGAATCATTAATGCTCGCTCACACTCTTTCCGCTTTGTTGGCTTCGACCGCGATTGCACAAACGACTCCGGAACCCGTTGCTCCGCCGCCTGTCACGCCGACCCTGGCCGTTCCCGGTACGCAAGAGCGTGACGAAGAGGATGTTCAGCGCAGCTCGGTCGCGTCCGACATCATCGTCACCGCACGCCGTCGCGCGGAAGCGGTGCAGGATGTGCCGATCGCGATCTCGGTGGTCGGCGTCAAGGAACTGGACAGCACCGGCAGCTTCAACGTGCAGCGGCTTCAACAGCTTCAGCCGACGCTGCAATTCTATTCGTCGAACCCGCGCAATTCGTCGGTCAACATCCGCGGGCTTGGCGCGCCGCTCGGCCTGACCAATGACGGAATCGACCAGGGGGTCGGTGTCTATATCGACCAGGTCTATTTCAGCCGCGTCGCGGTTGCCACGCTCGATTTCCTCGACGTGCAGCAGGTCGAGACGCTGCGCGGTCCGCAGGGTACGCTTTATGGCAAGAACACGGTGGCCGGCGCGATCAACATCACGTCGAAGCCGCCAAGCTTCGATTTCGAGGGACGCGCCGAAGTCACCGCCGGCAACCTTTCGTTCAAACAGGCCAAGGCGTCGGTTTCGGGCCCGATCAGTGACACGCTCGCTGTGCGTCTCGGTCTTTCGACCACCAGCCGGCGCGGCACGATCTTCAATGTCGCGACGGGCACCTATGTCAACGCGCAGGATAATATCGGCGTTCGCGGTGCATTGCTGTGGAAGGCAACCGACAGCCTCAACCTGACCTTGTCGGGCGATTATAATCGTCAGGACCCGGCGTGCTGCGCGCAGATCTTCGTTCGGACCGGCACGACGCAGCGCGCGCTAAACCGTCAATACGATGCATTGTCGGCCGCGCTGAACTATGTCGTGCCGAGCCGCAATCCGTTCGACCGCGTGACCGATGTCGATGCCGAACTGAACGCGAAGAACGTGCTTGGCGGCGTGTCGCTGCGCGGCGAGCTGGAACTGGGTTCCGGAACATTGACCTCGGTCACGGCATGGCGTTTCTGGGACTGGGGGCCGAAGAACGATCGCGATTTCACCGGCCTGCCGATTACTACCTTGTCGCAGAACCCGACCAAGCAGAATCAGTACACGCAGGAATTCCGCTATGCCGGGAAGGGCAGCGGTTTCGACTATGTCCTTGGCGTCTTCGGTTTCTATCAGGACATCCATACCACCGGGACCCAGCGGCAAGGATCGGCGGCGAGCCGTTGGCTGATCAGCCCGACCGTGCGCGATACGACGGCACCCGGTAGTCCCTTCCTGTATCTCGACCCGACCGTGCTCGACGGCCTGACCGCAGAAAACGATATTCGCCTGAAAAACTTCAGTGGTGCGGTGTTCGGCAAGCTCAACTGGGATCTGACCGATAAATTCACGATCTCGCCCGGCGTCCGCGTCAACTATGACAACAAGATCGGCAGCTACGTCAGCATCGTGAGGGATGCGCAGGGGAATCTCGTTCCCGCAACTGGTGGAAATCCGCGCCAGATTGAACAGCGCACAGCGATTCAGCCACAGGCATTCAGGGACGAAACTTATAAGGCCTGGAACCTCACCTATGATCTGACAGCGTCATACAAAGCGACGCGCGATATCCTGTTCTACGCAACCTATGCGCACACGTTCAAATCGGGCGGCCTGAACCTCAACGGGGTGCCAGTCGTGGGTGGCGTCGCTCAGACTCAGTTCGCCCAGATCAAGCCAGAAAAGGTCGATCATTTCGAACTTGGTCTGAAATCGCAGTTCTGGGATCGCAGAGCGACACTCAACCTCACCGCCTACTGGACCCAGATCAAGGATTATCAGGCGATCGTGAATGACAGCTCGACCTCTGCGTTGCGCGGGTACCTGGCCAATGCGAACAAAGTGCGGGTGCGTGGTATCGAGGCTGACTTCTCCATCCGCCCAACGGCGCGGTTCAACTTCTATGCGAACGGCGCCTATACCGATCCAAAATATATCGACTTCAAGAATGCACCTTGCCCGCCTGAACTCTCGGGTGGCGGCAGCGGCGCGGTGATCGGTGCGCCGGGCGCGCCGGGCACCAACAGTCCGCTGGTCTGCAACATTTCGGGCCAGTTGCTGCCCGGCATTTCGAAATGGGCTTTCTCCTATGGCGGGGAGTATAACGTTCCGGCAAAACTGTTTGGACTTGATGGCGAAGCGTATCTGGCGGCCGATGCCAATTCGCGGACCACATTCTCGTCCAATGCCTCGCGCTCGATCTATACCGATATCAACGGCTACACCCTCGCGAACTTCCGCGTCGGATATCGCACCGACGACTTCAATGTCTTCGGTTGGGTGCGGAACGCCTTTGATGCAAAGTATTTCGAATTGCTCGCGACCACGCCGGGCAACACCGGCCTGATCGCCGGCAACCCTGGCGATCCACGCACTTACGGGCTGACGGTCAGCGCCTCATTCTAAGCATCGATGACCCTCTCCCGCTTGCGGGAGGGGGTTTTCTATTGGCCTGTCGCGGCCATGGCGGCGGCCGCGTCGACGTCAAAGGCGGCCCGGAAGCTGGCTCTTCGTCGCTATGACGCTGTCGATCTGGAATGTCGCGCCGATGCGCACCGGAGCCGCAAGGCCCTGAAATGTCAAACGCCCGGACCGTTTCCAGCCCGGGCGCCTGCGTGACGATCGCTCGTCAGCCCCCTTGTCCCGCCCTCGCTGCACACCCTTTTGAGGCGGAGCTGAAAGCATTCCCCGAACCACGGCCGTTGCCTGTGTGTCAGTGTCGGAAGTGCTAGGATCGGCAGTGCGGTTTGTCACCGGGATTATGACCATTGTGGTTCGATTGCGGCCACCCTGTGGCGATTGCGCAACAGGGGCTTTTGGTTGCACACGACGCAAGCCCAACGTAGAGCGACAGCCTCCTTCCTCGGCTGGCATCACCGACACCCATGATATTGTCACGCTACGAACGCATGATCGCGCGGCGCTACCTCCTGCCGGGCAGGGGCGAGGCGTTCATCTTCCTTGTCGCCGGCATCAGCCTGGTCGCGGTGATGCTTGGCGTCGCCGCCCTGGTCATCGTCATGAGCGTGATGAATGGCTTTCGCGCCGAGCTGTTCGACAAGATCGTCGGGCTGAACGGTCATGCGGTGGTGCAGGGAGTCGGCGGAAGGCTGCCCGACTGGCGCGAGATCGTGAAAAACGCGCAGGCGACGCCCGGCGTGACCAGCGCTACGCCGATGATCGAACAGCCGCTGATGACCACGTACAACGGGCGGGTCGAAGGTGTGCTGGTGCGCGGCATGCGGGTCGAGGACATCCTCGGCAACCCAACGATCCGCAGCAAGGTGGTGATGGGATCGCTGAGCAATTTGAAACAGGGCAGCGGCAAGATTGCGATCGGATCGCGGCTGGCCGAAGCGCTCGGCGCGCAGGTCGGCAGCGAAATTTCGCTGATCAGTCCGCAAGGACCGACCACGCCTTTCGGCACCGTGCCGCGAATCGTATCCTACACTGTCGGCGCGATCTTCGAAATCGGCGTGTATGATTACGACAAGGCCTATGTGATCATGCCGCTGGCGGACGCGCAGACATTGCTCCTGCTCGGTGATAATGTGGGGATGGTCGAGATCCAGACCCAGGATGCCGACCGCGTCGGCACAATCCTGGCGCCGCTTGCCGACAAGATCGGGGGCAGGGCGGTGGTCGCCGACTGGCGCCAGTTGAACGCACAATTGTTCGAGGCGCTGGCGGTCGAACGCGTGGCGATGTTCACCGTGCTGTCGATCATCATCCTTGTCGCGGTGTTCAACATATTGTCGTCGCTGATCATGCTGGTACGCGCCAAGACGCGCGACATCGCGATTCTGCGCACGATGGGCGCGTCGCGCGGCGGGCTGATGCGGATCTTCATGGTGGTCGGTACGACGATTGGCGCACTTGGTGTGCTTGCCGGCCTGATCCTTGGTTTCGTCTTCCTCTATTACCGGCAGGGCGTGGTGAATTTCGTACAGTTCCTCACCGGGCAGAATCTGTGGGATCCGGCGATCCGCTTCCTGACCGAACTGCCGTCCAAGACCGATCCGGTCGAGATCGTCGTGATCGCGCTGATGGCGCTGGTGTTCAGCTTCCTTGCGACGCTCTATCCCGCATTCAAGGCGGCGAGCACCGATCCGGTACAGGTATTGCGTTATGAGTGAGCCCGTTCTGGCCGTAAAAGGTCTGGTCCGCAGCTTTACGCAGGGCGACGTCACGATCGAAGTATTGCGCGGCGTCGACCTGACCGTGGGCAAGGGCGAGATCGTCGCGTTGCTCGGCCCATCCGGATCGGGCAAATCCACGCTGTTGCAGGCGATCGGACTGCTCGAGGGCGGGTTCGGCGGATCGATCCGGATCGCCGGCAGCGAAGCGGCGAAGCTCGATGCGCATGGCCGCACGCTGGTGCGCCGCGACTATCTCGGTTTCATCTATCAATTCCATCATTTGCTGCCGGATTTCAACGCAGCCGAGAATGTCGTCCTGCCGCAATTGATCCGCGACAAGACTCGCGCCGAGGCCGATGAGCGCGCCGCCTCGCTGCTCACTGCGCTCGGTCTCGGCGAGCGGTTGACGCACCGACCGAGCCAATTGTCGGGCGGCGAGCAGCAGCGCGTCGCCGTCGCCCGCGCGCTCGCCAACCGGCCTGCGCTGGTGCTCGCTGATGAGCCGACCGGTAATCTCGACGAGGCCACCGCCGACATCGTTCTTGCCGAGTTCCTCCGCCTCGTCCGTCACGAAGGGTCGGCGGCGCTGGTCGCGACCCATAACGAGCGGATGGCGCTGAAGATGGACCGGGTTGTGCGACTGCATGAGGGGCGGCTGGGGTGAGCCTGTGGCGCGAAACGCCGGTGCTGGTCGGACGGCATGTGACGCTTCGTCCGTTCGTCGAGCAGGATAGCGACGCCCTGGTCGAGGCGATCGCCGACGATCTGTCCGATCTGTTCTACACCGTCGTCCCGAATGCCGTGACGATCCACGCCTGGATGGCAAAACTGAGGAATGAGCGCAAGGCCGGCCGGGCGATGCCGTTCGCCGTGCTCGATGGCGAGGGCAAGCTTGCCGGGACTACGCGTTTCATGCGGATGAGCGCGGCGCATTCGCGGGTGGAGATCGGCGGCACGCTCTATGCCCGGCGCGTGCAACGGACCGGGCTCAATACCGAGGCGAAGCGGCTGCTGCTCGCCCATGCGTTCGATGAGCTTGGTTGCTCGTGCGTCCAGTTGCGCACCGACTGGCTCAACAAGCGCTCGCAACGCGCGATCGAGCGGTTGGGCGCGAAGCAGGACGGCGTGCTGCGCAATCATATGATCATGCCGGATGGCCATTTGCGTGATACCGTCGTCTATTCGATCACCGCGACCGAATGGCCGGGCGTTCGCGCCAATCTCGACCATCTGTTGGCGCGACATGAAGGGGAAAAGCGATGACCGCGATCACCGAGATGAGCGTCAGGGCGGCGGACGGCAGCAGCGCCGACCTGGCTGCCTATGCCGGCAAAGTGCTATTGATCGTCAACACTGCCTCCAAATGCGGCTTTACGCCGCAATATGAGGGGCTTGAGGCGCTACACCGCAAATATGCCGATCGCGGGTTCGAGGTGCTCGGTTTTCCGTGCAACCAGTTCGGCGGTCAGGAGCCGGGCGATGCGGCGGAGATCGCGAATTTCTGCACGCTGACCTATGACGTGACTTTCCCGGTGTTCGCCAAGATCGACGTCAATGGATCCGACGCCGATCCATTGTTCCAGAAGCTGCGCTCGGACGCGCCGGGCCTGCTCGGATCGACCGGCATCAAGTGGAATTTCACCAAGTTCCTGGTCGATCGCGAAGGCAAGACGATCGCGCGCTATGCCCCGACGACCAAGCCCGAGGATATCGAGGCGGATATCGAGAAGCTGCTTTAAGCCGGTTCGGCGGGTGGCCGGGCGATGCGACAGTGTTATCGATCGTTTTGCCCACAGGTTTCGCCGCCTCGGCGCTTCCCTTGAAGCGCTAGTGTCCGCATAACGGGCCCATGCCTCATTCCGCGTTCGTACCCTTACGTATCTTCTCGTCGTACACGATGCTCGACGGTGCGATCGAACCCAAGGCGATCGCCAAACGCGCCCAGGAACTGGGTTTTCCGGCAGCCGCACTGACCGATCGTAACGGCCTTTATGCCGCGATGGCGTTTTCCGACGCCGCGAAGGGCGCGGGCGTGCAGCCGATCATCGGCGCGATGCTCGGGGTGGCGCGGCCCGATATGCCCGAGGGCGTCGAGGCGCCGCTCGACTGGCTCGCGCTTTATGCGCAGGACGAGGCAGGGTATCAGAATATCTGCGCGCTGGTTTCGATGGCGCATCTAGATCGCCCGATCGAGCAGGCGCCGCATGTCGATTTCGCGACGCTTGAGGGGCGCACCGACGGCGTGATCGCGCTGACGGCGGGGCGAGAGGGCGGCCTGACGCGACTGCTCGCCGAAGGACAGGATGATCGCGCGCGCGCTTATGTCGATCGACTACAGTCGCTGTTCCGCGACCGGCTCTATATCGAACTGACGCGGCGGCTCGACGAGACTGAGGGCAGGGCGGAGCCGGGCTTGCTCGACCTGGCCTATGAACGCGATCTGCCGCTGGTCGCGACCAATCCGTGCTGCTTCGCCGACGAGGATTTCAGCGAGGCGCATGACGCGATGCTGTGCATCGCCAATTCGACTTATATCGCCAGCGACGATCGCCCGCGCAGTTCGCCCGACGCCTGGATGAAGCCGGCCAAGGACATGCGCATGCTGTTCGCCGATTTGCCCGAGGCAATTGCGAACACCCTTGTGGTCGCGCAACGCTGTGCCGTGGCGGCGCCGGCACGCAAGCCGATCCTGCCAAGTCTTGCCGGCGACCGCGATGCCGAGTCCGAGGCACTGCGCGCCGATGCACGGGCCGGGCTCGACATGCGGCTGCGGCGGATCGCCGAACTCCAGAACCTGCCGTTCGCGAGCGACACGTCCGACGACTGGACCATTCCCTATCGCGAGCGGCTGGAATTCGAGCTCGACGTCATCATCCAGATGGGTTTTCCCGGCTATTTCCTGATCGTCGCGGACTTCATCAAATGGGCCAAGGATCATGACATTCCGGTTGGCCCGGGCCGTGGTTCGGGCGCGGGCTCGGTGGTCGCCTGGGCGCTGACCATCACCGATCTCGACCCGATGAAGCTTGGTTTGCTGTTCGAACGCTTCCTCAACCCGGAACGCGTGTCGATGCCCGATTTCGACATCGATTTTTGCGAAACCCGGCGTGAGGAGGTGATCCGTTACGTCCAGCAGAAATACGGTGCGGATCATGTGGCGCAGATCATCACCTTCGGCCGGTTGAAAGCGCGCGCGGTGCTCAAGGACACGGGCCGCGTGCTTCAGATGAGCTATGGCCAGGTCGACCGGCTGGCCAAGCTGGTGCCCAACCATCCGACCGACCCCTGGACGCTCGACCGCGCGCTCAACGGCGTTTCCGAACTGGCGCAGGAATATCGCAACAATGACGGGGTCAAGCATCTGCTCGACCTGGCGATGAAGTTGGAAGGGCTGCCGCGGCACAGCTCGACCCATGCCGCCGGCGTGGTGATCGGCGACCGTCCGCTCAATCAGCTTGTACCACTTTATCGCGACCCGCGCTCGGACATGCCGGTCACACAGTTCGATATGAAATATGTCGAAGCGGCCGGTCTGGTGAAGTTCGATTTTCTTGGTCTGAAGACGCTATCTGTTCTCAAGAAGGCGGTCCAACTTCTTGCAAAGCGTGGGATAAGTATCGACCTGGATGCGCTGCAATGGGATGATGAAGGCGTCTATAAGCTGCTCCAGAAGGGCGACACCGTTGGTGTGTTCCAGCTCGAGTCCGAAGGCATGCGGCGCACGCTGGCGGCGGTCCGGCCGTCCAATTTCGGCGACATCATCGCGCTCGTGTCGCTTTATCGTCCGGGCCCGATGGACAATATTCCGAGCTTCGGCGCACGCAAGAACGGGCGCGAGCCGATCACCTATCCGCACCCGCTGCTCGAACAGATATTGTCCGAAACCTATGGCATCTTCGTCTATCAGGAACAGGTGATGCAGGCCGCGCAGGTGCTGGCCGGCTATAGCCTGGGGCAGGCCGATCTGTTGCGCCGTGCGATGGGCAAGAAGATCAAGAAGGAGATGGACGACCAGCGCGCCGGGTTCGTCGAGGGCTGCATGACGGTGAACAAGATCGCCGCGCCCAAGGCGAACGAGCTGTTCGACTTGATCGACAAATTCGCCGGGTACGGCTTCAACAAGTCGCACGCCGCCGCCTATGCACTGCTCGCCTATCAAACCGCCTGGCTGAAGGCGCATCATCCGCACGACTTCTTCGCCGCGTCGATGTGCTACGATCTGCACCTCACCGACAAGCTGGCCATCTTTGCCGACGATATGCGGCGCATGGGCGTCAAGTGCCACGCGCCGTGCGTCAATGAGAGCGAGGCCGAGTTCAGCGTCGAATATGACGATGACGGCCTCGCCGTGCGCTACGCGCTCGCCGCGCTGAAGGGCGTGGGCGAGGGCGCGATGGAGAAACTGGTCGACGAACGCACCGCCAATGGGCCGTTCGAGACGCTCGACGATTTTGCGCGCCGTGTCGATCCGCGACTGCTCAACAAGCGTCAGCTCGAAGGTCTGGCGGGGGCGGGGGCGTTCGATACGATCGATCTCAACCGCGCGGGCATCTTCGCCACCGCCGAAACGCTGCTGGCGACCGCAGCGCGGACGCAGGAGATGAAGACCAGCGGGCAGGGCGGGCTGTTTGGCGAGGGAGAGGCGCAGGAACCGGCAATCAAGCTGCCGCTCAGCGCGCGCTGGACGCTGGCGCAGCGCATGGAGCAGGAGAAGGAGGCGTTTGGTTATTACTTCTCCGCGCATCCGGTCGATCGTCATTCGCACCTCGCCAAGGCGCATGGCGCGCGCAGCTATGTCGCGCTCGGCGACCTCGCCATCCCCGATGACGGCAGCCGCGCCGGCGCGACGATGGCGGCGTTGGTCGAGGATGCGCGTTGGCGCACATCCGCCAAGGGGCGCCGTTACCTGATGGCGACGCTGTCCGACCCGTCCGGCCAGTTCGTTGCGACCTGTTTCGACGATCTTGTTGCAGCGGATCTCGAAGAAGCGGCGCGCAATGGCGGATGCGGTATCCTGACGGTCGAACTGGATCGCCGGCCGGGCGAGGAGTCGCCCCGCGTCACGATCAAACGCATTCAGCCGTTCGAGGCGCTGGCCAACAATGCACGCTTCGTGGTCGAGGCTGCGGTGGCCACGCCCGAGGCGATTCTGGCGCTTGCCGAATTGCTGTCCGAACATCGCGGCGCGCGCGGGCAAGTATGGGTCAGGGCAGCACTTCCCGGCGGCGGCAGCGCCCGTGTCTTGCTTGGCCGCGACTTCCTGCTCGACGGCGAGCTTGCGGGACGCATCGAGACCCTGCAGGATGTCAGCGATGTGGAGCTGAGAACCTCAGAAACGAGGCTCGCTCTGGTTGGTTGACGAGAGAGGGTGTCGATGCTGGGTGGAATGCAGGATTTCGAGCTTCGTGTTCCGAGGCTGATCGATCACGCGGCACGCGAACATGGCGCGCGCGAGATCGTCAGCGTCTGGGCCGATGGCCGCGAAACCCGCACCGACTGGGCCGGCATAGCGCGTGACGCGAAGAAACTCTGTCAGGTGCTCGAGCGGTTCGGCTGCGGCAAGGGAGACCGTATCGCCACTTTGGCCATGAACCATAGTCGCCATCTCGTCGCCTGGTACGGCGCGATCGGCATTGGCGGCGTGATCCACACGATCAACCCGCGGCTGTTCGACGAGCAACTGGTCTATATCGCCAATCATGCCGAAGACCGGGTGCTGTTCTACGACAAGCAATTCCAGTCGCTGGTCGACCGGCTCAAGCCGCAATGGACCAGTATCGAATATTATGTCGCGTTCGACGATGATGGCCCCAACGGTTTCGAGGCGCTGATCGCGGCCGAGAACGGTGACTATGCATGGGTCGAGGGTTCGGAGCGCGACCCGTGCATGCTTTGCTACACCAGCGGCACGACCGGCAACCCAAAGGGCGTGCTCTACGAGCATCGCTCGACCATCATTCACGCGATGGCTGAGGTGGCCCCCTGGGTGTTCAACCTGTCCGCCAACGCGGTGGTGCTGCCGATCGTGCCGATGTTCCATGCCGCGTCATGGGGGTTGCCCTATGCCGGTGCGATGTCGGGTGCGAAGTTCGTTTATTCGGCGGTCAATGATCCCAAAATCCTGTGCCGGCTGATGAATGACGAGAAGGTGACGCATTCGGCGGGCGTGCCGACGGTGTGGCTGTCGATGTTCCAGCATATGGACGCGACCGGAGAGGAACCGCGCCACCTGCAGCAAGTGACGATCGGCGGCTCGGCCGCGCCACGCGCGATGATCGAGCGGATCATGGGCATGGGGGTGGTGGTCAAGCATCTCTGGGGCATGACCGAAACCTCGCCGATCGGCACTGCCGGTTTCCCGCCGCCGCATTGGGACGAGATGACTTTGGGGGAGCAACTCGACCTGGTCTCGCGCCAGGGATCCATTCCGTTCGGGGTCGAATTGCGTGTACTCGACGATGACGATCGCGAACAGCCGCGCGACGGCGTCAGTTCCGGCCGGCTGCAAATCCGCGGTCCATGGGTATTGAAGCGCTATTTCAAGGCCGATGAGGATGCGGTCGACGCCGACAATTGGTTCGACACCGGCGATGTCGCCGTGCTCCATCCGGATGGCACGATGCAGATCACTGACCGGGCCAAGGATGTGATCAAATCGGGCGGTGAATGGATCAGTTCGGTCGAGCTGGAGAATGCCGCGATCGGCTGTGCCGGTGTCGGGGAAGCGGCGGCGATAGGCGTGTATCATCCGAAATGGGATGAGCGCCCCTTGCTGCTGATCGTCAGGAAACCGGGCAGTAACGTGACCCCCGACGAGATTACCGCGTACCTCGCCGATCATGTGGCGAAATGGTGGCTTCCGGACGAGATTCTGTTCGTCGACGAATTGCCGCACACCGCGACCGGCAAGCTGCTCAAGACCGAGTTGCGTGCGCGATACAAGGACTATCGGCTGGCCGCTGCCTAAGGCCGGGTATCAGCCGGTCAGAACAACTCGCCCTGCGGTCCCTGCGGCGCACGAAACAAATCCCTGCGCATCACAATGCGATCGCTGTTCAGGCCGTATTTGCGGCAGGCGATCTTGAAACGCGTGCGCAGCAGTTCGGCCCATGGTCCCTGACCGCGCATCCGCGTACCGAAATTGGGATCATTGTCGCGGCCGCCCCTGATGTCGCGGATCGTCGCCATCACCTTGCCAGCGCGATCGGGGAAATGTGTGTCGAGCCAGGCCCTGAACAGCGGTGCGACCTCATGTGGCAATCGCACCGGCAAGAAGAAGGCGGCGCGCGCGCCGGCCTCAGCCGCGCGTTCGATGATATGCTCGATTTCATGATCGGTGATCGCCGGAATCACGGGCGCAATCGAGACAAAGGTCGGAATGCCGGCCGCGGATAGTTTACGCACGGCGGCAAGACGGCGTTCGGGCGACGGCGCTCGCGGTTCGACCGTCATCGCGATCTTGGGGTCGAGCGAGGTGATCGACAGCGCGACCGCCGCCAGGCCGCGTGCCGCCATCGGAGCGAGCAGGTCGATGTCGCGCACTACCCGATCGGATTTGGTGGTGATGGTCAGCGGATGGCCGGTTTCGGCGAGTATCTCGATGCATTGCCGCGTGATCCGCCAGTCGGCCTCGATTGGCTGATAGGGGTCGGTGTTGGTGCCAAACGCGATCGGATTGACGACATAACCTCTTCTGGCGAGTTCGGCCCGCAACAGGATCGGCGCATCGGGCTTTGCGAACAAGCGGCTCTCGAAATCCAGCCCGGGCGACAGGTCGTGATACGCATGGGTGGGGCGCGCAAAACAATAGATGCAACCATGTTCACAGCCGCGATAAGGGTTGATCGAGCGATCGAACCCGATGTGGGGTGACTGGTTGCGGGTGATGATCGTGCGCGGTTTTTCGACCGTTACGGTTGTCCGTAACTTCGGTCCATCGCCGTCCACATCCTCTCGCGCATCCAGCCAGTCGCCATCCGCCTCGCGCTCGGGCAGGTTGAAGCGAGTGCTTTCGCGATTCACAGTGGCGCCGCGGGTCGGGCGATTTCCAGCCATGCTCTCGGGATAGCGGAAACACCGGAACATAACAAGAACATAAGACGCCACAATACCAGCGCGCCCAGATTTTAAGCCACTAGAGCGCGGGCGCTCCGCTCTCACTGGCGATGAATTCCAGCAGCGCCTGTTCTAGGGAATCCAGGGCGTGATCGGCCTCGAGCCGTGATGTGAGCCAGGATTTTTCATCGGCGACGATTGCCCGATCGGCAGCCACGTCGGCGTCGCGATCCCGGGGTACGCCCTTTCGGCCGAACACGGTGGAGAATCGTGGAGCAACGTTCGATCCGGCGATTCCGCCGAAAAAGCCGCCGACGCTCGAGCGCGTGTCGCTCATGAAGGTATTGAGTTCGACGGCGCGTTCGCGGTCAAGTGGGTGATAGTCGCCATGCGCCATCAAATGATTGCCGACCGCCTGAACGAACAGGGTTGACCATTCGGGTGCGTTGGTTGCGGCGAGCGTGGCGTCCTTGAGGCGGAACAGCATATCGGCCTCGGCGCGACTGACCAGTGCCGGGCCGTCGCCGCCTTGCGCGAACAACAGGCGGCGCAACAGTTTGGCCTCGGCCGGGCTGACCGATCCCGCATCGAGCGATCCGCCATCGCGTGTCGGGCCGGTGCCGGTGAGCACGATTGCCTCGATCTGGCTCAGCGCATAGGATTTGAGTGTGTCAGGTACGTTGATCGCGGTCTCCAGCAGCTTGACCAGCAATTCCAGCTCGCCAAGCGAATCGACGCGGCCGTCGCTATCGATCTTCGCCATCAGCCAACTGGCCTTGGCTTCGTCGATATAGCCTTTCGGCTCCTGTTGCTCGACGAGATAGACGGTCATCGCCTCGACGAAGAAATCGACCCAGTCCCGCGACTTGCCCTTCACGCTGGTGTTGAGGTCGAAGATCGCATCGGCTTCGGCCGGGTCGATCAAGCCGTCAGGCCAGGCGAGGCGACGCATCGCCAGCGTATCCTCGGACGTGATGTCCGCCTTGGCCTTCAGCTTTGCGGTCAGATCGAAAATCGGCGCGGTCATACACATGCCCCTCAAATTGTCGGGGCTTGATAGCGGCAGGGATTTAACAGGCGCTTACGGCGGAGGGGCGATCAGCGCTCCATCAGCCGTGGCATCAGTTCGACGAAATTGCAGGGCTTGTGCCGGCTGTCGAGCTGATCCCGGAGGATGCCGTCCCAGCCATCCTTCACCGCACCGGTCGATCCGGGCAGGGCGAAGATATAAGTGCCCCGCGTGACGCAGGCGCAGGCGCGGGACTGGATGGTCGAGGTGCCGATCGTCTGGAAGCTGAGCCAGCGGAACAGTTCGCCAAAGCCGGGGATCGGCTTGTCCTGGATTTGCTCGATCGCCTCGGGCGTCACGTCGCGGCCGGTGACGCCGGTGCCGCCAGTTGTAATAATGCAGTCGACCTGATCGTCGTCGATCCAGCGCGTCAGCCGATCGACGATGATTGCGACATCGTCGACCACGATTGCGCGGTCCGCAAGGATATGGCCGGCTGCGGACAAGCGCTCGACCAGCGTATCGCCCGACCGGTCATCGGCGAGCGTGCGGGTGTCCGACACCGTCATCACCGCGATCCTGACCGGCAGGAAAGCGGCGCTCTCGTCAATTGGCACTGAGGATCGTACCCGGAGCTTTCGCGCTCAGCCGCACGCTCGACGCGCCGGCCATCCCGGGAAAGCGCGGCCACATGCCTTGCGACAGGGCGATGCGGCTTGGCGAAACGCTCTTGCCGCTCTGGCTTTCGTACATCCAATAGTTGCGCAGCACGGTCGAGACATAACCGCGCGTTTCCCAATAGGGGATCGATTCGATGTAGAGCAAAGGATCGCCGCCATCCCGCGATTGGGCGTTCCACTGCTGCACCGGCGCCGGGCCGGCATTATAGGCGGCGATAACTTTGGGCAGAAGCCCGCCGGTCAAGGGCAGGTCGCGCAATTGTTCGAGATAGCTCTGTCCGACCTCGATATTGGTCGAGGGCCGGGTCAATGCCGAGCGGTCGAAGCTGCGGCCCTGCTTGCGCGCGATATCGCTCGCCGCGCCGGGGCGAACCTGCATCAGGCCGTAGGCGCCCGCGCTGCTCACCACATCGGTGCGGAACTTCGATTCCTGCAGCGTATGGGCATATACCAGCGAGCGATCGACCCGCCAGCCGCCATCGGGCGTCCAGTTGGGGGCGGGGTAACGTGCCTCCATCGAGGGCGTCGCACCGACCGGGCCGTTATGCGCCAGCCATACCAGCGTGCTGGGCAGGTTGAGGTTGGACGTGAGGCGCACCAGCGATCCGAATTCGCTCGGGTCGCCTAGTTTTGCCTGCTGCTTGATCACCTTGTCGGCGAGATCATTCTCGCCAATCTCGACCAGAGCGGCGGCGACACGGACGTTGGGACGGCGGCCGAGCGCCTGCCAGTCGCCCGCCACATAATTGGAAGCGCGCGGGGCGGCGTCGCGGATGCCGAGCGTCTGGCGCGCGAGCAGCCCATAGAATGTCTCGCGATATTGCGACGCGCTCTTCAGCCGCGCTTCGATCCGGTCGGGCCGGCCGCATGCCATGTCGGCGCGCGATGCCCAGTATAGCCCGGCGGCGCGCAGCTCTATTTCGCTCGCCCGCGCCGCGACGGTTTCGAAGCCGGCGCCGGCCGCCGCGCAATCATGTTGCCGCCATGCCGCCAGCGCAGCCACCCAATCACCCTGGATCGACCAGTCGCCGACACCGCGTGCGGCCTTCGCCGCCATGGTGCGCGCATTGGCGTCGTCGCCCTGCAGGAAATAAATCCAGGAGACTTTCTGCTGCCATTCGGTTTCGGCCTCGGGGGACAGTCCTTCGGTCGTCTCGAGCAGTGCCTGAGCCTCCGCGCCGCGATCCTCCTTGACCAGCGGCTGCATCTTGATCGCCAGTTCAGCGGCGACGAGATCGCTCTTGATGCTCTTGGCCCGCGAGCGAACCGGCGCGCTGCCAAGCCAGGTGAGGCGGCGCATTTCAGGGAGCGTGGGCAATTCAAGCGCACCACGTGATCGCGCCATGGTCAGCATCTGTGCGGCCTGGGGCAATTCGGGCGCTTCGCTGAGCAACTTCATCAGCGGATCGAGGTCCGCCTTGGGTGAGCCCTTGGCGGTGAGCATTTCGGCCTTGGCGATCGCGTGGAGCGGACCCGGCTTCATCGAATCGAGTTGAAGCTGCGCATCGAGCCATTTCTGCGCGCGGATGCTGGCAAACACGGCGCGATAGCCGTCGCGCTGGGCGGAATCGAGCTGGGTCGGAATGCCATTGCCGCTCCGGGGTGTCGACGGAACCGCCGCGTCGCCGCTTTCGGCGGCATTTGCCTGGGCGAGCGGCATGGCCGCAAGCGCACAACCCAGAAGCGTTTTGCCCAGCAAGGCCTTTACGGTCGCGGTGCGGATCACGATTCCAATCCCCCGATCAACATTTGCAGGTCTTTCCACGCTTCGGCTTTGTAGGCCGGTTTCTCGAGCAGGAAGCGCGGATGGAAACTCGCCACCGCCTCAATGCCAATCTCCACCGTGCCAAGATTAAGGTTAAGCGATCGTAAACCACCGCGTGCCCGCGCTGCGTCCGCCCCGAGCAGCGCACGGCTCGGCGCATTGCCCAGCAAAAGCAGCCTTTTCGGCGCGGCGAGCGCGACATGATGGCGGGCGAGTTCGTTGAGGCGCTCCTCGATCTCTGGCGACACGCGACCGCTCGCCGGCCGTGAAGTGCAGACCGCGGCAAGATAGACCGAATCCCGGTCGCGGCCGATTGCCGCGAGCATGCGGTCAAACAATCGTCCAGCCGCGCCACTCAACAAAATGCCCGCCTCGGCATCCTCACGCTCGGGCAGATCGACCAGGATCATCAATCCCGATGATGCCGCGCCTGTCGCCGCGATCAGCGTACCGGGCCAGCCGGCCTCCGGCGTGTCGGGACCACCCCGCCACATGGCGAACGCCTCAAGCGTATCGGGGAGCGGCTCGGCCTGGGGAGCAGGTGCCGTTACGGAAGATTGGGTCGTTTCGGGCGAAGCCGGCGCCGCACGCGCCAGCCAGTTGCGCGGCGCTTCGTCGATCGTCGCGTCGACCCCGGCATCGCGCCACCAGTCTATCGCGCTCGCTGCGGCATATCGCCAGTCGAAATTTTGGTCAGCCCCCATCACTTGCCTTAGAGTCACTAGTTGACGGCGCGGTCAATTCGCTGGCACCGGGACAAGGACAAGGCGTTCCCGCAACGCGACGAGCGTGCATGGGGACACCCCGACGGAGGACTAAGATGAGCGACCGTGAGTCGATGCCCTATGACGTGGTGATCGTCGGCGCAGGCCCGGCGGGCCTTTCCGCAGCGATCCGGTTGAAGCAACTGGCGGCCGAAAAAGGCAGCGAACTGTCGGTCTGCGTACTCGAAAAGGGCTCCGAGGTTGGGGCGCATATCCTGTCGGGCGCGGTGGTCGATCCCAAGGGGCTGGATGAGCTGATCCCCGACTGGCGCGAGCGCGGCTGTCCGATGGCCGAAGTACCGGTCAACGACAACCAGCACTGGATCCTGACCAGGACCAAGCAGTTCGGCATGCCGCATTTCGTCACACCGCCATTCATGCACAACAAGGGCACCTATACCGGCAGCCTGGGCGGTCTTTGCCGTTGGTTGGCGGGCCAGGCAGAAGAGCTGGGCGTCGAGATTTTTCCGGGCTTCGCAGCGGCGGAAATACTGTTCAACGAGGATGGATCGGTCAAGGGCGTGGCGACCGGCGACATGGGCGTGGCGCGCGATGGCACGCATAAGCCCGATTATACGCCGGGCCTTGAGCTGCACGCCAAATACACCTTTTTCGGCGAGGGCGTGCGCGGGCATCTGTCGAAGGAGCTGATTCGCAATTTCGAACTCGCCAAGGACAGCCAACCGCAGGTTTATGGCCTGGGGATCAAGGAGTTGTGGGACATTGATCCCGAAAACCACTTCCCCGGCCGTGTGATCCATACCCAGGGCTGGCCGCTGACCGAAACCGAGGGCTCGAATGGCGGCGGGTTCCTCTATCATCAGGCCAATGGACAGGTCGCGCTCGGTTTCGTCACCTGGCTCAACTATTCCAATCCCTATCTCTCGCCGTTCAATGAGATGCAGCGCTGGAAGACGCATCCGGCGATCGCCGCGATCCTGAAGGGTGGCAAGCGCGTGTCGTATGGCGCGCGGGCGATCAGCGATGGTGGTTTCCAGTCGGTACCGAAACTGGTCTTTCCCGGTGGTGCGCTGATCGGCGACAGCGCCGGATTCCTCAATGTGCCGCGCATCAAGGGCACCCACACCGCGATGAAATCGGGCATGATGGCTGCAGAGGCCGCGTTCGATGCGGTGGCGGCAGGCCGCGAGCATGACGAGCTTGCCGCCTTCCCCGAGGCCTACAAGACAAGCTGGGTCGCCAAGGAATTGTCCAAGGTCCGCAACGTCCTGCCGTTGGTCGAGAAATTCGGCGACCTGATCGGATCGGGTCTGGCGGGCATCACCATGTGGGCCGAACATCTGGGTGTGAAGATGCCTTTCACGATGAAGCATCATCCGGATAATGAAAGCCTGTGGCGCAAGGATCTGGTCAAACCGATCGCCTATCCCAAGCCCGATGGCGTGCTGACCTTCGACCGCTTGTCCTCGGTATTCCTGTCGAACACCAACCATGAGGAGGATCAGCCGGTCCATCTGACGCTCAAGGACCCGGACATTCCGGTCGCCTATGACCTGCCAATGTATGACGAGCCGGCGCAACGCTATTGCCCGGCGGGCGTTTATGAGATCGTCGGTGAGGAAACCGGCGACCCGAAGTTCGTCATCAACGCGCAAAACTGCGTCCACTGCAAGACGTGCGACATCAAGGACCCGACCCAGAATATCAACTGGGTCGTGCCCGAGGGCGGTGGAGGACCGAATTATCCCAACATGTAAGCGCCTGTTATTGCTCGGCCTGACGCTCGGCGCTGCGAGCCCGGCATTTGCCGATGCCAGGCCTGCGAATGACCTTACCGCCTATGCTCGCGCTCGGGCGGCTGATGGCGACGGCCATACCCAGCTGGCGGCGGCGGGATATGATCAGGCTTTGCTTCAGGCACCGGAAAGCGTCACCGTGGCGCGTCGCGCCTATCGCGAGGCGCTGGAGGCCGGCGACGATGCGCTGATCGATCGTGCCGTCGCGGTACTCGACAAGAATGGCGCGGCCCCGCCCGATGCCGCCTTGCTTGCGCTCGCCACGGCTGTGAAGATGAATGACTTGCCGGCGCAAAAGGCTGCGCTGGCGCGCATCGCGACCAGCCCGTTCGAATTTATCCATGCGTCGCTTCAGGCGTGGGTGACGTTCGAGCAGGGCAAGGATGCATTGGCCGGATTGGACCCGGCCAAGGGCAAAGCGATCGCGCGCCGTTTCAACGCCGAAAATCGTGCTTTGTTGCTGATCGCGACGGGCCGGGTTGATGAAGGCGTGATCGCGCTTCGGGCGCTGATCGGGACCGATCAGGCGAGCCTCGACCTGAGGGTCAACGCGGCGCAACTGCTCGCCGGCCAAGGGCGTAACGATATCGCCCAATCGCTGTTGCGCGGCGACGATCGGGTGGTGGTCGCCTTCCGGTCGCGCCTCGGCACTGGCGTCAAGGCGTCGGCGTCGTTTGGCCTGTCGCGTCTGTTCCTGCGCCTCGCCGCCGACCTGGCTCAGGGCGACCCGACACCGCTTTCGATTGCCTTGATCCGCGCCGCGCTACGCGTCGAGCCGGATAGCGATCGTGCGCGGCTGTTGCTCGCTGCCGCCTTGTCGAGCAACGACGCGACCGAGGGCGCGCTCTCCACCTTGCAGGCAATCAAGCCGGATAGTCCTTTCTACCCGGTCGCGCTCGACGCGCGCGTCACCGTCCTCAACCACGCCGGCGACTCCGCCCGCGCGCTGCTCGCCGCGCAGGCGCTGTCGGCGTCACCGGGCGCCGACAGCGAAGATGCGACCCGGCTCGGCCAGCTAATGATCACCGCGCGTCGCTACGATGACGCGGCCAAGGCCTTCACGCTGTCGATCAAACGGGCAGGGGATGAGGTCAGCTGGGCGCACTATCTCCAGCTCGGCGGCGCGCTCGACCAGGCGAAACGCTGGCCCGAGGCCCGCAAGGCGCTCGAGCGGGCGGTCGCAATGGCGCCGCAGGAGCCGCTCGCGCTCAACTATCTCGCTTATGCGCGGATCGAGCGGAGCGAGAAAGTGGCGGAATCGCGCGCGATGCTCGAACGCGCAAGCAGCCTCGCGCCCGACGATGTCTCGATTACCGATTCGCTCGCCTGGTCTTATTTCCGGACCGGCGATGTGGCGCGTGCGCTGCCGTTGCTCGAGCGCGCCGCCAAGGCTGCGCCCGCCAATGGCGAGATCGCCGAGCATCTTGGCGATGCCTATTGGGCGGTCGGCCGCCGTTACGAGGCGCGCTATTCGTGGCGCGCGGCGGCGATCGTTGCCGAAACCGGCGACAGTGCGCGGCTCGCCGCGAAGATCGCCACAGGGCCGGCCGAGGTCAGTCAGCGCCCGTGATCGTCGAGCAAGCGCCGGCCAAGATAAATCTCGCGTTGCACGTTCGCGCGCGCCGGGCGGATGGCTATCATGAGATCGAGACGCTGTTCGCTTTCCTGAGAGATGGTGACATGGTTACGATAGAACCATCTGTAAAGGATGGATTTCAACTGTCGGGCCCCTATGCGCCCGACTTGGTCGAACAGGCTGATAATCTGGTCACTCAGGCGGCAGAGCGCTTCCGCGATATATTCGATCTGTATCAGCCGGTCCTGATCACGCTCGATAAGCATTTGCCGGTCGCATCGGGAATCGGCGGCGGTTCGGCCGATGCCGCCGCCACCTTGCGCGGACTCGCGCGGCTGAATGGCATTCCAGCTGACGATCGCCGTCTGTTCGATTGCGCCGAAGCTTTGGGTTCCGACGTTCCGGCGTGTCTTGCGGGCAAGACCGCCATGGGCAGGGGCAGGGGGGAACAACTGGACTATACTGACGGCCTAGCCGGCACGCCCGTCCTGCTGGTCAATCCGAGTGCGGCGGTGTCCACGGCCGCGGTTTTTCGGGCGTGGGACGGTGTCGATCGCGGCTCCATCGCGGAGGGCGCGCTGCTTGATCGCGCTTTGACGGGGCGGAACGATCTCGAGGCGCCGGCCCGGATGATCGCGCCGGTGATCGATAATGTACTCAATGCCTTGCGTGCCCATCGCGACCCCATCCTGGTCCGCATGTCCGGCTCGGGTGCGACCTGCTTTGCACTATATAGCAGCGAGCAAGACCGGCACGCTGCCGCAAGGGCGATCCGGGCGGACAAGCCCGCCTGGTGGTGTCTCGAATCGGCACTCGCATGACAGTTTTCCGCCCCGAAACGGCACAGCCACCCGTGCCTCGCCGTCACGCCCCTTCGTACGGCACGTCTGGCATCGCTCTTGCTCAGTGGTATCCGAACGGATCCGGTGCCTTGGGCGCTGCGTCCGCCGATGGTCCACGGTCCCCCCGCGCGCCATCTGACCGGAAGGGCGGTGGGCATGGTTCCGCCGCCCTTCTTTCTTGGTCATGAGCCTGCCCAACATTCTCGACGGAAAAAGCGGCGGCATCCTGCTGATCTGCGACCATGCATCCAATGCTGTCCCCATGGGCGTCGACCTGGGTATCGAGGCGGCGCTGCTCGACAAGCATATCGCGATCGATATTGGTGCCGGTCCGCTGACCCAGGCGCTCGCCAGCACGCTCGGCGTGCCGGCGATCTTTGCGACCGTATCGCGCCTGGTCATCGACCTGCATCGTCAGCCCGATCACCCCTCGCTGATCCCGGCGGCCAGCGATGGTCATATGATCCCCGGTAACGAGGGTCTTGATCGCGCCGCGCATATTGCCCGTTTTCACGCCCCCTATCACCGCACGCTCGCCACGCTGATCAGGCGGCATCGGCCGACCTTGCTGGCGTCGATCCACAGCTTCACGCCCGACCTGGAAAGCAGCGGAACAGGCCGTCGACCATGGGAGGCGGGAATTCTCTACAATCGCGACACGCGGGCGGCGCATCTGGCGATCGACCTGTTGCGCGAAAGGGGCATCGTGACCGGCGATAACGAGCCCTATTCCGGCCGTATCCTCAATGCCACGCTCAACCGGCATGGTGAGGCCAACGGCATCGCCAGCCTGGCGATCGAGATCCGCAACGACGGCATCGCGGATGCCGCCGGCGTGGCGCACTGGAACGAAATTCTCGCGCCGATGCTCGAAACCGTGCGCAACAGACTTGCGTCAAAGGGCCCTCTCGCGACATAGGCTTTCGCCATGACCCGTATATTCGACAAATCTCGCCTGCCGAGCCGCCATGTTTCCGTAGGTCCCGAGCGCGCTCCGCACCGCAGTTATTATTATGCAATGGGCATATCCGAAGAGGATATCGCCAAGCCCTTTATCGGGCTGGCCAGCGCCGGCAACAATTCCGCGCCGTGCAACACGACGCTCGATGCGCAGGCCGATGCCGCACAAGCCGGGGTGATCGCGGGCGGCGGCATGCCGCGGCGCTTCAACACGATCACCGTCACCGACGGCATCGCGATGGGCCATCAGGGCATGAAATCTTCGCTGGTCAGCCGCGAAGTGATCGCCGATTCGGTCGAGCTCAGCGTGCGCGGGCATTGCTATGACGGGCTGGTTGGTTTCGCAGGTTGCGACAAATCGCTGCCCGGTATGATGATGGCGATGCTGCGTCTCAACGTGCCGAGCATCTTCGTTTATGGCGGATCGATCCTCCCCGGTAGCTATCATGGCAAGGACGTTACCGTTGTCGACGTGTTCGAGGCGGTCGGCAAATATGCCGCCGGCGGATGCCCGTTGCAGGAGCTGATCGAGCTCGAAAAGGTCGCGTGCCCCGGGCACGGCGCGTGCGGTGGCCAGTTTACCGCCAACACCATGGCCTGCGTCGGTGAAGCGATCGGCCTGTCGCTGCCCAATTCCAACATGATGCCGGCACCATATCGTGGCCGCGACGAGATCGCGCGCGCGGCGGGCGATCAGGTCATGGCGCTGATCGAGGCGAATATCCGGCCACGCGACATCTGCACGCGCGAGGCGTTCGTCAACGCGGCGCGGGTCGTCGCGGCCACCGGCGGCTCGACCAACGGCGCGCTGCATCTGCCCGCCATGGCCAATGAAGCGGGGATTGATTTCGACCTGTTCGACGTCGCGGAGGCATTTAAATCAACACCTTATATCGCTGACCTAAAACCTGGCGGTAAATATGTCGCCAAGGATATGTATGAAGCGGGCGGCGTTTATATGTTGATGAAGACGATGCTCGCCGGTGGTTTCCTCGACGGCAATTGCATGACCGTCACCGGCAAGACGCTGGGCGAGAATATCGATCAGGTGACATGGAATCCCGACCAGAAGGTGATCTACGACGTCAAGACGCCGATCACCGCGACTGGCGGCGTGGTCGGCCTGCGCGGCAGCCTCGCTCCCGACGGTGCGATCGTGAAAGTCGCCGGCATGCACCGCCTGCAGTTCAGCGGCCCGGCACGTGTGTTCGATTGTGAGGAGGATACGTTCGCGGCGGTCGAAGCGCGCGATATCGCCGAAGGCTGTGTCGTCGTTATTCGTTACGAAGGTCCCAAAGGTGGTCCTGGCATGCGCGAGATGCTCTCCACCACTGCCGCGCTTTATGGCCTTGGCCTGGGCGAGAAGGTCGCCTTGGTTACCGACGGGCGCTTTTCCGGCGCAACGCGCGGCTTCTGCATCGGTCATGTCGGCCCGGAAGCCGCCGAAGGCGGCCCGATCGCACTGGTCGAGGATGGCGACATGATCAGCATCGATGCCGCCGCCGGGACGATCGACCTCGATGTGGCCGAGGATGTGCTCGCCGAACGGCGCACCCGCTGGCAGCCGCGCGTGAATGATTACCAGTCCGGCGCGCTGTGGCGCTATGCGGCGACGGTCGGCCCGGCCTATAAGGGCGCGGTCACGCACCCGGGAGCCAGCGCCGAAACTCATGTCTATGCGGATATCTAGCGCAGTACAGCTTGCCCCCATTGTCTTTGTGCTCGCCATGGCATGTGGCGAGACCAAGACCGATCACGGCACGCTTGCCAAGGTCGAGGCCGAACAACGCGCCGCGGTCGAGGACAAAGGCGAGCTGGTTTGCGCGCAGAGCGGATCGACCGACTTCGTGCGCGATTGCACCGTGGACCGTGAAACCACGGCGGACGGGTTGGTCCTGACCGTCCGTCATCCCGACGGCGCATTCCACCGCCTGCTGGTGACCAAAGACGGTCGCGGCCTGATCGCTGCGGACGGCGCCGAACCGGCCAAGGTTACCATTATCGACAAGGACCGGATCGAAGTGGCGCTCGGCGGCGATCGTTATCGCCTGCCGGCCACGATCAAGGCGGCAGCCGCAACGAAGCCATGACGCCACTCATGGGCCAACCTGTTCTAACTGCTGCGGAAATGCGCGCGGCGGAAGATGCCGCCATTGCCAATGGCGCAACCGTCGACAGCCTGATGGCCCGCGCGGGGCTGGAAGTCGCACTGGCCGTTCGGCGTCTTGCCTCGGGCCGCGAGGTGCTGATCCTGTGTGGTCCGGGCAATAATGGCGGGGACGGTTATGTGGTGGCGGCCGCGCTGAAGGGCTGGGGTTTGCCGGTTCGCGTTGCCGCGTCCACACCGCCGACGACCGACGCCGCGCGCAAGGCGCACGATGCGTGGGGCGGACCGGTCGAAAATCTTCACCAAGCCCGACCGTCGCCGATCCTGGTCGATGCGCTTTTCGGCACAGGCATGTCACGACCGCTCAAGGCGTCGATCTGCGACCAACTGCGGCGATTGAATGATCGCGCCCATTTGTCGATCGCGATCGACCTGCCAAGCGGTGTGGGCACCGACGATGGCGCGCTGCTGGGCGATATTCCGGTTGCCGATGTCACGCTGGCGCTCGCTGCAGCGAAGCCCGCACATCTGCTCTATCCGGCGGCCGGACGCTGTGGTGCCGTTCGCGTCCTCGATATCGGCATGCTCGTGTCGAGCAACGCTCGGGTCATAAACCAGCCGCTCCTGCGCTCGCCCGGCGCGGACTCGCATAAATATTCGCGTGGCATGGTCACGATAATCGGCGGCGACATGCCCGGAGCCGCAGAACTCGCGGCGGTCGCGGCGCTGCGTGCTGGCGCGGGCTACCTACTTCTGCTGGCCGAGGGCGACGCAACCCAGCCGCATGCCATTGTCCGCAAGCCATTCACCACTGACGCGCTGGCCGACAAGCGTATCGGCGCGCTGGTGATCGGTCCCGGCCTTGGTCGTGGCGCGGAAGCCAGGGCGCGGTTGAGCCAGGCTTTGTCATCATCCGCCCCGCTGCTTGTCGACGGAGATGCGCTCCATTTGCTCGACGACGCCAGTCTCTCCGCCATCCATAGTCGAGCCGCGCCAGTGATCATGACGCCACATGCCGGAGAATTCGATTCGCTATTCGGCAAGGGTGGGGGCAGCAAGATCGACCGCGCCCGTGTCGCGGCGGTGCGCGCCGGGGCGACGATCGTCCTCAAGGGCGCCGACACGGTCATTGCCTCGCCCGATGGCCAGGCCCGCATCGCTTGGGCGGCCAATCCCTGGCTCTCCACCGCGGGAACCGGTGACGTGCTAGCGGGCGCGATCGGCGCCTTGCTTGCGTCTGGACTGAGCCCGATTGATGCAGCCAGTGCTGGTGTTTGGTGTCATGGCGAAGCCGCATCCAGCCTGAAGGGAGCTTTTATCGCCGACGATGTCGCATATGCCCTGACCGCGGTCAGGAGCAGGTCATGACCGACACGATCATCCGGGTTGCCGCGCGAGGCGACGGGATCACCGCCGACGGACGCCACGCCGCGCTGGCCGCGCCTGGGGACACGCTGACCGCTTCGGGTGACGTCATCCCCGGGCCCCATCACCAGACGCCGCCATGCCGTCACTTTCCGCGCTGTGGTGGGTGTCAGTTGCAGCATCTCGATGACGTCAGTTACGCCGATTTCATCACCGATCGCATTTCCGGTGCGCTCGCGGCACATGGCCTCGAGACCGAAATCCGTGCGCCGCAGCTCTCTCCGCCGCGCAGCCGTCGTCGTGCCGCTTTGCAAGCCGAGACGAAGGGCGGCCGCGTCCAGATCGGCTTCAGCGAGAATGCCAGCCACACGCTGGTCGATATCGAGGAGTGTCACATCCTCACCCCGGCGCTCTTCGCGCTGATCGCACCCTTGCGTCCGTTGCTGGCCAGGTTCCTCAAAAAGAACCGCCGTGCCCGGCTTCATCTGACTGAGGCGGATCAGGGCATCGACCTTCTTGTCGAAGGCATTGAGCCCGAAGGACTTGCCGCTGCTGAGGCGATCAGCGACTTTTGCACGCGATACAATGTCGCCCGCTTCGCCATCGATAGCGGCCTGGGGGCGGAGGTTCGCTGGGAGCCGGAGCCGGTAACGATCACTCTGGCCGGCGTGCCGGTGGCGTTGCCGACCGGCGCGTTTCTCCAGGCGACGCGTGACGGTGAGACGGCGCTGATCGCCGCGGTACGCGAGGCGATTGGCGGCGCGACGACCACCGCCGACCTGTTCGCCGGCCTTGGTACATTCACTTTCGCGCTGCCCGGCCGAGTCTATGCCGGAGAGGCGGCGCGCGATGCGATCGGTGCGCTCAAATCCGCCGCCGCACTAGCGCGACGTCAGGTGTTTGCGGATCATCGCGACCTGTTCCGCCGGCCGCTGACCACCACTGAGCTGAACCGGTTCGGGGCGATAGTGCTCGATCCGCCCCGCGCCGGTGCGCGCGAGCAGGCGCTATTGCTGGCCGATTCTAAGGTGCCAGCAGTGGCTTATGTTTCGTGTAACCCCAGTAGTTTTGCACGAGATGCTGAAGTCTTGTGCAAAGGTGGCTATAGCCTCGACTGGATCCAGCCAGTCGGTCAGTTTCGCTGGTCGACTCATGTCGAACTGGCGGCAAAGTTCAGCCGCTAGGATGGAGGATTAGGGTGGCTCCCACCTGCCGTTCGTTCGAGCGAAGTCGAGAAACAAGCCTCAAACGCTGCGCATGGTTTCTCGACTTCCCTGCTTAGGGATAGTCCGCTTTCACAAAGAACAGCCCATCCGGTGGCGCATTGAACCCCAGCGCCGCCCGATCCTTGGCCGCCAACGCCGCGCTCATATCGCCGGGCGTCCATTTGCCCTGACCAACCAGCGCGAGACAGCCGACCATCGAGCGCACCTGATGATGCAGGAATGAGCGCGCCGAGGCGCGCACGACGATCCGCTCGCCCTCCCGCGCGACGTCGAGCCGGTCGAGTGTGCGTACCGGGCTGTCCGCCTGACAATGCGCCGAGCGAAAAGTGGTGAAGTCATGCCGCCCTACCAGGCGTGCCGCGCCATCAGCCATTGCGGCCGCATCCAGCTCGACCGGTACGCGCCACGCCAGGCCAAGCTCGACGGTCAGCGGCGCACGGCGCGTGACGACGCGATATTCGTAATGCCGAGCGAGGCAGGAGAAGCGCGCATGCCAATCATCGGGTACGATCTCGCACGCAATGATCGCCACCGGATCGGGGCGCAGCTTGGCGTTGAGCGCTTCCATCAGCCGGAACGGCGTAATCGTCCGCGCGACATCGACATGCGCGCGCATCCCCAACGCATGAACGCCGGCATCGGTTCGGCCCGCGGCGTGCACCGCTACCGTCTCGCCGGTGATCGCCAGCGCTGCGGTCTCGATCGCCGCTTGCACGCTGGCCCCATGCGACTGGCGTTGCCAGCCCATGAACGGTCGCCCGTCGAATTCCACGGTCAGCGCGAACCGCGTCACTGGAGCACGGTTCCGGCCGGGATCGGAAAGCCCCGCAGCAATTCCGCTGACGTCATGACACCGCGCCCCGCGCGCTGGAGCAGGGTAGGGCGGAGCGCTCCTTCGGAACAGGCAATGGTTAGTTGGTCGTCCAGCACCGTCCCCATGGTGGCGGCGTCGGGCGAAGACATCGGCTCGGCTGCAAGTATTCTGATACGCTCGCCAGCGATCTCGAACCATGCCCCGGGCGGATTGAACCCGCGGATCTGTCGCTCGACCTCGACCGCGCGGCGGGAGAAATCGAGCCGGGCCTCCGCCTTGTCGATCTTCGCCGCATAGGTGACACCTTCGTCCGGCTGAACGGCCGGTGGATAGGTTTCGAGATCGGCCAGCGCGGCCACCATCAACCGCGCGCCCATCGCGCTCAACTCATCGGTCAGCTCGCCTGCCGTCTTGACGTCAATCGCTATTGCCTCGCGCAGCAGGACCGAGCCGGTGTCGAGCCCCGCTTCCATCTGCATGATACACACGCCGGTCTCCGCGTCCCCGGCGAGGATCGCACGCTGGATCGGCGCTGCGCCACGCCAGCGCGGCAGGAGCGAGGCGTGCACGTTCAAACAACCAAGCCGGGGCGCGTCGAGCACTGCGCGCGGAAGGATCAGGCCATAAGCCGCAACCACCGCCACATCGGCCCCGAACGCGGCGAATTCGGCCTGAGCTTCGGCATCGCGCAACGACACCGGCGTCCGTACCGCCACGCCAAGCGTTTCCGCACGCGCCTGGACGGGCGAGGGTGTCAGCGCTTTGCCACGCCCCGCGCGACGCGGCGGTTGGCTATAGGCCGCGACCACATCATGCCCGGCATCGACCAGCGCCTGCAGCACTGGCACCGAGAAATCGGGCGTTCCCATGAAGACAATACGCATGCCGCTCCTGTGGCCGCTTGTCGGAGGGCAGTGCAACCCCCTATCTGTTCTTCATGGCGTCACCCGAAATCGAAGCCCTGACACAGGCACTGGCGCGGCTCCCCGGTCTGGGGCCGCGTTCGGCGCGTCGCGCGGTTTTGCATTTGCTCAAGAAGCGCGAGACCGCGCTCGGGCCCTTGCTCAATGCGCTCAACGCGGTTGAGGAAAACCTTTCAAACTGCTCTATTTGCGGCAATATCGATACGATCGATCCGTGCGGAATCTGCGCCGATCCGCGTCGCGATTCGCGCGCGCTGTGCGTGGTTGAGGAAGTCGCCGACCTATGGGCGCTCGATCGTTCACGCCTGTTTCCGGGGCGCTTTCATGTGCTTGGCGGGCGACTGTCCGCGCTTGAAGGAATCCGGCCGGAGGATCTCACGATCGATTCGCTGGTACGTCGGATCGAGGCGGGCGGGGTGGATGAGGTCGTGCTGGCGATGAACGCAACGCTCGAAGGCCAGACCACCGCGCATTATATCGCCGAGCGGATCGAGCGCTTCCCGGTGCGCGTCACGCAGCTCGCGCATGGCCTGCCGGTCGGCGGTGAACTGGACTATCTCGATGAGGGCACGCTGGCCCAGGCATTGCGGGCAAGACGCCCCGTGTCTTGACGTCGGCCCCGACCTTTCCTAGCTCGCCGCAATGGCTGTTTTAGAAATCCTTGAAGTTCCGCACCCGGGTCTGCGCGCGGTCGCCAATCCCGTCGCCCAGGTCGACGACGCCGTCCGTGCGATCGTCGCCGACATGTTCGACACGATGTACGACGCACGCGGCATCGGCCTCGCCGCGACTCAGGTCGCGATCGAGCAGCGCATCGTCGTGATCGACCTGCAGGAGCCGGAGAGCGATGCGCCTGACGCCAAGGCGGTGCGCGCGCCGCATGTCTTCATCAATCCCGAGATCGTCTCGGTCAGCGATGAATGGTCTTCCTATAATGAGGGCTGTCTCTCGATCCCCGAGCAATATGCCGAGGTCGAACGCCCGACGCGTTGCCGTATCAAATGGTTGGACGCGGACGGCAAACCGCATGAAGAGGATTTCGATGGGCTGATGTCCACCGCGATCCAGCATGAGATCGATCATCTCAACGGCGTGCTGTTCATCGACCATATCTCGCGCCTGAAGCGCGACATGGTGCTCAAGAAGCTGGCCAAGGCCCGTAAGGCGGCCTGACCCGCCCGGCCGCTAGGCCGGCACATCCTTGCGGCGGCGCACCAGCCACAGAATGCCGCATTCGAGTACTACCAGCACGCAAACGGCAACCAGTGTGGCGATCCATGGGTTCCAGCCAAGGACGTGCAGGCCATAGCCCAGGCTGGTAAAGGCGCCGACCCACAAGGCGCTGCCCGAAAATACGGCAAGTGTGAACGTCAGCAGCGGCAAGGCAAGAATCCCGGCGGGGAGTGAGAGATAAACTCGCACCACTGGGATCGTTTGGCCAATAAAGGTCGCGATGAATGCGTTGCGGCTATAGCGGTCGGATAACGACAGATAGACCGGCTCGCGCAGCCAGACATAGCGGCCGAAGCGTTTCACCAGTTGGTGCGTGCGCTCTTCACCCAACCAATGGCCAAGGCCGTACCAGCACACCGCGCCAAGGCTCGAAGCGAGCGTCGTGGCGATGATCAACGGCACAAGGTCGATCGGCTGAGCGACCATCGAACTGCCGAGAAAAATGAACAGGCCATAAGACGGCACAACCGGCACCAGCCGCTCCGCCAGCGCGAGCAAGGCCGCGCCGAGCAAGCCATAGGCGGCGATGCTGGCGATCGGGATGATACCGCCGATCGCATGGGTCATACCGGTCGTTCCGGGGTTTGTGTCGGTTGGCTTGGCATTTCCGTATTCCTGTCCCGTTGCTGTGCGCTGTGCAAAGCACGGAGTGTGCCACGCCCTGTAAGCGGCGGAATCGCGTTGGCCAATCCGGGATTGTCATGTGCATCGCGCTAAATCGTAGGATGGACCGCCAATGGCTCGGCCCAAATAACTCCCCAATGACTCATTATCGCGGGACGATTATGCTCGCGGCAGTCTGGGGAGGAACGAACATGATTTATCCATGGGGAATGGCCGCAATCGCTCTGACCGCGCCGGTTGCGGCTTCACCGGCGATGGAAGCTCAGGCCGGCGTGATGGCTGCCATGGGTGACAGCGCGGCGGGCTGGAATCAGGGCGACCTGGTGCGCTTCACCGCGATCTATGCCGACCAGGCGAGCTTCGTGACGAGTGACGGGCTGGTGCGCGGGCGCACAGCGATCATGGCGCGCTACGCGCCGCGCTTCGTGCCCGGCGCAAAGCGCGGGACATTAGCGTTCGAGCAACTTGATTTTCGGCTGCTCGATCCCGACCACGCACTGTTGATCGCGCGGTATCGGCTATCGTTCGATGGCGCGAAGGATCAGGTCGGGCCGACCTCGCTGGTGTTCGAACGAGTGGCCGGCAAGGGGTGGCTGATCGTCGCAGATCATAGTTCATAGCGTCGCGAGTTCAGCGGCAGCCTTGTCGCATTGGGTAAAGCCGGACGCCGCAAGTTTCGCACTTCCGGACCGACAGCCCAGACCGGCACTGAAATCGCCTGCCCTTTAGCGTTATAGGGCGATGCGCCGCGGGCGCGTATCCCGGTAGCGATCCTGATCCGACAATAAGAAAGAGCGCGCCGATCTCAGCCCGGCAAGGGATGAGATGGCCGATCTTTTGCGGTGGTTGAATCTCCGCTGGCGCCACCAAGGCCGAGAGGATGAGCGGCGGGAGATATGGCACACCGGTTGTTGCATATCTTGTTCCGCCATCATCTCGGCAGGCTCCTAATTATATCGTTATATATCAGATACTAATGAAAAATAGACCAGGAGTGCTGTGCGAACCGGGAGACGTGATCATCCCGCCGCCTTCGCCAGGCCCTTCGACAATTGCAGCGCACCATTGAGGCGTGCCTTGGGATCGCTCCACACCCGGTTGACCACCAGCTTGCTGTCCGGGCGTAGCTTCGCCACGCCGTCAAGCCGTGCGACCCAGGCGAGCAAACCATCCACATTGGGCGGTTTGTTGTCGTGGAACGTGACCAAGGCGCCACGCGGGCCGATGTCGATCTTGGCGACACAGGCCTTTTTGGCGTTGAGCTTGATCTCGATCACACGGATCAGATTCTCGGTCGGATCGGGCAGGGGGCCGAAACGGTCGATCAGTTCGGCCGCGAAAGCCTCGATCCCGTCCAGTTCCTCGATATCGTTGAGACGGCGATACAGACCCATGCGCAAGTCGAGGTCGGGGACGTAATCCTCCGGGATAAGGATCGGCGCATCGACGGTGATCTGCGGCGAGAAGTCGCGCGGGCGGGCGAGGGCGCCGCCGGCTTTGGCTTCCATGATCGCTTCTTCGAGCATCGACTGGTAAAGTTCGTAGCCAACCTCCTTGATATGACCCGATTGTTCGTCGCCGAGCAGATTGCCCGCGCCGCGAATGTCGAGGTCGTGGCTGGCAAGTTGGAAACCCGCGCCAAGGCTGTCGAGATCGCTCAGCACCTTCAGCCGCTTTTCCGCCGCCTCGGTCAGGATGCGACCGGCGGGGGTGGTGAGATAGGCATAGGCGCGGGTCTTGGCGCGCCCGACGCGGCCGCGCAGCTGATAAAGCTGAGCGAGGCCGAAGCGGTCGGCGCGGTGGATGATCATCGTGTTGGCGCTCGGGATATCGAGTCCGCTTTCGACGATGGTGGTCGAAACCAGCACCTCGAACTTCTTGTCGTAGAATGCCGACATGCGTTCCTCGACTTCGGTCGGCGACATCTGGCCGTGCGCGGTGACGTAGCGCACCTCGGGCACATGCTCGCGCAGGAATTGCTCGATATCGGGCACATCGGCGACGCGCGGCGTGACGAAGAAACTCTGTCCGCCGCGATAATGTTCGCGCAGCAGCGCTTCGCGCAGCACCACAGGATCCCACGGCATGATGTAAGTGCGCACGGCGAGGCGATCGACCGGCGGCGTCTGGATCACCGACAGCTCACGCAGGCCCGACATCGCCATCTGAAGGGTGCGTGGGATCGGCGTGGCAGTCAGCGTCAGGACATGGACGTCGGTCTTGAGCGCTTTCAGCCGTTCCTTGTGCGTCACGCCGAAGCGCTGTTCCTCATCGACCACGACGAGGCCGAGGCGTTTGAACTCGACCGACTTGGCGAGGATGGCATGAGTACCGACCACGACGTCGATCGTGCCGTCGGCGATGCCCTCGCGCGTCGTCTTTGCTTCTCCCGCCGTGACGAGGCGCGACAGGCGACCGATCTTGAGCGGGAAACCCTCGAAACGCGCGGTGAAATTGTTGAAATGCTGACGCGCGAGCAAGGTCGTCGGACACACGATCGCGACCTGCAACCCCGACATCGCCGAGGCGAAGGCAGCGCGTAGCGCGATCTCGGTCTTGCCGAAGCCGACATCGCCGACCACCAGCCGGTCCATCGGCGTACCCTTGGCGAGATCGCCGAGTACATCGTTGATTGCGCGGTCCTGATCGTCGGTTTCCTCATAGGGGAAACGATCGACGAAGCTGGCATAACCGCCGCCATCGGGCTCGATCACATCGGCAGGTCGCAGCGCGCGTTCGGCCGCGGTCGCGATCAGGTCACCCGCGATCTCGCGGATGCGCTCCTTCATCCGTGACTTGCGTCGTTGCCATGCCTCGCCACCGAGCCGGTCGAGGCTCGCGCCTTCGCTGTCCGAGCCGTAGCGCGACAACACATCGATATTTTCGACCGGCACGAACAGCTTGTCGCCGCCGGCATAGCTCAAGGCGACGCAGTCGTGCGGGCTCTGACCAACCGGGATCGAGGTCAGACCCTCGTAACGGCCAATGCCGTGATCCACATGGACGACGAGATCGCCTGGCGTGAGCATCGCCAGTTCGGCGAGAAACGCATCGGCGGATTTCTTGCGCTTGGCGCGGCGCACCAGCCGATCGCCAAGCATATCCTGTTCGGTCAGCAGCGCGACATTCGGCGCGGTGAAACCATGATCGAGCGGCAGGATGATCAGCGCGACGCCACCGGCGCCCAATGCTTCCTGCCAGGTGTCGACCAGCTTGAGCTGAGCCGCGCCATGGTCCTTGAGCAGCCCCGCGAAGCGCTCGCGCGATCCATGCGAATAGCTGGCGAGGATCGTCTTGCGGCCATCCTTGTGCAGCGTCTTCAGGTGATGGACGACCGCCTCGTAAATATTGACGCCGCTGTTGCGTTCAGGGCCGAAATCACGCGGGCCGTCGACCGCGAAGTCGAGCACGCTCGCGCTTTCCGGTTCGTGGAAGGGCGTCGTGAGATGGGTCGGGGCTTGTTCGAGCCGCTCGGCGAAATCCTTGGCGGTCAGATAGAGCGCGTCGGGCGGGAGCGGGCGATAGCTGCCCGGATCGCTCGATTGGGCGCGGACGCGGTTAGCATGATAATCGGTGATCGCTTCGAAGCGCTGCTCGGCGGCGCCGATTACGCCGGCGTCGCGGACGAGAACGGCTTCGTCACCGAGATGGTCGAACAGCGTCGCCATCTTCTCTTCGAACAGCGGCAGCCAATGCTCCATCCCGGCGAGGCGGCGGCCATCGCTGATCGCCTGGTAGAGCGGGTCGCCGGTCGCCGTCGCGCCGAAGCGCTCACGATAGCGGCTGCGGAAACGCTTGATGCTGTCTTCGTCGAGCAAGGTTTCCGAGGCGGGGAGCAATGTGAAGCCATCGACCCGACCAGTGGTGCGCTGGTCTGCGGGGTCGAAGGTGCGCACCGATTCGATCTCATCGCCGAAGAAGTCGAGGCGCAGTGCCTGTTCCTCGCCGCTGGGGAACAGGTCGACCAGGCCGCCGCGGACCGCGAACTCTCCTGAGTCCGCAACGGTTTCTACGCGAACATAGCCATTGGCCTGGAGCATCGCCGCAAGTTTGTCGCGGTCGATCCGAGCCTTGGGTGCGAGGGTCGTGACGAGCTGACGGATGCGGAACGGCGTCAGGACGCGCTGCGCGGCGGCGTTGGCGGTGGTGATGAGAAGCTGCGGCGCTTTGGTGGGCTGCTGCAGGCGGTGCAGCGTCGCCATGCGCTCGGCCATGGTGCGCAAGGTAGGCGAGGCGCGGTCATAGGGGAGACAATCCCAGGCCGGGAAGGTCAGCACCTCCAGCTCGGGCGCGAACATCGTCGCGGTCGCGGCGATCGCGCGCATTGCGGCCTCATCAGGGGCGATGAACACCGCGCGGGTTTTCGCGGCGCGCGCGAGGTCGGCGAGCAGCCACGGCTCGAACCCGGTCGGTACGCCGGCGAGGGTCAGGGGCGTCTTGGCCGAGAGGATCGTTTTCAGGTCTGGCATGATTTCTTCTTAAGCCCTCTCCCCTCCGGGGAGAGGGTTGGGAGAGGGGCAGTACGGAGAGGTGTCGCTCGCGACGGCCCCTCTCCCCGACCCTCTCCCCGGAGGGGAGAGGGGGTTAAGGTCACTCCGCAATCGGCACGTAGTTCAACACCTTCATCGCCTCGATCAGCGACCCGGCATAACGCGCCGGCGGTACATCGGTGCCGATCGCCCAGGCCATGATGTCGACATCCTGTTCCTCGAGCAATTCCTCGAACAGATCGATCTCCGCGTCAGTCCAGTCTTTGGCCTTCGCATCGAAGAAGCCGCCGATGAGCAGATCCGCCTCGCGCGTGCCGCGGTGCGAGGCGCGGAAGCCGAGGCGTTTGAGGCGTATGTCGCGATCCATAAAACTCCAACGGCAATTGGCCGGCGGGCGCTAGCGGCGCGCGTCGGCTGAGGGTATCAGTCGCAGATAGTCATGCGGCCCGATATCCTCAATCTACTGTTTGCCGAAGTCACGGTGCTGAAAGGCATCGGTCCCGGCCTGGCCAAGCCGCTCGAGCGGCTCGGGCTGCGCCGCGTCGTGGATGTGCTGTTCCACCTGCCGACCGGCTGGATCGATCGCGTGGCGCGCGACGAACTCGATATGGCGGATGCCGGGCGCACCATCGTGATCACGCTGACCGCGCAGGATTACCGGTCGAGCGCCGGCCGGGGGCCGACTCGGGTTCATGCGGCTGATGCGCGCGGCAATATCGTCAGCCTGGTCTATTTCGGCGGCCATTCCGGTTGGGCGAAGAAGCTTGCGCCGATCGGCGAACCGCGCCGCGTTTCGGGTCGGCTCGAGATGTACGGGCAGGAATTGCAGATCGTGCACCCGGATTATGTCCTGCCGCTCGATGAGGCGGGCGACCAGCCAGAGCGCGAGGCGATCTATCCGTTGTCGGAAGGGCTGACCTCCCGGCGTGTCGGGCAGATGGCAGCACATGCGCTGGAGCGCGTGCCCGACTTGCCGGAATGGATCGAGCCCGGGCTATTGGCGAAACGCGGCTGGCCGGGGTGGCGTGAGGCGTTGACGCGAGTCCATGCCGATCCGTCAGACATGGTGGCGCGGGAACGCCTCGCTTATGACGAGATTTTCGCGAACCAGCTTGCCCTGACGCTGGTGCGACAATCTTCGCGGGCGCGGCGGGGCAGGGCGCTGACCGGCGACGGACGGCTGCGGGGTGCCTTGCAGCTGCCCTATGACCTGACCGGCGCACAGACCCGCACGGTGCGCGAGATCGAAGGCGACCTCGCGCAGGCGCAGCCGATGTTACGGCTGCTTCAGGGCGATGTCGGGTCGGGCAAGACATTGGTCGCGACGATGGCGCTGCTGCTCGCGGTCGAGGCCGGCGCGCAAGGGGCGCTGATTGCGCCGACAGAGATCCTCGCGCGGCAGCATTACGAGACGTTGCGGCGGATGTTGGCGGGTGTGCCGGTCGAGGTCGCGATCCTCACCGGGCGGGACAAGGGCAAGGTCCGCGAGGCCACGCTGATGGGGCTGGCGTCGGGCGCGATCGACATATTGATCGGCACGCATGCGATCTTCCAGGAGGCTGTGACGTACAAGGATCTCGCCTTTGTCGTGGTCGACGAGCAGCATCGCTTCGGCGTCGCGCAGCGCATGATGCTGCAAGCCAAGGCGAAGGCGGCGCCGCATCTGCTCGCGATGACCGCGACGCCAATCCCGCGCACGCTGACTCTGGCCAATTATGGCGAGATGGACGTCAGCCAGATCGACGAGATGCCACCGGGGCGTCAACCGATCGAGACGCGGGTGATCTCCGAGGACCGGTTGGCCGAAATGGTCGATGCGCTGGCGCGGCATCTGTCCGACGGCGGCCAGGCCTATTGGGTATGTCCGCTGGTCGAGGAGAGCGAAAAGAGCGATCTGGCCGCTGCCGAGGCCCGCGCCGAAACCTTGCGCGCGCGCTTCGGTGATCGGGTCGGGCTGGTTCATGGGCGGATGAAGGGGCCGGAAAAGGACGCGGTGATGGAGGCGTTTGCCGCGGGCCGGACCGGCGTGCTCGTCGCGACCACGGTGATCGAAGTTGGGGTCGATGTACCCAATGCTACCCTGATCGTGATCGAGGCGGCGGATCGCTTCGGACTGGCGCAATTGCATCAGCTGCGCGGGCGAGTCGGTCGTGGCAGCGGGCGATCGATCTGCTTGCTGATTCGCGGCAACGCGCTGAGCGAGACGTCGCGGGCGCGGTTGGCGTTGATGCGCGAGACCAATGACGGCTTCAGGATCGCCGAAGAAGATCTGCGGTTGCGCGGATCGGGCGAGTTGCTCGGCACCAAGCAATCGGGCGAGGCGGCGTTCCGTATCGCCACGCCGGAAATGCTCAACGACCTGTTGCCGGTGGCGACCGACGATGCGCGGCTGCTGATCGATCGCGACGGGGGATTGAGCGCGGACCGAGGGCAAGCGGCGCGAACAGCGCTGTATTTGTTCGAGCGCGACGCCGGCGTGGCGTTATTGCGGTCGGGATGATGATTTAAGAGGCGTTGCCGCGTATCAGCATCGCGAGCAGTTCATAATAGTCCGCCAGATCCAGCGCGTGGTCGAGCTCGCAGCCGATCCGGCCGCCGAGCGCCCAGCGGACCGTGGCATGACGTGTGCCGAAGCGGGGCAGGGTCACCTGCAGCCGCGTGCCAATGGGCAAATCGGCAACGCAACGCGCCATCAGGCCCTGAACCGATAGATCGACGATGACCAGCGAGATGACATGCCCGTCCGGCCCGATCCCGCGCGTGCGATGAAAAACTGCAACGCGGTGGCGTTCGCGTTGGTCGTTGAACGAAAGATGCGCCAGGCCCATTTCGATTCCCGAATTGGCCGGGTCGAAAGGTCGCCCGGTTGGTTCGGTTGTGCGGGCAGACGCTTAATGGCATCTTGCGCCCGGCCTAGGGAATTTCCCCGTTACCGCCCCTTGATCAGCACCGCGAGCAATTCATAATAATCGGCCAGGTCGATCGCCCGGTCGAGCTCGCAGCCCATTCGTCCGCCGAGACACCAGCGTATTTCCGCCGCGACCACGCCGACGATGGGCAGGGTGACGCGCAACCGAGAACCCTCGGCAATGTCCATATCGCATCGCGCCATCAGGCCGAGCGCGGATATGTTGACGATCAGCAGCGAGAGCGGCCGCGCGTCGGGGCCATAGGCGCGCGCGCGATAATGTACCTCGTCGCGCGAGACGTCGCGATTATCGGCTATGGCCGCACTGCCGAAACTCATGACCCGTCCCCTGTGGTCCCGCAGCGACGCTAGGGCACGCGGTGTAAACCGGGTCGCAACGAAGCTGTTTAACAAATCCTTCCCGGTCGATTTTGTGCAGCTTTTATCCCGCGATCAGAAGGCCATGATGCTTCTTGCCGGCCGCGATCCGCACCGGATCGGCACTGACCGCGATCACCATCGCCTCGTCGCCGACCTTTTCCGCGCCGACACGCGCGCCGCCGCCCTTGATCAGGCGACGCGCCTCACCCTTGGACGCGCAGAAACCAAGCCCGACCAGCGCGTCGACGATCGAAATTTCGCCTGACACGGTGAGGGTCGGCAACGAGCCACCGGCCGTTCCTTCCTCGAAGGTACGACGTGCGGTCTCCGCCGCTTCCACCGCGGCCGCTTCGCCACGGCACATCGCGGTCGCGGCATTGGCGAGGATCTTCTTCGCTTCGTTGATTTCCGCCCCTTGCAGTGCTTCGAGCCGGGCAATCTCGTCGAGCGGCAGATCGGTGAACAGGCGCAAGAAGCGGCCGACATCGCGGTCGTCGGTGTTGCGCCAGAATTGCCAGTAATCGAAATGCGGCAGTTGATCCTCGTGCAGCCAGACCGCGCCCGACATCGTCTTGCCCATCTTGCCGCCGTCCGCCGTGGTGATCAGCGGGGTGGTGATGCCGTAGACCTCGGTCCCGTCCATGCGGCGCGAGAGTTCGATGCCGTTGACGATATTGCCCCATTGATCCGACCCGCCCATCTGCAAGCGGCAACCGGCGCGGCGCGATAATTCCAGGAAATCATAGGCCTGGAGGATCATGTAGTTGAACTCGAGGAAGCTCAGCGACTGTTCGCGGTCGAGGCGCAGCTTGACCGAATCGAAGCTGAGCATGCGGTTGACCGAGAAATGCTGGCCGACATCGCGCAGGAACGGGATATATTCGAGCTTGTCGAGCCAGTCGGCATTGTCGACCATCATCGCATCGGTCGGACCATCCCCGAAAGTCAGGAAACGTTCGAAGATGCGCCGGATCGACGCCACGTTTGCGTTGATGCCGTCATGGTCGAGCAGCTTGCGCGATTCTTCCTTGAAACTCGGGTCGCCGATCTTGCCGGTGCCGCCACCCATCAGCACGATCGGCTTGTGTCCCGCCTGTTGCAGGCGGCGCAGCAGCATGATCTGCACCAGACTGCCGACATGCAGCGACGGCGCGGTCGGGTCGAAGCCGATATAACCGGGCACGATCTGGCGGACAGCCAGTTCATCCAAGGCATCGATGTCCGTGGTCTGATGAATGTAGCCGCGCTCACGGAGCGACAGAATGAGCTTGGACGTGTGAAGTGTCATAACGGTGCGGCGCTTAGAGGATTTTGTGGCCGGCCGGAACAACGAAGTCACTTAGCCCCTCCTCTTCAGAGGAGGGGTTGGGGTGGAGCAGCGGCGGGGCGGGCTCGATGCCCGTTCCGGCGCTTTGAAACTTGGAGCAACGATTCTCTATGGGCGCGCAAACGCGCGCCCCCACCCCAACCCCTCCCCTGAAGGGGAGGGGCTTAGAGAAGTCACAACTCCGGCAATTGCCCCATCGGATCGACTGGGGTTCGTCCCTTGCGCATCTCGAAATGCACTTCTGGCCGGTCGGCGAGGCCCGAATTGCCCGACATGGCGACGGTCTGGCCTTTCTTGACCGACTGGCCGCGCTGGACGAGCAACTGGCTGGCGTGACCATAAACCGTGGTCCAGCCATCGCCATGTTTGAGGATCACCAGCCCGCCAAGCGCGGCGATTTCGTCGCCGGCATAGGCCACCACGCCGTCGGCCGCGGCGAGGATCGGGGTATCGACCGGCACCGCGATCTTGATCCCGTTATTCCTCTCGCCGCTGGCACCGGGGCCGAAGCGGCCGATCACTCGCCCGTGAACCGGCCAGGAAAAGGTCCCGCGCAACCGGCTGGGCTGGGCGAGTGCGGCGGTCGAGGGCAGAACCCGGGTCGAGGACGCGGTCGGGCGGGCAGGGCGCTGATTGGTCGCGAGCGCGGGTTCTCCGCCAGTGAGGATGTCGTCGACGTCGAGGTGGAACGCGGCAGCGCGTTCCTCGATCGTCGTCTTGCCCCTGGCGATTCCCGGGATCAGCACGCGCATGCCGACGCGCAGCATATAGGGCTCGATCAAATTGTTCGCGGCGACGATTCGCGACCAGTCGATACCGTAAGCCCGCGCGATGGCGATGCCGGTCTCGCCGGCGCGGACGAGATGGTAGCGGCCGGCGGGAATGATCAGCTGCTGACCGGGGCGAATCACGAAAGGCGGTTGCAGGTTGTTGGCGCGGGCGATCGCTTCCGATCCGGCACCGGTGAGGTCGGCAATGGCACGCAGCGTGTCGCCGGATCGGACGACATAGGTGTTGCCGACGATCGAGCGCGCATCGGCGGTCACCGGGCGCGCTTGCCAGGCGGGCGGTGCGCTGGGCAGTTGCTGTACGCCGTCGTCGAGGCGTTGACGTTCATAAGTATCGTGAGGCTGGCGATATTCCGCGTCGGCATAGCGTTGCGGCTCGGGACGGTTATTCCCTGGAATACACGCGCCGAGCAGCGTCAGCGCCGCAAACGGCGCAATGCCGTATCTGATACTTGCCCCCATGACCCTACCCCTAAGCCAGCCCCCCGGCTGGTCTCGTCCCTAGGTAAAGGCCGCGTTCAGCATGTCGAGCGATTCATGGTGGGTCAGGTCGAGATGGAGTGGCGTGACGGCGATAAAACCTTCGGCCACGGCCTCGAGGTCGGTCGAATGCGCCGGAGTCTCGATCGTCGGGCCCAGCGCGAACCAGTGATATTCGTAACCGCGCGGATCGCGATTGGTGACGATCTGCAGTCGTCCATAGTCGCGCAGGCCCTGATTGGCGACGCGGATGCCCTTGACCTCCGCCGCCGGGCCGACCGGGAAGTTGATGTTGACCAGCGTGCGCGGCGCAAGCGGCGCGTCGATCAACGGGCGCAGGACGCGCTCGCCCCAGGCGGAGGCTGCTTCGAACGGTACGGTGTCACCCATGCCTTCGCGGCTATAGACCTGGCTCAGCGCGATCGAACGCACGCCGGCCAATGCGCCTTCCATCGCGGCGGAAACCGTGCCCGAATAGGTCACATCCTCGGCCAGATTGGCACCGCGATTGACCCCGGACAGGATCAGGTCGGGCGGGCTATCCTTCATGATCCGGGCGATCGCCATCATCACCGCGTCGGTCGGCGTGCCGGCGACGGCGAACCGTTTGTCGCCATGGCGGCGAATCCGAATCGGCCGGCTCAGGGTCAGCGAATGGCCGGCGCCCGATTGCTCCTCGGATGGTGCGACGATCCAGATATCATCGGAGAATTTTGCCGCGATCTCTTCCAGCACCTTGAGGCCGGGCGCGTGATAGCCGTCGTCATTGGTGAGAAGAATACGCATCAGGCCGGCTCCAGCCGATTGAGGCCCTTGAGATAAGGCTGCAGCACGTCGGGAATCGCGACCGATCCGTCCTCTTGCTGATAATTCTCCAGCACCGCGACGAGCGTGCGGCCGACCGCGAGACCAGAGCCGTTCAGCGTATGGACGAAGCGCGTGCCTTTCTCGCCTTCGGGCCGATATCGCGCGTTCATGCGGCGCGCCTGGAAATCGGTGCAGGTCGAGCAGCTCGAAATCTCGCGATACTGGTTCTGTCCGGGCAGCCAGACTTCGAGATCATAAGTTCGCGCAGCGGTGAACCCCATATCGCCGGTGCACAACTTCATGCGGCGAAAGGGCAGGCCAAGTGCGTCGAGCAAGCCTTCGGCGCAGGCCGTCATCCGTTCATGCTCTGCCTCGGATGCATCGGGCGCGACGATCGAGACCATCTCGACCTTCTCGAACTGATGCTGGCGAATGAAACCGCGCGTGTCGCGCCCCGCGGAACCGGCCTCGGAGCGGAAGCAGGGGGTGAGGGCAGTGAAGCGTAGCGGCAGTTCCTGCTCGCTAAGAATTTTCCCCGCGACGATGTTGGTCAGGCTGACCTCGGCCGTCGGGATCAACCAGCGCCCATCGGTCGTGCGGAACAGATCCTCGGCGAATTTGGGAAGCTGCCCAGTGCCGAACACCGCCTCGTCGCGCACCAGCAAGGGAGGGACGACCTGCTCATAACCATGCTCGCCGGCAAGCGTGTCGAGCATGAACTGCCCGAGCGCGCGGTGCAGCTTTGCCGCCGAACCGCGCACCAGGGTGAAACGCGCGCCGGACATCGCTGCGCCGGCTTCGAAATCAAGGCCGAGCGCAGGGCCGATCGCGTCATGTTCCTTGGCAGCGAAAGCGAAACCGGGCGGCGTACCGCGCAAGTGCACGATCGCGTTGTCGGCTTCGTCCGTCCCTTGCGGGACGTCGGCGAGCGGCAGATTCGGGATTGCCGCGAGTTGGCCGTTCAGCGCCTCGCCCAGTTCCTTCTCTTCATTCTCGATTGCCGGCAGCCGTTCCTTCAGCACGGCCACTTCCGCCATCAGCGCAGCGGCCATTGCCTCGTCCTTCGACGCTTTTGCCGCGCCGATCGCCTTGGACGCTTCGTTGCGGCGCGCCTGGCCCGCCTGAGCTTCGGTGATCAACGCACGGCGGCGCTCGTCCAGTGAGACGAGTTCGGCGGCAAGCGGTGACAGGCCGCGCTTCGCCAGCGCGGCGTCAAAGGCTTCGGGGTTTTCGCGGATCAGGCGGATATCATGCATGGGCGCAGGCTATGGCGGCGCGGCGGACGACACGCAACCCGCAGGGAGGCCGGCGCGTTACCCTTACCTACACCAACAACGGAAAGGCCATTCCATGCAGATTTCGCACAACGCCGTCGTGCTCGTCGCCGACGGGCGCAAGATGCTGTTTCTGCGCAATGAGGGGGATGCAGTTCATCCGAATTTGGTGGTCGAGAATGCGGTCGAACATGCCAACCCATCCGATGGCGAGCAGAAAACCGACCTTGCCGGGCGTTCCTCATCGAGCGTCGGCGGCGGGCAGAATTCGATGCAGGAAGTCGATTTCCATCAGCAGGAGGAGGATCGCTTTGCAGCCGAGACCGCTGGCCTGCTCAAACGCCGCGCGCTCGCCAATGATTTCGAATCACTGATCATCGTCGCGCCCCCGCGCACCCTGGGCGAGTTGCGCAAACATTATCACAAGGAGGTCAGTTCGAGGCTGACGGCCGAGATCGACAAGGATCTGACCGGCCACCCGATCGATCAGATCGAGAAAGTCATTGCCGCGATCTGAGGTGCCTCTCACGTAAAAAGGGCTCCCGCGCCGCGCGCGGGAGCCCTTTTTGTATCGGTTGCTCGGCGTGACTCAGGCCGCGACGGCGGCCTTTTTCGCGAAGCGCCTGCGCACCACGAGTGCCGCTGCCGCTGCTCCAAACAACAGGACCATCGGCGGCGCCGGGACGGGCGACGGCGTACCACTGGATCCGCTGCTGCCGCTCGACCCGTTGCTGCCATGGCCGCCATTGCTGCTCCAGCCTCCAGTGCTGCCCCAGCCATGGCTCGAGGAGCCGTGACTCGATCCATAAGACGAACTCGAGGTGCTGGTGCTCGACCCGTTGGAGGAGCTGGACGTGGAGGTCGACACGTTGCCACTGGAACTGCTCGACGTTGAGGAAGAGGTAGAAGACGAGGACGAAACGTCACCGCTCGACGACGACGACACGTCACCGCTCGACGAGGAGGACACATCGCCGCTCGACGAGGAGGACACATCGCCGCTCGAACCGCCCGATGCGGACGAAGTGCTGCTGCCACCCGACGCCGAGGATGTGCTGCTGCCGCCGGTCGACGACGTGCTGGTGCTCGATACGCCACCCGTACTGGTCGATGATCCACCGCTGCCGCCCGACGCCGAGCTGGTCGAGCCGCCGCTGGTGCTGGTCGAACCGCCGCTGGTGCTGGTCGATCCACCGCTCGAGGTCGACGAGACGACGATCCCGCCGCTGCCACCGCTCGAACCGCCACCGAAGAAGCCGCCGGCAAAGAATCCGCCACCGCCACCGAATCCGCCGCCACCCACAACAGCCGCGCCGCCACCACCGCCGCCGCCCGAGACCGGCATTTCGCCACTGGAAGCGGCAAAGACCGGGGGAAGGGGAATGGGCGCGCCCTGGCTTGTCACGGTGACGACCGCGGGCCGGCAGGTCGCACGCGTTTGCGTCACGACTCGACGGACCCTTGTCACCTTGCGCGGAGCGGCCGTACGCTTCACGACGCGCTTGACCATCTTGGTCTGATACACCTGTCGCGTTTTCGCACCTTCGGCGACGTGCACAGCACCACCACCGATCAGTGCCCCACCGCACGTGCAGGCACACAATTTTGCCAAAGCCATCCGCACCGACATGTTGTTACTCTTTCGTTGCTGGTACCAACCGCACCAGACCCGGGCCTGTAGCAGCTAGATTGCCGCTATTGCTCAAAGGGACCAACAAACTATTAAGTTCAAGTCCGTTAACCAATGTTCCGGCGCCGGAGTGACGAATTCGTAACATTGCCGCGTCATTAGCCTGGTTAACGTGCCAGAGTGGTACGGTTTAGCTATTAATACTAACTGACCGTTAATTTTTAGGGTTAACAGCGGAGCGCTGTTTTGGTTCGAAACCTCAAATTCGAGTCTCGAAAATGCAATGCGGTGGTGCCTATGCGCACGAAGGAGCCAATTTGAACATTCATGTGAGTCGGTTGCTTGTGATGCGAAGATGGCATGTCTATAGGCGCGGTCATCACGGGGGCAGGACAGGGGCGGTTCAGAGGTGCGCAAAGCATCGCGAGACCGCCAGGAGAGTGGGATGGCGACGGTCTTGAATCGATTGGACGAATCCGAACCTGGTGCGATTGCGGCGAACGACGCGGCTGGAGGCTATCGCCCCAGCCCGGACGAGCCGTTCATGAATCAGCGCCAGCAGGAATATTTTCGCGACAAGCTGCATCAGTGGAAGGATGCGATCCTGCGCGAGGCGGCGGGCACGCTGACTCAGTTGCAGGTCGATTCGCTGCGTGAGGCTGATCTTACCGATCGCGCATCGAGTGAGACCGACTGGTCGATTGAATTGCGCACCCGGGATCGCCAACGCAAGCTGATCGCCAAGATCGATGCGGCATTGCGGCGGATCGAAGAGGGCGAATACGGCTATTGCGAAGTGACTGGCGAGCCGATTTCGCTCGCACGGCTCGAGGCGCGGCCGATCGCGACCATGACTGTCGAGGCGCAGGAGCGCCACGAACGCCATGAAAAAGTCTCCCGCGAAGATTGATCGCGGATTCTTTAAGCGATTCGATACGAATTTCTGGTCTATCGGTGGTGAACGGAGGTTTGCTCGAGCACCCTGATGGACCAGTTGCCCCAAGATCCTTTTGGCGATTTCGCCGCTGACGACCCTGCGCGCAATCGCAATCAGTCGCGCGACAGCCTGTTCCTGATGGCGGATTTCCGCGTCACGGGCAGTCCGGATGTCCAGCATGTCCGCGTTCGCAACCTGTCCGCCGGCGGGCTGATGGCCGAACTGCCCAACGGTTTGCCGCAGGGATTGGACGTCGAATTCGATGTTCGCGGCATCGGCTGGGTATCGGGCAAGGTCGCCTGGTCCGCAGCGGGTCGTGTCGGGATTGCGTTTGCGCACCCGATCGACCCGATGCTGGCGCGCAAGCCAGTCGGTTTGGGTGCCAAGACGCCTGTTTTCGTTAAGCCGATTTTGCCGCGGCGCTAAGGCTCGCGGCGCTTGAACCCCGCGCGGGCGCACCCGCGCGAGGTGAGCACACGCCTATTGCGTGGTCATTTCCTCTTTGAGGCGAAGTTTCTGCTTTTTGAGCACTGCCAGTGCCGCAGTGTCGGGGAGTGGGCGTTGCGACTCGGCAGCGATCTTTCGATCGAGCACGGCGTGCTTGGCCTCAAGTGCCGAGAAATGCGCAGTTTGCATGGAAGAAAGCCTCCTTCTTAGCTTGGCGGGAAATGATTGAAACACGCCGCTGACCAATTGTCTTCCTACATTTTGCGAGCAATCGACATACTGACGCGATTTACGCGCCAAGCCGATTCCGTTGCGGACCCGGCGGGGCGTTTTGCTGCTCGCGATGCGCGTCCAATTTGCTAAAGGTGGGGCACGGGAAATGGGGAACCGATGGAAGAAACGCAGATCGCCAAGCGCCTGGAAATCCTGCGCATCGAACATCGTGACCTCGATTCGGCGATCGGCGCGCTGTTCGAGACCGGATCGACCGACCAGCTCCAGCTCGCGCGCCTGAAAAAGCGCAAATTGCGGCTCCGCGATGAGATCGGGATGCTCGAGGATCAGCTCATCCCCGACATCATTGCCTGATCTTGCTCCGCTTTGGGCCTGACCTTGCTCCGCTTTGGGACGCTTGCGCGGTAAAAACCTCGCACGAGCCCTATGTTGTTAAGGCCCTGTTTATGTCACGCCGTTGGGATGAGGGGCTTTGCAGATGACTCGCGGATCCACCGCCGGCTGATCGACACGCTGTATGTCGACGCGATGGTGCTTGCCGACGAAGCGCGGAGCTATTTTGATGAAGGTGGGCGTGAGGAGCGTGAGATGCTCGACCCGCTCGCACGCGTTTCCTTTTCCTGCGAATCGCTGAAGGTTACGACGCGATTGATGCACATCATCGCCTGGCTGCTGACTCAGCGCGCGATCGATGCCGGCGAATTGCAGCCGCGCGACGCGCTCGATCCATCCCGGCGCCTCGGCCCCGCGCCGGTCAGCGACGCCGCCGCGATCCTCGCCATGCCGCGTCAGGCGCAGGGGCTCATCGCGTCGAGTACCGAACTCTATCGCCGCGTTGCATTGCTCGATGGCGCGCAAGCCGACGATGCCGTGATGATAAGCCCGGCACGGTCGATGTACGATCGGCTGGCGAGGGCGTTTTGATCGACTTAAGCCCCAGCCTCTTGAGGGGTAGGGTTGGGTGGGCAGCGACGAGCGGGGGTCGATGCCGGTTTCGCCGCTTTGATACTTGGCACCACGGGTCTTTTTGAGCGCGCAGACGCGCCTCCACCCCAACCCCTCCTCTGAAGAGGCGATTATATCTTTTGCAAACACTAAGGATGCGAAGCGATATCCGCGTCGATGATGCGATGGGCCTCGGATCGCAGATAATTTCGGCTATTTGATCGATCTGCCACGGCCATTTCGTTCAGCGCGCCCAAGTCGCCCGGTCTATAAATCCACGCGAAGCGATCGCCGCGTTGATACGAAATCAGGTAGCCCCGATACTGTTCATCCCACGTCGGCATTGGATGTCTCGGGTTCGGGTTTCTGTTTTGCGATCTTTTTAAGGTTCGCATCCCAGCGTCCCTCGTCCTCGTCACATTCCAGCTCGCGCGCGGCTTGCTTGAACTTCTCGCTCTGGTTCTGATCGTCCATCGTGTTGCTCCTGATCGAGTTGATATAACCTAAGCGCACACCTGTTGCCAGAAGCCGGGGAAAGAGCCCGGCACAACAGATTCTTCCTGTTCTTCGAGGAATACCTTGTCGCGGGTCACAACGAAGCGCTGCGCCCCGCTCATGCCGCCAAAGCCATTCCGTGAATTGACTCGGCCGCACACGGTACGGACGCCTTTCACATCGACATCAGAAAATTCGGCGGAAGCTGGATCGCTCAATTCGGCTTTCACGCGATCTTGAGCTGCGAATATTTTCTGGTCCCGATCAACGGATCGGCGCGCGGCATCGCCATCACCGCAAGCGGCCAGCGAGCACGCACACAGCAAGGCAAGCTGGCGCATGTGATTTCCCATGTTCACCGCGCCGCCCCACCAGTCGGGACGGTTGAACGACGCGAACACAGGAACACGCCTCCCGCGTATTTCCCGAAGTTATTCTATTCCGCAGGCCGCCCGACCATAGCCGAGAGCCTGTGTTCGCCGCCGATGCGGGCCACCCCTTCCGTTCAAAGTCGGGGCAGCGATCCGACGATATGGCGACCCGGCCCACTTGTCCATGTGCCGCCAGCGTGGCAGCTATTTCCGGGGAAGGCGGAAATATCTGTATGGGGGATGACGACACTATTTCACGCGATGACTTCGCGACCTGGTACTCACCCGCGCTCACCTTGGGCTTACTCGATACGGTCAATTTTGAGAGCGTCGCGCGCTTGGTTCACCCGGCTTTGGCATCGGGCGATCTCAGGACAACAGCCGAAACTCTGACAGTTGAGGATGCGGCGGCTCATTTGAAGCGGTTACCCGCCAGCCTTTGGGTGACGTGGGATGCGCGCCTTGATCTTCGTTTTTGGGCCACCGCCAACCTGATCCGTCAGATACATGGGCAAAGCACAGGTATCAGCGCTTATGGCGTTCGCTTCGATCCGGCTGGCCTCGCGCGACTGTTTCCGGGGATGGCGAAGCGACCGGAATCGACCGAAGCGCCAACGCCGCAAGCCAAGGGCGGCAGGCCAGCCGGGAAGAACGGCGAGCCGATCGCCCGCATAGCGAAGCGACTGATCGCGCTCACAGCCGGCGAATTGGTACTATATACCGCAGAGGCCGTGGCGAGCGAGCTGATCAGCGAATATCAGCGGCTCAACCTGCAACCGCCTAGCCCGGACAACGCTAGGCGGGATGCCCAAGGCATTTTGCGCGCCGTGCGAAACTAGGTTTCACACCGTTTCACACAGGGTTTCGCACCCTTTCGCCCGATATTCATTCGCCTCGCCACGGCCCATCCCACAGTTGCGGGCCTAGCTTGGTGCGGTGGATGATTTGCTAGTCGAGAAGCTCCGGGTTCGAATCCCGGTAGGTCCACGAAATAAATGAAGCCCCCAGCCATAAGGCACGGGGGCTTCATCCGCTGATGCGGAAGACTTGCTAGTCGATCGCCCTTATAGCGGCAGCTTCAACTGGCGTCCACGCGCGTCTCGCATCGAGCGACGATGCGGTTGCGTCCGCCAGCGCTGATTGCGCATCTTGATCGCGATCTTCGCCTTGGTGTCAGGCTGCGATACCAGTGCTGCTATAGGTCAGGCGCTTGCCGACGATCCCACGCATCGCCTGTTGCGTGCGTTCGCCATCATCGAAGCCGTTGGCTTGACGGTATGAATAGCGGAACTCGAACTCGGCGAGATAGCGGTGAAGGTGACGCTCGCCACAGTGCTGATAGACGCCTTTCATTCCCCGCTTGAAGATCGAGAACGAGCCCTCGATCGTGCTGGTGTGGATCACCGGATTCTCGCGATCGACATATACGCCTTTCTGGTGTGGCGTCGTCGCGTGCGAGGCGAAGTGGCGATGCATGTGACGGTACTGGCCCGCATCGTCGGTCAGCAGGTTCGCTTCGGCGGCGATGTTCTCGATCAGTATGGGGGTGAGACTGGCGACCGTTACCTTGTCCACCACCATCATGCGCGTGCGGCCGGTATCGCGATCCAATAGCGACAGCACTTTCATCTTGTGCTCGTAACCCCCCTTGGCCTTTTCCGCGCCCTTGCGGCGTCCGATGAACGTCTCGTCCACCTCGACGAAACCGCCGCCCGAGCCGAACGGGGCAAGGTCGCCAGAGCGCATCGCTTCTCGGATGCGATGGGCGAGGAACCAAGCCGACTTATAGGTGATCTCAAGGATGCGGTGGAGTTGGTGCGCCGAAACGCCCTTCTTACTCGCGGTCATCAGATAGACGGCTTGAAGCATGATATTCAGCGGCAGGCGGGCGTGTTCGAACACGGTCCCGATCTTGACCGTGAACTGCTTTTTGCAATCCCCGCACCGCCACAGCCCGACCCGGATGCGCTTGGCCGGGTTGGCTGTTACCTTCGTGATCCGATCGACACCGCCACAGTGCGGGCAGGATTTCCCGTCCGCCCAAATGATCGATTCCAGATGCGTGAAAGCCTTCGCTTCATCGTGAAATTCGGGACGGGAAAGAACCGACATTGCTTTGCTCCTGACGTGCCATTTTCATAGCTGGTCAGGAGCGTATTTGCAAAGTATATAATCGCCTCTGAAGAGGAGGGGCTTAGAGTGCCAATCGCGCCCGCGCCGCGAGATATTCCCGCTCCAGCCGATCGATGCGCGTCGCGACCGGTTCGATCGCCGAGACCGCGCCGACGCCCTGGCCCGAGCCCCAGATATCCTTCCACGCCTTGGCCTTGCTGCCATTGCCGCCGCCAAAATTCATCGTCGACAAATCGCCTTCGGGCAAATTGTCCGGGTCCATGCCCGCCGCGACGATCGAACTGCGCAGGTAATTGCCGTGCACGCCGGTAAACAGGTTCGAATAAATGATGTCGGCCGCTTTCGATGCGACAATCGATTCCTTGTAGCCCTGATCGGCATTGGCTTCATCGGTGGCGATGAAGGGCGAGCCGATATAGGCGAGGTCGGCGCCCATCGCGAGCGCGGCAAGCACCGCATCGCCGATCGCGATCGATCCGGACAAGGCAAGCGGCCCTTCGAACCATTGGCGGATTTCCTGGATCAGCGCGAAAGGTGAGAGCCGGCCGGCATGGCCACCGGCACCGGCCGCCACCGCGATCAGGCCGTCGGCACCCTTTTCCACCGCCTTGCGGGCGAAACGATCGTCGATGATGTCGTGCAGGGTGATGCCGCCCCAGCCATGCACCGCAGTATTGAGATCCTCGCGCGCGCCGAGCGACGTGATGACGATCGGCACCTGCCATTTGGCGCAGGTCGCGAGATCGGCCTCAAGCCGCTCGTTGGAGCGGTGGACGATCTGGTTGACCGCATAGGGCGCGGCAGGCCGGTCGGGATTGTCGCGATTCCAAGCCGCCAGCTCTTCGGTGATGCGGTGCAGCCACTCGTCGAGCTGGGCCTGAGGTCGCGCGTTGAGCGCGGGGAAAGCACCGACGATTCCCGCTTTGCACTGGGCAATGACCAGGTCCGGGTTGGATATGATGAACAACGGCGACCCGATAACGGGCAGGCGAAGGCGCTGCAGAATTGGCGGTAAGCTCATGGCCCAGTTTCATAGCGCAACTGAAATGACTGTCCAGCCATTGGCACCCGCGCTTGCCAAGCTGTCCGAACGTATTACTGGGGCAACACACACGAGATAATATATCCAGAGGTCGCCATGACGTTCACTCCTGTCGCTCGCGCTACGGCCTTGTTGTTGTTGTCGGTTTCCACCTCCGCGCTTGCTGCGGGACGATTGCCGACCAATGTCGTGCCGACCGCCTATGACATCACCGTCAGGCCCGATGCCAAGGCGATGACCTTTACCGGCGCGGAAGCGATCCAGGTCGAGGTGAACGAACCGACGACGACGATTGTACTCAACGCCGTTGACCTGGTGGTCGATTCGGCAACCTTCGATGGTGTCGCCGTGACGGTGAAACAGGACCAGGAGGCGCAACTGCTGACCGTGACGCTGCCCAAAGCAGCGAGCAAAGGCGCGCATACGCTGAAATTCACCTGGAGCGGCAAGATCAACGAATCGCCGCTCGGCATGTTCGCGATCGACTATAAGAACCCTCATGGTAGCGCGGCCCGGATGCTCGCCACTCAGTTCGAGGCGCCCGATGCGCGCCGCTTCGCGCCGATGTGGGATGAACCGTCGTTCAAGGCGACTTTCACGCTATCGGCCGAAGCGCCGGCCGACCAACTCGCCTTTTCCAACATGCCGGCCACGACGATCGGCAAACCGGTCGGAGGAAAGAAACTCTATCGATTCGCCACCACGCCGAAAATGTCGAGCTATCTGCTGTTCCTCGGCATGGGCGACATGGAACGACGCACGGTGATGGCCGGCAAGACCGAGATCGGCATCATCACACGGCGCGGCGTGGGTGAGCAGGGGCAATATTCGCTCGACGCCGCCAAACGCTTGCTGACCTATTACAACGACTATTTCGGCCAACCCTATCCGCTGCCCAAGCTCGACATGATTGCCGGGCCGGGCGGCAGCCAGACCTTTGGCGCGATGGAAAATTGGGGCGCGATCTTCTATTTCGAACAGGAATTGCTGTTCGACCCGAAGCGCGCGACCGAGAGCAATCGCCAGCGGATTTATACCGTCGTGGCCCACGAGATGGCGCATCAATGGTTCGGCGATCTCGTGACCATGGCATGGTGGGACGATCTGTGGCTTAACGAGGGTTTCGCGTCGTGGATGGAGGGTAAGGCCAGCGCCGACCTCAATCCGAGCTGGAATGCGACGACCGCGCTGGTCGGCAGCGAGCGGGAAGTCGCGCTGGGCGCCGATGCGACCGCCGCGACTCACCCGATCATCCGCAAGATCGAGACGGTCGACCAGATCAACGAGGCATTCGACGGCATCACCTATCAGAAAGGGCAGGCGGTGATCGGCATGTTCGAATCGACGCTGGGGCCGGATGTCTTCCGCGATGGCATTCGCCGCTACATGGCGAAGTATAAATACGGCAACACCGTCACCGATCAGCTCTGGGCTGAACTCGCCGTCGCCGCGGGCAAGCCGGTGGCGGATATCGCCCATGACTTTACCCTGCAGGGCGGCGTGCCGCTGGTCACATTGATCGGGGCAAGCTGCAGCAACGGTACGACCACAGCGACATTGACCCAGGGGCGTTTCGGTCTCGATGCCAAATCGAAGACGCCGCAGACCTGGCGCGTGCCGCTGAAGATCGGTGTGGTCGGCCAGGACGCGACGAGTACGATCGTGCAGGGCGCGGCGCCCGCCACTATGAGCGTCAAGGGTTGTGGCACGCTGATCCTCAATCAGGGCAAGGGCAGCTATTTGCGCGGCAAATATGATGCGGCGAGCCACGCCGCGATCGTACGTGACTTCCGTAATGTCGCGCTGGCAGACCGTCTCGGCACGTTGGGCGACGATTATGCGCTGGCAATGAGCGGCGACCAGGATTTGTCGCTCTATCTCGCGTTGACTGGCGCGGTGCCGGTCGATGCCGATCCGCTTGAATGGGATATGGTGTCCGGTCAGTTGCTCCGCCTCGCCAACCGGTTCGAGGATACACCGCTCGAAGCACCACTCAACGCTCGCAACATGGCGATGCTGGCCCCGGTGATAAAGCGCATCGGATATGAGGCGAAGCCAGGTGAATCGGCATTGGTGACGAATATGCGTGAGAATTTGATCGGCGGGCTGGGCGGCATCGGCGATCCCGAAATCGCGGCGATGGCGCGGCGTTACGTCGCGGCGCTTGCCACCGACGCGAATGCGATTCCGCCGGCGATCCGTTCGCCGATCCTGCGCACCTATGCGGTCAATGCGACGGCGCCCGAATGGGACGCGCTGTTGGCGATCACACGTGCGGAGAAGAACCCGGTCACGCGCAATACCTATATCCGGCTGCTCGGCGGCGCGCGCGATGTCGCGCTGGCGCAGCGTGCGCTCGATCTGATCAAGACCGACGAGTTCAGCGCGCCGCAAAAGGCCAGCCTGTTACGCGGGGTATCGACCCGGCATCCCGATCTCGCGGTCGATTTCGCGCTCGCCAATCTCGCGCTGGTCGATGGATTCACCGAAACCAGCAATCGGTCGACCTATATCCCCGGGCTGGGTGCGGGATCCGACGATCCGGCGATGCCGGCGAAGCTCACCGCTTTTGCCGAGAAGAACCTGCCTGAAGCGGCGCGGGGCGGTGCGGCGCGGGTCGTTGCCGGCATGGCCGCACGGCACGCCGTGACCGAGCGGTTGCGCCCGGCGGTCGAGGCCTGGGCGGCGGGCAAATAAGATCGCCGGCTACGCCGCGCCGAACAGCGTTCTGAACTGGCGCGGCTGCGACCGAAGATATTGTTTCGGCGCGACGACCTGCGCGCCGAGTTCGGCGGCGGCGTGCCACGGCCAGCGGGGATCGTAGAGAATCGTGCGGGCCAGGGCGATCATGTCGGCGTCGCCGGTTGCGATGATCGCCTCGGCCTGGTCGAAACCGGTGATCAGCCCCACCGCGACGACGGGCATTTTGGTCGCCTGCTTTACCGCACGCGCGAGCGGAACCTGATAGCCGGGCCCGGCCGGAATCCTCTGCGCGGGATGGAGCCCGCCGCTCGACACGTGGATGGCGGCGCAGCCACGCTGCTCGAGCGCCTGGGCGAAGGCGATCGTCTGCTCGATATCCCAGCCGCCTTCGACCCAATCGGTGCCGGACGCGCGCATCGTAACCGGCTTGCCGGCCGGAAATGCCGCACGCACCGCGTCGAATATTTCCAGTGGGAAACGCATGCGGTTCTCCAGCGAGCCGCCATAAATGTCGTCACGCTTGTTCGACAAAGGCGAGAGGAACTGGTGCAGCAAATAGCCATGCGCGCCGTGGAGCTGTATGGCGTCGAGACCAAGTCGCGCGGCGCGCCGGGCGGCCGCCGCAAAACCATCGCGCACTCGCTTCATTCCATCCACGTCGAGTGCGCTCGGGGCGTTGTCGCCCGGATTAAAGGCGATTGCCGACGGCGCCTGGGTTTGCCAGCCATGCGGTTGACCGGGCGCGATTTGCGCGCCGCCGGCCCAAGGCACTTCGGTCGACGCCTTGCGTCCGGCATGGCTGAGCTGGATCGCGACCGGCATCGGCGACCATCGCCTGACGCTGTCCAGCACCTTGCCCATCGCCGTTTCGGTCGCGTCATCCCATAATCCGACGTCGGCCCAGCTGATCCGCCCTTCGGGCAGAACCGCGGTCGCTTCGATCGTCAGCAGTGCCGCGCCCGACAGGGACAACTGACCGAGATGGATCAGGTGCCAGTCGGTCATGCAGCCGTTCTCGGCCGAATATTGGCACATCGGCGCGATCACGATGCGATTGGCAAGGTCGAGGCTGCCTATACGAAGTGGTTGGAAAAGCGCAGGCAGGGGCATGTGGACGCTCCAGAGGGGAAAGCCGGAGCCAACGCACGACCATCACGAAAGTGCAACGGCTATCCCAAGCCGCCCGACGCGATACCCATCAGTCGCGGGCGTCGGCAGCGCTGGTTGCGATCAATCGCCGGAACCGTTCGCTGATACCGTCCGACGCGTTGGAAAGCAGGCGCCGCATCTTTGCATCATAGACGTCGACCGGATCGCCGGCGCGCTTGAGTATCATGCTCCAACTGCCGAATCCCCGCGCTTCGATCGGTCGGTCGTGCAACGTTTCAACGTCGCGATGCCTGGAATCAAGAATGATCCGGCCAAAGGTCGCCTCGACGCTTGTTGCCGGTCCTTCGATCACTTGCATGAAATGCGTGCCGTCGGACCACAATAGGCCAGTCACGCCGTCGATCGCATTATTGTGGCGCGACTGCTCGAGAATGGCGGCAAGATCGGCTTTTCCGGCAGGCGCGGTGCTAACGCTGATATAAAGTATCTGACGCATTCCCGGCCCCTTTCCAGGACAAGCTAGTCCAACCCGCCGATCTCGTCATTGTGCCAGATCAAGGTGTTGTGACTCAGTCCACCCGCTTCAAGCCAATGGCGCAACCATGCGCCTTGTCGACATAATGCCGGGCCGAGATCAGCAGCATGGCCTGTGCGTTATCATCGAGTTCCCGGATTGCCCGCGCCGGGCTGCCGACGATCAGGCTGCCGGCGGGGAAGGTCTTGCCTTCGGTCACCAGCGCGCCCGCGCCGACGATGCACCCGTCGGCGATCACCGCGCGGTTGAGGACGATCGCCCCCATACCGATCAGCACGCGGTCACCGATCGTGCAGCCGTGCAGGATCGCCTTGTGTCCGATCGTGCAGTCGGCGCCGATCGTCAGCGGCGCACCGGCATCCGAATGACACACCGCGCCCTCCTGGATATTGCTGCGCGGGCCGACGATCATTGGTGTGTTGTCGCCGCGGATGACCGCTCCGAACCAGACGCTCGCATCCTCGCCAAGCAGGACTTCGCCGATCAGGTCGGCGCTTGGCGCGACCCAGGCGCCGGGTGCCAGATGCGGACGTTTTCCGTCGATTTCATAAAGCGGCATGGTCGATCTCCCTGAACACGCCGCTTAAGAGCAACGACATCGCCGCGCAAACCGTCGCGAATTGTCCAGCGTTAGTTGGCATTCTCGCCGAGCGTGCCGGTGCCGGTGGCCTTGCGCGCCCGGCGCAATCGGGGTTCGCGCTCGAGGCTTGCCGCGGCCATGATCTCCTTACGCAACTCGTCGCGCTTCTCGTGGATCGAGGCGATCACCGGACCGACCGCAACGCCGAGATCGACCAGCACGGCTTCCGATAATTGCAGCGAGCTTTCCAACGTTTCGGGCACCGCGTCGGTTGCGCCGGCGCGGTAAAGTTCGGCGGCATGCGCGGTGTCGCGGGCGCGGGCGACGATGGTCAGGCCGGGCACCCAGCCGCGCACGCGGCGCGTGAGGCGGACCGACAGCACGGGGTCGTCCATCGTCAGGATCAGCGCTTTGGCCCGGCCAAGGTTGAGGCGATCGACCAGTTCGGCGCGCGATACATCGCCGAAGATCACTGGATAACCCTCGGCGCGTGCCGCCGACACGGCATCGATGTCCGCCTCGACCGCAATGAACGGTTGGTTGTGTACCTTGAGCATGTCGGCGACCATGCGCCCGACGCGACCGAAGCCGATCACCACCGTGCCCGGACCTTCGGGCGGAATCTCGGCCTGGTCGAGATCGCTCTTGTCGCGCTGCTCGATGCCTTTGGCGACCTTCTTGCCCAATTGCGCGAGCAATGGCGTGATGGTCAGGCCGATCGCGGTGACCGTCTGCCAGAAATTCGCGGTCGATTGCTGGATCAGTTGCGCTTGCGCCGCGGCACCGAGCACGATCAGCGTCGTTTCCGACGGACTTGCCATCAGCACGCCCGCTTCGGCCGCCACACCGTTACGAATGCCGGCAAATTTGAGCAGCCCGAACGTCATGGCGGTCTTGACCGAAACGACGCTGGTGATGGCGAGCAACAGTTCGGGCCAATTCTCCAGGATGAGCCGGATGTCGAGGCTCATCCCGACAGTGATCAGGAATACGCCCAGCGCGAGACCTTTAAATGGCGCGGTGATGACCTCGACTTCGCTATGATATTCGGTTTCCGCGATGAGCAGGCCGGCGAGCAGCGCGCCGACGATCGGCGACAGGCCCGCGGCGGTCGTGGCGAGGCTGGCGACGATCACCACCAGCAGCGATGCGGCAAGGAAGAGTTCGGGGCTTTTGGTCCGTGCGGCCTGCGCGAACAGCCGGGGCAGGAATATGCGCCCGGCGACGAAGATCACCGCGATGGTAAACAAGCCCCGCGCCGCGACACCTAATATGCCGCTCAGCCCGTCGCCTGCCGCGCTGGGGGCCATTGCCGCAAGGGCAAAGATGATCGGCACAAGCGCCAGGTCTTCGAACAGCAGCATTGCGAACGAAGTCTTGCCGACCGGGCTTGCGGTGCCCGCGATCGGCAGCACCAGCGCGGTCGACGACAGCGCAAGCGCGAGGCCGAGTGCGGTTGCGCCGGCCCAGCTTTGCCCGATGAAGTGAAGTGCCAGCCCGATCACGACGGCCGAACCCAGCAACTGTGCGGCACCCGTGCCGAACACCAGCTGCCGCATCGCCCAGAGCCGCTTGAGCGACAGTTCCAGCCCGATCGAAAAGAGCAGCAGGATGATGCCGAATTCGGCGAACGGTTCGATCGAATGTGCATCGGAGATCGTGATGTAGTATAACCACGGATAGTCGCGAACGAGCGTGCCCAGACCCGACGGACCGACGAGGAGACCAACCAGGATGAAGCCGATCACCGGGCTGATCTTGAACCGCGCAAAGGCCGGAATGACGATCCCCGCCGCGCCAAGGATGACAAGGGCGTCGCTGAAACCGGCGTTGCTGAGGGGGGAGGCCATGGGTGCATCTAATCGTAACGCTGCCGGTTTGTCAGCCGATGACTGAGGAAAATACCGATCTGGTGATTATTGGCGGCGGTCCAGCGGGGATGATGGCCGGGCTGTTGTTCGCGCGCGCCGGGGTCAGGACGCTGGTGCTGGAGAAGCATGGCGATTTCCTGCGCGATTTTCGGGGCGATACGGTCCATCCGTCGACCCTGCGCATTTTCCATGAGCTTGGCTTGCTCGATGAGCTTTTGAAGCGGCCGCATAACCGGGTCGAGCAATTGGGCGGGCGTGTCGCCGGCCAGAACTTGAAGATCGTTGATTTCCGCCATCTTCGCGTGCCCGCGCCGTACATCGCGCTGATGCCGCAATGGGAGTTCCTCGATTTCGTTGCGGAACAGGCGCGCCGCTATCCGACCTTCTCATTGCGGCAGAACTGCGCGGCGATCGATCTGATCGAAGAAGGCGGGCGCGTCACCGGCGCCCGAACGAAAGATGGCGCCGAAATTCGTAGCCGCCTCGTCATTGCCTGCGATGGTCGTGATTCGCGTTTCCGTGCCGGCTTACCGCTCACGACGGTCGGGGCGCCGATGGATGTGTTCTGGTTTCGCATTCCAAAAGTGATGCAGCCCGACAACGACAGCATGGGCGTGTTCGATACCGGGCTGTTGTTCGTACTGATCGACCGCGGTGATTATTGGCAATGCGCTTTCGTCTTCGCCAAGGGCGGGGCGGAGAAGATCAGGGCTGAGGGCCTCGACGCCTTTCTGACGCGCGTTCGCGCGGTCGGCCCGGAAACGGCGACGGTCGCAGAAGGCGTGAAGAGCTGGGACGACATCAAACTGTTGACCGTGACAGTCGATCGGCTTGATCGCTGGCACCGCCCCGGTTTGCTGATCATTGGCGACGCGGCGCATGCCATGTCGCCGATCGGCGGGGTAGGGATCAATCTGGCGGTGCAGGATGCCGTTGCGGCGGCAAATGCGCTGGCCGGCCCGCTGGCGAATGGCGCGGCAATCGATGCATTGCTGCAAAAAGTGCAAGATCGCCGCATGTTCCCGACCAGACTTACTCAGGGTTTCCAGCGCGCGATCCAGGACCGCATCATCCAGCCGCTGTTGGCCAGCACCACGCCGATGGCGAAACCACCCCTGGCCGCGCGATTGCTCGATGCGATACCGCTCTTGCGAAGAATTCCGGCACGAGTCTTGGGGCTCGGCTTCCGGTCGGAACATGTCCGATCGCCGGAAGCCGAGCGAGCGGATTAGCTCGCGCCCATCGCGGTTTCCAGATTGACGCGTACAGCCTCGAAAAACTGCTCGGTCGTCATCCAGGGCTGATCCGGTCCGATCAGGATCGCGAGATCCTTGGTCATCTTGCCGCTCTCGACCGTGTCGATGCAGATTTTTTCGAGCAGCTCGGCGAACTCGGTCACTTCAGGCGTGCCGTCGAACTTGCCGCGATATTTCAGACCACCGGTCCAGGCGAAGATCGACGCAATCGGGTTGGTCGAGGTCGCTTTGCCTTGTTCGTGCATGCGGAAATGGCGCGTGACGGTGCCGTGCGCGGCTTCCGCCTCGACCGTCTTTCCGTCCGGCGTGAGCAGGACCGAGGTCATCAGGCCGAGCGAGCCGAAGCCCTGCGCTACCTGATCCGACTGCACGTCGCCGTCGTAATTCTTGCAGGCCCAGACGAACTCGCCATGCCATTTGAGCGCCGAAGCGACCATGTCGTCGATCAGCCGATGCTCATAGACGATGTTGGCTTCCTTGAACTTATCTTTGAATTCGCTTTCAAAAACCTCGGCGAAGAGATCCTTGAAGCGGCCGTCATAGGCCTTGAGGATAGTGTTCTTGGTCGAGAGATAGACCGGCCAGCCGAGATTGAGGCCGTAATGCATCGACGCACGCGCGAAATCGCGGATCGAATCGTCGAGGTTGTACATCGCCATCGCGACGCCCGATGACGGGAACTGAAACACTTCCTCGTCGATCACGGTGCCATCATCGCCCTCGAATACGAGCCGCAGCTTGCCCGGGCCGGGCACGCGGTAATCGGTCGCGCGATACTGGTCGCCGAAAGCGTGGCGGCCGACGACGATCGGGTGGGTCCAGCCCGGAATCAGGCGGGGCACGTTCTTCATCACGATCGGTTCGCGGAATACAACGCCGCCGAGGATGTTGCGGATCGTGCCGTTAGGCGATTTCCACATCTTCTTCAGGCCGAACTCCTCGACCCGCGCCTCGTCCGGCGTGATCGTCGCGCACTTTACGCCGACGCCGTACTTCTGGATCGCCTTGGCCGATTCGACGGTGATCTTGTCGTCGGTCTCGTCGCGCTTGCCGATCCCAAGGTCGTAATATTCGAGGTCGATATCGAGATAGGGGAGGATGAGCCGCTCGCGAATCCACTGCCAGATGATCCGCGTCATCTCATCGCCGTCGATCTCCACGACAGGCGTCTTCACCTTGATCTTCGCCATCGATACTCTTTCCGTAAGGGGAGGTTTGGTCCTAGCTCTAGATTGGGCGTCTAGGAGCAAGGATGGCTGCGATCAACCTCGGCACGCCAGAGAAATGGTCATGACAGCCATGAAGTGGGCGATCACGCGCTGCAGCGTTGTCACGTTGCACTGCGGTGAGTAGAACAACGTCATGTCATCACTTGATAAACCGCCACTGGCGAACTCGACCGTCAAATGGCGTTTTCCCGATATGCATCCCGAGGGCCGCAAATATGTCCTGATCGCGGGCGTGTTCGTCCTGTTGTCGCTGATCTTCTGGGATTTCATCACCTGGCCGCTGATCGGCCTGACGATCTGGGTCGTATCCTTTTTCCGTGATCCCGTTCGCGTGACACCGACAGGTGAAGGGCTGATCATCGCCCCCGCCGACGGGCTGATTACGATGGTCGAGCGCGTGCCCGTGCCACGCGAACTGGCCGGCGAGAATGGCCTTGGCGATGCACCGCTGATCCGTGTGTCGATTTTCATGTCGGTGTTCGACGTGCACATCAACCGTACCCCGATCGCCGGCACGATCCGCCAGGTCGTGTATATTTCGGGTAAATTCCTCAATGCCGATCTCGACAAGGCGAGCGAGGAGAATGAGCGCCAGCACATCGTCGTCGAAGGTCGCGATGGGCGGCGCGTCGGCATGACCCAGATTGCCGGCTTGGTCGCGCGGCGCATCCTGGGGTTCGTCAAGCCGGGCGATATGGTCGCCAACGGCCAGCGCGTCGGGCTGATCCGTTTTGGCAGCCGGGTCGATGTCTATCTGCCGGACGATGTCTCGTGTCAGGTTTGTCTAGGACAACGCTCCATCGCGGGCGAAACAGTCTTGGGCCGGGTCGGCGGCGTTGTGCCGACCGGCATTGCGCAATGACTCGAGCATGCGTGACGGATTTGAAGGGACAGCATCGATGAGCCGTCCTCCCCGGCAATTGTCGCGCGGTTTGCCGCTGCGTGCAGTCGCGCCCAACGCGGTCACCGCTCTGGCCTTATGCTGCGGCCTGACAGCAATCCGTTATGCGATTTCGCAGAATTGGGAGGTTGCGGTCACGCTGATCCTGATCGCGGGCGTACTTGACGGCATCGACGGACGCATTGCCCGGATGCTGCATGGCGAGAGCAGGTTCGGCGCCGAACTCGATTCGCTGGCCGACGCGATCTCGTTCGGCGTGTCGCCGGCGCTGATCATCTATCTTTGGTCACTTAACGCTTTGCCGCGTATCGGCTGGCTCTGCTCGCTGGTTCTGGCGGTCTTCTGTGCGCTCCGTCTCGCGCGGTTCAACGCGAATATCGATGTCACGGAGCAACCGCACAAATCGGCCGGGTTCCTGACCGGCGTCCCGGCGCCAGCGGCTGCGGCGATGGCATTGTTACCGCTGTTCATGTGGTTCTGGACTAGCGAGCCGCTGTTTCAGTCGCCCTATCTCGTTGCGCCTTGGGTCGCGATGGTCGCGCTCCTGATGGTGTCGAGCGTCGCGACTTATTCGTGGAGTTCGCTCAAACTGCGGCGGAACATCCGCTTCGAGGCGCTGGCAGTTGTGGTGATCGTCGGAGCGGCCATGGTGTCGGCCCCATGGCACACGCTATCGCTCCTGTGCATCGCCTATATCGTCTCGTTGCCGTTCAGCATAACCTCCTACGCAAGGGTCAGGCGACAGCGCGGATCGCAACCGTCGCCACCGCTCGCGGCCGTACCACCGACCGTCGATCTCTGACCGTCAAGCGATGCGTGGAGGCGAGGATGGGATCTTCGCGTCCAGACAAGATCGCGACGATCCGCGGCATCGCCGGCATCAGGGTAAATGCGAACACTGCAAGAGCGGCAGCGAAGGCGCCGGCGAAAATCAATAGTGCGACGAACGTCATCATTTGCCCAACTCCCTGAATTTGGGCCACGGTCTGAATGCGCTAACCATAGTAAGCGCCGTTCCGTTCCATGTCCGCCTTACGAACCCTTTATGTTCCACTGATGTTCCGCATGTCAACACTTGATTTGCGGATCGCTGTCGGATAGAGGGCGCGCCTTCACACCGCATGGGAAGCACACATCGCCGGTGTCCGCCTGGTTGGCCCATTAGGGCTCGCTCGACGGATTACTCGCTTCCCAGAGGCTCAACCGGAAAGGAACTATCTTATGGCGGCACCTGTCGTCTCCATGCAGCAATTGCTCGAAACGGGCGCGCATTTCGGCCACCAGACGCATCGCTGGAACCCGAAGATGAAGCCTTACATCTTTGGCGACCGCAACGGCGTCCACATCCTCGATCTGTCGCAGACCGTTCCGCTGTTCGCGCGTGCGCTCGAATTCGTCGCCGCCTCGACTGCCGCTGGCGGTAAGGTGCTGTTCGTCGGTACCAAGCGCCAGGCGCAAGAGCCGGTCGCGGACGCAGCGCGCCGTTCGGGTCAGCATTTCGTCAACCACCGCTGGCTGGGCGGCATGCTCACCAACTGGAAGACCATTTCGAACTCGATCAAGCGCCTCAAGACGCTCGAAGAGCAGCTGACCGGCGATACGCACGGCCTGACCAAGAAGGAAGTGCTGCAGCTTACCCGTGAAAAGGATAAGCTTGAGCTGTCGCTCGGCGGCATCCGCGACATGGGCGGCATTCCCGACGTGATGTTCGTGATCGATGCGAACAAGGAAGAGCTGGCGATCAAGGAAGCCAATACACTTGGTATCCCGGTCGTCGCGATCCTCGATTCGAACGTTTCGCCCGACGGCATCGCGTTCCCGGTGCCGGCCAATGACGACGCCAGCCGCGCGATCCGTCTGTATTGCGAAGCGATCGCGATCGCTGCGACGCGTGGCGGCCAGGAGCAGCAGCAGCGCCGTGGCGTTGATGTCGGTGCAATGGATGCGCCGCCGGTCGAGGAAGCGCTGACCGTCGCTCCGGCCGCTGAAGAAGCGCCGGCCGATACGTCGGTGACCGCTGAGACCTTCGCTGCGCCGGAAGCGCCTGCTGCGGAGGCACCCGTTGCCGACGCACCGGCCGCCGAAGCACCTGCAGCGGTAGAAGCTCCGGCAGCAGTCGAAGCACCGGTTGAGCCCGAGGCGCCCGCCGCCTCGACCGAACCGGAAACGGCCGCTGAAGGCGAGCGCCAGATCGACGCCTGAACCGTCGCCGGAATGACATGCGGGCGGGGTAGGGCGTTTCAGCCTTTTCCCGCCCGCACCCATATTTGAAGCACAAGAGGAAAATTGACATGGCCGAGATCACGGCAGCAGCGGTGAAGGACCTGCGCGAGAAGAGCGGCGCGGGCATGATGGATTGCAAGAAGGCGCTGACCGAAGCCGGTGGCGACATGACGGCGGCGATCGACTGGCTGCGCGCCAAGGGGCTCGCCTCGGCGGCCAAGAAGTCCAGCCGTACCGCGGCCGAGGGGCTAGTCGGCATCGAAGTGTCGGGCACCAAGGGCGCTGCGGTCGAAGTCAATTCCGAGACCGATTTCGTCGCCAAGAACGTGCAGTTCCAGACCTTCGTGCGCGACGTGACCTCGGTCGCGCTCGAGCTCGGCGATTCGATCGACACGATCAAGGCGGCGCAGCTCGGCGACAAGACGGTCGACGAGACGCTGACCAACAACATCGCGACGATCGGCGAGAACCAGACGATCCGCCGCGCCAAGCGCCTCGAAGTGACGCAGGGTGCGATCGTACCTTATGTCCATAACGCGGCCGCTCCCGGTCTCGGCAAGATTGGCGTGCTCGTAGCGCTCGAGAGCGATGCGGGCGCCGATGTGCTCGAGCCGCTCGGCAAGCAGATCGCGATGCACATCGCGGCGGCTTTCCCGCTCGCGCTGAACGAGGATGGCCTCGATCCAGAGATCGTCGAGCGCGAGCGCGCGATCGCGACCGAAAAGGCAGCCGAGAGCGGCAAGCCGGCCGACATCGTCGCCAAGATGGTCGACGGTGCAATCGCAAAGTACCGCAAGGAAAACGCCCTGGTCAGCCAGCTGCTGGTGATGGACGGCAAGACCAAGATCTCCGATGTCGTCGCCAACGCCGCCAAGGCAGCTGGCAAGTCGATCGAACTGGTTGACTATGTCCGGTTCCAACTCGGCGAAGGTATCGAGAAAGAAGCGAGCGACTTCGCAGCCGAAGTCGCCGCGGCTTCGGGCGTCAAGCAGCCCGCTTGATCTGACATGCCCTCTCCCGACAGCGGGAGAGGCACCAGAAGGCCAGGGTCGACATGCAGTCGGCTCTGGCCTTCTTGGTAAATGAGGTCGGCCATCCGGCTGCCTTCGCGCTTCCCATCGACGGTCGTGCCGACTAAGGTCCGCGCCGCCCCGTCCGCCAGCATGTTGGAACCTTGTGACAGCACTTCGCTTCAAACGCATATTGCTGAAATTATCGGGCGAAGTCCTGATGGGCGAGAATGGTCTCGCCATCGATCCCGCCGTGACCGCGCGCGTTGCGGGTGAGATCGCGGACGTGAAGGCGCAGGGCTATGAGCTGTGCGTCGTCGTTGGCGGCGGCAATATCTTCCGCGGGCTGGCGGCCGCCGCCAAAGGTTTCGAACGCGCGACCGCTGACCATATGGGCATGCTCGCGACGGTCATGAATGCGCTCGCCGTGCAGAACGCGCTTGAACAAATTGGTGTTTCCACCCGCGTCCAATCGGCCATTTCGATGGACAAGATATGCGAGCCGGTAATTCGCCGCCGGGCCGAACGCCACCTGGAAAAAGGCCGCGTGGTGATCTTCGCCGCGGGCGTCGGCGAGCCTTATTTCACGACCGACAGTGGTGCCGCGTTGCGCGCCGCGGAGATGAAATGCGATGCCTTGTTTAAAGGCACCTCTGTCGACGGCGTCTACGATGCCGATCCGAAGGTCGTGCCCGGCGCGACACGTTACGATACGGTCAGCTACGATACCGTGCTGGCCAAGAATTTGAAGGTAATGGACGCTAGCGCCATTGCGCTTTGCCGCGACAACAATATCCCGATCGTCGTTTTCAACATCCGTGAACATGGCAATTTTGCCGCCGTTCTCGCGGGTGAGGGCGTGTCGACGACGGTTCAGAAGGAGCAGTAATCATGGCAGCCTATGATAAGGCCGATCTCGAGCGCCGCATGGCCGGAAGCGTCGAGGCATTGAAGCACGACCTACAGGGTCTGCGTACCGGTCGTGCGTCAACTTCGTTGCTCGATCCGGTCACTGTTGAGGTCTATGGCGCACATATGCCGCTCAACCAGATCGCTACGGTGTCCGCCCCTGAGCCGCGCATGTTGTCGGTGCAGGTTTGGGACAAGGGCAATGTCGGCCCGGCCGACAAGGCGATTCGCTCGGCCGGCCTCGGCCTCAACCCGATCGTCGATGGCACGACTTTGCGCCTGCCGATCCCCGACCTGACCGAAGAACGTCGCAAGGAACTGGCCAAGCTCGCCGGCAAATATGCCGAGGATGCCCGGATCGCCGCGCGCAACGTGCGCCGCGACGGCATGGACAGCCTGAAGATCGACGAGAAAAAGGGCCTGTTCGGCGAGGACGATCGCAAGAAGCTCGAAACCGAAGTGCAGAAGCTGACGGACAAGACGATCGGCGATATCGATGCCGCCGCGTCGGCCAAGGAAAAGGAAATCCTCGGCAAGTGATGCCCGTGCCCGCCACGGCCGCGCATCCCGCTGCCGGGACGGCGCCATTGCCCACCGGGACGGCGTCATTGCCGCGTCATGTCGCGATCATCATGGATGGCAACGGTCGCTGGGCGAAGAAGCGGTTTCTGCCGCGCTTCGCCGGGCATAAGGCCGGTGTCGAAGCGGTTCGCTCGGTCAGTCGCGCTGCCCGGGCGATGGGGATCGAAGCACTGACCCTGTACGCCTTTTCGTCGGAAAACTGGCGCCGCCCCGAAGAAGAAGTGAGCGACCTGATGGGGTTGCTGCGCCTGTTCATCCGCACCGATATCGATGAACTGGTGCGCGAAAACGTGCGGTTGCGGGTGATTGGCGATTACCGGCGCTTTTCCGCCGACCTCGTTCAGCAAGTGAATGATGCGATCGCGCGGACCGCTGCCAATACCGGGCCGATCCTGGTCATCGCGCTCAATTATGGCGCGCAGGCCGAAATCGCTGCGGCGGCACGGCGGCTCGCGGCAAAGGTCGGCCAAGGTACGCTCGATATCGCGGCGATCGACGAAGCGGCGATCGAGGCCGAACTCGACACCAACGATCTGCCGCCGCTCGACCTGCTCATTCGCACCTCGGGCGAGATCAGGCTTTCCAACTTCCTGCTGTGGCAGGCGGCCTATGCCGAATTGCTTTTCGTCGACACCCTCTGGCCTGATTTCGACGCAGCCGCGCTGGACAAGGCCGTCGCCGAATTCGGCCAGCGTCAGCGGCGCTTCGGCGGCCTTTGACCATGCAAACCTCGGACCTTGGGCTGCGTGCGGCAGTCGGCGTGCTGCTTATCGCCGTGGCCGCATTGGCGTTGTGGGCCGGCGGTATCGGTTTCTGGCTGCTCTGTGTCGTGCTGGCGCTGTTGATGATGGCGGAATGGGCCGATCTCGACGGGGTCGACCGCAAGACCCGTCGCACAGCGCAGTTCGCGCTGTCGATCCCATTGGCGCTGATGGCGCCGGCGTCGCTGATTATCGAGATCCATAATTTCTTCACGCTCGGGCTGCTCGCCGGCGCGGCATTCTTCATCGTCATCGTGACAAAACGACCGACGTTGGCGGCAGGGGCGATCTATTGCGGGTTACCGGTGCTCGCGTTGCTGTTCATCCGCCGCCAGGATGAGGGCATCGTCTATACGCTCTGGGCGTTGGCGCTGGTCTGGGCATGTGACATCGGCGCCTATTTCGCTGGTCGCGCGATCGGCGGACCCAAGTTATGGCCTGCGATCAGCCCGAACAAGACCTGGGCAGGCCTGATCGGCGGCGTGGTACTGGCGAGCCTGTTCGCACTGTCGATGCATATTCTGTACGGGCTGCCGTGGCGCATGACGCTGGCGACGCCGGTCCTAGCGGTGCTGGCGCAAGGTGGCGATTTGTTTGAAAGCTGGTTGAAACGTCGCGCTGGGGTGAAGGATAGCGGCGACATCCTGCCCGGGCATGGCGGCGTGCTCGACCGGCTCGACGGACTTGTCCCGGTTGCACCGCTTGCCGCGTTGCTTGTCATCCTGCCGCGGTTCTACACGTGAAGACGATCACGATCCTTGGCGCCACCGGGTCGGTCGGGAGTTCGACACTTGACCTGGTCGAGCGGGAACCGGAACGATTTCAGGTCCTCGCGCTGACCGCAAATTGCGATGTCGAGAAGCTGGCCAAGGCGGCGATCCGCACCAACGCCCGCCGTGCGGTGGTAGCGGACGAAAGCTGCCTTGCGGCACTGCGCGACGCGCTTGCCGGAACCGGTATCGAAACAGCGGGCGGCGCCCGTGCGCTGCTGGAAACCGCGGCGATGGGCGCGGACTGGACGATGGCGGCGATCGTCGGCTGTGCCGGGCTAGAACCGGTCATGGCCGCGGTCGGGCAGGGCGGCACGGTGGTGCTCGCCAACAAGGAGCCGCTGGTATCGGCGGGTGATGTCGTCCTCGCCGCGGCCAAACGCCATGGCGCGACGCTGTTGCCGGCGGATTCCGAGCACAACGCGATTTTCCAGTGCTTCGATTTCGAACGGCCCGAAGCGATTCGCCGAATCATCCTGACCGCAAGCGGCGGCCCGTTCCGCGACTGGTCGATCGAACAGATGCGCGACGTGACACCCGAACAGGCGGTGGCCCACCCCAATTGGTCGATGGGCGCAAAGATCTCGATCGACTCGGCGACCTTGATGAACAAGGGCCTCGAACTGATCGAGGCGGCGCGGTTATTCCCCATCGCGCACGACCGGATTGAGATCATCCTGCACCGGCAGTCGGTGATTCATTCGCTGGTCGATTATGTCGATGGATCGGTGCTTGCACAGCTCGGCCCGCCCGACATGCGTACGCCGATCGCTCATTGCCTCGCCTGGCCTGACCGCATGGCGACGCCGATGGCGCCGCTCGATCTGGTGGCGATCGGTCGACTCGACTTCGAAGCACCTGACCCTGTGCGTTTTCCAGCGCTGCGGCTGGCGCGCGAGGCACTGGACGCGGGGGGTGCCAGGCCGGCAATTCTCAATGCCGCCAATGAGGTCGCCGTCGCGGCATTCCTTGACCGCCGTATCGGCTTCCTCGAAATTGCCGCAATCGTCGCCGATACGCTGGAGCGTTACGACCCGGCCGCTCCAGAGACGCTCGATGCTGTGTTGGCAATCGACGCTGAGGCCCGGAGGATCGCGGGTGCCAGAATAGCGGGTGGGCGTGTGAAGGATTGCGTGATTTGATCCAGACCCCGGGCCTTTGGCTGTATATCCTGGCGTTTATGCTGGTGATCGGACCGCTCGTGTTCGTTCACGAGATGGGCCATTATCTCGCCGGCCGCTGGTTCGGTGTGAAGGCCGATGCTTTTTCGATCGGGTTCGGCCGCGAGATATTCGGCGTGACCGACAAGCGTGGCACGCGGTGGAAATTCGGCTGGCTGCCGCTCGGCGGCTATGTGAAGTTTGCCGGCGACATGAACCCGGCGAGCCAGCCCGACGCGGCCTGGCTGGCGTTGCCCGCGGCCGAGCGTGCGCAAACCTTCCAGGCCAAACCGGTCTGGCAGCGCGCGATCATCGTCGCGGCTGGGCCGGTGGTGAATTTCGTGCTCGCGGTCCTGATCCTGAGCGGATTTGCGATGGCATATGGCGAAAACCGCACACCGCCGGTGATCGCGATGGTGGCGCCGGGCAGCGCGGCGGCCCATGCGGGCCTGGCGATCGGGGATCGCATCACATCGCTCGGCGGTCGCGCCGTGGAAACCTTCAACGACATCAGGCAATATACCGTGCTGCGCCCGCAAGAGCGCGTCGCGATCGAATATCAGCGCAACGGTGTCGCGCGGAGCGCCGAGATCACCATCGGTGCCGCCGTCGAACGCGATCGATTCGGTAATGAGTTCCGCAAAGGGCAGCTTGGCATAGCCGGCGGAAGCGGCGTCTATCAGCCGGTCGGCTTTCTCGAGGCGCCGGGTGTCGGTGTGCGCATGACCGGCGAAACCCTACGCAGCACGCTGGATGCTTTGGGACAGATCATCAGTGGGCGGCGATCGGTCAGTGAGTTGGGTGGCCCGCTTCGCATCGCGAAGGTTTCCGGCGAACAGCTTTCGCTCGGGGTGCCGACGCTGATTTTGCTGATGGCATTTGTGTCGATTAACTTGGGGTTCATCAACCTCTTGCCAGTTCCTATGCTCGATGGCGGTCATTTGTTTTTCTATGCGATCGAAGCGGTCCGGCGGCGTCCCGTTAAACCGGAGGTCCAGGAATGGGCATTTCGTGGCGGATTGACGGCGTTGCTTGCGCTGATGATCCTCGTGACGTTCAATGATTTGGGCGCATTCGGGCTGTGGAAGAACCTGGCCGGGTTGATCGGTTGACGCGGTTGAGGCAGGGCAGGCGAATTAAAGCGGCCCGTGTAATTTTCTCCGGTTGGGGTGGACAGTGACAGCGATCAAGGTTTCGAAATTCGGCGTTCGCGCCACGACAGCGTTGCTTGCGGGCACGATGCTGTCTGGGCTGCCGATTGCGGCCAATGCGCAGGCCGCGCCGCAGACACCAGCGCCTCAGGCCGCCGCACCTCAACCAGCCGCACCCCAGGCGCCGGCCCCGGTCGTCGCTCCGGTGACACGCACGATCAAGTCGCTGCGCGTCGAAGGTTCGCAGCGCATCGAGCCCGACACCGTGCTGTCCTACACCAAGCTGCGCGTCGGCCAGCCCTATACAAATGAGACGCTCGATCAGGGTTTGCGTGATCTGCTGGCGAGCGATTTCTTTGCTGATGTATCGATCGCGGGTGTTGAAAGTGGCGACATCGTCATTCGCATCCGCGAGAATCCGGTGATCAACCGTATCGTGCTGGAGGGCAATAAGCGCCTCAAGTCGGACAAGATCACCAAGGAAATCAAGCTCGCACCGCGTCAGATCTTCACGCGCACCGCGGTCCGTCAGGACATTGCGCGGATCGTCGAGCTGTATCGCCGCCAGGGCCGGTTCGGCGCGTCGATCGAGCCAAAGATGGTCATGCTCGACCAGAATCGCGTCGATGTGGTGTTCGAGATCAGCGAAGGACCGAAATCCAAGGTCCGTCAGATCAACATCATCGGCAACGAGGTGTTCGACGACGACAAGCTGCGCGAACAGATGGCGACCAAGCAAGCGCGCCTGTTCCGGCTGCTCAGCTCGAACACGAGCTACGACCAGGATCGCATGGCGTATGACCAGCAGAAGATGCGCCAATTCTACCTGACCGAAGGTTATGCCGACTTCAAGGTGACCTCGGCGGTCGCCGAACTGACCCCGGACAAGTCCGATTTCATCATCACCTATGTGGTCGAAGAAGGGCCGCGCTACAAATTCGGCGATGTCAGCGTCGACAGCTCGATCCGCGATTTCAACAATGACGCACTGGCCAAGAGCCTGGCGATCAAGAAGGGCGACTGGTACAACGCGAAGCTGGTCGAGAATTCGGTCGACAGCCTGAGCGAGGCGGCCGGCCTTTACGGCTATGCCTTTACCGAGGTGAATCCGGAATTCCAGCGCGACCGTGAAAACCTCACCATGTCGCTGAATTTCAATATCGCCGAAGCCAAGCGCTCCTATGTCGAGCGAGTCGACATCAACGGCAACACCAACACCCAGGACAAGGTGGTCCGCCGCGAGATCCGCCTGTCAGAAGGCGATGCGTTCAACAGTTTCCAGGTCAAGCGTTCGCAGGACCGGATCAATTCGCTCGGCTTCTTCCAAGACAAGTTCGAGATCAAGCAGACCCCCGGATCGGCACCAGACCGCGTCGTCCTGACCGCCGATGTCGAGGAAAAATCGACCGGCGAGTTGCAGCTGTCGGCCGGTTTCTCGAGCCTCGAAAGCTTCATCGTCCAGGCATCGATCCGCCAGCGCAATTTCCGCGGCAAGGGTCAGGAGCTGCGCGCGAGCGTCAATTATTCGAGCTATTCCAAGTCGGTCGAACTCGGTTTCACCGAGCCCTATCTGTTCGACAAGAATATCGCGATCGGCGGCGATATCTTCCGCCGCGATTATAATTCGTTCAACTATGTCGGCGACCAACGCCAGACGACCTACACCCAGGTATCGACCGGCTTCCAGATCCGTGCGGGCATCCCGCTCACCGAATATTGGTCGCTCTCGGCGCGTTACGGTCTTTCTTTCGACAAGGTCGGCCTGGACAGCCAGTATTTTACCAACGGCACCTGCGACCCGGTAAAGGCCGGACGATATCTGTGCGACGCGATTGGCAATCGCGCGACGTCATCGGTTGGTTACTCACTGATCTTCGACAGCCTTAACAGCCGGTTGCGGCCGAGCGCGGGCCAGCGCCTTGTGTTCAGCCAGGATTTTGCCGGTCTGGGCGGCGATGTCCGTTATGTCCGGACGCGGTTCGATGCCGATAAATATTGGGGCATCGGTGGCGGCTTCATTCTGTCTGCCAGCCTGGAGGGCGGCTATATCCACTCGCTTGAGGGCAGCAAGGGCCCAGGCATCGACAAGGTGCGCATCACCGATCGCTTCTATCTCGGCGAACCGGAGTTTCGCGGCTTCGACATTCGCGGCGTCGGGCCGCGTGTCCAGCGGACCAATTATATAATCGATGCAAGCGGCAATCAGGTCCTAGATACCAACAAGGACAATATCATCGACGATGCGCTCGGCGGTCGAGCTTATTATTCCGGGCGCCTCGAACTTGAAATCCCGCTCAGTGCAGGCGCGCGCGAACTCGGTTTGCGACCATCTATCTATCTGCAAACCGGCGCGCTGTTCGGCATTACCAAGCCGCTGGATACGATTACGTTCCCCACCGAGAACGGCAAATTGGTATCGCCGTACCTCACGAATGATGCCGGTCAACGACTTTACGGCATTACCCAAGCCGATGGTGGCACGATCGTTACGACCTGCGCAGTCGGTATTCCAGATGCTTCGGGCGTCTGTAATGGCGGCACTGCAAACACTGTTCTCCACACCGGGGTACAGCCTTTCAGGGAGGAATTCGTAGGCAATTCGGCCAAGCCGCGCCTGTCGGTCGGTGCCGGCGTTAACTGGACTTCACCGTTCGGCCCGCTGCGCATCGACGTTGCTTACGCCCTGCTCAAGGACAAGGGCGACGATACGAAACTCATCACTTTCAACGTAGGGACAGCTTTCTGATGAATACGTACAAGAAGTTTTTGCTGGCTAGCGCGATGATCGCGTCGCCGCTCATCGCCGCAAGTTCGGCGCAGGCACAGGTTTCCGGCATTGCCGTCGCCGATCCTGAAGGGGCCATCCTCGGCGCCAAATCGCTTGAGGCCGCCAATGCGACGATCGCCACGACGTACAAGGCTCAGCTCGATCAGGTACGGACCCGGCAGCAGGCGCTTCAAACCGAGCTGACGGCGCTCGCCGCGCCGCTCGACACGAACAAGGACAAGCAGGTTTCCGAACAGGAACTCGCCGCTGCCGAAGCCGCGAAGAATCCGATCCTGCAGAAGATCAAGACCGCACAGACCAATGGCCAGCAGGAAGTCTCGCGGCTGAACGCGCCCGCACTCCGTGCGCAAGCCTATGTGATCGAACAGATCACCCAGAAATATAACCCGGCGCTGGAAACGGTCGTCGCGGCGAAGAAGATCAGCCTGGTGCTCTCGGCCAACAGCGCCCAGTTCGCTCAGCCGGCTGTCGACATCACCGACGCGATCCGCGCGGAAATCGATCGCGTGCTGCCGACCGCGAACATCACGCCGCCGGCCAACTGGCAGCCTGGCCAGCAGACCGTCCAGCTGCTGCAGCAGTATCAACAGGCGGTCTATGCGCAGGCAGTGCGTCAGGCACAGTCGCAAGGAGCGGCGCCTGCTGCCCCCGGTGCGACCACGCCCCCAGCAAAGCCGCAACCGCAGGGCCGGTGAGCGACATGAGTGAAACGGGGGCGCCCGGCCCAGTTGATATCGGCCCGCTCGATATCGGACGGGTCATGGCGGCGCTTCCGCACCGTTATCCGATGCTGCTGGTCGACCGTGTCGAGGAATTGATCCTCGACCGGTCGATCGCGGCAATCAAGGCGGTGACGATCAACGAGGGGTTTTTCCAGGGGCACTTCCCTGGCCGTCCGATCATGCCCGGCGTTCTGATCGTCGAGGCGATGGCGCAGGCGGCCGGTATCCTCGCGGTTGAATCGTTCGGCCTCGCCGGTTCGGGCAAGCTCGTTTATTTCATGGCGATCGACGGTGCGAAGTTCAGGAAGCCGGTCGAACCTGGCGTTCTGCTGCGGCTCGAAGTGGAATTCGTGCAGAAGCGATCGAGCGTATGCAAATTCGCCGGCCGCGCGACGATCGACGGACAATTGGCGGCCGAGGCCAATTTCACCGCGATGATCGCGGATCCGCCCAAGGCCTAAAAGTCTGTTTGACTACCGGCTCTTGCCGTATCGTGGCGCCTCGTGTAGGCCCCGCGCCTTCGCTGCTGGTCGGAAACCAGCGGTTTTTCCCGGAGATTTGACGTGAAGAAAGATATCCATCCCGATTATCACACCATCAAGGTGCAGATGACCGATGGCACCGTGTACGAAACCCGCTCCACCTGGGGCAAGGAAGGCGACACGATGACGCTCGAAATCGATCCGCTGGCGCATCCGGCATGGACCGGCGGCCGTGGCACGATGCTTGACACCGGCGGCCAGGTCGCACGCTTCAACAAGCGTTTCGGCGGTCTGACTCTCAAGAAATAACGGCTGCCGCGCGCCGTCGTTAACGGCGCGTTAGCCAAGCGGGCATAGGCTCTCCCTTCATCGCTCACGCGAAAGGGGAGCCATGTTCGCCGCCGAATACGAACCCGCAGTGACCAGCAACGGACGCCGGCGAGCCCCGCGCGCGCCGGTGTCGCTCGACGCGCGGATCGGGCGGGGCGGGCTCGACCGCACCTTGTGCAAGGTGGCGGATCTGTCGATTCATGGCGCCCGTATCCACAGCTATTCAGGACTGCGCAGGGGCGCGGTCATCTGGTTGACTCTGCCGCTGCTTGGCCAGGTTGCCGCCACGGTGATGTGGGCCGATGACTTCGAGGCCGGCTGCCAATTTCATCACGCACTCGACGATGCGGCTTTTGAGACACTGACCGCGCTCAGTGCGAACTAGGTTGAGATTGGGGTAATGCGCGATTATGCCAGCCACGCCGGTGTAAGGCCAATTTTCCCCAGTGACATGACTTGGTGGCGGACTGGAACGCGGCGATGAACCTGCTGTGCATGATCCTGAAACATCAGCGCGACGCCAGCCGCGTCTGGGACGATGGCCATAATTATCGCGCGCCATGCCGCCGTTGCGGTTTCCCGTTGATCAAGGTGACGTTCGGCGATTGGCGCGCATTCGATGCGACCCGTGATTACGAGGCCGACGGCGCACCGCGCAAGTCACGACCGCTCAGTAGATAAAGATCTGGCAGGCCACGCCTGTTGCCCACTCGGCCACGCTTCTTGGAGATAAGGGCGGTCGTACTGCGTTTCTGGTGCACTTTCGACGGTCAGAGAACTTGGCGCAATCCCGGAAGCCCCGTAGCGGCCGATGCCGTTAGCCGACCAGTCATCAAATCGTGCAGGATCACGACTTTTCTGGCAACCTGTCTGCGATCAGGAACGTATCCCGAACCACAGGCTTGTTTGACTGACCTGATGACGCTCGGTGACAGGAGAAATAATAATGCAAAAAGACATGAAAAATAGAATCGCCGGAGCCGTTTTCGTTGTGATCTCGATCGGAATATATGGATACGCATCCACATTTCTGAAAATGGGGCATGCCTTGTTAATCGCTGCTTTGCCGGCAGTGCCAACTATCTTAATTGCGACCTATTTCCTAAAGAAAGCTCAAAAAAATGAAGCACGAAGCGCCGCCGATGCGCCGTCCAACCTAAAATCTTAGTCTACGACATGAGCAAATGTTTACGGATTTTCGTCGTACTTGCGCTTGGATGCCTAGGCTCATTCCTGCTCTATATCGCATCATGGATATTGTATTTTAGCAATTACAGTGAAACGGACGTATCCGATCGAGGTTATCGTGACACCGTATGGGTTATTTACATCGCGACCGTTCTTTGGGTGAGCTTTATTGGTCGCTGGCTGTTCAAGATCTATCGCACAAAGGGCAATGGACCTTAAAACAAGACAAGGACTGCCGCGCCCCTTCGACAAACGCGGGCATTGCCATTTCGGCGTGTGAGTCGAAATGGCGACCTTCGGCATTGGCGGAGAGGGTGGGATTCGAACCCACGGTGAGCTTGCACCCACGGCGGTTTTCAAGACCGCTGCCTTAAACCACTCGGCCACCTCTCCGCTCGCGCTTGCGCTTAATGTGCGGAGCGGCCGATGTGCAAGCGTCCAGTTTGCCTTCCACGTGACGGATCATGCGCGCTGCCGTGCGGTACATGCGACCGTCGGGGGTTTGTGTCGCCGTCGCGCTGTGGCAAAGTCCGTCCGATGCGGAGGACGGCAATCAAGATGAAACAATGGTTTGGGGCGGCGCTCGCCGTGTTTGGGTGCGTAATATTTGCCGGATCGGCGCAGGCGCAGGATGAGGCCGGATTCCAGGACTATCTCGTCACGCTCAGGGCACAGGCACAGGCGCAGGGCGTCAGCCGCGCGACGCTCGACGCGGTGATGCCGGCACTGACGCTCAACACCCGGGTGATCGAACTCGACCGGGCCCAGCCCGGCGCCAGCCCCACCACGTCCGGCATTCTCAATTTTGCGCCCTACAAGGCGCGCCATGTCGATGCCTCCCGGATCAATCGCGGGCGCACCGCCTATCAGGCGCAGCGTTTCCGGCTGCAGCGGATCGAGCGCGAGCTCGGTGTGCCCGAATCGGTCATGGTCGCGATCTGGGGACATGAGACCAATTATGGCAGCGTGATGGGCAATTTCGATTTGCCCCGTGCACTGGCGACGCTCGCCTTTGAAGGGCGCCGCCGCGAGCTGTTCTCGGCCGAATTTATCGCGACCTTGCAGATGATGGATCGTGGTCTACCGCGCAGCCGTTTGCTGGGCAGCTGGGCGGGGGCGACCGGCGGGCCGCAATTCCTGCCGTCAATCTATATCCGGCTAGCGCGAGACGGCGATGGCGATGGCAAAGCCGATATCTGGACCAGCGATGCCGATACGCTGGCCTCGATCGGCAATTATTTCGCCAATGCCGGCTGGCGCGCCGGGCAACCCTGGGGATTCGCGGTCAATGTGCCCACGGGGTTCGATCGCAGTTCGATCACCAACCGCACGCTGTCACCGCGCTGCCCCAAGGTGTTCGAGCGGCACAGTGCGTGGAAGACGATGGCCGAGTGGCGTGCGCTTGGCGTTGCCCCGCAAACCAGGACCTGGCCGGGTGACCGCGTCCTGGCGACATTGCTCGAACCCGATGGCCCGGGAAAAACCGCCTATCTGCTAACCGGAAATTATCGGGTTATCCTCGATTATAACTGCTCGAATTTTTACGCTCTTTCGGTCGGGTTGCTCGCGGATGCAGTTGAACAATAAATTGATCGCCGGATTTACGCTGCTCCTCGCCGGCTGCGGCGGGAGCGGGGGCTATGCGGAAACGCCGCGGCTCGCCAATCCCACCATGGCGATGGTCGACCAGCCGCCATTGACGATGGCGTCGCAGAACGCCGCTTATGGCGCGCAACGTGGGGCAACCTATGCGCCGCCGGCATCGGATCGCCCGATGCCGGTGCAGCAGGCATCCGGGTCTGTTCCCGCCGACATGCCAACTGGCAATGGCCCGCGCGGCACGTCCGGCGAGCAACGCTACGACGCGGTCGGTTATGCCAGCTGGTATGGGGAGGAAATGGGCGGTGGACGCACCGCATCGGGCCAGCCTTTCGATCCCGCCGCGATCACCGTCGCGCACAACAGCCTGCCGCTCGGCTCGTTCGTCGAGATCACCGCGCTCGATACCGGGCGGACCATCGTCGCGCTTGTTAACGATCGCGGCCCGGGATCGAGCGATCGGCTGATGGATCTCTCGCGCGGTGCCGCGCAGTTGCTCGGCATCACGGCGCTGGCCCCGGTTCGCGTCCGGCTGATCAACCCGCCGCCGCCAGATCAGATGGCGCTGCGGCAGGGAAGGGCCGCGTCACCGCGAATCGATGCGCCGCAAGCCTTACTGACGGCGCTACGGCACAAATTACCGACCCGGTCGGCACCCGTCGCTGTTGCCCGGCCGGCCTCCACACGACAGGCACCGATCCGGGCGACGCCGTCTCGCACGACACCGCCACGTCAGGCGCCAGGGGCGAGCTATACCGCGCCAGGAACTGCTCCAAGCCAGCCGCAAGCGGCGCCAAAACTAGTCGTGCGTGGGGGGGGCGGCCTATACGTCCAGGTTGCCGCGCTCTCCAATGCGGCGCGCGCGCAATCGCTTGCCGCGAGCCTGGGCGGACGCGTGGTGCAGGCCGGCTCGATCTTCCGTGTGCAGATTGGGCCGTTCGCAAACAACGCTTTGGCGCAACGGGCGCGTGACGATGTGGCGAGACGTGGTTATGGAGATGCCAGGATCGTGAAAACGAACTGAGTCATCCCCTAGCGTTACGGACTGCCCATGAAGAACATGCCGATCAAGAAGCTCGCCGCCGCCTCCGTCATCGCCCTTGTGCTGGCCAATCCGGGCATGGCCGCCGCGCCAGTGTTCGAGACGCCGGCACCGGTCGCCTATCTGACCGATCTGTCGTCGGGCGCCGTCCTTTATTCGAAGGATCCGGACCGGCGCATGCCGCCCGCGTCGATGGCGAAGATGATGACGGTCTATGTCGCGTTCGACATGCTGAAGAAGGGCGAGATCAAGCTCGACCAGCAGTTCGACGTCCGGCCCGAGACGTGGAAGCAGTGGCATGGCCCGGCTGCCGGATCGACCATGTTCCTGTCGACCGGTGAGAAGGTCAGCGTCGAAAATCTCCTGAAGGGCATTGTGACGCTCTCCGGCAACGACGCTTGTGTCGTGCTGGCCGAGGGCATCTCCGGCACCGAAGCGGCATTTACCGAGCGGATGAACCAGGCGGCCAAGCGGCTCGGCCTGACCAACAGCCATTTCGGCACGTCGAACGGCTGGCCCGACAATGGCGTGACCTATGTCACCGCTCGCGACCTGGCCAAGCTGGCGGCGGCGACGATCAAGGACCATCCGGATTATTACAAGAAGTTCTATTCGCTGCCGAATTTCACCTGGGGCAAGACGCTGGGCGCGGGCGCTGACATCACCCAGGCGAATCGCGACCCATTGCTCGGCCGCGTTGCCGGGGCGGACGGGCTGAAGACCGGCCACACCGATGAGGCCGGTTATGGCTTCACCGGCTCCGCGCAGCAGAATGGCCGCCGCCTGATCATGGTCATGGCCGGCTTGACCAGCTCGAACCAGCGGATCGAGGAATCGGTCAAGTTCATGAATTGGGGCTTCCGCGCCTGGCAGGCTAAGCCGATCGTCGCCAAGGGTCGCAAGGTCGAGACCGCAGAGGTCCAGCTTGGCACCGCGAGCAGTGTCGGCCTGGTTGCGCCGTCCGACCTAACCGCGACTTTGCCGGCGGGCGCCGCGCCCGATATCCAGCTGCGCGTGGTCTATAATGGACCGATCAAGGCACCGATCAAGGCCGGCCAGCACATCGCCGACCTGATCGTGACGACCCCCGATATGCCGGCGCAGAGCCTACCGCTGGTCGCCGACAAGGATGTCGACGAGGCGGGCTTTTTCGGCCGCGCCTGGGCTGGCCTGATGGGCCTGTTCGGCGGGTGAGGGGGCGCTTCATCTCGCTCGAAGGCGGCGAGGGGGCGGGTAAATCGACTCAAGTCCGGCGCCTTGCCGAGGCGCTGGGCGCGCGCGGGATAGAGACGCTGGTCACGCGCGAACCTGGCGGCAGCGAGGGCGCGGAGGCGATTCGCAGCTTGCTGATGCAAGGATCGGTCACGCGCTGGAGCCCGCACAGCGAAGCCTTGCTGTTCGCGGCAGCTCGAGCGGACCATGTCGAGAAGCAGATCCAGCCCGCGCTTGGCGCCGGGACCTGGGTGATCTGCGACCGGTTCATCGACAGCAGCCGCGCCTATCAGGGCGTTGCCGGCGGAATCGACGACGCGGCGGTGCTGGCGCTGCACGGTTTCGGATCGCGCGGCCTGCTGCCCGATCGCACCTTCATCCTCGAAGTGCCGCTCGATCAGGGGCGCGCGCGGGCGGATGATCGCGACGGCGCTGCAGCGGATCGCTTCGCGGCGCGCGGCGACGATTTCCATGGCCAGGTCGCGGCGGCATTTCGCGGCTATGCCGAGCATGAGCCCGACAGAATGCGCCTGATCGATGCATCGGGATCGCCGGAGGCGGTGACCGAGGCTTTGCTCGCCGGCTTGGCCGATCTGCTGCCATGACCTTGCCGATCGGCAATGACGCCGCTCATGCCGCCTTTGCCTCGGCGATGGCCGGCGGCACTTTGCATCATGCATGGCTGTTCGCCGGGCCTGAGGGCGTCGGCAAGGCAAGTTTTGCGCGGATCGCGGCGTTGCGCCTGCTTGCCGAAGGCGCGAACCCCGGCTCGCTGCCACCCGGTTACGACGTGCCCGAGATCGACCGCACCCGATCGTTGATCGCGGCCGGTTCGCATCCTGACTATCGCGAATTGTCACGCCAGCCCAAGGATGCCGACAAACCCGGCCAGGATCTCGCGCGGAGTATTCCGATCGCGCAGGTCCGCGCACTCGGTCCGATGTTCGCGACCACCCCGTCAATGTCGTCGCGCCGTGTCGTGCTGATCGATGCGATCGATGAGGTCGAGCGGCCGGGCGCATCGAATGCACTGCTCAAGAGCCTGGAAGAACCGCCTGCGGGTACGATCTTCCTGCTCATCAGCCATGCGCCGGGGCGTTTGCTGCCGACAATCCGCTCGCGCTGCCGCCTGCTGCGCTTCGATCCGCTCGACGATGCGGCGATGAAACGCGTGCTGCACGGGCAATTGCGTAATGCCAGCGATGCCGAGATCGCCGCGCTGGTAAAGGCGGGGCAGGGATCGCCCGGCCGCGCGCTGGGTTTTGCCGGCCTCGATATGGCCGCGCTCGACACGGCACTGACGGGAATCGCGAAAGATGGCGACCCGAGCAACGCCCAGCGCGCTAAGCTGGCCAAGCTCTTGTCTCCCAAAGCCGCACAGCCGCGCTACGAGGCGTTTCTGGACCGGGCCCCCGCGTTTATCGCCGCCGCAGCCCCGGCGAAGCGCGGTGCCGCGCTGCAGACGGCCCTGAACAGCTACGACGCTGCCCGCGCCCTGTCGGCCAGCGCTCGCGGCCTATCGCTTGATGCGCAGGCGACGGTGTTCGAAATGGCCGGACTGGTCGCCACGCTGGCGGAGCGCGACTGATCTCGACCAAGCCAGGCGAGCAATGTGAATCGAGCCGGCATGCAGCTAGGCGTCATGCCAGCGCAGGCTGGCATCTCTCTGTGAGGTCCACCACGGGTGCCCAACCGCGAGAGACCCCAGCCTTCGCTGGGGTGACGCATTTGTGAGTGATCGATCGGCCCTAAGGCTTCAATTGCGCCGCGCCCTGTTCTAGGGACTGCGGCATGGCCGAACCTTACTACATCACCACCGCGATCAGCTATCCCAATGGACGCCCGCATATCGGGCACGCCTATGAGGCGATCGCGACCGATGCGATCGCGCGTTACCAGCGTCAACTTGGGCGCGATGTGCGGTTTCTGACCGGGACCGACGAACATGGCCTGAAGATGGTGCAGGAGGCGCGCAAACGCGACCTGGCGCCACGCGCGCTTGCGGATGAAATGAGCGGTCATTTCAAAGCGATGGCCGATGCTCTGAACATCTCTTATGATCGATTCATCCGCACCAGCGACAGTGATCATTACCATGCGAGCCAGGCGATTTGGCGCGCGATGGAAGCGGCCGGCGATCTGTATCTGAGCCGCTACGAAGGCTGGTATTCAGTCCGCGACGAGGCATTCTACGACGAATCCGAACTGGTTGAGGGGGAGGGCGGCAAGCTCTCGCCACAGGGCACGCCGGTCGAATGGACCGAGGAGGAGAGCTGGTTCTTCCGCTTGTCGAAGTATCAGCAGCCTTTGCTCGACCTTTATGCTGCCGATCCCGATTTCATCCGGCCCGAGGGACGACGTAATGAAATCCTGCGCTTCGTCGAAGGTGGCCTGTCCGACCTGTCGGTATCGCGCACCAGCTTCGATTGGGGTGTGCCGGTGCCGGGCAGCCCGGGGCATGTGATGTATGTCTGGGTCGACGCGCTGACCAATTACCTGACCGGCGCGGGTTACCCCGACGATCTCGAACAGATGGAGCAATTCTGGCCGGCGAACCTGCACGTCATCGGCAAGGATATCGTGCGTTTTCATACGGTTTACTGGCCAGCTTTCCTGATGAGCGCGAACCTGCCGCTGCCGCGCGCGGTGTTCGGCCATGGCTTCCTGCTCAATCGCGGTGAGAAGATGTCGAAGTCGGTCGGCAACGTCACCGACCCGATCGAGCTGGTCGAGCGTTTCGGCGTCGATGCGTTGCGGTATTTCCTACTGCGCGAAGTCAGTTTCGGCCAGGACGGCAGCTATTCGGAAGAAGCGATCGTCACGCGCTGCAATGCCGATCTCGCCAATAATCTCGGCAACCTCGCGCAGCGCTGCCTGTCGATCATCGCCAAGAATTGCGATGGCGTGGTGCCGGCCGCCGGCGAACGCACGGCGGCGGAGGATGGTCTGCTCGCCAGCGTCTCGGCGGCGGAAGACGGCATGCACGGCGCGATGAAGGATCTGGCGTTGCACAATGCACTCGACGCGATCTGGGCCGCGGCGCGCGACGCCAACCAGTATTTCGCCGATCAGGCGCCATGGAGCGTGCGCAAGACCGACCCGGCGCGCGCCGATACGATCCTGTATCACACGGTGGAGGCGATCCGCCGCATCGCGATTCTCGCGCGCTGGGCGATCCCGGGTGGTGCGGACAAGCTGCTCGACCTGCTCGCGCAAAAGCCCGACGAGCGCCATTTCGAGGCGCTTGGCTGGCCGATCGGCGCCGGTGTCGTGCTGCCGGCGCCGGTCGGCGTGTTCCCGCGGCTCGAATTACCGGCGGAGGCCGACTGATGCTTGCCGACAGCCATTGCCACCTCAATTACAAGGGGCTGGCCGAGGATCAGGCGGCGGTGCTCGATCGCGCCCGCGCTCGTGGTGTGACCGCCATGCTCAATATCGCGACGCGCGAGAGCGAATGGGACGATGTGCTGGCCACGGCCGAACGTGAGAGCGATGTCTGGGCAACCGTCGGCATCCACCCGCACGAAGCGGACCAGCACGCCCATGTCGATGCCGCCAAGCTCGTCGATCGCGCGCGCCATCCGCGCGTCGTCGGGATCGGCGAGAGCGGGCTCGATTATTATTACGACCATAGCGACCGCGAGCGGCAGCAGATCAGTTTCCGCGCCCATATCGCGGCCGCGCGCGAAACCGGACTGCCGATCATCGTCCATACGCGCGACGCCGAGGACGATACGGCGTCCATCCTGCGCGATGAAATGGGGAAGGGGGCCTATCAGGGCGTCATCCACTGCTTCACGGCGAGCGGTGCCTTTGCCGATATCGCGCTCGACCTTGGCTTCATGATCTCGATCTCAGGGATCGTGACCTTCAAAAATGCGAAAGATCTGCAGGAAACAGCCGCGCGTCTGCCGCTCGAGCAATTATTGATCGAGACCGACGCGCCCTTCCTCGCGCCCGTCCCGCATCGCGGGAAGACTGGCGAACCCGCGTTCGTCGCCGATACAGCGCGCTTCCTGGCCGAGCTGCGCGGCGAAAGCGTCGAGCAATTGAGCGAAGCGACGGCGCGCAATTTCCACCGACTGTTCGCCAAGACGCGAGGCTGACAAGGCGTGAAGGTTCGTATTCTTGGATCGGGCACGTCGTCAGGCGTACCGCGTATCGGCCCCAATCTGGGTGGGGATTGGGGCGCTTGCGACCCGAACAATCCCCGCAACCGCCGGACCCGCGCATCGATCATCGTCGAAACGGCAACGACCCGCATCCTGGTCGATACCAGCCCCGATATGCGTGAGCAGCTGCTGGCGGCCAATGTGTCAGACATCGATGCGGTGATCTGGACTCATGACCACGCCGATCATTGCCACGGCATCGATGACCTGCGGCAAATCTATCATGCCAGGGGCCATCCTGTGCGCGGTCTGGCGAGAGCGGGGACAATCGCGGCGCTCACGGACCGCTTCGCTTATGCCTTTAGCGGCCGGGACGGTTATCCGCCGACGATCGCAGGAGAGATTCTGCCCGACGCGATCCAGATCGGCGATATATCAATCCGCGTCGTCGATCAGCCGCACGGTAACATCGAATCCGCCGGGCTGCGTTTCGAACATCGGGGAAAGTCGATCGGTTATGCAACCGATTTCAATATCTTAAGACCTGATATGCGATCATTGTATCAGGATCTTGATATATGGGTGGTCGATGCGCTGCGGCGTTTGCCGCATCCGACGCATCCGGAACTGGCGGCGGTGCTCGAATGGATCGAACAATTGCGGCCCGGGCGGTCTGCGCTGATCCATATGGACCAATCGATGGATTATGCCACATTGGTGGCCGAGCTGCCCGACGGGATCGAGCCGGGCTATGACGGATTGGAACTCACAGCGTGACCAGCGGCCAATCTGCCAGCGTCATCTTCAGCATCTTATGCTTGGTGCTGGCGGTCAGCGCGCTGGGCGGCCGGCGCATTCCGCTCAACTTTGCGATCAAATCGGCGCTGGCCTGGGCGGCGATCATCGGCATCGTCTATATCCTGGTCGCGAACCGTGTCGCGATCGTCAACGGGTTCGGCGCGGTCGAGCATTGGGCGAGCCTCGGCAAGCAACAAACCGACGGCAAGACGATCCGCATCGCGCAAAGCGACGATGGCCATTATTACGCACGGGTCACGATCAATGGCGTGTCACGGTCGATGCTGATCGATAGCGGCGCGACGACCATCGCGCTGTCCGAGGCGACCGCCAACGCCGCGGGTGTCGTGTTCGATAAAAGCGGCGACCCGGTTCAGCTCGAAACAGCCAATGGCATTGTCGATGCGTGGCGCGCCAAGATCAAGCAGCTGGATATCGACGGGCTGCGCACGAAAGATATCATGGCGGTGGTTTCGCCGAACTTCGGCGAGATGGACGTGATCGGCATGAATTTCCTGTCGCGACTACGGTCGTGGCGCGTGGAGAACGGCGCGCTGGTGCTCGAGCCAATGGAAACCGGCGGAACCACCGACACCGATAGCGATTTAACATAATGTATATTATCGGACTTGAGTTATGAGCGAAGAGCAGGGCTCCCCTCCGGCGAGCGATAGCGCGACGGATCGCCCGATGGATCGTCTTGTCACGATCATGGCGCGACTGCGCGATCCGGTTGGTGGCTGTGAATGGGATTGCGCCCAGAACTTCGCGACGATCGCACCGTACACGATCGAGGAAGCCTATGAAGTCGCCGACGCGATCGCACGTGGCGATATGGCCGAGCTCAAGGACGAACTCGGCGACCTGTTGCTCCAGGTCGTGTTCCACAGCCGCATGGCCGAGGAAGCCGGCCTGTTCGCCTTGCCCGACGTCGCGGCGGCGATCAGCGACAAGATGGAGCGTCGTCATCCGCATATCTTTGGCGATGTTGCCGAAGGCGGTCATTATCTGTGGGAACAAATCAAGTCCGAGGAACGGGCCGCCAAGGGCGAGACAAGCACCCTCGATGGCGTGGCGATCGGCCTGCCCGCCCTGCTTCGCGCCGAAAAGCTGCAGAAGCGTGCGGCGCGCACCGGTTTCGACTGGCCCGATGCGGCGGGACCACGGACGAAAGTGATCGAGGAGATCGCCGAGATCGATGCCGCCACGATCGATCAGCGCGAAGAAGAGGTTGGCGACCTGCTCTTTTCGGTGGTCAACTGGGCACGGCATCTCGGCGTCGATCCCGAAGCGGCGTTGCGCGTCGCCAATGCCAAGTTCGAGGCGCGTTTCAAGGCGATGGAAACCGATGCAGGCGATGGTTTTGCCGACCTCGATCTCGATAAGAAGGAAGCGTTATGGCAGGCGGTCAAGCGCCGCGCTGGTTAATATGCCTGGGGTTTCATCCGCCCAAACGCCGTTCGGGCTGAGCCTGTCGAAGCCCAAGCGCCGTATGCCCTTCGACAAGCTCAGGGCGAACGGTGGGAGTGAGTTAACCCAGCTCAAACCACGCGTTGGTTGAACCTGTCATAGTCGCGTGGCGACATGCGCACTTGATAGATTGCCTGTTCGCCCTCGACCGCCTGATCGATCACTTCGCCATGGGCATGCAGCCACGCCGCGCCAGCACCATCGGCCGACTCCAGCGTGATGCTATAGCGTCGATGATTCTGCGTCAGCATCGCAGCCACGGTCTGGATCAGCGTATCGACCCCTTCCCCGCTCAGCGCCGAGATCGCGACGACGTCATCGCGCCGTTCCGCTTCGCCGAGCAATTCGGTGCGCTCGTCATGATCGAGCAGGTCGAGCTTGTTCCACGCCTCCAGCCGCGGGGTTTCCGACGCAACGCCGATGTCCTGTAGCACCGCTTCGACATCGCTGCGTTGTGCGATCGTGTCGGGATGAGCGATGTCGCGGACATGAATAAGCACATCGGCCGAGATGACCTCTTCCAGCGTCGCTTTGAACGCGGCGACAAGCTGGGTCGGCAGTTCCGAGACGAAACCGACGGTGTCGGACAGGATCGCCTTGTCGAGCCCGGGCAAGCTGATCTGCCGTAGCGTCGGGTCGAGCGTGGCGAAAAGAAGATCTTCCGCCATGACGTCAGCACCAGTCAAGCGATTGAAAAGCGTTGATTTCCCGGCATTGGTATAGCCCACCAGCGCGATCACTGGCCAAGGCGCGCGCTGGCGCCGTTCGCGGTGGAGGCCGCGCGTACGGCTGACCTGTTCGAGCTCGCGCTTCAATCGCGCCATGCGATCGCGGATCAGCCGTCGATCGGCCTCGATCTGCGTTTCACCCGGGCCACCGAGAAAGCCGAAGCCGCCGCGCTGACGTTCGAGATGGGTCCAGCTGCGCACCAGCCGTCCCGCCTGATAATCGAGATGCGCCAGTTCGACCTGCAACCGCCCTTCGGCCGTCGCCGCCCGCTCGCCGAAAATCTCCAGGATCAACCCGGTCCGGTCGATGACCTTGGCGCCAAGCTCTTTTTCGAGATTGCGCTGCTGGACCGGTGTCAGCGAGGCGTCGAACACGACAAGCTCGGCTTCTTCCATCCGCACTGTTGCGGCGAGCATCTCGACCTGCCCGCTGCCGAGCAGGGTCGAGGGGCGCGGCGCACGAACGCGATAGGAGACTTTCTCCGCTACGATCACGCCGATCGCTTCGGCCAACCCGGCCGTTTCCTCCAGACGCGCGGCTACATCGCGCGAGGAGGCACCATGTTCGGGAAACACGATAACGGCACGGGCACCACGCGAGAATTCATCGCGATCACGTTCAAAACCGGTGGTCAATCTTCTTCGCTATCCATTGTTTCATCAGCCAAATTCAGCGGATGCGCCGGCTGGATGGTGGACACCGCATGCTTATAGACAAGCTGCGACATGCCGTCGCGCTGGAGCAGCATGCAGAACAGGTCGAACGCCGCGATCTGGCCCTGAAGCATCACGCCATTGACCAGAAACATGGTCACATTGTCGTCCGATTTGCGCACCGCGTTGAGGAAGATTTCCTGCAACAGCGGCGTGCGCTTCTGCGCCTCGCCGACCGCATTGACGATCGCGGCGACATCTACCGTGCCCGATGGCATGATCGTCGAGATGGCGTGTTTGTAGATCAGCTGCGATTGGCCGTCACGGCGCAGCAATACCGAGAAATTGTCGAACCAGGTGACGATCCCCTGCAGTTTCACGCCCTTGACGAGAAACATCGTCACCGGCGTTTTCGACCTGCGCAACGCGTTGAGGAAAAGGTCCTGAAGAGAAGTCTGCTTGTCGGCCATCGGTCGATCCTTTGTTCTTGGCGGGATTTTTCTCCCGCTGCGCGCCGGTTCCCGGCGTCGGATGGGCGCCATTGAGCGCCTGTCCCTAATCTAGGGATGCTGCAGTCTCGCGTCTAGTTGTCTGTTGGAATTGGATTTCCGACCGTGACGGCCAGGTCGGTGCCTATTCGTCGCGCGTCTCGGTGATGCCGAGCAGCTTCAGTTTGCGGTGCAAGGCCGAGCGTTCCATTCCGATAAAGTGCGCGGTGCGCGAAATGTTCCCCGAAAAACGCCTGATCTGGACGCGCAGATATTCGCGTTCGAATGTCTCGCGCGCCTCGCGCAACGGCGACCCCATGATGGCGTTGGTGCCCCCACCCATATCGCCCGGCTCGCCCAGCACTTCGGCCGGCAACAGATCGAGATCGATCCGACCGATCCGGTCGCCCGGTGCGAGGATGATCGTGCGTTCGACCACGTTGCGCAGCTGGCGGACATTGCCTGGCCATTCATAGGATTGCAGCGCAACCATCGCGTCGGGCGCGATTTCCGGCGTCGGCACGCGGCGTTCCGAGGCGTAATGGGCCATGAAATGATTGACTAGTGCGGGGATATCCTCGCGCCGTTCGCTAAGGCCGGGGATGAGGACCGGCACGACGTTCAAACGATAATAGAGATCCTCGCGGAACCGCCCCTCGGCGATTTCCTGCATCAGGTCGCGCGAGGTTGCCGAGACGACCCGCACATCGACCTTGACAATGCGCTGACCGCCCACACGACTGAAACTCTGATCGGTCAGCACGCGAAGGATGCGCGCCTGGGTCGCGATCGGCATATCGGCGATCTCGTCGAGGAACAGCGTGCCGCCATGCGCCTGTTCGAGCAGGCCGGGACGGACGACACCGCCCCCCTCTTCCATCCCGAACAATTCCTCCTCGACCCGCTCGGGCGTCATGCGCGCCGCGCTGACGATGACGAACGGCGCATCGGCACGTTGGCTCCAGCCGTGAAGCAGGCGCGCGGCGACTTCTTTGCCGACGCCCGCGGCGCCCATCACCAGCACCCGGCTGCCGGTCGAGGCGACGCGCTTCAGCGTCGCGCGTACGCCATTAATCGCCGTCGAGCTGCCGGTCAGATCACTATCGCGGCCGACCGTTGCGCGAAGCGACGCGACTTCGCGGCGGAGACGCTCGGTTTCGGTCGCACGCGCGACCATCAGCAACAGACGTTCGGCCTCGAACGGCTTTTCGATGAAGTCGGCGGCACCGCGGCGGATCGCCGCGACCGCGGTATCGAGATTGCCATGACCGGAAATGACCAGCACCGGGATCGACGGGTCGCGGCGCTTCAATTCATCGAGCAGTTCTAGCCCGTCAAGGCGCGATCCCTGCAGCCATACGTCGAGCAGCACCAGCGATGGGCGGCGCGCAGCAATCGCCTCAAGCGCGGCATCGCTGTCCGCCGCGCTGCGCGTTTCATAACCTTCGTCTTCGAGCACGCCCGAGACGAGTTCGCGGATATCGCGTTCGTCATCGACGATAAGGATATCGAGTGCCATTGGTCAGGTCCGATTTCGTGTGAGTTCAGTGGGGCGACGATCGTCGCTGTCGACGGCGCGGGCGTCCGCGCCATCGCCGGCATCCAGCGCGGCCAGAGCCGCCGCGTCGAATGTCATGGTTACGAGTGTGCCCCCACCCTCCCGGTCGCCGAACGACATCGTGCCGCAATGTTCCTCGACGATCTTGTTGACGATCGCCAGACCCAGGCCGGTGCCGCGCGCACGCGTCGTCATATAGGGTTCGACGATGCGGTCACGGGCTGCCGGCAGGCCCACGCCATTGTCGGCGATCCGGATCATGACCGAACGGCCATTCTCGCCGTTCAGCGTCATGGTGACTTCGCCGGCGGTTTCGCTGCCCCCCGCTTCGTTGCCCGCCACTTCACCGCCCATCGCTTCGATCGCTTCGACCGCGTTCTTCACGATGTTGGTCAGCGCCTGGCCGATCTGGCGGCGGTCGCATACCAGTTCCAGGCCGGGCTGGTCGTTGATCATCACGAAGCGGATCGCCGGATGCGCGACCTCGTGCAGGAACAGCGCCTGTTTGGCGATGTCGCCGATCGATTCGGGCCGGAACAACGGCTTGGGCATGCGCGCGAACGAGGAGAATTCGTCGACCATGCGGCGCAGGTCGCCGACCTGGCGGATGATCGTCTCGGTCAGCCGTGCGAATGTGCCATCGTCGCTGGCGATCTGCTTGCCGTAACGGCGCTGCAGCCGTTCGGCGGCGAGTTGGATCGGGGTCAGCGGGTTCTTGATTTCATGAGCGATGCGCCGCGCGACGTCGGACCAGGCGGCGCGGCGCTGATCGAGCAATTGCTGGGTGATGTCGTCAAAGGTCAGGATCGGACCATCTTCGGATCGTGCGATCTTGACCGCGAGCGTCTTCGCTTCGCCGCCGGCATCGATCTCGACGATTGCATCGCGCGCATCGCTGCCGATCAACGCCGCCAGTTCGGGGGAAACGACGCTGAGCGGGCGGCCCACCGGGTTGCTGTCGCCGGTGTTGAGGAATTCGGTCGCTGAGCGGTTGATCAGCCGGATCGTGCCGTCGCTGGCGACCGAGACGACGCCCGCCGACACGCCCGACATCACCGCTTCGATCAGCGCGCGGCGGCTCTCGAGCGCGCCGGTCTGTTCCTGCAAGCGCCCGGTCATCTGGTTGAAGGCATTCGCCAGCGTGCCGACTTCATCAGCGGTCTTGGGCGCGGGCACACGCGCGGTCAGGTCGCCATCGCTGACCCGGCGCGCGGCGGCGACCAATTCGCCGACCGGACGCACCAGCCGGTCGGCCACGGCGAGCGCGATCCATACTGCAATGCCGACGATCAGCAGCGAGATGCCGAGCAGTGCGGCATTGAAGCGCAACTGCAACGCGCGCGAACGCGACTGCAGCACGCGATAATCGGCCAGGATCGCATCGCCGCGCTTGAGCTGCGCCGCGAGTTGCTCGTCGAACACCCTGGCGGTGTAGAGATAAGTGTGGCTGCCATAGTCCAGCGCAACCACCGCGCCGGCCCGGTCATTGTTCTGCACCGTGACGAACGGGGCGCCGCGATCGATATCATCCATCATCTGCGCGGTGACGATATTTTCCAACGGCCGGCCATAGGGGTTGAGGACGGCGAGCGGGTCCTTCTCATTGCGGCGCAGGATCACCGCTTCGGACAATTCGCGATTATAGGTCTGTAGGAACAGTAACTCCCGGAACCTGCGGCTTTCCATCGGCAACTGGCGCAGATCGGCGGCCAGATCGCCGCTCATCGCCTTGGTCTGATCCGCGACCCGGTCCAGCTCGCGCTGGTAGTTCTCGCGCACCAGAGCGCTGGCATTTTCCAGCATCCCGCGCGCACGGTCCGAGGACCAGAATTCCACGCCATATTGAAACAGCAGTGAAGCGAAGATCACGACCAGCAGGGTAGGAACGGCGGCGACCATCGAGAACATTGCCACCAGCTGGACGTGAAGGCGCCCCCGCCCACCCAGCGGCGACCGCGCTGCGCGCCGCATCGCCACGCGCCGCCCGAGCAGCACCATCAGGGCAATACCCGGCAGCAGGTTGGCGACCAGCAACAGCGCGATGATCGTCGGGGTCAGCGAACGTTGCGGCGCCTCGCCACCGGTCACGACGAAATAAGTGCCAACCGCGATCGCGATCGCGCCGCCGAGTACGAGCAGCTCGACAAAAGGCGTGACACTGAACCGGCGGTTCGGCGTTTTCTCTACAGTCGAAGGAGCCAATCCGGCGTGCATCGTGTCTTTGATACAACGTTATAGTTGCAATTAGAACACAGAATCCAACCTCTCAACCGATGTCAGCCTCGGCCGACCGCCCGCCGCTGGGTCGATGCCCAGCATATCGAGCCGTTTTCTCAGCGTGTTGCGGTTGATTCCCAGCGCCCGCGCAGCGCGCAGCTGGTTTTGGCCGTGGCGCGCGAGCATCGCTTCGATCAATGGCCGCTCGACCTCGCCGATAATGCGGTCGTAAAGCGACCCGTCATCGAGCGCCGCGGGCTCCTCGCGCGCCAGGCGTTCGAGTCGCGCGCGCACCGCTGCCTCGATTCCGGGATCGCCCTCGAAGACCGCCGCAGTCGCGTTGCCGCCGAGCATCGCCCGGACCTCGTCAGCACCGATCCTTTCGTCGCGGCTGAGCACCGCGATGCGCCGCATGATATTCTCGAGCTCGCGGACATTGCCCGGCCAGTCATAATTCTCCAGCGCGACGATCGCGGCGGGATCGAGCTGTTTGCGCGGCAGGCCGCTCTCCGCCGCCTTGTCGAGGAAATGTCGCGCGAGCAGCGCGATATCCTGCCGCCGCGCCCGGAGCGCGGGCAGCGTCACGGGCACGACGTTCAGCCGATAGAAGAGATCCTCGCGAAACTGTCCGCCGCTGACCAATTGCGCCAGCTCGCGATTGGTCGCGGCGACGATGCGGACATCTGCGCGGATCGTGCGCGCGCCGCCCACGGTGGTGAATTCGCCCGATTGCAGCACGCGAAGCAGCCGGGTCTGCGCCTCCATCGGCATGTCGCCGATCTCGTCGAGGAACAAGGTACCGCCGGCCGCCTGTTCGAACCGGCCGGCCGATCGTGCCTGCGCGCCGGTAAAGGCGCCGCGTTCATGACCGAACAGTTCGGCCTCGATCAGCTCGCGCGGGATCGCGGCCATGTTCAGCGCGACGAACGGCGAGCGGCGACGCGTGCCGAGATCATGGATCGCGCGCGCGACCAATTCCTTGCCGGTGCCGGATTCGCCCGAGATCAGCACGGTCAGGTCGTTCGAGACCACCCGGGCGATCACGCGATAGACGTCCTGCATGGCGGGCGACCGGCCGATCAGCGGCAGCGCGCTGTCCTCCGCATCGACCGATTCGAACGGCGCACCCTGACGCCGCGCCAGCGCTCCCTGCACCGCACGCGACAGGGCGTCGAGATCGAACGGCTTGGGCAGATAATCATAGGCGCCAACCTCGGTCGCGCGCACCGCGGTACTCAGCGTGTTCTGCGCCGACAGCACGATCACCGGCAGCGCGGGGTGCTCGGCGGTCAATCGCGCGACGCGGTCCAGGCCATTGCCGTCGGGCAGCACCACGTCGGAGATCAGCACATCCGGCAGCTTGATTGCCAGTTGCACATCGAGCTCGGCCAACGTCGCCACCGTCATGACGTCATAACCCGCTCGCCGCAGCGATTGCGCAACCACGGTGCGGATCGCGGTATCGTCGTCGAGAACCAGGATGGAGCCGATCATGAACTTCCTCTCGGCAACAGGATGCGGAAGACGGTCGCTTCGGGCATCCCTTCGCGGGCATATTGGATGATCCCGCCCATGTCGCGGACCAGCTTGTCGACCAGGGCGAGGCCAAGCCCCTGCCCCTCCGGCTTGCCCGAGATGAACGGGTCGAACAGATGGTCGGCGATATCGGCCGGCGCGCCGGGGCCGTTGTCGATCACGCAGATTTCGATCGGCAAAGGCTGGCGCGGGCGGCCCGGCGCGGCGCTCACCGCCATGCCGTGGCGAAAGGCGGTGGACAGCGTGATGCGCGCATCGGCCTGATGTACCATCGCCTCGGACGCGTTCTTGAGCAGGTTGAGGATCACCTGAAGCATCGCGTCACGATCGACCAGGGCCGGTGGCAGCGACGGATCGAAGCGCTCCTCGATCGTGACGTCACGCGCAAAGCCAGCCAGCGCCACGCGGCGGGCATGGTCGAGCAACGGATAGATATTCTCCGGCACGGGATTGAGCGGGCGGGTGTCGGTGAAATCCTGCATGCGGTCGATCAGCGCCGCGATCCGGTCGACCTCGGTGGTGATCAGCGTGGTGAGCTCCTCCGCCCCCTCCCCGCCGCCGGCAAGCAATTGCGCCGCGCCGCGAATGCCCGAGAGCGGATTCTTGATCTCGTGCGCAAGCATCGCCGCCGCGCCGACCGCGGCGCGCGCGGCGGAGGCGCGGTCCGCGCTATGCCCCATCCGGCGCGAGGCGGCGGCATGATGCAGGGTGATCGCCCGCCAGCCGGGATAATCGGCGACCAGGGTTTCGATGAAATCCACCCGCACCCGCCCTGCCCGCGCGGTTTCGACCTCGATATCGAACGCGGCAAAGCCGTGACTGTCGCGGCCATTGTCGGCGCGCGGCGACTGCAGCACCGCTTCGACCGGCTGGCCGATCATCGCGCGTTCCGACAGATTGAGCAGCGCCTCGCAATCGGCATTGGCATGCGCGATCCTGCCCTCGGGATCGACCACCAGCACCGCCACGGGCAACGCGGCAAAAAGATGAGAAAATTCCGGACCGGTACCATCGTCCGGTGCGGTCATGACGTCACGCTGCCGCCTGGGTACGCCAGGGCGCGTAGAACTCCGCCAGCATCGCCTGCACCAATTTGGGGTCGGCGATCTGATTGACGCGATTGCGGAACTCGGCCGATCCGTGCAGCCCGCGCGTGTACCAGCCGATATGCTTTCGCGCCATATTGACGCCGGTTTCGATACCATAGTGCGCGAGCATCTCGTCATAATGCTCTGCAATAACATCATATTGTTCGGAGATACTTGGATCGGGCAAGCGTCGGCCGCTGGCGAACCATTCCATCACCTGGGCAAGCAGCCAGGGACGGCCATAAGCACCGCGGCCGATCATGATGCCATCGGCGCCGGATTGCTCCAGCGCCGCCTCGGCATCCTCGATCGAACAGATGTCGCCATTGGCGATCACCGGCACGCCCACCGCATCCTTCACCTGGCGGATGAACGCCCAGTCGGCGCTCCCCTTATACATCTGGTTACGCGTGCGGCCGTGCACGGTGATCAGCTTGACCCCAAGATCCTCGGCAATGCGTGACAATTCCGGCGCATTCAGGCTGTCGTGACACCAGCCCATGCGCATCTTGAGCGTCACCGGCACGCTGACCGCATCGACCACGCCCCGGATGATCGCGCCGGCATTGTCGAGATCGCGCATCAGCGCCGAACCGGCATCGCCATTGGTCACCTTGCGCACCGGGCAGCCCATATTGATGTCGATGATCGCCGCCCCGCGATCCTCGCTCAGCTTCGCCGCCTCGCCCATTTCAAAAGGCGTGCAGCCGACCAATTGCATCGACACCGGATCCTCGATCGGATCCCAGGCCGCCTTTTGCAGTGACTGACGCGTCTCACGGATCGCGGCCTGGCTTGCGACCATTTCAGTCACATTAAGGCCGGAGCCATAGCGGCGCACGAGTTTGCGGAACGGCATGTCGGTCACCCCGGTCATCGGCGCGAGCACGACGGGGCGTTCGATCCGGACAGGTCCGATCTGGATGGGGGAGAGGGTTTTCATGAATGTGCCTGAAAAACGGGCAGTAGTGGAAATGGGTGGGGATGGCAAGTTGGTGGTGCGGTGCGAAACCTGATGACCGGGATTGGGCCATTAGCCGACCGTCGGCTTTTGGTGCGCTGGGCGCACGGGCGGACTGCGTTGACGCTCGTCAGATCCATTCTTGCAGCAGTTGCAATAATTACCGCCTCACAGCGTTTTCGTTTGTGATCGCCGGTCTTCGTCGTCAGCGCTTCATATCTCGCCTTTCTCCTTAGAGCCGGATTGATCGCGGGTCTGCTCTGATCACTTGATGTTCCCGCGGTTCCCGCCGCGGTTGAAGAGAAACATCATGTGGTGCAGCTACGTGACCGTCAGCCGAGCGCCCGACCGCTATGACAGAGAAAAGTGGACTGTCACCGTCACCGTAATCCGAACATGCCTTGCCCAAGGCAGCCCCCAATGAAGACGGTGTAATCCCGCCCTTTCATCCCGCTTCCCCGGTTGGGGTGAGGGATGCACCTTGGTACCATAAATTGGTCACGATGGCGTCCACCAATTGCGGTCGCCTGCAGCCACGCGATCCGCTGGACGAGGCCAAATTCGCGACCGGGGATTCGGGACACGGTCCAACACCGGGACGGAAAACGCCAATCCATAACTAGCGCAGAAAGATGTATATCACATTGATATTACAATATATTCCTCAATTTTTCTGGGCAGGAGGGGCCGAGGATATCGGACATTACCGGTGTTCCATATCTCTGCACCCATCGGCGATCCTTGGCTGCCACCGTCGCATTGTCCCGAATTCAAACGCCGCGCGGCGACTGCTACCGCACCGGCATGGAAAACCCCGCACCCCATGCGAGCTGTCTTTCCACTGTTCGAATGAGGGCATCCCTAGGGCGGGAGCGACGGCGCGGGCAGCGACGGAAAGTAGGTAAATTGCGCGGTCGTCTGCGTAGTTTCCGACGCTGATCGCGTGCGCGCGCGCCGCCTATGGCCGGCCTACAAGACAAGACACGACCCGACGGGACGCCGATATGACCGATATGACGATGGCCGCGATCGAGCGGTCCGGAAACAACGCCGCCGGCCCACTGTCGCCCGACATGCTGCGGCGCATGCACGGCTATTGGCGCGCGGCGAACTATCTTTCGGTCGGGCAGATTTACCTCCGCGCCAATCCGCTGCTCGACCGGCCGCTGGAGATTGGCGACGTGAAAACGCGGCTGCTCGGCCATTGGGGCACGACGCCGGGGCTCAACCTGCTCTATGTTCATCTCAATCGGCTTATCGTCGAACATGATCTCGATATGATCGCGGTCATCGGCCCGGGGCATGGCGGGCCGGGGATCGTGGCCAACACGTATCTTGAGGGGTCGTACACCGAAGCCTATCCCGCGATCGAGCGCAGCCGGGGCGGCATGGACCGGCTATTCCGGCAATTCTCCTGGCCGGGCGGTATCCCCAGCCACGTCGCTCCGGAAACACCCGGGTCGATCCATGAAGGTGGCGAACTGGGTTATTCGCTCGCCCATGCCTATGGCGCGGCGTTCGACAATCCCGACCTGATCGTCGCCTGCGTAATCGGCGATGGCGAGGCCGAGACGGGCGCGCTCGCGGCAAGCTGGCACAGCAACAAGTTCCTCAATCCCGCGCGCGACGGCACAGTGCTGCCGATCCTGCACCTCAACGGCTTCAAGATCGCCAACCCGACCGTGCTGGCGCGCATCGGGCGCGAGGAGCTGACTGAATTGATGCATGGTTATGGCCATGAGCCATTCTTCGTTACGGGCGACGATCCCGATATCGTGCATCAGTCGCTCGCGGCGACGCTCGACATGGTGGTGGAGCGGATCCGCGCGATTCAGGGCGCCGCGCGCAACGGCTTGTCGGACAATGGACGCCCGCGCTGGCCGATGATCGTGCTGGAAACGCCAAAGGGCTGGACCGGGCCGAAGGTCGTCGACGGCAAACCCGTCCAGGGCACCTGGCGCGCGCATCAGGTCCCGATCGCCGATTTCACCGATCCTGAGCACCTCCGCCAGCTTGAGCAATGGCTGCTCAGCTACCGCGCGGATGAGCTGTTCGACGCCAACGGTAAGTTCCTTGATGACTATGCCTCGCTCGCGCCGACCGGGCACCGGCGAATGGGGTCGAACCCGCACGCCAATGGCGGTGCGCTGCTCGTGCCGCTGGCCCTGCCCGACTTTCGCGATCACGCGGTGACCGTGCCGGTGGCGGGCGGGGTGAAGGCAGCGGCGACCGCCGTGCTGGGCAATTATCTCCGCGAGACCATGGCGCTCAACCTCGATGCCGCGAACTTCCGGCTGTTCGGCCCCGACGAGACCGCGTCCAACCGGCTGCAGGCGGTGTATGAGGTGACCGGCAAGGCGTGGATGGCGGAAACCGCGGCGGTGGACGAGCATCTCGATCGCGATGGCCGCGTCATGGAGGTGCTGAGCGAGCATCTCTGTCAGGGCTGGCTTGAGGGGTATCTGCTCACCGGGCGGCACGGGTTGTTCTCATGCTATGAAGCGTTCGTCCACATCGTCGATTCGATGCTCAACCAGCATGCCAAATGGTTGAAGGTCTCGGACAGTATCCCGTGGCGGCGGCCGATCGCGTCGCTCAACTATCTGCTCACCTCGCATGTCTGGCGGCAGGATCATAACGGGCTGTCGCATCAGGATCCTGGCTTCATCGATCATGTCGCCAACAAGACGGCGGGCGTGGCGCGGATCTATCTGCCGCCCGATGCCAATTGCCTGTTGTCGGTGGCGGATCATTGCCTGCGCAGCCGCAATTATGTGAACGTCATTGTCGCGGGCAAGCAGCCCGAATGGCAATGGCTCGGCATCGACGATGCAGTGCGCCATTGCACCGCGGGCGCCGGCGTGTGGAATTTCGCGAGCGATGCGGGCGAGCCCGACGTGGTAATGGCCTGTGCCGGTGACGTGCCGACGCTGGAGACGATGGCAGCGGTGATGCTGCTGCGCGAAAACATCCCCAATATCCGTATCCGCGTCGTCAACGTGGTCGACCTGATGGTGCTGCAACCGCAGTCCGAACATCCGCACGGCCTCGACGATCGCGCGTTCGAGGCGTTGTTCACGGTCGACCGCCCGGTGATCTTCGCGTTCCATGGCTATCCGTCACTGGTCCACAAGCTGACCTACAAACGGCCCAACCATGCCAATATCCATGTTCGCGGATTCAAGGAGGAAGGCACCACGACCACGCCGTTCGACATGGTCGTGCTCAACGATCTCGATCGTTATCGGCTGGCGCTCGATGCGGTCGAACGCGTGCCGCGGCTGCGCCACCTGATCCCCAATGCCCGCGCGCAATATTGGACCGCGATCGAACGCCACAAACTGTACATCGCCGAGCATGGCGACGACCTGCCAGAGATTAACGACTGGCGCTGGATCCGATGAAGGTCCTGACGCTGAACGAGGGATCGTCGTCGCTGAAATTTGGGCTGTATGAAGTCGGATTTGGCACGACGGAACAAGTATCGGCAGGCGAAGCCGACCCCGCCGACACGACACTCGACAAGATCGCGGATGCGCTGGGTGACGTGCGGCCGGACGCGGTCGGCCACCGCATCGTGCATGGCGGGCCGGATTTGTCCGCCCCCGTCCTGATCGACGCCGGGGTCATCGCCCGCCTTGAACGTGCCACCGCCTTCGCGCCGCTACACGGCCCCGCATCGCTCGCCTTGATCGCGGCCGCGCAGGCCCGTTGGCGGGACCGGCCGCACATCGCATGCTTCGACACCGGTTTTCATGCCGGCCTCCCCGATATCGCAGCGACGCTGCCGGTGCCCAGGGCGCTCCACGCATTTGGCATCCGTCGTTATGGTTTTCATGGCCTGTCCTGCCAGTCGATCCTCGACCAGCTCGGGGCCGGGCGCCCGGCGCGGCTGATCATCGCGCATCTCGGCAGCGGCGCCAGCATTACCGCCGTGCGGGATGGCCGATCGGTCGACACCAGCATGGGACTGACCCCGTCGGGCGGGGTCGTCATGGCGACACGTACCGGCGATCTCGATCCGGGTGTGTTGTTGTACCTGATGCGCGAGCGAGGACTGGATGCGACCGCGCTGGAGGCGTTGATCGATCGTCAATCGGGGATGCGCGGCATATCGGGCATATCCGGCGATATCCGCGAATTGCGCGCGGCGGCGGGGGAAGACGCGAAGCTCGCCATCGCGATCTTCTGCCGATCGGCGGCAAAACAGATTGCCGCCATGATGGCTGTGCTCGGTGGGACGGATATGATCGTCTTCACCGGCGGAATCGGCGAAAATGATGCGGAAGCCCGGGCCGATATCTGCCGCGATCTGGCCTGGGCCGGCGTGCCGGTCGCAAGCGATCCCTATCCCGCGACGGTCGCTGTGCGCGTGATGCCGTCGCAAGAGGGCCATAGAATCGCGTCCGACGCTCGTGCCGTGCTGTGTGCGGCGTCGGGCAAGTCGCCGATTTGATAGGCATTTTCTGGCGTGGAGGTGGTACGCGATCGGCCCGGCGTTGCGCTGCATCGCCCGATATGAGGATTCGCGCGATCCCCCTGAAACCCGGCATCCTGAATCCCGGCACCCTGGCGGAAGAGCTCGGTCTGTTGATCGACGGGGCGACCAACTACGCGATCTACATGCTCGACCCACAAGGGCATGTGACGATTTGGAACCGCGGGGCGGAGCGCATCAAGGGGTGGACCCAGGCCGAAATCGTCGGCCGGCATTTCTCCGTTTTTTATCAGCCGCATGATATCGCGGCGGACAAACCCGCCGCCGATCTGGCGCGCGCCGCTGCCGAGGGCAGGCTGGAGGAAGAAAGCTGGCGCGTCCGCCGCGACGGCTCGGAATTCGTCGCTTGCGTCACGATGACGGCATTGCACGACGAGACCGGCGCGTTGCGCGGCTTCGGCAAGGTCGTGCGCGATCTTACCGAACAGAAAGCGGCGGAAACCGCGCTGGCACGGCGTGAAGAGCATCTGCGCTCCATCCTGGACACCGTGCCCGACGCGATGATCATCATTGACGAAGCCGGCACCATATCCTCGTTCAGCGCGGCGGCGGAGCGCTTGTTCGGCCATGTCGAAGCGGACGTGATCGGCCGCAATGTCTCGGTGCTGATGCCCGAACCGGATCGTGGCCGGCATGACGGCTACCTCGTCGATTACATGGGTGGCGGGGAGCGCAAGGTGATTGGGCGGGTGCGGCTGGTCACCGGCCTGCGCCGCAACGGCGAGACTTTCCCGCTCGAACTCGCGGTCGGGGAGGCATTGGTCGGTGACCGGCGCATCTTCACCGGCTTCATCCGCGACCTCACTGAGCGGCGGCGTACCGAACTTCGTTTGCAGGACCTGCAATCCGAACTGATCCACGTCTCGCGGCTGAGCGCGATGGGCACGATGGCCTCCACGCTGGCGCACGAACTCAACCAGCCATTGACCGCCGTCACCAACTATCTCGAAGGCGCACGGGGCCTGCTCGATGATCCGACGCCCGAAACACTGGCGCTGGCACGCGAGGTGATGGAGGATGCGACGGCGCAGTCGATCCGCGCGGGCCATATCATCCGCCGATTGCGCGATTTCGTCGCTCATGGCGTGGTCAGCCAGCGGCCTGAGCCACTGAACCTGATGGTCGAGGAGGCCGCGCAGCTTGCACTGATCGGCGCGCGCGCCGCCGGAATCCGGGTGGTGACGGAATATTCCCACGCGGATACCGTGGTGCGGGCCGATCGCGTCCAGATCCAGCAGGTGCTGGTCAACCTCATCCGCAATGCGATCCAGGCGATGGCGGACACCCCACGCCGTATCCTGACGATTGCGACACGCGCCGCCGACGATCATATGCAGGTGACCATCGCCGACACCGGCGGCGGTATCGCGCCCGGCGTCGCCGATCGTCTGTTCCAGGCATTCGCCTCGAGCAAGCCGGAAGGCATGGGTTTGGGCCTGTCGATCTGCCGTACGATCATCGAAGCGCATGGCGGCGCGATCTGGGCGAATGCGCTGCCGGACGACGGCACCGAATTCCACTTCACGCTCCTGCGCGCGGACCTGGATGATATCGATGGCGGATGAGCGGCTTATCCATCTGATCGATGACGAAGACGCGATCCGCCGTTCCGCCAGTTTCCTGCTGCGCATGAGCGGGTTCCGGGTCGAAACCTATGCCTCCGGCGTCGCTTTCCTCGCAGTCGCCGCCAACGTAGAGCCGGGCTGCGTGCTGCTCGACATCCGCATGCCCGAACTCGACGGGCTGGAAGTACAGCGATTGCTCGGCGAGCGGGGCATCGCCCTGCCGATCGTGATGCTGACCGGCCATGGCGACATTGCCCTGTCGGTGCGCGCGATCAAGGCCGGCGCGGTCGACTTCCTCGAAAAGCCGTTCGAGAAGGACACCCTGCTGCGCGCCGTCGAGGAAGCATTCGAGCGGCTCGGCGCCGCACAGACCGGGCAGATGGACGCCGCCGCGGCGACGTTGCGCCTCGCTGTGCTGACGCCGCGAGAGCGCGAGGTACTTGACGGCATGGTGCGCGGACAGGCCAACAAGATCACCGCCTATAAGCTCGGCATCGCCACCCGTACCGTGGAAGTCCATCGATCGAACCTGACGCACAAGCTCGGCGTACGCAGTATTTCCGACGTGTTGCGGATAGCGTTCGTCGCCGGTTTCGGCGGTCCACCAGCCGAGGGCTAGACGAGCGCTCGGTTCGGCATCGTCAGATTTTTGCGCAACTCGGCCAATTGGGAACGATAGAGATCGGCCAATCCCTCATGCGCTGCCCGGTCGCATTCGCCCGAAGAATGTTCGGCTTGGCGCAGCGTCTTGGCAAGACGGGTTTCGATATAGGTGATTTCGTTATGGCGCTTCGGCATGGCGATCTCCTCATCGTTGAGCGATGAGCAGGCTCTAGCTGGTTTGATTTCGGACCGGCCGGGTCGGAATCTACTTAGGACCCAGACTCTGGAAATGCCCGCTCGATCTACGTGGTTTCCGACGCTGATCGCACCCGGCTGCATTGGGTACATCCTTCTCGGGAAAGCCATTCCGATCAAGGATATCCAGCGTGAATCAGACCAAGGCAGGTGATATGCTCACCACGCGAACCGGCTTCCGCTTCCACGTCCGGCCTGCTTTGTATGAGGACGATGGAACGCTGAAGGATTTCTTCTCGCATGTCACTCGCGCCGATCTGCGCTTCCGTTTCCTGACTGGCCTGAATGAAGTCGGCACCAGCCAGATCACCGCCCTCACTCATCTCGACCATGATCATGCGGAAAACTTTCTCGCCTTCACTGCCGATGGATCGATGATGATCGGGACCGGCATGCTCGCGTGTGACGCGGCGTTCGAGCATGGCGAGGTCGCGATCGCGATCCGCGAGGATCACAAGCATCAGGGGATCAGCTGGGAATTGCTCGCCTATATCGCCCGCTATGCGGAGTCGAAGGGCGTGCACACGCTGGAAGCGATCGAAAGCCGCGACAATCACCAGGCGATCGAACTGGAACGCGACATGGGCTTCACCGTCGCGCCCTATCCTGGCGACTCGACTCTGATGCTCGTCAGCCGTCAGCTCGACCGGCGCTGATCGGTGATCGGAAAACATGCGCTGTTGCGGTACGCGGCCGTGGTCGCGCTGATGGGAATGAATACAGCTGCGACCGCGCAAACGCCGCCAGCGTCGAGCGATGGCGCGGTCGAAGCGCTCAAGCCCGGCGAATTCCTGTGGGCACCGGACATCGCGCCGGCCGGGCCTGTGACGATGATCGTCGGTCTCAAGACGCAGCGCGCCTATCTTTATCGCAATGGCCTCCCGATCGGCGTTTCGACGATATCGAGCGGTCGGCCGGGTTATCGAACCCCGACCGGCATATTTACGATCCTGCAGAAAGACGCGGACCACACATCCAATCTCTACAAGGATGCACCGATGCCGTTCATGCAGCGGCTGACCTGGGGCGGGATCGCATTACACGCCGGCCATCTGCCCGGTTATCCCGATTCTCACGGCTGTGTGCGGCTGCCCCTGGCGTTTGCCAAACTGTTGTTCGGCGTCACTCGCCTGGGTCTCACCGTCATTATCACCGACGACGCTGAGGCGCCGGTGATATCGTCCGCACCGGGTATCATCGCCGCTGAACCGGATGACACGCATCAACCGCCCGAACATTATACTTGGCGGCCGGACAGGTCCCCCGCCGGCCCGATATCGATCGTCGTCAGCGGCCGAGACCGTCGCGTCGTTGTACTGCGAAATGGCATAGAGATCGGATCCGCGGCGATCACCATAGATGGTCCGGTTGACAGAACGGAGGCCTTCACGCTGAAAAGCATCGATTCGGCTGGCATCCACTGGTTGAGGCTACCGCTACCCGGCAACCCAAAGCCGACTGCGCCAGAACTTACCCCCATTGAGCGGGGCCGAGCGCATCTTCCCGAGACCTTTCGCGTTCTGCTCGACGGTATCCTGAGCCCAGGCACCACGTTGCTGGTCACGCGCGACTCACTCCGTAGCAGCGGGACAGGCACGAATATCGTTGTGCTGACGGCGGGCGACAAAGGCACTGCAGCTCCTTAGGCCGGCTGTGAAGGTCTGCTTTAGAGAGCGTTTCAGAGCGGCAACAGCGGCCGAACGATGCCAAATCCGCGACCGGAGATTCGTTACATGGTCCAACATCGGAACGACGAACGTCAATCCGGGACCAGCGCAGGACAAGGAATATCATATTGATATTGCGATATATTCCAAGCCTTTCTGCGCCGGGCTGGCCAAGGATATGCAACACGACCGGTGTAACATATCTCCGCACCCATCGGTCGTCCTTGCCGCCACCGCCGCTATCCCAGGATTCAAACGCCGCCCGGCAACCGTTATCGCTTCGGCATGAAGATACCCGCACCGTTGGCCTGGCACCGCTGCGATCGGCCATTGCGCGCGCCGAATAGCGGGTGGCGAGGCGGTCGGGCATGGGCTAGGCGATCGGCATGACGGTCAGTCCTGCCTCCCGCCCCGCCTCACCTCGCCCCGCCCGACCTCACATTGCCGCGATCATCGTCGCTGCTGGCCAGGGCCTGCGCAGTGGTGGCGACGGCCCGAAGCAGTTCGCACCCGTCGCGGGCAAGCCGATGATTGCGCACAGCCATGCCACGCTCGACGCGCATCCGGCGATCGACCGGGTGATCGTCGTGATCGGCGACGGTCAGGATGCCGAACTCGACAAGGCGCTCGGCCTGGTCGAGCGGGTGACCGGTGGCGCCACCCGACGCCTGTCGGTTCTGGCGGGGCTGGAGCATCTCGCCGAAACCGACATCGATCGCGTGCTGATCCACGATGCCGCCCGCCCTTTCCTGCCCGTGGCGGTGATCGATCGCCTGCTCGCCGCGCTGGACGAGGATGCCGGCGCGGTTCCCGCCCTGCCCGTCGCCGACACGCTTGCGCGCGGCATGGAGGTGCTTGGCGCGGGCGTTTCGCGCGACGGCCTGTTCCGTATCCAGACGCCTCAGGCGTTCCGCTTCGACGCGATCCTCGCCGCACATCGCGGCTGGAGCGGCGACGAACCCACCGACGACGCGCAGATGCTGCGTAAATCAGGAGCGGCCGTGGCTTTGGTCGAAGGCGACACGATGCTCGAAAAAGTGACTTATCCGGCCGATTTCGCGAGTGCCGAGGCGCGTCATGCCGCAACGATGCGCGTGCGCAGCGCAAGCGGTTATGACGTCCATCGCCTGGCCGAAGGTGAAGAATTATGGCTAGGTGGCGTCCTGATCCCGCACGACAAGGGCCTGTCGGGACATAGCGATGCCGATGTCGCGCTCCACGCGATCACCGATGCCTTGCTCGGCACGATTGCCGCGGGCGATATCGGCACGCACTTCCCGCCCAGCGACCCGCAGTGGCGCGGCGCGGATTCGGCGCAGTTCCTGGAATACGCCGCCGCGCTGATCCGGGAACGTGGCGGCATCATCGATTTTATCGACCTGACGATCATTTGCGAGGCACCGAAGATCGGCCCGCACCGCGCGGCGATGCGCGACCGCGTCGCGGCGCTGTTGCGGCTCACCGCCGGCCAGATTAGCATCAAGGCAACGACCACCGAGCGTCTCGGCTTCACCGGACGCGGCGAAGGCATCGCCGCGCAGGCGATCGCGACGATCAGGATCACGGGGGATGCACTATGACGACGAAGCGGATCGGGCTGACGACGGCGATCGCCTTATGGGCTGGTCTCGCGGCGACCGGCGTGCAGGCGGGAGAAGCAACCAAGCCCTGCGTCACAGCGCCCGAGGCGACCGCCTTGATGCTCTACGTCGCGCCGGATGCTCTCCGTTCTGTCGGGATCATCTGTTCCTCGACCTTGCCGGCAAACGCGCTGGTGCGGCAGACCTCGGGCACATTCTTCGACAAATATCGCGGGCAAGCCGATATTTCCTGGCCGCTGGCCAAGGCGGCGATATCGAAGATGTCCGGCCAGGATCTGAGCGTCATCCTCGACACCGATGCGGCACGGACGTTGATGTCGGCGATCGTCGCGCCGCTGATCACCAAGGATATCAAGGCGAAGGACTGCCCGGCGATCAACCGTATCACGACGCTCATCGCCCCGCTGCCGCCGCGCGACGCGGCCGAGTTAGTCGTGACGATCCTGCAATTGAGCAAGGACAAGGGTGCGAAGCAGAATCTGCCGATCTGCCCGATGACCGCGTCGTGACCATGGATACCATCCTGCCCGCCGAGCTGGTCGAGGCCGCCCGGCGCGTCGTTGACAGCAATCGTGTCGCGGGGCGCAGGATCACCGTCGCCGAAAGCTGCACCGGCGGTCTCGTGGCGGCCGCGATCACCGAGATTCCGGGCTCTTCGGATATATTGGAGGCCGGCTTCGTCACTTATTCGAACGACGCCAAGCTCGAATTGCTCAAGATCAGCCCCGACGTGCTGGAAACCTTCGGCGCGGTGTCGATCGCGGTGGCGTGGAGCATGGCGCAAGCCGCGCTTGAAATGAGCGGTGCGGATGTCTCGGTCGCGATCACCGGCGTGGCCGGACCGGGTGGCGGCACGGAGAAGAAGCCGGTCGGCACAGTGGTCTTCGCGCGTGCCGAAAAGGGCGCTGACCCTGCGCATATCGTCGCCGATCGCAAGGATTTCGGTGACCTCGGTCGCGGCGGCGTCAGGCTTCAAGCGGCGTTGTGTGCGCTCGAACTGCTGGTCGCGCCGGCCCCCGTCCCTGTCCTTGCCGACCCTGAATAAAGCACCGCCGCGCGCTCTTCGAACGCGCCGATCATCTTGCGCAAGGCGGAGCCGAATACCTGCCCGGCAAGCATTTCGAACATGCGGTTCTTGAACGCGAAATCGACCGTGAAATCGACGAGGCAACCGTCCCCATCGGGGCGGAAAATCCATTCGTTACGCAGATGTTTGAGCGGCCCGTCGAGATAATCGACCCGAATATGGTCGGGGCGCTGCTTCTCGACCTTCGAGGTGAAGGTCTCGCGCAGTCCCTTGAAGCCGACGATCATGTCCGCGACCATCTCGGTCGAACTGTTCGATCGCACCCGGATCGCGGTCACCCAGGGCAGAAATTCGGCATAGCGCCCAACATCGGCGACCAGGTCGAACATCTGTTCGCGGCTATAGGGCAGCCGGCGGGTTTCGGCGTGGCGGGGCATCAGGCGCGAGCGAGCTTTGCCTCTCTTGCCGCACGCAACGCCGCGAAATCGTCACCGGCATGGTAGCTCGACCGGGTCAGCGGCGACGCCGCAACCAGCAGGAAACCCTTGGCGCGTGCGATTGCGGCATAGGCGTCGAACGCTTGCGGCGTGACGAAGTCCAGCACCTTGGCGTGGCGTGGGGTCGGCTGGAGGTACTGGCCCATGGTCAGGAAATCGATATCTGCGGAGCGCATATCGTCCATCACCTGGTGCACCTCGAGCCGCTCCTCGCCCAGCCCGACCATCACGCCGGACTTGGTGAAGATCGATGGATCGTGCCGCTTGACACTCTCCAGCAAACGCAGCGACGCGTAATACCGCGCGCCGGGCCGGATCGTCGGGTAGAGCCGAGGGACGGTTTCGAGATTGTGGTTATAGACGTCGGGTCGTGCCTCGACGATCGATTCAACCGCGGCTTGCGCCTTGTTACGAAAATCCGGTGTGAGTATCTCGATCGTCGTCTTCGGTGTTGTGCGGCGCAGCGCCTGGATCACCTTGACGAATTGCGACGCGCCGCCATCGGGCAAATCGTCACGATCGACCGAGGTGATGACGATATGTTCGAGACCAAGCTCGGCCGCCGCGTCGGCGGTGTGCTGCGGTTCGAGCGCATCGACCGCACGCGGCATGCCGGTCTTCACATTACAGAACGCACAGGCGCGGGTGCAGGTGTCGCCCAGGATCATCACCGTGGCGTGCTTCTTGGTCCAGCACTCGCCGATGTTCGGGCACGCCGCCTCTTCGCACACCGTATTGAGGTTGAGCCGACGCATCATCGCCTTGGTTTCCGCAAAACCGACGCTGGTCGGCGCTTTGACACGGATCCAGTCGGGCTTGCGCTGGCGTTCCGGGCGGGGGAGCGGAGTCATCTCGTTCATGAAGTCGCAGATAGCGATGCTTTGACGCGCTTGCCACCCCCCGTCCCCGGTGCAAGAGAAGCCGCATGACCGGATTTGCTCACCTCATCGACGGCTATCGCCGTTTTCATGATTCGAATTGGTCGCGCGAACGCGCGCGATGGGCTCAGTTGATCGACAAGCAGAAGCCACGGGTGATGGTCATCGCCTGTTCGGACAGCCGCGTCGATCCGGCGCAGATCTTCGATACCTTGCCCGGCGAAATCTTCGTCGTGCGCAACATCGCCAATCTGGTCCCGCCGTTCGAACTCGACGGCAGCCGCCACGGCGTCTCCGCCGCGCTCGAATTCGCGGTCACCCAGCTTGAAGTGTCGGAAATTGTGGTGATGGGGCATGGCTCGTGCGGCGGTGTCCATGCCTCGATCAGTCAGGAATTTGCCGGCAAGGCACCGGGTGAAGGCGGTTTCATCGCGCACTGGATCGACCTGCTCGACGACGCGCGCGATGAGATCGTGTCGCGCATGGGCACCGGCGCAAGCGCGGTCCGCGCACTCGAAATGGAAACGGTGCGGATCAGCATTGCCAATTTGCGCACCTTTCCGTGCATTCCCGAGCGGGAAGCGGCCGGCACACTCAGGCTGCACGGTGCCTATTTCGCGATCGCCGATGGCATGTTGTATGTGATGGATGAGGACGGCCGCTTCGATATTGCCTGAATAGCCGCCGCACGGCACCATGGCGGCGGCCATTAGCGCCGTTTGGGGAAAGCATATGCAGTGGCGCGAATGGCTTGCCGGGCTCGGCCTGCCGATCCCGCAAACTCTCGGTATCGAACCGATCGTCGTCGCGGCATTGCTGGTGGTCGGTGCCTATTGGCTCGGCTGGATCATCGCAGCCCGAGCGACGCCCTCAATCACCCGTGCCCTGCTGCGCTGGACCGAACGCGCCGATGACGCGAGCGGCAAGCTCGTCAAGGGACTGATCCATTATTCGATCATGGCGCTGATCCTGATCGTCGCCGGCAATGTCACGTCATGGGTGACGGTCGCCCTGATGATCGTCGCGCTGGGACTCGGCTTTGCCCTTGCGATGCTGGTCTATCGTATCGGCCGGACCTTCGGGCTCGGCATGGCCTTGGCGAGTATCCTGGCGCTCGCCGTTTTCGTCGCGACCGCGGCGGGCACGCTGGGCGGACTACGGCCGATGATCGATGCGCTCGACGGCATCGGATTCAATGTCGGCTCGCGGCGAATCTCGATGCTCGGTCTGGTCAATTTCATCCTCGTCGCGGCGATCTTGTTCGTGCTGGCGCGACTGATCAACCGCATCCTGGTCCATTCGATCGCGCGGCTGACGCATCTCGATATTTCGCAGCGCGTGCTGGTGCAGAAGCTTGGCGGGATCGCGGTGATCATGGTCGCGGTGTTGCTCGGTATCGACCTGCTCGGTATCGACCTGACTGCGCTGGCGGTGTTTTCCGGGGCTATCGGCCTGGCGGTCGGGTTCGGCCTGCAAAAGACCTTCGGCAATCTCATGGCCGGGCTGATCCTGTTGATGGATCGGTCAGTGAAGCCGGGCGATGTGATCGTCGTCGGCGATACGTTCGGCGCGGTGACCAAGATCGGCATCCGCGCGGTCTCGGTCGTCACGCGCGACGGCAAGGAACATCTGATCCCGAACGAAACGCTGATGACCGAGCCGGTCGAGAACTGGTCCTATTCCAGCCGCAACGTGCGCATCCATATCCCGATCGGCGTGTCTCATTCGTCCGACATCCTGCTCGCGCAGAAACTGATGCTGGAGGCGGCGTTCGCCTCGGATCGGGTGCTCGCCGATCCCGCCCCAAGGGTCTGGCTGAAGGCGTTCGGCGAGAGTTCGATCGATCACGAGATTCTTGCCTGGATCGCCGACCCTGAGGGCGGTGTGGGTGGTGTTCGATCCGAAATCCTCAACCGGCTGCTGATCCTGTTCCGCGACAACCAAATCGTGCTGCCCTTCCCGCAGCGCGACGTGAATATCCGCTCTGAGCAAGTTCCCGATCCGTAAGCCCTATTTGAGCGCCTTGCGCGCCAGCTTCTCGACTGCCGAATCGAGCGGTGGCGGAGTCATATCGACATTCGCCTGGAGCCGGTCGGCGATCGCGGTCAGCGCGGCGATTCGCGCGGCCTTTTTATTGTTGCCGTCGATCGCGGACCAGGGCCCCCAGCGCGTATCGGTGCGGCGGAACATCTCGGCCATGGCATCGAGATAGGCGTCGCGTTTGTCGCGGTTGCGATAATCATCGGCGCCGGTCTTCCAGCGCTTCCACGGATGGTCGAGCCGCGCCTTGAGCCGCTCGTCCTGTTCCTTTTGCGTGGTGTGGATGAACAGTTTGACGATCGTCGTGCCCGAATCCGCCTGCTGCGCCTCGAACTCATTGATCTCGTCATAACCACGGCGCCACTGTGCCTCGGTCGCGAAGCCTTCGACCCGCTCGACCAGCACGCGACCATACCAGCTGCGGTCGAACACAGCGATGTTGGCGTTGCCCGGCAGTTTTTTCCAGAAGCGCCACAGGAAATGGTGCGCCAGTTCCTCCTCGGTCGGCGCCGAGATCGGCCAGACATCGAAGTTGCGCGGGTCCCATTGTGCGGTCAGGCGCTGGATGATGCCGCCCTTGCCCGCCGCGTCCCAACCCTCGAACAGCACCACCGCGCGCTTCTTGTGCACGATATGCGCGACCTGGATATGGGCGAGCCGTTCCTGAACCGCGGCGAGCGCGTCCGAATAGTCGCCATCGAACTTCTTGCCCGATTCATAGTCGGATAGGTTGATGCTCATCCCGCATCATAAGCTCAATCGGCGGGGATTTGCACGTCCCAAGCGCCGCGTCGACGCAGCACGAACCAGTAATAAGCCGCGGAGCCGAGAATCTGCACACCGGTCATGATCAGGCCTGGCCGCCCTTCTTCGAGGTCGAGCCAGCTGGTCCATATGACATAAGCGAGCGCGATCAGCGTGACGATCGGCGCGACCGGATACCAGGGCATGCGGTAATGCGCGTGCGCGGTCTTGCCCGAGCGGCGGCCCGAGATCGCCGCAAAGCAGATGCCGGCATAGATCGCGACCAGCCCGGTGCCGCTCAGCACCAGCAGCAATTGCAGCGGCAGGAAGCAGCATGCCATGCCGATCCCGCCGACCAGCAGCGTCCCGACCCAAGGCGACCCAAGTCTGGGGTGGATCGCGGTCATCCAGCGATCGATCGGCCGGCCCCAGCTCCCATCTCGGGCAGTGCCATAGAAGAATCGTGCGCAAGCCAGGATGCAGGCGATCACCGCATTGATGATGGCGATCACCACACCGATCGACACCCAGGCCGACAGCGTCGCGCCACCGCGTAGCGTCACCAGGATACCGAACGGATCGTCCGCAGTGACAAATGCGTGCAGGTCCGGCGCGCTCATCAGTCCGGCGATGAGTGGCAGCACTTCGAACAGCAGTGTGAAGCCAAGCGCCCACATGATTGCGCGTGCGATCAGCTTAGATGGCTCATGCATCTCCTCGCCGAAATAGACCGCTGCGCCGTAGCCGTTGAGCGCGAAGATCGCGATCGAGGTGGCCAGCCCGATCGAAGCGGGCGATGCCGGCACCAGCGCGCCGAGATCGGGCATCACCGGGTGCAACAGGAAGTCGCCGAACGGCCGCACCGCGTCGGAAAAACCAAGCCACACGACCGCAGCGAGCGCCAGCACCTCGACCAGCAGGAAAAGGCCGGTGACCCAGGCGTTGACCCTGATCTGCAGCAACGCAATCAGCGTCGATGCACCGACGATCGCAACCGCGACGGGGATTTGCGGCAGGCCCGGCACCAGGGTGGCCAGTACAGCACTGACACCGAGCCCGGCGACCGGTGGAAAGAGCAAATTGTTGAACACATTGACGCCGAGCATGACAAAACCGGAGAGCGGCCCGAGCGTGTGTGCGACCATGACATATTCGCCACCCGCGACGGGATAGGCGGAGGACAGTTCGGCATAGACGAACGCGGTGGCGACACAGACCAGGCCGGCAAGCAGCATGGCCCAGATCGCCCCGGTGCCAGCTACCTGCAGCATCCCGGGAATGATCACGAAGACCGAAGATGCCGGCGTCGCGACCGAAAGGGTGAGGAACAACACGCCCATGACGCCAAGGCTGCGAACCAGCCGCGATGGCGGTTCCGGACTTAGCTGGTCATTGAGCATCGTCTATCCGCCCCCGCGAGATCGTCTCGGTTGCGCACATGAGGCACGATAGGCATCGGGACAAGTCCCCGGCGCGGGATCTACCCCCGTCGTCCCGGCTTTCGCGGGGATAACGGTCGGTTCTGGTGTTACGCCGGCTTGACCGCCGGCGCGTCGATCGTGCGGATGTTGAGTTCCTTCAACTGTTTCGCGGTGGCGAAGTTGGGGGCGCCCATCATCAGGTCCTCGGCCTTTTGCGTCATCGGGAAGGTGATCACTTCGCGAATGTTCGGCTCGTCGGCGAGCAGCATGACGATCCGGTCCACGCCCGGCGCGGAGCCGCCATGCGGCGGGGCGCCGCACTTGAACGCGTTGATCATGCCCGCGAAGTTCGTATCGACATCGGCCTGAGTATAACCGGCGATTTCGAACGCCTTGTACATGATCTCCGGCTTGTGGTTCCGCACCGCGCCCGACGATAATTCGATGCCGTTGCACACGATGTCATACTGATAAGCGAGGATATCGAGCGGGTTCATCGTCTCCAGCGCTTCCATCTCGCCTTGCGGCATCGAGAAGGGGTTGTGGCTGAAATCGACCTTTTTCGCGTCCTCGTCATATTCGAACATCGGGAAATCGACGATCCAGCAGAACTCGAAGCGGTTCTGGTCGATCAGACCGAGCTGATCGGCGACGCGCGTGCGCGCCAGCCCTGCGAGCTTCGCCGCCTGGGCTTCCTTGCCCGCCGCGAAGAAGATGCCGTCATTCGGACCAAGGCCAAGCGCCGCGGCAATCGCCTTCATGCCGTCCTGGCCGTGGTTATTGGCGATCGGGCCGCCAAACACACCGTCCTTCTGCGTCGCATAGCCCAGGCCGGGGAAACCCTCGCTCTGCGCCCAGCCGTTCATGTCGTCGAAGAATTTGCGGCTCTTCTCATGCGTGTCAGGTGCCGGCAGTGCACGCACCACGTCACCATTCTCGACCATCGAGGCGAAGCGGCCGAAGCCCGACCCCTTGAACAAGTCGGATACGTCGGTGATCAGGATCGGGTTGCGCAGATCGGGCTTGTCGTTGCCGTATTTCAGCATCGATTCGCGATACGGGATACGCTTGAACGGCAATGGCGATACGGTTCGCCCCTTGCCTTGCCAGTTGGCGAATTCCTCGAACACGCCGTGCAGCACCGGCTCGATCGCCGCGAACACATCGTTCTGCGTGACATAGCTCATCTCGAAATCGAGCTGGTAGAATTCACCGGGCGAGCGATCGGCGCGCGCGTCTTCGTCGCGGAAACAGGGCGCGATCTGGAAATATTTGTCGAAACCGGCGACCATCAGCAGCTGCTTGAACATCTGCGGCGCCTGCGGCAGCGCGTAGAATTTGCCTGGATGGACACGGCTCGGCACGAGATAGTCGCGCGCGCCCTCAGGCGACGACGCGGTCAGGATCGGGGTCTGGAATTCGGTAAAGCCCTGCCCGATCATCCGGCTGCGTAGCGACGAAATGACGTTCGAACGTAGCAGGATATTAGCGTGAAGCCGCTCGCGCCGCAAATCGAGGAAGCGGTAGCGCAGCCGGATTTCCTCGGGATATTCATTCTCGCCGAACACCGGCATCGGCAATTCCTGCGCCGCCGACTGCACCACGACGTCGCGCGCACGAATCTCGATCTCACCCGAGGGCAGGTTCGCATTCACCGTCTCGGGCGAGCGCGCGACGACATCGCCGGTAATCGTCACGACGGATTCGGCGCGCAGCTTGTCGAGCACGGCATGAGTCGGACTGTCGCTGTCGGTGACGATCTGGGTGATGCCGTAATGGTCGCGCAGATCGACGAACAGCAGATTGCCGTGGTCGCGCTTGCGATGGATCCAGCCGCTGAGCTTGACGGATGTCCCGACATCGGCGGCGCGGAGTTGTGCGCAAGTGTGCGTGCGATAGGCGTGCATGATTCTTCTTCTCTGTACGTCATCCCGGTAAAGGCCGGGGTCTCATGGGGAGACGAACCGTCCGCCCCACAAAGGTCCCGGCCTGCGCAGGGATGACGGTGAAATGGTGGCGCCGCGCTTTCCCTTCACACGCCTCTTTGTCAACCCGCTCGCCTGTCGCTATGGGGTCAAGATGCATATCCATGACCTGATCACCGACAGCGCCACCCTCGCCAATCTCTGCAGCCGATTGTCGCAAGCCGACTTTGTCTGTGTCGATACCGAATTCATGCGAGAGAACACCTTCTGGCCGGAACTCTGCCTGATCCAGATCGCCGATGTGAACGAGGCGGCGGCGATCGATCCGATGGTGGCCGGGCTGGATATGAAGCCGCTGCTCGACTTGCTGGTCGATAATGAGGATGTGCTGAAGGTGTTCCACGCCGGCGGCCAGGACCTGGAAATCGTCTATAATCTCACTGGCAAGACGCCGCACCCGCTGTTCGACACGCAGGTCGCGGCGATGGCGCTCGGCCAGGGCGAGCAGATCGGCTATTCCAATCTGGTCGATTCCTATCTCGGTATCGTCGTCGATAAGGGCGCGCGCTTCACCGACTGGTCGCGCCGCCCGCTCGACGCCCGGCAGATCGAATATGCGATCGGCGATGTCACTCATCTGGCGAAAATTTTTCCCAAGATGCTCGACCGGTTGCGCAAGACCGGGCGCGGCGAATGGCTCGATCAGGAGATGGAACGGATCGGCAATCCGGCCAATTATGCCAATGATCCCGAAGAGGCGTGGAAGCGTATCCGCATCGCCGGCCGCAAACCCGATGTGCTCGGGCGGTTGAAGGCGCTCGCCCGCTGGCGTGAGCTGGAGGCGCAAAGCAAGGACCTTCCGCGCGGCCGCATCGTCAAGGACGAGACGATCGCCGACATCGCCGGCCATCCACCGCGCAAGCAGAGCGATCTGGCCAAGGTGCGTGGGTTATCGGCGACCTGGGCGGGCAATGATATCGGCGGCCGGATGATGGCGGCGCTCGAGGCCGCGGTGCCGATGACATTGGACGAAATGCCCGCGCGTGACGATCGCAAGCCCGGCCTCGGCAAGGACGGCGCGCTGGTCGCCGATCTGCTCAAGCTGCTACTCAAGATCCGCTCCAAGGAAATCGATGTTGCATCGCGCTTGCTTGCACGGAGCGAAGATCTCGAAGCGCTGGCGGCGGGGCAGCGTGACGGCCTGCCGATTCTGCAGGGCTGGCGTTTCGATCAGTTCGGCCGGGATGCGCTCGACCTGGTCGAAGGGCGGCTCGCTTTTGCCGTGGTCGGCGGGAAGCTCAAAATGACTCGAACGGAGGATGTCGCATGAAGATCGCCACAGCTTTGATCGCCCCGGCAATGGTCGCCGCGTTCGCGCTTGCCGGATGCATGGAGGGTCGTCCCACGCCCCTCCCCGGCCCGCCACGCGCATGTAACGCCGACCGCGCGCAGAACCTGATCGGCCAGCGCGCGACGCCCGCGCTGGTCGGCAAGGCCAAGCGCCGGTCGGGCGCGTCGGTTGCGCGAAGGATCACGCCCGAGATGCGGGTGACGATGGAATTCCGCGCCGACCGTGTGAATGTCTGGGTCAGTACCGACGGCCGGGCCGAGCGAATCAGTTGCGGCTGATCATCCTGAGGTGATCAGGACGGGCTCGCGGTCGTGCGATACGGCGAGCGCCTTGTGACGCCGCTCGACCGCTTCGCCATAAAGCGCGGCATCGCGCGGCTCGAGATGCAACGACAAGGTCGTCGGCCCGATATGAAGGTGTGAGCGAAGCAGCGGACCGGCCAGCCCGCCGCTCAGCCGCTGGCCGAGGCGCATCGCCAGCCCCCATGCCGTCGCGCGCTTGAGATCCACCAGGGGCGCGAGTTCGCTGATTGGCGCGGGCGTATCGGTCCCGCCACCAAGGCTGGTGAACAAGGCCTGCGCCATCAGCGCGCGGCCGCGTGCGTCGATCGCCACCCAATTGCCATGCAGCGCGATCTCCACGCCACGTTCGGCGCGGAATTCCGGGTTGGCGCGCCAGCCTACATCGGCAAGTTGGCAAGCGGCATGACGCAAACGTGCCATTTCGGGTGGATCGCCGGCAAACAGCGGTGCAATCCATTCATCGAGCAAATCGCCATGCTCGACGAAACGGCCATGACGGCGCCCTTCGTCGCGGGTCGCGACGATCAACGGGTCTTCGCTGCGCATGGCGGGATCGAGATCGCCATAGAGCAACCCCTCGCGCAGGCCGAAGGCCGAGACGATCGTCGTCTCGCTGCCGAGATGCTTGATCAACGCCGACAACAGCGCAGCGCCGTCGCCCAATGTCGCGGCGCGGGCCGAGGAAAGCCCGGGTATGGTGCGCAAGCGCCCCTTGGCGACGTGGCTGATCGTGCGGTTCATGCGCGCGATGGCCAGCGGCGGCATGGCATATTGGTGGATCACCGGCAGCGGATAGTCGTTGATATGCATGTCGAGTCGCGCCAGCGCACGCCATGATCCGCCGACAAGATAGAGGGGCAACCCTTGCCCCTTGCCCGTCCAGCCGGCCTGTTTGATCGCCTTGGCGACCTGACGATCGAGTGCGCCCTGGCCGCCTTTGGTGCGGATCGGGCCGACTCGCAGCACACCGAACGGGAACGACACACGATCACGCACTTGTCCCTGCGATACGCGAACCAGTTCGAGGCTGCCGCCACCGAGATCGCCGACAATGCCCTCGGCATCGGGAATCGCCGACAGCACGCCATGCCCTGCCGCCATCGCCTCCTGCTCGCCCGACAGAAGTTCGACCTCGAGCCCAAGCTTGCGCGCGGTGTCGATCAGCGTGCCGCCATTGGATGCATCGCGTACGGCGGCGGTCGCGACGGTGCGTAGTCGGGAAACCTCCATCTCGCGCGCGACTGCCGCGAATCGCGCGAGCGCGAGCCCGGCCTTGGCCAGGCCGTCCTTGCCGATCGCACCGGTTTCCGAAAGGCCGCGCCCGAGCCCGGCCATGACCTTCTCGTTGAACAGGATCGCCGGCAACCGCTCGGGGCCCTGATAGATTACCAGGCGGATCGAATTGGATCCGATGTCGATGATACCGGTGCGCGGTTCCGCTTGCGGCTCGAGCTTCGGCTTGCGGAACAACAGGGTCGGCATTGCCGGCTTCAACGCCGACGACGCAGCGAAAGTTTCGGCACGGCTTCACCCAGTTCCAACGCGGCCCCGCGGCCCGATAGCGACGGGTTGGTCATGAAATAACGATGCAGGTTGAACGGCCGGTCACCCGGTTCGACCCGGACATATTCGCCATCTGCCTGAAGATCCCAGCTTTGTTCCGTGTCGATCAGATTGGCGACCATCACCTGATCGAGGATCTGGTCGTGCACCGTCTCATTTTCGATCGGCAGCATATATTCGACGCGACGGTCGAAATTGCGCGGCATCCAGTCGGCCGAGGAGATGAACAGTTTGGCGCCGTCATTGGGCAGCGCCTTGCCGTTACCGAACGCCCAGATACGGCTGTGTTCGAGGAAACGCCCGATCACCGATTTGACTCGGATATTCTCCGACATGTCCGGCACGCCGGGACGCAGGCAGCAGATGCCGCGGATGATGAGTTCGATCTCCACGCCGGCATTGCTCGCCTCGTAGAGCTTTTCGATGATCGCCGGGTCGACCAGCGAATTCATCTTCGCCCAGATCGCTGCGGGCCTACTTGCCCTGGCGCTGGCGATCTCGGCGTCGATCAGTTGGACCAGCTTGGGCCGCAAGTCGCGCGGCGACAGGCTGATCAGCGCCATATCGTGCGGTTCGACATAGCCGGTGACGTAATTGAACATCTGCGCCGCGTCGCGGCCGAGGCGCGGATCGGCAGTGAAGAAGCTCAGATCGGTGTAGATCTTTGCAGTCTGCGGATGATAATTGCCGGTGCCGAAATGGCAGTAGGTGCGAAATTGCCCGGCCTCGCGCCGCACCACCATCGACACCTTGGCGTGGGTCTTCCACTCCATGAAGCCATAGACGACCTGTACACCCGCGCGTTCCAGCGCGGAAGCCCAGACGAGGTTCTGCTCTTCGTCGAAACGTGCCTTTAATTCGACCACGGCGGTGACCGATTTGCCCGATTCGGCCGCGGCGATCAGCGCGTTGATCACGGCCGGCTGCTTGCCCGCGCGATACAGCGTCTGCTTGATCGCTACGACATCGGGGTCGGCCGCCGCCTGTTTCAGGAAAGCGAGCACCACATCGAAGGTTTCGTACGGATGATGGACGACGATGTCCTTGGACCGGATCGCCGCAAAACAATCGCCGCCGAATTCGCGGATCCGTTCGGGAAAGCGCGGGCTGTATGGCGTGAATTTCAGGTCGGGCCGGTCCTCGTCGACGATCGATTCGAGGTCGCCGATGCCCAGAAAAGTGCCGCCTTCGGTAACGAATGCGTCGGCGCCGCCAAGTTCTGCGCGTAGCGCGGTCGACAGGCTGTCCGGCATGCCTGATTCGAGTTCGAGCCGGATGACGCGCCCGCGCCGGCGACGCTTGATCGCATTGGCGAAGTAGCGGACCAGGTCCTCCGCTTCTTCCTCGATCTCGATATCACTGTCGCGCAACACGCGGAATTCGGCCGCGCCCTGCACTTCATATCCAGGAAAGATCAGCGAGGAGAAACGCTTCACCAGCGATTCGATCGCGACATAACGCGCCTTTTCGCCCGATCCGGTTTTGCCAGGCCCCTCTTTGCCGGACCCATCCTTGCCGGGCAGGCGGACGAAACGCGCCATCGTCGCCGGCAACATGACCAGTTCGCGAATCGGCTCCTTGTCGGACTGGCGGACAAGATCGAACATCACTGCCAGGCCCTTGTTGGGCATGAACGGGAACGGATGCGCGGGATCGAGCGCTTGCGGCGTCAGAATCGGGAAGATCTGTTCGCGGAAATGCGTTTCGAGCCACGCCACGTCATCGGCGCCGACAGAGGCATCGATCGTCTTCGATCCCAACACCTCGATACCGGTTTCGCCGAGCTGATGGCGCAAGTCGCGCCACACCGCGCGCTGGCTTTGCACCAGGGCATCGGCCTCGCCGACCACGGCCGCCAACTGTTGTCCTGCGGTCATCCCATCGACCGATCGGCGATCGACATCCTGCGCAAGCTGCCCTTTCAGGCCGGCAACGCGCACCATGAAGAACTCGTCGAGATTGGAGCCGGAGATCGACAGGAAGCGCAGCCGTTCGAGCAACGGATGCGCCGCATTGCATGCTTCTTCGAGTACGCGCCGGTTGAACGCCAGCCAGGAGAGTTCGCGGTTGAAATAGCGATCGCTGCCCAATCCTTCCGCAAAGGGGTCGTCATCGTCGTCGATACGCACGATATGAGCGGGGCGGGTCATCAGGGTTCTCGTCTGGAAATGGCGTCAGGGATCGGTGGAGGGCGATTCGGCCGCGCCCTCGCTGATAAGCCCGATTTCGGACAAAGTCGCGCGCGCCAGCGGGATCGACAGACGTTTCCGGCGTTCCATCACCGTCTGATCGAGCGCATCGACAGCGCGAAGCAGCGCGATATGGCTGCGCTCGACTCGCATCAGCAGCCATTGAATCAGGTCGGGCCGTGCGTCGAGCCCGCGGCGCAGGAACATGCGCTCGAACAATGCCTGCATCAGCACATCATCGGGCGGCCCGATCTTGGCGATCGGGCTCGCGGCGAGGCGTGAGCGCAGATCGGGCAGCTTGACGCTCCATTCGGGCGGCGCCGCGTCCGCGACGATCACCAGCGGGCTGCGCGCCTCCTGCGCGCGATTCCAGGCGTGGAATAGCGCGGTCTCGCTTTGACGCTCGGCATCGTCGATGATCGTGCCGCCGCTCTTCGCCGCGAAGATCCGCGCCAGCAGGCTGCGGCCCGATTTGCGTGGGCCGGTGAGTATCACCGACATGACTGGCCAGGACGCCCAGCGTTCGAGCTGTTGCACGGCGCGGGAATTCGACTCGCTGACCAAAAACTCGTCGTCGCGCGGGTCGGCTGGCCATTCGAACGGCAGCGCGATCTGGCTCATCCGCTGGTCGCGTTGTCCGCGGCCGCAGGCGTAGCACCCTGCGACGGTTGACCGGTGCGGCGGATGCGCAGCGTGGTGCCATCACCCTGAACCTGCCAGCCGCGCGCGGCCAGAGCGGCGGAAAGCGCCGCCGGATCGCCGTCGAACCCAACCCGCATCACCGACACGCCACCCAAGGCAAGACTGCTGGTCAGCGCCGAGCGCACGCCCGGTACGGCGCGCAACGCCGCTTCGGTCGCGGAAACAGCCGATGCGCCCGGAGTCTCGAACTGGATCGAGATGACCGTCGCCTCCGTACCGCCCGCTGCCGTCGTCGCCACTGCGGTGGGATCTTCGGGAATATCGTCGATCACGACCGGCACGGCCGGCGGCGGCACATAAACGAGCCCGGAATCGGTGTTGAGCATGCCCGAACTGAGTGCCGACTGATACGCCTCGTCGAGGCGTTTGACCCCGGCATCAAGTAGCGCATCGACCCCATCGCTACTGCCGACGCGCAAGGAGAATTTGGCGATCATGTGGTTGTCGGGACCGTGGCGCGCTTCGAACACGCCAACCACCGGCCCGCCGGGCCATTGGCGATATAGTCTCACCACCGGCACGAGGATGTCGGAAGCGCCATATTGATCGAGAATGGTCCGCCACCAGCCGCGCCCGGGGCGGCCGATCTGACCGGCATTGAGCAGCATCGCATCGGGTCCGGTCCCCGCCGGGCGGACATAATCGACCGAGCTGTTGCCGGTGCGATAGCGGCCCCAGGCTTCCTGCCATTTGGTCTTCTGTTCGAACACCTGGCCGGTACCGCCCGACCATTGCAGCGGAACGACCAGCATCGGCGGCGAGCGCGTCGCCTGACCCGCGACACCAAGCAACCCGCCGGCACGCGCACGGCTGAACAGGACGCCAAGGCGTGCGACGTAGCGATTCGGGCCGATCTGTTCGTTCTCGATGACGATTCCGGACACCATCGCGTCGAGCGTCCCATCGGATACCATCCCGCCGCCGCCGCCCAGCCGTTGCGACAGCATCACCCAACCCTTGCGCTGCGCGACCTTCCAACCGGCATAGCGCGCCGCGTCGGCGGTCTTGCCGGTCACATCGACATCGACCCCGCTGACCTCAAAGCTGCCCGAACCATCGGCCGCGGTCATCGGTTGTTCCGGCGCATTGGCCTGCGCGATCACGACACCGCCGGTCGCGACAAGCGCCAGGCCAAGTGCCAGATAGGATGGGCGAGATAAGCGACGGACAAACATTGCCGCCCTTTTGGCGAAGCAAGCGTGGAAATCCAAGCGAGATATGGCTAGGCGGCGGTTATGACCGATGATGCACGACGGAATAGTCCCTATACGTACGCCGATGCCGGCGTCTCGATTGCCGCCGGAAACGCGCTGGTGCGCGCGATCGGGCCGTTGGCCAAGGCCACGCGACGGGCTGGCGCCGATGCCGATCTCGGCGGATTTGGCGGTTTCTTCGACCTGAAGGCGGCGGGTTTCGTCGATCCGCTGCTCGTTGCCGCGAATGACGGTGTCGGCACCAAGCTGAAACTCGCGATCGAACATGATCGCCATGACGGAGTCGGCATCGATCTCGTCGCGATGTGCGCCAACGATCTGATCGTGCAGGGCGCCGAGCCTTTATTCTTCCTCGACTATTATGCCACCGCCAAGCTCGATTCGGCGGTCGCGGAGCGCGTCGTCGCATCGATTGCGCAGGGCTGCCTGCAAGCCGGTTGCGCGCTGATCGGCGGCGAGACCGCCGAGATGCCGGGCATGTATGCACCGGGCGATTATGACCTTGCCGGCTTCTGCGTCGGCGCGGTCGAGCGCGATCGCGTGCTGACCGGGCGTGAGATCGCTGCCGGTGACGTCATTCTCGGGCTTGCCTCGTCGGGCGTGCATTCCAACGGCTTTTCGCTGGTTCGCAGATTGGCGGCCGACAAGGGCTGGAAGCTCGATCGCCCTGCCCTGTTCGATCAGGAGATAGTGCTGATCGACGCGCTGATGGCGCCGACGCGGATTTATGTGAAGAGCTTGCTTCCGGTCCTTGCCGAAGGACGGATCAAGGGGCTGGCGCATATCACCGGGGGCGGCCTGCTCGAAAACGTCCCGCGCGTCCTGCCCAAGGGCGTTCATGCGCGGATCGACGCCGATGCATGGCCGCAACCGCGGTTGATGGCATTCCTCCAGGCGCAAGGCGCGATCGAACCCGAGGAAATGGCGCGGACCTTCAATTGCGGGATCGGCATGGCGGTGGTCGTTGCCGCCGATCAAGTCGATACGGTGAAAGCAGCGCTGGGAGCGGCGGGTGAGACGGTTTTCGCCATCGGCGCGATCGAAAGTGGCGAGCGCGGCTGCACGGTATCTGGTTCGACCGAAACCTGGGGCGCACGTGCCGACTGGACGGCGACCCATCTTGGCTAACCTATAATGACCGTGAAGGTCGGTATCCTGATTTCGGGCCGCGGATCGAACATGATGGCGCTCGCCGAAGCTGGCAAGGCATCCGGCGCGCCTTATGAAATCGCTTTGGTCGCATCGGACAAGCCCGAAGCGCCCGGCCTGACCTGGGCCGAAGGTCACGGCATCGCGACCTTCGCTCAATCGCCAAAAGGCATGCCCAAGCCCGAATACGAAGCCGCGATCGACGCCGCGCTGCGTGGAGCCGGGGTCGAGATCATCGCGCTGGCCGGTTATATGCGGCTGCTCTCCGACGATTTCGTCGCGCGCTGGCGTGGACGGATCGTCAACATCCACCCCTCGCTGCTGCCCAAATATAAGGGCCTCGATACGCATGCGCGCGCGATTGACGCGGGCGATGCGGTGGCCGGATGCTCGGTCCATGTCGTGACCGAGGAACTCGACGGCGGCGAGGTGCTTGGCCAGGCCGAAGTCCCAATCCTGCCTGGCGACACGCCCGATACGCTTGCCGAACGCGTTCTGGCCGCGGAGCATCGCCTTTACCCGCGCATTCTGGCAGACTTCGTCGCACGATGAGTCCCGATCCCGAATCCGCACTCGCCAAAGTCCGTGACGCGGCGCTGTCGCTGCCTTCCACCTATGAGAAATTGTCGCATGGCTCGCCCGGCTTTTTCATCGAGAAGGGCAAGGCCTTCGCCTATTTCTGGCACAATCATCACAGCGACGGCGAGACCATCGCGATCGTCAAGACCAGCGGGATCGAAGAACAGCAGATGCTGATCGAGGCCGATCCCGATTTTTATTATTCGCCGCCCTATATGGGGCCCTCCGGCTGGATCGCGATGCGGCTCGACGGAGCGGATCTCGACTGGGACCGCGTTGCCGACCGCATCGCGATGAGTTGGGAAATGGTCGCACCGCGCCGATTGCTGGAGGCTGGAGGACGATGAGCGACGAAACACCCGAAACGCCGCCATTGCCGCCCGAATCCGTGGCGCCGCCCCCTGCCCCCCCTGCACCCTCGGTCGAAACCGCCGCGCAGCAGGCGGTCGATCGCGCCGAGGCCGCGGCGACGCGCCGCCGCTGGGTCACGCTCGCCGAACTGGTCGGCGTTGCCGGCCTGATCATCGCCGCACTTGGCTTGTGGATGACCTGGTCGGACCGGCGTGCCGACGATCAGGAGAAACAGGTCGAAAAAGCCAGCGAAGCCAAGGTCCGCACGCTGGTGATGCTGAAAGCCAGCGCTGAAAGTGGTGGCGAACGCCTGAAATTGACCGACGCGGCGCATGATATCCAGGATATCGATGTGACCTTCCCGTCTGCCCTGGGCGTCGCGGCGCAGACCAGCCTACTCGAACCGCGGATCGATGCTGGCTGGGTTTCCGCCCCGTTACTGACGCTGACCGACAATGGGCCCGATTCTCAGCAAGGCCGTATCCCCGTCCTGATCACCGCCAGCTATTGGGACGCCGACAAGGAACGCCGCGATACGGCGATCTACGATATGGTGTGGAAGACCGAGGGCCGTGTGCTGCGTGGTCGCGCGCTGCGTCTTGAGGGATTGCTGCTGCGCGAACGGACGAGTTCAAAGGCGCGGCTCGATGCGATCTGGGCGCGCGAGAAGCCCAAATCGGCCAAATAAACTAAAGTGTGCGTGCGTAGATCGGATCGTCGTGAATCTCGGCGCCGACCTGGAACCGGCGCGTGCCGATCACGGTAAAACCGTTGCGTTCGTAGAACGCCCGGGCGCGATCATTATGTTCCCACACACCGAGCAACATGCGGTCATGTCCCAGCCGACACGCATCTTCCATCGCGCGCGCCATCAGCGCCGGGCCGATGCCCGAGCCATGCGCCTGTTTCAGCGTGTAGATGCGGCGCAATTCGACATCTCCGGACCGCCGCTCGATCGGGAAGTCGGGCGTGGTCAGCACCGCATAGCCAAGCGGCACATGGCCCGGCTCGACTTCGGCGATGGTGACGATCGTCGCCGGATCGCTTGCCCAGGCGGCGAAGGTCTCGACCCCGTTATTCTTGATGCAATGCGCGATCAGGTCGTCGCGGGTCAGGACCAGCGCATAGGTATCGAGAAACGCCGCATTGGCGACGAGCGACAGGGCGATGGCATCTTCCACCCCGGCCTGTCGCACGCGCCATTCCATATCAGCCGACGATCTCTTCGGGCTTGAAGAAATAGGCGATCTCGATCGCCGCATTCTCGTCGCTGTCCGAACCATGGACCGTGTTCGCCTCGATCGATTCGGCCAGTTCCTTGCGGATCGTGCCGGCTTCCGCATTGGCGGGGTTGGTCGCGCCCATGATGTCGCGGTTACGCTGCATCGCGTTCTCGCCCTCAAGAACCTGCACGACGACCGGGCCGGAGATCATGAAGCTGACCAGCTCACCGAAGAACGGACGCTCCTTGTGCACCGCGTAAAAGCCCTCGGCTTGCTCGCGGGTCATCTGGATACGCTTGGATGCAACGACGCGCAGGCCGGCTTCCTCCAGCATCTTGGTGACGGCGCCGGTGATGTTGCGGCGGGTGGCATCGGGCTTGATGATCGAAAACGTACGGTTCGCGGCCATGACCGTGAAGCTCCTGTATCTTGAATGATATCGTAAATGGCGGAAAGTCGCGGCTCTCTAGGCGGGGGCCCGTTTCAATGCAAGCTGCCTCAATGCAAGACTGGGTCAGCTATGCCGCCTGTTCCCAGCGGCCATTCTCGTTCTGCTTCCAGTAGCGTGGCTCGATCCCGTCGCGGCCTGCCAGGGCTTTCCATGCGGCGCGCGCCTCGATGATCCGATCGCTGTCGAAAAAGTGGAAGACGCGGTCGAAACCGAGCGCTTCCTCACGCCACACGCCGTCGGCAAGCGCGATGTTGCGCGCGTCATTGGCGGCGGTCGTGCCCTCGCCGATCAGGATTGGCTGACGCGCATCACCTTCGCCGCCCGCTTCGCCATGCGGCAGGAAACTCTCGGCCGAATAGGCCCAGAGCAGCCGGTCGAGCGCCACCCGCTGCGCGCCGCTGTCCGCGACGATCAGCAACCGGCCGCCACTCGACACGATTTTCTCCGCAATCTGCGGCAAGGCACGGTCAAGCGGCGTGACGGTCAGATGGTAGAAATCGACTTGCATCGAATCTGGCATCAACTCTCGAAATTATCCGCGACGAAGCGGTCGAGCAGGCGCACGCCATAACCCGTCGCGCCCTTGTCGAAGGTTGGACCGGCCTTGTCGGACCACACCATGCCGGCGATGTCGAGATGTGCCCAGCGCACGCCGGTTTCGACATAACGCTGCAGGAACTGCGCCGCGGTGATCGATCCGGCGCCGCGCGGCCCGACATTCTTCATGTCCGCGATCGGGCTGTCGATCAGCTTGTTATAGGTATCGGACAGCGGGAAGCGCCACAGCAGGTCGCCTGACGCCAGGCCCGCCGCAAGCAGCTGATCGGCAAGCGAATCGTCATTGGCGAAGCAACCGCCATACTCATTGCCCAGGCTGACGATCATCGCGCCGGTCAGCGTGGCGAGGTCGACGATCGTCTTGGGTTTGTGCGTTCGCTGTACCCAGGTGAGCGCGTCGCACAGCACCAGCCGCCCCTCGGCGTCGGTGTTGAGCACTTCGATCGTCTGGCCCGACATCGATGTGATCACGTCGCCCGGCCGCATCGCGGCGCCATCGGGCATGTTCTCGACCAGGCCGCAGACGCCGATCACATTGGCCTTGGCCTTGCGCGCGGCGAGCGATTTCATCGCGCCGACCACCGCGCCCGCGCCGCCCATGTCCCATTTCATGTCTTCCATGCCGGGGCCCGGCTTGAGCGAGATACCGCCGGTGTCGAAGGTTACGCCCTTGCCGACCAGCGCAAGCACCGGATCGCCCCCAGAATCATTGGCGCCTGCACCGCTCCATTTCAGCGCGAGCAACCGCGCCTCGCGCGCCGAACCCAGGCTGACCCCAAGCAGCGCGCCCATACCGAGGTCGCGCATCGCCGCCTCGTCGAGCACGGTGACTTCAAGGCCGAGGCCCTGGACCTCGGCAAGTACCTTGGCCACGAAGCTTTCGGGATAGATCACATTGGGCGGCTCGGCGACCAATGTGCGGGTCAGCTCAAGCCCTTCGGTCAGCGCCTTTTGATGCGACCAGGCCGCATCGGTCCCCTCCGGGGCGTTGAGCAAAGTGATCGAGGTCAGCGTCGGTTTCGACTTTTCGGGCAATTTGGTGCGGTAGATGTCGTGCCGCCAGCTGCGCTGCGCCGCCGCCGCGGCGAATCGCGCGGCCGCCTTGGCGGTCGGCGCCGCAGCGGCGAAATCGACCGTGACCGTCTCGACGCCGGAAGTCAGCAGGCGCGCGGTCAATGCGCCGCCGGCCTTCTCATATTCGGCTTCGCCGCCATTGCCGACGCCGAGCAGCAGGATACGGCGAACCCCCTCACCCGCGCCGACGAAGATTTCGGCGATCGCGGCGGTCTCGCCATCAAACCGGCTGCTCCGCGCCGCGCCGAGCACCACCTTGCGCGCGGCATCGTCGAGGCCGGGAAAATTGGCCCGTTCCAATCCATCCTTCTCGATCGGCAGCGCGAGCGGCGCGCCGGCATCGGCAGGCGTGGTGGAGAAAAGAATCTGCATGGAAACCTCGGGGGAAATGAACTGGGGATTGAGTCGCCATCCTCTAGGCCAGTGCACGCTGGCTGGCAAAGTCCGGTGCCGACATGTCAGCGCGATTGCGGCGGACGCCTCGTGATGCGATAGGGCGGGCGTTCGCGCGTCATTCCGGCGCGTCCTGGGGGTGTGTTTCCCAACGTGAAGCGTTCCGATCTGCTCCTGACCTGTGCGGCACCGCTTGCCCTGTTTCTCGCTTGCGGGGCGCAGGCACAGGATCTTCAGCCGCGTCCGGTCACACCGCCGCCGCCGTCCGAAACACCTTTGCCCACCACTGACGAGCAAGTGCAATTCACCGCCGGCTCGCTCGAATATGACCTCAATGACGAGGTCGTCACGGCGATCGGCGATGTGCGCATGTATCGCGGCGGCGACCGGTTGCGCGCCGACAAGGTCGTGTGGAACCGCAATACCGGCAAGGTCGTGGCAACCGGCAATATCGCGGTGACCAACCCCGGCGGCGATACGGCTTATGGCGATTCGATCGAGCTGACCGATGCGCTGAAGGATGGCGTGGTCGATAATATGCTGATCGTACTCGAACGCGGTGGTCGGCTGGCGGCGCGCAAGGGCAACCGGGCGCTCGACGAGACTGTGACGCTCGACGACGCCGCTTTCACGCCGTGCGCCGTGACGACCGAAAAAGGCTGCCCCAAGGAACCGTCGTGGAAGATCACCGCGGTCAGGGTGATCTATCGCCCCGATCGCGACCGGATCTATTACAAGGGCGCGCAGATCAACCTGTTCGGCCTGCCGACCATTCCGCTGCCGAGTTTCTCGCACGTCGTCGGTGATGGCAGCGCGAGCGGCCTGCTCAGCCCGGATGTCCGTTTCGGCGGCAGCAACGGCTTCGAATATGCGCAGCCCTATTATTTCCGCCTTGCGCCCAATCGCGGTCTGATCCTGACGCCGCGCGTGTTCAGCAAGGTCCTGCCGATGATCCAGGCGGACTATAGCGTGCTGACCAGCAAGGGCGCCTATCGCATCAACGCGTATGCGACGGTCAGCAAACGCAGCGACGACCTGCTGTCGAACGCGCCGGCGACGACCGAGGAAACCGCCTTTCGCGGCTATCTCGAAGGCGTTGGCCGCTACCAGTTCGACGAGAATTGGAGCGCGCGGGCATCGATTCGTCTGGCCAGCGACCGCACCTTCCTGCGCCGTTACGATATGTCGCGCGACGACCGGCTGCGCTCGACCGCCAGTCTCGAGCGGATCGATGCCGACAGCTATTTTGCACTCACCGGCTGGTCGATCCAGACGCTGCGCGCCAACGACCGTCAGGGTTTGCAACCGATCGCGCTGCCCGAACTCGATTATCGCCGTCGCTTCGACGACGGATTGCTCGGCGGCAAGTTCGAGGTGCAGCTCAACACGCTGGCGATCACCCGGACCGGCGGACAGGACACGCAACGCGCCTTTGCCAGTGCGCGCTGGGACTTGCGCAAGTTGACCTCATTCGGCCAGGAAGTGACATTCACCGCTTATGGACGCGGCGATGTCTATAACGCTACCGATACGCTCGCGACGACGATCCCAAGCTATAGCGGCCTTGAGGGCGTTCACGCGCGGGCGATCGGCGCGCTCGCGGTCGATGTGAAATGGCCGCTGATCGGCGAATTCCTTGGCGGCACGCAACGCCTGACGCCCCGGTTCCAGATCGTCGCCGCGCCCAAGACCGAGAATCTCGACGTCCCCAATGAGGATGCCCGCTCGGTCGATCTCGAGGACTCCAACCTTTTCGCGCTTAATCGCTTCGCCGGCTATGACCGCTTTGAGGATGCGACGCGTTTCACTTATGGTCTGGACTGGGCGCTGGATCTGCCCGGCCTGTCGATCAAGACCAATGTCGGACAAAGCTATCGCTTGGGTCAGCGCCCGGTGATCTTCCCCGACGGCACCGGCCTGACCGATCGTTTCTCCGACATTGTCGGCCGCAACGAGATTCGCTTTCGCGATTTCGTGTCGTTTACGCAGCGCTATCGGCTCGACAAGGACGATCTGGCGGTGCGCCGCAACGAACTCGACCTGACCGTCGGATCGCGCAGCACCTACGCATTGGTCGGTTATCTGCGGCTCAATCGCAATATCGATCCGACGCTGGAGGATTTGCAGGACCGCGAAGAGGTTCGCCTCGCCGGCCGCGTTCAGATCGCGCGCTTCTGGTCGGTCTTCGGGTCGACAGTGATCGATCTCACCGACCGCAATGAGGATCCGCTCTCGGTTTCGGATGGTTTCGATCCCGTCCGGCACCGTGTCGGCGTTTCTTACGAAGATGATTGCCTCAGGCTCGGGCTGACCTGGAAGCGCGATTATCAGAACACTGGCGACGCGGTTGCGGGCAACAGTTTCCTGTTGACGCTGGCATTCAAGAATCTTGGCCGCTAAGCTTGGGTTCACCTGCCCTGTTTCATGAAAATTATCGCCGGGGCGCCACGGCGCGATAAGGGATTTAGAACGACGTGATGATTTCGAAGACGAAGGCGGTCCGAACCGGCCGCGCGGTGGCATTTCTGGCAGGTGTTGTGATGGCGGGTGCCGTTGTCGCCCAGACCGTCAGTGACAACAGCGTACCCGCGACCGGGCTCGACATTCCCGCCAACATGCAGATTTTCGGCAAGGTCGATCCGAACGTGCGCAAGCCGACCGCGATCGTCAACGAAAGCGTCATCACCGGCACCGATGTCGATCAGCGCGTCGCGTTGATCGTATCGGCCAACGAGTTGAAGCTCAGCCCGGAGGACAAGGATCGCCTGAAGCTGCAGATCCTGCGCCAGCTGATCGACGAGACGCTGCAGATCCAGGAGGCCAAGGCTAACGAGATCACCATCACGGCACCGGAAATCACGCAGAGCTTCGACCGCGTCGCGCGCAATTTCAAGCGCTCGCCGGTCGAGATGCGCACCTATCTGCGATCGGTCGGATCGTCGGAACGCTCATTGAAGCGCCAGATCGAGGGCGAACTCGCCTGGCAGCGCTATCTGCGCCGCAAGGTAGAACCGGGTGTCAACGTCAGCGAGGAGGAGGTTCAGCAGATCCTCAAGCGTCTCGAGGCTGCGAAGGGCACCGAGGAATTCCATGTCAGCGAAATCTACCTGTCGGCAACGCCCGAGCGGCAGCAACAGGTCATCGCCACGATGCGCCAGATGATCGAGAAGATTCAGAAGGGCGAAGCGCCGTTCGCCTATTTCGCCCGTTCCGCTTCGGAAGCCTCAACGCGCAGCGTCGATGGCGATCTCGGCTGGGTGCGCGCGGCGCAGTTACCGGATGCGCTCGCCGCCGCCGCCACCACGATGCAGGTCGGCCAGATCGCCGGACCGGTCGAAGTGCCCGGCGGCTATTCGATCCTCTATCTCGTCGACAAGCGACAAGTGCTGACCGCCGACCCGCGTGATGCGCGGCTTGCCCTGAAACAGCTCACCATTCGCTTCCCCAGCGGCACGACCCAGGCGGGCGCGACTGCGCGCGCGGCCGAGTTCGCCAAGGCGATCGAGACGATCCAGGGCTGTGGCGGGGTTGCCAAGATTGCCGGTGATATCGGCGCCGAAGTGGTCGACAGCGACGCGGTCGCGGTTCGTGACTTGCCACTCCCGCTGCAGGAAATCCTGCTCAAGCTGCAGGTCGGCCAGGCGACGCCGCCGTTCGGCTCGGCGCAGGACGGTGTTCGCGCGCTGGTCGTGTGCGGCCGTGACGATCCCCGCAACGGCGATCTGCCGCGTGCCGACCAGATCCAGGCACAAATGGAACAGTCGCGCGTCAATCTGCGGGCGCAGACATTGCTGCGCGATCTGCGCCGCGACGCGATCATCGATTATCGCTGAGCGTTCGATGACCCTGCCGCTTGCCGTTTCGATGGGCGACCCCGCCGGGATCGGTCCGGAGGTCATCGCCAAGGCCTGGGTCAAACGCGATACGCATGCGCTGATGCCGTTCTTCGCGGTCGGTGACGCGCGCGCGATCGCCGCCGTTTGGCAGGGGCCGATCGCGCGGATCAGCGACCCGGCCGAGGCGAATGGACGTTTTGCCGATGCCCTGCCCGTGCTCAATGTCGAGGACGGCGGTGAGATCGTGCCCGGCCGGCCCGATGTCGATGGCGCGCGCTGTGCGCTGCATTCGCTGGAGATGGCCGCAGGCCTCGCCCGGTCGGACGCCGCGCGCGCGCTGATCACCGGCCCGGTGTCGAAGGCGCAGCTTTACCAGATCGGCTTTGCTTATCCCGGGCAAACCGAATTCATCGCCGAGCGGTGCGGCATTTCCGGCGACAATGCGGTGATGATGCTCGCCGGACCGACGTTGCGCGTCGTGCCGGTGACCACTCATGTCGCGTTGAGCCGCGTCTCCGAAATGCTCACGGTCGAACTGATCGTCGCCAAGGGGCGCGCGACCGCGCGCGGGCTGCAGCGCAATTTCGGCATCGCTACGCCGCGTCTGGCCTTTGCCGGGTTCAACCCGCATGCCGGCGAAGGCGGGGCGATCGGCCGGGAGGAGATCGACTTCATCATCCCCGCCATCGCACAGTTGCGTGACGAGGGTATCGACGCGACCGGCCCGTTCGCCGCCGACACCATGTTCCACGATCGTGTGCGCGCCACTTATGATGCGGCGATCTGCTGTTATCACGACCAGGCGCTGGTGCCGCTCAAGACATTGCACTTCGATGAAGGCGTCAACATCACGCTCGGACTGCCGATCGTGCGCACCTCGCCCGATCACGGTACCGCATTCGGCATTGCCGGCCAGGACAAGGCCGAGCCGGGCGCGATGATCGCCGCGATCAGGCTGGCCGGAGAAGCGACCGCGCGCCGCGCCGCCGCGGACGCGTGACCGATATCCCGCTGCTGCCGCCGCTGCGCGAGATCATCGCACGCCATGGCCTTACCGCGAGCAAGGCGCTTGGGCAGAATTTCCTGCTCGACGGGCAATTGCTTTCGCGCATCGCGCGCGTGCCCGGCGACCTTCAGGATGCCGAAGTGTTCGAAGTCGGCCCCGGCCCCGGCGGCCTGACCCGCGCCCTGCTCCAGGCCGGCGCGCGCGTCACCGCGGTGGAACGCGACCGCCGCTGCATCCCCGCGCTCGCCGAACTGGGCGCGGCGTTTCCCGGCAAGCTGCGCGTGATCGAGGAGGACGCGCTGGAGATCGACGCCGCGACCCTATTTGCGGGCAAGCCGCATATCGTCTCCAACCTGCCCTATAATATCGGCACCGCGCTGCTCGTGCGCTGGCTCTCGGCCGGCTGGCTGCCCTGGTGGTCGAGCCTGACCCTGATGTTCCAGAAGGAAGTCGCCGATCGCATCGTCGCCGGCACCGATGACGACGCCTATGGCAGGCTTGCCGTGCTGGCCCAGTGGCGCAGCAGCGCAAAGCTCGCCATGCCGGTACACCGCTCCGCCTTCACCCCGCCGCCCAAGGTAATGTCGGCGGTGGTGCATATCGTCCCCAAGGACGCACCCGATGGCGTCGATTTCGCGGTGCTGGAACGCCTGACCGGCGCGGCATTCGGCCAGCGCCGCAAGATGCTGCGGCAGAGCGTCAAAGGCGTGCCCGGCGCGCTGGCGGCACTGGAGCAAGTCGGGATCGAGGTCACGCGGCGGGCGGAAACGGTAAGCGTGGCGGAGTTTGTCGAGGTGGCGCGGGTGATGAGCGCCTAAAGCCTTACTCCTTCGCGGTCGCCGGCTTCTCCGGCACCTTGGTCTGCGCCACGGCGGTCACGATCGGTGGGCCCTTGGCGATCACCGCCGCCAGCGTCACTGCCTCGGGGCAAGCGGCCTTGCCGCACAGCGTCTTGATCTTGCCGAGATTGGCCTTGGCTTGGATCACCGCGCCCTTCGCGACCAGCGCTTCGCCCTGGCCCTTCAGCGCCACGCGGTCGTTCGGCTCGATCAGCAACGCTTCGCGGTAAAGGCGGATCGCCTTGCCGGGCAGGCCACGCGCCTGGGCGACGTCGCCCAACGTGACGAACGCGGCGCGATTGCGCGGATCGACCACCAATGCGGTCTCCAGCGCATCGGTCGCACCCTCGAGATTGCCGGCCGCCTGTGCCGCCTTGCCTTGAGCAAGCAGCGCCATCGAGCGCGGGTCGATCTGATCGTCGGGGCGCTGGCCATGGAGGGCGGTCGATACCGTGAGCAACGTCAGGGCTGCTGCGGCGGCGACGGACGAATAACGCATGATGCTCTCCAACAGGGGCAGAACCGGTTTTGTCACAATCGTTCGGCTAGCATGGCCGTTTCAGTCTTGCGACAAAAAACCCGTCGGTATCGTCATGCGCCGGTGTGAGCCGGATTCCCGGGCCATGCGTTCGCCCGGCGGGCAAGTCGATCTGGTCAACGCTCCAGTCGGGATGCTCGGCAAGGAAATGCGCGACTTGCCCCGCCCCTTCGTCGTCGAGTAGCGAACAGACGATATAGACCAGCGCCCCGCCCGGCTTGACGAGGTTCGCGCCAATCTCGAGCACATGCGCCTGAGTCGCGACCAGCCGCTCGATCCGGTCCGGGGTCAGCCGCCAGCGCGCCTCGGGGTTGCGCCGCCAGGTGCCGGTGCCCGAACAGGGCGCGTCGATCAGCACGCAATCACTGTTGCCTTGCCAATCCTCCAGCGCTTCGGCCTCGCGCGCCGGGTTGAGCAGCCGTGTCTCGATGATCGTCGCCCCGGCCCGCGCCGCGCGCGGCACAAGCCGCGACAGCCGGTTGCGATCGGTATCGGTGGCGAGCAGCACGCCGCGATTGTTCATCGCCGCCGCCAGCGTGAGCGTCTTTCCGCCGGCCCCGGCGCAAAGGTCGACGATGCGCATGTCGGGCGCTGCCTTCGCCGCCATGGTGACGATCTGGCTGCCCGCGTCCTGCACCTCGATCGCGCCATCCTTGGCTGCCTCAAGCGCTTCGACATTGGTGCCCGAGGGCAATCTCAGTGCATCGGGCAATGCGGCGATCGGTTCGGCACCCTCGATCGGCTCGGGCGCTGGCTTGAGGCGGTTGATCCGCACGTCAAGCGGCGCACGGTCGATCAGCGCGGGGAGTTCCTCCTCGCCAATACCGGAGTCGAGCAGCTTGGCGACGATCCAGTCCGGGGCGGTGCCGATTTTCGCCGCGGCTTCGCTGGCACCGATCGCGGCCGGCGCATGCGCCGAGCCATCGAACAGCGCCGCGATGTCCGGATCGTTCTGCGCCAGCGCGAGCATCGCCGCCCTGCCGCTTTTGGGACGGTCGCCCAACTGCCGGATCGCCGCATAAACCAGTTCGCGCACCGCGCGCCGATCCTTGCTGCCGGCATAGCGCCGCTCGGCGAAATACCGCGCGATCAGCGTGTCGGCCGCCGCACCCTGGTCACGCGCGGCGACGACGATCGCGTCGAGCAGCTCGATCGCTGCCTGGATCCGTGCCGATGGTGTCATGTCAAATTCCCGTCATGCCGGACTTGTTCCGGCATCCACTGTGCCGCTTAGGCAATAAGCGTTGCTCTTGCGGCACCGTGGTCCCCGGAACAAGGCTCTCCTGAGCTCAGTCGAAGGATCCGGGGTGACGCAGAAGAAACTCGTAGTTGTTATGCCGACTCAATTACCGCGTCGGATAATTCGGCGCCTCACGCGTGATCGTCACGTCATGGACATGGCTTTCCATCAGCCCGGCCCCAGTGATCTGCACGAACCGCGCACGCTTCTGCAATTCCTCGATCGTCGCCGATCCGGTATAGCCCATTGCCGCCTTCACGCCGCCGACCAACTGGTGGATCACGTCGCGCGCCGGCCCCTTGAAGGCGACTTGCCCTTCGATCCCTTCGGGCACCAGCTTGAGCTGATCCTTGATATCGCCCTGGAAATAGCGATCGGCAGAGCCGCGGCCCATCGCGCCGACTGATCCCATACCGCGATACGATTTATACGCCCGACCCTGGTACAGGAAGGTTTCACCCGGTGCTTCCTCGGTGCCGGCGAGCAGCGACCCGATCATCACGCTCGACGCGCCGCCGGCCAATGCCTTGGCGATATCGCCCGAGGTGCGGATGCCGCCATCGGCAATGATCGGCACGCCGCTCTTGCGGCCTTCGGCGGCGCAATCCATCACCGCGGTCAGCTGTGGCACGCCGACGCCGGCGACGACGCGCGTGGTGCAGATCGATCCCGGCCCGATGCCGACCTTGATCCCGTCTGCCCCGGCATCGATCAGTGCGCGTGCGGCTTCCGCCGTCGCGACATTGCCGGCAATGACCTGGACCGAATTGCTCAGCTTCTTCACCCGCTCGACCGCGCGCGCGACGTCGCGGTTATGGCCATGCGCGGTGTCGATCACGATCAGGTCGAGTTCGGCGTCGACCAGCGCCTCGGTCCGCTCGAACCCCTTATCGCCGACCGTCGTCGCGGCGGCGACGCGCAGCCGGCCCGCCGCGTCCTTGGTCGCATTGGGGTAATTGACTGCCTTTTCCATATCCTTGACGGTGATCAGGCCGACGCAGCGATAGCTCTCATCGACCACCAGCAGCTTTTCGATCCGGCGCTGGTGCAGCAGGCGGCGGGCCTCGTCCTGCGACACGCCGCTCGACACGGTGGCGAGATTCTCATGCGTCATCAGCTCGGCGACCGGCTGACGCGGGTTGCCGGCAAAACGCACGTCGCGATTGGTCAGGATGCCGACCAGCTTGCCGTCCTTCTCGACCACCGGAATGCCGCTGATCCGGTGCCGCGTCATCAGCGCCTGCGCCTCGGCCAGCGTGGCGTCGGGTGCGATGGTGATCGGGTTGACCACCATCCCGGATTCGAAGCGCTTTACCTGGCGCACCGCGGCGACCTGCTCGTCGATCTCCATATTACGGTGAAGCACGCCGATCCCGCCGAGCTGCGCCATGACGATCGCCATATCGGCCTCGGTCACCGTGTCCATCGCCGAGGACAGGATCGGAATGTCGAGCTTGATACCGCGCGTCAGCTGAGTTGATGTATTGGCCTGGCTCGGAACGATGTCGGACTCCGCCGGATACAGCAGGACATCGTCGAAAGTGAGGCCGAGGCGAATTTCCATGAGATGCCAGTTCCTGCGCGGGGAGAATCGTGGCGGCTCATGTAACCAAAGGTGCCGGGAAGCGCTAGGGTCCGCGGCACCGCATTTGGCTGTTCTTGCCCAACCGATGTGCTAAATCTGGTGCGACCGATTGGAAGAGGGCGATATCATGGAATTGACCGCAGGCGTACTCGTGCTGGCGCTGGTGCTGCTCTACCTCTTCACGAGCATCAAGATCGTCCGGCAAGGCTATCAATATACGATCGAACATTTCGGCCGCTTCACCACCACCGCGCGCCCGGGGTTCAATTTCTACCCCGCCTTTTTTTATCGCGTCGGCCGCCGCATCAACATGATGGAGCAGGTGATCGATATCCCGGGGCAGGAGATCATCACCAAGGATAACGCCATGGTCGCGGTCGATGGCGTGGTGTTCTTCCAGGTGCTCGACGCGGCCAAGGCGGCGTATGAAGTGTCCGAACTTTATGTCGCGATCCTGCAGCTGACGACGACCAATTTGCGCACCGTGATGGGCTCGATGGACCTCGACGAGACGCTGTCCAAGCGCGACGAGATCAATGCCCGGCTGCTCTCCGTGGTCGACCATGCCACCACCGCCTGGGGCGTGAAGATCACGCGCGTCGAAGTGAAGGACATTCGCCCGCCCGCCGATATCGTCAACGCGATGGGCCGCCAGATGAAGGCCGAACGCGAAAAGCGCGCCAACATCCTCGAAGCCGAAGGCAGCCGCGCGTCCGAGATCCTGCGCGCCGAGGGCCAGAAACAGTCGAAGATCCTCGAAGCCGAAGGCCGGCGCGAGGCGGCGTTCCGTGATTCGGAAGCACGCGAACGCGCCGCCGAGGCCGAGGCGACCGCGACCAGGGTCGTGTCGGTCGCGATCGAACAGGGCAGCCCGCAAGCGATCAACTATTTCATCGCGCAGAAATATGTCGAGGCAGTCGGCAAATTCGCCACCTCGCCCAATGCCAAGACGATCCTGTTCCCGGTCGAGGCGACTCAGCTGATCGGCACGTTGGGCGGGATCGGCGAGATCGCGCGTGAAGCGCTGGCCGATCGCCCCGCTGCGGCATCGTCCACGCCCCCTGCCCGCAAGCGCACTTCGCTCGAGCAGAGCGAGCAATGAATTTCGATGGAATGAGTGCCGGGGCATTCTGGCTGATCGCGGCACTCGTGCTTGGCGTCACTGAACTGCTGTTGCCCGGGGTGTTCCTTGTATTCCTGGCGATCGCCGCGGCGATCACCGGAATCGCCAGCCTCGCCTTGCCCGACCTGCCCGCCCCAGCGCAATTCGCCTCGTTCGCGATCTGGAGCGGCGTCGCGGTGATGATCGGGCGGCGCTGGTATCGCGACTATCCGGTCGCTTCGAGCGATCCAATGCTCAACGACCGCGCCGCGCGGCTGATCGGAGAGATCGTCACGGTCGATCAGGCGATCGATTCAGGCGGCGGACGGGTGCGTCTCGCCGATGGCAGCTGGCCGGCACGCGGTCCGGATGCGCCGACCGGCTCGCGGATGCGCGTCGTCGCGGTCGAGGGCGGCGTGCTGGTGGTCGAGGCGGTCGCCCTCCCCGCTGCTTGATGGGGCCCGCTGCCTAACGGCCCGGTGCCTGATGGCTCCCCGGCTCGAAGCCGGGGCTCCGATCATTTCTTGCCGAACAGCCCGCCGGCCAGACCGGTCAGGTCATTGAGCGGATTGCCGTCGCCGTCGCGGTCGAGCATGCCGCTGACCTTGCCCATAATCCCCTCGGTCCCACCCGATGCGCCGAGCAGACTGGCGAACTGGCCAAGCGACCCTTCACCACCGATATGACCGACGATCTGCTGCAGGATATCGGGCGAAAGGCCGGTGTTGGCCGCGGCAGTCTCCACCGTGTCGCCCGGCTCGGGATGCGCCTGGCCCAGCGCGGTGACCGCACTTTCGGCCTGTTCGGGCGTCAGGCCGACCTTGGCCGCCAGATTCTTGATATCGACATTGCCGGCCACCTGGCCAAGCAGTCCATCGAGCAATCCCATGATTATTCCCTTCGACTCGGAAGATGCCGTCAGCGGCGCCGCAAGTTAAGCCGAACTGCGCGCACGCACGAGCGAATCCTCAACCCATGGAGCGCAGCCGGGACGCAGCGCCCGATCTACCCGACAAGTGCCGCTCAGCGGCCGGTGAGCTTGCCTGCCATGCCAAGGATATCGTCGAGCGGATTGCCGTCCTTGTTCAGGTCGATCAGCGACCCCAGCCCGCCCCAAGCCGACGCCGGTGCTGCGGGGGCCGGTTCGGCTGTTGCCGGGGCCGGCTGCGGTGCCGCCTGCGGAGCACCACCGAAGATCGATCCGACGATACCGCCGAGCATGCCGCCAAGGCCGCCGGGCTGATCTCCGGCCGCGCTGGTCTGCGAGCCGCTCGCCTGCTTCGCAAGATACCCCGCGACCGCCATCGCCAGCAGCGGCAGCATTTTCTTGAGCAAGTCCGACGATACACCGCTTTGCGCCGCGGCATGATCGGCCACGGTGCGGCTGACATCCTTCGATCCGAAGATCTGGCCCAGCACATTGTTGCCGGCATCGACATCGCTTGCGCCGGGCGCGAGCACATTGGCGAGCAGGCCGCCGCCACCCAGGCTGCCGAGAATGCCGGCAAGGCCCGCCAACCCGTCGGGATGCTGTTGCGCCTGGCCCTTCATGCCGCCAAGGATCGCCGGCAGCAATGCCGCCGCACCCGCTTGTGCGGTGCCTTCGTCGATGCCGAGCTGGTTGGAAATGGCGCTGATGCCGCCGGCCTGATTGATGATGTCCATCACGTTCATTGTCGTGTCCCTCATCGCCCGTGCTCAACCCAGGGCCGTGCTCAGCCTAGGAGTGAATCGCGGCACTGTCAGCCTGAAACGACGGGCAGCGGTGTCAGGTCGGGCGGCACGAACGCGCGCCTCGCCACGACCGAGAACAGGCGTTCCTGGCTGTAGAAACGCAGCGGCCAATCGCGCTGGCCGGCGGGCGAGGCAAGCAGCGCATTGACCGCGTCGGCCAATGACTCATCCGGCATGCGATCCGCCAGGTGCAGCCTGATCCCGGCAACGAAACACCGCGTGATCGTATCGTGATAGCCTTGCGCGTCGTCGTTCACCCCGCCGACGCTCTCATTATAAGCCGAGATGATCGCGGCGATCTGTGCATCGACGTCCACCTCCGGCCGGTCGCGGATCAGCCACAGCGTCGCGCCGAGATGCGCCTCGTGCGTCCATTCACCCTTGGGCAGCGTGCGCGCAAGCAGCCCCTCCCCGATCCGGCGGATCGCGGCGTCGTTGGCAAAGCGGCGGAATGGCAAATCGTCATCGGTCGGGCTTTCTTGGGTGCCCGATCGATGACCGGGTTTATCAAGCGGTTTCGGTGGTTCGGACGGCGGGAGCCGATTGTCGGACGCCTTCGTCGACATGCGGTGCGAACTCGGCGAAATTCTCGACGAACTGATCGACCAGCCTGGCCGCGGTCGCGTCATAATCGGCCTTGTTGGCCCAGGTCTGCCGCGGATCGAGGATCGCGCTGTCGACCCCGGCCACCGCGACCGGCACCTTGAACCCGAAATTGGGATCGGTGCGGAATTCGGCATTGTTCAGGCTGCCGTCGAGCGCCGCATTGAGCAGCGCGCGCGTCGCCTTGATCGGCATGCGCTTGCCGACGCCGTATTTGCCGCCGGTCCAGCCGGTATTGACCAGCCAGCAATCGACCCCGCCCTTGGCGATCCGCTCCTTCAGCAAATTGCCATAGACCGACGGGTGGCGCGGCATGAACGGCGCGCCGAAACAGGTCGAGAAGGTCGCGCTCGGTTCGGTCACGCCGATCTCGGTGCCCGCAACGCGCGCGGTATAACCTGACAAGAAGTGATACATCGCCTGGTCCGGCGTCAGCTTCGAGATCGGCGGCAGGATGCCGTAGGCATCCGCGGTCAGGAAGATGACGTTGCGCGGCACCGGCCCCATATTCTTTTCCGACGCATTGGGGATGAAATCGATCGGATAGGCGCCGCGGCTATTCTCCGCGAGGCTGTCATCGTCGAGGTCGAGTACGCGCGTGACCTGGTCCATCACGACATTTTCCAGGATCGTGCCGAACCGCTTGGTCGTGGCGAAGATCTCCGGCTCGGCATCGGCCGACAGGCGGATCATCTTGGCGTAGCAACCGCCCTCGAAATTGAACACGGCAGTGTCCGACCAGCCATGCTCGTCATCACCGATCAGCGTACGACTGGCATCGGCGCTGAGCGTCGTCTTGCCCGTGCCCGACAGGCCAAAGAACACCGCGGTGTCGCCATTCGGGCCCATATTGGCCGAACAATGCATCGGCATCACGCCGGTCGGCGGCAGCAGATAGTTGAGCAGGCCGAACACCGACTTCTTCATCTCGCCGGCATAACGCGTGCCGCCGATCAGGATCAGCTTCTCGCTGAAATTGACCGCGATCACCGTCTCGCTGCGGCAGCCATGCTTGGCCGGATCGGCAACGAAGCTCGGCAAATCGATGATCGTGTAATCGGGGATGAACCCGCGCAGCTGGCTCTCTTCCGGGCGGACCAGCATCGTGCGGATGAAGCTGTTGTGCCAGGCAAGCTCGGTCACGACGCGGACGTTGACGCGGTGCTCGGGCTGCGATCCGCCGAACAAATCCTGGATGAACAGGTCTTCCTTGCTCTTCAGCGCGGCGAGGAAATCGGTTTTCAGCGCGGCGAAATGCTCAGGGCTCATCGCCTTGTTGCTCTTGCCCCACCACACGGTGTTTTCGGTTTCGGCATCGCGCACGATGAACTTGTCCTGCGCCGACCGCCCGGTATGCGCGCCGGTTTCGACTACCAGCGGGCCATCGGCGGATAATTTGCCCTCGCCTCGCGAAATCGCCGCCTGGATCAGCCGCGCGGTGACCAGGTTCCAGTGCAGATTGGCGCGGGTCTCGATGCCCTGCGCTTCAAGGCCGGCGTCGGGAATGCGATCGCTCACAATGTCTCTCCGAAATTGTCTGGCGGACGTTGCCGCATAAATATCTATCGACTCGGGCGCATATCGCCGCTTCGCGAGAGCGTCAAACACATGGATGTCCTGCAGGACAGCAATTCATGTCCTGTCGGGACACTGGCGAGCTACGACAAACCGGGCTTCATCATTGAGACGGTGCGAAGTGCGCGGTAGAGTGCGGCTGTGCATCCCTCGAGAGACCTTTCCGTCACCCATGTTCCGGCGCGCGTCTCGCTCGGCGATGGACTCGGCGACGTCGCGGCGCATGGGCTGCTCGCCAGCCACCGCAAACATGATGGCGCGGGCAGCTTGCCGCGGCACGAACACGGCGCCGCCTATCTCTGCGTGGTGCTGGCGGGCGGCTATGCCCAGGCGGCGACGCGGGAGATCGATTGCCGGCGCGGGTCGCTCGTCGCGCATCCCGCCGGACATGTTCATGCCAACCGCTTCGGAGCACAGTCGACACGCTGCGTGAACCTGTATTTCGACGCGCATTGGCTCGACGATCCGGCACTGGCGGGGTTGCTCCGCGACTATCGGGAAGTACGGCTCGATCCGCGCGATGGCGCGCTGGGCCGGCTGGAGCGCGAGCTCATGATGCGCGATTCCGGGTCCGCGCTGGGTGCGGTCGGCGCAGTGCTCGAAATCGCGGCGCGCGCGGTGCGCGGCGATGGCCTCGATAAAACCCCTGTCTGGCTGGGGCGCGTGCGCGATGCGATCGCAGCCAATCCGGCGCGCCCGCCCGACCTGTCGGCACTGGCGGCCGAGGCGGGGATCCACCCGGCGCATCTGTGTCGCGCGTTCCGGGCGGCGACCGGCGAGACGATCGGGGCGTATTCGCGGCGCATGCGGCTGGAACTGGCGGACATGATGATCGCGGGCGAGCAGTCGATCGCCGAAATCGCCGCGGCGACCGGCTTTTACGACCAGGCGCATTTCGCGCGCTGGTTCCGGCGCCAATATGGCGTGGCGCCGGGCGTGCGGCGCATGCAACGCGCGTCCTGATCGCGCTAACCGCGTCCAAGACCGCACGGCACGGCCTGCGCTATCGTGGCCGATAAGGAGACGGTGATGGTGCGGAAGAAATGGATCATGAGCGGGGCGGCGTTGCTGCTGATCGGCAGCGCGCCGGCAAGCGAGTGGCAACCACGCGAAACGCTGATCGCGAGCGGAAAAATCACCGCGGCCGGGCTCGAAGGAACCTGGCAATCGGTCAACGACCTTGGCGACGGACGCTTTGCGACGCGCACCGACCTGAACGCGTTCCGCATCGCCGAGACTTATGACGGACGCACGCACTGGCGGGTCGAACCATCGGGCGGCAGCCATAAGCTCGACAGCCCCTTCGCGCTGCGCCGCACGCAGACCAGTGCATGGCTCGCCCGCTTCGGCTGGCTGCAGGCGGGATTCGGCGCCGCACGGCGATCCGCGGCGACCGAGCGGACCGAAAAGGGAAAGCGCTATTCGGTGCTGACCGCGACGCCACGCGGCGGCGAGCCGGTCGAACTATGGTTCGATCCGGCGAGCGGCGATCTGGCGCGCACCGTGGAGCAGGACTGGTTCCGCAAGCTCGAGACGCGCTACGCCGACTATCGCACGGTCGCGGGGCGGCGCTTGCCCTTCACCGTGGTGCGGTCCGACGGTCACAATGAAGAACGGACGATCATCGACACTTACCGTCTGCTCCCGACCGCGCCGGCGAACAGTTATGCCGCGCCACGCCAGCTCGACGATCACACACTGCCCGCCAAGGGTACGACAGTCGCCGCAACGGTCTTTCCGCAGCTGGTGATCGAGGCAAGCGTCAATGGCCGGCCGATGCACTTCCTGTTCGATACCGGCGGGCACAGCATCCTTTCGCCCGATGCTGCGCGCACGCTCGGCCTGACCCCAGTCGGCGGCGTACGCAGCGGCGGCACCGGCGCAGGAACGATCGAGCAGCAATTCACTCGCGTGAAGGAACTGCGCATTGGCGACGCGGTGATGCGCGACCAGGCCTTTTCGGTGCTCGACCTCGGTTATTCCTCAATGGAACGCGGCACGCAGCCGCCGCTCGCTGGTCTGCTTGGGCTTGAGGTGGTCGAACGGTTCATCACCCGGCTCGACTATCGCGCCGGCACGCTCACGCTGCTGCCGCGCGACCAGAACCCGACGTGCAAGAGCGGCTGGGTGGCGGCGCGTTTCACCGACGACATGCCGACGATCGACGCGCTGTTCGACGGCGTCCGCGCGCCGTTCACGATCGATACCGGGAACAACGGATCGACTATGCTCTATATGCATTGGCTAAAGCAGAACGGCCTTGTCGCGCGCTACAATCGCGGCGTCCAGGCGGTCTCCTATGGCGCCGGCGGCGCGTCGCAAAACTGGGTCAGTTACGCGCAGACCTTCACCGTCGGCGGCGGCACGGTGCGTTACCCGATGGTCCGCACATCGGACGACAAGGGCGGGGTCAGCCTGTCGGTCAGCGAAGCCGGCAACCTCGGCACGCATACGCTGGCCAACTACACGATCACCTTCGATTATGGCCGCTCGCGCATCTGCATGGATTATGTGCCGGGATATGTGCCGGTCCCGTTCAACCGCGCCGGGCTGCGCGCGATCAAGACCGATCCGGAGACGGTCCTGCTCAGCCTCGTAAACCAAGGCGGACCCGCCGCGCAGGCGGGGCTGAACAAGAACGACAAGCTGCTCAGCATCGATGGACGCGGCGCCCGCGCGATCAGCGGCGGCGACCTGACCCGAGTGTTCACGCAATCGCCAGGGACTCGCGTGCGGGTGCGTTATGTCCGGGATGGCCAGGAACGGGATGCCGAGATCGTATTGCGCGAAATGCTGCCGCTGCCCGGCAAAGCGCGACGACAATAAGCCTCGCCGCCTCCTCACCGCCTCAATCAAGGCCCGGCAGCATACCGCGATTGGCGCGTGCTTTCCTCACCCTATACGTCACCCCGGCCTCGTGCCGGGGGCCACCCGGCGGCTTCGACGGCAAATGCCTCGACGTGCGGAGCGTGCGGCACGGTGGACCCCGGAACCAGTCCGGGGTGACGGCTTGGGGACCGGCAACGTGCCAAAAAAGCCGACGGGAGACCCCTGAATGTCGATCGGCCTTAGCTCAAGTAATGACGCCGCTACGCCTGATCGGGTTCTGCCGTTCCAGCGCGATGCGCTTGGCGACCTCGCGATTCAGTTCGGTCGGATGCTCGGCGAACGCGCGCGGGGTCATGCCGGTGAAATATTTGATTTCGCGGATCACATGCGACTGGTCGTAAAAACCATCGGCCAGCTGGTCATCGAGATCCGGGTCGCCATGCGTCATCGCCACCGCCGCGCGCAACGCCCGGTATTTGCGCGCCAGCACCTTGGGCGGCGACCCGAAATAGCGCTTGCAGCCGCGCTGGACCTGCCGCAGCGACAGGCCGGTCAGTTCGACAAGTTCGTTGACGTCGGGCGCGGCGGCATCGGCAAGCCATTCGTTCACTTGGCTCACGAACGCCTGATAGACCGGTTGCTGCCGCGCCATCAGCGTGGTCAGCATTTCCTCGAAAATCGCGACCCGGGCATCGAAATCCGGCGTGGCGCGCAGTTTCTCCTGAACCTCGACGACGATGTTGCCGAAAAGGTCTTTCGCATCGAACAACCGGTTCGCCGCCGCCGAGGCATCCATCGGCACCAGCGCCGCCCAGCCATGCGGCATCAGCCCGACGCCGATCGCTTCGGCCGCGCCGTCGCAACTCAGATTTGAAGATCCGGTGGTGGGCCCCAGGACATAGATGTCCGGCATCGCCTGCTCGGTACCATCGACAAAGCAATAGCGCGCGTTGCGGCCGCGCAGAATGAAGCGGAATTGCGCATAATCGGCGCGATCGACGGCTTCGAAACGATCGTCGCTTTGCTGGAAATGGTAGAAAAACGAGAAATGATCGACCAGCGTGGGCTGCGGCTGGCGGAAATCCATCTTCAGATTCGACATGCGCGACAACCCGATCGATGATGTTTCTTGCCCTGCTTCGCTAGGGGAAATTGTCATTCGTCACAAACATAACAAATGAAACTGACCTGATCTGCCGCCTTTTGAGGTCCCAGTGGGCATCGCCGGGTAAAGGGGTTATTGCACGTGTCACCGTTACGATTACCGCCGACGTTCTCAACGGAACCAGCTACCGCCGCAAATCGTATAGAATGTGGGCGCGGAACTCTCGAACAGCCGCGCGGGCATTCAGCATAGCGCTCGCTTCGGATGGGAAGCACCCGACATGTAACTCCCTTGATACCTTGAGCGTGAAGTATTCATGACCGCTAGCAAGGTAGTGACTTAGACCATTCTGGCGAGCGAGGCGCTCAGTACACGAAAATTCCGCCGCAATCGCAGCGATAGATTGTTCGCTGCCCTCATTTTTGGAATGCGTTAACGAGCCTGCTTTTCGCTGAAATCGACACCCACTGAGGTTCATCATGGCGTAAAGTGCGTTTATATAAGGCTCGTTGGGGGAGAACCTTGCCTTTGCGCTCATCGCAGGCTGACCTCCGAAGATAGCGATTATGACGACAAGACAAGCAACGATCCGCAGCATGGATACAATGACTAGGCTCGAACTGTTAACTGCGGATGACAAATTTCCAACCCTGCAGATATCCTGCGCCGTGAATTATGCCACGCCACCGTAATCCCCGCCAGTTCGAGAATCCGATCTGCCCATATCCGGGTTTGGGACCTGCGGACGCCGACGCTGGATAACCATCTTGCCCTTTCCGAATGGGCGGTCGATAACCATTGGAGCCGTCAGGGCGATGGTGGCGGCACTTGCGCTCCGGATCGGTGCTGTCATCACCACTCATATTCCTGGTTCCTGCCGGCCCTCCGGATCACGAGGCCGCGGCATGCTCCGCGCTGGCCGCGTTCCACACCTCCCGCGCCGCATCGGCGTTCATAACGGCGATTGCCAGACCCACGATCAGGTCGGGCCACGCGGTGCGCCATACAAGCGCTGTTGTGAGCGCTGCCACCACGATAGCCACATTGGCGAATGCGTCGTTACGAGCCGACAGGAACGCCGCCTTGGTCAGGCTCCCGCTATGATCGCGGTATCGCGCCAACATGAATGCGCAGCTCAGATTGACCCCAAGCGCGCCCAGCGCTGCCAGCGACAACGGCACCGGATCCGGTGCGATCGGCGTGTTGAACTTCTCCCATGCGGTCCAGAGCGTTGCGAGTCCGGGAATGAGCAGGATCGCCGCCAGCGCCTTGCCGATGCGCGCACGGTTCTTCGCACTCCATGCCAGTGCGGCGACGATCAGCAGGTTCACCGAAGCATCCTCGAGAAAATCCACTGAATCGGCAAAAAGCGAAACCGACCCGATCTGAAGGGCAACGATGAACTCGACACCGAAATAGGCCAGGTTGAGCAGCGCAACCGTGGCGACGACGCGCCGAAGCGCGCGGTCAGCACCGTCCGGACAGGCTTGATTCACTCCAGTTTCCCTAACCGCGCGTGAGCGGCAGCACGCCCAAACAACACACCCAATGAAAGGATAACGCTCACAAACACATAGCTGAGTGAGGAGCGTGACCCAACTGAGCCAAATAGCCAGACTCGACGCTGGCCCTTCTTCAGCAATACTTTGATCGTTGGCCCAGGATTGATGCGACGGAGCGAGCGTTAGATTTTGCATCGTATGGCGTGTCGATCAATCGCGCCTTGGGTAAATAAGCGTCCATGATCTCGGCTGCTCGCATCGGGCGACCGTACCGATACCCCTGCGCTTCGCCGCAGCCGAGGCGTATCAGGGCGAGTTCCTGTTCGACCGTCTCGACTCCCTCGGCGATCACTTCGAGTTTAAGGCCCGCCGCCATGATGATGATGGCCTTGACGATCGCCGCATCGCCGACCTTTCGATCGATGTGCGCAACGAAGCTGCGGTCGATTTTGAGACGGGTTAGAGGGTATTTCTGCAACAAGCTAAGGGAGGCAAAACCGGTCCCGAAATCGTCGAAGGCGACGCCCACACCTAAAGACCTGAGCTTCCTGAGCGCCTTGGTCGACTGGTTGCTATGCCGCAGGACGGTTGTCTCTGTGATCTCCAGTTCCAGCTGAGCGGGGGACAGGCCGTGCTTCTGTAACGCTGACGATGCAACTCCGAACAGCCGGCCGGACCGAAGCTGGGCTGCAAAAAGATTCACCCCAACGCGCAGCGATCCCAACCCCCCTCGTTCCCATTCGGCCACAGCTGAGCAAGCCTGATCAACGATCCAGTCGCCAACCTCTTCTGCGATCGCGCTGTCCTCGAGCACATTGATGAAGGCAGCTGGAGTCAGCAGGTCGTGATCGGGATGGCGCCATCGGAGAAGCGCCTCGACTCCAGACAGCGAACCGGTCGCCAAACATATTTGCGGTTGGTACCAAAGCTCGAACTCGTCATTTTCTAGCGCTCGCCGAAGCTCCGAGCTTAGGCGATGTCTCTGCTCGGAGGTGTTCTGCATTGCGCGGGCGAAAAATTTGCGCCCGCCCCCGCCGTCGCTCTTCGCGCTGTATAGGGCGAGATCAGCGCAGGAGAGAAGTTGCTCCACGTCAGATGCATCATTAGGCGACAGTGCGATTCCAATGCTCGTGCCCACGTAGATCGATTGCTCGGCGAGCTCGAAAGGCGGCTGTAAGCCTTGAAAAATTCGACTTGTAAGCTTGTCCAGCGTCAGCGGATCGGCGCAGTCGGAGAGCAAGATGGCAAACTCGTCGCCGCCCAGGCGAGCGACGTAGCCGGCGGCGCCCACGGCGGCCGCCAACCGGGCTCCCACGGCTGTCAGTAGCTTGTCGCCGACAGAGTGTCCAAGCGTGTCATTCACGTGCTTGAACCCGTCGAGATCCAGAAGCAGAAGCGAACAGGGTGCTCGTGCGATTTCCGCCGCAAGGCGTTCGTGCAACGCGTTCCTGTTTGGCAGCGAGGTAAGCGTATCGCAGTGAGCCAGGTGCTCGAGCCGTTGCTTCGCCGAGTGTCGATCAGCAATATCACGCAGCAGAGCGCCAAACATCGGCTTACCGTCTTCGAACCACATCGAGAGTGAAAGATCGACTGGAGTCTCGCTGCCATCGGCACGCAACGCAAGAATGTCGACGGAACGCCCGGCAAGACGCGCTTGCCCCGTTTGAACCGCTCGAGCCAGGCCCGCATCATGCGCGGCCCTAAGCCGGGGTGGGATGATAATCGAGAGCGGTTTACCGATCACCTGCTCTGCACGGTGCCCGAAAAGCTGCTCAGCGGCCGTGTTCCAGGACACGATCAGATTGTCCGCCCGGATGCACACCGCAGCCGTCGCGGAGTTGGCGAGCATTTGCTCATAGCGATGCTGAGTAGTATCGTGGCTCATGAAGCCTCCCTCGTCGCTGATCGAATCTCGCTTACATTTGCTACCCGCATCTCCCCCAGCCACCGTAGCGTCGGATAGTTAAGGCTTTGGCTGTCCTGATTGGCTGATGGTTCAATGCCCATTCGCAGAGCCAGGACTGCTTCACTACCGGCTTCCCGAGAGCTCGCGGTCGCTGAACCCCACGCAGCGCTGTACAAATAACGGCACCGGTTTTCGATTGCCGGTAAGCGGACAGACCGATCCGGATTAGAAAGCCGATTATCGCTATGGTGACGATTGGGCGTTTGGTTGCCGAACGGCCCGTGCCTTCGTGGCGCGAATTATTTCCATAACCCGACCATATGTTTCGCATCCGCTGGTGCGAGCGACATAGGCTAGCTCAGCCTCGCGAACCGTCCAGCCCGGACGGTCTGCATACTGCATGCAATGCAATCATTGCATGCAGCGCAGTCGGTGCCGCGAACGCTCGCTTACCGTTGCGACGGGCTCGGCAACAGTAAATACTTGACCGCTTCGAAACGATCGTCGCTTTGCTGGAAATGGTAGAAAAACGAGAAATGATCGGCCAGCCCGGCATGCGGCTGGCGGAAATCCATCTTCAGATTCGACATGCGCGATACCCGGTCGATGATGTTTCTTGCCCTGCTTCGCTAGGGGAAATTGTCATTCGTCACAAACATAACAAATGAAACTGACCTGATCTGCCGCCTTTGAGGTGCCAGTGGGCAGCGCCGGGTAAAGGGGTTATTGCAGGTGTCACCGTTACACGCACCGTTACTTACGTGTCACCGTTACTTACCCCCGCACCGTTACCCCCGGTCAACCACTGGGTACCGGCGCGGCGCAGACTCTAAGCGGCCTCCCCTCCTCTGTTCGGGCTGAGCCTGTCGACGCCCTGCTCTTCTTACCTCAGTAGAAAGAGCGCCCCTTCGACAAGCTCAGCGTTAGCGGAAGTCCGCGGACCAATTCACCTCAACCTGCGGCGCACGCTATACCAGCGACCTCGATCAGCCGCGGATCGTCCAGCTGCGGTGCAGGCGCATCGGCTGGAAAGGCGCGCGCCAGCGCCTTGGCGATGCGGTCGGCGACTGGTTGATTATACCAGCTCTCGTCCGGCGTCAGTTCACGTCCCCTGATCGTCCGACTATAGCGATATTGTCCCCAATAGATTGCCAGCGGTTCCTCCAGCGTGTTGAGCGGATTGCGCATCGAGGCCGCTGCCGGACATAGTCGCAGATAGGCCGTTGAAAGACGCTTCCGGACACCATCTTCCATGCCCGCCGACAGATAGTGCGCAAATTCGTGCAGCACGATCGGCGCCCAATTCATTTCCTGCATGTCGGCGTTCGGATTGGATTGCAGCAGGATATACCGCCCCCGCACCTTGGCCTGAGTGGTGCCGCTATCGGGCCACCACACGAACCGCGCGGTAAAGGCCGGCGCGGGCGGCACACGGTAAAAGGCCCGCATTTCGGCGATGAAGCCGGCCAGCTTCGGGTCGGCCAGCTCTGCCGCCAGCCGTTTATGCTGCGCGCCAAATCGCGATTGTGTGGCCAATAAGGTCGTCGCACGTGGCGCAAACCGCGCGACATAAGCGCGCAGCATCGTCCGATCGCTGGCCGGCTGCGCCGCAATCGCCGTACGGGCGCTCTGCGCGAAATCGGCTCCGGCAAAGAACGGTCTGGAGAATGGGTCAAGATTACGCAGCGTCTTGGCCGCCAGTACGGTCATCGATCCGGAGGCTGGTTCATCCCGCGCCACGGGCGCAGTGCGCAGCCGAAAGGCGCGATAGGCGGCGAGCAGGCGACGATCTCGTGCGCTCAATCCGTACTGCCGCGACCAATCCGCGCCATAGGCCGATGCGGTATAACCCGGCAACCAGTCGGGCAGATTGTCGAGCAGGATGAATATATCGGTCGGCCGGTGGTATTGCACTTCGACGGGTGGCGAAGGAGCGGGTGCCGCGCTCGTCATGGTCGCGTAGATCGTGAGCGGCGCACAGATGATCAGGAAGCGTCTCATGATGCGGCGGTAGGATGGGCGGATGCCCTGCCAAGCGCCTCCTGTTTTCGCGTAATTCCACGCGCGGCCCGCTGGACCGTCCGATTCTATCGCTCGCCCGGGGTTTCGGTGGGGTTTCGGTGACATCTCACGCTGAATAAAGTGCCCGATCATCGTGATCTCACCGTCACCGTAATTCATTTTTGCGAAGAAAATGACCGACAACGGAATTAAATTCATCGTGATCCATATTCAGACTATTCGTATAAACCGCCACGGGCGTGGATATGGATTTCTGGTTAGCTAACATTCTTTTGTAAAGCGGATGCCCTTTATGCGCGGATAAAAAGCCTTCCGGATCTTTAAGAATAATTTTGTACCCGGTCAGGTGTGAGGACGTGAAATCCTCGTAATGTTCCAAAGCGGCTATATCATTCCATTTTACCAGCAATGAACCATTTAAGTTGATGCCATCACGATCGACCCTCAAACCGTTTGCACCAGAGATGAGGCGATAAATGCCTCCAACCGAGAGCGCAAGAAAAAGCACAAACCCCAATCCGAACATGGGATAAAATAGATATCCTTCCCTGAGCACAACCCGCAGGCTGTTTTGATCAGGCCCTCTATAGAGATAATAAAAGGTAATTGCGGAGATCGTTATTAGGAATAATGTCGAAAGCAGTAATTTTGCATTATTTTGTTTCGCTACAAAAAACTCTCGATTCACAAAATTCTCCTTTGCTGACGGCATACCGCGCTTTCAGTCCGCGCTTCGGTGACAGCTTACTTAACCCCCAAACCCATAGAACGCACCGCGTTTGGGGCGGATTGCAAAAAAAATCCTAAATATCATTTATATTCAATTAGATGCCTCATAAATCCCCCAAGCGCCCGGCGCCGGAGATATACAACAACCGGTGTCCCATATCTCCCCTGCCCTTCATCGAACGGCCTCGATTCAAACCCAATGCGAGCGCCGTTATCTGGGCAGCATGGAAACCCGCCCCTCGACCTTTAAACCCGCTTATGTCCGCCAGGCGAAAGAGCTTTACGCCCAGGGCCTGACCGATCGCGAACTCGCCGCTGTGTTCGGCGTCTCACGCAGCACCATCTTCCGCTGGCGTGCCGCTTACCCTGAGTTCGCCGAAGCGACCAAGCTGGGCAAAGACGTTGCCGACGATCGTGTCGAGCGTGCACTGTACGAGCGCGCGATCGGCTACGAAGAAGAGGCGGTCCGCATCTATCACCCGGCCGGCACCGAGGAGCCGGTGATCGTGCGCTACAAGCGCGAGGTCCGCCCCGATACCACCGCCGCGCTGCAATGGCTGCGCGCCCGCCGCCCCGGCATCTGGGCGCGCCCCATGCCGCCGCCCGAGGAGGAGAAAAATATCGCAGAGGAAATCCGCAAGGCAATGGAGCGGGTCGACAGAATCGCAGGGTCGCGACTTCGTCAAGCACCGCACCATCAAGCGCGGGAATAGCCGCGCGATGGACACCTCTTCCACGGACTCGTTCGCCGCGCAGATGCCCGACTTCAGGCATAACCCGCTCGGCCATGCCGCCTTCGCCTACCCCTGGGGCGAAGGCACGCTGAAGGGCGTCACTGGCCCACGCGAATGGCAGTGCGAGGTGATGGAAGCGATCGGGGAACACCTTCAAAACCCCGCGACCCAATTCACCCCCTGCCGCATCGCCCGCGCGTCAGGCCATGGCATCGGCAAGTCGGCGCTGATCGCGATGCTGATCAAATGGGGTCTCGATACCGGCGTCGACACGCGCATCGTGGTCACCGCCAACACCGAGAACCAGCTCCTCACCAAGACAGCGCCCGAGCTCGCCAAATGGTCCAATCTCTCACTTACCCGCGACTGGTTCCGGGTCGGCGCAACGGCTTTGGTCTCGACCAGCCCCGGCCATGACAAAAGCTGGCGCGCCGACCTCGTCACCTGGAGCCTGACCAATACCGAGGCGTTTGCCGGCCTCCACAATCAGGGCAAACGCCTGATCCTCGTGTTCGACGAGGCCAGCGGCATCCCGGCAAAGGTGTGGGAGGTCGCCCTCGGTGCGCTGACCGATGAGCAGACCGAGATCATCTTCCTCGCTTTCGGCAACCCGACCAGCAATTCAGGGCCTTTCCGCGAATGCTTCGGCGCGCACCGTCATCTGTGGAACACAGCGCAAATCGACAGCCGCACCGTCGAGGGCACCAACAAGGCCTATCTCGACGAACTGATCGAGACTTATGGCGTCGACAGCGACATCGTGAAGGTCCGTGTCCGCGGCCAGTTCCCATCCGCGTCATCGATGCAGTTCATCGCCAGCGATCTGGTCGACGCGGCGCGCGTGCGCGATTTCCACAATCTGCCGACCGAACCGCTCATCTTCGGACTCGATTGCGCGCGCTTCGGCGACGATCATTCGACGCTGGCGATCCGCTGCGGCCGCGACGCGCGCAGCCGGCCATGGAAGCGCTGGTTCAAGACCGATGCGATGACGCTGGCCGGCGATGTCGCGCTCGCCGCCCAAATGCACCGCCCCGATGCGATCTTCGTCGATGCCGGCAGTGTGGGTGCAGCGGTGGTCGATCGCCTGCGCCAATTGGGCGTGGAGAATGTCCATGAAGTCTGGTTCGGCAGCAAAGGCGGTGACGCTACCTGGTCGGGCGCTATGCGGGTCCAGACCGCCAACAAGCGCGCCGAAATGTGGATCAATATGCGCGGCTGGCTGGAAAACGGGGCGATCCCCGACGACGATGCACTGGCGACCGACCTGACCGGCGTCGAATACGGTTATGCCAACGACGCCGAGATCCTGCTTGAGAAGAAGGAACATATGAAGGCCCGCGGCCTTGCCTCACCCGACGATGCCGACGCCCTCGCCCTCACCTTCGCCGCACCGGTCATGCCGCGCGACACGCTCTACTGGCCCGACCCACAACCGCGTCAGCACCCCCTCAGCGAGGAAGAGGAATGGAATCTGACCTACCGGGACATCAAAGATGAAGGACAATAAGTTCCTCCCCGGCACGGGGAGGCACGCGCGCGAAGCGCGACGGAAGGGGTGCGCCGGCAACGTACCGCTCGCAAAGGGTATCTGCCGCAAGCGTCACGTCACCGGCCCGCCCCCTCCACCACCCGCTTGAAGAAAGCGCGCGGTCCCCTTCCCTGTACCGGGGAGGAAGCAGATCATGTCCCGGGCACAACCCACCAATCCGGTTGAGCCTACCCCGCCTTTGCACTACCGATGCCGTAACAAATCATGAGGCTGCCGAATGACGGCGACGATCGCGCTCGTCGATGACGACCGCAACATCCTGACTTCCGTATCGATCGCGCTTCAGGCCGAGGGCTTCGTGACGCGCGTCTATTCGGATGGTGAGACCGCATTGAAGGCGCTGATCGAGAATCCGCCCGACCTGGCGATCTTCGATATCAAGATGCCGCGCATGGACGGGCTGGAACTGTTGCGGCGCCTGCGCGAGAAACAGGCGACGCCGGTGATCTTCCTCACGTCCAAGGATGACGAGCTCGACGAGGCGCTCGGCCTGGCGATGGGCGCTGACGATTATATCGCCAAGCCCTTTTCCCAGCGCCTGCTGATCGCCCGGATCCGCGCCATTCTGCGCCGCACCGAACTGGCTCAGGCCGGCCCGGCGGGCGACGAGGAATCGGCGGCCGCCGAACTGGAGCGCGGTCGGCTGACGATGGACACCGCACGGCACCGCGTGACCTGGGCCGGCGCGAATGTGACGCTGACCGTGACCGAATTCCTGATCCTCGAAACACTGGCGCAGCGACCCGGTATCGTGAAGACCCGCAACCAGTTGATGGATGCGGCGTATCAGGACGATATCTATGTCGACGATCGCACCATCGACAGCCATATCAAGCGCGTGCGCCGCAAGTTCCGGCAGATCGACCCTGAATTCGATGCCATCGAAACGCTGTATGGCGCCGGATACCGCTTTTCAGAGGAATGACGCCAAGGCATGACGACGGCGAGCTGTCGCTGCGCTGGTCCGGCCGTGTTTCGCTCACGCCACGGATCCTGTTCGTCAACATCTTCGCGCTGGCGCTGCTCGCCGGCGGGTTCTTCTATCTCGATTCCTATCGCAGCCGGATCGTCGACAGCCGTGTCGCGCAGGCGAGCCGCGAGGCACGCCTGATCGCCGAAGCGCTTCGATCGGTACAGCCGGAACGGCGCGATGCGCTGGCATTGCGGCTGGCGCGCGACACCGGCGCGCGGCTGCGCATCTATGACGAGGCGGGAACGCTGATCAGCGATACCCGCGCGCTGGGCTTGCGCAATGCCGTGCTGCAGGATCCGGACAAGCAGGATTGGGGTCAGGGCGCCGCGCGTTTCCTCGATGCGATGATCGACACGGTGGTCGGCGCGCCGCGCGCGCCGCTCTTTCGCGAACGCGCGGCCGGGCTCGACTGGCCCGATGTGCGCACCGCGCGCAACACCGAAACCGCGCCCGCGACGGTGTGGCGCGCGCCCGATCGAACGCCGGTCATCACCGCCGCCGCCGCGATTCCTGGGCCCAAGGGCGAGCGGCGCGTGGTCATGACGACGACCAATGCCACCGACATCACTCAGACGGTCCGCGTCGAGCGCTTCCGGCTCAGCGTCGTGCTGCTGATCGTCGCGATCGTCTCGATCCTGTTGTCGCTCTTTCTTGCGCGCACGATCGTGCGGCCGTTGCGCAAGCTGGCGCGCGCCGCGGTGCGGGTCCGGTTGGGTCGCGCGCGCGAAGTGGTCGTGCCGCGCCTGCCGACCCGCCGCGACGAAGTCGGCATGCTGGCGCGCGCCTTGTCCGACATGAGCCTCGCGCTCCGGGCGCGGATCGACGCGACCGAGGCCTTTGCCGCCGACGTGACGCATGAAATGAAGAATCCGCTCGCCTCGCTGCGATCGGCGGTCGAGGGACTCTCGCTGGTCCGCGATCCAGAATTGCAGGAACGGCTGCTCGCCATCGTGCGCGACGATGTCCACCGCATGGACCGGCTGATCACCGATATATCCGAAGCCTCGCGGCTCGATGCGCAGCTCAGCCGCGCCAAGTTCGAACAGGTCGATATTGGTGCGATGATCGCGGCGTTGCTCGAACAGCGCGCCGACCGCGGCACCGAACGCGGTATCCGGTTGCGCTTCGACCAGCGCCCCGGCGAACCGCTGATCGTGATGGGCGAAGGTGCCCGGCTCGAGCGCGTGTTCGAAAATCTGATCGACAATGCGGTGTCCTTCTCGCCCGATGGCGGCCTGATCACCATCGCCGCGGCGCGCGATCAGGAGGATCTGGTGATCAAGGTCGAAGACGACGGACCTGGCGTCCCCGAAGAGGCGCGCGAACAGGTATTCAGCCGCTTCCAGTCGCTCCGCCCGGAGAGCGAGGAATTCGGTAAGCATTCGGGACTAGGCCTCGCCATTGCGCGGACCATCGTCGAAGGGCATCAGGGGACAATCTCGGTCGAATCGCGCGAAGACCGATTGAGCGGGGCACGTTTCGTGGTGACATTACCCCTAAGGGATCGCAGATGAGCCGCGAGCCGCAGATACCTACCGTCTCGACCGAGACGCTGCACGTCTCGACCGTCGCGATCGACGGGCGTGCCGTATTGCTCGAAGGTCCCTCGGGATCCGGCAAGTCCGACCTCGCCTTGCGCCTGATCGATCGCGGCGCCGTGCTGATCAGCGACGACTACACCATCCTGGTGCGCAGCGGCGATGCATTGCTCGCCTCCGCGCCCGCGACGATCGCCGGCCGGATCGAGGTGCGCGGTCTTGGCATTATCGCGATGCCCCATGTCGGACGCATCCCTGTGACGCTGCTGGTGCGTCTGGCCAGCGGGTTCGACCGCATGCCGCTCGACAAGATGGAGCGCAGGATCGCCGGGATCGTCGTCCCCGAAGTGATCCTGGATGCACATGAAGCGTCCGCCCCGATCAAGGTCGAGCTGGCATTGAAGCGCCTGTCGAATCCGGCATGACGCACGATCCGAAGAATATCCTGCTGGTCACGGGCATGTCCGGCGCGGGCAAATCCACCGTCCTGCGCACGCTTGAGGACCTCGGCTGGGAGGTGGTCGACAATTTGCCCTTGCTGCTGCTCGACCGGCTGCTGTCCGCTCCGCTGCCCGAGGGCGCCGAGACGACCGCGCAGCCTTTGGCGCTGGGCATCGGCGCGCGCACCCGCGACTTCGACCCGGACCGCGTGGTCAAGCGAATCAAGAAGCTGCACAAGGAACATGGCCACGACATCGGCACATTGTTCCTCGATTGCGCCGGCGGCGAACTGGAACGGCGCTATTCCGAGACGCGGCGACGGCATCCACTCGCGCTGGACCGCCCCGCGAGCGACGGGATCGCACGCGAGCGCGAACTGCTCGCGCCGCTCAGGCGCTGGGCCAACCGGCTGATCGACACGACCAACATGACCGCCAACGAGCTGGCGCAGAAGGTGCGCGAGACGTTTTCCGGCGAGGGACTCGGTGAGCCGACCCTGTCGATCATGTCGTTCGGATATGCGCGAGGCGTGCCGCGTAACGCCGATCTGGTGTTCGACATGCGTTTCCTGCGCAATCCGCACTGGGTCGAAACGCTCAGGCCGGGCACGGGACTCGATGCGGATGTCAGCGCCTATATCGCGGGCGACCCCGCTTACGACGCGGCGCTGGAACAGATCGAATCACTCCTTCTCCTCCTGCTCCCGCGGTATCGGGCGGAGGGAAAGTCGTATGTTACGGTCGCATTTGGCTGTACCGGGGGGAGACACCGCTCAGTGCATGTCACCGAACGGGTAGCCTCACGGTTGCGCGACGCGGGATTTTCCCCCACGGTCACTCACCGCGATCTTGCCGCGGCGCCCCAGGACTCGCTGGAGGGCGCCCCGGCGACCCCGCCTGGGAGTGGAACTGTTTTGCAATGATCGGCCTGGTTCTGGTGACGCATGGGCGCCTCGCCGATGAGTTCGTGACCGCAATGGAGCACGTAGTCGGCAAGCAGGAGCGCATCGCGACGATCGCGATCGGCCCTGACGATGATATGGAAGCGCGGCGCGGCGACATCGCTCAGGCGATCGCCGCGGTCGATGCCGGCAATGGCGTCATCCTGTTGACCGACCTGTTTGGCGGCACGCCGTCAAATCTCGCTATCTCATTGATGGAAAAGGGCCGGGTCGAGGTGATCGCCGGGATCAACCTGCCGATGCTGATCCGGCTGGCGTCGGCGCGGACCAAGATGAAAGTGGTCGATGCGGTCGCGGCGGCGCGCGAGGCGGGCCGCAAATATATCACCGTCGCGTCCGAAGTGCTTGGCGAGGCCGCTGCCTGATGCCGGTGCAGCGGACCGTGTTGATCACCAACAAGCGTGGGCTGCACGCGCGTGCCAGCGCGAAATTTGTCACCCTCGCCTCGACCCAGGCGGTCGAATTGTCGGTCGAGAAGGATGGCGCGGGCAGCGTCACCGGAACCTCGATCATGGGATTGATGATGCTCGGCGCGGCAATGGGCGATTCGATCACGATCAGCGCCGATGGTGACGGCGCCGAAGCCGCGGTCGGCGCGCTGTGCGAACTGGTGGAAGCCAAGTTCGGCGAGGATTGATCCCGCGTGCCGCGTGAGATTTCTGCCTTTTCCAACCCGCTGGTCAAGCGCATCCAGAGCCTGCGCCAGAAGCGCCATCGCCGCGAGGAAGGGCTGTTCCTGGCCGAGGGCTTGCGCATCCTGACCGAGGCGCGGGAGAATGGCCGGATCCCGGAATATCTGTTCTTCTCGAAAGAAGGCGCATCGCACCCATTGGTGCGGACGCTGGTGTTCGATGTCGAGGATAGCGGCGGCCAGGCGATTCAAACCAATGCCGAAATCCTGTCAAAGCTGTCGGGTAAGGACAACCCGCAGGCGGTGGTTGGCGTGTTCACGGAATTCCCTTCCGCGCTTTCAGTACTCGACCGGACCAGCGCCGACATCTGGCTGGTCGCGGAGCGGCTGCGCGACCCGGGCAATCTCGGCACGATCCTGCGCACGGGCGATGCGGTGGGCGCGGGCGCGCTGATCCTGATCGGCGAGTCGGTCGATCCATTCTCCGTCGAGGCGGTGCGCGCGAGCATGGGCGCGCTGTTTACCGTGCCCGTCGTGCAGGCCGAATGGAGCGATTTCCTGCCCTGGTTACGCAGCGGCCCCGGCCAGCTCGTCGGCCTGAGCCTCGACACCGACACCGATTATCGCGCGGCGAAATACACCTCACCGGCCTTCCTGCTCACCGGTAACGAGGCGCAGGGGATGCCGGCCGAGTACGCAGCCGAATGCGATATGCTGGTCAAGATCCCGATGCTCGGCAAGGCAGACAGCCTGAACGCCGCGGTGGCGACGGCGGTGATGGCCTATGAAGTGCTCGCGCAGCATCGCGGTTGAACCCTTCTGCCCGCTGAACGGTTACGTAACGATCGGTTCAGCCGCGCGGCCATATCGCGGGCTTTCAAGGAGAGACACGACATGAAGTTCGCCCTCGCACTGGCTGCCCCCGCCCTGCTGTTGACCGCCCCCGTCCTTGCGGCGACCCAGCGTCCCCTGCCCTACAAGGCGGTCGGCACGGAACCCGGCTGGACGCTGTCGATCGATCGCGGCCTGATCCGCTATGTCGGTGATTATGGGCGCACCAAGGTCACGACCAAGGCACCCGTCGCACGTCCCAGTTTCAACGGACTGCGCTATGTCACCCGGCGCATCACGGTCGATGTCACCCGCGTGCGGTGCAGCGACGGAATGAGCGACCGCGTCTTTCCGGACAAGGTGACCGTGAAGGTCGGCCGCAGGACGGTCAGCGGCTGCGGCGGCAACCCCATTATAGCATCGGCACCCGCAATCGCCGGCGCCTGGCGCATCGAAAGCGTCAGCGGTCAGCTGACCCGGGGCGCAAAATCCGCCTCGATCACCTTCTCCGACGATCGAGTCAGCGGCAATACCGGCTGCAACGGCTTCAGCGGTGCATTCCGCTTCGAGCGCGGGTTCCTGACCGCAGGGCCGTTGGCATCGACTCGCATGGCCTGCCCTCCGCGAGGCATGGCTCAGGAACAGGCGATCCTTGGCGTGCTAGGGCAGCGCCTCAGCGTGAGTTCGAACCAGAATGGCAAGCTGGTGCTGAGCGGGCGCGGTCAGGCACGGCTGGTGCTGAGCCCGGCACGTCGCGACTAGAGCAACCAGCGCTCCAGTGCGTACGGCCACATCGCGGCGATATACAGCCGCGGCAAAAATCCGGATCGAGGGCGGGTTCGATTCATGCGTGGCTCCTGCGCCGCCGATATGCCGAACCGGTCACGGCGCGGGTGCGGTACCGGCACTGTAGGTGCCGAGATCGGGTGCGAGGAAACGTAAATTCTGTTCGCGCAACGCCGCACCGGCGTCATCGTACAGGAACGGCAGGAAGGCGTAGCGCTTGCCGCGTGTGACCGGTGTCGCCTCGTGCAGCAACGAACAGGAAAAGACCGCGGCACCGCCGGTCGGTGCGCGATAGGTTCGTGCGCCGAATTCGGGAAAGCGCAGATCACCACCGTCATAGTCATCGGCATTGAGGTTGATCGTGCAGGCGAATTTGCGGTGCGCTGTACCCTTGGTCGTATTGTCGCGGTGCGCGCGGAAGTGGCCGCCGCCATTATCGCCATCATAACAAGCGACAATCCAGCGCTCGACCCGGGTCGCGTCGAATTGAAATGCGCGGTTGATCATTGGCCGCAGAAAACGGTTAAGGCGCGCCCTGAGCGTCGCGATCAGCTGTTGGTCCTCGATGATGCAGTCCAACCGCCGCTTGTGGCCATGATCGACCTTGAGCACGGTCATACCGTTTTCCTCGCGCATGAAGCCGGATTCCTCGCCGCCGACCGTTTCGTACAGGTCGATCAGCCGGCGGCACAGCGCAGGCTCGAGGATGCGCGGCGCGATCAGCACGGGAGCGTTGGTGTCTCGGTCTTGTCCGGTCAGCGCCGCAAGCGCGGCCATGATGCCCTCGCCGCCGGCAATTTCCGCGCGCTGGACGACACGGAGCATCGCATCGAGCAGTAGCCATTGCGGGCGATAACGCAGCCCCTCCCCCTCGCCGTCGATCGCGCCATATCTCTCGGACACCGCGCGATCGTGATCGAGGAACCAGCGGATGCCCGGCAGCGATTGTTCGATACGCTTTTCCTGCGCGTCGGCCGGGTCGATCGACACCCCGAAGAAACAGGCATTGGCATCGTCGAACAGATGCCGATGACGCTCCATCACTTGCAGCGCCTCCTGGCTGGCGGGCCACGCGGCGCTGCCATGGAACAGCAGCACGATCGGCCGGCCGGCGACCGAATCGAAGGCGTAGCGCGGATTGCCGTCGAGTGCGGCGGCGTGAAACCAGGGTGCGGGATCGCCCGGGACGAGTAGGGTGGCCATGGACGAACGGGATACCCGATCGATCAAGGGTGTAAACCTTTGACCCGGTCAGGATTTACTCGGCCGCCTCGTCCAGTCCGCCTTCGATCAATACCGGTTCGGCACCATAGCGCGCCAGCGCTTCGACCGGCGGCACATCCTCGATCTCGCGCGCGCCGGGTTCGATGTTGAGGTCCTTCAGCTTGCGCGCGGTGACCAGGGTCCGGCTTTCGAAGCTCGACACGAAAGCATTGTAATTATTGACCGCCGAGGTCAGTCCGCCGCCGACCTTGCGCAGATCGCCCGCCGCCTTGGCCAGCCGGTCGTATAGCTCCTTGCCGAGCTCGCCGATCTGGCGCGCTTCCTTGGCGAGCCGTTCCTGACGCCATACCGCCGCGACCGTCCGCGCGATCGCGATCAGGTTGGTCGGCGTGGCGAGCAGGACGCGCTTTTCGAAGGCGAAATCCCACAATGTCGGTTCCTGTTCGAGCGCCGCGGACAGGAAATGTTCGCCGGGGACGAACATGATGACATAATCCGGGGCGTCGGCGAACTGGCTCCAATAGGCTTTGTTGCCAAGGCCGTTGATATGCGCCTTCATCGACGCGGCATGAAGCACCAGCCCGCGTGCCCGCTCCTCCTCATCGACCGCGCCGAACGCGTCCTGATAGGCGTTGAGTGACACCTTGGCGTCAATCACCAGACTGCGCCCGCCCGGTACGGTGACGATCGCGTCGGGGCGAAGCCGCCCGCCCTCGTCGCCGCCGGCCACGCTGACTTCGGTCTGGAAGTCGGTGTGTTCGGCCAGGCCACAGCTTTCGAGCACGTTCTTCAATTGCTGTTCGCCCCAGCGGCCGCGCGATTTCGGTGCGTTGCGCAAAGAATTGACCAGCTTGGCGGCCTCGGAACTGACCTTTTCCTGGCCGATGCGCATCTGTTCGATCTGACCCTTCAATTCGCTGAAAGCGCCTTTTCGCTCGGTTTCGACCTTGGAGACCGCTTCCTCATATTTGAGCAGGCGATCGCTCACCGGCTGAAGCATGGATTTCAAATTCTGCCCGGCGGTCTCTTCGGATTGCTTGAAGCGCGCATCGGCGCGCTCGAGGAAATTCTTTTGCGCCTCGGTGAGAAGTTTGTTCGCTACCTCATTGAAATGGCCGGTCATTGCCTCGCGCGAATTCTTGAATTCCTCAAGCCGCGCCTCGAACGCGCTGGCATGTGCCTTGAGCGTCGCATTCTCCGTCCGCACATAATCGCGTTCGTCGCGGATCAGCGAGATTTCCTCGCGCAGCTGGTCGGCCGCCCTCGCCCGCTCCTCCGCCGAGGCGAGATCGACGATCACGCGCTTGTATTCCTCGGTCCGTGCATCGCGTTCGGCGCGCGCTTCCGCGCTTCCGCGCCCGCCAACGAACCAGCCCAGCCCGAGCCCGATCAGCAGGACAGCGATCATCAACAGTGGGACAGTCAGGCCAGTCATTGGTCGCCTCGCGAGAACATTGCGAGAACTCTACTCGCAAGGATTGTGTTGCGCCAGCCCGTTGGTAGGACTGACGTCATGCTGACTGACATAGAGATTTCCCGCGCCGCTACATTGAGGCGATCGGGGAGATTGCCGCCAAGCTGTCGATTCCCCCCGGAGCCGTTGAACCTTATGGACATTTCAAAGCGAAGATCGACCTGTCGCGCGTCCCGACGACGGGAAAACAGGGCAAGCTGATCCTCGTCACCGCGATCAACCCGACACCAGCCGGCGAGGGCAAGTCGACCACCTCGGTCGGGCTTGCCGACGCGCTGAACAGAATTGGGAACCGTATCGGCAAGAATGCGGTGCTATGTCTGCGCGAGCCTTCGCTCGGCCCCTGTTTCGGCACCAAGGGCGGCGCGGCCGGCGGCGGATATGCTCAGGTCGTACCGATGGAGGACATCAACCTTCATTTCACCGGCGATTTCCACGCCATCACCTCGGCGCATAATTTGCTCGCGGCGATGATCGACAACCACGTCCATTGGGGCAATGCGCTCGATATCGACGTGCGCCGGATCGTGTGGCGGCGCGTTCTCGACATGAATGACCGCGCACTGCGCGATATCGCGCAGTCGCTCGGTGGCCCCGCGAATGGCTATCCGCGCGAAAGCGGGTTCGACATCACCGTCGCGTCCGAGGTCATGGCGATCCTGTGCCTGGCGAGCGATCTGGAGGATCTGGAAGCACGGCTCGGGCGGATCGTCGTCGCTTACACGCGCGACAAGAAACCGGTCACAGCGCGCGATTTGAAAGCGGATGGCGCGATGGCGGTGCTGCTGGCGCAGGCGGTGAAACCCAATCTGGTGCAAACTCTGGAGGGCAATCCGGCGTTCGTGCATGGCGGACCGTTCGCCAATATCGCGCATGGCTGCAATTCGGTGATCGCGACGCGTGCCGCGCTTTCCCTGGGCGATTATGTGGTGACCGAAGCCGGTTTCGGCGCCGATCTGGGCGCGGAGAAGTTCTTCGACATCAAATGCCGACAGGCCGGGATGAAACCGTCGGCCGCGGTGATCGTGGCAACGGTGCGCGCGCTGAAAATGAATGGCGGGGTGGCCAAAGCCGATCTCGGCACGGCCGATCCGGAGGCGGTACGGCGCGGTGGCGTCAACCTGTCGCGCCATATCGAGAACATACGCCAGTTCGGCGTGCCTGCGATCGTCGCGATCAACATGTTCGACACCGATAGCCAGGCCGAACTGAATGCGATCCGCGAAATAGCTGCGGCACAGGGGTCGGAAGCGATATTGTGCACGCACTGGGCCGATGGCGGCGCGGGCGCCGAAGCACTGGCCGGGCGGGTCGCCGAACTGTGCGATCATGGCACGCCGCAATTCGCGCCGCTCTATGACGATAGCCTGTCACTGTTCGACAAGATCAACACCGTCGCGACACGCATCTATCGCGCGGAGGAAGCGATCGCCGATCCCGCGGTGCATGCCCAGCTGAAACGATGGGAGGATGCAGGTTTCGGCGCCCTGCCGGTGTGCATGGCGAAGACGCAGTACAGCTTTTCGACCGACCCGGCGAAGCTGGGCGCACCGACCGGCCATGTCGTCCCGGTGCGCGAAGTGCGGCTTGCGGCAGGCGCAGGGTTTGTGGTGGCGATCTGCGGCGAGATCATGACCATGCCGGGCTTGCCGCGCGTGCCCGCCGCGGAGTCGATCCGGTTCGGCGCGAATGGCGAGATCGAAGGGCTTTTCTAGGGCGATTATGTAGCTTGCAAACCCAACCGGCGAATGTCGGGACGTGGTGGAAAGCGGCCCGTCCGCTAAATGGCTCAAACGGCGTAAGCGGACGCTTGTCCATGAAGCTCGCGGTGGCAGCTACGCGCCCCATCCTGGACGTTTAGCGATCAGCTTGCACTTCCCGAAAGCCGACATTCGTTCACCGGACCCGAGTTGCTCAGTCGGATGACTTCCTTTGGGGTTTCATCTGCATGTCGGGTTGCGGGACACGCTCAAGGGACGCAGCCGAATCAAGCATAAGCAGTCTTTGCAAGTGCTGCGACTGCGCCCACGGTCCCGCGGTCGATGACCGCAAGGAAGCAGCGCTTCGCCTCGCCCGCGTCGCGCGTGCGGTCAAAGAGGCTCTGAGCTTCACTGAAAGCGACGTTCCAGGTCGATACGATCAGGCCTGCTGCAAGATGAGCATTGGGATCACCGGTGGGCCGGTTGCTGGTATCGGCCAGCACTAGCGCTAACGCGCGGGTAAAATCGTCTCGCATCTCCCGCGCGCGCGCCTTGAGCGCTGCGCTGGCCAGGGCCGTCCTGATAAACCAGCTCGTGTCTTCGGACAGCATCACAAATTCGTGATCTTGGGTAACAAGGTTATGCGCCAGTCTGCGGGTCGCTTCGATCGGCGAGACGCCGGGTCCCCGCTTGCGAATGGCTTCAAACGCCAATGTCTGGATTTCTTCCTCGCGGTCGAAGAACATATCCTCCTTGCGAGGGAAGTGATTGAAGACCGTCATGCGCCCGACATCGGCGGCAGCGGCGATGTCGTCGACCGTCACGGCGTCGAAGCCTCGTTCCAGAAAGAGGCGGGTCGCCGTGTCCGAAATGCTCTGGCGGGTGGCTAAACGCTTTCGTGTCCGGCGGTTGTCCCTATCGTCCATCAGCCCTTGCCTTTATTTATACTGAGTATATGTTGGGACTGGATATAGTTCAATGTTCGTCTCTCCGTGGATACCCCTATGATCAACCACCTCGCTCCCGTCCAGAATCCTACCCCGCCGTCCGGCTCTCCCGTGCTTGTCAGTGGCGCAAGCTTCGCAGGCTTGGCTACCGCTTTCTGGCTGGACCGCCTGGGCTATCAGGTCACGATCATCGAGGTTGCGAGCGGACTTCGCAGGGGTGGGACGCCGGTCGACATAGAAGGCGAAACGATCGGCATTCTCGAGCGCATGGGCATGTTCGACGCTGTTCGGGCGAGAGCACTTCCCCCGCGCGCGTTCGCGTTCAAGGACGCCGACGATCGCTCCCTCGGCGGCTTCGGTGTCGAAGGGTCATCGCGCGCCCGATTTGAGATACATCGCGATGACCTGCTGGATATCCTCTTCTCCGGGATCGATGGGTCGGTCGAGGTGTTGTTCGGCCGGTCGATCAAGCAACTCGAGGACGGGCCAGACGGCGTCACGGTCACGCTGGACGACGGAACGCGACGCACTTTTGCCCTGGTGTTTGGCTGCGACGGCAATCGCTCCAACACCAGGAAGTTGGTGTTCGGTGACGAGGAGAACTTCACTTACTTCATGGGAGGCTATGTCTATCTGAAGGTCGTACCGGTGACAGGAATATTGCCGCCCAACGTATCCGAGGTGTTCAGCGTGCCGGGCCGGACCGCGATTCTGAACGGCTATGACGACCGGACCGACATTGGCCTCGCTTTCCGCACCGAAGGCGAAATCGAATATGATTATCGCGACCGCGCGCAGCAGCGCGCGTTGATCCGTGACCATTTCGATGGGCTAGGCTGGAAGGTCCCGACAGCCCTGAAGCATGTGGGAACCGGCGACGATTTTTACTTCGACAGGATCAACCAGATCCGGATGCCGTCTTGGTCGAAGGGGCGGGTCGTTCTCGTGGGGGACGCGGGCTACTGCGTATCACCGGTCGCAGGCATGGGCGGCTCAATGGCGATCATCGGAGCGGGGCGGATTGCTGACGCCTTGGAACGGCACGGCGCCGACTATGCTGCCGCCTTCCAGGACTATCATGACAAACTGCACGCCTTTGTCGAAGAGGTTCAGGAAAGGGCCGCAAATGACGGCATGGCAACAATATTCCCAACCGACGATGCCGAAATGACGGAGCGTGACCGAAAACTTCGCGAGGGCGAACTCGGTCTCTAGCTGTCGATAGCGCGTGCTGAAGGCCCGGGAGAAGGTCTTCGCACTCTCGATGTCGTGCGCGAACTTCTAAGTCATGCAGATGCTTAAATTGCGTTTGGCGCCAGCGTACCTCGAGCCTTCTCCCGCTCTATCATTTCGTCGGGCGGTTCCTCGATAGGGATGCGAAGACGACCTGCGATGCGCGTCGCGCCTTCAGCGCGATGGTCTGCTGGGGAGCTGAAGCTGAGATTTAACAGTCACGACCCGCGGCATATGCGATTTTCGACCGCACAATGACCCCGCACAAGTGGGATGCCGGAGCGTCCGCATTGAACGCTCTCGATATTAAAAGCTGCGAGTCCGGTACCGGCCACTTCCGGTTGTATCATCATACCTGAACGGACGCCTGCTTTCGGGCGGCAGCAAAGGCGCGTGAATGGCTTATTGTGGGTCGGAAGCGGTCATCACCATGCGGGTTCGCAAACGACACAATCGCCCTTTTTTTAGAGCAATATCGACTTGGGTGGAATCGCTACCCCCTCCGTTCGGCGCCGGACTGGATCCGGGGCTGTCGAAGCCCAAGCGTTGCGCGTGCCCTTCGACAGGCTCAGGGCGAACGGAAGGAGGGGGGAGCAACTCAGCTCGAACCCGCTCCGGGGTCGGGCGCCTTAGGTTCGGCCCGCCATCAAATTCAGCAGTGCGTCGACATCGACCGGCTCCGAACAGAGAAAGCCCTGATAATATTGGCACCCTTCCTTGGCCAGAAGGTCGAGTTGCTCGGTCGTCTCCACGCCTTCGGCGATCACCGACAGGCCAAGTGACCGCGCCATGTCGATCACCCCGCGCACCACCACCCGGTCGCGCGCGGTGCCGGCGATGTCCTGGGCGAGTTTCTTGTCGATCTTGAGATAATCGAGCGGCAGCGATTTGAGATAGGCAAGGCTCGAATAGCCCGTGCCGAAATCGTCGATCGCGATGCGGCATCCCGCGCTGCGCAAGGTTGCGAGCAGCGTCGATGCGACACCGAGATCCTCGATCAAGCCGCTTTCGGTGATCTCCAGCGTAAGTCGCTTGCGCGGAAAACCGCTCGCGTCGATCCGGTCGAGGAACAGGTCGGCAAAGCCCGGTCGAGCGATATCGCCGGCGGTCAGGTTAAGCGAGAGGCGTAATCCGGCCAGCGCAGCAGGCCAGGCCGCGGCACGCGCCATGACAATGCGTTGAATATGGTCCGACAGCCCGATCTCCAGGTCGGCCCGGGCGGCCGCCGCGAACAACGCGTCGGCCCCGATCGTACCGAGCACCGCATGGTCCCAGCGCGCCAACGCCTCGACCCCGACGATTTCACCGGTCGAAACGGACACCTGTGGCTGAAACAGGATGTCGATATCGCCCTGCTCGATCGCCTGGCGCAGTTGTGACGCGAGGCGGTCGATTGGTGCATCGCTCTCGCCGGCTTCGGCAACACGCACCGTCGCGCTGTCCGATGCCTTGGCGTCGGCCAGCGCTTCACTCGCCCGGCGCAGCAGCTTGGCGGCATCATCTTCCGCGCTACGCTCGGCCATGCCGATCCGGCAGCCCAGCACGACGATCGATTCGCCGACTACGAAGGGCCGTGCGAGCGCGCCGGCGATATGTTCGACCGCCAGATCGATCCGCTCGCGCGGCGCCGCGGTCGCGATAAGATATTCCGAGCCGCCCATTCGCGCGACAAGCGCGCCGCGTTCGAGCGTTTCGCGCGCGACCTCCTCGATCCGGCGATGCGCGCCGCGCAACAGGCCGTCGCCCGCCGACCGTCCATAAGCGGTGTTGACGATCCCGAAGCGGTTGAGCGCGACCAGGATGACGGTCAGCGACCCATCCGCGGCGCCCTGCTCCGATCGCGCAAGGCGACGCTCGATCCAGCGCCGCGCGCCGCCCGCATCGCGCGACAGCGCCAGCGCATCGCGCATCGCCGCGACCGAATCCGGTGCGCTGCCGAGCGGCTCGACCAGTGCATCGATCCGCCCGCCCTTCTCGTCGAGTTGCAGGTGTTGAACGACACGACCAACATTGGTCAGGTCGTGCGCGAATGCGGTGGTGTGGCGCGCGCCCGCAAGGCGGCGCAGCGCGGCAATCGCAGCACGGCGCTCCAGCTTGTCGAGCTTGCGCAACAAGGTGCGCGGCGAAGGCTCTTCGTCGAGATCAAGCAATCGCGCCAAGCCGGGAGTCAGCAGGATTGCCCGGCTGCGCAAGTCGAGCCGCCAGCCAAGCGGGTCGGCGGGGCCGCTTGCCTGCCATTCGCCCGCCATGCGGTCGGCGTGACGCGCGGCAAAGCGCAGCGCCTGGACGAATTCCGCCTCGCTGAACGGACTGGCGAGAAAATGCGTGGCGCCAGCATCGTAAAAGCGCCCGATCGCATCGATATCACCGCGCGATACAAGGGCGAGCATTGCCCCGCCGTTCGATCCGATCGCCCCACCCAGTGCCGCCGTCGCTTCGAGCCCCTCGGCTAGCGAACCACGCGCATCGATCACCGCGACCGGTGCGCCACTGCCAAGGAAACGCCGCTCCGCGCCTTCGACACGACGCGCAGCGACGACATGCCAGCCGGCATCTGCGGCGATCGCGGCGAGTTCGTCCCGCTGACGGAACGAGAGGATATAAAGCGGGGCCAAACTCGCTTCAGTCACAGAACTCGCATCCCCCCGCCCATCCCGAGCCCGTCGAAGCACTAGCTTGGCTCTTTCCGACGTTTACGACCGAAGAACAAGGCTTGCCCGGCGTTGGTCCGAACATGGTCTTCGAGCGGACGCAACGTCGAACACTCTTGTTACCGACCCGACGAAAGCCTAGCTCTCACTCATGACATGCGCGCCAGCCCTGATCGACCGCCACGGCCGCACGATCCGCTATCTGCGCATCTCGGTCACCGATCGATGCGACCTGCGCTGCCGTTATTGCATGGCCGAGCAGATGGTTTTTCTGCCCAAAGCGGCGCTGCTCAGCCTCGATGAGATCGCGATCATTGCCGAACGCTTCATCGCGCGCGGTATCGACAAGATCCGGCTGACCGGCGGAGAACCGCTGGTGCGGCGCGATGTCGGCGATCTGGTCAAGCGCCTCGGGCGGCATGTCGGTGCCAAGGGACCAGGGGGGCACCTGAACGAGCTGACCATGACGACCAATGGCAACCGGCTCGCCGAGCACGCCAATACGCTGGTCGATGCCGGCATGCGCCGTATCAATGTCAGCCTCGACAGTCGCGACCCCGACCTGTTCCGCCACATCACGCGCCACGGCGATGTCGCCCGTGTGATCGGGGGCATCTTCGCCGCGCGCGATGCCGGCCTTGCGGTCAAGATCAACATGGTCGCGCTGAAGGGCTGGAACGAGGGCGAGATCGCGCCGATGCTCGCCTGGTGCCGTGACGAAGGCCTTGATCTGACGCTAATCGAAACGATGCCGCTCGGCGCGGTGGATGAGGACCGCACCGACCGTTTCCTGCCATTGACTGCGGTGATGGACGATCTGCAGGCGCAATTTCCACTGATCCGCGATGCCCATAACAGTGGCGGTCCCGCACGCTATTGGCGGATTGCCGACACCGATACGCGGCTTGGGCTTATCTCACCGCTCACCGCCAATTTCTGCGACACGTGCAACCGCGTCCGCCTGACCACCGAGGGTGTACTTTATACCTGCCTTGGCCATGACGATCAGGTCGACCTGAAGGCGATCCTGCGCGCACAAGGCGTGGATGGTCTCGACGCGGCGCTCGACGCCGCGTTGCTGACCAAGCCCGCGCGGCATGATTTCGACATCGCCGCCGCCAGCCCGGCAGTGGCGCGGCATATGAGCGTTACCGGCGGATGAGCGATCCGCAACGGCGCGCGCTGGTCGCCTCGCCTACGCCACCGGCTCAAAAAGCCGCCAAGGAGCTGGCCGACGCGCACGACTGGGTCCATCCCGAGGATGCAGACCTGATCGTCGCGCTCGGCGGCGATGGTTTCATGTTGCAGACGCTTCATGCCATGCTCGAACGGCGCAAGCCGATCGTGCCGGTATTCGGCATGAACCTGGGCACGGTCGGCTTCCTGATGAACGAATGGCGGCGCCACGGTCTCGACGAACGGCTCGCGCGGACCAAGCCGTTCAAGGTCACGCCGCTGGCGATGACCGCCGTCACGGTCGGCGGCGATACCTATTCGCTGCCCGCGATCAATGAAGTCTCGCTGTTGCGCGAAACGCGCCAGACAGCAAAGCTGGAGATCACGCTCAACGACCGCGTCGTCATGCCCGAACTGGCCTGTGACGGTGTATTGGTCGCCACACCGGCAGGGTCGACGGCATATAATTTCTCGGCACAAGGCCCGATCCTGCCACTTGGCTCCAGCCTGCTCGCGCTGACGCCGATCAGCCCGTTCCGGCCGCGGCGCTGGCGCGGCGCGATCCTGCCCGACAAGGCGCGGATCAGCATCAAGGTGCTCGAGCCCGCCAAACGCCCGGTCAGTGCGGTCGGCGACCAGCGCGAAGTGCGCGACGTCGCCCGCGTCGACATCATTATCGACCGCTCGCGCGAACTCACTTTGTTGTTCGATCCCGAACATGCGCTCGACGATCGCATCACGATGGAGCAATTCGCGGCTTGAAGCCCTTGCATCCTCATTTCAGCCGGTTATAGAGCCCGCCACGACATATTCCCTGATAGCTCAGCGGTAGAGCTCTCGACTGTTAATCGAGTGGTCGTAGGTTCGAATCCTACTCAGGGAGCCAGTCACAGCCCGCGGAAATCGCTGATCTGCCGTCCGCGGCGGATCAGGCGGAATCGTCGTGATCATACGCCCCCTTATATTCCGCCGGACTTCGATCGAGCGCTTCTCGATTTGCCGGCGCACCCGGATGGCAAACCGGGCCTGAGCCATGCTGCTTGACCGTTCGAAGGCCGGGGCGCATTGTATCCTACCGAAACAATGGCCGAAGGCCGGAGCCGGTACCGCTCAATCGCGCGGGCCAAAATGGGAGGGGCATGATGATGAGCGCCGTCGAACATTTTTCGACCCGGCTGGTGCCGCCCCAGGAGCGGCAATTGTTCTGGCGGGGGGTCGTCGCGGATACCTTTCCCGGCATGACCGCCTATGCGTCCGAGGGCATCAGGGCAGACCTTGATCGATGGTCGCTTGGTGACGTGGGGCTCGCCCGCGCCCAAAGCGGGAGGGCTCATATCAGCCGGATCGCGATCGGCAACGAGGCGAACAACCTGATCTTCCACCTCCAGCGCCGCGGACGGACCACGCTGGTCCATGGCGACGAGACGATAACGGCCGGTGTCGGCGATATCATCATCGCGGACGATGCCAGGCCGTATTCAGTCGAGATTTCGGAGTTCAACGACTGCCTCATCCTCCAGGTGCCGGCGGCATTGCTTGGTCCGGAGATCACGCGGTTCGATCTGCACGGCCGGCTATTGTCCGTGAACGATCCGAATGTGGCCTTTCTCAATCACCTGCTGCTCGGTTTATGGGGTCAGCGCGAAATGTTCGACCGGATCGATGATGGCATTGGCGGCCTGCTGGCGGACGCCGCGCGGATCGCCTGTGGCCGGAGCGGACCACGAACGATGAAATGCGCGGATGCCTCGCCGGTCGAATTTGCACTGCGCAATCTGGGCGATCCGGCGCTCGGCACCGCGATGATCTGCGACGCGACCGGCTTGTCCGCGCGTGCCGTGCAGAAAGCGTTCGTTCGCAAGGCGGCACTTACCCCGACCGCCTTCATCACCACCCGCCGCCTTGCGCGCGCGGCCGACCTGCTGGCCTGTCCGGACGGGCGGAGCGTCACCGACATCGCCTTTGAGGTGGGATTCAACGATTCAGCCTTTTTCAGCCGTTGTTTCCGGCGAAGCTATGGCGTCACACCGAGCCAGTGGCGCGCGCGATCCCCCGGCGGGCGAGCCTAAGGGTCCAGACCCTAAACGGTGCGGTACCAGTTCGTTTCTGTCCATCGGACAGGTTCGTTCCAATCCAAGACCCATCTGGATTTCACGCCTACATTCAAAGTTCGACCGCCGGGACAGGCGCGCGTTTTTTTGGGGATGGGTTCATGAATAGATCAGCTGCGGCACTGCTGCTCACGACAACGGCATTGATCGCTTTTCCGGCAATGGCTCAGGATGCCACGCAGGCTGCGCCCCAGGCCGCAGCGGCAGCCGCGCCGGAACCTGCCGACGATACTCAAGGGGGTATCGGCGACATTGTGGTGACGGCGCAGAAGCGTGCGGAAAATGTCCAAGACGTGCCGATCGCCATCTCCGCCTTCACTTCGGAAGCGCTGCAGGAGCGCGCGGTCGGCAGCGTCGCCCAGCTTTCCGCGATCGCTCCCAATGTGAACCTCGATGCGGGCACGCCCTTTTCCGGATCGACCGCCGTACTTTCGGCCTATATCCGAGGCATCGGCTCGGACGATTTCGCGTTCAACATCGATCCCGGCGTCGGCATCTATCTTGACGGCGTCTATCTCGCCCGCACCGTCGGCGCGAACCAGGATCTGCTGGATGTGGAGCGAGTCGAGATCCTGAAAGGACCGCAGGGCACGCTGTTCGGGCGGAACACGATCGGCGGCGCCATCTCCATCGTCACGCGCGACCCAGGCGATGTTTTCAAGGTCACCGGCGATGTGACCACGGGCAGCTTCAGCCTGCTTCAGGCGCGCGGCTCGGTTGACCTGCCGATCACGGACAGCCTGAAATCGTCCTTCACCTTCGGGGTCAAGAGCCGCGACGGCTTTCTCGAGCGCGTCCCCTACCCTGACGAGCGCGCCAATAACGCGCCCTCCTTCACGGCTTTTTCCGCCGCCGGCTATGACAGCGCGAAGCGTGAGGGAGCGAACGAGAACTGGAACCTGCGGGGCAAGCTGAAATGGAACGACGGCGGGCCGCTCAAGGTCACGCTGTCGGGCGATTACAGCAAGGACAATGGCACATCGGCGAACACGCTGCTGGGAACGACCGAGATGGTGCCGGGGAATTTCGCCGGCACCTCCAACTTGCCCGGAACCGCGTTCGATCCGACGGGAACGACCGGATTTCTGTTCGCGGGCCTGTATAATTTCTGCATCGGCAGCACCACGGCGCAGATTGCCGCGCGTAATGCCGCGGCGCTGTGCGGGGTCGCGGGGACGCAATTTAATCCGCAATTCCAGCTGCCCAGCTATGCCAGTGTCAATGTCGATGGCAATCCGGCCAATGATCGCCTGCCATGGGATGGCCGCTACGTCACCGGCGACCCGGACCGCAGCTATGCGACCGGCAACAGCTATTCCAGCCTCAAGTCCTGGGGCCTGAGCGGCGTGGTCGATTTCGACCTGTCGGACAATGTCTCGCTGAAGTCGATCACCGCCTATCGCGAGCTGCACTGGAACGCCGGGCTAGACGCGGATGGTTCGCCGCTCAACTTCCTGCAATTGAGCTTCACGATGAACCAGTGGCAATTCAGCCAGGAGCTGCAGTTGCTCGGCAAGGCGCTGGACAGTAAGCTGAACTATGTCCTGGGCGCTTATTATTTCAAGGAAGCGGGCGACCTTCACGATTATGTGACGTTCGCGGAAGGCTTGGTCCAGGTCGATGGCCCCAATCAGCTGAAAACCGACAATTACGCGTTTTTCGGCCAAGTGGATTATCGGCCGATCGACCTGATCGGGATCACTCTGGGCGGGCGTTACACGCGCGAGCAGAAGGAGTTCGAAGGCGGCCAGCAGGAACTGAACGGGTTCAACTACAAGCTGTTCGGCTGCTCTGACCCGAACGGCAACATCACGCCGAACGGCCCCTTCCCGCTCGCCCCGATCCCGTGCAGCGTGGGCCTGTCATTCCCCGATCCGACCAATCCGGTGCGTGTCTATACGCCCGGCATCAACCAGAAGAAGTTCACCAACTTCTCGCCCAAGGTCGGCATTCAGCTTCATCCCAACGACGATGTCATGATCTATGGCAGCTGGTCGAAGGGCTACAAGACCGGCGGCTGGACCACGCGATTGACCAACCCGCAAGGCAAAGTCGCTCCCGATTTCGACGAGGAAAAGGCAACCACCTGGGAAGCCGGCATCAAATCGACGCTGATCGCGCGCCGCCTGCAGCTCAACCTCGCGGCCTTTTCGACTACCTACAAGAACATCCAGTTGAATATTCAGATCGGCACATCGCCGACCATCGACAATGCCGGCGATGCGCTGATCCGCGGTTTCGAACTTGAGATGGTCGCCGCGCCGATCAACGGCCTGACGCTCAACGGCTCGATCGGGTATATCGATGCCCATTATACGTCGGTGGCCGCGGCGACCGCAGCCGTGGGCGGGGCCAATGCCCTCCAGGCCGGTACGCTGGTGGGCGAGGATTTGCCCAAGACACCGCACTGGAAGGTCAATCTCAGCCCGCGCTATGAGGCGAAGCTCGGCAATGGCGGTTCGGTCATCTTGCTTGCCGACTGGACCCATACGTCCGGCGCCTGGAACGACACGCAGCGCACCCTTCTGCTGGAGCGGGCGGCGAGCGATATCGTCAATGGCAGTGTCGGCTATCGTGCGCCCAATGGGAATTGGTCGTTCACGGTCGGCGGCACCAACCTCACCGACAAGCGCTATTTGACCTCGGGCGGATCCAACGTCGCGGCCGGCGCCATCTTCGGCACCTATAACCGCCCGCGCGAATGGTATGCGCGGTTCGGTTTCAACTTCTAATCGTGCCGACGATGGAGATCGAAGCAGCGGTGGTCGAGGCCCCAGGCGAGTCGTTCAGGCTCGTCCGATTGCAGATGGATGCCCCGGGTCCCGACCAGGTTCGGGTCAGGATCCACGCCTGTGGTGTCTGTCATACCGATATGGTGATGCGCGACGGCGCGCTGCCCGTCCCCTTCCCGTGCATCTTCGGCCATGAGGGCGCGGGTGTGGTCGAGGCGGTGGGGCCAGACGTCACGAGCGTCGAGCCCGGCGACCATGTTCTCCTCAGCTTTCATAGCTGTGGAACGTGCCCCGCCTGCCACGACCATCAGCCGGGCTATTGCGCCGAATTCTTTCCGCGAAACTTCCTTGGCGGGATCGGCCCCGGACAAGGCGGGATCTGGCGGGGCGACGACCGGATCGGGGGCAATATCTTCGGCCAATCGGCTTTTGCCAGCCACGCCTTCGCGCACAGCGACAATGTGGTGAAGATCGATCGGGACCTGCCGCTGGAGATCCTCGCGCCGCTCGGCTGTGGTGTGCAGACGGGTGCGGGCACCGTGCTCGAAACGCTGCGCGTCCAGCCTGGCCAGTCGATCGCGATCCTGGGCGCGGGTGCGGTCGGGCTCTCCGCCGTGATGGCCGCGGTGATCGCCGGCGCGGGACGCATCGCGCTACTCGACCGCCACGCGCATCGGCTCGATCTCGGCAGGGAATTGGGCGCTACCGAAACCGCGGACGATATCGCCGATCTGAACGGGCCGTTCGACCATATCATGGATACGACGGGCGTTCCCGCGCTCCTGCAGCAGGCGATGGAAAAACTGGCGCTGCGCGGCACGCTCGCGCTGGTCGGGGCTTATCCCCCGGGACAGATGATGGAGGTGGAGCCGTCCGCGGTGATGGGCACGGGTCGCCGGATCGTCGGCGTGGTCGAGGGCGGGATCGACCCACGCCAGTTCATCCCGCGGCTGGTCGGTTATTATCGCGCCGGCAAGCTGCCGCTCGAAAAGCTCATCCGCACCTACCCGTTCGGCGCGATCGAAGAAGCATTTCACGCATCGGAAACGGGCGCGGTCATCAAGCCCGTATTGCTCATGCCCGATCGCTGACCCCCTATCGTTTTGATCTTGAGGCCGCGGTACGGCCGGGCAGTCTATCCGTTTCGAAAGAAGAAATCGAATGTCCGTCGATCCGCGATGCCATGGGAGACAAGGCGGTCGACCAGCAGCTGATAGGATTTAACGGGCTGTAATTTGGGGCGGCGAAGTTTAAAAGCAGATGAGGATCGATGCCGCCTCGTTCGCAGATCGTGACCCGAGCGCGGTGGACCCACGTGCTATCGCCCCCTATTCAACATGGATGTTCGAAAGCATCATCGTCGTCGCGCGAGACCGGCAGCGTCTTGCCGATATCAGTTCAGTCGCCACCCGCTTCGGTCTTGGTGCGCTGCTCGCGCGGCTGGGGCTGGAACGTCCGGCGCCACAGCCGGACGGCGAACCCGGACAAGCCCAGCCGCTGCCGGAGCGCTGCCGCATGGCGCTCGAAGCGCTGGGTCCGACCTTCGTCAAACTGGGCCAGATCCTCGCGACCCGCGCCGACCTCTTGCCGCCGGACTGGATCGCCGCGTTCGAGCAGTTGCACAGCGCCGCGCCGGTCCTGCCGTTCGAACAACTGCGCGCCGCGGTCGAAGAAGCGCTCGGCGAACCGCCCGAAACCGCGTTCGCATCGTTCGATCAGGAGCCGCTTGCCGCCGCGTCGATGGCGCAAGTGCATCGCGCGACGCTCAGCGACGGCCACGCGATCATCCTCAAGATCCGGCGCCCCGGCATCCGCCCGATGATCGAGGCCGATCTGCGATTGATCGCGCACCTCGCCAAGCTCGCCGAGGGCGCCAGCGCCGATATCGCCCGGCTGCGCCCGCGCGACCTGCTCCAGCAACTGACCGAAGCGGTGCTGGAGGAACTCGATTTCAGCAACGAGGCCCGCAATGCCGAGCGTTTCGCCAGCGACTTTGCCGGCAATGATCGCGTCGTCATTCCGGCGATCCACTGGGAGTGGACGTCCGAAACCTTGCTGGCGATGGACTATGTCGCCGGCACGCCACCGACCGACGCGGCACGGCTGGAGGCAGCCGGAATCGATCCACAGCGGATCGCCGCGCTCGGCGCGGAAATCATCCTCGACATGGTGCTGGTCAATGGCCGCTTCCACGGCGATCCACATCCCGGCAACCTGCTCTGTCTGCCCGGTGATCGCATCGCCCTGCTCGACTTCGGCATGATGGGCCATGTCAGCCCAAGGCGGCGCGAGGAGATGACCGGGTTCGTCCAGTCGCTCGTCGCGGGCGATCCGGCGCGGCTGGGCGAAGTCCTGACCGCGTGGACCGAAGGCGGTGGTGTGCCGCCGGCGCGGATCGCCGCCGCCGCCGACCGACTGATCGCCCGGCACGGCCAGGGTCGGCTCGTACTCGCCCGTGTCGTTGCCGATTTCATGGCGCTGATGCGCGAAGAGCGGCTTTCGATGCCGCCCGACCTGGTGTTGATTTTCAAGGCGCTGGTGACGATCGATGGCGTGCTGATGCGGATCGATCCGACCTTCGACCTCGCGGCGGCGGCGACGCGTGCCTGGGGCAAGGTGATGCTATCGCGTTATTCGAGCGAAGCGTTGCGCGACCGGCTGAGCGGGTTGCTGCTCGACCTGGCGGTGACCGGCGACGATCTGCCACGGCTTTTGCGCGCAACAATCAGGAAGCTCACCGCACCCGCGACCGATATAAGTCCCGATATCACGCGCCTCGCGGACGGCGCGTCGCGGACCGGGCGCCTGATTTGCCTGAGCGTCCTTGCGGCTGGCGCCATGATTGCGGCGGCGATCTTGCTCAACTGACCGCTGAAAGAATGAAGAGATGAGCTATTCATACAAGATAATCGCGTCGCCGGTCGGTGAGCTGACGCTCATTACCAGCGACAAGGGCCTGGCGGCAATCCTGTGGGAGAATGACGATCCGAACCGGGTTCGTCTTGGCCCGCTTGTCGAAGCGCCGGAAAACCCTTTCCTGGTCGAAACCGAACGCCAACTCGGCGCTTATTTTGCTGGTAGATTGACGGCGTTCACCGTTCCACTCGATTTCAACGGAACCGATTTCCAGAAGAGCGTCTGGACGGCGTTGCTGGACATCCCGTTCGGCGAAACGCGCAGCTATGCGCAGATCGCCCGGCAACTCGGCAGGCCGACTGCTTTCCGGGCGGTCGGCGCGGCGAACGGCAAGAATCCGATTTCGATCATCGCGCCTTGTCACCGCGTCCTGGGTTCGAGCGGCGCGCTGACGGGATTTGCCGGCGGGCTTGCCGCGAAACAATATCTGCTCGAAATCGAGGGCGCACGGTTGGCCGCCTGAGATCACCTCTTATCGTTCCCGGCGATACCAGAACGCATCGGCCTGACGCGCCATGCCGATGCGTTCGTAGAAGCCGGCCGCCTCCGGTACCGAGGCAAGGATGACGCTGACCGTCGGGCCAAGCAGGCGCCGGGCCTCATCGAGCAGGCCACGCCCGACACCCAGGCCCTGAGCGGCGGGGTTCACGGCGAGCTCCGGCACATAACAGGACCAGGCGAAGTCGGTGATGGCACGCATCACACCGACGAGTTCGCCCTGCGGCCCGTCGAGCCGCGCAGTCAGCATCAGGTCAGCCCGTTCGAGCATCGCAAGAAGGCGCCGCTCATCGTCGATCGGGCGGATCGCTCCGAGGCCGGATTCGACCAGCACCCGCCGAAATTCGGCAACCGGAAGTCCCGGTTCAGTGGCGTAGGTGACCCGGGGTCGATCGGTCATGCGAGTTTCAACGCCTTCAAAAATCGTTCGAGATGGACGCGGATCGCGGCCCCAAGATCACCACCCGGTGAAAAGCCCCAGAGCAGCAAGGCGCCCTGCCACTGGGCGATCATCAGCATACCGATATCAGCGGGTGCGCCCGGCGTTTCCGCGAAACAGTCTCCGACCCGGGCGGCGAGCTTTTTCACCCAGCGATGCCCGCGTGCGCGTAAATCCGGATGGCGCAAGTCCTCGCGCAATACATGGAGCTGATCGGCATAGCTTTCGACATCGCCATAACCCTGCGACAGCCGGTCGAGCATGGTGATCGCTCCCGCCGGGGTTCTCGGCTGCGACGCGGCGATCTGGTCGTTGTGCAGCTCAAACACATCCCAGGCATGAAGCATGGCGGCATGGATCAACGCCGCCTTGTTGCCGAAACGCTGGACAAGGGTCGACCCGGCAAGCCCGCTACGCTGCGCCAGCGCAGCGAAGGTCAGCGCGTCCGATCCCCGCTCCTGCATCAGGGCAAGCGCGTGACCGAAAATCGCTTCATCGCTGGTGGTTCGTGGCCGGGGCATCTTGCTCGATGATTAGTAAATGAATATTCGTTTATAAATGGCCTTTATTCAGACGCAAGGCGAGTCGGTCGGGGAGTTCGCATGAAACTGGCAGGAAAAGTCGCTCTGGTCGCCGGTGCCACCCGTGGCGCCGGACGCGGCATCGCCGCCGAACTCGGCGTGGCCGGGGCGATTGTCTATGTCACGGGGCGGACAACGCGGGCACAGCGATCCGAATATGATCGACCCGAAACGATCGAAGAGACTGCCGAGCTCGTCACCGCGCTGGGCGGCACTGGCATTGCGGTGCAGGTCGATCATCTGGTGTCGGAGCAGGTGCGCGACCTGGTAGCACGAATCCGCACCGAACAGGGCCGGCTGGATGTGCTGGTCAATGATATCTGGGGCGGCGAGCGGCTGATCGAATGGAACAAGCCGGTCTGGGAGCATGATCTCGACAAGGGCCTTCGCCTGCTTCGATTGCAAGTCGAAACGCACATGATCACGGCACACCATGCGCTGCCGCTGCTGATCGAGCGGCCCGGCGGGCTGCTGGTCGAGGTCACCGATGGACCGGCCGATTACAATGCCGATCACTACCGCATCAATCCGTTCTACGATCTGGCCAAGGTTTCGGTAAACCGCATGGCCTGGGCACATGCCAAGGATCTGGCGCCCTATGGTGCGACATCGGTGTCGCTGTCGCCTGGCTGGCTGCGCTCGGAAATAATGCTCGAGACATTCGGTGTCGCCGAGAAGAATTGGCGCGATGCACTGGACAAAGTGCCGCATTTCGCCATTTCGGAAAGCCCGCGCTTTCCCGGCCGGGCGGTGGCGGCGCTCGCTGCAGATCCCGAACGTGCGCAGCGGAACGGCCAATCTGTCACCAGTGGGCAACTCGCCCAACATTATGGCTTCACCGATCTCGACGGCTCACGTCCCGATGCCTGGCCTTATATGGTCGAGGTGCAGGATGCCGGCAAACCCGCCGATGTGACCGGTTACCGATAAGGCGAGGGCACCTCGCCCGCGCCTTCATTCCATGCGAGCAGGAACGTCAGTCGCCGTGCCCGCCCGCCTGGCGTCAATTTCGCGGCCTGTTACCGCCGGCATTTCCTTGCGCTCTGCAACCCGCGCAGGAAGCCACGGCGCGCGACGCCCGCATCGACCGCAGCGTTCATGCGGCGCTCGGCGGGGCCGGCGCCGCTGACTTCGCGGACGATGCCGCGGAACGGGATCAGCGAATTCACCACGGCGGCCCCGCCGACCTTGGCGATGTTACGCTTGTTCTGCGCCGGGGAAGACGTGAAATCGGGGCCGATAACGTCGTTCAACGCAGCGATCGACGAGGCAAGCTGCGCGCATCCACCAGTCCCCGCAGTCGTGTAAGGATCTTCGCTTACCTTGACGAGCAGCGGCGGAATCTTGGTTTTCTCGATTCCGACATCGCGCACCGGCTGAGTAACGATCTCTCCCGTGGACTGCTCCTTGTTCGATTGCGCGGTGGCAATGCTGCCCGGTGTGGCGATCGCGATCGCCGCGATCATCGCCAAAAAAGCGCCCTTGCGGTGACGCGTTTGCGCGTCTGATATCGACTTCATGTCCCTGATTCCTTGATGAGCGAATTCCGGCCGCGCGTTAACGGCACGCTGTACCCGTTACTGCACAGTCGCAATGGCCTTCACCCCTGGTGTCCGCTGCATCACAACTACCACATCCAACGCGCCGATCGGAAAGACGATCCATGTTGCTGGGATAGTTGCTGTTTTCCTGTCATGAAAAAGAACGCAACGGCGGTGACGAAATATCGTTCGGCGATGATGATACATCAGAGAGCGTCCGCGACGACATAGCCAAATGCAACCCGTTGCATTCCGAGGCAGCGTCCGGCGACGGCCTGTGCATCTGCTTTCAAGCTTTCCTGCGCCGTATCGAGCCGGCGGCCCAGCGTCGGCCGCCGCATCCCCGGGACATCGGCAGCCGAGCGGGCCATCAATCAGGAACAGTGGAACCCTCATCATGAACTCATCTCTCTCACAAGTCTTACCCATGGCTTCTCCCGCATCGCGCCGCAGAGGCACTTTTCAACGCAAGGCTTCCCGGCTGGCGATCCTCGCCGCTTCGGCCAGCTTCGCGGCGATCGCCTCGCCGGCTTATGCCCAGTGCGTCGAAGGGCCGCCGAACACCTATGGCTGCTCCGGGGTGACGGATGTGCCGCAGGTGATCGTAGATGACGACGCGACGGTAGTCGCCGATTCCGGCTTCACCGTCGACACCAGCGGCAACGGTAACGGTAACGCGCTGAGCGTGGCTGGCAACGGACTGATCGGCTTCGAAGGAGGAGAGAGCTTCACCGGCGCGGGCGTGAGGCTCGCGACGAACGGTAGCAGCGGCTCATCGGCTGGGGAGATCCTTGCCTTCTCCAACGCCGACATCTTCGCCAATGGCGCGCACGGGCTCTATCTCGACAATAGCGGCGGTGGCGATACCACCGTCAGCTGGGTTGGCACGATCTCAAACACCGGCGGTCACGGTGTCTGGGCCCGCAGCGAACTGGGCGCTGGCAATCTGAGCTTGATCGTCAAGGACGTGATCGGGCGCGACGATGGCGTCGTCGCCGTTTGGGGCGGCACCGGGTCGGTGGTGGTGACGGCGGTCGGCCCGGTGATCGGGCAGACCGGTTCCGGCATGTTCGTCTCCGGCGGCGGCGCGGCGGATGATGTCGATATCACCGTGGGCGACGTGACCGGTGGCAGCTGGGGCATTCAAGCTGGCAGCAACGGCACCGGTTTCGTCAGGGTCGAATCAACGGGGACCGTAACCGGGCTGGGCCTGGTCGGCATCCATGTCAATGCAGGGCCCAGCACCACCGGGGCGCTGGTCTTCGCCAATGTGGTCAACGGCCAGCAACAGGGTATCTCGGTGGGCAATGCTGGCCTGGGTGACACCAGTATCGTCGCCACCGGCGCAGTCACCGGCGCGACTTCGGCCGGCATCTTCGCATCCAACGGCGTCACTGCCGGCGATATCTCGGTCGCGGCGACCGAGGTTACCGGCAGCTATGGCATCATTGCGGACAATGACGGCACCGGGTCGACCCGCGTCGTTACGACGGGCGATGTGGTGGGTTTCGCAGACGATGCAATCGTCGCGCGGAACAATGTCAACGCTACCGATCTGCTGGTCGATACCCATAATGTCGAGGGCGCAGAGAACGGCATCCGGGTCCGCAATTACGGATCGGGCGTCACCATCGTGCGATCGAACGGCACCGTCACCGGGCAGGGATTGAACGGCATCCAGGCCGAGACCGGTACCGGCGGACAGGGCTTGCTCGTCGATGTGAACGAGGTGTTGGGCGGGAACAACGGCATCCTGGTGTTGAACCAGGGCACCGGTCCGGTGCGCGTGAGCGCGACGGGAAGAGTGATCGGAACGACCGGCAGCGGCATCGCGGTCGATAACGGCCCGGGGGGGACCGACATTCGGGTCGACGCCGCGACCGTGTCTGGCGGCCTTGTCGGCATCCGTACCACCAATGGCGGCACGGGCGAGTCGTTCATCACCACCACCGGGCTAGTGTCGGGCAGCGTTTTCGGCATTCTCGCGCAGAACGACGTGAGTGCGACCGACCTGACGGTCCACGCGACCGACGTGCAAAGCCAAAGCGATGCCATCCTTGCCGAGAATTTCGGAAGCGGCGAGACCAGCATCATCGCGACCGGCAACGTCATCGGCCTGAACCAGGTGGGGATCCGCGTCTTCGCCGACACCAACGCCGACGACATCACGGTGGAGGCCGGCAATGCCTCGGGCGGCTTCTCCGGCATATCGGTCGTGAATCTCGGCCTGGGCGACACCCGGGTCACCGTGAACGGCACCGTCCAGGGCGCCGATAACGCGATCAATGTCGTTTCGAACAATGGCCAGGGCGTGGTCATCATCAACAACGGCATTGTCAGCAACGCATCGGGACTGAGCGTCGATCGCGCGATCAGCGCAACCGGCTCGGTCGGGATCGGCAATGCCGGCAGCCTGATCGGCACGCTCGAGATCTCCGGCACCAACAGCCTGGTGCTCAATTCCGGCACCTGGCGGAGCATCGGCGGCACCAGCATTTTCGGCACCGCTGACGATCAACTGTTCAACAGCGCGACCGGCACGATCGCCGGCGCTACGGCCGCGGCAACGGCGGAAACCACGGTCTGGCAGGGGCTGGACAGCTTCCAGAATGCCGGCGTGCTGCGGCTCCAGGACGGCGGCACCGGCGACCTTATCCAGACTTCGGCAGCGACCATTTTCGCGAACGGATCGGGGCTGACGGTGGACATTGGCGGCGCGACCGGCACCGACATGTTCCGCACGACCGGGACGGTCCAGATCGAGGCGGGCAGCCGGCTTCAGTCGGTGACCGGCCAGCCGCTCGTGCTGCACGGCAAGCATGTCGTGGTCCAGGCGGATGGCGGCCTGACCGGCCAGTTCATCTATGAGGACAAATTCCTGACCGCCTTTGCGGGTTTGCGCGACGGCTATACCGCGACCACCGCGTTCATCGAGTTCGCCCAGTTGCGCGCGCTGGCCGATGCCGGGATCACGCCCAATCAGAAGGAGACGGCCGGCGGGGCCGACAGCCTGCCCAACGGCAATGCGGTCAAGGACGCGCTACTGTTGTTGCCGAACGACGCTGCAGCCCAGAACGCCTTCGACCAGCTGTCGGGGGAAGTCCATCCATCGGCACGCGGCGCCATGGTCGAGGATAGCCGGTTGCTGCGCAACGCCGTGCTCGATCGCCTGGCCGATAGCGGCAGCGATGACCATGGGGGCGGCGCGATATGGGGCCGGGCCTTTGCCGACACCGGCATCAGCGACGGCGATCTCAATGCCGCGAAGGTCAACCGCGACACGCGCGGGTTCATGATCGGGGTGGACCGCGCGATCGGGCCGGTGACGATCGGCGTCGCCGGGGGCTGGTCCGACACCGACCTTCGGATCGCTCGCCGCGACAGCAAGGCTTCGGTGGAGACCATCCATGGCTTGCTCTATGCCGGGGGTCAGTTCGGTCGCTTCAACCTGCGCGGCGGGGTCGGTTATGCGCGGACCTCAACCGAGACTGAGCGCCGCATCGCCTTTCAGGGGTTCAGTGCCGCGCCGCGCGCCGATTATCACGGATCGGTCCTGCAAGGCTTTGTCGAGGCCGGGTATCGCGTGCCGCTGGGCGGCGGCCATGTCGAGCCGTTCGCCGGCCTGACCGCACTTCGCGCCAAGACCGACGCGTTCAAGGAAGCCTCCGGGCCGGCCGCCCTGTCGGGCAAGGCGATCAGCGAGGACAGCTATGGCTCGACGCTCGGCCTGCGCTTCGAGACGAGCCGGGCCGGCGCCCTGTCGCTGCGCGGCACCATGGCATGGCGCCATGGCTGGGGCGATCTGACGCCGGCCGGCCGGCATGCGTTTGACGGCGGCACGGACTTCACCGTGCTTGGCGCCAGCGGGTCGCGCGACGCGGGCATCGCCCGGATCGAGGCGCAATATCGCTTATCCTCCAACGTCACTTTGGGTGTCGCCTATGACGGCGTGCTCGGAACGGGCGGCGAGGATCACGCGATCACCGGGGGCCTGAAGATCGTCTTCTGACGATCCGGCACCGGCGGGCAGGTCTCGTTCCTGAACCTGTCCGGCCCTCCGGGTGGCGCATGCCGCCATCCGGAGGGATTGATTTGTGAACGCCGCGGATAGCCGCTCGCACCTCGCGGCGTACCGAAAGAGCGGCGCTATTTCTCCGTCGCTTCAAACACGCCATCCCAATTGCCGATCGCGGGGTTGACCCGGAATCGCTCGATCCGTTCCTGCATCAGGCAATGCTGCTTCGATCGCAGCAGCGCCGTGAGCCCGGCAGGACCAAAACCCCTTGCCGCACAGCAATTTCCAATACGGCATGCCCGCCATTTCGCCGCGTCCCCATTCGTCGCATTTCCGACGATTTGGGTAACCCGAAATAGAGAATAACGCTTGCGAAACGACCCCATTAAGCCGTTAGTCAGGTTCGGGAAAACAAAGTGAAGGCGTAAAAATCCTGATCGGAAACTTACGGCTTTTAGATCGTTCCACCGTTAACGGCATATGCGGCTCGTTCAATCGCATCTTGCCGTATTGGAGAAATCGAATGTCTGCCTCCCCGCTCCGTCGTCGCCTTGCCACTGCCGCGCTTGCCTCTGCCTTACTGGCCGTTGCCGGTTGTGCGACCGAATCCACTTATCGCCCCGCAACTGGATCGGGTTTTGCCCGATCAGGCTATAGCGACCGTCAGGTCGAGCCGAACCGCTATCTCGTCAGCTTTTCAGGCAACAGCTACACCTCACGCGACACGGTCGAGCGCTATCTGCTGTTCCGCGCGGCCGAACTGACCGTGCAGAGCGGCAATGACTATTTCATCCTGACCGAACGTGATGTCGATCGCCAGACGCGGACCTATAGCACGCCGTCGTTCGGTGGCGGGTTCGGCGCCTATGGCGGTTGGGGTCCGAGCTGGCGCTATTATGGCCGTGGTTATGGCTGGCGCAGCTGGAGCCCGTTCTGGGGCGATCCCTTCTTCGACCGCGACATCGACGTGCGCACGATCGACCGGTTCGAGGCGACTGCCGAGATCGTGACCGGCAAGGGTCCGAAGCCACGCGACAATGTCCGTGCTTTCGACGCCCGTGCGGTGATGGATTCGATAGGGCCGAGTGTCGTCACGCCGAAATAAGAGGTAAGTTTCGAAAAAGGGCCGCGCCGACCGAGGTTGGCGTGGCCCTTTTTATGCCTGGTGAACCAGCCGGCGTGATGAGGCTCTTGCCTCTCCCCGTTCGTGCTGAGCTTGTCGAAGCACCGCTCTCTCACTCTCTGCCGTCGCAAAGAAGAACGGCCCCCCTCGACTGCCTGCCAAGGCAGGCGCTCAGGACAGGCTTCGACAAGCTCAGGGCGAACGACTTTCGGGGGCGACAGAGCCGCCCTTAAATCGCGCCGTGGCAATGCTTGTACTTGCGCCCCGATCCGCACGGGCAAGGCGAGTTGCGGCTGACCTTGCCTTCCCAGTCCGCCGGATCTTCGCCGATGTCCGAACCGTCAAGCTGCGGGATCGACAGCGGTGGCAGGCGCGTGGTGATCATGCCTGAACCGCCATCCACATCCATCGTGTCGTCGTCCCCGGAGAAGGGGTCAAAATGGGTCGTGATGAAATCGGGCAGGTCGGGCAGCTGCGGCGGCTCGTCGTTCATGCGGAATTGCGCATAAGCGATGGTCCGCGTGACATCTTCGCGGATGCTTTCGAGCATGCGCTGGAACAGCGAGAACGCTTCCTGCTTATATTCATTGATCGGCGTCTTCTGCGCATAGGCGCGCAGGTGGACGACCTGGCGCAGCGCGTCGAGCGTTGCCAGATGCTCCTTCCAGTGATGGTCGAGATTCTGCAACAGGATCGACTTTTCGACCTGGATCCAGGTTTCGGGATCGAGCTCGCTTGCCTTTTGCACGATCAGTGCGTCGGCCGCTTCGCGCACGCGCTCCTCGATCATTTCCGGATCGACTGCCTCTTCGGTGAGCCAATCCTGGATCGGCAAGTCGAGATTGAGCGTATCGGCGAGCTTCTCCTTCAGCGCCTCGACATTCCATTGCTCGGGATAGGAATTGGGCGGGCAGGCATCGCCGACGATCGCATTGACCGTCTCGGCACGCATATCCTCGACCACGTCGCCGACCGTCTCGGCGTCCATGATGTCGCTGCGCTGTTCATACACGACCTTGCGCTGGTCATTCATCACATCGTCATATTCGACGACCTGTTTGCGCACGTCATAGTTGCGCGCCTCAACCTTTTTCTGCGCGGTCTCGATCGCCTTGGACAACCATTTCGATCCGATCGCCTCGCCGTCGCCGATATTGTTGCGCATCATCCGTGCGAACAGCGTATCCGGCCCGAAGATGCGCAGCAGATCGTCGTCGAGGCTGAGGTAGAAGCGCGACAGGCCGGGATCGCCCTGGCGGCCCGAACGGCCGCGCAGCTGATTGTCGATGCGGCGGCTTTCATGGCGTTCGGTGCCGAGCACGAACAGCCCGCCGGCGGCGAGCACCGCCGCCTTTTCAACCGCGATCTCGCTCTTGATCCGGGCTATGGCGGCGTCGCGTTCCGGGCCTTCGGCGATTTCGGTAAGTTCGTCATTGATGCGGAATTCGAGGTTGCCGCCAAGCTGAATATCGGTGCCGCGGCCGGCCATGTTGGTGGCGATGGTCACGACGCTCTTGCGGCCCGCCTGCGCCACGATATGTGCCTCGCGCTCATGCTGGCGCGCATTGAGTACCTCATGCTTGACGCCTTCCTTGACCAGGAAATCGCTGAGCAGTTCCGACTTCTCGATCGACACCGTGCCGACCAGCACCGGCTGGCCCTTGTCGGCATGGTACTTGATCTTCTTGGCGATCGCCTGAAACTTGTCGGCGGTGTCCTTGTAGAATTCGTCTTCCTCGTCGACGCGCTGGATGTCGACATTGGTCGGGATGGTCACGACGTTCATCTTGTAGATGTCGAAGAATTCCGCCGCCTCGGTCGCCGCGGTGCCGGTCATGCCCGACAGTTTCGGGTACATGCGGAAATAATTCTGGAAGGTGATCGACGCCATGGTCTGGTTCTCGGGCTCGATCTCGACGCCTTCCTTGGCCTCGACCGCCTGGTGCAGGCCGTCCGACCAGCGTCGGCCGTCCATCATACGGCCAGTGAATTCGTCGATGATGATGACCTTGCCGTCCTTGACGATATAGTCGGTGTCGGCCTTGAACATCACGATCGCGCGCAGCGCCTGGTTGAGGTGATGCACCACCTGGGTGTTCTCGAAATCGTAGAGATTCTGCCCCTCGAGCAGGCCCGCCGCTTCAAGCATGCGTTCGACCTTCTCGGTGCCGTCTTCGGTCAGGATGATCGTCTTCTGCTTCTCGTCCTTCTCGTAATCGCCGGGGACGAGCTGCTTCACCACTGCATCGACCGACTTGTACAGATCGGACTTGTCGTCGGTCGGGCCGGAGATGATCAACGGCGTGCGCGCTTCGTCGATCAGCACCGAATCGACTTCGTCGACGATCGCCATGGCGAACGGGCGCTGGACCATCGAGGCGCGTTCATACTTCATGTTATCGCGCAAATAATCGAAGCCGAACTCGTTGTTCGTGCCGTAGGTGATGTCGGCGTGATAGGCTTCGCGGCGCTGTGCATCGGACAGGTTGGGGATGATCACTCCGACGGTCATACCGAGGAATTTATAGACCCGGCCCATCCACTCCGCGTCGCGCGCGGCGAGATAGTCGTTGACGGTGATGACATGGACGCCAAGGCCAGGCAGCGCATTGAGATACACAGCGAGCGTCGCGACCAAAGTCTTGCCCTCGCCGGTACGCATCTCGGCGATCTCGCCACGATGGAGCACGATTCCGCCGACCATCTGCACGTCGTAATGGCGCTGGCCGAGCACGCGCTTGGCCGCTTCACGCACCGTGGCGAACGCCTCGGGCAGCAGGTCGTCGAGCTTGGTGCCGCCCGCCAGCCGCTCACGGAACACGGTGGTTTGGTTGGCCAATTCCTCATCCGACATGGCCGAGATGGTCGGTTCGAAATCGGCAATCTTGTTGACGATCGCACCGAGCGATTTGACGTAACGGTCGTTCGAGGAACCGAAAAGCGATTTGGCAAGGCCGCCGAGCATGGAGAATTCCTGTGAATTTTAGGTTGGGTCGCGGCGGGGCGTGCCCCTGCCGTCGACAAGAGAATGGCGAGATGCGGCGCGAACTGGCGCCGGCGCGTCTTATTTGCGCGGTTTGCTCAGATAGAGCGGGACCGGCGCGAAGATCGCTAGGTCCGGGGAAACGAGCGGCAGGGTGACGGTCGCGGCAAACCGGGGCTCAGTGACGAGCGCCAGATAGGACCGGACCTGACGAACGCTGGCCACCTGTGCGGTGACCGACGCCTGCGCACCGGCGATGGCGCCGGCGCTCTGATGGAACTGCGCTTCCGGTGCGCGCACGCCGGAGATCGCGCCGGTCAGCGCGCTCAGCAGGGCAGAAATGAAAAGCAGCAATTGCATAGGTCTGGCGGCATGTAGTGCGCCGCCCGGCCCGCGTCCATCATTTACACGCGACGCACGGGTCGTCATCGGTCCTGGATCTGCCACTTCACCGAGCGAAGGGTGAACGCCGTCCAGATCGGCCGGCCACCGGCATCGCGTGCGGGCAAGAATTCGCCATTCTCCATCGCGAGGCGACAGGTCGCCTCGTCGAGCGAGTTCGATCCGCTGCTCGATATGATCCAACACCGTCGCGGCAAGCCTTCGGGTCGATCGCCAGGCCGACCGTGACCCGCCCCTCCTGCTCTTTGCGGCGCGCATCGGGCGGGTAAGAATCCGGCGGGAACCAGTCGGCCATATTGCCTTTCGGCACAGCCAGGGTCGCCGGTGTGGAATAGGGCGGATCCGGTTCGCGCGGCGCGGGCCGTGCCCCAGGGCCGGCAGGCTGCTCGGTTGGTGCGGCCGGCGCTGCGATCACCGCTGGTGCCGGTGCGGCCTTGCCGACCGCCTTCGGACTGGCGTTGCCCGCGCGATCGCGCATCGGCAGCGCGATGAAGATGATGCTGGTCACGATCAGCAGGCCGCATATCGCCAGCACAGCGATGGTCAGCCGCTTGTCGGAAGCGCTTTTCGACGCGGTGGACGGGTCGTTGCCGCCGCTCAAGAGCGGCACATCGTGGCGATCATCGACAACACAGCCATCATTCTCCCGCCCGTTAAGCGCTCATTTCGCGACGAATGTCAGGGTCATAAAACGAACGGCGCGAGCGGTGATACCCTTTGCTGCCTTAAGCGGTGCGATGGCTGTGTCTTTCAAAATCCGCTCACAGGCGAACTGGTCGATGGCATGGCTACCGCTCGATTCCCGGATCCGACAGGCTTCGCTATGGCCTGTCGCATCGAATTCCAACCGCATCTTGACCGGGCGCGCATAGTCCGACGGCAGTACCGCGACCGTCTGGGTCGAATTGAACATGACGGGGCTTTTGTTGATGCCGATCGTCCAGGTCAGCACGGTCCGAAACACACCCGAAACGGCGGCGCCCGCGCCATTCTGAGCCGGCACGAACCGCAGGCGTTTCACGGCCAGCTTGCACGACTGAGTATCGAGCGAGACGGAGCGGCTGCTCTCGGTGACCGTACATCCCGTCGGCTTGCCCTCGGCGGACACTGCCACCTCGATCGTCACGATACCTGCCTTTGACCGCGCATCGCGCGGATAGTCCGCCGGAGAGATCAGCTTCTGCAGGTCGATCGGCTGGGGATCGCTCGCTGGTGGGGTGACCATCTGTAGCGCGATCGCAATCGCAAATGACAGCACCGGCAAAATCCTTCCTGGCCCATTCGTCAGCCTGTGTATGGCCAATGTGCGATGTGGTCCATCTCCGCGGTCCAGACCGGCAGGTCACACGCCTGTCACAGGGATCCGCCAGTGAGGGAACTCACGGCACGGAAAATCCATCATGGCGTTCACGCTCGATCCCGGCTCCTCCGCAGAAATGGAGCGCATCAAACAGGAAATCGCCGACAGTTTCGATGAGGAACTGGAGATGGAGATCGATGAAAGCCGGCTCGAAACCCTGCTTGCCGATCTGGCGGACCATCCCGATCGCGAACAGGTCGAGCGGCGGGTCTATTTCCGCGAGCTGTTCCGCCTGCAGCATGAACTCGTGCGGCTGCAGGACTGGGTCCAGCACAAGGGGCTGAAGGTGGTCATCATCTTCGAAGGCCGCGATTCTGCCGGCAAGGGCGGCGCGATCAAGCGCATCACGCAGCGGCTCAACCCGCGCGTATGCCGGGTGGCGGCGCTCCCCGCGCCCAATGAGCGCGAACGGACACAATGGTATTTCCAGCGTTACACCGCGCATTTGCCCGCAGCAGGCGAGATCGTGCTGTTCGATCGCAGCTGGTATAATCGTGCCGGAGTCGAGCGGGTCATGGGCTTTTGCACCGAGGAGGAGTGCGAGGAGTTCTTCCGCTCGGTTCCCGAATTCGAACGGATGCTCGTGCGTTCCGGCATCATCCTGCTGAAATACTGGTTTTCGATCACCGATGCGGAGCAGGAATTCCGCTTCAACATGCGCATTCACGATCCGCTCAAACAGTGGAAACTCTCGCCGATGGACGTCGAATCGCGCCGCCGCTGGGAGGATTATACGCGCGCCAAGGAAGCGATGCTGGAACGCACGCACATCGCCGAAGCACCATGGTGGGTGGTCGAGGCGGTCGACAAGAAAAAGGCGCGGCTGAACTGCATCGCGCATCTGCTCGACCAGATTCCCTATGGCGACGTGCCCAAGGCGATGGTGACCCTGCCCGATCGGGTGCGGCACGAGGATTATATCCGCCAGCCGGTGCCGCCTGAGCTGCACGTGCCCGATCGCTACTGAAGCTCTCCGGGAGATATGGGACACCGGTTGTGTTATATCTCGGCCGCTGCTTCAGCATAAGGTGTTCATTTATAAACTATTATATTGCATATAGTTAGGATGATATCCTGACAGCGGATGGGACTGCTTCCGCTCAGCTCAGCGCCGCACAAAGCCGAGCCAGCGCAGCAATAGATAAGTTGCCACCGCCGCGCCGAGCGCCAGCATGGTTGCGCCGAGCGTACCCATCGATGAGGTCAGCGGCATACCGCCGGTGTTCATCCCGAAAACACCCGTGACCAATGTCGCGGGCAGCATCAAGGCAGTCATGATCGACAGGATGTAGAGATTCTGGTTGGTGCGCTGCGCCGCCTGGATATCCAGCTCCTCGCGCAACAGCCGCAGCTGTCCCTGCACGGCGATGATGTCGCCGTCGAGCGACTGCAGGCGCTGCACCAGTTTTTCGACGGTGGCGAGCAAAGCTTCGGGCAGTTCCTCATCCTCTTCCAGCCGGTGGAAAACCTCACGCATGCCGCCGAGCATCCGGTGAATCTGGGCGATGCGGCGACGGATACCGATCAGGTCGCGGGTGGTCGGTGGATCATGGCCGTCGAGCAGCGCATCCTCGGCGATGCGCACCTCGTCGCTGAGCGTGCGGCTGATCCCCGCGACATTTTCGGTGATCGCGCCGACCAGCAGGTCGAGCGCCGCCGCTGGCCCCGCCAGCGATGGGAGCCGCTCCAGCCGCTGGCGCACGATATCGGCCGACCGGATCGGGTGCGACCGTGTGGTGAGGATCAGCGTCGGAGTCAGCGCGACACGGAGTGCGCCGATCCGCGCGGTATCCGCGACATCGAAATCGCGCTCGAAATCATGCAGCACGCACCCGACCGTGTCGCCATCGACCAGCGCGCGCTGATGCGTATCGGACGACAGCAGCAATTCACGCACGTCCGCCGGTAGCGCCGCGCCTTCGATCCAGTTGCGCGTGCCATGGTCGGCGAGGTTGAGGTGAAGCCAGCGCAAAGGGCCGGGCTGTGGCGCGTCGCAAGTTTCGACGGCGAGGCTAGCGGAGGCAGTGAAATCCAGCCCCCAGATCAACCCCGGCCGCATGCCGCCAAAGGGCATGAGATCGGGAATGAGAGTTTCGCGCGTGACCCGCCCTTCCTACAATATCTGCGAGAAGAGCATGTAGAGGCCGCCAGCCAGCAGGATCGACACCGGCAAGGTCAGCACCCATGCCATCAGCATGTTGCGGATCGTGCTCATCTGCAGCCCCGATCCGTTCGCCGCCATCGTCCCCGCGACGCCCGAGGACAGAACATGCGTGGTCGACACGGGCAGTCCGAGATGATCCGCGCCGAAGATCGTGCCCATCGCGACCAGCTCGGCCGCGGCGCCCTGCGCATAGGTCAAATGCGTCTTGCCGATCTTTTCGCCGACCGTGACGACGATCCGCTTCCAGCCGACCATCGTGCCGAGCCCGAGCGCGAAGGCCACCGCGATCTTGACCCAGGTCGGGATGAAACGGGTACCGGCGTCGAGCGATGACTTATAGGTGGTCAGCGTTTTTGTGCTGGCCTCGGACAAGCCGGCGACCTTGTCCTTGCCGAGCCGCTTGATCGCCTCCGATGCAAGATACATGTCGTTGCGGATGTTACCCACAGCGGCGGCCGGCACCTTGGTGAATGAGCCATATTCAATCACCTGCTGATCGACATCGGCGATTAGCGTGGCAAGTGCCGGCACCGTCGCCGGCGTGAATTGTTTATCGGCGATATAATTGGTCACGACCGTGCGCGCGGCTTCGGGCGATGCACCGGCCGGACGGCCGCCCAGCGCATCGGTCGCGACGACCGAATTCATATGGAAATCGGCCGAATATTTGGCCGGCACCGCGCGGTTCAGCGCATAGGCGGTCGGTACCGTACCGATCAGGATCAGCATGATCAGGCCCATGCCTTTTTGCCCGTCATTCGAGCCATGCGCGAAACTGACGCCGGTGCAGGTGAAGATCAGCAGGCTGCGGATCCACAACGGCGGCGGCACGCCCGGTTTAGGCTCCTGATAGAGTGCCTTGTTGCGGATCAGCAGCTTCATCGCGAGGAACAGCAAAGCCGCGACGCCGAAACCGATCAGCGGCGACACCAGCAACGCCTGACCGATCTCCGCCGCCTTGGACCAGTCGACACCCGACGTTCCGCTCTTGCCGTGCATCATCGCATTGGCGACGCCGACGCCGATGATCGACCCGATCAGTGTATGGGACGAGGAAGACGGGATGCCCAGCCACCAGGTCGCCAGGTTCCACGCGATCGCCGCGAGCAGCAGCGCGAAGACCATGGCGAAGCCGGCATTGGAACCGACCTGCAGGATCAGTTCGACCGGCAGCAGCGAGACGATGCCGAATGCCACCGCGCCGGTCGACAGCAGGACGCCGAGGAAATTGAAGAAACCCGACCACACCACCGCGATATTGGCCGGCATCGCATTGGTATAGATGACGGTGGCGACCGCATTGGCGGTATCGTGAAATCCGTTCACGAATTCGAAGCCGAGCGCGATCAGCAGCGCGATGAACAACAGGATGAAGGGCAGATAGGCGGTCGCCTCGACCCCGACGGCACTGGCATCGGTATATACGCTGTATCCGACATAGATCAGCGCGGCGAGGATCGCTGCGCCAAAGCCCAGTTTTCCGGCGACGCCCAAGCCCTTGTCGAGATCGGGCCGTCCGAGCGCGGTATCTGCGGCGATCGTAGCGTTCATCGGGTCGCGGCCTTTGTCGATTCGGCCCTCGGTACAAGCGGGTTGTGACAAGCCCATGTCGGTCAGCGGCCCCGACCGCGAGCCGACATACAAACGACGATATTGGTGAAACCGCCGGTGACCTGTTTCGCAATCATGGTTATGGGGTGCGTATGACCTCGACCATCTCGCCGCTCGCTCCTGCCGGATTCCCCACTCTCCCCGCCATTCCCGGCGTCACGTTGCGTATCGCTCGCGCGCATTACAAAACCTGGGATCGCTGCGACCTGACATTCATCACGCTTGACCCCGTTACTGTCGTTGCGGGCGTTCTGACACAGAGCCGCTGCCCTTCGCCCGAAGTCGAATCGTGCCGCAAGGCGCTGATCCTCGGCCAGGCACGCGCGCTGGTGGTCAATGCGGGCAATTCCAACGCCTTTACCGGTGATCGCGGCCGCGAGGCGGTCGAGAATCTCGCCGCGCGCACCGCGCAGCATCTCGGTTGCCAGCCTTCCGACATCTTCCTCGCCTCGACCGGGGTGATCGGCGTGCCGCTGCCGATCGACAAGTCGGAGGCTGGGCTGAACGCCGCCTTCACCGCCGAGCCGTGCGGCTGGGAAGACGCCGCGGCGACGATCATGACCACCGACACGTTCGCCAAAGGCGCGGTCACGACCGCGATCGTCGATGGCAAGACGGTAAGCCTGGTCGGGATCATCAAGGGTTCGGGCATGATCATGCCCGACATGGCGACAATGCTCGGATTCATCTTCACCGATGCCGCGGTCGACCCGGCCTTTCTGCAATCGGCCCTGTCCGACGCTAATGTGAAGACTTTCTCCTGCATCACGGTCGATAGCGACACTTCGACCAGTGACACCGTGCTCGCCTTCGCCACCGGCGCGGCGGGCAATGCCCCGCTCGTTTCAGCCGATGATGACGGCGCGGACGCGTTTCGTGCCGCGCTCGCCGATCTGTGCCGGCAACTCGCCCATCTCGTGGTGCGCGACGGCGAAGGCGCGTCGAAATTCATCACCATCGACGTGACCGGCGCGGAGAGCGACACCAGCGCGCACCGGATCGCGCTGTCGATCGCCAATTCGCCACTGGTGAAGACCGCGATCGCGGGCGAGGACGCCAATTGGGGTCGCGTCGTGATGGCGGTGGGCAAAGCCGGTGAACCGGCCGAGCGCGACAAACTGGCGATCCGTTTCGGCGAGACGCAAGTCGCGCGTGATGGCCTGGCTGTTGCGGATTATGACGAGGCACCGGTCGCCGCGCATCTCAAGGGCAGCGATGTCGATATCGGCGTCGAACTCGGGCTTGGCGAGGGACGCGCCACGGTGTGGACCTGCGACCTGACGCACGGCTACATCTCGATCAACGGCGATTATCGGAGCTGACCCAGGTGTTGACGATCTGGGGACGACTGAATTCGCATAATGTGAAGAAGGTCGCCTGGCTTGCCGCCGAGATCGGCATGCCGCATGTGCGCTGCGATGTCGGCGGCCAGTTCGGCATGAATGACGCCTATCTGGCGCTCAACCCCAATGCGCTGATTCCGACGATCGAGGATGACGGCGTGGTATTGTGGGAATCGAACGCGATCCTGCGTTATCTCGCAGCAAAATATGCGCCCGGGGCATATTGGAGCGACGATCCGGCGGTCCGTGCGCAGGGCGACAAATGGATGGATTGGCAATTCGCCTATGCCGATGCGCAGCGCGACGCCTTTCTCAATCTTGTACGCCTGCCAACGGAGAAGCGCGATCCGGCATGCGTCGCCAGATCGGCGGCCGCCTGCGCGCAGCATATGGCGGTTCTCGACGAAGCACTGAGTCGGCAGACCTGGCTCTCCGGGGATCGCTTCGGCATCGGCGATATCCCGATGGGCGTTTATGCCCATAGCTGGTTCTCGCTGCCGATCGAGCGACCCGCTGTACCACATGTCGCAGGGTGGTATGAGCGGCTTAAGACGCGCCCTGCTTTTGCGGCGCAAGTCATGATTCCGCTCACCTGAAGCGACACGGAGAGAGCAATGCCCGACCTGATCCTGCATCATTATCCGATGTCGCCCTATAGCGAGCTCCTGCGCCTGGCGCTCGGCATCAAGGGCGCGGCCTGGCGATCGGTGATCATCCCCAATATCGCGCCTAAGCCCGACCTGATCCCGCTGACCGGCGGTTACCGCAAGACGCCGGTGTTTCAGATTGGCGCGGATATCTATTGCGATAGCGCCATCGCGATCGAGGCGATCGAGGCGTTCCAGCCCGAACCGAGCCTGTTCCCCGCCCCGCTCGGCCGGCTTGCCGCGCTGGTCGCGCTGCAATCCGGCGGTACGACCTTCAGCCAGTCGGTCGGATCGGCGATGGCGCCGTTCATCGACCGCATCGACAACGAGTTTTTCGAGGATCGCAAGAAACTGTTCGGGTTCGATCGCGAACGCGTGAGGCGTGGCGCGCCGCATCTGACGGCGCAGTTCATCGGCTGGCTCGCGCAGCTCGACGACGCGCTGTCCGATGGCCGCGCGTTCCTCGGTGGCGACGCGCCGGGTTATGCCGATTGCGCGGCGGGCATGAATGTCTGGTTCCAGGGCAATTTCGGACTGAAGGGCTCACGCACCGCCCCCTTTCCGCATGTCGGCGCGTGGATCGCGAGAGTCGAGGCGATCGGGCATGGCTTGCCGACCGACATGACCGCGCAAGAGGCGCTCGACGTGGCGCGGGATGCCGAGCCGCTGGTCGTCGAACGGATCGACGAGGATAGCGGCTTCACCGCCGGTCAGCCGGTCACTGTGCGTACCGAGGATCCCGGCGCGGACGTCGTCGAAGGCAGGCTGGTGAGACTGACGTCGCGCGACGTCGCGATTCTGCGTGATGATCCGCGCGTCGGCACTGTCGCGGTGCATTTCCCGCGCATCGGGCAGATCGTCATGCCGGCTTAGGACACGACCGACACCTCTGCGATCTCCCCTCTTTCAAGGGCGATTATGAAGCTTGCAAAACCAGCCAGCGAATATCGGGAAGTGGAAGAAGCGATCATTCAGGCGTAAGGGCGCGCGGCGTAGTCCTCAATCCACATTCGCTCGCACCACGCATCTTCACCAAATTGCTCGATCTCCGACTTCGCCGTCGCGAGCGGCAACGTCTTGGCCCAAGGAAGAAAGCGATTCTCGATATGAGCCGCTATCCGATCGAGCTTCCGACGTACTGAGCTTTCGTCAGTGCTCTCCCATTGAAGTCGCTCAAAGTCATAGTTCAGATTCTGCGGTCGATAGACCAGCTCTCTGTCGGCATCCTCCAGGGGCCTGAACTTGTAGGGATAGTCAAAGACCTCCGGTGGGACTCCCGTGGGGACCGCTTCTGTCCTGTCTCGCAGGAACGAGTGCCGAAAACATAGAATATGCGAGATTGACCCCGACGCACTCATCCGGCCACCCAGCCGAAAGAGCGCAATCGTCACCTGTTCGCTGGATAAGGAGAGCGCCTTTCCCTTCGACACGAAGCCCAACCGAGCCAAGCGGCTGGTCACGTGCTCCTCAAAGAGCGTTTCGAAAGCTTCCTTGTCCATGAACGCTGATGCCCTGTTCGACGCTTCGCGCCGAGCGATGCGCTTCGCGATCGCACCCACCCCCTGCCCCCTCCCTTGCAGGGAGGGGAAAGAAGATTGGCAGCTCAGTCAGTAATCAGGCGAGTTCGTTTTCGAGCCAGGCCTTGAGCTGGCTCTTGGGACGTGCGCCGAGCAGTTCGGCGACGGGCGCGCCGCCCTTGAACAACTTGAGCATGGGAATGCTGCGGATGCCCATCTGCGCGGCGATGTCGGGATTGTCGTCAATGTTAAGCTTGGCGATCGTCACCTGACCGCCCAGTTCTTCCGAAATCTCTTCGAGGCTCGGCCCGATCTGTTTGCACGGGCCGCACCATTCCGCCCAGAAATCGACGAGCACGGGGCCATCGGCCTTGAGGACGTCCGCGTCCCAGCTCGAATCGGTAATCTGTTTGGTAGCCATGATGGAGTCTCCTTTGTTGGCGCTAATCTAGGTACCGCGCGGGTCGCGCTCAAGCGCCGACTGCGTAGCTTTGCTCATTGGCGACAAAGCCCGGCTTGTGCGCGTCGAGAAGGCCGGACGGCAGTTCGAACAATGTTGGGCCCGAAGTGTAGAGCAAGGCCGCCTCGATCACCCGATCAGGGAAGATCGCCGCCAGCGCTTCGCGATAGGCCGCCATCTGGCGCAAATGATAGGACGGGACTTCCGCCAGCATCATGGGCGCGTGCCGCCCGGTCTTGAAGTCGATCACACGAATTTTGCGATCGGTGACGAGCAGGCGATCGACCGTGCCCGACACGACCACGCCATTCGCAACCACCGCGGCAATCGGTGCTTCGGCAAGCGATTCCGGACCGAACAGGTCTGCGAAAATCGGATCGTCCAGCACGGCCAGCACGGTTTTCGCGATCTCGGCGCGGTCGGCAGGCTTCTCCACGCCGCCTGCCCCGGCAAGCCACCGCTCAGCCGATATCTCACGCATATCGGGCGCAACGGCGGGCAGGCGCTCGAACAGCGCGTGGATCAGTCGCCCCCGCTCCACTGCGACGCGCATTGCCGGCGATGGCGGTGGATCCGCCACCATATCCTCGCCGAGCGACGACGGTGCGAGCGGCCGCGGCGGACGTGCCTCGACCGGTGCCTTGCGCCTGACCCAGTCGGGCAAGGTCGCACTGACGGACGAGCGATCGGTACCCTTTGGTTTCAGCGCGACCGGCTTTTGCGGCACGCGTCCGGCATAATGCCTGGCCTCTTCCGACGGCTCTATCCCGAGCGACGCAAGGGCGCGGTCGGAGGCGGCATACCAGCTCGTCTCGGGCGGCACGCCTTTGGCCATCGGCCCAAGCGCGCCAGCGATCACCAGCCGCTCCTCGGCGCGAGTGGCGGCGACATAGAAAAGCCGCCAATGCTCCTCCAGTTCGCGGCGCGCGGTCTGGTCAAGCAAGTCGGCCAGCGGCCCGCCAGCCTCGTCCTTGCGCGGCCGGAAAATCGGGACTGCATCGCCGCTATCGGGCGCCCATTTGAGCACGCGAGTCGGCGTGCGCGACGGATCGGCGGTCGCATCGGCGAGGATTACCAGCGGTGCCTGCAATCCCTTGGCGCCATGCGCGGTCATCACACGGACCGCGTCAAGCGGCGCGGACGGATCGCGCACGATCTCGACATCGCCGCGGTCGAACCAGTCGAGGAAGCGCTGCAGCGATGGTGTCGACTGCGTCTCGAAATCGAGTGCGGCGTTGAGCAGTTCCTCGATCGGGTCGCGCGCTTCCTGACCCAGGCGGCGCAGCATCTTGCGACGCCCGTCGAGCGGCCCCGAGAGCAGTTCCTCGAGAAATTGATAGGGCGTGGCAATATCGGCGCGTGCAAGCATCGCCAGCAACGGCGCGAGCCGCTCCGTCGGCTGGGTGCGACGCAGATGCGCCCATAAGCTGCCCGACCCGCGTGGGACGGCGGCCATCAGATCGTCCTGACTCCAGCCGATCAGTGGCGACACGAGCAGGCTGGCCAGTGAGAGATCATCGCCCGGCTGCAATACGAAACGGATCGCGGCGAGCAGGTCCTGAACGCTGAGCGGTGCGTTCAAGCGCAAACGATCGACGCCCGCGACGGGCACTCCCTCGGCATAGAGCCGCGCCACAATCAGCGAGGCGAGTTCGCCGCGCCGCTTGACCAGGATCATCACATCCTCAGGGCGGAGCGGTCGGCCCTGGCTTTCCAGCATCAGGGGCGCCGAGCCGTACAGCCAGTCCTTCAAGGTCCGCGCGATGCGTGTCGCAAGCGCGCGGGTCGCGTCGGGAATCCAACCCTCGGCATCCTCTTCGCTGCCGCCGGAGACGATCGGCGGCCATAGGGTCACCGTGCCCGGGCCGGCCACCTCGCTGGCATGAAGCTCACGATCGGCGATTGCGCCAAGTCCCGGATCGCCGATCGAGTCGATCGCGGCATCGACGAATTCCAGCACCGGTTTGGTCGAACGGAATGACGAGGTCAGCGATAAACGCTCGAACGGCACACCATCGTCGCCGATCGCTTCGGCCTTGGCGAGGAAACGCTGTTCGGCGGCGCGGAAGAAGATCGGGTCGGTGCCCTGGAAACCGAAGATCGCCTGTTTATAGTCGCCTACTGTGAACAGCGTACGGACGCGTTCGCCATGCACGCCGAGCCCTGAGAAAAATTCCTCGGCCAACGCCGCGACGATCGCCCATTGCCGGGGATTGGTGTCCTGCGCTTCATCGATCAGGATATGCTCGGTGACCTGGTCGAGCTTGTAGCGGACCCATTCGCCCATGCCCGGCTGAGCGAGCAATTCGACCACCGAATGGATCAGGTCGTCGAAATCGACCGCACCGATGCGCCGCTTGGCCAGCGCATAAGCCTTGGCATAGTCCCGCCCCACCGTCAGCGCGTCTGCGAGCAGATCGGCATAGGCGCCATGCACGCGCATCTGCAGCAGCGCGGAGCAATAATCATACATGCCGGTCGCGAGGTCGGCATAGTCCGGCTCCTGCGGCGCCTGTCCCTTGCCGAACGAGCGGATGTCGAGATCGGCCTTGGCCCAGATCTTGTTGAGTTCACCCAGCGTCGCCGCGCGCTCGACCGGCGATCGATCGAGCCAGGCCGAGACCAGGCCGGCACGTTCGATTCCGCTTTTGGTACCCCAACTGGCGTTGAACCCGCCGATCGCGTCGAGCGTTTCATGGTCGAACACACAATCGTCGCATGCCTCGGCGATCGCCGCTTCGATATTGCCCTCGGGCAGATCGAGCTGGCGACGCAGAAACGGTTGCAGGTCGATCGGCAATTCCTGCAGCGACGCCAGCGAGCGGGCGCTTTCGCGCAGGAAATGCTCTGCCTCGCCCTCGCCGAGCCTGAGGCTGAGCGCACCGACGGTGTCGATCGCATGCTGGCCGGCATCGACCAGCATCTCGGCCAGCGTTTCGCGCGCCAGCACCGATTCCTCGCGCGCTTCCAGCGGGCGGAAGCCCGGCACCAGGCCGGCCTCGATCGGGAAGGAGGCGAGCAAGCTCTGGCAGAAACCATGGATCGTCTGGATGCGAATCCCGCCGCCGGGCGCATCGAGCACCTTGGCGAACAAGGTTCGTGCGCGTTCGGCAAGCGCGTCATCGGGCTTTTCGCCCAGCGCGCCGAGATCGCTGAACAAGGCCGATCTTGGCATGCGCACCCAGGCCGCCAGCCGCTGGCTGATCCGCCCGGCCATTTCCGCCGCCCCCGCCTTGGTGAAAGTCAGGCACAGGATCGCGCCGGGATCGACGCCCCGCAGCAACAGGCGGAACACCCGCGCCGCGAGTACTTGCGTCTTGCCGGTGCCGGCCGAGGCCGACAGCCAGACATGCGTGCTTGGGTCGCTCGCGCGCGCCTGATTGTCCTTGAGGACCGGAAGCGGGCGGTTATCCACGCTCACGGCCATACCATTCATCGCGGCGCATCAGCTGATCATAGTCGGCATAAGGCGCATATTCAGGGTGGAGCTTGGCGGTGAACGGCGCATCGCCGGTCAGCCATTCACGCACCGCCGCGGTGAAGTTGCGTGCGGCGACGGTGGTGAAATCGGCGGTCGGGATGCGGCCCCGCTTACCCTCGGGATCGACCGGGCTTTCGACATAACCGAACTTGCCGTTCTTGCGCGAAAGCGACCAATATTCGAACGCATCCGCCCGGCCCCTGGCATCGGCGAACCCGCCATGTTCGGCGATCAGGCCAAGCAGGCCAAGCTGCAGGCTATAGCCTTCCGCAACCGCTGCGGCGGAAGGCGGCTTGCCGGTCTTGTAGTCGATGATCGCCAGCCCTCCGCCGGGCAGGCGATCAACCCGGTCGAACTTGCCGGTCAGCGTGACGCCGGCGATCTCGCATTTGCCGTCCTGCTCGACCGCGACCAAGGTGCGCCCTTCCGCGATATGGCGCGCCGTTTCCGCGACGATCCAGTCGATCGCCTCGATCAGGCGCGGCTGCCACAATGCCTGCATCAACGGATGCGCATCGGCGAGCATGGTCAGCGCACGCGCGTGAAGCTTGGTCGGGTCGCACTGATCCTGACGCGCCCAAGTTTCGAGCACCTCATGCACCGCGCTGCCGCGCCATGCCGCGCTGGGATCGGCATCGACCGGATCGAGCGGCATCAAACGCAGGATGCGCTTGGCATAGAAAGCATAGGGGTCGGCCTTGAGCCGATCGACATCGGTTACCGCGATGCGTTTCGGGCGCAGTTCGGCCGGTGGCGACGGCGCGGGTTGGGATTCGGGCAAATGTTCGCCCGGGTCGTCAAGCGCGCGGTTCCAACCTTCCAGCTCCACCGCGCGTTCGAAACGGTCGCCGGCCAGCGCCTGGAGCCGCAACCAGAAGCGCGAGGCGATCGCCGGCGACTTCGCATCGCGTCGCGCCCGGGTGAGCAGTGCGCCCGGCGCACCCAGCGCGCTGGCGAGATCATGCGCCGATACGCCGACGCGGCGTTCCAGCCCGGGCAAACCAAGCTCGCTCCGGATCCGCGGCGCGAGCCAGGGATCGGGTGCGGGCTGGCCCGGCCAGGTGCCTTCGTTCAACCCGCCAAGGATCATCAAATCGGCGGTTTGCAGTCGTGCTTCGATCAGGCCGTAGATCGCCAGCCGGGGATGCCCGCCTTGCGGCGGTCGCACCGCAACTTCGTCCATCAATGTCTTGAGCAACGGCGCGAGGCTTTCGGGCTCGATCAGCGCCGGGCCATTTGCCGCCTGCGCTTCCAACTCGGCGAGCAGTTCGGCCGCAGCGCGCCCCGCCGGACCGCCCCACAGCGCATCGCCGCACAAAGCTTGTGCCGTTTCGCGCAGAGCGGCGACCATCGCTGGCAAAGGTTGCGCGCCGCCGGCAAACATCGCCTCGATCGGCGCCAGCAGCGCGCGCGCTTCAGGCCACCATATCGCCGCTTCGGCGCGGCGTTTTTCCTCTCTTTCGGGTGCCTCGGCAAGATGCGCGTCGATCCCCGTCAATCCAGCGGCCGGACGTGGTCCGCGCAACACCCGATCGAGACTACGCGCGCCATCGAGCCATGCCGTCCGCCCTTCGCCGAACCGGACCAGCGGATGTTTGAGCAATGCGAGCAGCGCAAGCGGCGCGAAGCGCTGTACTGCCGCCTCGGCCAGCGCGGTCAGCAAGGTGCCCGATGGCAGGATCGACAGGGGTCGACCGGCAGTGTCGTCGATCTCGATCCCCCAGCGCCCGAGGTGCGCGGCCACCCGCCGCGCCAGCGCGCGATCGGGCGTGACCAGTGCAGCGGTCTTGCTTTCGGTCTCCAGCACCTCGCGCAAGGCCAGCGCGATCGCCTGTGCCTCTTCCGCGGGGGTAGCCAGTTCGGCCGCGACGATCCCAGATAATCGACGCTGATCCGCATCGAGCGTGGTCCATTTGCCGGTGAATTCGGCCGGAGCGAGCGCATTGGCGATGGCGCGGCCACGCGCGATGGTTGCGTCATGTCCGCCGCCCTCGCGCCACACGCTGAACTCGCCGCGATTGACGCTCATTCGTTCGAGCAGCAGCTTCATATGAAATTGCGGATGAGTCTCGATCGAGCGACGACGCTGGCCCGTCGCCGGATCGGGTTTGTGCGGACCGAGTGCGAGCCATTCGCTCTCGTCCATCTCAAGCGCGAGATCGGCGAGCACCACCATGCCCTGCGGCAGTTCCGACACGCAACGCATCAACTGCGCCACCGCAGGTGCGCTGTCGGTGATGCCGGCCGCGCATACGAAGCCGGCGGGCGGTTCGCCGCGCCAGCGACCAGCGAGGCGTCCCAGCAACAGGGAGCGCCGGTTAGCAAGGTCGATGCGTCCCAGCGCCTTGAGTTCCGCCGGCCAGCGATCGATCACCGTGCCGAACAGCGCCAGCGCCTTTTGCCAATGGTTGGACAATTCCTGCGTCAGTTCCAGTTCGCGCAGCTTGGCCGGCGCAATATCCTCCACCAACAGTTGATCGAGCGTGCGCGCCAGTTCCCCGGCGAGCCGCACCGCCTCGGCCGCGTCGACCGGCTGGCCGGCGCGTGCGCGCTCCTCCGACACCAGTCGCGCGAGGATCATCCGGCGCTGCAAGGGCGCTACCGCTGGTGGCACCGGATCGAGACCATCTGCGGGATCGAGCGCCGCGCCTGCCGCCTCGTCGAGTGACGGATCGCCGATCGCTACCAGCCGAGGCAACAACAGGCCGCCACCACTCGCGCGGACAAAGGCATCGGTCAGCGCGCGTTTGGCGCGATTATTGGGTAGCAGCACGAGGCCACGCGCGAGCCCCATCGGCTCACCGCCGAAGCGTTTGATTAGTCCTGCCGTCAGTGCATCGGCAAAGGCCCGGTGCGCCGGGATCGTATAGAGGCTGGGCTTGCGGCCCTCACCCATCAGCCAACATCGCTTCGGTTTTCGCGATGGCTCCCGGCGTGCCGACGTCGAACCACAGCCCTTGATGGACCAGCCCGTAAGCCCGGCCCGCAGCGATTGCGCGTTCCCAGAACAGCATGGTCGAGAATGGCCCTTCCGGCCAATCGGCGATCACCCGCGGTGAGAGGATCTGCACGCCGGTATAGACGAACGGCGCGATCTTGCCCGGCTGGCGCCGTCCGAGGATGCGTCCATCGGGCGCGACGCGGAAATCGCCTTGACCCGAATGGCAATGCGCACGCGCCTGCGGCACGAGCAGCAAGAGCGCATCCATCTTGTCATCGTCCCAGCGCGCGGCGAGCGCACGGATCGCGTCGGTCGGCCCGTCGATCCACAAATTATCCGAATTGACCACCACGAACGGCTGGTCGCCGATCAGGTCGCGCGCCTGGACGATGCCACCGCCGGTCTCCATCAACTTGCCGCGTTCATCGGACACGACCACGTCGATACCCTTTACGCGGTTCTTGAGATGCGCCTCGAGCGCATCGGCGAGATAATGGACATTGACCACCGCCCGTTTGACGCCGGCCGAGCGCAACCGGTCGAACACATGGTCAAGCAACGCCTTGCCGCCAACTTCGACCAGCGGCTTGGGTCGCGTCGCGGTCAGCGGACGCATGCGCTTGCCGAGCCCCGCCGCCATGACCATCGCGGTTTCGGGCACATGCCCGCCCGGATCGGGGCGGATGGCCAGCGTGCGCTTCAGACTCATTGGCTGATCGTCATCGGGTCACCACGCATGTCGGTCGGGATATTCGCGTCGAACCAGGCCGCGACCGGCGCCAGTGCCGGGTGCGCCAAATCATGTTCGAGATAACGCCACACACGCGGGCACATGCCCGGATAACGCGGTTTGCCGTCGCGTTTCCACAGTCGCGTGAAGATGCCGATGATCTTCGCGTTCCGCTGTGCGCCGAGTACATGATAGGCGGTGTCGAAATCATCGCCGACGCCAGTGATCCGCCGATAACGATCGAGCATCACCGCCTCCAGCGCGGGTGGCACATCGCGCCGCGCATCCTGCAACAGAGAGACGAGGTCATAGGCTGGATGCCCGGCCAGCGCATCCTGGAAATCGAGCAAACCGAGCGTCTCGCTGCCGCCTTCGACCGCGGCGCCGATCAGCATCAGGTTTTCGGCATGATAATCGCGCAGCACGGTCACGCGCGGCCCGGCCAATGTGCTGGCCAGCACCTGGTCCCATGCATCGCGGTAACCGGCGAGGTCGGCATCGATGCCGATCGCCGGGCAATACCATTCGGTGAGCAAGCCCGCCTCGCGGTGAAGTTCGGACAAATTATAAGCCGGCAACGGCCCCGCTTCATGATCGCGCAGCCGGATCAGCACGTCGATCGCCGCTTCGTAGAGCCTGAGTTCGCTCTCCGGCGCGGCATCGACCGTCTCGCGCATCCGTGCGTCACCGAAATCCTCGATCAGCACCAGGCCGTTATCGAGATCGATGCCGTGGATCGTCGGTGCGGCAAAGCCGCGCTCGACCAGCCACCGCGCGATGGTGATGAATGGTTGCGGATCCTCATGCGGCGGCGGCGCATCCATCAGCACCGCACTGCGATCATGATCGACCACGCGGAAATACCGCCGGAACGATGCATCGCCGGCCAGCGGCAGGATCGATGCCTCCGCCCAGCCGATGCCGCGAAGAAAGTCGGCCGCGGCGGCCGGGGGATTCATATCAGGTGCCATCGCGCCTTCCATGCCGCCGGGACCCGCGCTGTCAAGGCGCGCGCGCCATCGGGCATGATCTCCAGGGTGAGTGCCAGCGCATGCGGCCAATATCCGGGCGCACGTTCCGGCCATTCGACGATCAGCAGCGAATCGGATGCCGCGTCGTCGAGGCCCAGTTCTTCCATCTCGTCACGGTGTTCGATGCGATAGAGATCGACATGCAGGACAGGCAAACGCACCTCGGGCGGTGCATAGGGCTGCACGATCGCGAAACTCGGACTGGGCGCCTCGCCGGCCAGCCCGAGCGCGGACAGCAAACCGCGCGCGATGCTCGTCTTGCCCGCGCCGAGTGGACCGGCGAGCGTGATGACGTCGCCCGGTTGCACAAGCGCGGCAAGGCGGACACCGAGATCGTCGCTCGCGGCGGGATCGGCCAGCAAGGTCATATCGGGCACGCTCAATACCCGCTCAGCAACATGTCGATGGCTGCCATGATCGCATCCTGTTCGCTGGCCAGGGACGTGACACGCGGGCCGAGATGGCTCGATCGGATCGCCGCCGCATATTGCGTCATCATCACCACCGCCTCGCCTTCTACATCGAATACCGGATTCAGCCGGCGAGCCGGCGGCGGCGCATTGCCGCGCCGGATAAGCGGTACTGTCAATCGAGTTTCAAGATCGTCCAGATAATCCGTCTGGCAGTCCAGCAGGAATCCGCCACCCCCGGGCAAATGATGCACGTCAAAACGGGCCATCAGAAGAGGCGAAATTCTTCAAGCGGCAGCCCGTTTTTCTCGACCCATTCGTTCGATGCCTGGAGCGCCGCCCGATTTTCTTCGAGCCACCGTCGGGCGCGCTCTTCCGAGACTTGTTTTTCAAGGCCTTGCTCGCAGGCGCGCGATATATTGATACCGAGTTCCTTCGCCTCATCGATCAACGCGGAATCGAGCGATACATTTGTCGGCCGGCGAAATGCGGTTCGCGTTTCGCGAAGGCTGGATCTGGGCATCATTATAGCTCCGGAAGGCTGCACATATAATATGCGCATTGGCCAGCGCATGCAAATACTCAGCGCCGCGGCAGCTCAACCGTGATGAAAGTCCCCTGCCCCGGCTCGGACACCAGCGAGATCGTTCCGCCATGCGCCTCGACGAACTGCTTCGCGAGCGGCAGTCCAAGCCCGAGCGCCCGCTCGCCGCCGCGCGTGGTGCCGGGTTGCGCAAAACGGTCGAACGCGTGCTTGACCGCCTCGGCGCTCATCCCCGCGCCGTCATCGGACACGATGACCCGCGCTGCCGCCGCCGTGCCATCGGTGTGGAGCAGGATGCGTCCGCCTTCCGGCGTGCCGCCGATCGCGTGGCGCAGCAGATGTTCGATCACCTGGCGCAAACGTTCCGCATCGCCCTTCGTGCTGCCGACCGAAGGCATGACCTCGACCGCGAAATCGAGCTTCTTGCGCTTGGCCAGCGATGCCACCGCATCAGCCGCCGCTCGCGCGGTCTGTTCCAGATCGACCTCGAGCATTTCCAACACCGCCGCCTTGCCGTCATTCTGCGTCAGGTCGAGCACTTCGTCGACCAAGGTGCCGAGCCGCTGGACCGACTCCAGGATCGCCTCGACATAATTATCGGCCGCCTTGCTGAGCTTGCCGGCATAACCCTCACTCAGCATCTCGGCGAAACCGCTGATCGAGGTCAGCGGGGTACGCAGTTCGTAGCTCATATTGGCGACGAACGCGGTCTTGACCTGATCGGCCGCCTCGAGCGCCTCATTACGGTCGCGCAGTGCGCGTTCGATCCGGCGGCTGTCGGAAATGTCGAGCATGGTGAACAGGCCGTTGCCGTCGGGTAGCGGCACCGCGGCGAATTCGAAATGCCGGCCATCGGCAAAGGCCACGCGCCCGCCGCGCTGCTGCCGCTCGACCGTCGCCGCCCGCACCAGATCAGCGATCAACTGCGCACGCGCCGGATTGGACAGCTTGCTCGCCGCTGCCTCGGCCAGCACATCGACGCGAGGATGGGTCGAAAGGAACTCCTCCTCGAAGCCCCAGAGCGCGCGGAACTTGTTGTTCCAGATCTGCAACCGCCCGTCTGCCGCGAACACACCGAGTGCCTCATAGAGATTGTCGAAGGTCGCGGTACGTACGCGCAGCAGCGTGTCGCGCGCACTGGCCAGCTGGACCTGCTCGGTCCGGTCCTCGAAGATCAGCAACAGCCCGCCATCGGGCAGCGGCTGCGCAACGACGCGCAGATGCACACCGCCCGGCAAATGCCAATTCTCCTCGATCGCGCCGCCGGTCGCGACGAACCAGTCGCGCCGCTCCGCTTTCCAGCCCGGGAAGTCGCGCACTTCCGGCAAGCGATTGGCCTCGCGCATCCGTTCCAGCACGCGGTCGAATTCGGGGCGGTCGGACAGCCATTCGCTGCGCATCGCAAAAAGACGACGAAACGGCTGGTTATAGAATACCAACGTACGGTCTGCGGCGAATTGCACGACGCCCGCGGAGAGCCGGTCGAGCATCGCGCGCTGCGCGTCACCGAACCGCTTGATCCCACTCCGCGCCTGTTCGAGTTCCTCGATATCGACCGCGAAGCCGGCGACGCCACCCGTCGGCAGCGGCACGTCATAGACGCGCAACATGCGCCGCGCACCACGGATCGTCGCGGGCATCGCCTGCATCTGCGGCCTGTCTGTGTCGCGCGCCAGCACCGCGCTGGCCAATGGCCCACCAATGCCCGATCCCTCGACCAGCTCGACCCCGCGTCGCACGACATCCTCGGCATCAGTGCCTTCGACCGCCTCCACATAACATGAATTGACCATCGCTAGCCGCAGGTCGACGCCGCGATACCACATTGGCAGTGGCGCCGCCTCGATCAGGCCGGTCAGCGCGTCGAAAGCGGCGCGCGCGCCCGCGCCATCCTCGCTCAGGCGTTCGATCTCGGCCTGGCTTTCGGTCGCATCGAACACCCAAAGCACGACGCCGCCCGGCGCCTGCAGATCACGCGGCGCGCGCAGGCCATGGATCATCAAGGTGCGCGACGACCCTTGCGCCTTGACCGCGCGCCGGAATGGCCTGCCAGCCTTTTGCGTCGCGGCGACATCGGCCGCCAGCGCGGCCGAGTCTTCGGCGGTGAGGCCCGTCTTGCCGCCCGCCAGATCGGCGAGATAGCGCGGCGGCGAGGACAGGCCGAACCAGTCGGTGAGGCGATCGGAGAGTTCGAGCCGACCATCGGTGCGCACGACCATGGCGAGCGCGGGAGCGGCGGCGAGCAGGGCCTCAAGGCGGGCGTTGGTGAGGGAGGTCACCGCGGCCTCACGTTGTGCGCGAATGCCGCGGTAAAGCAGTATCGCTGCGATGCCGACAAGTACAGCCAGGATCGCCCCAGCCAATGTGACCCCCATCGTCGAAACCTCGATCACCTTTTTCCCTTCGACTTTACGGCATCAGCGGCTGCCTACCGCCATAGTCACAGGGTATCCAAGGCGGAAGCCAGAAGTCGCGAGATATTGCGCTCGCACAATCGACGGCTTACCCTCGAAGAGGAGAAACTCCGCTGTCAGGTTCGCACGAACAATCCATTCTGACCCATCTGGTGGGTTTCACATCCCATTACCCAGGGGGAGACAGCAATCGTGTCATCAAGCCCGACTCAATCCGATTTTTCGGCGATGCTTGATGCAGCTCGAGCCTACGACCCCAAAGAAACGAAGATCGTTATTTCGCCAGGGCTGGCGGATTGGCTCCTCGCCAATTGTGTCTCGCTCGCCTTCACATCATATCAGACGGGCCAGTTGGTCTTGGCCGGCGTAGGTCCAGATGGACGAGTGTCATTCAACGAGCAGAATTATGCACGCGCGACAGGGCTATGTCGTGATGGCGATCGGCTGTTCGTCGGGTCGATGTTTCAAATCTGGCGCCTCGAGAATATGCTCAAACCCGGTCAATACGCCAATGACGCCTATGACCGGGTACTGGTCCCACGCTGCGCGCACACGGTCAATTATGTCGATACACATGAATTGGGCATCGATCTCGATGATCAAATCGTCTTCGTGAACAGCAGATACTCCTGTCTCGCCACGATCGACGAAAAATTCAGCTTCCGCCCATTGTGGAAGCCCCGCTTCATATCTTCGCTAGCACCGGAAGACCGCTGCCATCTCAACGGACTTGCGATGGTCAATGGAGCTCCCGCTTATGTAAGCGCGGTCAGTACCACCGACTACAAGGATGGCTGGCGAACAAATCGCAGTGATGGTGGCGTAATTATCGAGGTACAAAGCGGTGAAATCGTGACAAACCGGCTGTCAATGCCTCACAGTCCCCGAGTACATGATGGCGCGCTATGGGCGCTGGATTCAGGGCGCGGTCGTATCGTTCGGGTTGATCGCGCTACGGGGGCGCTCGAAGATGTCGCCTTTTTCTCCGGCTTCCTGCGCGGGCTGGCCTTTCACAATGGCCATGCGATCGTCACCGTGTCGAAAGCGCGCGGAGGCAGTTTCAGAGATCTCCCGCTGCAAACCGATATTGAAAAAAGTGGGGCGCCATCGATCTGCGCCGTCATGATCATCAACCTTGCCAGCGGGGTGATTGTGGAATCCATCCATTTCGATGGCAAGGTCACCGAGTTATTCGACGTCATCGTGTTGCCCGATGTGCGCAACCCAATGTCGCTTGGCCCCGCGACGGTTGAAATGATCGGCACCGTGTCATTCGATGAGCACAGCCCGCCTCTTCTCTGACAAATGAGCCGGTCAGCTTGAACCTGACCGGCTTATTTGAACAAATTAGGTGCCAAGTCAGAAGCCGACCGAAACCCCCATTCGAAAGTAACGCCCTAGCACGCCCGGAAAGTAGGTGATCGTGCCGCCGCCGGTCGGCGAAGGGAATGGCGGTTTTTGATCGAGTATGTTGTCTACGACAAACCGGAGGCTGAAACTCTTCTGTATCCGGAACGACATTCCCGTATTGATGAAGGCGACATCCTCAACCACGTTAGGCGTCTGGAAGGTCGGTGTGACATCCAATGCGATTGACGCCGGGCCCGTATAGTTGATCTGAACGAACCCGCTGAACCCCTCATTATTGTAGTCAATGCTGCCTACCGCCTGGTGTCGCGAATAACCGAGCGACCCGCCGGTGTGGGTCGTTGCCGAATTAGCATCAGCGCGTGACGTCAACGTATTGAGATATTGGTAGCTGATATTCACCCCGACATTCGACGTGGCCCCAAGGAACGGCGTCTTTGTCCGATAATCGACCGATGCCAAGATACCTTTGTAACGGAGTTCGGCCGCGTTGAAATACCCGGTCGAAATGAAGTCGAGTTGGTTCGTAGCATCCCGCGTGAAACGACCGCAAAAATCGCTGCTCGGATAATCTGCTGAGTCATAGCAGTTTGCGACGATTTGATCGGATGTCAGTTGCGTGATGACGTCGTTGACCGTCACATCGACATAATCAACCGAAACAGACAGACCGCGGACAAACCGGGGGCGAAGCACCGCTCCCACCGTGAACGCCTTTGATTTCTCGTTCTTGAGGTTTGGATTGCCGGCCACTGCCTGCAGGAAGCTCGCGTCATCCGATGTAGCATCGAAATTAGCGGGAATACCAGCTGCTGTGCAGTTTGCTGCGCGCGTGGCAGGAGCGGGACCTTCATCTCGATTGAACTGATCGCAGGGATCGTTTGCAAAGTCGAAGAAGCTGCTCGACGGATTGAATGCTTCGGTGATGAACGGTGCACGTATCGCGCGGGTGTAATTGCCGCGCAACGTTATGTCCTGAATTGGCTGATAGCTTGCGCCAACCGTCCAAGTCAGGTCTCCGCCGGCCGCCGAATTATCAACGTACCGTGCCGCGCCTTGAAGTTCGAGCGAATGAATAAACGGGACATTGTTGGACGGGCTGATTAGCGCGGCGCGTAGCTCTCCGAACACTTCGTCGGTATTATATTCACCGAACAACGGCTGAATGATGACCGTCTGCCCGAAGGCAACCCGATCATTGGTCGGATCGCCGTCACCATCGGCATCGGTTAATGGGTCCGGGTCAGGGCCGCCGGAGAAAAACGAGCCGGGATTGAAGTCCTGTGACTCCGCGCGATGCTCGTACCCAAGCGCGAAGGAGAAATCGCCACCGGGCAACTTGAAGAGCGGGCCAGTCACCGAAGCAGTAAAAATCTTTTGCTTATTGACCGAAACTGGTCGCGCAATTGCAGTTACATAATCGCGCGCAGCTTGTGATGTTTGCATCCCAAACAGATTTAGCGGGGCGCAGGTGGAACTGAGCGTTTGCGCGGCGGAATTTGTATACCCTGGACGGCAAACGATATTTCCATTTGCGTCAGCGACCGCGTCGACCGCGTTGAAGAAGTTCTGGGTTGCTATAGTCGGTATCTCGCCATTGGTCTCGGAACGACCATAATTTCCGACGATCTCGAATTTCCAATCACGACCACCGAGCCCCTTGAAGCTTCCGTCTATGCCGGCGACGAAGCGCATGATTTCGACGCTGCCCGTGGCACGACCGGTCACAATGTCGGTATTGGCGCGCTGCAGCAAGAACGTGTCACCAATCGCCTGAGACTGAATGATCGCACGAGCTTGTGGTGTCAGGAAAGGATTATCGGTGCTGAGTACGATAGCGCCCGCAGGGTCTCCGGCGTAGCCAAATAGATAGGAGTTGTATTCTGGCTGATCGCGTAGATTGATACCTTGGCTACGGCTGTACCAGCCTTCGCCGAAAAGCCGAATATTGTCCGTCACGTCGAAGCTGGCGAGGATGTTCCCGCTATAACGCTTGGTATCGGTCAAAAGGTTCGAAAGCGGCACCAAGCTCAGGCCGTTGCCGCCCGACGCACTGGTATCAAAGCTCAGCGGATTACCATTGGCATCCAGCGGACCGAACGACCTGCCGAAATCAATTGGGATCAGGTTGCCCGTCGCGTCGAAACGAAGTGCGCGGCCCTGCGCATCCGTGAAACCGCCTTGCGGAAAACCGAGATTGGCTTCTTGCCCCGGGCTGACCGGAATGAAGTCGAAACGGGTCGGGATGCCGAATTCGGAAATCGTCGGGATACGCCGATCCCGGAAGATCACGTTGTCGAAGGGCGAATCCGGGTCATTCGGACGACCAAAAAAACCGCCATCATATAGTTCCGGGCGATCGGTCTGGAGCAGGCCCTCGCCCTTATTATACTCGCCCGATAATGTTATGTTCGCCCGGCCATCAAGAAAATTCTTCCCTGCTAGTCCGCGGAAGCGATAGTTCGCCCCGTCTCCACGGTCGGAAATACCATATTGCGCGTCAAGTTCGAGCCCTTCGTAATTGCGCTTCAGAATAACGTTGACGGTGCCCGCGATCGCATCCGAGCCGTAGATCGGCGCACCACCGATAACGATCGTTTCGACTCGATCGATCAGCTTAGTCGGGATGACGTTCAAATCGACCTGATTGCCGCCCTGACCGGTCGGACCAAAAATCGACGCCGTATTTGAACCGACGAAGCGGCGGCCATTGACAAGCGTCAACGTGCGCTCTGAACCGAGCCCAAGAAAGTTAACGAAGCTTTGGCCTGGGCCGAAGCTTGATTGGCCGCCGACGGGGCTGCTCCCAGGGACGCCGAATGCCGGAAGTTCATTGAGCGCTTGCCCAAGCGTCTCGAACCCGCGTGCCTCGATTTGCGCTGAACTGATGACGACGGATGGCTCCGTCGTATCGAAGTTAGGCCGGGCAATACGAGAGCCGGTGACCGTGATGTCGCCAGCTTCCTCGGTTCTGCCCTCGGTTTCACCAGGAAGCGTTTGGGCGACGGGCTGTGCGCTACTACTCTGCTCGGAGCTTTCCGCCTCGTTTACCGGAGCCGTCTGAGCCGACGCAGTCCCGGCAAGAATTAGCGCCATCATCGAACAAGACGCGCCCGCCAAGCGCAAATGCGAGATTTTCATAACAGACCCCTTTTCCCGATAGGGCCGCACCAAAATACGGCCCTATCGGGAGTAAATCACTAAGACAGGGGACTTTTCCAGCATTCTTTACGCTAGATGAACAATTTATGAACGTGTTGTTGTTTAGCAACAGTCTCAATAGCGATAATGATCCGGCTTGAACGGCCCCTCGACCGGCACACCGATATAACCGGCCTGCTTCGGGGTCAGCTTCGACAGATGCACGCCGAGCTTTTCGAGATGCAGGGCCGCGACCTTCTCGTCGAGATGCTTGGGCAGGACGTACACATCATTGCCGTACTTCTCGCCAGCGGTCCAAAGCTCGATCTGCGCCAGCGTCTGGTTGGTGAAGCTGGCCGACATCACGAACGACGGATGACCGGTCGCGCAGCCCAGATTCACCAGGCGGCCCTTGGCGAGGATGATGATCTGCTTGCCGTCGGGGAACTTCACCAGGTCGGTGCCCGGCTTCACTTCGGTCCACTCATAGTTGGACAGGGCAGCGATCTGAATCTCGCTGTCGAAGTGGCCAATGTTGCAGACGATCGCCATTGGCTTCATCGCCTTCATGTGATCGGCGGTGATCACGTCGGCATTGCCGGTCGCGGTGCAGAAGATGTCGGCGCGGGTCACGGCCTCTTCCATCGTTACGACTTCGAAGCCCTCCATCGCCGCCTGCAGCGCGCAGATCGGATCGACTTCGGTGACCATCACGCGCGCGCCGCCATTGCGGAGCGACTGGGCCGAACCCTTGCCGACGTCACCGAAGCCGGCGACGCAAGCGACCTTGCCCGCGAGCATCACGTCGGTGGCGCGACGGATCGCGTCGACCAGCGATTCCTTGCAGCCATAGAGATTGTCGAACTTCGACTTGGTCACGCTGTCGTTGACGTTGATCGCCGGGAACGGCAGCTCGCCCTTCTTGGCGATCTCGTACAGGCGGTGCACACCGGTGGTGGTTTCTTCGCTGACACCCTTCAGATTCTTGACCGTCGCGGTCAAATACCCCGGATATTTGGCGATGAACGCCTTCAGCGCGCGCTGGAATTCGACTTCCTCGTCATTCTCCGGCTCGCCCAGCGTCGCGCCGGCTTCGAGCTTGGCGCCCCACAGCGCGAACATCGTCGCGTCGCCACCATCGTCGAGGATGATGTTCGCGGTCGTGCCGTCGGTGTCCGCGCCCCAGTTGAAGATGTCCCCGACATAATCCCAATATTCGGCCAGGCTTTCGCCCTTCACCGCGAACACCGGAACGCCGGTCGCGGCGATCGCGGCGGCGGCATGGTCCTGGGTCGAGAAGATGTTGCACGTCGCCCAGCGCACATCGGCGCCGAGCGCGGTCAGCGTCTCGATCAGCACCGCGGTCTGGATCGTCATGTGCAGCGAACCGGTGATGCGCGCGCCCTTCAGCGGCTGCGACGGGCCGAACTCGCTGCGCAGCGACATCAGGCCGGGCATTTCGGTCTCGGCGATGTTGATCTCGGCGCGGCCGAAATCGGCGAGGCTGATGTCCTTGACGACATAGTCGTTGGTTTCGATGGCAGGTGCGGTGGCCACGAGAAAGTCTCCGGTAAAAGCGTTTGGATGGCGCGCACATAGAGCGTGACGGCGGTCAAATCAAATATAAAGATGTCTTTATATGTTTCCGGCCAAGCTGTACTCCGCTCCCGTCACGCCGTTCCCGCGCCGGTCGCCAGCAACCGCGTATCGACCCCCGCCTCGGCAAAGCCGCGTCCCCACCGCGTCTCGGCCGGCGTGTCATAGAGCAGTTCCAGGTCGCCCGGCACGTTGAACCAGCCATGGCGCGTCATCTCTTCGTCGAGTTGCCCCTCGCCCCATCCGGCATACCCCAATGCGACCACCCAGCGGCTTGGCCCCTTGCCCGCCGCGATCGCGCGCAGCACGTCGATCGTGCCGCTCAACGCCCAGCGCCCGGCGACATCGATCGTATCCTGGCCACCCCAATCCTTGGAATGAATCACGAAGCCGCGCCGCGGCTCTACCGGACCGCCGAAATGGACCGGCGCGTCGGGCGCATCGCCCGGATCGATCTTGAATTGCTCGAGCACCGTGTGCAGCCCGAGCCCGTCGATCGTCGCGCCAAGCCCGATACCGATCGCGCCCTCACCGTCATGCGCGCAGATCGCGATCACCGCATGGTCGAAACGCGGGTCGCCGATCCCCGGCATGGCGAGAAGAAATTGTCCGGTAAGATATGCAGCGCTTTCCATTGCTTCGCCCATAGCGGTCCGCGACCGATGTAGCCAACGCTTGAAATTCGCGCGAAGCTGCACGAGTTAGGACGCACCCGCTCAAGCGGCCATCTAGCGCCGCATCAGCGGCCATCAGGAGAATTCAGCAATGACCATCAGCGTCGGCGATCGCGTCCCCAGTCTCACGCTCACCAAGGCCACCGCGAGCGGCCCGGATCAGGTCAGCTCGGACGATTATTTCAAGGGTCGCCGGGTTGCCGTGGTCGCCGTGCCAGGCGCCTTCACGCCGACCTGCTCGGCCCGCCATCTTCCCGGCTTCGTCGACAAGGCCAGCGAAATCAAGGCCAAGGGTGTTGACGAGATCGCCTTCACGTCCGTCAACGACGCGTTCGTGATGGGCGCCTGGGGTAAGGCCAGCGACGCGGGCGACATCACCATGCTGGCCGATGGCAATGCCGATTTCGCCAAGGCGGTCGGCCTGACCTTCGACGGATCGAAGTTCGGCATGGGTGAGCGCAGCCAGCGTTATTCGATGATCGTCAATGACGGCGTCGTCGAGCAACTCAATGTCGAGGCACCCGGCGAATTCAATGTCAGCTCGGCCGAACATCTGCTCAGCGAACTCTAATACCCTCAGCCGCCCCGCCTGCACGTCCAAACGCCTGCGGGCGTGGAACGAGTAGTGCGGGGCGGTGTTGTTCATACGGATAACCAGAAGGGAATTTGCGATGAGCGACACCACCCAGGACGCAACCAATGCGATCGTCGACTCCGCCAAGGGAGCGGCCGGCGAGAAATCCTTCTTCGATCAGGCGCGCGAGGCGGTCGGATCGGCCGTCGACTCGACCATTGAAGCGGTCGGTTCGGCATTTGAATCGACCGTCGAGGCAGCCAAGGAAAACCCTGTTGCTGCGGCTGCCATCGCGACCGGCGCCGCCGCCGCAGTGGCCGGGGCAGCCTTTGGAATCAGCAAATTGCTCGAAGACGACAAGGACTGATACAGCGGCTGAGACAAGGCTTGATCTACCGGTCTCCCCTCTCTCGGCGAGGGAGGGGACAGACCCCCTGACTTGCCAGCGTAACGAAGCTGCCTTAGCGACAGCAGATGACACGTGCACCCATCCCAAATGCTTCCTCGCCCATTGCTTCATCGATCGTCGCTGAGCTCGATCGCCTTTATACCGCTTCCGTGAAGCGGCTGCAGGATGCCCTCACCGCCTATCTCACCGACCGCACGACGCCCGATCCGGCAAGCCGGACCGACGGTTCGTTCGCTTATCCTGAAATTCGCCTGCGCTATCTCGGGGCGGACGACCGTCCCGCGCCGATCCGCTCGTTCGGACGCCTGGTCACGCCGGGCGAATACAAGATCAGCGTCACCAAACCGGCGATCTTCGCCGATTATCTGATCGAGCAGCTCACTCTGCTGATCGAGGATTACGACGTCGAGGTCGAAGCGGTCGAGGGGAGGCAGGAAATCCCCTTCCCTTATGTGCTCGATCCCGGCCACGCGATGAGCCTCGACGAAGTGTCGGCGCTGGATCTGGCGCGGCATTTCCCGGCCACCGAACTCGCCTATATCGGCGACGAGATCGCCGACGGGCTTTACGCTGCACTCGACGAGGTTCGCCCGCTCGCTTTGTTCGACGGCCTACGCACCGATTTCTCGCTCGCGCGGCTGCGCCATTACACCGGCACCCCGGTCGAGCATGTCCAGCGCTACATATTGTTCACCAACTATCATCGCTATGTCGATGAATTCGTGCGCTGGGCCGCGTCGCAGCTCGGTGAAGGCAGCCGCTACACCGGCCTGTCGGGCGCCGGCGGCGTGATGATCCATGCCGGCGATGACGCCGACAAGATCGTCACCGACAGCGCGTGGCGGCGGCACCAGATGCCGGCTTATCATCTGATGGCCGATGACGGCACCGGCATCACCCTGGTCAATATCGGCGTCGGCCCGTCCAACGCGAAGACGATCTGCGACCATCTCGCGGTCATGCGGCCCGAGGCGTGGCTGATGATCGGCCATTGCGGCGGCCTGCGCCCGAGTCAGCGGATCGGCGACTATGTCCTGGCGCATGCTTATCTGCGTGACGATCACGTGCTTGACGATGTGTTGCCGCCGGAAATTCCCGTCCCCGCGATTGCCGAAGTTCAGGTCGCGATGGCGCGTGCGGCGGAAACCATCTCCGGCCAGTCGGGCGAGGAATTGAAGCGCCGCCTGCGCACCGGCACGATCGTCACCACTGACGATCGCAACTGGGAATTGCGCTACTCCAAATCGGCCTTGCGCTTCTCGCTCTCACGCGCGGTCGGCATCGACATGGAATCGGCGACGATCGCCGCGCAGGGGTATCGCTTCCGCGTGCCCTATGGCACGTTGCTTTGCGTCTCGGACAAGCCGCTCCATGGCGAACTGAAGCTGCCCGGCCAGGCCAACCGCTTCTACGAACGCGCGATCAGCGAGCATATGCGGATCGGCATCGAGACTTGCGAGGAGCTGCGCCGCGAAGGCGCCAAGCTGCACAGCCGCAAGCTCCGCGCCTTCAACGAGCCGCCTTTCCGGTAAGGCGTTTCGCGAAAAGGAAACCAACGCCTATTCATGCGTTACGCAAGCTCAACGACTCAGGAATTCGCCATGGCCACGCCTCCCAAGAAGCCCGCGCCCCGCCGCAAGCCCGCCAGCACTCGCAAGCCGGCCGCAGCGCGCAAGCCCAATATCGCGCCCGCCGCGACGGGTGCTGCGACCGGTCCGGCAGCCGCACCGGCCGACCCAAAGGCGAATGTGGCCAAGCCGGCGGCGACTAGGGCCAAGGCGCCAGCAAAGACTGCAACAAAGACCGCTGCCAAGCCCGCTGCCAAACCCAAGACGCCGGCTCGACCCCGCGCGGCTGCGACCAAGACGCCATCGCGCAACGCGGCGGTGACGACGCTCGGCAAGGCGCGCCAGGCCGTATCTGATGCATCGCCGGCAAAAAAATGGACCGCCGCAGCAATTCTCGGCACCATCGGCGCCGCAGTGACCGCAGCGCTGCTGACCTTGCGTGGCAGCACGCCCGGCGCAGCGAAGACGAAAACCAAGCCAGGCAAGAAGGCTCATCAGGCCGACGGCACGGATTCGTCGAAGTCCTTCCAGGCCGGCATCGCCGATGAGGGCACGATCCCCGAGTGATCGCGGACCCGAACCCTTAACCGGTCTCTCCACAAGAGCACCGTCCCCGCGCTTCAACGCGAGGGCGGCCGAACATCACCAACCCGTCGGCTTGCCCTTGTTCTGCTCGTCGAGCCAGGTCTTGAGCGGCGCGAAATATTCGACCATCGCGGCGCCCGACATTTCCTTGGTACCGGTGAACGCTTCGAGCGCCTCGGGCCAGGGCTTGGACTGGCCCATCTTCAGCATCGCATCGAGCTTCGCGCCGACCTCCTTGTTGCCGTAGAACGAACAGCGATGCAGCGGGCCTTTCCAGCCAGCCTGGTCGCACGCCGCCTTGTAGAACTGGAACTGCAACAGGCGCGCAAGGAAGTAGCGTGTGTAAGGCACGCTCGCCGGCACATGATATTTCGCGCCCGGGTCGAACTTGGTTTCATCACGCTCGACCGGCGGCACGATGCCCTGATACTGCAGGCGAAGCGCATTCCATGACGCCTCGTAACCGGCCGGCTTGATATTGCCGGAGAAGACACCCCAGCGCCATTTGTCGATCAACAGGCCGAACGGCAGGAACGCGACCTTGTCCATCGCCTGTTTGAGCAACAGGCCGGTGTCCTTGTCCGCGCTCGGCACCTTGGACTTGTCGAGCAAGCCGATCTGGACGAGATAATCGGGCGTGATCGACAGTGCGACGAAATCGCCGATCGCCTCATGGAAGCCGTCATTCGCGCCATTGAGGAACAAGGGTGGCTGGTCCTGATAGGCGCGCTGGTAATAATTATGCCCCATCTCGTGATGGATGGTGACGAAATCGTCGCCATTGACCTTGGTGCACATCTTGATGCGCACATCGTTCTTGTTGTCGATATCCCAGGCCGAGGCATGGCAGATGACTTCGCGGTCGGCCGGCTTGGTGATTTGCGACCGCGTCCAGAACGTCTCGGGCAATGGCGCGAAGCCAAGCGAGGAATAGAAACCCTCACCCGCCTTGAACATCTTGATCGGGTCGTAACCCTTGGCCTTGAGCAGGTCGCCGGTGTCGTATCCGATATCGCCCGCGCCCTTAGGCGCAACGACATCATAGATGTTGCCCCACTCCTGCGCCCACATATTGCCGAGCAGGTCGCTACGGATCGGTCCGGTCTTGGACTGCACCGCGTCGCCATATTTCTCGTTGAGCTTCCAGCGCACATAGGTGTGCAACGACTGGTAGAGCGGCTCGACTTCCTTCCACAATTTGTCGGTGAGCTTGGCGAACTCTTCCGGGCTCATGTCATAGCCCGAGCGCCACAGCGACCCGACATCCTTATAACCCAGTTCGACTGCGCCCTGATTGCCGATCTCGACCATGCGCGCATAATCCTCGCGCATCGGCGCGCCGACATTGTCGTGCCAGCTGACCCACATTTCCTTGAGCTTGGCCGGATCGCGCTCGGTGCCCATCGCGGCCTCGATGTCGCTGCCATTGATCGGCTTGCCGTCGAGCGTGCCCTTGCCCTTGCCGTACGACGAGGACATGCGCGTCACCAGCGTCGACAATTCGGTCGCCGCACCGGGTTTGGTCGGCGCCGGCAGAGTCAGCCCGCCGCGCAACAGGTCGAGCTTGCGCCGCGTGTCGGGCGACAGGCCGGTAACCTTGCCGTACTTCGCCGCTTCCAGCGCGAACTTGACCGACATTTCGGTGCCGGTGGCGTTGATCCGCGCCGCCATCGCATCGGTATCGTCGGTGATATAGGTCGCATTGACCCAATTGACCTGGCTCGATTCGATCGAGAAATCGAACAGCGTCTTTTCCGCCGCCGCGACGAAAGCGTCGGCCTCCGCCGCAGTCGGCGCAAGCGCGCGCTGCGCCGCTACGGGCGTTCCCTTCTTGTCCTTGGCGAGCGTCGGCGTGGCGGCGATCGCGCAGGCGAGCGCCACGATCGAAATTCCGGTGCGGATCATTGGTAACCCCTGAAACTTGTTGATGGCGGCAACCTGTCCGCCACCGCGCGTGAGGTCAAGCAAGGGGTCGTCCGAGAAGCGTCACGCGGCGAGAAAGTCCGCGATCGCCAGGCCGAGTTCGGGTTTCACCACTGCGCTCATATGTCCACCCGGTACGGCGCGATACGTCGCATTGGGTAGCGTATCCGTCAGTTCCTCCGCCGACCCATTGTCATGGTCTTCCTCGCCCGCGAGCACCAAGGCCGGTTGAGCCATGATACGTAGTGCCTCGACCGGCGTGTCGACGAACGTGTCGAGGATGTTCAGCAGGGCAATGGGATCGCCCTTGCTGGTCTTCAGGAACGCCTCGGCCAGCCATTCGGGCGTGCCGCGCTCGAAACTGCCGAGATTGGTCAGGATATTGCGAAAATGCCCGCCACGACCGGCGGTGTCGGTCAGCCCTTGCAGGCCCATGCCTGACAGGACGAAGCGGCGCGGCGTCGCGCCCTGCGCCATCATCCGTGCCACCGTCCGCGCACCGAGCGAATAACCGCCAAGATCGTAGTCACTGAGCCCGAGATGCTCGATCAGCGCAAACCCATCCCTGGCCAGCACGTCGCGCGGATAGGATGCCGCGTCATGGGGCTTGGCGCTCGATCCGTGCGCGCGCAGATCGGGCATGATCACGCGAAACCCGCGCCCGGCAATCGCCGCGGCATGGCCATAACGAATCCAGTTGGTCTGCGCGTCGGAGAAGAAGCCGTGCAGCAGCACGACTACCCTGCCCTCACCGGTTTCGCGCCACGCGATTCGCGCGCCATCGAAACTTTCGAAATATTCCGGTTCAATCGGGGAGTTTGCCAAGAGTTTTCATCCAGCGATCGACAAGCGTGTCATGTTGATCGGCGCGATAGTCCGGCAGGTGTCGGGTGTCGAGCCACGCCTCATGCCGACTCTCCACACCGAAATGATGTGTCGGGCGAAACCGCCCGGGCGTATCGAAGCTGGCAACGGTCAGGTCCATCTGCTCGCTGTCGGGAAATTCGAAGGTCAGCGACGTACCGCACGCGGCGCAAAAACCCCGGCTCGCGATCGGCGAGGATTGATAGCGCTCCGGCTCGCGCGACCAGATCACATCAGCCTTTTTCGCGTTCATGAACGCCACCGAGATATTGCCGATCGCGCGCTGGCACATGCGGCAATGGCACAGATACGCGTCATCGGTCGCGACCAACACGGTATAGCGGATTCGCCCGCATTGGCAGCCGCCGGCGAGCCGTTCGTCGATTGGCGCAACCGCCGGCTCGACCTTCACTGGCGCGACATCGAAACGAGCCTGATCAACCATGAAAACTCTCCTCGGGTGCATTCCGCTCAAACCCTTACGCTGCACCGCAATATTTTCCGCGGCTTGTGTATTGGATTATATAAGGAAGCTTATTATATGCGCGACTATGAGCGATTCACTCGGATTCCTTATTAGCGACGTTTCGCGCCTGATGCGGCGTCGTTTCGACGAACGGGCGCGCCTGATCGGCGTGACGCGCGCGCAGTGGCGCACACTCTTTATTGTGTCGCGCAACGAAGGCGCCAACCAGGGCGGCCTGGCCGATATCCTCGAAGTCGAGCCGATTACGCTGTGCCGCATGATCGATCGGCTGGAAGAATCGGGCCTGGTCGAGCGGCGCCGCGACCCTGCCGACCGTCGCGCCTGGCAAATCTTCATCACGCCCAAGGCCCGCCCGCTGCTCGATCAACTCCACAAGATCGGCGAAGACATGTTCGCCCATGCGCTCGACGGCATAACCCAGACAAAGCGCGACGACCTGACCGCAGCACTGACCCTGATCCAGAACAATTTGAACGACGCCCCCAAGGGCCAGGAGGCCAGTCATGGCTGATGCAGACCCCGTGATCGACCGCAGCGCAGCAACCGTGATCGACATTCCCGTAAGCGAAACACCGGTCGAGTCGGCGCCGGCGAAGCGCCGCAACTGGCTTCGCCCGTTGCTGATGTTCAGCGTACCGTTGCTGATCCTTGCGGTCGGCGGCTATTTCTGGCTGACATCGGGCCGTTATGTTTCGACCGACAATGCCTATGTGAAGCAGGACATGGTTTCGATCAGCCCGGACGTCACCGGCCGCATCGTCCAGGTTTCGGTCAGCGAGAACCAGCGCGTCAAGGCCGGCGACTTGCTGTTCCGCATCGATCCCGAGCCCTATCGCATCGCACTGGCCCAGGCGGACGCCGCAATTGCCAACGCCCGGGTTCAGGTCAGCACCATGTCGACCGATGTCGGCGGTGCCGATGCCGATATCGAAAGCGCTCGAGCGGACATCCTGCTCGCCCAGGCGACCTATGATCGTCAGATGGCCTTGATGAAGCGCGGCTTCACCACCCGCGCCAGCCTCGATGCGGCGTCTCATGAGCTCGCTGCAGGCAAGGCAAAATTGGCCACGGCGCAGGCGGCGGTCGCCCGCGCACGCAGCCAGCTTGGCAGCGGCAGCGCCGCGACGGGTGCTCCAGCCGCCATCCAGACGGCGATGGCCCAGCGTGAACAGGCCGCGCTCAATCTCGCCCGGACCGAGGTCCGTGCGCCCAAGGATGGCATTGTTAGCCAGACCGGCCGTCTGCAGGTCGGCAACATCACGCCGAGCGGCGTGCCCGCGCTGAGTATCGTGGTCAGTCAGGGAACCTGGGTCGAAGCAAACTACAAGGAAACCGACCTCAACCACATGGCCGTCGGTCAGCCCGCCGAGATCAGCCTCGACGCCTATCCCGGCCTCAAGGTCAAAGGCCATGTTGCCAGCATCGGCGCTGGCACCGGATCGCAATTCTCGGTGCTGCCGGCTCAGAACGCGACCGGCAATTGGGTGAAGGTTACACAGCGCGTGCCCGTGCGCGTCGCGATCGACGGCACTCCAGCGCGCGCGCTGATCGCCGGGCTCAGCGCGGACGTGTCGATCGATACCAAGCCCCATGGCTGAACCAACACCCGGCACGCCGTTGCTGCACGTGCGGCAGCGCGGCTTGCTGACCATCGGCGTGATGGGTGCGATGATCATGCAGATCCTCGACACCACGATCGCCAATGTCGCCCTGCCGCATATGCAAACCAGCCTCGGCGCGACCATCGATACGGTCACCTGGGTGTTGACCAGCTATATCGTCGCCTCGGCGATCGCGATTCCGGCGACCGGCTGGCTTTCCGGCCGGTTCGGCTCACGCAACCTGTTCCTGTTTGCGGTGGCCGGCTTCATCGTCGCGTCGATGCTGTGCGGCACCGCCGTCAGCCTCGAAGAAATGGTCGCATTCCGCATCTTCCAGGGCGTCACCGCAGCCTTTATCGGCCCGCTGTCGCAAACCGCGATGCTCGACATCAACGCGCCCGAGAACCAGGCAAAGGCCATGTCGGTCTGGGGCATGGGGGTGATGGTCGGACCGATCATGGGGCCGGTGATCGGCGGTTGGCTGACCGAAAGCTATAATTGGCGCTGGGTGTTCTACGTCAATCTGCCGATCGGCATCGCAACTTTCGCGATCCTGTGGTTCCTCCTGCCCTCACGTCCGCGCGAGAGCCGCTCGTTCGACATCACCGGCTTCGCGCTGATCGGCATCGCCGTCGCCAGCTTTCAGCTGATGCTCGATCGCGGCCAGCAGGAAGACTGGTTCTCCAGCTGGGAAATCATCGTCGAGGGCGGCGTCGCCCTGGCCGCGCTGTGGATGGGCATCGTCCACCTTGCGACGGCGAAAAAGCCCTTATTTGATCGTGCGCTGTTCAAGAACCGCAATCTGATCGTCGGCATGTTCTTCATGGTGGTGATCGGCATCTCGACCATGGCGCCGATGGCCCTGCTCCCACCAATGCTGCAGTCACTGTTCGGCTATCCAGTGATCGATACCGGCCTGATGCTCGCGCCGCGCGGGGTGGGCGTGTTGTTGTCGATGGCGCTTGCCGCCCGTCTCATGGGCAAGGTCGATACGCGCATCGTGATCGCGGTCGGACTGGTCATCTTCGCCTTTTCGCTGCGCCAGATGGCGGGCTGGTCGTTGGACATGGATTTCTGGCCGGTGATCATCAGCGGCTTCGTTCAGGGCATCGGCATGGGCCTCGTCTTCATGCCGCTCAACTCGCTCGCCTTTGCGACGCTGAGCGGGGCATACCGGACGGATGGCGCCAGCCTGCTCAACCTGACGCGCAGCATCGGGCAGTCCGCCGGCATTTCGATGGTTACGACCTTGCTCGCGCGCAACTTGCAGCAAAGCCATTCCGATCTGGCCAGCCATGTGACGTCGACGACGATACCAGCGCTCGATCTCGGTGCGCTCGATCGCTTCGGGAGCTTATCGGACGGCGTGTTCGCCTTTGCCGACGGCATGATCAACCAGCAGGCGGCGATGGTCGCTTATATCGACGATTTCTACCTGATGGCGTGGATCTCGATCGCGGTGGTGCCGCTGGTCTTTCTGTTGTCGAAGCCAAAGGGCAAGATGGAAGCCGTGCACGCCGAATAGGCGGCTCCGCCTGACCCGCGCGCCCGGCGGCCGTTATTTCAGATTAAGCATCTGATATATATGAAATTATATGAGCCGATCACCGGGGTAACGGCGAAAAAAGATCTGCAACAATGGGTGTCCCATATCTCGCCGACCTCACGCCTGCGGCGCTCGTTTCCACAGCAATGGCACCGAAGCGATTCAACCATGACACGGGATCGGGCATGCCGTCTCTTGCCAGACTTATACCGCCTCGCTCTTTCATATTGTCGAAAACAGCATGCAGCGCGACGAGCGTTTAGCGTGGGTTTTGCTCTACCTCATCCGTTCGCCCCGAGCTTGTCGAAGGGCCGTTCTTCTTCCGTTGTAATGTGGGCGAAGAAAGAACGGTGCTTCGACAAGCTCAGCACGAACGGAGAGGTGGTTTGGCCCTATCCAATGTGATGCTTCAGCGCAGCATCGTCGCAATGAACTCGGCGATCGGCGGTGTCTCGTCAAAGGTCGGCACGCCATCGGCGATCACCACCCAGGGCTGCTTGCGCCTGACCCACATGTGCAGGCGCGGGCTGAGCTGATCGCTCACATCCAGCGTCCCGGCGCGCAGCACGACCAGTCCTGGCCGCGCGCTGTTGGTGTTTAAGATACGCGTATGACAGGTGCCGCACAGCCGCTGATGCGATTCATGCCCACTTGGATTGATGAACCGATACTCGACCACGGGCCCGGTGACGCTGATCGCCCCTTCCGGCAGCAGCGCGCTCTGGCTGAACGCGCTGCCCGCCCAGCTCTGGCAGGTCAGGCAATGGCAGCAATAGATCGCCGGCGCCGCATCGAGCGCCAGGACGTAGCGGACGGCGCCACAATGGCAGCCGCCCTCTACACTCATCTCAGGCCGCCTTTTTCAGGTGCCGTCGCCCAAGCAGTTCGGCGATCTGCACCGCGTTGAGCGCCGCGCCTTTACGCAGATTGTCGCTGACGCACCACAGGGTCAGACCGTTCTCCACGGTTGAATCCTCGCGCACACGGCTGACGAACGTGGCAAATTCGCCCACGCATTCGATCGGCGTGATATAGCCACCATCCTCGCGCTTATCTATCAGCATCACGCCGGGTGCTTCGCGCAGGATATCCTGCGCCTGCTCGGCCGACATCTCGTCCTCGAACTCGATATTGATCGCTTCCGAATGGCCGACGAACACCGGCACGCGCACGCAGGTCGCGACCAGCTTGATCTTCGGATCGAGGATCTTTTTGGTCTCGACCACCATCTTCCACTCTTCCTTGGTCGATCCGTCGTCGAGGAAGCTGTCGATGTGCGGGATCACGTTGAAGGCGATCTGCTTGGTGAATTTGTGCGGCTCGGCCGGATCGCCGACAAAGATGTTGCGGCTCTGCTCGAACAGCTCGTCCATGCCCTGCTTGCCCGCGCCCGAGACCGACTGATAGGTCGCGACGACGACGCGCTTGATCTTCGCCACATCGTGCAGCGGCTTCAGCACCACGACCATCTGCGCGGTCGAGCAGTTGGGGTTGGCGATGATGTTTTTGCGCAGATAGCCGTCGATCGCTTCCGGGTTCACCTCCGGCACGATCAGCGGCACATCGGGATCCATGCGATAGAGCGACGAATTGTCGATCACCGTGCAGCCCGCCTTGGCCGCGATCGGGGCATAGACGGCAGTCGCTTCGGAGCCGATCGCGAACAGCGCCATGTCCCAGCCGGTCCAGTCGAAATGCTCGATATTCTGGACCTTGAACTGTTTGCCGGTATCGCCGTAATCGACCATCAGGCCCTGGCTGCGTGACGACGCCACGACGGCGATCTCGTCAGCCGGAAATTCACGCTCCGCGAGGATGTTGAGCATTTCGCGCCCGACATTCCCCGTCGCGCCTGCGACCACTACCCGGTAACCCATGTTCACTCCCATTCGTCAGCACGGGGCGCGGTACTCCCGCTGACCCCGGCACGCAAGCAAGCGGAGCTTTATCCCGCCCGCCCCGCATCGAAACTAACCAAGCTTGCCAAAGTCACCGCTATCTTGCCGACGGCTTGCCCTTCACCTCGCGGTCGAGGAAGTTCAGGATCGTCGTCCAGACATGGATGTCGCGCACCGCCGAATGCGTCTTGCCCGGATAGAGCATCATTTCGAACGGCACATTCTCCGCCTGCATCCTGGCCGCGAAAGCGGTGCTGTTGTCGAGCACGACATTGTCATCGGCCATGCCGTGAACCAGCAGCAGCGGATCGGCGATCTTCGCCGCGTCATCGATCGCATCGGACGTCGCATAGGCTTTCGCGTCTTTCTTCGGATCGCCCATGTAACGTTCGGTATAATGCGTGTCGTACAGCTCCCATTTGGTCACCGGCGCGCCCGAAACACCCGCGGCATAGACGCCCGGATTGGCCTCAAGCATCTTGAGCGTCATATAGCCGCCATACGACCAGCCATAGGTCGCGATCTTGCCGGCATCGACGAATGGCTGTTGTTTGAGCCATTTCGCGCCCGTCAGCTGATCCTCGACCTCGACTGAGCCCATCGCGCGAAAAATCTGATCCTCAAACGCCGTGCCGCGATTGGCCGAGCCGCGATTGTCGATCTGGAACACGATCCAGCCTTGCGACACCAGATACTGGTGGAGCGAGCTGCCCCAGTTACGGCTCACGGTCTGCGAGTGCGGGCCGCCATAATGTTCGAAGAATACCGGATATTTCCGACCCGGTTCGAGCACCGGCGTCAGCATCTCATAATAAAGCGTGCTGCCATCAGCTGCCTTCAGCGTGCCGAAAGCGGGTGAGCGGTGCTGCTGCAGGAACGGGAAATAGGGATGCCCGGGACGAAGTGCATTCTCGTTGATCCATGACAGCCGCTTGCCTGCGGCATCGCCGAGATAGATCTGGGTCGGCCGGTCGGGGTTGGAACGCGACACGATCATCCGCGATGCGTCCGCATCCATCGTCGCGCCGTTCCACCAGCCCGGCTCGGTCAGCCGCGAAATGACGTTCGGTCGCGCGACATCGACCGAATAGACATGCTGTTCGAGCACAGCGTCCTTGTTGCCGGTGAAGAAGATGCGCCCCTTCGCCTCGTCGAACCCGACCATGCCGGTAACCACCCAGGGGCCTTTGGTCAGCTGCGTCCATTTGCCGCCCTTGAAGCGGTAGAGATGGGCATAGCCGTCCCGCTCCGACGTCCAGATCAAACCGCCGTCATTCAACGCACGATATCCGTCGTTCAGGTTGACCCAGCTTTTCGGCCCCGACTTTTCGCTGAACAGGATGGTCGACTTACCAGTGGCCGGATCGACCTTGAGCATGTCGAGGACGGTCTGATCGCGGTTCTGGCGCTGCACGAGCAACGACTGTCCGTCGGGCGTCCAGTCGACCCGCGCGAGATAGATGTCGCTTTCCTTGCCAAGGTCGACCTTCACGCGGCCGCTGCCATCAGGGTTCATCACATAAAGTTCGACCAGCACGTTCGGTGTGCCGGCGGCGGGATAGCGCTGATCGAACACCTTGGTGCCATTCGCGCCGATCGCGGCACGCGTGACGACGCCGACCGGCGCTTCGTCGAACCTTTCGACCGCGAGTCGCCGGTCGCCCGGCGCCCACCAGTAACCGGTGCGGCGGCCTATTTCTTCCTGCGCGACGAACTCCGCTTCGCCCCAATGGACGGTGCCCGCGCCATCATTGGTCAGCGCCATTTCCTTACCACCAAGCGGCTGCACGAACAGATTCTGATCGCGCACGAAACTGACGAACGCACCGTCGGGGCTGATCTTCGGATTGAGCTCGCCGGCCGTCGTTGCGGTCAGGCGCGTGACCTTGCCGTCAAGCGTTGCGAGATAAAGGTCGCCATCGAGCGGCACCAGGACCGACTTGCCGTCGGGCGACCATTCATACGCGACGATCCCTTTCGACCCGCCGATCCGTGCGCGTTCTCGCTGCATCTTTTCGGCCTCGGACAGTTCCGCGCCGGTGCCGAATTTCTTCGAATCCACCAGCATCCGTTCCTTGCCGGTCTTTGTGTCGAGCGCCCACAGGTCGAGCCGATCCTTGTCGTCCGCACGTGGACGCAGCGACGTGAGCAAGCTGCCGTCAGGCGATAGCTTGAGCAGCTTTGGTTGCGATCCTGCCAGGTCGGGCGACGCGTAGACCCGCTGCAATGTCAGTTTCTGCGACGTCACGGTCTGCGCCGCGGGGGCCGGCTCAGCCGCCATGGCGGGCACAGCGACGCCCGCGAGCATGACGCCCGCCAGCAGCCAGGATTTCCGCATCGTCCATCTCCAGTCCCGAATTGTCTGCGCCACACGAACGGCAGCGGAATGCCGTACGTTATCGCGGGCGTTCGAGTTTGGGTAAAGGGGCGATAACCGGATCTCAGGCGACGACGGGCCGCGTTCCCGTTGCCGTCCGGCCCCCTCTTCGCAACGGCAGAATCCGCCCGGAGATGATCGATCGCCAGGCCCATTCGACCGGCGCGATGGCGTAATCGCGCAGATACCGGTTCGCCGCCCATAACAGCAATGCGTTCACCGCCAGCGCGGTCAGCATCAACCCCATCCAGCCCTGCTGCCCGTACAGGCCGAGCGCGAACGGCGGATAGAGGATCCACAGGCAGATAATCGTCTGCAGGATATAAAGGGTCAGTGCCGTGCGCCCGGCCGCTTCGAACGGTTTGAGCAACTTGGTACCGGCGACCGTGCCGAGCAGGACATAGACCAGGCCGATATGACCGATGGTCGTCGCCAGCCGCGTCACTTCGCCGGTTGCCAGGATCATGTGCGGATAATCGTCGAACTGCGTTTCCCAATATGCCGCAACGGCGCGACCGGTCAGGCCGATGGCATAGGCGATGAGTGTTGCGCGCTGATAAAAGGATCGCGAGCGGTTGCCCTGGATGATGCCCCATTTGAACAAGGCGGCACCGATCAGCATCGTCCCCGCCGCTTCCCACACGAACGCCCATTCGAGGAACATGGCATCTCCGATGCCGTCGGAGAAACCCCAGAGGAAGAAAATGGTCGTCCACGCGGCCTTCGCCCAGCTCATAGAGGTACCGGTGGCATCTGAACGCGCCTTATCCTCGGCTGCGATACGGGTGGCGTCTTCGGCCTTTTTCTTGGCGCGTTTATCGGCACGCTCGGCTTGATCCTTGACCTTACCGATCTCGGTCGCGGTGAGCTTCTGGCCCGCATCGCGCTTCGCGCGCAATTGCGCGACCTCGCTCCGCGCCTGTTGCGCCATAGTCAGCCCGATGCCGCCGCCGATCAACTGGAGCATTGCCAGAGTAAGGCCGATGCCAAGCAGGACCTTTGGCCCGCAGCGGCGGAACAGGAATGCGACCATCGCCGCGATGCCATAGGTGTGGAGGATGTCGCCCGGCCACAACAAAATGAAGATGTGGACCAGGCCGAACAGGAACAGCACGAAATTGCGCCAGTAATATCCGCGCAGGACCGCCGCCTCGCCGAACAGGGCACGCCCGATCCGTCGGATGCGGCTGGCGGGATCGGTGGCCGAGGTCTCCAACGCGCTCGCCGCGCGATCGGTCAGGATCACCATGCCGACACCAAAGAGCATTTCGAGCATGCACCGCGCGGTGCCGTCGGCGAAGATCTCTCGCAGCCACCACGCGACCTGATCGGCCTGGGTCCAGCCCAGATGCCGGATATCGTCGAACGACGCCCAAAGCGACCCGCCCATGTCGTTGATATTCATGAACAGGATGCCGAGGATCGCGATTCCGCGCAGAATATCCAGCCCGGCGACGCGCGGCGCGCCGTCCGGTTCCACTGCCGTGGTCATTGCTCCGTCGCTCATCGCCCGCCCTTTCGAAAAACCCCCCGTCGGAATAAACCGACCAGCGAGTGTATTGCAAACATAAAGCAGTGGAGAGGAAGGATCGACCGCCTGTCGTACGGGAGGTTTGAAACCGGCGGCGCCGGCGTTAAGGGCATGCGATGGACTATCCCGATGAACCAGAAACCCGGACCTGGATTACCGTCGCCCGGGAAAAATCAGTCTATGTCTTCGGTCTGCTTTTCGTGCTCGCCTGGTTCGCGCTGCTCTATTTCATGTTCCACGATGTGATGTAGCGGCGGCTTGACGAGCGGTCCGCAAAGAGGAATTTTGTGAGGTTCTGGTCTCGCAGCAAGGCGCTATCGATCGCCCCACCCGCGCTTATCATTTTAGCGGGCGTGACGGCGACGGGCTTCGCCTATTGGCCGGGGTTGATGACATGGGACGCGGTCCGCCAATATGATCAGGCGATAAGCGGCGCGTTCGACGATTGGCACCCGCCGGTGATGGAATGGTTGTGGCGGCAACTGATCCCGCTCCACGCCGGGCCTGCCCCCATGCTCCTGCTTCAGCTGACACTCTTCTGGGGTGGCCTGGCACTGCTTGCCGGATGGGCACTGCGCGAGCGGCGGCATGGACTCGCAGTGGCACTGGCAGCGTGTGGATTGCTGCCGATCGCGCTCGCACTGACCGGTGCAGTGCTAAAGGACTGCCTGATGGCCGGCGCGTTGCTGTCCGCCACCGGCCTGCTGGCGTGGCAAACGCATGGGCAAACATATGGACGTCGGCCCGCAGCGCGGGTCATGATCCCGACACTGGCCATCATCTTGCTGATCCTGGCGGCGACGTTGCGCTTCAACGCCTTTCTCGCCGGGGTCCCGATCATCGTCGCGCTGATGCCGGCGGCGGCGCGGCGCGGCTTGTTGCGGGTCGCTGGCACCTCGACAATCGCGGCGATCGTTCTGATCTTCGCGCTGCCCGTCGCCAACCGGCTAATCGGCGCGCAGTCGAGCGGCGTCGAGATGTCGCTGGTCATCTTCGATCTCGGCGGCATTACCGAACATAGCGGCGTGGATGCTTTTCCTCCGCTGGCGGTGGCCGACCCGGTGTCGGTCAATCATCAATGCTATTCGCCGGTCAAATGGGACCCCTATTCCTGGTGGGTCGACGAGCCCTGCGCGATCGGCTTCGCCGATGCGCGCGCCGCAATCGCTGCGCGGCATGAAAGCCCCTACGCGTTTCTCGCCAGGGCGATCCTGAAGCATCCGGTGGCTTATGCGGAGCACCGTCTTGCGCATTTCAATATCAACACGCGTTTCCTGGTCCATGACGAGATCGAGCGGCCGGTGCAGGTCGAGTCCGCCCCCAATGACTGGGGCTATCGCGTGCCCCCAAACGCGCTCCTCTCAGCGATCGACGGCGTTGCCCTGGCCAGCGCGCATACACCGCTGGACTGGCCAATCGTATGGCTGGCGCTGGCGTTCGGCGTGCTGACGATCGCGGGCAACCTGCCGTCTCGCGGTATCGTCATCCCGGTCGCGCTGTCGGCCCTGCTCTACGGTCTGGGCTATAGCGTGTTCAGCGTCGCGGCAGAGCTTCGCTATCATCTATGGACGATGCTCGCGACGGCCATCGCACTGGCGATCACTGCCGCCGATCTGATGCGCGAGAATAGCGGCGTGTCGCGTCAGCGGCTGTTCTGGGGGTTCACCCCCGCCATGACCGTCACCGCGCTATGCATCGGTTGGCGGTTGATCCCGGGCCTGTAACGCGAACGAGGCGCGGAAGCTCTCGCCTCCACGCCCCGCGTGATGCTTGAGATTTGTCGCCCCGATTACTCGGCAGCGACGGTGCCCTTGGCCGGGCGCGTATCGCGGCGCTCGGCGATACGTGCCGACTTGCCGGTGCGGCCACGCAGATAATAGAGCTTCGCGCGACGGACGGCGCCCTTGCGCACCACCTCGATCGAATCGATGTTCGGCGAATAGAGCGGGAAAACGCGCTCGACGCCTTCACCGAACGAAATCTTGCGCACGGTGAAGTTCGAACCCATGCCCTTGTTCGAACGCGCGATGCACACGCCTTCGTAATTCTGCACGCGGGTGCGCTCGCCTTCGACCACCTTCACGCCGACCTTCAGCGTGTCGCCGGGGCGGAATTCCGGGATCTTCTTGTTCTCGAGAAACTTGGCGATGTTCTCGGCTTCGATCGTCTGGATGAGATTCATCTCATTCGTCCTTCGTCTTCGCGTGCGCGCCAGAGGGCGACTGAACCCGAGCGCCGATATGGCGCTCCCAAAGGTCCGGCCGCCTTAGCCGTGTTTCGGTCTCGGCCATCGACTTTCGCCAGGCCGCGATCCTCGCATGATCCCCCGATCGCAGCACTTCGGGGATCGTGCGCCCTTCCCACATCGGTGGTCGGGTGTAATGCGGGTATTCGAGCAGCCCCGTTTCGAAGCTCTCGTCCACACCGCTGGAAGCCGCGCCCATTACGCCGGGAAGCAGCCGAATGCAAGCGTCGAGCAACACCAGCGCGCCCATCTCTCCGCCCGACAGGATATAGTCACCGATCGACACTTCCTCGACACCGCGTGCCTCGAAGATGCGTTCGTCGAATCCTTCGAACCGGCCGCATAAAATCGTAACCCCAGGGCCGTCGGCGAGTTGCCGTACACGCGCCTGAGTCAGCGGCGCGCCGCGCGGCGTCATCGCGAGCACGGGTCGATCCCCGGGTACGCTATCGATTGCCGCCGCCAGCACATCGACGCGCAACACCATCCCGGCCCCGCCGCCGGCTGGTGTGTCGTCGACCGTGCGGTGCCGATCGATCGCAAAGTCGCGGATATTGACTGCGTCGAGCGACCATTTGCCTTCGTTCAGCGCGCGCCCGGCAAGAGAAATACCGAGCGGCCCGGGAAACATCTCGGGGTAGAGCGTTAAGACGGTGGCGGCGAAGGACATGACTCTCCTTCCCGCAATGGTTACGCGAAGGCAAGGACGAGCAATTGGACGTACAGGACGACTGCATCATCATCGGTGCCGGCCCCGCCGGCCTGACCGCCGCGATCTATCTTGCGCGTTTCCATCTATCGATCCGGCTGTTCGATTGCGGCAGCAGCCGGGCCGCGCTGATCCCGCGCACGCATAATCATGCGGGGTATCCCGGTGGAATCAAAGGAACGGACCTGCTCGCGTTGATGCTCGAACAAGCAGAAAGTTTCGGGGCGCGGCGTGAAATGGCCGAGGTGACGGCGATCATGCCGATCGACGACGGCTTCGAAGTGCAGGTCGAGGGAGCGACCTTCCGGGCGCGCAGCGTGTTGCTGGCGACGGGCGTCGTCAACAACCGGCCGGACATGCCGTGCGAAGAGCATGACGACGCATTGGCGAGCGGATTACTGCGTTACTGCCCGATCTGTGACGGGTATGAAGTGACCGACAAGCGCGTCGGCGTGATCGGCACCGGTGATCATGGCATGCGCGAGGCTTTGTTCCTGCGCGGCTTTACCAGCGACATCACGCTGATCGCGCCGGGTGCCGCGCATGATCTGGATGCGGCGTGTCGCGCCAAGCTCGATGCGGCGGGGATCGCGCACGTCGATGGTCCGTGCAGGCCGATCCAGATTCGCGATGGTCGGATCGTCGTGACCACGCCAAGCGGCGAACTGGATTTCGCCAGCATCTACCCCGCGCTCGGGTCTAAAATTCGCTCGGGCCTGGCGGTGGCGGCTGGTGCGCGCGCGTCGGAGGATGGTTGTCTCGAGGTCGATGCGCATCAGCGCACAACTGTCCCCGGCCTGTTCGCGGCAGGTGATGTGGTGAAGGGCCTCGACCAGATCAGCAATGCGATGGGCCAAGCCGGCGTCGCCGCGACCAGCATCCGCAATCTGCTCGACGAGCAGCAATCGATCAGGCGGTGAGACGGCCGCTGCGGAGCGCCTCGGCCCAATCGCCGCGCCCTTCACGCGCCGCCTTGGCCGCAGCCGCTTCATGATCATACTCGACCGCGACGAACTCAAGTCGGCCGTTTTCGATAATCGCGTAGCGAGCTCGGGGATCGCCGACTTCCACACGATACGGCCAGGGCCGGTCATCGTCGAACGCTTGCAGCCCGACGCTGCCGGGGTTTGCCACGATTCGTCCGTCACCAAGCGCAACAATGCGCGGAAGATGGGTGTGGCCACAAAGGACGATCGCCTCATGCCGATCTCCGGCACGTCCAGCGATCTCCGCGCCGGTTGCCTCGCGCATACCAGTCGGCTCAACCGTGTGCAGGAAATGTTCGAGGTCGCTGACCGGCGTGCCGTGGCACATGAAGATGTCGGGCGAATATTCCAGCACCGGCGGCTGTGCGGCGATCCATGCCAGATGCCGTTCGTCGAGCACGTCGCGCGCATGACTGTCGCTGGCGCCCATCCGCGCCCGATCGAGGGTCAGCAATTGACGTTCATGGTTGCCCGCAATCGTCGGCCAGTCCTTGCACATCAGACGCTCGGCGGTTTCGACCGGCCACAGTGGACCGGACAGAGTATCGCCAAGGTTGAGAAAAGCGTCGCAACCCCTTGCCTGCGCATCGGCGATCACCGCGTCCAGCGCGAGCACATTGCCGTGGATGTCGGACAGCACGGCAATGCGGGTCATGAGATAAAGTCGTCCGCCACGACCAGGCGCTCGCCATCCCATTCGGGCACTGCGTCGGCATTCATCGGAACCATGAAGCGCTTGCCCGTGTCGCGCTCGATCTCGATCACATCGCCGGCGCCGAAATCGTCAATCGCCACGACCTTGCCGAGCACGTCGCCACCGACCGAAAACGCCGGCAGGCCGAGCAGGTCGGCATGGTAATATTCGCCCTCAGCGAGCGGCGGTAATGCCGAGCGCGGCACGGTCAGTTCAGTGCCGCGCATCGCCTCGGCGGCGTTGCGATCGGTCACTTCGGCGATGCGCGCGATCGTGCCGTTGCTGCCGTGGCGCGTCGATTTGAGCGTCAGCGCGCCGTCATTGAAGCTTTTGTACGGCGTCAGGTCCTCGGCGAAGACCTTCAGCCGCACTTCCCCCGTCACGCCATGCGCGCCGATGACGACGGCAAGCGTGACGGGGCGGGCGGTCGACATCAGCCCTCGGCAGGCTTCTGTGCGGATTCGCCTTCGACGGCGTCGACGCTGTCGCCTGCATCGCTGTTCGGCGTTGCTTCATTGGCTTCGGCGGCAGGTGCTTCTTCAGCGGCAGGCGCTTCTTCAGCAGCAGGTGCCTCTTCGGCGGCCGGCGCTTCGACGGCTGGCGTCTCTTCGGCGGTCGCTTCGACCACGGCTTCGGCTTCGGGTGTCGGCTCTTCGGTCGCGGCTTCGACCTCAGCGGCTACGACAGCTTCCGCTTCCTCATTACTGTCCGCGACGGGAGCTGCTTCGGGCTCAGGCTCGGGAGCCGGCGCAGGGGCGGCGGCCGCTGCTGCTGCGGCTTCCTCGGCCTCGGCTGCCTTGGTCGCACGCTCTTCGGCGCGCTCATTGGCCTTGTCGCCGGGCTTGCCCTTGTTCGGGTTGTTGCGCGCGGTGCGCTCACGCACGCCGGCAACGTCCAGGAAGCGCGCGACGCGGTCGGTCGGCTGCGCGCCGACGCTCAGCCAATGCTTGGCGCGGTCGGTGTCGAGCTTGACGCGCTCGGGCGAATCCTTGGCGAGCAGCGGGTTATAGGTGCCGAGCTTTTCGATGAAGCGGCCGTCACGCGGGCTGCGCGCGTCGGCAACGATGATCTTGTAATAAGGACGCTTCTTGGAGCCGCCACGCGACAGACGAATGCTGAGTGCCATTGTAGTTATCTTCCTTGAGTGATCTGAAAATGATCTGGGTTGAGAGGATTATTTCTTGTTGAGCAGATTTTCGAAACCGGGGGGCAGTTTGGCCTGACCGCCGCCAAGACCGGGGAGCCCGCCCCCGCCGGCGCCGCCAAGCATGTCGCCAAGCCCCTTGCCGCCAAGTGCGTTGCCGAGGCCACCCATGCCGCCCTTGCCAAGCATGGCCGCCATACCGCGCATGCCGCCCATCTTGCGGATCTTCTTCATCGCAGTGGACATTTCGAGGTGCATTTTCAGCAGCTTGTTGACGTCCTGCACGGTCGTACCGCTGCCCTTGGCGATGCGGATCTTGCGCTTGGCGTTGATCACGTCGGGCTTGGAACGTTCCTTCTGCGTCATCGACGTGATCATCGCGTCCATGCGCAGCAGAATGCGCTCGTCGACCGCGCCGGAGGCCATCGCCGCCTGCGCCTTCTTCATGCCGGGGATCATCCCGGCGAGCGCGCCGAGACCGCCCATGCGGCGCATCTGGGCGAGCTGGTTGCGCAGATCGTCCATGTCGAACTGGCCCTTGGCCAGTTTCGCCGCCATCTTCTCGGCGTCTTCCTGCTGGATGACCTCCGCCGCGCGCTCGACCAGGCCGACCACGTCGCCCATGCCGAGAATGCGGCCGGCAACCCGGCTCGGGTGAAACGCCTCGAGCGCATCGAGCTTTTCGCCCATGCCGGCGAACTTGATCGGCTTGCCGGTGACGGCGCGCATCGACAGCGCCGCACCACCGCGCGCATCGCCGTCCATGCGGGTCAGTACCACGCCGGTCAGCGGGACCTGATCCGAGAAGCTCTTCGCGACATTGACCGCGTCCTGGCCGGTCAGCGCATCGACGACGAGCAGGATTTCGGCGGGCCTGGCGACATCGGCGACGGCGCGCATCTCGTCCATCAGCGCCTGGTCGACATGGAGACGACCCGCGGTATCGAGCATCAGGACGTCATAGCCCTGCAGCTTCGCCGCCTGCAGCGCACGCCGCGCAATATCGACCGGCTGCTGACCCTGCACGATCGGCAGGGTCGCGACTTCGGCCTGAGTGCCCAGCGTGGCGAGCTGTTCCTGCGCGTTCGGGCGATTAACGTCGAGCGACGCCATCAGCACTTTTTTGCGATCGCGGCCCGCCAGGCGCTTGGCGATCTTTGCCGTGGTCGTGGTCTTGCCCGAACCCTGCAAGCCGACCATCATGATCACGGCCGGCGGCGTGACGCCCAGTTCGAGCTCAGCGGACTCGGAGCCGAGCATCTCGACCAGCGCGTCGTTGACGATCTTGACGACCTGCTGGCCCGGCGTGACCGAGCGCAACACGTTCTGGCCGATCGCGAGTTCGGTCACCTTATCGACGAAATCGCGCGCGACAGGCAGCGCGACATCGGCTTCGAGCAGCGCGACACGGACTTCGCGCATCGCTGCGCGCACGTCCGCTTCGGTCAGCGCACCGCGCCCCCGCAGTCGATCGAACACACCGCCAAGACGGTCGCTCAGGCTTTCAAACATCAACAAACTCCGTTGCCGATCGCGGCTATCCCCGTGAAACGCAAGAAACGCCGGCGGACGAAACCTCGTCAGCCAGCGTATGACCGTCCTGTGGTGGACGGTGCCCCTGCGTTCTTGCGGGAACGCGCCGGCCTATAAGCGGCAAAGCACGCAAAGGCAATATACTCTCGATCGGATGTCCCTGGGAGCCGGCTTAACGTCTTCTACACCCGATCCATGAGATCAAGGGCATCAACAGGATCGTGGGGCGGACCGGCATGGCGCTGGATACAAACGAAGACATCATCCAACAGCCGATTACGGCCAAGCGCGAGTTGCTGAGCGGAGCGATCACGGTTGCCGCGATCCTGCTGTTCGTCGGCACTGGCAGCGCCGTGCTCTCAAGCACGCTCAGGCAATATCTCGCCGGCGGGGCGGGGAGCGACCAGACTCTAGTCATCGCCCTGCTGCTCAACGTGGCGCTGATTCTGTTCGGCTGGCGCCGCCACCGCGAGCTCAGCATCGAAGTCACGATCCGCGCCGCGGCCGAGGAGCGCGCGCAGCAATTGGCGTCGAAAGACCCGCTGACCGGCTTCCTCAATCGCCGCAGCCTGGCGGAAGAGGGCGCCGCCATGTTCGTGCGCGCCGAACGCCGCAACAAGGCGATGGCGATGCTGATGCTCGACCTCGACCATTTCAAGACCGTCAACGACATGCATGGCCATGCTACCGGCGATGCGTTGCTGCGTCAGGTCGCGGTCGAGATCGCCGCGGCGATGCCGTCGATCTCGCTCACCGCGCGCTTTGGCGGCGATGAATTCGCCTGCGCCTTTCTGTTCGATCCGGCGCATCCCGACACGGTCGAGCGGATCGCGGAGAAACTGATCAGCCGCCTCGCCCAGCCCTTCCATGCCGAGGGTCTGCAGCTGCATATCAGCGCCTCGGTCGGCGTGGCGCGATCCGATTTCGATTGCGCCAGCATCGACGCGCTGATGCGATCGGCCGACATCGCAATGTATGCGGCGAAGAATTCGGGTCGCAATCGTTTCGCCTGGTTCGACCTGTCGATGGAGCGCGAACTGCAGGCGCGCAACGAGCTCGAAAGTGGTCTGCGCGCGGCCATTCCGCGGCTTGAGATCGTGCCATATTTCGAACAGCAGATCGACCTGACCACCGGCCGTCTCGGTGGGTTCGAAGTGCTGGCGCGCTGGGAACATCCGACGCGCGGCCTGATCGTGCCTGACAAATTCATTCCGATCGCCGAGGAAACCGGCATGATCGCCGAACTGTCGCTGTCGATCATGCGCCAGGCGTTCGTCGCCGCGAAGGACTGGGATCCCAGTCTTTCACTGTCGGTCAATATCTCACCCTGGCAGCTCAAGGACGCCTGGCTGGCGCAGAAGATCATCAAGGTGCTGACCGAAACGGGATTCCCCGCGAGCCGGCTGGAGATCGAGATCACCGAAAGCTCATTGTTCGACAATCTCGCGCTTGCACAATCGATCGTCGGGTCACTGAAGAACCAGGGCATCCGCCTGGCGCTCGACGATTTCGGCACCGGCTATTCGTCGCTTGCCCATCTGCGCGCATTGCCGTTCGACCGGATCAAGATCGACAAGAGCTTCGTCATGTCGATCAACGACAATTCGGAAAGCGCGGCGATCGTTAACGCGATCACGCGATTGGGCGACAGCCTCAACCTGCCGATCACCGCCGAAGGCATCGAAGATGCGTCGATCGAGGAACGGCTGCGCGCGCTGGGCTGCTCGAAGGGGCAAGGTTATCTTTATGGCCGGCCGCTGAGTGTTGCCAATGTCCGGCGCCTGCTCGCCGAAAAACGGCTGTTGCGGCAGCCGCTGCCAATTGCGGAACCCCAGTCGAGCGATGCTACCAGCCGGCGTCTGGCTGGCTGAGATAGTCGAGTTCCTCGGGCGTCGAGTCGCGCCCGAGCGCCGCATTGCGTGACGGGAAGCGGCCGAAACGCTCGATCACTTCGGCATGCTCACGGGCAAATTTGACGTTTTCCGCGTTACCGAGTCGTTCGAACCAGGCCACGCTCTTTGCCTGTGTCGCGCGATTTTCGGCGTGCATCATCGGCATGTAGAGAAACGCGCGGCGTTCGACGGGCAGCCTGTCGTCCCACGCGAGGATGATGGCCCGCTCCGTCAGTTTCAGCGCCAGCGGGTCGGCCGCGAACGCCGCGGCGGTACCGCGGTGGATATTGCGCGAGAATTGATCGAGCAGAATCACCGCAGCGAGCAAGTTATCCGGATCGTCACGCCAGCCGGCCGCCATGGTAAACAGGACATGATCGCGCACCGCGCCGAAGCGCTCCGTGATCATGCGATCGAGCGCCTCATCCTTGGCATACCATTTGTCGGGCGGCACTTCGTCGAACCAGAAGTGCAACACGGCACTGGCCTTTTCATGGACTTCGTCCGGCTTCGCACCTAGATCACCGCTCATGCCCTATCTCCCGGCCACGATCATGGCTGACCCCGACATTATCAGCATGGGCTGCCGGTTGAACATCGCTGAAAGCGAAACGATCCGCGCGCTGGTCGCCGGCCGCGACATGGTGGTGGTCAATAGCTGTGCCGTGACCAACGCCGCGGTGCGCCAGACGCGCAGCGCGATCCGCCGCGCCCGGCGCGACCGGCCCGGCGCGCAGATCGTCGTGACGGGGTGCGCTGCGCAAATTGACCCCGCGGGATTCGCCGCCATGCCCGAGGTCGACCGGGTGATCGGCAATGCCGAAAAGCTCACGGCGCTAGCCTGGGATGCCCCTGATCCGGTGGTGGTCGGCGACATCATGCAAGTGCGCGAAACCGCCCCTCACCTCGCCGCCGCCTTTGCCGCCCATGCCCGCGCTTTTGTCGAGGTGCAGAATGGCTGCGATCATCGCTGCACCTTTTGCGCAATCCCCTTGGCGCGGGGCAACAGCCGTTCGGTGCCGGCAGGCGCGGTGATCGACCGGATCGCGGGACTGGTCGATGCCGGGCATCGCGAGGTCGTGCTGACGGGAGTCGACTTGACCAGCTATGGTCCCGACCTTCCCGGCGCGCCGAGCCTGGGCATGCTGGTCGAACGCATCCTGCGCCATGTGCCGGCGCTCGCACGCCTACGCCTGTCCTCGCTCGATTCGATCGAGATCGACGACCGCTTGTTCGAGTTGATCATCAGCGAAGCGCGGATCATGCCGCATGTCCATCTGTCCTTTCAGGCTGGCGACGACATGATCCTGAAGCGGATGAAGCGCCGTCATGACCGTGCGCAATCGGTGGCGGTGGTACAGCGGCTCAAGGCGGTGCGGCCGGAGATCGCGATCGGTGCCGACCTGATCGCGGGTTTCCCGACCGAGACCGACGCCATGTTCGCTAACACGCTGGCGCTGATCGACGATTGCGAAATCGTCCATGCGCATATCTTTCCCTATTCGCCGCGTGCCGGCACACCGGCGGCAAAGATGCCGCAAGTCGCGCCTGAGCTACGCAAGGCACGCGCGGCATTGCTGCGGGAGGCGGGCGAGCGGCGGAGGCTGATGTGGTTAGAGAGTCTGATCGGGACCAGTCAGGCAGTCCTTATCGAACGCCCGGGTGACCGCGGTCACGCACCGAACTTCGCCGAAGTGCGTTTCCCCCTGCCCACATCTCCCATTGTTGGGAGCGTTGCCTCGATCCTTATTACCACTACCGATGGCAAGACATTGACCGGAATTCCCGCATGAGCACGACACCCAGCTGGCACGACAAATTGCTCGGCGGCTTCAAACGCACGTCCGACCGGTTGCTTGGCAATCTCGCCGGGCTCGGCGCGGCGCGGCTCGATGATGCGACGCTCGATGATATCGAGGAGGCGCTGATCGCGTCCGACCTGGGGCCGGAAACATCGGCGCGGATTCGCGCGCGGCTCGCCGAAGGACAATATGAGCGCAATATGGAGGAGCTGGGTATCCGCCTGGTCGTCGCCGAAGAGATCGAGAAAGTGCTGGCCAAGGTCGCCAAACCGCTCGAGATCGAGGCGTTCCCGCGCCCGCAGGTAATCCTGGTGATCGGCGTCAACGGATCGGGCAAGACCACCACCATCGCCAAGCTCGCCCATCTGCTGATGGAGCAGGATTATGGTGTGATGCTTGCCGCCGGCGACACGTTCCGCGCCGCCGCGATCGGCCAGCTCGCGACCTGGGCCGAGCGGGTCGGCGTGCCGATCATCAGCGGCAAGGAAGGCGGCGATGCGGCGGGGATCGTCTATGAGGCAGTCAAGCAAGCGACCGCGACCGGCATCGACGTGCTGATCGTCGATACCGCCGGGCGCTTGCAGAACAAGCGCGAATTGATGGATGAGCTGTCCAAGATCCGCCGCGTGCTCGGCCGGCTCAATCCGGCCGCGCCGCATGATGTGGTGCTGGTCCTCGACGCGACCACCGGGCAGAATGCGCTCAACCAGATCGAGGTTTTCCAGAAGGATGCCGGTGTCACCGGCCTGGTGATGACCAAGCTCGACGGCACCGCCCGCGGCGGCGTGCTGGTCGCGGCGGCGGAAAAATATGGCTTGCCGATCCATGCGATCGGTGTCGGCGAGAGCATGGGCGATCTGCGCCCGTTCGATGCGAACGAGGTTGCGCGGATCATCGCCGGTGTGGAAGGAGCGGTGAAATGACCAGTTCAACCCGTCCGCCGATCGGCGCCGGCCTGCGCCTCGCGATCGATATCGGGCCGCTCGCCGTCTTCTTCCTCGTCAACATGCTGGCCGGCGGCCTCGCCCTGACCAAACTGCTCGCCGCGACCGCCGCGTTCATGGTGGCAAGCGTCATCGCGATGATCGTATCGCGCGTGAAGACCGGGCATATCTCCCCGATGCTGTGGATCTCCGGCACGCTGGTGCTCGTGTTCGGCAGCCTGACGCTCTATTTCCACGACGGCACCTTCATCAAGATGAAGCCGACCTTCGTTTATTCGATGTTCGCGGCGATCCTGGCATTTGGCCTCGCGACGGGACGTCCGTTGCTGCAGCAATTGCTCGATACCGCCTATCCTGGCGTCGACGCGGCGGGTTGGCGGCAATTGACGATCAACTGGGCGCTGTTCTTTGTGTTCATGGCGGTGCTGAACGAGAGCGTGTGGCGCTATACCGCGCCGCTCAGCACCGACGATCCCGCTTTCTGGGCCGGGTTCAAGCTATGGGGTGCGGTGCCGCTGACGCTGATCTTCGCCTTTGCGAACGTGCCGATGCTGATGAAGCACGGCCTGAAGGTCGGCGAGGACGACACGCCACCGATACCGCCCGAGGGTTGAGCGCTTCCGGCAAGGCCTTAGCGTTTGCGGTGTTGTTTTCGACAGCAAGAAAGAGCGCGTCGGTGTAGCCCGACAACGGATGGCATGCCGGATTCAGCGCGGTGGTTGAATCGCCGCCGGTGACAAGGCTGTAGGATGAGGGATGAGCGACGAGAGATATGGGACACCGGTTGTGTCATATGCCTGAGGCCCCGTACGCTCGTTGGACTTCGCATAATATCATTACATAACAGATATTTGATCTGATACTGGTTCGTCGCGAGAAACGAAAAGGGCCCCGGTTTCCCGAGGCCCCCACCGTGTCGATGGCTGGTCGGATCAGCCGACAGCCGCGTCGTAACGCTTGCCGGCTTCGTCCCAATTCACCACGTCCCACCAAGCCTTGAGATAGGCGGCGCGATCGTTGCGGTAGGTCAGGTAATAAGCGTGCTCCCACACGTCATTGCCGAGGATCGGCGTGCCCTTGTCCTTGGCGTCGTCCATCAGGGGATTGTCCTGGTTGGGAGTCGAGGTGACCTTGAGCGCGCCCGAACTGTCGGCGATGACCCAGGCCCAGCCTGAACCGAACTGACCTGCACCCTTGGTGTTGAACTCTTCCTTGAGCTTGTCGAGGCCGCCAAAGGCTTCGATCGCCGCGGCGAGCTTGCCGGACGGCGTGCCACCGCCCGGCGTCATGATCTTCCAGAAGAAGTCATGATTCCAGAAGCCACCGCCATTGTTGCGCACCAGCGGCGGCTGGGTCGAGATCACGGCGAGGATTTCCTCGATCGTCTTGCCGGCGAGCGACGGGTCCTTCTCGACGCCTTCGTTGAGCTTGTCGGTATAGGCCTTGTGATGCTTGTCGTGATGGAACTTCATCGTCTCTTCGTTGATGGTCGGCTCCAGCGCGTCATAGGCGTAGGGCAGCGGGGGTAGTTCGAAGGCCATGTGAAGCTCCATCTCTTTAGTGTCGGTCACCAAACGCCTGTCGGGCGACCTGGTTCAGCCGGGTGGTGCGAATTCGTTACAGGTGGCAAACGATCCCGCCAACCCCGACGATCGGTCGATCGTCGACCCAGGGCCGAGATGGGGAGCAGAGCGAGGCGAACAAGACCGCGTTCGCGGAAAAGCGTGCGACCCGCGTATTTGGATCGCCGACACATCCTCCCACACTAATCGTCGCGACTCTGTCCCGCGGAAATCAGGCCATGGCGCTTGAGTGCATGGCGAAGCTGATCGTAACTGAGGCCCAGCCCTTCGGCCGTCGCACGCTGATTGAAGCGGTGTTCGGCCAAAGCCTTGGCGAGCAGATCGCGTTCGAAGCGGGCGATGCGCGATTTGAAATCGGATCCGCTCTCGGCGGCAGCCCCGCCGACGGTCACCGGCGACAAATCACTTGCGTGATCCTCAGCCACATGAGCCGGTGCGGCGACCGGCCGGGCAACGCTCGCCGGTTGATAAGGCGAATGGAACGGGTCGAATTCGATCGTCTCGATCGCGCCGCCCAGTTCCCAGCGGTAGACCGCGCGTTCGACCACGTTGCGTAGTTCGCGCACATTGCCGGGCCATTGATAATCGACCAGCGCGTCGATCGCTTGTGGACCGAAGCCGGACCATTCATCGCGGCCCATCTCCGCCGCCATGCGCCGGCCGAAATGATCCGCCAGCACCATCACGTCGCCCGGCCGCGCGCGGAGCGGCGGCAGCGTCACCACCTCAAAGCTCAGCCGATCGAGCAGATCAGCACGGAACTGGTGGCGCTCGACCTTTTCCGGCAGATGTTCATTGGTCGCCGCGACGATGCGAACGTCGACACGCAACGGCCGTGAAGACCCGATCCGGGTGATTTCGCCATATTCGACTGCACGCAACAAACGTTCCTGTGCGCCCATCGACAAGGTGCCGAGCTCGTCAAGGAACAAGGTGCCGCCATCGGCTTCCTCGAAGCGTCCCACCCGCGCCTTGGTCGCACCGGTGAAGGCACCGGCCTCATGTCCGAACAATTCGGCTTCGATCAGCGTCTCGGGCAGCGCGGCACAATTCATGATCACGAGCGGCTGATCCCAGCGCGGGCTCAATCGGTGAAGGCGTTCGGCGACGAGTTCCTTGCCAGTGCCGCGTTCGCCGATCACCAGCACCGGCCGGTCCAGTGCCGCGGCCCGGCTGGCGCGCTCCAGCACATCGAGAAACTCGGTCGACTGGCCAATGACCTGTGTGGTGCGATCCATGCCCAACGCTTGGCGTAAATTCCCAAGGCTTGGCAAGATGGAAAATACCAAGCTGAACGAAATGACAGGAAAATGGCTGATTTGCGTCAATTTTCAAATTGGCACGGGTCCTGCAATACCTTCAGCAACCGCCGATGAGCGGCACCGATCACCGCCGCAACCGGCCAGGAACAGGGAATTTTCGACGTGAACAACGACTATAACCCACGCAACGCCCGCCACACCGTCGCAGCGATCGTCTGCACCATCGTGTGCAGCACGGTGTTCGTACTCGGCGCCGTCGCACCGGCCCAGGCGTCTGCCGCTCCCACTCACCAGATCGCCGCTCACGCATAAATCGAGCGGCGCCAGCCGGGGTGGTCCAACGCCCCTTGCACCGCCCCGGCACCCTAACCCTTCACCCACTCAACGGCCCAGTATTCCGGCCAGCGTATCTTCAAGGAGTTTACCGATGGGCATTTTCTCCCGCACCCGCGACATCATCGCCGCGAACTTCACCGATCTGCTCGACAAGGCGGAAGACCCGTCGAAGATGATCCGCATGATCATCCTCGAAATGGAGGAAACCCTGGTCGAGGTTCGCGCCTCCGCCGCGCGCACCATCGCTGATCAGAAGGAAATGCGCCGTCACATCTCCAAGCTGGACACGCTGCAGGAAAGCTGGACCGAAAAGGCCGAACTCGCGCTGTCGAAGGACCGTGAGGATCTAGCCAAGGCCGCTTTGGTCGAGCGCCAGAAGGCCGCCGATATGGCCGACCAGCTGCGTGCGGAGATCGGCGTGCTCGACGATGCGTTGCGCGCTTCGGAAGAGGACATCGCCAAGCTGCAGAACAAGCTGCGCGAGGCGCGGACGCGGCAGAATTCGATCGTCACCCGGCTGGAAAGCGCCAACAACCGCTTCAAGCTGCGCGACATGTATGCCGGACCCAAGATCCAGGACGCGTTCTCGCGCTTCGAGGTGATGGAACGCCGGGTCGATTTCGCCGAGGGCCGGGCCGACGCGCTAAGCCTGGGTGGACCGCAGAAGAGCCTCGAAGAGGAACTCGCCGAGCTGAAGTCTGCCGAGAAGGTCGATGCCGATCTCGCCGCGCTGAAGGCACGCCTGGGCAAGGACAATTGAGATGGAATTTCTGGTTGGCATCATCGCGATCGTTTCGATCTTCATCGGGCTTCCCTGGTTGATCTTCCACTATGTCACAAAGTGGAAAACGGCACCCAGGATTACCCAGGAGGACGAGAAGCTGCTCGACGAGATGCATATCCTCGCCCGCCGTCTCGAAGACCGGCTCAACACCGTCGAACGCATCGTCGCCGCCGACAACCCCGACTGGAAGCCCGGCCTGCCGAGCGCATCCAGCTCCGACTACGAAATCACCAGGAGGAACTGAAATGTCCGCCAGCCGCACCAAATTCTATCTCGACAAGCAGAACCGCAAATGGCTCGGTGTCTGCTCCGGGATCGCCGACTACACCGGGGTGGACGTCACCTGGGTCCGGATCGGCACCGTCGTCCTCACCCTTGCCGGTGGTTTCCCCTGGACGCTGATCGCTTACTGGCTCGCCGCCTGGATGGCCGATACCAAACCTTACGGCCTGTACGACACGCCGGAGGATGCGAAATTCTGGCAGGGTGTCCGATCCAACCCGAAGCGTTCGACCGCCGAAGTGCGCTCGACCTTCCGCGAGATCGACCGCCGGCTTGCCGATATCGAAATGCACTACACCAGCCGCAACAGCCGGCTCGCCAACGAGATCGACAGCCTGCGCTGAGACGCAGACCGATCCGCGGCTGATCAGGGAGAACGACAATGAATTGGGGTGGACCTGGCTTCGTCATCGCGATCATCGCGATCTCCACCGCCGGATGGGTCATCAACAACTGGATCCGTGCCCGCCACGGCTATCCGATGGAGGATGAATGGTCCGGCAAGAAGAGCCACCGTACCGATGTAGCGGTCGATGCCGAACGCAAGATCGGTCTGCTCTCAACCGAGAATGAGCGCCTGACCGGCCAGATCAGCCGCCTGGAGGAACGGATCGCCGTCCTCGAACGCATCGCCACCGACCCCGCCGAGCGCACCGCTCGCGAGATCGACTCACTGCGCTGAGATAGGAATATAACGATGAACCCGACACAATTCATACCGGTCATAAGCGCCATCGGTCCGGTCATTGCGATCGTCACGGTGTCCGGCGTAATCGGCTGGGTGATCACCACCTGGATGCGCATCCGCCACGGCTATCCGCTCGACGGGCAATGGGGCCAGGCGATCTACCCGAAGACCGACCAGGAAGCCGCCGAACGCATCCGCCTGCTCAGCCAGGAAAATGGCCAGCTGCGCGCCGAGATCGGCTCGATCAAGGACCGGCTCGCCAATGTCGAACGGATCGTCACCGACGGCGCGCACAGCCTCGATCGCGAGATCGAAAGCCTGCGCACCAAGCCGAACTGAGGAGCAATTCCGATGTCCCCCCTGCTGATCCCCATTCTTGGAATATCCTGCGGCCTGCTGGCGATCTTCGGCGGCGTCTTCATCAAACCCTGGTTCGCCTACAAGCATCGCCAGATGGAGCTCGAAGCCAAGATGATCGCCGAAAAGGCGGCACAATATGCCTCGCAGACCAGCAGCCTGGAACAGCGTGTCCGTGTGCTGGAACGCATCGTCACCGACCGCGGCATCGAACTTGCCGATGAAATCGACCGCCTGCGCGATGACAGCGCGCCACTCAACAAACCGCGCGATGACAACGCGCCGCTCAATTGACCCCTCCCCCGAAAGGAATCACGAAGTGCTTATCATCTTCGCAGTGCTCGCCACCATCGCCGGCGTCGGTGTGTACTTGACCGAACGCGTCGATCGGCGGCTTCGCCGCCAGGAGCGCGAAGCCCGCAACGCCCAGTAATTTCCCAACTCCAAGAACAAGAAACAAGGGAGACCTTCCATGAACCCGTTCGAAATGGTCGTCGCGATCATCGTTGTCATCACGATCGGCAAAGTGCTTCAGGCACGGTTCGGCGGAAGCCATAACAGCCGTCGCGACGCCTTCCATCCGCACCGCGAAGACGCGGCGACAGAGATGGAGAACCAACGGCTGCGCGAGGAACTGAAGGCGATGAAGGATCGCCTCGCCGTCCTCGAACGCCTCGCCACCGACAGCAACGATAGCGGCGCCCGTCTCGATCGCGAGATCGAGAAGCTCCGCGACCGCAGCTAAACGCAAAACCAAACCAAGGAGCAGGGATCATGACCGATCCAAACTTCTATCTCACTCTATCCGCCACAGCATTGGCCGGTCTCGGCATGCTGACCCTCGCCACCCTGACCGGCTGGCGCGGCTGGCTCGCACTCAAGCAGCAGGAATTGCGAGCGAATAGCGACTTCCATCCCGCCACCCCGGTACCCAACGCCAGCGCGCGGATCGAGATCGCCGACCTGAAGGAACGCATCCGCAAGCTCGAGGCGATCGCCGCCGGCGTGGATCTCTGACCTCTTCCCCGGCAATGACTGGAGAAGTCGAGGTTGGGGAAGTTGAGGTTGGGGGAAGTTGAGGTTGGCATGGCGGGCAACGAGGCTATAGCCGGCGCCATGCCCGATCTTTCCGACCTGCAAGACGAATATGGCTTTCTCGACGCGGACGACCGGTACCGTATGCTGATCGACCTGGGCCGCGAACTGGAGCCGATGCCCGAAGCGCTCAAGACCGACGCGACACTGGTGCGAGGCTGTTCCGCCTCGGTATGGGTCTATCCCACCGTCCGCGACGATGGCACGCTCCACTTCCTCGCCGATTCCAATGCCGCGATCACCAAAGGCATCATCGCGCTGGTCTTGCTGACGGTACAGGATACCGCGCCGGCGACGATCCTTGCCACCGATATCCCGGCGGCACTCGCACCGTTCGACCTGAAGGGCCAGCTCAGTTCGAACCGGACCCAGGGAATTCCCAACATGATCGCGCTGATCGTCGAGACGGCACGGCGCTACGCCGACCGCTAATAGGCGATTCGGTCGACCTTCACGCGCATTGCACCGAACCGTTGCGTTCAGCGAACGGCAGCAGCCTTTGGTGGTTTGGGATAGGGCACGAACTCGCCCAACCCGACCGATCCGCTCGACATCCGCGAAGACCGATCGACCAGCTGTATGATGTCGATACTGCACAACTGGCTGGAATAGGTCTTGCTCACGAGGATATCATCATCGTCGAGGAAGGCGCCGCCGCCATTCACGTTGTTGACGTAAAGCGTCCCATTCCTGCCGCGATAGACGATCGCTGTCTTGTCGATGATCTCGGTCGACTGAATATCGCGCAGTTGGATACAGTTCACCGGCGCACCGGCAACCCGCCCGTCGAGCATCTTTGCCAGCTTCGCGTCCGGACTCAATCGCTCGGCTTGAGCAGCGCCGCCACCGATCAGCAGAGCACCGGCGAGGATAAGGTGAATTGCGCGCATGCCAAAAACTCCTGTCATTATGTCGGATCACAACACAGTCGGCCTGAACCGTGGCTGACCGACGTTACCCTATCTGTTAAGACGGAGCGCCGAGACGATTTCCTCAATATCCTGACGCGCCGGCACGATCTTCCATTCACCGGGATGAGCAGCATCGACTATCGTCACGGCGCCGCGCGGGCAGACGCCGAGGCATTTGACTTCGATGATGCCGAGTTTGCCTTTACGGTCCTTGCCGCCGCCAAGTTCCTTGCGCAACGCCTTGGCCAGCGAGGTACGCCCTTTGGGGCCAAATCCGCCGTCGAGCCGCTTCGAACATTTTCTGCATACCAGCAGCGCGGTCGACCAATGCGAGCGCACCGATTTCAGGCCGGCCGCCTTCAACCGGCGGGCTTCCATTCCCGCGCTTCCTCCGCCAGGCGGAGGACGTCATATGCGGCCTGGATCGCCTGAAAGCGCTTGGCGGCATCGGCATCGCCGGGACGCAGGTCAGGGTGGTTATCCTTGGCAAGCTTACGCCATGCCAATCGGATCAAGGCGAAATCGGCATCGGGGTCGAGCTCGAACAATTCCAGCGCACGCATTTCGTCGCGCGACCGGCTGCCGTCGCCCGGGCCAGCCCAGCTGTGATGCTTAGATTCGGTATAGCCGTCGGCGGTGGACCGTTCGGCGGCCTCGCGCTCGGCCGCTTCCTCTGCGGTCAGTCCTTCGAAATAATTCCAGCCGCGATTATATTCGCCGGCATGTTCCTGGCAGAAATACCAACGCTCAGGGCTGTTGGGCGATTTCGGCGCGGGGCAATTGCCCGGCTCCTCGCATCCATGCCGGTCACACAGGCGTACCGTCGTCGCCTCGCTGCCCGCGGAGCCGTAGCCACGCCAGCGAGGGAAGCCCCAGTCGACCGATCGAGAAGAAGAACGCGCCATCGCCGCCCGACATAGGCCGCGCGGACGAGAGCGCAACCCGGGGGATCAGTGAATCAGGAACTTCACGCGCTGTACGCTGCCGCCGCACCCAAGCCCACCATCGGGGCGAAAACTTTTCTCATACCTTGCGGTCGCGAGCGTTTGCTTGCCTGCATTGGTGAAGACGAACGGCGGATAGGAGATGATCGCGCGTTCGTTGAGCACCTTGCCATCGGCGGCGACATCGAATTGCACCTGTGTCCAGCCCTCGAAGCCCCATTGCCGCGCTTCGTCCGGGAAAGTGCCGCCAGCGTGCAGGAAACGCGGCGGTGCATCGATCAGCGCGCACTGATTGGCCGCCAGACCGGAATTTGCAAACGCGGTACGCGCCGCGTCGACATTGCCGTTCGCCTGTTCGAGCGAGGCGAGCCGAACCAGCGCGCCGACCCGTAGCGGGTGGTTGGCGGGCAAGCCGGATTCGTCGCCGACCTGCTTGAGCAGGACACGCGCGCCATTTTCGTCGAACGAGCGCATGGCGTCCGCCAGCATCAGCCGGATCGCCGACCGGGCAGGTACATCGGCGGCATAAGCCGGATCGGATAAAGCCGACCTGATCGCCTTCGCTGCCCGCCGTGCGTTCCAGGCCTCGGCACCGCTGCTCGCCGCGACGATGCGGTCGATCGCGAAACGCGCCGTGGCGGGTGCCCCGGCGGTGGCGACGATGGTCAATGCCCGGCGCGCGAAACCGTTCGCTTCTTCACGTGGGACAACGGCATTTTGCGCCAACAGGTGCAGGATTGGTACCAGAGACAGGGCATCCTTGCCGTCCCGTGCTTCGGCCGCCACCAGCTGGCTGCGCAGCGCGGGCAGCGTCGCGGCATCCGAACCGGTCGCAAGCGACGGCGGTGCGATGTTCTTGCTCGACAGCCAGACTCCGAGATCGCCATCGAGATAATCGCCAACCGAGGGGCGCTGGAACACCGTGGAGCAGCGCAGCTCGATGCGCATGCGAATGCGGTAGAAGGCCGGCATCGTCTTCACCTGAACCGGATCGAACGACCAGTTGCGCACCGCACGAGCAAATTCCAGCGCAACCGCGCCGCCGCCCGCGGCATAAATGGGGGTGGCAGAGACCGTTCCGTCACTCGCGATGGAGAGTTCGACCACCGCCATATCCTCGGGCCGTAAATTGGCCTCGCCGCCACAATCGGGCACCTTCATCTGCGGACCGGGATCGAAACTGCCCGTGCTCAGGCGTCCCGCCCCGGTCATCGCCATGTAACGGCGCGCCTCGTCGGTCTTGCCGTTAAGCAATGCCGCGATCGCGTAGTTCGATCGTGCCGCCACATCAGACAGATCGGTCTTCGAGGTCAGGCCGCCGAGCAGCTTGACCGCCGCGCCGGCCTCAAGCTGAGCTGCCGCATAGTCGCCCCGGTTCAGCAGCAACTGGCTCTTGACGCGTTTAAGGATCGCGCGATTCTGTGCGTCGATCTGCAACGGTGCCATGAATGCCTCTGCCCGCGCCATGTCGCGGGTTGCCGCGTCGGGATCGACGAAGGTCTCCGCTTCAACCAGGCCGCGAAAAGTGGCAACGCGATTGAGATCGTCGGTCGCGATCGGCTCCGCCTGACGATAAGCTTCGGCAGCGCTCGCATAATCGAGCGAATATTCCGCGATCCGCCCCAGGCTCGACCAGCCGGTATAGCGGTCGGCCTTCAGTGTCGGGTCGTCGACTGGCAGATCGACCAGCCCGGCACGAATCACCGCGACCGCATCGTCGTATCGCCGCAGTCCGATCAGCGCCGTCGCCTTGCGGACGCGAATAATCGCGAGGCTGCGTTTGTTTTTGGGGATCCGCTTTTCCAGCGCTTCCCAGGCGGCCATCGCCTCAGCATCTTTTCCGGCGTCCTGCAGCGCGGTTGCCGCTTCGAAATCCTGCTGAACGGAGCGTTTGACGGATTGTGCAGGAGTCGGACTGGCGGCCGCAGCCGGAGACACGGCCTGGGCCGCGATAAGCATCATCCCCAGCATTTTTACCTGCCTTTTCGGTGTACTACCAAGAATAGTCGATAACCGGCCGGTAACGCCAGCGACATTTCAACTGGTTCGGTCGGGCCTGTAACCTGATCGGCTATGGGCGATCAGTGCGGCGAGGATCACCAATCCCGCGGGTAGCGCGACCGCAACTCCGCCGATCCGGATCGCCAGCGCAGCGCCCAGAACCGCGCCGAAAACCAGCGCGAGCCACAGGCCGAGCCAGGGCATCGCCTCGCGCAATTGCCCGGCACCGGTTGCCGCTGCGGCGAGCCGTTCGCCGATCCTGGCCAGTGCGCCAGTCATATAGGTGACGCCGAAGCGGACCTCGCCATCGACCATGAATACTGCATTCGCGCTGCCCATCGCCAACACCATCAGGGGTGCAGCTGCCTGGGGTTGCCGCGTCGCGTGCAAGACCGCCGCGCCAGCCAGCAACACCCCCTCGACCAGCAACAGTGCGACGGTCCGGTTGCCATGAGCTCTGGCGCCGATAATGTTGCCCGCCGCCACCCCGGTGACGAACAACGCGATCAGGCCCGCAGCGAAAGCCAGGTCGGGCCACATTTCCTGCGCCGCGGACACCGCCAGGCGAGTCGAATTGCCGCTCATGAAGGAAACGAAGAACTGGCCGATCGTGACGAAGGCGGTCGCATCGACGAAACCCGCGACCGCCGCGAGCATCAGGGCGAGCGTCAATCCGGATCGATCGAGTTGTTTCATTCGCAGCGGATTAGCAGGCCGAATCGGCATGAGCCAATGCGTCCTTGAGAGAAAATGCCAGAGGGTCTGTAAGCCGGGTTCTGTCCTCGCACCGAGATGCGATGTGCGACCATTCCTCTAGGCCCGTATTTGCATACGGGCTCAAGCAACCAACCCGGGCGACGAGCTGAAACAAAGCTCATGTGCCGCCCCTATTCGGTCTTGCTCCCGGTGGGGTTTGCCGTGCCGCCCCTGTTACCAGGCGCGCGGTGCGCTTTTACCGCACCCTTTCACCATGACGTGGCCGAAGCCGTCGCCGTCTGCTCTCTGTGGCACTTTCCCTGGGGTCGCCCCCGCCGGGCGTTACCCGGCACCGTCGTTTCGTGGAGCCCGGACTTTCCTCGGCGTGCTAATGCACGACGCGGCCGCCCAACCCTCTGGCGCAACCGCCCTACTCGTCCCCTTGCGGTTTTGGCAACAGCAGTGCGAGCAGGATGCAGCGGCACTCGCCGTCGATCTCGCCGTCGATCAGTTCCGGCCGAAACCGACGCTGGAAAGCGACCACCGCGGCGAGTTTGTCGGCGACATCATAACCGAAGCGTTCGAGTGCGATGAGGAAGCCCGAATCGCTCCACATCGGGTCCATCAGATTCCGGGTCGGGCGCGGCAGTGCAAGACGCAGTTTGGCGAGGCGTGCCCAGGGGAACAACTCACCCGGATCCTGTTTGCGCGTCGGGGCGATGTCGGAATGGCCGACGACGTTACCGCGCGAGATACCGTGACGTTCCTTGATCTCGCTCAGCAACGGCAGCAGCGCGTCGATCTGCTCTTCCGGGAAAGGGCAATAGCCCCATTCGTGGCCCCGATTGACCAGTTCGATCCCAATGCTCGCGCTGTTGACGTCCTCGATCCCGCGCCAGCGCGATTTGCCGGCGTGCCACGCGCGCTTGTCCTCCGCCACCATGCGTACGACCGCGCCGTCTTCCTTGACGAGATAATGCGCCGACACTTTCGCGGCCGGATCGGTCAACCGTGCGATCGCCGAGTCTGCATCATGCATGCCGGTATAGTGCAGCACGATCATCGACACCGGCAGCACGCGGTCGTCGAAATTGGGTGACGGCGTCTCGATCATGCTCATGGCGTGTCCCCTGCGCGCGCGGTTCGAATAGTGACGATCGCGACACCGAGCATCGCCACCGCGCCCCCCGTTAGCATAAGCATGGTCAGCGGCGTTCCGAAATACCAGGATGCGGCGAAAACCGAGACGATCGGCGCTGCGAGGGTCAGTGGCGTGACCACGCTGATCGGGTGACGCTGCAACAGCCAGGACATCGATCCCTGCCCGATCACGGTCGATCCGATCGCTGAAAAAGCCACCCAGCCGAGCGTGGACAGCGGCAATGAGGATATCGTCCGCATCGCCGCCGGCTCGACAAACCAGGCGAGCGTGCCCAGTGTCACCGAACCCCAGAAACCGACCCAGGCATAGATGGTCAGGACCGGCACACCGATCAGATAGCGCTGGATCAGCGAGCAAATCGCCCAGATGAAGCTGGCGACCGCGGTCAGCATCAGCCCGGGCACTTCGCGCGCGGCGTCTGGATCGAACACCAACAGCACGACCCCGCCAAAGGACAAGGCGATGCCCGCGATGCGCGGCCAGCGGATGCGTTCGCGAAACACCAGGATCGCCAGCAACAGCGAAAAGGGCACGCCGAGCTGCCCCGCGATCGCCAGGGCGCCAACATTGTCGGACACCGCGAGCGACACATTGACCACGATGTAGAACAGCCCGCCGGATAAAATGCCCAATATGGTCAGCAGGCGCATCTTGCCGGGCACGATCCTGAGCGCGGAGCCGCAAACCACCAACACGATCAGCTGGCGCAGGAAACCGGCGGTCAGCGGTGCGATCGCCGTAACCGCCATCTTCACCGCGATGATGTTGAAACCCCACAAGATGTTCATGATCACCACGACCGCGAAGTCGCGAGCGCCGAAGCTATTGGTTTTGGGAGCAGTCCCGATCATGGCCGCCGCTTGCGACGCGAGGCCGGTAAAGTAAACCGTCGCCGAGAGTCCGAAGACGGTGCAAAATCACTCAACCGCGAATTTTAAAACAAACTCTCAGGCGCGCGCGGCCATCCCACAGGACACGATGCCGGTCGGCTCGTAAAGCCCCCGATAATCGGGTGAAGGTCGGAACGCTTCGGTCTGGCCGATCACCGTTTCGCCCGCACCGAGCACGAGCAAACCGCCTGGCCGCATCACCTGCGCCAGGCGATCGAGTACCTGACAGCGCAATGACGGCGACAGATAAAGCAGAACGTTGCGGCACAGGATCACATCAAAGCGCCCGATCGGCAGTGGATCGGCGACCAGATTGAGCCGGCGGAAGGAGATGCGGCGAACCAGTTCGGGCCGGGCAATCCAATCCAGGCCAACCGTATCGAACCAACGCATCATGCGGCGCACCGGCAAACCGCGCTGAATCTCGAATTGCGAAAAGCGCCCCGCCCGCGCGCGCGAAATTGCGTTTTCCGAAACATCGGTCGCGACGATCTCGGGCGACTGCAATCCGGTCGCCGCCTCATGCTCGGCGAAAAGCATCGCCAGCGACAAGGGCTCCTGTCCCATTGAACAACCAGCCGACCACACACGCAATCGTCGCGTCGGTCCCTCGGCGCGCATCGCGTCGAGGGCCGGCGGGATCATGTCGAGTACCGCCGCATCGCGGAAGAATGAACTTTCCTGGTTGAGCAAGGCGTCCACCACCTGATCGGCGACCACCGGGTCGCGTCCACCGACGATGGCCCCGGCCAGATCGTCGAGCGTTTCCAGTCCGCGTTCGCGCATCACCGGTTTGAGTGCGGTCTCGATACGCCATTCACGGTTCGCCGCGATCTGCTGGCCGGTACGCTGTTCGAGCAACGCGGCGAAGATGTGCATCGCGCCGGTCGGCCGCGCGAGACCCACCGGGCCAGCCGGCCGCGCTCTGGGCATGTCGGGCGTCGGCATCAGGGCCGCCGCCGCATGGCGATCAGCCGGCCGATCTCGTCGGGCGGCAGGATCGCATTGGCGCCGCCCGCGCTGGCGATCGCACCAGGCATGCCCCACACAACCGAACTCGCCTGATCCTGCACGACGACGCAGCCGCCGGCCTCGGCAAGCCGTTTCGCACCGTCGCTGCCATCCCGGCCCATGCCGCTGAGCACGATTGCCAGCGCGCGCGCGCCGAACACCTCGGCCAGGCTCTCGAACATCGGGTCGACTGAGGGCATGCAACCGCTTTTCACCGGTTCACGCGACAGTCGCACCGCGGCCGAGCCGTCACCGAGATTGACCAGGCGCATATGGCCATCGCCAGGTGCGATGATCACCCGGCCCGGACGAATGCGCATGCAATCGGTCGCGACGTCGCACGGCCGTCCGGCGAGCACCGCCACCTGTGCCGCGAAATAGGGCATGAAGGATTCGGGCAGATGCTGGGTGATCAGGATCGGCAGTGGAAAGCTCGCCGGAATCTCGCGCAGCAGCTGGCTGAGCGCATGAATCCCGCCGGTCGACGCGCCGATCGCAACGATGTCGAAGCCGCCGCTGTCGCTGCGCACCGATACCGTCGGCAACACGTCCTCGACGATGTCGTCGATCTCGAGCAGACGCGTCAGCTTGTCAGTCAGCACTTCGGCGAAACGGCCGGCGAACGCACCGACGCCGGGTTTGACCAGCGTATCGGCAGCACCCAGCGCCAGTGCCTGGATCGTGGTCGCCGCGCCCTCATCGCATGAGGACGAAACGATCAGCACCTTGGCGCCGCGGCTTGCCGCGATCAGGTCGGGCAAGGCGGTCAGCCCGTCGGTCCCTGGCATGTCGATATCGAGCAGGATCGCGTCAACCGCGTTGCCCTTTAGAAAGGTCAGCGCGGCCTGAGCATCGGGGACCGCTCCGGCGACCACGAAACGGCGGCTCGCCTCGATCATCCGGCCGATCACTGCACGCGCGACGACCGAATCATCGACGATTAGGATTCGGGGCGGATGACCGGGACGGTGACTGGGCGCATGACCGCGCACACGCGCAGTGGCGCGGAGCGACCGGGCCTCGGCGGGCGGGCGGGGCATCGGCGCGGCCTCAGGCCATGCCGACGATCTGGAGCTTGCTTTCCAGCGTCTCGCGATCGAACGGCTTCATGACATATTCGTCGGCGCCGGCTTCGATCGCGGCGCGAATATGCGCCATGCCGTTCTCGGTGGTGCAGAACACTACCTTGGGCCGATGCGAAACCGCGCTGTCGCGCAGCGCGCGGAGGAAATCCATCCCGCTCATCACCGGCATGTTCCAGTCGAGCAGAACTACGTCGGGGGCAGATGCCAGACAGGAATCGAGCGCCTCGCGGCCGTCGCCCGCTTCGGAAACGGTGAAGTTCAGCGTTTCCAGAATATGTCGGGCAACCTTGCGGATCACCTTCGAATCATCGACCACCAGGCACGTCTTCATTTGTAAATCCTGTTCCGCTTGGTGCCTGTTTGCCGGAAACCCGTAAGCGTCGCGTTAATTTGTAAAAATCTACAGACGATCGTCACGCCGCCAGCGCCGTCAGGCCGGGAATCAACGCGCGCAAGTCGATCGCCAGGATCGCCTCGCCATCACGCTCGACAATCCCGCACCCCGTCGCGCGCCAACCGCCATCGAGCACGATACCCGATGACAAGGGCACAAGGTCGAAGGGCAAGACGTCCTCCAGCGAATCGACCAGCACCGCATAATGATGCCCATCGGCGAGCGTGATGATCGCGCGTGTCGCCGGTACGCTGGCGGGCGGGACGCCCAGCGCAGCGCGGGTGTCGATCACCGTCACGACCCGGCTGCGGAGCGCCGCCAGGCCGAGCACCTGGCTCGCCGCGCGCGGGACGGGCACGACGTCACCGATATCGACGACCGATTCGACTTGTCCCGATTCGATCGCCACCGCGCGACCGGCGACATGGGCGATCAGAAACAATTGCGTCATCAGCCCTGCCCTCCCGAGCATCTGCCTGCCCGCTCGGCGAGCGCGGCAAGCAATGCCCCCCGATCGTAACGATAGATACTATCGTCGTTTATGCCATTGGCCGAGCGGTCCTGGCGCAGTCGGACAACCGGCGCAGCGCCGATCCGCGCCGGGGCGCCCGAATCCATGGTCAGGACCACCGCAGCGGTTTCATCCGCGCTCAGCCTGGTCGCGACGCGGTAACCAGCGCCTTCCAGCACCGGTTTCAGGAAGGTCGTCATCCACACCGTGTCCGCCCCGTCGATCAGGCAAACCGGGGGGCTCTCCTCCCGCCCCTCCTCGCCGTGAGTCGCGAACAGCCAATGGACGTCGAGCAGTTCGATCTGTTCGTCATCGAGCGCGACCACGCCGGCGACTGGTCCGACCTCGCGCGCCGGCGCGATGGCATCGGGCAGCGACACGATATCGAGCGCTTCGGCGATCGCGTAACCAATCTCCATCGCGCCATCGCGCAAGCGCAGCACTGATACGTCGAGGCGTTCGCCGATCTCACCCTGAGTGGCGAGCGGGATGATCCGGCCGTCTATCGACAACCGCCACCGCCCGGCGGCAAAGCGGATCGCATCGGTCGATACCGGCTCGACGCGATCGATGACCGACAGCGGCACCAGGCGGCGCACACCGTCGAGGTCGTCGAACAACAAAGCGCTGGGGCGTTCGGCCACGCTGATTTCGGGAATATCATCCTCATCGACGATCTCGCGATGGAAAGTCAGGCCGGCGACGGTGGCGATGCCGGTGCAATCGAGCAACAGCATGGGCAAGCCACTGTCGGGCAAGGTTTGCCCGGCATAAAGGCCGGTCGACATCACTGCCGGCGCCGCCGGCTTGATGACCAGTTCCTCATGATCGAGCACGGCATCGACCGCGAGTGCATAACTGCCACCGACCACGCTGACGATCACCAGCATCGGGGGCGGACCGCTCGCGGTCATGCCCAGCGTGCCCGACAGATCGACCAGCGGCATACGTCGTTCGCGGACCGTCGCCGCCGGCGTATCGCCGAGCATATCGATGCGGATCGCATCGCCGCCGACGCGCACGATTTCCTCGATCGCCTGGCGCGAGATGGCGAAGCGCTGATCGCCGACCCCGACCCCAATGGTCGAGATGATCGACAGGGTCAGCGGCACATGGATGGCGATGCGCAGGCCCTTGCCGGGATTGTTGTGCAGATCGATGCGGCCGCCGATCTGCTCGATATTGGCGCGCACCACATCCATGCCGACGCCGCGCCCAGAGATCGAAGTGACCTCGTCCTTGGTGGTGAGCCCCGCCTCGAAGATGAGGTCGAGCCTGGCCTTGTCGCTCAACGCGCGAAGATCGCGCTCGGACCGCCCGGTGCCGGCGATCTTGGCGATCAGCCGTTCGGTGTCGATGCCCTGCCCGTCATCACCGATCTCGATGATGATCTGGTTGCCCGACTGGCGCGCGGCGACGGTCAGCCGACCATGTTCGCGCTTGCCCAGCACACGGCGCAGCGCTGGCGCCTCGATCCCATGATCGATTGCGTTACGCACGATATGCACCAGCGGATCGCGCATCATCTCGATCATTTCGCGATCGAGTTCGACATCGGCGCCTTCGATATGGAGGTTGACCGACTTGCCCAGTTCCGCCGCCGTGTCGCGCACCATGCGCGGCAGCGCGGAAAACAATGCATCGATCTTCTGCATGCGCGTCCGGGTCACCGTGTCGCGCATCTCCGCGACGGTCAACGACAGGCGTTCCAGCGCGGCTTCGACCGCGGGATCGACGCCATCGTCACGCAAACGCCGCGCCAGTTCGTTGCGCGCCAGCACCATGTCGGACATGCCCGACATCATTCGGTCGAGCAGGTCGACATTCAGCCGCACGCTGCGCAACGGCGCGCGCGGGGTGAGCGCAGAGGGCGCTGGAGCGACGGTTTCCGGCTCCGATCCTTCGTCGAGCGCCGCGATCAGCAGATCCTCACCCGAATCGGCCAGCGCCGCGCCTGCGTCGATCGCTTCGACGATCTCGCCGATTCGGTCAACGATCGCGAGTACCGCGTTGACCAGCGACGTGTCGGGAGTCCGCGTCCCCGATCGCACTGCGGCAAGGACATCCTCGGCAGCATGGCTCAGCCGGGCGAGCCGCGGCAGATCGAGGAAACCGCAGCTTCCCTTGACCGTATGGACGAAGCGAAAAATCGCGTCGAGCCGGTTGCGATCGGATGGATCGCTCTCCCACGCGACGATCTCGCCGGAAAGCGCTTCCAGCGTCTCTCGCGTCTCGGCGATGAATTCTTGAAGAAGATCGTCCATGTGTCCCCGCGCGGCTTGCATCGGACCATGGTGTAAAAGCGGTTAAGGACCGGTTATTCCCGGAGCGATGAGCATGATGATCAGAATATTCACCCTGCTGGTTGCTGTGGCGATGGCGACCCTTATCGGCTTCGTGCTGGGCCGTTCCGGCAGGTGGCAAGATTATGAACAGCGCCGGCTCGGCGTGATGCAGGCGATCGTCCGGCAAGTGGGTCCGGGTCAGATGCTGATCGTCGGCGACAGCATCGTCGAGATGCAGTCGCTGCCGGAGATTTGCGGTTTGGTGCCGATCAATGCCGGCATCAGCGGTGCCCGGTCGCAAGACCTGCTCGGTTTTTCCTCGGCGGCGATCGCGTTGACCGGGCCGTCACGTATCGTTTTCGCCGTCGGCGTCAACGATCTGCTGCAAGGCACCGACCTGAAACAATGGACCGCTCAGACCACCGAACTTGTCGATCAATGGCGAGGCAAGCCGATCATCATCGGCATCACCGCGATCAAAAAGGCCGATCCGGCGATGGCGGAGCGAATGAACGCCGTACTGCGCGACCTGGCGACGAAACGCGGCGGCATTTTCGTCAAAGGGCTAAGCGCGCCCGAAACCTATGACGGCGTGCACCCGTCGCGCGCTGGCGCCAAGGCATGGCAGCAACGCCTTGCCGCAGCCTGCGCCGGGCCTCAGCCCGCCTTGAACGCGGCCCCGAACAGCAGCACCGGTTCCGCCGGATCGGATACCTGAATCCGACCGCCACCTTCCGCAACGAGCGCATGAACGAGATAGGCGGCGGCCGCGCGCGGCGTGATGACGGCATCGCCGGTCTCGCCGCTCAACGCATTGCGCAATTCCTGATCGAGCACGATGCGCGGCCCGTCGGCACGCACGACGATCTCGACCTGGCCGCCGACGCTTTCCGCCCCGACGTCGAGCTGCCCACCGCGGATCAGCGCGTCGCCCGCGATCAGCGCCAGGTTGAGCAATGCCTTGATCGCCGGCTTGGGCAGCGTCGTGTCCTCGATCAGCCAGCCGAGCTTGACGCGATGATTGTCCCCAAACAGCCCCTCTATCGCTGCGCGCGCCTCGCGCGAATCCACCATTTCGCCGAACCCGCCCGCCGCACCAAAGGCGAGCCGGAAGAATTTCAGCTTGTTGGCTGACGCGCGCGCGCTTTCGTTGAGCAATTCCAGACAACGCTGGCGCATCTCGGGATCATGCTCGTCGGCAAGCAATTCGAGGCCGTTGTTGAGCGCGCCCACCGGGCTGAGCAGGTCATGGCAAAGTCGCGAACAAAGCAGGCTGGCGAAATCGACCGCACTGATGGTCATGAAAAGGGTCCGCTTTCGGGATTATTGATTTGATCGCTCTTCTGGCGATGTGGGCGCGCGGGCGCAACCCATTGCCAAGCGTCATGAAGGCGCCCTGCCGACGCTCCATATCGGCCCAGCGTGACTCCTGCCGCGGCTTGCGCCTCCCTCGCCGCCACCTGTCCGGTTCAATTCAAATGGCTCTCCGGCGTCGTCCCCCCTTGCGTTCATCCTGAGCTTGCAGGCCGGGCATGGACAATATTTGTATGCCAGTCGAACAGATATAGCAGCTCGCCCGATCCTCGGTTATCTATGGGCCAGCAAGACGGCTGACATAGCGAAGCCGCTGGGGAGAGTTGAATGCAGATCACCGGATGGGCGCTGTCGACACTGGGCAGCCTGTTGGCGACAAGTGCGATGGCCGCACCACCGGCCCGGCAGGCGGCTACGCCCATGGTCGCCAGATGCGCGGCGATGAAGGGTTTCAAGCTGGCCGGGATCAAGATCACGGCGACGTTTCATGTGAAGGAGGGCACGGCGCCCACAGGATCAAGCGCGCCACTCGCGACCCGGCTGCCGGCCTATTGCCAGGCCGAAGGCGTCATCAATGAACGCAGCGGATTTCAGGGTAAACCCTATGGCATCCGCTTTGCGCTGGCGCTGCCCGATGACTGGAGGGGGCGCTTTTTGCTGCAAGGCGGTGGCGGGCTGAACGGCAGCGTGAAACCGCCATTCGGCGCTGCCGCAGCAGGCAATCGTCCGGCGCTCGCGCGCGGTTTTGCGGTGGCGAGCCATGACAGTGGCCATGTCGGTGCGGTGTTCGACGGCGCATTCATGGCGGATCAGCGCGCCAATCTCAATTTCTCCGAAGCATCGGTGCGCGTCGTGGCGGAAGCGGCCAAGAGAATGACTGCCGGCTATTATCGAAAGGCGATCGCGCACAGCTATATGGCGGGCTGCTCGACCGGCGGGCGCGAATCGATGCTCGCCTCGCAACGCTATCCCGAGCTGTTTGACGGGATCGTCGTCGGCGCGCCCGCCATGCGCACGGGCAATTCGAATCTCGGCACGTTTTGGGCAGGAGTCCAGTTCAACCAGGCAGCGCCACGCGATCCGCAAGGACTGCCGGTCGTAGACCGGATCTTCTCGGCCGGCGACCGCAAGCTGTTCCTCGACGGGTTGCTCGGCCAATGCGACGCGCTTGACGGGTTGAAGGACCGCGTGATCTCCAACGTCTCCGCCTGCAAGTTCAAGCCGGCGCTGCTCCAGTGCAAGGGCGAGAAGACCGAAACCTGTTTCAGTCCGGCGCAGGTCAAGGCGATCGAGGCGGCGTACCAGCCGCCAAAGGATGCCAGTGGGCGGGCGCTTTATGCCCCCTTCCCTTATGACACCGGCAATATTGCCGACGGCCCCGGCATTCCGGGCTTTTTCCCGACCGGCAGGCCGGGCATTTTCGGCCCGCCCAATCGCGACCTGGCAATGGATGTCGATGCACGGATCGAAGCCATTCGCGCCAATGCGGGGCAGCGGCTGACCGACACCGATATATGGACCAATCTCAACGCCTTCACTGGCCATGGTGGCAAGATCCTGTTCTACCACGGCGTCAGCGACCCCTGGTTCTCCGCTTGGGACACGCTGGATTACTGGCTCCGAGCGAAGCAGGCGAACGGCCCGATCTGGGCCGATACCAGCCGCTTCTACATGGTTCCCGGCATGGGCCATTGCAGCGGCGGCGCGAACACATATGACAACTTCGATCTGCTTGGCGCGGTGGTCGACTGGGTCGAAACGGGCAAAGCGCCCGAAGCGGTGATCGCCACGCGCAGCTTGTCGACGCCGGGGCCGACACCCGGCAAGCGCCCTTTATGCCCATGGCCGAGCTATCCGGCCTATGTCGGCGGCGATGAGAAATCGGCGGCGAGCTTCCAATGCCGGAATGGGGTTTGAGGGCGGAGCTTGATCTCAACCGCCCTCACGGCCGTTCCGGCTGAGCTTGTCAAAACGACGCCATCGCTTATCGGCTCGAATCAAGACCAAGGAAGATCCTAGACTTCCAAAACACCTACGATGTCTATCATCAACTCGCCGCAGCCGACGCCACCTAGCTGCAAATGTTGCACTTCAAATTGACGCTGCCCAGAATGTGTGGAGTGGACGGGGCGCATTGGGCCGCTACACATTTGAATAAGGAAATTGCGTGGAATTGTGATTCATCGCTAAATATTTTTAGCGCATTTCGCTATTTTCAATAGAAACACTACAATCAAAAAAGATGAAATAAATAGGATAGATCCCTCCCTATTTTTCTCAATTAATAATAAATAGCAAAAATATATTATGGCAATGGCCCATATCGCAATTTCAACCACTATAATGAACAACTTATTTTTAAACATTAAGAAAATCCATCATATTTTCCAGCGGGTCATTGCTCAAACTATTTTTTGCAAATCCCATCTTTTTGGCCTTGAAGCTGCAACAATCGAGCTTTCAGCGCTACAATTTGGTTCGAATATTTAGCTTGCTGCGCAGAAAGTCCGAGGCCCGATACAAATGTAGCAGCACCAAACATAGCTCCACCGGCAATCCTGCCAACGGGAGAGCTAGATTTCAGTGACAAGGCCAATCCAACTCCTTGAACTATATTAAGTCCCAAAGATATATCATTGACATCAGCAAGGTTTAGTTGAGATTGCACAATGTCATTACTAAGAGCAGAAGAATTTCCCCACCTCCAGTTATCTGTAATAAATTTTGGAAGATCTTTCTTAGAGTCATCCACAGCCTTCTGCATTTTACTACATATAATAGGATCTGTTCCAGGCCCTTCTCCCTGGCTGACGGATCCACCACCTTGTCCATTCCAACTTGGAGTAACTACACTACCACCGTTGAAGCAAATCGTTAGCCTGATCTTGTGAACGACAGTACCGTTTACGTCATCGGATGTTGTATAGCCTCCACCATCGACTAGATAACATTGAAGCCCTGTAGGATCGGAAAAATTAATAGGATCGCCACCGACATAGTTATACCAGTTCATTCCGGCATCGTACCCAATCGGATCGGCCTGCATGAACCGCCCAAGTGTCGCCGAATAAAGCCGCGCCTTGTAATAATAGAGCCCTATTTCCGGTAGCCAAGTTTGCCCAGTATATTGAAACCGGCCGATATTACCCAACCCCGGAATACCATATTCGTCGTAAGTGTTTGTGCCGATCACCGCACCGCTACCATCGGTCACGGAGATCACACTGCCGCGCTCGTCCGAGTGAAGCCATCGGCGATCGCTCGTGCTTGCTCCCTCGTACCAGACCAGCGGATCATCACTTCCAGGACCGTGCACGTAGCGCTTCTGCAACGCACCCCCGATAGGGTTCCATTCGCCGATCAAATCCACGCCATCATAACCAAAACGCGTGGTATCGTTGATCTGGAATAGTCGCTTGAGGGGGTCGTAATAAAAGGCGTTGCCACTCGACGACTGCAGCAGGTTCTCGGAAGTATAGGCGTAGCTGGTCGTGCCCGAATTGGTGAGGTTTCCCCGCCCATCGTTATAACCCAGCGTCGTCGATCCCGCCATCGTCGCCTGATTAAGCCCATTCAACGTATACGGCCGATCGACATTGACCGATCCAGTCCAGGCATAGCCATCATTCGATCGCGTCGTTCCCTTGATCTGGCTGGCGGGATTATAAGCAAATCCAAGCGTCAGATCGCCTGCGGTGCCCGTGAGGTTATGAGTCAATGTCGAAAGCCGTGAGATAGGATCGGGCGTGTAGGTCGTGCTGGTCCCGTTGCCGCGAGTCAGGTTCAGCCGCTGGCCAAGATCGTCATAGGTATAGAGCGCAAGAAGGCCGACACCCGATGTCGCGCCATTCTCCCGGACTGCCGTCACATTGCCGGTGACATCATAATCATAATTTGCATAAAATGTGTCCGGCCAGGTCAGGCGGGTGCGCCTCCCGGCGAGATCATATTGCGACGACACGGTGCCGACCGGACCGGACTGAGTCAGGTTCCGCCCGAGCGCATCATAGCTGAAGGCCAGCGTCTGCGCGGTCGAACCGCTTCCCGTCAATCGGCCCAGCAGGTCATAGCTATACGTGATATCGGCCTCGGAGGCGGGGAGATCCTTATTGGTCACCCGGCCGAGCGCATCGTAAGTAAACGCGATCGACGTCCCGTCCCTGAGCTGGCGGCTCGTCACATTGCCATTCTTGTTATAGCCCAGTTGTTCGTAGTCGGTCGTCGAACTGGTGCCCGACCCGGCTGTGATGACCGGATAGCGGGTCTTCAACAATCGATCGTAGCTATCATATTCATAAGTCGTCTTGTTCGCTTCGGCATCGGTCAGCGTCATGACCCGGCCATTGTCGGTGTAGGTGGCCGTCGCATCGTCCGCCGCGGCGCCTGTCCCGACCGCGCTTTGCGTCTTGGTCACGCGACCCGCGGCGTCGTAACTGGTCTTGGTGATTTGATCCGCATTGGGCCCGGTTGTGATGAATGGCGTGCAGGTCGAGGTCAGCGCGGTGCCCCACGAAGCAGCGTCCATCCGTTGCGCGGAACACAATGACCGGCCAAGCGCGTCATAACCATACTCTGTCACGCTATAGGTCGTGCCGCTCGCCGTCAGCACATCCTTCACCTTGCGACCACTGACATAGCTGCCGGTCAGTTGCTGGGTTGACAGGAAGCCGGTCCAATCCGTGTCGGTGACGCCCGCCACGGTACCGATTTCCGATACGGTAGGTCGTCCCGCCCCGTCATAAGTGATCTTTTCGGCCCGACGCTTGAGCACGCCAGCTCCATCGGGATCCGCAGCGATCGTCCCCACCCGCCGGCGTGCGGCGTCGTAGCGGAAGGTCGTCGTGTCGGCCGTGCCGGAAAGCGGCCCGTCGATCGTCGCCAAATCGCCCATTGCGTTATAAGTCGCGATGGTCGTCGCGGTCAGGCTCGCATCGCCTGCGCCCTGTGCGACACTCGTGACATTACCATAGGCATCGTAACCGATCGTCGTCTTGACCTCATCGGCAGCACCGACGCAGCTTGCGCTGGTCTGGCAGACCGACATACCGGTCAATTGCGACACGCCGCCAAGGACCGTGTAGCTGTAACGCGTCTGCGGCCTGACCGCGCCGACGGTGGGCGCGGGCGCGGTGATCGTCGCCACCTTACCGCTGGTCGGATCATAGGTGTAATCGGTGACCTTACCCAACGCGTCCGTCACGCTCGTCGGTGAATTGCAGGTCTTCGGATTATCACAGGTCGAGGGATAGGTGGCAAAGGTCCTGATGTTTCCCGGACCCGAGGGGCCGCCTTTGGGCACCTGCCGCGTTGCCGTGACATTGCTCCTGTCGTCGAGCGTCAGCTCAGCATAATTGCCCTCGGGCTGCGTCACCCGGGTCAGCCGGCCATAGCTGTCATAGGTAAAGCTCGTGGTCTTGCCGAGGGCATTGGTCACGCCGGTCGGCTGACCGATCGTCAGATCCGACACCACCACGGTTGGCTGACTCAGTGCATCCGTCACGGTCATCGTCGCCGTGGTGCCGCTGACCACGCGCGAATATCCCGTAGTAACGCCGTCGCGCGTCACGGCAGTGACGGCGGTGCCACCCGTCACGCTGAAGCTTGGTGCGGCTTCACCGGGACGCTTGATGCTCCCTGATGCTACCTGCCAGACATTGCCTGCCATGTCGGTGATATCGACCGTACCACTCGCGGGGTAAGCATAGCTGATCGTGGCCTGCGGCACCGTTGTGCTGACGGGATTGTTGAAGAACCTCGCATTAGTTCGCGTAAACCAGCCGACAGGGGGCGGCCCCGACAGAGGCATATTGGTTTGATATGCGAACTTGATCGCATAGCCTTGGCTGTTTGTTATGCTGATCAGACGCCAGGTAAAATTGTTGCTGGACACCTGCCGCACCTGATGGGCCAGCGTGATCGTCACGCCGTCGGGGCGCGTGATCAGCACCGGGACCAGGGAACAGGATGCGCCGTTTGAAGGACAGAAATTGGTCGGCACGCCGTCAGTGCCCCATGCGTCAACGAATGTAATCTTGGTTCCGTCAGATGCCGTGTAGATGTAGGAATAGATGTAAGCGGGATCGCTACCGACGGCCAAGGTGGCGCCGGTACCGGTGGCGGAAGTACTGCTGCTGCCCACGAACTGATCCGCTTTCTGCCCCGGCAGCCCGATCCAGGTCGTCACCGTTGATCCGACCACCCTTCGGTCGAAGGTGTAGCCATCCCATTGTGAATGACGATCGCCAGTATTTTGGCGGATCAATGCCAATTCGGCGTCGCCCGAGCCGATCGAGCCCTCCCGGAACGTCATCACATAATCGCCCAGGGTCAGATCGACACCATTCGCATCAAGATTGCGATGAAGCGGCGGATTCGTTTGACCCAGCGCAGGTGCGGCAAGCCCCGTGCACAAGGCCGTAGAAAACGTAAGAAGCACAAGGCGAGCGCGCACGCGCCTGCCCTCGACCGATGCCGAGTTCGACATATGAAATACCCCTGTTGAAAGCACTTGAAACAATCGCCCGCGTGCGGCGTGTTACGGCGCGCCGGTCACTTTGACGTTCTTGCGGTTGTCGGCCTTGTCGAGCGTGTAATTGGCCACAATACCGTTGTTGATCGTGCCCGAATGCTCAACCTTCACCAGCCGGCCTTTGGCATCATAGGTGTAGTTGATCGTTTCCGACGCGCCGGCGATGCCGGTGATCGCGGTCAGACCCGCCATGATCGCGGCGCCCGTCGCCACCAGTGCCATTGTAGATTTGCGAACCATGGAATTCCCCCCCCGTTTAAGCCGACTTGAACGCTACCGAACAAATGAAGAACATTTCAAATCCAACAATGTAAGCGCGGCAATTCGGCCAGCCGCCTCCAGTCACGCAACGCCTTGGCAATGCGCGTTATTATCTTGTTCAGTCATATCGATAGCATCGCATGACGCGACTCAATCGTCCTATTCGGGAGTAGATGCCGCCCCTCGCTCGGGCGCAAGATGAAAATTGCGGAAAGCACGTAAATCGCTTCCGATCCGGATGCATCGATGATGACCATCACGCACCGAATATCAGAGAACATACTGATATATAACAGAATTATTGCAATCCCCCGGCGCTGGAGATGAGACACATAGGGTGTCCCATATCTCTTCAGTGGTCGGCTGCAGCCCTCTGGCATTCTGTCCAGCGGATCGATTCACATCGTTCTTAGGCATTGTCACGCCCGCACCATTCAATATTGATTAAACACGACTTGTTCGAACGCACCGCTGGCGACGCTACGAAACAAGCGCGCCTCGTCCCCGGTCAGGATCAGCCAGTACGCGCCGTCCCCCATCGCGGCATCGGCATCGTGTACAGAGGGAGTGGGCGTGCCGGATGGGTGCGAATGATAATGCCCGATCACTTGGGCGCCGCCTGCGCGCGCGGCGCGGTGCGCGGTGAACAGCGCGGCGGGATCGATCTCGAAGAACCGCGCAGGGTCGGGCGCAACGTTGGCGGCCGGCTCGGCGGTATCAATGCGCTCCGGCGACCCGAACAACAGGCCGCAAATCTCCGCATCCGGCGAGGCGCGCGCTTCGTTTAGCAGTCTGCGCACCAGAGTGCTTGAAATCGCGATTCCCATGCCCACATCGCTATAACATGAGTTCGGGGGTTACCATCATCGAAGCGCGCATCTCGACCGAGGCCGATGGCTGGCGGATCGATCGCGCGCTCGCCGAAGCGGTCCCGGCCTTGTCGCGCGAACGGTTGAAAGCGCTGCTCTCCTCCGGTGCGGTGAGCGATCCGTCCGGCACGCTGATCCGCGATCCGGCGCGAAAAGCGGTCGGCGGCACGGTCTTCACCGTCACAATTCCCGACGCCACGCCATCGCATAACGAAGCGCAGCAGATCGCGCTCAATATCGTGTTCGAGGACGAGTATCTGATCGTCATCGACAAGCAGGCCGGCCTGGTCGTCCATCCGGCGGCGGGCAATCCCGACGGAACTCTGGTCAACGCGCTGCTCCATCATTGCGCGGGCAATCTGTCGGGCATTGGCGGGGTCGCGCGGCCGGGCATCGTCCACCGCATCGACAAGGATACGTCGGGGCTGATGGTCGCGGCGAAGACCGATCGGGCGCATGAAGGCCTGGCGAAACAGTTTCACGACCACTCGATCGACCGCCGCTACAAGGCGATCGTGACGGGCCGGCCGACCCGGCTGGAAGGCATTGTCGATGCGCCGCTCGCGCGGTCGCCGAGCAACCGCAAGAAGATCGCGATCGTGCCGAACGGCAAGCGCGCGGTGACGCATTACACCGTGCTGAAAATGCTCAAGGAAGCCGCGCTGGTCGAATGCCGGCTGGAGACCGGACGGACACATCAGGTGCGCGTGCACATGGCGTCGCTCGATCACCCCTTGATTGGAGACCCGGTTTATGGTAGAACAAAACAAGCTCATCGAACAATTCTGGAAACCTTGAATTTCCATCGGCAGGCGTTGCACGCCGCGCGTTTGGGGTTCATTCACCCCGTGAAAAGTATCGCTTTGGCATTCGATAGTGAAATGCCTGCCGATATGACGGAACTGTACGATATACTCAGCGTCTAGTGGTTCAGCGTCCGTGCAGCCTGTGTGAGGCATGGACCAATTAAGGGAGATCAGATCATGGCAAACCGCAGCAATGTGCCAGCAACGGTCCCCGCTCTTGGCGGGGAGGCAAGCCTCAACCGCTATCTGTCGGAAATCAAGAAATTCCCCATCCTCGCGCCCGAGCAGGAATATATGCTCGCCAAGCGCTTCGAGGAGCATGGTGATACCGACGCGGCGGCGCAGCTCGTCACGTCGCACCTCCGTCTCGTCGCGAAGATCGCGATGGGCTATCGCGGCTATGGCCTGCCCGTGTCCGAGTTGATCTCGGAGGGCAATATCGGCCTGATGCAAGGCGTGAAGAAGTTCGAACCGGAGCGTGGTTTCCGCCTCGCTACCTATGCGATGTGGTGGATCCGCGCCTCGATTCAGGAATATATCCTGCGTTCGTGGAGCCTGGTGAAGATGGGCACCACCGCCGCGCAGAAGAAGCTGTTCTTCAACCTGCGCCGGATGAAGTCGAAGCTCGACGCGTTCGAGGATGGCGATCTGACGCCGGAGCATTTGTCCAAGATCGCGACCGATTTGGGCGTGACCGAGGACGAGGTGACGAGCATGAATCGCCGCATGGCGATGGGCGGCGATACGTCGCTCAACGTGCCGATGCGCGAGGATGGCGAGGGCCAGTGGCAGGATTGGCTGCAGGACGATGCGCCGTTGCAGGACACCGTGGTGGCCGACGCGCAGGAAGCCGATGTGCGGCACGAAATGCTCACCTCGGCGATGGACGATCTCAATGAGCGCGAAAAGCATATCCTGACCGAGCGTCGCCTGACCGACGACCCCAAGACGCTCGAAGAGCTCAGCCAGGTCTATAATGTGAGCCGCGAACGCGTCCGCCAGATCGAAGTGCGCGCGTTCGAGAAGCTGCAAAAGGCGATGATGCGCCTGGCCGGCGACAAGCGCATGCTCGCCGCGATCTGACCCGTCTTCCCCTCCCGTTCGCGGGAGGGGATATTTTCGGGGCGGGTTGGGCGAGACAAACCCCTTCCCTCAGCGCGTCCGTTCCGGCAATTCGGTTGCGTAATGACCGACCCGCCGCGCCCTGCCTCTGTCGATCCCGCCGCCCCGGTGTCAGGAGCGGCCATTCGCAGCGGCTGCATCGCAATCACGCTGCCAGCACGAGAGACCCGCGCCATTCCCGCACGACCCGCCAGGCATCATTCACTGTTCCGGCGCATCGTCATGATTATCGTCAAGACGGTGCTGTGGTTCCTGCTCATCTCGATCTTGTGGGTACTCGCCTATCGCTTCATCGCGCCGCCGATCACCTTCACCATGGTCGGCGACATGCTGGGCGGGCATAGCGTGACCAAGGCGTGGATGCCGATATCGCGGATCGACCCGAACATGGCACGCGCCGCGATCGCTGGCGAAGATTCGCACTTCTGCACGCATTCCGGGTTCGACAGGCGGGCGATTGAGCAAGCCTATCAGCGCAATGCGAAGGGCGGGCGAATCCGCGGTGGATCGACGATCAGCCAGCAGACCGCCAAGAACGTCTTCCTGATCCAGGGCGGCGGTTATCCGCGCAAGGCGCTGGAGGCCTATTTCACCGTCCTGATCGAGCAGCTCTGGGGCAAGAAGCGGATCATGGAGGTCTATCTCAACGTCGCCGAGACGGGGATCGGGACCTATGGGGTCAATGCCGGGTCGATCCGCTATTTCAACCATGACGCGTCGCGCATGAATCCAGCGGAGGCCGGCCGCATCGCCGCGGTGCTGCCGCTCCCCAAAAAACGCGCGGCGATCGCACCGCGCGGCTTCACCAAACGTCACGGCAATTCGATAAGCCGGTGGGTCGGCGTGGTGCGCAATGACGGTCTGGACGCCTGTTTGCGGTAGAAACAGGTGTCGTGCTCGTAACCCTTGGTTTCGATCCACTCTTCCGTTCGCCCTGAGCTTGTCGAAGGGCAGGCACCACCTCCCCCCTTTGCTTGCGGAGAGCAGGGCTCGGCCGGCTCAGCCCGAACGGCGCTTATTCCGCCGGCTTGTCGGCCGCCTTTTGCGCGGCATCGCCGACCTTCTGGGCGCCCTCACCGACATCCTTCGCCGCCGACTGGATCGCGTCGGTCTTGATGCCGTCATTTTTGCTCTGATTGAACAGATAGATAGCACCGATCGCAAGTGCCACCAGCAGGATGACGGCGATCAACATGCCACCACCGCCGCCACGGCGTTCGATGATCGTGGTGTGCGGGGTTTCGGTCACGCGGTCTTCGTCCATCGTCTCTCTCCCTCGACCTGGGAGCAAAACGGCGCACTGCATGCGATTGTTCCGGGATCAGAACGGCAGCTTGAATCCCGGCGGTAGCGGCATCCCGCTGGTCAGCTTGGACATTTCGGTGTTCGACGCTGAATCCGCCTTGCCGCGCGCATCGTTGAATGCGGCGACGATCAGGTCCTCGAGCATCTGTTTCTCGCTCGGGACGAGCAGTGAATCGTCGATCGCGATGCCGATGATGCGGCCCTTGGCCGAAGCACGGACCTTGACCAGTCCGCCGCCCGACGCGCCCTCGACCTCGATCGTGTCGAGATTGGCCTGAGCCTTTTCCAGTTCGGCCTGGACGTTCTGTGCCATGGCCATGATGTCTTCGATGCTCTTCATGCTTCGTTGCTCCGTACTTCTGTGGTCCAGCTATCCAGCACGGCGTCAGGGAATGCCGCGAACGCCGCCTTGACCACCGGGGTCTCCAATATCGCCGCGCGTTCGGCATCTGCCGCCGCCAGCTTCACCTCGTTGAGTGTCGGATCGCCCGGCACATCCTCCGCCGAAACCTTCCACTGCTTACCGGTGATACGTTTCAATTCGAGCATCAACTCACGCACGAAATCCGCGGGCATTGGCCGGGCTGAGCTGAGTACCAGTTCGGGCGGGGTATAACGCACCACGCTCGCGCTGTAGCTCAGCCGCGCCGCCAGTGCCGCCTCGCCCTGATCGTCGAGATAAGCGACGAGCGCAGGAAAATCGGCCGGAAATGCCGAACCGACGGCCGAACCAATCGGCGCACCGTTCGCGCTTGCCGGCGGCGGCGTTGGGGCGATTGCGGCAGGCGCGGGTCCGCCCGCCGCCAATTGCCGCGCCAATTCGCCGGGGTCGGGCAAGGTCGATGCATGGACGACGCGCAACAACGCCATCTCACAGGCCTCGATCGGCAAAGCGGCGCGAGCGACTTCATCATGACCCTTGAGCAGCAATTGCCAGAGCCGGTGCAAGGCGGCGAAGGACAGGCCGTTCGCCCATGTCTCAAGCGCTTCGCGTTCTTCGACCGCCTGACCCGCTTCAGGCACGGTGCCGAGCTTTACCAGGGTGGTCGCATGGACCGCCTCAAGCAACGCGCGCATCACCGCCTGCGGATCGACTCCGAGATCATATTGCCGTCTGAGCGCCGTCAGCGCGCCGATTCCGTCGCCGGTCAGCAGCACGCCCAGCAGGTCGCGCACCGCGCCGCGATCCGACAGGCCGAGCATCTCCCGCACCGCCAACGCCTTGACCCCGCCACCTTCGATCCCGGCATGGGCGATCGCCTGATCGAGGATCGACAGCCCGTCACGCGCCGATCCTTCCGCAGCGCGAGCGATCAGTCCCAAGGCCTCGGGTTCGGCCTCGACGCCCTCGGCTTCGGCGACATGGGCGAAATGCGCAGCGAGCGATTCGGACGAGATACGGCGCAGGTCGAAACGCTGGCAGCGCGACAAAACCGTCACCGGCACCTTGTTGACCTCGGTCGTGGCGAACAGGAATTTCACGTGCGCCGGTGGTTCCTCAAGCGTCTTCAACAGCGCATTGAAGGCGTTTTTCGACAGCATATGAACTTCGTCGATGATATAGATCTTGTAGCGTGCCGACACCGCCGCATAACGCGACGCATCGATGATCTCGCGCACGTCATCGACACCGGTATGGCTCGCGGCATCCATCTCGATCACGTCGATATGGCGCCCTTCGGCGATCGCGCGGCATGGTTCGCACACACCGCAGGGATCGATCGTCGGGCCGCCCTCGCCGTCCGGACCGATGCAGTTGAGCGCTTTGGCGATCAGTCGCGCGGTCGATGTCTTACCGACCCCGCGTACCCCGGTAAGGAGAAAGGCATGCGCCAGACGCCCGCGCTTGATCGCATTGCCGAGCGTGGTGACCATCGCATCCTGGCCGATCAGCTCGGCAAAGGTCTGCGGCCGGTATTTACGGGCGAGGACGCGATAGACCTCAGCCTTGGGCTGGGGCGGTTCGCCGAGATCGAAGGAGTCGGACATTGTGGACTATCTAGGGATGAGTGCGCACGATGTCGAAGGGTTCGGTGGGATTTGATTCAATAGTTGAGCCGCGATATGCGCCGCTTAACGGCTGAGGTGCGCCGCGGCAAAGCCGCGTCGTCGGACGGCGCTCCAGGCGCCGCCGGCCGCGCACGCTGCCGATCCTTGAAGCTGCTGCGCTGCTTCTCGTGCAGCGCGCGGTGGGAGCCGGAACGACCCGCGGCGAAATCGTTGCGGCTGCTTCCTTCCGGACCTGACCGGGTTGGCGACGACCACGTCCGCCCGACTCCCGCGACGCAGATAGGAGAGTCGGGCGGCGCGATCAATAGCCGGGATCAGCGGCGATAACGAACCGTGCGGCAACGGGTGATCTTGCGGCCATGATACCATGTGCGCTTGCAGACTTTGCGCGTGCCCCAGCGATGGCCGCGGCGGTCATTATGGCTCCAGTGGCGCCGGGTGGTGGTGCGCTCACGCACGACGACGCGTTCGCCGGATTGTACAGCGACGGTCGTACCGGCCACGGGTGCCGCAACAGCGGCGGTCGGGGCAAGGGCGGCAGCGCTGAGCAGTCCGGCGGCGATCATGACGAAGAATTTCATCTGCTTCTCTCCTGGTACCGATATCGGCACGGGCTCGAAACGATCATCTTCCCTGCATGTTCCGCGCTTCGCCGGGAATCCGCACTGTCAGAACGTCGATCGCCGTATCGAGCCATATCTGACAGGCGAGCCGGCTGGTCCGCGTCGCGCCGGCGGCGAGATCGAGCATATCCTCCTCGTCCTCACTCGCTTTGGGCAAGCGCGCAAAATCCTCAGGGGCGACGATGACATGGCAGGTCGAACAAGCCATCTGGCCTTCGCAAGTGCCCTCGAGCGGCTGGCCATAAGCCTGAGCGAGGTCGAGCAGACGGTCGCCGGGAGCGCCTTGAACCTCCATCACCGAATCATCGTTGGAGATGAAGCGAATCCGCGTCATGCGGCGATCCGTTGCGCGTCGACGGCGGTGTTGATGCGGTCCATCGCCTCGATCAGTTCGACCTCGGTCGTGTAGCGCCCGAAACCGATACGGATGCTCGATCGCGCCTGCGCTTCGCTCAGCCCGAGCGCACGAAGCACATGGCTCGAACGCCCCGAACCGCTGGCGCAGGCCGAACCGGCGGAAAAGGCGATGTCACGCAGATCGGACATCAGCCGTGCCACATCGAGCCCGTCGCGGCGGATGTTGAGATTGCCGTGATAGCGGTGGTCGCTCGATCCATTGATCCTCCAGCGCGAGCCGAATCCCGCGACCGCCCGGCCCCATAGCCGTCCGACATGCGTCGCGTCAGGCTCGGCTTGCATCGCTGCCAGGCGCGCGGAGGCACCGAAACCGGCGCACAGAGCCGGCGAGAGCGTACCGGAGCGGCCAAGTGCTTCTTGCCCGCCACCGTGCAGCAACGGCGCCAGAAACACGCCATCGCGCACCCACAGCGCACCGATCCCCTTGGGCCCATGGATCTTGTGCGCGGAGATCGCGATCATGTCGCAGCCTTCCGGCATCGGCATGCGTCCAAAGCCTTGCACGGCGTCGCACAGCATCACGGCGCCCGCCGCGCGCGCCATCGCCGCCAGTTCGGCGATCGGCTGCACCACGCCGATCTCATTATTGACCAGCATCGCCGCGACCAGCGCGGTTCCCGGCATGATCGCCGCGCGCGCGGCATCGAGGTCGACCAGACCCTCCGCGTGGACCGGCAACACGACCACCTCCCGCCCCGACCGCGCCAGTGCTTCGACGGTATCGAGCGTGGCGGCATGTTCGGTCGCGATGGTGACGATCCGCCCTGATGCCCCATCTCCCCGGGCACCTTTGATCGCCCAGTTGATCGCCTCGGTCGCGCCGCTGGTGAAGGCGAGCGTGCCGTTCGAGGGCAGCAATCTGCCAATATTCTCGCGTGCGACTTCGACCGCCGCTTTGGCCGCCCTGCCCGGCGCATGCGCCGAATGCGGGTTGGCATGCTGAGTCTCCAGCCAGGGCAGCATTGCCGCCAGTGCCTCCGGCGCGAGCGGGGTGGTTGCCTGGTAATCGAGATAGATCATGCCGCAAACGCCCGGGCGCTGCGCGACACGGTGCGCCATTCGGCGATGAAGCGATCGATATCCGCCATGTTTGTAGTGCGGCCGAAGCTGACCCTCACCACTTCACGCGACGCCTCGACGCTCCAGCCCATCGCGCCAAGCACATGGCTCGGCTTCATGCTGCCCGACGAGCAGGCGCTGCCCGCGGAGACGGCGATACCGGCCATGTCGAAACGGATCAGCTGCGTCGCGGCCGGCAGGCCGGGCAGGCGATAGGAGCCGATCGCCGGATGACGCGGCTGGCCATCCGCGACGACGATGCCGCCCGAGCGGCCAATCGCGTCGTCCAGCTTCGCGCGCAGCGGCGCCAGTCGTTCGACGCTTTCCGGCTCGCCGAGCGCGGCCGCGAAGCCCAAGGCGGCGGGCAGATTCTCCGTGCCCGCGCGATAACCGCGCTCCTGACCCCCGGTCGGCAGCAACGTCGCGACATCGCGTACCAGCAAGGCGCCGATCCCGGGCGGGCCGCCACGCTTGTGCGCTGAAACGGCGATGAAATCGGCATGCTCGATCACCGCGGAATCCGCCGGAGCGGGCATCTGCGCCGCATCGACGAGAAGCAGCCCTCCCGCGCCATGAACGATCTCCGCCAGCGTCGCGATCGGCTGGCGTACGCCGGTTTCGCTGTTTGCCCATTGCAGCGCGACGACAGAGCCCCCCGCAATAGCCAACGCTTCGCGCAGCGATACGAGATCGATCAGTCCGTTGGCATCCACAGCCACGATCGCGGCATCGGGCGCGGCGCGGATCACCGCATCATGTTCAACCGCCGAGATGATCCAGCGATCCGCCACCGACCGTCCCAGTGCGATCGCCAGTGCTTCGCTCGCCCCGCTGGTCAGGATCACTTCGCCCGGCCAGCCATAGGCCGACGCGATGCGTCCGCGCGCTTCTTCAAGCGCCGCGCGCGCGGCGCGACCCTCGGCATGGGGCGATGACGGATTGGCCCAATGCGCCATGCCATCGGCCATCGCGGCGATCGCCACGGGCAGCATCGGCGTGGTCGCGGCATGATCAAGATAAAGGCGTTCGGCCAAGCGGGTTTGTTCCAATTGCGAAAAGACGCATCTTGCCTATATAGCGCGCACATTCCAGCGCTCCACCGGCGCGCGCAGATATTGTCAGCAGGTCCCCATGCCAGAAGTTATTTTCCCCGGCCCCGACGGCCGTCTCGAAGGCCGTTTCGCCCCAGGTCCGCGTCCGCGCGCGCCGGTGGCAATGATCCTCCACCCGCACCCGTCGTCGGGCGGCACGATGAACAACCGTATCGTCCAGGAGCTCTACAAGACGTTCCAGCGGCGCGGATTCGCCACGTTGCGCTTTAATTTCCGTGGCGTCGGCAAGAGCCAGGGCACGTTCGACAACGGCATCGGCGAATTGTCCGACGCGGCGTCGGCGCTCGACTGGGTGCAGAGCTTCCACCCCGAAGCCTCGACCACCTGGATCGCCGGGTTCAGCTTCGGCGCGTGGATCGGCATGCAGTTGCTGATGCGCCGCCCGGAGATTCGCGGCTTTATCTCAGTCGCGCCGCCGGCGAACATGTACGATTTCACTTTCCTCGCCCCTTGCCCGGCCAGCGGCATCATCATCCAGGGTGAGAATGACGAAGTTTCCCCGCCGCTCGCCACCCAGAAACTGGTCGACAAGCTGCGCACGCAAAAGCACATCACGATCCACCACGACACGATCCCCAAGGCGAACCACTTTTTCGAGCATGAAATGCCCGAACTGATGGGGTCGGTGGATAAGTATCTGGACATGCGGCTCGACCCGAACTCGCCGATTCGGTGAATGGGTCGGGGCTGGGCGATGCCCGGCTGGTGCTTGTTCGACAGCATAAGCGGTTTTGAAGCCTGAGAGTCGCGTTTCCACCCCTGCCGCAATAGCGGGGGGCGGAGAGCGCGTGAATCGCCCCGCCCCTGCGACGGCCATCAACGATGGTGGATAGTCGGGAGATATGGGACACCCATAGTCGCATATCTTCCCGATGCGGCGCGCGGCGGAAATTCTACAGTATATCTATTTATATTCAACGAGATATGGGCACTTCTTACATCGTCCAGACAAAGACATTCCCCAACAGCACCACGGCCATGACCAGCAGGAGCGCGCCACGCTTTCGCTGACGGCCAGTCACGAGCAGATAGCCGCCGCCGATCAGGCAGGCAAAGAAGCCGATCATCGCGATGGCGGGCGCGGCTGCGGCGATTCCGGTGAGCGTCTGATTCATATCCGCTTCCTAGCCGTTCGGTTTGAGCGAAGAAACGGGGCATAGCCGCATCAGCATTCCCCTCCCTGCAAGGGAGGGGTTAGGGGTGGGTCAGCGCCGGACGGGGCTCGAAGCCCCGTTCCGGCGCTACGCGCCGAGCGATACGCTGCGCGATCGCACCCACCCCCTGCCCCAGTGCCGTGCGGCATCAAGGTCGGAATTGCCCCCGGCAATCCCTCAACCGTGCCGGGGGCATGGTTGACCTTGATTGCGCGCGGCACTCTTGCAGGGAGGGGAGAGCGCCTACGAAAGCCTCAGTCTCCGTGCGCCAGCACGGCGCCATACGCAGCGAGATCGACATTACCGCCCGACAGGATCACCAGCATTCCCTCCTCGAGCGCTACCTTGCCGCTGAGCAGCGCCGCCAGCCCGACCGCGCCGCCGGGTTCGACCACCAGACGCAGTTTCTCAGCCGCCCAGCGTTGTGCCGCGCGAATCGCCGCTTCGCTGACCGCCACACCCTGCACGCCGCGCCGTGACAGCACGTCGAAGGTCAGCGGCGACACACGAGTCGTCTGAAGCGCATCGCACGCGGTCGGCGGTGGATTGTCGCCGACCGGCTCGATCCATCCAGCCTCGAGCGAGCGTTTCATATCGTCCCAGCCTTCGGGCTCGGCCACCGTGATCGCCGCATCAGGCAGGCCAAGCGTGATGCCCGCGGAAAGGCCGCCACCGCCGCATGGCACGACCACTCGGCGGGGCGAACCCATGCCGAGCGCCGCCATTTGCGCCGCCGCCTCGATCCCTGCGCTACCTTGGCCTTCGATGATCCACGGGTCGTCGAAGCTTGGCACCAATATCGCACCACGCGCATGAGCGAGATGCGCCGCGATCTTCTCACGGCTTTCCATCGCGCGGTCGTAATCGACCACCTCGGCGCCCAGCGCGAGCGTACCGTCGCGCTTCGATTTGGGTGCGTCCGCCGGCATCACGATCGTCGCCGGCATGCCCAGTCGTTTCGCTGCCCAGGCGACGCCCTGAGCATGGTTGCCCGAGGAGAAAGCAACGACACCTTTTTCGCGCAAATCACTGTCGATTGCGGTGAGCCGATGCCATGCGCCGCGCAATTTGAACGCGCCCATCGGCTGCAGGCATTCGGCCTTGAAAGCCACCGGAATTCCACGGATTTCCGCCACGAACAGCGGAGATGGCGGCAAGATTGCCGCAATCTTGGCCGCAGCATCTCGCACCCCGGCCCGGGTCGGTTGTCGCACTAGAGTCACATTTTACCTCCCTGGTCCCCTCCGCGCGTCCAATAGCGCTTTACATCCGCGAAAGCCGACCCTATTTCGCCCATCCGCTGCCCCATGGGACTTCCAACCGCAAGGCAGTGTTTCGTGAACTTGTCTGCGGACATTGGAGGTCCCTTGAATTGCACAAGCATCATAACGCGCTGGGGTTAGCGACCACCCATTCTACCGCCCTTCCTTCGGCAGTAGAGATCGCCAACACTCGTCCGGTTCAGCCGGTCACGCTTATTCGTCCGCATGCCGCTGCGCGTGCCGCCCGCTTCTTCGTCGAGAAGTTTCCGGGACGGTCGCTCTATGCGGTAAAGGCGAATCCGTCTCTCGACCTGATCAAGGTGCTGTGGGACAGCGGAATCACGCATTACGACGTCGCCTCGATTGCCGAGGTGCGGCTCGTCGCGCGCACGCTGCCTGAGGCGACCCTGTGCTTCATGCACCCGGTCAAGGCCGAGGAAGCGATCCACGAAGCCTATTTCAAATATGGCTGCCGCACGTTCAGCCTCGATTCGCTCGAGGAGCTGGACAAGATCCTGCGCGCGACCGAGCACGCCACTGACCTGACCTTGTGCGTCCGGCTGCGTGTGTCGTCGGAGCATTCGAAGCTGAGCCTTGCGTCCAAGTTCGGCTGCGCGCCGCATGAAGCCAAGGAGCTGCTGTTCGCGGCGCGTCAGGCGGCCGATGCGCTGGGCATCTGCTTCCATGTCGGCAGTCAGGCGATGTCGCCCGAAGCCTATGCCAATGCGATGGAGCGGGTTCGTGCAGCGATCGTCGAGGCGGCGGTCACGGTCGACGTGATCGACGTCGGCGGTGGTTTCCCTTCGACCTATCCGGGCATGGAGCCACCCCCGCTCGAACATTATTTCGAGACGATCCACCGCGCGTTCGAAAGCCTGCCGGTGAGCTATTCGTCCGAATTGTGGGCCGAGCCGGGCCGCGCGCTGTGCGCTGAGTACAGCTCGCTGATCGTGCGGGTCGAGCGTCGCCGCGGCGACGAACTGTACATCAACGACGGCGCGTATGGCGCGCTGTTCGATGCCGCGCATATCGGCTGGCGCTTCCCGGTGCAGCTGCTCCGCGAGCCAGACAGCCGTGCGCGCGACATGGAGTTCAGCTTCTACGGCCCGACCTGCGACGATATGGATCACATGGCCGGTCCGTTCATGCTGCCTGCCGACACTCAGGCCGGCGATTATATCGAGATCGGCATGCTCGGCGCCTATGGCTGCGCAATGCGCACTGCGTTCAACGGCTTCGGCTCGGATGAGACGGTGATCATCGACGACGAGCCGATGGCGTCGCTGTACGTCAGCGACGAACGTGAGGTCGCTTCGAACGTCGTCACGCTGTAACAGCACATCCCTACCGCTTTCTTCCTCCTCTCCCGCTTGCGGGAGGGGACCGAGGGGTGGGCTCGCGCTCACCACAGGCGATAATGCTCGCGGATGGCGCGAGCCCACCCCCCGCCCCCTCCCGCAAGCGGGAGGGGATTGGAGATTTGATAATGACCGATACCACCCTCTCGAACCGCAAGGCCGAACTTCTCTCGACCACCGTCGAGCATATCGACATCACCAAGTTCGACGCGCGTCCGATCGTCGACGCGATGAAGAAGATGAGCTTCACCAGCCGCGACCTGGGCCGCGCGACCGACATCTATAACCAGATGCTCGCCGATCCCGATTGCTCGATCTTCCTGGTCATCGCCGGTTCGACCAGCGCCGGCGGCTGCATGGATCTCTATGCCGAGCTGCTGCGCAACAACATGATCGACGGCGTGGTCGCGACCGGCGCATCGATCGTCGACATGGATTTCTTCGAAGGCCTTGGCCACAAACATTATCAGGCGCTCGAAGTGCCAGACGACGACACGCTGCGCTCGCTGCTGATCGACCGCATCTACGACACCTATATTGACGAAGAGCAGCTGCAGGATTGCGACCACACGATCCTCGAGATCGCCAACAGCCTGGAACCGCGCCCCTATTCGAGCCGCGAGTTCATCCGTGCGATGGGCAAGTATCTGGTCGAGAACGGCAAGAAGGACAACAGCCTGGTCAAGCTGGCGTACGAGCATGACGTGCCGATCTTCTGCCCGGCATTCGTCGACAGCTCGGCCGGTTTCGGGCTGGTCAAGCACCAAGTCGACCGCGCCAAGGAAGGCAAACCATACATGGTGCTCGACGCGATCGCCGATTTCCGCGAGCTGACCGACATCAAGATCAAGGCCGGCACCACCGGACTGCTGATGATCGGCGGCGGCGTGCCGAAGAACTTCATCCAGGATACCGTCGTGTGCGCCGAGATCCTCGGCCATGACGATGTTCAGGTGCACAAATATGCCGTGCAGATCACCGTCGCCGATGTGCGTGACGGGGCATGTTCCTCCTCGACGCTGCAGGAAGCGGCGAGCTGGGGCAAGGTGAATACCGGGATCGAGCAGATGGTGTTCGCCGAAGCCGGTTCGGTGATGCCGCTGCTGGCCTCGGATGCCTATCATCGCGGGCTGTGGAAGAACCGGGTCAAGCGTCGCTGGGGTGCCAGCTTCGATTGAGATTGGGGATTGAGGTTGGGGCGACCGAGGCAAGTCGACAGAATTGGGGCACCGGATTGATCCGGTGCCCCTTTTTCATGAATGATGCGGTTCAGCGTCCATTGGCGTGACAGCTGTCCTTGCCGTCCGATCCGATCACGCGGTGGCGCGCGAAATCATAGCGATCGGTAAAGAACAACCGCTTCTTCTGGCCCGGCCGCTGTTCATAGACCGAACGCGTCACCATCATGCCCTTACGGCTGTGAATGGCGTAGCTGTCGATGGGACCGCGCGCATCGCGCACGGTGCCGAGGTAAAGCTGTGATCCGACCGTCGAGATCTTCTTGCGGCCTGCCGCGCCGGTGGCGAACATGTCGGTGCCGATCACCTCGTAGATCGTCGCATCCTTGCTCGGAACACCCCTGAGTAGTTCATGACAGGTCATTGTGAGCGCCGGGGGTGCAGCGCGCGATTCTCCATGGGCGATGGTGATTGAGGAAACGACCATCACCGCGCCGATCAGATATGAGCGTGCCGTCACTCGCATCTCTCCCGTTTATGGACTGAAGGACAATACGATGACGATGGTGCAATGGTTCCCGGACGCCGCCCGGGGAAAGTTGCGCATCCGTTTCGATTGGGGCAGCTTGCCCAACAAATACAAAAGGGGGGACCTGAACGATGACCGACCATAGCCCAATCCTCGCGCCGATCGTCGTGCTGATCGCGTGGAGCCTGATCATGTGGCTCTGGATGTATGTCCGGCGCATTCCGGCGATGGCCAAGGCCGGGATCGACACTAAAAAACTTGTCGGCGGCAATGGCTCGGATCTGCGGGCGCGCATTCCGGCCAAGGACCAATGGCCAGCCGACAATTACAATCATCTGATGGAGCAGCCGACGCTGTTCTACGCGATCGCGCTGGTCCTCGCGCTGACCGGTACCGGCGGCGGGGTCAATCTGTCGATCGCCTGGGCCTATGTCGGGTTGCGCATCGTGCACAGCCTGATCCAGGTGACGGTAAACCGTGTGATGGTGCGGTTTGCGATCTTCGCGCTGTCGACCCTGTGCTTGATGGCATTGACGCTTCACGCCGCCATGGCGGTATTCCACTAAGCGCCGGTCAGCCGAACAGGCGCTGCATCGATCGTTCGAGCATCATCAATTGCCATAGCGTCCGGCCGTGTTCGGCACGGCCGGCGCGGTGTTCGGTGGCGATCCGCTCGATCGTCCGTGTATCGAACATCTGACTCAGCAAGCGCGATTTGGCCAGCGCGCCCGCTTCACCGGCAAGCGGACCGCGGAACCAGGCGCTAATCGGCGTCACAAAGCCCATTTTAGGCCGGTACAGGATGTCCTTGGGTAGGTAGCGTTCCATCGCCTTCTTCATCAGCCATTTGCCCTGCCCGCCCCTCAGCCGCATCGACACCGGCAGCGAGGCGGCGAATTCGACGAAGCGGTAATCGAGCAACGGCTCGCGCGCTTCGAGGCTCACCGCCATGCTCGTGCGGTCGGTCTTGGTCAGGATGTCGCCGGGCAGCCAGTGCTGGAAATCGGCATATTGCGCGCGGTCGATCGCATCGCGCGCGGGTGCGTCCCGCATCGCGCGAATATAACGATCCTCGGCACGGTGCCCGCCGAGCGCGCGCTTCGCTTCGGTCGAAAAGAGCATCGCCCGGAGCGTCGGCGTGGTCACGCCGACCGAGCGCGCATAGGCCTCCGCACCGTCCTCGGCGAGCGCGAGCAGAGTGGTCTTGGCGCGGAACGCGCGCGGCGCCCAATCTGCCTTGGGATAGATGCCGCCGAGCTTGCCAAACACGCTGGCGCGCATCGTTACGGGGAGCAGTGCCCTTACCCGCTCCTCCGCCGCCTGGAATTTGTAACGCCGGTATCCGGCCAGGGCCTCATCCGCGCCATCACCCGACAGCGCCACCGTGACATTCTCGCGCGCGAGTTCGCACACCCGATAGGTCGCCAGTGCCGAGGCATCGGCGAAGGGTTCGTCGAACGCCGCGACCAATGTGTCGATCAGTGCGAAATCGTCCGCCGCGACGACGCGCTCGCGGTGGTCAGTGGCGAAACGCTCGGCGATCTGGCGCGCATAGGCGCGTTCGTCATGGCCCGCCTCATCGAAGCCGATGGTGCAGGTCCTGACCGCCTTGGACGACGCCTCGGCCATCAGCGCGACGACGGCTGAGCTGTCGACCCCGCCCGACAGGAAAGCGCCGAGTGGCACGTCTGATACCAGCCGCGAGCGCACCGCATCGCGCATCCGCGAGACCAGTTCCTCTTCCAGCGCCTTGACCGAACCGGTTGCACGGCGCGAGAAATCCACGCCCCACCAGCGCGACGGCGCGGGCACCGACTTGCCGCGCTCGATCAGCAGCGAATGCCCGGCGGGCAGCTTCTTAACGCCAGCAACCAGGCAGGCGTCATCGGGCACATAACCGAACGCCATATAATCCTCGACCGCGCGGATATCGGGTTCGCGCCGTAATAGAGGATGTGCCAGCAAACCCTTGAGTTCCGATGCAAAGGCCAAACCGCCATCGGACAATTCGACATAGTGGAGCGGCTTCACCCCGAGCCGGTCGCGCGCCATGAACAGGCATTGCCGGCGCGAATCGTGCAGCGCGAAAGCGAACATGCCATTGAGGCGGCCGAGCATTGCCGGCCCCCAGGCGGTCCAGCCATGGAGCAGCACTTCGGTATCGCCCCCGGTGACGAAATGCGCGCCGAGCGCCTGCAGTTCGGTGCGCAGCTCGATGAAGTTATAGATTTCGCCGTTATAGGTGACGGTCAACGCCTGATCTGCGCTCGACATTGGCTGTGGGCTGCCCGCGACGTCGATGATCGACAGCCGGCGATGACCCAGGCCAACACCCGGTGCGGTCCATACGCCCGATCCGTCCGGCCCGCGATGCGCCTGCGCGTCCGCCATTGCCTGGATGCGCGCAGGATCGACCGGCTTGGGCGTGGCGGAATAATAGAGACCGGCGATGCCGCACATGTGTTGGTTTATCCGATCCCCGCTTGGCCCGTCACCCCGGACTTGTCCCGGGGTCCACCGGGCCCACCCCTTGCACTCTCATCCCTTGCGGAACAGTGGACCCCGGAACAAGCCCGGGCGACGAAACCTATCGATTCATCCCTGCCGCATGATCCGCCACCTTGTCGATCGGCCCCAGCGCATGCGCGAACCGCTCGATCACCGCATTTGTGTCGACACCCGGCTGTACCTCGGCCGAGATATGCACCGCGACCGCGCGTTGCGGTCCACCGAGCAGCTTCGCCCGCAATGTCGCCAGCTTCACCATCTTGTCGTTATGCGTCAGCACATCGCCGACGCGGTACCAGGTCACCACCTGGCGTTCGACCGGGCCGGGCGCGGTGATGCGCATCGCGCTGCCGCCGGCGAGATCGGGCAGATCGTCGATCCGCACCCAGATATCGTCCTGGCGCAGCACGCCGGTGCCGAACGACACCAGTTCCTTGCCTTCACGCTGACTGCCGAACACGGCGATGGCGAGGTCGACCGACGCACCGCTCCCATCGCTGTAGCGCCCGATCAGGAAATGATCGGCGCCGGGATAATAAGGCGACCAGGCCGCCCGCACGCTCATGTCGGTGCGCTGCCAGCCTGGCACATCGGGCAGCGATATCACGCTCGGCAGCATTTGCGCGCGTCCGGCGACCGCACCCGACCAGGCCGGGAATATCGCTGCGATCGTCAGCACCAGCGCACCCGCCAACAAAGCATCGATCCACCGCTTCGGCGCCGTCTGCAAGGTGGTGGGATCGAATATGGGATCGTCGGGCGCTCGGTCGAACCAGCGCCAGCCGATCGCGATCACCGCGGCCATGACCAGCCCGAAAAACACCCACCCATAAACGATATGGTCCATACCCGTGGCTTGCTCGACCGAGGTCAGATGCGCGGCATAGATCGTTCCGAACGCGCGCAGGCCGTTGGCGATCACCGGTACGATCACCGCGACCGCCATGAACGCGGCGCGACGGCCCCAGCTGACGAAGCAGACATTGGCGACCAGCGCGCCGTAAGCGACCATCGCGATGACGAACTTCGCGCCAGAACAAGCTTCGGCGACTTCGAAATACCCATTGGGAATGGTGATCAGCACGCCATCGACCTGCGCCGGCACGCCGAACAGATGAAGCAGCGGCATGGTCATCGCCACCGTCACGTCCTGCAGCATCGGCTCCAGCCCCTCGCCGAACGGCACGAGGAAAAAGGCGTAGCAAAGCGGGAAGAGCAGCGCGCGCGCGACATTGGGGCCAAGTATCGTCACCACCGCGCCCTGCAGCATCATCACCAGCCCAAGATGCCGCGCCAGTGCGACACCCGATGCGTCGCCGAGCAGCCATCCGAAACCACCGGCCGCAACCAAAGCCAGCGCTGGCCACCACGCGACAGGGCGAACCTGCAACAATTGCGTACGGCGCTGCCACACCAGCCAGGCAAGGACCGGCGCAATGAACAGGCAATGCCCAAAGGTCGTACTGGTCCACCAGATTCTCGCAAGATCGCCGGCATCGGCGCGGAACAGCATCAGCAGGGCCAGCGCGACACCGGTCAGAATCAGTGCGTGCCGCCGCCATCCGGCAGCAGGCCGCGCTGCCGTGTCGAATTCCGATGAGGGAATGGCGATCGTCATGCCGCCGACCGGCGTGGAGATTCCTTGATACGCATCCCCATGATCGTGTCGAGCGGCGCCAGCCGGGCCTCCCAACCATAGCGATCCTGCACCTGCGCACGTGCCGCCTGCCCCAGGCCGGCGGCACCCGATGGATTATCGAGCAGCGCGTTCACCTGTTCGGCGAACTCGCCGACCGTCTCGCCGATGCGGATCGTATCCTGGTGATCGATACCAGCGGCGGCAGCGACCGATGCGACCACCGGACGTGCCATCGCCATCGCCTCGAGTATCTTGTTCTGGACGCCACGCGCCATTTTCAGCGGTGCGACGACGACCGACGCGGCGGCGATCCAGCCGCGCACATCGGCGACCTCCCCGGTGACGATCACGCCCGGCTGCGTGGCCAATGCCTTGACCGCGTCGGTCGGCTGACGGCCGACAATGGCGAAGCGCGCCTGGGGATGTTCGAGGTGAATATGCGGCAAAATGCTTTCGACGAACCAGGTTACCGCCTCGATATTGGGGCGATAATCCATCTGGCCGGTGAACACGATCAGCGCGCCGGTCGTGTCGATCCGTTTGAAGCTCGCGGTGGGATCGAAGAATTCGGTATCGATGCCATTCTCGACCGCGAAGACACGATCGGCACCGGTCTTCTCGCGGAATAGCGCCGCCTCATCGTCGCTGACGAACAGGCTCGCGGTGGCATGTTTGGCGACATTCCGCTCAAATGCCTGAAGTAACCGCCCCTCACGCCGCATCATCCAGGCCATCGGCCCGCGCGATTGCTTGGCGTAGGACGCGAACTTGGCCGAATCCATATCGACGAAATCCATGATCACACGCAATCGTGGGTTGGACCGCGAATTGGCCGGCAGATACTGCGCCATCTGGCTGGAAAAGACGTAGATCGTATCGATCGAATGACGCGCGAGGATATTGTCGACCGCTTCTCGCAGCGGGCGGTTGTCGAACGCGGTCAGCGATACCGGCTTGCGCCCCACCAATGCCTGTGCCGCCGCGACGAAGCGCGATTTGGAACGCCATACAATCGAACGGTTGCCGGTATATTTCGAAAGGCCGCTCTTGCCCTTCAAATCGCGCGCATCGTCGGCGAAGGCGATCAGATGGACGCGCTTGCGTGCCGCCAGGAATTTCAGGATGTGAAAACCACGGATCTTGTCGCCGCGATCCGGCGGATATGGCACGCGATGCGCCAGGAACAGGATGTCGCCCATCAGCCAAGCCCCCTGGAGATATGCGGTCCGACCAGGTTCGCGACCCAAAGCGGCAGCTTTTTCCACACCTCGATCTTGAGCCGATAGCGCGGGTTCAGTGGATTGATTTCGCGAAACGCCCCCTCAGACGCGGCGCGCTTAACATACATCAATGAAACGCCCGGAAAACCCCAGTTCTTCTTGAACGCCGCGGGGCCGGTTCCAGCCTTGGAACGGCCGAAATCGAACGCCGTGCAGCCCTTCGCACGAGCATGACCCATGAGCGCGAAATACATCCGGTCATTGGCGCGCAGCGCCCGTGCCGCCGCAGTGCCGCCGCCCCAATAAGGATAGACAATGCCGTTGAAATAAAGGCTCAGCACGCTCGCCACCGCCTTGCCGCCCGAACGCACGGTCAGGATGTCGGCAGCGTCGCCAAACTCCTTCAGCACCTCGCGAAACAAACGCGCGGGGAACACCGGCGTACCGAGATTGCGCACCGATTCGGCATAGACCGCATAGTGCGCCGCCTGGTCGGCCTTGCCGGAGCCGACAGTCACCTGCAGGTCGAGATCGAGCGATTTGCGCACCTCGGCGCGCTGTTTGCGTGGGATGGCGAGCAGTTCGGCCTCATCATCGGCAGCAAGGTCGCGCTTGAAACCGAGATAAATATCGGTATCGACCGCCCAGTCGGGACCGGCCGGATCGGGCCCGCGCAATTCGAGCGTGGGACAGTTCAAATCCTGAGCGAGCGCCCATGCCGCGTCACCAAGGGCGCGCACCGCCGTATCGTTGTCGGCCAGAATGCCGCCACCGACGGCAAAGCCATTCGACACCAGCGCGCGTCCGAACAGCGGCGAGCTTACCTCGGTCAGCGGCACATAACCGGCGATCGAACCATCCGCCTTTTCCGCAATCAGCGTATGCGCGCGCTGACCGCAGCCACGCGCGACGGCGATGCTCCATTCCGGCAGATGGAATGGCGTTGCGTCGGCATGGCCGCGCACGTAGCCGGCGATCCGCGTGCGTTCGCCGAGGTCGCCCAGATCGACCGCCCGCACAGCGAGCGGCGTCGAGATCAACGCCATGTTCACGCCAGACCGCGCCGCGCCTCGGCGACCACCGCGTCCATCCGGCCCCAGTCGTGCCGACCGATCAGCGTCCGCAGCTTGCCCGCCATCGCACCGAGCCGGCTATAGTGGCGCAGCTTCGATTTGACCGGCGCGTTGGCGACGCGCGGCTGGCCGGGATCGATCTCCCATGGATGAAAATAAAATACCGCCGGCTGCCCCTCACCCGCCACCTGACGCACCGCGAAATCGGTCAGCGCGCCGGGAAACAAGCGGAAGAACCCGCCGCCGGTCGCCATCTTGCGGCTGCCGAACCGAGCGACCGTCACCGGCACCTCGATCAGCTCGGAATCCGCGAGCGGGCGGAAGGCGTAGCGCGGCGCTTCGGGCCAGCCATAATGATCGTGCCGCAGCGGCGCGACGCTCGATGAATAAGTGTAGCCGGCCTCGGCCAGCTCGGCATGAGCCCAGGGTGTGCGCTTGTCGATCGAGAAGCTTGGCGCGCGGTAGCCGGTAACGGCGACCCCGCTTGCATCCTCGAGCGTCTTGCGCGCCCGCGCCAGATCGGCGCGAAAGGTTGCCGCGTTCATGGTGAAGACGCGGTCATGGTCCCAGCCATGGCTGGCGACTTCATGCCCCGCGTCGACGATCCGCCGGATCAGCGCCGGATAACGCTCCGCAACCCAGCCCAGCGTGAAGAAGGTCGCCTTGACCCCGCTCTCGCCGAACAGCGCGAGCACGGCATCGGTATTGCGTTCGACCCGCGTCTCGAGCGAATCCCAGTCGGCCTTGTCGATTACCTTTTCGAAGGCGCCGACCTGGAACCAGTCCTCGACATCGACGGAAAGCGCGTGGCGCATCGGCCGTTACCGGCCGGCGGCGTGACGGACGGAGTCGGCGTCGGGGCGAGCGTCACCCTCCACCCAATCGACCAGCAGAGTGAGGACACGGCGCAACGCGACCTCCTGTTCCTCGACCCGCTCTTCCAAAGCGACGATGCGATCGAACAGCACCTGATCGCCAATTGACTGCGCCCGATCGCCGATCGCTCGCATTTGATCGTCGGCAGGCAGCTCCTTATCGGCAACGGGCAATATCTGTTCGTCGGCCGTGTCGACTGCCGGCACGCCTGGTTCACGCACCATACGGATCGGACGCGACACGCTTGGCGCTGGCGTGTGGACGATCGGCATCGGTCCGGCGGCTTCGACCGGTTCGGGCGCAAGTTCTGGCTCGGCTTGAACGACGGGCTGTGGCTGTGGTGGTATCGGCTGCCGGATCACCGGTTTCGGCACCGGGGAATCGCCGGCGATATCGGCGAGCACCGCTTCCACCACGCGCGCGTCGATCGTATCGAGCTGCTCGATCGCACCGAACAACAGTACGCGACCGGCAAGCTGGTTCAACCGGCGCGGCACGCCGTCCGACCCGTGATATAGTGCCTGAAATGCATCGGGCGTGAAATATGGGCGGCCCTGCCATCCGACCACCGACAAGCGATGGACCATATAAGGCTCGACTTCCTCTGGTCCCATCGGGTCGAGGTGATGCATCGCGATGACGCGTTGGCGCAGCTGTTCGAGCCGATCGGAGCCGTGCAGTCGTTCGCGGAACTCGGGCTGACCAAGCAGGAATATCTGCAGAATGGCATGCCCGCCGGCCTGGAAATTGGACAGCATGCGCAATTCTTCGAGCGCCGACACCGGTAATGCCTGTGCTTCGTCGACGATCAGCAACGTACGCCGGCCGCCGCGCGCGGTGGCGTGCAGGCCGCGTTCGATCGCGGTGAGCAGCTGCGACTTGTTCAGGCCGGCGGTATCGATGTCGAGCCCGCCCGCGACCATGCGCAACAGATCGTCGGCCTCGATCTGAGTCGAGACGATCTTGATGATGTTGAGCCGCTCGCGATCGACCGTCGCCATCAGATGGCCGACAAGCGTCGTCTTGCCCGCGCCGACATCGCCGGTGATGACGATGAAGCCCTCACCCTGGCTCAGGCCATAGCCAAGATAGGCCATCGCCTTGCGGTGCGTCGCCGTATCGAACCAGAAACGCGGATCCGGCGTCAGCTGGAACGGTCGGCCGCTCAATCCATAATGGTCGTCGTACATCGTCACCATCCTGTGCGACCCAGGTTAGGGTCTACACGTTTCAGAATTGATACCGCACACCAAGCTGTGCCTGCGCAGAATACTGATCGTCCGCGCCATCCTGGCTGAACGAATAGATTCCGGCGGACACTGTCGTGCCGATGCGCCCGAAGTTGCGATAGTATAGTCCAGTCGCGCCAGTAGAGAAAATGCCCGGCGTAGAGCCGATCCCGCTCTGGAAATAATTGGCGAAGACATTGCCGCTGATGCCCGAATTCTGGTCGAGCGAGGCCGATACGAACGCCTGGGCATAATAGCTCTCATCGGTCACGCCGTTGATCGTGAACCCAGCGGTGGGCGGCGCGAAGAACCGGCGATTGGCATAACCCGCGCCGACACCGAAGCTGAGCGGGCCGCGATTGGCCGAGATCACGCCATCGATGCCGCGCGCACGATAGCTGGCGGTAGCGATCGACTGGAACACGTCGTTGAGGCAACCGCCGGTCGCGTCGCTCGATGTGCCGAAGGTGCAGCCGGCGAATTGCTGACCGAACGAATCGCGCAGATCGATGAAGCTCGTCGGCAGGCTGGCAATGCCGTCGCGCAACTGACGCCCGAAGGTATCGACGCTGTCATAAACGCCGATCTGCAAACCAAGCGACCGCGATGCGGCATAGCTGAACGAACCGGTATAGGTCGTGCCGCCATAACGCTTGCCTACCCGCGCCTGAAGCGTGGTACGCGGCGACGGGCGCCAGACGACACCCGCGTCATAGATCAGGCCATCGGTTTCATAAGCGATCCGGCGCGGCGAGGCCGGATCGGTCCGGAAACGACCGTTGGAATCGACCACTGGTTCACCCGTGCCATCGACCAGCGCGTCGCGCTGGCTGACCTCGATCTTCTCATAGCCCACGCCCGCCGTGACCGCGAGCGTCGGCAGGATCGGCAGCACCACGTCGGCGCGGCCATATTTGCCCTCATATCGCTGATCGAGCTGGCTGGCATCCTCGCGCTCATAAGCAGCGCTGACAGTCACGCCGACTGGCAGCACGGTGCCCGCCTTCACGCCGGCCGTGACCTGCGCGACATGACTTTTCGAGCTGTCATAGGTGTCGAGCCGCTGGCTGCCCGGGGCGACGCCCGTCGCACCCGGCGATTCGACCTTGGTGTAGCCGAAGCGATAGCTTGCGCCGACGCTGACCGGGCCGACATTGGTCGACAGTGTCGGGCCGGCATAGGCCGAATAGACCTGGCTGATATTGTCGACATTGCCAGCGAGCACGGTGGGCGCCGCGCCGCGAATGTCCGAACGCGCCCGTGTCGCAAGCGCGCCACCTTCGAGGCTGACGCCCGGTGCGATCTTGACCGCCGCCCGCGCGAGACCGCTATGAATGTCGTCGTCGCCGACATTCTTGTTCCAGCTGATCCGGCGTTCGTAGCGATAGCTGACCTGCACCTCAGCCCGGCGGTTATGGATCGACGCGTCGATCCCCGCCGCGACGGTCGAATAGGTCAGCACGTCGCCCCCATTGAGATCGGCGGTCAGCACCTGACCGAGCTCGATATAGGGAGCGATCGATTTCTCGCGCGCCGCCGCAGGGGTCGCGACGAGCGCCCCCAGACCGGCTGCGGCGATGAATATGGCCCGCGTCACTTGGCGTCCTCCTGCCCGTAATAGCTACCAAAACGGCGGCCCCCGGGGGCGAACGACACAGCGTTCAGGACCAGTTGAATATGTTCGCAACCATCGAGCAGCACGACCGCTTCGCGCAGATTGCCTTCGCTCGTCTTGTCGGCGCGCACCACGAGCATCACTTGTCCGACCTGCGTGGCGAGCACGCCGGCGGGCGACGCCGCGAGCGCAGGCGGCGAATCGAAGATGATGATGCGGCGTGGGTCGGCCGCAAGCAGCTTCGCGATCAGATCGGCGGTGCGGCCGCTGGCGAGCAATTCCGTATCGGTGTTCGACTTGGTGCCGCAGGGCAGCAGGCTGAGCTGCGGAATGTCGGTCGCGACGACGCAGCTTTCGACCTCAATCGTCGGATCGGCGAGAACGTCGAGCAGGCCCGGACCGTCGCTGGCGCCAAGGCGGTTCATCACGTCGGGCTTGGCGAAATCGGCATCGACCAGCAGCACTTCGGTATCACGCTCCGCCGCCATCGAGATGGCGAGGTTGACCGCGCAATAAGTCTTGCCCTCTCCTGCATTGGCCGAGCAGACCAGGATGACGCGCGAGCGGTCGCCCGCCTGCACTCGCACGGTGCGCGCGGTGAGCAGCAATTGCCGCTTCACCAGGCGAAACTCCTCAGCCAGCGCGCCAACGGCCGCCCCAGGCACGAGCAAGCCACGTTCCGACAGCATCGCCCGGTCGATCGAGATCGACGCACCACCGGGGCGCGGACGCGACCGTGGTACGGGCGTTTCCACCTGCTGGCGGCGTGGCTGCGGCGCTGGTCCCCGAACGGGCTCGGGCTGCGCCAAAGCAACTGTCTCCGGTACGACCTGCTCGGGTGTGAGCTCAACCGGGAGGCCCAGATCGCGTGCACGCAGATGCGCGTCGAAGTCATAGACCTTTGCCGCGCGTTCAAGCAGCGACGACTGGATCTTACCCGGATTCAGTCTGGGTGCCTCGGTCATGCCGCCATCCCCCGCGAAACCATTTCGACGCCGAGCAGCGCCACATAGGCGACGGCAAGCGCCGCCGAACCACCGCCGAAATACGCCAGCTTGCGGCGCCGCGCGGCGATCTGTGCCTTAGTCACCATCTCACCGATCGAGCCGATCACCGGCATGCCGGTGGCACGCTCGAGGCGGCCGGACGTGGCGAACGTCGTCTGCAACTGCCCCATCGCAAATGCCGCACCGATTCCGCCGAAAATGCCGGCAAGCAATGCGCCGGTCAGCAGCATCGGCCGGTTGGGCGCATTGGGCACGCGTGGAGAGGTCGGCGGATCGATCACGCTGAACTTGATCGCGTCGGTCTGGGTCTGCGCCTGACCGCGCAGCTTGATGTCCTCGCGGTCGGCCAGCATCTTGTCATACTGGTCCTTGAGCACCGCATAATTGCGCTCGATCTGGCCCTGTTCGGCGGCGACCGCCGGATCGCCGGCGAGCTTGCCATTGATCGTGTCGAGATCGCCCTGCAACTGCGTCTTGCGCATGGTCAGCGCGGCAACCTGCGACTGCTTCTCTGCCTGCATCGAGCGCAGCGAGAGATAGAGCGGGTTGGGCGAACCCCCAGCGCCAGCAGCGCCGACCGGCTCGCTGCGCGCGGCAGCCGAAGCCGCAGCAAGCTGACCGCGGAGCGCAACCATATCGGGATGATTGTCGGTAAAGCCGCGGCCGCGCGCCTCGGCGATCTGGCCCTGAATGGCATTCAGACGCGCCCGTGCCGGCCCCGTCGTCGCGCCACCGCCCATGCCGGCGATCGACTGCGGTGTGCCCGCCATCTGACCGGTTACCGCGGCCAGGCTCGACTGTGCCGCCGCAAGGTCGCTCTCGACCTGCGCCATCTGGGTGCGTGCCGCACCCATCCGGTCTGTCAGCGATCCGGTGCCCGGCAGCGAACCGAGATAGCGGTTCTGGAAGTCGGTCTTCTTTGCCTCGGCGTCCTGCAGCTGCTTCTGCCGCTGTTCGAGTTGCGCATCGAGGAAGCGCAAGGTCTGGCTCGTCTCGTCACGGTCGCCGGCGAGATTTTCCTCGACGAAGATGTCGATCAGCTTCTGCACGATCGCGCGGGTCAACTTCGGGCTGCTGCCGGTCGCAGTGATCTCGAACAGATTATCCTGTTGCGCGGTCACCTTGATCGCGTTCTGCAGGCCGGCGACACGATCCGCGATATCGCGATCGTTCGACACGGTATTGGCGAGATCGGTGCCGCGCACGACCTTTTGCAGATTGATTGCGGAGGTCAGCGTCTGGCGAACCCGGTCGACATCCTTTTGCTGCTCGATCTGGGTGATGCCGACCTTGGACGGCAGGATCGACTGCATCTGCACGAACACACGAGCGCGCGATTCATAACTGTTGGGAATCTGCGACACGACCAGCCAGCCGACGATCGCGATCACCCAGGCGACCGCAAGCGCCAGCCAGCGCCGCGTCCAGACCGCATGCAGCGCGACCCGCAGTTCGTCATAGAGACCGTTCACCCCCGCTCCCCTCAGAACATCGATTCGGGGATGATGATGACGTCGCCAGGTTCGAGCCGGACGTTCGCTTTCGCATCGCCGCTCTTGAGCAGGCTGGAAAGCTTGACGTTATATTCGACCTGACGACCGGTGGAGCGATCGTAGCGCACCAGCCGCGCCTTGTTGCCGGCGGCATATTCGCTGAGGCCACCGACCGCGATCATCGCGTCGAGCAAAGTCATGTTGGCGCGGTACGGGATCGATGCCGGCTTTTCGGTTGCGCCAACGATGCGCACCTGCTGGCTGAACGTGCCGGAGAAATTCTCCACGATCACCGAAACGATCGGATCCTTGATATATTCGCCAAGCGCGATCTTCATGTCGTCGGCGAGCATTGCCGGGGTCTTGCCGACCGCAGGCATGTCTGAAATCAGCGGCGTGGTGATGCGACCGTCGGGGCGTACCTGGACCTTCGACGACAATTCGGGATTGCGCCACACGAAGATGTTGAGCTGATCGAGCGGGCCGATGACATATTCCTCGCCCGGCTGCTCCTGCGTGGCGACGAACGACGCTGGCGGCAGCTCGGATCGGCCACCGCCGCCGATGCAGCCGGTAAGCATGGTCGCGGCGACACCGGCGACCGTGAACCCCTTGGAAAGCGAAGACAAACGCATTGCACAAATCTCCTGCCGCAACAGTCATCGCCGGTGACGTCATTCCGGCGAGGCGCACGGCCACATCGAAGGCTATGCGAGCAGGAGGTAAAGATAGCGTTAGGATTGTCCGGTGTTGGCCGTGATTTCCGCCGGTTGCGGGTGTCCGAGGAATGCCGTCGGGCTTGCCGTCAGACCATAAGCGCCGGCCATGAACACCGCGATGATGTCACCGGGATGCGCCACGGGCAGCATGACGCGGTCGGCGAGCCGGTCGAGCGGCGTGCACAGGCAGCCGACCACGCTGACCGCCTCGGTCGGTGCGTCGTATGCGGCGGTTGCGACCGAGACCGGGTAGTTGCGCTTCACCACCGTGCCGAAATTGCCCGACGCAGCGAGTTGGTGATGCAACCCGCCATCGACAACCAGAAATACCTCGCCGCGGCTCTCCTTCCGATCGATCACGCGGGTCAGATAAACGCCGCATTCACCGACCAGCCAGCGCCCCAGCTCGATCGCGAAACGCGTGTCGGCAAGCGATCCGGCGCGTTCCGCAAGTCGCTCGCCAAGCGCGGCGCCGACCGCCTCGACGTCGAGCGCGACGTCGCCGGGGAAATAGGGGATGCCGAACCCTCCGCCGAGATTGACCAACGGCGGCATGACGCCAACCGCGTCCGCCATGCGCCCGGCCAGCGCCAACGTCTCCGCCTGAGTCTCGATGATCGCCTCGGCGCTCAACGCCTGCGAACCGGCGAAAATATGGAACCCCTGCCAGTCCACTCCAGCCGCGACGATGCGTTTGACCAGCGCCGGCACGCGATCGGCATCGACGCCGAATGGCGAGGCGCGCCCGCCCATCTTCATGCCCGACCCGCGCAATTCCATGTCGGGGTTCACCCGCACGGCAAGGCGCGGCGTGGTGCAAAGCCGCTGCCCCGCCGCAATCGCTCGCTCGGCCTCACCTTCGGATTCCAGGTTGATCGTCGCGCCCGCCATGATCGCTGCTTCGAGTTCGGCATCGCGCTTGCCCGGCCCGGCAAAACTGATGCGATCGGCCGGCTTCTCCGCCAGCGCGAGCGACAATTCGCCGCCCGACGCGACATCCAGCCCGTCGACCAGCCGCGCCAGCGCGGCAATCATCGGCGGTGCGGGGTTTGCCTTGATCGCATAATGAAGATCGACTCTCTTTGGCATCGCCGCGCGGAACCGCGCCACGCGTGCCGCGGCAATGGCGGCATCATAGACGAATATCGGGCTGCTTCCCGCCGTCTCGATCCATTCAGCGGCACTGCGGCCGGCAATGATCAAGGGGCCGACACCCTGGAATTCCGCCGGAATCGCGCCCATCGGCTTCATGACGTCATCTCCGCCTTCAACCCCGCTCGATCGAGCTTGCCATTGGCATTCCTCGGCAGGGCGTCGCGCCATTCATAGCGCGTCGGCTGCATGAAGCTCGGCAAATCGCGCCGCAGCCTTTCACGCAACCTCATTTCGGCCTCACCCTCATCGTTAATCGCCCGCGCGACCACGACGATCGCCTGACCGAGCCGCACATCCGGCACGCCCAACGCAACCGCTTCGGCCGCCTCGCCGCCCGACAGCACAGCTTCCTCGATCTCGGTAGGACTGATCCGGTTGCCCGCCGACTTGATCATCTCGTCGTCACGCCCGACAAAGCGGAACAGGCCGTCCGCGCCTTCGATCACCGTATCGCCGGACCATACGGCGTTACCGCCCGACTTCGCCCAATGCGGCGCGGGCCGGAAACGCTGCGCCGTGCGCTCGGCGTCCAGCCAATATCCTTGCGCCACGAGCGGACCGGCATGGACGAGTTCGCCGGATTCGCCAGACGCGGCGCGCGTGCCATCGGGCCGCACCGCCATCACCTCGGCAAAGGGGATCGCCCTGCCCATCGCATCGGGATGTGCGTCGATCAGGGCGGGCTCGAGATAGGTCGAGCGGAACGCTTCGGTCAGGCCATACATCGGATAGAGATCCGCCTGAGGAAACCGCTCGCGCAAACCACGGATCATGCGCGGCGTCAGCGCTCCACCCGAATTGGTCAGTCGCCGCAGCCGTGCCGCGGTCTCGACCGGCCATTCCGCATCGAGCAACTGTACCCATAAGGGGGGCACGCCGGCCAGCGTCGTCGCCTCGAACCGGTCGACCGCCTTCACTACGTCGCGCGCCGTGAGATAGTCGAGCGGCGCATAGCTCGCGCCGGCCGCCCAGGTCGAGAAAAGCTGATTCTGCCCATAGTCGAAACTCAGCGGCAGCACGCCAAGCACGCGATCGTGCGGCATGAGCTTGAGATAATGCGCGACCGAGATCGCGCCGAGCCAGAGATTGGCATGGCTCAGCATCACGCCCTTGGGCCGCCCGGTTGACCCCGAGGTGTACAGAATGGCTGCCAGCGCATCCGGATCGGCCGATGACGGCGGCATGGCGTCAGTCGACGCGATCTCATCCTCCAGCACCGATCGGCAAGCCGCCGGCACATCGTCCGCTTCCAGCGTACCGACGCGTGCGGACTGGGTGACGAGCAATGCCGCGCCGCTGTCCGCCAATATATGCGCGACCTGGGCGCGTTTGAGCATCGGATTGACCGGCACATGCACCAGCCCGGCACGCGGCGCGGCCAGTGGCAGAACACAGGCAAGCCGCGTCTTGGGCAGCCAGCTCGCAACCCGGTCACCCGGCGCAAGGCCCTGAACGGCGAGCCAGGCCGCCACCTGACCGGTCAGTGCCTCCAATCCGGCAAAATCGAGTATCCCCGCGCGATCGATCAGAGCGACATCTTGCGGCACACCGCCCAGCGGCAATGTGTCGATCGGATATGGCGTGGGATCGAGTGCAATCATACCCCTTGATAGCTTCCGTCACCGTCCTGCCAAGCGGCCCGTTGACCCTGCCCTTGGCAGAGCCCGTCGCATTCTCTAACGGCGGCTCCATCACAGGGGAAAACAAGGGTCCGCAGTGCTTCCTGATGACGCTAACCAGATCGAGGCGACCGTCCGTGCCGTTTTGCGTGATGTGCTTGGCCTAAGCGACGATCGCGTGAACGCCTTTCGCAGCGAAACGCCATTGTTCGGCGCGCTACCAGAACTCGATTCGATGGCCGTTGCCGGCCTGCTCACCGAAATCGAGGAACGGCTCGGTATCCTGATCGAGGATGACGAGGTCGATGGTGAGATGCTCGAGACATTCGGCGCGCTGGTCCGCTTCGCCACCGCCAAGGCCCAATAATGGGCGCGCATTCATGAGCAGAAGCGGGTGATCGACCATTACGACTGGCCCGGCGGGCGCGAGGCGATGCTTCGTTTCGGCCCCGCGACCGGTCCGGTGGTGATCGCGGCGATGCCGCTGTTCGAGGAAGCGAACCGCACCCGCGCCTTCATGGTCGCGATCCTGCGTGGCCTTGCGGAACACGGCATTGCCAGCGCCCTGCCCGACCTTCCCGGCACCGGAGAGAGCTTGAGGCCGACAGAACAGTCTAGTATCAGAGAGTTACGTCAAGCTTTTGAGTTCGTATCGGAGACTTTTTCAAGCCAAGGTCGTTCAGTTCATGGTCTTGGAGTCCGAAGCGGTTGCCTGCTCGATACGCTCGCATTGTTGGATAGCCGCTGGCACCTGACGCCAATGGACGGCGCCGATCTGCTCCGCGACCTCAGTCGCATCAAGCAGGCATCCCAGCGGGAAGGCGGCGAGCATTTCGATCCGCTCGACTCCGTCGGTGACAAACACGATCTGCCCATCGAGATTGCCGGCAATTTCATATCTCGGCAATTGCTCGGCGAACTCAGTGGGGTCAGTGCTTTTTCCAGTGAAACCAATGCGACATTGCGAACAGTTCGACTGGACAGTGATCCGAAGCAGGCGGACCTGAAAGTAACCGGCACGCCATTGTGGCGCCGCGCTGAGCCCGGCAACGATCCTGCGCTTGCGATGATGCTGGCGGACGATATCGCCACCTGGGTCAAGTCATGCGCCGCATAATCTCCTTCCCCTGCGCCGGCGAAACGCTTGCGGGCACGATCGACGAGGCGACCGGGACTACCGGGCTGCTCATCGTATCGGGCGGCAACGAGATTCGCATCGGTGCGCATCGCGGCATGGCGTCGCTCGCCGCGGGCCTTGCCCGGGCAGGAATCCCCGTATTCCGCTACGACCGGCGCGGGATCGGCGATTCGACCGGCGAAAATGGCGGATTCGCGGCGTCGGCCGACGACATCAAAGCGGCCGCCGCGGCATTCCGGGCGGCCGCGCCGCACCTCACCCGCCTCGCCGCCTTTGGCAATTGCGACGCCGCGACGTCACTCGCATTGTTCCACCGCGACGCCGATATCGAGACGCTGATCCTGGCCAACCCCTGGGTGATCGAGGACAGCGCCGATGACGATCTGCCCCCCGCCGCCGCGATCCGTGCGCGCTATATCGAACGGCTGCGCGATCCCGCGACCTGGCTGAGGCTGATCCGAGGTGGTGTTGATCTACGGAAGTTATTCAAAGGCTTAGCGAAAGCTTCGAAGAAAGAAAATCAACAACCCGATAACCTGGCGGCGCGAATTCGGGCGGCACTAAGCGGCCATACCGATAGCGTCACCTTCGTTCTGGCAAGACAGGATGCGACGGCGATCGCCTTTGCCGATGCCTGCCGTCAGAGTGGATGGGCACCGCAGGCCCATATCATCGACACCGCATCACACAGCTTTGCCCGGGCTGGCGACGCAGCCGAGCTGGAAGCCGTTATCAGCGCGCAATTGACGCGCGACTGAACTTACTCCGCCGCTTCGGCAACCTCGAACGCCGCCGACGCCAGGAACCGTTCTGCATCCAGCGCCGCCATGCACCCGGTGCCCGCAGCGGTCACCGCCTGACGATAGATCTTGTCCATGACGTCGCCACAGGCGAACACACCCGGCACGCTGGTCCGCGTGGTACCGGTCTCGACTGCAATATAACCGTCCGAATCAAGCGCGAGATGTCCGCGGAACAGCTCTGTCGCCGGATGATGCCCGATCGCGACGAACCCGCCATCGACATCGACACGCGAAATCTCACCGGTCACCGTGTCGCGCAACTCTATGCCGACTAGGCCCGACGTGCCGCCGCCATCGACGAAGCTGGCGACTTCCTTGTTCCACAGCACCTTGATGCCCTTGTGCGCGAATAACCGGTCCTGCAGGATCTTCTCGGCGCGGAAACTGTCGCGGCGATGGATCAGCGTCACATCGGGCGAATGATTGGTCAGGTACAGCGCCTCCTCGACCGCGGTATTGCCGCCGCCGATCACCGCGACGCGCTTGCCACGATAGAAGAAGCCGTCACAGGTCGCGCAAGCACTGACCCCCTTGCCCTTGAGCAGTTCCTCGCTGTCGAGCCCGAGCCATTTGGCCTGTGCACCGGTCGCAATGACCAGCACATCGCCCTCATAGACATCGCCGCCATCGCCGATCAGGCGGAACGGCCGCCGGGTCAGGTCGACTTCGACGATCGTATCCCACATCAGCCGCGTGCCGACATGCTCGGCCTGGGCTTGCATCTGCTCCATCAGCCAGGGCCCCTGGATCACGTCGGCAAAGCCCGGATAATTCTCGACATCGGTCGTGGTGGTCAGCTGGCCGCCCGGCTGGATACCCTGCACGACGATCGGCGCCATCCCGGCGCGCGCGCCGTAGATGGCGGCGGACAGGCCGGCCGGGCCGGAGCCGAGGATGAGCATCTTGGTCGTATGGGTGGTCATGAAAGCGTCCGTTCTGGCGAAGCGGCGCTTCTAGGGTGCACGCGACCGCATTTGCAACATGGGAGGTCGCTGCCAGGGTGGAAGCATATCGATTCTTGGCCGATCCCTAGATGCGATTGTGCGTATGCGCGGTATAAGCCTTATATAACCGACGGCGAGGATCCGAGATGCTGTTCCGAACGACCTTCCTGGCACTGGCGCTTACGGCGTCGATCGGCGCCCAGGCGCAAACCTCGCCCGCACCGCCTCCGGCACCTGCCACGGTTCGTGTCGCGCTGGAAACAGATCAGGGCCGAATCGTCCTCGAACTCGAAAAAGAGCGCGCGCAGATCACCACGGCGAACTTCCTGCGTTATGTCGATCAGAAGCGGCTCGACGGGATCGGCTTCTATCGCGCGGTGAAGGTCGCCCCCAAGTTCGGTTTCGTCCAGTTCGGCGTGCAAAATGCACCGAAACGCGTGCTGCCGCCGATCAAGCATGAACCGACCACGCTGACCGGCCTCAAGCATGTGAGCGGCACGATCTCGACCGCGCGCTATGCGCCGGGCACGGCGAGTGGCGACTTCACCATCATGGTCGGCGACCAGCCATCACTCGATGCCGATCCAAGCCAGCCGGGCGACAATCTCGGTTATGCCGCATTCGGTCATGTCGTAGAGGGTATGGACGTGATCGTGCGGGTACTCGACGCAACGCCCTCGCCGACCGCCGGCGAAGGCGTGATGAAGGGCCAGATGCTGGTGCCGCCGATCCTGATCAAGAGTGCGCGGCGGCTACCCTGATATGGTTTGGAAAAGGCTCGCGAGTGGTAGCGGAGGAGGGACTTGAACCCCCGACCTCAGGATTATGATTCCCGCGCTCTAACCAGCTGAGCTACTCCGCCCCGCAGGGCCGCTAACTCGCGAGGCGCGGGCTATAGGAATGCCTGCCGGATCGGTCAAGCGAACATGTGACGCGATAGCGGTTCCCATGATCCGCCGCGATACCACCAGCTCGCCAGTCCCGCGATTTGGACGGGTCGCGGGCGGAAATCCAGCTCCAGCATGGCCTGCAGCGCCTTGGCCTCGGCCGGCGTCACCTTGTTCTGGACCGTGACGTGCGGCCGCCAGCCGACCGCGTCCTGCGGCGTCAGCATCGCCGCGAACGCATCGGCCAGCCGATCGCGGATATCGGCCAGTTCGGGTGATTCGATGCGGAACGCCACGCCTTTGCCCAGCGACATCAAACCGGCGATCCGTGCCGCCGGCGCGGGCACGCCGCGCGTCTCGCTGGCCAGTCGCTGCTTGAGTTCGGCCTCGAGCGACGGCCCGAGATGGTGGAACATGGTCAGGTGCGCAGTGAGCTGATTGCGCTCGGCGGGATAATGCGCGCGGCGCAAATTATCGAAATACGCCGCATCCTGCTTGCCGAACAGCGCCGTGACGATGATCGGCGCCGGACCGCTCAAATCTCGACCTGGCTGCCCAATTCGACCACGCGATTGGTCGGCAAGCGGAAGAATTCCATCGCGCTTTCCGCATTGCGCAGCATCCAGGCAAACAATTTCTCGCGCCACACCATCATCCCCGGCCGGTCCGACAACAATAGCGTCTGGCGCGACAGGAAGAAGCTGGTGTCCATCATGCGGAATTCGGCGCCGCACTGCGTGATCCGGGCAAGTGCTGCGGGCACGTCGGGCTCTTGCATGAAGCCGTATTTCAGCACCATGCGATGGAAGCCCAGGCCAAGATCCTCGAGATAGCAGCGGCCGTCATCGGGATAATAGGGCTCGTCCATGATCTTGACGGTGAGCAGGATGATGCGCTCGTGCAGCACCTTGTTGTGCTTCAGGTTATGCAGCAGCGCGTGGGGCACGCCCTCCGGCGTCGAGGTCATGAACACCGCCGTACCGGGCACGCGGGTCGCCGATGTCGCGGCGGACTGAATGAAGATCCTGATCGGCATAGCGCCCTCGCGCATCCGCTCGATCATCAGCTTCCGGCCCTTGGCCCAAGTGGTCAGCAAGGTGAAGATGATCAGGCCGACAAGCAGCGGAAACCAGCCGCCATCGGGCACCTTGGTCAAATTGGCCGCCAGATAGGCGCCATCGACCAGGAAGAGCACCGCCAGCAAGGGGATCGCGTAATATCTAGGCCAGTTCCACAGCCGGAACAGCACCACGCCAAGCAGGCAGGTGTCGATCATCATCGCCCCGGTGACCGCGATGCCATAAGCCGAGGTCAGGTTCGCCGAGGACCGGAACGCCAGCACCAGCAACAGGACCATCGCCATCAGCAGCCAGTTGACCAGAGGGATATAGATCTGGCCGACGGTCGAGGCGCTGGTATGTTCGATGCGCAGGCGCGGGATGAAGCCGAGCTGGATCGCCTGTTGCGTGACGGAAAAGGCGCCGGTGATCACCGCCTGGCTGGCGATCACCGCGGCCGCGGTGGCGAGCAGAACCAGCGGCAACTGCAGATAATCGGGGGCGAGCAGGTAGAACGGGCTCTCGAGCGCGGGCGTGCCGTCGCGCATCAGCATCGCCCCCTGCCCCATATAATTCATGATCAGCGCCGGGAGGACGAAGAACAGCCACGACACGCGGATCGGATTGCGGCCGAAATGCCCCATATCGGCGTACAGTGCCTCGGCACCGGTCACCGCCAGCACAACCGAACCCAGCGCGAGGAAAGCGCGGACGGGATCGTAGAGGAAGAATTCCACCGCATAATGGGGCGAGAAGGCCCATAGGATATCAGGCGTCTTCACGATGCTCATCACGCCAAGCGCGGCGATGACCGCGAAATAGAGCAGCATGACGGGACCGAAGAACAGGCCGATCTTCGACGTACCGCTGCGCTGGATCGAAAAGAGCGCGACCAGGATGACCACCGCGATCGGCAGCACCAGGCCGCCCAGGCCCGGCGCGGCGATCGCCAGACCCTCGACCGCACCGAGCACGGTCACCGCCGGCGTGATCATGCTGTCGCCATAGAACAAAGCCGTCGCGAACACGCCGAGCAGTACGATTCCGGTCGACCAGCGCCGCGTCTTGGTCTTGCCCGACACCAAAGCAAGCAAGGCCAGGCTGCCGCCCTCGCCTTTATTGTCGGCGCGCATGATGATGCTGACATATTTGACCGTGACGACCAGCATCATCGACCAGAACATCAGGCTGACCACGCCCATGACATGGAATGCGTCGACAGTCAGCGGATGATGGCCGGCAAAGGTTTCGCGAAAGGCATAGAGCGGGCTGGTGCCGATATCGCCGAACACCACGCCGATCGCCCCGAGCGACAATTTGATGATGCCGTCCGGCCCATGGCCGTGATGCGACACGGCATCGCCGATGTCGGCGCCCGGTTCTGCGACGATTTCAGGGGTTCCGGTGGTCACCGGGGCAGCAATCTGACTGGAAATCGCATCAATCGCATCTTGGCCAAACGCGACCGACGCCTAGCCGGTTGCGTGGCGCGCCTATCATGCGTCGATCCCCGTCGCAACCGACGCATCACGCCGCCCCGGCGAAGAGCGCATCCGCTTCGCCCCGTGTCGGGACAGCGCGAAGCACGAAGCTGCTGCTGATCGTATTCACGCCGGGCAAGCGGCCGAGATGCTCGCGGTGCATACGCTCATAATCGTCGAGGTCGCGGCAGATGATCTTCAAGCGGTAATCCTGCGCGCCGGAAACCAGCGCGCATTCGACGATGCCGTCGATCGCCGCCACCGCGCGTTCGAACTGGGCGAGATCCTCCTCGACCTGGGTGCCGAGCGTGATGTCGACCAGCGCGGTGACGCAAAAGCCGAGCCGCCGATGACCGAGATGCGCGCCATAGCCCAGGATATGCCCCGACGATTCGAGCGCCTGAATGCGCCGCGTGCACGCCGATTGCGACAATCCGACCTGCGCCGCGATGCCGCTGACCGACGCCCGCGCATCGGCGGCGAGCAATTGGAGGATTTTCGAGTCTATTCGGTTCAGCTGCATGATTTCCGTTCGGAAAATAGTGATGGCGATGGATTTATGCAAATCATCCACCTTTTGCCATAGTAATTTGCAGAGATTCGAGGCTGCGAAAGCGCTACTATGCGCCACCTTAGCTCTACAGGGATTTTCATCATGCGCGTCGGTGTCCCCAAGGAAATCAAGAACCACGAATATCGCGTCGGCCTGACGCCGCCATCGGTGTCGGAATTGACCGCGCTCGGCCATAGTGTTGTGGTGCAGAGCGGGGCCGGTCTCGGCATCGATTTCGAAGACCAGGACTATATCGACGCCGGTGCGACGATCCTGCCCGACGCCGCCAGCGTGTTCGCGCAGTCGGACATGATCGTGAAGGTGAAGGAGCCACAGCCGAGCGAGATCGCGCTGCTCGAATCGCGCCATCTTCTTTTCACCTATCTCCACCTTGCCGCCGACAAGGCGCAGGCCGAGGGGCTGATCAAGTCGCGCGCGACCTGCATCGCCTATGAAACTGTCACCGCCAATGACCGTTCGCTGCCGCTGCTCAAGCCGATGTCGGAAGTCGCCGGCCGCATGTCGATCCAGGTCGGCGCGCACTATCTCGAAAAGGAACAGGGCGGTCGCGGCGTCCTGCTCGGCGGCGTGCCCGGCGTGGCCCCTGCCCGGGTCGCGATCCTCGGCGGTGGCGTCTCCGGCGTCAACGCGGCGCAGATGGCGGTCGGCATGCGCGCCGATGTGACGATCTACGACATCTCCAACGCGCGCCTGGCCGAACTCGACATGTTCTTCTCAAGCCAGATCAAGACGGCCTACGCGTCCAAGGCCGCGATCGCCTCGGCGGTGAAGAACGCGCATCTGGTGATCGGCGCGGTGCTGGTCCCCGGTGCCGCGGCGCCCAAGCTGGTCACGCGCGAGATGCTCAAGACGATGAAGCGCGGGTCGGTGCTGGTCGATATCGCGATCGATCAGGGTGGATGTTTCGAGACCAGCCATGCGACGACGCATGACGACCCGGTGTTCGAAGTCGATGGCGTGATCCATTATTGCGTCGCCAACATGCCCGGCGCGGTCGCCCGCACCAGCACCTTCGCGCTCAACAATGCGACCCTGCCCTTCGTGCTGAAGCTGGCGAGCCTCGGCGCGGAAAAGGCGATGGCCGCCGATCCGCACCTCGCCAATGGCCTGAACGTGTCGAACGGCAAGATCCGCCATCAGGCGGTGGCCGACGCGCTCGACCTGCCATACGAGGCATGGAGCGCATAACCTCCTCTGCCTGGCCCGGGCTTCCGCCTGCATGGGAACCCGGGGATCGCAGAAGCTGCTCGCACACGTGAAGTAACGAGCGCTACGTCAAACGCACGCTTAGCGACTCTGGTGATGAGCCAGATTGCGCTCCTGTTATTCCTGTTATTGGCATTATTTTTTCTGCCCTGTCAGGGCCACTTCTGCGGCCGGATTATGCCTGTTTTGAACAGCTTGTCGGCGCCGGTCCTGTTATTGAAAAACAGGACGGAACAGGAGCGATAACAGGAGCCGTTTCGATCGAAACAGGAGCTTGCGCCCGAGGCTTCGCGGCCATGAGAAAGAACGGAACATATCCGCCGGTATCTGTCCGGTGAGCGACGACATGCCCGATCCCATGGGACGGTTGAATCGCATCGATGACTGGATTGCGGGGCTGGCTGAAAGGACGGGCGCGGGAGATATAGGACACCGGTATGTTCCATCTCTATTTTCGCCAGAACCTCAGCGAAAATGTCGAGTAATTCGTTATATCCCAGATACTTGATACGAATCCCTAAGTACGATACTCAGCTTTGTCAAGGGCGCCAGGCTGACGCCGGTCGTCATCGTCGGACTGGCAGTCTTGCACTCGAAAAGCGTCTGATTCAGGCTGGACGCCGCCTACTCACTCGCTGCCGTCCCGGGTTAGCGCGGTGCGGTCTGATCCGCGTCCGCCAACAGCCGGTCGAGCAAGGCCACCCGATAAGCCAGTTCCGGCCGGTAGGAGATTTTTTCCGGCGTCAACGCCAGAGCTCGCGCCCAATAGGGCCGCGCCTGCGCGAAATTGCCGGCGCGGATATAGGCCAGCCCAGTAAAAAAGGGCGGCCCGGGGTTCTTCGGGCCAAGCCGCGCCGCCTGGGTGAAGGCGAACAGCGCTGTGGGTGAGACTTGTCCGCCATCATGGAGCGACATGGTCGTGCCGAGGCCGGTCCAAAGCGCGAGGCTGTCGGGATAACGGCGCAGACCGCCCAGAATGGCGCGTACCGCGCTTTCGGTATCGCCCACCCGGGTCAAGGCATCGGCAGCGGTGAGATAGGCCGTATCGGCACGCAGTCGCCCGACCATCGCCTCGCGCAGCGCGATCAGCGCCGGATCCACGTCGATCGGCTGCGCATTCGCCTCCACCGGCGCGCCCTGCAGCAATGGCCGACCCTGCAGCGCATAACCCGCCGCACCAAGCACCAATGCCGATCCGACAAATGACCAGAGCCCGCGCGACACGCCAAGCCGCCACAACAGCAACGCCGCAAGTCCGGCGATCACGGCGAGGACGGCCCAGCCCATCAGCCGCGCCGCCGCTTGAATGCGCCGCGCGCCAGCCAGCCGCCGATCGCCAGCAACAGCAGCGGCATCAACCATAAGGGCGCGGTCACGATGCTGAGCGGCGGATCATAAGTCACATAATCGCCATAGCGCGCGATCAGCCATTTGCGCACTTGCTCCGGACTCTCGCCATCGGCGATCCGCCGCCGCACCAGCGAGCGCATATCGCCGGCCATGTCGGCATCGCTGTCGGAGATCGCCTGACCCTGGCACACGAGGCAGCGTAATGTCGCCATCAACGCGCGGGCCTGCGCCTCCTTGGCCGGATCCTTGAGCTGGGTATTGGCGAGCGAGGCCGCGGGCTGAGCGCTGTCGGCGAGTGCCGGTGTGGCGGCCAGGAGCGACAATGCCGCCAATGCCGCCACTCCAGACCTCTTGCGCGCTTCCCCGACGGAGGCCGGGGCCCAGTCGGGAGACGCGCGTAACAAGGCGCTGCGCGTCATTACATCCGGCAACGCGACTGGGCCCCGGTCTCCGCCGGGGAAGCCAGTGAGATATATGTTCGAGAAGCGAGAGCCGGTCACCGCGCCGCCTGCAAAGCAGCGAGGATTTCGGGAATATCGTCGGCGCGGATATCGCCGACATGCTGCTTCACCACGCGCCCGCGCCCGTCGATCACGAACGTCTCCGGTACGCCCGACGAACCGAGCGCCAGTTGCACCGAACTCTCACGATCGTCGCCGATGCGCTGATAGGGATCGCCGTTGCGTTTCAGGAACGCCTGAATCGCGGGTGTCGAATCGCGGATCGCGATCGCATCGATCGGCACACCCATATGCTTGAGCTTCATCAGTTGCGGCGCTTCGGCGATGCACGGCACGCACCAGCTCGCGAACACGTTGAGCAGCCGCGGTTGCCCCTGCTGGAACACCGCGCTGCCCAAGCCAGGCTTGTTCGGGACCATCGCGCCGAGCGAGAAGGTCGGCAGCGGCTTGCCGATCAGCGCCGATCGCACGGTGCGGTCGGCAGGACGGATCAGGCCGCTCGCGACCACCGCGAACAGCAACGCGAACGCGATCAACGGCAGCCAGATTACCATACGCTTCATGCGTAAGCCTCCCGCAACACGGTTTTACGTTCTCGCCTGACCCGGCCGAACAGCGACAGCGCGCCGCCCAGCGCGATCAACGCACCGCCGAGCCAGATCAACGTGACGAAAGGCTTCCACCACAGCCTGAGCTGCCAACGCCCTGCCCCATCTGGCGCGCCGAGCACGGTGTAGAGTTGACCGTCGAGCCGCGTCGCGATGGCGGATTCGCTGGTCACTGTCGGCGGCGAGGAGAAAAATCGCGATTGCGGATGGAGCTTGAAAGCTGCCCCCTCGCCACGCCTGACCGTCAATTGCGCTTGCAGCGCCGACCAGTTCGATCCGATCACCGGACTGATCCCGTCAAGCACCACCGTGTAGGGCCCAACCTTATGCGGCTCCCCCACTCGCGCGGCGACCAAGGTTTCTTTGGTGAACGCGCTATCCGACGCCATGCCGGCGAGACTGACCGCGATGCCAAGATGGGCGATCACCATGCCCCAGGTGAACAGCGGCGTACGGCGCAAATTGCGCTTCCACAGCGGCGCGACGCTGGCCACGGCCAATCCCGCCGCCAGCCCGATCCCAAGCATCGGCAGGATCGCGATACCGCCAGTGGTGATGAACAGCGCCGCCCAGGCGAAACAGGCGGCAGCGATCGGCGCGGTCATACGCGAGATCAGGAGACTGCCCTCGTCGCGGCGCCAACGCAGCAATGGCCCCGCGCCCATAAAGGCGACCAGAACCAGTGCGACAGGGCCAGCGGTCTTGTCGAAGAAAGGCGGTCCGACCGACAATTGCGTGCCCATCGCCGCCGCGACGATCGGATAAAGCGTGCCGATCAGCACGATGCCGAGGATCACCGAGAGCAGGAGATTGTTGAGCACCAGCGCGCCTTCGCGGCTGACCAGTTCGAAGGCATTGCCCTGACGCACCGTGCCGACCCGCGCACCGAACAAGGCAAGCGCACCGCCGATATAGATGGCGAGCAGCGCCAGGATGAAACTACCGCGCTCCGGATCGACCGCAAAGGCATGGACGCTGGTCAGGATGCCCGAACGGACCAGGAAGGTACCGACCATCGACATCGAGAATGCGACCACCGCGAGCATGATCGTCCAGGCGCGCAGGCCGTCGCGCGTCGCCAGCACGCTGACCGAATGGAGCAGCGCCGTTGCCGCCAGCCACGGCATCAGCGAGGCATTCTCGACCGGATCCCAGAACCACCAGCCGCCCCAGCCAAGCTCGTAATAGGCCCAATAGGAGCCGGCGGTGATGCCAAGCGTCAGGAATATCCATGCCGCCAGCACCCATGGGCGCATCGCCCGAGCAAAGGCCGGCCCGACATCGCGCGTGACCAGCGCCCCGACCGCGAAGGAAAAGGCCACCGATATGCCGACATAACCGATGTACAGCGTTGGCGGATGAAACGCCAAGCCAGGGTCCTGCAACAGCGGATTGAGCCCAGCGCCATCGGGCGCGGCAGGAGTCAGCCTTGCGAACGGATTCGAGGAAAAGAGCAGAAACGCATAAAAACCAAGGGCAATTGCCGCCTGGGCGCCGAGTGTAGCAATGAGAGTGGGCTTCTGCAGCCGATCTTCGAAAATCGCGATCGCGCCGCCCGCCAGGCCGAGGATGGTGACCCAGAGCAACATCGACCCCTCATGGTTTCCCCATGCGCCGGCGAACTTGTAGAGCAATGGCTTGGCCGAGTGGCTGTTCTCAGCGACCAGCAGGACCGACATATCGGACCGCACGAACACCGTGATGAGCAGCCCCATTGCGAGCGTCGTGAGCAGGCCCTGGACGATCGCCACCGGCCGGACCGCAGCCATGATGTCATCACGCGCCTTGGCGATGCCGACCGCCGCCAGGATCAGCTGCAGTGCCGCGAGCGCGGCGGCCAGCCACAGAGCCGCGAGCCCCCCTTCAGCGATCATGGCGAGCCATCACTGCTCAAGGGTCTTGGTCTCGTGCATATTCCCCGAGACTTGGGGTGGCATGTAGCGTTCATCATGCTTGGCGAGCAGGTTGCTCGCGGTAAAGCTGCCATCGGCGTTGAAATTGCCCTCCGCGACCACGCCCGACGCTTCCTTGAACAGGTCGGGGGTGATGCCGCTGAAACTGACCGGCACCCTAGCCGCGCCATCGGTGACGACGAAGTCGATCGACACCCCGTCGGGCTTGCGCCTGATCGACCCCTTCTCGACCATCCCGCCAAGCCGCACCGCGTGGCCGAGCGGCGGGCCGGCCTTGGCCACGTCCGACGGCGCGTAGAAGAAGGCGGCCTGATCCTTCAGCGCCGACAATGCGAGCCCGCTTGCGCCAGCGATCGCCACCACCGCGAGCAGCGCGAGCGTCAGCCGCTGATGCTTCGCCTTCATGATTGTTCGACCGTGGGACGTTCCGCCCTGCGCATCGCGCGCCAGCTGAACGCGGCAAGCGCTGTCGCTGCGACGAAGGTCAGCGTGTAGGCGGCAATGACGAAGGGCCAGGGGTTCATACCGTCGCCATCCGGCGCAGCCGCGCTTCGGCCTTGGCGGTGGCGAGGATGGCGCGCATCCGCATCAGCACGATCGCGGCGAAGAACAGGGTAAAGCCGAACAGCATGATCGGCAGCGGCCACAGGATGCTGCCGGCGATCTTCGAGCTCGTCAGGCCGATACTCTGCCCCTGATGCAGCGTGTTCCACCACACCACCGAATAACGGATGATCGGCAACAACACTGTCCCCGCCACGCCATAAAGCGCCGGAATGCGTCCATCGCCACCACGGTCGGCATCGGCACGCGCCAGCGCCATATAGCCAAGATAGACGAAGAACAGCAGCAGCATCGAGGTCAGCCGCCCATCCCATTGCCACCAGGTGCCCCAGGTCGGCCGGCCCCAGATCGATCCGGTGACCAGGCACAGCCCCGCGAACACCGCACCCGGCATGGCGATCGCGCGCGCCGCGACACTGGCAAGCGGATGGCGCCAGACAAGGAAGGTGATGCTCGACACCGCGATCCCGCTCCACCCGGCCATGCCGAGCCAGGCGCTCGGCACATGGATGTAGAGGATGCGGACTGTTTCGCCCTGCAGGTAATCCGGCGGCGTCTGGGTGAGCCCCGCCCAGCTGCCGACCGCGATCAACGCCAGCCCGATCCAGAACAGCACAGGCGTCAAGGGACGCGCGAGCTTCAGGAAGCGGGCCGGATTGGCAAAGGCATGAAGGGAGGCCACGATGGGCTGCGGTCTAAAGGGGATCGCGGCGTTACTCAACAGGCCGAAAGGGCGATTGCCGAGCGATCAGCCCCGCCCGATCAGCCGCTTTGCGATCATGTCCGCCACATCCGACGCCGGCGCACCGCTGCGGTCGCTCTCGTCCCACACTTCGATCAGTCGTTCCGGGATTTTGGCGATGCGCGCATTGACCTCGGCTTCGTCGCCCTGGCCGAGATATTCGAGCCCGACATTGATGATGCCGCCGGCATTGATGACATAATCCGGCGCATAGAGGATACCGCGCGACGCCAGCCGTGCACCGTCTTCACGCGTCGCGAGCTGATTGTTCGCGCCGCCGGCGATAACGGTGGTCTTGAGCGCCGCGATCGACTCTTCGGTCAGGATCGCGCCGAGCGCGTTGGGGCTGACGATATCGGCCTGGATTCCGAGAATCGCATCGGTTGCGACGACCGCCGCACCCAGTTCGGTCGCCAGCGCCTTGGCACGGTCGGTATTGACGTCGGCCAAGGTCAGGCGAGCGCCATCCCGGGCGAGCAATTTGGCCAGCCCGCCACCGACACTGCCGACACCCTGGATCGCGACATGGACGTCCTTCATCGAATCGGCGCCGAGCCCACGCTGCGCTGCCGCCTTGACGCCGAGATAGACGCCGTGCGCGGTGTAAGGGCCAGGATCACCGCCCGCGCTGCCGGCAGCCACCGGCAAGCCCGAGACGTGGCGCGTCATCGTCGCGATCGTCTTCATGCTCGCTTCGGACATGCCGACATCCTCGGCCGTCACATAACGCCCGCCGAGCGATTCGACCGCACGGCCGAATGCTTCGAGTTGTGCGACGGTGATCGTGTCGCCGGGCTGTGCCGCAAGCACGACGCCCTTGCCGCCGCCCATCGGCAGGCCGGCCATGGCGTTCTTGAAGCTCATGCCGCGCGACAGGCGCAGCGCGTCGGTGATCGCCCGGTCGCTATCGGCATAGTGCCAGAACCTGACCCCGCCCGCCGCAGGCCCGAGTGCGGTCGAATGGACCGCAATCACCGCCTGCAGGCCGGAGTTCGCATCGGTGAAGAGGTGGACGCCCTCATGCTCGTCGAAGTCGGGAAAGCCCCAGCCGCTGGTCATTTCTGCTCTCGGAAAAAGAATGGGGCGACCGACGGGACTTGAACCCGCAACATCCGGCATCACAAGCCGACGCTCTAACCAATTGAACTACGATCGCCGCAGAGCCAGCGCCCCTAGCGGGCCGGACGGGCCAGCGTCAAGATTAGCGTTCAGAACTTACCCTCTATTGCGAGCGTATATCCATTGGCGCCGGGCTGAAAACCGCTCAACACCAGTTTCGGCACCGCCGCCGGATCGGTCGGCTGGACCGATAGTTCGGCGCGGAATCGCCCGGTCGCCCACAAGCGCAATGCGGCTGTTTCAGTCCCGGACTGGCTCGCCAGCGGTAGCAGCAATGCCCCCGAATCGCATCGCGCGGTGCCGGCCAGCCCCTGAGTCAGCGCGATTCCCGCCAGATCGCCGCTGAGATTGGCGCGGACACGCCCCTCGGCATGCTGGCAGGTCCCGTCCTGGAAACGGACGCTGACATCGTCGAGATCAATCGCCGACACAGGGACCGGCGCAAAGATGGTGCCCGCCGCCAAGCTCGCGGTCATGTCGTCGAGCCCGAAACTATGCCGACTGACGCCGATCGCGCCGTGGAGCGGTTTGCTGCTCTCCCGACCGTCGAGCGTGACGCGAGCACGGCCGACGAAGAGCTGTACCGGCGAAAGACGCGCGCGCAGGTCGCCCAGTTCGAGATCGCCGAATCGGGTATCGCTCATCGATCCCCACCAGACGCTGCCGTTGACGGCGCGCGCGGCCAGGCCGGTTTCGCCCAGGCCGAACCAGCCGAGTACGAGGCGCATCGGCATGAAGACGATCAGTGCGATGACGAATGCCGCGCCAAACATCGCGGTCGGCCCGGTGGTCAGACGGATGCGCCTCATATGCCGCGCGCCTTCAATGTCATGTCCGCCGCGACCGTCTGATCGCCGTTATTGGTGATGTTGAGCGAATCGACCAGGATGCCTGCCGCCTCAAGGTCGGTGATCCAGCCGAGCAGCGCGCCCGGTTTTGCGGTTGCGATGGTGATCTGCACCCGGTCCGCCGCCTGCACGGTGACATTGGCGAGCGGGAAGCCCGCTTCATTGGCCCGTTCGCGGATGATCGCGTCGAGCGGCGCTGCGAGCGGAGCGGGGCGATTCTGCTGCAATTCCTTCAGCGCATCGAGCCGCGCCTCGGTCTCGGCGACGCGAATGACCGCACTGGCATGACGTTCTCGCGCCGACGAGAGCGCATCTGTCACCGGCAGGATGATACCCGCCCAGATCAGCGTCAGTGCAGCGAGCGCGGCCATGACGATCAGCAACCGCTTTTCGCGCAGCGAACGGTCGGCGAACCAGGTGTTGAAGGCAGCGATCATCGTGGCGACACCGTGAGTTGTCCCGATACCCGGCCATTGGCCGATTCGAAGGTCGTTGGCGGCACGGTGAAGCCCTGCGCCTCGATCCGCGTCTTGACGTCCGTCGCGGCCGCTTCGCGGTCGGCGGTGATGGTTGCGCGCGCATCGCCATTGGCGTCGAACGCCAGCGCAGTCAGTTCCGCACCGGGTACCGACCGTACCGCCGAGGCGACCGCAGCGGCGGTGCGGCTGAAACCGAGCCCGCCGCCGCGCAGTCGCGACAGCCGCTCGTCGAGCTGACGGTCAGCATTGTTGACCGTCTCGCCACGCGGGAGCCCCTGACGCGCGAGCGTGTCGGCGCGCTGTTCGAGGGCGTCGGCGGCAATGCCGTATTTCATGATCGCGATGATGGTAATGAACAGCGTCACGGTCAGGATCGCGACCGACAGCCAGCCAAGCCGGCGGACCAGTGCCCAGTCGATCGCGAACTTGCGCCGCCGGGCGAACATGCCCTGACGCAGGTCGAGCGCGGGTGACGTCACTGCGGCGACGATCGCCGCCTCCAGCTCGTCGCGCCCAAGAGTCGTCGGTGCGGTGCCGCCGGTGACCAGTTCGGTCAGTCGCGCCTCATCGGCAAAACCACTGGTCGCACCACGCACCACGCCTTCGCCGCCCAGGTCGGCACGAACATACCCCTCATCCGGGCGCGGCAGCAGCATTGGCGCCGGCAGGACCATCGCCGGATCGACGCCGTTTGCCGCCAGTGCCGCGAGCCAGTGATGCATTTGCGATACCGATACGACGCCGATCGGCCGCTCGGCATGATCGTCCTCACGCCCCACCGCGACATGCAGGTCGCCGATCGGCGAGGCACTCGCATCGGCCGCGAGCATCCGCGCCGCCGTCACGGACTGCGCAACGGAGCGGTCGGGCAGCTCCGCCCAGTGAAGCGTCACCGCATCGGCCGGCACGATGGCGACCGGCGGGGGTGCATCCGGATCGACGCCATCGGGAAACCCCTCGCCACGCGAACTCACCATATCGTCGGCGATTCGCAGCCAGCGCCACGGTGTGTTGGCGGCGGGCAGGAACAGGACCAGCGTGTCGTTCATGATCGCTCGCCCCAGTGCCGCGACACCAGCCGCGCCGGCAGCCTGGTCGCGTCGATCGTCGATTGTTGTTCCAACTCCGCCCCACCCAAAGTCACATTCACGTCGAGCGCGAACCAGTGCGTCGTAACGCCGGTTTGAGCAACCGCATCCGGCGCCTGCGTGATTCCGGAAAGTGCCGGGAGCTGCCAGAATGCGTTCGTACTCTCATAGCCTTGTGGCGGGCGCTTCAACAGCATTTGCCGCGCGGCCTCCACAGTCAGCGTATCGGGCAGGAGCATGGCGAAGAGCGGCGCCTGCTCCGGCAGCAATGTGTTGACGTTGATGATCGACGGCGCGGCAATCGGCAGCGTGCACAACCAGGGGCGGATCTTGGTGTAGATTTCGGGCGTGACGCCCGTCACCGCGCGCAATTCACTTGGGTCGGCCATCAACGTGTTGGCGGTGCGATAGGGTGTCACGGCGCCGAGATAGGTCGAATCCTCCGCGCCGGCGGGCAGCGCGTTGGTGTCGCTGTCGATCCAGTCGGACGCGGCATCGCTGATGGGCGTGGCGACCTGCACCGGCACGCCGACCAGCCGCATCAGCCGCACGAACTGAATGCGTGCCGGGGTGTAAGCGGCATAGATGCCCGGTTCGGTTTCGACCACGAGACCATTGAGGTTGAAGCAATTACCGCCATCCTGCACACGCGCCGTCGCCAGGCCGCCGGGTACGGGCAGCGGAAACGGCTTGCCGCTCCATCCGCCAACCAATGTCACGCGCGCCGCGTCCCGTCCGAGCAGGTCGCTGACCTTGGTTAGCGCCAGCGTCTCGGCCGCATAGGCATAGGCGCGCGCCTGTTCGGTCGCCGCAGCATTGCCCGAGAGGCGGGTCGCCAATCGCAGCTTCTCCAGCGCGGTCGCCGAGAGCACAGCGATCACCGCGACGAGCAGCAACACGGTGAGCAGCGCCGCGCCGCGTTCTTCATGGCGATCCGCCGGCCGCGTCATTTCTCCAGGACCTTGGGTGCATAGCCGGCGCCGACCAGGAACAGCTGGCGAAACTCGATGCCGTTGCCGCGCACCAACCGCATTTCGAGAACCTGCGGCAGCGGCGCTTGAGCGCTCCCCTGCCAGGTGTCGCTCCAAGCGCCATTGACGCGATACCGCAGCGCGACTTCGCGGACATCGGCGAGCAGCACCGACGGCGCCAGTGGTTCCGCACCGTCGAGCATCGGATAAACGATCCGCTCCATATTACCGTTGGCGAGGCGGTATTCGACCTTCTGTTCGCCGGCACGGCGGGCCTGGTCGAGGTTGCTCCAGCCCCCCCGCACGAGCCGCAGCATCGGGCTCGGTCCAGATCCCGATTCGCCGGTGAAGGCGGGCAGCATATCGCCCGCTTCGTTGCGGGTGGCGCGAAACGACGCTTGCGCCAGATCGGCGGACAGCGCCGACGACAGCCGGTTGAGCGCACCGACATCGTCGAGCTTGGCCCCCGTAACGCCCTGAGCACGAACGCTGAACGACAGCAAGGCAGCACCAGCCGCCGACAACATGCCGAAGATCAGCAAGGAGATCATCATCTCGATCAGCGTGAAGCCGTGTTCGGCGTAACGCCTCACGGGGGTGAAGCCGTGTTCGGCGTAACGCCTCACGGGGGTGAAGCCGTGTTCGGCGTAACGTCTCATGAGGTCGCACCTGGGAGCGTTGCGGGCCGCACGACGGTCAACCGTCCCTGCACCTGCCCCGCCGAATCCGCGACCGCCACGTCGATGCGCAGGATTCGGGTGTCGCCGGTTGGGCTTGTCACACGAGTCCAGCCCCAGCTGCGCCCGCCATTCTGCTCCACGCCCCGCGCCTGCCCGATCGCCGGCGCTCGCGCATCGCTCAGCGCCTCGATCGCGACGTTGCGCGCGACCATCTGTGCGGTCAGCGTCGAATCGAGAATGCCCGCACCGCGAATCGTCGCACCCTCCAGGCGGATCAACGCCAGGGCAGCGAGGCTGAACACAGCCAGGGCGACCATGATCTCAATCAGCGTGAAGCCACGCTCAGTGGAGTGGCGAGCCTCAGCCATCGACCTTGACCGATCCGTCAGCACCAATCCGCACCGTCGCACTTTCGCCGTCGCGGTTGAGTCGCACATCGAGCGGGCGATCGGCGAGGCCAGTCGAATCGAACACCACCCGGTCGCGGTCCGCGCTCAATGTCGGCGTGACGCCATCGGCCCAGCGCGACACGCGCAGTGGTTTTTCACTGATCGGCAGCCAGGTACCATGGCTGCGCGTGTCGAAGCCGTAACCCGCGCCGGCGATCCAGACGCTCACCGGGCGCGCCTCGACGATCGCCGAATCATGCGCCGCACGCGCCCGCGCCGCGAAACGCTCGGCATCGTCGACCAGCCGGCCACGCGGATCCGGCATGGCGAGCACGGCGACGGCGGAGGCCAGCCCGATGATCGTGATCACGATCATCAGTTCGATCAGCGTGAAGCCGCGTTCGGCGGCGCGTCGATTCAATCGATCTCGACATTCGATCGTCATGCCGAATTCCCGCAGTGACGCGAATTGCGACGGGAACATGCTTTTTCGGACGCGCTACGGGAATTTACGGGAATTCTTGCGGGAATTTCGATGAACCCGAACGGGAATTTCGTGCGCGCGCTACGGGAATATCGGGAAAAAAGTGGGGCTGCGGTCATGGTCGGCTCACTCCTTTCCCTGCTTGATTCAAGTCGTCGGTCGGTCGAGCTTCCGCCCGCAATACTGTAGCACCGGCCCGGTGATCAGACATGACAGCGCCGAAGGGCCGTGTGAATCCGATCGACCTGCCCCCACCCCTTCACGTCACTGCCAGCTACCGATATCGGCGTCGGCGCCTTCGCCGCCATCCTTGCCGTCAGCGCCAAGAGTCCAGATGTCGGCGGCGCCATGCGTGCCGGGCGAGGCATAAAGATAAGGCCGACCCCAGGGGTCGTTGGGCAATTTCTTGATGAAGCCGCCCTTCTGGTAGCGCGACGGATCCTGAAGCCCGGCCGGCGCACTGACCAATGCGGCAAGGCCTTCCGATGTGGTTGGATAGATCGACATGTTGAGCTTGTAGAGTTCGAGGCCGCTCTCGATCGTCGCGATGTCAGCCTTCGCCTTTTCCGATTTGGCGCGCTCGCCCTGCGGAATGACGTTGATCGCAACGATCGTGGCGAGCAGGCCGAGGATGACGATCACGACCATCAACTCCACAAGCGTAAAGCCGTGCTCGGCGGGACGCCTTGCAGCGGTGGAGCCCTCGTCGTGACGGCGTTTGCGGATCGGTTTCTTTGGGGCGGTACGCATGGTGTTCCTCATTGTCCGGCCAGTGTGTTGAGCTGCAGGATCGGCAGCAGGATCGATAGCACGATCGTCGCGACGATGCCGCCCATCACGACGATGATCGCGGGCTCCAGCAGCGACAAAGCAGTGGCGGTGAAGCGATCGAATTCGCGTTCAAGATAGTCGGCGGCGCGTTCGAGCATCTCGTCCAGCTTGCCGGCGGATTCACCCGATGCGGCCAGATAGGTCAGCAGCGGCGGGAAGACGCCCGAGCGGCGCATTGCCGCCGACAGGCTGCCGCCGCCGCGAATCGATTCGGCGATCTCGTCGGATGCCTGGCGCAGGCGGCGATTGTGGATCGTGCCGGCAGTGAGCGTCAGCCCGTCGAGCAACGGCAGGCGGCTGGCGACCATCGTCGCCAGTGTCCGCGCCATGCGCGCGGCATGGAGATCGCGCAACAACCTGCCGAGCAAGGGAATGCGCAGCAGCCAGCCGTCGAACGCGAGACGGATCGACGGCTGCTTGAGCGCTTGCCAGGCGATCAAGCCCGCAAGCGCGACGACTAGCAGCATCACCCACCAATAGCCGACCAGAAATCCCGACAGCCCGATCACGATTCGCGTCAGCAGCGGCAATTGCTGGCCGACGGTGTCGAACTGCTCGACCACCTGCGGCACGACGAATGCCATCAGCGCGGTAACCACGCCCATCGCGACCACCGCAAGCACGGTTGGATAGGCAAGCGTAGTGACGAGCTTGCCGTTGATCTCCGCCTGGCGTTCAAGAAGGACCGACAAGCGGTCGAGAATGATCGGCAGCGATCCCGATCGCTCACCCGCCGCGACCATTGCGCGGTAGAGCGGCGGGAAACTCTTTGGCTCGCGCCCCATCGCCTCGGCGAGCCGCCTGCCCTCCATCACGCCGGCATGAACGCTGGAGACGATCTCGCGGACCGAGGCCTGCTCGGTCTGGCGGGTGATGGTGCGAAGCGATTCCTCAAGCGGTGAAACCTGGTTGAGCGTCGCCAATTGTCGCGTAAAAAGCGTGAGTTGCTTCACATTCATCTTGCGACGTCCGAGGCGCAGATCGGACAATAAAGGCTTGCCGCGCGACGGTGCTCCCGAGCCCGCCTCGATCTTCACGACATACATTCGCTTGCGATCGAGCGCATCGCGCGCCTCGTCGATCGACGCCGCGGCAATGTGCCCGCGCTTCTCGCGTCCGGCAGTATCGATTACCAGATAGTCGAAATCAGGCATCGGTATCCGCGTCGACGACAAGCGGCGCTTCGACGTCAGCCATGTCACGCCGCGAGACGCGGACCGCTTCCTCCGGCGTGGTCAGACCGTCGCGCACAAGCTGCCGCGCGGCCGAACCGAGATTGGGCGAATTGACAAAGGCATGGCGCGCAATGATCGCTTCGTCGCCGCCATCATTGATCAGGCGGCGGATTGTCTCGTCGATGCGGATCGCTTCGAACACGCCGATCCGGCCTTTGAAGCCGGTATTATTGCACTCCTCGCAGCCGACCGGTTCATAGACAATCGCACCGGGATCGAAGCCCAGCAGCGCCGAGACCGACCCTTGCGCCTGCACCGGCCTGCGGCAATTCTGGCACAGCCGCCGTACCAGCCGCTGCGCGATGACGGCGCGCAAGGTCGAGGCAAGCAGGAACGGCTCGATCTTCATGTCGCGCATCCGCGTGATCGCGCCGACCGCGTCGTTGGTATGGACAGTCGAAAGCACGAGATGCCCGGTCAGCGATGCCTGGACCGCGATTTCCGCGGTTTCCCTGTCGCGGATTTCGCCGACCATCACGACATCGGGATCCTGGCGCAGGATCGCGCGCAGACCGGCGGCGAAGGTCAGCCCGACCTTGGGATTGACCTGAGTCTGGCCGATACCGTCCATGGCATATTCGACCGGGTCCTCGACCGTCAGGATGTTGCGGCTGCCGTCGTTGAGCAGGCGAAGTGCGGCATAAAGCGTCGTCGTCTTGCCCGAACCGGTCGGGCCGGTGACCAGGATGATGCCGTTGGGCTCCGAGATCGCGCCTTTCAGCATGGTGTTGATCGCCGCGGTCATGCCGAGCACGTCGAGCGTGATCCCGGCATTTTCCTTGTCCAGGATACGCAGCACGACACGCTCGCCGGCACGGCTCGGCAGGGTCGAGACGCGCACGTCGAGCAGCTTGCCGCCCAGCGTCAGGCCGATCCGTCCGTCCTGCGGCACGCGCCGTTCGGCGATGTCGAGCCGCGCCATGACCTTGACGCGGCTGACGATGACCGGGGCGACATGCGGCGGCATGCGCAATGTCTCGCGCAGCACGCCGTCAATGCGCATGCGCACGACCAGGCCGGTCTCATATGGCTCGATATGGATGTCCGACACGCCGTTGCGCGCGGCGTCGGCGATGATGCCGTTAATCAGGCGAATCGCGGGTGCATCGTCTGCGGTGTCGAGCAGATCGTCGGCGGTCGGTAAATCGCCGGCCAGCATGTCGAGTTCGTCGCCCAGCCCGAGCGTGCCCGCAGCGACGGCCGCCGCCTGGCCGTCCATTGCATAAGCATCGGACAGCCGGCGGTCGAAATCCTCAGGGGAAACGAACCCGACATCGAATGGCCGGGCGAGATGGCGGCGCAGTTCGAGTAACACGCGCGGATCGGATCCTTCACGCATCGCGATCGCCAGATGATCGCCATCGGACGGTTCAAGCACCACGCCGAAGCGGCGGGCAAAGGCATAGGGAATGCCGATCATCGCCGAGGGTGGAACGAAAGGTTCCGGCAATGCCGCCGGTGTTTCGTCCGCCTGATCGAGTTCATCGCCTCGAGCGATGTGCATCATCGATCTCCCTGTGGCTTCAGCACCTTGGTCGAATTGCGCATCACCGGTACGCCGATCCGCGGATCCTCGATATTGCCCGGCACCGGCGCCGATGGGATCGGCGGCGCCGCGCCCATATAGTCGCGCACCAGCTGATCGATGCTTGGCTCCTGATTGGGCGATTGCCCCGCCTGTTGCAGGCGGAGATAGCCGTAGCGCTGTTCGGTCACGCGACGTGTGTCCTCGGGCGTGCGCAAAATGGTCGGGCGGATGAAGATCATCAGATTGGTCTTGGTGCGCTGCTTGGCCTTGGACCGGAACAGCGCGCCGATCGCCGGCAAATCGCCGAGCAACGGCACCTTCTCGATCGTGCGGCGCTCATCGTCGCTGAGCAGGCCGCCAATGATCGCGATCTGGCCGTCATCGACGGTCAGGGTGGTTTCGACCTCGCGCTTGTTGAGGATCAGGTCGCTATTGTCGCTCGACACCGGACCAGCGATCGAACTGACCTGCTGATGCAAGAACAGCTTGATCGCGCCGCTCGAATTGACCTGCGGGCGGACCTCGAGCTGGATGCCGACATTCTCGCGCTGCACGGTGCGAAAGGCATTGTCGAAATTGGTCGATAGCGCCTGACCGGTAGTGATCGGGATCTCCTGGCCGACCAGAATGCGTGCCGCCTGATTGTCCAGCGTGGTCAGCGACGGCGCCTGGAGCAGGTTGGACGTGGTGTCGGATTTGACCGCATTGATGATCGTGCCGAAAATCGCGTCCTTGCCGAGGTTGAAGGCACCGCCGCCAAAACCGCCGCTGGCGCCAAGGATCGAGCTGAGCGCCGATTGCGCGAGCGAATCGCTGACCGTGCTGTTGGTCGATGTCGTGACGGTGGTACCGTTGATCGTGGTCGTCGTGGTGTTGAGCTGACGCGCGCCGACCGCGCCGGCGATGGTCAGCAGGCTCGGCGCGGAATTGCTGTAGCTGGTGGCGAAGGTCGGAACACCGCTACCGGGCAGGCCGGCGAGCAGGAACTGCACGCCGAGTTTGCTCGCGGTCGCGTCGGACACTTCGGCGACGATCGCCTCGACCAGCACCTGTTCACGCCTTGTATCGAGTTGCCGCACGACTTCGTTGAGCTGGCGCTGCACTTCGGCCGGCGCGGCGATGACGATCGCATTGGCACCGGCGAAGCGCGTGATGACCGATGCGGTGCGGCCGCCCTCGGCAACGATCGCGGCTTGCCCGGTACCACCGCTCGCCGTCGGTACGGCCTGTTGTGGGGGCTGCGCGGTACTGCTGCTCTGACTATTCTGGCTGTTCGCTGCCGTGCCGCCGAAATTGGAGCGCGACAAGGTGTTGGTGCCGCTGGACGAAGGCTGGGTCGGCGTTTGCCCGACAAGCTGCTGCAGCACCGGCAAAAGCTGTTCGGCATCGGCATTTTCGAGGAACACGACGCGGATCTCGGTGCCGTTCTTGGCACGACGGTCGAGATCCTCGGCGACCGCCGCGAGCCGCGATACGGTCGCTGCGTCGCCGCGCAGGGCAATCGAATTGGAACTGGTGATCGCAACCACGGTCGCGCTGGGGCCAGGCGCGGATCCCTGGCCGCCCTGCCCGCCCCCGCCGATCAACGACTGGAGCGCGCTGGCGATCTCTCGCGCGCCGGCATTCTTGAGCGCGACGACGCGGGTTGCGGCGTTGTCGGTATCGACCTGGCGCAGCACTTCACGCACGCGGCGGACATTGTCGGCGAAATCGACCACCACGATCGAATTGCCGCCACGATTGGCGGTGACCGAGCCTTGCGGGCTGACCAGCGGCCGCACTGTCTCAACCGCGGAGGCGGAATCGATCGAGCGCAACCGGATCACCTCGGTTACGAAGCTGTTGCGTGAGGCGCCGCGCGCGCCGACCCGGCTTGGCTGCGACGCGGCATTGTCGGTCGGCTGGACGCGGAAGGCGCCGTTCGAGGTCGGCACCGCGACCAGGCCGTTGGCGCGCAAGGTCGACAGGAAGACCTCGAAATATTCCGAGCGGCTGAGCGGCCGGTCGGTCACCACCGTCACCTTGCCCTGCACCCGGCTGTCGATGATGAAAGTCCGTCCGGTCACCTTGGCCGCATCGGCGATAAAGGCGCGGATATCGGCGTCGCGGACGTTCAGCGTCGTCTGCGCAAGGATCGGCCCGGCGAGGACGCAGGCGAGAACGGGTGCAAGGATCTGTTTTTTCATTGGCCCGCTATCGTGATGACGAGTGGAATAATGGTGTTGCCGCGTTCGACGGTCAGCGACAAATTGCCGCCGCCCGCCAATTGTCCGGCGACGCGTTCGATGTCCCCCTGCCCGGTCACGGCACGGCCACCGATCGCGGTGACGATATCGCCATCGCGCAAATTAGCGGCGCGGAATGCAGCGCCCGAGCCCTGTGAGCGGACAACCAGGCCGGTGACCCGCCCGGAATCGACGCGCGGGATGAACCCGATGTCCGACTGGACCTGTGCCAGGGTCGTGCCGCGTGGCGCGGTGCCGCCCGGTGGTGGTGGCGGTGCGCCACCCGGCGTGCTTGCCGGCGCGACGGTCTGCACCGCGTTCGATTGATCGAGGAACAGGTCCTCCACCGCGCCGCCACGGTCGATCGTGACATGGTCGAACGCGACCGACTTCAATTTGACGCCGGGGATGATTTCCGCGCCGACCGCAACGCTTTGCTGGATGCCGTCCGGCCCGGCGATGATCGCGGAGCCGCCACCGGCGGCTTCATCGATGCGCGTGCCGAACAGAGTGATCTGCAACGAGGTGACGGTCGCTGGCTTGCCGTCGCCCCCGGCGCTGAGGCGGAAGAACGGATCGAACCCGTGCAGGATAGCGGCGGGTGAGCCGGATACGCCAGGTTCGGCCGGCCGCCAATTGCCAAGCGGGCCAACGGGCGTGACGATCACCCAGAGCAATCGCGCGCATTGCACCGCCAGCACCGCGAGCAACAGGAGCTCGAGTGCCGAATAGATATTGGTGCGCGGGAGCCGCCGAAGGATACGGCGCGCGCGGGCGTCGAGTTCGAGGCGCATTGAGAGAATCCCCCGGGGTCGCGCAGGTGCTAAGCGGCCATTGTTACAGTCACACGGCACAAGTGTGAACCTTTTGCGAAAACCTGGCTAACCGGATGCCCGGGCTGGCGAATTCCTGCACCTTTTGGCAAAGCGTCGAGCCATGCAGATGCCTGACCCTTTCACCCCGATATACGGATCCGGCCACCCTTCAGATGCAATGGTCGCGCATCTCGCCGCGCAGCCCGGCGTACAGCGTGTGCCGAGCCCCAAACTGACACTGTTCCTGCGCAAGGCCTTTCTGTCGCCCGACCTGTGTGCGGCGTTGATCGAGCGGATCGAAGCGCAACGTCGCCCCTCGACCATTTCCGATTCGAACGGCGATTCGGGCTTCCGCACCAGCGAAACCTGCGACCTCGATCGCGACGATCCGGCGGTCGCGACGGTCGATGCGCTGATCATGCGCTTCACCGGGCTGGACCCGGCGCATGGCGAACCGATGCAGGGACAGCGCTATGCGGTCGGTCAGGAGTTCAAGGCACATACGGACTATTTCGAACCAGCCGGCCTCGACTATTCCAAATATTGCAGCGTGGCGGGACAGCGCACCTGGACCGTGATGATCTATCTCAACCAGACCGAGGCGGGCGGCGCGACGCGTTTCAAGACGATCGACAAGATCGTCCAGCCCGAAATCGGCAAATTGCTCGCCTGGAACAATCTGCGGCCCGACGGCACGCCCAATCCGGCGACGATCCATCAGGGCATGAAGGTGCGCTCGGGCGTGAAATATGTCGTGACGAAATGGTTCAGGGAGCGGCCCTGGGGCTCGGCGTGACTACGCCATCATCATTCCGGACAAAACGCACAGACGGCTCGGCCGTACTGATCGGCGCTCTACTTCCGCTAACCAGGCCGGGCTGGGTCGAGGCAGGTCGACACTTGCTCGCCGGACTCGAACAGGCGGTTCGCGACGTCAACGACGCCGGCGGGATCGCTGAACGACCACTCGAACTGGTGGTGCGAGACACCGCGGCTGACCCACAAAAAGCGGTCGCGGCCGTCGATGAACTGGATAGCCTGGGCGTGGCCGCAATAGCGGGGGAATATCACAGCGTCGTCGCCCGCACCGCCGCCGCCCGGGCCAACGCACTCGGCCTGCCATTCCTTTGCTCTTCAGCCGTGATCGACGCACTCACCGAACAGCCGACAAAATGGGTCGCTCGGCTCGCCCCGGCACAGTCTCATGGCTGGCGGATCTTCGCTGATTTCCTCCTCGGCGCGGGCCACCGTCGGATCGCTATAGCTGCCGAACCGAGCGTCTATTGGGCAGCAGGCTCGCGCATTTTAAAGGAGTATCTCGCACCGCGCGGATGCACCATTGCCGAAATCGATATGCGTTCGCTCGCCCCGGCGGCGGTGTGCGATCACCTTGCCGACAGTCGCGCGACAGCCCTGCTTCTGCTGGTCGGCCATCCGGAGCCGGCGGTGCCGATCGTCAAGTCCGTCCGCCGCGACGAGCGCCTCGCCGGAGTGCTGATCGGCGCGCCGGCCGGGCAGCCGGAATTCGCCGAATGGGCGGCGTTGCTGGGTGAGGACGGCACCGCGATTCCTTTCCTGCGCTACTTGCCGGAGCGCCTCAGCCCATATGGTGTAAAAGTCGAGACGGCTTTGCGCGAGCGGCTGGGCGAAGCGCCCTCCTTCGTCGCGTTGGAGGGTTATGATTCGATGATCGTCCTCGCCGATATGTTGCGTTCTCAAGGCGTGAACCGGACGCGCATTGCCGAGGGTTGGGCGGGCGTCGCGATCGAAGGCACTCGCGGACCGATCCGGTTTTCCCGCACGCCGGGCAGCGGCATTTGGCAATGGACCTGGCCACCTGTCCAGGTGGTAGACCGGGATCCAGCGGAGCCCGGCCGCTTCAGGATTCTTCACGCTGGCTGAGAGAGTTTCGCATTCCCCCGTCATGGGCGAAATCAATACTCGTGCGGCCGCAGCGATGTCGCTGATCCGAAGATCGAGGCCGTCATCTCCGCCTAAGCGGCGATGACGGCGTTATTCGCTCAGCGGTGATGTCACGCTAGAAGTTGAAGCCGATCCCGAGCGAGAATTTCGCCCCGACATCATAGCGGTTGTAGAAGATCTTGTTGTCGCCGAGCTGCTGATATTCCTGATATTTGGTCGCCAGGATGTTGCGCGCGGTGAACTTCACCTCAGTGTCGAGACCGAACAGCTTGACGCCCTGACGTGCGACGAAGTCGAGCTCGATACCGGGCTTTTCGTAGATGTCGGGCTGGGCCGATGGGCCACGACTGGTGACGCGCTTGCTGGCGTAATTCACCAGGAATGTGAATTGCGACAACTTGTCGGTATCCTCGATACCGATCTGCAGATTGGCGAGATGGTCCGACTGCCCGGTCAGCGGCTGGCCGTCGAGAAACAGGTTCGCCGCGCCTTGTGGCACACCGTTGATGATCGCCAGATCGTCCGCACCGACTTTGATCTTGGATTTGGTGTAGGTGTAGTTGGCGACCAGCAACAAGCGGCGGCTGGAGAAGAATTTGCTGCCCTTGAACATGTCGGCGAGGTTGAAATATTTCTGCGCCTCGAACTCGGCACCGTACAAGGTCGCCTCGGGCGCGTTGGCGAAACTGGTGTTGACCGACCCGTCCGAGTTGAAGGACGAGAAGGTTTCGATCGGACGGTCGATCTTCTTGTAGAAGGCGCCGAGCGTCACGCGCTGATCACGCGCGAAAAACCATTCATAGCGTGCTTCGGCGTTGGTCAGCTTCGAATCGACCAGTGACGGGTTGCCGCGGAACTGGCGGTTCGAATCAGTGTCGAGATAGATTTGCGACACGAGTTCGCGGAACTGTGGGCGCGCGATCGTCTTCGATCCGCTGACGCGAACCTGCATATCGTCGGCCACTTCCCAGGTCAGCGTCGCCGCGGGCAGCCAATAATCATTGTTTAGATTGGTCGAGACGATCGAGCTGGCGCCATTGCCGAACAAATCGATCGGCACGACCGTCTGCTTGGCGGTTTCGTAGCGCACACCCAGATCGACCTTCACGCCGGGGATGATCTCCGCCTTGAGCTGGCCGTAGCCGGCATGAGTGCGCAGCTTGGCCTCGAACGCCGCCGTACCGGCCGAGCCGGACGTTTCGAGCAGCACGATATCATAGGTCTGGATCGTATAGTCCGAGAGCAGGTAATCGGGACGCAGCTGCCGCACGCTGATCGGCAGGTTGCTGCCGCGATAGGTGAAGTCGCGCCGGGTCGAGGTGCGATCGGTATCGGTGAAGGCGTAACCAACCGTGCCGGTGATGCCCGTCGCGAGCTGATAACTGAGATCGGCGCCGGCCGAATAGAGATCCTCGTTCAGGTCACTGAACGATACCGTGGCGACACCCTCGAGATTATTGCCGCCAAGGTCGTTGACGAACTTGTTGCCGGTCGGGTCCGAGGCCTGATTGGTGCGGACATAGGTGAAGCTGCGCTCATAGGGCGCCTCGCGCTTGGTGTTGGCATAGCCACCGCGCAGATCGAGGCTCAACTTGTCGAATTTGAATTCTCCGGTCAGCTGGGTGTCGATCAGCTGGCGTTCGTACCACGCCGTGTCCTGGACCATCAGGTCGCGATCGGCCGAGATGAAACGGTTGCCGACCGCCAGCCGCGCCTGTTTCAACGTGTCGCGGATGTAAAGGTTGGTCCAGCGGATCTTGTTGTCGCCGAATTCGAGACCCGCACCGATCAGCCCGCTCGCCACGACGCGATTGTCGGTGATCACGCGGTTGAAATTGTTATCGGCGATCGACAGGTCGGGCGCGCCGGCGGTCTGCTGCAACGACTGCCGTGTGCGCCAGGTGTTGCTCAGACTGGCCGTCGCGATCAGGCCAAGCTCCGCGCCGCCAAGGTCGATCGACCCGCCGCCGGTAACCTCGCCGGAGAAATTGACCGGCATATTGTCGTTGCGCTGGAGCACGGTGGTGCGCGCGTTGGACAGGCTGGAGGCGAGCAGGCCAAGCTCTTCCGTGGTGTAATCGGCACCGACGGTGATCAGATTGCCGCTCGACAACGCATCCTGAAACAGCGGCGACAAGGTGCGCGTACCGTTATCGAAACCGGTCCAGTCGGTCTTGCTGCCGGCATAGGTATAGCCGAGTTGGCCGGTGGTGACGGTATCGCCGCTAACCGAGCCGCCGACCGACAGGAATGCCTCGCGCGGGATCGCCTTGGTCGTCAGGTTGATCACGCCGCCGCCGAATTCGCCGGGGAAGTTCGCCGAATAGCTTTTCTGCACGAACGACGATGCGATCACGCTGGTCGGGAAGATATCGAGCGGTACGACGCGCTTAAGCGGTTCCGGGCTGGGCAATGGCGAGCCGTTGAGCAAGGCGAGCGAATAACGGTCACCAAGGCCGCGGACATAGACATAGCCGTTACCGACCACGCTCAGGCCCGTAACGCGTTGCAACGCGCCAGCGATATCACCCTCGCCCGTGCGCGCGATATCGGCGCTCGACAGGACCGAGACGACCTGCGGCGTGGTGCGGATAATGTTGCGCGCGCGCGTGCTGGTCACGACGATATCGGGGCCGGGGTCGCCGCCGCCGGGGATCGAGACCTCGATCGGCTCCTCTTGTGGTGCCGGCTGAGTTGCGGTGGCGGGGTCCGCGGCGGGCGTCGCGCTTTGCGTCGGTCCGGTCGGGTCGGCGGTCTGCGCAAAGGCGGCAGGCGACACGAGCGCGGTGGAAACGAGGAGCAAGCTCGCCAGACTGAGCGGCTTCGACATGAATTATCCCCCGGGGTAATTTTCTTGAAAATACGGGGCGGCGCCACCTGGCGCCGCCCCGCTTGGCCGATCAGGTGGTCGGCAGGGTCGTGCAGGCAGCGCTCGTCGCGCCGAAGTTCGCCGTCGCCGAGTTGCAGGTCCAGCCGGCATACCAGGTGTCGGTCGCGTCCTTGACCGCGCCGACATAGCCCGGCGAAACGAAGAAGCTGCCGAGCGTCGCGGCGGCAAAGGCCGGGCGCGCGGTTTCGTTGGCGCCGTTGATATAGCCGTTGGTCAGCGTCGAGGTCAGGTTCGAGATGTTGTTCGTACCCGCTTCGAAAGTGGCGCGTACCTGTGCGTCGGTGACGCCGCTATTGCCGAGGAACGGATTGGCCGGGCAGGACATGCTGACCGATTCGAAGCGCGGTGGGCCGGCTTCATCCAATGCCGGATCCGCGGCACGAAGCGTGTTGGCACGGCTGATGCGCAGGCAAGCCAGGTTGGGGCTGGACACGACGCCGTTGACCAGCGTGTAATCGGCGCTGCCGCGGATCAGGATCGCGGCAAGGTCAGCACCGGTGGTCGACCGCTGAACGAAGGTGAAGTTTGCCAGGCGCGTGTTCTGACGCGGCGTATTTTCCTCCAACGTATTGTCCGAATCTGCTTCGATCATCGCATCGCCAACGCCAGCGCGCTGCACCGCGATGACGTACTGGATGAAACCCTTATAGCCGACGTCGGTGTCGAGATTGTCGTCCTCGTTGCCGGTCAGCACCAGATACTTCATGTTCACCCGACCACCGAACACCTCGATGCCGTCGTCTGAGCTGTTATGGACCTGGATATGGTCGATCACGGTGTCGCTGCCGACGCCCGACGGGGTCAGACCCTGGAGCTCGGATGCCGCCGACAGGATGAAGCCCGAATAGCGGATCTGCACATATTGCATGCGGCCGCTATTGTCGGCCGGCGTCGCGCCACCATAAAGCGCATTGCTGGTGCCTTCGGTGTCGCGCTCGCACGCGGTCGTGCCCGGCGTCGCCAGCGGTGCGAGGCAGTCGGTGATCGGCGCGCGGCCGAGCAGGACGACGCCGCCCCAAAGCTGCGACGTATCGTCGGTCGCCGCACCGGTGACATTTCCACGGCCAGTGAAGATGATCGGACGGGTCGGCGTACCGACCGCGTCGATGCGATTGCCGCGGTTGACCGCAAGGAACGAAACGCCGGTTGCGCCGAATACGACCACGCCCGGATCGATCGTCAGCGTGACGTTGTTGCCGGTGCTCGCCGCAAGCTGATCGGTGCCGACATCGACGCGACCGGGCAGAGAATAGATCACACCGGTCGTGCGCGGAATTTGCGTATTGCTGGTGAAGCGCGCCGGGAAAGCGCAGTTGCGATATTCACCGGTCGGGCCACTGATCGTACCGGCATTGACCAGCTGATCCGTACCCGGAAGGGTCGGGCACGAAGCCGCCGGCGTCACCAGCACGGGCGAGGTCGGCGTGGGAGTTGGGGTTGAAGTTGGGCTTGGCGTTGGGGTGGGAGGAAAGTTGCCTTCGCCCGGTGAGGCGATGTCGCTCGCGCCGCACGCGCCGAGTGCGAGGGCTGCGCAGCTGGTCAACAAAATGAGGCTAGTGCGCTTGAAGCTGGCCATAAAAACTCCGTTCGATCTGTGGGCGGGAGCAGACTGCTCCCTTGGATCGACTCGGTGTTCCCCCTGCCGACCTCTGCAGGGTCGCTAGGGATGATGCGTGACTCCTCGGCGCGCTTTCGAAGACTCTTCGATGACGCATGCATTTCATATTGATGACTGTTGTTGCGGAGATGTGACGGCACACTGAATCAACAGAGCTCACGCCCGGTTCGACCCCGTCTCGCGGAAGGTCTGCATCGAGATGATGGTGGGCGCGGCAAGGATTGAACTTGCGACCCCACCCGTGTGAAGGGTGTGCTCTACCACTGAGCTACGCGCCCATCGCGTGACCGCCTTGGGCGGCGCGCAACGGAAAATGCGTGGCGGCGTCTCTTTTGTCGAAAACCCGCCAACGCAACGGGGCGACGTTTACCGCCGCCCCATTACTTGTGCCTTAAGACAGCCAGCCGGGACTTGTCCAGCCCCGGCAGCGTCATCGACCGTCGATCAGTTGACCGCGTCCTTCAGGCCCTTACCGGCCTTGAACTTCGGCTGTGACGACGCCTTGATCGTCATCGGCTCGCCGGTACGCGGGTTGCGCCCCGTCGAAGCCTTGCGCTTGCTGACCGAGAAAGTCCCGAAACCAACCAGGCGAACTTCGTCACCCTTTTTCAGCGCGTTTGAAATCGCATCGAAAACCGCCTCAACCGCCTTGCTGGCATCGCCCTTGCCCAGCCCGGACGCGTCGGCGACGGTGCCGATCAGTTCTTGCTTGTTCATGCCCAGAAACCCCCGTTTACGAATTACATCAATCAAATGAATCGCGGCGCGAAGCCGGTGACGCAATAAGGCTGGTCAATCGGTGGCTGTCAAAACAAAACGTCATCGAACTGCCGCGAATTTGGCCAGTTTATCGTAACGTTGCCGTAACAGGGGTTCAGTGATGCACCCCGCCACCGATCGGCGCGACGCCGGGAGGCGGCAACGCTGCGAGTTCGTCCGCTTCCGTCCAGTCGATCGCGACCAGCGGCTCGGTCAGCGCGAGGCGCAGAACTTCATCGACATGCCCGACCGGGATAATCTTCAGCCCTTCGCGGATGTTGGCCGGGATCTCGACCAGATCCTTCTCGTTCTCGGCCGGGATCAGCACAGTCTTGATACCGCCGCGCAGCGCCGCGAGCAGCTTTTCCTTCAACCCGCCGATCGGCAACACGCGGCCGCGCAGCGTCACTTCGCCGGTCATCGCGATATCGCGCCGCACCGGCACGCCGGTCAGGGTCGAAACGATCGCGGTAACGATACCGATACCCGCCGACGGGCCGTCCTTGGGCACCGCCCCCTCGGGCAGATGGATATGGAGATCCTTGCGCGCGAAGATGCTCGGCTTGATGCCATAGCTTGGGGCGCGCGCCTTGATGAAGCTCAGCGCGGTTTCAATTGATTCCTTCATCACATCACCGAGCTTGCCGGTAACCTTGGCGCCGCCCTTGCCCGGCACGGTGACGCTTTCGATTGTCAGCAATTCGCCGCCGACTTCGGTCCAGGCGAGGCCGGTGACGGCGCCGATCTGATTCTCTTCCTCGCTCAGCCCGTAGCGATACTTCTTCACGCCGGCGAAATCGGCGAGGTTGTCGGGCGTGACCGTCACGCTCGTCACCTTGCCTTCGAGAATCTGGCGCAGTGCCTTACGCGCCAGCCGCGCGATCTCACGCTCGAGCGTGCGAACGCCCGCTTCACGGGTATAGTATTGGATCAATGCGCGCAGGCCCTCGGTGGTCAGCGTGAACTCGCCGGCCTTCAGACCATGGGCCTCGATCTGCTTTTCGATCAGATGGCGCTGCGCGATCTCGACCTTCTCATCCTCGGTATAACCTTCGAGGCGGATGATCTCCATCCGGTCGAGCAAAGGCTGGGGCAGGTTGAGCGTGTTCGCGGTGGTCACGAACATCACGTCGGACAGATCGATATCGAGCTCCAGATAATGGTCCTGGAACTTCGAATTCTGCTCCGGATCGAGCACCTCAAGCAAAGCGGATGCCGGATCGCCACGAAAATCCTGGCCAAGCTTGTCGATCTCGTCGAGGAGGAACAACGGGTTCGACGTGCCGGCCTTTTTCAGATTGGTGACGATCTTACCCGGCAGCGAGCCGATATAGGTACGGCGATGGCCGCGAATTTCGGCCTCGTCGCGCACGCCGCCCAATGACTGGCGGATGAACTCGCGCCCGGTCGCCTTGGCGATCGACTTGCCCAGGCTGGTCTTGCCCACCCCAGGAGGGCCGACGAGGCACAGGATCGGCCCCTTCAGCTTGTTGGTGCGCGCCTGGACCGCGAGATATTCGACGATCCGGTCCTTGACCTTCTCCAGCGCATAATGATCCTCATCGAGCACCGCCTGCGCCGCTGCGATATCCTTCTTGATCTTCGACTTCTTGCCCCAGGGCAAGCCGAGCAGCACGTCGAGATAATTGCGGATGACGGTTGCTTCGGCCGACATCGGCGCCATCGACTTCAGCTTCTTCAGTTCGCCGGTTGCCTTGCTACGCGCTTCCTTGGACAGCTTGAGCGTCGCGATCTTTTGGGTCAGCTCGGCGATCTCGTCGCCCTCACCTTCCTCGCCTTCGTTACCGAGTTCGCGCTGGATCGCCTTCAGCTGCTCGTTGAGATAATATTCGCGCTGCGTTTTCTCCATCTGGCGTTTGACGCGGCTTTTGATCTTCTTCTCGACCTGCAGGACGCCGAGTTCGCCTTCCATGAAGGCGAACGCCATTTCCAGCCGCTTGGCCGGATCGATCTCGACCAGCAGTGATTGCTTGTCGGACACCTTGACCGAAATGTTCGCCGCGACCGCATCGGCGAGACGCGAAGCATCCTCGATCTCATTCAGTTGCACCGCGGTTTCGGCGGGCAGCTTGCGGTTGAGCTTGGCATAATTCTCGAACTGGTCGATCACCGAGCGCATCAGCGCGGACACTTCATTGCCCTCGGCCACGGCTTCCTCGACCGGCAGCACGGTCGCTGTCAGGTAACCGTCCGTCTCGCCCAGCACGTCCAGCGACGCGCGGGTCTTGCCCTCGACCAGCACGCGCACTGTGCCGTCGGGCAGCTTGAGCAATTGCAGCACGGTCGCGGTCACGCCGAGATCATACAAGTCGTCGCGTTCCGGATCGTCTTCCGACGGATCAAGCTGTGCGACGAGAAAGATTTCCTTGTCGGCGTTCATCGCCGCTTCCAGCGCAGCAACGGACTTGTCGCGGCCGACGAACAGCGGCACGATCATGTGCGGGAACACGACGATGTCGCGCAACGGCAGGACGGGGTAGGACTGGGTCATGAATACTCCGGGGGCGCCTGAACGCGGCGCCGGTCTTCCCTTATATGGTGATGGTTGCCGATCCATCAATCGTGCGATTTGCACGACGCGCCGAACCGTGTTCGGCGGGGCGCTGGCGCTACTTCCAGCAGCGGCGATCGGACGCGGCGCAATCGTCGATCCCGTGGCGCGCACGGCGGCGGCAATGGGCGGACAGCATCTGCTCGACCGGGTCGCGGCGATCGGCTGGCTCGGCGCGGCAGAAGTGGTGACGCCGGAAAAGACATTGCGCCTGGGCGTCGAGACGCGAATCGAACCGTTCGTCCGGGCACGGTCGAACAGCTGGGTCATGACTGAAGGCGTGGCCAAGGCCCGGTCGCTGATCATTGAACCGACGGGTGGCTGGATGGAGCGCGACGGCAAGCGCACCGCCCTGCCTGCGCACCAGGCCCGCCACGAGCGCGAACAATATGGACTGTACGGTTATATGCTGATGCGCGCGCCGACCGCAGCGGCCGGCGACCGGTTGCTCGCCGCGCACCCCGGCCTGCCGCCGGTCAGCTTCGAAACAGGCCCCGACGGACGGCTCAGCACAGCGACTTACACCGTCTTCGCGCCCGATGGCGGCGAGGTGATTCAGGAGCGTTTCACCTTCGACGGCACCGTTAACGACAAAGGACTACGCTGGCCGCGTCGGTTGCGTATCGCGCAGAATGGCGTCCCTTTCTTCACCCTCGTCATCGACCGGTTCATGGTCGAACTCCACTGATCAACCTGGAAAGCACTGCATGACTCCTCGCCTGCTGTTCGCCGCATCGCTGATCGCGCTGATCGCCGCCGCCCCACCACCAAAGGGATTGCCGCCGCTCACCGCGCAGACCGAGCGATCTGGCGGTGCGATCGATCCCGAGCGGGCAAAGCAGCAGCTTGATACCGTGGATCTCGCGATCGAGGTCATGCCGGCCAGTCAGACGATCGCCGGGGTTGCGACGCTCAACATTACCGCCAAGGCGCCGCTCGCCCGATTGCTGCTCGATCTCGACCGCAACTTGCCGGTCAGCGCCATAGCGATCGATGGAAAGGCCCTGCCGCGATCGGCTTGGTCCAATCCCGAAGGCAGGTTGATCGTCGATCTACCGACGCGCGTGGAGACGGGGAATAAGGTCAGCGCGCGAATCACCTATGGTGGCACCCCGCATGTCGCGGTCAACGCGCCCTGGGACGGCGGTTTCGTCTGGTCGAAAACCCCCGCCGGTCTGCCCTGGGTCGCGACGGCGGTTCAGGGTGAGGGATGCGACCTGTTCTGGCCCTGCCTCGATTTCCCGACCGCCGAGCCGCAATCGATGGACCTGCACATCACCGTGCCCAAGGGATTGAAAGCGCCGTCGAATGGCGTGTTAACGGGCGTCGACAAGCTGGCGGATGGACGCACGACCTGGAACTGGCGAGTCAAGCATCCCAATACCTATGCGATCGCCCTCAACGTCGCGCCGTACGAGGAGATTTCGGGAATTTACAAGAGCCGCTTCGGCAATACATTTCCGATGAGCTATTGGTATCTGCCGGGCGAAGAGAAGCAAGCCAAAGCGCTGTTCGCCGAATTCGCGCCGACGATCGACTTTTTCGAAAGCACCGTCGGTCCGTATCCGTTTGGCGACGAGAAGGTCGGCGTGGTCGAAACCCCGCACAAGGGCATGGAACACCAGACGATCAACGGATATGGCAATGGTTATGCCAAGGCGCCCGAGGGGTTCGACTGGCTGTTTCAGCATGAGTTCGCGCATGAATGGTTCGCCAATCAGCTGACCGCCGCTGACTGGGACGATATGTGGCTGCATGAGGGTTATGGCACATACATGCAGCCGCTCTATGGCCGCTGGCGCGAGGGCGATGGCCGCTATGCCGCGATGATGCTGGCGAACCGCGTGGACATCGTCAATCGCGCACCAATCGTCTCCGGCAAGCCGCGCAGCGAGGAGGATGTCTATCAGCTCGACAAAGGCGGACCGGGCATCGACATTTACTACAAGGCATCGTGGATGCTCCACACGTTGCGCTATCTGATCGGCGACCAGGCGTTTGGCGATGTCACGCGGCTTGCTGTCTATGGCCGCACGGATCCCAAGCCGGGCAATTTCCAACCGCGCTACAGCAGCACGGAAGAGTATCAGCGCTATGTCGAACAGGTTACCGGCAGTGATTGTCGCTGGTTCTTCGACGTCTATCTACGCCGGGCTGCATTACCCGAGCTGATCGAGACGCGCGATGGCGGCAAGCTGACACTGACTTGGACGGTGCCGGACAATTTGCCCTTCCCTATGCCGGTTGAGGTGCAGATCGACGACCGGACCGTCCAGCTGGCGATGACCAGCGGCAGCACTATGATCGCCGTAGCGCCCGGCGCGCATGTCGTGCTCGACCCGAACAGCCGCATTCTCAGGCGCTCGATCGCGGTCGAGGAAACCCAGGCATGGCGCACCGCCAACCCACCAAAGGGGACGAACAAATGAGCCTGGTGAACAGCAGCCCGGTCGGCCTGCCCGGATTGGCCGTGATGGCGACCGGCTTCGCGCTCTTTCTGTTGTCGCTGCTCGTCGCACGTAGCCGGTCGGCGAGCGATGCGGGCAAACAGAAGAAATCCTCGCGCTCGCTTGCCGGCATCGCGGTGCAGGGGATCGCGATCGGTTATGCCGGATTCGGCCCGATCGACGTCGCGCTCGATCCGCTGTCGCCCTTCGCGTTGGGTCAGGCGATTCTCATCGCGATATTGATGGCGATGGTCATAGGCCTGTTCCTCACCTCGGCACGCGCGCTGGGGCGAAACTGGAGCCTTGTTGCCCGCACCCGATCGGACCACAGTCTGGTGATCGATGGCCCCTTCGCGCATGTCCGCCACCCGATCTATATCGCCCTGTTCCTGCTCATGATCGCGCTGGCGGTCGCCTTTGGCCATCCGCTCCATCTGCTGATCGGCGTGCCACTCTACGCGCTCGGCACTTGGTTGCGCATCGCCGAGGAGGAACGGTTGCTGCGCGAGATGTTCGGCCAGGACTATGATCGCTATGCCGCACGCGTGCGACGTTTCGTGCCGGGAGTATTTTGATGTCGCAGCGACCCATCCGATACCATTCGCCGAACAGGCGGCGCCATGGCGCGCGCTGAACGGCTGGCCCAGCTCGACGAGCGCCGGATCGAGATCGAGGTCGAGTATCGTCAGCTGCTGGTCGCGGCTCTGGAGCGCTGCGCCGCCGGCAAATGGGGCCTGTTCGGTCATGGCAAGGATCGCCAGATGATTGCACTCTGGGCGCCGACGATCGAGGAATTGAACGATCTCGCCGATCAGATCGACGAAGCCCGGGATCGCCTGGGTTTGCCGATATTCGACCTGCACGCCGAGTTCCTGGCATCGCGCGGCCGGGCTGACCCCAGCGCGGTCGGCGAGCCGAAACAGGCAAAAGCCTGGTTGGCGAAACTGGCGCTGTCGCAACCTTGACCGATTAACTCCCCCTGGGCGCCGGATAAATCACGACGAACCCGGTCTCGCCTACGATCATTCGCGATCGTGCGATCTGGTCGGCGGACAGCGGCAGACCGGCCCAGCCCGCCAGCTTTGCGGGCGATTCCGGCAAGTGCTGTTCGATCCACAACAAGGTCGGACAGTTGGCGGCGATTTGAGCGCTTCGTTCGGGCTCGATCACGAACCCGGCCCGTGCCGCGACATATTCATGACCGAACCGCACCACCCGCGCCTCATTTGCCATGATCATTTGCGGCGGATTGTCTTGTGGAATGACCCAGCGTGGCCGGACATGAACGACGGTGCCGGGGCAACGCCGCACGATCTCGCCAATCGGTGTCGCAGTCGCGTTCCATTGCCCGACGCGCGCTTGCCTCGCAAAGGACAAGCCGATCGCGGTGACCGACGCCAGGAGCGACAGGAGCACGAGCCAGCGATGCCGCATGATCACCTCGGCCGACAGAGCCGCCAGCAGCGCGGCACTGAATGGCGCCATCGCGATAAGATAGCGCGGGACCAGAAATGGCCTGATCGAATTCGCAACGAGCAGGATCGTCGCGGTGGCCAGGATCGCTGCGGCCGCGATTAGCGCAAAAGTGATTGCTCCGGCGGCAGGACCGGTCGAGCGCTTACGGAATAGTCGCGCGGCAATGCCCCAAAGGGCGGTAGCCACGACGATCAGGTTGAGCATAGGCCGAACCGACCAGCCGCTTGACGTGACGGATAGCGGTTCGCGTGTCTGTAGTCGCCCAGAAGGCGCTCGCGGTGGTTTTTAGGACCGACTGTTCCACCAGATAGGAGGCGATCAACGGCAGCGCGGCAAGGATCGCGACGACCAAGAGCCTCGTCGCCCAGGTGCGCTTGCCTAGCACCCACCATGAGACGATGAACGACGCGATGATCGCACCTGTGATAAACGCCGAGAAATAATGCAGGTTGAAGGCGATCAGCACGGTAATGCCGAGAAGGATCAACAGCCCGCGATCCTGCGCCGAATAGTCCTCGGCTCGGGTCGTAATCTTGAAAAAGGCGGTGGCCAGCACCGTCCCTGCCGCTAGTTGCGTCATATAGGCCCGGTGCTCGATCATCGCATCGAAGGCGTGAGTCGTACCCAGAACGAGCAATGTGAGCACCGCGGTGAAGTTGCGCACCTTGGGATCGGATCGGGCGAGACCAATCATCGCGCTCCCGGCCAGGACGATGGGCACGACGTTGAGCGCACGCCGGGCGAACAGATCGTCACCAATAAGAGGTGAAGACAGCCAGGTCAGCGCGTAGACGGCGGATGATTATCTTTCAGCCATCGGTCAACCAGCGCCTGCCAAAAGCCCAAATCATGATGACCGAAATAGAGCGACCAGACCTCGTCATACCAGATGCCACGATGCCAGGCGATCCAGCCGGTCGACGCCAGAAAGACCAGTAACGCCAGAAGCACCGCTACTGCGACGGAGAGAGTGGATGGCGGCGCGGTACATACCGCGCGCAGCTTTTCGAATATGCCACCCGCCAATGGTGATGACTGTTTCATCGGTTCCGTATCGCTGGAAATATCAATTACCTTGTGCCGCTTGGCGCGAAATTACCGGCCTGAACTACGCGGGCCGCATCATCGACCAGAAACGCGGGCCGCCCTTGGCCACCTGCCACTCCGCGGTCAAGTCAAACCCAAGGCCGCGATAGAAACCAATATTATGCTCGAGCGGCGTTTCCAGATAAGTCGGCAAACCACTTCCGGCAATTCGGTCGAGCCCTGCCTGAACCGCCGCTTTCCCCAACCCGCGTCCTTGCATCGCGGGATCGCAGCCGGCGATGTGCAGATACCAATAATCACCCTTCGGCAAATGCGCGTCGATCGCGTCGGACACGGCCAGTGCCCGCATCAGGCCGCCACCGAGCGCATGGAGCATCGGCCCTGCGCTGCGCACCATGTCCAGGCGGCTGGTGTGCGACCGTCCCGGCCCTCGCCAGAATGTCGCCGCCGCGCCACCGGCCGTGACCAGGCGCATGCCGGCCGCTGCATCCTGATCGAATAGCAACCCGAACAGCCGGGCTGATCGCTTTGCGCGAACCACGGGGTCGGTAAAGATGAAACACATTGCCGGATCTTCGGCAAAGGCGCGCGCGAGCATCGCTGCGACCATTGCCCGATCCGCCTGCGCGGCCAGCAGTGTCGCCGGCGCGTCGGTCACGGCACGACCGTCGTAAAGAGATAGGCGGCGAAAATCACCAAATGCACCGCGCCCTGCAGGACGGTGGTGCGCCCGGTACCGAGCGACAGGATCGAGACCATCAGCGATAAAGCGAGCAGCGTGATGCCCTTCGCGTCGATGCCCAGGGTCAGCGGTAGGTCGAGCGTCAGCGACACCACCGCAACGCTCGGAATGGTCAGACCGATCGTCGCCAGTGCGGAGCCGAGCGCGAGGTTGAGACTGGTCTGCAGCCGATTGCGCTTTGCCGCGCGATAGGCCGCCAGGCTTTCGGGCGCGAGTACCAAAGCCGCGATCGCGACCCCGACCAGCGCCAGAGGCAGGCCAGCGCCGACAACCGCCTTCTCGAGCGTCGGAGCCAGCCCCTTGGCGAGCAGCACCACCGCGACCAGCGCAACGAGCAACAAGCCGAATGCCGTCCAAGTGGTTCGGTCCGAAGGCGGCTCCGCATGCGCATCTGCGGGGAGCGCGCCAGTGTTCGCGGGCAGGAAATAGTCACGGTGCCGCACCGTCTGTACCAGCACGAAGGTGGCGTAGAGGATCAGCGACATCACCGCGACGAACGCGAGTTGGCTGTCCGAATAGACCGGCCCCGCAACCGTCGAGGTAAAATTGGGCAGGACCAAAGTCAGCACGGCCATCGCACCGAGCACGGCAAGTGTCGCGCTTACCCCGCGCTGGACGAAGCGTTGCTCGTGATGACGCGCGCCGCCCGCGAGCAGGCACAGTCCGACAATGCCATTGAGGATGATCATCACTGCGGCAAACACCGTGTCGCGCGCGAGTGTTGCATCTCCTCCCCCATCGGCGAGCATCAGCGAAACGATCAGCGATACTTCGATCACCGTCACCGAAATCGCCAGGACCAGCGTGCCGAACGGTTCGCCGATACGGTGGGCGACGACCTCGGCATGATGGACTGCCGCAAGCACGCAACCGATCAGGATCAGTGCGCCGATACTCGCGCCGATGCCGCCGAGTTTCGCAACCGAGGCGAGTACAGCAACCAGTCCGACCGGCGGCAGAAGCGCGGACCAAAGCGGCAGGCTGGGGTTACGGGTCATGAGACCGCGCCCCCGATATGGTCCGCGGCGCGATCAGCAAGGAAGCCGGCCGGCGCGCGATCACGCGGCGCCGGCGCCCGCCTTGTCTTTCTTGGCATAGACGCGGATCGGCTCCTTGCGGCCCTCGATCACGTCGCCGTCGATCATCACTTCGTCGACACCGTCCATACCAGGCAGGTCGAACATCGTGTCGAGCAAGATGCCTTCGAGAATCGAGCGCAAGCCGCGAGCGCCGGTCTTGCGGTCGATCGCCTTCTTGGCGACCGTGACCAACGCATCGTCAGTGAAGCCGAGCTTGACCTGCTCCATGTCGAACAGCTTCTGATATTGTTTGACCAGAGCATTCTTCGGCTCGGTCAGGATCGTCACCAGCGCCGGCACGTCGAGATCCTCGAGCGTCGCGATCACCGGCAAACGGCCGACGAACTCGGGGATCAGGCCGAATTTCAGCAGATCCTCGGGCTCGACAGCCTTGAGCGTCTCGCCGGTGCGGCGTTCCTCAGGGCTGGCGACATAGGCGCCGAAGCCGATCGACTTGCCCTGCAGGCGGTCGCCGATGATCTTTTCGAGGCCGCTGAACGCGCCGCCGCAAATGAACAGGATGTTGGTCGTGTCGACTTGAAGGAATTCCTGCTGCGGATGCTTGCGCCCGCCCTGTGGCGGCACCGACGCGGTGGTGCCCTCCATCAGCTTGAGCAGCGCCTGCTGCACGCCTTCGCCCGACACGTCGCGCGTGATCGAGGGATTCTCCGCCTTGCGGCTGATCTTGTCGATCTCGTCGATGTAAACGATGCCGCGCTGCGCCCGCTCGACATTATAATCCGACGCCTGGAGCAGCTTGAGGATGATGTTCTCGACATCCTCGCCGACATAACCCGCTTCGGTCAGCGTCGTCGCATCGGCCATGGTGAACGGCACGTCGAGGATTCGCGCCAGCGTTTGGGCGAGCAAGGTCTTGCCGCAGCCAGTCGGGCCGACGAGCAGGATGTTCGACTTGGCAAGCTCGACATCCGCGCCCTTCTGGCCGTGGTTGAGGCGCTTGTAATGGTTGTGCACCGCGACCGACAACACGCGCTTGGCGCGCTTCTGACCGATCACATAATCGTCGAGCACGTCGCAGATCTCCTGCGGCGTCGGCACGCCCCCATCCTTCTTGGAGACGAGCGCGGACTTTGTCTCCTCGCGAATGATATCGTTGCAGAGCTCGACGCACTCATCGCAGATGAACACGGTAGGGCCTGCAATGAGCTTGCGCACCTCGTGCTGCGACTTGCCGCAGAACGAGCAATATAGCGTGCTCTTCGAATCGCCACCGCTGAGCTTCGTCATTCAAATCATCCTTCGCAGCCCCTTTGGGCGTGCTAGTGCGGGCGGCCATGGTAGACCGCCCGACTTCAATCCTACAATAATCAAAATCATCTTACGATGAATGGTGTCAAAATTCGCCTTACGATGCCGGGAGCACCGGCGTGCCGGATTCGTCCGTGACCGCCGGACGCTTGTCGAACACCTCATCGATCAGGCCGAATTCCTTGGCCTCATCCGACGACATGAACTTGTCGCGATCCATCGCGCGCTCGATCTCCTCGACCGGCTTGCCCGTATAGTGCGCATAGAGCTCGTTCATCCGGGCCCGGATGCGCAGGATTTCGCGCGCCTGGATCTCGATGTCCGATGCCATGCCCTGCGCGCCGCCCGAGGGCTGGTGGATCATGATGCGCGAATTGGTCAGCGCGACGCGCATGCCCGGTTCGCCGGCGGCGAGCAGGAAGCTGCCCATCGAGGCGGCCTGTCCCATGCACACCGTGCCGACGCGCGGCCGGATATACTGCATGGTGTCATGAATCGCCATGCCCGCCGTGACGACTCCGCCCGGCGAGTTGATGTACATGAAGATATCCTTCTTGGGGTTTTCCGACTCCAGGAAGAGCAACTGCGCGCTGATGACCGAGGCCATATGGTCCTCGACACCACCGGTCACGAAGATGATGCGTTCACGCAGCAAGCGCGAATAGATATCGAAACTGCGCTCACCGCGGTTGGACTGCTCGATCACGATCGGGACCAGGCCCGACTGAGGATCCTGCGCAGCGAAGCCGGCGGTAGTGAGGGGACGCATGAAGTCGCCGGTGTCGAACGGGTTATGCATGGAAGTCTTGAATCCTTTATGCCCTTGCGGGCTCATACATCGGCCTTGGCGAAAGCGAGTTCAAGCCCCGTTGCCCGGCGCGGGATGTGCCAGATAGGCCAGCCGCCGCATCTCGCGCCGTCCGCGCACCACCGTATCGAGGATCAATCCCGCGAACAGGTTGAGCGATGCGAGGATCGTCAGGCCGGTCAGCAGGATCGCGGTCGGGAAGCGCGGTACGAGATGCGTCTGCATATAGGTCAGCACCAGCGGCACCGCGAGAATCGCCGCGGCAAGCGCGAGCAGTCCGCCGATGATACCGAAGAACAGCATCGGCTTCTCGATCCGGTAAAGCGTCGCAATGGTGCGGGCGATGCGGAACCCGTCGCGATAAGTGTTGAGTTTCGATTCCGACCCCTCGGGCCGCGCATAATAGGGCGTCTCGATCTCTCCGACCGGCATTTTCAGCTCGAGCGCATGGACGCTGATCTCGGTTTCGATCTCGAATCCTGACGAGAGGACCGGAAAACTCTTCACGAAACGGCGCGAAAACACGCGATAGCCGGAGAAGATGTCGGTGAAACTGCGCCCGAACAGGCGCGCGAGAATGCCGGTCATCGCGCGGTTGCCGAGCTGATGCCCGCGGCGATAGGCGGCCGTCTCCTGCGTCACGCGCGAACCGACGACCATGTCGAGCTGCTCGTCGAGCACGCGCGCGATCAGCGCCGGCGCTGAGGCGGCATCATAGGTCGCATCGCCATCGGCCATGACATAGATATCGGCATCCACGTCCGCGAACATGCGACGGACGACATTGCCCTTACCCTGGGTGCGCTCGCTGCGAACGATCGCACCGGCAGCCTTGGCGACTTCGATCGTGCGATCACGGCTATTATTGTCATAGACGTAGATCGCCGCGTCGGGGAGCACCGCGCGAAAGCCGGCGACCGTCTGCGCGATCGCCGCCTCCTCGTTGTAGCATGGCAGCAGCACGGCAATGCTGGGCTTGCTAGCTGTCTGCATCACAACACCCCTTTGTCACTCCCGCGAAGGCGGGAATCCCGCTGCCTTGCCCCGCCGCTCGAATAAGAAGCGGGATCCCCGCTTTCGCGGGGATGACGGTAAAACGTATCAGGCTCAGGCCTTCTTCGCCGCTGGCTTCTTGGCAGCAGGCTTTTTCGCCGGCGCAGCCTCTTCGGCCGGAGCCGCTTCGGCCTTCGGCTTTGCCGCCTTCTTCGCAGGCGCCTTTACCGGCTCCTCGACGACCTCGGCAGGAGCCTCGGTCTTCTTGGCTGCGGCCTTCTTTGAAGACTTGGCCTCGACCGGTGCTTCTTCGGCTGGCGCAGCTTTTTTGGCCGCGGCCTTCTTCGCCTTGGGCTTGGCGCCATGATCGTGATCATGGTCATGGCTGCAATCCGGACCGTGGACATGGCCGTCTTCGGATTCGATCGCCGCTTCCAGCTCTTCGCGACTCACTTCACGATCGCTGATCGTCGCCTTCTCAAACAGGAAGTCGACTACCTTGTCCTCGTACAGCGGCGCACGCAGCTGGGCGGCCGCCATCGGCTCCTGCTGGACATAGGCCATGAAGCGCTGACGATCCTCGGGGCCGTACTGTTGTGCGGCCTGCGCGATTAGGCGGTTCATTTCCTGCTGGCTGACTTCGACGCCATTTGCCTGGCCGATTTCCGACAGGAGCAGACCGAGGCGCACGCGGCGCTCGGCGATGTTGTGATAATCGGCGCGCTCGGATTCCATCTCGGCGAGTGCCGCCGCCGGATCTTCCTCATGGCTGGCCTCATGCTCGAGCTGCGACCAGATCTGGTTGAACTCGGCTTCGACCATCGATGGCGGGACCGGGAAATCATGACCCTCGGCGAGCTGATCGAGCAGCTTGCGCTTCATGTGAGTGCGTGTCAGGCTGTTCAGTTCCTGATCGATCTGCCCTTTGAGCAATCCCTTGAGCTGCTCAAGGCTTTCGAGGCCGAGCGAGGTTGCCAGTTCGTCGTCGATCTTGGTCTCGCCGGCGGTCTTCACCGACTTGATCTTCAGGTCGAACGTGGCGGGTTTGCCCTTCAGCGTGTCGACATTGTAATCGTCGGGGAAAGTCACGTTGATCTGGCGCTCGTCGCCGGTCTTCACGCCGACGACCTGGTCTTCGAAACCGGGAATCAGGCGGCCGGTGCCGAGTTCGACCGACATGTCTTCGCCTGTGCCGCCATCAAACGCGACATCGCCGACCTTGCCGAGGAAATCCATCACCACAAGATCGCCGATCTTGGCCTTGTAAGTGGCCTTGGCGTCTTCCCAGCGCTTCTGCTGGTCGGCGAACTTCTGCAGTTGCTCGTTCAGCGCGGTTTCGTCGGTCGCGACGGTCAGGCGTTCGAGTGTCAGGCCATCGATCGAGGGAGTCGGCACATCGGGCAGGACTTCCAGTTCGACCTTGAGCTCGGCATCCTTGCCGGGCTCATAATCATTCTCGAGGCTCACCGACGGCTGCATCGCGGGACGCAGCTTCTGCTCGGCAAGGAGCTGCTGCACGCCTTCCTGGATCGAGCTGTTGAGCGCGTCCTGCGCCAGCGCCGGGCCGTGCATCTTGCGCACCAGATTCGCCGGCACCTTGCCAGGGCGGAAACCGGGCATGCGCACTTGTGGTGCAACACGCTTCAGTTCGGCATCGACCTTGGAATCGATGTCCTTGGCGGTGATCTTCAGCGTGTAGGCGCGCTTCAGGCCCTCGTTCAACGTCTCGACAGTCTGCATGGTAACTACTCAAACCTTATACGAAAATTCGAAGGAGCAAGGGTCCCGCCCAGAGTAGCGGGACTGGTGCGGGCGAAGGGACTCGAACCCCCACATCTTGCGATACCTGGACCTAAACCAGGCGCGTCTACCAGTTCCGCCACGCCCGCATGGGACACCGCCGATTGCGCGGCGTCTATACCAGCCCCGCGTCGCGGGGCAAGCGGCAAGCCATAGCAATATCGCGACCGGTGGCAAGTACCGAGGCAACCAGCCCGGTCCCGGGGCGTTAAGGCGGCAAGGAGAATTAGCATGGCCACCACCCCACCCACTGAAGTGCCGCCGCAGCCGAGTCAACCTGCTCAGCCGGAACAGGCCCCGCCCGAAGTCGGCCCGACCGCGCCGGATATCGATATTCCGGCACCGCAGCCCGACAACAATCCGGGTAGTGCGCCCGGGCAACCGGTAGACCTTGGAGATTTTGCGTGAACGACCGCGACTCCCGTCCCGATAGCCCGCCAAGCAACGACAATGACTCCGGTGAAGACCGCCGTAGCGATATCGAACAGATCGTCGAGGCGCGGAAGGATGCGGTCGAGCGTGGCGAAGGCGGGCGCGAGCCTGATTCGTTCGCTTCGCCTGGATCGCCGGACGGCGTTGGTGGTACCGGCGGAGTGACGAAGAATCAGGAGGACGACGCGCAATAGGATTCTGGGCGCGCGGGATAGCCCGAGAAAGATGCACCCGCGGCGCGAAATGCGGCACGGGTGCATTTCAACTGTATGGGCGTGGGCGGTTACTTCTTCACCGGCCTGATCACCGCAGTTTCCGCGAGCTTGTTGAACAGGTCGATCGAAGCATCGTAATAATGAATTATCGGTGCCTCATAAGTGATCATGTACAAATTGCCGCCGATCACCGCGCCGGCTGCCTCCCCTTTGCGCCGCACTTCCTCCCCTTGAATGACAAAGCTGTATGTGAAGTGGAAGCCAGGACTGCCGGCGAATATGGCCGGCTTCACCGCGTCGATTGTCATCAGCGACGTGCCGACCGATACGCGATAGCTGCTTTCAAACAACTGCGCGATGTCCGGGATCAACATCGTTGACGAGAATCGCGGCAACGGCTCAGTTTTCTTCTTGGCGTCCTTGAACAGCGTCGTGTTGTTCGGAATGCCGCCATAAAAGGTCACATCATTCAAGGTCAGGCCGTCGAGCGTCCAGCTTTCCGCGTTACGGCCGGGTCGCGCACCCAGACGGTTCCAGTCGACCGACGGAGTGATCGTCAGTCCCGACTTCGCCACTGCGATCGGAACGCCGGCAGGCATCAACTTGTATCCGGCAATCGCCGGCGCGGCGATGACACTGACAGCGGCAAGGCCAAGTATCAGTTTTTTAAGGCTATTCATGGTCATACTCCTGCCAACATGGCGATCATGGCTTTGTCGGATGCGTCGGGACGACGGTCCAGATAATCTTTGAGGGCGGCCTGTCCTTCGGCCTGCGATCCGGTGCGCAGCAGCGTAAGTCCCAATCCGCGCCAGGCCTCGACTGACGCTTCGGATCCTTGAGTCGCCTGACGATAAAACCCCACCGCCGCCGTAAGGTCCTCGGGCCGCCCCCGCGCCCGGTACAGCTCCCCGCGGGCATAGTTCAGACTCGGGGTCCAGCCATCCGTAGCCAGGAAGCCGATCAGATATTCGGTTGCGCCGAAATCGTTGAGCTTGATCTGATCGTCGATCAGGCTCGCCCACATCGGGGCCAGCGCCGCGCGATACTCCTCGCGGTTCAATATCGGCCTTCCCATCGGCGTAGTGCTGGCGCCTAGCGCCTTAAGCGCCGCAAGGCGCTCGGTGGTCGGTGGATGGCTGGCAAACATGCCGCCATTCTTGTCCTTGCGGCTTTTCGTGTTGCGCGCGACCGCCGTGGCATCCGCCTCGGCGCCGATCTGCTCCCAGATTCGCGACGCGGCCATCGGATCGTAACCGGCCTTGGCAATCATCTGTACCGACAGGGCATCGGCCCTCGCTTCCATCTCGCGCGAAAACCTGAATAACGCACTGATCTCGCCGAGCGCGAATAGCGCTCCGACCAAACCGAACATGGCGAGAAAGGTTGCCGACGCCGCCTTGGCCTTGGCCTGGCGAAACAACATCAGCGAGTGCCGTTCCTTAAAGTGTGCGAACTCATGCGCCAGCACCGCGGCGAGCTGCGCTTCGTCACGTGTCCGCAGGAACAGGCCCGACCAAATCTGCATCGCGCCGTTGGGCGCCATGTTGGCGTTGAAATAGGCCGTGCGCATCAGATAGATGCGAATGCTCGCGCATTCTGGCCCGACCGTCTTGCAGAAGACGCGATGGACATAATCGTTGAGCAGCGCTTCGCGCATTACAAAATTGGAGGTTTTGAGCTTCCGCTCCTCCTCTTCCATTTGCATCCACAGGCCGCGTTCGTCCTTGTCCTGCGGCACATATACCGCCGGAACAGGCTGCGGCTCGACCGATACGATGATGTCCGGTTGCGTCGTGCCGGCCTGCGGTGCTGGTGTGGTCGTCTGCGGCGGCACGGTCGCCGCGCACAGCGTGGTCGCCATCACCGCGAGCGTTACCGCCCGACGGCCAATCATTTCGCGGCGACCACCGGTTCGGTGCGTCCGGGCAAGCCGGCGAGCAGCTGCCCGACCCGCTTCGTCGCGCCCTCGGCGGTGCGCACGTCACCGCCCATTTGCGGATCGGCGTTGAACCAGATCACATCACCGGTCTTGAGGTCGACAAGGCCGGCCTAGCCGACATGGATGCCCGGGACGATCGCCACACCGAACATCGCGCCGAAAATCTGCGCCGTCTTGCGGCCAGAAGAACCATAAGCGTCATGGGTGAAGAAGAAGAGTGCGTAATCGGCCCCCGCCATCTTCCCGATCCGCGCCGTGCCGTTACCCAGCGTCCAGTCGAAACGCGTCTTCTTGGTTGGCAATCGCTGACCAACAAAAAGTTTGTGGACCTGGATCGATTGCGCGACCGCGCTGAACAGCGCGCGATATTCGGCAAGATAGATGCCATCATCGCCCTCGGGATCCTCAGGGAAGATGACTTTCGCACCGGAAATCGTGTCGTTCGCCTTCATCTGTTCGGCGATCAATCCACGAGCCGTCGCGGTCCAGTCGGCATTGGGCTCATCGACCCCGCCGGTCGTCAGCGTGCCGACATGAACATCCGGCCGGAACACGGCGATTGTCACCTGACGATCGACCGGAAAGGCGAATCCGTCACGAACCGCCGATCGCTCCTGCGCCACGGCGGTAGACGACATCAAAAATACGGCAGCAAATGCCGCGATAAAGCGCAAAACCATAATCCCCCCGACCCCTCGAAGCCGAATCTTTCGATCCGCCAAGTGCGGGTTTGGCAATCGGGCAAAAATTAGGCAAGCGCCTTTTCAGCGATGCGTTGGCGGCGAGACTTTCTGCCTCGCCGCCGAGGGACGATCAGCCCAGCGCCTTCTTCAACAATTCGTTGACCACGCCCGGATTCGCCTTGCCGCCCATCGCTTTCATCGTCTGGCCGACGAAGAAACCAAACAAAGCCCCCTTACCGCCGCGATATTGTTCGAGCTGATTGGGATTGGCCGCCATGACGTCGGCGATGACCTTTTCGATCGCTCCGGTATCGCTAGTCTGTTTCAGGCCGCGTTCCTCGACGATCGCGTTCGCCCCCTGCCCGGTTTCGAGCATGATCTCGAACACCTGCTTGGCGAGCGTGCCCGACAGCGTTCCGTCAGCGACGAGGCCGAGCAATTCGGCCGCCTGAGCAGGGCTGACGGGGCTCTCATCCAACGCCTTTCCGAGTCGGTTTAGAGCGCCGAACAGTTCGGAGGTTAGCCAGTTCGCCGCAGGCGCAGCCTTGGCACCGGCGTCAAGCATTTCGTCGAACCAGCTTGCCGTTTCAACCTCGGCGGTAAGCACCGCTGCGTGATAGGGCGTGACGCCCAGTGCCTCGTACCGCGCGCGCTTGGCGTCGGGCAGTTCCGGCAGGCTCTCGCGACATTCGGCCAGGAACGCTTCGTCGAGTTCCAAAGGCAGCAGATCAGGATCGGGAAAATAGCGGTAATCATGCGCGTCTTCCTTCGAGCGCATCGACCGCGTCTCGTTGCGATCGGGATCGTAGAGGCGCGTTTCCTGAACGATGCGCCCGCCTTCTTCGAGCACCCCGACTTGGCGGCGCGCTTCCTGCTCGACCACCGCCATGACGAAGCGGACTGAATTGACGTTCTTGGTCTCGGTCCGGGTGCCGAGCGGATCACCCGCCTTGCGCACGCTGACATTGACGTCGGCGCGCATCGAGCCTTCTTCCATATTGCCGTCGCAACTACCGACATAGCGCAGAATCGATCTGAGCTTACGCAAATAAGCTCCTGCTTCTGCTGGAGAAGCCATGTCCGGCTTGGACACGATTTCCATCAGAGCGACGCCCGAACGATTGAGATCGACATAGGATCGCGTCGGATGCTGGTCGTGCATCAACTTGCCCGCGTCCTGCTCGACATGGATGCGCTCGACACCGATGCGCTTGCCGCTGGCATCGGGGTTCTTTTCATCGAGGCTGATGTCGATCGCGCCTTCGCCGACCAGCGGGTGATAGAGCTGGCTGATCTGATAGCCCTGCGGCAAATCGGCATAGAAGTAATTCTTGCGGTCGAAGCGCGACCATTTGTTGATCTGCGCGTCGATCGCCATGCCGGTGCGCACCGCCTGGCGGATGCATTCGCGGTTGGGCACCGGCAGCATGCCGGGCATCGCCGCATCAACCAGCGACACCTGCGTGTTGGGCTCCGCGCCGAACGTCGTGGCCGCGCCCGAGAAGAGCTTGGCGTTCGACGTGACCTGAGCATGGACTTCAAGGCCGATCACGACCTCCCACTCGCCCGTGGCGCCCTGAATACGATAGTCGCTCATTTCCGATTCCGATGATGAATATAATGGATGGCGGTCAGCACGGCGTTGCTGCCGAGCAAGGCGATGACCCAGCATGCGGCCAGTATCCGCAGGATCACCACCTCAAAACCGAGCGAACGCCCCTGTGTATGGGCAGCGACGGCAGCTGCCGCCGCCATGCCCAGGAACAACAGGCCGAGGCGGAACTCTCCGCGCAGGATCACGCTGTTGCCGACGCACAGCCCGATGATGAAAATGGCGATGAAGATGAAGAATTTCGCCAGCCCAGCATGATTGAACGGGCCGTTGTCGATCTCGGCCAGCGAATTGCCGATATAGGCGCTGAGGATCGCGCCGAACGCGACGTTCAACGCGGTCTGAGCTTCGCGCAGGACTTCGAGGTTGCGGGCATAGAATCCGTCCGGCGCTACCACCACGCCTCCGATCGTGCAGTGAAGACAGCACATTTTTCAGTGACACAGGTTTTAACAGTAATCGCCACCGCACCGCCGATGGCAGCTCGGTTGCAAGTCACCCGCTGAATGCGAAAGGACGATTCAATCATTTCTTTCGGCCCTGCCTGTGCCGTTTCGGACGTGGCTTCCGTTTCGTCTTAGAAGCGCCAGCCCGACGCTTGAAACCCAGTTTCACATTCGCGATCAAGCCGATGAGCCCTTCGCCGACGAGCTCAAAAACCAGCCGCCCGAAAACTCTCCTACCACCACGCCTCCGGACGCGCCACGAACCCGGCGCGTTCCTCCAGCGCCAGCCCCGCGTTGAGCACGCCCTGCTCATCAAGCGCCTTGCCGATGATCTGCAGCCCGAGCGGCAGGCCGCTCTTGTCGAGGCCGCCCGGCACCGACATCGCCGGCAGGCCGGCGAGCGACGAGGGCACGGTGAACACGTCGTTGAGATACATCGCCAGCGGATCCGCCAATTTCTCGCCCAGCGCGAACGCCGCCGACGGCGCAGTCGGGGTGAGCAGCAGGTCGCAACTTTCCCAAGCCCGGTCGAAATCGCGCGCGATCAAGGTCCGGACCTTTTGCGCCTGGGTGTAATAGGCGTCGTAAAAACCGGCCGAAAGCACATAGGTGCCGATCAGGATGCGCCGCTTGACCTCGGGCCCGAAGCCCGCCGCACGCGTCGCCGCATACATATCCAGCAGATTAGCGCCTTCAGGCAGATCGCGCAGGCCATAGCGTACGCCGTCATAGCGCGCGAGGTTGGACGAGGCTTCCGCAGGCGCGATGATGTAATAAGCGGGGAGCGCGTATTTGGTGTGCGGCAGCGAAACCTCGACGATCTCCGCGCCGGCATCCTTCAGCCAATCGATGCCCTTCTGCCATAGTGCGTCGATCTCGCTCGGCATATTGTCGACGCGATATTCCTTCGGGATGCCAACTCGCTTGCCGCGCAGATTGCCCGACAGGCCCTGTTCCCATCTGGGGACGTCGAGCTCGAGCGAGGTCGCGTCCTTCGGATCGAAACCCGACATCGCCTCAAGCATGATCGCGCAGTCCTTGACGTTGCGCGCCATCGGCCCGGCCTGGTCGAGCGATGAGGCAAATGCCACGACACCCCAGCGCGAGCAGCGGCCATAGGTCGGCTTGATCCCCGATATGCCGGTGAATGCGGCGGGCTGACGGATCGAACCGCCGGTATCCGTGCCGGTCGCCGCCGGGCACAGCCGCGCGGCGATCGCCGCTGAACTGCCACCCGATGAGCCGCCGGGCGCGAGAGGCGCGTTACCGCCGTCTGCCCGCCGCCAGGGCGAAATGACATTGCCGAACGCGCTGGTCTCGTTCGACGATCCCATCGCGAACTGGTCCATGTTGAGCTTGCCGAGCATGCCGGCACCGGCATTCCACAGCTTGCCCGACACGGTCGATTCGTATGGCGGGGTAAAACCTTCGAGGATATGGCTCGCCGCGGTCGAGGCGACGCCCTTGGTGCAGAACAAATCCTTCATGCCGATCGGCACGCCGGCCAGTGGCTTGAGCGCTTCACCCGCGGCACGCGCGGTATCCGCTTCCTTGGCGGCGGCGATGGCATGGTCGGGGGTTTCGACGAGAAATGCGTTGAGCGCCTTGGCCCGGCTTACCTTGACGATGAACGCGTCCGCCACTTCGCGGGCCGAGAAAGTGCCGAGACGCACGCCGTCGCGGATCGCCGCAACACCCAGATCGGTAAGGTCAGTCATTATTCGATCACCTTGGGCACGGTGAAAAATCCATGTTCGGCCTGTGGCGCGTTGGACAGCACCGCGTCGCGCACGCCGCCGTCGGTGACGACATCGTCGCGCAGGCGAAGATGGTTGGGGATGACCGCGGTCATCGGCTCGATGCCGGTGACATCGACCTCGCCCAACTGCTCGATCCAGCCCATGATATTGTCGAGTTCGGGCGCGATACGCGCAGCCTCTTCCTCGGTGATCGCGATGCGGGCAAGGCTCGCGATCTTTCTGACGGTTGCGGTATCGACTGACATGGCGCTGCGGCTAGCAGAGGCCCCCGCGCCCACGCAACCTATTCGAACGGTTCGCCGCCCGGCCCGCCCCTTTTTCGCACCCAGTGAAACCGCATGCGATCGCGATTGCAAGCCTTGCATTCATGATGCACGGCGCTTGCGATTGCCTTTGGCGGCCGGCCAGGCCGCGCTGCACAATGGAGTTTGGCGTTTGGCCCGGAAGTTCCTCTATGTCGTGGCGTTCATCATCGTGCTGGCGATAGCGTCGCTCGTGACTTACCGGTTATGGGGACCGCAGTTGATCCGCTTAGCGACGGTGCCATCCGCCGCTTTCGAGCCATTGCCGCCACAGCCGGCCAATGCCTATGCCGATCCGAAGATGTGGCTTGCACGGCCTGATCGAACGAACAATCCCGCGCGCTGGACGCCGGCCGGATACGCTCCCGCTGCAGCACCGGTCGCCGCCGTCTTCTACATCCACCCGACATCCTATCTCGACCGGTCGCGCTGGAACGCCCCGCTCGACAACACCGAAGCAAATGATCGCGCCATCTTGTTCCTGCGCGGTCAGGTAACGGCGTTCAACGACAGCGGTGCGATCTGGGCCCCGCGCTATCGCCAGGCGACTTTCGGCGCGTTCTTGACCAGCCAGACGGAGGCGCAGAAGGCGCTCGACATCGCTTATCGCGACATCAACGCCGCGTTCGACCAGTTCCTCGAGGAAGCCGGCGACCGCCCGATCATCCTTGCCGGGCATAGCCAGGGTGCCCTGCACCTCACCCGACTGCTGCGCGACCGGATCGCCGGCACGCCGCTCGCGAAGCGTATCGTCGCGGCTTATGTGGTCGGCTGGCCGGTTTCGCGCACCACCGACTTGCCCTTGATGGGCCTGAGCGAATGCACCCGCGCCGACCAGACCGGTTGCATCCTGTCCTGGCAGAGCTTCGCCGAGCCGGCCGAACCCGAATTGATCATCGCGACGTTCGATGCGACCACCGGCTTCAACGGCCAGCCGCGCAAAGACACGCCGATGATCTGTACCAACCCGCTGACCGGAACAGCCAATGCCGCTGCGCCAGCCACGGCGAATCTCGGCACGCTGTTGCCTTCGGCCGACCTCTCCACCGCGACGGTCGTAGCGGGGAAGGTTCCGGCACGATGCGAGGGCCGCGGATTGCTGCTGATCGGCGAGGGTCCGAACATGGGCAGCTACGTGCTGCCGGGCAACAACTACCACGTCTATGACTATAGTCTGTTCTGGGCCAATATCCGGGCCGACGCGGCGCGGCGGTTGACCGCGTTCGAGGCGAAATGAGCGTCGCGTGATAACCACCGATCGCACCACCTTCCGCGACGCGCTTCCGAGCGGCGGTCGCCTGATCGGCCTCGATGTCGGCACCAAGACGATCGGCACGGCTTTATGCGATGCAGGCTGGAGCTTCGCTTCTCCTGCTACGCTGATCCGCCGCACCAAGTTTCAAAAGGACAAGCTCGCGCTCGCCGCACTGATCGCCCAACAGCAGGTCAAGGGCATCGTTATCGGCCTGCCGCTCAACCTGACCGATGGCAGCGAAAGCCCGCGCAGCCAGTCGAGCCGCGCCTTTGCCCGCAACATGGAGGATCTCGGCCTGCCGATCTTCCTGCAGGACGAGCGCTGGTCGACTCAGGCGGTGACCCGCACCCTGATCGAACAGGATGCGAGCCGCGCCAAGCGCGCCGAACTGGTCGACAAGATGGCGGCTGCGTACATTCTGCAGGGCGCGATCGACGCGCTGGTCGCGAGCTGAGAACAAACCGTTTCGGATTGAAACCGGACAATATTGACCATCAAGTAACCGTCCGAGTCTAAATCGGCGTGATGCTCATCCGTGCGATCCTTTTTGTTCTTTTTGTGCTGCTCATGAATGTCGCGGCGATCCTCGCATTCGGCGCGGACAAGGCCCGGGCGATGGCAGGTGCGCGACGCATCCCGGAGGCCCATCTGTTGTGGCTAGCATTCCTTGGTGGTTCGCCGGGCGCCCTCTGGGCCAGGCAATTGTACCGGCACAAGACGCGCAAACAGCCATTTTCGTCGCGGCTGGAGATCATCGCGATGCTCCAGGCCGGTGTCGCGATGGGGTTGATCGTCGCTTTGATCTGAACGCTATCTTGCGCCCCTGCCCTGTGCCCGCTACCCGATCCCTTTAATGTCAGCATCAGATCATCGCCCCGCTTCGCAGTTCGCCGGAAGCGCCGTTTTCCCGCACCGGCACCTCACCGGGATCGACGGATTGCAGCCGCATGAGATCATGTTCCTGCTCGACGAATCGGAGCAATGGATCGACAGCAATCGCAGCCGCGACAAGGGCCACAAGCAGCTGCGCGGCCTGACTCAGATCAACGCCTTCTTCGAAAACAGCACGCGCACGCTGCTCTCGTTCGAGATCGCGGGAAAAAGACTGCGTGCCGACGTCGTCAACATGCATGCCGCCCAATCCTCGGTTAAAAAGGGCGAGACGCTGATCGACACCGCGATGACTCTGAACGCTATGCGCGCCGATGTGATCGTCATCCGCCACCAGAGCTCGGGCGCGGTGCGGCTGATCGCCGACAAGGTCGATTGCCCGGTGCTCAATGCCGGCGACGGGCAGCATGAACACCCCACGCAGGCGCTGCTCGACGCACTGACCATCCGACGACGCCGCGGATCGGTCGCGGGGCAGCGCGTGGTGATCTGCGGTGACATCCTCCACAGCCGCGTCGCGCGCTCGAACATCCTTGCGCTGACCGCGCTCGCCGCCGAGGTGCGCGTCTGCGCGCCATCCACTTTGATGCCGGCGGGGATGGAGCGAATGGGTGTCACACCATTCACTGATTTCGATCAGGCGCTGGACGGCGCCGATGTGGTGATGATGCTCAGGCTGCAGAATGAGCGGATGAGCGGTGCCTTCATTCCGTCCAACCGCGAATTCCACCTGCGCTACGGCCTGACGCTCGCTCGCCTCGCCCGGGCGAAACCCGATGTACTCGTGATGCATCCGGGTCCGATGAATCGCGGCGTCGAGATCGATTCCGCGGTCGCCGACCATGTCGTGCATTCCGCCATCACCGAACAAGTCGAGATGGGGGTCGCGGTGCGCATGGCCTGTCTCGACGTGCTGACGCGCCGCGCCCGCCGCGTAAAGGGCTGGTCATGAGCCGTACCTTCGCCCTGACCAACGCCAATCTTGTGTGCCCGGTGGCGGGCACCAGCACGGGCGCGGTGCTGGTACGCGGCGAGACGATCGCCGCAAGTGGCAACATCAAAATCCCCAAAGATGCGGAGGTCATCGATTGCAAGGGCGCGATGCTTGCGCCGGCGATCGTCGACCTGGGTGTGTTCACGATCGATATCCCCGCCTGCCATGCCGGCGGCATCGTCCGGGTCGGGCTGATGCCCGATCAGACGCCGGTACTCGACGAACCCGGCGTGGTGCAGCGTGCCGCGCTGATCGGCCGCCCGGGGCTCTGGATCCACCCGATCGCCGCCGCGACCCGCGGCCTTGCCGGCAAGGATCTGACCGAAATGGCGATCAATCGCGATGCCGGCGCGCGCGCGGTCGGCACCGGCGAACGCTGGATCGCCGATTCGGGCGTGATGCGCAAAGTACTCGCCTATGCCGGCGATCTCGGTCTGACCGTCGTCGCGCATCCCGAGGACGGCGGTATCGTCGGCAGCGCCGTGGCGACATCGGGCGAAACCGCGACGCGAATGGGCCTGCCCTCGGCACCGGCGATTGCCGAAGCGCTGGCGATCGCGCGCGATCTCATGCTCGCCGAGGAAACCGGCGCGAAGCTGCATCTGCGCCAAGTCACCACGGCAGCGGGCTTCGACCTGGTCCGCGCCGCGAAACGGCGCGGTGTCGCGGTAACCTGCGGTATCACTCCTGCCCATTTGCTGCTGTCGGACATCGCGATGAGCGATTTCCGCACCTTCACTCACCTCTCGCCCGCGCTTCGCGACGAAAGCGACCGGCAGGCGGCGTTACGCGCGCTCGCCGACGGGACCATCGATGTCTTGTGTTCAGGCCACGACCCGCGCGGCCCGGAGGAAAAGCGCTTGCCCTTTGCCGATTCGGCACCGGGCATGGCGGGCGCCGAGACATTGCTCGCGCTGTCGCTCGGCATGGTCCGCGACGAACTGATTACGATTGAGCGGCTCATCGCGCTGCTTTCGCTCAATCCGGCGACCGTGCTCGGGCTTGAAACCGGCACGTTGGCGGCGGGCATGCCCGCTGATCTGATGCTGTTCGATGCCGAAGCACCCTGGTTGATCGACACCGATCACATGGTGGCAATTGCCGGCAACACCCCGTTCGACGGTTTGCCGGTGCAAGGCAAGGTGCGCCGCCTGTTCAAGGGCGGCGCGTCGCTGCTTTAACTCAGCGCGCTTTCACCCAGCTGGCGACCTGGTCGCCGGCGCTGGCGCGTACGAAGCAGCTACCGCCCTTGGCCTTGTAGCTGCGGCACAAAGCGGTGGCATCTTCGCGGGCGAAACCGCCGACGGACAGGCGATAGAAACTGCCCGCTCCAGATTTGATCGGCATGCCCGACGGCGTGTGTGCGCCAAAGCTTTCATTGCGCCTGGCGATCCGGCTCCACGCGTCCTTCGCCACCGCCGCACTGTCGAAAGCACCGAGCTGGATGAAGAAATTACCTTTGGCAGCGGCGCGCGGGGCGACCGCCGCGCCGACCACCGGCTTGGGCTTTGCAACAACCACGCGGGCAACCTGCGGCACGATAGCGCCCGGCGTCATACGCGGTTCGGATTTCACCGCGGCGACGCGCGCCGGGATTGCCTGAAGCATTTCCTGGCGCGGGCCGAAGCTGACATAGGAAGCCGGCGCGGCGACCGAGGCGACCGAAGTCTCCGGTGCAGCGATGGATGGTGGGACCGGCGTACCCATGTCAGCGGCGACGGCAACCGCATTGGCCGGCGTGCCCGGCATGAACGTGTCGATCGGCGCGGGATCCTTGCTCGCCAGCGCTGTTCCGCTCGCCATATTGAGCGCAAGGGCGACCGGCTGACCGGCGTCCTGAGCCGGCGTCACGCCAAGCAGCGCGGCGACCTGATCCGAGGCCGAGGTTGGCCGCGCAAAGCTTGCCCATTGCATGATCCGCTTATCGACCTCGCCGGGGGCGACATCGACCGCGACCAAAGTCTTGGCGTCCTGCCAGCGGCCGGCCAGCGCGAGCGCGAGCGCGAGATTCTGGCGCGTCTTGGCATCGGCATCCGGCGTGCGGGCCGCGACCGTCAGGATTTCGACTGCAGCGCCGGGATCGCCGGCCAGAGCGACGGCAAGGCCACGGTCGCTTGCCGGGATGATCGACGCGTTGGCATCGAGCGTGCGGCGTGCGCCGTCCCAATTGCCTTCGGCGATTTGGGCCAGCGCGAGCTGCAGCGCAGCCCCGCCGTTCGACGGATCGAGCGCAAGCACGTCAGTAAAGGATTGCCGAGCGGAGGTGAAGCGCCCCGCCTTGAGATAGCTTTGCGCGAGTACCATACGATAGCTCACGACCTGTGGGCCGAAACCGACCGCAGCCTCGGCATGGACGACCGCCTGATCGTACTTGCCCTTGGCCAGCGCCTTTCGCGCCGAGGCGACTTCCTTGGCCGCCTGCTTTTCGCCGTTCGTCGCCGAACGGGTGCTTGCGGTAGCAACGCCGCCCTGCACCATCGCGCCACCAAAAACGGTGCCGCCAAGTGCGAGTGCGGACATTCCAACGGTGAACAAGGCCCGGGTCTTCATCGGATTTCCCCCAAATCGATCAGCGTGCGGCCTGTGGCGGCAGCTGGTTCGCCAGCACTGCTACCTCGGGCAGAGTATTGAGAAATGCGTCCAGCGCCTCGGTGACGAGCAACTGGGCGGAACGGTTGGTGAGCGCGCTCGCCAGGCGCAGACGAAGGTGGCGATCATGGTTGAGGCGTAGCGTGAATGCCGCCTTGCCCTGCTTCGGCCTGGTCTCGCGGGCGATCCGTGCCGCGCGCGCCGGGGGGAGCGTGACGGGTTGTGGAGCGGCCGGTTCGGCAACGACATCTTCGACCTGAGCAGCGGCAGGTGCCTGAGCAATGGCAGGTTCTGGCGGAGCCGGTTGTTCAGCGACGCTTTGCTCAGCGACCAGCTTTTCGACAGTTCTGAGCGGCTTTACCGCCAGCACGGATTCAAACGCCGGAGCGTCTTCCTCGAGGTGGCCCTCGACGGAATCGTCTTCGAAAGAGTCATCCATCGCCGGATCGAGCACCGGCGTGGCGAATGACGGTTCGAACTCTTCTTTCAACACTTCGCGCTGCATCAGCACCGGCGGAACGCCACCATTGAAGACGGGAGGATTGAAGGCTGGCTGCTCCACGTCATGGGCGTGCGCCTCATGCGGGTCGCCCATGTCGTTCCAGCCGAGATCGTCCTGCCCCTGCAACGAGCCAAAGCCACCATAGCCTTGCGGGCGCATCGCCGGACGCGCCGTGCCCTTGCGGGCAAGCAAAGTCGAGGAAAGCGATGCGAGAGGTTTGGGCTGTCCAATCATGTCGGCCCCCTCAGCTCATCACGCGGCGGCCGAAGCCGCCTGCGGCCGGACGTTGCGTGGCATAGCCATTCGCCGCCGCGGTCGGGGCGGAGAAGACGGTGCGCCGGAAATTCTTTTCGAGCCGGTCGGAGATATAGGACCAGAGCGCCTGCACCTCCTGGCTGGAGCGTCCGTTGACATCGACCTCCATCACGGTGCGCCCGTCGATCATCGATGCAGCGAAATCGGTGCGATGATGGATCGTCACTGGCGCCACAGTGCCGTGCTGCGACAGCGCGACCGCGGCTTCCGAGGTGATCTTCGCCTTGGGCGTCGCGCCGTTGACCACGAACAGCAGCGGTTTGCCGGCGCGTTCGCACAGATCGACGGTGGCACCGACGGCGCGTAGATCATGCGGCGACGGACGTGTCGGGATGACGATCAGTTCCGCGACCTGGATCACGCTCTGGATCGCCATGGTAATCGCCGGAGGCGTATCGATCATCGCCAGACGGAAGCCCTGCTGACGCAGCACCTCCAGGTCCGCGGCAAGCCGCGCCACCGTGGTCTGGGCGAATGCCGGATATTCCGCACTCCGCTCGTTCCACCAATCGGATAGCGACCCTTGCGGATCGATATCGATCAGAACGACCGGACCGGCGCCGGCCAGCTGTGCCTGAACGGCCAGATGCCCGGACAGCGTGGTCTTACCCGACCCGCCTTTTTGTGATGCCATCGCGAGAACGCGCATGTGCCCCTTGAACTCCCGCTAAATCCAGAGGCCGAGATGCCACGGGACACGTCAAGAACCGGTTAACGCCGACGATAGCGTAACTGCGCGGCCCGTTTCGGTACGCCATGGCTAACGAATTCTTTGCCAAATCCGCGCTAGCAGGCATTATCAGCTCCAAGTGGTGTAGCGGGGACGGAACAGATTATGCGCAACGCACTTCGACCGGTGGCTCTTGGCCTTGCCGGGATCATCATCGCCCTGGCGGTACCCGCCACAGCCGACGTCAAGGCAGGCGTCGATGCCTGGGGTCGCGGCGAATACAAGAAGGCCGTCGACGAATGGCGCCCCGACGCGATTGCGGGCGATGCCGACGCGCAGTTCAATCTGGGTCAGGCCTATAAGCTCGGACGCGGCGTTCCCGTCGATCTGCCGATGGCGGAAAGCTGGTATCGCAAGGCGGCGCTGCAGGGACACGAGCAAGGCGAAACCAATTACGGCCTAGCGCTGTTCCAGAGCGGAAAGCGTGCCGAGGCCCTGCCTTGGCTCGAAAAAGCCTCTGCGCGGGGCGAACCGCGCGCGCAGCTCGTGCTCGGCACCATGCTCTACAATGGTGATGGCGTGCCGCGCGACTGGCCACGCGCCTATGCGCTGATGGTCCGCTCGGCCGCGTCTGGCCTGCCTCAGGCATCGACCGTACAGGCACAGATGGACCAATATATCCCGCAGGATCAGCGCCAAAAGGGTCTGGTCCTCGCACGGCAATATGAAACCGAATATGCCCGGCCGCCATTGCCGCCGGAAGTCTCGGGTACCGGCACGCAGACCGCGATGCGCAGTACCGACCTGCCGGCATCGAACTATGCCCCGGGCGCCGACGCGCCCGTACAGGCTCCGGCACGGACCAGACCGCGCCCGGCACCCGTCGCCACACAAGCGCCGCCGCCACGCCCAGTCGCGGCGGGCGCGTGGCGCGCGCAGCTTGGCGCGTTCGGCGATGCCAACAATGCGCGCAAGCTCTGGGGGCAGGTCGCGGGGCGCTTTGCCGGCCGGCAGCCTTTTTATGTGAAGAGTGGTGCGTTGACCCGCTTGCTGGTTGGACCGTTCGGTTCGCGCGCCGAAGCCTCGCGTGCTTGTGCGGCGGTCAAGCCATGCGTGCCGGTCGGGCCCTAATCGTGATAGCCGAGCCCAGGTGATCGACCGCTAAGCCGACACCCAATCCGCCTTGGCGATCCCTTGCGCGTATAACAAAGCGGTCAGGTCATTATGGCCGATCCGTGCCGCCGCTGCCGCTGCGACGATCGGCTTGGCGCGATAGGCGATGCCAAGCCCGGCGCGCTTGATCATCGCCAGATCATTGGCCCCGTCGCCGACCGCGAGCGTCTGTTCCGCCTTGAGGCCCATTTCGGCCGAGGCGTTGAGCAGCGTCTGCAGCTTCGTGTCCGACCCGACGATGGGCTTGGTCACGGTACCCGTGAGCATGCCGTCCGCCACCTCCAGCACATTGGCGATCGCGCGGTCGAAGCCGATGATCTTCGCCACCGGCTGGGCAAAGCGCGTGAAACCTCCTGATACCAGGATGGTCAGCGCGCCGCGGGCGCGCATCGTGCGGATCAGCGGCACCGCGCCGGGCATGATCGCGACGCGCTCGGCCAGGCATTGCTCGATCACCGCCTCGTCGAGCCCCTTGAGCAGCGCCACGCGCGCATCGAGCGCCGCTTCGAAATCGAGCTCGCCGCGCATCGCGCGCTCGGTGATCTCGGCGATCTGCGGCTTGATCCCGGCATAATCGGCCAGCTCGTCGATGCATTCGACCGTGATCATGGTCGAATCCATATCCGCAATGAGGAGCGCCTTTGCGCGCCCCGCCAATGGCTGCACGACGATGTCGATCGCCGGACAGGCCATTTCGAGCGTTTCGCGGGCAAGTTCGGGTTCGGCGTCGAACAAAATGTCGGCCGCGAACCCCTCGTCCAGCCATTGGTTGCCGCCCGGCGCGCAGCCGGCATCGCGCAGCGCATCGCTTGCAGCGGAAATATCGCTCCCAGCCAGTGTGCCGGGTGCTATCAGCGTCGCGATGAACATCGAAAATTCCCTATCCTCGCTGGCGCTCATTGCAGGGCCGACCGCCAGCGGCAAGTCCGCACTCGCGATGATGCTCGCTGAGCGCCATGACGGCGTGGTGATCAATGCGGACTCGGCACAGGTCTATGCCGATCTGCGCATCCTCTCGGCGCGACCGACCGTCGAGGAAGAGGCGCGCGTGGAGCATCGCCTGTTTGGTTATGTCGATGGCGCCGAAAGCAGTTCCGCCGCGCATTGGGCCGCCGACGCACGGCACGTCATCGCCGAGACGCACGCCGCAGGCCGGCTGCCCGTGCTGGTCGGCGGTACCGGTCTCCATATCCGCACCCTGCTCGACGGAATCGCACCGGTTCCGCCGATCGACCCGGCAATCCGCGAAGCGATACGCGCCCTGCCCGTCGCCCAGGCCTATCGCTTGCTGGCAGAGGCCGATCCCGACGCGGCGCGGCGTCTCGCGCCGGCCGATACGACGCGCGTCGCTCGCGCACTCGAGGTCGTGCGGTCGACCGGCCGGCCGCTTGCCGACTGGCAACGCGACAAGACCGGCGGCATCGGTGGCGCAGTCCGCCTGACCGCGACGATCCTGTTACCGAATCGCGAATGGCTGCTCGATCGTTGCGACACCCGTCTGGCCTGGATGTTCGATCACGGCGCCATCGCCGAGGTCGAGGCATTGCTTGCTCGCCCCGATATCCCGCCGCTCGCCCCGGTACGCCGCGCGATCGGCGTGCCGGAGATCGCCGCGCTCCTGACGGGCGAGATCGATCGCGATGAAGCGCTGGCCCGCGCCCGCCTCGCCACGCGCCAATATGCCAAGCGACAATTTACGTGGTTTCGCAACCAGCCTCCGGCTATGTGGCCTCGGCTGCTTGAGACAGATTCAAACACACTTTTAGGCAATATTGAAACTAGATTACGTAGTTGAGGTTGACGGCCGCATTTTACATCCCTAGCAGCGCGCTTCGCATTGCATTTGTTGCGCTGCAATCAAGAAGGACGAGTCATGACCGAGAAGAGTGGAGCCGATATCCTGGTCGAGGCGCTGTGCGATCTCGGCGTGGAAGTCGTCTTCGGCTATCCCGGCGGTGCGGTTCTTCCGATTTACGACGCGCTTTTTCGCTCCGGGCGGATCAGGCACATCTTGGTGCGCCACGAACAGGCGGCGACGCATGCCGCGGAAGGGTATGCGCGTTCGACCGGGAAGCCCGGTGTGGTGCTCGTCACCTCCGGTCCCGGCGCGACCAATGCGGTCACCGGCATCACCGACGCGCTGATGGATTCGATCCCGATGGTGGTCATCACCGGCCAGGTGCCGACCGCGCTGATCGGTACCGACGCGTTCCAGGAAGCCGATACGGTCGGCATCACGCGCCACTGCACCAAGCATAATTATCTCGTGAAGGATCCAGCCCAGCTCGGCGATGTGATCCATGAGGCCTTTTATATCGCCACCTCGGGCCGTCCCGGTCCGGTCGTGGTCGATATCCCCAAGGACGTGCAGGTCGCGACCGCGCGCTACACCAAGCCCGGCCCGATCAAGCACAAGACTTATCGCCCGCAGGTCAAGGCCGATCAGTCGGCGATCGAGCAGGTCGTCGATATGCTCGCGGCGGCGGAACGGCCGATCTTCTATACCGGCGGCGGGATCATCAATTCGGGTCCGGCGGCAAGCCAGTTGCTGCGCGAACTGGCGCGAATCACCGGCGCGCCGGTTACCTCGACGCTGATGGGCCTCGGCGCATTCCCCGCCTCGTCCAAACAATGGCTTGGCATGCTCGGCATGCACGGCACTTATGAGGCGAACTGGGCGATGAACCAGGCCGATCTGGTGATCGCGATGGGCGCGCGCTTCGACGACCGGGTGACCGGTCGATTGGACGCATTCAGTCCGAACAGCCGCAAGGTGCATATCGATATCGACCGCTCGTCGATCAACAAGACGGTGCGCATCGACCTGCCCATCGTCGCCGATGTCGGCCATGCGCTGGAGGACATGATCCGCGTCTATAAATCGCGGCGTCATCCCAAGCCCGATCTTGCCGACTGGTGGCGCCGGATCGAGGGCTGGCGCGCGGTCGGTTGTCTCGATTTTCCCGACAGCAAGACCGAGATCATGCCGCAGCGTGCGATCCGCGCGCTGTGGGAGGCGACGCACAAGCAATCGCCGATCATCACCACCGAGGTCGGTCAGCATCAGATGTGGGCCGCGCAGCATTATCATTTCGAAGCACCGAACAAATGGCTGACCTCGGGCGGGCTTGGTACGATGGGCTATGGCCTGCCCGCGGCGATCGGCGCGCAGCTTGGCAATCCCAACGCGCTGGTCATCGACATCGCCGGCGAAGCGTCGATCCAGATGAACATCCAGGAACTGGCAACGGCGACGCAATATCGCCTGCCGGTCAAGATCTTCATCCTCAACAATCAATATATGGGCATGGTCCGCCAGTGGCAGGAGCTGACCTATTCCAGCCGTTATGCAGAGAGTTACAGCGACTCCCTGCCGGATTTCGTGAAACTTGCCGAGGCCTATGGCTGGAAGGGCATCAAGATCGAAAAGCTGGATCAGCTCGATGACGGCATCGCCGCGATGCTCGCGCATGACGGGCCGGTGCTGGTCGACTGCATGGTCAGCCAGCTGGCCAATTGCTTCCCGATGATCCCTAGCGGCGCGGCGCATACCGACATGATCCTCCAGGCCAATGAAGTGACCGGCGAGATGGACGACGAAGCGAAGGCGCTGGTCTGATGCACATCAAGACGGAAAGTGCGCAGCGTCACACGCTGGCGATCATGGTCGACAACGAGCCGGGCATCCTGGCGCGGATCGCCGGCCTCTTCACAGCGCGCGGCTATAATATCGAGAGCCTGACGGTGTCGGACGTGACCGCCGACCATGCGGTCAGCCGGATCACCATCGTCACCACCGCATCGGACCAGACGATGGAGCAGATCCTCGCCCAGCTCGATCGGCTGATCCCGGTGCATTCGGTGACCGATCTCACCACGCTCGGGCCGCATGTCGAACGCGAACTCGCTCTGGTGAAGGTGGCCGGCGTGGGCGATCACCGCATCGAGGCGCTGCGCCTCGCCGATGTCTATCGCGCCCGCGTGGTCGATGCGACGACCTCGAGCTTCGTGTTCGAGGTGACCGGCGGACGCGAGAAGATCGATACCTTTATCACGTTGATGCGCGAGGTCGGCCTGATCGAGGTCGCGCGCACCGGCATCGTCGCCATTGCGCGGGGGAAAGAACCCGCCTGATCAAAACCCCTCTCCCGTCGGGAGAGGGAGGGGCCCGCCGCGCAGCGGCGGGAGGGTGAGGGCGACCGGCGTCTTACCCCATCGCCCTCACCAACTCCGACTAGGCGGCAAGCCGCCAAGTCTCCGTATCCTCTCCCCCCAGGGAGAGGAAAAGAAAGGGAACTAGAATGCGTGTCTATTACGATCGCGATGCCGATCTGAACCTCATCAGCGACAAGAAGATCGCGATCGTCGGTTATGGCAGCCAGGGCCATGCCCATGCCCAGAACCTACGCGACAGCGGCGTCAAGGACGTCGCGATCGCGCTGCGCGAAGGCTCGGCCACCGCCAAAAAGGCGATCGACGCCGGTTTCGCGGTCAAATCGAACGCCGAGGCGGCAGCCTGGGCCGATATCGTAATGGTCCTCGCCCCCGACGAACATCAGGCGACGATCTATGCCAACGATCTTCACGCCAATATGAAGCAAGGTGCCGCGCTTGCCTTCGCGCACGGCCTCAACGTGCATTTCGGCCTGATCGAACCACGCGCCGATCTCGACGTGATCATGATCGCGCCCAAGGGCCCGGGCCACACCGTGCGCTCCGAATATGTCCGTGGCGGCGGCGTCCCCTGCCTGATCGCGATCGACCAGGACAAGAGCGGCAACGCGCATGACATCGCGCTCGCTTATGCCTCGGGCGTCGGCGGCGGCCGTTCGGGCATCATCGAAACCAATTTCCGCGAGGAATGCGAGACCGATCTGTTCGGCGAGCAGGCCGTGCTGTGCGGCGGCATCACTCACCTGATCCAAGCCGGGTTCGAAACGCTCACCGAAGCCGGTTACGCACCCGAAATGGCTTATTTCGAATGCCTTCACGAAACCAAGCTGATCGTCGACCTGCTCTATGAGGGCGGCATCGCCAATATGCGCTATTCGATCAGCAACACCGCCGAATATGGCGACATCACCACGGGTCCGCGTATCATCACGAGCGAAACCAAGGCGGAGATGAAGCGCGTGCTGGATGATATCCAGAGCGGCCGCTTCGTGAAGAACTTCGTCCTCGACAATCGCGCCGGCCAGCCCGAGCTGAAGGCCGCGCGCAAGCGGGCCGAGGCGCATCCGATCGAGAAGGTTGGCACCGAACTGCGCGCGATGATGCCGTGGATCGGCGCCAACAAGCTGGTCGACAAAGACAAGAACTAAGCGTTTTCGCTTCGGTGCTTGCGTGCCTGAAGGGGCCGCGTCACATTGACGCGGCCCCTTTCTTTATCAGGAGCCGACCCGATGCGCTTTCCCCTGATCTTGTTCGCCGCGGCCAGGCTGAAAATCGCGGCAGGTTTCTGAAATAGCGACGCGATCACGGCGCGAACGCGGTGGCGCCACATGTTCGACATTGGGGGACGAGATGAGCAAGACCGAATTAACCGACGACGGTCGTCCTGCAGATGACGGACAAGAAGGCGTGCCGGGCGTCGGTCGGGTCGAGGCATTCTCCGACGGCGTGATCGCGATCATTATCACGATCATGGTGCTCGAACTGAAGGCGCCGGAGGAGGCGGGCATGCACCACCTCTGGCAGCTCTGGCCGATCGCGGTCGCCTATGTGCTGAGCTTCGCCTATGTCGGCATCTACTGGGTCAACCATCACCAGCTGTTCAGCCACGCGACCAAGGTCACCAACCCGCTGATCTGGGGCAATCTCGCCTTGCTCTTCACCTTGTCGCTGGTGCCCTTCTCGACCGCCTATCTCGGCGAGCAGCATTTCAGCCGCGACGCGACGATCATCTATCTTGTGACGATGCTGTTGCCGGCGATCGCCTATGGCCCGTTGCAACGCGCGATCCGCGCAACCGGCATCGCCGGCCCCGCTGCCGACCGCTATCACCGCCGCGGTATCCGCAAGACCCTGGTCGCCACGGGCATCTATGTGGCGGGCATTCCGCTCAGCTTCATCACGCCATGGCTCGGCGTGGCCGCCGCCACCGCAGTCGCGATCCTGTGGTTCCTGCCGAAAAGTCCAATGGACGCCTGGTTCGATCAGAAGTGACGGCAAATCCGGGCTGGACAGGCGGCCCGCCGCCACGCTAGGCGAACAGACAATGACGCAGGCCCTTCGCCTTTCGCTGCTTCGACTTACGCGCCCTTAGGCGCGACCCTCGCCGCGCGCTTCGGGCGTGCGCGATCCGCCTAAGGGCCCGTGGGACATCCCCACAAAATCAAATGCCGCCGCCCCAGACGACGACAAGCGAATTGCGAGACCCGAAGCCATGCTGCGTGACCCTTCCGTAAAATACCGCCCCTTCCCTCAGGTCGACCTGGCCGATCGCCAATGGCCGTCGCGTACCATCACTCGGCCGCCGCGCTGGCTCTCGACCGACCTGCGCGACGGCAATCAGGCGCTGATCGACCCAATGGATGCGGAGAAGAAAACCCGCCTCTTCGACTTGCTGGTCAAGGTCGGACTGAAAGAGATTGAGGTCGGCTTTCCTTCCGCTGGCGCGACCGAGTTCGATTTCATTTCCGGCTTGGTGAAGAACGAACGCATCCCCGACGATGTGACGATCCAGGTTCTAACTCAGTCGCGCCGCGACCTGATCGAAACCAGCTTCGAATCCTTGCGCGGTGCGCCAAAGGCGATCGTCCACCTCTACAACGCGGTCAGCCCGGCCTGGCGTAAGATCGTGTTTGGCATGAGCCGCGACGAGGTGCGCCAGATTGCGGTCGAGGGCGCAATGATCCTGCGCGATCAGGCCGCCGCCCAGCCCGACACCGACTGGCATTTCGAATATTCGCCGGAAACCTTCTCCACCGCCGAACTCGATTTCTCGGTCGAAGTCTGCGAAGCGGTAATGGAGGTGCTGCGCCCCACCCCCGACCATCCGATCATCCTCAACCTGCCCGCAACGGTCGAATGCGCCACGCCCAACATTTATGCCGACCAGATCGAATGGTTCGGTCGCAACATCCGCAACCGCGACAGCATCATTATCTCGCTGCATCCGCATAATGATCGCGGCACCGGCGTGGCGGCGGCGGAGCTGGGTTTAATGGCCGGCGCCGACCGGGTCGAGGGCTGCCTGCTCGGCAATGGCGAGCGCACCGGCAATTGTGATCTGGTCACCGTCGCCCTCAATATGTACACGCAAGGTGTTGATCCGAAACTCGATTTCTCAGACATCGATGAGATCGTCAGCACCGTGAATTATTGCACCAACCTGCCAGTCCATCCGCGCACGCCCTATGCCGGCGACCTGGTCTTCACCGCCTTTTCGGGCAGCCATCAGGACGCGATCAAAAAGGGCTTCGCCTCTCAGGCGGAGCGTAACGACGAGCTGTGGGAAGTCCCCTATCTGCCGATCGACCCAGCCGATCTCGGCCGCAGCTATGAGGCTGTGATCCGGGTCAATTCGCAATCCGGCAAGGGCGGCGTCGCCTGGGTAATCGAACAGGACAAGGGCCTGAAATTGCCCAAGCGCCTGCAAGCCGATTTCAGCCGCCATGTGCAGGCCTTTGCCGACGAGAGCAGCCGCGAACTCAACGCCGCCGATATCTGGCAGCTGTTCGAGACGACCTATCTGCCGACGAACCGCGACCGCTTCGCGCTAATCGATTACCAGGAAAACCACGCCCCCGGCGGCGGCCCGCCGCGCACCTTTGTCGGCCGCGTCAGGTTCGACGGCGAGGAACGTTCGATCAGCGGGCGTGGCAACGGCCTAATCTCCGGCGTACTCGATGCTCTCCGCGAGGATTGCGGCGTGGATCTCGACGTGATCGATTACAACGAACATGCCATCGGCCTTGGCGCGGAAGCGCAGGCGGCGGCGTATCTCGAATGCCGCACCGCCGATGGCCGCACGGTGTTCGGGGTCGGCATCGATGTCGATGTCGCGACTGCCACGGTGCGCGCGGCGCTGAGCGCGGCCAATCGCTCGGGATCCTGATCCGTCGGAAGAGCCCCGAAACGGAAGCTTGCCGAACAGTTGGTCGCGCCCGAAATGGTTCTGGTCGCTAAAGGCCGGTCTTCAGGAACCATGACCACAGGCTCGGGTTGTCCTTCGGATGCGATCATCTGGAAGGTTATCTTGATCTTGGCAAAGCGGATTTCATGGTTTGCCGTTCCGGCAACGGTATTGGCTCTTACCGCCTGCTCGGTGCAAAACGCGCCCCGGTCTGACAATGGGACCGCGCCGGCGCCAACGGGAGCCGGCGTAGATGGGAATATATCCGGCGCCGCGCCGGCGGCCACGCGAACGGTCGCGGTCAATGTGCAGGGCGTGGCGCCAGTCGGCGTCTCCGTGCGGGTCAAGGGAATGGAGCTTGGCATCGACGCGACGGTGCTGGATGTCAGCGCGTCCTATGGCGGAACGACCAGCAGCGATGTCACGCTGGCCGGATCTGCTACCTATCTGGTCGATGATCAGGGCAACCGGCTGATGCTCAAGGCGCCACTGGATAATAAGGATTTGCGCATCACCAAGGGGCAGACGATGGACGGCAAACTCGTCTTCCTTGGCGCGGTGCCGGCCAACGCAAAATCACTCAAGCTCGTCTTCAATGACAATAATGACGGCAACAGCATCGTCGATCCCGGGCTGACCATAGCCCTGCCGCTGGACGGTGCGCGGCAGTGAAGGCTGGCGTAGCGTGCCGCTTCCGCGAGAAAAGTGGCGCCTTGATCGTGATGCTGTCTGTCGTCACGATGCTCGGCGCGTGCGATGATCGTCCCACCCCGCGCAGCCTGAAGGATCAGCCAAGCCTGTTCCGCGAGAAAGCGGACGCTCCGGTGAGCCGGTTCGCGCCAACGGCGAGCGACGAAGCTTTATCAGTCGGGGACCCCAAGAGCAGCTTTAACGAAGCACAGATGCCCGGATCGATGTTTCGCGCCGCCGAAGTCGCACCCGAGCGCCTGGCGTTGACCGGCGCGCTGTTATCGGAACTCAAGGCACGGCAGGTCGACGACCAGTCGATCGTGGTCGACCTGCCCGCCGACGTGCTGTTCGATTTTGACAAGGCGGAATTGCGGCGCGATTCACAGGAGCCGCTGTCAAAGTCTGCACAATTGATCGCAAGCTATCCCAACGCGGCACTGGTGGTGAATGGTCACACCGACGCGGTCGGCAAGGATGCCTATAACGACAATCTGTCGCGCAAGCGCGCACGCGCAGTGGCCGACTGGATCGAGCGTGAAACAGGCCGAACACCAACCGCTGCCGGGTTCGGCAAGCGTCGCCCGATCGCGCCCAATGCGCAACCTGATGGATCGGACGATCCGCAGGGCCGCCAACGCAACCGACGGGTCGAGATACTGATCCGCCCGCTGACCCCCTGACATCATATCGGAGCGATCAAATGCGCCCTTCCCCGCACCTCTTATCCGTGTCGGCAGGCCTGCTCCTCACCGTCTCGGCATGTTCCGGTAGTCCGACCCAATCAGAGGATATTCTGCAGCAGGACGGGGCTACCGCAGTGGCGCCGAGCCCGAACGATGTGCGTGACGTACTGCAACGCTATTTCGACGCCAATCACGAATGCTCGCCCTTCTTCACGATGCCGATCGACACGCGTATCGAGCCGGGCGCTGATCGCGTTAAACAGCTCGAAGCGTTTGCCGCCGCCGGGTTGCTACAGCGCAGTGCCGACCAGACCCGGCCGCATGAGGTGACCGGCAGCCCCGAACATTATGTCAGCTTCACGGTAACGCCGCTGGGCCGGCAATGGATCAAGTCGGGCGAAAGTCACCCGCTCGGGACAAACACGATGATCTGTTACGGCCGCAGAAAGATCGAGTCAGCAAAGGCCGGCTCGATCGACGAGATGTCACCCGACCGCGTCAGCGTCAGCTATACTTATCGCCTGATCGACGTACCGGACTGGACCCGAGTGGCGGCGATACAGCAGCGCTATCCCGGGCTCGCCAAGCGGCTCGACGGCGCGCAAGCCGAAGCTTTCGAACAACTCAGCAAGGTCGACGGCGCGTGGACCTTAGCGAAACAAACGTCATTCGGCAGCTTCGATTTCCGCCAGGATAGTCATTGACGAGATGTTCGCGGATGTCGTGCTGATCACACGGCCTTAGCCTCGGGCGCGGACGATCTCGCACCCCACCGCTGCGTCAGGATAGATATCCGGCTTGGACGACCGCACCGTCACTTCGAGCACGCGCTCATCACTCAGGCACAATTCGGCGACCGCCTCGCATAATGTCTCCTGCAGGTTGAAATGGCGCCCGGCGACCAGCTCGCGAATGCCGGTGCGGATGAAATCATAGTCGAGCACCGCCTCGATCCGGTCCTCGGCGGGCGGCACGGGATAATCGACCTCGAGCCGCACGTTCAGGATCACTCGTTGCAGCGCTGCCAGTTCCTCCGGGTGAATGCCGAGGCCCATGGTGACCTCCAGGCCGTCCAGGATCGTGGCGAAGCGCGTGCCTTTAGCCATGCGCCATTCTCGTTTCGAACATCACATCTCCAGCGCTGGGCAGGAAATGCTGGCCATTGTCGACGAAGATATTCTGCCCGGTGACGCCGCGGGCAGTCAGCAGGAAATCGACCGCGCGGGCAATTGCGCCGGTATCGACCGGGCGCTGCAACAGGTTGCGGCTCGCCACCGCGGCGAACTCGGCCTCGGTCTGGTCGAGGCTCGGCAGCGACAGGCCCGGCGATACCGCATTGACGCGGATACGCGGGCCGAGCGCCTGCGCGAGCATCGCGGTCGCCCCGGCCAGCGCGACCTTGGAGCAGCTATAGGAGAAGAAGTCGGGGTTGAGATTGGCGACCTTCTGGTCGAGGATATTGACCACCGCGCCCTCCCCCAGATCCTCCTGCGCCGCTATCGCCGAGGCAAGCAGCACCGGTGCGGTCAGGTTGACCGCCATATGCTCGGTCATCGCGTCACCGTCGGCGAGTGGTGGCCGATCGAACTGAAAGATCGAGGCATTGTTGACCAGCCCGGCGACCGGCGCGCCGAACAGGTCGCGCACTTCATCGACCAGCGCTTGCGCGGTGGCCGGCATGGCCAGATCGCCGGTCACCACCACCGATCCGGGCAGTTCGACGGCGAGCGCATCGGCCTCGTCATGCGATTTCCAGTGATGGATCGCGACGCGCCACCCCTGCCCCGCCAGATGACGCGCGATGACCGCACCGATCCGGCGCGCACCACCGGTCACCAACACGGTTCGCTCCGAACGCGGCACGCGGCGCTAGAAGCCCATCAGGGCAAGGACTTCCTTGCGGCTGCGCTCGTCCTCGCGGAACACACCCATCATCCGGCTGGTTACCATCGCCACCCCCGGCGTGCGCACGCCGCGCGCACTCATGCACGCATGGTTCGCCTCGATCACCACTGCGACGCCGACCGGCTTCAGATTGTCCCAGATGCAATTGGCGACCTCCGCGGTCAGCCTTTCCTGTACCTGCAAGCGGCGCGCATAGGTGTGCAGCACGCGCGCCAGCTTGGAGATGCCGACCACCCAATTGCTCGGCAGATAGGCGATGTGCGCCTTGCCGATGATCGGCGCCATATGATGCTCGCAATGCGACTGGAACGGGATGTCTTTCAGCAGCACGATCTCGTCATAGCCGCCGACTTCCTCGAACACGCGCGACAGATGGTGCGCGGGATCGTCGGTATAGCCCTGGCAATATTCCTTCCACGCCCGCGCGACCCGCGCCGGCGTGTCGATCAGCCCTTCGCGTGCGGGGTCGTCGCCGGCCCAGCGAATCAAGGTCCGTACAGCCTCCGCAACATCGTCGGGCACGGGAATCTTGGGCGTTGGAGCGACAAGATCTCCATCCTCGGGGCTACTCGTCAGGTCGGGCATTCAGGGTTCCTTTGCGGCGATTCGCAAGCGACGCTACGGCAAGCGATATTCCGGCGTCATGATCTTCAATTACGGAACTGTCTCATTTAGGCAACAACGCCGCAACCCCGCAGATTTGCGTGTGATATTCATTGACGTGAGATTTTGCCGGGCGCTAACTTCACATACCTAATTTACGAACACGTCGGCCGGCATAAAGACTGGCAACGTAAAACAGGAGGGGATGTTTTCATGAAGAAGTATGAATTGCTTGCCGCGTCAGCGCTTGCCCTGATCTATGCGGTCCCGGCGAATGCCCAGACCGCCGATCCGTCGCCGGCCGCGCAGGACAGTCAGGCGAGCGATACGAGCGACGACATTATCGTCACCGCGACCAAGCGTGAACAAACGCTGCAAGATGTGCCGATCTCGGTTTCCGTCACTGGTGCAGAAACAGTCGAGCGTGCCCAGATCCGCGATCTGATCGACCTTCAATCGGTCGTTCCCTCGCTTAAGGTCGCGCAGTTCAACGCGGTCGGTCAGACCAACTTCATTATCCGCGGCTTCGGCAACGGCAACGGCAATGATGGTATCGAGGCTTCTGTCGGCGTGTTTATCGACGGAGTCTACCGCACGCGCACCGCCGCGGCACTCGACGATCTTCCCGAAATCGAGCGGGTCGAAGTGCTACGTGGCCCGCAATCGACCTTGTTCGGCAAGAACGTGTCGGCCGGCGCGATCAGCATCGTTACCAAGCGCCCCTCGTTCGACTGGGGTGGCAAGGCCGAAATCAGCGTCGGCAACTACAGCCTGATGCAGACCAGGGCCACGGTTACCGGTCCGTTGACCGATACCATCGCGTTTCGTCTGTCGGGCAGCGTGAATGAGCGCGAGGGTTATTTCAAAAACCTGACCACGGGCAGTGATGTCAACAATCGCAATCGCTGGTCGGTGCGCGGCGACATTCTGTTTGAACCATCGTCCGATTTCTCGGTCCGCATCATCGGCGACTACAATCTCATCAAAGAACGCTGCTGCGGCGTCTCCTCGATCCTGAACGGCCCGGCGACCCAATTCATCGGTGCGCCCCGACCGTTCGGTCTCGGCGCGCCGATTTCGGATACGACGCGGGTGTTCGACCGTAATGTCATTTTCAATACCGACCCAAAGAACCGGCTGGTCGGCAAGGGCGTCAGCGGGCAGATCGACTGGAATGTGGGCTTCGCCAAGCTGACTTCGATCACCGCCTATCGCGATCAGGTCAACCAATCGCAGCAGGACATCGATTTTACCGGCGCCGATATTTCCAACAATACTACGGCCAATCACATCCAGACCTTCACACAGGAACTGCGCCTGGCGTCCAATGGCGATGGCCCGCTCAGCTGGCTCATCGGTGGCTTCTATCAGGATGAGAAAGTCGATACCGGCCGCGACATTCGCTACGGTAACGACATCCGCGCCTACGCCGACGGCCTGTCCGGTCAGGTGCCGGCGGCCTTGCTCGGCGCGCTCCCGCCGCCACTTCGGAACGCTATAGCTGGCCGTTCGAACATTTTTGCACTCGAATTCCTGCAAAGCCTGGTCACACCGTCGATTGTTCCAGGACGGACCTATTTTCAGCCCGGACAGGGAATTTCGGATCGCTACAAACTTAAGCAGCGCTCCTATTCGCTCTTCGGCCAGGTTGATTTCGAAATCACTGATAGGCTGACCGTCACCGGCGGTCTCGCCTATCTCAATGATCGCAAAAAGGCACAGTCCTTCGTCACGCTCCAGGATCCGTTCTCGTCGCTCAACTTGCTGGCCATACCGCAGTTCCCGCCTATCGGCTTGCCGGGCAACCTGTACGGAGCGCTTGGCGCGCTGCAATTCTTCTATGGGACCAATTCGCCCAACCACGGGCCGGTCAACTATCCCAATGCCAACGAGGACGGTATTTTGACGGGTGATAAATTCACCTATGCCGGTCGTCTTGCGTATGATTTTGGCGTGGTAAATGCCTATGTCAGCTACTCGACTGGCTGGAAGGCCGGCGCATATAACCTGTCTTCGGACAGCCGCCCGCCAAACAACATTGGTATTGGGCGTACCGCCGATCCGGAGGAAGTGACGGTCTACGAAGCTGGCCTGAAGGCCAAGTTCCGCGGCGGTTACTTTAACCTCGCGGTGTTCAAGCAGGAGATCAAGGGGTTCCAGTCCAATGCCTTTACTGGCCTTGGCTACAGCTTGGTCAACGCGGGCAAGGAATCGGTGCGCGGGTTCGAAGTCGATGCGGCGTATAACCCCGCACCCTTCCTGTCGTTGACCGGCGCAGTAACCTACCTCGATCCGAAATATGACTCCTTCACCGGCGCAGCCTGCGTGAATTACGATACGGCCAGATGCCCGCTCAACCCACTGACAGGCACACGCCCTTCCCTCCGCGACCTGACAGGCGACGCGCCCGCCGGTATTCCAAAGTGGAGCTTTTCGACATCGGCAACGCTGTCTCACGACCTCGCCGATGGCATCAACGCCTATATCCGCGGGGAGTATGACTATACCAGCAAGACTCAGCTGACCGAGACGACCCCGCCAGAAATCGGAACCTGGGGAACCAACAACGTCAACGCCAGCATCGGCGTCACGTTCGTCAACGCCAAGCTGGAAGTGATGGGCTGGGCGCGTAACCTGACCAACAACAACTCACTGATCGCGACCTTCCCGACAGTGGCGCAGGATGGTAGCTATAGCGGCTATCCCAACCAGCCACGCACTTACGGCATGACGTTCCGTAAGTCGTTCTGATCCGGCGGAAAAGCGGGCTTGCCCGCCCCTCACCAAACAAAACCCCCGGCGTGCGCACGCCGGGGGTTTTTTGTTCAGTGGGCTTCACAGCCTTCGGTCATCGTCGATTCAATAAACCACCACGCTGCGGATACTCTCCCCCGCATGCATCAGGTCGAAGCCCTTGTTGATTTCCTCGAGGCTCAGCACATGGGTGATCATCGGGTCGATCTCGATCTTGCCGTTCATGTACCAGTCGACGATCTTGGGCACGTCGGTGCGCCCCTTGGCGCCGCCGAACGCGGTACCGCGCCAGTTGCGTCCGGTGACCAGCTGGAACGGCCGCGTGGCGATCTCCTTGCCCGCTTCGGCCACGCCGATGATGATGCTGGTGCCCCAGCCGCGATGGCATGCCTCCAGCGCCTGGCGCATCACCGTCGTGTTGCCGGTGCAGTCGAACGTATAGTCCGCCCCGCCATCGGTCAGCGCGACGAGATGCGCGACGATGTCACTCACGTCCTTCGGATTGACGAAATGGGTCATGCCGAACTTGCGGCCCCATTCCTCGCGATCCGGGTTGATATCGACACCGATGATCATCCCTGCCCCCGCCATCCGCGCGCCCTGGAGCACGTTGAGGCCGATCCCGCCGAGGCCGAACACGATGACATTGTCGCCGACCTGGACCTTAGCGGTGTTGACCACCGCGCCGACGCCGGTGGTCACGCCGCAGCCGATATAACAGCTGGTCTGGAACGGCGCGTCCTCACGGATCTTCGCCACCGCGATCTCGGGCAGCACGGTGAAGTTCGAAAAGGTCGAACAGCCCATATAGTGGAAGATCGTCTCGCCCTTATAGCTGAAGCGGCTGGTGCCGTCGGGCATCAACCCTTTCCCTTGCGTGGCACGGATCGCGGTGCACAAATTGGTCTTTCCGCTGAGGCACGACTTACACTGGCGGCATTCAGGCGTGTAGAGCGGGATGACGTGATCGCCCGGCTTCACGCTAGTCACGCCCGCGCCGACCTCGCGCACGACTCCGGCGCCTTCGTGCCCCAACACACTGGGAAACAGCCCTTCCGAATCGAGTCCGTCGAGCGTGTAGGCATCGGTATGGCAGATTCCGGTCGCCATGATCTCGACCAGAACTTCACCCGCTTTGGGTCCTTCTAGGTCGAGTTCGACGATCTCCAGCGGCCTCTTGGCCTCGAATGCAACAGCGGCGCGGGTCTTCATCGATCATCCTTTCAGGCATGCCGGGACCAGATGCCGCGATGACCGCGACGATGCAAGCGTGTGGCGATGGCGGGCCCGAAAGTGGCGGAAATGCAACCAAAACTGCCGCTCCGCGCTTGTCCTGGTTCAATCGAGAGACGGCACATGGCGAGCGTGAAAACGGGCGACAAGGTCAGCTGGAAATCGCATGCCGGCACCGCCCATGGCACGGTGGTCAAGAAACAGACCAGCGACACCAGGATCAAGGTCATCAGGTTCGTGCGACGAAGGATGATCCACAATACATCGTAGAGAGTGACAACGGCGGAAAGGCGGCGCACAAGGAGGGCGCGCTGAAGAAGGCGTGAATCGATGTCGGCTTGAACGGCACATCAGGAAGGACTTTATATGGCGACGACCCCCACCAAGACCGGCGGCATCCATGCACCGGTGCAGCCCTCGCCCGAGCTCGGCGCGATCGTCGGCAACGACAAGCTGCCCCGCAGCCAGGTGATCAGCAAGGTCTGGGAATACATCAAGGCGAACAACCTCCAGAACCCTGCCAACAAGCGCGAGATTCTGGCCGACGAAAAGCTGAAGAAGGTTTTTGGTCGCGACAAGTGCACGATGTTCGAAATGAACAAGTACATCGCGCAGCACGTCAAGGCGTGATCGACCGCCGCGGATGCTCACGCATCGGCGGTAATCGAACAAGATCGGGCCCGGACAGTTTGCGCTGCCCGGGCCCGATCCATGTCCGGCGCCGGTAGTGCGTCCATCCGTGACATCGACCAAATTGCCTCAGCGACGATTGACCGCTCCGGCGCCGTCGCTTACCAACCGCCACCGTGCCCCCGTAGCTCAGCCGGATAGAGCAACGGTTTCCTAAACCGTAGGCCGCGTGTTCGAATCTCGCCGGGGGCACCACCCTGAATCCTCGTGACCCAGCCAAACCCGAGACCCAGAGCCGCGAGGCGGCAACCTCTCCGGACTAAAAAACTGGCCTCCTATGGGCAGCGAACAATATATCCGCCGCACAATTGACAACGAAGGACAATTTCGCCACCGACCTGAACATGGCGCGTGGCGAGAAACGTTCAACGATTATCGACGTCGCCAAGCTGGCGCATGTGTCGCCCAAAAGCGTATCGCGCGTCTTCAATGATGAGCCGCACATTTCGCCGGCGCTGCGTAAAAAGGTGCTCCATGCAGCCAAGGAGCTCAATTATCACCCCAATGTTCTCGCTCAAGGCCTGGTTCGGCGCCAATCATACCTTATTGGTTTGATCTATGAAAAACCGAGTCCGAGCTATGTGGTGGAACTACAGCGGGGCGCGCTCGAACGATTGCATGGCGAACGTTACCGTCTGATCGTTCTCCCGGTTGAATCCGTCATGGATCGCCCGCGCGAAGTGGTTAGCCTGGTACGATCAGCGGCGCTTGACGGTGTCATCCTCGCGCCGCCGGCGTCGGACCACCCTGATATTATCGAAGGCCTTTCCAACGCGGGTATTCCATTCGCGCGAATTGCTCCGCAGTCGCAGCTTGAAATCGGGTTGTCGACGGCGATGGACGATGTCGCGGCGGCTCGCGAGATGGCCGAATATGTCATCGGCCTCGGCCACCGGACAATCGCTATTATCGTCGGCGATCCCACCCATGCCGCGAGCGCTCAGCGCCTGATCGGTTATCATCAGGCATTCGACGCCAATGGCGTACCACGGCTTCCGGAGCTGGTCGAAACCGGCGATTTCAGCTTTGAATCGGGATATGAGGCAACCAAGCGTCTCCTGTCACGCAAGCTGCGCCCGACCGGCATCTTAGCGCAGAATGACGACATGGCGGTCGGCGCCATGTCGGCAGCGCGCGAGCTTGGATTTGATGTTCCGGCCGATCTGACTGTCGTCGGCTTCGACGATTCCGAAATCGCTCGCATGATATGGCCGCGCCTGACGACGGTCCGGCAACCGATCGTGGAAATGGCCAAGACGGCCGCTGACATGCTGTTGCGCGACCTGGCAGGCGAAGACCCGGGCCCAATGGTCATTCATGCGCACCAACTCATCGAGCGACTGACGGCTGCGCCGCCACCGGCCTAAGCGTCAGATCGGTAATCTAGCGCGAGAACAGTTCGGGAGTTTCGAAGCGGCACCGCTTCGATTTGGGCATCGGTCGATGCTCACTTCATTCGAATTATCCGAAGCCAACTTGCCCATTGTCGGACACGAATATCGTCACGGATTTGAGCACGGCACAAGACAGCGGCGACCCTTCAATGAAGGGCCGCCGCCTAATCCAAAAACATCAGATCAGAAGTTGAATTTCACGCCGCCATAAACCCGCCTTGAGCCGGACTCGTAGCGGAAGGGCAGTTCGGGAAATTGCAGATAAACGCGAGTGTCGGCTTTGGCGATGTTGATCGCCTCAGCAAATATCTCGAAATTCTTGGTCAGTTTATAGCTGATCTGCCCGTCCAGCTGACCATAGGATTTCTGAAAAATGCCGAGATTCCGCGTTACTGCTCCGTCGGCAAATCCGAAATTCCCCAGATATTGCTTGGAACGCCAGCTGTACGAGGCGCGCGCGGCGAAACCATATTTCTCGAAATAGAGCTGGCCGTTAGCCGAATGCTTCGACACGCCCGGCAAAGGCAATTTGTCATCGAAGTCGGTGCTAAAATTGGTGCTGGTGTCCGAGAAGGTATAGTTCGCGGTAAAGCCAAAGCCGAAATCAAAGCCATATTGCGCCGCGATCTCGAAGCCTTTGACCCGACCGCCCGATCCGTTCGCGGGCTGCGAAACCGGCCCCAGCCTGCCGCCGGCCTGGTCGTTCACGAACACAGCGACCGTTTCGTTGACGATGAAGCTGTCGACTTCCTTCCAGAACAGGCCCGCGGACAATAGACCCTGGCTTCCGAAATAATGTTCGAAGCCGAGGTCGAACTGATAAGCGCGGAATGGATCGAGATCGGCGTTTCCGCGGCTGCCGTTGGTGAATTTGAACAGATTATCGATCGGGTCGCGCGTAAATTGGGTAGCGAAACCCTGCCCGAGCGATACGAGCGGTTGGCGGGCAACGACGCGTGCCGCCGAAAAGCGGATCTTGTCGCCATCGCGCACATCGAACACCGCGTTCACGCTGGGCAGGAAATCCGTGTAGCGCCGAACCACCGTGGCGGTCGTGAAATCGCGCAGCACGCCATTCCAGCTGTCCGTTCCCCAATAGCTGGGATCGGCGTTGGCGGGCTGGTTCTGGTCGATGGTCAAATTGGTGTTTACGAGACGGAGGCCGACATTGACATGATAGGGATCGTCGGTCCCGCCCATGTCGGCCATGATATAGCCCGACTTCGTCTCCTCCTTGACCCGATAGGTCTGCAACGGATCGTTAAAGAAGGTGAACGGAGTGTCGGGATAGAGCGACTGAATCCATTGCAGGGCATTGGTCATCTGGGACCGGTTGGCCACTAGGACCGTATCGCCCGGGACATGGCCGCCGCCTCCAAAATGAGTGATCGCCTCGACCCGCCCGGGATTGCTGATCAGGGTCGCGTAGGGCGTAATCAATGCCGGCGAATTGCCGAAGCGAGTGCATCCCGCAAAGGCGGCGGGTCTGTTTACTTCAGGCAGATCGCAGATTTTAAAACCGATCGCCCCATCCTGAAAATAGCCATAGGGCGTCCAGTTATACGAGAAACCCGCAACCCGGTTGGCAGCGGGGATCGCGGTCGCATCGAGTTCGCCCCTGCCGCTATAGTCGGCGAGATAGCGGCCCGAAGTGAAATCGACCGTGCGTTGCCCGTATCGGAAGCCTGCGCTCAACGTGATGGTATTCGTATTGCCGTTATCAACGTCATAGGCGAAGTCTGCACGGATCGAATGCCCCTTGATATCGGACCGGTCGCCAAAGGCCCAATGCGATTTGAAGAAGCCATAGGCCGGATTATTGAACAGGTCCTGCGGGCTGCCCGCACCGATGCCGAAGCTCGGAAAATCGCCGTTGCGATAGGTGAAATCAAACGTCGCCGGCGCTGCGGCGTTTGGTATGAACCCCGGCTGCGGTCCCGAAGTGCCCGGGCCGCGAACGCCATAAGCGGTGTAGCGCACGTCGTTATTCGCCACTTCGCGGTTCATCTTGGACGCTGAATAATCGGCCATGATCGATGCGCGGAAATTGGTGTCATTGTCCCAGTCGACTTTAAACTGGAGGTTGTCCGATTTGATATTCGAGACATCGACGAACGAGATGGCTTCGGCTGATTGCGCGCGGACAGTCCCTTCGAGCAGGACGCCGTTGTTGTTGATATTATAATTGCCGATCAGCCCCTGTGATTCACCCTGGCCGAACGGGAATTTGACCGACGCTTCGCGCGTATCGATTTTCAGATCCGACCGAAAATATTGCGCGCTGACTTCAAGTTCGTCGGTGGGTCTGAAATTGACTCCCAATGACGCGCCCCAGCGCCGGCGATACTGATCGCGGTCGGTAATATAGCGATACTCGGGCGCATAATAATTGGTCGGGACGGTCGCCGTGTCGCGGCGTCCACCAGCAAATGCCCAGTTGCCGCGATTGTCGCCGCCCAGGACGTTGACGTGATTGTTGGTCTTTTCATAGCTGAACGACGCGATGATCCCGAAACGATCGTTGAAATTATACCCCAGCACGGCTGCGCCGGCAGGCTTCCATCCGTCGATTTCGCTGCCCTGGCTCATCTTCAAATTGCCGCCTACCGTGAGGCCTTCTTTGAGATCGAGCGGGTTGCGGGTCTTCAGATTGACGATGCCGCCCAGGCCACCTTCGAGGAGCGAGGCGTTGGGCGATTTGAAGACCTCGATACCTCCGATCAGTTCCGACGGAATGCCCTCAAGGCTGTCGTTGCGGTTATAATTACCCTCGCCGACCTTGTAGACTTCGAGTCCGCTGACAAAAAGTTCGCCGTTCAGCAGCGTCACATTCTGTTCGAGACCGCGAATACGGACCTTTGATCCCTGTCCATTTTCGCGATCGATCTGAATTCCGGGAAGACGCTGCAGCGATTCGGCGACATTCTGGTCGGGGAATTTCCCGATATCTTCGGCCGTTACCGACTCGATGATCAGGTTGGAATCGCGCTTGGCGTTCAATGCGTTCTGCAGCGATGCGCGAAAACCGGTTACGACGATGTCGTCGCCGGCACCCTCTTCAACAGTCTGACCTGCGCCCTCTTCAACCGCCTGTTCGGACTGCGCGAATGCAGGTGAACCCACCAATCCCAGGACCAGAACTGAAGCCGCCGCCAGCAGCATTCTCCGGTGATGCAAAGTCTTGCTGATCATTTCTATCCTCCCAACCGCATCTTGGCGTGCGGATATGAACGTCTGTGGCGCGGGACGACGCGGCCCGGCGAAATCCGACAAGCAGACTCGCGGCCCATCAAACCCCACGCACTTTTTGTTGCATAAGCTTGTCAACGTTGTCAAATAATGTTTCATATTACTGCCAATACGGGTCATTTTCAGCTTAACCCTGTCAAGGTTGTCAGCCCTGACTCGCTTGCAAATGACGTACAATGACAGCTCGGGGTGTGACTTTATGCTCGTTAGAACACTGCGTTACGCCACCGTCTCCGCTCTGGCTGTGACCTTGACGCTGCCAGCATTGGCATCGCAGCATGATCGCTCCCCTGCGAAGGCGTCAGCCATAGTCCATCCCGGAGAATGGCCCGAATTGACCTTTCCGCAGGTCATTTCTCCCAGCGACGAGGCGCATGTTCAGGCGCTGCTGGCCCAGATGTCGGTTGAACAGAAAGTCGGACAGACCATTCAGGCTGATATCGCAAGCGTGACACCCGATGATGTGCGCAAATTTCATCTCGGTTCGGTGCTCAATGGCGGGAACTCGGGCCCCGGCGGCAATGACCTCGCTCCCGCGCGTGACTGGCTTGCCTTGGCTGACGCCTTTTACGCGGCGTCGATGGACCACGCGCCGGGCGAGCCGGCGATCCCGATCATCTGGGGTACAGACGCGGTGCACGGGCATAGTAATATCGTCGGAGCCACCCTATTCCCTCACAATGTGGGCCTGGGCGCCGCGCGCGACCCCGACCTGATCGAACGCATCGGCCAGGTAACGGCGATCGAAATTCGCGTTACGGGCCAGGAATGGACCTTCGCCCCGACCGTCACCGTCCCGCAGGATTATCGCTGGGGGCGCGCCTATGAAGGCTATTCGTCTGATCCGGCGCTCGTTACCTCTTATGTCGGCCGTATGATCCGCGGATTGCAGGGGCCGCCTTCGATCACGCCAATTCTTGCAGGGCCGCATGTCGCTGCAAGCACCAAGCATTTCCTCGCCGACGGCGCGACAGAGGGCGGCAAGGATCAGGGCGACGCGACCATTTCCGAGCGCGACCTGCGCGTCGTCCATGGTGCGCCCTATATTCCGGCGATCGAAAACGGTGTCGCTACTATCATGACCAGTTTCTCGAGCTGGCAGGGCGTGAAGATTTCCGGCAACAAGGGGCTGGTCACCGATATATTGAAAGACCGGATGAAGTTTGGTGGCTTTGTCGTCACCGACTGGAACGCGCATGGGCAGGTCGCCGGTTGCAGCAACGCCAGCTGCCCCGTCGCAGCCAATGCCGGTATCGATATGTTCATGGCTCCTGACAGCTGGCGCGCACTTTATGCAAGCACGCTGGCCCAGGTCAAGAACGGCACGATTCCCTTGGCGCGGCTCGACGATGCGGTCGCGCGCATCTTGCGCGTCAAGCAGCGCCTGGGCCTGTTCGAGGCGGGCAAGCCATCCGCGCGCGGCTATTCGGGCCGCTACGACCTGCTCGGCGCGCCCGAGCATCGAGCGGTGGCGCGCGAAGCGGTTCGCAAGTCGCTCGTCCTGCTCAAAAACACCGGCGTCCTTCCCCTCAAACCGCAGGCGCACATCCTCGTCGCCGGCGATGGCGCCGACGACATTGCCCGCCAGTCGGGTGGCTGGACCCTCAGCTGGCAAGGCACTGGGCTGAACAACGGCAATTTTCCGGGCGCAACATCGCTATGGCGTGGCATCGAGCAACAGGTCACCGCAGCAGGCGGCAGCGCCGAGTTGGCCCTTGAAGGCGATTATAAACAGCGTCCCGATGCCGCGATCGTGATTTTTGGTGAAACGCCCTACGCCGAGTTCCAGGGAGACATCCCATCGCTCCAGCTGCGCCCCGAATTGCGTCGGCCGTTCGCGACGATGCGCAAACTCAAAGCGGCGGGAATTCCAGTGGTCGCGGTCATGATCACCGGACGGCCGCTCTATATCAATGAAGCACTAAATGAAGCCGATGCTCTTGTTACCGCCTGGTTGCCCGGATCCGAAGGCGCGGGCGTTGCCGACCTGTTGTTCGCAGGCGAGAACGGTGCACCGGCCTTCGACTTCCGGGGGCGCCTGCCAACGGCCTGGCCGGCGACGGCAAAGCATGGCGGGCCTGTCCTGTTTCCCTTTGGCTATGGACTGACTTACGCCGGTGGGCCGCAACCATGGAAACCGCTGTCGGAGGACAGTCAAGTCGCCGACGACGGCAGCGGCGGCGGCGCTTATTTCGACAAGGGTGTGGCGGCGGCGTCATGGTCGCTAACCGTGTCGCAGATCGACGGCAGCGATTCATTGCGCGTGACGACAGTTCCCGCCACCGGGCTGTCGGGGCGGGCGATCGTCACCGCGACCGATCATGACGTACAGGAAGGCGCGCGAAAATTCGCCATCGCTGGCGGTCCCGGCGGATCGGCGCTCGAGATCAACACGCAAGACGCCATCGACCTGTCGCGAGAGACCAATGGTGACGTCATGCTGCTTGCCACCATGCGCCTCGACACGCCCCCTTCGGCAGCCATTACCATGTCGCTTCGGTGCGACGGATCGGCGTGCGGACGTCCGCTCCACCTGCCCGAGTTCACAGCGCTGGCGCCCGGCCGGTGGCGTGTGCTGGGGGTACCGCTGAAGTGTTTCGCCGCAACCGGGGCGGATATGACTCGCATCACCGCCCCCTTTCGCCTGGCGACCGGCGGAAGTCTGGGTTTCAGCCTGTCACGCGTTGCCCTGGGCAGCGGCGCGGAAGCCGATATCGTCGCGAAATGCCCGAAAGGCTGATCGCAATGTGCATAGCTGACGCCTTCTACAACGCCGGCTTGAATGCCTGATCGTTCACGGCTTCACTTCTCTTGAAGCGCCGCCGCTCTTCGCGCGCGGCGCGCAACTCCAAGTCTGTCCCCCACTATTTCGCCTCGATCCGTGCCGGCACGACGTTCCAGCCACGCAGCGTGAGGCCCGGCGTGCCGGCGACCGCCGCCGGATAGCGCACATCGACGGAGCGCGTCTCGCCGGGCAATAAGGCAAGGTAGTTGTCGCTGTAGAAGGCTGGAAGGATACGCCCTCCCCTCGCGTCAACCAGCGTGAGTTTGGCATTGAGTACCGGGGTGCTGCTGGAGTTGGACAAAGTCACCCGAACCCGCCGGTCGGCACCGTTGTTGACCGGTGCTTCCACCTCCATTCGAAGCGGAACCTTCGCCAGCGTGTCGAGCGCTCGATAGGAAGCGCTATCCTTGCCGCGCCAGTAGAAGTTCTCCGCGACGAGTTTACCGGAATCGTCGGTCAGCTTGAGCGCCACCAGCAGCATCGGATCGCGCGCGAAAAGCGACTCCAGTGGCACCGGCGCGAGCGGAGTCGCCCGGTTCGCAAGTGCGTCGACCCGGTCGGTGCGCACGAAGAGCTCGCGATTGTCGAGGCCAACCACCCGCGTTGCCACGGTCAGACGGCGAAGGTCTTCACGTGTCGTGTTGAGTACGATCAGTTCATTGCCCGGCAGGTTGAGCTGGACGTGGAGCGGCTCCGTCGCCTTCTTCGCCCCATAATAGGCGGCGTGCGTGTCATAGTCCCAGCTGTAGATCTGCCACGCGTTCGACGGCCAGGCCGGGTGGGTCATCCATAGCAGCCGGCCCGAATTCTTGGTCCAGAGGTGCCCAAGGAATCCTTCGTACATCGCCTTGTGGGTTTCGAGATTCATCATCTGCGCCTTGCGCTCGAAATCCTCGAGTGAGGTCGCGGGACCGAACATGGTTTCGAGCGTCTGCATGAAGGTTTTGGTGTCGCCGTTCCCGGCGAAATGCCAGTCATGATAGGCCAGCGTATCGCTCAACGGCCAGCGATCGGCGTCGGGCACAGAGGATTTGATCGATTCGATCGTGGACAGTGACGGCGTTCCCGTCTCGACCGAGAAGCCGGTGGCGAGATCGGTGAAATAGCCGACCGGTGGGCGATAATTATATGGCCCCGAGTCCTGCAGATTCACGACATTCGAACTGCCCGTGTACCAGCGTGTTCCGTCCAGTGCGTGTACCGCATCGTCCAGCCCCTCGTTCAACGCGGGATACGGGACGCCCTCGTTGCGGCCGAACCAGAGGATGATCGACGGGTGGTTGCGGTAGCGGGCGATCGTGTCGCGCGCATTTGCAAGGAACAGCTGCGGATCCTGCGGTTCGACCTGGAAATTCTGGGTCGACTGCCAGAAATCGTTGAGCACCATCAGCCCGTATTCGTCGGCGAGGTCGAAAAATTGCGGCTCGGTATTGGTGCCCATCCAGTTGCGCACCACATTCATGTGCGCTTCCTTCTGCAACCGAAAATAGGGTTCGAGCCGGGCGCGGTCGATCCGCTTCATCGCATCATCCATGCCCCAATTGCCGCCGCGCGCGGCGATCTTCACGCCATTGACGCGGATCGCCAGATGCGGCTCGGGCAGCGTCTCGGAGATTTCGGCGACCGCCGGCGAATGTTCGCCTGCCGGGGTGAGCGATTCGGTCCAGCCGCGCGGGGTTTGTTTGATCGCCTCGTGATTGACCGCGATCAGCTTCTCGCCCTTGAGGCCGCCATCGGTGGTCTGCACATTGACACGGCGCAGCACGCCCCTGCTGTCGAACAGGGACAGGTCATAGCTGACCTCGCGGATGCCGAAGCGCACGGTCTTGATGTCCGAAGGCTGACCGCCGACGAGCACGGAGAAGCGCATATCGTGCAGCGCCGGCTCGCCATAACCATTGGGCCACCATAGCCTGGGATCACGAACCGTGACGGGCGCGAAGGCGATGCTGGTGACCCCCGGGGCGACCGTGACAAGCTTCTCCATGTCGTGACCGTCGAAGCTCGCACGTACCGTCACCTGCAGCGCCGTCGTGCCCTTGTTCTCCACCGGCACTCGGACATGCACATCGCAACTGTCGATGCGCGGGAGCGGCAAATCGGTGACAATTTGCGGATCGAGGATGCGCACCGTGCCGTGCGCCTGAAGCTCCACCGGAAGCCAGATGCCGGTGTTGCGATCGCGGATCCCGGGAATCCAGTCCCAGCCCTCGGTGGCGACGAAAGTGGGCCCGTCGATCGCCAACTGGCCGCCATTCATGCCCACGCCGCCCTTGATCGATTGTTCGTGGGGGATACCGGGATGCGGCGGCGGCGACACCCGCACCGCGATCACATTCTCGCCAGCCTGTGGAATGATGTCGAAGCGGCCCCGAATGAAGGCGCCGGTGGTGTTACCCAGCTTCACGCCGTTCACCCATATTTCCGCGGCATAGTTGATGCCGTTGAAGGTCAGGGTCAGCGCGCGCCCCGCCGCCTCGGGCGGCACCTCAAAGCTGGCGCGGTACCACCAATCCTGCCGCGACAGGCTCTCGGGGATCGCCAAATTGTTGAGTCCGTAATAGGGATCCGGATAGACGCCACGGTCGACAAGCGTCGTCAGCACGGTGCCTGGCACCGTCGCCGCGTACCATTTGCGCGCATCGAAACCGGGCCGCGAAAGCACATTCGCGTCCGCGATCACGTCACCCGCGCCGATCAGACGCCAGCCATTGATCTGCCATCGATTATCGCCAATCGCCTCAAGCGCCGGACGCGCCGTCACGGGCTTGGCGACCGGAGGCGTCCCCTCCCCTTTGGCCTTGGGCAGCGTCCACGGATCCTGCTGCCGCCATAGGCCGGTATTGGCGTAGCGCTGCCACTCCCAGCCCTGGCCGACCTTCCACATCTGGATCAGTTCGAATTTGGGCCGATCGCTCCACATGCGCGAAATCTGTGCCGGGCTGAGCGCAGCGTCGTCGACTGTGACATGCACCAACGCACCGCCGAAATGCGGCGCCCCCGGCGTCGCGGGGGCGACTCCGATCACAGCCTTGACCTCGGTGGAGCGTATCGCCCCGCGCGAGACTTCGCGTCCATCGATCGTGAGCCGCAGCGTCTTGCCATCGGACGAGGCGACGAGGTGCGTCCAGGTCTTCGGCGCTACCGAACGCGAAGCCGCGAGCAATGCCTCGCCGTCGCGTACGGCCGGTACGCCGTCCTTCAACGCCAGACACCGGCAGGCGCCGCCCTCGGTCGAGCCCAGCGCCACCAGCACGACCATGCCCTTCTGCCGCGCGTCGGGCTTTACCCAGGCCGAGATGCTGTACGGTGCCCCGGTCTTCGCCATCGCGCTGGCGTCTGCCAGCGCGCGCTCGACGCCAATCCCGCCTTCGAGGAAGATCGCATTATAGGGGCCGCCATTATTGGGTGTAGCGGCATTCGCCGGAAGGACCGATGCGGCGACCAGCAACAGGCCCAGCACGTATCTCGCCATATTGTTTAGTCCCGGCATGTGGTGGCTTGATGATAAAGATGTCGAACTTTGTTTGCCAGAAGTCGTGGCTACGCAACTCATCGAACGAGACGCGGCGGAAGATGTGGGCGCGCTCAGACATCTCGCGGAATTGTTGCCAACAGGGCGGCTGCTGCAAGAGCGAGCAAAGCGAGCAGAAGGAAAAGCCGCTCAAAGCCGAACGCCGGGACGAGCGAAATGGCGAGCCATGGCATCACCAGCGAAGGCGCGGTGTTGGCGAGATTGAAGATTCCGATATCACGCCCACGCCGATCGGGGTCGGGAAGAATGCGCAGCGTCTGACTCGCATGCAGCGCAAGAAAGGTCGCGCCGGTCGTCGCGAAAAGCAAATAGGCCGACTTTGCTGTAGCCGGATCACCGGCCAGGGCCATCGCACCCAGTCCCGCTGCGGAAATTACCGCCAGCAATGATAGCATTGCGAAAGGGCGTCCATGCCGATCGGTCCATCGACCGACGACAAAAGCAAGGAAGATTGCGGCCGTCAGTCCGCCTGCAAAAAGGACGGTCTTTTCACCGTCTCCCATCGCGGGGTCGAGCGCGCGCAGCCAGAAGTAGAGATAGCTGGCAAGCGCCGCCCCGGAAATCTGGACAAGCAGGCGCGCGGCCCATACCCGCATCGCCACCGACCCGAGCCGCGGGCTGGCCGACACGCTTTGCCGGACGGGAATGGCGGGTCCGGATGATTGGCGCGGGCGTCCGAAACACAACACCGGCAAAACCGCAGCTATCGCCAGAAAGGCAATGACCCAAAGCTTGTCCTGAAAGGTCGTTGCGCCGCTCGCGGCAAGCGCAATCCCAGACCAGGCGCCACTCGCGGGCGCCAGGGCGAGAAGGCCGCCGAGCATGCCCTTTTGCTCGTCGGGCACCAGATCCGCCGCCCAGGCGAGCAATGGTACGAGCAGCATGTTGAGTGACAATTGCCAGGCCACGACAAGCCAAAGCAGCGCGGCGATGTCGTCGCATCGCACCATCGCCAGCTGGAATCCGGTACTCAGCAAAAGCCCTGCGAGAATCCAGACGCGCCGACGTCCCGTCCGATCGCTGAGCCAGCCAAAGAAAACACCCCCACAGCTCGCTGCAACCGCGCCGGCAAAGACGATATAGCCGAGCCACAGAACATCGTCCTGCCCGGCAAGCTCCGTGACGCGCGCCGGCAGCACGAGCATCAGGAATGGTGTATAGGCGATCACGCTGCCGGCCTGAGCCAGTGCATAGAGGAGCAGGAAGCCAAGCGGCTGCCGCCGTTTCGCTTCGGCTGCGTTCCCCATCGATATGCTCTCCCCAAGCGCGCCCTCAAGCCGGTAATAACCGACCCGTCGCAAGAGAACAGGAGTCTCTTGCGTTACATTTGGCAGCGGCGACGCTCGATCGCTGCAGCTGTCCGTGCCGGGTTTAGAAAATCACGCGAGCGCGCGGAGTAGCTTCGGGCACATATGTCGATCAACGATCCGGCGAGAGCCTGTCGCGAGACTTCCTCATCGTGGAAGGGTGTTTGCAGATCTCCGATATTCGGCCAGGTGATAGCCCCGGTTCAGGTCCCAGCCTCTTCCGGCCAGTAAAGCCGCATCGGATTCGCCACGAGCAGCTTGTGCTGCAATGCCCCGATCGGCGCGATACGCGGGATCACATCGACCAGACCGCCATCGTCAGGGATGCGATGCTCCATATTGGGATGCGGCCAGTCGGTGCCCCACAGCACGCGGTCCTGATAATCCTCAACCAGCGGCCGCACCGCCGCGACGAAATCGTCATAGGGCTCACCTAGCGGCGACAGGCGATCGGGACAGGTCACCTTGGTCCAGATATCGTCACGACTGTCCAGCAGGGCGCGAAAAGCGCGCATATCGGGGCCATCCGGTCCCTGTGTCACGTCGGGCCGGCCCATATGATCGATCACGATCGGCACCCGGATCGCGGCGAGGAAAGACTTCATCTCCTCAAGGATGTCCGCTTCGAAATAGACCACGACGTGCCAACCCTTCGGCAAGCGGCCGGCGACCTCGAGGAACCTGTCCTTGGGCGCATTGTCGACCAGCCGTTTGAGAAAGTTGAAGCGCACGCCGCGCATCCCGCCTCTATCGAGCATTCGCAGCTCATCATCGCTGATCGCGGGATCAACCACCGCAACCCCCCGCGCCTTGCCGCCGGACTTCGCGATGGCGTTCAGCGTGGCGGCATTATCGGTCCCGTGGCAACTCGCCTGAACGATCACGTTGCGAGCGAAACCCAGCCGGTCGCGCAGGGCGAACAGCATGTCCGGCCCGGCATCCTGGGGTTGATATTTGGCGAGCGGGCTGAACGGAAATTCGGCTGCGGGGCCGAACACATGGCAATGCGCATCGACCGCGCCAGGCGGCGGCACGTACCGGGGCGTAGAGGGATGTTCGGTCCAGCTGCGAACGCGACCCTGCTCGTCCGTGCTCATGCGAACACCTCTCCATCCATCAGTTTACGCGCGGTGCGAAGCAATGCCGCGGTCGCCACCTGCCCGTCCTCACCCAGTTCCAGGACACAGCTCATCTCGCCGGTCGGGTGTTCGACCGACAGCGTCTTGCGCGCGCCGTCGGGAATCGATGCGACGGCGCCTGCCGGCGAACCTGGCACCAGGCAAGCCGTCGCCACACTGACTGCACCCAGTACGCCGATGGTGGCATGCGCGCGGTGCGGGATGAAGCTGCGCACCGTCACCGCACCGCCATGCGCGGGCGGCGCGACGAGCATCATCTTGGGCACGGATTTCTCGGTCACATCGCCGAGATTCATCATCGGTCCGGCCTGAAGCCGGATCGCCTCGATCCGCGCCTTGAGATCGGTCGCCGCGTCAAGCGTCTCGCGGTCCTCATAACCAGTCGCGCCGACATCCTCGGCCTTGAACACCACGCAGGGCATGCCGTTGTCGATCAGCGTGCAGGCGACGCCGTCGATCATATCAACCGCATTACCGGTCGGCAGCAGCGCGCCGCATGACGACCCCGCAGTGTCGCGGAACTCCAGCGGGATCGGCGCGGCGCTTCCCGGCACGCCATCGATGCGGGCGTCACCGGCATAAGTCGGCACGCCGCCCGGCGTTTGCACCGTGGCGACCGCGATCTGGCCGGTATTGACCATGAAGATCGACACCCGCGTTTCCCCAGCCGTCGCCGCGAACAGCCCCCGCTCGATCGCGAACGGCCCCACACCGGCGAGCATGTTGCCGCAATTCTGCGCATCGGTGACGACGGCCGTATCGACGAACACCTGGAGGAATAGATAATCGACATCGACGCCATCGCGCCCCGAGCGGGAGACGACAGCGACCTTAGAGGTGAGCGGATCGGCGCCGCCCATGCCGTCGATCTGGCGCGGATCGGGCGATCCCATCACGCGCAGCAGCAAGGCGTCGCGCTCCGCCGTATCGGCCGGCAGATCTTCCGCGACGAAGAAACCGCCCTTCGACGTGCCGCCGCGCATCCACATGCAACGGATGGCTGTCAAATTCCCTCTCCCGTCGGGAGAGGGAGGGAGCAGCGAAGCTGCGGAAGGGTGAGGGTGAATATGGGCGACGCCATCACCCTCACCCTTCCCACCGCCGCGCGGCGGCCCCCTTCCCTCTCCCGATGGGAGAGGGAGTTTGGTGCGTCACTCATAGGTAAGCCCCAGTTCGGCCAGCTTGCCGCGCATATCGTAAATGTCCAGCCCGAGTTCGCCAGCCGCGAGCCGCTGACGCTTCGATTCCTCATTGGCCTCGCGCGCCTGGGCCTTTTTCAGCACATCTGCCGCATCGGCGCGTTTGACCACACAGACACCGTCGTCGTCCGCGACGATCACGTCACCAGCCTCGATCGCCGCACCCGCGCACACGATCGGGACATTGACCGATCCAAGCGTCGCCTTGACCGTCCCTTGCGCGAAGACCGCCTTCGACCAGACCGGAAAGCCCATTTGCGTCAGGTCGCGCACGTCACGCACGCCGGCGTCGAGCACCAGTCCGCGACACCCCCGCGCCATCGCCGAGGTGGCGAGCAGATCGCCGAAATAACCGTCTTCACATGGTGATGTCGGCGCGAGCACCAGGACATCGCCCATCCGCAATTGCTCGATCGCAACGTGGATCATCCAATTGTCGCCCGGCGGCGCCGAGATCGTCACCGCCGAGCCCGCAATCCGGGCGCCGGGATAGATTGGCCGCAACCGGCTTGCGAGCAGGCCGATCCTGCCTTGCGCCTCATGCACCGTGGCGACGCCGCATGCGGCGAGCCCGTCGATGACGATGGTGTCGGCGCGTTCGATGCTGGTCACGACCCTCGACATGCAAATCTCCTTTCGTCGAGGACTGCGCGTCGTACGGCGCAGCGACAATTCGGAAGAATGGCCCATCGATAAGTTTTTGCTATAGATGCTTCATGGCCCCTGCCCCGTTCGACCTCAATCTCCGTCATCTGCGCGCGCTAGCGGCGATCGTCACGCATGGCAGCATGAGCGCGGCGGCCGAGATCGTCAGCCTGTCGCAGCCCGCACTGACTCAGGGGCTCGCCAAGCTGGAAGCGCAGCTCGGCACGGCGCTGTTCGAACGGCGCACCGATGGCATGGCGCCGACCGAGGCGGGCGCAGCGTTGACGGCGCGCGCGGTGGCGGCCTTCGCGCATCTTGGCGCCGCGACACGGTCGGGCGCCCGTGGATTCACACGGCCGGCGCAGTTGATGACGGCGACGCAGCTGCATGCCTTTCTCGCGCTTGCCGATACCGGGAGCTTCGTCGGCGCGGGTGCGGCGACGGCGCTCTCGCAACCGGCAATCCACCGTGCGGTGCGCGATCTGGAGCAAGTGTGCGGCACGGTGCTGGTCGAACGGCGCGGGCGCGGGATTGCGCTGAGCGAAGCAGGGCGGCGGCTGGCGCGCGGAATCCGGCTGGCGAGCGCGGAAATTGCTGCGGGGATCGTTGAGGCCGGACCCGATCGCGGCGGGGCGGGGCGGGTCGCGATCGGAGCGATGCCGCTGTCGCGCGCCGAACTGTTGCCGCGCGCACTCGCCCGGGTGGCGCGCGAAATGCCCGGCGCGCGGTTCGACGTTTCGGAGGGATCGTGGCGCGAGCTGGTCGAGCCGTTGCGCGACGGCACGCTCGACATGATGATCGGCGCGCTGCGACCCGCGCCCGGCCCGCCCGATCTGCAGCAGCAGCCGCTGCTCGACGACCGGCTGGTGATCGTCGGGCGTGCCGGACACCCACTGGCCGGCGGGGCGCAGCCAACACGCGAGGCGCTGCGCGCCTATCCCTGGATCGTCGGGCGCACAGGCGCACCGATCCGGGCATTGTGGGAAAGCATGTTCGCGGGCGGTACGCTGCCGGAAGCGCCGATCGAATGCGGGTCGGTGATGGTGATCCGCGGGGTGTTGCGCGAAAGCGATTTTCTTACCCTGCTCTCGCCCGACCAGGTGGGACTCGAGATCGATACGGGCATGCTGACGGCGATCGGGCCGGCACCCGAAGCGAGCGGGCGCGTGATCGGCGTGACGACGCGTGCCGGCTGGCGGCCGACGCGAGTGCAGGCGCGGTTTCTCGAGGTGCTGGCCGCCGTCTAGGCAATTCGCCTATGGTACCCGGCTCATCTCGGCGCATGGCGTGGCGATGGTCAGCCAATACGCTGGTGGCGCTATGCCAATCCTGTTTTTCGACACTAAGAAAAAGCGCGCCGGTGTGGGTCGGCAAGGGATGAAATGCCCGATCCGTTATGATGGTTGAATCGCCGCCGCGACAGAGATGAGGGGTGGGACTGATTGGCCTGATGGGAGATATGCTACACCGGTTGTGTCAGATTACAGACCGTCGCATCCCTCCGCCGATATTACCAAATATCACTATTTATCAGATGCTAAACCAAGACCTTGCCCAAGCAATCCACTCGACACCAACCGGTCGGACTGGATCCACGGCGCTAAGCAGCCGCCTCACAGCGTTGCATAAAATCGCTCCACTTGGCACGCGCGGTGGCATCCATCACAACCGCCGTCGTATAGCCGGTGGTGAAGAGCGACATCATCTCGCTCTTACCGATCGCCGTGAGCTGCTTGTCACCCTTGAGCAAGTGGATCGTCAGGTCCCAGCCTCCAGCGGGATTTTTCACCGCATCGGCCGGTATGAAGCGCGGATCACCCTTCCCACCGAACAATGCCATCATCGCCGCGCCCGGCGACATCACTGCCTGTGCATCATCTCCAACCGTCTGGCCGTTTTTCAGGTCCATGAGTTTGGTGACCCCCTTCTGGGTCACGATCACGTCATTGACGGTGCATTCGAACCGATAGGAGACCCGTTGTCCGGCATCGAAGGTCAGCACGACACCGCGACCGCCCTCTGCCGGATGAAGCTGCCAATCGATGGCCTCAGCTCGCGCGGCAAGAGCGAGCATCATCGCAAGGCCAAAGATTTTTATACCATGTGGCATTTGGTTTGCTCCAACCGAGGATCAATATCAGCCTGTCCGAGACACGATCCATACACCGTCTATGACCCGGGCGACCGCTTTCAACAATAGCCAGCATTCAACGGCTGGCCGCCTTCTGCTTCTCTTTTGCAGACATGGCGTCCAGCCAAGGAAAGACAAATCAGGATTTCGAATAGCCCGCCCAGCATTCCGATTGGGCGCGGGCGGGCATGCGCGCTTAGCCACGGCATATGGTTGCGCAACTGGCATTGATCGGGTTCGGAGAGGCCGCGACAGCGTTCGCGCCGGGGCTCGATGCTGCGATGATCGCTTATGACATCAAGTCGGATCGCCATCGCCTGGCCAACGTCGCGATGGCCGCGACCAATGCCGAAGCACTTTCAGGTGCAGCCGCCGCGTTATCGCTGGTGACCGCCGACCAGTCGCTCGCCGCTGCCGAGGCTGCTGCATCGCATATCGCCCCGGGCGCCTTCTGGTTCGACATGAACAGCGTGGCGCCCGATACCAAGCGTGCCGCTGCAGCCGCGATCGAGGCGGCCGGCGGGCGGCATGTCGATGTTGCGATCATGTCGCCGGTGCTTCCGCAGCGTGCCGCTGTGCCATTGCTTCTGTCCGGTCCGCATGCCGAGGCAGGGGCGGAATTGCTGCGCAGCATTGGCTTCGGCTCGGTGCGCGTCGTGCCGGGCGAGACCGGGCGTGCTTCTTCGATCAAGATGATCCGGTCGGTGATGGTGAAGGGTATCGAGGCGCTGATCGCCGAATGCGTCATTGCGGCCGATCGGGCCGGCGTCCTGGACGAGGTCATCGCGTCACTCAATGCGAGTTGGCCGGGCGTCGATTGGGCGCAGAAGGCGGACTATAATCTTGACCGCATGATGATCCACGGTCTGCGCCGCGCCGCCGAAATGGAGGAAGTGGTGAAGACGCTCGATACGCTCGGCACGGGTGCGGCGATGACACGCGGCACGGTCGAGCGCCAACGCGCGATCGGGGAATTGGGGCTGACGCCCGAACCGGGGCTCGGCGCCAAGCTGAAAGCCGTCACCCCGGCGAAGGCTGGGGTCTCCACGTTACAAAGCGCGCCCACGCGGCAAAAGACCCCAGCTTTCGCTGAGGTGACGGACGTTGGAATGACGGAGAGTGCGAAATGACCATGATCATCGATTGCCATGGCCATTACACCACCGCGCCGCCGCAGCATGATGCCTGGCGCGATGCGCAAAAGGCTGCGTTCAAGTCAGGCGAAACGCCACCGCCCTACCCCGCCATCTCCGACGACGAGATCCGCGAGACGATCGAGACCAACCAGCTCAAGCTCCTCAAGGAGCGCGGCGCGGACATGACGATTTTCTCACCGCGCGCCTCGACCATGGCGCACCATGTCGGCGATGAGGCCGTGTCCAAACAATGGGCGCGCGTCTCGAACGATCTGATCGCGCGGGTGTGCGCGCTCTACCCCGACACCTTCGCCGGCGTGTGCATGTTGCCGCAATCGCCCAAGGCCGATCTGCAAGGGTCGATCGAAGAGCTGGAACGGTGCGTTACCGAACTCGCCTTTATCGGCTGCAATCTCAACCCCGATCCCGGCGGCGGGCATTTCGCGTTTCCGGCGCTGACCGACCGCTATTGGTATCCATTCTACGAGAAGATGGTCGAGCTCGACGTGCCGGCAATGATCCATGTCTCGGGATCGTGCAATCCGGCGCTGCACGCGACCGGCGCCTTCTACATCGCCGCCGATACGATCGCCTTCATGCAGCTGATCCAGGGCGATCTGTTCAAGGACTTCCCGGCGCTTCGCTTCATCATCCCGCATGGCGGCGGCGCGGTGCCCTATCATTGGGGGCGCTATCGCGGTTTGGCCGACATGCTCAAGCAGCCGAGCCTCGACACGCATGTGATGAACAATGTCTATTTCGACACCTGCGTCTATCATCAGCCCGGCGTGGACCTGCTGGCCAAGGTGATCGACACCAAGAACATCTTGTTCGGCAGCGAGATGGTCGGCGCGGTGCGCGGCATCGACCCGCAGACCGGGCAATATTTCGACGACACCAAACGCTATGTCGACGCGCTGCCGGTCAGCGACGCGGACAAGCACGCGATCTTCGAAGGCAATGCGCGCCGCGTGTTTCCACGCCTTGATCTCAAATTGAAGGAACGCGGATTGTGACCGAAGCACGCGACATTCACGCCTATCTCGCCGAATTCGACGATATTCCCGGTACCCGCGTTTTCACGGCGGCGCGGGCGCGACAGGGCTATCACCTCAACCAGTTCGCGATGAGCCTGATGAAGGCCGAAAATCGCGAGCGCTGGAAGGCCGATGAACGCACATATCTCGACGGGTGGAAGCTCAGCGAAGAACAGAAACAGGCGGTGCTCGACCGCGATTACAATCGCCTGCTCGACCTCGGCGGCAACATCTATTTCCTCGCCAAGGTCTTCTCGACCGACGGGCAGAGCTTTCTCCAAGCGGTCAGCACCATGTCGGGCATGAGCCTGGAAGATTATTCGGCGATGATGATCGCCGGCGGCCGCTCGCCCGAAGGCGTGCGCTCCATAAAAGGGAAGAATTGAAATGGCGCGTATCACCGCCGGCGTGGCGACCAGCCATATCCCCGCGCTTGGCGCGGCGGTCGATCTCGGCAAAACGGGCGAGGATTATTGGAAGCCCGCCTTTGCCGGATATGACTGGACCAAGGAATGGGAAAAGGCTGCCAAGCCCGATGTCGTGATCCTGGTCTATAACGACCATGCATCAGCCTTCGACATGAAGATCATCCCGACCTTCGCGATCGGCTGCGGCGAGGAATACAAGCCTGCCGATGAAGGCTGGGGGCCGCGTAAGGTACCGACGGTGATCGGTCATCCAGACCTCGCCTGGCATATCGCGCAGAGCCTGATCCTCGACGAATTCGACATGACGATCATCAATGAGATGGACGTCGATCATGGCCTGACAGTGCCGCTGACGATGATGTTCGGCCAGCCTGAGGCATGGCCGTGCAAGGTGATCCCGCTCGCGGTCAATGTCGTCACCTATCCCCCGCCGTCGGGCAATCGCTGCTGGGCGCTCGGCGAGGCGATCGCCCGCGCGGTGGCAAGTTTTCCCGAAGATCTCAACGTGCAGGTCTGGGGCACCGGCGGGATGAGTCATCAGCTCCAGGGGCCACGCGCCGGGCTGATCAACCGGGAATGGGACAACAGGTTTCTCGACGGGCTGATCGGCGATTCCGACGCGCTGCGCCGTATCGAGCATATCGAATATCTACGCGAAACGGGCAGCGAGGGGATCGAGATGGTGATGTGGCTGGTCATGCGCGGCGCGCTTGGGAAAGCCACGAAACTGTTGCACCGGCATTATCATGTGCCCGCCAGCAACACGGCGGTCGGGCACATCGTGCTGGAGCCGGTTTGAACACTGCCCCTCTCCCGACTTCGGCTACGCCTCGTCTGCCCTCTCCCCGGAGGGGAGAGGGCTAAGAAAGGATAAGACATGAAAATCGCCCTGGCCGGTGCCGGCGCCTTTGGTGAAAAGCATCTCGACGGCCTCAAACTGATCGACGGCGTCGAAGTCGTGTCGCTGGTCGGGCGTCGCCTTGAAGCCACTCAGGCGATCGCTGACAAATATGGCATCGGCCATGCGACGACCGATCTCGCCGACAGCCTCGCGCGCGACGATGTCGACGCGGTGATCCTGTGCACCCCGACACAGATGCATGCCGATCAGGCGATTCAGTGCATGAATGCGGGCAAGCACGTCCAGGTCGAGATTCCACTCGCCGACAGCCTGGCCGACGCCGAGGCAGTACTCGCCAAACAGCAGGAGACCGGCCTGACCTGCATGGTCGGCCATACGCGGCGCTTCAATCCCAGCCATCAATATATCCACAACCGGATCAAGGCGGGCGAGTTCAATGTCCGGCAGATGGACGTGCAGACCTATTTCTTCCGCCGCCAGAACATGAACGCCAAAGGTGAGGCACGCAGCTGGACCGATCATCTGCTGTGGCATCACGCAGCGCACACCGTCGATCTGTTCGCCTATCAGGCCGGGCCGATCGTCAAGGCCAACGCGATCGAGGGGCCGATCCATCCCGAGCTGGGCATTGCGATGGACATGTCGATCCAGTTGAAGGCGGAAAGCGGCGCGATCTGCACGCTCTCGCTCAGCTTCAACAATGACGGGCCGCTCGGCACCTTCTTTCGCTATATCGGCGACAGCGCGACTTATGTCGCGCGCTACGACGATCTGTTCACCGGCAAGGAAGAGACGATCGACGTGTCGCATGTCGCTGTATCGATGAACGGTATCGAACTGCAGGACCGCGAGTTCATCGCCGCGATCCGCGAGGGCCGCGAGCCCAACAGTTCGGTCGCGCAAGTCCTGCCCTGTTATCGGGTGCTCGACGCGCTCGAGCGGCAACTCGCCGGTTGACCGACACCGCATCCGTCAAGCGAGATCTGGAGGCTCTGGAGAAAATTCAGGCCGATCTTGCCGCGCTCGCAAAGCGCACGGATGACGGACGCCGTCATGAACTGATCCAGCACCGCCGTCTGCTGTCGACGCAGATCGCGGTGCTCGGTGAGCTCTGCGAACCTTTGTTCGAGGCGGGGTCGGAGGATCATCGTCAATTCCGCCAATATTATTCGAAGATGCGCTCAGCCACCGCATTGCATCAGGCCGAGTGGCCTGCTGTGCGATTGGGCGAATTCGACGAGGGGTATCGTCGTTCGGCAAGCGGTGTGCACGCCGCCAATCAGGCCTTTGTCACATGGCTTCGCCAGAAACTCGAATCGCTGTAGCGCGATGCAGACAGCGCCGCGCAATCCGCAATTCAGGACGCGCAACTTGCAAACCTTCTGCAGCGCGAATATCATCCAGTAAGCGAAGGGTTCATATATATGAAGCTTTAACATACGCGCTCATCACGACGCCGTTGAACTGGAAGACGCAAAAACCATGACAATCGCCACCAGCCATGTCGGCAGCCTTCCGCGCGGCCCCGAATTGACCCCTTTGCTCCTCGCCCGCGATGCTGGCGAACCCTATGACGCCGAGGCCTTCGATACGGTTGTGCAAACGGCGGTCGATGCGGCGGTGGCGGCGCAGGTCGATGCCGGAGTCACGGTGGTCAGCGACGGCGAACTCGGCAAGGTCGGTTATTCGACCTATATCATCGAGCGGCTCGAAGGATTTGGCGGGAACAGTCCGCGCAAGCCCGCGCTCGACCTTGCGCCCCTACCTGAATTGCGCACCAAGCTGGCGGCAATCATGGGCGCGCAGGAGTTCACGCGAGCCTCGTGCATCGCGCCGGTCAAGCTGGTGAATTTGCAACCGCTGCATGACGATATCCGCCGCTTCCGCACCGCGCTCGACCGGCACGGCAAGGGGACGCGCGCGTTCCTCAACGCGGCGTCGCCGGGGCTGATCACCGCGTTTCAGGCCAACGCCTATTACCCCACCCATGAGGCCTATCTGACCGACCTGGTCGAGGCGATGCGGCCCGAATATGAGGCGATCGCGGCGGCCGGGTTCGAGCTGCAACTCGACTGCCCAGACCTCGCCATGTCGCGGCACACCGGGTATCAGGACATGGATGAGGCCGAGTTCCTCCGCACGATCGAAGCAAATGTCGACGCGCTGAACGCGGCCACCGCCAATATCCCGGCGGGCCAGATGCGGATGCATATCTGCTGGGGCAATTATGAAGGCCCGCACGATCACGACATCCCGCTCGAGCGGATTATCGACATCGTGCTGAAGGCGCGGCCATCGACCATCCTGTTCGAGGCGGCCAATCCGCGCCACGAGCATGAGTGGAAGGTGTGGCGCGACGCGAAACTGCCCGACGACAAGATCCTGGCGCCGGGGCTGATCGACACCTGTTCCAACTATGTCGAGCATCCCGAACTGATCGCGCAGCGCATTGAGCGTTTTGCCGGAATCGTCGGCACCGACCGGGTGGTGGCGAGCACCGATTGCGGCTTCGGCACCTTTGCCGGCTATGGCAAGATCGACCCTGCCGTCACCTGGAAAAAACTGCGCGCATTGCGCGAAGGCGCCGACATCGCGGCGGCCCGCCTCGGCTGATATACCGGCGACGCCGGAGCGGCCGTTCAGCCTCTCCATAGCGTCACGCATAGGACGTTTTGCACGGCGGGACCTTGCCAAACCTGCTTTGCCGCGATAGATGAATTCAGATAAGCGAATATTTCGCATATTTGAATTTGGAGAGCGCTTTTGGTTGATTGGAGAACCTCCGGATGCGCTCGGCACGCGCGACAGGACCTCCGATGACGGCCCGCGGCCTCAACCTCGAACCGCTTGTGCGCGTCGAGGGGCCGACCATGCGCGATGCCGTGATGCAGGCTGCGCGGAACCCGACCCGCAGCTTCTCGTGATCATCCAACCGGAATGACAAGAAAGCCAGGCACTGACCTGGCGGTTTCAGGGAGAGACAAGATGAAGACGATTCTGATGACGACCGCGGCCCTTCTGGCTTCGACCAGTGCCTATGCCCAAACCGCGCCGGTCGTGCAGGAGGCCACACCGCAAGTCGATGCCGCGAGCGATGAGGGACCCGACATCATCGTGACCGCGCAGAAGCGCAACCAGTCGCTGCAGGACGTGAGCGCGGCGGTGAGCGCGATCGGTGCCGACCGGCTGCAGACCGCCCAGATCAACAATATCCAGGACTTGCAGTCGATCGTTCCGGCGGTCAATTTCGGCAGCGATTTCAACCAGGCCAAGATCTTCATCCGCGGCGTCGGCGCCAACACCTCGACCACCGGCAGCGCCACCGGCGTCGCTTTCCATGTCGATGGCGCCTATGTCGCACGCGCCGAGGCACAGCTTACTTCGCTGTTCGACGTCGAGCGGGTCGAAGTGCTGCGCGGGCCGCAGGGTGCGCTGTACGGTCGCAACGCGGTGGGCGGTTCGATCAACCTGATCACCGCCAAGCCGAGCGACACGTTCGAAGGCTATGCCCGGCTCACTTATGGCAATTACAACGCGATCACCGGCGAGGTCGCAATCGGCGGTCCAATCACTAATGGCGTGAGCTTCCGCGTCGCCGCCAAGACCGAGGACCGCGACGGCTACGGCATGAACCCGGTCAGCGGACGCGATATCGACGACCTCAACCGCCGCATGGGCCGGGTCCAGCTGCTGTTCGATCTTGCCCCCAAGACGACATTGCTGCTGAGCGGCGAATATTTCCGCCAGGACGATTCATCGGGCGCGATCCATTATCTGCGCGCCTCCTTCCCCGGTGTGGCACGGCTCGCCCCGCTCGGCGTCGGCGGCTATGCGACCAATCCTCGCGACCTGGCGACGGAATCGAGCCCCGGCACCAAATCCGAAACCTATTCCTTCACCGGCACCTTCCATACCGATCTGACCGACACACTCGGCATCACCAACATCACCAATTACCGCCGTTTCCGCACCTCGCTGTTCCAGGATCTCGATCTGTCGGCGGTGGTCGACAGCCTGCCCACCAATGGCCAGGCGACGACGGTGCAGGAACGCCGGATCGATTCAAAGCAGTTCAGCAACGAATTCCAGATCAACTATAATTCCGACCTGATGAACGCGGTGGTGGGGCTGTTCTACTTCAACGAGCGGCAGCGCCCGATCGACAATGTGGGTTTAAGCAACCGCAACGGCATGTTCCAGAATATCGCAGTGCTGCAAGCGGCCGGCGTCGACCTCAACACCGCCTATGCGCTGTGCGGCTATTCGCCGGGCACGGTCTCGGGCGGCTCGACCGTTATCGCCCCGAAGCGCGTCTGCACGCATTCGAATCTCGGCGACGAGACCTTCGCGATCTTCGGCCAGACCGAGATCAAGCTCGGCGCGATCGCCGATGCACTGAGCGGCGTGACGATCAAGCTTGGCGGCCGCTGGTCGAGCGAGCATGTCGATTCGGAAAACCCGGCGATCATCATCACGCGCAACGGCCTTGGGCCAGTACTGCAATATACCGCCGCCGGCACTCATCGCGAGCGGACCTTCAAGGACTTCACGCCGACCGCCGGGCTCGAATGGAAGCCGAACGACGATCTGCTGCTTTATTATACCTATTCGGAAGGGTTCAAAGCGGGCTCGCCCGAGAACGCCGCGGGCAGCACCACGATCGTCAATCCGGAGACCATCGCCAATCACGAAATCGGCATCAAGGCGTCCGTGGCGCGCTGGCTGACGGTCAATCTGGCGGGCTATAGCTATACGCTGGACGGCCTGCAGTTGAACAAGACGATCGCTGGCGGCCCGAGCGGCTATACGACGATCTTCCAGAACGCCGCCAAGACCCGCGCCAAAGGTTTCGAGCTGGAGGTCAATGCGCGGCCGGTACAGGGGCTCTCGCTTTCAGGCGCGGTTTCCTACACCGACTCGCACTTCGTCGATTATCTGACACTCGATCCGCTGAACCCGGCAAACGTCGCCACACCCGGCAGCCCGGCCTATGACCCGATCACCAACCCCAGCCCCACCGCATTCGGCGCACCCGGCGGCGGGCCGATCCAGCTCGCCGGCAACCCGACGCGCAACAGCCCGCGCTGGTCGTGGAACATGCACGCCGCCTATGAGGTCGATGTGCCGAGCCTGAACGGGTCGATCACGCCGTCGATCGATGTGTCGTATAAGGGCAAGACCTATTTCAGCGAGTTCAAGCGCGATATCGAAAGCGCCAATGCCTATGCTCTGGTCGACGCGTCGCTAAACTATCAACTCGACGGCAAGAAGATCAATTTCCAGATCTGGGTCAAGAACCTGACCGACAAGTTCCGGCCATCGAGCACTTTCGCGCTCGCCACCGGACGCCTGATCGGTGCGACCTGGTTGCCGCCGCGGACCTTCGGCGCGACGCTGGGTTACAAGTTCTAGAAGGAACCGAAAATGAGCACCGCCGCGCGCGACAGGCTGGGGTACGACCTGGCAGACCTGGACGATATTCCGGGGACGACGATCTTCACCACGGCCAGCTCGCGGCGGGCCTATCAGCTGCACCGCTTCTGCATGTCGTTGATGAAGGCGGATAATCGTGCCGCCTTCAAGGCCGATGAGGGCGCCTGGCTCGACCGGTTCGGCATGACCGCCGAACAGCGTCAGGGCGTGCTCGATCGCGACTTCAACGCGCTGATCGCGACCGGCGGAAACATCTATTTCCTGGTCAAGATCTCCAACACGGATGGCTGGAGCGTACAGAAGGCGGTCGGCACGATGGCGGGGATGAGCGCCGAGGAATATGGCGCGATGATGCTCGCCGGCGGCCGGTCGCCCGCAGGCAATCGATCGATCAAGGGAGGCTATTGAGATGGCGCGGATCACGGCAGGCGTCGGCACCAGCCATGTCCCGGCGATCGGTGCGGCGATCGACCTCGGCAAGACCGAAGATGCCTATTGGGCACCGCTCTTCGCCGGTTATGAATGGAGCCGCGCCTGGGAACGCGACGCACGGCCGGACGTCGTCATCCTGGTCTTCAACGACCATGCGACCAGCCTGATGCTGGAAGTCGTGCCGACCTTCGCGATCGGCTGCGCCGACAGCTACACGCCCGCCGATGAAGGCTGGGGCGCGCGCCCGGTGCCGGTGGTCGAGGGGCATGCCGAACTCTCCGCGCATATCGCGCAAAGCCTGATCATCGACGAATTCGACATGACCATTCTCAACGAGATGGAAGTCGATCACGGCATGACCGTGCCGCTCTCCTTGCTGTTCGGCGAGGTCGATCGCTGGCCGGTGCGGGTCGTGCCGATCATGGTCAATGTGACCCAGTTTCCGCCGCCCTCGGGAGATCGCTGCTGGCGGCTGGGCGAAGCGATCGCCCGCGCGGTAGAGAGCTTTCCGGAGGATTTAAACGTCCAGATCTGGGGTACGGGCGGCATGAGTCACCAACTGCAGGGTCCCCGCGCCGGCCTGATCAATCAGGAATTCGATCGAGACTTTCTCGAAAAACTCAGCGCCGATCCGCAAGCGCTGCGCACGATCACCCATTATGATTATCTGCGCGAGGCAGGGTCGGAGGGAATCGAGCTGATCATGTGGCTGATCATGCGCGGCGCGCTCGGCCCCGACATCGCCGAGCGTCATCGCTTCTATCATGTGCCGGCGTCCAATACGGCGGTCGGACATGTCGTGCTGGAGGCGGCATGAGCGACACGCCGACCGATCAGGAACGGCGCGCGATCGAAGGAGAGTGCGCCCGGCTCGTCAATCGCTATGCCAATCTCAACGATGCGGGCGATTGGGATGCGGTGGCCGCCCTCTATGCGGCGGACGGGTCGATGACTCGCCCGACCGCGCCCGACCAGCCAATCGTCGGGCGCGAGGCGATCCTCGCCGCTTTCCTCGCCCGGCCGTCACGCACCACGCGCCACATCTGCGCCAATATCGTGATCGATGTCGAAAGCCCGACCATGGCGCGCGGCGAGAGCGCGATGCTGTTGTTCACCGGCGCGGCGGCGCCGCTGGTCGGATCGTTTCACGACCGCTTCGTGCTGACGACGGATGGATGGCGCTTCGCCGAACGGCGCGGTTCGATCCTGTTCGCGCCCTGACCTTCCCTCGCTCCACTGACGAGGTATAAGCCGACATGGCCGACACACTCCCACCCGCGACCGTCAAATCGGCGATGCGCACACTCGACATCATCGAATATGTCGTCTCGCGCGGCCGCCCCCTGGTGGCGCAGGAGATTTCGGGAGCGCTCGGCATTCCCGTTTCCAGCCTTTCCTATCTGCTCGGCACACTGGTCGAGCGCGGTTATCTCGCACGCGCGGGCCGGCGTTACGCCACTGGACCCGGGCTCGAGCGTCTCCAGACTCACGCCCCCGCCTTCACGCTGGCCGAGACGGTCGCGCCATTGGTGCGGACGCTGCGCATCCAGCTCAACGAAACAGTGTCCTTTTTCGTTCGCCGCGGCTGGGAGGTCGAAGCGCTGGTGACCGAGACGAGCGAACAGGCGTTGCGCTATGCGGTGCAGACCGGCAGCCACACGCCGCTCCACGGCTTCTCCGCCGGCAAGGCGCTGCTCGCCGCGATGGACGATGCCGAACTCGACCTGTATTTCGCCGAGACCGAGCGCGTCGCCTTTACCCCGACGACAATCATAGCCGAACCTGCGATCCGCGCGGAAATCGCCGAAATCCGGCGGACCGGCATTGCCCGTACGCGCGAGGAGCACACGCCCGGAATCCATGGCATGGGTCGCGTCGCGCGGATCGACGGCGAAGTGGTCGGCGCGTTCAGCGTGGCGATTCCAGCGGTGCGGTTCAACGAGGAGATCGAGCAGCGTGCGGCTCATCTGCTCGAGCGCGCAGGCGATTTACTCGGCTCGGATTGAACCGCGGGTTCGCGCTGAACGCAGCGCCCTATCATCCTCGACCCGGCTGGTGGTTGTTTTCCAGTCATGAGAAAGAGCGCGGCGGCGATGATGAAGCCGCCGTTCGGAGGATGGCGTAGCCGCCAGACAGGCCGGATTGAATCGGTGGACTATTGCGTTCCGAACGGCTGCATTTCGAGTCCTGCCGGGGTCGAGATTCCCGCAACTACGGGTATTTCCGCAGGCAAATGTTTTTTCGAGTGTTTCACGGGAATCCACGGGAAAATCTGCGGGAAATTCGACGCGCCTGTACGGGAATTTTGCGAGATACTGCGGGAATGTCGGGAATTGCTGGTGTGAGTCATGGCCTGCCTGGTTCCGGTCTGCTCGATTCAATTGCTTCGGCGCACGCAATCTACCGACGATGTGAAAACACCCGCGCCGACACAGACTATGACGATGCCGGATATATTACTGAATCGAACCCGGATGCGCTCCTTCACCAGATCGATGTGCCGTTAACCGCAGATCGGACGGTTGCGCATAGCTGTCGAGACAGGGCCGACTCACGGTGGTTTAACCAGCACTTGACCAATGAAACAACGTAACATAGCGACGATCGCCGCGGCATGGCGTCGCGGCAATGCCTGGAAGGCGCGTGATACCTACGAGCGAACACTCTGCATGACGGCCCGGGAGCGGCCTGTTCGCCCTTCACGCCGTGCTGCCGCTCAGACGGCTACAGCCTGGCGCGCGGTTGTATTCGCCGTTCTTGCGCTGTTCGGATGGCAGAGCGTCGTCCTCCAATCCCATGTGCATCTCGCGCCGAAGATCCTTGAGCGCGCAACCGATCAGCACCCTGTCGCGACGCAACTCATGTCGGGACACCATGAGAATGGCGACCCGGCCGATTGCCCGATCTGTCGCGACATCGATGATGCGGGGCAGTATCTTACACCATCTTCGATTGCCATTGACCGGCATATCGTCGTGCCGACCTGGACATCGGCACTACTCATGTTGCTGGTCCTCGACCGGCAACGCTCACACAGCTGGCAAAGCCGCGCGCCCCCGACTCTCCCCGAATCCTGAAGCATAACAGACGGGCGCGATCACGCGTCCGGTTCAGCGGGTCCGCCTCGGCGGACTCGCAGCCAAGGTCGTGGAGTTTTACAGTGAAGTATCTTTTCCTTCTGGGCGCGGCGTCTGCCGCGCTCGTGCCGGCTGCTGCACAAGCGCAGCAGGCAGCCCCCGCAACGCCGCCGGCGGTTTCCTCCGATACCGATCAGCAAACGGATCAGCGTGGCGATCAGCACGCCGATCAGCATGGGGACGTCATCGTCACCGCACTGCCGTTCGGGGCCGAGACCCCTACCATCGCCTCGCGCGTCAATCGCAATGACATCCTCACAAGCGGCGGCTCCAGTATCGCCGATGCGCTTGCCAATGTGCCCGGCATCTCCGCCACCGGCTTTGCGCCCGGCGCGAGCCGCCCGATCATCCGCGGGCAGGATGCGACGCGCGTGCGCGTCCTGGAAAACGGCAGCAGCAGCTCCGACGTGTCGGACATCGGCCCGGATCACGGCATGCCGATCGACCCGCTCTCGGCCCGCAGCATCGAAGTCGTGCGTGGCGCGGCAGCCCTGCGCTATGGCAGCCAGGCGATCGGCGGCGTGGTGAACGTGGTCAACAATCGCGTGCCGATGACGCTACCGACGCGTGACCTTTCGGGCGAACTGACCGGGGCATTCGACAGCGTATCCAACACCGGCGAAGGCACAGCGCTGATGGATGGCCGGGCCGGCGACATCGCCGTCCATGCCGACGGGTTCTACCGCGACGCGGGCGACTATGACACGCCACTGGGTCGTCAGGGCAACTCGTTCTTTCGCGGATATGGCGAAACGGTGGGCGCCAGCTATTTCTTCGGTGCGGACAAGGACAGCCATGTCGGTGCGGCGATCGAGCAATACAACGCGAAATACGGCATCCCCAGCGACACCACCTATATCGACATGCGCCAGACCAAGGTGCTGACGCGCGGATCCTTCGCGCTCGGCGGCGGCGCGCTGCAGACGCTCAACGTGGACGGCAGTTATGCCGACTATACGCACGATGAAGACGATCCGGACGGTACCATCCTCACGACCTTTCGTAACAAGGAAGCCGATGGGCATGCCGAACTGGTGTTCGGCGCACTCGGCCCGGTGGCCAATTCGGCACTTGGCGTCGAGATCCAGCATCGCGACTTCCAGGCGCTCGGCGAAGACAGCAGCTACCTGTTTCCGACGACAACCGATACGCAGGCGGCCTATCTGTTCACCGACACGCCGATCGGCGATGCTCTCCATCTCCAGGCGAGTGGCCGCGTCGAGCATGTGCACGTCGCCGGCACCCCCGCCTCCGATGCCTTCACCACACGCGACTATACGCCGCTCAGCGGATCGGTCGGTGCGCTCTACAATATCGGCGCGGCAGTGAAGCTCGGCTTCAACGCCTCGAGTACGGGGCGGGCGCCGGCGATCACCGAACTGTTCGCGCGGGGCGGTCACGATGGCCCGAATACGTTCGAAACCGGCGATCCGACCCTCAAGATCGAGCGATCGAACTCACTCGAAGCGACGCTGCGTGTGAACACCAGCCGTTTCAGCTTCGAAGGCAGCCTCTACAGTTCGTGGTTCAAAAACTATATCTTCGGCCAGCTCACCGGTCGCTCCTGTGACGATGACGGGGTTTGTGCCGATGGCGACAGTGGTGAATTGCGCGAACTCAATTATCGCCAACAGGGCGCCTGGTTCCGCGGGGTCGAAGCGCAAGCGCATTTCGACATCGTCAAGACCGACACGACCCGCTTCGCGATCCGCGCGCTGGCCGATTATACGCGTGCGACGCTCGACGGCGATGGCAATGTACCCCGTATTCCGCCCTATCGCGCCGGTGGCGGGTTCGATTATCAAAGCCCTAAGATCGATGCGGGCGTGCTGTTCGTTCATTCCGGGCGGCAGGACAAGTATGGCGCATTCGATACGCCGACGCCGGGATACAACCAGCTGACCGCGCAGATCAGCCTGCGTCCCTTGTCGGCTCATCCGGGTGTCCAACTCTCGCTGGTCGGCCAGAACCTGACCAATGACATTCAGCGCAACGCCGCCGCGCTGAACCGGGACGATGTCGTCTTGCCGGGCCGTAATATTCGCCTGGTACTGAAACTGGCGACCTTCTGACCGGCATGTGCTGCCGTCGCACGATCGAAATGCGACGGCAGCACGGCCATCATCCCGCAACCAGGTTCGACAATGCTGCCCGGCGCTGATCAGCGTAGGGCCCGTCCGATCCCATTATCTGGTGATGATACGATGGCATATCAGGAACGTCACAAGGTCGCGGAACGGGCACTGCCGCGCAAGCGAGCGCCGATTTGCCCGGGACCGGTGCTGGACGAAGCGATCATGGATGTCCTGTCGCAGTCCGATCTACCGCTCAGCGCGTATGACGTGGCGGATCGCCTGCGCCAGCGGGGCCGGTCGATAATGACCGCGTCAGTCTATCGATCGCTCGCCCGGCTTCGCGTTTCGCAACAGATCGAGCGCGTCGAAACGCTTTCGAGCTTTCGAGTAAAGGACACGCCAAAAGCGGCCATCATGATCTGTTCGCATTGCGGGCGCGTACAGCCACTCGCAGGCGGCATGCTGCACGATGCTTTTAGAGACTTGCTCGCCGAAGTGGGCTTTGTTGCGGATCACGCCGCAATCGAAGCGACGGGCACCTGCCGTGACTGTCTCGAGACGGATATGTCGGGCTAGCCGTCGTATCCGTTAGCCGGGTGGAGAGAAGCACCGAAGCGCTTCCCTCCCCCTGGCCGGTCAGGCCGGCTGGCGGCTCCGCCAGCTATCGGCATAGCTGTCGCGCGCGACTTCCGAATAAGGCACCGAAGCCACGGTTGCGCGGATCTCTGTCTGCACATGCGCTTCGACCGTCGGCTTGCGCGTGCCGCCGTTCGGCTCGCCCCAGAGCAGGGTGACTTGCGTGCCCGGCGTCGCATATTCGGCGTCGAGCATCGCAAGGGTCAGCATCTTGCCCTCGTTGGAACTGTAGCCGATCCAGGTCGAGATGCCGACGATCTTCCCGTCGACCAGCACCGAATCATAGGGGTGCATGGAGTAGACCGCCGAGGGGAATTCCATATACTTGGCGCGGTCGCCCTTTTGCAGTGCCGAGCTGATCACGCGCAGTGCGTCCTCGGTATCCAGCGCGAGCGTCACCTTGGTACGATGCGGCTGGCCGGCCATGCGCTCCAGCGCCTCGCGGCCGATGAAATCATGGTCGAACTTCACGAACAGGCCATAACCCAGATCCCAGGGCGTGAGATAATAACCCTCGACGCTGTCGGGAACGAAGCTGCCGCCGATCGATGCCTTGGCTTCATAGCTGTTGGCGGTCAGCCATTCGCGATAGGGCTTGAGCGCTTCACCGGTGTAAATCGCCGGCAGGGGCGACGGGATCCAGCCCGATTCCAGCGTGTTCGACGAATAGGTCCGTCCGCCGACCAGCGACAGGCCGAAATCCTTACCTGCCGCAATCAGCGCCTGACGCACCGTCTCGCCATCCGCCCAGGGGCCGAACAATTCATAACCGGGCTGGCCCGCCATGCCGTGACGCAGCGCGCGCACCTGTTTTCCGGCGATGGTGATCGTGGTCATGTGGAAGAATTTCAGGTCGGGCGGGGTCTGGCCCATCGCCTTTTCCAGCGTCTTCATCGCATTCGGGCCCTGCAGCTGGAAGCGATAGGATTTGCGGTTCTCCGGGTCCGGGCGAACGGCGGTGCGCTCGTCACGTTCGACGGTCACATTCCAGTCGCCGGCCTGGGCATGATATTCGATCCACTCTATCACCGGCGCGCGGCCGACCAGATTGAAGCGGTTCTCCTCAAGATAGAACAGGATCACGTCGCCGATGACATAGCCGTCGGGCGTAACCGGCACGAACTGTTTGGCGCGGTCGGGCACGAAACCCTTGAAGCTGTTGACGCCGAGATGGTTGAGCATCGCGAACGCATCCGGCCCCGACACTTCGAGATCGACCATATGATAGGATTGGTTGAACAGCACGCAGGTCTTGGCCCAGGCCTGTTGCTCGCTGCGCCAGTTGGAATATTCGGCCGGGACGCCGGGATAGGCATTGGGTCCGGTCTGCTGGTTGCGCAGCAGCTCGACGATGTCGCCACTGTCCGCCAGCAGGCTTTGCAGGTTCTTGTCGGTCATTTCTTCTTCTCCTGTCAGTTGGGTCAATAAGGGTTCGGCAGCGACAGCCATTCGGCGATCGCGTCGTTCAGTTGTTCGGGCGCCTCGGCGGGCAGCATATGGCCGGCTCCGCTGACGATCGTCAGCCGGGCAGCGGCAATCGCCGCCGCAATGGCCTCGTGCTGGGCCGGCGGGCTCCAGACATCCTCGCTACCGACCGCGACCAGGGTCGGGCAGCGGATCATCGGCAATAAAGTTTCGACCGCCGGCCGTGCCAGCAAAGCGGTGATCTGGCCTGCGAACGCATCGACACCGGCTTCGATGCACATGGTGCGCAGCGATTGCACCAACCGGTCGTCGCCGCGATGGGCCGGTGCGATCATCGGCGGAAGCCAGCGATCGACCAGCGCAGCCGCGCCTTCGCGCCGGCCGAGATCGAGCAAGGCGTGGCGTTTCTCCGCCTCGCCCGGTTGTAGCGAGTGCACGCCGGTGCTGACCAGCGCGAGTCGTTCGACGCGCTCCGGCGCGAGCCGGACAAGCTCGAGCGCGACACGCGCGCCCATTGAGTGGCCGAGCAGCGACATCGGCCCCGGCACAGCGTCGAGGACGATTCGTGCCATGGCCTCAAGGCTTTGCCGCTCACCAAAACCGTCGATCGCAATCGCATCGGGAAAACGCGCCAGCTGCCCCGCGAAGATACGAGAATCGCACAACAATCCCGGCAACAAGACCAGCGGGGCTGGTGCGGACGGGCGCATATAATCTCCATAAATTCGCGTTTCTGAAATATTCTAGTATACGAACAATCTGACATGCGCTAGGGGCTGCGGCGTTAAAAGATCGCTTCTGAAAGCTGCTGAAACGGAGAGACGGATCATGACTGCGAGCAGCGCAATACATCCAGCCTGGGCCCTGGCCGCGCCGGCGGTGATGACCGACGGTTATTCGTTGGAAATGACCGCGAAGGATATCGACGCGCTGCGCGCCGCCGCGCCGCATATCGCGCCCGAAACGCCGATCGCGATCACCTTCCTGCCCGGTGAAAGCATGGATGCGCGCATCGCCGCCGCAGTCACGGTGCGCTCGCTGGGCTTCGAACCGATGCCTCATCTGTCGGCACGGCGCATCGGCTCGCTCGATGAACTCGCCGCGATGGTCGAACGCTCGACCGCCGAGGCGGGTGTCCAGCGCGTGTTCCTGGTCGCGGGCGATCCGCCCATTCCCGCCGGCCCCTTCGCCGATACCATGTCGCTGTTGCGCACCGGCTTGTTCGAACGCAACGGGATCAAGGCGGTCGGGATTGCCGGCCATCCCGATGGCCATCCCGAGATGGACAGCGACGCCTTATGGGCGGTGCTCGCCGAAAAGCGCGTCGAGATCGAATCGCGCGGCATGGCGCCGCTGATCGTCACCCAGTTCGGCTTCGATGCCGCCCCCTTCCTCACCTGGCTGCGCGAGTTGCGCAGCCGCGGGATCGACGCGCCGGTACGGATCGGCGTGCCCGGCCCGGCGGGGATCAAGACGTTGCTACGATATGCTGCGCATTGCGGCGTTGGCGCGTCGGCCAGCGTGATGACGAAATATGGCGTGTCGCTGACGCGGCTGCTCGGCACGGCGGGCCCCGACAAGCTGGTCGATGCGCTGGCACGGGGCATTGGGCCCGAACACGGCGCGGTGCGGCTTCACTTCTACCCCTTTGGCGGCCTGTCGCGCACCGTCGAATGGATTGGCGATTACAGCGCCCGCCACGCGCGCTGAGACACCGAAAACGGCCTAAGGAGGATATTGGGCGTGAATGAGGTTTGTACGCTAACCCTGTCGTGTGACGACCGCCCCGGACTGGTGGCGGCGGTGGCGAGTTTTCTGGCATCGCGCGGCGGCAACATCCTCGACGCGCAACAATTTGACGACCGTCAGACCAACCGCTTCTTCATGCGGATCGTACTGGAACTGACCGATCCCGCAGCGACACTTGATGCGATGCGGGGGGATTTCGCGTCGTTGGCCAGCGAGCATGGCATGGCATGGACGCTGCGCGCGTCGACCGAGCGTCAGCGCGTGCTGTTGATGGTGTCGAAGTTCGACCATTGCCTCGGCGACCTGCTTTATCGCTGGCGGATCGGCGAATTGCCGATGGACGTGGTCGGCATCGTTTCGAACCATCCGCGCAGCGCACTGCACATCTCGATGATTGGCGACATTCCCTATCATCATCTTCCGGTGACGCGCGACACGAAGGCCGAACAGGAAGCGCAGATCAAGCACCTGGTCGACGAGACCGGTGCCGACCTCGTCGTGCTTGCGCGCTATATGCAAATCCTGTCGGACGACCTCGCGGCTTTTTTGTCGGGGCGGTGCATCAATATCCATCACAGCTTCCTGCCCGGCTTCAAGGGCGCCAAGCCCTATCATCAGGCGCATGCGCGCGGGGTGAAGATGATCGGCGCAACCGCCCACTACGTCACCGCCGACCTGGATGAAGGGCCGATCATCGCCCAGGACGTAGAGCCGATCAGCCATGCCGACACGCCGGACGATCTGGTGCGCAAGGGCCGCGACATCGAACGGCGCGTACTGGCGGCGGCGGTCGCTTATCATCTTGAGGACCGGGTTCTGCTGAACGGTTCGCGCACCGTCGTTTTCCGGAACTGACGGAGGTGACCGCGATCATCGACGGCCGTGCGCTGGCGCGGGCCCTGTCGGCGGAAACCGCCGCAGCGGTCGCCGCGCTTGGGGAAAGCCATGGCATCGTGCCCGGCCTGGCGGTCGTCCAGGTCGGCGACGATCCCGCCAGCCAGGTCTATGTCGCGCGCAAGGTCGCGGAAACGGTCAGGGTCGGGATGCGCTCGATCGAACATCGCCTTGATGCGAATACGGGCGAGGCAGAATTGCTGGCGCTGATCGCCGCGCTCAACGCCGACCCGCTGATCCACGGCATCCTCGTCCAGCTCCCCTTGCCGCCACAGATCGATGCCGGCCGCGTGCTCGACACGATCGACCCGGCCAAGGATGTGGATGGGTTTCACCCGGTCAATGTCGGGCGGCTGTCGACCGGCACCGGCGGGCTGGTGCCGTGCACACCGCTTGGCTGCATGAAGCTGCTCGATACGGTGATCGACGATTATTACGGGCTCGCCGCCGTGGTGATCGGCAAGTCGAACATTGTCGGCAAGCCGGTGGCGATGCTGCTGCTGGAACGCGAATGCACCGTCACGGTGACGCATATCGCCACGCGCGGCCTGGCCGATATCGTGCGCGGCGCGGACATCGTCGTGGTGGCGGCGGGCAGCCCAAGGCTGGTGCGCGGTGACTGGATAAAACCCGGCGCGGTGGTGATCGATGTGGGCATCACCCGCATGACCGACGCGGACGGGCGCCAACGGCTGGTCGGCGACGTCGCCTTTGACGAGATCGGCCATGCCCGTGCGGCAACGCCGGTGCCCGGCGGTGTCGGACCGATGACGATCGCTTGCCTGTTGTCGAATACCGCACGCGCCGCGCTGCTGTCCGTTTCGTGACGGGCATCGTCGCCTTCACCCGGGTGTCGGTGCGCGATTTACCGGTGCTGGCGGATATCGGCATCTACGCGCACGAAATCGGCCAGCGCCAGCCGCTGATCCTGACGGTGACGCTGGAGGTGGAGCGCATCGAGGAGGACAGGATCGATGCGACAACCGACTATCGCCTGATCGCCGCCGCCGCCGAGGCACTGGGCGAAACGCGCATCGCCCTGATCGAAGTCTTTGCCTATCGCCTCGCCTCTTATTGCCTGGAGCTGCCGGGCGTGCGCAGCGCCGAAGTGACGATCGACAAGCCGCGTGCGCTTGCCGCGGGCATGGCATCGGTAACGACTTTGCTCCGTCGCGATCCCGCCGATCAGATCAGGGAAGCGGATGGCGGATCGAATATCGTCTCGATCGAACGGGGAAACTAGCGTGGCCGGACACGATAGCGCGACGGCGAGCATGAACCCGGTGATGCGCTTGCTCGCCGACGCGCCGATGAGCCCGCGTCAGATCTTTGCGGTGGCGATCTCGATCGCGCTCAACGCGCTGGACGGTTTCGACGTACTCGCCATCACCTTCGCCGCGCCCGGCATCACGCGCGACTGGGGCATTGGTCCGGCGCAACTGGGCGTCGCCTTGTCCTCCGGGCTTGCCGGCATGGCGCTCGGTTCGCTCGTCCTGGCACCGCTCGGCGACCGGTTCGGGCGGCGTCCACTGGTGCTCGGGTGCCTCATCCTGATGGCCATGGGCATGCTGCTGACCGCAACCGCGACCGGGCTCGCCAGTCTGTGCCTGTGGCGCGTCGTGACCGGCCTGGGCATTGGCGGGATGGTTGCCGCGATCAATGCCGTCGCGTCGGAATTCGCCAATGAAAAGCGCCGCGACCTGTCGGTGGCACTGATGACGATCGGTTATCCGATCGGTGGTCTTCTCGGCGGCTTCGCGGTCGCCGAGCTTGTCGTCACCCATGGCTGGCAGTCGGTGTTCGTGGCCGGCGGCCTGGCGACCGCGGCGTTCCTGCCGCTGATCTGGTTCGGCTTGCCTGAATCGCTGGAATATCTCGCGCGCAAGGGCACGCCGGCGGCGCGTGAAAAGATCGACGCGATCCTGACGCGCATGGGCCATGTACCGCTCGGCGCCGATGTCGTGCTCGCCCCTGCCCCGGTCCGCGGCGGCAGTCTTGCCGAGTTACTCGGCCCCCGGTTCCGCCGCCTGACTTTGTTGCTGGTCTTCGCCTATTTCCTGCACATCATGACCTTTTATTTCTTCTCCGGCTGGTTGCCCAAGCTGATGAGCGATCTCGGCTATGCGACGCCGGACGCGATCCGCACTTCGGCGCTGATGAGCCTGGGCGGTGTGATCGGCGGCTCGGCGCTTGGCTGGGCGGCGCCGCGCTTTGGGCTGATCCGGCTGGTCACGCTGTCGATGGTCGGGACGACCGTCACTTTCGCGGTGTTCGGCATGGTATCCGGGCTGGTCGCGATGCAGGTCGTGGCGTTCCTCGCTGGCGCATGTGTGTTCGGGGGGATCGTCGGGCTTTATGCGCTGCTCGCCCGGTCCTTTCCCGCCGAGCTGCGGGTGACCGGCACCGGCCTTGCGATCGGTATCGGTCGCGGCGGCGCAGTGGTCGGGCCAGTTCTTGGCGGCATCCTCATCCAGGCCGGGATGAGCATTCCGCTCGCCATCGCGATCGTCGGCGCAGGCGCGCTGATCGCGGCGGGGATCCTGATCGTGCTGAGCCGCGGACCCGCCGCGCAAAACTGACGCCGGGAGCTACGGCGCCACGGATCGGCGCGTCACTCCCTCAATGCTCCTCGGACCTCCCTGCCATACGTGCCGCCTTGTATCCCGCACGCCGTCCTGCCTCGAAACCGATCCGCTGCTGATAACCCGGGTCTTCCGGATCGGCGCGGAATTCGGCGATCACTTCATCGAACAACTCACGCAGCTCATCTTTGAATTCGGGGTGCGAGAAAATGTAGAAGCGGTTTTCCCTGACCGCATCAAGCGTGCGCTGCGCGATCACGTCGGGCTCCATGCCGAATTGATGGACTTGCTCCAGCCGGCCGACCATCTCGGTGTTGACCGGCCGGGCGCCGGCGAGAAGCGCATCGGGGCGTACTTCGTCGCTGGCATAGATATGGCTTTTGACCAGGCCCGGGCACAGCACCGACACGCCGATGCCGAACGGCGCGAGGCTGTAGCGCAGTGATTCACTCATCCCACGCACCGCGAATTTGGTGGTGTTGTAGATGCCCGGCTGCGGCCCGCACAAAAAGCTCGCCATCGAGGCGGTGTTGACGATGTGCCCCCCAAGCCCTCGCGCTTTCATTCGCGGTGCAAAGGTCATCACCCCGTTGATCACGCCGTGCAGATTGACCCCCATCACCCAGTCCCAGTCGTCGAAGCTCGATTCGTCGATCGTCTGGAACAGGTTGATGCCGGCATTGTTGAACACCAGGCTCACCGGACCGAGCTCCGCCTCGACCCGGTCGGCCGCCTCGGCAAAGCCCTGGCGCGAGGCGACGTCGAGCGGCACACCGATGACATGCCGATTATCGAGCGTCTTCAGTGCCGCATCGATCGCATCCTCGCGGATGTCGGCGATCGCGACCTTGCACCCTTCGGCAAGCAATGCGCGGGCGAGCCCCAGGCCGATGCCATTGGCGCCCCCGGTGACAAAGGCCGTCCGGCCGGCGAAATCCTTCATGCGTCCACCTTCATGCCGGCGTTGAGAGTCTCCTGCCGCGCGATCTCCGCGGCATGGATCGGGTTGCGGAACAGCACCGCATAAAGCGACTTATACTCGGCATTCTCGGCCAGGTCGGGCACCGCCGCGACCATCGCATCGGCCCGGTCCTTCACCCCCTCGTAGAATTCGCGGTGAGTGAGGATGTACAGTTCATCGGCCAGAATGCCGCGCAGCACGCGCTCGCCCACCTCTTCCTTGCTTTGGTAGAGATGCATGTTGGCGTCGGTCGCGCGGCGCTTGTCGGCCTCGGCATAGCCGGTGTCGGAAAGCGTGGCCGGGCGGGTTTCGCCAGCCTTGGCAATGTTGGTCGCGACCGCTCCGGGGCAGAATACCGAACAGATGATGCCGCGCGGTTCGAGTTCGAGCCGCATCGCCTCCATCATGTTGACCACTGCGCCCTTACCCGTCGCATAGATGGTCGCGCCGGGGTGCGGCATGATCCCGGACATCGACGAGGTGTTGACGATGTGCCCGCCCTCGCCATGCTTCAGCATGCGCGGCAGCATGGTGACGACGCCATTGATCGTGCCGCCGAGATTGACACCCATCACCCAGTCCCAATCGGCATAGCTGGCGAGTTCGGTCGGGCCGACCACCGCGACGCCGGCATTGTTGCACAGAATATGGATGTTCCCGAACCGCGCTTCGACCGCATCGGCGGTGGCGGCATAAGCGGCGCGATCGGTGATATCGAGTCGCAACGCCATGACCCGATCTCCGCCGTCCAGCTCGGCCGATGCGGTAGCGAGATGGTCGTCGCGGATATCCGCGATGACGACGTTCATGCCCGCGCCGAGCAGCGCCTTGGCGATGCCAAGCCCGATGCCGCTCGCCCCGCCCGTGACGAACGCGGTCTTGCCTTGCAGATTCTGCACTCAGTCTCTCCTGTGTCGCCCCACATCTCGCAAATGTGCGATCGCCGGCTTTTTGTGTATCGCCAAGATTGTATCCAACGCGTACAGTTTCGACAAGGCGTCCATAACGTCAAATCTGTCGAGGGTCGGTGAGCGATCCCGCCCCGAAGGAGAGGAATTCAGGATGGCACTAGGCTCGATCCCGGCTACGCCGATATCCATATTACCCGATGAAGTGCCGCCCGAATCGGCGGGGCAGCAGGCCGTGACGCCGCGCGTCTGGCCGTCGTCGCGCAGCGCTTATTTCGCGCTGTTCGTGATCATCCTGGCGACCTTCATCAACTTTTTCGACGCGACCGTGTTCGGTATGCTGGCACAGCGCATCAAGGTGGATTTCGGGCTGACCGACGAGCAACTCGGTTTCCTGGGCGGCCCGGCCAATATCATCTTCTATGTCTTTGTCGGCATTCCGCTGGCGCGCCTTGCGGACATCTATCCGCGCAAGCTGGTGCTGGCGGGCGGCATCGCGGTGATCGGCGGGATCACCGCGCTCGGCGGCCTCGCTCAGACTTTCTGGCAATTCGTTGGCACGCGCATGTTCGTCGGTGCCGGCGGCTCGGCGCATGCGCCCGCTTCCTATTCGATGCTCGCGGATGCCTTTCCGCCCAAGCGGATTCCGCGGGCGTTCGCGCTGCTCCAGCTCGGCTTTATCGGCGGCACCACGCTCGGCGTGTTCCTCGGCGGCCAGTTGATCGGGATCGTCTCGTCATGGCCCAATACGCAATGGATGGGGCTGACCATTCACAATTGGCAATGGCTGCTGATCTGGGTCGGACTGCCCGGATTCGTCATCTCTTTGCTCTTCCTGCTGGTGAAGGAACCGCCGCGCGCGCTGCCGCCGGTACAGGCGCGCGCGGTGCCGGAGGATAGCGGGCTCGGCCGGCGGATATTGACCTTTACCGGCCTCGATGCGGCCAAAGCGATCCATGCGCGCGGGCGTGTCTATTACCCGCTGTTCCTTGGCCTTGCGCTGAGCGCGATCGAGGTGTTCGGGCTGCAATTCTGGCGCACGCCGTTCATGATCCGCACCTATGGATGGGACGAGGCGCGGATCGGCACGGTGATGGCGCCGATGCTGCTGGTCGGGTCGCTGCTCGGCGTGTTCCTCGGTGGCTTCTTCGTCGAATGGATGGCCAAGCGCTACAAGGACGCCAATGTCCGCTCGGCGGCGATCCTGTTCGGGCTGGTGACGATCTGTTCGATCGTCTCCCCGATGATGCCGACGGGCGAATCGTCGCTGTTTGTGATGTCGCTCGGCGCGATGTTCGGGCTGGCCGGCGCCGTCCCGCAAAACGCCGCGATCCAACGTATCGCACCGAACGAAATGCGCGGCCAGGTCACAGCGATCTATTTGTTCATGTTCACTTTTTTTGGCGCGATGGGCAGTTTCGTCGTCGGCTCGGTCGCGCAACGCGTGATCGGCGTGGAGGCCGATTTGTGGAAGGCGCTGGTGCTAACCGCATCGATCCTGCTGCCGTTGGCGACGCTCTGCATGTTCCTCGCCATTCGTCCGTACCGTGAAGAGGTGGAGCGTCTCGAAGCCGAGACGGCAGCACATTGACACGCGCCATCGCGTGGCGCAGATTGTAAGCAAGGCATACAAATATAAGGAGGATGAGGATGTCGGATAATGATCGTATTGCCACGCTCGAAAAGCAGGTTTCGGCGCTGACGCAACGTCTCACGGTCCGCGAGGACGAACTGGACGTGCGCAAGCTCCAGCATCTCTACGGTTATCTGATCGATAAATGTCTCTACAACGAGACGGTCGACCTGTTCACCGATGACGGCGAAGTGCATTTCTTCGGCGGTATCTGGAAGGGCAAGGAAGGCATTCGCCGGCTTTATGTCGAGCGGTTCCAGAAGCGCTTCACCTATGGCACTAACGGACCGATCGACGGTTTCCTGCTCGATCATCCGCAATTGCAGGACATCATCAATATCCAGCCCGACGGCGTCACCGCTTTGGGTCGCGCGCGATCGATGATGCAGGCCGGGCGGCACAAGGATCATGTCGGCAGCGAGCCGCACCTCCAGTCGCGCCAATGGTGGGAAGGCGGAATCTACGAGAACACCTATGAAAAGGTCGACGGTGTCTGGCGGATCAAGATCCTCAACTACATGCCGCAATGGCATGCCGATTTCGAGACTGGCTGGGCCAACACGCCGCCCGAATATGTCCCCTTTCCCAAGGTGACCTATCCGACCGATCCGACCGGGCCCGATGCACTGATCGAGGGGCATTGGCTGTGGCCGACTCATAAGCTGGTGCCGTTCCATATGAAGCACCCGGTCACCGGTCAGGAGATCGTTGCCGAGCGCTGGCAGGGCGATACCGACCGCGAGTCGGCGCGCAACGCGGCCAAGCTCGCCGAAGCCGGCGCGTAACCTACGCTCGTACCGGGCCTGTCCCCGCCCTTTGCCGGGCGCCGGGACAGGCTCGGTACGAACCACCTTCATCAACCGAAAGGCACCGATGACCTATCCCGGCCTTGCGATGATCATCGACGGCGAGCGCGTTTCGGGCGGCGGACGCCGGACGCACCGCGTCGTCAATCCAGCGACCGGCGAAACGCTCGCCGAACTGCCGCTCGCCGACGCGGCAGACCTCGATCGCGCGCTGGAGACCGCGCAGCGCGGTTTCCGCCGCTGGCGCGATTCGACACCGCATGAACGCGCCGCTGTCCTTCAGGGTGCAGCGCGGCTGATGCTTGAGCGTCAGGAAGAGCTCGCGCGCATTGCGACGATGGAGCAAGGCAAGCCAATCGCCGAAGCGCGGATCGAAGTGTTGATGAATGTCGGCCTGTTCAATTTTTATGCGGGCGAGGTGTTTCGGCGTTACGGTCGCTCGCTGGTCCGCCCGGTCGGGCTGCGGTCGACGGTCACGAAGGAACCGGTCGGCCCGGTCGCCGCGTTCGCACCGTGGAATTTCCCACTTGGCAATCCCGGACGCAAGCTTGGCGCACCGATCGCCGCGGGCTGTTCGGTGATCCTGAAGGCGGCCGAAGAATCCCCGGCGAGCGCGCTCGGCGTGCTGCAATGCCTGCTCGACGCCGGGCTGCCGAAGGAGGTCGCACAGGCGGTGTTCGGTGTACCCGACGAAGTGTCGCGCCACCTGCTCGGCTCACCGATCATCCGCAAGCTTAGCTTCACCGGATCGACCGTGATCGGCAAACACCTCGCCAAACTCGCGGCGGAGGATTGCAAGCGCACGACGATGGAACTCGGTGGACATGGCCCAGTGCTGGTGTTCAACGATGTCGATGTCGATCAGGTGCTCGATACGATGGTGCCGGGCAAATATCGCAACGCCGGCCAGGTCTGCGTCTCCCCGACCCGCTTCATCGTTCAGGAGGATATATTCGAGCGCTTCCGCGACGGCTTCACGGAACGGGCGGGCAGGATCGTCGTGGGTGACGGGCTCGATGGCGCGACGCAAATGGGTCCGATGGCCAATCCGCGCCGCCCCGATGCGATGGAACGGCTGATCGGCGACGCTGCGGCGCGGGGCGCCACGCTCCACACCGGCGGCGCCCGCATCGGCAATCGCGGATTCTTCTACAAGCCCAGCGTGCTTTCCGAGATACCGTTCGACGCCGAGATCATGAATGAGGAGCCGTTCGGGCCGGTCGCGCTGATCAACCCGTTTGCGGGTGAAGAGGCGATGATCGCCGAGGCGAACCGCCTGCCTTACGGGCTCGCCGCTTATGCCTGGACCCAGGATGCGAAGCGCCAACGGCGGATCGCGCGCGAGATCGAGAGCGGCATGATCGGCATCAACACCACGATGATCGGCGGCGCGGATTCGCCGTTCGGCGGGGTGAAATGGTCTGGCCATGGATCAGAGGATGGGCCCGAAGGCGTCGAGGCGTGCCTCGTCACCAAGGCAGTGCATGAAGGGTGAAATGATGAGCCATGACCTGAAGACCGGCGGTGACCGCGGCTATAAGCGGATCGCGACCGAGGAAGCCTTCGCCACCCGCGAACAGATCGACGCCTATTTGCGCATGTTGCGCGACGGTACCGCCGACAAGGGGATGGTATCGCTTTGGGGGTTCTACGGCACCAGCCCGTCGGAACGCGCGACGCAGATTCTCGATCGGCTGCTCGATCTTGGCGAACAGCGCATCCGCCACATGGACGAGACCGGCATCGATATCGCCGTGCTTGCCCTCACCGCGCCCGGCGTCCAGCCGCTGCTTGACGTGACGGAGGCGAAGGGCATTGCGCAGCGTTCCAACGATCATCTCGCCGACCATGTCGCGCGCTACCCCGATCGCTATGTCGGAATGGCGGCGGTTGCACCGCAGGACCCCGAATGGTCAGCGAGCGAGATCCGCCGTTGCGCGCGCGACCTGGGTTTCAAGGGCGTGCAGATCGCCAGCCATACTCAGGGCGAGTATCTCGACGATCCCAAATTCGATCCGATCTTCCGCGCGCTCGCCGATACCGGCCAGCCGCTCTACATCCATCCTTCGACGCCGCCCGACAGCATGATCACGCCGATGCTGGAGGCGGGACTGGACGGCGCGATCTTCGGCTTCGGGGTCGAGACGGGCATGCATTTGCTGCGGCTCATCACCAAAGGCATTTTCGACCGTTATCCCGATCTCACCATCTGCGTCGGGCATATGGGCGAAGCGCTGCCCTTCTGGCTCTACCGCATCGATTTCATGCATCAGGCCGGGGTCCGCGCGGGGCGCCATGACTTTCTGAAACCGCTCAACAAGACGATCCGCGATTATCTGCGCGAAAATGTGATGATCACGACGAGCGGCATGGCGTGGGAGCCGGCGATCAAATTCACCATGGAGGTGCTCGGCGACGACCGGGTGATGTATGCGATGGATTATCCGTACCAGTTCCTGGCCGAGGAAGTTCGAACCCATGACAATCTGTCGATCACCGATGCCGCCAAGCGTAAATTGATGCAGACCAACGCCGAGCGAGTGTTCAAACTGTGAGCGAGCGGGCGCCGATCCGCCCCGCTGCATGGTACGCGCTCGCGCTGGTCGCGGCGACGCAGATGATCAGCTTGCTGGATCGGAACATCCTCGCGATCCTGGCGCCGAGCATCAAGGCCGACCTCAAGATCGGCGACGCGGAGATGGGGCTGCTCTACGGCACGGTCTTCGCGCTGTTCTACGCGCTTTTCTCATTGCCGCTGGGGCGTCTGGCCGATGGTTGGATCCGCACGCGGCTGCTCGCGATCACGATCTTCTTCTGGTCGATCGCGACCGGGCTCGCCGGATTCGCCGGTGGTTTTCTGCTGCTCGCCATTTCGCGCCTGGGCGTCGGCATCGGCGAAGCAGCGGCACAGCCAGCGGGTACCAGCCTGCTCTACGATTATTTTCCGAAACACCGCCGCGGTCTGGTGATGGCGGTAATTGCCGCCGCGATTGCGCTCGGGCTCGGCGGTTCGCTGGTCCTTGGCGGGTTCGCCGCCGAATGGTGGGACCGCCGCTATGCCGGCGGTGGCGCGCCGCTCGGATTTTCCGGCTGGCAGTTCGCCTTTATCGTCGCGTCGCTTCCCGGCTTCCTGATCGCCATATTGATGTGGCGGCTGCGCGAACCCGAACGCGGCGCGATCGAGGGCATCGTCACACCGCGCGATCCGCACCCGTTCCATGCCAGCTTCGGCGTGCTCGGCTCGGTGACGCCGGGCGTGCATTGGGTGGCGCTCGCGCGGCGCGGCGCTTCAGCACGCGATTGGGCAGTGAACTCAGCCATCCTCGTGGCGATTGTCGCGGGAGCCTTTGTCGCGATCCATTGGGCGGAAGCCTTTTCGCCGCGACCGCCGCTCATACTCGGTGGCGTGGCAGTCAGCCCGCACGCGCTGCAATGGGGCGTGATCGGCTTCGGATTGTTCGTCGTCGTCAATCTGCTCCAGTCGCTCCGCCGCAGCGATCCCCCGGCCTTTGCGGTACTCGCGACCTCGCCCTCGCTAGTACTGTGCATCCTGATCGGCGCGCTCCAGTCGCTGATCAACTATGGCGTAATGGGCTTCACGCCGTCCTTCCTGATGCGCAGCTACGGCCTGTCGCCGGGCATCATTGGACTGCAATTCGGACTGCTCGCGGCGGGGCTCGGTATCGTCGGGCCAATGATCTCGGGACCGCTCTCCGATTGGGTCAGCGGACGCTGGCCGGGGCCGGGTCGGGTCTGGGTGACGATCGTCTCGCTCGCTCTCTCGCCGCTGATCGCGATGTGGGTCTATCACGCGCCCACCGTCGGCGACTTCTATCTTCGCTTCACTTTCTACAGCCTGTTGCTGACGATGTGGATGCCGCCGCTCTATGCGACGATGTTCGATCTGGTGTTGCCACGAATGCGCGGGCTGACGTCGAGCATGTACATCGTGGTATCGACGATCTTCGGGCTTGGTATCGGCCCTTATGCGGTCGGGATGATTAGCGACGCGACCGGCGACCTGGGGCTGGCGATCCTCTCGATCAACTGGGTTGCACCGATCATCGTGATCCTGCTGCTGATCCTCGCCACGCGAGTGACCCGCGACGAAGCGGCGATCCTGCCTCGCGCCCGCGCCGCCGGTGAACCTGTGTGAACAATCAGGTGACCCGCCAAACCCATAGCCTGATCCCCAGCGCGTAGCGGGCGCCGGCACAGACGAAGACGCTACGATTGAGCCAGTCATATCGGCCAGCGGGCGCGATGAATTCGGGAATCGTGCGAAAATAATACTCCGCCGGATCGACATCCTCGCCGGCCGCCAGGCGCCGCATCACCTCGGCCGGGCCATGGCGCAAGCCGCGGTTCCTGATCTGGATCACGACGCCGTCGTCGGTCTCCAGCGCATAGGTCGCGTCGGCGACGGTAACGCCGTCGGGGCGCGTCACCTGCCAGTCCGCTCCGCCGCCCAGCAGGCGGCCGCGGATGAGCGGCCCCTCTACCGGGCCCGAAAAAATCGGGATGATCCGTCGCACGCCATCCGGCGTATCACCGATCGGGATCGCCTCTCCGAGTGCGCCGCCGGCTTCGTAGACAAATTCGAGGCCGGGCTGGATGGGGTTGATTGGACCTGGCGGGGTCACGCCGCCAGCCCGATCTCCTCGGCACTGGCCCAATTTCCGTGCAGGCCGAAGCGCAGCCGGACCGGAATCCGCGCCTCCGCGATCGGGCCCTTCGCGATGTCGGTCGCGTCGAACAGGAGGAGATCGGAGCGGTGTTCCTCGAGCCGGTTGCACACCATGACGATCCAGCCATCACCTTCGGCAGCGTCCGGCGCGCGCGGGATGAAGCATGGCTCCTGCAATGAGGAGATCGGGCCGCACCACCATTTCTGGTCCTGCCCGGTTTCATGATCGACCATGCCGAGGCAGTTCATCAGCATGCCGGCGGGACTGCCGCCCTTGAGCTCGACCGGCTTGCTCGGGTCGATCACCAGCATCCAGCCATAGCGATAGGGAAGCCCGGTGCGCCGGTCATCGATGCGCGGGAATTCACCCATCATCGAGCTCAGCCGTTCGGTGCTTTCGAACGCGTCCGAATTGGCCGCCATATCGACCGTCCAGCGCGTCAGGAAACTGGCCGATTCCATCGGATTGAACGGCGCGCCATGAATGTCGGGGAAGAAGGGGAACATATTGTTCTTCGCCTCGGGCGTGTCGAAATGAAACTTCGTGCCGTCCTGAAAGGCATTCATCACATGGCTGGCGAAACAATTGTCGCGCTTGAACCAGCGAATATCCTCGGCCGTCGCATCCGCGCGGCGCGGCAGCACGCCGAGATAGACCGGCAAGGTCGTGTCGAAGCCGAAATGCGGCAAGCCCTGTTCCAGCCGTTCCCAGTTCGACGTACTCGGCACGACATGGAACAGCGCGTAATCGGGGGTAATCGCGAAATCATGCATCATCGCGTAATAAGGAAGCTCGAACCATAATTCCTGTTTGAGCTCGCCTTCGGGTGAGACGACATAATAGGTCATGTCCAGGGTCAGCACGCCCTTCGCGGCATAGCCGAAGGCGATCATGTCGCCGGTTTCCGGATCGACCTTGGGGTGGGCGGTGAAGGTTTGTCCGGTCATCGCGCCGTTGAACCAGGTATAGCCCTCGGTTTCGAGCGTCGCGGGGTTCATCACCAGAGCGGGCGAATCCTCCTTCAACGCATAGAGCTTGCCGCCATAAACGAACGCATTGGTGTTCGCGGTGCCGCGGATCTTCCCCTTGACGCTCTCGTCGTCGGTCAGCGGATTGCGATAGGCGCCGAACAAGCCGCGGCCTGCCTCATGCTCCAGTTTCCATTTGTCGGTTTGCGCCCAGCGCTGCTTGAAATCGACCCGGCCGTCCTTGAACCGGAACATCGTGATCATGCCGTCGCCATTAAAGGCGATGTCGTCGCCCAGGCGAGGCGCGAACTGCGGGTCGGGCTGGACGCGATAAAAGGCACCATCCAACTCGCGCGGGATCGCGCCCTTCACATCCAGGTCGGCAATGTCCGCTTCAATTCGTGATGGGGTATTGAAACCGGTGAACGCCGGTGTCTCGGGAAAATGCGCCACGGCCGATCCTCTCGCTTTTATGATTGGCCGACATTGTATGCGAGACGAACAATTTTTCAAGCCGGGGCATTGACGCTCCGCCCATCCCCGCTCAGACTGTTACTATGAATTACCTGTATCAACAGAAACGGTCGGATACCGTCGAGGAGCGGGATATTGGCGGAATCGACAAGATTGTCGGCTTCCATATCCGCCTCGCGCACGGTGCGGTGTATCGCCATTTCACCGAGACTTTCACCGATCTTGATCTGACGCAGAAACAGGTTTCGGTGCTGTGGCTGATCGATGACCATCCCGAGATCGCCCAGGCCGATATCGGCCGACGGCTCCAGATGGACCGGGCAACCGTGATGGCGATGGTCAATCGCCTTCAGGAACGGGGCTTTGTCGAACGCAACCCGTCCAAGATCGATCGGCGACGCCAGACGCTGCACCTGACCGAGGCCGGTCATGCCGCTTTGCTCGCCGCGCGCGAATGCATTCTCGATCACGAAGACTGGCTCAAGGCGCGCTTCACTCAGGCGGAGACCGCCTTGCTGGTCGAGTTCCTGCGCCGGATCCACGAATAACACCCAGCAACCGCGCCCCTTCGAGCCCGCTCTCAATCGAGATAATCGCCGATCGCGTCGAGTCGCGCGCCGCCGAGCGTCGCCAGCCGCGCCTCGACTTCGGCACGAGCCTCAAGTTCCGCCAGGAAAAAGCGCGCAGCCGCCTTGATCCGGCGCCCGACCGCATCGTCTCCGGCGAAGCGGGCGAGACGAGTCGCGACCCATCCGCCGACCGCCAGTCCGCATAAGTCGAGAAAGGCGGTCGCGCCGGCTTCCGCATCGCGTGCTTTATCCTGCCAGCCTGCAAGGACCCCCGCGACATTTTCCAGGCGATCGAGCACCGGCCCGAGCGTCATTCCGTCGGCATCCACCGAAATGTCGGCGCGCGCCAATGCCAAGAAGCGATTTAGGCCGTCCCCGCGCTCCCGCCACAGCCGGCGATGGAGCAAGTCGATCGCCTGGATACCGGTCGTACCCTCGAACACGCCGAACACGCGCGCGTCGCGGAGCCGGCGTTCGACCGGCCATTCCCGTGTATATCCGGCGCCGCCCAGCACCTGGAGCGACTCGCTCGCTACATCGAACCCGAGTCGCGCTGAATAATCCTTGGCGATCGGCAGCAGGAATTGCGCGAGCGCCAGCCAGCCGGCGCGTGTGCCGGCATCGGCGCACCGCTCACCAAGGTCCATCACCACCGCCGCGGCAAGCGCGATGCCACGCCCAACTTCCACTCGCCCGGCCATGCGGAGCAACTGACGCTGGACATCGGCATGCGCGACGATCGCCACCGGGGGCGCCGCGGGATCGCCGCCCTGCCGCCGATCCCGGCCATAACCTGTCGCTGTGGCCAATGCGGCCTCTGCGACGCCCACACCCTGTGGTGCGCATGACAAGCGCATCAGCAACATCATGTGGAACAGTGTCTGGAGCCCGCGTCCTGCTTCGCCAACCAGCGTCGCTTCGGCCTGTTCGAAGCCCATAACGCAAGTCGGCGAACCGTGCAGGCCCAGCTTCTCCTCGATCCGGCGGACATGGACGCCATTTGCCGCGCCGTCGTCGCGCGTGTTCGGGACAAGGAACAGGCTTAGCCCTCGCACGCCAATTGCATCCGAACTTCGTGCCAGCATGCAATGGCCGATCCGCGCGGCTAGGTCGTGATCGCCAAAGGAAATCCAGCATTTCTCGCCGGTGACGCGCCAGATGCCGTCGCGTTCACAAGTCGCACGCGTCCGGATACGCCCGACATCGGACCCCGCATCGGGTTCGGAGATGCAGATCGTCGCGGTCCATTCGCCCGATGCCAGCCGCGGCACCCAGGCGGCGCGGGTGGCGGGATCGGCCGCATTCTCCAGCAACGCGGCGGCGGTACGATTTGGCGTGGGTAGCATGGTGAAGGCGGGCGAAGCGCGGTTGAACAATTCCTCGCATGCCGTGAGCAGCACCAATGGCAGCCCCTGCCCGCCTGCCGCTTCGGGCAAGGCCAAAGTGAGCCAACCGTCATCGGCAAAACGCCGCCACGCGGCGGCGTGGCCGTCGGCCGTCACCACGCGCCCGTCGCACAGGCTGGCGCCCTGGCGGTCGAGTGCGGTATCGAGCGGATCGATCACCCCTTCAGCAAAGCGCGCCGCCTGCGCGACGATCGCCGCCCAGGTTTCGGGGTCGACGCTGCCCGGCGCTTCCGCTTCGAGCACATCCAGAAAGGGTGCGATCTCCAATTGGCGGACGAGCGCCTCGGTCTGTCGGCCATAGGACATGGTGAACGACGCTATTTCGCGCCGTCGAAGCGCAACTTCACCCCGGCGAGCGCGAAGGCGGCAATCAGCGACCCCAATGCCAGCGCGATCGCCACGCCGGCGAGCGGTAGCCCGGCTTGAAACAGGACGCCGGCGAGGATCGGTGACAGCGCCGCCCCGCCCCGTCCGACGCCGATCGCGAAGCCCGTGCCGGTCGCGCGGACATGCGTGGGAAAGGCACGCGCGAAGATCGTGTAGAGCCCCACCACCGCGCTGTTGGTGAACAGTCCCGAGGCGCAGGCGAGCGCCGCCAGCCCGCCGAGTGAGCGCACGCCGGCCGCACCGAACAGCGCAACCATGACCGACGAAATGGCGAGAACCACGATCGTCATCGGCTTGAGCGCAAAGCGTTGCGCAAGGAGCCCGAAGATCGCGCCGCCGACCGCGCCGCCGACATTGGCCCACACCAGCACGTCCGCCGCCTGTGCCGGCGGATAACCGAGATCGACGACGATCTTCGGCACCCATTTCAGGATGAAGTAGAAGCTGACGATGTGCGCGAAATAAGCGAGCGTCAGGAGCAGCGTGATTCCGCGCAATCCGGGCTTCAGGATATCGGCAACCGATCCGCGCTCCTCCTCCCGTGTCGGGGCGGGAAGTGCATCGACCGGTTCATGCCCCATGCGCGCCAGCGTGCGGTTGACCTTATCGAGCGCACGCGCCGGGCGACGCGAGACGAGGAACTGGACCGGCTCGGGCACGAAGAACCACACAAGTGGAATGAAACAGGCGGTGACGATCGCGCCAAATTCGAACACCGCGCGCCAGTCGCCATCCTGTAGCAGAACGGCCGAGAACTTGCCGCCGATGACCGCGCCGATCGGATAGCCGATCACCATGATTGCCAACGCCAGGTTGCGACGGCGGACATTGGCGAATTCGGCGGTGACCGCGTTGATCGCGGCGAGCATCCCGCCAATGCCGATGCCAGTCAGAACACGCCAGATCGACAGCGATACGATCCCGCTCGCATGTGTCACCATCAACATGCCGATCGCCATTACGACAAGACAGCCAAGGATCGTCCAGCGCCGTCCGATGCGGTCGGCGACTCCGCCGAGCAACACTGACCCGACCGCCATGCCGATCAACTCCATCGACAGCACGATGCCAAGCGCGGCGCGGTTGATTCCCCATTCCGCGGCGATGCCCGGCGCGGCGAAACTGATCGAGAGCACGTCGAACCCGTCGAGTGCATTGAGCCCGAATGCGACCGCGATCGCCGCGATCTGCAATCTGCTCATCGATGCCTGGTCTATGATCGTGCGTGGATCGTGCGTCATAATCGATCTCCCCTGTCTGGCCCTATTAGCACCGCGCAGCATTTTACAGCCTGAACAGCCATTCGGTTATCGTCGGTCGCGCCTGGCGACCCAAGTTTCGACACTGTCGGCAGAATTTCCCGGCATTAGCGGCCGAATTTATTGTATGTAGTACATACGATTAATTGCGACTTATAGATGGAGCGGAATCACCTCCTGCCAAGCCGACTATTTGCCTGCCCCAATCGCAATGGCCTGGCAGATTCGATGAACATGACTGTGTAAAATATCACTCAGACTAACAGGATGAAGAATGACATTATCGGGGCCAATCCGACCCCGACTACCATCATTCGGAGTTGGGTCGGACCGGTGCATGGGCATGAGCATTGCCGTTAGAACCAATAGGCGATCGCGCGTATCTCGATCGACGCACGCGGCGGGACATCCGGGGGACAATCGGGGTCATCGAACGCCACATGCGGCACGCAATGTGCCCGTGCCGGATCGCTATCATTGGTCTTGAAGACGATCGCCTCGTCGCGACTCAGATCGCGGAACCAATGCCAACGATGGTCGTCCGAATGGGCCACCACCAGCCCCTCGAACGACCAGACATCGACCCCGTCGCGGTCGAACACGGCGTCGGCCGCGATCAGGTCTTCCGGACCGACACTGCGCGCATCACATAGCGCGAGCGGCACATCCTGCGGCGGCGCTGAAAGGGCACGCCATATATTATAATGTACTGTTCTTCTGGCACTTTTCTCTGTTCCAGGCTGCGACCGGAGCGCGAATTCGGCGGCCGTTCGATCCGACACATCGACATGAGCGAAGCGCGCCGGGCGTGAATTATCCAGCGCGCCGGAGAGCGACGAGCGCTCCGCGAAGCGCCGCACCCCGGTTCCCGTGATGATGATCGCATCGGCCCCGGTGAGGTCGCGGAGCAGAGCCGTGATCTCGTCCGGATAGACGCGATTGACCTCATCGACATCGGCAAAATCGGTGACCGCGCTGCGATGACCAACGAGCTGAAAACCATTTCGATCGAGCTGCATATCCTGGTCGCGCGACTCGGTGATTGTCATTGCCCGGGGTGCCAAAACGACCGTGTCGCGAGTCGAATCATTGGCAAAATAGCGCATTCGCGTCGGGGTCTGCGCGACATAATTGATCATCGCCTGCACGATTTCATCCTCTCCGAATTTACCGTTCGACTTATGCCCAACCGTATGCTTTTCATACACTTGATGCCCCGCCAGCCAGCGCGGCGCAAGGGGCGTCGAGGTGCGTGCGGCGCGTTATGATTGCGCCACAAAAAAGGGTCTCTTGCCAGCCGAGAAATTGTATGCCTTACTAACAATCGACGCTCACAAGAACGTCGCGGCCGGTCGCGTTTCAATCAGAAGCGGATCGTAGCCAGATTCAGGAGAGGAACCTCAAGATGCAGAACATCGATCGTTCGCGCTTTCAACGAATCCTGCTCGCCTCCGCATCGGTATCGGCGATTTTCGTCGGGAGCCCGGCGCTAGCGCAGAGCGCGGATCCGCAAACCAACAGCGCCCCCGTACAGACCGTCGCTCCGGTTCAGGCCGCCCCTGCTCAAGCGGAGGCACCGCAAGCAGCGCCGGAGCAAAACACCGAAGCCGATCTGTCGACGCAGGACATCGTCGTCACCGCGCAGTTCCGCGAGCAGCGCCTGCAGGATATTCCGATCTCGATCACCGCGGTCAACGCAGCGCAGCTTGAGGCGCGCAGCCAGACCAATCTGGCGCAGGTCGCCGATGCCGCGCCGAACGTCTCGCTGAAGCCGCAGGGCGCCTCGTTCGGCCCATCGATCAGCGCATCGATCCGCGGTGTCGGCCAGACTGACTTCAACCCGGCTTATGAACCAGGTGTCGGCATTTACATCGACGATGTCTATTATCCGCAGCTGACCGGCGCCGTCTTCGACTTGCTCGATGTCGACCGGGTGGAAATTCTCCGTGGGCCGCAGGGCACGCTCGCCGGTCGCAACTCGGAAGGCGGCGCGATCAAGCTCTACTCGCGCAAACCGACCGGTGAAAATGGCGGCTTCGTCGAAGCCACCTACGGTTCCCGCAACCGTATCGGCCTGCGCGCCGCAGCCGATTTCAAGATCACCGATACCCTGTCGGGACGCCTTTCAGGCGTGTTCAAGCAGCAGGAAGGGTTTGTCGACCGGATCGATTATGGCTGCGCCAATCCAGGGAGCGGCGTCGCCACGGCTCGGGCACCCGGCGATTGCACAATCAGCAAACTGGGCGGCGTGGGTTATCAGGCGATCCGCGGCATCTTGCGTTGGCAGCCGAGCGACAAGCTCGAAGTCACGCTGATCGGCGATTATACCCATGACGAACACACGATTGCCGGTGAAGTGCTGCTGACCACTGCGACCGTGAACTCGCCGAACACCAATGCGGCGCCCGGCGTCCCCTATGACAATCGCTTCGTCTGCGGCCCATATTGCAATTATATCACCACCGGTCAGCCGGCGGGGACCTTTTCCGCACCGCCAGTTGTCCCCGGCGCGAACGGCAAAGCCCTCGCCGCGACCTCGGGCACCGATCGCAGCCTTTACGACGGCTGGGGTGTGTCGGGGCAGATCAATTATAATGTGAACGACACGATCTCACTCACATCGATCACCGGCTATCGCTCATTCGACACGAGGTTCGACAGCGACGACGACCTGTCGCCGGCGAACATCGGCTTCGGCACGAACCACCTGACCAACTGGAGTTTCAGCCAGGAGCTGCGCGCGAACGCGAAGGTTGGCGATACGATCAACCTGACGCTCGGCGGCTATTATTTCAAGCAGGAGTCGGTCTATGACTCAGTCCAGGATATCCGCTACGTGCCGGTCTATCCGCTGCAGTTTCGCCAGCCCGATCCCACCAATGCCGAGGCCAAGGCGCTGTTCGCCCACGCCTCTTGGGAACCGATCGAGAACCTGACGCTCAGCGGCGGTTTGCGTTACACCAGCGAGACTAAGGATCAGACCTATTACCGCCTGAATTATGACGGCACGATCAACCGCTTCCTCGATCCGTTCGGCGCTACTTATGGCTTTGGCTATTCCGGACCCGATACCCTGGATGCCAACGGCAATGGCAACACGACCGAGACCGTCACCGCTCTGTCCGGGCTGACTGCGCATTACGAAGCGAAGCGCTGGGACTATCGTCTCGCAGCGGACTATCGCCTGTCCGATGCGCTGTTGGTCTATGCAAGCTTCTCCACCGGCTTCAAGGGCGGTGGCAGCAACCCGCGGCCGTTCAATGCCAACCAGGTCATCCCCTTTGAACCCGAAAAACTGACCGCTTATGAGGTCGGATTCAAGAGCGATTTCTTCGACCGCAAGATGCGCTTCAATGTCTCGGCATTCCTCAACAACTATAAGGACATCCAGATACCGGTCAGCCTGTGTCCGGGTGCGCCATGCGCAGCGCGTTTCAATGCGGGTGATGCCCGGGTGAAGGGTTTCGAGGCCGAACTGACCGCCTTCCCGGTCCCGGGCCTCGCGATCGACGCATCGCTCAGCTATCTCGATTTCCATTATATCGCGTCGAGCCTCAACCCGCTCGCCGCTTATCCCACCAATCCCGGCGGCGTCGTCGCGGATGACCCCTCGGGGGCACCAAAGTGGAAATTCAATGCCGGGGCGCAGTATAAGATCGACCTGGGCGAAACGGGCAGCCTGACGCCGCGCTTCGACCTCAATTATCAGGACAAGCAATATACCGGTCCGACCGTGATTGCCGGCACCCGCATCCGCAACTTCATTCCTGCCTATGCGCTGCTCAATGCACGCCTGACCTGGCAGAATGCCGACAAGGATCTCGAGGTGTCGCTGGAGGGCACCAACATTACCGACAAATATTATATGCTGACGATCTTCGATCTTCGCGCCACCGGCGCCGGTTTCCGTAAAGGGCGGCCGGGAACGCCAAGGGAGTGGGCGCTCTCGGTCAAGAAGAAGTTCTGAAAAGGGGCGACCGCCCGGCAAGGGCGGCCGAGATGGTGACGGTCGCTAGGGCGGCCGTCATCGTCTGGTTTTTCCCACCCGCGTTATGACGAATATATTCCGGGAGCCCGTTTTCGCATGACAGATGTCACGCTCTACCACTGGGAGCCGAACGCCAATTCGGGCAAGCCGATGCTGGCGCTGATGGAGAAGGGCGTCGCGTTCGACAGCCATTATCTCGATCTGCTCAATTTCGACCAGCACAAGCCCGACTATCTCGCGGTCAACCCGCTCGGCACCATCCCGGCCATGACTCATGGCGGCCGGGTGCTGACCGAATCGACCGCCATCATGGAATATGTCGATGAAGCGTTCGACGGACCCCGGCTGATGCCCGACGACCCGGTCGATCAGTGGCGTGTGCGCTGGTGGATGAAGTTCATGGATCAATGGCTCGGGCCGAGCTTTTCGATGATCGGCTGGAGCGTGTTCATCGGCCCGTCGGTGCGCCAGAAGGATCCCGCCGAACTGGAGGCGGCGATTGAGCGTATCCCGATGCCGGAGCGACGCGTGGCGTGGCGCAAGGCGATCGGCGGCACTTTTTCGGCCGAGGAGATGGCTGAATCCCAGCGCCGGGTCGGGCTCGGCATCACCTTTCTCGAAGAGGCGCTAGGCAAACGCGCCTGGCTCGCCTCGGACAGTTACAGCCTGGCCGACATCAACGGCTTCAATCTCGCTTATGCCCTGCCGCTGTCTCAGCCGACGCTATCGAACGATGAGCTGACGCCCAACATCATGCGCTGGCTCCGCACGATTTATGCGCGCCCTGCAACCAAGGCGTGCTGGGCGCTGGGCAAGACCGACATGGCGAAGCGCGTGACGATCCTGGAGAGCGAACCGGCATGACGACCAGATTATATCATGGCGAGCCGAACGGTCCGTCGCTGACCGTGCTCGCCGCCGCCTTTGAAAAGCAGGTTGATGTCGAACTGGAACGGATCGATCTCGCCGCCGGCGAGCGTCATTCCGACCGCGTGCCGCACGGGTTTGAGGTCGATCAGTCGATCGAGGGTGAAGGTCCCGTGCTCGTCGTCGACGGCATCGCGATGACCGACAGTGTGTTCGTCGCTTGTTATCTCGACGATGTCGGCAGCGGCCCGGCATTGCGCCCCGCCGATCCCTGGGAGCGGTGGCAGACCATGGCGTGGTGCCGTCACATCATCGAGCGTGTCGCGCCCGCCGCATCCTATCTCGGTCTCGAACGGACGCCGCCGGTGCATGTGCCGACCGGGATCACCAGCGTCGATCTGGCCGCGCGTTGGCGCGATGCTCAGGCCGGTCGGTTCGACCAAGCCCAGCTGACTGACAGTCGCGCCAAGATCGCCCATGCGGCCGACAAGATCGAAGGACAGGTCGCCGACGGTCGCGACTGGTTGATGGGGCCGTTCGGCATTGCCGATCTCGAAACCTATGCCTGGCTCGCGGGGATGCCCTCGCTCGTGCCCGACGCGTTTGCCGGCAAGCCGCACACCGCCGCCTGGCTGGCGCGCGTTGCGGCGCGCCCGTCGGTCGCGCGCGCTCTGTCACTGGCGAGCGTCGATGCGCCGGAAACGGTCTGGGCACCGGGTCCTGAAATCAACCGCTGGGGCTGAGATGCGTTCAATCGATTATTTCGACCGCGGGCATGACCGCGATCCGACACGCGCCTGCCTGATCGATACCGCCAGCGGCGAACGGCTAACCTTCGCCGAGGTCAAGGCGCTGACCGAGCGGATCGCGACCGCAATGTATGCGAACGGCTTCCGCAACCAGCAGCCAGTTGCGCTTTACGGCCCGAACAGCGCAACGATCATGGTCGCGTTGCTCGCGATCTGGCGTGCCAATGGCCAATGGGTGCCGGTCAACACCCGCAACGCGATCGATGCCAATGCGGGTTATCTCAACTATGTCCGCTGCGGCTGGCTATTCTACCATTCGAGCCTTGAGGCGGATGTGGCGGCATTGCGCGCGCAGGCGCCCGTACTGACTCGCTTCGTCTGCCTCGATCGCCCGTGCGGCGATGATCCTTCGCTCGACCAGTTCATCGCCGACACGCCGGCGGGCGCCCTGCCCGACATGTCCGATCCGTTCGGCAAGCCCGACGATGTGGTCGGCCTGTTCCCGACCGGGGGTACAACCGGGCCGTCCAAGGGTGTGGTCGTCACCAACCTTGGCTGGGGAACGATGATCGAGACGCTGGGTGATGCGGTCGGCGGGCGGACCGACGATCCGGTGTCGCTGGTGGTGGCGCCGGTCACTCACGCGGCGGGGCCGGTCGCGCTCGGCACGATGGCGCTCGGGGCGACTCAGGTGATCCTGCCCGGCTTCGATGCCGATACCGTGCTGAAAACCATCGCGGCGCACCATGTGACCCATATGTATCTGCCGCCGACCGCGCTTTACGGGCTGCTCGCTTCGCCCGAACTCGGCCGGCAGGATACCAGCTCGCTCAAGATCTTCATCCTGGTCGGCTCACCGGTGTCGCCGGAGAAACTGCGCCTCGCGGTCGAGAAGTTCGGACCGTGCATGTGCCAGTCCTATGGTCAGGTCGAATCGCCGATGATCACCACCTGGCTACCGCCCGAAGTGGTCGCCGCGGCGGCGGCGGGCGATCATCCCGAACGGTTGGCGAGTTGCGGCCGGCCGACCCGGTCGGTTCGTGTCGGGCTGATGGACGATGCGGGCAATCTGCTGCCCGATGGAGAACGCGGCGAGATCGTCGTGCGCGGGGTGCTGGTGTCGAAGGAATATTTCGAGATGCCCGAAGCGACCGCCGAGGCGCGCCAGTTCGGCTGGCACCACACCGGCGATGTCGCCTATCGCGACGCGGACGGTTATTTTTTCATCGTCGACCGCAAGAAGGACATGGTGGTAACCGGCGGATTCAACGTCTTCACCGCCGAGGTCGAAGCCGTGGTGACTGAACTGGCCACGGTACGGGAGTGCGCCGTGATCGGAGTCCCACACGAGAAATGGGGCGAATCTGTCCATGCCATCGTGGTCGCCGACGGGGTCGACGAAGCGGCGATCATTGCCCATGCCAAGGCACGGCTGGGGGGCGTCAAGGCGCCCAAGAGCGTCGCCTTTGTCGACTCGATTCCGCGCACGGCGGCTGGCAAGATGGACAAGAAGACGCTCAGGACCGCCTATTGGGGCGACGGTCGGATGGTGAATTGACCGGACGGCGGAAAGCGCCGCCGGTCCTTGAGAGGATGCGGATGATGCGGATCGACCGGCAACGCGCGGGTATCGGAGTGCTGATGGCGGTGGTTTCCCTGGCGCTGGCGGTGGCCGGATGCGGGGGGCCAAAGGACGCGGGCGAGGTACAGGCCGGTGGCGTGGATGGCGCGCGGATCGCCGCCGGCGCGCCGGGCGAGTGGTTATCGACCGGGCGCACCTATGACGAACAGCGTTTCAGCCCGTTGACGCAGATCGACCATGACGATGTCGGCACGCTCGGCCTGGCCTGGTCGGCTGATCTCGACACGGCGCGCGGGCAGGAAGCGACGCCGCTGATGATCGATGGCACGCTCTATGTGTCGACCGCGTGGAGCATGGTGAAGGCGTATGACGCGCGAAGCGGCAAGCCGCTATGGTCCTATGATCCCGAGGTGCCGCGCGAGACATTGGTCAAGGCGTGCTGCGACGCGGTCAATCGCGGTGTCGCCGCCTGGGGCGACAGGATCTTTGTCGGCACGCTCGATGGGCGCCTGATCGCGCTCGACCGCGCCACCGGCAAGGCGGCATGGAGTGTCGTTACCGTCGATCAATCCAAAAACTATACCATCACTGGCGCGCCACGCGTGGTCGGCGGCATGGTGCTCATCGGCAATGGCGGGGCTGAATTCGGCGCGCGCGGTTATGTCACCGCTTATGACGCCGCGACCGGCCAGCAGAAATGGCGCTTCTACACCGTCCCTGCGCAACCCGGCACCGAACCGAACGAGCCCGCCTATCTCAAGGCGGCGGCATCGACCTGGTTCGGCGATTATTGGAAACAGGGTGGCGGCGGCACGGTGTGGGACGCGATGGCGTATGACCCTGCGCTCGACCTGCTTTATATCGGCGTCGGCAATGGCAGCCCGTGGAACCAGGCCTATCGGTCCGAGGGCAAGGGAGACAATCTCTATCTGTCGTCGATCGTCGCGATCAAGGCGAGCACGGGGCAATATGCCTGGCATTATCAGACTACACCGGGCGATTCATGGGATTTCACCGCGACCCAGCATATCGTGCTGGCCGATCTGACGATCGACGGCAAGCCGCGCAAAGTGTTGATGCAAGCGCCCAAGAACGGCTTTTTCTACGTTCTCGATCGCACCAACGGCAAGCTCCTGTCGGCGAAGAACTTCGTGCCCGTGAACTGGGCGACCGGGGTCGATATGGCGACCGGACGGCCGATCGAAACGCCCGAGGCGCGCTATTACAAGACCGGCAAGCCGTTTATCGGATCGCCGGGCGCGACCGGCGCCCATAGCTGGCAGCCAATGGCGTTCGACCCGAAGAGCGGCCTGGTGTTCATTCCCGCGAACCTCGCCGCTTTCCCCTATATCCCTGAAACGGGCTGGAAGCCGTCGAAGCTTGGCTTCAATGTCGGGGTCGATATGGGCAAGGCAGCGATGCCCGCGATCCCAGCGGTTCGCGATGCGGCCGCGGCGGCAACGACCGGCGCGCTGATCGCATGGGATCCCGTGGCGCAGAAGGAACGCTGGCGCGTCGCTTATAAGGGCCCGTGGAATGGTGGCATATTGGCAACTGGCGGAGGCCTCGTTTTCCAGGGTAATGCGACCGGCGAATTCGCCGCCTATTCAACCACTGACGGACGGAAACTATGGTCGTTTGCGACCCAGACCGGCGTGGTCGCCGCGCCGATCAGCTATGAACTCGATGGAGAACAATATGTCGCGGTGCTTGCCGGTTGGGGCGGTGTTTGGGCGCTGGCGCCGGGCGTACTGATCGACAAGAGCGGACCGAACCGCAACATCAGCCGGCTGCTCGTCTTCAAACTTGGCGCGAAAGGCACCCTGCCCTCTGCCCCGCCATTCGACAAGACTCCACTCGATCCACCACCATCGACCGCTTCACCGGCTGTGATCGCCGCTGGTGGCGAGCATTTCGCGCGCTATTGCGGCGTCTGCCACGGCGATGCCGCCGTGGGCGGCAGTCTCGTGCCTGATCTGCGCCGCAGCGCCGTTCTGAACAACGCCGCGACATGGCGTCAGATCGCCCATGACGGCGCGCTCAAGGACAATGGTATGGTCGCGTTCCAGTCGGTGATGACCCCGGAGGAAATCGAGACGATCCGCGCTTATGTCATCAAGCGTGCCAATGAGGACAAGGCGCTGGAGAATAAGGCGCTGAAGAACAAGCCGGTCGGAGTACGCTGACGGTGGACTAAACTGTATCCAAGGGATACTGTTTAGCGTATCGGATCACGTGAAGGCGCCAGTGCCATAGGGCGGGGCCGCACGATGGACAGGAGAGATGCGATGAACGAGATGACCCAGGTTTCCTATGCGCAGCACGCCTATTCGGACGGCGCGAAAAAGGCGTTGAGCCGTCGCCCGCAGCTGTTCATCAATAACGAATGGGTCAATTCCTCGCACGATGCGACGCTTGCGGTGATCGATCCGTCGAGCGGCAAGGAAGTCACCCGAATCGTCGACGCAAGCGACCAGGATGTCGATCGCGCGGTGGCCGCCGCGCGCACCGCGTTCGACGATGGCCGCTGGTCCGATCTGCCGCCGATCGTGCGCGAAGGGATGATGCACAAGCTCGCCAGCCTGATCGAACGGCACGCCGAAGAATTCGCCGAACTCGAGGCGATCGATAACGGCAAGCCCAAGGGCATGGCGGCGGCGGTCGATGTACCGGGCGCAATCGGCATGCTGCATTATATGGCCGGTTGGGCATCGAAGCTCTCGGGCGAGATGATCGAACCGATGTCGGCACCGCGTGGCGCATTCCATAGCTACGTTCGCCGCGAGCCGGTCGGCGTCGCCGCGCAAATCGTGCCGTGGAACTTCCCGCTGCTGATGGCGGTGCTCAAGATCGCGCCTGCACTGGCGGCAGGCTGCACGCTGATCCTCAAGCCAGCCGAGCAGACCTCTCTCACCGCGCTGCGCCTCGCCGACCTGATCGCCGAGGCGGGCTTTCCCGCCGGCACGATCAACATCATTACCGGCAATGGCCACACCGCGGGCGACCGGCTGGTCCGCCATCCCGATGTCGACAAGGTCGCGTTCACCGGGTCGACCGAAGTCGGCAAGATCATCAACCGCACCGCGACCGACACGCTCAAGCGCGTCACGCTCGAACTCGGCGGCAAGTCGCCGGTGGTGGTGCTGCCCGATGTCGATGTCGAGGCGACCGCGCCGGGTGCGGCGGGGGCGATCTTCTTCAATTCGGGTCAGGTCTGCATCGCCGGTTCGCGGCTTTATGCACACCGTTCGATCTTCGACAAATTGCTCGAAGGCGTCGCCAACGCCGCCGCCTTCTGGGCGCCGCGTCCGTCGCTCGATCCGGCCGGCCATATGGGGCCGCTCGTCTCGTCCGAACAATTCGATCGCGTCATGGGTTATATCGACGCGGGCAAGAAAGCGGGTGCCAGCGTTGCGGTCGGCGGGGATTCTCCCTCGTCGGACGGCGGTTATTACGTCAACCCGACGGTCCTGGTCGATGTGCGCCCCGACATGAGCGTGGTGCAGGAGGAAATCTTCGGCCCGGTTGTGGTCGCGCAGCGCTTCGACGATCTCGACGAGGTAGCGAAGTCCGCCAACGACACGTGCTTCGGGCTCGGCGCAGGTATCTGGACGCGCGATATCGCAGCGATGCACAAGCTCGCCGCGAAGATCAGGGCGGGCACTGTGTGGGGCAATTGCCATGCGGTGATCGATCCCGCGTTGCCCTTTGGCGGCTTCAAGCAATCGGGCCTGGGCCGTGAACAGGCACGTCAGGGTGTCGAGGCCTATACCGAACTCAAATCGGTCATCATCAAGCTGTGACCGTCACGCGCCCGATCGGGCGCGAACGAGAAGACTGAACACCATACCCCGCCGCCGCGAAAGGCGGCGGGCAAAAGGAGAGGCCATGCCCGTCGATCCAACCAAGGTCGTCGCGATCGACGTCCACGTCCATGCCGAGGTGTCGTGCCACGATCCGGAGGATCCGGTGATGGCGAAATACTTCGACGCGGCATCCGCTTATTTCAAGGCGGACCGCAAACGCCCGACCGTTCCCGAGACGATCGCCTATTATCGCGAACAGAATATCGCATTCTGCCTGTTTACGGTCGATTGCGAGAGCGGGATCGGTGCCAAGCGGGTGAGCAATTACGAGATCGCCGAACTGGCGGCCGAACATGATGACATCGTCATCCCCTTCGCCTCGATCGATCCGCGCAAAGGCAAATACGGCGCGCGCGAGGCACGCGACCTGGTCGAGAATTATGGCGTCAAAGGCTTCAAATTCCACGGCATCATGCAGGATTGCCACCCGGCGGATCGCGTCGCCTATCCGATTTATGAAGTGATCGCCGAATACGGCCTGCCGACGATCTTCCATACCGGGCATTCGGGCATGGGCACGGGCATGCGCGGCGGCGGCGGCGTGCGGCTGAAATATGGTCAGCCGATGCTGATCGACGATGTCGCGGTCGATTTCCCCGACATGAAGATCATCCTGGCGCATCCGAGCTGGCCATGGACCGATGAAAGCCTGTCGATGGCGCTGCACAAGGACAATGTCTTTATCGACCTGTCCGGCTGGTCGCCGAAATATTTCCCGAAACAGGTGATCCAGTACGCCAACACCCAGCTGAAACATAAGATGATGTTCGGCAGCGACTTCCCGTTAATCCGCCCCGACAAATGGCTCGCCGCCGCGCAGGAGGCCGGGTTCCGCGAGGAGGTGCTGCCGCTGATCATGAAGGACAATGCGATCCGCGTGCTCGGGCTGGCGTGATCGGTCGTCGCATCTTCACCAGAATCACCGTTGGAGGCTGAAACCATGACGCTCAAATATTATCATGCCGAACCGGTCGCCAATTCGCTCAAGTCGATGATCCCGCTGAAGGAGAAGGGCCTCGATTTCGAAAGCGTCTATGTCGATCTTCACAAGTTCGAACAGCATCAGCCCTGGTTCGTCGCGATCAACCCGGAAGGGCAAGTCCCCGTGCTCGACCATGACGGGACGATCATCACCCATACGACGGTGATCAACGAATATCTCGAGGATGCCTTTCCCGACGCCCCGCCGCTGCGCCCCAACACGCCGGAGGGCAATGCGCGGATGCGATACTGGAACAAGTTCATCGACGAGCATGTGATGAATTTCGTCTCTATGCATGGCTGGCACCGGATGGTCGGCGTGATTGCGCGCGGGGTCGATAGCGGCGAATTCGAGAAACTGGTCGAGCGCATTCCGCTTCACGAGCAGCGCGAGAAATGGAAAACCGCGCGCTCGGGCTTCAGCGAGGCCGATCTCGCCAATGCGACGCGCAAGATCGAGGTCGCGGTCGACAAGGTCGAAGCGCAACTGGGCGAAAACGACTGGCTTGCCGGCGAGATGTTCACGCTCGCCGATATCAACTTCTACGCGCATTGCGGGATGATGGTCGAACGCATGTTCCCGGAACTGGATATCGCCACGCGCACACCGCGTTTGGTCGCCTGGCGTGACCGGATGACCGCGCGGCCCGGCGTCGCCGCGGCACTTGGCATGCCCGATCACACCGCCCCCGGGCTGCGCACCTGGACGGGTCATGCGCGCTGATATTAGGGTCCGACGATAAGAAAGAGCGAGCCGGTGCAGGTCCGGCATAAGATACCAGACCACATGCCATGCCATGGTTGAATCACGACGCGCGACAAAGCTGAGAGGTTGAGCGGCAGGAGATATAGGACACCGGGAACGTCCCGTTTCTCAGGCTGCCGCTTCAGACGAAATCAGTATAATTCTTTATATATCATATATTTAAATTCAAACAGCCAATATTTGGCGGCACCAGCGTTTCAGGAGATATGGGACATCCCCGGAGTCGATCGGGCTCCTGCACGTCGAACCCAAGCGATCTCCGCTCAGCACGAGTGTATCGGATTAAACGCTGCTCCAAAGCCTCAATCGCCGAAGAAGTTCAGCTCCAGCAGCACCTGATCGGGATCGGCCACGAAGATCTGCCGCAGCCCGATCGCCGCGATATGGTTGCGGTGATGATCGAGCCCCATCGCTTCGATCCGCGCAAGAATATCATCATGACCGGTACAGCGCAGCGCGACATGATGCAGCGCGCCGGTCGGCCCCGGCGCCATATCGCGATCGACATGGCGCGGCGCATCGAGGCTGTTGAGGTGAAGCACAGCCCGCCCGCCCGCGTCGTACATCCAGCGCGCGGTCGCATGGGTCAGCGGCGGCGGCGCATCCCGACGCTCCAGCGACAGCAGGTCGCGATAAAAGCCCTCGGCGCGATCAAGGTCGCGCGTCACGATATTGATATGGTCGAGCGCTTCGACAGGCATGCGATCAGTCCCTGAATACCACGGTGCGCGATCCGTTGAGCAGCACCCGGTCCTCGATATGATAACGCACCGCGCGCGCGAGCACGCGGCGTTCGATATCGCGTCCCTTGCGGACCAGCGTGTCGGGGCTGTCCGAATGGCTGATCGCCTCGACATCCTGATGGATGATCGGACCCTCGTCGAGGTCGGCGGTCACGTAGTGCGCGGTTGCGCCGATCATCTTCACGCCGCGCTCATAGGCCTGATGATAAGGCTTGGCGCCCTTGAAGCCGGGCAGGAAACTATGGTGGATGTTGATGCAGCGTCCCGACAGGAAGCCCGCAAGGTCGTCCGACAGGATTTGCATGTAGCGCGCGAGCACGATGAGGTCAGCGCCGGATTCGGTCACCAGCCGCTGGATCTCACGCTCCTGTTGCGGCTTGGTATCGCGGGTGACCGGCAAGTGGTGATAAGGAATATCACCGAGCAAGGTGAGATTGAGCGCCTCGCGCGGGTGGTTCGAGATGATCCCGACGGGATCGATGTTCAGCTCGCCGATGCGGTGGCGATAGAGCAAGTCGCCCAGGCAATGATCGAACTTCGAGACGAGCAGCATCACCCGCGTGCGTGCGCCATTGTCGCGCAGCTTCCAGGTCATCGCAAACCGCTCGGCAAGCGGCGTGAAGGCGGCGCGCAGCGCGTCGAGATCGCAGGCACCCTCCATCCGCTCGAACACAGTACGGAGGAAGAAGCGCCCTTCGGGCACGTCACCGAATTGCTGTGATTCCAGAATGTTGCAATTCTGATCGGTGATCAGTCCGGCGACTGCGGCGACGATGCCGGGCTGATCGTCGCAGGACAGCGTCAGCGTGCATATGGTGGACATTGGTCTCCCCTCCGTGATCACAGCACGGGCCCATGACCGGACCTCGCGCGAAATTCGTTTGCGTTGCATACAAACTTTAGTATGAAAGGCGAACCGAAATTTCGCCGCGCGACAGCTGCGCCCGGCGTGCACGCAACACCCGGCGACCGTGAATACGGCGGACGGAAATAGGAGAGTATGGATGGCCCAACGCAGTCTCGAAACCGTGCTGGAACAGGCGGGCAACCCCGTCGAGCTGCTGCGCAACTCGCAACTCGGCGCCTATGTCTATCCCGTCGTGGCGGCAGAGTTCCACAATTGGCGCTCCGAGCAATGGGCCTGGCAGCATTCGGCGGTCCTGTTCGACCAGTCGCACCACATGGTCGACCTGTTCATCAGCGGCCCGGACGCGCTGAAGCTGATCAGCGACACCGCGATCAATTCGATGAAGGGCTTCTCCGTCAACAAGGCGAAGCAGTACGTCCCGACGACGCCCTATGGCCATGTCATCGGCGACGGCATCCTGTTCTATCTCGCCGAGAACGAGTTCGTCTATGTCGGCCGCGCACCGGCGGCGAACTGGCTGATGTTCCATGCCGAGACCGGCGGCTATGACGTCGAGATCCTGAAGGACGACCGCAGCCCGTCGCGCCCGATGGGCAAGCCGGTCAAGCGCGTCAACTGGCGCTTCCAGATCCAGGGACCAAGGGCCTGGGAGATCATCGAGAAGCTGCATGGCGGCCCGCTCGAGCAGCTCAAATTCTTCAACATGAGCGAGATGAACATCGCCGGCCGCAAGGTCCGGACGTTGCGCCACGGCATGTCGGGCGCGCCCGGCCTGGAAATCTGGGGTCCGTATGAGGAGCAGGAGGAAATCCGCGCCGCGATCCTGGAGGCGGGCAAGGAATTCGGCATCGTACCGTGCGGCAGCCGCGCCTACCCTTCCAACACGCTTGAATCGGGCTGGATCCCCTCCCCGCTTCCCGCGATCTACACCGGCGACAAGCTGAAGGCGTATCGCGAATGGCTCGGTGCCGACAGCTACGAGGCGACCGGGTCGATCGGCGGCAGCTTCGTCTCGGACAAGATCGAGGATTATTACCTCAATCCATGGGAACTGGGCTATGGTCCGTTCGTCAAGTTCGACCATGAATTCCATGGCCGCGAGGCTCTGGAAAAGATCGATCCGGCGACGCAGCGCCAGAAGGTGACGCTCGCCTGGAACGCCGAGGACATGGCGAAAATCTTCGCCTCGCTGTTCGATCCCGATGGCGAGCAGTACAAGTTCTTCGACCTCCCGCTCGCCAACTATGCCTCGTCGAATTACGATCGCGTGGTCGATGCCGATGGCCGCACCGTCGGGCTGTCAATGTTCACCGGCTACAGCTTCAACGAGAAGAGCGCGCTCAGCCTCGCGACGATCGATCATGGCATCCCGGTCGGCACCGAATTGAAGGTCGTGTGGGGCGAGCCAAACGGCGGAACCAGGAAGACGACGGTCGAACCGCACAAGCAGATCGAGGTTCGCGCGATCGTCAGTTCGGTCCCCTATTCGCGCGTCGCGCGCGAAACATATCAGGAAGGCTGGCGCACCCACCAGTCGGCATAAGGACCAGGAGCGAAGGATCCCCGATGACCGACTATGTCCTGGTACATGGCGCCTGGGGCGGGGGCTGGGCATATGACGGGCTGGCGCAAGAGCTACGACGACGCGGGACACCGCGTCGTCGTAGCCGCGCTGACCGGGCTCGGCGCGCGGGCGGATGAGCTCTCGCCCGCGATCGACCTGTCGCGCCATATCACCGATGTTGTTGCCGGGATCGAGGCGGCGGGCTTCGATCGTTTCGTCCTTGCCGGCCACAGCTATGGCGGAATGGTGGTGACGGGTGTCGCGACACGGCTCGGCGCGCGGATCGATGCTTTGGTCTATATCGACGCCTTCCTGCCGCGGGATGGTCAGTCGCTATGGGACATCAGCGGCGAATTCGAACATCGCCATTATATCGACGGCCAGCGCGACACGCCGGGCCTGGTCGCGCCACTACCGGGGCTGGAAGCGCCGCGGCTGGGTCGCCATCCGTTGCTGACGCTGCTCGAGCCGGTGCGTTTCACTGGCGAGGAAGAGAAAGTGGGCCGCCGCGTCTACGTCTTTGCCGAAAGCTGGTCGCCCACCCCGTTTATGGGTTTCCATGATAGCGTCGCAGCGGACCCCGCCTGGGAAGTCCACCGCGCCGATGCCGGTCACGACGTCATGGCCGACCAGCCCGAACAGCTCCTTGCGCTGATGCTGGCGCAGGCGCGGTAGGACGAGGCAGGCCGGATCCCCGTATCGGCCGCGATCAGCTTTGGATCGGTTCCTTCTTCTTCTGGCCCCCGGGCACACCGTGCGCGGCGCGCTGTTCATATTCGGGATCGTCCTCGGGCTGGGCGAGCGCGGTCATCACGCGCTCGTGAATCTCCTCCAGCGTACCGCGGAACTCGGGATAGGGCAGGATGTAAAGCTGGTCGTCCTCGACCCCTTTCAGGACGTAACGAGCGAGCGTTTCCGGCTCCATGCCGACCGAGATCACCTTTTTCAGATGCGCCAGCACGTCCGGGTCCGCGCCATAATAGCCGGTGTTCTGGAGATGCGCCGGGCGGGTCAGTACCGCTTCATGAATATTGGTATTGACCGCGCCGGGGCACAGCATCGACACGCCGATGCCGTGATCGGCCAAGTCGAGCGCGAGGCATTCGGAAAGCCCGCGGATCGCCATTTTCGACGTGCAGTAGATGCCGGTGCCCTTGAGCGCGACAAAGGCGGACATCGACGCGGTGTTGACGATATGGCCGCCATTGCCGCGCTCGATCATGCGCGGCACGAAAGTCTGGATGCCGTTGATCACGCCGTTCAGATTGACGTTCAGCTGCCAATCCCAATCGTCATAGGTCGCGTTCTGCAGCGGCCCGAAGATCGACACGCCGGCAGTGTTGAACAGCAGTTCGACCGGGCCGAGCTGCGCCTCGACCGCATCGGCCGCGCGCGCATAGGCGGCGCGATCGGTGATGTCGAGCTTGACCGCCATCACCTCGAAATCACTGTCATCGAAATAGGCTTTCGCCTCGTCGAGATGGTCCTGGCGGATATCGGCGATCGCCACCTTGCAGCCGGCCTCGGCGAACACCTTTGCCTGGCCGAGCGCAACGCCCGATCCGCCGCCGGTAATAAAGGCGGTGCGTCCTGCGACCTTGGTCATTTCACGGCCTTCCTTGCGGCGTTGCGCCGGGCGAGTTGTTCATCGAACACGACATTGCCCAGCAAAAACGAAATCCCGTCGGCGCGAGGCTGGTTGATCGGCTCGTCGGGAAAGGAGGCGAGGATCGCGTCGAAGCGAGCGCGCATGCCGGGCGCGAATTCGGGATGGGTCAGGATGTACAGATCGTTGGCGCGGATGCCGGCGAGGACGCGCTCGCCCACTTCGTCGGCTTCCATCCAGAGCGGCGAGTTCGGCCGTTTCTCCAACGCCTCTTCTCGCGCGCGGTAACCGCTGTCGCCCTTATACGCTTCGGGGCGCAGCTCGCCCGACATGGCGATGTTGCTCTGGACCGGGCCCGGCATGAAGGCCGAGACGCCGATATTCTCCGGCGCCAGTTCGCCTCGGATAGCCTCGGACAGACCGAGCACCGCTGCCTTGGCGGCGGTGTAGATCGCCGAATAAGGGATCGGGATCAGCGAGGATTGCGATGAGGTGGTGACGATCTGCCCGCCCTCACCATGCGCCTTGATCCGCGGCAGGATTGTGACCAGGCCGTTGATCACCCCGCCGAGATTGACCCCCATGCCCCAATCCCAATCGTCGTAGCGCGCATCGATCACGGGCCCCATCACGCCGACACCGGCATTGCCGATCAGCATGTGGATCTTGCCGAAGCGCGCTTCGGCCTGATCGGCGGCGCGGGCGAAGCCGGCACGATCGGTCACGTCGAGCTGGACCGTCTCGACCTGATCGTCAGAGCCGAGCGACGCCTTTGCCTCGGCCAGCGCGCTATCGCGGATATCGGCAATCACGACGTTCGCGCCCGCCTTGACCAAAGCGCGCGCGATGCCGAGGCCGATGCCGTTCGCGGCACCGGTGATGAAGGCGGTCCGGCCGCTAACATCGGCCATGGGTGTTGTCGTCATGTCATGGTCCTTGAAGGAAAGTATCAGGTGCGCAGGCCGAGCATCGCGCGTGTTTCGGCGACGCTGGCGAGGTCGCCGCCGAGCCGGTCGATGATCTCCACACCCCACCGCACCAGATCGGCATTGTCCTTCGCCTGGCGCTCGCGGCGCAGGTACACCGTGTCCTCGAACCCGACACGGACATTGCCGCCGAGCAGCACCGCTTGCGCCGCCATCGGAAAGGAATGGCGGCTGACCCCGAAGCCGGTCCAGCGCGCGCCGCGCGGAATCTGGTTCTTCGCGTACATCATCGCCTCGGGCGTCGCGGGAAGACCATATTTTGTGCCCAGCACGAACGAGAATGGCGCATTCTTCGGCAGCGCGCCCTTCGCCATCAGATCATCGGCGAACACGAAATCGCCTGCCTCGAAACATTCGATTTCGGGCAGCACGCCGGCATCCTGGATCATGTGCCCCATCCTGGTGATCATCGGATCGAGGTTGATCGCGACGCCGCCCCACAGCTGCATCGTGCATATATCGAGCGTGCAGATATCGGGCTTCAGATCGAGAATATGTTCGAGCCGCCGTTCAGCGGTGAACATCAGCGTGCCCGGACCGGCCACCGCCGGATCTTCCTCGCTTTGCATCCAGGTGCAGCCCGGACCGGTGGTGACGTTGAGGATCACTTCGTCATTCTTCGCGCGGATCAGGCCGACGACTTCGCGATAATCGTCGAGCAATTGCGATGGTTCGCCCGTTTCGGGATGACGCACATGCAGGTGGATGATCGCCGCCCCGGCCTCGGCCGCCGCCAGCGCTTCGGCCGCCACATGGGCCGGCCGGAACGGAAAATCGGGGTGCGCCGGCATCTTGGCGCTACCTGTCACCGCGCAGGTGATGAAGACCTTGTCAGCCAAGCTCGCTCTCCTCTCCACCGTCCGCTATGGTATCGGCGTCGGGGAGAGGCTTACACACACCACGATGGCCGGACAGGCCGCTGCATCTGCCATTATTGAAAGTAACTGGATACGCCATGGCGCACCGCGAAGAACTGACCCGCTTTCTCAAAAGCGCGCGTGCCCGGCTCTCCCCGACCGATGTCGGCCTGCCCCCGGGCGAGCGCCGGCGCACGCGCGGGCTGCGGCGCGAGGAGGTGGCGACGCTCGCCGGGATGAGCGTCACCTGGTATACCTGGTTCGAGCAGGGTCGCGACGTCCAGCTTTCGGTGCCGATGATCGAGCGGCTCGGCCGCACTTTGCGGCTCGACGGCAATGAGCGCGAATTTCTCTTCGCGCTGGCGCAGCATCGCCCACCCCCGCTCGAAACCCAGATCGACGAGGAAATCCGCCCGGCCACACAGCATCTGATGGACAGCCTGTCGATCCCGGCCCTGGTCATCGTCGAGGACTGGACGGTGATCGGATGGAACACCCTCGTCGCGCGCGCCTTTCGCGATTACGGCACGATGCCGCGCACCGAACGCAACCTGTTCCGCATCCTGATGCTGAGCGATCGTTACCGCGAGGACCCCGTGCATTTTCGCGAAATGGCCCAGCGGCTCACCGCGCGCTTCAAATGGGATTATAGCCGCACCTCGAAACCCGAGATTTTCGACGCGATCATTGCCGAAATGCTCGAACAATCGGAAGTATTTGCCGAATGCTGGCAGGAAGCGGAAATCCTGGCGCATTTCGAACACGTCAATAAGGCCACCATGCCCGGCGTCGGGGACATAGGTTTCCGGCACACTTCCTATGCGGTCGAGGGAGCGCCCGGCCAGCGCCTGATCCTGTTCGCGCCAATCGACGCGATCAGCGCCGAAAGGCTGGCGGAACTGGCGAAACGGGTGACCGCCTGACAAGGCGAGCTGACGGCGGACGGGACCGTCGCGCAACTCAGCGTATCGACGATCATAGCAGAACAATCCTCTCACCCGTTCGTGCTGAGCTTGTCGGGCCGAAGGCGGCCGTAGGCCAACCACCGCTCTTTCTTTCCCAACGGCGGAAGAAAGAAGAACGCCCCCCTTCGACTGCCTGCCAAGGCAGGCGCTCAGGGCAGGCTTCGACAAGCTCAGGGCGAACGGGTTTTATCGAACGCTGGTCGCCCCTAAGACGCCAGCGCAGCCGGTAATTGCGTGCCAAGGATCAGGTCGGCGGCGCGTTCGCCGATCATGATCGTCGCGGCATTGGTATTGCCCGAGACGATCCGGGGCATGATCGACGCATCGATGACGCGTAGCCGATCGATCCCGCGCACGCGCAATTGCGGATCGACCACCGCGCCTGGGTCCGTGCCCATCCGGCATGTCCCGACGACATGATAGAGCGTCGACCCCGCCATGCGCGCATAACCCAGCATGGAATCATCGGTGTCGCCGAACGGATCGTCGCCGGACACCAGATAGGGCCGGATCGCAGGCTGGCTCATCACCTTGCGGATCAACTTCACCTGCGCCACCGCGACATCCTGGTCGATCGGATCGGAGAGGTAGTTCGGGACGATCCGCGGATAAACTGTCGGATCGGCGGAGGCGATATGGATATGGCCACGCGATTCAGGACGGACCTGGCACGGCGTGCACGTCAGCCCCGGTGTGCGTTCCAGATCGAATGCCTGATGGTCGTTCAGCTTCTGCAGGTCGACCGACGCCGCCATCAAATGAAGCTGCACGTCGGGGCTGGCAAGTTCGGGCCGCGTCCGGGTGAAGGCGACGAGATGCGCGACCGCATAGCTGAGCAGACCGGTGCGGTTGATCGCATATTTCGCGATCTCCTTCGCGAGCCCCCAGCCATGCGCCATCTGATTGACGGTGTGATGGCCCGGCTTCACCGCCCATTGCGCGCCGATCATGTAATGGTCCTGCATATTCTCGCCGACGCCCGGCGCTTCGTGAAGCAAGGCGATGCCGTGTTCGCGCAGCACGTCGCCACGGCCGATGCCGGACAGCTCCAGCAGCTTGGGCGATTCGACCGCGCCAGCCGCCAGGAGGACCTCGGCATTGGCGCGGGCGCGCACGATCTTGCCATTCTGTTCGAATTCGACACCGATCGCGGTCTTGCCATCGAACAGGATGCGCCGGGCATAAGCGCGCGTTTCGACGCGCAAATTGGCGCGTCCCTGAACCGGGTGAAGATAACCAACCGCGGTCGAGCAGCGCCGGCCGTTACGCGTGGTCAGCTGGAACCAGCTGACCCCTTCCTGGTCGCGCGCGTTGATGTCGGGCGAATAGGGAATACCGGCTTCGACACAAGCGTCGAGCAGTGCCTGGCTGACTTCGTTATGCTCGGGGAAGTCGGCGGTATTCAGCGGGCCGCCGGCGCCATGAATATCGCATTCGCCCCGCTCCTGATTCTGCGCGCGGCGGAAATAGGGCAGCACGTCGTCGTACGACCAGCCCGTGCACCCCATCTGGCGCCAGCCGTCAAAGTCCTGAGCCTGGCCACGGACGTAGAGCAGACCGTTGATCGACGACGAACCGCCGAGCACCTTGCCCTTGGGCCATTTATGGACGCGGTCCCCGGTTCCCGGATCGGGCTCGGTTTCGTACATCCAGTTGACCTTGCGATCATTCAGCGTCCTGCCGAAGCCGATCGGAGTGTGGATCAGCATATTGGATATGAACTGGCCGGGCTCTTTCAACGGCCGATCGTCGCCACCCGCCTCAAGCAGCAGCACGCGGTTGCCGGGGTTGGCCGACAAGCGGTTCGCCAGCACGCAACCGGCGCTGCCGGCGCCAACAACGATATAATCGGCCTCTATGTCGAACGGTGCTGTCATGAATTCTCTCCGATTTTATGACGGTGGAAAACCGGTCCCCAAGTCGGGGTTTTATCGCGTGAAATAGGCCAGCGCGCGGAACTCGTAGCTCTCGCGGGTGTGTGCGTCCGGCCGGCCGGTGTCGTGGAATGCGGTATGCGGCGCGCGCCATGCGCGGTCATGGTCGCTGTCATGGAACTTGATGAAGATCACCTCGTCCACGGTCATGTCCGGATAATAGCACCAGCGATGTGCCGGGTTGTGGCGGAAGATGGTGGCGGCCATCATTTCGTCCTCGCCCTCGATCGGCGCGAACAGCGCATCGCCTTGCGGAATCTCGTCGACATCGACCTTGACGTTGGGCACGCCGTCATCGTCGCCGACGCTGGCGAATTCGCACAGCGCCAGCGGCCAGTCCTGCGGCGGCTCGGAGAAAGTGCGCCACAGGCTGAAGGCGATGAAGCGGCTATAACCGGGTCCGTCGGGAATGTTGCGTTCGTAGACCGCCTTGGCGAGACGGTTTGCGGAGGGTGTGTTGAAATCGACATGCGCCTCGGCGGCGGGCGGCTGGATCCCGCTGCCGGAGATGATCGGTGAACGCAATTGACCGCCCATCGGTACCACCAGGTCGCAACCGGTCAGCGCCTTGGCGATCGCCTCCACCTCGGCGGGATAGTCGCGCTTCAATTCGGCCTGGTCGCGAAAGTCCCTGATCCCGCTCGGCCGGCGTGAGATACAAAAGCCATGCGTGTCGAGCGTCATCGGTTCGGGCGCCAGCCGCGCGTTGCGGATGGTGACCGGATAGGGCTGGTACATGCCGGTGTTATATTCCTTGCCCGGCGCCCAGAAACGGCGGTTGATGCGCGAAGTCGGGATCAGATAATCGATCGTCGTGTCGATCGCCGCCGGCGCCGTGCTCCTGTTCAATGTCGTCGCCATGGTCCCTCTCCTTCTTTTATTTTCGCGCGAACAATGCCCGGATCGTATCGGGCACGCGCTCCGCCTTCAGGCCGCCGGGACGGTCCGTCGCCGGCACGGTCCAGACGCGCTTCTCGGTACACTCGACGCAGATCACATCATCCAGCAGCAGCCGGTGCTCGACCGTGAAGCTGGCATTGCCGAACACTGGCGCGGCGCTCTCGATCGTCACGTCGTCACCATAGGCGGTCGGGCGCAGGAAACGCGCCGCGACATCGACCATCGGAAAGCCCGCCACGCCCATCTCGCGCAGCATGTCACGCTTGCGCGGCAAGCCTGCGGCTTCGAACAACAGGATCGTGCTCTCCCCGAACATGTCGAAATAACGTGGCGCGTAGACGATCCCGGCCGGATCGCACTGGCCCCATTCGATGCGGACGCGGCGCGTGAGGAAGGGCATCACCCGCGCGGCTCAGGCGAGAATATTCTTGCCCTGGCGGGTGGTTTTCTCCGCCATTTCCTCCGCGCTGGGCGGTGTGGGCACGAGCAACCCGCGCTGCACGGCCGGCCGCGCCGCGATCAGATCGAACCAGCGCTTGAGATTGGCAAACCTACTCATGTCGACACCGGCCCAGTCATGGCCGCGCACCCAGGGGAAGCATGCCATATCGGCGATCGAATAATCGCCGGCGAGATAGTCGTTGTCGGCCAGCGCCGCGTCGAGCACGCCGAACAGCCGCTGACTCTCGCGGACGTAACGGTCGATCACCTTGGGCAGTTTTTCGTCGAAATAACGGCTAAAGACGGTCGCCTGCCCCATCATCGGCCCAAGGCCCGACATCTGCCACATCACCCATTGGATCACGCGGCTGCGTCCCTTGGTCTCAGCGGGCAGGAAACGGCCGAACTTCTCGGCGAGGTAGATCAGAATCGCGCCGGATTCGAAGATCGCGAAATCGTCTGCGTCATGATCGATCAGGGTGGGGATGCGCCCATTGGGATTGAGCGCGACATACCAGTCCTGTTTCTGTTCAAGGTTGGTCAGCGAGATCGGCGTGACCTTGTACGGCTCGCCCAGCTCTTCGAGCAGGATCGCGACTTTCCAACCATTGGGTGTCTCGGACGTCAGCAATTCGAGCATTTGATCCCTCTCCGGTTCGGCAACCCGCGATGGGGGCGACCGCGTATCGCATGGCGGTCGCTTCGACCTGCCATGCCCACGCCATCGATGAAGCAAAGTACCACGCACGCGGCAAGGCGACTGCTGGCGCTATCATCAGGAGTGACAGGTTGGCGCGGTTTCAAGCAAGATCAATGTACCACCCTCCGTTCGGGCTGAGCTTGTCGAAGCCCAAGCGCTGCGCATGCCCTTCGACAAGCTCAGGGCGAACGGGAGCTGGGATCTCAGACGGACTCGCCTCCGGGCCAGTTAGTCCGGCTGATAGTATAGCGACACGACTTGCGGCACCGAACCGGCCGGGCCACCCACCATCGGCAACGCGTAATCGCGCGATCCGGAGAGGAATGATGCCCGCATGTTGACCCTGTACAGCTTTGGACCGGCGGCGAATTCGCTTAAGCCGTTGCTCGCGCTTTATGAAAAGGGCGTGGATTTCACCCCGCGCTTCGTCGACCCGAAACGGTTCGAGCATCACGAGGAATGGTTCAAGAAGATCAACCCGCGCGGCCAGGTTCCGGCGCTCGATCATGACGGGCACATCATCACCGAATCGACCGTGATCTGCGAGTATCTCGAGGACGCATTCCCCGACGCGCCGGCGCTGCGCCCGGCCGATCCCGTCGCCATTGCGGAAATGCGGGTATGGACCAAATGGGTCGATGAATATTTCTGTTGGTGCGTCTCGACGATCGGCTGGGAACGGATGATCGGTCCGCAAGCGCGCCAGCTCTCCGACGCCGAATTCGAGGACAAGGTCGCGCGCATCCCGGTCGCCGAACAGCGCGCCAAATGGCGCAACGCCCGCGCCGGTTTCCCGCAGGCGACGCTCGAGGAGGAGATGCGCAAGATCCGCGTCTCGGTCGATCGGCTGGAGGCGCGGCTGGCGGAGAGCCGGTGGCTCGCCGGCGATGATTACACGCTGGCCGATATCTGCAACTTCGCGATCGCCAACGGCATGCAATTCGGTTTTGCCGATATCGTCAATACACAGGCAACGCCCAATCTGGTCGCCTGGATCGAACGGATCAACGCGCGCCCCGCCGTCCAGGCGATGTTCGCCAAATCGAAGACCGAAATGGCGCCGCGCGAGCCTGCCGAGACCGCCTGAACCCGCGCGCATACGGAATCCAATATCATGGCCATTACGCTTTACGACCTTCAGCTCGCCTCGGGCTGCACGATCAGTCCATTCGTCTGGCGCACCAAATATGCGCTGGCGCACAAGGGCCTCGATGTGGACATCGTACCCGGCGGCTTCACCGGCATCCTCGAACGCACCGGCGGACGCTCCGAGCGGCTGCCCGCGATCGTCGATGGCGACAAATGGGTGCTGGATAGCTGGGTGATCGCCGAATATCTCGACGAGACCTATCCCGACCGCCCGATGCTGTTCGAAGGCCCGAGCATGAAGGCGCTGACCAAGTTCATCGACGGGTGGCTGTGGCGCACCGCGATCGGGCCCTGGTTTCGCTGCTACATCCTCGATTATCATGACCTCTCGCTGCCGCAGGACCATGAATATGTCCGCACCACGCGCGAGAACATCTTCCTCGGTGGCCGCAAGCTGGAAGAGGTGCAGGCGGGGCGCGAGGACCGGCTGCCACTGGTGCCGCCGACGCTCGAGCCGCTGCGCCAATTGCTGCGCGAAACGCCATGGCTGGGCGGCGATACGCCCAATTTCGCCGACTATACCGCGCTTGCTGTATTTCTCTGGACGGGATCCGTCGCAACCACGCCGCCACTCACTGCGGACGACCCGCTGCGCGACTGGCTCGACCGCGGATTCGATCTCTATGGCGGGCTGGGTCGGCATCCGGGCATGCACAGCCTGTTCGGGCTTGAACTGCGCGAGGGCGACCCCGAACCGTTCCTGAATCTGGCGACCGGCACCGCGCCGGCGCCGATCAATCGCGGCGCGGGCACGACACCATTGCCCGAGCCGGTAAAAGCGGCGTGACACAATCGACAAGGATCGATCGATGAGTTGGAGTGAAGAGCCGGCCGATGGCCAGCTGAGAATGTATCATATTCCGGGCTGCCCCTTTTCCGAACGGGTCGAGTTGCTGCTCGATCTCAAAGGGCTGCACGGCATCATGGCCGATCATGAGATCGACATATCGAAGCCGCGCCCCGACTGGCTGCTGCGCAAGACTCGCGGCACCACCGCCCTCCCCGCGCTCGAACTCGACAATGGCGAGACGCTGAAGGAGAGCATGGTGATCATGCGTTATTTCGAGGATCGCTTTCCCGAGCGCCCGGTCGCGCGGCGCGACCCATATGAGCATGCGGTCGAGGCGATGCTGTGCGCGACCGATGGCCAGTTCACCGGCGCGGGTTATCGCATGATCCTTAACCGTGACGCCGCCGAGCGCGATGAACACGCCGCCGAGGTCGATGCGCAATATGCCCGGCTCGATGATTTCCTGCGCTATTACGCACCCGAAGGCGATTTCCTGTTCGACGAATTCGGCTGGGCCGAAGTCGCCTTCGCGCCGATGTTCAAGCGGTTGGCGTTCCTGGAATATTACGAAACCTATCAGGTGCCGCAGCATCTGACCCGCGTGCTGCGCTGGCGCGAGGCAAGCCTGACGCATCCGGTGGTGCAGCGGCATCACGGCCATCGCGAGCTGATGACGCTCTATTATGATTATTCGCGGGGCGGCGGAAACGGACGCATCCCCGAGGGGCGCGCCGTGTCGAGCTTCACGCTCGATCCGCCATGGAGCGACCGACCGATGCCGCCCCGCGACAAATGGGGCACGCCCGCCACCGACATTGCGCTGGGTCTGATCCCCGCCTGAATCTTCCCTATCGAGGACCATATCATGAAGAGCTACCCACAGCATTATATCGACGGCCGCTGGGTCGACAGCATCGGCGGCCGCAAGCTGCAAGTGATCAACCCCGCGACCGAGCAGCCAGCGTCGGAAATCACGCTCGGCACGGCTGAGGATGTCGATGCCGCCGTGATCGCCGCGCGGCGCGCGTTCGAGAGCTTCTCGCAGACCACCCGCGAGGAGCGGATCGCGCTGCTCGAACGCGTGATCGCGGAATATCAGAAGCGCGTGCCCGATATCGCCGAGGCGATAGCGACCGAGATGGGCTGCCCGATCTCGGTCGCCAAGACCGCGCAAGCAGGTTCGGGCATGGGCCATCTCGGCCATGCGTTGCAGGCGCTCAAGGATTACAAGTTCGCCGAGAAGATCGGCGCCAACACCGTGGTGCGCGAGCCGATCGGCGTCGTCGCGCTGATCACGCCGTGGAACTGGCCGATGAACCAGATCGTCGCCAAAGTCGGACCATGCCTCGCCGCCGGCTGCACGATGATCCTGAAACCCTCGGAGGAAGCACCAAGCTCGGCCGCGATTTTCGCCGAGGTGATGGACGCGGCGGGCGTACCGGCCGGCGTGTTCAACCTGGTTCAGGGTGATGGTGCCGGTGTCGGCACTGCGCTCGCCAAACATCCCGATATCGACATGGTGAGCTTTACCGGCTCGACCAGAGCCGGAATCTTGGTGGCGAAGAACGCCGCCGACACGGTCAAGCGCGTGGCGCAGGAGTTGGGCGGCAAATCCCCCAACATCATCCTGGAGGGTGCCCCGCTCGATCAGGCGCTGCCCGGCGGAGTCGGCGGCGTGCTGCTCAATTCGGGCCAGAGCTGCGTCGCGCCGACGCGGATGCTGGTCCATCGCTCGCAACATGACGAAGCGGCCGAAAAGGTCGGGCAGATGTTCTCCGCCAAGCAGGTCGGCGAGCCGCTGGTCGAGGGCGATCATATCGGTCCGGTGGTCAATGCGAGCCAGTGGCAGCGCATCCAGGGCCTGATTCAGAAGGGCATCGATGAGGGCGCGACGCTCGTCGCCGGTGGCACCGGACGGCCCGAGGGCAAGGAAACGGGTTTCTATGTGAAGCCGACCGTCTTCGCCGATGTGACCCCCGACATGACGATCGCCAAAGAGGAGATCTTCGGCCCGGTGCTGGTGATCATGCCCTATGACGATGATGCCGATGCGGTGCGGATCGCCAATGACACGCCCTATGGACTCGGCGCCTATATCGCGGGCGACCCGGCACGGGCGAAAAAGATGGTCGGCAAGATCCGCGCCGGTGCGGTGTTCGTCAACGCGGGCGGGCTTGCCTTCGACATGCCGTTCGGGGGCTATAAGCAGTCGGGCAATGGCCGCGAATTCGGCAAGTTCGGGCTGGAGGAGTTCCTTGAGGTCAAGTCGGTGATCGGCCAGCTTCCGGAGGACTGAAACTGATCCGAAAGGCGCAGCGGGCGGACATCCCGCACGCTGCGCAATTTTGTCCTTCCCCGGCGAAGGCCGGGGGCCCAGTAGCGAAGCGGGTGATAACTGTCGCTGCGCTTCATTATCTCGGACATTCCGACTGGGCCACGGCCTTCGCCGGGCAAGAATAAAGGGTTGCAGGGCGGTCAAGCCTGGGGTCTGAACCCCCGGGATCAATAACCAACGGTAAAGCGCGCACGCGAATGGCGCGGCGTTTCCACCTCGTCGAGCAGCGCGATGGCATAATCTTCGTAACTTATATGGCTCTGCCCGTCTTCGGCAGTCAGCAACGTATCGGTGCCGAGCCGGAATTTTCCCGTCCGCTCGCCGGGGCCAAACATCATCGACGGCGACAGGAAGGTCCAGTCGAGCGCGCCCTCTTCGCGTAACCGGTTCAGTGCCTGACGTGCGGGCTCGGCCTCGGGCTTGATGAAGTCTGGAAAGTCAGGCGTATCGAGCAGCACTTGCCCCGGCGCCACTTCGAGCGACGCGGCACCACCAACCACCAATAGCCGTCCGACCCCGGAGCGACGGATACCGTCAAGAGCGCGGTCGAAGTCGGTCGTACGGAACGGCACCGACAGGATCGTCACCTCATGTCCCGCAAGCGCCGCCGTGATCGCGTCGGGGTCGGCCAGATCGGCGGTCTTCCAGTTGACGCCGGTATCACCATTGTTCGGGCCGGAATGGCGCGCAATCGCGGTCACTTCATGGCCACGGCGCCGTGCTTCGGTCAGGATTCGGGTGCCGGCATTCCCGCTGGCGCCGATAATCGCAATCTTCATCATGCTCTCCCTTGCCTCGCGCAAGACTCGCGTTATTGTGCGCCTGGCGTACAATATAGCAGGGGCGAGGATGTGCAAGTCGGCGTCCCCGGTCCGCGTGTGAAATCTGTGCCGGCACAGCGCATCGAGGATGCGTGGTGCGGCCCGTTGGAGAAGACCGAGCGATGAGTGACAAGGATGTAGTATCGTACCGGGTCGAGGACCGGATCGCCTGGGTCTATTTTGCGCGGCCGGAGAAGCGCAACTCGATGAGCCCGACGCTTAATCGGCGGATGATGGACGTGCTCGACGAGCTCGAATTCCGCGACGATGTCGGCGTGCTAGTGCTCAGCGGCGAAGGGACGGCATGGTCCGCGGGCATGGATCTCAAGGAATATTTCCGCGAGACCGAGGCGCTGGGCCTGCGCGGCGTGCGCCAGTCGCAGCGCGAAAGCTATGGCTGGTTCCGCCGGCTGCGCTGGTTCCAGAAACCCACCATCGCGATGGTCAATGGCTGGTGCTTCGGCGGTGGCTTCGGCCCGCTTTTCTCGTGCGATCTCGCCATCTCGGCGGACGAGGCACAGTTCGGCCTGTCCGAGATCAACTGGGGCATCCTGCCGGGTGGCGGCGTGACCAAGGTCGTGGTCGATCTGCTGTCGATGCGCGACGCGATGTGGATGACGCTGACCGGCGAACTGATCGACGGCAAAAAAGCGGCGGAGTGGCGGCTGGTCAATGAGAGCGTCCCGCTAGACCGGCTCGAAGCGCGCGTGCGCGAGGTCGCCGAATTACTGATCAAGAAGAACCCGGTCGCGCTGAAATTCGCCAAGGACGCGGTGCGCCGCGTCGGGACGATGACGTATGACGAGGCGGAGGATTATCTCGTCCGCATGCAGGAGGCGGCCAACTTCCACGACAAGACCGAAGGACGCAAGGAAGGCATCCGCCAGTTCATCGACGAGAAAAGCTACAAGCCCGGGCTTGGCGCCTATGATCAGGAAAGAACAAAGGCCTGAGATTTGCGGCCGGCCTGGCGTCGTCATCTCGACGCCAGGCCTCCGTTCTAATGTGCGTCAGAACACCGCCTTCGCGGTCGGTTCGCCCATCATCGCCTGGCGCACCAGCGGGATCGGCGGTCCGCCATATTTCAGGAACTCGTCGTGGAACGCCTTCCACGCCTTGCGCCCGCCGCGCGTCGCGACCCAATCGTCACGCAGCTTGCGGATCAGCAACTTACCCATCGTGTAGTTGAGATAGGCAGGATCATAGGTGCCGCGTGCCGATTGCTGCTTGGCGTTACCCTCGTCCTGGTAGCATTCGTCGATGAACATTTTGCGCGACTGTTCCTGCGTCATGCCGCGCGCATGCAGGCCGATCGCCGACAGATAGCGGCAATTGCGCAGCAGCGCGTTGGACAGCTGACCGATATGCGTCTCCGGGTCGCCATTGTTGAGGCCGGCGTCCCACATCATCTCCTCGGCATAATGCGCCCAGCCTTCAGCAAAGGCATAGCCGACGAACAGCCGGCCGAAGAGCGACGGCGAAGCGTTGGCGTGGCGGAACTGCAGGAAATGGCCCGGCATCACTTCGTGGACCGAAGTGAACAGCAGATCCATCTTGCCCGGCACAAAGCCGTCCTGCTCCGCCTTGGTCCATGAAGGGTCAGGCGGGGAGATATAATAGATTGACGGGATACCTTTCTCGAACGGCCCGGGCGGGTCGATATAGGCGGAATTCTGCCGATTATAGGGCGGGCTTTCTTCCACCAAAGCCTGTTCGTTGTCGGGAATCGAGACGATGTCCTTCTCGATCACGAACGCTTTCAGCAGCGGGATCTGCTTGCGTGCCTCCGCCACGGGCCCGCCTTCGGGCTTGTTGGCGTTCATCTTCGCCATGCAGGCGATGATCGTCGCACCCGGCGCGAACTGCGCACAAGCGGCCTTCAACGCGTCCTGGTTGCGCTTGAGGTCAGCCCGGCCCGCCGCCTCGAGCTGATCGAGCGGCACGTCGACGCCTTCGGTCATCTTGATCATGCGCGAGAATTTGTCGGCGCCGAGCGCGAAGTCCTGCGTCGCGCTGCCCCTTTGGCCTTCAAGCCAGTTGGCCAAATCTTTCATCGATTTCGACGCCGCACCGGCGACCTGATCGAACTCGTCCTGCAGCGCCGGGCTCTGCACGCCAGCAAAGGCCTTTTTGGCGTCACCGGAATAATAATCGGCAAAGCCGTTGAACCCCGCGACGCCATAATTGAGATAGGAGAGCGGCATCGGCGTTTTCAGATTCGCGCGGATATTGGCCGCCGCTCCTGGCACCTGGCGCAGGAACTTGATCATCGCTTTCATACGTGTCGGCGCATCGGCATAGTTGCGCGCGATATAGACATTGGGGTCGAGCCCGCCGCCGACATACCAGGCCGGATTGGTGTGCGGCTGATCCGCATCCTCCAGCCAGAACAATTTTCCTTGCGCCACGCCGACCAGATAGTCGCGTTCGAACGCGTCCTGCTTGGTCATCTTCGCCGTATCGAAGGCCCGCGCCTTGACGATCGCGTCGCGCAGGAAATCGCCCTGACGTTTCAGGCCGGCGGCGCTCCAGTCGGCCAGCCCGCCATCGAAATCATGCCGTCCCTGATAGACCGCGTTGCCCGGATCGATCTTGAACCATCCCTCGACGAACGCGTCGCGAAAGCCCGCCCAACTGGTTGTCGGCAGCGCTACCTCGGTCGTCGTGTTGCTCACGGTGGTCGACGGCGAACACGCCGCCAGCGCCAGCACCGCGATGCCGGCCAGCAATGTCACACGCATGGAAATCCTCTCGATTCGCTGATGGCGATGATGCTGGCAGGTTGGCGCGCGCCGCGCCAGCCCAGGCGGAACAGCGCGTGACGCGGCTCGTTCAGGATACTCCATCCGCGTAATCGGAGAGTTTCCCATGCCCTATATCAAAACTCGCGACGGCACCGACCTCTACGTCAAGGATTGGGGCAATGGCCGCCCGATCATCCTGATCCATGGCTGGCCGCTCTCGGCCGATAGCTGGGATGCACAGGCGCTGGCCCTGGCCGAGTCAGGATTTCGCGCGATCGCCTATGACCGGCGCGGCTTCGGGCGTTCGGGCCAGCCATGGAGCGGCTACGATTACGACACGCTGAGCGACGATTTGGCGGACGTCATGAAGGAAACCGGCGCGGGCAATGATGCGGTGATTGTCGGCTTCTCGATGGGTGGTGGCGAAGTTGCCCGCTATATGAGCCGTCATGACGGCAAGGGCGTGGTCGGCGCCGGCCTGATCTCGTCGGTGGTGCCGTACATGCTCAAGACCGACGACAATCCGCACGGCGTGCCCGAGGATCAATTGCACGCGATCGGCGAGGGCATCAAAAAGGATCGCTACGGCTTCTTCGCCGGCTTTTTCAAAGATTTCTACGGCATTGGCCTGGTCTCGCACCCGGTCGGCGCGGAACAGTTGCAATGGGCGCAGAATGTCGCGATGCAGGCCGGGCTGAGGGGCGTGCTGCAATGCGCCGACGCCTTTGGCCACACTGATTTCCGTGGCGATCTGGCGGCATTCCGCGTGCCGACGCTGGTGGTCCATGGCACCGGAGACAAGACCGTGCCGATCGATGCCACCGGCCGCGAGGCGGCCAGAGGCATCGCCGGATCGCAATTGGTCGAATATGACGGCGCCCCGCACGGCCTGACCGTGAGCGAGAGCGACCGCTTCACCAACGATCTGCTGACCTTTCTCGGCGCAAAAGGTGCCACGCGGGTGACGGAGCATGAGGCAAGCCTGATCGAAAACTGAGCGGGTCTAGGTACGGGCGGCCAAGTGCCGCCCGTACCGGATGTCAGCCGGTTATCCCCGTCAAATAGAGCGCGATCCCGGCCAACGAGGTCGCCGCCAGCGTCGGAATGGCCCCAACCTTGAACCGGATCATCGCGACGATTGCGGTAACCGACAGCAACAGCGCCCAGATATCGACACTCGACAGGATTGGTACGTCGCAACGTATTGGTCCTGCGCGAAACGGCGTGACGGCGCGGAAAATCGTGTGGATCGCGAACCAGATCGCCAAGTTGAGAATTACGCCGACCACAGCGGCGGTGATCGCGGATAATGCGCCGGCCACCGCACGGTTGCCACGCAGGCGCTCGATGAACGGGGCACCGAGGAATATCCACAGGAAGCAGGGCACGAACGTCACCCATGTCGCGAGCAATCCGCCAAGCGTGCCGGCAAGCAGCGGCGAGAGCATACCGGGCGAGCGATATGCGCCCATGAAACCGACGAATTGCAGCACCATGATCAACGGCCCCGGCGTGGTCTCCGCCATGCCAAGCCCGTCGAGCATCTCGCCGGGTTTGAGCCAGTGATAGGATTGCACCGCCTCCTGCGCGACATAGGCGAGTACCGCATAGGCCCCGCCGAACGTGACCATCGCCATGGTCGAAAAGAAGGTGGCGATCTGGCTGAACACATCGTTCGGGCCGAGCCACAGGATCAATATGGCGACCGGCACGAGCCATAGCGCCAGCCAGACGATCGCCGTGCGCAATGCGTCGCGGACCGACATTCGCGCATGCGCGGGCAGCTCTTCGCCGAGCAGCGTTTCGGCGTCCTCAACGATCCGGCCCTTGGCGGCGCCATGCCCGCCACCGACCTGGAACGCGGGCATGCCAGCGCGACCGCCGAAATAGCCGATCATACCGGCCACCAGAACGATCAGCGGGAACGGTATGCCGACAAAGAAAATCAGCACAAAGGCGGCCGCCGCCATGCTCAACATGACCCGGTTCTTCAAGGCACGACCAGCGATGCGCACCACCGCCTGGAGTACGATCGCCAGCACCGCCGCCTTCAACCCGAAGAACAATGCCGAGATGATCCCGAGCTTGCCGTAGATCGCGTAGATCCAGCTAAGCGTCATGATCGAGATCATACCGGGCAGGACGAACAGCCCACCCGCGATGATCCCGCCGCGCCTGCGATGCATCAACCAGCCGATATAGGTCGCGAGTTGCTGCGCTTCGGGGCCGGGCAGCAGCATGCAATAGTTGAGCGCGTGCAGGAATCGGTGCTCGCCGATCCAGCGTTTCTCTTCAACCAGCACGCGGTGCATCAGCGCGATCTGCCCGGCCGGTCCGCCGAACGACAGCGACGCGATACGCAGCCAGACCCATAACGCCTCACGCAGGGAAACGCCGTGCGGCGCACCCGCGCGGGGCGCGGCGGGCGGAAAATTGTCTTGAACAGCATCCATCACACGCGCTCCCTCACCTTGGTGGGAACATGCGAGGTCCAGCTATGCGTCTCGCCGATCGCATCGCGACACCAGCGATAGAGCGCGCCATAGACTTGCAGCCCGGCGTCGAGCTGTTCGAGATCGTCGCCATAGATGCGCGACAGGCCGGGCGAGATGGCGAGCAACTCGGCTGCCTCCGGCGCCAGATCGGCGTGACCGGTATCGGCGCCGCGCACGATCGTGGCGAGCCGGGTCAGCGGTTCGTGTCCGGCAAGGCCGAATTCCTCGACCATCACATCGAAGGTGCAGCGCTCGCCGCGATGGTTCCACTCCGCGCCCTCGCCTTCCACGTCGAACGGTGTCGCGCCCATATTTTGGGCGACGCCCGGTACCTCCGGTGCCGATCCGAACAGGAAGAGCGCAGCCGGATCGATAAAGCGCCGGATCAGCCAGGGGCAGGCGAAGCGATCGACTTTTGGCCGCGCCCTGGTGACCCACAAGGTCCGGCCGGTCGCGTCGCGTGGCGGCACCGCCGCATCGGCGATGGTCGGTAGCCCTGCCGCCTTCCAGCCATCGAACCCGCCTTCCAGCGGCTCGGCCGGCACGCCGGCCTGAAGCAACCAGGCAGCAACGCCATGGTTCGACGCGCCGCCATCCTCGCACACGATCACCGCCGTGCGTGCGGCAAAGTCCCCCGCCCATGCGGCGGGCGCGGCGGCCGAACGCCGCTGCGCACCGGGAATATAATATGGGTCGATCGCCCAATGAGCATCATCGCGAATGTCGATGATCGCAGGAGACCGGGCTGTACCGATCAGCCGGGCAAGCTTGTCGATGGTTATACTGTTGATTGCGGGCATGATGCGTCCTCGAATTCAGGGACGCGATACTTCAGCCTGTCGCCTCATGGGGCGATCGCAGGCCCCATGCGCCTAAACTCAACTTCTGCCGCCCGATGTCAAGCGTTTGCGTTGTCGCCGCGCTTTCCTCGCCCACAGATATCTGCAATCCCGCGCTGATGACGCGATATTTTCCGATCGAGATCAACGTGCCGTTGAGGGCCAGCCACAGCGAACTTCTTGCATTTCATTGGCGCAGTAATGGGATCACTGCCGAGTTCGCGCTGCCTGGCGATGACGCACGGGCATTGCTTGTGACTTTTGATCGCGAGTGCATCGTCAGAATCGTGGACGAGTTCCCTCTGAGTACCGAAGACACCCTGGTGGAGGGGCTGGTATCCGAGCATTTTTCTTATCGCGTCGAGGGAGCAGCATTTGCTCGGGCTCAGTCAAAACCATGGAAAGAAACTAATTCGGCGGTGCACTATCAGTTCGTCACGGGAAGCGCTTGCCTAGACGTATTATCCGGCGGCACGCCAACCTTCGAGGTGGTTGCGCGGCGCGGTGACCGGGAGCTTGGCGCCCCTGAGTGCCGCTAAGGCTTCATCGGCAGGATGACATCGTCGGGATGCGCGACGTTCAATTTCTTGCGCACCAGCTCGTCGACCATGTCCGGGTCGGCCTTGTTCGGGTCGAGCAGATTGACCCGGTTCTGCCACTCGGCGCGCTTCTGCTTGAGCGCGGCGAGTTCGACGTCCCGCTTGCTCAACTGACGCTTGATATCGCCATAAGCGCGCGCGCCATTGGGGCCGAGCACAGCGTACATCCCGAAAACCGCCATCACGATCAATAGAACCGCCGGACCAATGGCCCGGCGGAGCATGAGGCGTAAGGGAGAACGCTTTGTCATTGCGTGATTCTTAACCCGCGCGACTCGCGGATCAAGCTTTAATTTACCATGTTGCGGCGATTGCTTAGCCGCGCAGCACGTCGCGACCGGCATAACGACCGGCGTCACCCAGTTCTTCCTCGATGCGGATCAGCTGGTTGTATTTGGCCAACCGGTCGGAACGCGCGAGGCTGCCGGTCTTGATTTGCCCGCAATTGGTCGCGACCGCGAGGTCGGCGATGGTCGAATCCTCGGTTTCGCCCGAGCGGTGCGACATCACTGCGGTGTAACCGGCGCGATTGGCCATCGAGACCGCTTCGAGCGTCTCAGTCAGCGTGCCGATCTGATTAACCTTGACCAGCAGCGAATTGGCCAGGCCATCGGTGATGCCCTGCTTCAAGCGCTTGGGATTGGTGACGAACAGATCGTCGCCGACCAATTGCACTTTCTTGCCGACCAAGTCGGTAAGCGCTTTCCAGCCTTCGAAATCATCCTCGGCCATGCCATCCTCGATCGAGAAGATCGGGTAGCGGCGGGTCAAATCGGCGAGATACTCCGCCATTTCATGGCTCGACAGGATCTTGTTCTCGCCCGAGATGTCGTATTTGCCGTTTTTGAAGAACTCGGTTGCGGCGCAATCGAGCGCGATCATCACATCGTCGCCCGGCGTATAACCCGCCTGCTCGATCGACTTCATGATGAAATCGAGCGCATCGCTGGTGCTGGCGATGTTCGGCGCGAAGCCGCCCTCGTCGCCGACCGAGGTCGCCAGACCCTTATCGTGCAAACCCTTTTTCAGTGTGTGGAAAATCTCCGAACCGCAACGCACCGCCTCGAACAGCGAATCCGCGCCCACCGGCACGATCATGAATTCCTGGAAATCGATCGGATTGTCAGCATGTTCACCGCCATTGATGATATTCATCATTGGCACCGGCAGAACATGCGCGGCGACGCCACCGACATAACGGTACAGCGGCAGGCCGCGAGCGTCCGCCGCCGCCTTGGCGGTTGCGAGGCTCACGCCGAGGATCGCGTTGGCACCAAGCCGCGCTTTGTTAGGCGTGCCGTCCAGCTCGATCATCGCCCGGTCGACATCGGCCTGGTCCTCGGCGTCGATGCCGAGCACGACCGATGCGATCTCCGAATTGACCGCGTCGACCGCCGCCTGCACGCCCTTGCCGAGCCAGCGGCTCTTGTCGCCGTCACGCTTCTCGACCGCTTCATGCGCGCCGGTCGAAGCACCCGAGGGCACCGCCGCGCGACCGAAGCTGCCGTCCTCAAGCATGACATCGACCTCGACCGTCGGGTTGCCGCGGCTGTCGATGATCTGGCGAGCATGAATGTCGATGATTGCGGTCACGGAACGATCCTTCTAATCGTGGGCGGGCACCAGCGTTGCGGTGAATTCGGCCGAGCCTCTATCGGCTAACCGCGCATGCGGCAATTCGCAGGTGGCCGATGGAACCGGAAGCCGGTCTTGCCGGTTGATCGTAACGACACTCGAGAAAGGGTTCACATGGCCGAAGACGCTCCCAAAGCTCCGAAGCCGGCCACGCCGGTAAAGAAGGCCGCCACCAGCGCCACGCCGAGGAAAGCGCTCAACGGCGCCTCATCGGCCAAGGCGAAGCCAACCCCCAAACCGAAGCCCGCAAAACCGCTGAAAGGTCCCACCGTGGATACCACCACCATCGAAAACCCGACCACCGCCAAGCCAGCCACGGACGCCAGCCCGATTTCCGCACAGGCACTGAAGGACGGAGCGGCGAAATTCACCAAGGATGCCGGCACCAAGGCACGCAGCTATGCCGAGGACGGCAAGGCGCGCGCGGGCGGCGCGCTCGACGAATTGTCGAAGATGATGAACGACGCCGCCGGTACGGTCGATGAGAAGCTCGGCGCGCAATATGGTCAATATGCGCGCTCCGCCGCCGAGGCGGTGTCGGGCTTTTCCGAATCGCTGAAGTCGAAGGGAATCGACGACCTGATCAGCGATGCGCGTGGCTTCGTGAAGAAAAGTCCGGCGATCGCAATCGGCACGGCGGCGGCGGTCGGATTCGTGCTCGTTCGGCTGATCAAGTCGGGCCTTGATGCAGCGGATCGCACGACCGACGATAAAGCCTAGTTCGAGTTTCGGGGGTAATATGGACGATCAACCGTCGCCCGACGAGAACAGCATTGCGGCGCTGTTCTCGCGGTTGATCGACGATGCCGAGCGTTTCGTGCGGGCCGAGATCCGGCTTTATCGCGCGCAATTGTTCGACCGGATCGGCGACGCCAAGGCCGCGATCCTGCTTGGCGTAACCGCCTTTCTGCTCGCGCAGAGTGCGTTTATCGCACTGTTCGTCGGGCTGGTGCTGATCCTGGTACCCGTGATCGGTCCGGCCTGGGCGATCGTCATCGTCATCGGATCGGGGCTGGCCATTGCCGGGGTGCTGGTCAAGATCGCGATCGACAAGATCCGCAAGGTCACCGCGATCAAGGATCATGCGGAATGAGCGCCGGGATCGACCCAGACGAACCGGACCTCGTCTTCGCGAAGATGCGCTCCGTGGAAGCGCGCGAGCGGCTCGCCGGCACGCTGGTCGAGTTACAGGCACGGCTCAACCCCAAGGCGCTGGCGCGCGAGGCGATCCAGGAGTTGAAGGAAACCGGTCAGGAAATGGCGCGCGAAGGGCTGGAGGCAGCGAAACGCCATCCCCTGACCCTTGCCGGCGCTGCGACGGCGGTCGGCATCTTCCTGGCGCGCAAGCCCCTGTCTAAGCTGATCAGCGAATTGAGCGAGCCCCCATCCGACGTCGACACCAATGCAACCCCTGCCCCGCCAACGAGTTTGACCAATGAACGGGCCAGCGCCCGTGGCAAGAGGACCGAGACATGACCGAAGCGACCGCAACCCATGCCGCAAAACCCGTGAAGCGCAGCGCGATGGAAAAAACCTATGACAAGGCGGCCAAGGCGCTGCGCAAAAGCCGCAAGAATGCGCTGGATACCGCACGCAGCACGGCCGACAGCCTCCAATCCAATCCCGTAGCGGTGCTCGCCGGCGGAATCGCGCTGGGTGCGGTGCTCGGCGCGCTGCTGCCGCGCAGCGAGCGCGAGGGTAAATTGCTCGCACCGGTCGGCAAGCGCATCGCCGACACCACGGGCGCCGCGGCCAAGGCGGCGCGCGATGCCGGCAAGGCCGAACTCGACTCGCTTGGCCTGAACAAGAATGCGGCGCGCGATCAGGCGGGCAAGCTGCTTGGCGGCGTGGTCAAGGCGCTGGCGACCGCCGGTGCGGCGGCGGCAAAGACCACCAAGAAGGAATAGCGCTTCAATCGAGCGCAACCACTCTCTAAGGACATGCGCGACTCCTTCCCCGGGAAACGCATATGAGCAAACTCCACCTCGTCTTCGGCGGCCGCGTCAGCGACCCGCGTACTCTCGACTTCGACGATCTCGACTCGATCGAGATCGTCGGCATGTTTCAGGATTATGCCAGCGCCGAAAAGGCATGGCGCGCGGCTGCGCAACGCACGGTCGATGATGCCGGTATGAAGTTCGTGGTGGTTCATCTCCACCGCCTGCTTGAGCCGGATTTGTTGGCGCCACCTGCTTAATAGCTCCTCCCCGGCACGGGGCGGATTTAAGCCTTGCGGTACTGCCAGGCGAGCAATGGCTTGGCGAGCGCGACGCCCGCGATGAGTCCGCCGATCGGTTCGACGATCGAGACCGACATCTCGAAATTCTGCGCGACGACCTGAAAAACGATCTGGATCGCCAGCCAAATGCCGGCGAGGATCGCGATCTGGATCGAGCGGCTATGCCCTTGCGCGATCGGAATCGCGCGCGGCACGCCATAGAGCATGAAATACGCGCCGAGCACCGCGAACACCGCCGGCTCAAGCCCGGCGCTGGGCAGCAGCGAGTTCGGTGTCAGGATCAGCCGCGCAAGCGCGCCGCCATAGGCTCCGGCGAGGAAAACGATGCCCAGCCCGACGGGCCTGATCGCCTTTTCAACGAAGCGTCCGGCGATCAGCAGGAAAATGAGGTTAAAGATCGGCGACACGAAATCGCGCGCCAGAAAGGCCGAGGCGAGCGGCGACAGCCACGACCAGAACGGATCGTCGCGCCACGCGCCGGCCAGGAACAGCTGCGGGCTGAAGCCGAACATCATCGACGCCGCGAGCAGACCGAAGACCGACGCGGACAACAGCAATACGAACACCGACAGCGCAATCAGCGCATCGGTGAAGCGTCCGCGGGGAAGATCGATCCCGTTCAGATGAATTCGATCTTCGACACGACGTACCAACGGTCGCCCGAGGGCACGGTCACTTCGACCTCTTCATCGACCTTACGGCCGATCAGGCCACGGCCGAGCGGCGAATTGTACGAGATGCGACCGCCCTTGGCATCCGCCTCGGTCTGACCGACGATCTGATACTTTACCGGCTTCTCATCCTCGTCGAGCAGCGTGACGGTTGCGCCGAACACGACCTTGTCGCCCGACAATTCCTTCGGATCGATCACCTGAGCGCGGGACAATTTGTCCTCGATATCGCTGATCGACGCTTCGATCTGGCCCTGCCGCTCCTTGGCGGCATGATATTCGGCGTTTTCGGAAAGGTCGCCATGCGCGCGCGCTTCCTCGATCGCATCGACGATCTGCGGGCGTTCCGCTTTCAGCCGTTTCAGGTCCGCATTGAGCTTCTCATAGCCTTCTTGCAGCATCGGCATTTTTTCGACGGTCGCCATCCCTTACAGTCCTTCGTCTTCGAAAAATTCCCCGTTGGCCGACCCTGAGGGGCCCGCCCGCACGTTGTTCTCATGTGGGGAATTAGTTGTGCGAGTGCGAATAATAGGATTGCAACGGCCTTACTTCAAGGTCGTGCGTTGCAAGCGCCGCAATCGCCTGTGCCGCTTCGACACTGGCGGGTGCGGTGGTGAAGTGCGGAATCTTCTGCACCAGCGCCGCGGCGCGGATCGGTTGCGAGTCTTTCAGCGACTGCCACCCCTCCGTGGTGTTGAACACCAGGTCGATCCCGCCGTCCTTCATCCGGTCGACAATATGCGGCCGGCCTTGCGCCACCTTGTTGATACGCTCGACCGGCACACCGTTCGCCGCAAGGAAATTGGCCGTCCCGTCGGTCGCGACGATCTTGAAGCCAAGCTCGGCAAGCTGCTTCGCGCCGGGCAGGATAACCGATTTGTCACTCGGCTTGACGCTGACGAAGACGGTTCCCGAACGCGGCAGCACGGTGCCCGCGCCGAGTTCGGCCTTGGCAAAAGCGATCGAGAAATTACTATCAATTCCCATGACTTCGCCGGTTGACTTCATTTCCGGTGAGAGCACCGGATCGACCCCGGGGAAGCGATTGAACGGGAAGACCGCTTCCTTGACCGCATAATAATCGATGTGTCGATCGATCTTCGGCAAGTCGGCGAGCTTCTCTCCCGCCATCACGCGCGCGGCGATCTTGGCGACCGGCGCGCCGATTGCCTTGGCAACGAACGGCACGGTGCGGCTGGCGCGCGGATTGACCTCGATCAGGTAAACCAGGCCATCCTTGACCGCGAACTGGATGTTCATCAGCCCGACCACCGACAGCGCATGCGCCAACGCGACGGTCTGGCGCTCGATCTCGGCGATGATCGCGTCGGACAGGCTGTAAGGCGGAATCGAGCATGCGCTGTCGCCCGAATGAACGCCGGCTTCCTCGATATGCTGGAGCACGCCGGCGACGGTCACGTCGGTACCGTCGCAGATCGCATCGACATCGACCTCGATCGCGTCGCGCAGATACTGGTCGATCAGCACCGGCGAATCGCCCGATACCTGAACCGCGGTCTGGATATAGTCGTCGAGCTGCCCGGGCGAATCGACGATCTCCATCGCGCGCCCGCCAAGCACATAGCTTGGCCGCATCAGCACCGGATAGCCGATGCGCTCGGCGACCGCGATCGCCTCGTCGCGGCTACGCGCCATGCCATTGGCCGGCTGCAACAGCCCGAGCTTGGTGACCAGCGCGGAGAAACGCTCGCGGTCCTCGGCCAGATCGATCGCGTCGGGACTGGTGCCGAGGATCGGGATGCCCGCCGCTTCGAGCGCGCGCGCCAGGTTGAGCGGCGTCTGGCCGCCGAACTGGACGATCACGCCGACCAGCTCGCCCTTTTGCTGCTCGACATGGAGGATTTCGAGCACATCCTCAGCGGTCAGTGGTTCGAAATACAGCCGGTCCGACGTGTCGTAATCGGTCGACACCGTCTCCGGATTGCAGTTGACCATGATCGTTTCATAACCCGCCTCTTCCAGCGCGAAGCAGGCGTGGCAGCAGCAATAATCGAATTCGATCCCCTGCCCGATCCGGTTCGGCCCGCCGCCCAGAATGACGATCTTCTTGCGATCGCTCGGCTGGCTCTCGCATTCCGGCTCGCCAAAGCTCGGCGCTTCATAGGTCGAGTACATATATGGCGTCTTGGCGTCGAACTCCGCCGCGCAAGTGTCGATGCGCTTGAACACTGGCCGCACGCCGAGCTTGTGACGCAGGCTACGCACTTCATCCTCGGTCACGCCGCCGGTCATCGCCTTGACCGCTTCATGGATCAGCCCCGACCCACGGGCGATGCCACGCGCGCTGCCGCCGCGCAGATTGGCCGATTGCAGCGCGAGATAGGCCAGCCGTTTATCGCTGAAGCCCATCGACTTGAGCTTGCGCATGCCACCTGCGTCGCGCGGCAGGCCGTTGGAGCAGATATGGTTCTCGGCCGCGATGATCTCGGCAATCCGCTCCAGGAACCATGGATCGTACTTGGCGATCGCGTGGACTTCGGCGACAGTGAAACCCTCGCGCAGCGCCTGCGCCGCCACGAGCAACCGGTCGGGCGTGGCGCGCGCCAAAGCCGCCTCGATTTCCGCACGTGGCGCGCCCTGCAGCGCCTCGATCATGTTGAAGCCCGACAGGCCGGTTTCCAGCCCGCGCAGTGCCTTCTGCATCGATTCATGGATGTTGCGGCCGATCGCCATCACTTCGCCGACCGACTTCATCGCGGTCGACAGGATCGGTTCCGCGCCCTTGAACTTCTCGAATGCGAAGCGCGGGATCTTGGTCACGACATAGTCGATCGTCGGTTCGAACGAGGCCGGCGTCGCGCCGGTGATGTCGTTGGTGATCTCATCGAGCGTGTAGCCGACCGCCAGCTTCGCCGCGACCTTGGCGATCGGGAAGCCGGTCGCCTTGGAAGCGAGCGCCGAGGAGCGCGACACGCGCGGGTTCATCTCGATCACGATCAGGCGACCGTCCTTCGGATTGACCGCGAACTGCACGTTGGAGCCGCCGGTCTCGACGCCGATCTCACGCAGGCACGCGATGCTCGCGTTGCGCATGATCTGATATTCCTTGTCGGTCAGCGTCAGCGCCGGCGCGACGGTGATGGAATCGCCGGTATGGACGCCCATCGGGTCGATATTCTCGATCGAACAGATGATGATGCAATTGTCGTTGCGGTCGCGCACGACCTCCATCTCATATTCTTTCCAGCCGAGCAGCGATTCCTCGATCAGCACCTCGGTGGTCGGCGACGCGTCGAGGCCCTTGCGGACGATCTCCTCGAATTCCTCGCGATTATAGGCTATGCCGCCGCCCGAGCCGCCCATGGTGAAGCTGGGGCGGATGATCGCCGGCAGGCCGGTGCGCTCAAGCCCGGCGAGCGCTTCATCGACCGTATGCGCTATCGCCGAGCGCGCGCTTTCAAGACCGATACGGTCCATCGCCTCGCGGAATTTCTGCCGATCCTCGGCCTTGTCGATCGCCTCGGCATCGGCACCGATCATCTGCACGCCGTATTTTTCCAGCGTGCCGTCGTTGAACAGCGCCAGTGCGGTGTTGAGCGCAGTCTGCCCGCCCATTGTCGGCAGCACCGCGTCAGGGCGTTCCTTGGCGATGATCTTGGCGACGATCTCGGGCGTGATCGGCTCGACATAGGTCGCATCGGCCAGTTCGGGATCGGTCATGATCGTCGCCGGGTTCGAATTGACCAGGATGATGCGATACCCCTCCTCGCGCAGCGCCTTGATCGCCTGCGTGCCGGAATAATCGAACTCGCACGCCTGGCCGATCACGATCGGACCGGCGCCAATGACGAGGATGGAGGAGATGTCGGTACGTTTTGGCATTATCGCGTCTGTTTCTTTGTTTTGTGCCGAGGGGCGAGGTCATCGAGCGTTGTCGCATAGCCGGGAGGCGCGACAAATTGAATCGCACCGTCGCGGCGCGGAAAGCGGCCATCGGCGGGAGATATGGCACACCGGAATGTGCCACATCTTTTGGTGGGGCCGACCGAATTCACGGCCATATCATTTAATTTCAATAGGTTGCGAAATATATTGGGCAAGCGCTGTGGAGAAATGGCGAGGCTTTGAGCCATTGTCCGGGCCGGATTAGGTGCATACATTGACTGCAATGCATTCATTGTATGCAGTGGATGCACTGCCGGCAGCGGATGATGCTGGGAGGACGGGCGATGGGTTTCATTACGGTTCGAAATGTCGATGATGCCGTCAAGGAAAGCATCCGCGTGACGGCCGCCAGGAACGGCCGCTCGATCGAGGCGGAGATCAGGGCGCTGCTCGAGCGGACTTATGCCCCGACGGACGCCGACCGCGCCGCACGCATCCGGGCGATGTCGGGCGAGGCGTGGGTCGACCATCTGATCGCGATCGCGGACGGCGTCGAACTGCCGCAGCCCGAGCGCAGTGGCAAGGCCACCGAACAGCGCGAGATATTCGGTGCTGATTGATACCAATATCTGGATCGAACTGGCGCGGCGCCGGCCCGAGCCGAAAGTGGTCGCGTTCCTGGCCGAGAACAGCGCGCGCTGTTTCCTGTCGACCATCGTGCTTGCCGAAATCGAATATGGCATCGACAGTGCGCCCGACCCGGCGCGCCGCGACCGGATGATCGGCTTCCTCGACGCTATTCTTGCGCGATGCGGCGACCGTGTCCTCAGTCCGGACATGGCGACCGCGGTGGTGTGGGGGAAGACCAAGGCGGGCCTGGAGGCGATCGGCCAACCCATCGCCGATATCGACTTGCTGATCGCGTCACAGGCCATCGCGGCGGAAATGCCGTTGGTGACCGGGAATGTCTCCGACATGGCGAGGACAGGCGCGGCCATCATCAACCCGTGGGACGATTGATCGACGGCGCGGACGTACGATCGAACGCGCTCGCCTGACCGATCGGGCCGGAACCGACGACGAATAGTGAGGAAATGTCGGTGCGCTTGGGCATTACTGGCTGTTGCCTTCGACGACGTACTGTTCGTTGCCGACAAAGCCCAACTTGGGAAACTTCGACTTCCGCAGTTCGGTCAGCGCACAATCGAACGACTCGTACCTGGCGGTCGGAGGAGGCTGGAAGTGAATATCATCCTCACGTTCGAGCGTGAGCGCAGATTGAGGCAAACCGCACTTTTGAGAAATGGCGTTTAGCGAAGCGATTTTTTGTTGACGCACGGAGACGGATTTATCGTTGGTGGCCGGAGGTGTGCATCCGGTCGACAGACCGGCGAGCGCGAGAAGCCAGATCTTCTTCACGTCAACGAACTCACGAACTTTTCGAACAGGTACAGGCTATCCTGCGGACCCGGGCTTGCCTCGGGGTGATATTGCACGCTGAAGGCGGGCCGGTCGGTCAGTTCAAAGCCGGCATTGCTACCGTCGAACAGCGAGACATGCGTCTCGCGCGCCGTTGCCGGCAGCGTCTCGCTGATCACTGCGAAGCCGTGGTTCATGGAGGTAATCTCGACCGCGCCGTCGCTGAGACGCTTGACCGGGTGGTTGGCGCCGCGATGGCCCTGGAACATCTTGGTCGTCTCTGCGCCGATCGCGAGGCCGAGCAGCTGGTGGCCGAGACAGATGCCGAACAGCGGGATGCGCGTTTCGAGCAATTGCCTGATCACCGGCACGGCATATTCGCCAGTCGCGGCGGGATCGCCCGGGCCGTTGGACAGGAAGATGCCGTCGGGCTTGAGCGCCATGACCTGGTCAAAGGTCGCGGTCGCGGGAAGGACGCTGACCTTGGCGCCTGCGGCGACGAGGTTGCGGTAGATGTTGCGCTTGGCGCCGTAGTCGATCGCGACGATGTGGGGTCTATCGCCTCCCCTCTCGCTTGCGGGAGGGGATTGAGGGGTGGGCTCGCGCTCACCGCCAGCGTTGTCGATCGTGGAGGTCGGGAGCCCACCCCCGGCCCCTCCCGCGAGCGGGAGGGGGGAAGAGGTGTCGTCGTAGCCGGCGCCGAGGCGCCAGATGCCGCCTTCCCAGCCGTAATGCGTCTGGGTCGTGACTTCGATCGCCAGGTCCATGCCTTCGAGACCGGGCCAGCTGCGGGCCATTTCGAGCAGCTTGGGAATATCGAACTCGCCGCTCGCGGAATGCGCGATCACGCCGTTGGGCGCGCCGCCGGCACGAATGCGCCGCGTCAGCGCACGGGTGTCGATCCCGGCCAGGCCGATCCGGTCGTGCGTCTTCATCCAGCTGTCGAGCCGCTCGACCGCGCGGAAATTGGATGGTTCGGTCACATCCTCGCGCACGATGATGCCGAGCGCATGCGGGTCGTTTGCCTCGAGATCCTCAGGGTTCGCACCGACATTGCCGATATGCGGGAATGTGAAGGTGATGATCTGCCCGGCAAAGGAGGGATCGGTCATCACCTCCTGGTATCCGGTCATCGCGGTGTGGAAGCAGACTTCGCCAACGGCGGTCCCTTCCGCGCCGAAACCACGGCCCCACGCCACGTCCCCGGATGCGAGGACCAAGACCCCCGTGGCTCCTTCGGGCACAGCAATAGGTTTGGCGTCGGCCATCGTGGCGGGCACTCCAAGTGTTTCAATGTCGCTAAGGGGCGGGAGCTAGAGGTGTGCGCCCCATGCGTCAATCTGTTAAAGATACGCGGCTTCGGCTAGGTGCAAGGATTGCCTTCGAAGGACGTTAAAATGATTCGCGACGACATCAAGACCGCGCTCGTCACCGCCATGAAGGGCGGGGACAAGGCCGGCACTGCCACGCTCCGCCTTGTCCAGTCGCAGATCAAGAATCGCGACATCGAAGCGCGGGTCGGCAAAGCGCCCGAGAGTGATGACGCGCTGGTCGTCGAAGTGCTGCAGAAAATGGTCAAGCAGCGCCGCGAATCGATCGAGATGTTCGTCAAGGGCGGGCGTCAGGAGCTGGCCGATGCGGAAGCGGCGGAAATCGCGGTGATCGAGGCGTTCCTGCCGCAGCAAATGAACGAGGCGGATACGTCGTCGGCGATCGAGGCGATCAAGGTTGAGCTGGGTGCGAGCGGCATGAAGGATATGGGGCGCGTGATGGCGGAGCTTAAGGCGCGGCATGCGACGACGCTGGATATGAGCAAGGCGAGCGGGCTGGTGAAGGCGGCGTTGGGTTAATTCTCCCCTCCCGCCTGCGGGAGGGGTTGGGGGGAGGGCATGTCGGACAAGGGTTACGCAAGACCAACGATGCGCGCCCGCGAATTGCGCGCCAACGCTACTGATGCCGAGCGCCGGCTCTGGGCGCATCTCAGCGCGCGAAAAATCGCGGGCGCCCGTTTTAATCGCCAAGTGCCGATCGGTCCGTTCATCTGCGATTTCGTCTCACGCGGCGCGAAGCTGGTGATTGAGGTCGATGGCGGCCAGCATGACTGGAATGCCGAAACTGACCGCACGCGAACCCGTTATATAGAATCACATGGATTTCGCGTCATTCGGTTCTGGAACAATGACGTGATGGAGAGCATCGAAGGCGTGGTGGCCAAAATTGAGCAAGCATTGGCGGACAGGCCCTCCCCCAACCCCTCCCGCGAGCGGGAGGGGAGCTTTGGTGCGCGCTCCACGATCGTCGGGGACAAATCGTGAGTCTTTCCCCGCAATTCCTCGATGAGCTCCGCACCCGCACGCTCCTGTCGGCGCTGATCGGGCGCACCACCAAACTGCAAAAGGCCGGCAAGGAGTATCGCGCCTGCTGTCCGTTCCACAATGAGAAGACGCCGAGCTTCTATGTCAACGACGACAAGGGCTTTTATCACTGCTTCGGCTGCTCGGCGCATGGCGATGCGATCAAATGGCTGACCGACCAGCGCGGGCTACCGTTCATGGATGCGGTCAAGGAGCTTGCCCAGGCCGCCGGCATGGAATTGCCCGCGATGGACCGGCAATCGGCGGAGAAGGCCGAGCGCGCCAAGGGGCTGCATGAGGTTTGTGCCGATGCCGCGACCTGGTTCACCGACCAGCTGAACGGCATCGCCGGCGCCGAAGCGCGCGCGATCCTCGAAAAGCGCGGCATCAAGGCGGCGACCGCCAAGGAGTTCTCGCTTGGTTTCGCCCCCGATTCGCGCGGCAAGCTGAAGGATGCGCTGAAAGACTATGGCGATCCGCTGCTGGTCGAGTCCGGCCTGCTGATTTCGGTCGAAGGCAAGGAGCCGTACGATCGCTTCCGTGGCCGGCTGATGATCCCGATCCGCGACCCGCGCGGGCGCACGGTGGCGTTTGGCGGGCGGATCATTGGGGATGGTGAGCCGAAATATCTCAACTCGCCGGAAACGCCGCTCTTCGACAAGGGGCGCACGCTCTACAATCTCGACAAGGCCGCCGCCGCGAGCCGCAAGGCGAACCGGATCCTCGTCGTGGAGGGTTATATGGACGTCATCGCGCTCGCCCAGGCCGGTTTCGGCGAGGCGGTCGCGCCGCTCGGCACCGCGTTGACCGAGGCGCAGCTCGAACGGCTATGGCGCCTGTCCGACGTGCCGATCCTGTGCTTCGATGGCGATTCGGCCGGGCAAAAGGCCGCGATCCGCGCCGCCAACCGCGCCATGCCGATGCTCGGCCCGGGCCGCAGCCTCGCCTTCGTGACTTTACCCGAAGGCCAGGACCCCGACGATCTGGTCCGCGCCAAGGGCGCGCCTGCGTTCGAGGCACTGATCCAGGCCGCCGAACCTTTGGTCGATCGGCTCTGGTCGCATGAACTCGCCGCCGAGCCGCTCAACACGCCTGAACAAAAGGCCGGGTTCAAGCGGCGCTTCACCGAACTGGCCAATGCGATCGCCGATCAGGACGTGCGCACCGAATATCTTGCCGAATTCCGCCGTCGCTTCGAAAAACTTTATGAGCGCGAGCGCAAGGAATGGACGCCGCGCCCGCCCTTCCAGCCGGGCAAGCGCGGCGGCCCCAAGGACAAGTGGAAAGCGCCGATCGGCCCCGTCTCCGAACGCGTAAAAGGTGTCGGCGTCACCGGTATCGACCGGATCCTGGCCAAGGCGGTGCTCGCCGGCCTGATTCGTCATCCAGCCGAAATCGCGCGGCACATGGAGGTTCTCGGATCACTGAAACTGGCCGATGGCGCGCTTGGGCGATTGTTCGAAGCAGTGATAGATTTGGCGGTCGAAGATGCAAATAATGGCGGGGCGCTTGATAGCGAGGGCCTTCTCACCATATTGGCGTCATCTGAATTTGATATAATCGCGCACGACCTGCTGCGGGCCGATCAATTATCGTGTTCGTTTACGCAAAAGGATGCAGAGCCGGAAAGGGCTCGCGACGACCTCGACGAGGCGATCGCGATCCTGGTGGCTCGACCTGAAGTGGATGCGGCACTGGCCGAGGCAACGGCGACGATGCAGGCGCGTTATTCTGATGCGGCGTTCGATTGGAACGCGGCATACGAACGACAGATCGCGCTGGTGAAGGAACAACAGGCGCTCGACGCTCGGCTTGCAAATCTGGTGCAGGCGAACGAAGACGCCAGGGCTTTTAGTACCGAGGGCAATTAATGGCGAAGACTGATATGGCGGACGGCGCTGACACGACCGAAAACAGCGACGCTCCGCTGATCGACTTGAACGACGCGTCGATCAAGAAGCTGGTCGCCCGCGCCAAAAAGCGTGGCTACATCACGTACGAGCAGCTCAACGAAGCGCTGCCGCAGGACCAGATGTCTTCCGATCAGTTGGAAGACGTCATGTCCGCGCTCAATGAAATGGGCGTCAACATCGTCGAGAATGACGAGGCGGGCGAAGATGGCGAAGACAATGAGCAGGCCGAGGATGAGGTCGAATCGGTCGATACCGCCGAGGAAAGCGCCCCCGCGCTCGACGTAAAGAAAAAAGAAGTCATCGATCGTACCGACGATCCGGTGCGCATGTATTTGCGCGAGATGGGCGCGGTCGAGCTGCTCAGCCGCGAGGGCGAAATCGCCATCGCCAAGCGGATCGAGGCCGGCCGCGACACGATGATCCTCGGGCTGTGCGAAAGCCCGATCACCTTCAACGCGATCATCGACTGGTCGAACGCGCTGAACGAAGGCACGATGCAGTTGCGCGAGATCCTCGATCTCGACGCCATGCTGTCGAAGGATCCCGCGCCCGAATCGCTCAGCGACGACGATGATGGTTCAGCGGGCGAAATCTCCGAAAAGACCGCCGGCCCGTCCTTCAAGGAAGAAGAAGAGCCCGAGGAATCCCCGGCCGAAGAGGAAGAGGATTCGATGCAGGAGCGGCGTACGCCGCGTCCGTCCGATGACGAGGAGGAAGACAACACCCTCTCCCTCGCGCAGATGGAAGAGCAGCTGAAACCGCAGGCGCTGGAGCGTTTCGCGAGCATCACCGCGCTGTACAAGAAATTCTCGCGCGTGCAGCAGCAGCGCCTTGAAGCGATGGGTGCCGGCGGCGAATTGTCGTCCGCGGACGAGCGCAAGTACCACAAGCTGCGTGAAGACCTCACCGCGGAAGTGGAGAGCGTCCAGTTCCACAATGCCAAGATCGAATATCTCGTCGATCAGCTCTATGCCTTCAACCGGCGCCTGACCGCCCTGGGCGGTCAGATGCTGCGCCTCGCCGAGCGCCACAAGGTGCCGCGCAAGGATTTCCTCGACCGCTATATCGGCCATGAGTTGGACGAGCAGTGGATCGCCGGCCTGGGCAAGCTCGACAAGAAATGGACTGCCTTCGTCGAGAATGAGACCGACGCGGTCGACCGGATTCGCATGGAGATCGCTGAGATCAGCCAGGCGACCGGCATGAGCCTCGCTGAGTTCCGCCGCATCGTCAACATGGTGCAGAAGGGCGAGCGCGAGGCGCGGATCGCCAAGAAGGAAATGGTCGAGGCGAACCTGCGCCTGGTCATCTCGATCGCCAAGAAATACACCAATCGCGGGCTGCAGTTCCTGGATCTGATCCAGGAGGGCAATATTGGCCTGATGAAAGCGGTGGATAAGTTCGAATATCGCCGCGGCTACAAGTTCTCGACCTATGCGACGTGGTGGATCCGTCAGGCGATCACGCGTTCGATCGCCGATCAGGCGCGCACCATCCGTATTCCGGTGCACATGATCGAAACGATCAACAAGCTGGTGCGGACCAGCCGCCAGTTCCTCCACGAGCAGGGCCGCGAGCCCACGCCCGAGGAAATGGCTGAGCGCCTGTCGATGCCGCTCGAAAAGGTCCGCAAGGTGATGAAGATCGCCAAGGAGCCGATCTCCCTCGAAACGCCGATCGGCGACGAGGAGGATTCGCATCTCGGCGATTTCATCGAGGACAAGAACGCGATCATTCCGGTCGATGCGGCGATCCAGGCGAACCTCAAGGAAACCGTTACGCGGGTCCTGGCGAGCCTGACCCCGCGTGAGGAACGCGTGCTGCGCATGCGCTTCGGCATTGGCATGAACACCGATCATACGCTGGAAGAAGTGGGCCAGCAGTTCAGCGTGACGCGCGAGCGTATTCGCCAGATCGAAGCCAAGGCGCTGCGCAAACTCAAGCATCCGAGCCGTTCGCGGAAAATGCGCAGCTTCCTCGACCAGTAATCGTCTCGCCAACAGGCCGGGCACGTCAACGATACTGCCGGCGACGGCCGCACACAGAGCCGGACAGGGTGCCATCAAGGCCCCTGGCCGGCTCTTTCGCATATGCATCATTTGAGGCGGGACGTGCCGCACGGCGTTCGGTCAGCGGTCGCAATGAAACCCCGGCGGAAGGGGACCATTCTTCCGCCGGGGCCGCACGTCCCCCGTTGGGAAGATGTGCCGGCCATTGTGCCGAGCGCGCGGGATGTGCGCCAGGCTAAAGGACCTCGGCCCGGGATGCCCGGCGCCTGCCGTTCTCCCTGCCGTGGTCTTGTTGTAGAATAGCTATCTTTACCGTGACGGAACCATGCGCCGGCGGCTAAATTCATATTTTGCGACGCCGGATCAACGATCTCCGCAGCTTTTGGAGTGAACTTGGTCCATTACGGAGGAATTCTCCGATAACCATGTAGCGATCTCGACCGCTTTGGATGGATCGCCTTGCGCCGATCGATCGGGAGGGTCTCAATCACGCCATGAACACCACCGCAGAGATCATTTCGTTCGATCCGCCCCGTGATCATATCGTCACCGCATCGGATCTCGTCCGCCATTTCGGTATCTGGCAGGAGCGCGCGATGCGCTCGCCAATCTATATACTGCATCGCGGCCGACCCCGGCTGATCCTGACCTCGGTCGATGTGATGGACGCACTGTGCGCACCGCACGCCGCCGGTGCCGGTGATCGCGACATGGGCATCACAGCGTTGCTTGATGCGGTCGACGATATGATCGTCATCGCCGATGCCGATCTGCGCATCACCGCGGCCAGCCGGTCCGCACGCGGTTATTTTGGCGCATCGGTCGAACCGGGCCGTGCGATCGACCTGATCGGACCGGATGCCGCGCGTCTTTTCCTCGCCGAGGCGATCCACCGCGTCGCAAGCTCCGGACTTGAGGAATCGCTCGACTTGCCCTCGGCCCGCTATGGCAATCGCAGCCTGACGATCGCGATCAAGCCGCATCCCGGCGGCGTGGCGTTGTTCGTCCATGACGTGACCGTCACCAGCGATCTGCGCGATGCCGAGGCCGAACACCGCGCCACCAGCGAGACGATCGCCGCGATCCCGGGTATGGCCAGCGTGCGGATCAACCTGCGTGGTTATATCGACCGGCCCGACGCGCCGCTCGCGGGCCTTTCCGGCCTGTCGACCGAGGCCTTGTCCAGCGTCCGCTTCGTGACGCTGCTCGACATCGCTTCGCGTGTTGCGGTGGCAGAATCGATCGAGGAGGTGATCGCCGGTGGTCACCCGCGGGCAGTCGCCGGCACGCTGTTGGTCAATCGTGGCGAGCCCGTGCCGGTCCGAATCGGCCTGGCCGCGCTGCGGCGCGGTGCGGCGATCGAGGCGGTATCGGCGATGATCGTCTCACAACAGGCAGCGTGAGCGGTCCACCAATCAGCCCGCGCCCAGGCACGCTGGCTCAAGCAATGTAGTTGAGACAGGCTTAATCGCTAATACACCAGGTCTTTACGTGCTTCGGTATATCCACTGACCCGACAGAGAGGTTCGAGCCGGTATTGTCCGGCTCGTACACACAGCACTCGGGGAAACATGGCTTTCGATTCGGCACACAGCTTAAGGCGCGACAGCGGTTGGGGGGTCATTGCCCTGCTCGCTGACGCCGATGGCAGCGCGACGCATCCGATGCCGCGAACCCTTGCCAAGCGGCAAGTCGCGGTGCGCGATTTCGCAGATTGCGTCCATACGCTCTGTGCGCTCCACGGCGCGCATCCCGGCGTGATCGATCTTGCCGCGAGCCGCAACGCACAACCGCGGGCGCTCGACTGGCTGGTCGAAGCGGCCGACGGCTTCGCGGTGGAACGCAATTATCTCGCCACGCTTACCGCCGCTGCGGGCCCCCTGCCCTCCACACCCGGTCAGGCCGAATCCGAAGCGGCCGTGGTCGGCCAGCGCCACGCGCTGGAAATGCTCGCCCAGTCCGAACGCGCCGGCTGCGCAACCGGTGCAGCGATCGCGCTGATACTCGACTGGAAAGCGATCCGCGTCACGCTGGACGCCGCCGCCGACCGGTTCGGCGTCACGCCCCCGCCCTCGGCGCTGCCGATCGAAGCCGAGATCGCCACCGTAGCCGCTTCGCTTGGCGAAACACCCGGTGTCGAACGCGCGATGGCATTCGGCGCGCAGCAATTGCTCGCTCAGCATCGCGGGCTCTGGGACTTGCTCGAAGCCCGAGCGAGCGCACGCGATCATCTATAATCGCTAAAATAGCGCGCTTGCGCCGCGGGCCTAAACCCCTCTATCGCCAAACCCGGTATTCAAATGAAACGGGATTGCGGCATGAAGCGCTTCGAGGGCACCCAGAGTTATGTCGCGACCGACGATCTGAAGGTCGCGGTCAACGCGGCGGTCACGCTGCGTCGCCCACTGCTGGTCAAAGGCGAGCCCGGCACCGGCAAGACCGTCCTCGCTTATGAAATCGCCAAGGCGATCGATGCCGAGTTGATCGAGTGGAACATCAAGTCCACCACCAAGGCGCAGCAGGGCCTGTACGAATATGACGCGGTCGCCCGGCTGCGCGACGGTCAGCTCGGCGACGAGCGCGTCCACGACATCGGAAACTATATCCGCCGCGGCAAATTATGGGAGGCGTTCACCCGTCCCAAGCCGCCGGTGCTGCTGATCGACGAGATCGACAAGGCGGACATCGAATTCCCCAACGACCTGCTCCAGGAACTCGATCGCATGGAATTCCATGTCTATGAGACCAAGGAGACGGTGAAAGCGGCGGAACGTCCGATCGTCGTGATCACCTCGAACAACGAAAAGGAATTGCCCGACGCGTTTCTGCGTCGCTGCTTCTTCCATTATATCAAATTCCCGGACCGCGACACGATGCAGGCGATCATCGACGTCCATTTCCCTGGAATCCAGAAGATCCTGGTCAACAAGGCGATGGACATTTTCTACGACGTTCGCGACGTGCCCGGCCTGAAGAAGAAGCCCAGCACCAGCGAGCTCCTCGACTGGCTCAAGCTGTTGCTGCACGAGGACATGCCGCTTGAGGTGCTGCAGAACCGCGATCCGACCAAGGCGATCCCGCCGCTGCACGGCGCGCTGCTCAAGAACGAGCAGGACGTGATGCTGTTCGAACGCCTCGCCTTCATGGCCAAGCGGCAGCAGAACAAGGGCTAAGCCCTGGCGACCACCCTTCCGACGCTCGACCGGTGAAAATCGACGCTCGGCCGACATTTAATTGCCGCCCGGCGCGATTGAGCTAGCCAGACGCCCTGTTCAAGGGAGTTTCGCCATGCGGATTCTGCAAGTGCCGCTCTTTCTCCTGGCCGGCATATGTGCGGCCGGGTCGGCGACAGCGGAACAGTCAGGTGGCTCCGCAAGCGCAAAGCCGGCAAAGGAAAAGAAGATTTGCCGCCCGATCGTCGGAACGGGCACGATCCTGTCGCGCTCCTTCTGTCTCAGCAAGGCGGAATGGGAGGAATTCGACGCTCGCAACGAAGCGGATGTCGAGACGGTGCGGCGGTCGAGAGGATCAGGCATGGACAGATACCCGGCCAAATGACGATACGGATGACATCCCGCTCATGTCGCGTTCGAGGCGATCGGCCATGATGGTAACCAGCTTCTAAACCACGCCTCCGAACGCTTTCACCACGCGAAACCGGCAAGGATTTGCCGGTATGGGACGCTTATCTTCCCGCCTTGTATGGCTCGCCGTCGCGGTTTCGACCGTCAGCACCCCCGTGGGCGCAACATCCCTGCTCGATTATGTCGGCGAATGCGTCCCCTTTGCGCGCGCCGCGTCGGGCATTCAGATCTATGGCGATGCTTGGACGTGGTGGAACGCGGCCGAAGGCAAATACCGACGCGGCGACACCCCGAAGGTCGGGGCGGTCATCGTCTTTCGCCAATCCTCGCGATTGCGCCTCGGCCATGTCGCGGTAATCAGCCGCGTCGTCACCAAACGCGTGGTGATGGTCACCCACGCCAACTGGTCGCGCCAGAATGGCGAGCGCGGTCATGCCGAGCAGGACGTGACCCTGACCGATGTTTCGGCCGATAACGACTGGAGTGAAGTGAAGGTCTGGTACCGCGACACCGATGGTCTCGGCAGTACTGCCTATCCGGTTTACGGCTTCATCTACGGCATGCCGGACAAGACCGCCGGCCGGGCCGTCACCAAGGCGCATGCGGCGCCTGAGCTCAGCGGCAACGACCCCGACTATGTCGGCGCATTGATCGACGTCTATCGCTGATCCGCTTGCGCGAACCGGCCGGCTCCGGCACGCTATCCCAGCAACAGGGAGAAGCTTGGATGAGATTGTTGGTCGTCGGTGTTCAGGTGGCTGCGGTGCTCTTCTTTTCGGCGCCCGCCGTAGCAGCCAAGAAAACACCGCTGAGCTGGCAAGCCTCGGGCAACCGTATGGCGCTGCCGACCGCGCATCTTTCATTATCCAAAACCGCCGGTCCGGCGGTGATGACCGAAACCCATGAATTCTCTCACAAAGGCGAGGGATTGGACAATGTCGCGCAATTCGAAACGGCTGACCGCAAAATCTTCGGCACGGTTTATGTCTATCTGCCGGCCTATCCCGACGCTGCGCTGACCGCGTATCAAACCGATAGAAGTATCCGCGATCGGTTCGGCGCGATCACCTTCACTGATCAGAGCGTGGTCGCATTGGATGGGCGCCCCGGTACCGTTATTCGTCTGGTTTATTCCGACGGCAGGGCCGAAAAGGTCAATGGTGGGGAGCCTGTTGCAACCGCAGCAGCGTTTCTGCGTGTGTCGGGATGGATCGTGAAGCTGCGCGCAAGCGGCCCCGCAGAGCGCCGGTCTGAGGTCATCGCCGTACTCGACGGGCTTATCGCAGGGCTGCGCATCGACAAGGGCGCCTATGTCCATCGGGTCAGCCTGTTTCAGCTCGCCGCACCCTGCCCCGCCGCCGATCGTCCAGCGGCGGTCTCCCCCAAAACTGAAAAAACTTCGGCCCGAGTTCTTGGCGCTGCAATGAACTCTGCCGTCATCACGATAGATCCCAAGGGCAAGAAGGACGATCTTCCCCGGCCATTCCCAAATAACGGTCTCCAGCCGGCCTGTGTGCGCGGCACCGTCAAATATGGGGATAGCTCGATCGACTTGCTTCAACCGGTCGGATCGGCGGATCCGGATACGATTGTCGGCGTCATTAACGATGCCGGATCGATGCTAGTCATCGAAAAAGCGCTCATTCCGCCCGGTTATGATTTCAAGATGACTCAGATCGGCGTCGCAAACGTCTATGGCAGTTATGATGCCATTCCGTCAGTCACCCAGATAAACGCGCTTTTCTCCGGCACGACGACGGAGGGTACGGCGCGCCAGGCAAGCGTGAAGTTCCTAGCGACCGGTGACACCCGCATGGATATCGTCATGGACGGCGCGAAATGACCTCGCCGGTGAAGGATTCACGATGTTCCTGAACTTCCTCGACGAGCTCCGCGCCGCAGGCATTCCCGCCAGCATGAAGGAGCATCTCCTTTTGCTCGAGGCGCTCGATGCCGATGTGATCGACCGCACGCCGGAGGATTTCTATTATCTTTCGCGTGCCGTGTACGTGAAGGACGAGGGACTGCTCGACCGCTTCGACCAGGTCTTCTCCAAGGTCTTCAAGGGCATCGCCACGACCTTCGGTCAGGCGCCGACCGATGTCCCCGCCGACTGGCTCAAGGCGGTCGCCGAGAAATATCTCTCGCCCGAGGAGATGGAGGCGATCAAGTCGCTCGGCTCCTGGGATGAAATCATGGAGACGTTGAAGAAGCGGCTCGAGGAACAGCAGGGCCGGCACCAGGGCGGCAACAAATGGGTCGGGACCGGCGGCACCTCGCCCTATGGCAATAGCGGTTATAATCCCGAGGGCGTGCGCATCGGTGGCGAGAGCAAGCATAAGCGCGCGCTGAAAGTGTGGGACCAGCGCGACTTCAAGAATCTCGACAGCACACGCGAACTGGGTACGCGCAACATCAAGATTGCGCTGCGCCGTCTGCGCAAATTCGCGCGCGAAGGTGCTGCCGACGAACTTGACATCGACGCGACGATCGACGGCACCGCGCGCCAGGGCTGGCTCGACGTCGTGATGCGCGCCGAGCGGCGCAATGCGGTCAAGCTGCTGTTGTTCCTCGATGTCGGCGGCTCGATGGATCCATGGGTCAAGCTTTGCGAGGAGCTGTTTTCGGCCGCGACCACCGAGTTCAAGAATCTCGAATTCTTTTACTTCCACAATTGCCCGTACGAGGGTGTGTGGAAGGACAATAGGCGCCGTTTCACCGAACGCACGCCGATGTGGGATGTGCTGCACAAATTCGGCCACGATTATAAGCTGGTGTTCGTCGGCGACGCCTCGATGAGCCCATATGAGATCACCCATCCCGGCGGCTCGGTCGAGCATTTCAACGAGGAATCGGGCGCGGTGTGGATGCACCGCATGACCACCACCTACCCGGCGGCGGTATGGCTCAATCCAATCCCCGAACAGCAATGGGGATATTCACAGAGCGTGCGCATCATTCGCGAGCTGATGAACGACCGCATGTATCCGCTGACTCTTGCGGGACTGGATGACGGGATGCGCGAGCTGACGCGGAAACGGTAGGGTCGGAGACGGGTGATGAGCATGCTCGGCAAGTTGTTCGGGGGAAAACCGGAAAAAAAAGCGCCGGACGAACTGCTCGTGCCACACCCCATTCCCGCGCTGGTTTCGATACTATATCGTCTGGAGCAGGATAAAGGCGCCTCTCTGACCGAAGCTGAGGTGGTCAGCGCCCGGGACAATGCCGTGTGCATCATGCTGCCGGTTTCCAAAGCGACGCAACTGGCCGAGAAGCGCGGCTATGACGATGTCGATCTGGAAGATGTCTGGGATAGCTGGTGCCGATATCGCACAGCGATTGCCGCCGATCAGGACCGGCCACTCAAGCTATAGATGAGCCAATGACGCGGAAAAATCAGGCGCTCAAAGCCTCAAGCTTGGCCTGAAACATCAGCGCCAGTGCAAGCCTGCGACTGCGCGCCTCAGCAGTTACTGCCGTCCGCGCCGCGGCATGTTCCTGCATTGCCCGCCGTGCGTAATAATGAAGATTGGATTCCACTGAACTCGTCCCCGCAAACGACTCCCCTGTCGCCAGCGTGATGATGCATAAATATTACCAAAAACATTACTTTGGGCCGGAATGTCGTGAATCCGCGCCGAATGGTTGTGCGGCGCGTCAATAAAGCAGGAATCGTCGGCGTTCGGTCGCCCACGCGGCTTCATCCGGGTCAGTGACCGCGTCGAAATCGCCCGACTCGGCTGCATCATCATCGACCCATGCACGCAACCCCGGACCTGCGTTGATCACGTCGATCGCGAGCTTGCCGAATTCATATTCGTATGGAAAATCGCGCCACAGGTCATAATCCGGATAGAGCCGCCGGATCGCCTTGAAGCCCAGCGCTTGCAACCGCCATGGCCTGAAGTCCGCGTGATTATATCCTGGCCCCTCGGCATGGATGAACACGCCGCTGCACAACTGCCCGACATGTTTGTGAAAGGTCGGCTGGAACCAGATGTCGCGTAGCGTGCACCCGCCAAGCCACTCCGGTGCGAACGTCCGCATCTCCGCGATCACCGCTTTGGCATCGATATCGGGTGCGCCGAACAGTTCGAGCGGTCGCGTCGTGCCGCGCCCTTCCGACAGATTCGTGCCCTCCAGCATCACCGTACCGGCATAGGCGCGCGCCATGTTGATATTGGCGGCATTGGGGCTGGGATTGATCCACACCCGATCCGCCGGCCAGCCGAAGCCGGGCGCCGCATCGAGCTCCCAGTCTTCCATCGCGATCACGCGATAATCGACGTCCAGCTTGAAATGGTCGATGAACCAGTGCCCCAGCTCGCCGAGCGTCAGCCCGTGGCGCATCGGCATCGGCCCCGCGCCGACAAAACTTTCCCAGCCAGGCAGCAAGGTCAGTCCCTCAATCGGCCGTCCCGCCGGATTGGGCCGGTCGAGCACCCAGACCGACTTGCCATGCTCGGCCGCCGCTTCGAGCACGTAGAGCAGCGTGGTGACGAAGGTATAGATACGGCAACCGACATCCTGCAGATCGACCAGCATCACGTCGAAAATGCCCATGGACTGGCCGGTCGGGCGGCGCACTTCGCCGTACAGGCTGAATACCGGCATGCCATAGGTCGGGTCAGTGAAGTCGGGCGACTCCATCATATTGTCCTGCAGATCGCCGCGCACGCCATGTTGCGGCCCGAACACGGCCGACACGTTCAATCCGCTGGCGACCAGCGCATCGATCGAATGCGTCAGGTCGGCGGTGACCGAAGCTGGATGCGCGAGCAAGGCAACGCGCTTGCCGACAAGCGGTGCGCGCAAAGATGGGTCGGCCAGAAGGCGATCGATACCGAATTTCATATGGGATCAGGTGCCGCGAGGGACGCAGTAAAGCAATCCCGGTTGTGGAAGTCGGGCGGCCCCGGCGCATGAGCGAGCGCCCAATAGGATTTGGTGCCGTCCTTCGCCTCGATCACCGCCGAAAGCCCCGCAAACCAGGATTGATTGGCCGGCAAGTCGCTCACATCTGACATATCGAGCGAGATCGTCACGGTGAACCTCTCGCCGTCACGATCAACGTCGAAGATGGGCGGCGGAAGCGCGAGCGTGTCACAGCCCTGACGATAGGATTTGAAACGATAGGCAGCCCATGCGGTCGATGGCACAAAGTTGAATTCCAGATAGCCTTTGTCGGCCAGATCGCCTCTGTCGCAAAGTATGAATGCTTCGAAACAGGTCGTTTTCCACAGGTCATCGCGACGGACCGCGTAGCCGTCGGGAGCCGGAATCTTGACCCGAGCTATGTCCCCATCGGTGACATATCGGAGTACGAAGCCTCCTTCCACTGTGCGGGATATATCCACCCGGATGTCGATGTCGGGATGGGACGCGGACGGGTGTGGTATCAGTTGATACATCGAAACTCCGTTCGGGCTGGCGTGTCGAAGCCCTGCTCTTTTCGTTGCACAATTCTAGAGATGAGAGCGGCCCTTCGACAACCTCAGGACGAACGGCAGGCGGTGTGACTGGAAAAACCCGCCGACTTCGCCTATGTGACGCGCTTCCCATGGCAACAATCCTCCCCACCCCGCCGAAAATCGGCATGGTTTCGCTCGGCTGTCCCAAGAATCTGGTCGACAGCGAACGCATCCTGACCAAGCTTCGTTCCGATGGCTATGCCATGTCGCCCGACTATGCCGGTGCTGATGTGGTGCTGGTCAACACGTGCGGTTTCCTCGATTCCGCCAAGGAAGAATCGCTTGAGGCGATCGGAGAGGCAATCGCCGAGAATGGCCGCGTCATCGTCACCGGCTGCATGGGCAAGGAAGCGGAGATGATCCGCCTGCGCTTCCCTAAGGTGCTCGCCGTGACCGGTGCGCATCAATATGAGGAAGTGGTCGGCGCGGTGCACGATGCGGCGCCGATGCCGCCCAGCGCATTCCTCAATCTGGTCCCGGAAAGTGGCCTGAAACTCACCCCGCGCCATTACAGCTATCTGAAGATTTCCGAGGGCTGCAATCATCGCTGCGCCTTCTGCATCATCCCGAGCCTGCGCGGCGACCTGGTCAGCCGGCGCCCCGACGCGATTCTGCGCGAAGCCGAGAAGCTGATCGAAGCCGGCACCAAAGAGCTGCTGGTGATCAGCCAGGACACCTCGGCCTATGGCGTCGATATCCGCCACCAACCACGCCAGTGGAAGGGCGAGGAAGTTCGCGCCCATATGACCGACCTGTCGCGCGAACTGGGCAAGCTCGGCGCTTGGGTGCGGCTGCACTATGTCTATCCTTATCCGCATGTCGACCAGGTCATTCCGCTAATGGCCGAGGGGTTGATCCTCCCCTATCTCGACATCCCGTTCCAGCATGCCAGCCGCAACGTGCTGAAGCTGATGAAGCGCCCCGCGAATGAGGCGAAGGTGCTCGAGCGCGTCAAGAACTGGCGCACCATCGCACCCGATATCGCGATCCGCTCGACCTTCGTCGTCGGTTTCCCGGGCGAGACCGAGGATGATTTCAAATATCTGATGGACTGGCTCGAGGAAGCGCAGCTCGACCGTGTCGGCGCGTTCCGCTTCGAGCCGGTCGAAGGCGCGGCCGCCAACGCCCTGCCCAACCAGGTGCCCGAAGAGATCAAGGAAGAACGCTACGCCCGGCTGATGGAGCTGACCGCGCGGATTTCCGCCGACAAGCTGCAGGCCAAGATCGGCCGCACACTCGAGGTGATCATCGACGCGGTGGACCAAGACGGCGCGACCGGCCGGTCAAAGGCCGATGCACCGGAAATCGACGGCGAGGTCCATCTGCGCGACGCCGGACATCTCAAACAGGGTGATATCGTCAGCGTCGAGATCGAGGATGCCGACGACCATGACCTGTTCGGGGTTCCCGTCAGCCCAGCCTGATATCGGGCCTGACCGCCAACACGTTGCGGAGCAACGCGGCATCGGGGCCGCCGAGCCGATCGCCGGTCGCGCATAGATAGATACGGTTACGACAGGCCGGGCCAACCGGCGTCAGGCCGAACGTGCGTGCCGCGTCGCCCGGCGCGATCGTCACGCCGCGCCCGGCAACGACGCTCAGCAACGCTTCCTCCAGTTCGTCGCAATGATCGTGGCGGATCATCGCTTCCGGCTGGCGTCCATGGATCGATGCGAACCACCGCGCGAAGACATATTCATGCTCGTCATAAGTGATGAAGCGCAAGCGCTCGATCTCGTCCAGCGATGCGGTCGCTGCGGCATCGCCGACCAGAACAAGGTCTTCCTCCGCAATCAGGTCGCTTTCGACCTGCACCACGTTGACCGTGCGATAGGTCAGCGCCAATTCGATCTCGCCCCGCACCAGTTGCGCCACCACATCATCATGCGTTCCCATGCGCAACCTGATCGGCCGCTCGACCAGTATGTCGCGGAACAGGTGTGGAGCAAGGCGATAGCGGCCGAAGCCCGTCACCGCGCCAATGCGCAGCGGCAAGATGCGCGGGTCGGTATCGCGAAGATGTGCGCTGGTCCGCGCGATATCGTCGAGCGCGCGGCCGATCGTCTCGAACAACGCGCGACCCTCGATGGTAAGTTGAAGACCGCGCCCGACCCGTTCGGTCAGCGGTGCGCCGACATCGCGCTCAAAACGGCGCAGGTCGCTATGGATCGCCGGCGCGGACTTGCCGATCGCACGCGCCGCACCGGCGATACCGCCATGCGATGCCACGGCATGAAAGACCGCGGCGCGGCGTAGATGACTGCCCTCCATTATTCGCTCCAGTCGAATGATTGGCCCTCAACTTACAAATAGTTGAACATCCGTCGAGCGGCTATTTCCAGTGCGAAGGAGATCGAGCATGCATTTGAAAAAGGTGCTGATGGCTATCGCTCTGGCAGCATGCGGGTCACCGGCATCCGCCGACGAACCGGGGGCCAACAAACCAGGCGTCGCGCGGCTCTTCTCCTACACTTTGACTAATCGAGCAGCATTCGAGGCAGGATATCGGAAGCATCTCGGCTGGCATGCTGACCGCCATGATCGCCTGGTCTGGTATGCCTGGTATGTGACCGAGGGCGATCGCCGCGGCAGCTTTATCGACGGCACCTTCGGCACGACACCGGCCGAACTCGATGCGCGGCCGGATCCTGAGGGGGATGCTGCCGATTTCAGGGCCAGCGCAGGTCCTTTTGCGCAGGCGAGCGGGATCACGAGCTGGTCGCTCTGGCCACAGCCGACCACCGCCACGCCGCTCGAACTGCGCCATCCGGGTGACCGGCTGATCGCGTTCTTCGTTACCGTGAAAGCGGGCCAGGTCGATACGTTCGAAGCTGCGGCGAACAGACTGGCGAAGACTGCGCGCGGCATTGGGCAAGTGAGCTGGTACCGCAGCGGTAACGCCGATACGGCCCGCGACTATATGCTGCTATTCCATGGCGCGTCAGACGGGGCACTGCCCATATTGTTGCGCAGTGCCTATCACGCCGACCCAGACACCGTTGTCGACCAGATCGATACCGTTCGTGCTGAAAGCTGGCGCTACGTACCGCGCCTTTCACTCATTCCGGGGCAGCCGCTGGTCCGTTGAGCAGCGGCCAAACACGATCAGCTTTTGGGCAACGCATAAGCCACCACCTCATCTCCAATCGGCGTTTCCATGAAATGATGCCCGCCGGCCATGATCACGAGATATTGGCGTCCGCCCTGTTCGTAAACCATCGGCGTCGCCTGCCCGCCCGCCGGCAGCACGTCGGACCACAGGACCTTGCCGGTACGCATGTCGATCGCGCGGATCAGATTGTCGGTCGCCGCCGCGACGAATACAAGACCGCCTCCGGTCACCACCGACCCGCCATTATTGGGCGTGCCGATATTGATCGGCAGCATCGACGGGATGCCGAACGGCCCGTTGGTCCGCGCGGTGCCAAGCGGGCGATCCCAGATCGTCTTGCCGGTACGGATATCGATCGCACGGATGCCGCCATAAGGCGGCTGTTTGCACAGCAAGCCGGTGAACTTCATGCGCCAGCCGGCATTGACGTCGACCGCGTAAGGCGTGCCCGCCTGCGGATCGCCCGCCCCTTCCGCGCCCGGCGTCGGGCCGCCGGCCTGCTCGCGCGTCTTCCAGCCGCGCTGATCGGCGATCTTGCGCGGCACCAGCCGGACATGGTTTGGCATGTCATTGTAATTAGCGATGATCACGCCCCGTTGCGGGTCAACGGCGATGCCGCCCCAGTCGCTGCCGCCATTATAACCGGGATATTCGACGGTATATTTGCCCGGCTCTGGCGGCGTGAAATACCCTTCGTAACCCGCTTGACGAAACTGGATGCGGCAGGCCATCTGGTCGATCGGAGACATGCCCCACATGTCGCGCTCGGTCAGCGGCTCCTTGCGCAGCGTATGCCAGAGCGAGACGATCTGCGTCGGGGAACGCTGTGCCGGTTCGATTCCGCCGCCGGGCACCTTGATCGTGCCGATCGGCGTCAGCGGTCGGCCGGTGCGCCGGTCGAGCACATAGATATCGCCCTGTTTCGATGGGAGCAGCAGCGCGGGCACGCCGCCATAGTCGATCAATGTCGCCTGGCTACCGAGATCATAGTCCCACACATCCTTCCTGACCGTCTGGAAACGCCAGCGCGGCTTCCCCGTCGTCACATCGATCGCGACCAGCGAATTGGCGAAGGCGTTCTCGGTCGGGCTGCGCAGGCTGCTCCAGTAATCGACCGCCGAATTGCCGAGCGGCAGATAGACCAGTCCAAGCGCTTCGTCGCCGCTTGCCGTGGTCCACATATTGGGCGTGCCGCGCGACCATTCCTGGCCTGCGGGCGGCGCGCCGGTCCAGTCGGGCTTGAGCATGTCCCAGCCCCAGCGCAGCGCGCCGGTCACCGCGTCGAAACCCTGGATCACGCCCGATGGCGCATAGCGTTCCTGCCCGTCGAGAATCTGGTGCCCAACCACCGCGACACCGCGCACGATCGTTGGCGGCGAGGTGATAGAGACGAGGCCCGGATAGACCTCGCCCATGCCAATCTTGGTATCGACCTGGCCGTTCGCGCCGAAATCCTGACATGGCTTGCCGGTCGTCGCATCGACCGCGATCAGTCGCGCGTCGAGCGTGCCTTCGATGATGCGGGTCGCACACGCCTGACCGACGGTCGCATTGGGGACGGCGTAATAACTCACTCCGCGACAAGCGGCGGTATAGGGAATCCATTTGTCCGGCACCTTGGGATCGAAGCGCCATTTCTCCGCACCCGTGGCGGGATCGAGCGCGAGCATGATGCCCTTGGCCGAACAGAGATACAGCGCATCGCCGATTTTCAGCGGCGTGGTCTCCGCGCCATACATCTTGGCCGCGTCGGGTGTCGCCGGCATGTCCCCGGTATGCGCCAGCCATACGCGCTTCAGCTTGCCGACATTGGCAACGTTGATCTGTGACAGCGGCGAGAAGCGGCGCGCGCTGTAGGTGCCGCCATAGGCCGGCCAGTCGGCGCCCACTGTCTGGCCGGAAGTATCGGCCATACCTGGCGCGGTCTGTGAGGGCAGCGCCGCCAATACCGGCGCTTCGGCGCCACGACCGATCACCACGCCACCGATCAGCGCCACAACCAGCACCGCCGCGGTCGCGCCCAGTCCGACGCGCCAGCGATTGGCCGCGCGGCTCAGGGTCGGCATGACCAGCAGCGCCGCGATCAGCAGGACCAGTGGCGCGATCACGCGCGGTACCAGCGCCCAGGGATTGGTCCCGACTTCCCAAAATGCCCAGAGCAGGGTCAGCACGAAGATCGCGATATAAAGCCACACGCCGGCCATTCGCCCACGCACGAGCAGGAAGCCGGCCACGACCATCGCGATACCGGTCAGGACATAATAGAGCGACCCGCCCAGTAGCGCGAGCCATGCGCCGCCGATCGCCAGAATGAGCCCGATCAATCCGATCACGATCCCAAGGACCATGGCTGCCCAGCTACGGCGTATCGGCATGGCGGGAATCCTCGACTTAAGCGTGCCCGGCTCAAACGAAAAAGGACAGCGTCGGTTCCCTATTCCGGAGTGGCCGCCGGGTCGATCGATCCATCGAGAACGAGTGATCGGGACGCGATGGGCGACCCAGGGAGACGGCAAGGCTCAACACCGTCTCCCCCGACCGACGGCAGCGATTCAGCCCTTGTTGCTGAGACCGCCAATGCCATCGACGATGCTGCCGGCGAACACACCGCCGGCCAGCGCCGTTATCGTTGTGGCGAAGAAACCGGCCTCGCCGATTACCGGATGGAACACGGTTGCGGCAATGATGCCGCCGATCGCGCCTGCCAATCCGACGATCCACCACCAGGGATCGGGCTGCGGTGGCCGTGGCCCGCGCCACCAGCCGGGCCATTTGGTCCCGCACCAACCGATCATCGCGAAGAATGCATATTCCATCGACAACCTCCCTGCTTTGACGGGCACCCGCTTGTCTCCGCCATGCCCCGCAACATCATCCTCTCATTCGTGAGTGATTCAAGGAGAGTTAGGACCGATCCGGCTTTTATTTATGAGCTATTTGGCGTGAACAGGAATCAACTTGCAATGGACTCTCGACTCACTCGGCCGTCATCGATTGCCGTTCGCTGCGATAATAGCTGAAGGTCAGCCATAAGGACGTCGCACCGAGCAGGTGCCAGACCGCATGCCCTTGCACCAGGCTGTGCGGCGAACAGACCAGGCCGTGCTGGTCGAGGTTCCAGATCGTGAAGGCGATCGCCTTGGCGAGAATGCCAGCAAAGTAGAAACCGACCTTTACCTGCGGCCGTTTCGGGCGGGCGAAGGCCAGTTCGACGACGATCGCAACGATCAGCAATACCGCGAACAGCCAGCGCCGGACTTCGGGCGCCGCGATCAGCAGCATGACGAGCGCAGCACAGAGCAGCATAAAAAGCAAAATCGCCTGGCGATCGGGGATGCGCAACCAGCGGCTCAGCGCGCTTACCAGCATGAATGAGCCGACCAGATACATGCCGAGCACATCGAAGAACTGGCCCCACAAGGTCAGCGTCGCATGGAGCAGGACCGACCCCAGCCCGACCGAGATCGCGGTGACGCCGAACGCCATTGCTGCGACCGGCGGCATTGCGGAAACCCAGCCCTTGTCGCGCGCCAGCACGATCATCAGGAAACCGACAAAGACATAACCATAGGAAGACCAGCTGTTCGCCGGCTGCGCGATCAGCACGCCGAGCCGCGGCAGCTCGCAGAAGCAGCGCGTGGCGGTGCAAGTGGCGGGCGTATAGGCCGCCCAGTCGGGGCCGAGCTGCAACAGCAGCAGCACGATGCCGAGCGCCGAAAGCGCGGCGAGCGCGAGCGCGGTCAGCACATGACGCGATGTGATGGTCTGATCCAAGCCCGCCCCTATCTTCTTCTGTTATGAACGAAGGCTAGGCTGGTTAGGCGATAACACCAACCGCGATCGGACGGGGCTGTCGGACGGGGGCTGGCAGCGAAGGCGCGGCTCGTGCATCTAGGGCGTTCCCGTTCTTGCCCGAGGATTTCGATGACCCCCCGCCCCCTGTTCGCGCGTCCGCTGCTAACTCTCGCCTTGCTGACCGCCGCGCCGGCCGCTTATGCTCAGGCGCTGACACCGGCCGAAACCACCCAGGTCGATACACTCGTCACCAAGACCCTCGCGAAGACCGGCGTTCCCTCGGCCTCGATCGCGATCGTGCGCTGTGGCGAGATCGTCTTCGCCAAGGCTTATGGCAAGCAATCGGAAACGATGAAGACGGCAAACACGGACGCGCCGTATCAGATCGCGTCGGTATCGAAACAATTCACCGCAGCAGCGCTATTGCTGCTCGAGAATGAGGGCAAGCTGAGCCTCGACGACAAGGTGTCGAAATATGTGCCCGGCATCACCGGCGGCGACACGATCGCGCTGCGCCAGTTGCTCAGCCATACGTCGGGCCTGCAGGATTACTGGCCGCAGGATTACAGCTTCAAGGCTATGGCGACCCCGGTGACGCCGCAAGGCATCGTCGATCGCTGGGCGAAGAAACCGCTCGACTTCGCACCCGGCGAGCAGTGGCAATATTCCAATACGGGTTATGTCGTGGCGGGCATGATCGTAGAGAAAGTCGCCGGGGAACCGTTGCTGTCCTATCTCGACCGCAAGATCTTCAAACCGCTCGGCATCAAGGCGATCGATCAGGACCTGGCGATCGGCAAAACCTTTCCGCAGGGTTATGGCCGCAATGCGCTAGGGCCAGTGCGGGTCACCACGCCGGCGGCGGCGGGCTGGTTGTTTGCAGCCGGAGAACTGGCGATGAGCGCGCGCGACCTCGCCAAATGGAACGTCGCCCGGCTCAATCGCAGCATTTTGCCGGCTGAGGATTGGGCGGCGCAGGAAACCGCGGTGCGGCTGACCGACGGATCGACCAATGGTTATGGCCTGGGCGTGTCCACCGGGACGGCGAACGGGCGGCGCTATGTCGAGCATAGCGGCGAGGCGGTCGGCTTTCTTAGCGAGAACATCGTCTATCCCGACGACAAGGCCGCGGTAACGGTGCTGACCAACACCTGGTCGAGCGACGCCTTCACGCAGATCGCGCAGGACATCGTCAAAACGATCCTGCCGCCGCCACCGGCCGATGCCGCCGATACGGCCGCCGCGACCAAGGTCCGCGCGGTGTTCGATCAATTGCGCGGTGGCACGCTCGACCGCAGCCAATTGACCGAGGATGCCGATTTCTACTTCACGCCGGTCGTGCTGGCGGACTTCAAGGCGAGCCTCGCCCCGCTCGGTGAGACGGCGACGTTCGTCCAGACCGGCAAGGCGCGGTTGCGCGGCGGGTTCGTAAATCGCAACTACCGCGTAACCTATGCCGAAAAAACGCTCTCGGTCAGCACTTATGCCGAACCGGGCGATGGCGGCAGGATCGAACAATTCCTGGTCAACGAGACGCAAAAATGACTGAACTCAAGACCTTGTTGCAGGCCGATCGCGGCCAGCCCGCGCGGCTGATTCATATCGTCCATCCCGACGCCTTCACCGGCTGGCTGGCCGACCAGCCGGTCCGGACGCGGACAGCGGTCGCCTCGCACCGGCTGACCGGCAAAGCCGGCAACCGCGCCATACTGCCTGGCGACGGGCCGGAGGACTGGTCGGCGTTGCTGGTGTGCAACGAACCGGAAAGTTCGCCGTGGCGGATCGCATCGCTAGGCGAAACACTGCCTGAAGGAACTTATCGACTCGCATCCGGCGAGCCCGGTGCGGCGATGCTTGGCTGGTTGCTCGCGCAGCATCGCTTCGAACGCTATCGCAAGGGGGAGAGCCACGGGCCGCGCCTCCTGCTCACCGGCGAACCGGCCAAGATCGAGGAGGCGGTGCGCCTCGCCACCGCCACGGCGCGGGTTCGCGATCTGGTCAATATCGCCGCCGCCGATCTCGGCCCGGCCGAGCTGGAAGCCGAAGCGGCGGCCATGGCCAAGGCGCATGGCGCGACCCTCACGGTGACCAAGGGCGAACCGCTCGCCAAGGGCTATCCGATGATCCAGGCGGTCGGCCAGGCCGCCGCCAAGGGTCGCGAACCACGGCTAATCGAACTCGAATGGGGCGACCCGAAGAATCCGCGCATCGCACTGATCGGCAAGGGCGTGTGTTTCGATTCAGGCGGGCTCGACATCAAACCGAGTTCGGGCATGCGGCTGATGAAGAAGGACATGGGCGGCGCGGCGCACGCGCTGGCGCTGGCCGGGCTGGTGATGGCGGCGCGGCTCAAGGTGCGGCTCCATTTGCTCATCCCGGCGGTCGAGAACAGCATTGCCGGCAATGCCTTCCGGCCCGGTGACGTGCTCGCGACGCGCAAGGGGCTGACGGTCGAGAACACCAATACCGATGCCGAGGGACGGCTGGTGCTCGGTGACGCGATCACCAAAGCGGCAGAGGGCGCTGGAGATATCCGGCCGGAGCTGATCATCGACTTCGCTACCCTCACCGGCGCCGCGCGTGTGGCGCTCGGGCCCGATCTGCCGGCGACCTTCGTCAATGACGAACCGCTGGCGGAAGCGCTGTTCGCGGCGGCGGCGGCGGTCGGCGACCCGTTATGGCGCATGCCGCTGTGGGACGGTTACGACGAACTGCTCAAGTCCGACATCGCCGACATGGTCAATTCGGCCGATAGCGGCTTTGCCGGCGCGACCACCGCAGCGCTGTTCCTGCGCCGCTTCGTGCCCGAAGGCACCGCCTGGGCGCATCTCGACACGTTCGCCTGGCGACCAACTGCCAAGCCGGGCCGACCCAAAGGTGGCGACGCGCTCGGCCTGCGAGCGACCTGGGCAATGCTCAAAACGCGCTACGGCTGAGCCCCAACATCGGGTGTTCAATGTTCAACCGTTCAATTCCCTATACATTTTGAACGGTTGAACATCGAACACCCGTCATCCGCTGGGTGGCGCTGATTCAACTGATCCGCGCCTCCTGTCAGTGGTCGGCCAGCGTCGGCCATTGCGCCAGCCAGGCTCGGATCCAGGGGATCGGGGTCATGTAGGGGGCTGTCTCGATCGGTTCACCACCAAGACTACTACCCCGGCTCGATGGTCTATCCCAACGGAGGCTGGGTGAACTGGCCGCGCTCTATACCGATGGCGCACGCCCTATGCCTCGCCCAGCGTTCAACGTTCAACCGTTCAATCTGTATAGGAGATTGAACAGTTGAACATTGAACACCGGGTCATTGCACGACGATCTTGCCGGTCATGCCGAAGGTCGAGTGCATGAAGTGCGAGCAATGCATTTCGTAGGTGCCGGGCGCGGGTGCGACCAGGCGCACGTCGATCGTCTCGCCGCCGTCGAACGAAATCGCCCCTTTGGAGATCAGCTTGCGATCCTCCGGCGCGATCGATGCCGCGGCGAAGAAGGATTTGGCGACCAGATCATGACTGCCGCTCGCCGTGTCGGTGATGTGCAGCGTATAGGCCTGGCCATGGAGCAGGGTCACGATCGATGGCGTGAACTTGAAATTCGACAAGGCGATATCGACGCGCTTCGATGGCGTATCGGCCGATGCCGGCGCGACGAGTGACGATGCAAGTATGACGGCGGTAAGCAAGGTTTTCATCGTACGACTCCGCAAGACCAGCCCCCGTTCTACAATACGACATTGCGCGCGCGGTGACAGCATTTGCCGCAGGTGCGCGTGCGGGTCCATTGTCCGTCCTCATGGTACCAGACGAACAAGCGGATTGATCCCGGCCAATCCATCGGACATTCCCTTCATACGGAGGCCCTTGGTTATGAACTGGCACGACGCGGCGCTCGTATTTGCAGGGATCATCGGCAGCGGTGTCGCGGTGGTCCATGGCATCCTCACCCAAAAACTCATGGTGCGGCCGATCGAGGCGGCATTCCTGTCGGACAAGCGGGCATCCGCGCCGACCCGACGGCTGGTGCCGCTGCTCCTGCATTTCAGTACGTTCAGCTGGTTTATCGGCGGCCTCGCCCTGATCGCCGCAGCGATCTGGTTCGGGCCTGAGGCACGGCTCGTCACCGGACTGCTGGTCGGCAGCCAGTATCTGTTCGGCGCGCTCGCCAATCTCTGGGGAACGCGCAGTCTGCATCCGGGCTGGATGCTCTACGCTCTGGCGCTGGTCCTGACTGGCTTCGGCCTCAGCTAGGGTCAGGCCGGTATAATCGCCGCGGCGGTGATGATCGGCACGAACTTCGCCGCCGTCAGGCTCGCTCCGCCGACCAACGCGCCATCGACATCGCCCGCGCCGAGCAGGTCCATGGCATTGTCGCCGGTCACCGACCCGCCATAAAGCAACCGCACCGCATCCGCCTCTTCACCGATCAGCGCGCGCAATTTCGCGCGGATCGCGCCGTGCATCGCCGCCACATCGGCAACCGTCGGCGTTCGTCCGGTTCCGATCGCCCAGACCGGTTCATAGGCGACCGACAACCAGGCCGCACCCGCCCCGTCCGGCAACGAACCGGCCAACTGCCCGGTCACCACCGCCTTGGCCTGCCCCGCATCGCGTTGCTCCAGCGTCTCGCCGACGCACAGGATCGCGTTCAGCCCATAGCGGTGCAACGTCTCCGCCTTGGCCTTCACTTCGGCATCGCTTTCATGCTGGTCCGCACGCCGTTCGCTATGCCCGACAATCGAGAAACGCGCGCCCGCCTCGCGGATCATCGCCGCCGAGATACAGCCGGTATGCGCGCCCTTGTCGGCGGCATGAACGTCCTGCGCGCCGATCGCGAGATCGGGACCGCGCCCGGCCGCCGCCGCGATCAGGGTCGCGGGCGCCGCGATCGCGACATCGACACCGGGATTCGCGGCGGCCGCTGCGGCGATGCCATCCAGCTCGGCCAGCGCCGCCAGATCGCCGTTCATCTTCCAATTGCCCGCGATCAGTTTGCGTCGTGTCATCTGCGCCCTCCCGTAATCTGCCCCGCCCGATAGAGCGTCCCCATCCCGCTCGACAAGGCCCGTTCCACAACGCCACGCGTCACACGCTTGAAGCCGCGGGAAGCTGCCCGTAAAGCGGTGTCGATTCCGCGCGTCCAACAGATCGGTCCCCCATGCTCAGCCTTATCCGCCGCCTGATCAATTCGAAGGTCGGTCTGTTCATCACCTTCGCCTTTCTCGCGATCATCGGGCTGGCGTTCGCGGCTGGCGACATCTCCGGAATAAACGGTCAGGCTGGCGCGCCGACGGGTGACACGGTGGCGACGGTCGGCAAGCACAAGTTGACCGAGACCGACCTGCGCCAGCGCGCCGAGAACGAGATGGAGAATTTCCGTCAGCAGCAACCCGGGCTCGATATCGTAACCTTCGTGAACGCCGGCGGGCTTGACGGCGCGCTGAACCGGATGATCAACAATTTCGCAATGGAGCAATTCGGCCAGTCGCAAGGCATGGTGGTGAGCAAGCGGGTCGTCGATGGCCAGATCGCGAGCATTCCCGGCCTGCAGGGGCTGGACGGAAAGTTCAGCCCGCAAATCTATCAGCAACTGCTGCAGCAGAAGCGGCTGACCGACGCGCAGATCCGCGCCGACATCGCGCGTGAAACGCTCACCCAGCAACTCACTTTCCCGATGGGCCGCGCCAGCCAGGTTCCGCAGCAGCTCGCTTTGCCTTATGCGTCACTGCTGCTCGAAAAACGCCATGGCGAAGTCGGTTTCATCCCGACCCAGGCGATGGGCGAAGGCGTGGCACCGACCGATGCGGAGGTCGCGACCTTCTACAAGCGCAATATCGCGCGCTACACCATCCCGGAACGCCGCGCGATCCGTTACGCGATCGTCACGCATGATCAGCTCACCGCGTCGACCACGCCGACCGAAGCCGAAATCGCCGCCGCCTATCAGGCGCAGCGTGCCAAATATGCCGCGACCGAAAAGCGTACGCTGGTCCAGGTAATCGTGGCCGATCAGGCCGCCGCCACCGCGCTGGCCGCCAAGGTCAAGGCGGGCACGTCGATCGAAGCCGCGGCACGTGCCGCCGGCCTGGAGCCGGCCACGCTGACCGGCGTCGAAAAGGCCGCTTATGCGGGTCAAAGCTCGACCGCGCTCGCCGATGCGGCGTTCGGCGCTGCCCAAGGCGCCGTGGTCGGTCCGTTGCGTTCTTCGCTCGGCTTCACCATCGTTCGCGTCGATGGCATCGAAAAGATCCCCGGAAAGACGCTCGAACAGGCCAAGGCCGAACTGGTCCCCGCGCTGACCAAGGAAAAGACCACGCAGGCGCTCGGCAAGATCCACGACGCGATCGACGATGCGGTCTCCGCCAAGGCGACTTTCGACGAACTGATCGCCGGCCAGAAGCTGACCGCCAAGTCCACGCCACCATTGCTGTCCGACGGGCGCAACCCCGACGACGCGACAGTCAAGGCCGCGCCGGACTTCCTGCCGGTGGTCGCCGCAGCCTTTGCCGTCGAACAGGGCGACAGCCCGCAAATGGTGCCGATCGATCAGGAAGGCGGCTTTGCGGTCGTCGCACTGGAGCGTATCGTTCCCGCCGCCGCACCGCCGCTGACCCAGATTCGCGCCGCCGTGGCACGTGATTTCGCGATCGACCGTGCGCGCCGCGCCGCGCGTCAGGTCGCCGCCACGATCGTCGCCAAGGTCAATAAAGGCATGCCCGTCACACAGGCATTCGCAGAAAGCGGCGTGAAGACGCCGCCGGTCCAGAAGCTCGACGCGTCGCGTGCGCAGCTGGCCGCCGCCGGTCGTCAGGTTCCGCCGCCGGTCGCGCTGATGTTCAGCATGACGGAAAAATCGGCCAAACTGCTCGAACTGAGCGAAAATCAGGGCTGGTCCATCGTCTATCTCCGCCAGATCGAGCGCGGCAACGCTGCCAGCCAGCCGAACATCGTCGCGGCGACCCGCAACGATCTGGGCAAGGTGATCGGCCGCGAATATGTCGAACAGTTCAGCCAGGCGGTCCGTGCCCAGGTCGGCGTGAAGAAAAATGGCAAAGCGTTCGACGCGGTAAAGGCCGCGCTGACCGGCCAGAGCAGCGCCAATTAATCCTGAGCTTTCCCGCGACGGTAATGACCCGGTCGGCGCGCTGACGGCGGGCCGGCCGGCGCTGGTGTGGCGTCGCCAGATCGCCGACACCGAAACGCCGGTCGCCGCCGCGCTCAAGCTGATCGAGCCCGGTCGCGGCGACTTCCTGCTCGAATCGGTCGAGGGCGGCGCGATTCGCGGGCGGCACAGCCTGATCGGCCTGGCGCCCGACCTGGTGTTCCGCGCCAACGGTAACCGCGCGGAAATCAATCGCCACTGGCTGACCGACCGAGACGCCTTTACGCCGAGCGACGCGCCAACACTCGACACGCTACGAGCGCTGGTCGCCGATTGCAGGATGGATGTGCCGCCCGAACTGCCGCGCGCGCTGGCCTGTCTGGTCGGCTATTTCGGTTATGAGACCATCGGGCTGGTCGAAAAACTGCCGCGCCCGGATGCCGATCCGCTCGGCTTGCCCGACATGATGTTCGTGCGCCCGACCGTCGTGCTGATCTTCGATCGTCTGGCCGACGCGCTGTTCCTCGTCGCGCCGGTATGGCCCGACGCAACGCGCGAACCGGCCGCGATCGTCGCCGAGGCTGAGGAACGCATCGACGCCATTGCCGCGCGGCTCGCCAGCGTCGGCCTGCCGCCATCGGCGCGTGCGATCGACTTGGCCGAGGCAGTGCTCGAGCCGGTGCTGCCTCCCGGCCGCTACGGCGAGATGGTCGCCCGGGCGAAGGACTATATCGTCGCCGGCGACATATTTCAGGTCGTCCTCGCGCAGCGCTTTACCACGCCCTTCACGCTGCCGCCGATCGAACTCTATCGCGCGTTACGCCGCATCAACCCCTCGCCCTTCCTCTACCATCTCGACTTGCCGGGCTTTGCCCTGACAGGATCGAGCCCGGAAATTCTCGTTCGCGTGCGCGACGGCGAAATTACCATCCGCCCGATCGCCGGCACGCGACCGCGTGGCAAGACGGCGGCGGAAGACCAGGCCAACCGGACCAGCCTGCTCGCCGATCCGAAGGAACGTGCCGAGCATCTCATGCTGCTCGATCTCGGCCGTAACGATGTCGGCCGCGTCGCGGACGCCGGCACAGTCACCGTCACCGATAGCTATACGGTCGAATTCTACAGCCATGTGATGCACATCGTGTCGAACGTGGTCGGCCGGCTGGGCAAGGACCATGACGCGATCGATGCGATCCTGGCCGGCTTCCCCGCCGGCACGGTGAGCGGCGCGCCAAAGGTCAGGGCGTGCGCGATCATTGCCGAACTGGAATCCGAAAAACGCGGCGCCTATGCCGGCGGGGTCGGCTATTTCTCACCGGACGGGTCGATGGACAGCTGCATCGTGCTGCGTACGGCGGTGGTCAAGGACGGCATGATGCATGTCCAGGCCGGCGCCGGCATCGTCGCCGACAGCGACCCGGTTTATGAACAGCGCGAATGCGAGGCGAAGGCGGGCGCGCTATTCGCCGCAGCACGCGAGGCTATCACGCGAGCGGGCGAAAGCGGTTTCGGCCAATAAAAGCGGTTTCGGCCAATAATTGCCTCGGTTTCCCGAAGCATGACCTTTCGTCCCCTCAGGGAATGCTCGATTCCTGCCTTTTCTTTTCCACCTTCTCCGCGGTGTAATCGCGCAGCATCTTCGTGATGCACCCGGTCTGGCCACCGGTGCCGACCGGCGAGCAGGTATTGGGCAGGCCCCCGGCAACACGTCCCGCCTCATCGATCGTTGCGGCGCGATTGACCCAGGACTGGCTGGCCGCATCGGGCTTCGATTCGCGCAGAGATTTGGGAATGCGATACGGTTCTTCGATCGTGCCGCACACGACGATCTCGTCGCCGACCGCCGGTGGACATTTCTCGCCCTGATTGAGCTGCACATTGCGAATACGCAGCGGCGACTTGCCGTTTTCGGCAGCCGGCTTGTCCTGCGCGAGGGTCGCGGCGGGAACGGCGAGCAGCATCAAGGCTATCGGAAAACGGATCATTGGTGCGACTCCTGTGGCGATATCAACGTCCGCCTCTGCCGATTGCTCCACCCTGAATGAAGCAGCGCGACGCCCTAAACATGGCAATCGCGAGGCGAGCATTCAACAAGGGGAGCAATACGAAATACGGGGAACCGCACCGCGACGGCGCGCGGCGGTTGCACCTCGGCGCGCATCGGCTATGGCGGCGGCATGATCCTCGTCGTCGACAATTACGACAGCTTTACATGGAACCTGGTCCATTATCTGATGGAGCTGGGCGCCGAGGTGAAGGTCGTGCGCAACGATGCACTGACCGCGCGCGACGCGATCGCGAGCAATGCACAGGCATTCCTGATTTCACCCGGGCCGTGCACCCCCAACGAAGCCGGCATCAGCCTCGACCTGGTCGCCGCCTGCGCCGAGGCGCACAAGCCGCTGCTCGGGGTCTGCCTCGGCCATCAGGCGATCGGCCAGCATTTCGGCGGCAAGGTCGTGCGCGGGGGCCTGATGCACGGCAAGACCAGCCCGGTGTCGCATGACGGCACCGGGCTGTTCGTGGGGCTGCCCAGCCCATTCACCGCCACGCGTTACCATTCGCTGATCGTCGAGGACGCACCCGATACGCTGATCGTCAACGCCACCGCTTCCGATGGATCGGTGATGGGCGTGCGTCACGAAACGCTGCCGATCCACGGCGTGCAATTCCATCCCGAAAGCATCGCCACTGAACATGGTCACGCCTTGCTGGCCAATTTCCTGCGCATCGCAGGGTTGCCGGTAAAGGCGCTGGCGTGACGAGTCTCGCCTTGTTGCCGGATCCCAGCACGCCGCTGTCGCACGAAAGCGCGGCGCAGGCCTTTGCCGATATCCTCGATGCGAAGACGTCGGAGGAAGCGATCGCTGACTTCCTCATCGCGCTGACCGATCGCGGCGAAACCAGCATCGAGATCGCCGAGGCGGCGCGTGCGCTCCGTGCGCGTCTGATCCCGATCGCCGCGCCGGCCGGCGCGGTCGATGTCTGCGGCACCGGTGGCGATGGCCATCACACGCTCAACGTCTCGACCGCGGTCTCGCTGGTCGTCGCGGCGTGCGGCATTCCGGTCGCCAAGCATGGCAACCGCGCCGCATCGTCCAAGGCGGGTGCCGCCGATACGCTTGAAGTGCTGGGACTCGACATGGAGCGTGCCGGGCTGCTGGCCGAGGCGAGCCTGCGCGACATCGGCATCGCGTTCCTGTTCGCGGGCAATCATCATCCCGCGATGAAACGCATCACCCCCATTCGCAAAAAGATCGGCCGTCGCACGATCTTCAACCTGATGGGCCCGCTCGCCAACCCAGCGCGCGTCGGACGTCAGTTGATCGGCATCGCCCGGCCGGATTACGCGACGGTCTATGCCGAGGCGCTGGAACAGCTCGGCACCGAGGCCGCCCTGGTCGCTTCGGGCGAAGAGGGTCTCGACGAATTGTCGGGTGCCGGTCCCAGTGTCACGATCAGCGTCGGGAGCCTGAAGATGCCGGCGCGCCTCACACCCGAGGATGCAGGCCTGCCGCGTCATCCGATCGCCGCGATCCATGGTGGCGATCCTGCCTATAATGCCGCGGCGTTGCGCCGATTGCTTGACGGTGAACCCGGCGGATATCGCGATGCGGTACTGCTCAACACCGCCGCCGCGCTGATGGTTGCAGGTCATAGCGATACGCTGAGCGAAGGCGCCGATGCCGCACGCGAGGCGATCGATTCGGGCGCAGCCAATGCGCTGCTCGACCGCTGGATCGCTTATTCATGACCGATATCCTTGACCGTATCCTGGAGACCAAGCGCGCCGAGGTGACCGCGCGCAAGGCGACCACGTCGCTGTCCGAACTCGATGCGCGCCGTGCCGAACAAACCGCACCACGCGGCTTTCGCGCCGCGCTCGACGCGAAAGCGACGACCAGCCACGCGCTGATCGCCGAGATCAAGAAAGCAAGCCCCTCCAAGGGCCTGATCCGCGCCGATTTCGATCCCCCCGCGCATGCCCGTGCCTATCAGGCCGGCGGTGCCGCCTGTCTTTCAGTGCTGACCGACGAGCCATGGTTCCAAGGTGCCGACCATTATCTGACCGAAGCACGGGCAGCCTGCACGCTGCCCGTGCTGCGCAAGGATTTCATGGTCGATGTGTGGCAAGTGCCGGAGGCGCGGTCGATCGGCGCCGACGCCATCCTGCTGATCATGTCCGCGCTCGATGACACGCTGCTCGCCGAAATCGAAGCGGCAGCGATCGAATGCGGCATGGATGTGCTGGTCGAGGTGCATGACGCCAAGGAACTCGACCGCGCGATGAAACTCCAGTCGCGGCTGATCGGCGTCAACAACCGGAACTTGCGCGATTTCACGGTGGATTTCGCGCGCACCTATGAACTGGTGTCGAAAGCACCCGCCGATTGCACCTTCGTCGCCGAAAGCGGCCTGACGACGCGCGCCGATCTCGATGCGATGGCCGAGCGTGGCGTGAAATGCTTCCTGATCGGCGAAGCGCTGATGCGGCAGCAGGATATCGAGGCGGCGACACGGGCGCTGGTGGGATGAGCAAGCTCACTCATCTCGACCAGGCCGGTGCAGCCCATATGGTCGATGTATCGGGCAAGGCGATTACCGCGCGCGAGGCGATCGCCACTGGACGCATCACCATGTCCTCTGCCGCGATCAGCGCGATCCGCGATGGTGCGGCAGCCAAGGGCGATGTGCTCGCGGTCGCGCGGGTCGCCGGCATCATGGCGGCCAAGCGCACCAGCGAGCTGATTCCGCTCTGCCATCCATTGCCATTGTCGCGCGTCGCGATCGAGTTGAAGATCGACGAGAGCGGCGTCGAGGCCATTGCCACCGCCACCACCGACGGCAAGACCGGGGTCGAGATGGAAGCGCTGACCGCCGTCTCGGTCACGCTGCTGACGATCTACGACATGGCCAAGGCGATCGACAAGGCGATGACCATTGGCGGTGTGCGCCTATTGTCGAAGACCGGCGGCAAATCGGGCGACTGGTCGGCCTGATCAGTCTGCCCGACCGGCCGACCCATTGATCACCGATCCCGGCCGCGATCAGGCCGTAGTGGCCCTGCCGGGCGTGCCGCGGGCACCGGCCGAGCCGCAACACGCGCCTGCATTTGCGCTGCGCGGGCCTGCATTTGCGCTGCGCGGGCTTGGGCTTGCACCTGTTGCCGTTGCGCCTGAGCGGCACGAGCCTGCCCCTGAGCCTGTTGGCGCTGCTGCGCCTGGACTTGGGCTTGCTGGCGCTGTTGAGCTTGCGCCGCGCGTGCCTGGCCTTGTGCTGCCTGACGCTGCTGAGCCTGCATCGCGCGCGCCTGAGCCTGCTGGCGCTGTTGCGCCTGTGCGGCACGCGCCTGGCCTTGAGCCGCCTGACGCTGCTGAGCTTGCATCGCGCGAGTCTGAGCCTGCTGGCGCTGTTGCGCCTGCGCGGCGCGGGCCTGGCCTTGAGCCGCCAGCCGTTGCTGGGCTTGCACAGCGCGTTGCTGGATCTGCGCCTGGCGCTGCTGCGCCTGTGCGGCACGCGCCTGACCCTGTTGACGCTGTTGAGTCTGGGTTTGCGCAAGCCGCTGGCGACGTTGCTGCGCTTCGGCGGCGCGCGCCTGACCCTGACGGCGTTGCTCGACCTGCGTCCGCTGTGCAGCGCGCGCCTGCAATTGCGCCTGCTGGCGTTGGCGTACCTGTACAACGCGGGCTTGCTGGTCATTCTGCGCCTGGATGCGCCTGGCTTGTTGCGCCGCCTGGACCGACCGATCCCGCTCGAGCGTTGCGCGGCGCTGTTGCATCGCCGCGGCGCGCGCCTGTTGATCGCGCTGTGCGGCGTCACCGGCCGCGACCTGTCTGGCCCGTTCGCCCTGGCGGCGCGCCATTTCGGCCTGGCGTTGCGCCTGAAGGCGCTGCTGATCGGCATTACCGCGGCCCGCGAGCCGCAGGTTTTCCTGCTGCTGGCCAAGCGCGCGCTGTCGATCGATCGCGGCGCGGCGCACCTCGTCGCGCGGGTTGACCGGTCGTGCCGCCAGGGTGGCGACGCGACGACGCTCGATCGCAACGGCGCGCTGCTGCTCGGCCCGGTCGCCGGCAAAGCCGCGCGCAGCCGGGGCATAACGGTTGGCATCACGTGCCCAGGGCGCTTGCGTCCAGGCGGCCGGAATGGCGCGCGGTGGTGGCGGGGTGCGGAAGCGCTGGTCGCGCCACGTGTCGTAGCGCACGATATCGGCACGACGGCGCACCTGTTCCTGGCCCCAATGGCGCTGTTGCCGCTGCTCCACGCCGGCATGGTAACGTTGCCAGTCTGCCTCACGCGAGCGCTCCGCCGACCAGCGCGCGCGCGCGACCGCAATGGCATCGCGGCGTTCGGCCCAATTGGCGGCGATCACCGGGCGGCGCTGACGCGACGATCGATAGAGATTGCGGCCGCGCTCATAATAGCGCGCGGCATAATCCTGACGCGGTCCATAAGAGGCATAGGGCAGAACCCCGCCGCCGGCGGCATAGACCACGGCCAGCTGACCATCGTCATAGCCATAGCCATAATCGCCATCGCGCACGAAATAAGGCGAATCGGCGCCGGGGCGATAATAATAATAGCGGTATCCGTCATCGATCGGCTCGGCAAAGGCGATCGAATCGTCATAACCCTGCCACGCCCATGGCTCGACATCATCATAGTCGAAGCCGTAATCGGGCGGCGCGTCGCCGAGCGCATCGGCAAAACCCCAGGCATCGTCGGCATAAGCATAGGATTGGCCCGGATCGGCCAGCTGCACCGCCCTGATCGGGCGTGCCTTGGGAAGCGAGGCGATCGCCGCCGCAGGGCGGATCGTCGTCGCATCGCCAGCCGCGAGCGGCAGCGTCGCGGGCAGGTCGGGCAATTGATAGGCCGCCTTGTCCTCGGTCGCGGCCTTGGGATTGCATCCGGCAAGCATCAGCGACGCCGCAATGGCGATTGCAGCACTGGCCTGACGAACGCCTGGAGACAGGCGGTTGAGGTGTATTCGCTTGGTCATGGCATCCAACTCCTGGTGCCCCCCAAAGCGTGCACCATGGCGCAATGTTCCTGAACCCGGCGTGGCACGACCGTTCATCGGAGAGTCGGTGCGACCGCAGCGGCTTATACTTGTTCGGCTTTTCCTCGTTCAGCATGGTGGACGCGGGCGCAGCATGCCGGGTACATCACCGCGTGTGAACCCGCCTGCTCTTCTCCCCCTCGCCGAAGCGCAATCGCGCCTCTTCGCGCTCGCGCCCCGCGTTTCCAGCGAAACCATGCCGCTACGCGCCGCCGCAAATCGCTGGGCAGCGGCCGACATCGTCGCTTTACGAACTCAGCCAACCACCGACCTCTCGGCAATGGACGGTTACGCGATCCGCTTCGCCGATCTGCCCGGCCCTTTTACGCTGGTCGGCGAGAGCGCCGCCGGCCGACCGTTCCCCGGCACCGTCGGTGCGAACGAAACCGCCCGCATTTTTACCGGCGCGGCGATGCCTCAAGGCGCGGATACGGTGATGGTCCAGGAGGAGGTCGCACGCGACGGCGATATAGTGACGTTAGCCGGAGAAGGCCCCCGCCGGCTCGGCGGCAATACTCGCTTGAAGGGGCTCGACTTCTCGACTGGCGACATCCTCGTGGCGCGTGGCGAACGTCTCACGCCGGCGCGTATCGCAGTTGCCGCGACCGGGGGGTATGGCGCGCTTCAGGTCGGCCGCCCTATCCGCGTGGCGATCAATGCGACCGGCGACGAATTGACCGCGCCCGGCGCAGCGATCGATAGCGCGGGCCTTCCCGAATCCAATGGCGTGATGCTCGCCGCGATGCTCGCCGACTTGCCGGTCGAGGTGATCGATCTCGGTATTCTCCCCGATCGTCTCGACGTGATGACCGCGGCCCTGAGCCGGGTCGATGCGGATATCCTCGTCACCACCGGTGGCGCGTCGGTCGGCGACCATGATCTCGTCCGCCCCGCGCTTGAGGCCGCAGGAGGTAGCATCGATTTCTGGCGCCTCGCGCTGCGCCCGGGGAAACCGATGATGGCGGGGCGGCTCCGTGAAACGGTCGTGCTCGGCCTGCCTGGCAACCCGGTGTCCGCCTTCGTCACCGCAACCCTGTTCCTGCGCCCGTTGATCGCCGCGATGAGTGGCGCGGCCGATCCGCTGCCGCGCACCACGCCGGCGATGCTCGGCGAAGCTCTCGCCGCCAATGACCATCGCCAGGATTTTCTGCGCGCGGAAACGCGTGATGGCCGGGTCTTTGCCTCGACAATCCAGGACTCGTCGATGCTGCGCACCCTCGCGCGCGCCGACTGTCTGATCGTTCGCGCGCCGCATGCGCCGGCCGCAGCTGCAGGAGAAATCGTCGACACCCTGCGCATCGCTTGACAAGCCGGGGGAACATTGCGACAACGTTCCCAGTCTGTTCCGACGGAGGAATTTCGGATGTTAACGCGCAAACAGCATGAGCTGATCTGCTTCATCAGTGATCGTCTCGCCGAAACCGGCGTGTCGCCTTCGTTCGAAGAAATGAAAGAGGCGCTCGATCTCAAATCGAAATCGGGCGTACATCGCCTGATCAGCGCGCTCGAGGAACGCCAGTTCATTCGCCGCCTGCCCAATCGCGCCCGTGCGTTGGAAGTGCTGAAGGTGCCGGAACGCGGCGATGTTGCACGGAAAACGCCTGCTGCGCCGGCCAATATCCGCATCCTGCCCGAACCCGCCAACGATGTGATCGAGATCCCGTTGCACGGCCGCATCGCCGCCGGCGTGCCGATCGAAGCGTTCGAGGGCAGTTCGATGCTTGCTGTCCCCGCCGCATTGCTCGGTGGTGGCGAACATTATGCGCTCGAAGTGTCGGGCGACTCGATGGTCGAGGCGGGTATCCTCGATGGCGATTATGCATTGATCCGCCGCGCCGATACGGCGCGCGATGGGGAGATCGTCGTCGCCCTGATCGACGACAGCGAAGCGACGCTCAAATATTTCCGCCGCGAAGGTGCGATGGTTCGGCTCGATCCGGCCAACCGCGCCTATGATGCGCAGCGTTATTCGCCCGCTCAGGTCCGCGTTCAGGGTAAACTCGCCGGGCTTCTGCGCCGTTACGATTGACCGGCGAACCCTTTGACGGGTTAGGGCGAACGGGAGGAAGTGCGTCGGTCAAAGCGTCTTCGTGCCAGTCTGCCGGCGGGTAACTTACCGGCCACCACCCAGGGATGCGCGTCGGCCGGGCTGAATACGGTGCGGACCGCGGCATCCTGCAATGTGATCGCAACACCGCCGGTCTGCGCCAGCGTCGGCCGGTCGAGCTTCAACCAGCGCGGTGTGCAGGCCATGGGCAAGCGCCGCTCGCTGACCACGATATCCGCGCCCTTGCATGCCGCGATCAATTCGCCCGCCGGCACCAGATAGGCGCTGCGCGTGGCGAGGATGCGCCAGGTTCGGCTGCCGATACGCCGCTCGGTCAGGCACAAATCGCGATTGCACCGCGCGTCGGGCTGATCGGCCAGCAGCAGCGGCTCGCCATCGACCCCGCTATTTTCGGTGAGCATGTCCGACGTATAGTCGCCGACCCGGTCACGCAGCAGTGCCAGCCCGCCATTCGTCGTGCGGATCGCGACGTGGCGCCCATCGCCAGTGACCAGCAGATCGGGCGCCGGCGTCGTCAAGGCCCACAAGATTCCGATCGCAAGCGGGGCGAGCCCGAGCCGCCGCCATCTCGTGCGCCACAAGGCAATCCATAATCCGCCCAGGACCATCAGCGCATAGGCGCCGGCGGGCATGGCAGGCAGCGCCGCGACCGATCCTGGCAAACCGGCGGTCGTCCGCGCCAGCCATAACAACAGGTTGAGCGAATGATCGGTAAGCCACCACAAAGGTGCGCCAAGGCCGGCGGTATCGAGCAACAGCGCCAGCGCTTCCAGCGGCATCACGACGAACGTGGTCCAGGGAATCGCGACGATATTGGCCAGCGCACCGTAAAAGCCTGCCTTGTGGAAGTGGAACAACGCAATCGGCATCAGCGAAAATTCCACCGCCAACCCGGTCAGGATCAGCGACCCCAGCCCCCTGCCGATTTTGGCGATCCAGCGCTCGCCACGCGGCGCAAACCAGGATTCCACACGCGGCTGTTCGTGCAACGCGATGATCGCGGTGATCGCGGCAAAGGACAGCTGGAAGCTCGGCCCGGCGAGTGATTCGGGCCAGAGCAACAATACGACTACCGCACCCGCCGCAACCAGCCGCAAGGTCATCGCCTCGCGTCCCATCGCCAGCGCGGCCAGCACGAGCAGCGCCGCGACGCATGAGCGGATCGTCGGCACCTGCGATCCGGTAAGCAGCGTATAGCCGATCGCGGCAGCGGCACCGGCCGCCGCGGCGATCAGCGGTAAGCGGAAATGCAGTGCAAGCCAGGGGCTCAGCGCGAGCAGGCGCAGCACGACCAGCATCGTCGCCGCCACCACCGCGGTGATGTGCAGGCCGCTGACCGACAACAGATGCGCAAGGCCCGAACGACGCATCGCCTCGGCATCCTCCTCGGCGATCGCGCCTTGGTCGCCAGTTGCAAGCGCGCTGGCGATCCCGCCTGCGCTGCCCTCGACGCGGGTCTGGATATGGCGCGAAAGCCGGTCGCGTAGGCCAGCGCCGGGTGCATCACCCGCCGCGATCACCGCGACCGGAGCGAAGCCACGCCCTGTGCCGCCGATCCCGTCAAACCAGGCGACCCGCGCATAATCATAGGCGCCCGGCACCGCCGGCTGGGGCGGTGGCATCAACCGGGCCTTCAACCGGATCGTCGCACCTCGGGTAAGCGCTGCGGGCACGTCGCCCTCGGCCAGGTTGACACGCACATGCTCCGGCAGCCTGGTCGGCTTTCGATCTGTCGGCTGATCGATCACCTGGATCGGCGCGAGCCGCAGCCGGACCAGTTCACGCGCCGCCAGCGGTTCGATCGTCTCGACCCGCGCCTCGAACGCGACGATCACCGGCCGCGTAAGCACGATTCCGGCGGCGTCGCTCGCCCGCAACCAAATTAGCGAAAAGCCGAGCGCCGCCGCCAGCGCACCGATGCCGACCGCCCTTCCCGCCCGGCCGCCGCGCCCAACCGCGAGTGCCAGAAATGCCACCCCACCCGCCATGAGCAAAGCGGCGCGCCATGCCGATGGGTCAGGCAGCATCAGCCACGCCGTCACCCCAGCACCGACTGCTACCGGAAACCATAATATAAGCTGGTCGCGCTCCGCTTCGAGCCAGCGTTCGAGCGCGTTACGAATACCGGACAAATGCCATCCCTGGCCGATTTGAAGCGGCCAAGGTCGCGTGCTAGGGGCGTGGGCGGCTGAACTGGCCATCTGATACATGTGTGAAAGGATGCGCGCTTGAGCGCAATTACTGATGCCGCCGTCCCGGGTACATCGGGCGACAATTCGGCGGCCGCGCCGGCGTTTGGGCAAGTCATTACCCGTTTCGCGCCGTCGCCAACCGGCTTCCTGCATATTGGCGGCGCGCGCACCGCGCTGTTCAACTGGCTATTCGCCAAGGCGAATGGCGGCAAATTCCTGCTCCGCATCGAAGATACCGATCGCGCGCGTTCGACTCAGCCGGCGATCGACGCAATTCTCGATTCGATGACCTGGCTTGACCTGAATTGGGACGGCGATGCGATATTCCAGTTCGAACGTGCGCCACGCCACGCCGAGGTCGCGCATCAACTGCTCGCCTCGGGCCATGCCTATAAATGCTACGCCACCGCTGAAGAGCTGACGGCGCTGCGCGAAAGCCAGAGGGCCGCGAAGCTGCCGATGCGTTATGATGGCCGCTGGCGCGACCGCGATCCGGACGAAGCACCGGAGGACGCGCCTTTCGTCGTGCGAATCAAGGCACCGAAGGACGGCGCCACGACGATCAACGACCAGGTCCAGGGCCCGGTCACCGTACAGAATTCGGAACTCGATGATTTCGTATTGCTGCGCTCGGACGGCACGCCGACCTATATGCTCGCGGTGGTGGTCGATGATCACGACATGGGCGTGACGCATGTCATTCGCGGCGACGATCATCTCAACAACGCATTCCGTCAATTGAGCGTGATCCGCGGAATGGGCTGGCCCGAACCAATCTACGCCCATGTTCCGATGATCCACGGATCGGACGGCGGCAAGCTGTCCAAGCGTCACGGCGCGGTCGGGGTCGATTCGTACCGTGACGAGCTCGGCATCCTGCCCGAGGCGCTGAACAATTATCTGCTTCGGCTCGGTTGGGGCCATGGTGACGATGAGATTATCAGCCGTGAACAGGCGGTTGAGTGGTTCACCCTTGATGGCGTCGGAAAATCACCATCCAGGTTCGATCTGAAAAAACTGGAGAACCTTAATGGTCATTATATCCGGCTCGCCGATGACGCACGGCTTGCCGAGATGGTCGCCGGCCGGCTGGACTTCGAACCCGACGCTCGACAGCGCAATCTTTTGCGGCGCAGCATGGCGGCGCTGAAGCCTCGGGCTGCCAATTTGATCGAGCTGACCAGCGGTACCGCCTTCCTGTTCCGCGCCCGTCCTCTTGAAATCGACCCTGCCGCCGCCGATCTTCTGACCGCCGATGGGCGCAGAATTCTCGCACTTGCACATAGCAAGCTTGACGCGCTCGACGGCTGGGATACGGAGAAACTTGAAGACGCGGTTCGGCAGATTGCCGAGGAGGCGGGGACGAAACTGGGTCAGGTCGCGCAACCGTTACGCGCGGCATTGACCGGCAAGAAGACCTCGCCCGGGATTTTCGAAGTGCTCGATTTGCTCGGGCGTGACGAGAGCCTCGGCCGGATCGCCGATCAGATGGCCGCCTGAGCCGTAGAGAAAAAGGACGTAATCGATGAGCGACACCGCAAAGCTGAGCGTCGGCGGCAAAGATCTTGATTTTGCCGTGATGCCGGGCACCGTCGGCCCTGACGTCATCGATATCCGCAAGCTCTATGCCCAGACCGGCAAGTTCACCTACGACCCCGGCTTCACCTCCACCGCGAGCTGCGATTCGGCGATCACCTATATCGATGGTGACGAAGGCATCCTGCTCCATCGCGGCTATACGATCGGCGAACTGTCCAAGCAGTCGAGCTTCATGGAAGTCTCGTACCTGCTGCTCAACGGCGAACTGCCGACCAAGGCCGAACTGGACAATTTCAGTTACACCATCAGCCGCCACACAATGCTGCATGAGCAGCTCGCGACCTTTTACCGCGGTTTCCGCCGCGACGCGCATCCGATGGCGATCATGTGCGGCGTGGTCGGCGCGCTGTCGGCCTTTTATCATGACTCTGCCGACATCACCGATCCGCGCCAGCGCATGATCGCCAGCCACCGGCTGATCGCGAAAATGCCGACGATCGCCGCGATGGCGTATAAATATTCGGTCGGGCAGCCTTTCCTCTATCCCGACAACTCCTTGTCCTACACCGGCAATTTCCTGCGCATGACGTTCGGCGTTCCGGCCGAGGAATATGTCGTCAACCCGGTGGTCGAGCGCGCGCTCGACCGCATCTTCATCCTTCATGCCGATCACGAGCAGAACGCGTCGACCTCGACCGTCCGTCTCGCCGGTTCATCGGGCGCCAATCCCTTCGCGTGCATCGCGGCCGGCATCGCCTGCCTGTGGGGTCCGGCACATGGCGGCGCCAACGAAGCCGCGCTCAACATGCTGCGCGAGATCGGCACGGTCGACCGGATTCCGGAATATATCGCCCGCGCCAAGGACAAGAACGATCCGTTCCGCCTGATGGGTTTCGGCCATCGCGTGTACAAGAATTACGATCCGCGCGCGACCGTGATGCAGGAAACTGTGCGTGAAGTGCTTGGCGAACTCGGCGTCACCGATCCTGTGTTCGACGTCGCGCTGAAGCTCGAGGAAATGGCGCTCAACGATCCGTATTTCATCGAGAAGAAGCTGTTCCCCAACGTCGATTTCTATTCCGGCGTGATCCTGTCGGCGATAGGGTTCCCGACGACGATGTTCACCGCCCTGTTCGCGCTCGCTCGCACCGTCGGCTGGGTCGCGCAGTGGAACGAGATGATCGCCGATCCGGAGCAGAAGATCGGCCGGCCGCGCCAGCTCTATACCGGCCCGGCCAAACGCGACTACGTGCCCGTCGGCGAGCGTTGATGAAGCGGGCCCTGCTGCTCGCCGGTGTCGTCGTGACGCTGATGGGTCTGTTCTTCGGCGCGCAGGGCGGCGGCATGATCATGTGGCCCGCGTCGAGCTTCATGCTCGCTCAGGGCGAATGGGTGATCTACGGCGCAATCATCGCGGCGTTCGGCGTCGGGCTGATCGTCTGGTCGCGGCGGGCCTGAGCCGGGTCCGCTATTCCCGATACGGGAGCGTAAACACGAAGCGTGCGCCCTGCCCCGGTGCGCTGTCGACGGTGATGTCGCCGCCCATCGCCCGGGCGAGACGGCGCGCGATGTAGAGGCCAAGGCCGCTGCCACCCGCTTCGCGCGGATCGACGCGTTCGAATTTCTCGAAGATGCGCTTCTGGTCGTCGAGCGCGATGCCCTTGCCCTGGTCGGCGACGATCACCGCAGCGATATCGCCTTCGCGTTCGGTGCGGATCCACACCATGCCGTCGGCGGGCGAATACCGCACCGCATTGCCGATCAGATTGACCAGCACCTGTAGCGCGCGACGGAATTCGCCGGTTGCGGGCAACATGTCCTCGGGCGCCGGCTTGTCGATCTTCACTTTCGCATCGCTCGCCCGCACGCCGAGCAGGCCGGCGGCACGGCGCGAAACATCGGCGAGGTCGACCGCTTCGCTCGCGACGCGGAAGTCGGGACGCTCGATCGCCTGAAGATCGACCAGATCGTCAACCAGGCCCATCAGATGGCGACCGGCGCTGGCAATATCGGCGGCATAGTCGGCATAATCTTGGCGTAGCGGGCCTTCCGATTGCGCATTGATGCTGTCGGCATTGGCGATGATTCGGCCGAGCGGATTGCGCAATGCCGAATCAAGCCGCGCCGCGAATGCGCCGGATATGCCTTCATTCTCCGGGAACGGGGCTGCCGCGACGGGTTCCGGGTCGATCATGTGCGTGGCGCCGATGAAACCGGCGAACGCGCCTTGCCGATCGGTGCGCGGCGTGGCGGCGAGTCGCACCGCCTGTCCGGTCGCGCGGATCGTTGCGCGCTGATCGTCGAAGCGCTGGCGCATCGCGAGGCTGCCGAGGATCGGGAATTGCCCTTCGCGATCCTCGCCGAGCACGAACAGGCGAGTCAGCGGCTGGCCGAGCATGTCGCCAGCATCGAAGCCATGTTTGGCGCCCGCGTTGACTGACAAAAAGCTCAGCCGCAGGGCCGCGTCGGTTTCCCACAACCAGTCCGCACCGCTGCGCAGGAAATCGCCTTCGCGCTCACCCTCGGGCGCGCCGGGCCGCCATGGCGAGCGAGCGCGCCAGCCGGTGATTTCCAGGCGAACACCTTCCGCACCCGGATTGGCGCGCACCCACAGATCGATATCGCCGTCGTCATCGCCGGCCACAGCGCCGCGTGAGATAAGGATGCCGAGCCGCTGCGCCAGCCGCGCCAACGTGGCGACCTGCGGAATGGCGATCGGCATGCCGATTGCACCGCCGGCGCGCGTGTTGAGATCGTTGAGGCGCTGGTCGGCCTCGATCAACCTCCCGTCGGGATCGAGCAGGCCGCGCACCGGCGGCAGGCTGGAATCGACCGCGTTCATGCCGCCCGCCCGCGGGTAAGCGCCAGTTGGGCGGCACGATAATCAGGGTGAAGCTTGAGCGGCGCAAGCGCGGCACGCGCGGCATCGGCCGGCACCGCGACGATATCGCCGATCGATTCGGCAAAGCCTTCGAGATCGCGGCGCGGGTCAGCTTCGCACAGCGCCAGACCGATCCGGGCGATCGGTTCGCGGTCCAGCTCCAGCGCGCGCAGCACCAGCCACAACCGGTCGGCCCGGGGGTCGATCACCACTTCGCGCGCCTGACCATAATCCAACCCCATCGCATGCGCGATCAGCGCAGTGAACAGGGCAATGCGGCGGTCGCCAAGCGCCTCGACCAGCAAAGCGGGCAGTTCGCGCGGCGTCGCTTCGATCGCGACGGCGAGGCGCATGGCGGTCGCCTCGAGTCGATCGCCTTCGTCATGTGCGGCAAGGCTGCGTACCGCAGCTTCGGCCAGTGCACGATCCAGTGCCGCGACCGCCTCGGTCGCACCGGTTGCGAACCGCTCGCGCAGGGCGGCGGCGACCCACCATACCAGGCGGTGATGCAAATCGGCAGGCAGGTCCGTGTGCGATCCGGTGCCGCCTTCGCTCGCGCCGCGCCGTCGGCTTTCCGCGGTGAGCAATGCCATCGCGCTCGTCGCGACGACGGAATCGGCTTGATTCACCAGACGCGAGAGCAGGCTTGGCTTTTCAGGTTCGTCTGGGGCGGTCGAAGGCAAACCGTCACCCAGCGCGTCCTGTTGCACCCGCGCAATCAGTTCGCGCATCAGGTCGGTATCGCGGAGCAGCCCCGCGGCAACGAGGCGGTCGAGTACCAACATGCCCGGCGCGGTCAGCGCCGCAGCCAGCGCCAGTTCCTCGCGCGCGGTCAACAGGCGTGAGGCATGCTGCCGCAGTGCGCCGTCGATCGCCGCGACCATACCGGCAAGCGCGGATCCCATCGCCGATCGCGACCGATCGTCGAGCCGTGCTTCGTCGGGCAGAAAAAAGTCGTCGATCGCCACCGCAAGGCGCTGGGCGGCACGCGCGTCTGCGCCCGCTGCGCGTACGAGCAGCGGGCTGCCCCCCCTTTGAGGGCCGTCATCCATGTCGCGAACGGTAATCGACATGCAAGGAGACTTAGGGAAGTGCGGTTAAAACGACACTAAGGCTTTTCGCGAAACGCCTCAATCGCGACAAAAAGCGTCACCGTCGCATAAAGCGCGGCAAGCGCGAGGCCGATCAGCGGATAGCCGGCCCCGACCGGCACCAGCATCGCGATGAGATAAGCGACCGGGCTGCCCCACCAGCGTCGCCGCGTGCGCTCGCTCGCCGCGCGCTCGACCAGCGCGGCGGCGGCGATCAGCGCGAACGATAATGTCCAGCCGGTCGCGGTGCCGGCCTGCATGCTCGCGACATGCCCCAGTTCGAGCGCCGCAAGCCCCGAAAATGCGGGGATCGCCGCCTGTTGCAACCGTGAATGCTTCTCCTCGTCGCGGAGCCAGGCGAGCGCCGCACCGATCGTCAGCGCCAGCGCCGCGACGAGGGTCAGCGCGATTCCGGTGCCTGGCCAGCCGAACCAGATTGCCGCGAGGGCGCCGATGCCAAGGGCGACACCGACTGCGCTCAGCACCCAGCTCGGCACGCTGCGCGCCATCAGGCGTGGCAGCGCGAGACGCGCCAGCGGTGCGAGCAGGAAACGGTCGGCCCAGGCGATCGGTTTCGACACCAATGCCGCGAGAATCACGTTGCCGCGATCCGCCAGGGTGCGCGAATCGCGCTCGATGCCATGCGCGCCACCCGCCGCGCCGGGCGGCATGGCGATATGGGCGACCTGTGCTTGTGCTGCGACGCGCAGCAGCGTCGATTGGAAATCATAATCCCGGGGCATCGCCGCGACCTCCGCGATGCGTTTGGGGTCGAGCAGCGCCAGTCCGGCCCAGGCCGCATCAGCGCCGACGCGCTCGAAGCCGGGCATGGCATCGCGCTCGGACATGGTCAGCAGCGCATCCTGGCTCGCGCTGACCAGCGATTCGACCACATCACCGGTCGTTACCAGGCCATCGGCGACGACCAGCACGCGCGCCAGCGGATGAATCTTCTCCAGTGCTTCGACGGCATTGCGCACAACATCGACCGATACGCCGCGCCGCCCGATCCGGCTGATCGCGCCGAGCAGTTCGGGCGTGAGCCGTGCGACGACGACGATCAGGTGCGAAACGCCGGCAGCAACCACCAGCCGCGCCTGGAATTCGATCAGTGTCAGCCCGCCGAACGGCAAGGTCGCCGCCAATGTACCGCGACGGTCCTCGGCATCGTCGGTCGCGAAAATCAGTCCAGCCAGCATCATGGCGCTGTTAGGGGGTTGGGGCGGAGATGGCAAAGGCCGGGTTGCCAGGAATTCCTCATGCTGAACTCGTTTCAGCATCCATGCGCGGCCATTCGCCTCATTGCCGCCACTCGTCGGATAGCTGGCTGGCTTTGCAAGCGAGTGAGACCGTCCCACTCAAACCGATATCAGAGCCGCTCCACCGCGCGGCGAAGCTTGCGCAGCAGGACCACGTCCTGTGGCGGCACGGTTGCCGCTTCGGTGGCGATCGCCATCAGGCGGATCGCGCCGAAGCTTGCCGCCAGGCCTTTCAGCCGCCAAGCGGCGGACTGCCAGCTGTCGGAATCGCGTGCACATTCGAGACCGTCCAGCCCACGCCGGACACTGTCGAGGAACGCTTCGCGCAGCTCGGCGATCAGCGCGGGCTCGTCGCCCACCGCAGCCGCCAGCGTCGCATCGATTGCACCGGGATCATACGCCATGTCGCCTTTCATACGGGCCAACCCTTAAGGCGAGGTTTCGCTATTCGCTTTCCGACGGCGCAAATCATGGTAAACGAGTGACATGACTGGGGGATCGCGCATTTTCGATATACGCGGGGGACAAGGCAAAGCCGCCCCTGAGGAAGAGCTTGTCCTGTCCGATCCCGCTCCGCCCGAAACACCCGAATCGACCTATGAAGTCGATGAATGGGAAGGTGAGGAGTCGCTGGAGCGGTTTGGATGGGTCGTGCCGACGCTGGGCGCGCTGGTGTCGGTCGCCTGGGTCGCGGCGATGCTGTGGCTGTCCTGGCCGAGCCTGGTCATCGCAGCGCCGATAGCGCTGACCAGCTTCATCGCCGCCTTGTGCGTGCCGCCGGCGCTGATCGGCATCCTGCTTCTACTGAGACTCCGCACCAGCACCGCCGAAGCACGGCGGTTCGGCAACACGGCCCAAGCGATGCGCGCCGAAGCCGCCAGCCTGGAACGCACGATCGCCGTTCTGTCGCGCACGATCGACGCCAATCGTGACCGGCTCGCCGAACAGACCACCGCGCTGATGGCGATGGGCGATGGCGCCGCCAACAAACTGACCATGATCGGCACCGGCCTCACGGCGCAGGTTGCCGCCGCCGATGCACATGCCAGTACCCTGGCTGAAGCCGCGACCATCGCCCATGCCAAGCTCGACGTCCTGATGGCGATGTTGCCGCGCGCGCATAGCGAGACGGTCGAAATGACCAAGGTGCTGGAACGCACCGGTCTCAGCGCCACCGAGTTCGCCGCGGCGCTTGATGCGCAGCTGACCGCGCTGGCCGAACGCGGACGCGAGGCCGATGCGGTGGCCGGCGGTGCGGCACAACGCCTTGCCGCGCACATCGCGCGAATGGAAGCGACCGGCGAGACCGCCGGCACACGACTGGAACAGGTCACCGGCAGCATGTCGGAAGCCGTCGACGGCTTGCTCGGCCGTACCGCCGATGCGGTGGACGAAGCGCGCAAGGGCATCACCGCGCAGGGCGAAGCGTTGCTGGCGATGCTCGGCACCAACCAGGCTGCGCTCGATCGTGCGGGCCAGGACGGCGCCGAAGCGCTGGCGGCGCGGATGAGCACGATAGAAGCGCTGATCGACCGAATCGCCGCGCGGCTCGACGAACAACGCGGCACGAGCGACGAGATCATCACTGTCCTCGACACCGGCATCACTCATGTGTCGGACCGGCTCGATATATTGCATTCGCAGGGCGTCGATCGCTCGCAGATGCTCGCCGCGTCGATCAGCGCGCTGGGCGGATCGGCCAATGCGATGACCGAGGCATTACGGGCCGGCGACGTGATGGCGCTGGGCGTAATCACCCGGACGGAGCATCTGCTGACCGCGCTCGATGCCGCCGCGCGCGAAATCGACGAAACCATGCCCGACGCGCTCGCCCGGCTCGATGCGCGCGTTGCCGACAGCCGGCGCGTCGTCGGCGAGGCCAAGCCGGAGCTGCTCGCCCTGGTCACCGCCGCGGAGAGCACGCACGATGCGATCGAGGCGATCGCCCATGTCATTTCCGGTCAGCGCGACACAGTCGAGAAATTGTCGGGCACGCTGCTCGAAACGCTGACCAGCGGCCAAATCAAGGCCGATGCGCTCGGCCAGATGGTCGACGACACGATCGGCCGCACGCACCGCTTCGCCGAAGAAGCCGCACCACGCCTGGTCGAGGCGCTGCTGCGCGTCCGTGATACCGCCAGCGCCGCCGCCGATCGCGCGCGCGAGACGCTGGCATCGGTCATCCCCGAAGCCGCACAGGCGCTCGAAACGGCCAGCGCCGAAGCGATGCAGCGCGCATCGGGCCAAGCGCTGCAGCAACAGATCGCCGCGATCGGCGAGGCGGCCGACATGGCGGCTGAAGTCGCGCAGCGCGCCTCCGAACGGCTCACGCGGCAGATGCTGGCGATCGCCGATTCGACCGCGATGGTCGAAAGCCGGATCGAGGACGCCCGGGCCGAGCGCGAGAATGCCGATCAGGACACGTTCGCTCGCCGCGTCTCGCTGTTGATCGAATCGCTCAATTCGGTGTCGATCGACATTACCAAGTCGGTCTCGGCCGAAGTTTCCGACAGCTCCTGGGCAGCCTATCTGAAAGGCGATCGCGGCGTCTTCACGCGCCGTGCGGTGCGCTTGCTCGACGCCGGCGAAGCGCGCGAAATCCTGCGTCACTATGACGAAGACCCCGTGTTCCGCGAACAGGTCAATCGCTACATCCATGACTTCGAGGCGATGCTGCGCGCGATCCTGGCGCAGCGTGACGGCTCGCCGCTCGGCGTGACCTTGCTGTCGTCGGATATGGGCAAATTGTACGTTGCACTTGCCCAGGCGATAGAGCGGCTGCGTACCTGACTGCCACCCAAATCGGCGAACGACGGCGCTGGACCTGGAGCATCAAGTGTTATCTCGGAGAAATGGATAGCGCTCAGGCCATGCGCGAGCCCATTACGCTCGCACCGTGGCAATCCTGTTTCGACATTAAGAAAAAGCGCGCCGGTATAGGGCCGACAAGGGATGGCATGCCAAATCCCATATCATAGTTGAATCGCCGCTTGCGACGAGACGGAAAAGACGAGCGGCGGGAGATATGGGACACCGGTTGTGTCGTATCTTCTCCCGCCGCCTTGGTGAGAAACTTACATAATATCTTTATATATGAGATACTAAGTTGGAATTGTGCGCGTTAGGTGCGAGCTTCGCCAAGCCATCCTCACTGAGCACAAACGGATCGGATTTTGGGTTCGATGCTCCGGCGCGAGCGTCTAGTCCCGTTCGTGCCGAACAGCCAAAAGCGTATCGAGGGCACGTGCCCTAGTGCCGGCGAAGCGAGCAACGCCCGTTTCGCGACAGCGCTTTCGACAAGCTCGATCGCTACCCAGCACAAACGGCGGAATATAAGGGCCGAAGCCCCGCCCTATCCGGCCTCGTTGGCCAATGCATCGAACAGGTCGACGGTCTGCGGCGTGACCCAACCATAATGATAGTTGAGCATGAACAGCCCGAACAGGATCGTCGCGACGATCGTCACGCGGATCGCAACCTTGCCGGCCTGGAAACTATGCGGTGCACTATCGGCCTGTCCCGGCACGCGCGCGACACCGGCCTCGTCCGATGTGCGCACGCCGAAGGGCAGCACGAAGAACACCGAAAAGGCCCAGAACAGGAAATAGATGGCGAGCGCCGAGGTCCACCGCATAACGGACTCAAGCCTCGATCAGCAGCACGTCGACGATCGGCTTCTTGCCGGTCCAGCGCGTCGCGACACGGCGCACCGAAAGGCGGATGCCCTCGCGCAGCTTGGCCCGATCGCGCCCGCCCGAGCGGACCGCATCGACCGCGGCATCGATCGCTTCGAGCACGAACGGATCGCGATCTTCCTCGACCGGGATACCCTGGAGCTGGACTTGCGGTGCGCCAAGCAACGCGCCGTTCTTGCCGATCGCAACCGCGACCGAGATCTGGCCGAACAGCGAGAGCTTGCGCCGCTCGTTGATCGTCGCGCCGTCGCCCGGCAGGATCACATCGCCGTCGAGCACGAGGCGGCCGACCGCCGCATGGCCAATCTTCTGCGGATCGCCCGGCGCGAGCCGCACGATGTCGCCATTGGTCTGCACCAGCGCCTGTGGCACGCCTTCCGACAGACCGAAGCGCGCCTGTTCCATCAAATGACGCATTTCGCCATGTACCGGCATCAGGATTTCGGGTTTCATCCAGCGGTACATCTGCGCCAGTTCGGGCCGTCCGGGATGGCCGGAGACATGGACATGCGCCTGACGGTCGGTGATCATCACCACGCCCTTGGCGGCGAGCTGGTTCTGGATTCGGCCGATCGCGACTTCGTTGCCGGGGATCTGCTTCGAGGAGAAAACGACGGTGTCGCCGGCGTCGAGGCTGATCGGATGCTGGCCATTGGCGACGCGCGCCAGTGCGGCCCGTTCCTCGCCTTGCCCGCCAGTCGCGACGACCAGCACCTTGTTGCGCGGCAAGCGCATCGCAGCTTCGGCGTCGATCGTTTCGGGGAAGTTCTTGAGATAACCGGTCGCGCGAGCGACCTTCAGGATGCGATCGAGCGAACGGCCCTGGACGCACAAGGCGCGGCCAGTCTCACGGGCGACTTCGCCCAGCGTATGGAGGCGGGCGGCGTTGGAGGCGAAGGAAGTGACGAGCACCCTGCCCTTGGCCTTGCCGATCGTCTCCATCAGACCGAGCAGCACATCGCTTTCCGAACCTGACGGTTCGGGATTGAAGACATTGGTCGAATCGCACACCAGCGCGAGCACGCCGGCATCGCCGATCGCCGCAAGCTGATCGCCGGTCGCCGGATTGCCGATGACGGGCGCGGCATCGAGCTTCCAGTCGCCGGTGTGGAAGACGCGGCCATAGGGCGTATCGATCAGCAGCGCGCTCGCCTCGGGAATCGAGTGCGACATGGGTACGAATTGCACGCCGAACGGGCCAAGATCGAAGGGCTCGCCGGGTTGCTTGACGTGCAGCTTCACACGAGCCGCATTACCTTCTTCTTCGAGCTTGCCGCGGATCAGACCGGCAGTGAACGCGGTCGCATAAAGCGGCACGCCGAGATCTTCGGCGAGATAGGGCAAAGCGCCGATATGGTCTTCATGACCATGAGTCAGAACGATGCCGACCAGATCGTCGAGCCGTTCCTCGATGAATTGCAGGTCGGGCAGGATCACGTCGATGCCGGGATATTGCGGATCGGCAAAGGTGATGCCGCAATCGACCATCAGCCATTTGCCCTGGCAGCCATAGAGATTGACGTTCATGCCAATCTCGCCCGAGCCGCCGAGTGCGACGAACAGGAGTTCTTTCTTTGGGTTAGTCACTAAAATTATTGTCTTTCTGATTCGGCCAGCACCGCGATAGCGGACGGCCATAGGAGTGCGCGGTCAGCGCGATAATCTGGTTGAGGATGGAGCGGGGCGCCGTTCCCGGGCGCGCTCTCGCAAATCTCTACGCCCTTATATGGGCGCGATCCCACAACATCGCCAGCCCCTGAATGGTCAGATCGCTTTCGATGCAGTCGAAAACATTGGTGTGTTGCTCGAATAGCGTGGCCAGACCGCCGGTCGCGATGACCTTGACCGGCCGACCGACCTCTTCCTTCATGCGCGCGACGAGCCCCTCGATCATCGCGATATAGCCCCAATAGATGCCGATATGCATCTGGCTGACGGTATCGCGGCCGATCACCGAGAGATTGCCGGTCGGTGCCTCGATCGCAATGCGCGGCAGCTTGGCAGCGGCGGTGACCAGGGCATCGAGCGACAGGTTGATACCCGGCGCAATGATCCCGCCCTTATAGGCGCCGGAATAGTCGGAGAAATCGAAGGTCGTCGCCGTGCCGAAATCGATCGTGATCAGGTCGCCGGGATGGAGTGCATGTGCCGCGATCATGTTGACCGCGCGATCCGCGCCCACCGCATGCGGTTCCTCCACATCGAGCTGCATGCCCCATTCGACCGGCGGTTCACCGGCGATCAGTGGTTCGCCGCCGAAATATTTACGCGCCAGCGTTTGAAGGTTGTGCAGCGCGCGCGGTACAACTGTAGCGATGATCACGCCGGTGACGTCCTTGCGGTCATAACCCTCGAGCGTGAGCAACTGGCTGAGCCACACGGCGTATTCGTCCGCGGTGCGCCGCGGGTCGGTGGCGATACGCCAACGCGCCTTGATCGTGCCGTCGGTATCGACCAGCGCGAACACGACATTGGTATTGCCGGCATCGATCGCGAGCAACATGTGGCGGCCTTTCAGATCAGGAAGACATCGGCGGCGTGAATGACACGGGTCGTGCCATCCGCCAAGCGGAGGATCAGTGCGCCGTCACTATCGAGTCCGGCGAACAGGCCGTCGGTCGCGCTGCCATCGGGTAGCCGGGCGGTCAGCGCGGTGCCCGGTGCATGAGCGCGCTCGAGCCAGCGCGCGCGGATCGGTGCCAGCCCCTCGCCACGCCAGCGCGCGAGCCAGAGCGCGAACGCCTCGGCCAGCGTGTCGAGGAAATCCGCCGGGTCGGGCGTGACGCCGTGCGCGGCGAGGCTGGCGGCTGGACGATCAAGGTCGGTTGGATGATGCGCCAAGTTGACGCCGATGCCGATCACGACCGCATTCCCTGCCCCTTCGAGCAGGATGCCGGAGAGCTTCGCGCCATCGAGCAGCAGGTCGTTAGGCCATTTAAGCTGGAGCTGAGATTTCCCCACGTCATTCTCGCTTTCGCGAGAATGACGTGGGGGGAGGTAAGCGCGCACCACCTCTTCCAGCGCCACGGCGGTGACCAATGCCAGCGTCGCCGCCTGCGGGTCGCTGGCGCGCAATCGTACCAGGGTCGAGGTATAGAGATTGCCGACCGGCGAGGCCCAGGCCCTGCCTTGCCGTCCGCGTCCGCCATTCTGGCGCTCTGCGCGCAACCAGACGCCTTCCTCTATGCCGCTCCTGGCAAGCGCCAGCATATCGGCGTTGGTCGATCCCGTCTCGACGACGGTTCGGATGCTATGGCTCAGAACAGCGACCGTGCGGCAGTCAGGGTCAGCGCACCGAGCGGCGCGAGCAGCACCCAGCCGACCGGTGAAACGAAGACTGCCGCCGCCGCGATCAGTCCGCCTTCGACGATGCTGTCATTGCGTTCGAATTCCGGCGCAGGATCGTCGAAATACATCACCTTGACGATACGCAGGTAATAAAAGGCGCCGATCACCGAGGCGACAAAGCCGACCACGGCCAGCGGATAAAGTCCGGCACCGATCGCCGCATTGAACACCGCCAGCTTGGCGTTGAAACCAAGCAGCGGCGGGATGCCGGCGAGCGAGAACATGAATGTCGCCAGCGCCAGTGCGAGGGCCGGGCGAGTCTGCGACAGGCCCGACAGGCTGGCGATCGTTTCGACCGGCTGCCCATCGGCGTCGCGCATCTGCAGCACGACCAGGAAACTGCCCAGGGTCATGACAACATAGACGGTCAGATAGAATAGCACCGATGCGATGCCCGCTTCGGTGCCGGCGGCAAGACCGACTAGCACGAAGCCGACATTGTTGATCGACGAATAGGCAAGCAGCCGCTTGATATTGCTCTGTCCGATCGCCGCGACCGCACCGAGGACGATCGAGGCAAGTGCGGCGAAGATCACGATCTGACGCCATTGATCGGTCGCCGGGCCCATCGCCTCGACCGCGACGCGCACTGCCATGGCCATTGCCGCGACCTTGGGCGCACTGGCGAAGAAAGCGGTAACCGGGGTCGGTGCGCCTTCGTACACGTCGGGCGTCCACATATGGAACGGCACGGCGCTGATCTTGAAGGCGAGCCCGGCGAAGACGAACACCAGGCCGAAAGTCAGGCCGAGCGAATGGCCCGCGCCATAAGCCGTGGCGATCTGGTCGAACATGGTGCTGCCGGAGAAGCCATAGACCAGCGAGATACCGTAAAGCAGGATGCCGCTGGCGAGCGCGCCGAGCACGAAATATTTGAGGCCCGCCTCGGCCGAGCGCGTGTCGCGGCGCATGAAGCTCGCCAGCACATAGGCAGCAAGGCTCTGCAGTTCGAGACCGACATAAAGCGTCAGCAGGTCGCCCGCCGACACCATCATGCCCATACCGGCCGCCGAAAGCAGGATCAGCACGGGATATTCGGGACGCAGATCGTCACCGGTAGTGCGCGCGAAGAAGCGCGGCGCCATGATGATCGCCACCGCAGCGGCGATATAGATCAGCACCTTGGCAAAGGCGGCGAAAGCATCGGCACGGTACAGGCCGTAGAACGCCTCACCGCCGCTGGAGGCCGGGCCGATCAGCGAGATGCCGGCACCGGCCAGGATCGCGACCGCGGTCCAGGACACCGCGCGGGTCGACGCCTGACCGCCCCAGGCGGCAACCAGCATCAGCGCGATCGCGCCGATCCCGAGCACCAGCTCAGGCAGGGTCATGAGGAGTGAAGCGCTGTAATCCATCAGTGAGCGCCCTCATGCGCGGCAGGTACGGCCCCATGCGCCGCGGCGGGCGCGGGCCCGTTCGGTTTCGCTTGGCCGAGTTTCAATTGCGAGTCGCCGGGCGGCGTGGCGCGTGCCACGCGGGCGACCAGGGTCTGCACATCGCCGCGCATCGGCGCGATAAAGCTTTCCGGATAGACGCCCATCCACAGCACCACCGCCGCGATCGGCGCGAGCAAGGCGATTTCGCGCAGGCTCATGTCCGGCATGGCGCGGACATCGTCCTTGGTCAGATCACCGAACACGACGCGGCGATAGAGATAGAGCATGTACGCCGCACCGAGGATGATGCCGGTGGTGCACAACAGGGTGATCGTGGTCGACACCTTGTACGTGCCCGCGAGGCTGAGGAATTCACCGACGAAACCGCTGGTTCCGGGCAAACCGACCGACGCCATGGTGAACAGCATGAAGAACAGCGCATATTTCGGCATATTGATCGCAAGGCCGCCGTAACGGTCGATCTCTCGCGTGTGCAGCCGGTCGTAGATCACGCCGACGCACAGGAACAGGGCGCCCGAAACAAGGCCGTGCGAGAGCATGACGATCATCGCGCCTTCGATGCCCTGCTGGTTGAAGGCGAACAGGCCGATCGTCACGATCGCCATATGCGCGACCGAGGAATAGGCGATCAGCTTCTTCATGTCGGACTGCACCAGCGCGACCAGCGAGGTGTAGATCACCGCCACCGCCGACAGGCCGAAGACCAGCCAGACGAGCTGCGCCGAGGCTTCCGGAAACATCGGCAGCGAGAAGCGCAGGAAGCCGTAGCCACCGAGCTTCAGCAGCACGCCGGCCAGGATGACCGACCCCGCCGTCGGCGCCTGGACGTGCGCATCGGGCAGCCAGGTATGGACCGGCCACATCGGCATCTTGACCGCGAACGAGGCGAAGAAGGCGAGCCACAGCCAGGTCTGCGCCTGAACCGGGAAGTCGTAGTTGAGCAGCACCGGGATGCTGGTCGTGCCGGCTTCCTGCACCATCCACAGCATCGCGATCAGCATCAGCAGCGAGCCGAGCAGCGTGTAGAGGAAGAATTTGTAGCTGGCGTAGATTCGGTTCGCGCCACCCCAGATGCCGATGATCAGATACATCGGGATCAGGCCGGCTTCGAAGAAGATGTAGAACAGGAACAGGTCCTGCGCCGCGAAGGTGCCGATCATCAGCACTTCGGTGATCAGGAACGCGGCCATATATTCGGGCACGCGCTTGGTGATCGCGCTCCAGCTGGCGCCGATGCAGATCGGCATCAGGAACACGCTGAGCATGATCAGCATTAGCGCGAAACCGTCGATGCCGAGCGACCAGCCGAACACCCCGAACAGATGTTCATGATGTTCGACGAACTGCCATTGCGGCCCGCCGATATCGAACTGCGCCCACAGGCAGATGCCGAGCAGCAGATCGACCAAAGTCGCGCCAAGCGCGAGCCAGCGCGCCGTATTCGCATTGACGAACAGGCAGGCGATCGCGGCGATCGCCGGGATCGCGAGCATGACGGTAAGGATCGGGAAGCCGCTCATCGTGTGATCGCCCAGGTAATCGCGGCGGTCAGGCCGATCAGCATGACGAAGGCATAGCTATAGACATATCCGGATTGGAACCGTCCCGCGACGCGCGTGCCCTGCTGGACTAGCCAGGCCGAGCCATTGGGCCCGAACCGGTCGATCGTCTTCTCGTCACCACGGTGCCAGAACAGGCGGCCGATGGCGAAGGCGGGGCGCACGAACAACAGGTCGTACAGTTCGTCGAAATACCATTTGTTGAGCAGGAAGTCGTAGACCACGCGGAATTGCTCCGCGACTTGCGCGGGGAAGCGCGGTGCGCGGATATAGGCCATCCAAGCGCCCCACAGGCCAAGCGCCATGGCGATCGTCGCGCTGAGTTTCACCAGCAGCGGCACCTCGTGCATTTCGTGCATCAGATGTTCGCTGAACGCGATGCTGCCCTTCCAGAAGATCTCACCCGCCTGCGGCTCGATGAAGAAGCCGTGGAAAGCAAAGCCCGCCGCGACCGCGCCAAGCGACAGCAACAAGAGCGGCGTAAGCATCGACCAGGGGCTCTCATGCGGATGATAACCGCCGGTGCCGTCGCCATGGCCATGATCGGCATGGGCATCATGACCATGATCGACATGCATCGCGGCGTGATCGTCATGCGCGTCATGCCCATGCGCGTCATGCAACGCGTGCTGGATATGCTCCGACTGAGTCCAGCGCGGCTTGCCGTAGAAAGTCAGGAACATCAGCCGCCAGGAATAGAAGCTGGTCAGCAGCGCGACGATCATGCCGACGATCGATGCGCCCGACTGGCCCGAGGCCCAGGCCGCTTCGATGATCGCGTCCTTGGAATGGAATCCGGCAAAGCCGATCGCGAGGTGATTTCCGAACACCGCGGGGATACCGACACCAGTGATCGCCAACGTGCCCGCCATCATTGCCCAGAAGGTGATCGGAATGCTTTTACGCAGCCCGCCATAGTAACGCATGTCCTGCTCATGGTGCATCGCATGGATCACCGAGCCGGCGCCAAGGAACAGCAGAGCCTTGAAGAAGGCGTGCGTGAAGAGGTGGAACATCGCCGCGCCGTACGCGCCGGTGCCGGCGGCGAAGAACATGTAACCGAGCTGCGAGCAGGTCGAATAGGCGATCACGCGCTTGATGTCGGTCTGTACCAGGCCGACCGTCGCGGCGAAGAAGCAGGTCGCGGCGCCGACGGTCGTCACCACGCTCAGTGCGACCGCGCTGGTCTCGAACATCGGCGACAGGCGGCAGACCATGAACACACCGGCGGTGACCATCGTCGCGGCATGGATCAGCGCCGACACCGGGGTCGGGCCCTCCATCGCGTCGGGCAGCCAGGTGTGCAGGCCGAGCTGCGCCGACTTGCCCATCGCGCCGACGAACAGCAGCAGGCACAGGATCGTCATCGTGTCGAAACGGTGGCCGAGGAAACCGATGGTCGAGCCGGCCATGCCGGGCGCTGCCTCGAGGATCGCCGGAATCGACACCGTGCCGAACACCAGGAACGTGCCGAAAATGCCGAGCATGAAGCCGAGATCGCCAACGCGGTTGACCACGAACGCCTTGATCGCGGCGGCATTGGCACTGGGCTTCTTGAACCAGAAACCGATCAGCAGATAGGAAGCGAGACCGACGCCTTCCCAGCCGAAGAACATCTGAACCAGATTGTCGGCCGTCACCAGCATCAGCATCGCAAAGGTGAACAGCGACAGATAGGCGAAGAAGCGCGGCTGGCTGTCGTCCTCGGCCATATAGCCCCAGCTATACAGATGGACGAGCGCGGAGACCGAGGTGATGACCACGAGCATGACCGCGGTCAGCGCATCGACACGCAATGCCCAGTCGACCTGCAGGTCGCCCGAGCGCAGCCAGTGAAGCACCGGCACGACGCTTGGTTCGGCGCTGCCGGCGATGAAGCTGAAGAAGATCGGCCAGGACAGCGCGCAGGATAGGAACAACGCGCCGGTCGTGATGACCTTGGTCGGCACATTGCCGAGCATGCGGTTGCCCAGGCCGGCGATAATCGCGGCGAGCAGCGGCAGGAAAACGATGAAGAGGATCGACGTCACGCTGCGATTACCCCTTCATCCGGTTGACGTCGTCGACCGAAATCGTGCCGCGTCCGCGGAAGTAAATGACCAGGATCGCCAGGCCGATCGCCGCTTCGCCCGCGGCCACGGTCAGCACGAACATCGCGAACACCTGTCCGACCAGATCGTGGAGATAGGCCGAGAAAGCGACGAAATTGATGTTCACCGACAACAGGATCAGCTCAATCGCCATCAGCATGACGATCAGGTTCTTGCGGTTGGCGATGATGCCCAGCACGCCGAGAGCGAACAGGATCGCCGCGACCACCAGATAATGCGTCAGCCCGATCACAGCTCCACCCCCTGCCCGACGCCGGGCTGCGTATTGCGCGTTGCGTCCTGCGGACGGCGGGCGTTCTGGCGCGACACATTCTGTGCACGTACCCCGCCGCGTTCGCGGTGCGTGAGGACGATCGCCCCGATCATCGCGACCAGCAGGACCAGGCCAGCGCCTTCGAACACGAACAGATAGCGCGTGTAGAGCAGCCGGCCGATCGCCTCGATATTGGGTATTGTCGCGTCGATCGGCGCAGCGCGCCGGCTCAGCTCGATCGCTCCGGCGCTCCAGGCACCGAAGGCGACCATGATCTCGGCCGCGAGTGCGATCGCGAAGACCACGCCGATCGCCGCATAACGCGCGAAACCGGCACGCAGCTCAGCGAAATCGATGTTGAGCATCATCACCACGAACAGGAACAGCACCGCGACCGCGCCGACATAGACGATGATCAGCAGCATCGCGATGAACTCGGCGCCGACCAGCACCATCAGCCCCGCCGCGTTGAAAAAGGCGAAGATCAGCCAGAGCACGGCGTGGACTGGGTTACGCGCGGTGATGGTCAGCGCGCCGCTGACGATCACGAGTGTCGCGAACAGGTAAAAGGCGATTGCTTGGATCACGGAATCGGGAGGCCCCTATAAGTCGGCTGGCGCTTAACGGTACGGTGCATCGGCGGCAAGGTTCGCGGCGATCGCGCGTTCCCAGCGATCGCCGTTATCGAGCAGCTTCGCCTTGTCGTAGATCAGCTCTTCGCGCGTTTCGGTCGCATATTCGAAGTTCGGACCTTCGACGACAGCATCGACCGGGCATGCTTCCTGGCACAGGCCGCAAAAGATGCATTTGGTCATGTCGATGTCGTAGCGCGTGGTGCGGCGGCTGCCGTCCTCGCGTGGTTCGGCCTCGATCGTGATCGCCTGCGCCGGGCATACCGCTTCGCACAGCTTGCACGCGATGCAGCGTTCCTCGCCGTTGGGATAGCGGCGCAGCGCATGCTCGCCGCGGAAGCGCGGGCTGATCGGGTTCTTCTCGAACGGATAGTTGATCGTCGCCTTCGCCTTGAAGAAATACCGCAAGGTCAGCGCGTGTGCCTTGAGGAATTCCCACAAGGTGTAGGATTTGATGATCTGAGCAAGGCTCATGACGGAACTCCAACGCGGGTCAGCATCAGGAAGCCCGACACCAGGAACACCCAGAACAGCGACAGCGGCAGGAAGATCTTCCAGCCCAGACGCATCAGCTGGTCATAGCGATAGCGCGGGACGGTCGCCTTCACCCAGCTGAACAGGAAGAAGAAGAACAGGATCTTGGCGAACAGCCAGATGATGCCCGGCACCCAGTAGAGCGGCGCCCAGTCGAACGGCGGCAGGTAACCGCCCCAGAACAGAGTTGCGTTCAAGGTGCACATCAGGATGACGTTGGCATATTCGCCGAGCCAGTAGAGCGCGAAGCTCATCGACGAATATTCGGTTTGATAGCCGGCAACCAGCTCGCTTTCCGCCTCAGTCAGATCGAACGGCGCGCGCTGCGTCTCGGCGAGTGAGGAGATGAAGAACACGATCGCCATCGGGAACAGCAGCGGGTTCCAGATGAAGCCGTTGGCAAAACCGTACAGCCCTTTCTGCGCCTCGACGATCGCCGACAGGTTGAAGCTGCCAGTCCACAGCACGATCGAGATCAGCACGAAGCCGATCGCGACTTCATAGCTGACCATCTGCGCCGCGGCGCGGATTGCCGAGAAGAATGGATATTTCGAGTTGGACGACCAGCCGGCCAGGATGATGCCGTAAACACCGAGCGAGGACGCCGCGAGGACGTAAAGCAGGCCGACATTGATGTCGGACAGCATCACGCCGACCTGGAACGGTACCACCGCCCACACGATCAGCGCGACCGTGAAAGTGATGATCGGTGCGAGCAGGAACAGGCCCTTGTTCGCAGCCGTGGGCACGATGGTTTCCTGCAGGAACACCTTCAGGCCGTCGGCGAAACTCTGCAACAGGCCGAACGGACCGACCACGTTGGGGCCGCGACGCAATGCCATCGCCGCCCAGATCTTGCGATCGGCGTAAATGATCATGGCCACTGCCAGCATCAGCGGCAGTGCGATGACCAAGATGCCGACGATCGTGGAGGTGAACCACGCCCATTCGAAGGACAGACCCCAAGATTGGAATAACGCGGTCATTGCGCGCACTCCTCAACCAGCGTCACCCCAGCGAAGGCTGGGGTCTCTGGCGATTGTGCGGGACAAGAACCGCTTGAGATCCCAGCCTTCGCTGGGATGACGGTGAGAAAGGTCATCATCACTCCGCCGCCTCCGCGAATTCCTGGCCATGGACCAGTTCGGCCGAACAGCGCTGCATTGTCGGCGATGCGCGGCAGATCGCGTTGGTCAGGTAGAAATCCTTGATCGGATAGCCGGTCAGTTCGCCCTCGCCCTGGGCGTCGAGCGCCGGCGGGTTCCAGGCGAAGCTGCGCAGGCCAAGCGTTGCGAGATCAGACGTGTCCACGCCCATCGCCGCACGCAGCTCCTCGATCGTGTCGAATGGCAAGGTCTTGCCCAGCACAGCCGACAAGGCCCGCAGGATCGTCCAGTCCTCGCGCGCGTCGCCTGGCGGGAACACCGCGCGCTCGCCGCGCTGCACGCGGCCTTCGAGATTGACCCAGGTGCCGGATTTCTCGGCATAGCTGGCGCCCGGTAAGATCACATCGGCATGCGCCGCGCCCTTGTCACCATGATGGCCGATATAGACCTTGAAGCTCTTCGCGAACGCCGCAAAATCCAGCTCGTCCGCACCCAGGAAGAAAGCCAGCTTCGGCTTGGCCGCAACGAGGTCGGCAATGCCGCCGGGCTGCGCCCAGCCAAGCATCAGCCCGCCCATGCGGCTCGCCGCCATATGCAGGACGTTGAAGCCATTCCACTGCCCCCCGTCTTCAAGGGTGCGAACAAGATTGAGCTTCTTGGCCAGCGCCAGCGCCGCGCCATGCCCGCCCTTGAGCGCCGCACCGCCGACAATCGCCATCGGCTTGGCCGCATCCTTGAACGCATCGGCGGCGGCCTTGGGCAGCTTGCCGAGCAAAGTAAGGTCGCTGCCGAGCCATTCGACCTTATAGGTCAGGTCGGTCTCTGGTCCGATCGCGAAGACCTTCGCGCCCTTCTTGATCGCCTTGCGGATCCGCGTGTTCACCAACGGCGCTTCCCAGCGCAGGTTGGTGCCGACGAGCAGGATCACATCGGCGTCTTCAGTGCCGGCGATGGTCGTGTTGAAATTGACCGCCGCCATCGATGTAGCGTCGTACGCCATGCCTGTCTGACGGCCCTCAAGCAGCGTCGATCCCATCTCGCCAAGCAGCGCCTTGGCCGCGTAGAGCGTCTCGCAATCGAGCAGGTCGCCATGGATCGCGGCAACGCTCGATCCGGCCTTCACCTCAGCGATTGCCGCGAACGCCTCATCCCAGGTCGCCGGAACAAGCTTGCCATTGGTCCGCACATAGGGCCGGTCCAGCCGGCCGCGCACCAGGCCGTCAACGGCATGGCGCGTCTTGTCGCTCGCCCATTCCTCATTGACGTCCTCGTTGATCACGGGGAGCGCGCGCAGCACCTGACGGCCGCGGCTGTCGAGGCGGATATTGGTGCCGACCGCGTCCATCACATCGATGGTCAGCGTCTTTTTCAACTCCCACGGCCGGGCTTCGAAGGCGTAGGGCTTGGACGTCAACGCACCGACCGGGCAAAGATCGACGACATTGCCGGACAGCTCGCTGGTCACCGCGCTTTCGAGGTATGACGTGATCTGCATGTCCTCGCCGCGACCGATCGCGCCGATTTCCTCGACCCCGGCGACTTCCTCGGCGAAACGGATGCAGCGCGTGCACTGGATGCAGCGCGTCATCACCGTCTTGACGATCGGTCCCATATATTTCTCGGTCACGGCACGCTTGTTCTCGTCATAGCGAGACTGGCCGCGGCCATAGGCGACCGATTGATCCTGCAGGTCGCACTCGCCACCCTGATCGCAGATCGGGCAATCGAGCGGGTGATTGATCAGCAGGAATTCCATCACGCCTTCGCGCGCATTCTTGACCATGGCTGAGTTGGTGAAGACTTCCTGATTGTCCGCTGCCGGCAAGGCGCACGATGCCTGCGGCTTGGGCGGACCAGGCTTCACTTCGACCAGGCACATACGGCAATTACCGGCGATGCTGAGGCGTTCGTGATAGCAGAAACGCGGGATTTCCTTACCGGCGATCTCGCACGCCTGCAGCACGGTGGCGCCGGCGGGGACTTCGATCTCGATCCCGTCTACTTTAAGCTTGGGCATTATTGCGTTTCCCGCGCACGGTTCGAAACAATATCGGCAATCGTCGATCGGTAAAGAACTTCCGCCAGCAAGCCCGAAACCACCTGCTTGCTGAACTTCACCTTGTCCCCGATGATGCAATCACTGAGTGCCGGCGAAAGGTTGCTGTAAGCCAAGCGCTCGGAGTCACTGCCGGCCGCGCTCGCGACAACCGCACGGCTGTTAGCGGGATCCTTTTTCACCACACACGCGGCAAATTGCCTCATCGTGACATATTGTGCAGCGCGCGGAGACGTCTCGCCCACGGTGTCCGCCGAATAATCGATCGGCGCGACCGTCACGGCACCCTCCGACGTCGCTGCGGCGCGGTTAAACAGGACAACAAAAAGACTTCCGCGCAACAATGATGGATCGAACCGGAGTTCGCGAACCACCATGCAGCCTTGGTCCGACACATTCTTCATTTCCTGCCGCGCTTTGGACGAGAACGGCGGCAAAGCGAGAAGCCTGATCACCCTTTTATGATCCGCGCGATCAAGGCATTCAGCGAAATTGTTCATTACAGCCCGCGCTTTCTCACGCTCCGAGTGACCATCACCCGGCAGCCGAGCGGGCGCCACATGACCGCGAGAGTTTCGCATCCCCAACTGCGCAGCAGCAGGCAGTGCGGCCACCAGCATCAAGACAGCCGAGACGACGGCGAATTTCTTCACTCGGCTGCCTCCATCATCGGCGACACCCCACCGCCCTGCTTTTCGATGATCCGCCGCTCCATTTCGGGGCGGAAATGCTTGATCAGACCCTGGATCGGCCAGGCCGCCGCATCGCCGAGCGCACAGATAGTGTGCCCCTCGATCTGCTTCGTCACCTGATACAGCGTGTCGATTTCCGACACATCGGCGTCGCCAGTGCGCATCCGCTCCATCACGCGCCACATCCAGCCGGTGCCTTCGCGGCACGGCGTGCACTGGCCGCAGCTTTCATGCTTGTAGAAATAGGAGATGCGGCTGATCGCGCGGACGATGTCGGTCGATTTGTCCATGACGATCACCGCCGCGGTGCCGAGGCCCGAGCCGAGCGCTTTCAGCCCGTCGAAATCCATCGGCGCGTCCATGATCTCGGCCGCTGGTACCAGCGGCACAGACGAACCACCGGGGATCACCGCGAGCAGATTATCCCAGCCGCCGCGAATACCGCCGCAATGCACTTCGATCAGTTCGCGGAACGAGATGCTCATCGCCTCTTCGACGACGCAGGGCTTGTTCACATGGCCGCTGATCTGGAAGAGCTTGGTGCCTTCATTCTTCTCGCGCCCGAAGCTGGCGAACCATTCCGGACCACGGCGCAGGATGGTCGGGACAACCGCGATCGATTCGACATTGTTGACCGTGGTCGGGCAGCCATAGAGGCCGGCGCCAGCCGGGAACGGGGGTTTCAGGCGCGGCTGGCCCTTCTTGCCCTCCAGGCTTTCGAGCATCGCGGTCTCTTCGCCGCAGATGTACGCGCCGGCGCCGCGATGAACGAAGACGTCGAAATCATAACCCGAACCAGAGGCATTCTTGCCGAGCAGGCCTTTATTATATGCCTCGGCGACCGCAGCGAAGAGCGTCTCCGCTTCACGAATATATTCGCCGCGAATGTAGATGTACGCAGCGCGTGCGCGCATCGCGTAACCGGCGATCAGCGCGCCTTCGATCAGCTTGTGCGGATCGTGGCGGATGATCTCGCGATCCTTGCAACTGCCGGGTTCGGATTCATCGGCATTGATGACCAGGAAGTTCGGCCGGTCGGGCTTGGGTTCCTTGGGCATGAAGCTCCACTTCATGCCGGTCGGGAAGCCTGCGCCGCCGCGGCCGCGCAGGCCTGATGCCTTCACCTTGTCGATGATCGCGTCCTGGCCGATCGCCATCAGCGTCTTGGTATTGTCCCAGTCGCCACGCTTTTGCGCAGCCGCAAGGTTCCACGGCTGAAAACCGTAGACATTGGTGAAGATGCGATCCTTGTCGGCGAGCACTATTTATCGCCCTTCTGATTGCGGCGAGCTGAAACGATAAACCACAAGGCGATCACGACCATGGTCAGCGAAATGACCAGTGCGGTAACCAGCGGAATGCTCAACCCGGTGTTCATTTCGGCCCTCCCAGCATCTTCTGCGCGCCAAAATAGATCGCCAGGCCGATGCCAAGGACGATTAGTAGCCCGAGCAGCTTGAAGGTCAGTTTGAGCGCCCAGCCGAGGACAACCAGCCCGCCGATAATCGCAAGGATGGTGATGACGGTGTTCTTGTTCATGCCCATTCCCCCCGATAATCATGGTTTTCATCGACCATCGCCTTGAGCGAGGTCGGTCCGCCGACGGGTTCACTGCTCTTGCGCCCGATGGTCGAGCCGGGTGGCGGCGTCTTGCCCGACGCCAGCGCCTCTAGGATCGCGGTGGTGCGATCGTAATCGAGATCTTCGTAATTATCGTCGTTGATCTGCACCATCGGCGCGTTGGCGCAAGTGCCGAGGCATTCGACCTCGGTCAGCGTGAACAGGCCGTCCGGTGTGGTCTTGCCCTTGATCAGGCCATGATTCTTGCACGCCGACAGGACATCGTCCGATCCGGCGAGCATGCACGGCGTCGTGCCGCACACCTGGACATGATAGCGGCCGACCGGCGCCATGTTGAACATGGTGTAGAAGGTCGCGACCTCATAGACGCGCATATAGGGCACGCCGATCGCACGCGCGACGAACTCGATCACCGGAACCGGCAGCCAGCCCTGAGTCTGCGTCTCCGCGCCAACCTGGCGCTGAGCGAGATCGAGCAACGGCAGCGACGCGGATTGCTCGCGCCCCTTGGGATAGCGGCCGAGGATCTCGTTCGCTTTCGCCTGGTTCTCGTCAGTCCACGCAAACGCGCCCCAGCGCGCGCGGGTTTCGGCTTCGTCGGGGATTTTGGGTGCTTCAGCCATTGTCAGCGTTCTTTGAATTGCCAGCTGGCGGAGTTCCAAAAATATCTATTGCCCTTTGACGGCAAGCAGGAAAATCAGCGCCGTCCATGGCTACGCATGTCACCAATTTGCGTTTCCCATTCAGAACCCCAATATATTGAACAATAAGAGTTCCGCCCGAGGCTCGAGCATTGAAACGCAATATTGTTTTATTTCCAAGCTTCTGTGCTGTGATTTCAGAACTCAATAATCGCAGCCTGTCGCCATATCTATTCGAAATCTCTTGAGCCAACCGCTCACGAGCACCCTCGAGTGTGACTGGATCGATCTCGGCGGGAAACGGTGCATCTGCCATGCCATCGGTCACCGCGACAACGTGCTTCTCATCAGCTTCAGTCGCCACGGCCTCAGGCGAAATGGATGCCCTTTGGCCCAGCGCTGAGACTGCTGCGAGCAATCCCAAAACGATCCCGACGTGCGTAGGCCAGCGAACATTTTCGTCGCGAGTTGCGCTCATTTTCTTGCTGAGAACGTATCCCAAAAAGCCAAGAACCAAAGGTAGGCAAAGAATACCCAGCCACTGCCCTATCACAGCAGCTATTTCGCGTTCGTTCATCGGTCACACTCCCCGAACACGATATCCATCGCGCCGAGAATGGCGGTGGTATCGGCGAGCATGTGACCCTTGGCCATGAAGTCCATCGCCTGGAGATGGCTGAACGCGGTTGGGCGGATCTTGCAGCGGTACGGCTTGTTGCTGCCGTCGGCGACCAGATACACGCCGAACTCACCCTTGGGGCTTTCGGTCGCGACATAGACGTCACCGGCCGGCACATGGAAGCCCTCGGTATAGAGCTTGAAGTGGTGGATCAGCGCTTCCATCGAGCGCTTCATCTCGGCGCGCTTGGGCGGCACGACCTTGCGGTCGAGCGACGCAATCGGCCCGTCGGGCATCTCGTTCAGGCACTGCTTCATGATCCGTGCCGACTGACGGACTTCCTCGACGCGCACCATGAACCGGTCATAGCAATCACCGCGCGTGCCGACCGGCACGTCGAAGTTCATCTTCGCGTACACATCATAGGGCTGCGACTTGCGCAGATCCCAGGGAATGCCCGAGCCGCGGATCATCGGGCCGGAAAAGCCCCATTTCACCGCATCGTCACGGCTGACCGTGGCGATATCGACATTGCGCTGCTTGAAGATGCGGTTGTCGGCAACCAGGCTGATCGCGTCCTCGAACAAACGCGGCAAGCGCGTGTCGAGCCAGTCGGCGATGTCGGTCAGCAGTTTGAGCGGCGTATCCTGATGCACGCCGCCGGGCCGGAAATAGGCCGAATGCATACGCGCGCCGGACACACGCTCAAAGAAGTTCATGCAGTCTTCGCGGATTTCGAACAGCCACAGGTTCGGCGTCATCGCGCCGACGTCCATGACGTGGCTGCCCAGGTTGAGCATATGGTTCGAGATGCGCGTCAGTTCGGCAAAGAACACGCGCAGATATTGCGCACGGATCGGTACTTCGAGATCGAGCAATTTCTCGATCGCCAGCACGAAGCTGTGTTCCATGCACAGCGGGGAACAATAATCGAGCCGGTCGAAATATGGCAGCGCCTGAGTGTAGGTCTTGTATTCGATCAGCTTTTCGGTGCCGCGGTGAAGCAGGCCGATATGCGGATCGACGCGCTCGACGATCTCACCGTCGAGCTCCATCACCAGACGCAGCACGCCATGCGCGGCCGGGTGCTGCGGGCCGAAATTGATCGTGTAGTTCTGGATTTCAACATCGCCCGGAGTCGGGTCTGCGGCATCCAGCTTGTGCTCGATGGCTTCGAGATGATCAGCCATGGGTCACCTCCGCGGCAAGGAACACTCCACCGTTCGGGCTGAGCTTGTCGAAGCCCTGCCCTTGCTGGGAGCGCGGAAAGAAGAACGGTCCTTCGACAAGCTCAGGACGAACGGAGAGGATGGTGATTATCTTCACTTGTCCGCCTTCGGCTTGCGCGGCGCGCGGGGCTTGGCGACCGGTGCGTCACCGGAGGCAGCAGGCTTGGCGCGCGGCTTGCGCGGCGCCTTCACCACATCGGGATCGGCGGGCTTGGGCGTCGCATCAGGCTCGGCTTTGCCGGCACCGGTTTGCGCTGGCGATTCCGTGGTCTTGGGCTTTGGCGGCGGGGCCTTGGCTTCGCTCTTCGCCGCATCAGCCTTGACGATTTCATCCGCCTTCAAGGGCGTCGGGGCGCCCTTGGCCTCGGGCAACGCAGCCTTTTCGTCACCCGGCAGGACATATTCCGCTCCTTCCCAGGGAGAAGTGAAGTCGAACGTGCGGAAATCCTGGGCGAGCTTGACCGGCTCGTACACCACGCGCTTGGCTTCCTCGGAATAACGCAGCTCGACGAACCCGGAGAGCGGGAAATCCTTGCGCTGGGGATGACCGCGAAAACCGTAATCGGTCAGGATACGGCGCAGGTCGGCGTTCCCCTCGAACAGCACGCCGTACATGTCGTACACTTCGCGCTCGAGCCAGCCCGCCACCGGCCAGATGCCCGTCACCGACGGCACCGGTTTTTCCTCGTCGGTCTGCACATGCACGCGGATGCGGTGATTGCGCGTCAGCGAAAGCAGGCAATAGACCACTTCGAACCGCTCTTCGCGATCCGGATAATCGACGCCGGCGATTTCCATCAACTGCTGATATTCGAGACCGGGCGTGTCGCGCAGCGCGATCATCGTCTCGACCAGTGAGACGCGATCGACATGAAGCGCGACTTCGCCGACCGCATCGAGCGACGACAGCAAAGCCGGGCCGAGCGCGCGGCCAGCGGAATCGATAACGCCGTCATTCGCGGCGTAAGCCGGTGCGGGCGCCCTCACCGTTCGATCGTTCCCACGCGGCGGATCTTCCGCTGTAGCTGCATGATGCCGTAGAGCAGAGCTTCGGCGGTCGGCGGACAGCCCGGGACATATATGTCCACCGGCACGATCCGGTCACAACCGCGCACCACCGAATAGCTATAGTGATAATAGCCGCCGCCATTGGCGCACGAGCCCATCGAAATGACGTATTTGGGCTCTGACATCTGGTCATAGACCTTGCGCAGCGCCGGGGCCATCTTGTTGCACAGCGTGCCCGCCACGATCATCACGTCCGACTGGCGCGGGGATGCGCGCGGCGCAGCGCCGAAGCGCTCGAGATCGTAGCGCGGCATGTTCACATGGATCATCTCGACCGCGCAGCAGGCAAGCCCGAAGGTCATCCACCACAGCGAACCCGTGCGCGCCCACTGGAACAAATCTTCCGTGGACGTGACCAGGAAGCCCTTGTCATTCAGCTCACCATTGATGTCGTTGAGGAACGACACATCAGGCAGCGTACCGGCGGGCGGCGGCACGGTGAGTTCTACTCCCATTCCAGCGCTCCCATCTTCCACGCATAGACAAGGCCGAGCGCAAGCTCCGCGATAAAGATCATCATCGAAATCCACGCCGTCCAACCAAGGCTGAACACGCTGACCGCCCAGGGGTAGAGGAAGGCGGCTTCGAGATCGAAGATGATGAACAGGATCGCCACGAGATAGAAGCGCACATCGAACTGGCTGCGCGAATCCTCGAACGCGGGAAAACCGCATTCATATTCGGTCAGCTTCTCCGCGGTCGGCTTGTGCGACCCCGTGAAACGCGATGCGATCATCGGCAGGAATACGAATGCGCTGGACAGGACGATAGCGACGCCCAGAAACAGCAGGATCGGCAGATATTGTGACAGGTCGACCAATGTTCTCTCGCATGTGCGAAGTGATGCGGCGGCTTTAGGCCGATGACCCTAGTCGGGCAAGGGCGCAGGCCATGAGAATCACTCGCAATTAGGCTGCATTGACGGGCACCGGCGGGATAAGGATCGGCGTCGCTCGCTGCGCCAGGCTTGGCGCTGTTCCGGCGCGATCATAAGCCAGTCCAAACGGTCGCACGGTGCCCGACGGCATGGTTATCGAGCGTAGTGGCTTGCCGCGCCGCCAAACCAGGATCCGGCGATCAGCGACGCTGCTCGGCACCCGTCTCGCCATCAGCGGCGATGACCTCGATCAGCCGATGGCTGGCCGGGACGGTCGGCAGGATGGCGGGCTATAGCGGGTCGATGGCGGCCTGGGCGGTCATGCCCAGCAAGGCCGCCAGCCAGATCACCGTAGCGCGTTCGCGAGCAATTTATGCAGTTTGGACTGAAGCACATCGTTCGCCGCAAGGTATTCGCTGCGCTCGACCATCTTCTCGCCACCGCGGAAGTCAGTGACGAAACCACCCGCTTCCTTGACCAGCAACATGCCGGCCGCCGTGTCCCAATGCTGCAGGCTCGATTCCCAGAAGCCGTCGAAGCGCCCCGCCGCGACCCAGGCGAGATCGAGCGCAGCCGAGCCGAGCCGACGAATGCCGGCCACTTCGGGTGCGATCGCGCCGAAGATGCGGCTCCATTCGGCAAAATTGCCATGGCCAAGGAAAGGGATGCCGGTCGCAATAAGCGAATCGGCGAGATCCCGGCGTGCCGACACGCGCAGGCGTTCGGACTGGACCCAGGCGCCGCGACCCTTCTCGGCCCAAAAGGCTTCATCGGTCAGCGGTTGATAGACGAGTGCCGAGGTCACCTCGCGCTTGCCGTTTGGCAAAGTTTCCTCGACCGCGATCGAGATTGCGAAATGCGGGATGCCGTGGAGGAAGTTCGACGTGCCGTCGAGCGGGTCGACGATAAATCGCGGCTTGTTGGGGTCGCCGGCGACTTCGCCGCGCTCTTCCATCAGGAAACCCCAATCGGGGCGGCCGCGCGACAATTCCTCAAACAACGTCTGTTCGGCGCGCTGGTCGGCCATCGTCACGAAGTCGGCCGGGCCCTTGCGGCTGACCTGCAATTGCGAGACTTCGTTGAAGTCACGACGCAACCGCGGCCCCGCCTTGCGCGCGGCGCGATCCATGACAGTCATCAGGCCGGAATGGGAAACCATATAATTCCTTAGTCCCTCTCCCCTCCGGGGAGAGGGCAAGCGAGCGTAGCGAAGCGCGGGAGAGGGAAAGTGACAACGCAGGTCCGCGTTAATGCCCCTCGCCCCTACCCTCTCCCCGGAGGGGAGAGGGAGTAATTAATCCGCCCGCCTAACATAAGTCTGCTCGTACACATCGACCACGATCCGCGTGCCCGCGCCGATATGCGGCGGAACCATCACGCGGACACCGTTTTCGAGGATCGCGGGTTTGTAGGACGACGATGCCGTCTGTCCCTTCACCACCGCATCGGCTTCGACGATCAGCGCTTCGATCGTGTCGGGCAGCTGCACCGAGATCGGACGCTCCTCCCACAACTCCATCACGACATCCATGCCGTCCTGCAGGAAAGCCGCCGCATCACCGAGGATGTCGGCGTCGAGCGTGATCTGCTCGTAATTATTCTTGTCCATGAAGGTCAGCGTATTGCCTTCGCGGAACAGGAACTGGAAATCGACCGTGTCGAGCCGCACCCGCTCGACGCTCTCCGCGGAACGGAAGCGGACGTTGTTCTTGCGGCCGTCGATCAGGTTCTTCATCTCGACCTGCATATAGGCTCCGCCCTTGCCCGGCTGAGTGTGCTGGATCTTGACCGCGCGCCAGATGCCGCCTTCATATTCGAGAATGTTGCCGGGACGAATCTCGACCGCGTTGATCTTCATGACCTATACCTGCTGGAAAGAGCGAAGCGGGGCCTTTAGCGAGAGGCGGGCTTTCCGGCAAGGTATGGGTAGGGATCGACATCCTGCCCCTCATACCAATGCTGCTCGGGTGTCGTGCGCGTCAGACCGAAATGCAGATGGTAATTGCCGGCGCCGGCATTGCCGGTATCCCCGACGAAACCGATCTGATCTCCCGCCTTGATCGCCTGCCCTTCGTGCAAACCCGGCGCATAAGCGGCGAGATGCGCGTAATAATAAACCCAGTCACGCCCCGGCGAGCGGACATAGATCGTCATGCCGCCCGCGGCGCTGGTCCATAGTTTTTCGACCGTGCCGGGCGCCGCGGCGAGCACAGGCGTGTTGACGGGAGCCATGATGTCAGTGCCGTGATGCGCGCGCAGACCATTGTCGCGCGGATCGCCCCAATTATCACTCAGCGCTTCGCGCCGGATACCCGCGACCGGCATGCCCAGCGCCGGTGCCGACGCGCCGTTTTGCCTGACCTTGAGTGGCTCGGCCGGTTTCGCGGTCCTTGGCGCATCGGGTAGAAAGATCAGCAACGCTACCCACACGCCGATCAGCGTCAGGAATGCGATCAGCAGGCCATAACCCAATTTGCGCAAGGCGTTCAGGGCCGGAACACCGCTGGCGTTCCCGGCTTGACCATCAGCGACAACCGCGCCGCGTCCCAATTCGTCAGGCGGATACAGCCATGACTTTCCGCGCGCCCGATCGTGCTTGGTTCGGGCGTGCCATGGATACCGTAATGCGGCTTGGACAAGTCGAGCCAGATCACCCCAACGGGCCCGTTAGGACCCGGCGGCAGTTTCGCCGCTTTGTCACTGCTGTCGGCATCCCAGAACAGTTTCGGGTTGTAATGGAAGGGCGGATTGTACGACGCGCCCTTGATCGTCCAGTTGCCGATCGGCAGCGGATCGTTGCTGCTGCCCATGGTCGCCATGAATTGAGCGATCAGCTTGCCGTCCTTGTCGAGCACGCGCAGCACCTCATCCGATTTGTCGACCACGACTTTCGCACCTTGGGGCTGGTTGGCGTCGACATTGAGATCGGCCAGTGTCTTGCGCCATTCGGGGGACAGTTTCGAATCATAGTCACGCGACACCGGCAGCGCGTTAGGCACGATGATCGGCGCACCCGCGGCCAGCCGCGCAGTCGGTCCGTTGAGCTCGAGCAACACGGCCGGCGTGGTGTGGAACATCTCGCTGAGCTTTTCCAGGGGCGAGCGGTAACCGAGCGCCGGCAGTTTGGCCTGGTCCGCCGGCTCTTTGGGCAGTGGATCGGTATAGGGCCCTGCCAACGTGCTCGCAGTGAGGGCGAGCGTGCGCGTCGGGCGAAGTGCGCGGAAGGGATGAAGCGCGCGAAGCGTGACGGGATCCATCTCGCCGGTTTGCCTAAGCCCGCGCGACTCCTGGAATCCCTTCAGGGCTGCCACCAGTGATTTGCCCGTACGGCCGTCGAGCACGCCCGGCGAGAAGCCGAGATGGTCGAGAATCACTTGGACATGGAGGGTGGAGCGGTCAAGCGCCGGTGTTGCGGCAACTTTTGTTCCCTGCGCCGTGGCGTAAACGGGACAAAGGGTTGCAATTGCCAGACAGGCCGCGCCGACCGTTATTTTTCTCATAATCTCAATCCCCTACATATATTCCATGCAGACAACGACGGACCGGGGGCTTGTTTCCATTTCTCAGCAGACGTCATCGCCGATGATATCCCGGCGTTCGCTGCTTGGCGCCGGCATTGCCGGAGGTGCTGCCCTCACCATGCCCCTGCCCGCCATGGCGGCCGGTGCCGAATGGCGCCTGGCGATCCGCAACGTCCATACCAATGAGAGCGTCGATGCCGTGTTCGCGCGAAATGGCGATTTCGTCGCTGATGGTCTTGCCGAACTGAACCATGGTTTGCGCGACTGGCGCACTGGGCAGGTGTTTCCGATGGATCGCAAGCTGCTCGGCCTGCTGGTTCAACTGCGCGAGAAGCTCGACATGCGCGGCGGACAAAAGATCGACCTGATTTCAGGTTATCGCTCACCGGACACCAATGCAGCGCTGCGCGCGCGTGGCGGCGCGCATACCGGCGTGGCGAGCCAGAGCCAGCATATGCTGGGCAAGGCGACCGATATCATGATCCAGGGCGTTTCGCTCGATCGGCTGCGCGGCGCGGCACTGGCACTGGGCGGTGGTGGCGTCGGTTATTATCCGCGCGATGGCTTTGTCCATGTCGATACCGGACGCGTTCGTCACTGGTAACGGCCTGGCGGGATCGACGCGCCTGACGATCAGTTTCTTCGACGGCTTGGCAGCGATTACCCTGCGAGCGTCGCCATCAACCGCGCCATGCGCTCGTTGCCGAGATTCACGCCAGCACCGTTTTCGGGCAGCGTCGTGAATTGCGCCACGCCCTCGGGGATCACCACCCAAGTGTATTTCGACTGCGTGAAGTAATGCGCATCGGGGATCAGGAGTTCGCCTCGATCCAGCGTCCCGGCGCGCACGAAGCGCGCATTGTCGGCGAACATCGGATGATCGGCATAGAGCAAGGTGTCGCACGTGCCGCAACGCCAGGCTCGCGTATCACCCTTGTCTCCACGCTCCAGCGTTCGCACGACCGGCTCGCCCTTCAGGATTTCGATTCGGCCGGTTTCAATCATGACATTGATCGCGAACGCTGAACCGGTGATGCGCTGGCAGTCGCGGCAATGGCAGCAATTGGTCATGATCGGTGCGCCGTGCATGCGATAACGCACCGCGCCGCACTCGCAGCCGCCGTCGTACGCCTCGCTCAACCCAGCACCGCCGCGAATGCCTTGACCGCCGCCGCCTCATCACCGCCCCACACCGCATGGGACACGGCAATGAAGTCCGCGCCCGCGGCGATCAATGGTGGCGCGTTGGTCGGCGTGATGCCGCCGATCGCCACACTCGGCACTTCGAACACGGTCGACCACCAGCTCAGGATCACCGGATCGGGCACATGGCTGACGGCCTTGGTGGCGGTCGGATAGAAGGCGCCGAACGCGACATAATCGGCCCCCGCCTCGCCCGCTTCCATCGCCAGATGGCGGCTGTCGTGACAGGTCACACCAATCTGCGCGGTCGGCCCCAACACTGAGCGCGCCTCGCGCGGGTCGCCATCTTCCTGACCGAGATGCACGCCATCCGCTTTCAGTCTTTTGGCGAGCGAGATGCTATCGTTGACGATGAACGCCACGTCGCGCTCGGCGCAGATCGCGCGCAGCGGTTCGCCCAGCCTTGCAGCCTCGTGCTGGTCGACGTCCTTCACCCGGAATTGGAATGCCGCCACCGATCCCGCATCGAGAGCGCGCGCCAGCCGGTCGGGAAAACCGCCGCCGACATCGAGCGGCGAGATCAGGTAAAGCTGGCAAGCCGGTCGCCGGATGTCGCGCGTGAAGCGCGCGGCGAAATTCGGGTCGAGCGGGCCGAGCGGATCGTCAATGAAGTCAGTCATTGCGCGCCTCTAACACCGCTGATCGGCCGCGTCTCGGCACTGCTGTCGAAACCGGCAATAAGCGGGCGGCCCTTGGTGATCGCATCGCGCACGGCGGGCAGCGTCAGCGACGCGTCATGCGCCGCCTTATTCTCCCACACCTCGGTCACCCACAGCGCGTCGGCATTGACGAGATCCTCGGCGACGACATAGCTGAGACAGCCGGGCATCGTACCGGAGCCAGAGGTAAGTAACGCGGCCAGGGCGTCACGCTGGCCGGGCTTGGCGATCATCCGGCCGATCATGCCGTACATCTCGCCCGCCGAGCCAGCCGCTGCCGCGATCGCCGGCGATGGCACACCGATGAGCGCGATTGCGAAGCCGCCGCCGACAAAGGCGCGGCGCCCAACGATAGCGCCGTCCTTTACCATGGATCGCTTATTCCTCGTTCTTGTAGATGCGAACGAGCTTTTCGAGCATCGCCAGCGCTTCGCCGCGCTCGCGCTGGAAGGTGTTGCGGCCGATGATCGAGCCATTGCCGCCACCGTCGCGAATATCGCGCGCATCCTGGTAGACCGCATCGGCGCCCTTCGCCGCGCCGCCCGAGAAGACGACGATGCGGCGGCCGGCGAAGCTCGACTGAACGACATGGGCCACGCGATCCGACTGTTTCGACCAGTCGGTGCCCTCGTACATCGGCTTGGCTTCCTTCTGCTCGATATTATCGCTCGGCAGCTTCACCTTGATGATATGCGCACCGAGCAATGCCGCCATGTGCGCGGCATAGGCACCGACATCGAGCGCGAGTTCGCCCGACTTGGGCAGCGCGCCGCCGCGCGGATAGGACCAGATGACGGTCGCAATGCCGACCGACTTCGCCTCGGCGGAGAGCTCGCGGATCTGGCCGATCATCTCGAACAGATCGTCCGAGCCGGGATAGATGGTGAAGCCGATCGCCGAGCAGCCGAGCCGCACAGCGTCCTCGACACTGCCGGTGATCGCCTGATTCGCGCCGGTCGCCCAGCTGTTCGAACTGTTGACCTTGAGAATGGTCGGAATCTGTCCGGCGAAGGTAGCGGCGCCCGCCTCGATCATGCCGAGCGGCGCGGCAAAGGCCGATAGGCCGGCATCGACCGCCAGCTGATAATGGTAATGCGGGTCATAGGCTGCGGGATTGACCGAGAAGCTGCGCGCCGGCCCATGTTCGAAACCCTGGTCGACCGGCAGGATGATCAGTTTGCCGGTACCGCCAAGCTTGCCTTGCATAAGGATGCGCGCGAGATTCGCCTTCACGCCGGCATTGTCGGACTCGTACTTGTCGAGAATGGCCTTCACGATCGGCGTCATCATTGTCCCCTGTGCATGAATAAGGTGTTGCGGCGGCTGTTAGCGGGCGAGCGCGGATCGGGCAACAATGCGCGCATATGGATCGCCACGCTTGACGTGGTCGATGCCGTATCACAGGTTCATGCCGCAGGGGGAGCGGGTAATGAAGACTCGATTGTCGCGATTTTTCAGGATGTTCGCGATAGGCGCGGCAGCCACGCTGCTGCTCGGCGCGTCAAAGCCGCCAAAGGTCGGCGACATGGCGCCGCCCTTTGAGATCACGCTGGTGGACGGGTCGAAAGTCACCGGGGAGCAGTTGCGCGGCAACGTCGTCGTATTGAATTTCTGGGCGACCTGGTGCGCGCCATGCCGGGCCGAATTGCCTTTGCTCGATAGCTACTACAATCTCTAAAAGAAGAATGGGCTCAAGGTCTTCGCGGTGACGACCGAAGGGTCGCTCCCATTGTATCAGCTCAAGAAACTGTTCGCGGTGATGAACATTCCGGCGGCGCGGAAAATCTCCGGGCCTTATGGGCAGATCAAGGCCGTCCCGACCAATTACATCATCGATCGCAGCGGACGCATCCGTTATGCCAAGGCAGCATCGTTCGATCTCGACGATCTGAACGAGAATCTGGTGCCTTTACTCTGGGAGCCCGCTCCCGCGCCATAAGCGGCTTGGCGAACAATGGCGATATTGAAACGGGGAGAGGCTCGGCCTCTCCCCGCTCCGGTCAGTCACGCGGCTTGAGATGCACGAGCCGGTCGAGGACGGCATTGAGCCCCTCGCCCGAGCTGGCGTGCACATCGATCCGGCCGATCTTCTCGGTCACCCGCTCGAGGCTCTCGAGCTCCTTCAGGCGCAGCAGCGTGGGGTTGTCCTCCATCAGCTTCGCCGTGTTGAGCAGCGACCGCGTCGCCGCGGTTTCCTCGCGCCGGCGGATCAGGTTCGCCTGAGCGAGCTTCTCCGCTTCGATCACCTTGTTGATCAGCTCGCGCATCTCGCCGGGAAGGATCACGTCCTTCACGCCGAGTTCGGTCACGACCACGCCGATATCGCCAAGCTCACGCCGGACATGCCCGACGATCTGCGCATCGACCGTTTCGCGGTCGTTGAGCACTTCGTCGAGTGTCCGCCCGCCCACGGCCTCACGGACCGCGAACTGGACGAGCTTGTAAATGTGCGCCTGGTAATCCGGCGTCGCAAGCGCGGCCTTCTCCACGTCCGCCACCTGCACGAAGCTGGTGAGCGTCACGCGGATCGAGATACGGTCGCGCGTCAGGATTTCCTGCGCGGTCACCTCGAGCGGCAGCGGCCGCGTGTCGAGCGTCCGGGCAGTCACCTTGCGGCCGATCTGCCAATAGCCGTAGCGGCCGGGCTTCAGCGTCTCGATGAGCTCGCCATCGAAGAAGACGAGCCCCGCCTGCGCTTCCGCAACGGACACGATCGCGATCGCCGCGACCGTTCCGCCCGTGACCGTATCGGCCTTTTCGAACGCCACCAGCTGCGCCTTGCCCAGCCGCGGCTCGGCGAGCACGTCGAAGGTCTCGACGCGAACGTCATTCAGGACCTTCCACACATGCACCGCCTGGCCCGGCCGCACGATCAGCGATGCGCGTCCATCGAGCCACACCACCGCCGCCTGGCCTTCGCCGGGCCGCACGACCATGAAATACTCGGCCGCCATCGCCGGATGCAGCTTCTCGATGATCGCGGCCCAGGGCGAATTGAACACGCCCTGCGCAGTGACGATCTCGGCGCTGAGCCGGTTATCCCAATCCCAGAACGTATGACGTCCAGGATCGAGCATTTGTAGCAGGCGGCCATCCTTTACGAGGAGGCCGCGCTGGTTCTCGGCAACAATGAATTCCTTGCGGATCATCGCCGTCCTCCTCTTCTGCCGCTAGGCCCAATTGCCGAGCGGGAGGGGGCGGTTAGGCGCGGATCGTTACGCGCGCAAGCACAAAATGCTGCACTGCAACATATAACAAAATGTGCATATCTTGAACCGCTTGCGCCGGGAAAGACCGACCGGGAAAAAGGTCGGCCGGGAGATGTTCTCCGTTATCGCGGCGGTCCGGCGATTAAGGCTGGTCGGTTGGCGGTTAAGCGATTCCACAGCGAACGGGCCGTGGCCCGAGCCTGGAAGAAACGCCGCGTCGCCGTGCGGCCTGCCGGTATCCTCGCCGGCACAAAGCCGGAAACCGGGTGGCGTCAGGGTCTGCGCGTCAGCCGGGGCCTCGGCGCATCTCCGTCAGCCTGAACACCCCACCGGCCTTCCCTATGGAACGCCTTTTCAAGGGCTTGCTTGGAGCGGGATTCGAACCCGCTACACACAGAGTACAAGTCTGTTGCTCTACCAGATGAGCTATCCAAAAAGGGACGGCATTGAGCCGCCATCCTTGCGGGCAGGCAAGTGCTCCTACGAGCGCGATCCAGTCATGGAACACGGCGCCGGCAAAGCCGACCGCGCCCGCGGGGTCTCACGAGCCCCAACGAAATGACCAAATCACGGGCAATCTATGCTGCGATGCAGCAAATGTCCAGTGTCAGCGAGTTAGGGCTGCTACACCGGGCAGTTCCTTGCCTTCCATCCATTCCAGGAAGGCGCCACCGGCGGTCGAGACGAAAGTGAAGTCGTCGCCGACACCCGCCTGATTGAGTGCCGCGACGGTATCGCCGCCGCCGGCCACGGACACCAGCGAACCATCACGGGTCAGTGCAGCCGCCGTCTTGGCCAGCGCGACCGTCGCCATATCGAATGGCGGCGTTTCGAACGCGCCCATCGGGCCGTTCCACACCAGGGTGCGGCAGTTCTTCAGCACGTCGGCCAGCGCTTCGACTGCTGCGGGACCGACATCAAGAATCATCTCGTCCGCCGCGACTTCATGCACATTGACGGTACGCACCGGCGGATTGGCGCGGAATTCCTTCGCCACCACCACGTCATAAGGCAGATGGATGGTGCAGTTCGCCCGCTCCGCCGCGTCGAAAATCTCCTCCGCGGTACCGGTCAGGTCATGTTCGCACAGCGACTTGCCGACATCGACGCCGCGCGCCGCGAGGAACGTATTGGCCATGCCGCCACCAATGATCAGATGATCGACGCGGGCGACGAGATGCTTGAGTACATCGAGCTTGGTCGACACTTTGGCGCCGCCGACCACTGCCGCAACCGGATGCTCGGGATTGCCCAGCGCCTTGTCGAGCGCATCGAGTTCGGTTTCCATCGCGCGACCGGCAAAGGCCGGCAGGACGTGCGCCAGTCCTTCGGTCGAAGCATGCGCGCGGTGCGCGGCGGAAAAGGCGTCGTTGACGTAGAAGTCGCCGAGCTTGGCCATCTCCGCGACCAGAGCGGGGTCGTTCTTCTCTTCGCCGGCATGGAAACGCGTGTTTTCCAGGATCGCGACATCGCCCGCCTGTAGCGTGGCGACCGCTTCCACCGCTTCCGGGCCGGCGCAATCACCAATGAAACGGACCGGCCGACCAAGGACGGTCTCATAGGGCTTGGTCAGCATCGCCAGCGACAATTCCGGGTTACGCTGCCCCTTGGGCCGCCCGAAATGCGCCAGGATCAGGACGATCGCACCCTTGTCCGCGAGCTCGGTCATCGTCGGTAGAGTCGCGCGCAACCGGGTGTCGTCGGTCACCGCACCGTCGGCCATCGGCACGTTCAGATCTTCGCGCACGAGCACCCGCTTGCCCGAAACCTCGCCCATATCGTCGAGTGTTTTGAATGACCTGGTCATGCTTCTTCAATCCTGATCACATCGCCGAGCACGATCGTGCCACCGGCAAGAACACGCGTACATGAGCCACCGCGCCAGTCGGGCAGCAGTGCCGCGAACAATCCCGGTGCCAATGCCTCCATCCGCTCGCACGGATCGGTAAACCGAGTCACTTCGAGCACCACGTCCGCGCCAATGCGCAAGCGGGTGCCGGCGACCTGCGGCAAATCGATACCGTCAACCAGCAGGTTGCAGCGCCGCTCGTACCACGGGATATTGTGCCCGACCTCGGCCATCGCGGCATCCCAGTCGATCCGCTCGATCAGCGTCACCTGACGCTTGCCCGATGCGCCGGGTTTGCGCACCCCGCGATGATCGCCGGTGATGCCGCCGTCAAGCGTCACCACCGCGCGCTCGATCACCTCCATCGGCGCCTTGGCGCGGGTATGGCGGGCAATACCGGCGATCACGCCGACATTGCTACCGACCATGCCCGTACGGCAGGCGCCAACCAAGGTCGCCGTCATCAGATGAACTTGGCCATTGCGCCGGCGGTATCGACCATGCGGTTGGAGAAGCCCCATTCATTATCGTACCAGCTGACCACACGGACGAGCTTGCCGTCGAGCACGGCGGTTTCCAGGCTGTCCACAGTCGACGATGCCGAGGTGTGCATCAGGTCGATCGAAACCAGCGGTTCGTCAGTGTAATCGAGAATACCTTTAAGAACAGCGCTTTCCGAGGCAGTCTTAAGGATCGCGTTGACCTCTTCCTTGGTCGTGTCGCGCGACGGCGTGAAGGTCAGGTCGATCAGCGACACGTCGGGAGTGGGTACGCGGATCGCCGAGCCGTCGAGCTTGCCCTTCAATTCGGGCAGCACTTCGCCGACCGCGCGCGCGGCACCGGTGGTGGTCGGGATCATCGACATTCCGGCAGCACGCGCGCGGCGCAGATCGGGATGGATCTGGTCGAGGATCTTCTGGTCGTTGGTATAGGCATGGATCGTGGTCATCAGGCCGCGCTCGATACCGATCGCGTCATTCAGAACCTTGGCAACCGGCGCCAGGCAGTTGGTCGTGCACGATGCGTTCGAGACGATGTTGTGACCCGCCTCGAGCTTGTCGTTGTTGACGCCGAACACGACCGTCAGGTCGACGCCTTTGGCCGGCGCGGAGATCAGCACTTTCTTGGCGCCCGCATCGAGATGCTTCTGCGCGCTCTCGCGATCGGTGAAGAAACCAGTGCATTCGAGCACGATATCGACGCCCAGTTCCTTGTGCGGCAGATTCGCCGGATCACGCTCGGCGGTGACGCGGATGCGCTTGCCGTCGACTACCAGATCCTGGCCCTCGGCCGAGACCTTGCCGGGATATTTGCCATGCACCGAATCGCGGCTGAACAGCCATGCGTTCGATTTCGCATCAGCCAGATCATTGATCGCGACGAGTTCAAGCCCCGTATCGCCCCGCTCCAGCACCGCACGCGCGACAAGCCGGCCGATACGCCCGAACCCGTTGATCGCAACCTTGACCGTCATCGAATCGTCTCCTTCAAGCTTCCAGTTTCGCAATAATCTGCGGCGCGATCGCGTCAGCGGTCAGGCCGAAATGCTCATATAGGGCTTCGATCGGCGCGGAGGCGCCGAAGCTGTCGATGCCGAAGCGCAGGCCGGCATCGCCGGTATAGCGTTCCCAACCCCAGGTCGCGCCCGCCTCGATCGAGACGCGCAGCGCCCCCGCCGGCAGGATATCGGCGCGATAAGCCTCGGGCTGCGCATCGAAACGCGACGTGCAAGGCATGGAGACGACATCGGCGCCAATACCGTGTTCTTCAAGCCGGTCAGCGACCGAGACCGCCAGTTGCACTTCGGAGCCAGTCGCGATCAGGACGACACGGCGGGCCGCATTGGCTTCGCGCAGGCGGTAAGCGCCCTTCGCGCTGAGCATCTCGCCGCCGGTGCGGACCTGCTGCAGATTCTGCCGCGACAAAGCGAGCAAGCCGGGGCCGGTCTTCTTCTCCAGCGCCAATGCCCAGCATTCCGCCGTCTCGACCGAATCGCACGGGCGATAGACGTCGAGATTGGGGATCGCGCGCAGGCTCATCAGATGCTCGATCGGTTGATGCGTCGGGCCGTCCTCGCCCAGCCCGATCGAATCGTGCGTCATGACATAGACGACCCGGGTCTGCTGGATCGCCGACAGGCGGATCGCGGGGCGCGCATAGTCGCTGAACACCAGGAAAGTGCCGCCATAAGGAATGACGCCACCATGCAGGGCCATGCCGTTCATCGCCGCGCCCATGCCGAATTCGCGGATGCCATAATAGAGATAACGCCCGGCATAATCGTCGCGAGTCAGCGGCCCCTGCGCCTTGGCCTTGGTGTTATTCGACCCGGTCAGGTCGGCCGAACCGCCGATTAGTTCCGGCATCGCCGCCGCCAGACCTTCCAGCGCCAGTTCCGACGCCTTGCGGCTCGCGACCGAGGGCGGCATCTTTTCCCAGTTGGAGAAGGCCGCGGCGACAGCATCGCCTGCCTTGATGTCGCCCGCCATGCGGCGCTCGAATTCACCCCGATGCGAATGACTTGCCAGACGTTCCGTCCATGCCTTGCGAAGCTCTACGCTGCGCTTGCCGGCATCAAGCCAGGTGTCGCGAATGTCCTGCGGGATCTCGAACGGCGCCGACGTCCAGCCGAGCGTCTCGCGCGCTGCGGCCACTTCGGCGGCACCCAGCGCCGCGCCGTGAGTCGCCGACGTGCCCTGCTTGTTGGGCGCGCCCTTGCCGATGATCGTGCGGCACTGGATCAGCGAGGGCCGCGGATCGGCCAGCGCCTCGTCCATCGCGCGCGCGATATCGGCAACGTCATGACCGTCACATGACACGACATGCCATCCGCTCGCACGGTAGCGCGCGGGAATGTCCTCGCTCGACGACAGGCTGACCGCGCCATCGATGGTGATACGGTTGTCGTCCCACAACACGTTGAGCCGGCCCAGCCCGAGATGCCCGGCGAGTCCGACCGCTTCGTGGTTGATGCCTTCCATCAGGCAGCCATCGCCCGAGATCACCCAGGTATTGTGATCGACCAGATCGTCGTCGAACACGGCATTGAGGTGACGCTCGGCCACCGCCATGCCGACCGCCATTGCGAATCCCTGCCCCAACGGCCCGGTCGTCGCCTCGACTCCGGCGAGTTCGAAATTCTCCGGATGACCGGCGCACGGGCTGCCGAGTTTCCGGAAATTACGCATGTCGTCCATCGTCGGCTTTTCATAACCGGTCAGATGGAGCAGCGCGTAGATCAGCATCGAGCCGTGGCCGGCCGACAGGACGAAGCGGTCACGGTCGGGCCAGTGCGGATCGGCCGGATCGAACTTCAGATACCGTGTGAACAGGACCGTCGCGACATCGGCCATACCCATCGGCATGCCGGGATGACCGGAATTGGCGGCCTCCACCGCGTCCATCGCAAGCGCGCGGATTGCGTTCGCGAGATCGGTATCAGAAGCGGCCATCGGTTTCCTCGGGTTGCCGGGGCCCAAATGCGGTTGGCCCAAAAAGCCTTGGTGGGGCAGCCGGCGAGTCGATAATGTGCGCGGTCTTTGCGGTGGCTCGCCCTCTGCGTCAACCGCGCTGGTCCAAATCGATCTTGTCGTCACGCGAAGCCGTGCTATCGCAACAACATGGCCGATGCCCTTTCTTCCGCCACTGACCGCATCGAGGACGCGATCGCCCGGATCGAGGCTGCGACCGCTGCCCGGACTCGGGCAAATAACGCGCTCGTCCGGCGTCATGAGACACTGCGCAGTCGTATGGCCGAGGCGATCGCCGCGCTCGACGACGTGATTGCGCAAGCTGGGGTGATAACGCCGGGCGAGGAAGACTGATGGCCGACGTCACGCTCACCATCGGCGACCGCCGCCATATCGTCGCCTGCCGCGATGGCGAAGAAGACCAGTTGCTCCGCGTCGGCGCAATGCTCGACGCGCGCTGGACCGCCGCCTCGCGCGCCGCCGGCGGGATGAATGCCGAACGGACGATGTTGTTCATCGCACTGATGCTGGCTGATTCGCTTGACGAGGCCGAACGCCGCGCGCCCGACAAAGCCGGAGAGGCGCTGCTCGAAAAACTGGCCGATCGGCTCGAGGAGCTGGCCGCGGCCCTTGAGAATTAACCTCTCAGTCCCTATAAGTATAAGTGGCGGGCACTGCCCGGTACGAGCCTTACCGATTATCCCTGAGGCGATTATTCTTCCTAGGGGGTTGTCCCTGCGCAGGTCCTGGCCTGTCGTACATGATCCCCACCTGATGCTACTGGCGTCAGAGGATATTCAGGCAAACGGCCACGGTGGTCCCGCCACACCCACCGGCTTTTTCAGATGACGCTCGACAAGCAAGCCCTGCGCGCGGCGACGCGTGCCGCCCGCGATCGCTTCGTGGCGGACACGCGGCCGGTCATGACACCACCGCCCGCCTATCTCGCGCGCCTGTCGCATGGTCTGACCATTGCCTCCTACGTGCCGATGGGCAGCGAAGCCGATCCCAGCCCGCTCGCCCGCGCCGCGGTCGAGGCCGGCTGCATCATCGCCCTCCCCCATATCGTCGATCGCACGAAGCCGATGCGCTTCCTCGCCTGGGATACCGAAGCAGCGTTGATCGCCGGGCCGTTCGGCCTGCACCAGCCGGCCGAGGAAGCGGCCGAGCTCAGCCCCGACATCATCCTGACCCCGCTGGTCGCCTTCGACCACAGCCTCAACCGCCTCGGCCAAGGCGCCGGTTATTATGATCGCGCTTTTCTGCGTTTCCCGGAAAGCTGGCGCGTCGGCATTGCCTGGTCGATACAGCAAGTCGATTCGCTACCCGTGGATCCGTGGGACGTGCCGCTCCACGCCATCGTCACCGAAATAGAATGGGCCGTAAAAGAATGATCGTCCGATGACCCCCAGCTGGCGCAAACCGGTCGGCATGCTCGCGATCCTGGTGCTGATCGCGCTATGGGTGATCGCGGTCGCCAGCGCGTCGGGCTGGGTGGGCAACTGGCACTGGCTGTTGCAGCTCGCCTTCTATCTCGTCACCGGCATCATCTGGCTGTGGATCCTGCCAATGCGGCGTATGCTGCTGTGGATGGAGACCGGGCGCTGGCGGTGACGCAGCGGCATGCAAAGCCTGAAATCTCGATTTTTCGAAGAACACTAAGGCCATTCCACCTGGGGAATGGCGCGAGTGACGGGGCTCGAACCCGCGACCTCCGGCGTGACAGGCCGGCGCTCTAACCAACTGAGCTACACCCGCTTATGAAGCGTGAGGCGCGGCACCTAAGCGAGGTGCCCTACCCTGTCAACGACTGTTTAGACTTCTTTGGTTTTGCCGAAGACGGTACCGGCCCGCTCCCCCTCCCGGCCACCCATTCAGGATATTCTGTGGGTGGCCGGGAGGGGGAGTGTTGCCTGCCGCCGGGTCGATCATGCCCCCGGTATGATCTGCAGGATGCCGGGGGCATCCTGCACCCGACGGCATCCAACACTGGCCGGTACCGTCTTTCCAAATTCAGGCTCTTAGACTTCCGGCAAATCATCGCGCCCGCGCCGCTTGCGCTGCTGCGTCAGCGTGCCGTGTTCAAACAGGAAACCGGCGATATCTGGCTTGCCCGCCGCACCGATCACGGTTTGCAGGATGATCAGCAACGGCACCGCGAGCAACGCGCCCGTCGTCCCCCATACCCAGCCCCAGAAGCTGAGCGAGATGAGAATCAGGATCGGATTGATGGTCAGACGGTGCCCGACGATGAACGGCGTGATGGCGTTGGCTTCGATCAGATGCGCGCCGATCATGATCACCGCGGGCAGCACCGCGACCCACACGTCCTGGAAAGTCATCAATCCGCCGAGCAGCAACAGCATCGCCGCGATGATCGGTCCGAAATAAGGGATGTAGTTGAGCAAGGCGACGATGCCGCCCCACATCAACGGATAAGGCATGTCGATCAGCCACAGCGCAAGGGCGATGACCAGGCCGAGCGACAGGTTGATGATGGTGATCGTGCCGAGATAAGCGGACACGTCATCGACCACGTCCTGGATCACCCGTGCCGTGGCCATGGCGCCGCCGAAGCTCGACCGGCTGGTGATCGTCTTCTTGCGCAACCGGGTCCAGCCGGAGAGAAAGAAATAGACCACCAGGATCGCAAAGAAGACCTGAATGATCAGCGTCGGCGCGGACGTCGCGGCGAGTTCGAGGATCGAATTGGGCGGCGTCGCGGCGACGGTTTGCGGCTGGCGCACCGCCTCGTTCGAGGCGAGTTGGCGCACGGTGCGGTTGATATATTTTTCCAGCGTCGAATAGAGATCGAGAATCGGCTGGATATTCATCTGGATGCGGTTGATCCGCTCGGGCAGCTTGCGAAAGAATTCGGTCGCCGGAACGATGATCGCGGCGAGCGCGATGTTCGCTGCGACGAGGAACAGCAAAACGCAGGTCAACGCCGCCAGGGGTGATGGCACATGATGCCGCTCGAGCCATTCGAGTACCGGGACCAGCGCGATCGCAACGACCAGCGCCGCGGTGGTCGGCAGGAAGAACTCCGCCCCCGCCTTGAGCGCGAAGGGCAAGGCCAGCGCCAAGCCGATGCCGCAGATCAGCGTCAGCGCGGCGAGCAAACGGTCGCGGCGCATCGCGATCCGGGCATCTTCGCCTGCCTCGATCGTGCTGGTCAGCGGCAATCCGAACGCGCCGAACGTCGATGCCGGCGTGACCATTGGCTGTTCGATCGGCCGTTCTTCTCCCGTCGCCTCGTCCGCCACTCTCGTACCTGCCCTTCTGAATTCACCACGACACTAGCCTCATTCCCTCGGCTTGTAATCCCGGCTAGCCTCGTTTGATGCGCGATCTAATCCTGGTCATTGACGAAGGCACGACATCGACCCGTGCCATGCTTTTCAAACCCGACGGAAGTTGCATCGGCAGCAAGGCGACCGAACTCACCCAGCACTATCCCGAACCGGGTCGCGTCGAGCATGACGCCGCCGAAATCTGGCAACGCACCTTCGCCGTCACTGGCGCGATGGTCGAACTGGCTGGCGGTGCGGAGCGAATCTCGGCGATCGGAATCACCAACCAGCGCGAGACGATTGTGTTCTGGGACCGGACGACCGGCGAGCCGCTTGCCCCCGCGATCGTCTGGCAGGACCGGCGCACCGCGGCGATCTGCCGGGACTTGCGCGAGGCCGGACATGAGCCCGCGGTGCAGGCCAAGACCGGATTGCTGCTCGATCCCTATTTCTCGGGCTCGAAGATCGGCTGGGCGATGCAGAACTGGCCGCAGCTGAAAGAAGCCGGAAACCGTCTCGCCATCGGCACGATCGAGAGCTGGCTGATCTGGAAGCTGACCGCCGGGGAAAATGCGGCCGGCGTGCACATCACCGATGCGACCAATGCCAGCCGCACCGCGCTGATGGCGATCGGCAGCGGCCATTGGGATGACGGGCTGATCGAATTGTTCGGCGCCCCGCGCAAGGCACTGCCCGAGATCGTCGATTGCGCGGGGCAGTTCGGCGAGACGACGCTGTTTGGCGCGGCGATCCCGATCTGCGGCATCGCCGGCGACCAGCAGGCCGCGACGATCGGCCAGTCCTGCCTCAAGCCCGGCGAGACCAAGGCGACCTTCGGCACCGGCGCGTTCGTGCTGACTCAGGCGGGACCGACTCCGCCGACGTCGCGCAACCGGCTGCTCTCGACCATCGTCTGGCAATTGGGCGGACGCCGCGCCTATGCGCTGGAGGGGTCGGTGTTCGTCGCCGGCAGCCTGATCAAATGGCTGCGCGACGAGATCGGCCTGATCGGTACCGCCGCCGAGACCGAAGCGCTGGCGCGTAGCGTGCCCGACAATGGCGGCGTCTATCTCGTACCCGCGCTGTCGGGGCTTGGCGCGCCGTGGTGGCAGCCCGAGGCGCGCGGGGCACTGTCAGGGCTCAGCTTCTCGACCAGCAAGGCGCATATCGTGCGTGCCGCGCTCGAGGCGATGGCGCATCAGGCGCACGACCTGAAGACCGCTTTTGCCGCCGACGGCATCGATTGGCAGAGCGTTCGCATCGATGGCGGCATGGTCGCCAATGACTGGATGGCGCAGGATCTTGCCGACATTCTCGGCATCTCGGTGGAACGCCCGAAGTTCGCCGAGACCACTGCGCTCGGCGCGGCCATGCTGGCGGGGGTTGGGTGCGGCCTATTCGATGGGCTCGAGACAGCGAGCGTCATGCGCGGGAGCGTCGAGACGTTCGAGCCGGCGATCGATGCCGACATACGTGCGGCTAGGCTGGCCGGCTGGAAGACCGCGGTCGACAAGGTGGTCGGCTGAGCCGCTAAAGCGACGTCGCCTTGGACGGACGCACCCTCCCCCGTTTGTGCTGAGCTTGTCGAAGCACCGCCCTTCGCTTACGTCCGCGAAGAAAAAACGGCCCTTTGACAAGCTCAGGGCGAACGGGATTTCACGCGGTAAATCCTAGCTGGGACAGGCAGCTTCCGCCGGCTTTACCCAGCGCTGGTCGAGCAGGCTCAGCGCGACACGATATGCCCGGTCCTTGCGACTGCCGATCTCCATCACGTCGGGCGGGACATCGCACTGCGGGAAGACACCCCGATCGCGCTGCATTGGCCGCCAGTTGAGCCGAAACTGCAGTAGCGGGACCGACAGACGCAGACCGGAATTGGGCAGCACGAGATCCCAGCGATAGCCGCAGCACGATCTGCTAGCGGTTATTTACCACAAGTATCTGATATACATAAATTAATCATCCAATACCGAAGGCAGCAGCAGAAGAGAAGATACAACACAACCGGTGTCCCATATCTCCCACCGCCATCCTCGCCGCATGGTGCCGACCACGATTCAACTATGACCGAGGATCGGGCATAGCTCCATCTGCCGGACTTGCACCGGCACGCTCTTTCTCTTTGTCGACAGCAGGATCACAGCAATGCCACCGGCGCAGGTGTCTCATATGAGGCGTAACGCGCCGCGTCTTTGCCTTTCAGCGAAAGCGCACCACGACATTGGACGCGGGCCATTCGCGTGACTTGCGCGTCGGTCCCGCCGATTGCCACGGTTTGCTGCCAAGCGCTCCGATATCGTCATACCGCCCGATCTCGGTGTAGGCATCGATCACGAACGGGATGCCTTCCGCCTTGAGCGGATCAAGGCTGTTCGCGACGTGCAGATGAAGATGCGGGCCGGTCGTGTCGCCGCTGAAGCCCAGCGCGCCGATCGCCTGCCCGCGACGGACACGCTGCCCGACCTTCACCTGGATACTGCCCGGCCGCAGATGCTCATAGAAAGCGTAGCGGCCCTGCCCCAGGTCGAGCGCGACATAATTACCGGCCCCGTCGCCAAGGGCGTGATCGGGATTGCCGGCGATCGATGTGCTTTCCACCATTCCATCGCGTACCGCCGCAACCCGCGCATCGGCACCGGCAAGGACGGGTGCGTCATAGCCGATCGCATCGACCGGACGGTCTGGATCGCCCCGAGTGGTGCGCCCGGCCTCATCGAGACCGACCCAGTCGATCGCGTAACGCCCCGGAATGCGCGCCTTGCCGCCCAGTGTGTAGATTACCCGGCGATGGCCGCGCGGCCAGTCCGGCGATTGCACTGCCGCCCAGAGTCCAGCCGCCAGCGGCGGCGCCAGCGTCACCGGCGCGGACTGGTTCAACGCAACCGCCGGGATTTCGAGGCGCAGCGGGCACGTCTCGCAGGCCGCGATATAATCGACCATATGGCCGATCCGCCGCGGCAATGGTCCGGCCAGTTCGACATATAGCACGGCTCTGGCGCCGGGCTGGATCGTCACCCGCGCCGCGCTCGGATCGTCTTTCGTCCCAGTGAGCGGGATCAGATGCGCCAGCAGCGGTCGGCGGCTGAAGCTCTTGAGGATTTTGCCGGTATCGCCATCGGTGACGAGAATGCCGCGCACCGCCAGCGGCATGGCGGCGAAATTCGTCAGATGAAGCTCGTAGCGAACCGCTCTCCCGCCATCGGTTGCGACGACCTGCGGAAGTTGCGGCACGCTGACGTCGAACGATTCGGACAGAGGCTCGCTTCCGGTCGCCCCCAGCAAGGCCGGAACAACGCAAATCAAGAGCAATCGGGAATATCGCATCGACGCGGTCTAACCGCGTCAGGCCGCCACCCCAACCCTGTCCTCGAACAATATCTTCAGATCCTTTTTCATGATCTTGCCGTTCGCGTTGCGCGGCAACGTCTCATGCACGAAGCGGATCGCGACCGGCGTCTTGAAGACCGCGAGCCGTTCACGCACCCAGGCCTGCAATTCCGCCTCGGTCGCTTCCATGCCCGGCGCGAGATGAACCACCGCCGCCGGTTCCTCGCCCAATGTCCGGTGTGGGATGCCGATCAGCGCGCAATCGGTCACCGCCGGATGCGCGTAAAGGACATTCTCGACCTCGCTCGAATAAATATTCTCGCCGCCGCGAATGATCATGTCCTTGGCGCGGTCGACGATATAGACGAAGCCCTCTTCATCGAGCCTGGCGAGGTCGCCGGTGCGCACCCAGCCGTCGATGAACGTCTCGGCGGTCGCTTGCGGCTTGTTCCAATAACCCTTCACGATCATCGGCCCGCGCGCCCAGAGTTCACCGACTTCGCCGAGCGGCATTTCGGTCGTGCCGTCATCGTCCATGATCTTGAGATCGGCGACCGCGACCGGCGGCCCGGCGCTGGTCGGGCGGTTGAGATAATCCTCGCTCGAATGGCTCGTCACCGTCGCCATCGTCTCGGTCATGCCCCAGCCATTGCCGGGCAGCGCGCCGAATTCCTCATGGATGCGCTTGACCAGTTCGGGCGCCGACGGCGCGCCGCCATAGGCGATCGCCTCGATCGAGGAGAGGTCGTATTTGTGGCGCTCGGGATGCTCGATCAGTTGCCAGGCAATGGTCGGCACGCCCCCGGTGATGTTGACCTTCTCGCGCTCGATGATTTCCATCGCGCGCACCACATCCCATTTGCGCATGAAGATCATGGTCGATCCGGTCGCGACTACCCCCATCAGGCTCGCGCTGCACGCGGTGACATGGAACAGGGGGATCACCGTCAGCATGGTGCGCGGCGTCGGGTCGGGAGGCGTTTCGCCGCGACGCAGCACCGACCGTGCCGAAGCATAGCCGCCCGACAGGATATTGGTCATCAAATTGCGATGCGTGCCAAGCGCGCCCTTGGGATGGCCGGTCGTGCCACTGGTATAGAAAATCGTCGCATCGTCATCGGTGTCGATCGCGACCTGCGGGAACGGCACATCGGGCAGCGCCGCATAATCGGTCGGCGTACCGATCAAATCCTCCAGCCGCGACGCCCTGCCTTCCAGCGGCCCGGACGCGCGCGCGACGACGATCCGCTCCACCGCGGGCAGCGCCGGGCCTGACTCGACCAGCCGCTGATGGCGTTCATCATCGACGAACAACAGGCGCGTGCCCGAATCGTCGATGCCATATTCCAATTCACCGGCGGTCCACCACGCGTTCAGCGGCACGACGATCGCGCCGATCGATGCGGCGGCGAAGAAGATCACCGGCCATTCGGGCAAGTTGCGCATCGCGATCGCGACCCGATCTCCCTTTGCCACACCCATTTCCTGCAGCTTCGTCGCCAGCGTCGCGACGGCGCGGTAATTCGCCTCATAGGTGACGCGCTCGTCCTCATAGACGGTGAAGACATTCTGCCCATAGGCACGCGCCGCCTGGATCAGGAAAGCGAGCGACGGCGGCGCATATTTCCACACTCGGGTTGGCACGCCGCGAATCTCGGCAACGTCCATTTCGAACTTGCTGCCGGCCACGGTCAGCGCGGCCTGCGCCTGCGCCAACGAGATCACGGGCCAGCTGGGGTCGAGCGCGATGAGAGGTTCGATATCCAAGACGCGTCTCTCCATATTCTGAACTTCGGGTTTGGCTTATCTGCCGTTTCAACCAAGGTTAGTGTTGATTCGCGCGCCACTCAAGGCAATAGGGTGCGACCAGTTTCGAACCGGGGGTATGGCCGGAGGGATAAAAGCCAGATGAAGATCGCCAAGCCAGGATCGCACGGTTTAGACGCCACAAGGCTGGCCCATATCGATGGCCTGCTGAAAGAGCGCTATGTCGATTCGGGCAAACTCCCCAATGCCCAGCTGCTGATCGCGCGCGAGGGCGAGATCGTCCATTTCAGCAGCCAGGGTGCGGCGCGCGAAGGCGGCAAGCCGGTCGATGAAAGCTCGCTGTATCGCATCGCGTCGATGACCAAGCCGATCACCTCGATCGCCTTCATGATGCTGGTCGAACAGGGCCTGGTCGCGGTCGATACGCCGGTCCATCACATATTGCCCGAATTCAAGGGCCTGGGCGTCTATAATGGCGGCGGCGCTGGCGTGCCATTTGTGACCAAAGCGACCGCCGAGCCGATGCGCATGGTCGATCTGCTGCGTCATACCTCGGGCCTGACCTATGGTTTCCAGAATCGCTCCAACGTCGATGCCGCCTATCGCGAGGGAAAGATCGAGAATTGGCACGGCAATCTCGATCTCGACGGTTTTATCGGCGCGCTGGGCAAAATCCCGCTCGAATTCTCGCCTGGCGAAGGCTGGAATTATTCGGTGTCGACCGACGTACTCGGCGCGGTGGTCGAGCGCGTCTCTGGCATGAAGCTCGACGATTTCTTCCGCGCGCGCATCTTCGCGCCACTGAAGATGCACGACACCTTCTTCGAGGTCCCGGCGGACAAGATCGACCGGCTGACCGACTGCTATACCTTCGTCGCCGGCAAGGGCCGCGTGATGTATGATCGCGGCAGCGAAAGCGCATGGAGCCGCAAGCCGAAGCTCCTGTCGGGCGGCGGCGGACTGGTCTCGACCGCACTCGATTATCATCGCTTCTGCCGGATGTGCCTGAATGGCGGCGAGCTCGACGGCGCGCGCATCGTCGGGCGCAAGACGCTGGAACTGATGACGCAGAACCATCTGCCCGGCCAATCGGATCTCGCGACCATGTCGCAGTCGCTGTTCAGCGAGGCGGCCAATGCCGGCACCGGCTTTGGGCTTGGCTTTGCGGTCAATATCGACGTCGCGCGCTCGATGATCCCGGGCTCGGTCGGCGAATATTATTGGGGCGGCATGTTCTCGACCGCCTTCTTCATCGACCCGGTCGAGAAGCTGCACATGATCTTCATGACACAGATGAGCCCATCGAACGTCTATCCGATCCGGCGCGAGCTGAAGACGCTGATTTATTCCGCGCTGACATAACCGACCGTCACCCCAGCGCAGGCTGAGGTCTTTGCGGGTGGGCGGGTCGCCCATCTCATGAGATGCCAGCCTTCGCTGGCATGACGAATTTGAAACTGGAGAAAAAATATGACCGGTCCGATCACCACCGAACGCCATGACGACGTCCTTGTCATCATCTCGAACAACCCGCCGGTGAATGCGCTGGGCGCCGCGGTGCGCCAGGGGCTCGACGCAGGGATCAAGGAAGGCCTTGCCGACGACTCGATCAAGGCGATGGTGATCCGCTGCGACGGCCGCACCTTCTTCGCCGGTGCCGACATCACCGAATTCGGCAAGGCGATGCAGGAGCCGGGCTTGCCGACGGTGGTCGATCTGATCGAAGCATCGGACAAGCCGGTGATCGCCGCGATCCACGGCACCGCGCTTGGCGGCGGGTGCGAGGTCACGCTTGGCTGCCACTACCGCATCGCTGTACCCAGCGCGAAGATCGGTACACCCGAAGTGAAGCTCGGGCTGCTCCCCGGTGCCGGTGGCACGCAGCGTATCCCGCGCATCGCCGGCGTGCCGATCGCGCTCGAGCTGACCGCCAAGGGCGACCCGATCTCGGCCAAGCGCGCGCTCGACGCGGGCCTGATCGACCGCATCGCCGGTGAGGACAGCCTCGCCGCCGACGCGATCGCTTTTGCTCGTGAGATCGCTGCGGCCCGTCCCCTGCCCCGCGCCAGCGAGAAGGTCGCCAAGGCCGACCCGGACGCGGTCGCTGCTTTCAAGAAGGAGAATGCCAAGCGTTTCCGCGGCTTCGACGCGCCGGCCGCCAATATCGCCTGTGTCGAAAAGGCTGCTGACGGATCGAGCTTTGCCGAGGGCATCGCGTTCGAGCGCCAGGAATTCATGAAGCTGATGATGGGCGTGCAGAGCGCCGCGCAACGCCATCTGTTCTTCGCCGAGCGTCAGGCCGCCAAGATCGACGGCATCGCGCCTGATATCGCGCTGCGCGAGATCAAGCGCGTCGGCGTGATCGGCGCGGGCACGATGGGCGGCGGCATTTCGATGAACTTCCTGTCCGCCGGTGTTCCGGTGACGATCGTCGAGATGCAGCAGGAAGCGCTCGATCGCGGCACCGGTGTGATCCGCAAGAATTACGAGGCTTCGGCCGCCAAGGGCCGACTCAAGCCCGAACAGGTCGAGCAAGCGATGGGCGCGTTGAAGCCGACGCTGGATTTCGCCGAACTGGCCGAGTGCGACCTGATCATCGAGGCCGTCTACGAGACGATGGAAGTGAAGAAGGAGATCTTCACCAAGCTCGATGCCATCGCCAAGCCCGGCGCGATCCTCGCGTCGAACACCTCCTATCTCAACATCGACGAGATCGCCGCCGTGACCGCGCGCCCGCAAGACATACTCGGCATGCATTTCTTCTCGCCGGCGAACGTCATGAAGCTGCTTGAAGTGGTGCGCGGCGCGAAGACTGCGGACGATGTGTTGGCGACGGTCATGGCGCTGGCCAAGAAGATCAAGAAGGTCGCGGTGGTCGCTGGCGTGTGTCACGGCTTTATCGGCAACCGCATGCTGATGCCGCGCCAGGTCGAGGCCAACAAGCTGCTGATGGAAGGCGCGACGCCGGAACAGATCGACCGCGTTCATGTCGAATTCGGCATGCCGATGGGGCCGTTCCAGATGAGCGATCTCGCCGGTGTCGATATCGGCTGGCATCGTGATCCGACCCGGATCGAGAATATCCGCGACGCGCTCGCCGCCGAAGGCCGCTGGGGCCAGAAGACGGGCAAGGGCTTCTATGATTATGACGAGAAGCGGAACCCGACGCCCAGCCCCCGCGTCACCGAGATCATCGAGGAATTCCGCAGTAAATCGAACCTGCAGAAGCGCGAGATCAGCGATGAGGAGATCATCGAGAAGACGCTCTACACCATGGTCAATGAAGGTGCGCTGATCCTCGAAGAGAAGATGGCGCAGCGCGCGTCGGACATCGATGTGGTGTGGATCTATGGCTATGGCTGGCCGGTCTATCGCGGCGGCCCGATGTTCTGGGCCGACACCGAAGGCCTGAAGAAGATCGTCGCCGGCCTGGAAAAGCATGGCTTCAAGGTCGCCGAATTGCTCAGGTCCAAGGCCGAGAGCAACGGGCGTTTCAGCTGATGGAACGGACCGCGCTCGAAACCGCCGCCGCGATCCGTAGCGGGGAGAGCAGCGCTCTTCTCGAATGCGAAGCCGCGATCGACCGGATCGAGACGCGCGACGGACCGATCAACGCGGTGGTCGTGCGCGATTTCGATCGTGCGCGTGAACAGGCGGCGGAAATGGACCGCCGCCTCGCCGCTGGCGACACCGCGCCGCTGCTCGGCGTGCCGATGACGATCAAGGAGAGCTACGACATCGCCGGCTTGCCGACGACCTGGGGTTTCGAGGCGCATCGCGGCCATATCGCGAAAAAGGACGCGGTCGCGGTGCAACGGCTGAAAGCGGCAGGCGCCGTTTTCCTCGGCAAGACCAATGTACCGGTCAGCCTTGCCGACCTGCAATCGGTCAACCCGATCTATGGCCGGACCAACAACCCGCATAACCATGCGCATGTGCCGGGCGGGTCGTCGGGCGGATCGGCGGCGACGCTCGCCTCGGGCATGGTGCCGCTCGAATATGGCTCCGACATCGGCGGGTCGATCCGGGTGCCGGCGCATTTCTGTGGCGTATGGGGACATAAATCGACCTTTGGCGTCCTGCCGACCGAAGGGCATTTCTTCCCCGGCACTGACGGCGCACGCGTCGTTCTCTCGGTGATCGGGCCGCTGGCACGCGATGGCGCCGATCTGGCACTGGCTTTCGACCTGGTCGCCGACGTGCCGCAGCCGCGCTCGACGATCGAAGGGCCGCGCGGGTTGCGTGTCCTTCTGTTGACCGACCATCCGCTCGCCAAAGTCGATCCGGCGATCATAGCGGCGATCGAAAAGGCCGCGGGCGCTCTCGAAGGGGCCGGCGCGCAGATCACACGCAAGACCGATCTGCTTCCCGACCTGGCGAAGCAGCAGGGCGATTATATGCGCATGCTCGCCATCGCTATGGCGCGCGGCATCGCACCGGCCGGCGGGACCCCCGCGACCCTGGTCCAGTGGTTCGACATGATGGACGATCAGGCGCGCAACACGCGGGCTTGGGTGCGCTTGTTCGAGGATTTCGACGTCGTGTTCGCGCCCGTCCTGGGCAGCGCGGCATTCGCGCATGACGACACCGAGTTGCGCATCCGCACGCTGCTGATCGATGGCGAACAGACATCGTTCGCGGCGCAATTCGCCTGGCCCGGCCTGGCCACCTATCCCGGCCTGCCCGCCACCGCGGTGCCGATCGGAACCACTGCCGATGGCTTGCCCATCGGCATGCAAGTGATCGCCGCTCCGCACCGGGATCATACCGCCATAGCGGTCGCCCGCCTCGTCGATGGCGCGATCGGATGAACTGTCAGTATCAGGAAACGACATAATGACCGACCTCGACATTTTCCGCACCGACACGCGCGCTTGGCTCGCGGCGAATTGCCCGCCCGAAATGCGCGAACCCGTCCGATCCGAAAAGGACGCGACCTGGGGTGGCCGCAAGCCCGATTTTCAGCCCGGTCAGAAGGAATGGATGGATGCGATGGCCAGCCGCGGCTGGACCGTGCCCGACTGGCCCAAGGCCTATGGCGGCGGTGGGCTGAGCCCGGCCGAAACCAAAATCCTGCGCGAGGAACTGGCCGCGATCAAGGCGCGCAACCCGCTCAATTCGTTCGGCATTTCGATGCTCGGGCCGGCGTTGCTCAAATACGGCACCGAGGAACAGAAGCTCGAACATCTGCCCAAGATCGCGCGCGGCGAGATCCGCTGGTGCCAGGGTTATTCCGAACCGAACGCCGGCTCCGATCTCGCCAGCCTGGCGACCTCGGCCGAGGACAAGGGCGATTACTACCTGATCAACGGCCAGAAGGTGTGGACCAGCTATGCCGACAAGGCCGACTGGATCTTCTGCCTGGTGCGTACCGACAAGACCAACAAGCAAGGCGGGATCAGCTTCGTGCTGTTCGACATGGCGAGCGAAGGCGTATCGACCAAGCCGATCCTGCTGATCAGCGGCTATTCGCCTTTCTGCGAGACCTTTTTCGACGATGTAAAAGTGCCGAAGGCCAATCGCGTCCATGACGAGAATAAGGGCTGGGACGTCGCCAAATATCTGCTTGGCCATGAGCGCGAGATGATCTCCGGCATGGGCCTTGCCTCGACCGGTCGCAATCCGCTGATCGATGGCGCGATCGCCACTGTCGGGCTCGATCACGACGGCAAGCTCGCCGACCCGTTGCTGCGCGCGAGCATTGCGTTGTTCGAGGTCCGCGCGAAGGCGTTCGGCATGATGTCCGAGCGTTTTATCGACGAGCTCAAGGCCGGTCGCGCGCACCCCGCCCAGCCGAGCATGATGAAATATTACGGCACCGAACTGAACAAGTCGCGCCATGAGCTGATGATGGCGGCGGGCGGGTCGGACTCGCTGGAATGGGAAAGCGAGCGTTCGTCAAGCGGCGCAGCGCCGCGCGCCTGGCTTCGCACCAAGGCGAACTCGATCGAGGGCGGCACCAGCGAAGTGCAGCTCAACATCATCGCCAAGCGGATCCTGGATTTGCCCTCAGCTTGACTGTCATCCCCGCGAAAGCGGCGATGACGAAGAGAAAGACCAATCAATGCCTCTCTATCTCAATGACGAACAGACGATGCTCCGCGACACGACGCGCGATTTCGTCGCCGAACATGCCCCCGTTTCGCACATGCGTGCGCTGCGCGATGCCAAGGATGCGACCGGCTTTTCGCGCGACCTGTGGAAGAGCTTCGCCGAGATGGGCTTCACGGGGATTCTGATCGGCGAGAATGACGGCGGCCTTGGCCTTGGCCATGTCGAGGCGGGCGTGGTGCTCGAAGAGATCGGCCGCAACCTGTCCCCCTCGCCTTTCCTGTCGACCGCCGTCGCGGCGGTCGAGGCGCTGAAAGGCACAGCGCTGGCCGGCCGCTGGTTCCCCGGCATCATCTCCGGCGATACCGTCGCCGCGCTGGCGATCGACGAAGCGGCCAAGCATCGCGGCACCGTTGCGATGAAGGCCGAACGCTCGGGCAATGGCTTCAGATTGTCGGGCAAGAAGCAGTTCGTCACCCATGGTCATATTGCCGACCTGATCATCGTCGCCGCGCGCACCGCCGGGTCGGCCGATGATGAACAGGGCATCACCTTGTTCGCAGTCGACAAGGGCGCCGCGAACCTGACCAGCGAGGCCGAGCGCCTGGCGGATTCGAGCCTCGCCGCACGCCTGACTTTCGACGGAGTCGAAGTCGATGCCGATGCGGTGATCGGCGAGGTCGATGCCGGCAGCGATCCGCTCAATCGTCTGCTCCGCGCTGGTCGCACCGGCGCCTCGGCCGAACTACTTGGTGTCGGCGGCGGCGCGATGGACCTGACGGTCAACTACCTCAAGGAGCGCAAGCAGTTCGGCGTCACGATCGGCAGCTTCCAGGCGCTGCAACACCGCGCCGCGCATCTCTATTCCGAAATGGAGGTTGCGCGCGCCGCCGTTCTCAAGGCTGCACAATTGCTCGACGAGGGCGACGAAAAGGCAGACGCCGCAGTCTCGGTCGCCAAGGCAATGACCGCGCTCGCCACCACCCTGTCGGTGCAGGAAGGCGTGCAAATGCATGGCGGCATCGGCATGACCGACGAGTATGACATCGGTTTCTACATGAAGCGCGCGCGCGTGCTGGCCGAGATGTTCGGTGATGCGAATTTTCATGCCGACCGGCTGGCGATCGCGGCAGGCTATTGATAGGCGCGTCCGGCATGACCGATCCCACCCCCGAACAGCTCGCCCTGAACCTGCTCGACCTGCTCGACGTCGAGGAGCTCGACACCGATCTCTATCGCGGCAAGGTCGGCAATGACGGCTTCGGCCGGGTCTTCGGCGGACAGGTCATCGCGCAAGCATTGCAAGCGGCGCAGCGTTCGACCGACGCGCCGAAGATCGCTCATTCGCTCCACGCCTATTTCATGCGGCCGGGCGCGGAAGAATTGCCGATCATCTACCGTGTGGTGCGCGATTTCGAAGGGCGCAGCTTCGCCACGCGGCGCGTGATCGCGATGCAGCGGGGGCAACCGATCCTCAATATGGCCTGTTCCCTGCAGGCACCGGAGGGCGGCCTGGCGCATCAGGATCCGATGCCCGACGTGCCTCCACCGGAGGGCCTGCAGTCGGACCTGGAATTGCGCTTGGCGATGGGCGACAAAATCCCTGAGCGTTTCCGCCATCAGTTCCTGCGCCCGCGTATGATCGAGATCCGCCCCGTGTCGCCGCGCAGTTGGTTCAATCCGGTCAAGCAGGACCCCAAACAATGCAGCTGGTTCCGCGTCGTCGCGCCGATCGGCGACGATGCCGCGATGCACCGCGCGATCCTCGCTTATGCATCGGACATGACGCTGCTCGGCACCGCGGCGCTCGCGCATGGCGTATCGTGGATGACGCACAAGTTGCAGAGCACCAGTCTCGACCATTCGGTCTGGCTGCACGAGGATTTCCGTGCCGATGACTGGCTGCTCTACACCACCGACAGCCCCTGGGCGGGCCATGCGCGCGGTTTCAACCGCGGCAAGATCTACGCGCGTGACGGCCGGCTGGTGGCAAGTTGCGCGCAGGAAGGACTGATGCGCATGCGGGAGTGATCGGCGCGCAGCAATTCGCTGTTCCCGATCACCCATCCTGTGGCAGCATATCGCCAATCGCACATCACAGGACGGCCCATGCTGCTCAATCGTAGAAATATCCTCGCCGGCGCTGGCATCGCCGGTATCGCAACCGCTTTCCCCGCCCTCGCCACCGGTACACCGGCAGCGCCCGGCGATGCCGAGGCGGTTCGAACGCTCGCTGCCATCGCCGAGGAAATGCTCGCCGCCTTCCCCGAAAATGCGACGACGCTCGGCATCGACACCGGCAAGCGCACGGGCCTGAAATCGACGTTGACCGATCGCAGCGTGGCCGCCGATGCCGGACAGCGCAGCAAGGCCGGTTCGCGCTTGCGCCAACTCACCGCGATCGATCGCTCAACTTTGTCGCCGCAGGTCGCGCTCGATGTCGATGTGACTCAGGCGGCATATCAGCTTGCACATGACGGCTGGGAAGCTTTGCCCGGCGGCGATGTCGCGATCCTCAACCAGAATGTCTCCTATCGCAGCACGCCCTATATCGTGTCGCAGGGCACCGGCGCGTTCGCCGAAGTGCCCGACATGATGGAGAGCAAGCACGAGATCGCCACACGCGCCGATGCCGACGCCTATCTTGCGCGGCTCGAAGCCTATGCCGCCTCACTCGACGCCGAGACCGCGCGGATCGTCGCCGATGCCGGCAAGAATATGGTCCTGCCGCGCTTCCTGCTCGACATCACCGCGAGCCAGCTCAACGCCGCCGCCACTCAGAAGGTCGACGAATGGAGCCTGATCCGCTCCTTCGCGACAAAGGCCGAAAAGGCCGGCGTCGCGGGCGCATGGAGCGACAGCGCGACGACGATCGCGACCGGCAAGATCGCGCCGGCGCTCGCTCGCCAGGCCGCCGCGCTGACCGGGCTGCGCGACAAGGCAGGCGATACGCCGGGCATGTGGAAATTGCCCGAAGCGGAGCGCGCCTATGCCTGGCTGGTCGAAGCCGGCACCACCACGCGGCGCACGCCGGAGGAAGTGCACCAATCCGGCCTGGAGCAAGTCGCCAAGCTCAGCGCAGAGATGGATGTTCTGCTGAAAGCGCAAGGCCTGACCAAGGGCAGCGTCGGCGCGCGCCTGGCCGAACTCGGCAAGCGGCCCGACCTGCTCTATCCGAACACCAACGCCGGGCGCGCCGAGCTGCTCGGTTATCTCAACCGCACCGTCGCCAACATTCGCGGCAAGATGCCGCAGGTGTTCGGCAAAGTGGTCGAGGGCAAGCTGATCGTGAAGCGCGTGCCCGTTTCGATCGAAGGCGGCGCACCCAACGCCTATGCCGGTGCCGGATCGATCGATGGCAAGACGCCGGGCAATTTCTACATCAACCTCAAGGACACCAGTATCTGGCCGCGCTTCGCCTTGCCGACCCTGGTCAGCCATGAGGGGATACCGGGGCATGTCTGGCAGGGCGAATATACGTTCAGCCTGCCGCTGATCCGTACGCTGCTCGCGTTCAATGCCTATAGTGAGGGCTGGGCGCTCTATGCCGAGCAGCTTACCGATGAGGTCGGCGTCTATGCCGAGGATCCGCTCGCGCATCTCGGTTATCTGCAATCGATGAACTTCCGCGCCAGCCGCCTCGTCGCGGATACCGGGCTGCATCACAAACGCTGGACGATGGAGCAGGCGATGCGCTGGTTCGGTGAGGCGACGGGTTACACCGCGTCGCAATGCCGGTCCGAGCTCAATCGCTATTGCGCGTGGCCGGGCCAGGCGCTTGGCTACAAGACCGGGCACAATGAGATCAACCGGCTGCGCAGTAAAGCGAAGGCGACGCTAGGCGCGAAGTTCGACGTGAAGAAGTTCAACGATCTTGTCGTCGGTGTTGGCGGCGTGCCGTTGAGCGTGCTGGAGCGGGTGGTCGACAACTGGGCGATCGCGGCGACGGCGTAATCCGACAATAGGAAAGAGCGAGCCGGTATAAGTCCGGCAAGGGATGACATGCCCGATCCTGTGCGATGGTTGAATCACCGCCAGCCCCTGGCCGTGGGGACAAGGCCGCGGGGCGGGCGGCGGGAGATATGGGACACCGCATGTGTCACATCTTTCCCGCGCTCGCGCCGGCAAGATATTTTAATAATATCGTTATATATCAAATACTAATAAGACTAGACAGACCCCACGCAGTGCTTATGGCCTGTTTCTCGACGTCGGTCGAAACGAACCGGGAATGATAGGTCAACTCAACTTGAAACCACCCTAGTCTTTTCGCACCGTGTAGCTGGATGGTAGAAACAGGAACACGTCGGTCGGGCCCCCGCGTGCCCATTCAACCGGACGGTCGAGCCCGGTGACGTCGACTCCGGAACCGGTGCCGAATTTAGCCGCCGAGAGCGCCGCATCGGCGGCGATCAGGTCGATGATCTGGCCGCGATACTGATCGGGGTTGATCACCGACAAGGTCAGTTCGCCGAGGCTGCTGACTTGCGATCGCCCCACCTTCGGAACCGATGCGACGAACTGGGCGATCTTCGCTTTCGCGGCCTCGATGGTCATTCCGGGCGTGAGCCGGACCTTGACCAGGAAATTCGTCTGATCGGTGTCCGGCCGTCCGTCCCCGGTGAAAGGGAGGCTTTCGTAACTGGCGAGCGTCAGCGGCGCGAGCACGTAATCGCCGGTTGCCAGTTCGACCCCCGCCTTTCCCGCCGCCGCGATCATGTTGCGGATCGTTGCGTGCAAATCGGCCCGCCGTGTCGTGAAATCGCGCGTATCGCCGACCACACGCACCGTTTGCACGGCATAATCCGCGGTGCGTTTCAGGTTGATGATCGGGCGTGATGTCGCGACGATGCCGTTGCTGTAGCTCGCGTCGTTATTGTTGTAGCCGCGCCGCTGCGCCGTCACGATCACCTCTTGCGCCAATGCCGGCAACGCGACGCTCAGCAACGTCGTGGCGATCAGCGCTTTCAAAACGATCCGCATGTCCATCCTCCCCCTTTTCGACAAAGCGCTCAGTCGCGCGGACGAACCGTCGCCGCCGATGGCAGGAACAGCTGCACTTCGGTCAAGCCCGCACGCTTCCATTGCACAGGCCGGTCCAGGCCAGTGACTTCGACGCCATAGCCGGTGCCGAACCGCGTGCTGGTCGCCGCCGTGTCCTTTGCGACGAGGTCGATGATCGCCCCGCGATATTGTTCGGGATTGACCACGCTGAGGGTCAATTCGCTATACGCCTTCATCTCGGCCCGGCCGACCGCGGGTACCAGTTTGATGAACTTGTCGATCCGCGCCAGCACCGCCTTGGCGTCGATGCCCGGTGCAAGCGGCACCTTGACCAGGAATTTGACCAGGTCGCCCTCATTGTCTTCCTTGTCCTCGACGATCGCCAGATCCTTGTAATTGGCGGCCGTCAACGGCTCGACGACGACCTCGCCGCTGGCCACCAGAACTCCGGCCTTGTCCGCGAGATCGATCGCCTTGCGCGTCATCGTCTGGATTTCGACGTGGCGTTGATCCTCATCCTCGGTATCGCTGATAACAACGACCTGCTGGACCGCGAAGTCGGCGGTACGGCGCAGCGTCTGGATCGCCGCCGGCGTCACGATCACGATCTCCTTGATCCGGTCGTTGTCGTCATCGGGGTTCAGTCTGCGCATCCCCGTAACGACGATCTCGCTGGCGCCATCATCCTGCGCGAAAGCGGGCATGGCGCCCGCCAGGATTCCGCAAGCCGCCATGCCGATAAGAAATCCGCGCATCCATGCCCTCCCCCAGCTTTGACGCGAGGGTGCGGAGGTTTGGATCGCCTGTCAAACGCGATGCTAACCCTGCGTCGCTGTCCCCGCGCAGACATAGAGCGTGACGAGCAGGCCGACGATCAGCGCACCGGCGCGGTGGCTCCCGGTGCGCCGCCAGGCGAAGGTCGCGATGATCGCGATCACCGGCAGCACCGCAACGAACTGCAGTGCGATCACCGTGCTGAGCGGATCGAACCCGGTGACGAGTGTGCCGGTCGCGAAGAACACGGCATAGACCAGCGCGATCACGCCGGCGAAGCCGCCTGCCATCGCGATGATCGCCGAACGATATGTCCGCCCAGCGCTGTCGCCCCGCACCGTCAGCCCTTGCAACCCATGCAGCGTCGCCAGAAAAGCGAGCATGATCGGCACCAGATACACCGCTCCGATGGCCCATTGCCGTGCACTGGGCCATTTGACGGCGACGATCCAGAAACGCAGATCGGTGGTGAACAGGCGATCGACCGCGAACACCGCGAGATAGCCGATCGCGACCGTCGCCAGCGCGATACCGATCGCCGGCAGCCAGGCCGAGGCGGAGGGCGGTTGCGAGGTCGGGCCGAAGCGCCGCAGCAACAGCCCCGCGCCTGCGCTGAGCAATGCCCAGAACGCCACCTGCGTGGTCACCGTCTGCGGCAGGATCGCGGTCGGCGGCACGAGCAGGAAGACCGCGATGAAGGCCGGGAAGAAAAGCAGGATCGGCACCAAAGTGGTCAACCACATGCCACGCCGCCACCGTGCATCACGCGCGGCGACCGCCGGGATCGCCGCCCCCTGCAAAGCACGAAACGCCGTGGTGCGCAGCAACAGGTCGAGCGTGCCGAGGATCAGCAAGACGAAGCCGACCAGGCCCAGGCCAGTGCCGATCTCCTTCCAGTACCAAAGCTGGTCGCTCGCCGGCAGCGGCGCGCCGCCCTTCAGCGTGCGCGCAAACCAGTCGGTCGCATGGCCGATCGCGGCGGGCGAGAAATGATCGCCGGGATGCGTCGTCACCGGTTGATACAGGATACGCGCCGTGCCGGCCCCGATCGCGCCATACAGCTTGCCGGGCTGAACCGCACCATGCGATCCGAACACGGCTTGCAGCTTCGTGCTGTTCGCGAGATCCATGGCGCGCGGGCTGTTCCACATCAGCGCGGAGAACTCGTCGTAGCGGCTATAGACCAGCGCGAGATTGCGGGGCCAGCTCGGATCACCATCCTTGGCGTAAGGCGCGCCGGTCGACGATCCTTCCAGCACGATCGCACGATAGGCATCGGGCATCGCTGCCGCGGCGGCGAGGACCGTCCAGCCACCCATGCTGTGCCCTTCAAGCCCCACCTGATTCTTGTCGACCATCGGCAGCGACCGCAGATAGGCGAGCCCATCCGGCCCGCCAAAACCGTTCGAAAAAGCCTTGCCGCCGCTATAGCCATGACCGGTCTGGTCGATCGCCAGCACGACATAGCCACGTCGTGCGAATTCGATCGCGAAGCCGTCCTGCGTTTCGCGCGAGTTGATATAGCCATGGACCGCGAGGATGCCCGGCGCCGGTGTCGCAGCGGTCGCGCCTGGGGGCGTGTAGAGAAGCGCGCTCATCGTCGTGCCATTGGTGCCGGCGAAACGAATGTCGCGGACGCTGATCCCGCCGGAAGTCTGGATCGATGCGGCGAGCCATGCGCCGGCAAGGATGAGGACAAGGCCCAGGGCGGCGAACCAGCCTTTGGCGCGTGGGTAGCCAGTCGGTGTATCGATCATCGCTCTTCCCCCGTTTCGACCCGGCTTGCGCCGGGTCTTATCCACTACCCCTCCCCGTTCGGGCTGAGCTTGTCGAAGCCCTGTTCTTCCTTCGAAAGAAGAACGACCCCCTTCGGCGAAGCTCAGGACAGGCTTCGACAAGCTCAGGGCGAACGGAGGTTGGTACCCGCCCTCCGAACCTAAACCGCCGTCCTGCCATATTCCTGCTTGGTCACCGGATGGCTCGACGACAGCCCGCCATCGACCGCGATCGCCTGTCCGTTGACATAGCTCGCATCATCCGAGGCAAGGAATGCCGCGACCTTGGCCAGTTCCTCGGGCTGCGCGCCGCGGCGCAGCGGGTTGAGGCGCCCTACCCGGTCCATCTTACCGGCTTCCTTGGCGTAATCGAAGGTCGGCTTGGTCATGCCGGTTTCGGTCAGGCCGGGGCAGATCGCGTTGACCCGGACATTCGAGCCGGACAATTGCTGCGCCGAGACCATCGCCAGATTGATCACGCCCGCCTTGGACGCGGAATAGGCCGGACTGCCGGCGCCCGATCGGATGCCCGCAACGCTGGCCGTCAACACGATCGCGCCGCCGCCCCGCTCAGCAATCTTCGGCGCGGCATGCTTGATCGCCAGATATGGGCCGATCAGATTGACGCGAAGCACTTCGGTGATCAGCGATACATCGGTGTCGAAGATATTGGCCATGCCGCCCGAGATGCCGGCATTGGCGAACATCACGTCGAGCCCGCCATAATATTCGCACGCGACATCGACCGCGCGGATCACGTCGTCTTCGGTGCCGGCATCGATCTGGATCGCATGCGCGGTGCCGCCGGCCTTGACGATCAGGTCGGCGGTTTCGGTCGCCGCGTCGGTCTTGTCGGCGCACAGCACTTGCCCGCCTTCGCTCGCGAAGAGGATCGCCGCGGCGCGTCCGATGCCGGAGCCCGCGCCGGTGACGATGATCGATTTGCCGGTGAACCTTGCCATCTTCCAACTCCCGTTCGCCCCGAGCTTGTCGAAGCCTGTCCTGAGCTTCGCCGAAGGGGGCCGTTCTTTCTGTTTCCCGCGTCTTTTGAAGATCGGTGCTTCGACAGGCTCAGCACGAACGGGATAGGTCTGCTCGCTAGATCGTGACGCCGCCGTCGATGACGATCGCCTGTCCGGTCATAAACGCGCTTGCCCGGCTGGCGAGGAAAACCACCGCGCCGGCGATCTCGTCCGGCTCGCCGATGCGGCGCAGCGGCACATTGGTGTTGGCGGCCTTGATCCGCTCCGGATCCTCCCACAAGGCGCGCGCGAAATCGGTCTTGATCAGCCCCGGTGCGATGCAATTCACGCGCACATTGTCCGGCCCGAATTCATGCGCCAGGTTGCGCGCCAATTGCATGTCGGCCGCCTTCGAAATGGCATAGGCGCCGATCACCGGTGTGCCGCGAATGCCGCCGATCGAGGAGATGATCACGATCGACCCGGCTTTGCGCGTGCGCATCTCCGGCGCGACCATGCCGATCAGCCAGTGGTTCGATACGATATTATTGTCGAGGATCTTGCGGAACTGCTCATCGGAAATGCCCGATTGCGGCCCGTAATAAGGGTTCGACGCGGCATTGCAGACCAGCACATCGACTTGCCCGAAAGCGAGGCGGGTTTCATCGACCAGATTCTGTAAAGCGGTCTTGTCGGAGATGTTCGCCGCGACCGCGATTGCGGTGCCTTCGCCATATTTGGCGTTGATCTCCGCCGCGACGGCGTCGCAGGCATCCTGCTTGCGACTTGAGATCACCACCTTCGCGCCATGCTCGGCAAGCTCGAACGCGCTCGCCTTGCCGATCCCTTTGGTCGACCCGGTGATGATGGCGACCTTATTGGTCAGATCGAACAAACTCATCCTCACCCTTCCCTTTTTCAAAGTTTTCAGGCGCCGGCCTTTTGCGCGAAGCCCCAGGCCGCGTCGGCCAGCCGGTACACACCGGCGGCGGATTTCTCCGCCTGGGCACTCGACGCGGTACCATCGACGATGCGTTTCTTGATGCCCTGGACGATGCCGGTCAGCCGGAACAGATTATAGGCAAAATACCAGTTGAGGTCGGGCACGCCATCGCGCTTGGTCGCGGCGCAGTAACGCTCGACGATCTCCTCGACCGTCGGGATGCCTGTTTCCGGCCCGGTCTTGCCCTCGACACCGGAACGCCCTTCGGGTTTGGTCACCCAACTCATCAGATAATAGGAGAAATCGGCGAGCGGGTCGCCGAGCGTCGATAATTCCCAGTCGAGTACCGCGATGACCCTTGGCGCGTCGGGCGCGAAGATCATGTTGTCGATGCGATAATCGCCATGGACGATCGAGGTGCGCGTCTGTTGCGGCAGAGTCGCGGGCAGCCATTCGATCAGGCGCTCGACGCTGTCCATATGCTCGGTTTCCGACGCGCGATATTGCTTGGTCCAGCGTCCGACCTGGCGTTCGAAATAATTGCCGGGCTTGCCATAGGCTTCAAGTCCCGCAGCACCGTAATCGACGTTATGAAGCGCGGCGAGCGTATCGGTGATCGCATCGTAATGCGCGCGGCGTTGAGGCGGCATCATGTCGGGCAAGGTGCCGTCCCACAGCGTGCGGCCGACCACCATTTCCATCACATAGAATGCCGATCCGATCACGTCGGGATTTTCGCACAGGCCATAGGGCCGCGGCACCGGAAAGCCGGTCGGGTGGAGGCCGGCGATCACGCGATATTCGCGATCGACCGCGTGTGCCGATGGCAGCAGCGGCCCGAATGGCTTGCGCCGCAACACATAATCGCCCGAAGGGCTCGACAGGCGATAGGTCGGGTTGGACTGGCCGCCGGCGAATTTGGCGTAGCGCAGTGGCCCGGCAAAGCGCGCGACATTGCCGGTCATCCATGCCGCAAGCTTGTCGAGATCGATCTGGTCGCGTTCCTCCACCTCGATCGTGCCGGTCCAGGCCGATTGCGCCCCATCCATCATGCAGACTCCCTCACGCGAACTCGATGATGGAGCGGACGCTATCACCAGTGCGCAACTTGGCGAACGCTTCGTTGATGTCTTCAAGCTTGATCCGTTCCGCGACCATCGAGTCGAGATCGAGTTTGCCGTCGAGATAGAGCTGGACGAGTCGCGGCATGTCGATCGGGAAGCGTGTCGAGCCGAGCAGCGACCCTTGCAGCTTTTTGCCGGTCAGGAAGGTCGGCCCGGGGATCTTCACTTCGTTGCCCGGCGCGATCATGCCGAGAATCGTCGCGGTGCCGCCGCGCCGCAGGATCGTCCAGGCGAGTTCGGCGGTGTTCGACCGTCCGACCGCCTCGATCGCATAATGCACCCCGCCATCGGTGAGACCGGCGACCTTTTTCGCCACATCGGGATCGGATGCGTCGAGGCTGTGCGTCGCGCCCAGCTTCTCGGCCAGCGCGCGTTTGTCGGGGACCGGATCGATCGCGATGATCGTGCCCGCACCAGCGATTTTCGCCGCATTGATCGCGGCCAGGCCGATGCCGCCGCAGCCGATCACCGCGACGCTTTCGCCGGGGCGCAACTGGCTGTCGTTGAAGATCGATCCCGCACCGGTGATCACCGCGCAGCCAAGCAATGCGGCACGGTCGAGCGGCATGTCCTTCGAGATCGCGACACAGGCATTTTCATGCACCAGCATCATTTCGGCAAAAGCCGACAGATTGAGGAACGGCGCGAGCGGCGTGCCGTCCTGCAATGTCAGGCGCGACGGCGCGCCCTTGGCCCGCCGCGTCGACGGATCGATGCACAGCGATGGCCGGCCGGTGACGCACATCTCGCACGCGCCACAGAACACGGTGAAGAAGGTAATGACATGGTCGCCGACCTTGAGATGCGCGACATCGCTGCCCACGGCCTCGACCACGCCCGCCGCCTCATGCCCGGGCACGGTCGGCACCGGATGCGGGAAGGCACCATCGACGAAATGCAGATCGGACCGGCACACCCCCACCGCCGCGGTGCGGATCAGCACCTCGCGCGGGCCGGGGTTGGACACGTGGATATCCTCGATCCGGAGGTCGGTCCTGGCTTCGAAAAGGACGGCGGCTTTCACTGATCAACTCTCACTTCCGTTCGCCCTGAGCTTGTCGAAGGGCCGTTCTGCTTTTCCCGATGTCGCGACTAGGACGGTGCTTCGACAAGCTCAGCACGAACGGGGGTGATAGGTGCAAAGCGCTACCGCCGCACCTGCTCCTTCGCCGCGATCGCCTCGGGCAGGTCGGCGTAACGCCCGAACTCGTTGCGCGCGATCGCCCTGTTATGGACCTCGTCGGGACCGTCGGCAAAACGCAAGGTGCGCAATGCCGCCCAATCGTGCGCCAGATGGAAATCACCCGACACGCCGCCACCGCCATGCGCCTGGATCGCATCGTCGAGGATCCTCAGCGCCATCAATGGCGCGGCGACCTTAATCATCGCGATCTCGAGCTGGGCCGACTTGTTGCCCGCGCGGTCCATCATGTCGGCCGCCTTCAGGCAGAGCAGGCGTGTCATCTCGATATCGATGCGCGCGCGCGCGATGCGTTCTTCCCACACCGAATGATCGGCGATGCGCTTGCCGAACGCGACGCGGGTCAGCAATCGCTTGGCCATCGCCTCGATGCCGTTTTCGGCCACGCCGATGGTGCGCATGCAATGATGGATGCGGCCCGGCCCGAGCCGCCCCTGCGCGATCTCGAATCCGCGCCCTTCGCCGAGCAGCAAATTCTCCACCGGTACGCGGACATTTTCGAGCACGACTTCGCCATGCCCGTGTGGCGCATGATCATACCCATAAACCGAAAGCATGCGTTTGATGGTCACGCCGGGCGTGTCCATCGGTACGAGAATCTGGCTTTGCTGGCTGTGCCGCGATCCTTCCGGATTGGTCTTGCCCATGGTGATCGCGATTTTGCACCGCGGATCACCGACGCCGCTCGACCACCATTTGGTGCCGTTGATGACATAATGATCGCCGTCGCGTTCCATGCGCGTTTCGATATTGGTCGCGTCGGACGAGGCCACCGCCGGTTCGGTCATCAGAAAGGCGGAACGGATTTCGCCGTTCATTAGCGGGCGGAGCCATTTCTCCTTCTGCTCCAACGTACCGTAGCGGTGCAGCACTTCCATGTTGCCGGTGTCGGGCGCGGAGCAATTAAAGCACTCCGAGGCCCAGCCGACCCGGCCCATTTCCTCGGCGCACAATGCATATTCGAGGTTGGTGAGCTGCGTGCCTTCGAATTCGAAGCTGTCGTCGACATGGCTCTGGCCGGAATGCGGCGGCATGAAGAAATTCCACAGGCCGGCGGCCTTGGTCTTTTCCTTCATCTCCTCGATCACGGGGATCACTTTCCAGCGATCGCCCTCATGACTTTGCTTGTGGTAATCGTCCTGCCGCGGTCGGATGTTCTGATCGATAAAGCTCTTTACGCGGTCCCGAAAATAGGTCTCCCGCTCGCTCAATGTGAAATCCATGTGCTTTCTCCTGCGGCTGTAAGCACGGGTTCGTTAGACCGTACCGCGTTTTCGGTAAAGCGTCATAAGCGATGAAATCACCCGATAGAGCGCCATTCGAAAAAACACTGTTTCTTCGAAAAGATGCTGTTAGACATATGAGCATGGAGCCAGGGGCCGCAGCATTTCCGGACGACGAGAGCGGCACGAAGCGTTTCCGGGCGAAGCGCGACGCGATCCTTGCCGCCGCCGCTCAGGCGATCAACGAACAGAGCGCGAAAGGCATGACCTTCGCCGATGTCGCGCGCCGTGTCGGACTCAACACGACCAGCGTGACCTATTATTTCAAGCGCAAGGACGATTTGGCGACCGCCTGTTTCGAGAATACGCTCGACCGGCTGCAAGCGATGCTCGACGAAGCGATGAAGGAGCCGACGCCGCAAAAACGCGTTGCGCGTTATTTGTCGATCAATATGCAGCGCTTGACGCGGATCGAACAGGGGCTGGAAACCCCATTTGCCGTACTGTCCGACCTGCGCGCGATGGAGGAGCCGGTACGCAGTCAGTTGATGGCGGCGTGGCGAGACGTGTTCCGCAAGACGCGCAGCCTGTGGGGCCCGGGCCGCAGCCGCACGGAGACCGACCTGTTCGGCGCGCGCGCGCATGTTCTGCTCGAAAACACTTTCTGGCTGCCGGTTTGGCTGGTGCGTTACGAACTCGATCAGTTCAGCCGGGTCGAAAAGCGGCTGATGGATGTGTTCGAACACGGCATCGCGGCGAGCGGCCAACAATGGGCGCCGACCTTGATCGATCTCGACCATGACGAGTCGGAACCGGGGCGGGAGGCGTTTCTGCTCGCCGCGACGCGGCTGATCAATGAACTCGGCTATCGCGGCGCCTCGGTGCAGAAGATCGCGTCGGAGCTGAATGTCACCAAGGGCAGTTTCTACCATCATCTCGATGCCAAGGACGATCTGGTCATCGCTTGCTACAAACGCAGCTTCGATACGATCGCTGATGCGCAGCATCTGTCGGACGAGCGTGGCGGAAGTTATTGGCATCGCCTGTCGAGCACCATCGCGACGCTGTGCGACATCCAGTTCTCCGAACGCGGCCCGCTACTCCGGACCACCGCACTGCACGGCCTGCCCGCCGGCGTGCGGCGCGCGATGGTCGAAAGATCGAACCGGATCGCGCGGCGCTATGCCGGGACGATGAGCGACGGCATCGCCGAAGGATCGATCCGCGCGATCGACTCGCTGATCGCAGCACAGGCGCTGATGGCGCTGCAGAACGCCGCATTCGACATGCGCAAATGGGCCAGCACCATGCCACGCGATCGAGCGGTGGCGTTTTATGCCTCGACGCTGGCGTTCGGGTTGTTCGACGATCGGGTGCTTGCGCTTTAGATGCTTGGCGACTGGCGGGAATCACCTCAAACCCGTTCGGGCTGAGCTTGTCGAAGCCGCCCTAGCCTTCAATTGCGCCAGTATTTGCGGCCACGGCCCTTCGACAGGCTCAGGGCGAACGGATGTGGTGGAAAAGGCGGACGGCTGGACAAGAACCCCGCCAAGCTGGCAACGGCAAATCAGATTCTGGAGACTGACATGAGCGGCATGGGCCAATTCGACTGGGCTGACCCCTTTTTCCTCGACGACCAGCTCGAGGATGATGAGCGGATGATCCGCGACACGGCGCGAGCCTATGCGCAGGAGAAGCTCAGCCCCCGCATCATCGATGCGTTCCAGAATGAAGTGACCGATGTCGCGATCTTCCGCGAGATGGGCGAGCTTGGCCTGCTCGGGCCGACCGTGCCGGAGCAATATGGCGGCGTCGGCGCCTCCTATGTCGCCTATGGCCTGGTCGCGCGGGAGGTCGAGCGGGTCGATTCCGGCTATCGCTCGATGATGAGCGTTCAGTCGAGCCTCGTAATGTATCCGATCTACGCCTACGGCTCCGAAGAGCAGAAACATAAATATCTGCCCAAGCTGGCGAGCGGCGAGTGGATCGGCTGTTTCGGCCTGACCGAGCCCGATGCGGGTTCCGACCCGGGCGGAATGCGCACCAAGGCCGAGAAGATCGACGGTGGTTATCGCCTGTCGGGCGCCAAGACCTGGATTTCCAATTCGCCGATCGCCGATGTCTTCATCGTCTGGGCCAAGTCCGACCATCATGGCGGCGGCATTCGCGGTTTCGTGCTGGAAAAAGGCTTGAAGGGGCTGGAGACTCCCAAGATCGAGGGCAAGCTGAGCTTGCGCGCCTCGATCACCGGCATGATCATGCTGGACGGCGTCGAAGTGGGCGAGGATGCCTTGCTTCCCGACGTGCAGGGCTTGAAGGGGCCGTTCGGGTGCCTCAACCGCGCACGCTATGGGATCAGTTGGGGCGCACTCGGCGCGGCCGAATTCTGCATGCATGCCGCGCGGCAATATGGCCTTGACCGGCATCAGTTCGGCAAGCCGCTCGCCGCCAACCAGCTTTACCAGAAGAAACTTGCCGATATGGAGACCGAGATCGCGCTCGGTCTGCAGGCTTCCTTACGCGTCGGACGCTTGATGGACGAAGGCCGGTTCGCGCCCGAGATGGTCTCGATCGTCAAACGCAACAATGTCGGCAAGGCGCTCGATATCGCACGGATGAGTCGCGACATGCACGGCGGCAACGGTATTTCGGGAGAATATCAGGTGATGCGTCACCTGATGAACCTCGAAACCGTCAACACCTATGAGGGCGCGCATGATGTCCACGCGCTGATCCTCGGCCGCGCGATCACGGGAATCGCGGCATTCTGAGCATGGGCGCGCCGCCCCTCACCGGCCTGAAGGTCGTGGAACTCGCGCGTATTCTCGCCGGGCCATGGGCGGGCCAGACGCTTGCCGATCTTGGCGCCGAGGTGATCAAGGTCGAAAGCCCCGAGGGCGACGACACGCGCACTTGGGGCCCGCCCTTCATCAGCAATCCGGACGGCAGCAAAGATGCCGGTTATTTCCACGCAACCAATCGCGGCAAGAAATCGGTGGTGGTGGATTTCCGTACGCCAGAGGGCCAGGCACAGGTCCGTGCACTGGTTGCCGAGGCCGATGTGCTGATCGAGAATTTCAAGGTCGGCGCACTGGCCAAATATGGCCTGGATTATGCCAGCCTGAGCGCGCTCAACCCCCGCCTCGTCTATTGCTCGATCACCGGTTTCGGCCAGACGGGCCCCTATGCGCACCGCCCCGGTTACGACTTCATCATCCAGGGCATGGGCGGGATCATGGACCTGACCGGCGAACCCGACGGCGCGCCGCAGAAGACCGGGGTCGCCTTTGCCGACCTGTTCACCGGTCTTTATTCGGTGATCGCGATTCAGGCAGCGCTCACCGCGCGCGACAAGACCGGGCGCGGGCAGCAGATCGATATGTCGTTGCTCGACACGATGACCGGTGTGCTCGCCAACCAGGCGATGAATTATTTCGTCAGCGGCCAGACCCCGGCACGTGTCGGCAACGCGCATATGAACGTGTCGCCCTATGCCGTCTTCCCGACGCGCGACGGCTGGTTCATCCTGGCGGTCGGCAATGACGGTCAGTTCCAACGCTTCTGCACAGCGCTCGGGCTGACCGACATGGCGGCCGATCCGCGCTATGCGAGCAATGCCGGCCGGCTGGAGCATAAGCCGGCGCTGTTCGCGGCGATCGGCGAGGCCACATCCAGACTCGACCGCGATCCACTGCTCGCGACGCTTGAGGCGGTCGGCGTGCCTGCCGGGCCGATCAATACCGTCGCCCAGGCGTTCGCCGATCCGCAGGTCGTCCATCGCGGCATGGCGCTGACGCTTGACCGCAATGGCCAGACGCTTCCCGGTCTGCGCACGCCGATCACCTTCTCCGACTCCGGTCTCGCGCTCGATCGCGCCGCGCCAATGCTGGGGGCGGATAATCCCGAGACGGCGGAATGAACGCGCCGCTTCACGGCATCCGTATCGTCGAGATCGCCAGCATCGGCCCCGGTCCGTTCTGCGGAATGATGCTCGCCGATCACGGCGCGGAGGTGATCCGCATCGCCCGCCCCGGCGGCGCGGGCAGCGTCACGGTCGAAGCGACCGATCCGCTGCTCCGTTCACGCCGCACGATCACGCTCGACCTCAAGAAACCAGAAGCGGTCGGCGCGGTGCGCAAGATCGCCGCTACCGCCGATGGGCTGATCGAGGGTTTTCGGCCCGGTGTGATGGAACGGCTCGGGCTTGGCCCGGACCTGCTGATCGGCGACAATCCGAAGCTCGTTTATGGCCGCATGACCGGCTGGGGCCAAACCGGGCCGCTCGCCCAGGCCCCCGGCCATGACATTAATTATATCGCGCTGTCGGGGGCGCTGCACGCTTATGGCCCCGCCGGCGGCAAGCCCGCCTTCCCGATCAACATGGTTGGCGATTTCGGCGGCGGCGGGATGATGCTCGCATTCGGCATGCTCAGCGCCATCCTCGGCGCAAAGGCAACCGGTCGAGGGCAAGTCGTCGATTGTGCGATGACCGAGGGGTCGGCGGTGCTGATGAGCATGATCTGGGGCTTTCGCGGCGCCGGCCGCTGGAGCGATGCGCGCGGCACCAACCTGCTCGATGGCGGCGCGCATTTCTACGACACCTATGAAACCGCCGACGGAAAATGGGTTTCGATCGGCGCGATCGAGCCGCAATTCTACGCCGCGCTCCGCCAGGTGATGGCGCTGGATGGCGATGAATGGGCCGCGCAGTTCGACCCACGCCAATGGCCGGTGTTGAAGGCGCGCCTGACGGAGATGTTCAAGACCCGCAGCCGCGATCAATGGTGCGCGGCGTTCGAGGGCCATGAAGTGTGTTTCGCGCCGGTGCTGGGTTTCGACGAAGCGGTCGCCGACCCGCACAATGTTGCGCGCGGCGCATTTATCGATGTCGGCGGAATCGTCCAGCCGGCCCCTGCCCCGCGTTATTCGATCAGCGAGGCTGTCCCGCCCGCGATGGCCGATGAGTCGGACAGCGCGGCGATCCTCGCCGACTGCGGCTTTACGCCGGACGAGATCGCCGTGCTGACCGCTTAGCTCGCCGCAATCTCCGGCGCCGGGCGGCGCGCGTAGATGCCGTAGGCGAAGATGATCGCATAACATGCGGCCGGCAGGATCATCGCGAACTGCAGCGTCGAATGGTCGGCGATCAAACCGGTCAGCGGCGGAATCACCGCACCGCCGACGATCGCCATCGCGATGATCCCCGACCCCTCGGCCGCGCGCCGTCCCAGGCCTTCGCTGGCAAGGCTGAAGATCGTCGGGAACATGATCGAGTTCATCAATCCGATCGCCAGCAACGACCAGCCGGCGATGGCGCCCGTGGTATTCGTCGAAATAGCGATCAAGGCGATCGCGCCGATAGCGACGCCGGCCAGCACCTTGCCCGGAGAGATGACGCGCAGCGCGAATGCGCCGATGAAACGTCCGACCATCGCGCCGCCCCAATAATAGGCGACATGCTTGCCGGCGGTGACCGCATCGAAGCCGAGCGTGTTGGATTGTTCGAGATAACTGACGATCAGCGATCCGATCGCGACCTCCGCACCGACGTAAAGGAAGATGCACATCGCGCCGATGCCGAAGCGCGGGCGTTCCAGCAACCCGAACGCCTTCAGGATGCTGCCGCTATCGTCCACAACATTGCCGAGCCGGTTGCGTCGCGTCCACACCACCGCCGCCACGATTACCAGTGCCACGGCGAGTGCGAGATATGTCTTCACGACCATCTGGGTTTCGGCGGTGCGGAACGCGTCGAGCGCAGCCCCGGTCAGTTTAGACCCATCGACATTGGCCAGCGAGCCCAGGATCAGGATCGAGCCAACGATCGGGAATATCGTGGTGCCGACGGAGTTGAAGAATTGCGCGAAGGTCAGGCGGCTATGCGCGGTGCGCGGCGGCCCGAGCAACGAGATCAGCGGATTCGCCACCACCTGCACCGTGGTGATCCCCGCCGCGAGAACGAAAAGGGCGAGCAGGAAGACCGCGAAAGTGCCCGATTGCGACGCGGGTACGAACAACAGGCAGCCCGCTGTCATGGTCAGCAGGCCGATCGACGCGGCGCGCATATAACCCGCCTTGCGCACGATCGCAGCCGCTGGAATCGAGAAGATGAAATAAGCGGCGAAAAAAGCCGATTGCACCAGAAGAGCCTGAGCATAGCTGAGCGTGAACAGGTCTTTCAGCTTGGGAATGATCACATCGTTGAGTGAAGTGATGCCGCCGAAGATGAAGAACAGGGCGAAGACGAAGACCTGCAGATCGGGCGCATCGACGCCCTTGGTCGCGGTCTCATCGACCGGCAACGTGCCTGGCGCGGAGGTGGTTGGATCGACGTGCATTGGTGCTCCCTCTCGTCCGGCCGCTACGGCACCGGTGGCTCGCGGCGCACCTTGGCGCATTGCCGCCCGGTCTGGCAATCGGCGTCGACGCGTGCGATATTGAAATGCACAAGATCAAGGCGACCGAGGAGAGTGTCATGGCCACCGCAGTGCTACGCAACAGCCAGATGAGCGAAGCCGAATGGGAAGCGCGGCAGGAGCTCGCCGCCTGTTATCGCGTGTTCGACATGCTCGGCTGGTCGGAGATGATCTATAACCACATCACGGTGAAGCTGGATGAGGAAGGCGCCTTCCTGATCAATCCGTTCGGGCTGCATTTCAGCGAAGTCACCGCATCGAGCCTGGTCAAGATCGACATCGACGGCAACAAGCTCGACGACAATCCCTATCCGGTCAATCGCGCCGGTTTCGTGCAGCATGCGCTGTTCCATCGCCACTTGCCCGACGCGCATTGCATCATGCACACGCATACCACCGCGGGCATGGCGGTCAGTTCGGTCAAGGGCGGCCTGCAGCCGACCAATTTCTACGCCTGCAATTTCATCGGCCAGATCGCCTATCATGATTTCGAAGGCGTCACCGTACGTGACGAGGAAGGCGAGCGGCTGCTCGAGCATCTTGGCGACAAGCGCGTCATGCTGCTCAAGAATCACGGCATCCTGGTGATGGGCAAGACCCTGCCCGAGGCGTTCGTCAAACATTGGGCGTTGCAGCGCGCATGCGAGATCCAGGTCGCGACGCTCGGCATGGGCGAGCCTTTGGTCGTCCCGCCCGAAGTGATCGCGGTACATCAACGCGACCTTTACATGGCGCAGGTGCCCGGCGGCGCGGGCGCCGCGGACTTCGCGGCGATGGTCCGCAAGGTCGACAAGATCGATACCAGTTGGCGGAATTGACTTAATTCCTCCCCGGCACGGGGAGGAATAAGATTACCCGAACCGATACCCCGACACGGCCCAGCCCATGACATGGTCGCGATAGTCGCGCACCGCCTCATCATCGCCGGCCGCGCCGAGCGCGACCATCAGCGGCAGCAGGTGGTCCGCCTCCGGATGCGCGAACCGTGCATGGGGTAGCTCTTCCCACCGAGTGACGCGCGCCGCCCGCTTCGCCGGATCGGGATCGGTGACCGCACCCGTCAGCGCCGCGTCCCATTCGTCGGCGACCGACGTGACCTGCGGCCCGCGCGCGCGAAGATTGTGGAAACTCATGCCAGATCCGACGATCAGCACGCCTTCGTCACGCAGCGGCGCCAGTGCTAACCCGATCGCGATATGCGCGGCGGGGTCGAGATCCTTGCGCAACGACATCTGCGCCAGCGGGATGTCCGCACCCGGCACCGCGACCATCATAGGAATGAACACGCCGTGATCCCAGCCGCGCGATGCTTCCTCGCGCACATCAAACCCCGCCCCGGCGATCAGTGCTGCGGCGCTGCGCGCCACATCGGGGGCACCAGGCGCGGGCCATTGCAGGTCATAGGTGTGTTCGGGAAAGCCGAAATAGTCGAACATCATGGGCTGGCCGTCGCCGACATGCACGGTGACGGCGTCCGCCTCCCAATGGCCGGACACCATCAGGATCGCCTTGGGCCGCGCGGGCAGCGAATCGATCAAGCCGGCAAGATAGGCTTGCATCGGCCGCCACATCGGATCGGGCGGGCCGCCCGCCGGGTCCATGAAGAAGCAGGGCCCGCCGCCATGCGGAATGAACAGCGTTGGCATTCTTATGTCCTGGGTCATGTCCGGAATATCGGCGGCCGCCACAAATCCGACAATGCCACGATCCGAAACGCGGCGTTTCGCAAACGCCCTCGCCTCGCTAAGGTGCGGCCATGACCCGCTTCACCGTCAACAACCAGCCAATCCAGTACAAGATGGACCCGGCGACGCCGCTGCTCTGGGCATTGCGCGACGCGTCCAACCTGACCGGCACCAAATATGGCTGCGGCAACGGCCAGTGCGGCGCGTGTACCGTCGATATCGATGGTCAGGCGGTCAAGTCCTGCCAGACGACGATCGGCTCGATTGAGGGCAGCATCGTCACCACGATCGAGGGGCTATCGCGCGAGCGCGATCATCCGGCGCAGCTTGCCTTCATCGCCGACAATGTGCCGCAATGCGGTTTCTGCATTCCCGGTATGATCATGGCCGTGTCGGTATTGTTGAAGAAGAACGGCAACCCAAGCGAGGAGGATATTCGCGAGGGGATCACCAATCTGTGCCGTTGCGGCGTGTACCCGCGTCTGGTCGAAGCGGTGCTGCGCGCCGCGCGGGTTCAGCGCGGCGATGAACAGATCGCTGCGGGCATGGCGCCGGGAATCGATCCTCGCGATGCCGCCAGAGTCGTGCCCGCACTCGTGCCGACGCCGTAAGCCGAAGAATTCGATTCCTTTCGCAATGCTGTCATCGCAATTCAGAAACGGCTCATCGACAATAGTGCAAACCCAGTCCATCGACCGGGCCTTCTGTGCGCCGGCGCTTTGGAGGGTTGGTAAATGCGTATTTCGATATTGGCGGCCTTATTGGCCGCAACGGCTCTGATCCCGGCAGCCGCGTCGGCCGAGAATGTTAATAGTGATCGCAACGATCGCGGCGGCGCTTTCCGCCAGGGTCGCGGCGATGGCGGTCAGCGCGTGGAGCCACGCCGCGAAAATCCGCGGCCTGCGCCCCAGGCTCAGCCGCAACAGCCGCGTCCGCAGGCCGTCGAGGGCCGCGGTCAGGGCCGCGGCAATTGGGAAGGCCGGCCACAGGTCCGCCAGCCCCAGGTGCAGCAGCCCCAGGGCCAGCCAAATCGTGGCGGTTTCGGCCAGAATGGGCGCGGTCAGGATTGGCGTGGCAATGGCAGCAATCGGCCCGATATCACGCCCGGCGGCCGTGGCCCCGATGTGAGCCGTGAACGGCCCGACCTGCGTGTCGATGGTCGCGGCGGTCGACCGGACGTGCGCGGCGATGGTCGCGGTGGTCGCCCCGATGTACGTGGCGACGGTCGAGGCGGCCGCCCGGATGTTCGCGGCGATGGCCGCGGTGGCAATGACGGCAACTGGCGCGGCAATCGTGGCGGCAATGATGGTCGCAACGGCAATTGGCGTGGCGACCGCGGCGGCAGCGATGCCCGGAACGGCAATGGCAATTGGCGTGACAATCGCGGCGGCTATAACGGCCGGGGCGGTCGCGACTATAACGACCGCCGTGCGTGGAACCGCGATTGGCGCCGGGACGGCCGCTACAACTGGAACGATCGCCGCGCGCGTGATCGCAACGCCTATCACTTGCCGCGTTACTATGCGCCCTATGGCTGGAACTCGGGCTATCGCCGCTTCTCGATCGGGTTCACGCTGAGCTCGATCCTGTTCAACCAGAATTACTGGCTGGACGATGCGAGCTACTATGGTTTGCCCGATGCTTATGGTGAGTATCGCTGGGTGCGCTATTACAACGATGCGCTGCTGGTTGATATCTACACCGGCGAAGTGGTCGATACGGTGTACGATATCTTCTGGTAAATCTAACTTGTTTCGTCAGGACGGACCCGTCGGAGAAATCCGGCGGGTCTTGCCTTTTTGGCGATGGTCGGCAAATTGCGCCGCCGTGAGCATATTCAGCAAGAAACCCGTCCTGACCTCTCCGGTGCGCCAGCTCGCCGGGGCCACCGTCGCCCGCCGGCTTGACGCCAATCCGGCCATCAGGCGCGCGAATATCGACACCGCGCAAATCTATTATCACACCGATTTCCTCAACCCCCTGCAGTGCGGCAAGCTGGTCAAGCTGATCGACACCAATCGCCGCCCGTCGACCTTGCTGTCGGACCGCGCGGATGACGGTTTTCGCACCAGCGAGAGTTGTGACATGGATCGCTGGTCGCCCGATGTTCGCCCGACCGACGAGGCGATCGCCAATCTGCTCGGCATCGACCCGAGCCATGGCGAGACGATGCAGGGTCAGCGTTATGCGCCCGGCCAGCAATTCCGCGCGCATCACGATTATTTTCACCACGGCGAAAGCTATTGGCAGGCGATGCAGTCGAGCGGCGGGCAGCGCACCTGGACCGCGATGATCTACCTCAACGATGTCGAGGAAGGCGGCGCGACCTGGTTCCCGCAGGCCGGCATCCGTGTCGCGCCCAAGCGCGGCCTGCTGCTCGCCTGGAATAACATGAAACCCGATGGCAGCCCCAACGACAAGACGCTGCACGAAGGCATGCCGGTGGTGCGCGGGACCAAATATATCGTCACGAAGTGGTTCCGCGAAGGTGCCTGGCTGAAGGGGTGATCCGGCGCGGGCCACTCCCCTCCCTGCAAGGGAGGGGAAAGCTCGCTCAATCGACCACCGGCAGCCACACCGCGCTGGCCTGATCCGGCGCATGGACCACTGTCTGCGTCGCCGCCTTGTAATCACCCGGCTTCGCCCAGAAGATGTTGGGCACATAGCTCTGCGGGTTGCGGTCGTAGAGCGGGAACAGGCTCGACTGCACCTGCACCATGATGCGGTGCCCCTTCTTGAAGACATGGTTCACATTGGGCAGGCCGAACTTGTAATTCTCGACTTTGCCCGGGGTCAGCGCGGCGGGGGTCGAGAAACCATGGACATAGCGCCCGCGATAGATCTCGATCCCGATCGGCAATTCGAACCCGGCCATCTTCGGCTGGCTGGTCAGTTCCTGCGGATAGACGTCGATCAGCTTGACCACCCAATCGCTGTCGCTGCCCGAAGTCGCGGCGAACAGATCGACCATCGGCTGTCCCGCGATATGCACATCCTTGTCGAGCGCGGTCGTGGTGTATTCGAGCACATCGGTGCGGCCCGAGACGAAACGCTGATCCTTGACCAGCCAGGTGCGCCACGCATCATCCTTGTTGGGCAACACCGGGCGCGGCAGATACGGCACCGGCCGGGCAGGATCGGAAACATAATCGTCACGGCCCGCCGCCGCCGGCTTGTCCCAAGACAGGCCGAAACTGCCTTGCAGATAGAGCGGGGTCGCCTTGCCGGCCGGCCAGGCCGCGCGGGCCTCCCATTTGTCGATCCCGGTTGCATAGGTCAGCGATGACGGCGTCTTCACCGCGGGCGCGCCGTCCTTGAGATAGCGATCGAGGAACGGTTTCATGTAATCGCGCCGGAATTGCAGCCCGGTGTCGCCGGCGAAATCGAGATCGCCGAGCTTCGAACCGTCATAATTGACCCCCGAATGCCGCCACGGGCCGATCACCAGAGTGACCATGTCGTTCTTCTTGTCCTGCGGCTCGAGCGCCTTGTAGACCGCTGGCGCGCCGTAACTGTCCTCCTGATCCCATTGCCCGACGACAAGCATCGTCGGCACGGTCAGCTTGCGCTTGGCGAGCAGCTTGTCGACCGCCTGATCCTGCCAATATTCGTCATAGGCGGGATGCTCCATCAGCTTCTTCGAATAGGGCAAGCTGTCCACGCCATAAGTCTTGGCGAAATCGCCGGCCGAGCCCGCATTCAGGAACACATCATATTCGTCACCCGAACCATATGGGACGGCGCCGCCGCCCTTCTTCGCGGTCTGGCCGAGGATATAAGCGAAATTGGGCATGCGGAACGCGCCGTTGTGGAACCAGTCGTCGCCGACCCAGCCATCGACCATCGGGCTCTGCGGTACCGCCGCCTTCAGCGCCGGGTGCGGATTGATCAGCGCCATCAGCGAGGTGAAGCCGAGATAGGATGACCCGGTGATGCCGACCTTGCCGTTCGATTCGGGCACATTCTTCACCAGCCAGTCGATCGTGTCATAGGCGTCGGTCGAATGATCGATCTTGGTATCGTTGAGCGGCCCGGAAAGCGGCCGCGTCATGACATAATCGCCCTCCGACCCGTCGAGCCCACGCACATCCTGATAGACGCGGATATAACCGTCATTGACGAACTCCGCGTCGGAGATCGGCAAGATCTCCTCGATCTTCTGGCTGCGGTTGCGCATCGTCGCCTTGCCCGCATTATAGGGCGTGCGGCTGAGCAGGATCGGGCCGCCTTTGGTGCCCTTGCGCATGACGATGACGGTAAACAGCTTCACCCCGTCGCGCATCGGGATCATCACTTCCTTGCGGACATAATCGGCCTGTTCGCGGATCGGGTCATAGGCGGCAACGTTGTCCGGCGTCATCGGTGCGGTCTGGCTGTAGCCAATGGCGGACAAGGAGGTTGCGGCCAGCAGGGCGATGGCCGTCAGCGGCTTCAGGATGCGCATGATGGGAGGCTTTCGACGGGGGAGGAATGGCTGGAGATAATCATGAATAACGGGCAGACGGAAGGCCTCGCCGATCGGAAAGGCAACAGGCATTGTTTCTGGAGTGGATCGGCAATCTGAGCGAGCGTGGAGTGAAGATACTCGCCCTCTGCCTTGTCGTCGCGCTGTTCTCCACCCCGGTTCTTGCGTTGAAGTGGATGACGGCGGTTCCCGGCCGATCCTATGCGGGTCCGCTGCCGTCGCTGACCGCCGGGGAAAGCGCGATGGCAGTGCGCTTGAGAAGCGATGTCGAAGCGATTGCGAGCACGCCGCACAATATTGAACATCCCGAAGAGCTCGAACAATCCGCTGCCCATATCGAGGGCGTGCTGGCATCACTGGGATATGCGATCCAGCGCCAACGCTTTGCCGCTGATGGCCAGATCGTGCGCAACATCGAGGTGGTGATCGAACCCGCGAAGCCCGATGCCGGGACGATCGTGATCGGGGCACATTACGACAGCGCCGGCATGGCGCCCGGCGCGAACGACAATGGATCGGGCACGGCGGGCGTGATCGAACTGGCGCGCCGCCTTGCCGATCTGCGCGGCAAGGCGCGCTATCGCCTCAGGCTGGTGCTGTTCGTCAATGAGGAGCCGCCCTATTTCAAGACCCCGCTGATGGGCAGCCTGGTCTATGCCAAACGCCTCAAGCAATCCGGCGAGCGCGTGATCGGCATGATGTCGCTGGAGACGATGGGTTTCTACAGCGACCGCGAGCATAGCCAGCACTACCCCTCGCCGCTCGACATGCTCTATCCGAGCAAGGGCGATTTCGTCGCCTTTGTCGGCACGACATCGTCGCGATCGTTCCTGCGCAAGGCCGTCGGGTCGTTCCGCGACAAAACGCAATTCCCCAGCGTCGGCGGCACCGCGCCGGCCTTCATCCAGGGAATCGATTGGTCGGATCACTGGTCGTTCGGCCAGGTCGGCATCCCGGCGCTGATGGTCACCGATACCGCGCCGTTCCGCTATCCGCATTATCACAGCCCGGCCGACACACCCGACAAGGTCGATTATGGGCGGCTGGCGCGGGTCGTCTCGGGGCTGGAGCGGATGATCCGCGACTGGCGTTAGCGAATCGTTCCGCGCCGACGCCAGTTGCTGTTTCACGCTGTTATTTGCCGGAATTTTTTCTGATGCTGTTAAGTTGGATTTTCGGTTCAAGTTTTCCATTGTTTCTCTGACACTTAAACTGCCCCGATGCTGTTATCGAATAACAGTATGAAAACAGCGCATAACAGCATGGGAACAGCCGCACCGGAACAGCAGCGAGAATCCCTCTTCTTTTTCGCAGTCATGTCAAAGAGCACTCCGGATAGCGCACCGCGATCCGTCCGGCGCCACCATGCTATGTGCGACGCCGGCGTTGAATCGGCCCACTCGCCACAGCCCGGCGTACAACGTGCCACCGCCGCGATACTATGCCACTATGGTCTGATGCAGCATTCCGATATCCCGATTTCCCTGATCCGATGACCAATGTCCTCAACATCACCTCGTCGATCCTCGGCCAGCCCTGGCGCTGGCGCGCGCTGGAAACGGATACCCGTGACCCGGGATTTGCGCCGGATGATCTGGTGACGCAATTGCTGCTGGCCCGTGGTTGCCCGCGCGAAGAATTGGAGGCGCATCGGTCCCCAAGCATTCGCGGCTTCATGCCTGATCCGTCGATCTTCCGTGACATGGACAAGGCCGCCGACCGGCTGGCCGATGCGGTGCAGTCGGGCGAGGCGGTGACCATCTTCGGCGACTATGACGTCGATGGCGCGACCTCGGCAGCGCTGATGATCCTGTTGCTCCGCGATCTCGGGCTGGAGGCAAAGGCCTATATCCCCGACCGCCTGATGGAAGGGTACGGCCCTTCGGGCGAAGCGCTGGTGCGGCTGAAGTCGGAGGGTGCGAGCCTGATCGTCACGGTCGATTGCGGCGCGCAGGCGTTCGAAGCGCTGGAACAGGCGCGCGTCGCTGGCGTCGACGTGATCGTCGTCGACCACCATAAATGCGCACTCGCCTTGCCCCATGCCCATGCGCTGGTGAACCCCAACCGGCTCGACGAGACCGAGGGCGCAGCGCACGGGCATCTCGCGGCGGTCGGCGTCGCCTTCCTGCTCGGTGCGGCGCTGATCCGCACGCTCAAAGGGCGCGGGTATTTCGACGGGCGAGAGCCGCCTCGCCTGCTCGACCTGCTCGATATCGTCGCCCTCGGCACGGTTGCCGATGTCGCGCAGTTGAAGGGCCTCAACCGCGCGTTCGTCGCGCAGGGGTTGAAGGTGATGGCGCAGCGCCGCAATATCGGGCTCAACGCGCTGATCTCCGCCTCTCGCCTGACGCGTGCGCCGACCGCGACCGATCTCGGATTCGCGCTGGGGCCGCGGATCAATGCGGGCGGGCGCGTCGGCAAATCCGATCTCGGCGTGCGCTTGCTCACCACCCGCGACCCGCAGGAAGCCGCCGATATCGCCGCCGAGCTTGACCGGCTCAACGAAGAACGCCGCGCGATCGAGGCCCTGGTGCAGGAAGGCGCCGAGGCTATGGCGCTGACCAAAAGCAATCATGCAGTGATCGTCGTGGCGGGCCATGGCTGGCATCCCGGCGTGATCGGGATCGTGGCGGGGCGGTTGAAAGAAAAATACGGCCGCCCCGCAATCGTCATCGCGATCGACGAACACGGCGTCGGCAAAGGATCAGGCCGCTCGATCTCAGGCGTCGACCTTGGCGCCGCCGTGCTGTCGGCCAAGGATTCGGGCCTGCTCGTCGCCGGTGGCGGTCATGCCATGGCGGCAGGCCTGACCATCGACGCGGACCAGCTCGATGCGTTCGCCGCCTTTCTCGATTCGCGCCTCGCCGAGGGTGTTGCACGGTCGATCGGCGATCGCGCGCTGCTGCTCGATGCGTTGCTTGCCCCCGGCGGGATCACGCCTGCTTTGGTCGAGGCGATGGACCTTGGCGGCCCCTATGGCATGGGCTGGCCGCAGCCGCGCGTGGTCGCCGGGCCAGTGCGAATCATCAAGGCGGACATTGTCGGCAACGGCCATGTCCGCGCGGTCGTCGCGGGCGATGATGGCCGCACGATCAAGACCGTCGCTTTCCGCCAGGCCGACACCGCGCTGGGCATGGCCTTGCTCGGCGCACCGCCGCACCGCAAATTGTGGCTCGCCGGGCGCGCGCGGATCGACGATTGGGGCGCGAAGCCGGCGGCCGAACTCCACCTCGACGACGCCGCCTGGGCGGAGTAGCCCAAAGGCTATGGAGCGGGACTGAAGGGGAAAACGATGTTCAGTCACATCACCTTGGGCAGCGCCGATATCAATCGCTCGCGCGCCTTTTACGAACCGGTCATGGCGGTACTCGGCATCGATCAGCCGTTCAAACGTGAAGGCGGCCTGATCTTCGGCGACCTGGCGGGGCAGAAACTGTTTGTCGGTTCGCCCTTCGATGGTGGTGCGCCGAATCCCGGCAACGGGCCGCATACCGCGTTCCTGGCCCCCGACCGGGCGGCGGTCGACGCGTTCCATGCGGCAGCGCTGGCGAATGGCGGCAGCGACGAGGGCGCGCCTGGGCTGCGCCCGCATTATCACGCCAATTATTACGGCGCCTATGTCCGCGATCCCGACGGGAATAAGCTTCAGGCGGTATGTCATCGTCGATATGACGATACAGTGCCTTGACCCGACCGCGCCATTTCCCTAGGCGCGTCACCTGCTCATCCCGCTCGCGGGTATGGCCCCTTCGTCTAGCGGTTAGGACGCGGCCCTTTCACGGCTGAAGCACGGGTTCGATTCCCGTAGGGGTCACCATCATCAGGTGAGAAATGTGCGTTTTCTCCCCCTTTCGGCAGAGCGTTGAGAATCGCGCCCACATTCCGTCCCGCCTTTCGTCCCAATTGCTGTCGGTCCGGTTTCAATCTGCACGGTGTCATCGACCAGACCGGAAATATCTCCCCGAGATTTTGTTGCCTGCCTCCGAGAATGCCGGGAGGATTCGGCAAGCATCTTCATCGTGCCTAGGTCGCCAGGCGACGCGCCGGGGCGCTTGCAGGCGGGCGAGAAAGAAAAGCCGGATCCAGCTTGCGCAAAGGCACGATTCATCAATCTCTGCCCGCTAGCCGGATCTGGCAGGAGGCTGAATGTCGGGAACGATTACCTATACGTTGAACGAGCAAGACGTCATCGTCGCCTATCGCGTGCAATATAGACGCCGCGCCAGCTCCCGCCGGTCTCTGTGCTATAAGGCGCTCGTCCTCGCGATCTTTTGGCTGGGCGGATTCGCGATCAACCTGCTGGAAGACGCGACCTGGGCAGATGCGGCGCGCTCTGCCTCGATCTTCTGCGCGGCGATCATCGTGCCCATATTGCTGCTGGTGCTACTGGGAGACGGCCTTACCGGATATCAGGCGCGGCGGCTCTTCCGGCAGCAACGCACCCTTCACGAGGAATATCGGACGAGCTGGACCGACGAGGGATTGGACCTTCATAGCGCGTCCACTACGGTCGTCATGGCGTGGAGCCAGTTCGACAGTTGGCGGCAGGAAATATCAGGATATCTGATCTATCTCAGTGACCATAATTGTTACGTCTTGCCGCGCCGCTGCTTTACCGACACGCAATGGACCGACCTCGAAGAGACGCTTGTCCGGAGTGGCCTGCCGAGAAAGGGAGTCAAAGCGGCCGCCAATCGGGTAAATCCGGGCCAGGCTGACGCAGAGAAGACGCGGGTCCGCCCGTGGGGGATTGCGGCTTGGTCCAATCCCGGCCGGGTAGCGTTATTGTGGGTGGTCCTTACCCTACTCACGATCGTTGACACCATTCTCTTCCGCGATCGCGGCGGCATGGTCAGTGGGATTCTGTTCCTGTCCGGCATGCCTGTCCTTGCCGCGTTGCTGGCTGGTTGGGTTCTGCGACTACGCTCCGCGACGCTGGGGCTTGCGGCAGTCTTCCTTGCCATCGCGATCGTCTTTCAGGGAGAATTGCTGCTCTCCAAATTCCTTGCGCCGCAGGGCCAGGAAGACGAGTTCTTCAGCATCCTGGCGGGCGCGATGACCATGGTCGCGATCCTGTCGGTCTGGCTGCGCTTCTCGCATAGCAACGCAAAACGGATCTGGGCTGCTACCGGCCTCCTGATCGCGACGATCGCCATCGCCGCCTGGTTTTCTCAGGCGGATCTGACCTTCTACCGCGCCTCGGCGCAGGCGCGATCACTGCTCGGCCTCGGTCCCTCGGAGCAGGAAAACGCGACTGAGAAGAGCATCGACGCGATGCGCGCCATCCCCGTCGATCGCCTGTGGGGGGCGCAACCGGGGCTGGTAGAGAAAGCAGTTGAGGGCCTGTCGCCTCGCATTCCCGGCCGATCCAACGTCTATGCCATCGCCGTCGCCGGGGATGGGCAGCAACAGCTCTTCTCGCGGGAGGCTCATCTTGCGTTGCGGGTCGCCGCCACGCGCTATGGCGGGGATTATCGCGGCGGTGTGCTACTCTCCAATGGAGTGACGGATGTTCTCCATGCGCCGTTCGCAACTCAGGACAATATGGCAGCGGCAGCCCGCGGCCTTGGACGCCGGATCGACCCTGTCCGCGACATTGCGTTCGTCTATCTGGCGTCGCACGGATCGCGCGATGCCGAACTCGCGACCGCCCTTCCGACCTATGACGATCTGACCCCGATCTCTTCCGCCTCGGTCGCCGACGCGCTGGCGCGTGCGGGGATCAGGCGGCGCATCATTATCGTTTCGGCCTGTTTTTCGGGCAGCTGGATTCCTGCGCTGGCGAACGACGACACGATCGTGATCACGGCGGCGCGGAAGGACCGTAGCTCCTTCGGTTGCGACGATACGCGCTCCGTGACGTATTTCGGCGAGGCCTTCCTGAAGGGACCTCTGGCACATGGCGCCTCGCTGCGCGACGCGTTCGAGGCCGCGCGGCGCACGGTAATAGGCTGGGAAGCCGGAGAACATCTTACCCCTTCCGAGCCACAGGTCTCCGTCGGCCGGAACATGCAGGCGCTTTGGACGCAGGCAGGCAGTGCTAGACGCTAAGGACTGGAAGGAATTCCGCCGACGACGCTGCCCGGCGCCTGATCGGGTTAGCCCGGTTCCTCCCGGGCGACGTCAAAAACCGTATTTCAACGTCACCCGGGCATTTCTCGGCTCGCCATAGACGAAGCCGGGAAACCAGCTGTTGCCGCTGTAGAAAGTCTGGTCGAAGAGATTGTCGACGTTGAGCTGAAGCGACAGCTGTTTGTTCATTGCGTAGCGCGCCATGAGATTGACGATAGCGTAGGCCGGCTGGCCGATCGGCTCCACTACGCCGGTACCGGGGTTCTCCGCGGTGACAGGCGGGCGGCTTTCCCATTTGACCGCACCGCCGAGGCTGAACCCGTCGAGCGCGCCGGCAAAGGCGTATTTGGTCGCGAAATTGAACGCTTTGCGCGGTTGATGGCTGAGCACGTCCAGATCGTCGGCATCCTTTGCGCTGTAATGGCTCCAGCCGAGGCTGAGATCCCATTGCCGCGTGACCTTGCCGACGACTTCCAATTCATAGCCCTTGGCGACGGTCCCTTTCGCCCCACGCGAAGCCGGGATGTTCGTGCCCGGCACGAATTCCCCCGGATCGGGCACGGCGAGGTTGTTCTGCTCGATGCGGTAGACAGCGGCGGTCGCCAGCAGCTTGCCGTCGAGCAGCAGCGCTTTCAGCCCCGCCTCATAGCTCTTGCCTTCCAGCGGATCGAGCAGGCGGCCGTCGCGGTCGCGGACATTGCCCTGCGGCTTGAAGATATTGGTGTAGCTCGCATAGGCGGACAGGTTGCGCGTGATGTCGAAGATCAGGCCGGCATAGGGCGTAAGCGTGCCCTTATAGCTGATCCGGTAGGCGCGAGTGTCGACCGTCTCTTGCTCGTTGCGCCGGAAATAGCTCAGGCGTCCGCCACCGATCAGCTTCAGCCGGTCGACTATGCTGATCCGCGTCGTGGCGTATAGCGCCGCCTGGGCGGTGGTGCCTTTGCTCGACTGGAAGCGCGCGCCCCATTCGGGGTCGGCGAGGTTGCCGTCCCAGTGATTGAAATCGGCAATCGGATCGACCGAAGGCGGAGTACGATTGCTCCAGCCATCGGCAAGCTGGCTGACCATGGCGCCGATCGCCAGATCATGCTGCCCGCCCAGCAGCGAGAACGGACCATTGGCCTGGATGCTGCCATGCCATTGTTCGGGATCGGCCTTGTACCAATAGCCTGAGGTGTCCACGCCCGCGCCGGTCACTCGGTCGGGCACGCCGTTGAGCCAGAGCAGTTTCGATTCCTCCAGCCCCTTGTGATAGCCGAGGTCGCCGCGAAGGCTCCATTCCCCGCCCAGTTCATGCTTCAACGTGGCAAAGGCCGAGATCTCGGTAGTATTCCAGAATCCCCAATCGGTGCCGGTGGTCTTGGAGCGCGGCCAGTGGGTGCGTGTGCCGTCGGTATACCAATAGGGCAGCTGCGCCCACATCACGCCATCGCGATCATCGCGCTGATAACTGGCACCGACCGACAATGTCGTGCGCGCGCCGAGGTCGGCATCGACCACAGCGTACAGGACAACGCCCCTCTTTTCCTCGCGATCGACAAAGCCGTCCTGACGATAGGCCTGAGCGACGGCGCGGGCCCGCACCGAGCCGCTGGCATTGAGCGGCGACTGGATATCCAGCGTCCCGGCGATGCGGTTCCATGACGCGCCCTCAAGGCTGGCCCGGCCGGTGAAGTCACGCGCATCGGCATGTTTGCGGATCAGGTTGACGACCGCCGACGGGTCACCCGCACCGTGCATCAGGCCCGCCGCGCCGCGCACCAGGTCGACGCGATCGTAGATCGCCGTGCTGGTCTCGCCAAAGCCGACATTGCCGTTGACGAATGGCGCGCCGTCGAGCTGGAAATTCTGCACCTCAAAGCCGCGCGCGGAAATCGCGCTGCGGCCGCGGTCGATATCCTTTTTGGAAATGCCCACGGCGAAATCGAGTGCGTCGTTGATCGAGATCAGCGCCTGGTCGTCGATCTGCTGGCGCGTGATGACGCTGATCGTCTGCGGCGTTTCGATCGGCGTGAGGCGAAGCCCCGTCGCGGTGGTCGGCTGGTCGCTTCGGCCATAGCCGGTTACGACGATGTCGTCGCTGCTGTCTTCCTCGAGCGCCGTGCCCTGATGCGATGCTTCCTGAGCATGGACCAGTGCCGGCGTGAGTGCCCAGGCAGGGCCCGCCAGCAGCAAGCGAAATGAACGGCGCATCAATGTCCCCTTTTATATCAGCTCTCGTCGCGCCTCATCTTCCGCGCCGCGCCGGACACACCCGCAATCGCTCCGGCCAGAAACGGGCCGGGTGCTAGGCGGACCGGTGATCCGGGGGATGGAGCGAGCGTCACCGTTCGCGACGAGCCGATGATTCGACTAGACGCGGATCGCTAATGCGATTTAATCGCAATTGCAAGAAGCGGAGTGTTGACGACCTTAACTAAGTGGCCGGATCTCGGCTGGGGGCGTATGCCCCGGCGTAACAGGCTCCTGAACCGGGCTGCTATGTGTCGCGCTGGAGGATGATACCCAGTTCCTCTACGTCCAGATCGCGTTCCAGATTGTGCAGCACTTCGTCCTCGATCAGCCCTGCGCGATGGATGCGGATCAGTTCCGCGCGTCCCGCAGCAAGCGCGATCAGCACGACGTCGAAATGCGTTCGGGCGCCTTCCATGAATTTGTCCGTATCCGCCGCGTAGCGCTGGATGACCTCCAGACGCTTGCGAGATTGTTCGAGGAGTTGCGGGTGGATCAGCGTTCCGTCGGGTGCATAGGCATGCGCCTCCACGGCATCGGTCCTGGCACGGGCGATCGCCGCCTCCGATTGCGCCAGGTTCATTTTCGCCGGCGGATCCTGGTCGACCGGCCGGACTCGCCCGATCAGCCAGCCGAGGCTCGTCCCTTGCACGACGACGGTGGCAAAGATCACCGCGAAGGCGATCACGAGCATCAGGTCCCTGCCCGGCATCGACGCCGGCAAGGTGAGCGCCACCGCTAGCGTCACGACGCCGCGCATGCCGGTCCAGCCGAGCACCGTCGCTTGCCGCGCCCCGAGCGGACGCGCTCGTTTAAACCCAATTGCGCGAAGCACACCGAGCAGGCCGTCACTGCCAAAGATCCAGACGAAGCGTGCGACCACGACCGTCAGCACGACGCCAAGGACAGGAATGGCCATCGTGGTCGAAACCGCCTCGATCCCGCCGACCCGATCGAGCACGCCACGAAGCGAGAAGCCGATCAGGATGAAAACCAGAGCCTCGAGCACAAATACCAAGGTCTGCCAGAAGGCGGCGCCGCGGAGCCGGACCTGCGCCGGGAAGATGATATGCTGATACCAGCCGAGCACCAGCCCGGCGACGACCGTCGCGATCACCCCGGAGACATGAACCATCTCTCCGGCGATATAGGCGGCCCAGCAGATGAGCGTGTTGGCCAGGATGATCAGCGTCTGGTCGCTCAGGCGCCGGACGACGAACATCCAGACAGCCGAGACTGCGAGGCCCACGACGATCCCGCCAAATGAAAGGAAGAGGAAATTCGATACCGCCGCGCCGCTATCGAACACACCGCTCAGCGTGGCGACGACGGCGAAGCGAAACAGAACCAGCCCGGTTGCATCGTTGAGCAGGCTTTCTCCTTCCAGCAATGCCGACAGCCGCCGCGGAAGCGTCACGCCCTGAAGCACGGCGCGCGCCGAGACGGCATCCGGCGGCGACACGATGGCGCCAAGGGCGAAGCAGGCCGCCCATGGGAGGCCTGGGACGAGCCAGTGGACGACGACACCAACCGCCAGCGTGGTGAACACGACCGCGCCGACGGCGAGCGACAGGATCCCTGGAAGGTGTCGTCGAAAGCGGCCGAACGCGGTGTAATAGGCCCCGTCCATCAGCAGCGGCGGGAGGAACAGCACCAAAGCAATCTCGGGATCAAGCGCCACCGGAGGCAGGCCGGGCACAAAGGCGAGGCCACCGCCCCCGACGAGCAATGCGGTCGCCGGTGGAAGGCCAATGCGCCGCGCCGCCCAATGCAGCGCGATCACGCCGGCAAGAAGAGCGAGGACGAGTTCGAATGTCTCGACAGGATGCATCGGCGCTCCCACAATCTGGTCAGGCGGATGCCAGACCTGGTTTTGCATGACCCAATGATGCGTTGTGCCACCATGGCGGGCCGGGAGCAAAGCGCTGACTGATCGTCACCGAGATGGCCAGTCTGCGACGACTGCATCGCCGCGAGCGATCGAACGCGTCATTGTGTCTTGCGGGTGTCACAGAGCCGGCCTATCGTCTGCGAATAAGTCGCAAAAGCGAGGCAGCGTAAGGGGAAATCAAGAAGGCACCCCCATGCGTTTCGCGCCCGCCCCCTCTGCCGTCTGGACCATCATCGAAGGCGCCAGGAGCTGGCGCATCGCGCGCGATTCCGGTGACCCGGTCCAGTTCAGCCTGTACAAACGCCTCGAGACATTGGGCGCCGGCCTGCTCGCGCCGGTACTCGACAGCGTGATGACCCTGTTCGAGGCGAGGTTCGGACGACGTTTTCAGGCAGGCGGCCCGTCGGATGCGGCGTTCACACCCGACGAACGGCATCTGCTCGACATGCTGGAAGATGACGATGCCGCACCGCTGGCCGGACAATTCCAGCATGACCTCGCCATGACGATGCGGATCGCGTTGCGCTCGATGCGGATCATGTTGCTGTCGGTCGCCGGAGAGGCGGCTGGCGTCGTGACACCGTTCCCGTTGCAACCCCGCCCGGCATAGCCGATCGGGCGTTTGCGCTGCCAAGCGCCTCACACTCCCCTCCAGGCATAAAGGCGCAAAAGCGGCGCCGGGCAGCACAAAGGCCTGAGCATCGCCTTTGGCGACGATAGCAGCTAGTCAGGCTGCAGTTGCGGTCATCGCCCGCCGGCCGTCCCGTCTCCGGGGCGATTACGACCAATGGACTGTCGAGGAACCCTACATGCCGATCACCATGGCCATATGGCGCCCAATGATTGCCTGCGCGGCGGCGGCACTCGCGGTGATGCCAGTCCCCGCCATGGCCAACACCCCGCGCGAGTTGCTGACCGCCGCGGCCTTTCAAACCACGGACAAGGCCAGGGCGCTGGTTCTGATCGGTCGCGCGATCACTGTGTCGGACCGGATTTTGGCCGAGCGTCCCGGCGACCGTGAAGCGACGCTCCAGCGCGGCGTCGCCATCGGTTACCGCGCCAAGCTCACACGCAGCCGGTCCGACGCCCGCACCTCGCTGGCTATCTTCGAAGCGCTGGCGGCGCGTTATCCGCGGGATGCCGAAGCGCAAATGGTCATCGCCGGCTGGCATCTTGATGCCATCGATCAGTTGGGCGGCTTCATGGCCCGCACGATGCTGGGGGCCAAGGCGCAGCTGGGCGAAGCGGCGCTCACCCGCGCCGTTGCGCTCGGCAATCAGGGAGCGTTCTGCCCGGGCCTGGCAGCGATGATGCGGATACGATCCGACAGCAACAATGTCGCCGAAGCGCGCAAACTCGCCGAGGCCGCCGCCCGTGCCCCTACGCCGACGCCGCTCGATATCGTCATGAAACGCAATGCCATCGCGATCCTGCCGGCCCTGCGCGCCAATGACGGCAAGACCGCCGCCGCGCTGGCGCGAAAGCTGCTGCCTTTCGGAAGAATGACCGACTGAGGCAATTCCTCCTGCCGATGGCGGGTGCCTTGCACGGCTCAAGGCTTGCCCAATTTTCCCAGAAGGAAGAGACGGGTATCGGACGGATCGTCCGCCGGAGCGTCGACATGTGGTTTGAAATATTCGCATCGAGCGCCAATGCCGATTGAACCCGAAAGCGGCGCGATGGCCAAGCCGGGTCCGCAAGCCGGCGTCCAATACGTTGCCGAGCCTGATCGTGTACGGACGCGCCAGCTCTATCTGACGCTCGCCATCGTGCTGCTCTCCTGCTGGATCGCGTCGGAATTCCTGACGCCGATTGCCTGGGCGGCGGTGCTGGCGATTGCCGAATGGCCGCTTTTCGAGAAAGCGCTGCGGCGCATGCCTGACCGCCCGGGACTGGTCGCGGCACTCTTCACGCTGGCGACCGCGTTGCTGGTCATCCTGCCGCTTTCGCTGGCCGCCGTCACCCTGGCGCAGGAGAGCCAGGGTGCGCTCGAATGGCTGAAGCATGCGCAACAAAGCGGGATCGCCGCACCCGCCTGGCTGGCCGGCATCCCGCTATTCGGCGATCGGCTGAACGGTTGGTGGCAGCAGCATGTTGCCAATCCGCAAGGGTCGAACGCGCTGTTGGGCACGCTCACCGCGTCATCGGTGCTCGGCTGGACCCGCTCGATCGGCGGCGAGGTCGCCAAGGAATCGGCGCTGTTCCTCGTCACGTTGCTGGCGCTGGCGACTCTGCTGGCGCGCGGGAGGGAAATCGCCGCCCAATCGCGGGAGGTTTCGGTCAGGATGTTCGGCGCTTTCGGTGGCACGTTTCTGGAGCGCATGATCGGCGCGGTGCGAGCGACCGTGAACGGAACCGTCCTCGTCTCGGTTCTGGAAGGGACGATCATCGGCATCGGCTATGGCGCGGCCGGCGTGCCTCAGCCGCTGCTCTTCGCGACCTTCACGATCGTTCTGGCGCTGGTACCGTTCGGCGCCTGGGCGGCGTTCGGCCTGGCCAGTCTGATCCTGATCGGCAATGGCGACTTCCTGGCCGGGGGCCTGCTCTTTGCGTTCGGCGTGGTTGTGATGACGGTCGGCGACAATGTCGTCCAGCCGTCGGTGATCGGCAGCGCGGTCAAACTGCCGTTTCTGCTGGCGATGATCGGCGCGTTCGGCGGCCTGGCGCAGCTCGGCCTGGTCGGACTGTTCGTCGGCCCCGTGGTAATGGCCGCGCTGTTGCTCGTCTGGCGTCAATGGATGTCGCCATCAACGACAGAATCGGCCGACGATCCTGTGCATTAAGCCGGGAATGACGTGAAGATCCTGGGGGCGTTCTGCAAGAAATGATCATGACTCGCACGTTCCAACGGAGGCATGACACGGTTCATCATAGATCGGACCCTAAAGCGCGTTGGGCCGAACCGGTCCGACTATAAGCGCGGCCCGCAATCCTCTAGTGTTTGCTTGCCGGCGCGTTCTGCCGGCTTGTGAGCGGACAGTTTACCTATGAAGATTCCAGTATTTATTCTGATCGCGGCTGCAGCCTTGCCGGTCGCAGCCTATGCTCAGACAACGCCGGCGCCGACGACGCCCGAGCAGACATCGCCAACCACGTCGGCCCCGGCAGAGCCCACGACAACGCAGACACCACCGGCAGATCCGGCAACGACCCAGGCTACGCCGGCCGACCCACAGGCCGGCCAGACCGCCGACGCATCGGCACCCGCGGACGATTCTTCGGCCGCCACCGATCCAACGACCGACAAGAAGCACAAGAAGAAGAAAAACCCGCGCTAGGGGGTTTCTTGGGTAGGCGCCGTCCCCTCGGCTGCGCCTACCCGCTTTTTTCCCTCGGTCGGGCTTAAGGCCGGGCATCGGTTACGGCGTATCCCGGCACGCGAAGATCGACACACGATGCGATCAGATGACATGCCGAATATGACGCGGCTTAAAACCAGCGCCTCGATCACGAACGATTTCCAGCGGCACGCACTATCGAGTGCGGCGAGGCCGTGGATCGTCACCCAGAGCGCGGCGTTGCCCATCTCCACCGCCGCCAGCACGCCCCCACGGGCTTACCAGATCCCCGAATCCACGCGCCGGCTACTGCCGCGGCCATTGCCTCGCGAGTCGGTGAAACAGCGATGCGAATGTCAGCGGCGACACCGTGAAGCGCGCCGTCGCATGACGTGGCCGGCGAGGAACATCGTCGTCGCGAGCTGCCCCGGAGCATGATATCGTGATCCGGATCGGAACTGACATCCAAGAAGGAACATCGATGGTTCGCAGCTACCTCGTCGCTATGACCGTGGCGGGATTATTCCAGGGAACGGCCGCATCGGCGGAGCCTTTCTACGATGCGGCGCTGTGCAAGCCACCTTACACGATGGACTCCGCGACCACATTGTACGAAGCCGTCGAGAAGATCGCCAAGCCCGACAAATCCCTGCTGACCGCCGAAGTCTACAAGCTGCCCGACGAGATCGGGCAGGACGGATTCAGCAGCAGGGAAGTGGTGTTCGCCGGTACGGCGATTGGCGTGCTGGTCCAGGGGCTTCAGGCCGACGCATTGGCCAAGCGTTATCACCTTGAACCGGAGCGGTCCTCGCTGCTCGGCACATCGAGCAAAGGCTATGCGCGGGCGCTGCCGGCGGCGGAACAGCCATCGCCCGATGCGGGAATCGTGTCGATCGTCGCGCGCGAGAGCCCGTCCTTGCCCGGAAAGACGCTGCTTGCCTGCGAGTTGGTGATGAAAGAGGATCAGGCGGCACTCGACAGCTATGAAAAGGCGAAGGATCAATAGAACGCCGATCCTTGACGCGTTCGTGCATGATATCATGATCGGCGATCGGTCTGTCCGGCCCGATCTTATCCCCGCCAAGTCGAGGATTCCAAATGAACGGCACCCTGTTCGCATCGTTGATCACCATCGCGTTCAGCCAGCCGGCCGGCCCATCCCCAACCGGCGCGCATCGCGAGGCGCTCGACCGTATATGCCGGCCGTTCGCCGCATCGGGGGCGGCCGGGACATTGTCCGGAGCGCGCTTCGCGCCCGAACAGGCGCAAAATCCCGAAACCGCCGCCGCTACGATACAGGCGCATCAGACGATGCTGCTCTTGCCCGATGGCCGTTTTATGCTCGGTACCTCGGCCCTGTATCCGGGGGATATCGAGTTCCGTTTCCGCACGATCGGTTCGCCCGCCGGGGAGGACACGGTCGACCTGCTCGGCTGGCGCGAAGGCGATGTGCTGCAGCATGACGACGCGGCCAGCGCGGTGAAGGACCATGCCGATCTCAGGCTGCTCATACCCGGCTTGCTCGCCTGCGACGCGCTGGAGCGCAAGGCGTCGGACGAAGCGGGGCTGGTACGGTATACCGACGCTGCCGGACGCGTCGTTGCGCTGCGCTTTTCAGGAACAGGCGAGCTGCAACAGGCCGAAATCGGGTCGGAGACTTACCGTTACGACGGCTGGTCGGCAGACGCGCAACAGCCGCGACAGATCGTGCGGCTGCGCGACGGACGTGAAATCGCCCGCTGGACTGACATGCAGATCGCACCGACTCAGGCCGCCGATGTACAGCAGATGGCCCTGCCGCCAGGCTATCGGCCGGCCGACGATCCAGGACCGCTGCGCGCGACGCCGCTGGGGCATGGCGCCTACCGCGTCGATGGCACGGCATCGGGTTATCATACCGGTTTCGTCGTCGGCAGCCGCGAAGTCGCGCTGTTCGATGCGCCGATCGGCGTAGACGACGCCAAGGCAGTGCGCGCGCTGATCGAGCGCACCGCGCCGAACCGCCGTATCGCCCATGTGATCGCATCGCATGTTCACAACGACCACATGGCCGGGCTGCCCGCTTATCCGGATGCCGAAGTCGTCACCGGGATCGGCGGCGGCATCGCGTTGCGCCGGCAGCTCGGCGCAACATTGCCAGCACATGTGCGCGAGATTTCGACGGCGACCGAGATCGATCTGGGCGACCGCATCATCCGTATCTATCCGCTGGCAAGCAGCCATGCCTCGACCATGCTGGTCGGATATGACGCACGGTCGCGTAGCGTGTTTCAGGGCGATCTCTTCTACCTACCCGAACGCGGCAAGGTGCCGGCGGCGTTCAGGACCGGCACCGAACTGGCCGGACTGATCAGGAATCAAAAGCTCGGCGTGGACCATATCGTCGGCGTCCATGGCCGCACCGCGACCATGACCGACCTGCAACAGGGGCTGGCATTGTTCGACAAGGGCGCGGAGTCCGCGCTGTCGATCACCTTGCCGTGACGACTGGCGGAATCCGGCTCGCCACGACGTTCCTGGTCTGACGGTCAAGCGACCAGAGCATGCGCGGCGCCGAACGGTCCCAGCTGAACGCCTGGCCACCGGTCGGCAATGGGATGGTCGCGACATGGTGGAGCACGGTCCCCGCTTCGGGCAACCGCATTGCGTAGAGTTCGGCGCGGTCATGTCCGCTGACATAGAGCAGGCCGTCATCGCCCCATGATCCGCCCGAGCAGCTCATGGGCGCAAACCGGGCCAGCACGCTTTCGGGGAAATGCCACGACCCGGTCAGGCGGAATTCGGCGTCGAGCCGCACCAGCAGAGTCCAGCGATGGTCGTGCCCAGGCTCGCCACCATGACCGTCGTCATAATTGGCGAGGCCGGCATACCAGTCCTTACCGCGCCGCTCGATCCAGGTGAGCGAGCCGGGCAGCGGTGGCAGCGCGACGCTGCGGACATGACGCAACGTCGCGGTATCGAAGAATTCGACCGCACTGGCCATCGGGATGGTGGGATGGTTGGACGCCGCACAAACCAGCAACGCGCCATCGACCACGCAGGAATTCATATGAGGGTAGAGGCTCTTTGGCCCTTCCCATAGCGCGACGCGACGACCAGTCTTCTTGTCGTACTTGCCGATGCGGTTGTTGGTCATCGGATAGAAATAGCGCGCATCGACCGCGACACCCTGCCGCGCCTCCTCCGCCGTCCAGCGCGCGATCACGCTGGCGGGGGCGAGTTCCGGCGCAGTTGCCGCAGGCGGTGTCACGACCTCCTGCGCCCCTGATGGCGACGCGAGCGGGGCCAGCAAGGCGGCGGCGAGGAGATGGGTAAAGCGCATCAGAATTTCACCGATACGCCGCCGTAAAAGGTGCGGCCATAGCGTTCGTTCTGGATGATCCAGTCGGGGTTGCCGCCCTGATATTGCCGCGTCGGTTCGTCGGTCAGGTTCTGCGCCTCGGCGAACAAAGTGACGTTTTTCAACAGCGCGAAGCTCACCTTGGCATCGAGCCGGCGCAGATCGTCATTATACTGGTCGTTATACCAGACATCGCCGACCGCGAGCAGGGCATGGCCGGTATTGTGATAAGCGACCGACGCCTCGAGCGGGCCTTTCTGATAGAAGAGCTCGGCGCCATAGAGATATTTCGACTGACTTGGGAAAGTCGAGCTGCGTCCGTTCTGCAGGGTCAGAGTCGAGCCGGTCAGCGTGCCGTTCAACTGAATGCCGAAGCCCGACAACAGGCCCGGCAGGAAAGTGAATTGCTGCTGATACTGCGCCTCGATGCCGATGATGTCGCCCTTGTCGGCATTGAACGGCTGGGAGATGCTGAGCGTCTGATAGAAGACGCCGTTATAGGTCGTGTCGTGCAGCACCGTTACGCCGCCAAAGATCGGGTTCTTGATGAACTTGGCGAACACGCCGATGCTGAGGATACCGCCGCGCGCGAAATACCATTCGGCCATCGCGTCAAGATTGTCGGCCCGGTAAGGTTTCAAATCGGGGTTGCCGAGCGACACGGCACCATCGGCCATGCTGATCGACCCACCGGGCGACAAATTGCTGTATTCCGGCCGGCCCAAGCTGCGCGAATAAGCGAGGCGGAAGATCGTGTCGTCGGACGGCGTGATGCGCACCACCAGCGACGGCAACCAGTCGCCATAATCATTCTTGCGCGACACCGGGGTGATTACCGGGTTGAGCGTGTTGTTGTTGAGCAGTTGATAGCCGGTGATATCGAGCGAAGTGCGTTCGTAGCGCAGGCCGGGTGTGACCGTCACCGCGCCGAATTTAAGGTTCGCCATGGCATAGCCGGCAGCGACCCTTTCCTTGAGCTGGAAGTCGGCCAGCGTGTTGTTTGCGCGCGTCGCGACCGGATCGAGCGGCATCAATGCGCCGCCGAGATTCTGGTCGGTGAAGTCGTTCAGCGCATCGATGTTGAAGGTCGGGCCGTTCGAATAGCATTGGCCGGTATTCTGGCTGTTCGGATAGACACAAGTTGCGGGACCGCCCAGGCCGAACTGGCCGAGCGTCCAGCGATTTGCCGCCGCACCTCGGACATAAGTCGGATTGTCCTGATCGAAATCACGATCGGTATTGCGATATTTCGCGCCGAATTTGAGGAAGCTGCCACCATCCAGATCATAGGTCGCATCGACCTTGCCCTGCCAGATCTTCTCCGTGTTGAGCTGATGCGAATAGGTATATTGGCGGAACTGCATCTGGTTCGCGGTGCATTCGGTCACCGGCGTCGCAGTGTAGATCGGGTTGGTCAGGTCGAAATTGACCGTGCCGGGATTGCAGCGGAACTGCCAGATCGGGAACTGGTCGAGCGTCTCGTTGCGGCTGTAAGCGCCCTCGTAAGCGAACTTCAGCTTGCCGAGCTCGGTCGAGCCGCCGATGATGCCGGTCGCGAGCCATTTCGCCTTGTAATCGAGCCGCAAATCCTCGCGTCGCTCGGTTCCGGTCGTTGCGGTGCCGGTCACGCCGTCGGGATTGACGGTGAAGCCCGGACCATTGGCGATCGCCGGGGTGGCGAAATCGAGCCGGTAGCGCGGGCGGATCTCATCCTCGATGAATTTCGAATAGATGCCGCGAATGTAGAAGGTTTGCGTGTCGCTCGGGCGCCAGTCGAACGATCCGGTCGCGCCAAGGCGGCGGCGGTCGAGCGAATATTCGGTGTATTTGATATTGTCGGGCACCCCGCCGCCGGCGAAGCGCGAATCCGGCCGCCAATTGTCGGGGTAGAAACCCTCGCTGACGAAATCGCGATTGGAATAGCTCGCACCAAGCACCAGCCCGAACTGCTCGTCCGCGCCAAAGCGGGTGGCGATGCTCAAATCACCCTGCACCGGCACCTTGTGATTGAGTTGCTGATACCCCGCCTTGCCGCTCGCCGAGAGCGAGAAGCTGTCCTTGAAATCGAACGCCGTCTGCGTGACGAGGTTGATCGTGCCACCGATTCCCTGTCCGTCCATATCGGCGGTCTTGACCTTGGCGACCTCGACCCGGTTGAGCAATTGGCCCGACACGATGTCGAGCGGCAGCGAGCGGGTCGTGCCATCGGGGTTGCCGATCTCTATCCCGTTCAGCGTATAGTTATTGAGGTTCGACGGCACCCCGCGGATCGAGACATAACGTCCCTCCCCCTGGTCATAGGTCACGCCGACGCCGGGCAGATGTTCGACCACTTCGGATACATTGCGATCGGGCAACCGGCCGATCTCGTCGGCGGCGGCGACGTCGAGGATGCCGATCGCCTGGCGCTTCGCGTCGAGCGCGCGTTCCTGGCTGGCGCGCTGGCCGGTGACGACGATATCGCCCTGACTGTCGTCGCCCGCCGGAACGGATTCGGCCTGGGATGCGGCCGGCGGCTCGCTCTGGGCGTGAGCGGCGGCGGCCGTACAAAGGGCGAGGACCGACACCCCCAGGCGCGTTACGGTACGACGATGGCTTATCATGTTTCCCCCTCAGCGTGTGCCCGTCATGGGGCATCGCGGTGATCTGTCAGGGGCTTGTCGCCAACTCGGCAACGATCGCCCCTCCGGCACCGTCCATTGAGAGTTTTTTATGACTGCGGCATGACGCGGAAGCCGTAGCCAGCGCAACTTGGTGTTGGCGCAAATGCAACGCGCCGGCTGGTGGCCGACGCGAACCGCCGGTATGCCGGCCGGGTGTTGAAACCAGTGGCCTTGCCGTCTTCACTTAAATGGTCGAGCTGGAGAGCCTGACGCGCGCCGCGGGGGCGCTCGGCGTGCCCAAATCCGCGAGACTCGGGTCCAGCGTCGCTCAATCTCTCTGGATTCAGTTTAGCGCCTGATATATAACAATATTATACGATCATCTCGCCGGCGCGAGCGCGGCAAAGATGTGACACAACCGGTGTCCTATATCTCCCACTGCTATCCCTCAGCTTGGTTATGCGCTGCGATTCAACCATGGCACAGGATCGAGCATGGCATCTCTTGCCGGACAATATCGGCGCGCTTTTTCTGATTGTCGGAAACGGGATGCCACCGCGCCCACAGCCGCGCTGGCGTCTAACTCAACGCGATCTGCCACGCGCGGTGACTGGCCAGATATCCACCAGCATATCGCCGCGCACGATATGATAAGCGTCGTAGAGATTGACCGTCGGGTCGCAGTGAGGAACCTGCAAGCTGATCACCTCGGCGAGAGTGCGTCCCTCGCCCGATGGAAAGATCGCACCATGTTCGTCGCCCATGAAGAGATAGGTCGCACCCTCCGGCGCGCCGCTCTTGACCACCGGCACACCGCCATCGGTTGCGAACGCCTTGTACCCGGCGTCGATCGTGATCAGGCCTGGCGTGTTGGCGCTGACAATGCGCGCGTCGACCAACAGAGAGGTTTCGAACGGTTGACCGCCATCACCGGCGAGATCGCATTCGGCATATTGGCGATCCATGAAGACATAGGATCCGACCTGAAGTTCGGTGAACACGCCGAGCTCCGCGTCGATGCGATGCGTGCCGGTGCCGCCGCCGCTGACGATCGCGGCCGGCATGCCCGCGGCCTCCAGTGCGGCGATGATGCCAGACAAATAAGCGGTGCGCTCGGTGATCGCGGTTCGGCGATCGGCGTAGGATTCGATATGCTGCTGCACGCCGCAATAATATTGCAGGCCGCGAAAGCTGAGCGATGGTTGCGCTGCAATGTCGCGGGCCAGTGACAGCGCGGCTTCGAGCGAGGCGACACCAGTGCGGTGAATGCCGGGGTCCACGTCGATCAGCACGCCGAGCGGGTGATCGGCGGAAACCGAAGCGGCCAGTGCGCGAACATTGTCGGGATGATCGACGACGACCATCAGGCCGCCGATCCGCGCGTGCAAAGCAGCGAGCCGGGCGATCGCCGGCGCCGACACCACTGGCGAGGTGATCAGCACATCCTGGATCTCGCCGCTTTCAGTCAGCGCCTCGGCCTCGCCGAGTTTGGCGCAGCACACACCCGACGCACCCGCCGCGATCTGGCGCCTGGCGATGTCGAGGCTCTTGTGCGTCTTGGCATGCGGCCGCAGGCCCAGTCCCTTGTCCTTCGCGAAATCGGCCATCAGCGCGATATTGCGGTCGAGCGCGTCGCGGTCGACGATCAGGACCGGGGTATTCAGTTCGCCGCGTGAGCCGGGGCGGTCGATCAGATACTGGTGAATCCGAAGGTCGGTCATTGCGGTGATCCTCAAAGCTGGGGCGCGGGCGGATCGATGCCGAACAGCGCGGTCAGGTGCGTATTGGCGAATTTGCCGGCGGGGTCGACTTGCTGCCGCACGGTCAGGAAACGGTCCGCCATCGGGTAGAGCGCGGAGACGTCGGCCGCGGTCAGCGTATGACGCTTGGCCCAGTGCGGACGACCGCCATGGCTGCGGAAGATCGTCTCCGCCTCGGCGAAGATTTCACGCCACGGCATCTTGGCATATTGGTGCATCGAGACCGACGCGCCGGGTCCCTTGTTGAATGGGCTCAGCCAGATATCGTCGGCGGCGACGAGGCGGTATTCGAACGGGAAGCTGACCGGCAGCCGCTTCCTGCGAATCCATTCGGTGACTTCGTTCAATGCGGCAAAACCGGCGGCGCGGGGCAGTTCATATTCCATCTCCTCGAAGCGCGTCGAACGCTCCGACGGGAAGACGCTATAAGCCGGACCGCTGCGGCTGCTCTTGCCGATCAGCCGCATCAGGATGTGCTGCAGCCGCGGCGTCAGGCGCGGCATGGCGGCGGCGAGTTCGCAATAGAATTTGAAGATACCTTCCGACATGTCCGACGCCGTCTTTGGCTCGGGAGCGGGCGCGCAGATATCGAGCGTCTTGAGGATCGCGCGATCCGAATAGGGGAAGACCCAGAATTCGACATGGCGATGCCGCACGGCAAGCTCTTCCCATTCCGCCGCGATCTCGGCGAGCGGCCGGACACTGAGCCGCTCCTGGAGGTGGAAGGCTGGCACCAGATCGACCTCGATCCGCGTGACGACGCCGAGCAGACCGAGCGACAGACGCTGCGCCTCGAACAGTTCGGGGCGCTCGGTCCGGCTGCACTGGACCACCGAACCATCGGCGAGCACGAGGCGAAAGGCACGGGCGAACGTGGCGAGGCTGCCCAGTTCGGCGCCGGTGCCATGCGTGCCGGTCGAGATCGCGCCGGCGAGCGATTGCGGATTGACGTCGCCCTGATTGGGCAGGGAATATCCCTTGTCCCACAAGGCGCGAGTCAAACGCGCAAGGCTCCAGCCAGCAGGCGCCCAGCCGCTAAGGCCGTCGGGGGCGATCTCGATGCTGCCTTCCAACGCGTCGAGATTGAGCAACAGGCCGTCGGTTTCACACAATGGCATGAAGGAGTGGCCGGCACCGACCACTCTCACCTTGTTTGCCTGCGCGACGTGCCGGCTCAATTCTTCCTCGGTGGTCGGCCGAAGTATTTCCGCGGGCCTGGCGACGACGCTGCCCGACCAGTTGCGCCACTCGCTCATTTTGCTGCCTCTTGCTTGTCATCGCCGAGCAGGACGAGGCGCAACATCCGCGACGCCTCGGCAAAGACATCGTCTGGTGGAATGCGATCCTCTTCGCTCAGCATCTCATCGGCGACATAGCCGAACTCGACCGCCATGCGGATGCGGCGCCACAGCACTTCCCTGGGCAGATCCGGAAAGAACGGCGCAAAGGCCTCGACCTGCCGGTCGGTGACATAGCGGTGCGATTCGATCCGGACATGAGCGAGCTTGGGCGTGGCGTGGAGCGCGCGTTCGATCCACACCCCACCGGGTTCGGATTCGGTGATGCGCGCGGTTTCGCGCAGCAATTCCTCGATATGCGCGGTGACCGCATCGATCCCGTTGGCGAGATGACGATCCATCCAGGCGATCAGCACTTCGTTCTGGCGATCCATCAGGCGCCGGCCGAGCGCTTCGATCACGGCGTATTTGTCCTCGAAATAGCGATACAGCGCGGGTGGCGTCACACCGGCGCGGGTGCAGATCATGTTGGTCGAGATCCGCTCCATGCCGACCTCGGCGAGCAAACCGCCGGCGATGTCGAGCAGATGCTCACGCGTCTGTTGCGCGCGCGCCTGTTTGGGCGGTGCCTTGGCCACGGCACGAGTTGGTGCGGCTGCGCGCGGTTTAGTCATTCTCGTCACGCTGGGTCCTTGATAATCTCATAGGCCGGGGTGGCGCGACCCCGGCTGTGGTGCAACCAGATGGTGATGGCCAGAAACAGGCTCAGCGCCGCGGCACCAAACCCCAGCGAGCCCCTTACGTCGCGGTCGCTTACCAGCATCGACACGAAAAGCGGTCCAAGGCTGGCGCCGAGAAGTTGCGCCCCGCCCAGTAAAACGGCGGCGCGGCGGGTCGGATCCGCCTCGATCGCCATCGGCACCAGAAAAGGCAAGGCGAACAACCAGAGAAAACCGAACAGGCCGGCGAGAAAGATGAACAAGACGGCGGAAGGAAGCAGCGCAAAACCGGCCACCACGCCGAGATTGGCCAGGCCGCACAATAGCAGCATATGCATCCAGCGTACCCGGCCAGCCAGGATCGTCGCCAGGGCACCGCCCGCCACCTGGCATGCGAGCGAGACCGAGACCGCAATGCCGATTACCGCCGGTCCATGGCCAGCCTGGCGCGACAGCGGCTCGGCATAGACCCAGACCCCGCCGATCGCGGCGAGATAAAGGAATGCCGCTACCAGCGCGATCCATCCCCTTGCCCCGGGCAGAGCGACCGCGCTCGTCTCCATGGCATGGGCCGGCAATGGCGCGAACCGGCGCGGCAACCCGATCACGGCCAGCATCGCGGCAAGGCACAGCAAGGCGAGCGAGAGGAAGCCGCCATCGGCGCCGAAACGCGGCATCACGGTTGCCGCCAGCACCGCCGCCCAGACGAACTGCGCAAGGGTCTGGGTCGTCAGATAGATACCGGCCCAGCGCTCCGGCGTGGGTGAGCGGGCAATCATCGCCAGCGTGATCCAGATAAGGATGCCGCTCGGCAGCCCCGCCGCCGCGCGGATCAGAACAAGGTCGGTGCCGCGCAGATGCATGGTCGCGGCATCGATCGCGGCAAGCGCCAAGCATGCCACCATGGCGATGACACGCAGCCCGACCGGCTTGAGCAATGCCCCGGCCAGCAGCGCCGCCGCGCCCATTGCGAGCAATTCGACCGTCGCGGTATAGCCCAGCTCAGTCGCCGTCAGCCGCCCTTCGCCGGCCAGCGCGCCAAGCAGCAGCGGCTGCAGTCCGGGAATGAGAATGCCGACGATCCCGAAAATCAGCGCCGCGCTGATCTCACCCCCCGACAAAGTGTGTCCGCCCACCCATTGGGGCGCTTCGCGCTCATCGATCATGATGCGAAGACCGGCGGACGGCGATGCGCCCAGGGACATGCCGCTTCGAGTTCGAAGGCGAGTTCGAACAACAGGCGTTCCTGACCCACATCGGCGGCGAATTGCATGCCGACGGGAAGGCCGTCCGCCGTCCAGTGCAACGGCACGCTCATCGCCGGCGCAGCGACGTAATTCTGCAAATTGGTCAAATTCATGAAGTCGAAGATGCGCGCCGAGAGCATAGTAGCCGGCACATCGCCGGCGATCCAACCGGTCTCGACCGGTGGCGTGAGCAGGACCGGCGACAGGATAACGTCGAACCGCGTGAACCAGTCGCGATAGGTGTGGATCATGGCCTGCTGACGGACCAGCGCAGCATCCACGTCCCCAACGCCGAACGATGCGCCAAGACGCGCCAGATTCAGCGTGAAGGGCTCGAACATCGTCTCATCGGGTTCATGCCCAAGCATCTCACGGGCCATACCGACAGCAGCCGCCGCGCCGGTCGAGAAAGCGAGGGTGAAATCCCGGACCAGCACATCGCCATCGATCGGCCAGGTCGTGGCGTCGACGTGATGGCCAAGCTGCTCCAGCAAGCGGATGGTGGCGTCAAGGCCGTCGGCGACATCCATAGCCGGCATTTGAGCGGCGATACCTTCACTCAGATAACCGATCCGCAGCCGGCGTTGCGCCGGGCCACTCACCAGCCCGACAAAGGGCAAGCCCGATTCATCTGCGGATCTTTCGGTGGCAGCGAACAGGGTGGCGGAATCCCGGACGCTTCGGCTCAGGCAATGTTCGACAGTCAGATCGAACCGTCCGGCCGGTGCCTGCGCTCCGACCAGCCGGCCAGTCGACGGTTTCATGCCGAACAAGCCGCAGGCCGATGCGGGAATGCGGATCGATCCACCGCCATCCGCCGCATCGGCGAACGGCACGACACCCGCGGCAACAGCCGCCGCCGAGCCACCGGACGAGCCGCCCGGCGTGCGAGTCAGATTCCATGGATTGAGCGTCGGACCAAAGGCGAGCGGTTCGGTGGTCGGCAGGAATCCGAACTCGCCCAGCGCGGTCTTGCCGATGACCACCAGCCCCTGCTCTTCCAGCTTGGCGATCGATGAACTGGGCGCGGTCGCCGGCGGCAAGGCGCTTGTCATCCGCGACCCCCAGCGCGTCTGCACGCCGGGCACGTCGTACATATCCTTGACGAGATACGGCACGCCGGCAAACGGCCCTTCGAGACCCGGCGCAGCAGCGCGTGCGCGCGCTTGTTCGAACAAGGGCGCGATCAGGAAATTCAGTACCGGCTGCAGCGCCTCGGCGCGCGCGATCGCGGCGTCGACCCCCTCTACCGCACTGATATCACCGCGCCGGATCATCGCCGCCGTTTCGGTGGCGTCAGCGACTGGCGGGAAGAAAACAGGTTCGATCATGCAACGCTCCGAATTCGACGGATCATGACCACCCCGCACAGCGCCAGGCAGGCCGAGAGCGCGTACAGCATCGGGTAGCCGGCATAGCTCACGACCAGCCCCGCAATCGCCGGAGCAAGGACCTGAGGCAATGCGTTCGCCACGTTGATCACGCCGAGATCCCGGCCGCGATCGGCGGCGCTTGGCAATACCTGGGTGATCAGCGCGAACTCGACCGACGTGTAGATGCCAAAGCCAGCACCGAGAATGGCGGCGGCGATCAAGGCACCAGTCCAGCCAGGCCCGGCAGCGAGGATCGCCATGCCGCATGCCAGCAGGATCCCTGCAATAACGACGAAGATTTTTCGCCGCCCCGATCGGTCGGACAGGAACCCTGCCGGGATCATGACCAGCACCATGGTCCCGACATTGATCGCGGTGATCGTCACGAGATCGGCGGCCGGATCGGCCCGGTGCATGACGTCGCCGAGATAATAGAGCAGATACAATGTGCCGATCGCATAGACGAGGTTGACCGCGAAACGTGTCATCCATGCCCAGCCCAGATCGGGATATTGACGAGGATCGATCCAGAAGCCGGCGAGAAAGGGCATCCAGGCAAACGCCGGTCGATCCCGCCGATCGAGGATGAGATCGCGGCGCAGTGCGAGATAAGGTAGCGCCGCCGCGACCAGGATCGCGACACAAATCAGATAAGCCGCGGCAATGTTCGGCAACGCGGCTTCCGCCGCCGCGACCCCACAGACCAGCCCCAATATCTGCGCGATCCCGAGCCAGCCGCCGACCGATCCGCGTTGCGCCACGGGAACCTGATCCGGCACCGCAGCGACGACCGCCGCAAACATCGCGTTAAGCGAAGTCTGGGCAAGACACCAGCCAATCACCATGACGGCTATGCTGTTCGCCGTGGCAAGCAGGACAAGGCTCGACGCGCCGCCGACGACGCCAAACAACACCCAGGGCAAGCGCCGGCCGAAACGCGAAACGGTGCGGTCGGACAATGCGCCAAACAGCGGATTTGCGATCAGCGAGCAGACCGCGCCCGCCGCGGTGACGATCCCGAGTGCGGCAACCTTGTTCTCAGGCGCGATCGCTTGTGCCTGCACGCCGAGAAGCAGCTGAATTGGCCCAAACAGGGCCACCCACAAACCGAAATTTGCGCCCGAGATCGCCGCGATCCAAGGCCATTTTACCGCGCGTTCGGGCTCGGCGATCACTGGCGGGGCAGCGACGGACAGAGCCATGGTCATGCGCCGCCGGCCGATTGTCCGCGGATCAGGTCGCGATACCAGAAATAGGAATCCTTCGGGGTCCGCGCCATCGTGTCATAATCGACATGGACCAGCCCGAAGCGCTGTTCGTAACCCGCCGCCCATTCGAAATTGTCGAGCAGCGACCAGACGAAATAGCCACGCACATCGGCACCATCATCCATGGCCCGACGCAGCGCACGGAGATGGCCGTCGAGAAAGTCGATGCGACGCTGGTCCGCAACCCGGCCCCGCGCATCCGGACCGTCGGCGTAGGAGCAGCCATTTTCGGTGATGCAGATCGGCGGCAAGGCGTCGCCATAGCGCTGCCGCAGGAGCGCCAGCATCTCCGACAGTCCGTCAGGCACCACCGGCCAGTCGAAATCGGTGCGCGGATATCCTTCTATCTCGGGCAGGTCGAAGGGAAGATCGGAAGGTATTTCAAAACCATCCACGATCCGCGCGGTTGCGCTCGGCGCACCGACACGGACGGGGTTGTAGTAATTGAGTCCATACCAATCGAGCGGCGCGGAAATGATCTTGAGATCGTCCTCCACCGGGCCGGGCATCGCTGCAGCGAGCCCGTCGGGATAGCGCCCAAGCAGCAACGGGTCCGAGTACAACCAGTTGACGAGCGTTTCGTATAAGCCCGCGGCGGCCCGGTCCTCGGCCGAATCGCTCGTTGGCCAGACCGGTGCCTGATTATTGGCAATCCCAATCTGACGCCCGCCAGCGGCGCGGAGCGCCTGCACCGCAAGCCCATGGCCGAGCAATTGGTGATGTGCGACCGGCAGCGCGTCCATCCCCAGCGTGCGACCAGGGGCGTGCGCACCAAGCGCATAGGCGAAATTGGTCAGCACCATCGGTTCGTTGAGCGTGATCCACATGCCCACCCGGTCGGCCAGCCGCTCCGCGACAATCGCCGCATAATCGGCAAAGCGATACGCAATATCGCGGTCGAGCCAGCCGCCCGCTTCTTCGAGCGGTTGCGGCGTGTCCCAATGGAACAGCGTCGCGACCGGCGTGATGTCCGCGGCACAAAGTTCATCGACAAGCCGATCATAGAATGCGAGGCCGTCGCGGTTGGCGGCACCACTGCCCGTCGGCACGACCCGCGGCCATGCGATCGAAAAGCGGTAGTCGGTCACGCCGAGTTCACGCATCAGCCCGACATCTTCGCGATAACGGTGATAATGATCCGCCGCCTTCGCGCCGCTCGAACCATCCATGATCCGCCCCGGCTGATCACAGAAAATGTCCCACGTCGAAGGACCGCGGCCGCCTTCCGCCGCAGCGCCTTCGATCTGATAGGCAGAGGTCGAGACACCCCAGCGGAAACCTGCTGGAAAACTGGGTCGGGCATTCATATCGCAATATCCCGATCAGAAACGCGCGCCGAGTTCGACACCCCAGAAGCGCGGACGATCCATCCGGACATAGGGCGTTCCGAGGGTCTCGGCGGTGATCAGGTTGAGCGTTCGCGGCGTACGGACGTCGAACAGATTGTCCGCAAACAGCGCCACCGAAAACCGATCGTCAGGGGAACGCCAACCAAGCCGTGCATTGACGATTTCACGGCTCGATCGCAATTTCGTGAGCTTGGAGAAATCGATGAGGTCACCGTAGACTGGGTCATTCTCGAGCTTCTGATCGCTGGCGCGAACGGCATCGTTGACGCGCACATGCGAGGTATAGCTGTAGCTGGCATCGGCGAAGATCGACGAGCCGCCACCGATCCGGTGATCATAATGCGCGCCGACCACGAATCGCAGGCTTGGCTCGCCGGTCGGCTGGCCGGAAATATCGACATCCCGCTCGATACGTTTCGACCAGGTCGAGTCGATGTAACTCGCAACGCCGCTGAGCTTCAGGCTCTTCGACACGACGAATTGCGTTTCCAGATCAATGCCATAGGCCTCGCTATCGCCCGATTGCGTGACATATTGCGGGACACCAGAACCAGCGACATTATCCAGGATGATCGACTGACGATTGGCATATTTGAAATAATAGCCCGAGACGTTGAACCGCAGGCGCCGGTCGAACAATTCGGTCTTCGCGCCCGCCTCGTAACTCCACACCGACTCCGGCGCGAAGAAGGAATTGATCTCCACGCTGTTGAACCCACCCGCCTTGTAGCCGCGCGTGGCCGAGGCGAAGAGCAGCACATCGTCGGTCGCCTTATAGTCGATCACGAAGCGCGGGCTGACGTCGGAGAATTTCCTCTTGCTGGTGAAACGAATCCCTTCAAGCGGGCCGGCGTTAAAGATGATGTCACCCCCAATCGCGGCATCCAAGAAAGTATTGACGTCGATCATCGCGGCATCGGGAAATGGCGGCTCCGCTTGGGGATTTACCGCCAGAATAATTGCATTGAATAATGCCCCTGGCGCCGTCACCGCGCTCAAACCCGGCGAAAAACGCGGGCCGTTCAACCACGAGAAATTCTTCTCGTCACGCGTGTAACGCAGGCCCACCGTGAGATTGAGCTTCGGCGTAACCGCCAGCGTTGCATCGCCGAATGCCGCATAGGATTTGTTGCGCGTGTAGTTGTTCATATCCTCACGCCAGGGCAGACCAAAAACCGGCAGGCCGAAACTGTCGAGGAGGGAGAAGACCGGGAAACCGACCACGGCGCCTAGCGTGGTATCGATCGAGTCGGTGAAGGCCGTGACCCTGCTCGTCTGTCGCCCACGCTCCTGGAAGTAGCTGGCCCCGACGACCAGGTTCAGCCGATCGCCCGAATGCGCCAGCCGAAATTCCTGATAGAAGCTGCTGTTCTTCTCGATATTCTCGGTGTCGAGGTAGTGCGAAATGAGGTTGGTGCCGTCCTCATCCTCGCGATTGCTGGTGGTGAATTTCTTGTAAGCGCTGATGCTGGTCAGCGTGACCGGGCCGAAGTCGTGATTGGCGGTCAATGTCACGGCGTTGAGGATACGCGCCTCTCGCGATTGGATGACATCGTTGGTGAACGGGCCGTCGGGATCCTGGCTCAGCGCGAACGGGCCAATGCCGATCGCAGCGGGGCCGTCCTTGTCAGTATCGTCATGATCGTAGCTGAGCGTGATGTCGGTATCGCTGCTCGGTTCGAAGCGCAGCGCAGCGCGACCGGACCAGTTATTCTCGCGTTCGTAATGCGCGCCGGTGACGGCATCGGTCAGATATCCGCGGCGTTTGTTGTAGACCCCGTTCACGCGCAGGAAGAGCGTGTCGGTGATCGGCACATTGACCATCGCATCGATGCGGTGCTTGCCATAGTTACCGATGCGCACCGTCGCCGCGGCTTCGAGCTTGTCGACCGGCTTTTTGGTGATGATCGAGATCGCGCCGGCCGAGGTGTTACGGCCGAACAAGGTTCCCTGTGGCCCCTTCAGCACCTCGACGCGTTCGATATCGTTGAAGAAGATCAGCGCCGCGCCGGAGCGCGCAGAATAGACGCCGTCGATGAAGATGCCGACCGCCGGATCGGTGCCGATGCCGAAATCGTCTGTGCTGACGCCGCGGATCGTAAAGGATGGCTGAGTCACTGAAGAGTCGTTGATCGACAGGCCCGGCGTGAAGGTATCGAGATCGCCAATAGTTTGCGCGCCGAGCGAGGCGATCGCCTCGGCGTTGAAGGCGGTGATGCTGATCGGCACGTCCTGAAGAGACTGTTCGCGTTTTTGCGCGGTGACGATGATATCGTCGAGACCCGAACTCTCGGCCGCCTGGCCGGAAGAATTGGCTGCTTGAGGCTGAGCCTCCTGCGCCACGGCCTGGCCACTTGCGACCAGGGCAACGCTACTCGCAGCCGCCAGCAAGATCTTTTGGTACAGCATATCCACCCCTTCCCGTTTTCGGTTCAGGTAGAAAAATCTAGCTATCGCTATTATATAGTCAAGACTATTTTACAGGCGTCCTAACGGCTGGAATTTCAGACGAAACAGCCGATTTCGGCGAGGTTGGATGCCACCGGATAGCCGGTCACCTTGACACCCGCCGCATCGAGCCAGGCATGTGCGTCGATCGGCTTCTCGTCACCGCGCCCGGCGCCGAAATGCATGACCGTGGGAATACCGCGCCGCCGCAGCATCGTCTGCGCGGCCATCGCCTGTTGCAGACACACCGAGCGAAACGGCATGAATGGCGCAGATGCACGCACCGCCCAGCCGATATCGCGGGCGAGTTTCATCTGACCGGGCGTCGCGCCCTCGCCATGAGCCGCGACGCGCGGATCGGTCGGCGGCACGAAGGCACCAAGCGTCTTCGCGATCTTGCTAAAAGGAAACAGCAACAGTCGCACGCGCGCGGACAACATGCTCGCCGACGCCTCGATCACCAGCGCACGCCGATGATGGCCGACGCCGCCGAGCGTGCGGACCTTACGGGCGAGTGACCGCAACCGCGCCATGTTTTTCCATCTGTTCGAGAAACGCTTCGACCTCGGTACGGCAGGTATCGGGTTCGATCACGAATTCGCGTTGCAGCGCCGCGCAGACCGCATCGATATCGTTCGGCGTCTCGATCAGCTCCCAGATGCGTGCGCCGACCTCGTTGACGCCGAGATAATTGCCCTTCTCCGCGCTCATCATCATGATCTCATCGCCCACGCGCGCGCTGAGCCAGTCACCCCGTCGCTCGATCAACCCGCCATCCTTTCGGTCATATCCCGTGCCGGCGCATAACCGAGCCGCGCCATCATCGGGGCGTGGTCGCGCTCGATCCTCGCGACCTGTTCGGTACTTAGCTCATCACGCCACCCGCCCGAAACCCCGCGACGGAAGAAACTGCCGGGACCGGCACCGGCCTTGGGCCGTGGCGCCTCGCGGAAACCGCGTGCTTCCTCCTGCTTCTTCAATTCGCCGAATTCGGCGAAGCCGGCCGCGCGGGCGGTTTCCTCGTGCGTCGCGTCGATGCCGGCAAAGGCGAGCGCCGTGCGTAGCATGCCACCGGTATCGGCGTGCATATCTTCATAGCGCACCAGATGGACCGGAATGTCGGTTTGAGCCAGCCAAGCCTGGATGAAACCGCTCCATCCCGCCAGTTGCTGACGCAGCTGATTGGGCTGGCGGTCGCGATGACCGCAAAATGCCGAACCGGCATCGGCCATGAAGCCGATCGCATCGTCGATGCTGGTGCGATTGTGATTGGCGAGCGAGGGCGCGACGTCGCGCGGGTCGCGCACGATCAGGATCGCGCCGTCGGCACCTTTGATGCCCGCCAGCAACGCGCCGCCGTCGGGATTATAAGTGTAGGAATCGTGCGTCTTCACAAAGCGGGTGTGGCCGATCATCGTCTCGGCCTCTTCCGGATCATCTTCGAGGACTTCCTGTGCCAGCGCTTCGTACACCATGGGTCGGAGCCGGTCGCACTCCTCATGCGTGAGCAGCGACGACGGGAACATCATGACCGAATCGAACCAGGCGCGCGCACTGGCGATGCCGCTACGCTCGGGAATGTCGTTGATGTCGACCGGCGTATCGCGGCGCAGATTGGCGACCAGCATCCGGAACCAGGTGTTGCCCGATTTCGGATAGGAGGCGAGCCAATAGGTCTTCCTCAAGCGGCGCGCTCCAGCAGGCCGAGTTCGCGCCAGTGCGCCTCGAGCCAGCCGATCACGGCGGGGAATTTGGCGAAGTTGAGCTCGCGGGTCAGCGTGAACACACCGGCGCGCTGGCTGATCGACGCTGCAGCCTGGAAATAGAGCGGCTGTTGTTTCATCCGCCGCACCATTGCCGGGCGATAGGCGTTGCCGCGCACCATCAGCGCGCCATCGACGATATTGGGGCGCAGGATTCCCGGCGCCGCCGGTGGCCGCGCCTCGCGCAACACATAGATTGCGGCGAGCGGCAGCGCGACAACCGAGGCGGCGCGCGGTTCGACATAAAATTTCTCGAGTACTTTACGTACCGGCGCCGCGCGGCGTTCAGCCATGTCGAGCTTGTCGATCGAATTCTGCCACAGTTTGAGCTGACGCCCGTCGGGCTGGACCCAGGGCAATCCGCTCGTGTCCATCGAAATGCCGCAAAAATCATCGGTGACAAGATCATAACCGGCATCGGACAAGGCCGCCGCCAAAGTCGATTTTCCAGCCCCTGACGGTCCACAGAACAATACCGCGCTGTCACGCACGCGAACCGCGCTGGCGTGGAGCACGATGCGTTCGCGCTGATGGAGCAGAATACCGAAGCCGGTACCGCTGACGAACACCGCCGCCTCTTCCGATGCGATACCGTCGGCGGTGGCGAAGACGATCTCGCGCCCTTCGGTCAGCAGCATCCGGATGATCCCGGGGACTTCGAGCAGGAATCGGCCCTGAGCGACCTGCCAGGTAGGGCCGAGCGATTCCGCATCCTCCAGCGCCGCCGGAACATCGCCTTCGCGAATGACCACATCAGGGGTGACGCCGGGTAGCTCCGGCGCCGCAATCAACCCGGGGAGTACCAGCGAACTCGCAACCGACAGTCCGGAAACGGTATAAAAGAACACGCGGACTCCCCCCGATGACACGCTGGCCTCATGCCCCGATGAACCGTGACTTATGTGGCCAATTTGACGCCGGGGCGCAATCGCCTCCGTACGGCGGCGCGTCCCACCGTCGGATCAGGCGTCCGCCTGTTCCAGCGCTTCGCTCGCCTCGAGCCATTTCACTTCCGCCGCCTCAAGTTTCTCGGCAACATCGGCGCGGCGTTTCATCAATTCGCTCATCGGCAGCTTCGATAGCGCAGGCTCGGCGGTCGAGGGATCGAACATCGCCTTGTCGAGCGCGCTCTGCTCGGCCGTCAGCTTCACGGTAACCGCCTCAGCCTCCTGGGCGGCCTTGCGTAGCGCCTGAGTCTTTTCGCGGTCCTGCGCGGCGGCCTTCTTATCCTTCTTGGCCGTTTTGGCGCCGCCATCCTGCTTGGGCTGGTTCTTGCCCAGGATCAGGTCGGTATAATCGTCGAGGCTACCGGTAAATTCGGTCGCCGTGCCATTATCGACCAGCACCAGCCGGTCGGCGGTCAGCTCGATCATGTGGCGATCATGGCTGACCACCACCACAGCACCTTCATAGGCGTTGAGCGCCTGGACCAGGGCCTCGCGAGCATCGACGTCGAGATGGTTGGTCGGCTCGTCGAGGATCAGCATGTGCGGCGCCTCACGCGTGATCAACGCAAGCGCGAGCCGGGCGCGTTCGCCACCCGACAGCTTGCCGACCTTGGTTGTCGCCTTCTGCCCCGAAAAGCCGAAGCGGCCGAGCTGAGCGCGCACCGCGGCGGGCGTCTTGCCGCCCATCATGCGAGTCATATGCTCCAGCGGCGTGTCGTCGCCGTCGAGTTCCTCGACCTGATATTGGGTAAAATAACCAACGCGCATCTTGCCCGATGAGGTCATGCCGCCCTCCATCGGCGCGAGCTGCGCTGCAAGCAGGCGGGCAAGCGTGGTCTTGCCGTTGCCGTTGCGGCCGAGCAGCGCGATCCGGTCGTCCGGGTCGAGCCGCAGGTTGAGGCGGCGCAGGATCGGCTTGTCCTCGGTATAACCGACCGCGGCCATGTCGAGCGTGACCAGCGGCGGTTTCAGTTCGTCCGGGCTGGGGAAATCGAACGTCAGCGTAGGATCCTCGGCGAGCGAGGCGATCGGCTGCATCTTGGCGAGCATTTTGGCGCGCGACTGGGCCTGTTTGGCGGTCGAGGCGCGCGCCGAATTGCGCGCGACATAGTCCTGCAGCTTGGCGCGCTGTGCGTCCTGACTGGCCTTGGCAGCGGCGAGCTGCGCCACGCGTTCGGCACGCTGGCGCTCGAAAGAATCATAACCGCCGGTGTACATCGTCACCTTGCCGCCCTCGAGATGGAGGATGGTGTCGACGACATTGTTGAGCAGGTCACGCTCATGGCTGATCACGACCATCATCGCCGGATAGCTTTTCAGGAAGCTCTCCAGCCACAGCGTCGCTTCGAGATCGAGATGGTTCGACGGCTCGTCGAGCAGCAGCAGGTCGGGTTCGGAGAACAACAAAGAAGCGAGCGCAACGCGCATCTTCCAGCCGCCCGAATAACTGTCGAGCGGGCGATTCTGCATCTCTTCGTCGAAGCCGAGACCAACGAGGATCGTCGCGGCGCGCGCATCGGCGGTATAGGCGTCGATCGCCATCAGCCGTTCATAGACTTCACCGAGCCGGTCGGCATCCTCGCATGTCTCGCTTTCGAGCAGTAGCGACGCGCGTTCGGTATCGGCGGCCAGCACCGCTTCGATCGGCGTCGTGACCCCGGAGGGCGCTTCCTGCGCGATATAACCGATGCGCGTCTTGCGCGGCATCTCGATCTCGCCGTCATCGGGCTCGAGCTGACCGATCATGACTTTCATCAGGGTGGATTTGCCCGCGCCGTTGCGGCCGATGAGCCCGACACGGCTCTTCGGCGGCAGCGCGGCAGTCGCGCGGTCGAGAATCGTCCGCCCGCCCAGGCGCACCGTGATACCGTTGATATTCAGCATGGGCGCGCCCCTAGCATGACAAACGTCTTGCCCCAAGTGGTGGCGGACAGGCTGCGAATGTTTCATGGAAGAAGATTGAGGAGAGTGACATGAGCGTCGCATTCCGTCGCGAGAGCGACGAGGAACATCTGGAACCCAAGTTCGAAATCCCGATCGCACCAGGACCGAACATCGTTACGTCGCGCGGTTTGAAACTGATCGACGCCAAGGTGACCGAACTGGAGGCCGCGGTCGACGCCGCGGTGGAACCGGAGTTGGCGGTGCTGAAGCGCGAGTTGCGCTATTGGCATACTCGTCAAACCACCGCCGAGGTCGCACCGCCGCCCGGCGATGGTGAAATCGGCATCGGATCGCGCGTGACGATCCGAATGGGCGGCAAGTCGCGCGTCGTCGAGATCGTTGGCGGCGACGAAGCTGATCCGGCCGAGGGACGCATCAGCTTCGCCGCACCGCTGGCCCAGGCGCTGGTCGGCGGAGAAATCGGCGAACGCGTCGATTTCAACGGCGTTGCCGAGGCGATCGAAATTCTCGATAGCGCCGCGATCGAGGAAGTGGGTGGAGACGCTTGATGGCCGAAAAGTTCGAACGCCACCGCCAGCCCTGGAAACAGGACGAGATCCAGAAGCTGCACACGCTCGCCAAGAAGGGCATGGGCCTGAAGGCGATCGCCAAGGCGCTGACCCGGACCGAGGAATCGGTGAAGGAGCGTGCGAAGGAGGATTCGCTGAACATCGCGAAGTTGAGGTGACTTTCTTCCCCTCCCTGCAAGGGAGGGGCTAGGGGTGGGTCAGCGATGAAGCGGGCTCGATGCCCGCTTCATCGCTCCGGTTCATGCACAACGATTCTTTTTGAGCGCGCAGACGCGCGCACCCACCCCCAGCCCCCTCCCTTGCAGGGAGGGGTGGAGATAGAAGCTGCCCTCACCTCCCCTCTACGACGCGATCATCCTCGGGGCCGGCGCGGCCGGCCTGATGTGCGCCGCGACCGCCGGGCAACGCGGCCGACGCGTCTTGCTGGTCGATCATGCCGACGAGGTGGGCAAGAAAATCCTTATTTCCGGCGGCGGGCGGTGCAATTTCACCAACGTGAACACCGCGCCCGACCGCTATCTCTCCGCCAACGCGCATTTCGCCAAGTCGGCACTGAGCCGTTACACCGCCGCTGATTTCATCGCGCTGGTCGACCGTTACGGCATCGCCTGGCACGAAAAAACACTTGGGCAGCTATTCTGTGACGGATCGGCGAAGCAGATCGTCGCGATGCTGCTCGACCAGTGTGCGATGGGCCATGTCGATCTGTCGCTCGGCCATGCCGTCACCGCGATCGATCATGCCAATGGCCTGTTCCGCGTGACGATCAGCGGCCGCGAGTTCTCCGCACCCTCGCTCGTACTCGCAACCGGTGGTCCGTCGATCCCGAAAATGGGCGCGACCAGCTTCGCTTACGAGGTGGCCCGGCGCTTCGGCCTCAAGATCGTCGAACCTCGCCCGGCGCTTGTTCCGCTGACGCTTGGCGGGGATGAGACGCTGTTCCGCTCGCTCTCCGGCGTGGCGACCGATGTGATCGCCAAATGCGGCAAGGCTGCATTTCGCGAGGCGGCCCTGTTTACCCACAAGGGCCTGTCCGGCCCGGCCATCCTGCAGATCTCCAGCTATTGGCGCTCGGGCGAGCAAGTCGGCATCGATTTCCTGCCCGGGCACAAGGCAGGCTGGCTGCTCGACGCAAAACGCGCCCGTCCGCGCGCCGCGTTTGCAAGCACCCTGGCAAGCGCCCTGCCCGCCCGGCTGGCCGAAACGCTGGCCGACCGGCTCATATTGAGCGGCGAACTATCGACCATGACCGACCGCAAACTGACCGAAGCGGAGCAGCGCCTGGCCGATTGGCGCTTCACCCCGAACGGCACCGAAGGCTATGCCAAGGCCGAGGTCACGGCGGGCGGAATCAGCACCGCGGAACTGTCATCGCAAACAATGCAAGCCAAACGCCTACAAAACCTGTATGCGATCGGCGAAGCAGTCGACGTCACAGGGTGGCTGGGCGGCTACAACTTCCAATGGGCATGGGCGAGCGGATGGGCCGCGGCACAGTCTATTTGACCGCAGTTCAACAGGTTGCGCCTTGCCGTGGTGGCGGTGCAGCCATTCTATTTTGAGAGACTCATGCCTTTTTCCAACCTTCCTCCGCTTCTTTCCGAAGCGCTCACCGCACGCGGCTATGCCGCCCCGACTCCGGTTCAGGCCGGCGTGCTCGAGCCCGAAGCGCTCGGCCGCGACCTGCTCGTGTCCGCGCAGACCGGCTCGGGCAAGACCGTCGCCTTTGGTCTCGCCATGGCGGCGCAGCTGCTTGAAGAGGATGGCCGCCTGCCGCAGCAAGGGCCGCTCGCGCTGGTCATCGCGCCGACGCGCGAACTGGCGTTGCAGGTCAGCCGCGAGCTGATGTGGCTCTACGCCAATACCGGCGGACGCATCGTCACTTGCGTTGGCGGCATGGACGCATCGAAGGAGCGTCGCGCGCTCAATCACGGTGCGCATATCGTGGTCGGCACGCCGGGTCGTTTGCGCGACCATCTCGAGCGCGGCGCGCTCGACCTGAGCAAGCTGCGCGTCGCGATCCTCGACGAAGCGGATGAGATGCTCGACATGGGTTTCCGCGAGGATCTCGAACAGATTCTCGACGGCACGCCGAGCGAGCGCCGCACGATGATGTTCTCGGCCACCATCCCCAAGCCGATCGCGGCACTTGCCAAGCGTTATCAACGCGATGCGGTGCGTATCTCGACCGTGGGCGAAGACCGCGGCCATGGCGACATCGCTTATCAGGCGGTAAGCTGTGCCCCCGCCGATATCGAGAATGTCGTGGTCAATCTGCTGCGCTTTCATGAAGCCGAAACCGCGATGCTGTTCTGCGCGACGCGCGACAATGTCCGCCATCTTCACGCCGGTCTGATCGAGCGCGGCTTCAGCGCGGTCGCATTGTCGGGCGAGCATAGCCAGAACGAACGCAACGCCGCGCTCCAGGCGCTGCGCGACCAGCGCGCGCGGATCTGCGTCGCGACCGATGTCGCCGCACGCGGCATCGATCTCCCCACGCTCAGTCTGGTCGTCCATGTCGAACTGCCGCGCGATGCCGAGACGCTGCAGCATCGGTCGGGCCGCACCGGCCGCGCAGGCAAGAAGGGCACCGCAGTGCTGATCGTGCCCTATCCGCGCCGTCGCCGTGTCGAATCGATGCTGAAAGGCGCACGAATCAATGCCGAGTGGATCAACCCGCCAACGCTCGAGGATATCAGCGCCAAGGATCACGAGCGACTGCTCGTCACGCTGCTCGAACCGGTCGAGGTTGACGACGACGATCGCGCACTCGGCGCCAAGCTGCTCGAAACGCGTAGTGCGGAAGATATCGCTGCGGCGCTGGTACGCCTGCACCGCGCACGCATGCCGGCGGCCGAAGAACTGCTGGGTGGTGGCGGCGGCAGCGATCCCGCGCCGCGCCAGGACGGCCATCGGCCCGGTTTCGAGGACATCGTCTGGTTCCGCATGGATATCGGCCGCCGCCAGAATGCCGATCCGCGCTGGTTGCTGCCACTGATCTGCCGTCGCGGGCATATCACCAAGAGCGAGATCGGCGCGATCCGCATCTCGGCCAACGAAACGCTGTTCCAGATCCCGCGCGCGGTCGCGTCACGGTTCAATGCGTCGGTCCTGCGCACCGCCGGCGCCGAAGCCGGTGACGAGGGCGGCATCAAGATCGAAAGCGTCCAGGGTGAACCGCGCGAGGCGGAACGCCGTCCCCGCCTGACGCCGAGCGCGCGCCCCAGCGGCCCACCGACCGCGCGGCACAAGCCCAAGCCGTTTCGCCGCACCAATGATCGGCAACGCTGAGCGGATCGTGTGACCGTGACTGACACCGTCCGCATCCTGGTCGATGGCGATGCGTGCCCGGTCAAGGATGAGATCTACAAGGTCGCCTGGCGGCTCGAGGTGCCGGTCACAATCGTCGCCAACAGTCATTTCAGGGTGCCGATCCATCCGCTGATCGAACGCGTCGTCGTCAGCGACGGGTTCGACGCGGCGGACGATTGGATCGCCGAGCACGCCAGTGTAAAATCGGTGGTGATCACCGCGGATATCCTGCTCGCCGATCGCTGCGTGAAGGCCGGCGCCACCGTGCTCAGCCCGACCGGCAAGCCGTTCACCGCCAATTCGATCGGCGCAGCGGTCGCGACCCGCGCGATCATGGCCGACCTGCGCGCCGGCGCCGTCGGCGATGCGATCGGCGGCCCCGCGCCCTTCGCCAAGACTGACCGGTCGCGTTTTCTGTCCGCGCTCGATGCCGCCTTAATGAAGTTGCTGCGCTAAAAAATTGTCGCAAATTGTCGCATAGCGCAATTATCGGTCGATATCAGGAACTGGCGGTGCTTTGGTATGTTTGACCGCGATAACGCAGGATGCCATCGCGCGTCGTCGGCGGTCTTCAGCGATGGGTAGGATTTAGATTGCGTCACTTCACGCCGGCTCGAGCCTTCTTGGCCGCAACTCTTTGCCTTGCGCTCGGCGCATGCGGTGGCAGTGCACAGGACAAAGGCGGACGACGCGGTGCACAAGGCACGCCTGAGGTCGGCTTCGTCGTCGTCCAGCCCTCAAGCATCCCGCTTTCCACCGAACTGGGCGGTCGTGTCACAGCCTATCAAAGCGCGGAGGTCCGTCCGCAGGTTTCCGGTATCGTGCGCAAGCGCTTATTCACCGAAGGGTCGATCGTGCGTCAGGGACAGACGCTTTATCAGATCGATCCGAGCCTTTACGTTGCGGCAACCAACGAGGCGCGCGCCAATCTGGCCAGCGCACAGGCCAATGCCGAAGCCACCAAGGTCAAGGCCGATCGGTTCCGCCCGCTCGCCGAGATCGAAGCGGTGGCCAAGCAGGACTATACCGACGCGGCCGCGCAGGCGCGTCAGGCCGCCGCGGTGGTCGCACAGAACCGCGCGCAGCTCGACACGGCACGAATCAACCTGCGTTTCACTAATGTGCCCGCGCCGATCACCGGGCGCATCGGTCGTTCATTGTTCACCGAGGGCGCACTGGTTACGGCAAGCCAGGCCGATCCGCTCGCCACGATCCAGCGGCTCGACCCGATCTTTGTCGATATCCAGCAATCCAGCGCCGATTTGCTAACCCTGCGCCGCGCGCTCGCGAGCGGTGGCGCCGTCCCGGCCCAGGCCAGTGTCCGGCTGAAGCTGGAAGATGGCAGCGACTATGGACAGACCGGCACGGTCGAATTCTCCGAAGTCGTGGTCAACGAAAGCACTGGCACCGTCACGCTACGCGCGCGCTTTCCCAATCCGCAAGGATTGCTGCTGCCGGGCATGTTCGCACGCGCGACCTTCGCACAATCAGTCGATACCCGCGCGTTTCTCGTCCCGCAGGCCGGCGTGAAGCGCGACCCCAAGGGCAATACGACGGTGCTGGTGGTCGGCCCCGACAACAAGGCGGTTGAGCGTCAAGTGACGGCCGACCGCGTTGTCGGTGCGAATTGGGTCGTGACGGCCGGGCTGAACCCCGGCGACAAGGTGATCGTCGAGGGCACCGCCAAGGCCAAGGCCGGGCAGCCGGTCAAACCCGTGCCGGCCGGATCGCCGCAGAAATTACAGGCGCCAACCAAATCAGGCACTTCCGCCGCCCAGACCAAGGGCTGACCCGCCGGTGATCTCACGCATTTTCATCGACCGGCCGATTTTCGCCTGGGTCATCGCGATCATCATCATGCTGGGCGGCATCGGTGCGATCTATACTTTGCCGATTGAACAATTTCCCGATGTGGCGCCGCCCAACGTCAACATCCGCGCGAGCTATCCCGGCGCATCGGCGGAAACGCTGGAGAACAGCGTCACGCAGGTGATCGAACAACAGCTCACCGGCATCGACGGTTTGCTCTATTTCAGCTCGAATAGCAGCTCGCGCGGTCAGGTGACGATCACCGCGACCTTCGAAAAGGGTATCGACCCCGACATCGCTCAAGTCCAGGTGCAGAACAAGGTGCAGCAGGCGATCAGCCGCCTGCCGCAACAAGTTCAGCAACAGGGCCTGACGGTCACGAAATCCAACCCCGATTTCCTGCTGCTCGTGTCGATCTACGATCAGACCGACCGGGTCACCAATCAGGACGTATCGGACTATCTGATCGCCAATTTCCAGGATCGGCTCGGCCGTATCCCAGGGGTCGGCGACACCAATGTTTTCGGCGCGCAATATGCGATGCGAGTGTGGCTACGGCCCGATCGCCTGGCCGCCTATTCGCTGATGCCGAGCGATGCGATCAACGCGATCACTGCGCAGAATACCGAGATCGCGGCGGGCGAGGTCGGCGGTCAGCCGATGCCCGCGACGCAGATGCTCAACGCGACCGTCACCGCCCAGTCGCGCCTGCAGACCCCGGAGCAGTTCGCCAACATCATCGTCAAGACGGCGCGCGACGGATCGATCGTGCGCCTATCCGATATCGCACGGGTCGAACTCGGCGCGGAGAGCTACCAGACCATCAGCCGGGTCAATGGCCATCCCGGCGCGGGTATCGCCGTCTCGCTCGCGCCCGGCGCCGATGCGCTGTCGACCGCCGAACTGGTCAAGGCCGAGATCGAGCGCGCGGCAAAGTCGATGCCTGACGGCTATGCTTATGCCTTCCCCCAGGATTCAACCGCGTTCATCAAATTGTCGGTCGAGGAAGTGGTCAAGACATTGGTCGAGGCGATTATCCTCGTCGTCATCGTCATGTTCGTGTTCCTGCAAAACTGGCGTGCGACGCTGATCCCGACGATCGCCGTGCCGGTCGTGCTGCTTGGCACCTTCGCCATCTTCTCGCTGGCCGGATTTTCGATCAACACGCTGACGCTGTTCGGCCTGGTCCTGGCAATCGGCCTACTGGTCGACGACGCGATCGTCGTGGTCGAAAATGTCGAACGACTTATGGACGAGAATCCGGACATGTCGCCGCGCGATGCGACGATCGAATCGATGAACGAGATCACCGTCGCGCTGATCGCGATCGCACTGGTGCTGTCGGCGGTGTTCCTGCCAATGGCGTTCTTCGGCGGATCGACCGGTGTGATCTATCGTCAGTTCTCGGTCACCATCGTGTCGGCGATGATCCTGTCGGTGGTCGTCGCGCTTGTTCTGACCCCTGCGTTGACCGCGACACTGCTCAAGCGGCGCAGTGAGGAGAAAAAGGGCGACAGCTGGTTCGCGCGTAAGTCGCAGGACGCGCGCGACTGGTTCAATCGCAATTTTGAGAAGATGACCGATCGCTACAGCAACAGTGTGGCGAAGGTGGTCGATCGCAAGCTGATCTTTCTGTTGGTCTACGCCGGAGTGGTGACGCTGCTCGCGTTGCTGTTCGTCCGGTTGCCGACCGGCTTCCTGCCAAGCGAGGATCAGGGCGCCGCGCAGATCCAGTTCAACTTGCCGCCGGGCGCCACCCAAGGCCGGACGGTCGCGGTTCAAAAGCAGGTCGAGCATTATTTCCTCACTCAGGAAAAGGCCAATGTCAGCGTGCTGTTCACCAATGCCGGCGGCGGCGGCGGTGGTGCGAGCGGGCAGAATACCGGGCGCGGCTTCCTTGCGCTGAGCGACTGGGCCGACCGCAAGGGAAGCCAGAACAGCGCCCAGGCAATTACTCAGCGAGCATCCAAAGCGCTGGGCGGCCTGCGCGATGCGGACATCTTCGTGACGGTACCGGCAGCGGTGCGTGGGCTCGGTCAGTCGGCCGGCTTCACCATGGAGTTTCAGAACACCGGCAGCATGACCCGTACCGATTTCAAGGCAGCGCGCGACAAATTGCTCGCCGCCGCGCGCGCCGACCCCGATCTCGCTTCGGTCCGGCCAAGCGACCTTGACGACCAGCCGACGCTCAAGATTGAGATCGACCAGCAGAAGCTGAGCGCACTTGGCCTGAGCCAGGCCGACGTCAATGCGACTTTGTCGACCGCCTGGGGTGGTCGGTACGTCAATGATTTCAACGATCGCGGCCGGGTAAAGCGCGTTTATGTCCAGGGCGATGCGCCGTATCGCCATAGTCCGGATGATATCGCACAATGGTATGTGCGCTCCGCCGACGGGCAGATGGCGCCTTTCTCGGCCTTTTCGACCATTTCCTGGTCGACTGCGCCATCGTCACTGCTGCGCTTCCAGGGCTTGCCAGCGTTCGAGATCCAGGGCCAGGCCGCGCCGGGCAAGAGCTCGGGCGATGCGATGAACAAGATGGCACAACTCGCCGCACAATATCCGGGGACCTCGGTTGCCTGGTCGGGTCTGTCGTTCCAGGAGCGACTGTCATCAGGCCAGGCACCGTTCCTCTACGCCATCTCCTTGCTCGTCGTGTTCCTGTGCCTGGCCGCGCTGTACGAAAGCTGGTCGATCCCCGTCGCGGTGTTGCTGGTCATTCCGCTCGGCCTGGTTGGTGCGGTGTTCGCGGTTACGCTGCGTGGGCTGGAGAACGACGTGTATCTGCAGATCGGGCTGCTCACCACGATGGGCCTTGCCGCCAAGAACGCGATTCTCATCGTCGAGTTCGCCGAACAGGCCGAGAAGAAAGGCAAACGCATCATTGATGCCGCGATCGAAGCCGCTCGCCTGCGTTTGCGGCCGATCCTGATGACCAGCCTCGCCTTCATCTTCGGCGTGCTGCCGCTGGCGATCTCGACCGGCGCCGGCGCGAACAGCCGTGTCGCGATCGGCACGGCGGTGATCGGGGGCATGCTGACCGCGACGATCCTCGCGATCTTCTACATTCCGTTGTTTTTCGTACTGGTGCGCCGCGGCACTCGCGACGTGCTGAAGAAGCTGCATCACGAACCACATGACGCGCCGCCACCGTCCGACCCCAAGCCCGAGGCGACGACATGAAGCACGCAATCATCCTGCTTCTCACCTCCGCAGTATTGAGCGGCTGTGCGAGCATGGCACCCGACTATGCGCGCCCCACTCTACCCGTGCCGCCGTCCTGGCCGGTTGGCGATGCCTATTTGAAACAGAGCGAGGCAGTGCTGCCGAGCGTGTCGTATCGCGATATCTTCCGCGATGCCCGGCTGCAGGGCATGATCGAGCAGGCACTGACCAACAACCGCGACCTGCGCGTCGCCGCCGCCAATATCGTCGCGGCGCGCGCGCAATATCGCATTCAGCGCGCCGACCTGCTGCCGCAAGTCGATGCCAGCGCAAGCGTAACCCGCACCGACAGCGGCACCGGCCGGACCAGCAATGGCGGCAGCGCAGTCACGGGTGGCGCACGTACCAATTACAGCGCCGATGTCGGGATCACTTCGTTCGAGATCGACCTATTCGGACGCGTTCGTTCGCTGACGACCGCCGCGCAGAACCGCTATTTCGCAACAGAGGCTGCGGCGCGTGCGACGCGGCTAACGCTGGTCGGCGACATCGCGACCGCATGGCTGACCTATGCGGCCGATCAGAGCCTGCTCAAGATCGCGCGCGATACCGCAGCCAGTGCCGAACGCAGCGTCAAGCTCACCAAGGCCCGGCTCAACGGCGGCGTCGCGCCGCGCACCGATCTCAGCCAGGCGCAGCTCGTCCTGGCCCAGGCCCAGTCCGATCTTGCCCAGCAGATCACAGCGCTCGCCCAGGATATCAACGCGCTGCAGTTGCTGGTCGGTGCGCCGATCGACACGGCACTCCTGCCGGCATCGATCGAGGATGCTTCGAAAACGCTAGCCGAGCTGCCGGCCGGGCTCGATTCCGGGATATTGTTGCGCCGCCCGGACGTGCTCCAGGCCGAATATGAACTGCGCGCAACCAATGCCGAGATTGGCGCGGCACGGGCCGAACTGTTCCCACGCATTGCCCTCACCGCTCTGGTCGGTTTCGCCAGCAATGCGCTGAGCGGGCTCTTCACCGGCGGCGCATTCAACTATTCGGTCGCGCCGAGCGTCAGTTATCCAATCTTCCGCGCAGGGGCCGGGCGCGCCGGTGTCGAACAGTCCAAGGCGCAGCGCGACGCCGCGCTTGCGACCTACGAGAAATCGATCCAGATCGCGTTCCGTGAAGTCGCCGATGCGCTTGCGCGGCGCGGCACGATCGCGGACCAGACGCGCGCTGCGCAGTCGCTGTCGGCGGCGGCTTCCGACAATTACCGCTTGTCCGATGCACGTTATCGCGGCGGCATCGATACCTTCCTGCAGAGCCTCGATGCACAGCGCTCGCTCTATTCCGCGCAGCGTTCATTGGTCGCCACGCAGCTGGTAGGCGCGACCAATCTGGTCGATCTGTACCGCACGCTCGGCGGCGACGCGCAGCTTGACGCTACGGCAAGCGGACCCGTTCCGGCAAATGCAGCGCCCAGCGGCTAATGCTGCGCAAATGAGGTGCAGCAAGCTCGCTTGACGGCGGCGCGCGGCAGGTGAAGGATGCCGTCATGGCACTGCCTTCCACACCCGATCCGTCCGCTTTCATGCGTGAAATGCTCGGCCAATGGGAGAAAATGGCCAATCAGTTCGGCGGCGAGATGATGAAGTCGGACGAGTTCGCTCGTGTCGTTCAGGGTGCCAGTACCGCACAGATGAAGGCGCAATCCGCCGCACATCAGATGATGGACAAGGCACTCGCTGCGGCCAATATGCCGAGCCGTAGCGAGGTCGAGGATCTCTCGGCACGCCTTCGCGGTGTCGAGGATACAGTGGGACGGATCGAGGCGCTGCTGATGGCGCAGGCGGGGATATCGCCCCCGGAACGCCCCAAACCCAAACGCACGCGCAAGCCTCCGGCCAAAGGGTGAGCTTTGAAATTTCTGTGAATGGGTCGCGACTGATTTGAGCGACGCGACAGCTCCCGATCTGTTCGACCAGGCACGCACCGCGTTCGACCGCGCCTTGCAACGCAATTTCAAAGGCCTGGAATATTTCTCGTCATCGGGGCCGACACTCGGCGCAAGTCCCAAGGACCTGCTGATCCAGCGCGGAACGATGAACCTCTATCATTATCGTCCGATGTCGGACGAGGTGTACCGGGTACCGCTACTGTTGGTGATGGCGACGACCAATCGCGGTTATATCTTCGACATGGTGCCGGGGCAGAGCTTGGTCGAGTATCTGCTCAAGGCCGGATACGATGTGTTCATGCTCGACTGGACGCCACCGCGCCGGGACGAGAAGACACTGACGCTGGCCGACTATGTGCTCGACTTCATCCCGACCGCGATCGCCCGCGTCCAACAGGAAACTGGCGAGGAAGACTTCAGCCTGGTCGGTTATTGCTTCGGCGGCGTGCTCTCGATCCTATGGGCAGCGCTCAATTCCCAGGCACCGATGAAGAATCTGGTGTGCTTCACCACACCGGTGGATTTCTCGAAGATGGAAATGTTCCAAGCCTGGGCCGACAAACGTTTTTTCGATGTCGACAAGCTGGTCGACACATTCGGCAATTGCCCGGCCGATTATCTCTACACTGCCTTCGACATGCTGCGCCCCGGCGCGCGCATCGCCGGCAATATCCGGCTGCTCGACAATCTGTGGAATGACGAATTCGTCAAATCATTCCGCATGTTCGATCGCTGGGCGAGCGACACGCTACCGCTGGCGGGCGAATATTTCCGCGAAACGACCAAGAAACTGATGTGGGACAATCAACTCCACCACGGCACGATGGAGGTCGCCGGTCGGCCGATCGACCTGTCCGCGATCACCGCGCCGTTCCTGCATGTGACGGCGGAGCACGACCATATCGTGCCATCGGCCGCATCAGCGCCGCTGATCGAAAAGGTCGGATCGACCGATAAGGAACAGGTGACAATGAAGGGCGGGCATGTCAGCCTCGTTGCAGGGGGCAATGCGATCAAGCGGCTATGGCCAAAACTTATCGACTGGCTGGGGGAGCGATCGACATGAGCCACCATATCCGCCGGTTTGCGGCGGCCGATCGCGACGCCATGCTCGCCTTTGCCGAAACCCTGCCGGAACACGACCTGCTGTTCCTCGGCCGCGATCTCAAACATCCACGCGTGGTCGAAGCATGGATCGCTGCGATCGAGGAAGGCTGGATCGATAGCCTGGTTGCGGAGGATGGCGGCAAGTTCGTCGGCACCGCCGCATTGGTACGCGATCCGCTCGGCTGGAGCGCGCATGTCGGTGAAATCCGCCTGCTCGTCTCACCGGGCAAGCGTGGCGCCGGACTCGGCCGCGACCTGCTCGAAGCGATCTATAGCATCGCAATGGAACGTGGCGTCGAAAAGCTCACCGCGCAGATGACCCCCGACCAGATCGGCTCGGTCATGCTGTTCGAAAGCCTCGGTTTCCGCGCCGAAGCACTGCTGCGCGACCATGTCCGTGACCGCGCCGGCAACCCGCATGATCTCGCCATTCTCAGCCACGACATTGCGCGCGTCGCTGCACAGCATCGGGCGTTCGGCCTGGACGAATGAACAATATCTCCATCCGGCGCATTTAGACCGGAGTCTCGGAAAGGAAATTTGATGGCAAGTCAGGTACATAATGGCGAAGCGATCCGCGCGCCGTCCGCGCTGCTCGCGTTAACCGAGCTGCCGCGAGCGCTGGCCGAATTCACTTCACTTGGCCTTGCCGCACCGATCCTGGCCACTGCGCCACGCGGCGACGGGCATCCGGTGCTGGTCCTCCCAGGCTTCGTGACCTCTGATGTTTCGACCATGGTGTTGCGCAAGTTCCTCACCGGGCTGGGCTATGAAGCGCACGCGTGGGAACTCGGGCGTAACCTTGGTCCCAAAGCGATCGGCCGTGAGGGTGAGAAGCTCGTGGCGCGGCTGAAAGCCGTTCACGAACTGACCGGGCAAAAGGTCAGCATCGTCGGCTGGAGTTTGGGCGGCGTAATGGCACGCCAGCTCTCGCGCCGAGCGCCGGAAACCGTGCGACAGGTTATCACCCTCGGTTCGCCCTTCACCGGTTCGCCACGCGCGACTAACGCGTGGCGCGCTTATCAGGTGCTGACCGGACATCATGTCGATAGCGACGATGCCCGGTCCCAGATGCGCGAAAGCGAGGCGCCGCCGCCGGTTCCCTCAACCTCGATCTTCACGCGTGAGGACGGTGTCGTTGCGTGGCAGAACTGCATCGAACCACGCGATGCACAGACCGACAATATCCAGGTCCATGGCAGCCATTGCGGCCTCGGCGTCAATCCGGCGGTACTCTACGCCATCGCCGATCGGCTGGCGCAAGCCGATGGCGACTGGCACCCGTTCGAACGGAGCGGGTTGAAGGCACTGGTCTATCCATTCGCGGGACACGCCTAACCCTTACTCCTCCCCGTGCCGGGGAGGAGTAGTCAATCCTTGCTGCGGAACGGCGCGACGGCGTCCTTGCCGAATTGCATGATGAGTTCGCCGATTTCGCGCGCCTGCCCCATGCTGCGGCTGCCCTGGTCGCGGATGAAGTCGCCCTGGATCTTCATCACTTCCGACACGTCCTTGGCCTGCGCTGCGGCGCGCATTGCGGCGAACGCTTCGCGCGTGTTCTGTTCGGCCTGATCGAGCATCTTCAGGCCAACCGCTGAACTGCCCTCGGCGAGCCTCTTACCCGATGACTGCATCGCTTCGCCGGCCTTTTTCGCTGGATCGATCACGCGTTCGTTGAGCGTGTCCTTGACCTTGTCGGTGGTGCTTTTCTTGTCGGCCATCACTTTGCTCCTTGCTTGCGGACTGCCGGTTTCCGGCTTGTAGCGGTCTTTGCCGCGGGTTTCCTTGGGACGACTGGTTTGGCGACGGATTTGGGTCCAGCTTTGGGCTTGGACGCCGCCTTGGATCCGAATGCGGCTTTGGGTTTGATCGCCGCGGCCGGTTTGGCGGTCGGTGCGCCGATAGTCGCCGCCTTCAACGCATCGAAAGATGATCGCAGCGCCGCCGCATAATTCTGTGGATCGGGCATCATATCGCGGTCGCAAGTGAACGAGATCGCGATCGTATCGCCGTATGAATAGACCGGGTTGATCAGCCCCATCGAATCGAACACCGGCGCCGTACCGTACATCCCCACCATGCGCGCGCCGCAGAAATACATCGGCACGCGGCTGCCGGGCACATTGGTGACGACGGTGTTGAACACCGGCGCATGCGTGTTGGCCGCCCCGACCCGAGTATACAGCCGCGCCGCCAGCCCGGCGAGGCCCGACGGGATCAACTGGCTGTAATCAGCCAAAGTGCGTGCGCCGACCGCGTTGGTCATCGCCTTGGAGTTGACCGCCTGGTCATGGACATTTTGCAGTCGCTCCAGGGGGTCGGCGATATGCGTACCGAGCGGGATGACCATCGCCGAAACAAGGTTGCCAAGCGCCGCCTTCTCGCCCTCGCCGCGGACCGAAATCGGCGCCATCGCGGTCAGCGATTCATTGGGCAATTCGCCCTTGTCGTCGAGATATTGCCGCAGGCCGCCGCCGACGATCGCCAGGATCACGTCATTGACCGTCGCATCGGCCACCGCCTCCTTCATCGCGCGGATATCGGCGAGCTTGAACGGCACCGCATCCCAGACGCGATGCGCCGACACCTTACCGTTGAAGCGCGTCTTCGGCGCCATTTTGGTGTTGGCGATGCTGACATCGCCCTTGCTCACTGTCGCGGCGAGCTTGGCCATGCCGGGCAGCGACCGGCCGATCGTCTCCATCACGCGCATCGGCTGGCGCAGAGAATTGAAATAGCTCCGTGTCAGCAGATCCGCGACATTGGGCATATTCTCCGGTCGCCAGTCATCGGCCTTTTCCGGCGGCTTCATGCTCGCATCGAGATCATGCACCGCGGCCGACATCTCGACTCCCGACATGCCGTCGATCGCAGCATGGTGAACCTTGGAGACCAGCGCGAAACAGCCCGGCGGCAGGCCTTCGACATTGTCGAGGCCCTCGACGATGGTGAATTCCCATAACGGCTTGTTGAGGTCCATCGGCCGCGAATGGAGCCGCGCAACCTGGATGCATAATTGCCGCCAGTCGCCCGGCTTGGGCAATGCGATGTGGCGGACATGGAATTCGATGTCGAACTCGGGGTCCTCGATCCAGTAGGGATGGTCGAGATCGAACGGCACCCGCACCAGTCGCTGACGAAAACTGCGCGCGCCACCCAGCCGGCTTTCGATGAAGCTCAGCACATCCTTGAAGCGCACGAAGCCGCCCGGCGCGGTCGACGGGTCGTAGATGCCGACCGAGCCGATGTGCATCGGCGTATGCGGCGTCTCCAGATAGACGAACGAAGCATCCTGGCCCGACAGTTGCAGCATCACACTCTCCCCGTTCCGCCCGCTTTGCGGTGCTATTATTCGATCAACTCACCCACTCGCCGGAATGTCACTCGGCATCACTTGCCGAACCCGAACACGTCCTGGTGGAAACGCCCGTTCTCGATCAAAGTCTCAAGCCATTCCGACCCCTGCGCATGCTCGTCGCCGATCTGCTGCATCTGGATCCGGATCAACGTGTCGCGCACTGCCGGCGCCATGAAGCGCCCGTCGCCGCACAGATAGATATGTGCGCCCGCCTGGATCGCCGCCCAGACCCGCTCCTGCTCAGCCCACAGCGCGTCCTGGACGAACTTCCACGGATGGCTCTCCACCGTCGAGAAAGCGAGATAGGGATCGATCACGCCTTGCTTTGCCCAAGCCTCGATCTCGTCGCGGCAGAACCAGTCATGATCGGGGTGACGACAGCCGAAGAACAACAGACTTTGCGCGACTTCTTCGCCCGCCGCTTTCTGGCTGCTACGTTCCTGAATGAAGCCGCGCAGCGGCGCAAAGCCGGTGCCGGGGCCGATCAGGATCATCGGCACGGTCGGATCGGCGGGCGGCGCGAACGGCGGATTGGGCCGCCGAACATAGCCGAAGACATGATCGCCCGCCGCGACGCCCTGCATATAGCCGCTGGCAAACCCCCGATGCTCGCCAAGGCCGGACCAGGCGGGCGCCGCCATGGTGCCGACGATCAGGTCGGCGATCTCAGGCTCGATCAGCGGGCTCGAGGCAATCGAATAGAAACGCGGTGCAATCGCTGCCGAAAGCTCGACCAGGCTGTCGAGCGATAATTCGGCGGCCGGATGATGATCGAGCAGATCGAGCAAGGTCAGCCTTTTGCCTGCGACCTCAGCATCGTAAGTCTCCTCGAGCTGCGCCAGCGCGCGCTTGGTGTTGGGACAGCGCGTCTGCGCAGCGATCACGCCAAGCGCGCGCCTGGGCAACGGATCGGACAGTTCGACGAAATCGGTCAGTAACTGCCGCACCGTCACGGTCTGACCGAGCGGCAAATGCTTGAACCGCCCACCCTGCCCATCGACGCGCAGTTGGGCAGCACCCGCCAACCCGAGCCGCTCGATCGCGCGCGTCACCAGTTCGGGGCGGTTGCGCGCATAGACCGCGATATGGTCGCCGCTGTGATAATGCTGCCCGTCGGGCAAACGGATGCGGATGAAGCGAGTCGAAGGCCGGGGCAGCTCCTTGGCAAAATCCCATAACCCGTCGGCGGGCCGGATCATCTCGTCATTGGCGACGATCTCCAGTCGCTGGGCATGTTCGGGCAATGCCTGCGCGCGCACCTCCGACATATCGACCGCCCGCAGCGACAGGGTCGAGGTCGCCTCGCTCGGCTCAGCCTCGCTGCCCAACGCCTTCCACAGATCGCGCACGAAGCCGGCGACCGCGCCATCGAAATCGCCCTGCCCATCGGCTTCCGCACGGGGCAGCAACCGCGTCCCCCCGGCGGCTTCGATCGCGGCGTCAACGCGCTTGGGGAAATTCTGGTAATTGGGCCATTGTGAATTGCCGATGCCGAGCACGGCAAAACGCGCGCCCGACCAATCCGCGCCGTCGAACGCGCCGGCATCGAGCCCGCGCTCGACCTCGATCGCGCTGTCCGGCGCACGGCCATTATAAGTCGCAGTCACCACCACGATGACCTTGTCCTCGGGCTCGGCGCCACCCTTGAAGCTCTCATCCATCGACCGGACGATGGTCTCGAACCCGTCGAGATTGGCGCGTGCCGCGATCTCCTCGGCAATGTCGCGCGCCGTTCCCAGGCTCGATCCATAGATCACCGCGAAACGCTGGCCGCTGCCCGAGACCGTTGCGACCGGCGCTTCCTGGTCCACCGTTTCCAACGCGTGCGCCTGCGTGATCCGCTCGTGCGGCTGACGCAGGCGCACGCGCATGTAGAATTCGTCGGGCTTGATCGACAGAGTCTCCTTGATGCGCAGCCGATAATTGTGCGGATCGCTGATCGCGAATTTCTGCAGGATCATGGCCAGCGCCATCTTCGCCTCGACCATCGCGAACTGCCGGCCGATGCACGCACGCTCGCCATTGCCGAATGGCTTATAGGCATGCGGATGTCGCGCTGCCTCGGCTTCGGGCAGCCAGCGGTCAATGTCGAACTCGTCCGGATCCTCCCAGACGCTCGGATCCCGGTGCAGCCCGGGCGAGAAGACGTTGATGGGGCGATCCTTGCGCACCGTGTAATGCCCGCCGATCACTTCGTCCTCATAAGGCGCCAGCGTGAAGGCGGGCGCGGTCGGCCAGAGCCGCATCGCTTCCTTCAGGATGCGTTCGATCACTTCCAGCTTGGCTATGTCGCTGTAATCGGGCCGTTTGCCTCCCGGCAGCACGCGGTCGATCTCGGCATAGGCCTGGGCCAGCACATGCGGATGACGCAGCAGCAAATGCTGCGAGAAGGTCAGCAGGCCGGATGTCGTCTCATGCCCGGCGATCAGGAAAGTCAGCACCTGATAGCGGATATTGATATCGTCCAGCCCCTCGCCCGTTTCCGGGTCGATCGCGCTGACCATCAGGTTGAGCAAATCCTTGCCGTCGTTCGGATTTTTGCGGCGTTCGGCGATGATACCGTCGACCAGCGCATTCATCTCGGCGATGTCCGCTTCATACTGACGCTCGGCCTTTTTGGCGAAGCGCTGCTGGATCGGCATCCGCGTGATCATGTTGAGCGATTCGCCCAGCACCCGCGCCAATGCCTCGAGGAAACTGTCGAGTTCCTCCTTCTCGAAGCTGTCGAAACGATGTCCGAACCCGGCGATCGCGATCGAATCGAGCGTGAAACGAGTCATGTCGTCGGCGACTAGGACATCGGTGCCCGACAATCGGCTCCATTTCGCGACCATCTGATCGGCGACCTCAAGCATCATGTCGTAATAGCCGCGCATCGCGCGCTGGCTGAATGCGGGCAGCAGGATGCGGTGCGCCTTGCCCCAATTGGGTTCTTCGCTGAACGCGGTGAACAGCCCGTCCCCGGCGAATTTGCGCACCACACGCAGGCCCGGCCCCGGCATCTTGCGGAAGCGCGTCTCGTCGCACAGCTCGGCGACCAGATCGGGGCTGGTGACGAACAGCCCTACGCGGCTGCCGAATCTCAGTTTGAAGATGCCGCCGGGAAATTCGCGGCTGACGCGCAGCAGGTATCCGATGAGTCCCGACCGGGCGATCTGATGAAGATGTCCAACGACCGGCAGCCCTGGCGGCGACGGTATCGTCGGCCGATCAACCGCGGGAGCTGTCGCCATCCATCACCTCTGCTATTCTTCTTGCCGCACATCAACACAGTGCAAGGCCCCACGCAACCGGAGCGACGGAATAACGCCGGGAGAGCGAGCTGATCCGGTCAGAGCCCGTGTTCGCCCGCCTTGGTCGAAATATCCGCCCCTGGCAGGTCGATCCGCCTCACCCAGCCATCCTCCGTCTTCACCATACTCGCGCCGCATCCGATACACACGCTGCGCCACATCTTCTGAACACGCCGGACATTATTGCCGTCGCGACGATGATGGCCAAACCTGCAGGCGATTTTCTGAAACACCCCGATTCTCGGGGCCATCTTTTTTGCTTCTGTCAACGCGACCCTCCCCTGTTATTCCGGCCCCCGCCGGCATGTCCTTCCCGGGACGAACCGAGCCTAGTGTGCCGACGAGCCGAAGCGAAGCGTTTAAATTTCGCGGGACGATTTTGCGCGAAAACCTTAACGCGCTTTCAACCCGGCCCGTGCCAGATGACGCGGCAGCTTTCGGAAGCTGTTTTTGAATCAGGGCCTTTCATGTCGATCGACCGCCGGTCCCAGCCTGTATTTCCACTGACGCAATTGCCCCATGTCGCCACGACATTGGGTCTGTCGGCGCTGATCCTAATTGGCCTCTGGCCGCTTACCGGCAACGATATGGCCAGTTTTCTGCTGCCTTGGTTCGATCATATCGTCGCGACCGGGCCAGTGGCTTCCTTCTCCACTCCTTTTTCGAACTACAGCCCACCCTATCTTTATTTGTTGGCGGCAATCACGCCGTTTTCCGCCGTTGTGCCGGCGATGACTCTGATCAAGCTTTTGTCTCTGCTCGGTACTGCTGCACTCGCGCTCGCCGCGCGCCATTTGCTGCGCCTGCTTGGCGTAACAGACGCCAACCGCGCCGCCGCGCTGGTCTTCGCCCTGCCCACCGTCGCGCTCAACACCGGCCTGATGGGCCAGTGCGATGCGATGTGGGCCGCCCCGTGCCTTATGGCGTTGGCCGCCGCACTTCGACGGCGGCACGTCGCAATGCTCGCTTGGTGCGGCCTCGCGCTCGCCTTCAAGGTTCAGGCCCTGCTGGTCGCGCCCTTCTTCCTCGCCCTTTTGATCAATCGCCGCGTGCCGATCCGCCTGTGGCCAATCATGCCGCTCACGACCGTGATAATGATGCTCCCCGCCTGGGCGGCCGGCTGGCCTGCTGCAGATCTTGCAACGGTCTATCTACGCCAGGCAGATACCTATGATGGCTTGGCGCTCAAAGCACCCAATATCTGGGCGATCCTGCAGGAGCTGCCGCTCGGCGGTCTGCCCATGCTTGGCCTCGCCCTTGCCGCCGCGATCGGCGCGAGCGTCGCCTATATCGCCCGTTTTTCGACGCAGCCGCTGACCGACAGGACGATCGTCTCCGTAGCGTTGCTGGCCACATTGCTGACCACGGGTCTGCTCCCGCGCATGCATGAGCGCTATTTCTTCCTCGCCGACGTCCTTGCCCTGATTATGGCCCTTGTCATCCGCGACCGGTCCAGTGTGCGGATCGCGGTGCTGGTCCAGGCCGGATCGATACTTGGCATCGTCAATTACATCACGGGGATCAATGCAATGGCGATAATCGGGGCATTCGCGATGATCGCGGCGACCGTCCAACTCGCCCGCCCACTGCTGAAACCGGCCGCAAACGACAATCCCCTTATCGCGCGCACGGCCTGACGATCTTCGTTACGGCAAGGGGCTCAATCCATGATACGTCCACGGCCGATTCGTGGATTCGAGAGCGGGGGTTCAATTCGATGTTCAACAGCAACAAGGGCACGCGTGACACAAGCACGGCTCTTCCCACGGCGGCGCAACTCCAGGCGTCGGGCGGCAAGCGCGGCATGTTCTCGGTCCTTGGTCCCGATGTCGTCGTCACCGGCAATATCGCGGCAAGCGCCGACCTCCATATTGATGGCCGGGTAGAAGGCGATGTCGATTGCAACAGCCTCGTTCAGGGCACCGACAGCCGGATCGTCGGTTCGGTAAAGGCCGACACCGCGCGCCTGGCCGGAACGATTGAGGGCTCCGTATCGGTGCGTCAGCTGACCATCGAGCGGGCCGCGCGGATCATCGGCGATGTCGAATATGAGACGGTCGCGATCGAAAATGGGGCGTCGATCGACGGTCGCCTGAAACATGTCGCGGCCGATGCCGGCGCGCGTGTGTTTGACCGGACCGCGCCGACTGTGCCGACACTTGTCAGCGCGCCGGACGAAGATCAGCGCCTCTTTAGTTCCAATGACGTGGCGGCCGCCTGACGGCTTCCGCCTGACCGGCGATTCAGCTGAGGCGCGACAATGTGTTCGCCGCGCCCAGCATGTCGACGAAGAAGCCGATCCACATCGCCATCAGCACCGCGCACGACGCCACATAGACCATGAAGCGCGGCTGGACCTTTTTCGGACCGATATGAATGAAGCTGTGGACCGCGCGCAGCACGACATAGATCCAGGCAAGGATCACCTGCACGTGGTTCGCCTGATGCGTAATCATCAACAAGGGCACGAGCGCGAAGTACATCACCGGCATCTCGAACAGATTGGTGAGGTTGTTCGCGGGCATCTCGACCGGGCGAAAATAGCGCAACGCCGCCTCGCCATCGGCAAAGTCGCGCGCGGTCGGCGGGTTGCGCTTGATATGGCTGAAGCGCTGCACGAACATCGTGAACCATATGATCGTCACCAGCGCGACCATCGCAAAGGTCGGCCATAAAATCGCGATTGTCGTCATGACACTATCTCCCCGTTTCGGCGTTATTGTTCTGTCCGGCCGTCACTCTGTCCAGCCCGAAAGGATCCGCCATAATGACTGACCCGACCTTGCCGATGACCGGTGGCTGCCGCTGCGACCGGCTGCGCTTCAGCGTCACGCGCCCGCCTTTGTTCACCGCTGTGTGTCACTGCACCGGCTGCCAGAAGATGTCCGGCAGCGCCTTTTCCACCACGGTCTGCGTGCCGAGCGATGGCTTTGCCCTGACCCGGGGCGACGCCGTGATCGGCGGCCTGCACGGCGATCAGGCGAAACACCATCACTGCGACTGGTGCAAGAGCTGGGTCTTCACCCGGATCGAACCCGACATGGGTTTCGTCAATGTCCGCGCGACCATGCTCGACGATCCGAGCTGGTTCGTGCCTTTTGTCGAAACCTATACCGACGAAGCACTGCCTTGGGCGAAGACCCAGGCCAAGCACAGCTTCGCGACCTTCCCGGAAATGGAGCGGTATCAACCGATCGTCGCGGAATATGCCGCAACGACCCGCGTCACTTGACCAATTCACCGCCCTTGATCACCGCGCTGGGCTTTTCGAGCAAGCGTATGTCGCTCAGCGGATCGCCATCGACCGCAACGATATCGCCGTAACGCCCGACCGCGATCGCACCGACATCCGCCGTCTTGCCCAGCGCCTCGGCGGCATCGGACGTGGCCGCGCGAATCGCCTGGATCGGGGTCATGCCCCATTCGACCATCTTGGCGAATTGCTTGCCGTTGTCGCCATGCGGATAAACGCCGGCGTCGGTACCGAACAACATCGGCACGCCCGCCCTGACCGCGCGCTGAAAGGTCTGGCGCTGCTTCAGGCCGATCGCTTTTTCCTTGTCGAGGCTTTCCTGTTCGGTCCCGTTGCTGGTGCCGGTCGCGAGGATATAATCGTCGTTATAGATATCCATATCGAACCAGGTGTGGTGCTGCGCGGCAAGCTTGATCGTCTCGTCCGAAGCCAGGCTGCAATGCTCGATCGTGTCGATCCCGGCGAGGATCGCAGCCCTGATCCCTTCATCGCCATGGGCATGCGCCGCGACGCGCAAGTGCAGCATATGTGCCTCGTCGGCGATCGCTTTCATCTCTTCCAGGCTTAGCTGCTGTCCGCCGACGCTGTCGCCGAGCGAGAAGACTCCGCCGGTGGCGCAGATCTTGATCACTTGCGCGCCATATTTATGCAGCCAACGTACTTTTGCGCGCGCTTCCTCGGGTGAATTGACCACCGAGACATTCTTGCGGTCGAGCGACGGCGGCAGGCTGTTGTCGTCGCAATGTCCGCCGGTCGCGCCGATCGCATAAGCGGCGGTGGTGATGCGCGGCCCCTGGACCCAGCCGCCGTCGATCGCTTCGCGCAAGCCGACATCCTGGAAATCGGACGAGCCGACATTGCGTACCGAGGTGAAACCGGCATCGAGCGTCTTCCGCGCATTGGCGACGCCCACCGCCGCCCAGAAGCTGTCGGTATATTGCAGCGTACGATAGCCGCCGATCTCAGCCAGCGAGGTCAGATGGACGTGCATGTCGATCAGCCCGGGCAGGATGGTCTTACCGCTCAGGTCGATATGCTTGACCTTGTCACCCCAGCGGATGACGCGCGCATCGGCGATGCTGGTGATGCGCCCATTCTCGATAAACACTGCCGGATGATCGACCGTCTTGCCCGTGACGACGTCGATCATCTTGTCGGCCGTGACGACCACCGTCTCAGCGGCGGCGGGGACGGCAACCAGTGCCAGCAGCGCCGCACCCAGATATTTCAGCATCTCGTTTCTGCCCCCAAAACCGTGTCGATCGACGCGGCGTCCCTCGCCGCGCTCTGCATCACATGTGCAGCGTACGTCCGTAAGCGCCAAGCACGCTTTCGTGCATCGTTTCCGAAATGGTCGGATGCGCGAACACCGTTTCCATCAGTTCGGCCTCGGTCGTCTCGAGCTGACGCGCGACGACATAACCCTGGATCAGTTCGGTGACTTCGGCACCGACCATATGCGCGCCTAGCAATTCACCGGTCTTGGCATCGAATACCGTCTTTACGAACCCTTCGGCCTCGCCGAGCGCGATCGCCTTGCCGTTACCGATAAAGGGGAATTTACCTACCTTCACCTCATATCCCGCTTCCTTGGCCTTGGCCTCGGTAAAGCCGACCGACGCGACCTGTGGCCGCGAATAAGTGCAGCCTGGGATGTTCCAAGTCTCGAACGGATGCGGCTGCTGCCCGGCGATCGCCTCGACACAGACCACGCCCTCATGGCTTGCTTTGTGCGCCAGCCATGGTGGGCCGGTCACGTCGCCGATCGCGAACAAACCCTCGACATTGGTGCGGCCATAACCATCGGTCTTGATATGGCCACGGTCGGTTTCGACGCCGAGCGCCTCGAGCCCGATCTCCTCGGTGTTGGGCACGATGCCGATCGCGACGATCGCATGGCTGAACTCGGCCGTCTCGACCTTACCGTCCTTGCCCTTGATCGAGGCGGTGACGCCCTTGGCGCCGCTCTCGAGTTTCTCGATTCCCGCGCTGGTCAGGATCTTGATGCCCTGCTTGGTCAGCGCCTTTTCCATGAAGGCACTGACTTCCTCGTCCTCGACCGGCACGACCCGTGGGAGCATTTCCACGATCGTCACATCGGCGCCCATATCATTGTAGAAGCTGGCGAATTCGACACCGATCGCGCCCGATCCGATCACCAGCAGCTTGGTCGGCATTTCTTCCGGCACCATCGCATGGCGATAGGTCCAGATGCGCTTGCCATCGGCCTTGGCGAACGGCAGGTCACGCGCGCGAGCGCCGGTTGCGACGATGATGTTCTTCGCCTCCAGCTCGGTCACATTGTCGCCCTGCTTGACCGACAATTTGCCCTTTCCGGTAAGCGTGCCGGTGCCCTCGACCACGGTCACCTTGTTCTTCTTCATCAGACCCTTGACGCCCATGTTGAGCTGGCCGGCGACCTTGCGGCTGCGCTCGACGATCTTGGTCAGGTCGAAACCGGGCTTCTCCACGCTCAAGCCGTAATCGGCGGCGTGGGTGATGTAGTGATAGATTTCCGAAGTGCGCAACAACGCCTTGGTCGGGATGCAGCCCCAATTGAGGCAGATACCGCCGAGCCGCTCGCGCTCGACGATCGCCGTCTTCAGGCCAAGCTGCGCGGCGCGGATCGCCGCGACATAGCCGCCGGGGCCGGAACCGAGAATGATCAGGTCGTAGGTATCAGCCACGTTTGCTTCCTTCTGAATTTAGCGGGGAAGGCCGATCGTCCTCCCCCATCGAAACCAGTGTAAAATTACCGGCGGCCGCCTTGGCGGTCCCGTCGCCATGGCGATCGCGCCGCCACACTTCGACCGCGACGGTCATCGAGGTCCGGCCGGTCGCGACAATCGCCGCGTAAAAGGATACCTCGTCGCCGATAGACACCGGGGCAGTGAAACTGAAACCGTCCGCCGCGACAACCGGTGCGCGGCCCTGACAATGACGTGAGGCGACCGAACCGGCGGCGAGCGCCATTTGTCCCATCAGCCAGCCGACGAAGATCTTGCCATAGGGGTTCGCGTCCGCCGCCATCGCGGTGGCGCGAATCGCAGGAGCGCCTGCCGGCGGGCCATCACTCATCGACGGCTGGCGGCGTGCCACGCTTGCGCGCATCGGCCCGGTCCCTGGCCCAGGCAAGGCGAAATGGTCGGATACCCATGAACACAACGACTATCATCGAGGCATAGGCAACCCACCAGATCGTCCGACCTGCGGCGGGCACCGCCCATACCGCGAGCGACGCGATCAACGCCGTCGCGGCGAGGCCGGCTGCAATATGCAGAAGCTCGATCAGCGTCCGAGCCATCGATTTAAGCCACCATGGCAAGCGGTGCCTCCACCAGCGCCTTGAACGCCTGCATCAACTCTGCACCATCCGCGCCGTCGATCGCGCGGTGATCGAAGCTGCCGGTCGCCGACATCACCGTCGCGACGCCAAGCGCGTCGTCGATGATATAGGGCCGCTTCTCGCCTGCGCCGACTGCCATGATCATGCCCTGGGGCGGATTAATCACCGCTTCGAACTGCTTGATCCCGAACATGCCCATATTGCTCAGGCTGGCGGTGCCGCCCTGATATTCCTCGGGCTTTAATTTCTGCTCGCGCGCGCGACCCGCCAGATCCTTCATCTCGGTCGAGATGGCCGAGATCGCCTTGGTATCGGCATGAGTGATGATCGGCGTGATCAGGCCCGACGGCGCGCTGACCGCGACCGAGATGTCGGCGCGCTGAAAGGTGATCAACTGATCACCGGTGAACATCACATTGCATTTGGGCACGCGCATCAGCGACACCGCCAGCGCCTTGATCAGCAAGTCGTTGACCGACAGCTTCACGCCGCGTGGTTCGAGCGCGGCGTTGAGATCGGCGCGCAGCTTGAGCATCGCGTCGAGCCGGATATCCACCGTCAGATAGATATGCGGAACGGTCTGCTTCGATTCGGTCAAGCGGCGCGCGATCACCTTGCGCACGTTCGACAGCTTGGCCGCCTCGTGCGGGATGTCCGGGATCGCGGCGGGTTTAGCGGCGGCCGCTGGCACGGATGCGGCTTCGGCGATCGGCGCGGCAGCTGCCTCAGTCTTGGCAACAGGTGCGGCTCCCGCCTTGGCGCCTTCCACATCGGCCTTCACGATCCGGCCATTCGGTCCCGAACCGCTCAGCGCCGACAGTTCGACACCCTTCTCGGCCGCGATGCGCCGGGCGAGTGGGCTCGCCTTGACGCGCTCGCCATCAGCTTTGGCCCCATCAGCTTTGGCCCCATCAGCTTTGGCAGGTGTCGGTGCGGGAGCGGCGGACGCCGCCTCGGACGCCGGCTTGGGTTCCGGCTCGGCCTTGGCATCTGCCTTCGGCGCGGGTGCCTCTGCCTTCGGCGCTGAGGCCGGCGCATCGGCGTCTTCGCCTTCGGCGGTCAGGGTCGCGATGACCGTGCCGACCTTCACATTGTCGGTACCCTCGGCGATCAGGATCTTGGAGATCACGCCTTCGTCGACCGCCTCGAATTCCATCGTCGCCTTGTCGGTCTCGATCTCGGCCATCAGGTCGCCCGACTTGACCGTGTCGCCTTCCTTGACGAGCCATTTGGCGAGCGTGCCTTCCTCCATCGTCGGGGACAGGGCAGGCATCTTGATCTCGATAGGCATAAGCTGGGGAGTCCTCAGGCCGAAACTTCGCGGGGTGTTTCCTTCGCGCCCGATGCCGACCGGGTCAAGACCGCACACTTGCTTAGTGCCCGACATCGCGTCACCTATATGCTCAGGAGAGCGATGAAATGCGTGTTTATCTGGTGGTGATCGACGAGAGCCCGGAGGCGGAGATCGCACTTCGCTTCGCTGCCCGGCGTGCGGTGAAGACCGGCGGCGGAGTCGAGATACTGACGCTGCTGCCGCCGGCCGAATTCGTGCAATGGGGCGGCGTACAAGCGACGATCGAGGAAGAAGCGCGGCACCATGCCGAAGCGCTGGTCGCGGGCGCGGCCGGCACATTGATCGAGGAATCGGGACTGAAGCCGTCGATCACGCTCAAACAGGGCGACGGGCCGAAGATCATCCGCGAGATGATCGCGGAAAATCCCAATATCGCAGCACTGGTGCTCGGCGCCGCCGCGACTGGCGCGCCGGGGCCGCTGGTCAGCCACTTCGCCGGCACCGATGCGGGCGCGTTGCCGATTCCGTTGATGATCATCCCGGGATCGCTCGACCGCGACGCGATCGACCGACTGAGCTAGCCACTTTAACTCCTCCCCGGCACGGGGAGGAGTTAAGAAATACAACACCCGGCACAGGCTTGCCTCGCCCCGAATACGCGGTCACCATGGCGCGATGCGTTACCTCCCCCTCGCCGCCCTGATCCTCACCGCCCCCGCCGCCGCACAGGACGCGCCCGATCCGGCGCGACTCAAGGCGACGGTCGACAAGCTGGTCGGGTTCGGCACACGTCACACCCTTTCCACCGCTGACCCGGCCAAGCCCGGACGCGGGATCGACGCGGCGCGAGGCTGGGCGGGCAGCGAGCTGACCCGCATCGCCGATGCGTGCGATGGCTGCATCACCGTCGCCAATATCGCGCGTACCTTTGTCGGGCCACGCGCGCCCGCCGGCGTCAATGTCGTCGATGTGCTCGGTTTTCAGCAGGGCGAGGAGCCGCGCCGCGTGGTGATCGTCGCAGGCCATATCGACAGCCGGGTTACCGACGCGATGAATGCCACCAGCGATGCGCCCGGCGCCAATGACAATGGCTCGGGCAGCGCCTTGGTGCTGGAGGCGGCAAGGATCCTCTCGAAGCAGAAGTTCAAGGCGACGATCGTCTATGCCCTGCTCTCGGGAGAAGAGCAGGGGCTGTGGGGCGGCCAGTTGCTCGCCGAGACCGCACAGCAGAAGAAATGGACCGTCACGGCGATGCTCAACAACGACATCGTCGGCAACAGTATCGGCCAGGGCGGCCTGCAGGTCGCCGACCGGGTCCGGGTCTTTTCCGAAGGCGTGCGCGCGTCGGAAGACCTGGCCGCGCAGATCGCACGTCGCGCGTCCGGCGGCGAGGATGACGGTCCGTCGCGCGCGCTGGCCAAGGCGGTGGATGGTATCGCTGCGACATTGCCCGCCGGTCTCGACGTGTTCGTCGCGCGGCGACCGGATCGCTTCGGACGCGGCGGTGATCATGAGCCGTTCCTGAAACTCGGTTTTCCCGCGATCCGCTTCACCTCGGCGGTGGAGAATTGGGACGCGCAGCATCAGGACCTGCGTACGGAAAAGGGTGTGCGTTATGGCGACACGCTGGACCGGATGGATTTCGCCTATCTCGCCAAGGTCACCGCGATCAACGTCGCGACGATCCGCCGCCTGGCCTCGGCTCCCGCCGCGCCTTCAAGCGTTACCCTGTCAGGCGCCTTGTCGCGCGACACGAGCGTGAAATGGGACGCCGTACCCGGCGCGGCCAGTTACCGCGTGCGCTGGCGTCGCAGCGATGTGCAGGACTGGACCAACAGCCTCGATGTCGCGACGCCGGGCACGATCCTCAAGGAAGTCCCGGTCGACGATAATTTCATCGGCGTCTCGGCGTTATCCGCCAATGGCGACGAGAGCCTCGTCACCTTTGGCGAAAGTGAAAAGCGCTGATATCCGACAGCGAAACGCCGTGCACGGGTCCGACCCTTGCACGGCGTTCTGCTCTTCTTAGATTTTCAGCCCGGGATCAGCGGCAACCGCATTGGCGCGGCTTGGCGCGCCACACCTTCTTCTTTGCGCGATAGACCTTGCGCGGCGAATAGGTGACCTCGTCGATATAGGTCGTTGTCGTCTCGATCACCGGCGCGGACTGCACCGTCACCGTCGTCGTGGTGGCCGGCGGATACCAATAACCGCCGCTCACATAACCGCTCGAGGCGTAATTGCCCGAATAGCCCGAGGTTGAATAACCGCTCGAATAACCGCGCTGCTGCACGACTTCGCGCGGCGGCGCATAGGCGACCGACGGTTCGTCATAGCCCGGCTCGCCATAGGGGGCGCCATATGGCGGGGGCGGCGCGGACTGATAGTCCTGCTGCACATAACCCCCGCCAGCGCTCCCCCCAGCGCCTCCATAAGGATATTCGCCATCCTGGCCGTCCGGCCCATAGGCATAACCATCATCATAACCGTCGCGATCGTCATAGCGGTCCCAATCAAGGCCGCTGACCGAATCCCAGACCTGGCCGCGACCGTCCGTCAGGACTGCGTCGTCATAATAGCGCGTCCAGTTGTAACCGCGCGGCGGGCTCGACAGACCATAGGACGACCAGTCGCTGATGAAGAAGGTCGGCGCGATCCAGTAGCGCGGCAAGGTCCAGCCCCGCACCGGACGGCGATAGCTGTTCCAGCCGCCGGGCGCATGCGATCCACCATACCAGCGACCGCCAACCTGAGCGCCCCAGCGCTGGCCGCTGCGATGCTGCCCACCCCAACGCTGGCCACCATTGTTCTGGCCGCCCCAGCGCTGACCGCCACCATGCTGACTGCCGTTCCAGCGCGCCGGGCGCGGCATGGTCGTGCCGCCCGGCTGCGGATGATAGGTGCCCGGCCCGCCGATCTTCGGGGCTGGCAATGGTCGCATCGGGCCGGTCGTCGTGCCCCCTTGTGACCCGAGTCGCTGTGCGTCTGCAGGTGCCGTGGTGGCGCCGAGCATCACCGCAAAGGCAGCAATCGTGAGGGTTCGCATGGTAAACACTCCAATCAAGACGCCGCACCCCCGCGCGACTTCGGTTATTCTTAACGCAAGCGTTACCATTTCCGGCGATTTGTCGCCAGAATTCAGAATGTCCCGGAACGGGTCAGCGCGCGATGCGCGACGCGATCAGCGCGACCAGGGCTTCGCAGCCGGCGGCATCCTCTGCATCGAAACGCGCGGCGCTCGGGCTGTCGAGGTCAAGCACGCCGAACAGCTGCCCATGATGAACGATCGGCACGACGAGTTCGGACCGGCTTGCCGCATCGCACGCGATATGACCCGGAAAGGCGAAGACATCTTCGACCAGCTGCGTCTCGCGCGTCTGCGCCGCCGTGCCGCACACGCCCTTGCCCATGGCGATGCGGATGCATGCCGCTTTGCCCTGAAACGGCCCGAGCACCAGTTCGCCGTCGATCGCGCGATAGAAGCCGGCCCAGTTGAGATCGGGCAAATACTCCCAAATCAGCGCGGCGGTGTTGGCCATGTTGGCGATCGGGTCAGGTTCGTCCGCGGTCAGCGCGTCAAGCGCGGCATGGAGGTCGCGATAGAGTTCGGTCTTGGAGCCGGTGTTGATCGCGAAGTCGAACATGGGGATTCCTGTGGCTACGGTCGGGCGCGCCGATTCACCTGGAATGCGGCGTGCGCGAGAGATGAGGGTGGTCGATGGTCAGCGCAAGGCGCCGTGTCATCTCGGCGGCAGCTCGGACGGTACCGGATCGCCATAAACCACCCCATGACGGCGAGGAAATGTCGACAGCGCGCGCTGCCAGCGCTCGCTGTCGGTTAGCCGCGACTGGATGATCTTGAGCTTTTCCCAACCCGCGATGCCATGGATCACGGCGCGCGCCGAGGCGACGAGCTCTGGGTGCATGAATGGGCTGAAAGTGACCTGGCGCAAAACCGCCGGGCCGATATCGATATGCAGTGCCGTGACCGGCTCGACCGCATGGCCGACGACGCGCAACTCGGCTTCGTCGATGAAACCACGGCGCTTCAGGAACGGCAGGCTATGGATGTCCGACGCATCGATCTTGGCGATTTCGTCGATCTTCACATAACGCATCGGTGCGAACATGCAGTGCGGCGTGCCCGCGATCACTTGTTCGAAATTGGCGCGGTCGAACTGGACGCACACCCCCGACGTATCGCCTGCGAACACCTGCCAATGATGGAACGTCTCGGGCGCCTCGGTCAGGCAGATCGCGCCGACAAAGGCGTAGTGCATCGTCTCCTGATACACTTCCATCGATCGGCGATCATTGGCGTCCTTCCAGGTCGAATAGCTGACCAGGGTCAGCCGCCGATTGAGCAGCGTATCGAGCAGCACGGGCAGGCTGGTGTAGCGGCGCAGCGGCTTCGGCGACGGGCTAGGTGAAGGGACGGCGCGCGGCGGCGCGGGCGGCGGTGAAACGGGCTTTGCCATGGAGGCGACATACACCGCCAAACCGGGCTATGGAACGCCCCACCCTACCCCGCAAAGATGGTTCGATGTCCCTGCTCCCCGTTACCCGATCGATCGCCATCGACAGCGACGAACTGCAAGAAAGCTTCGCCCGGTCGTCCGGGCCGGGCGGGCAGTCGGTCAACACCACTGATTCCGCCGTGATGCTGCGCTTCGACGTGCGCGGCTCGCCCAACCTGCCGGAGGCGGTCAGGGTGCGGCTCGAGATCCTCGCCGGCAGCCGGCTGACGCGCGACGGCGTGCTGGTGCTGAAGAGCGAGGGCGCGCGGTCGCAATTGCTCAACCGCCAGGAAGTGCGCGAACGCCTGTTCGACCTGATCCGCGAGGCGACGATCGTGCCCAAAAAGCGCCGCCCGACCAAGCCGTCCAAGGCGGCAAAGGCGCGGCGCATGGATGGCAAGACGAAGCGCTCGACAGTGAAGAGTCTGCGCGGCAAGCCGATCGATTAGCGCAAGGCGCTGTTTCTTCGCCTCGAACCGGCGATTCACAGTGGCTTCCGGTGTCGCCATGCCTGTTTCTCGCCGCGCATGTTGCGCTTCAGGATCGCCATCCGATTCGAGAAATCAGTTGAATCGGACGGCACAGAATCGAGCCGATCATGACTTCCACCGATCGATCCCGTCCCACCCGAAAATTCCCGTGCGGTCCTGGCGGAATTCCCGCAGAATTTCCCGTAGATTCCCGTAAAACTCCCGAAAAAGCATCTCGCCGCAACAATTCCCGTAACTGCGGGGAATTCCGATGGCGGCAGGGGCGCTCTCACGGCGCCGTAAGCTCACCGATTCAAGTGCGATTGTTTAGGCGCTAACGCCTCCTCCCAACGGCGTCTCGCCGATCGCCACGCTCTTTCACATCATGAAACCAACAGGAGGAACGACCGCCGACGGTTCTAGGCCTCGGGCAGCGCTAGGCTAAACCCGGCCTCCAGGAACCGCTCCGGCAACGGTGCCTCGGCGATGATCGGATCCTTGCCTTCACGCGGCACGGTCAATGATGCCGCATGCAGCAAACTATGCTTGCCGCCGCTGCCGTAGATCGGATCGCCGACCACCGGTGCGCCGAGGACCTCGGCGGCATGGACGCGGATCTGATGGGTGCGGCCGGTTTCCGGCGTGAATTCAACGAAGGAACGCCCATCCTTCACCTCCAGCACGCGCCAGCCGGTGCGTGCCGCCTTGCCGTTCGGGTCACCGCGCATGCGCCAGCCGTCTTCCGCGGTGCTGGTCTTGCCCAGCGCGAGATCGATCATGCCGCTTTCGCCCTCCGGCACGCCTTCGAGCACGGCAAGGTACCGCTTCTTGACCAGGCCTTGTTCGAACGCCTGCTGGAATCGCGCATGCGCCTTGGGATTGCGCGACAGCAGCAGGCAGCCAGACGTGTCGCGGTCGAGCCGATGTACCGGAACGGGCCAGCGCTTGAAGCCGAACTTCAGGCTGTCGAGATGGTTTTCGAGGCTGATCGAGCCGTCGCGCGGACGATCGACCGGCAAGCCGGCGGGCTTGTCGATGACCATCGCTTCGCCGTCGAAGAAAAGAACATGATTTGCGAGCATGCACCGCCCTTGCCACTCCCCGCGCGCTCATGCCAGAGAAACACCGATGGGCCTTCTCCAAAAGACCGCGATCGGTATCGCCGGCTTGATCCTTTGCGCGATGCCGGCGGCGGCGGCCACCGCGCCGATCGAAATCTGCACGGGACATATCGTCTATCCGTTCATGGACGGGCGCTTGCTCGGGCATTTGCCTTATGGTGACGCGTCGCCATTCGACCTGGTCGCTGCACCACCCGGATTCGGCATCGGCGAGAACTGCCTGATCCAGCGCGCGGCCGCGATCGATCTCACTCGCCTCCTCAACGCTGCGAACGCGGTGCCGGAGGTGGCAAACCAGTTGCGCGGCGTGTCCTGTCATCGCTCGATCTCCCGCCAACGCGCGGTTTTCTGTGGGCAGGTCGGACCGGGCCGGCGCTTTGCGACGCCGGGGCAGCGGGCGCAGTTCGTCGCGCCGCCGGGATTTAGCGAGCATTCCACCGGCTACACGATCGACTTCGGCATCCGTCCGGCACTCAATTGCTTCGATGTCGATCCGTGCATCGCCTCGACCGCCGCCGGTCGCTGGTTGGCCGCCCATGCCCGCGAATATGGCTTCGAAATGTCATTTTACTGGCACAACAAACAAGGCGTGACATGGGAACCATGGCACTGGCGCTGGGTCGGCACCTCGCCCAGCGCGCCGGGCGCCGTTCCGGCGCGGGCGATCTTCGCGCGTGCCCGAACCACCTTCGCGGCCAATCCCGCGGTTATCGATGCGTCGGCACCTTGGCCGCAACAGCCGGCCAAACCAGCGACGTCGCCGATTCTGCCAACTCCACCGGGCCACGTCGAGATTCCGCCAGGCGTTTTCCCGCCGCCACCGCCAAAACCCTGAACCATCCCGAATAGCAACGGCCGGCCAGCTGGGCATCAGCTGACCGGCCGTTCTGGACGTCGACGGTGCGTCAGGCGGCCAGCTTGGCCGCCGTCTCCGCAACGCGCTTACCCTGATAGCGCGCACCATCGAGCTCGGTAGCGCTCGGCTGGCGGCTGCCATTGCCGTCGGCGATCGTCGTCGCGCCATAAGGCGATCCGCCCTTGACTTCATCGACGCCCATCTGACCCTGGAAGCCATAGTCGAGCCCGACGATGGTCAAGCCGAAGTGCAGCAGGTTGGTGATGATCGAGAACAGGGTGGTTTCCTGCCCGCCATGTTGAGACGCGGTCGAGGTGAACGCCGCACCGACCTTGCCGTGCAGCGCGCCGCTCATCCACAGCCCGCCGGCCTGGTCGAGGAACGAAGCCATCTGGCTGGGCATCCGGCCGAAGCGGGTCGGTGCGCCGATCACGATCGCGTCGTAATTGGCCAGCGCGCTGATCCCCTCGATGACCGGATGCGAGGTGTCCGCCTTGAACCCAGCCGCGGCAGCGACCTCGGGCGGAGCGGTTTCGGGAACGCGGCGGATATCGACGTCGGCGCCGGCCGAACGCGCACCCTCGGCGACGGCGTCCGCCATCTGCTCGAGATGGCCGTAGGATGAGTAATAAAGCACAAGGACTTTGGTCATGGGAAAACTCGCTTTCATTTTGATGGGGCCCCTCCCGCAATCAGAGGGCTGGAGCGGGAGGGGTTAGGGGGAGGACCTGGATTCGTCGGGGAAGCGACCAGGCCCTCCCCGACTTCCCCGTGGGGGGCGGGGAAGTATCGGGTTAGGCTGCGTCGACCAGGACGATCTCGGCATCTTCGATCGCCTTGATCTCGACCGTCTGGCCACCGCTGATCGCGGCACCGTCGCGGGCGTCGAAACGCACACCATCGATCTCGATCGCGCCGGTCGCGGGGACCAGATAGGCGTGACGTCCCTCACCCACGCTATGGGTCAGGCTCTCGCCAGCCTTGATCGTCGCCCCGAGCACACGTGCATCGGCACGAATGGGCAGCGCGCCCTTGTCGTCGGCGAACCCGCTGGCGAGGACCACCAGCGCGCCATCGCGGCCGTCCTTGGGGAAGGGCTTGGCGCCCCAGCTCGGGGCACCCCCGGTGCGGCTCGGTTCGATCCAGATCTGGAACAGGGTTGTCGTTTCGGGTTCCAGGTTGAACTCGGCATGACGCACGCCGGTGCCGGCGCTCATCACCTGCACGTCGCCCGCACCGGTGCGGCCCTTGTTACCCATCGAATCCTGATGAGTGATCGCGCCGCTGCGGACATAGGTGATAATCTCCATGTCGCGATGCGGATGCGGCGGGAAGCCGCTGTTCGCAGCGATCTCGTCGTCATTCCACACGCGGATCGCGCCCCAGCCCATGCGCTTGGGGTCGTGGTAATCGGCGAAGGAGAAATGGTGGCGCGCGTTGAGCCAGCCATGATCAGCATGGCCGAGACTGTCGAAGCTGCGGCGTTCAATCTTTTCCTGAGTAGCGATCATGTCGAAACTCCATTTGGTATTGCTGTGTTGCCGCCAAGATAGGCATTTCGATCATGCGGTAAATGGAAACACTGGAAACCGATCGTTTCGTTCTATATCTCCCGGTTCGAAGGATTTTGAACCATGCGCCTGCCAGATCTCGAAGCCTGGGCGATCTTCGCCAGCGTCGTCGACCAACGCTCGTTCAGCGGCGCCGCCGATGCGATCGGCGTTTCCAAGGCAACGGTGTCGAAGGCGATCACCCGGCTGGAGGCGCATCTCGGCCAGTCGCTGTTCCATCGAAACTCGCGCCGGCTGACGCTCACCGAGAGCGGCAAAGGCTTGGCCGAACATGCCGCGCGCATCCTCGCCGAAGCCAATTCAGCGGAAGAAGCCGCGCGCGATGCCGCGACCGCGCCGACCGGACTGGTGCGCATGACCGCGCCGATGACGCTCGGGCTGGCCAAGATCGCACCGGCAATTGCGGAATTCCTGGTCGCGCATCCCGGGATCGAGATCGACCTGCATTTGTCCGATGCCAAGGTCGATATCGTCGCCGAAGGTTTCGACATCGCACTGCGTATCGCCGATCTGCCGGACAGTTCGCTGCGTGCTCGCCGTCTCGGCGCGATCAGGACACATATCGTCGCGGCGCCCGCCTATCTCGCCAAACATGGCCGCCCGACCCACCCGGCGCAGCTCGGCGAGCATCCCTGTTTCGGTTATACCAATGTCACCGGACCGTGGCGGTTCTCCGGACCGGACGGCGGCGAGGCGGCGGTCCGTCCGACCGGGCCACTCCGTTCCAACAATGGCGACGCGCTGCTCCCCGCTCTCCGTGCCGGGCTCGGCATCGGTATGCTGCCCGATTTCATCGTCGGCCCCGACCTGTTGGACGGGATATTGGAGGCGATCCTGACCGACTGGCACGGACCGCCCATCGCACTGCACCTGATGACGCCGCCCAGCAATCTGCGACCCGCGCGGGTCGAGGCGCTGATCGCATTCCTTTCGGATCGGCTGCGCAACCTGTGCGAGCAGGCTGGTTAACCCCGCAACGTCAGCGGTACGTGGAATCCCTGGTCAGGGGATTCCCCGCGACTCGTGGAGTCAGGCCGATTAATTCGAAATTAACCTTTTACCTTCATCACTGATCAGGTTAATGGTTTGTTCGCAGTTGGGTCGAGCCGAAGGGGGCATCGAACATTGCGAGTGACAGGGGAACGGCCGATGCGCGTGTTGCTGATCGAAGACGAGCCGACGACCGCCAAGGCGATCGAGCTCATGCTTACGACCGAAGGGTTTAACGTCTATACAACGGACCTGGGCGAGGAAGGCCTCGATCTGGGCAAGCTGTATGATTACGATATCATCCTGCTCGACCTGAACCTGCCGGACATGCATGGTTACGACGTGCTGAAAAAGCTCCGCGTCGCCCGCGTGCAGACTCCGGTGCTGATCCTGTCGGGCATCAACGAGATGGACTCCAAGGTGCGCAGCTTCGGCTTCGGCGCCGACGATTACGTCACCAAGCCATTCCACCGCGAAGAACTGACCGCGCGTATCCATGCCGTGGTGCGCCGCTCCAAGGGGCATAGCCAGTCGGTCATCCGCACCGGCAAGCTCGCCGTCAATCTCGATGCCAAGACGGTCGAAGTCGATGGCAGCCGGGTCCATCTGACCGGCAAGGAATATGCGATGCTCGAGCTGCTTTCGCTGCGCAAGGGCACCACGCTGACCAAGGAAATGTTCCTCAACCACCTTTATGGCGGCATGGACGAACCCGAACTCAAGATCATCGACGTGTTCATCTGCAAGCTGCGCAAGAAGCTCAGCCTGGCTTGCGACGGCGAGAATTATATCGAGACCGTGTGGGGTCGCGGCTATGTGCTGCGCGAGCCCGATGAGGTCGGCGAACCCATTTCCGAAGTCGCATAAGGAACCTCCCGCGTATCGGGGAGAAAGGCCGCGGCCTCCGGGGGGAGCCGCGGCCTTTTTGTGTCCGGCGCCGACCGTTCATCGGGATGATGTAAATAATATTTGACATGTCAAAAATCTTTGACGATATCCTGTGTATGAAATTTTTTACACCGCAGGAGATCGCCATGTCGTTCCGGGAGAAATCCGCCTGGGTCATGTCCGTCATCATCGCCGGCACGGGCGTCTGGTATTATCTCGCTATCACCGCGGCGTCGCGTACGCTCGGATACACCGCGCCGCCGACCGGGCCGTTGATCGGCTATACCGTCATCCTCGTCACAGCCTCTGTCGTGGCGCAGATCATCCTGGCGCTGCTCTCCCCCAAAGAGGCGGACGCGCCCGCCGACGAGCGTGAGCGACGGATCATCGACCGGGCGGGCAATTGGTCGGGTTATGTGCTGGCCACCGGAGTGATCTTCGCGCTTGGCCATTTTCTCTTCTTCGCTGACGGCAATCTGCTGTTCCATCTGGTGATGGGTGCGATGATCGTCGCGACGCTGGCCGACTATCTGTTCCTGATCCTGCTTTATCACCGGGCCGATTGAGCGTGGCGAAGCGTCCACCGATCACCAACCGCGTCCGCGAATTGCGCGAACACCATGACGGGATGAGCCAGTCGGCGCTGGCCGAAGCGATCGGCGTCACCCGACAGACCGTCATCGCGATCGAGCAAGGGCGTTACTCGCCATCGCTGGAAAGCGCGTTCCGCATTTCGCGCGTGTTTGGGGTTGGCGTCGAAGATGTGTTTGGCTGGGAAGAGTGAGGCGGACGCCCTCACCTCTTCTCCCACACCTTCTCGCCCCCGACCCACGTCTCCTGGACCTTGGTCGCGCGCAACTCGGTGGGTGATGCCAGCAACGGATCGCGGTCGACGATGATGAAGTCCGCGCGCTGCCCGACGCCCAACCGTCCGAACTTGTCCTCCGCGAATCCGGCATAAGCCGCACCGCCGGTGAATGCCCACCAGGCCTGTTCGCGGCTCACGCGTTCTTCCGGTCGCCAGCCGCCGAACGGCTGGCCGCTCGCGTCCATGCGGGTGAAGGCGGCCGCCCAGCCGGCAAAGGGATCGGGACTTTCGACCGGATAGTCGGAGCCAAAGGCGAGCGCTGCCCCGTTCCTGAGCATCGACGCCCAGGCATAGGCGCCGACGAGGCGCGCTTCGCCCAACCGTGCTTCGACCATGCCGCGGTCGCTGGTCTGATGGACCGGCTGCATCGAGGCGATGATGCCATGCTTGCCGAAGCGCGGCAGATCGGCCGGATCGACAATCTGCGCGTGTTCGATGCGCCAGCGCCGATCGCCCTTGTACGTGTCGGACATGGCGTCGATCGCGTCGAGCGCTTGCGCATTGGCCTTGTCGCCGATCGCATGGACCGCGACCTGGAAACCATCCATCGCCGCGCGGCTCATCAGGTTGCGGATCACATCCTCCGACAAGAATTGCAGTCCGGTTTCCTTGGGCGCATCGGCATAAGGTGCCTTCAACCACGCACCGCGCGAACCGAGCGCGCCATCGGCATAGAGTTTCACCCCGATCATGCGCAGCCGGTCGCCATAGAGCCATGGCGTCGGCCCGTTGCCGGCGATCTGGATCGCGGGCTCGACCCCCGAGGAATAGCTCATGATGCGGACGCGCAGCGAGCCCTTGTCGCCCATCCTGCGAAAGGCGAGCCAATCGTCGAGCGTGGTGCCCATATCGGCGGTGGCGGTGATGCCGAAGCCGAGCAGAATGTCCTGCGCCTTGAGCAGCGCGCCATTGCGGTCGCGCGGCAAAGGCGGCGGCACAAGCTTCGCGATCAGCGTCTGCGCCGCGTCGATGAATACGCCGTTCGGCTGCAGGCCGGTCTTTTCGATCCGTCCGCCCGCCGGCGAAGCGCTCTTCGCGGTGATGCCTGCCAGTTTCATCGCCATGCTGTTGCCCCAGCTGGCATGCCCGTCAGCGCGTGACAGCCACACCGGGCGGTCGCTGACCACCGCATCGAGATCGGCGGCGGTCGGGAAGCGGCCGAGGTTCCAGACTTCCTGGTTCCAGCCGCCGCCAAGGATCCATTTGCGTTCGGGGTTGGCCGCCGCATAGGCGGCGATCTTCGACTTGGCTTCCTCGAGGTTTTTCGTGCCGGACAAGTCGAGTTCGAGTGCGCGAAAACCCAGGTCCATTACGTGGCCATGTGCGTCGATGAAGCCGGGCAGCAAGACCTTGCCCTTCATGTCGGCGCGCCAGTCGAGTTTCTCGGGCCGTTTCTCGCCCTGTTTGAGCAGTTTCGCGACCTTGCCGTCGGGGGTCATCAACAGGCCGGTAAACTGGATGACCTTACCATCCTTGTCCATCGTGATGCCGTTGACATTATCGACCAGCGCATCGGCGAAGGCCGGTGTCGTGCCGAGCATCAGCGACATCGTCGCCGCAGCCAGAAAATACCTCGTCCGGGCAATCACTTCGGCAATCTCCTCACCAGCGAACTGGTATCCTGGCGGGCGCCGCCCAATTTCTGCACTTCGGCATAGAATTGATCGACCAGGGCCGCGACCGGCAGCACCGCACCATTCTGCTTCGCCTCGTCGAGCGCGAGGCCGAGATCCTTGCGCATCCAGTCGACCGCGAAGCCGAAATCGAAACGATCCTCGCTCATCGATTGCCAGCGATTGACCATCTGCCAGCTCTGCGCCGCGCCGCCCGAGATCGCGTCGAACACCTTGGTCGTGTCGAGCTCGCTTGCCTGAGCGAAGCGCAATGCCTCGGACAGGCCCTGCAATACACCGGCAATGGCGATCTGGTTGACCATCTTGGTCTGCTGCCCCGCGCCCGGGCCGCCGACATGGATCGTCCGCGCGGCATAAGCGGCGACGATCGCCTCGGCGCGCGCGAACGCCTGCGGAGAGCGTGCGCCGCACATGATCGACAGCGCACCCTTCTCGGCCCCGGCCTGCCCGCCCGAAACGGGAGCATCGACGAATTCCACGTCGAGCGCCGCGGCGGCATCGCAAATGCGGCGCGAGATATTTGCGGAGACCGTGGTGTGATCGATGATCAGCCCGCCGCGCAGCCTGGCGATCGCGTCGGGGCTGTGCAGCAGCAGCGCATCGAGGTCGGCATCGTTGCCTACACACGTGATCAATATCTCGGCGCCATCGATCGCATCAAGCGCTGTCGCGGCCGATTTACCGCCATATTGCGCGACCCAGGCAGCGGCTTTTTGGGGCGAGCGATTATAGACGGTGACGTTGTGCCCGGCGGTGACAAGGTGCCCCGCCATCGGCGCGCCCATCACGCCGGTTCCAATGAATGCGATTTCAGCCATGCGCCAGCGCATAAGGCGTGTTCCTTCATCACGCCAGATGGTCTAGGCGCCTTCGCCTATGGCTACCGATCCTCTGTCCGCCGCTGAACAGCTCCCCGTCACCATCGACGATGTCCGCGCCGCCCATGCGCGGATCGCCGAGTCGATCGTGCGCACGCCGACCTTCATCAGCAAGACGCTGTCCGACCTGACCGGCGCGACGGTCTATCTCAAATTCGAGAATCTGCAGTTCACCGCAGCGTATAAGGAACGCGGTGCGCTCAACACGCTGTTGCAGCTCAATCCGCAGACCAAGGGCGTGATCGCCGCGTCCGCTGGGAATCATGCGCAAGGCCTGGCCTATCACGCGCACCGGCTCGGCATTCCCGCGACGATCGTGATGCCGACCAACACGCCGACGGTGAAGGTGACGCAGACCGAGGGGCATCACGCCAACGTCGTGCTGTTCGGCGAGACGTTCGACGCCGCCTATGCCCATGCGCGCGAGCTCGAGGCGGGCGAAGGCTTCACCTTCGTCCATCCGTTCGACGATATCCGCGTCATTGCCGGGCAAGGCACGGTTGCGCTCGAAATGCTCGAGGATGTGCCGACGATCGACACCTTCATCACGCCGATCGGCGGCGGCGGGCTGATCTCCGGCATGGCGGTGGTCGCGCGCGATGCCAGCCACAGGGCCGGGGGCAAGCCGATCGAAGTGATCGGCGTCGAGGCCGAGCTTTTCCCGTCGATGTACAACCGAATCAACGGCACCGAGATGCCGTGCGCCGGCGACACGCTGGCCGAGGGCATCGCGGTCAAGGAACCTGGCGCGATCACCAGCGGCATGGTCAAGGTTCTGGTCGATGACATCGTGCTGGTCAGCGAACGCAGCCTGGAACAGGCGGTAAGCCTGTTGCTGCAGATCGAAAAGACCGTGGTCGAGGGCGCTGGCGCCGCCGGCCTCGCCGCGCTGCTCCAGCATCCCGAACGCTTCAAGGGCAAGACAGTCGGCGTCGTGCTGTGTGGCGGCAATATCGATACGCGGCTGCTCGCCAATGTGCTGTTGCGCGATCTGGCTCGCTCGGGCCGGCTCGCACGCCTGCGCATCCGGTTGCAGGATCAGCCTGGCGCGTTGTTCAATGTCGCGCGGATCTTCGATCAGCAACGCGTCAACATCATCGAGATCTATCACCAGCGCGTCTTCACCACGCTGCCGGCCAAGGGCCTGATCACCGATATCGAATGCGAGACGCGAGATCGCGCGCATCTCGACCGGTTGATGGTGGCGTTGCGTGAGGCCGGATACGAGGCGAGCCCGGTCGAGCTCGCTTAGCACGCCTCATGACCGCACCATTGTGCGTCCCGGCGGCTCATCATAGGGTGCCGGGTGCGGCGCCAGGCGTGCCGGTAGCAAAGGCTGGGGCGGCATGACGCGTATATTGGTCTTGACCCTGTTGCTTGGCAGTGCACTGCCGCTCGGCGGCTGTGTCGCCGCCATGGCGACGAGCGCGGTCGGCGCGGCGGTCCGCGGCGCACAAGGCGAACCGCAGAACAATGAACAATTTGCGCCGACGGCAAGACAGGCCTGCGGTATGCAGGCGTCACAATATGGCACCGTGCATATCATCGACGTCCAGCAGGCCAGCCCGAGCAAAATCATCGTCTGGGGGACGGCGGACGATGGCAAGCAGCGGCGTTCGTTCGAGTGCCGCTACGGAACGAAAATCACCGGTTTCAAGCTGCGTGAGATCAAGCCGTCGCGCTGAACGGCTGGGGCGATCGCTATTCGGCTTCGTGATTATCCCCTTCAGCCAAATATCGTCATGCTGACGGCGGTGCTTGTCTCAACGGTATAGCCGCCGAACTAGGCCCGGGTGACGGCCAACGCAGTGATCAGATCACAGAACTGAATATCGATCAGTTCCTCGATAAATCCATTCGAACGGCGCCGCGTCCCTGGTTCGTGGAAGGATATTCGCTCAAGCGAATCTGGCATGCGACCAGCCGCACGCGCACCGCTTTCTCCTGTTCGATGCATGCGTTAAGACGGGCGCGGCAGGTTGCGCGTTGCCATGAATGTGACACTTTCTATGTCGCGCGAGTCGCGTTAACCTTCATTCATGGTAAAGCCGCTTTTCATCACGACCTGTACGATTCATAACGCTTCCGAACCGGGCATCTGCGCGGCAGGAAAAAGGGCATACAGGCGGTGACTGCGCCATTTCGCTTCCCACGTTTTTTTGTGACCAGCCCGTCGCCTTGCCCCTATTTGCCCGGGCGCCAGGAGCGCAAGGTGTTTACCGAACTCAACGGCCCACACGCCGGCGAGCTCAACGACGCGCTCGGCCGGATCGGTTTCCGCCGCAGCCAGTCGGTCGCCTATCGCCCGAGCTGCGCCAGTTGCACTGCCTGCGTTTCGGTCCGCGTCGTCGCCCATGAATTCGAACCCAATGCGACGCAGCGCAAGCTGATCCGGCGGCACAGCGATATCGAAGTCACCGCCTGCCGTCCCTGGGCGACCGACGAACAGTTCCAGCTGCTCCGCCGCTACCTCGCCACACGCCACCCAGGCGGCGGCATGGCAGGCATGGATGAGGGTGATTATGCCGACATGGTCGAGCATTCGCCGGTCAACAGCTTCATCGTCGAATATCGCGAACCGGCGAAGAATGGTCGTCAAGGCAAGCTGATCGGCGCATGCCTGACCGACCAGCAGGCCGATGGCCTGTCGATGATCTACAGCTTCTTCGATGCCGATCTCGCCGATCGCCCCGGTCTCGGCAACTTTATCATCATCGACCATATCCTGCGCGCACGGTCGGCCGCCCTGCCCTATGTCTATCTTGGTTATTGGGTGAAGGGATCGGCGCGGATGGAGTACAAGACGCGCTATCGCCCGCTCGAAGTGCTCGGCCCATCGGGCTGGACGATGCTGGTTGACGAGCCGGTCGCCGTATCGGCGATGACGCAGGCGGCACTCGAAGGCGAGTTGGCCTAGCGCTACGCTCGACCCAACGTCGCACAATCCGGGCCTATTGCTCCACGTCCACCGTCACATCGACTTCAAGTTCTTCTCTGCCCTCACCGAGCCGGGACCCTGCAACCGGCGCTGCACCTGCTGAATCGAGTGCGACGGCGACGCGCACATAGGCTTCATCAGCCGATAATCCGGTGCAGGGATCGAACGCTACCCAACCAAGCCCGTCAATATGGGCCTCGGCCCAGCCATGCGGCGCGGGCCGGCTGTCGCCCGAAAAACAGGCCGTGCTGTATCCGGAGACATAACGCGCAGGCAGGCTCAGTGAACGTGCGCCTGCAACGAACATCTGCGCCAGGTCGCGCGGCGTCACCGCGTCAAGCGCGAACGCCTCAGCAGCGCTACGTCCCGCGACCGGCCGAGCCTGATCTAGTTCGAAGCGGCGATGAAAGGCGAGATTGAGCGCATGCAGTCGCGCGACCGGGTCGGCGACCGTACCGGCCGCAGCGCTGGAGAATGCCGCCAGAGCCTCCCCCCCATCGGTCAGCGGCGTGGTGCGCAGGAACACCGCCGGCGGCAGCGGCTCGATCGAGCCGTGCAGTACGCCGTCGCTGACATTGGTCAGCACTTCGCCGGACACCTCGATCTCGATGTTGTCGATCGGCCCCTCGACATAAAGCATGGTCGTACGATTGCCGAAACCGTCGCGACCGTGGCGCATCCGCGCGTCGCAATCGACATGGATACCCCAATTGGCAACAGCCTGACCGTCAGTGCCGGCCGGCGTCAGGCGAAGGAGCTGGGTAAGGCGCCCCTGCGGGACCGAGAAGCGATACGTCGTGCGATGATCGACAGTCAGCCTCATCCGAATTTGAACTGCCGGCCGATGGCCTCATGGAGCAGGTCGTTCTCAGCGTTGAACGCCTGGAGATATTGGTGAAGCCCGTTGGCGATCACTTCGCCCGATCGCGTCTTCGCCAGCCGCGCTTGACGCATGCGCGCCATCCGGTCCGCCTCACCGTGCAAGCCGGTGCGCTTGGCGAGCAGATTGAGAATCTCCAGCGTCTCCTCGGCCGACGCGGCAAGCGAACGTGGCAATTCGGCGCGCGATATCAGCAGGTCGATCACATTTGCGGGTTTCAACCCCTCGGAATAGAGCCAGCGATAGGCCGTGACCGCCGAGACGGTCTGCAAAATGGTGGTCCATTGATCGCGGTCGACGACACCACCAACCTGCTCGCCTTCGGGCAGCAGCAGGTGATATTTCACGTCGAGCAACCGCGCGGTGTTGTCGGCACGTTCGACCGCCTGGCCGAGCCGGATGAACCACGTCGTCTGGTTGCGCAGCATGCGGTGAATCGCACCCTCGAACCCTCGTGCCTCGGTCTTGACCGCTTCGACCAGGTTGAGCGTCGCCATCGCCCCGCCCGGGCTCGACCGGCCATGGAACATCAGCCAGGCGCGGTTGATCGCCGTCCAGGCTTCGCGGGTCAGTGCGGTGCGCACCGCCTTGGCATTGTTGCGCGCCCGGTCGAGACAGCGGACGATCGATCCGGAATGAGTTTCATCGAGCGTCAGGAAACGTGCAACATGCTGCTGGGTGATGGTCTCGCCCGCCGCCTTGAACGCCGTATCGGTCTCGGTCACTGCCAGCGCACTGGCCCAGGCAGCTTCACCCGCGGGACGCGGCGACAGCACGTCGAGCCGAACCGTGGCTTCGACCAGCCGGGCGATAAAATCCGCGCGCTCGATATAGCGCCCGAGCCAGTAAAGCGAGGAGGCGGTGCGCGAGAGCATCAGAGCGCCTCGCTCTGGCTCTGAGTCATGCCACCCAGCGTTTGCGCCTGCGTGCCGGCCGGGATATTGCCGCCGTCCATCAGCACGAAGCTATCCTTGGTCCCGCCGCCCTGCGACGAGTTCACGACCAGCGATCCCTCCTTCAGCGCCACACGAGTCAGCCCGCCGGGGACCACTTGCACGGTCTTCGATCCCTTCAGCACGAACGGTCGAAAATCGACATGACGCGGCGCGAGGCCGGCATCGCACAAGGTTGGCACCGTCGACAGCGCCAGTGTGGGTTGCGCGATGTAGCGATGCGGCTCGGCGATCAGCGCGGCGCGGAAATCCTCAATCTCCTGCTTGGTCGCGGTCGGCCCAACCAACATGCCATAACCACCCGAGCCATCGACCAGCTTCACAACCACGTCCTTGAGGTTGTCGAGGACATATTTCAGCGCCTGCGGCTCGCGGCAGCGCCAGGTCTCGACGTTGGGCAGCTTCGGCTCTCCACCCGAATAGAATTTCACGATCTCGGGCATGTAACTGTAAATCGCCTTGTCGTCAGCGATGCCGTTACCCGGCGCGTTGATCAGCGCGACATTGCCCGCCGCATAGGCAGAGATCAGCCCAGGCACGCCAAGCATCGAATCCGGATTGAACACCAGCGGATCGAGATAGTCGTCGTCGATCCGGCGATAGATCACATCGACCTTCACCCGTCCGGCGATGGTGCGCATCCACACGATATCGTCGTCGACCACCAGATCGGCCGCTTCGACCAGTTCGACGCCCATCGTATCTGCAAGAAAGCTGTGTTCGTAATAGGCGGAATTGTAGTGACCCGGCGTCAGCACCACGCATACCGGCGCGGCGATGCCGTTAGGGGCGACCGATTTCATCGTCTCAAGCAGGCGATCGGGATAGCTGTCGACCGCCGCGACGCGGAATTCGCGGAACAGTTCGGGGCAGAGGCGCAGCATCGCCTCGCGGTTCTCGAGCATATAGCTCACACCCGAGGGGGTTCGCGCATTGTCCTCCAGCACGAAGAACTCGTCCGGCCCGGTACGTACAAGGTCGATGCCGCAGATATGCGCCCAGATGCCATGCGGTGGCCGGATGCCGGCGATCTCCGGGCGGAATTGCGGATTGCCGAAGATAAGGTCGGGCGGCAGCACGCCGGCATCGAGGATCTTCCGCGCACCATAGATATCATCGAGAAATGCGTTGATCGCCTCGACCCGCTGGATCAACCCTTCGGAGAGCCGCGCCCATTCGTCTGCAAGGAAGATGCGCGGCACGATATCGAACGGAATGATGCGCTCGCTCGCGTCGCTATCACCACAAACCGCGAAGGTGATGCCGAGCTGACGGAAGGTCGCTTCGGCGCTTTGCTGGCGGCGGCGCAGCTCGCCATCGGGAGTTTCGTCGATCCAGCGGCCAAGCGCGGCGAGTTCCGGTCGTGGCGTGACGCTGCCGCCCTGGCCCATGATCTCGTCGAACGCGCGTCGTTTCCCCATCGAAACCTTAAAGCCCCCCAAGCACCGACAAGTTCCATGCTGCGACGAATTGCTGCGGCGCACAAGGGACTTTCGAGCTTGGCTCGAAAAGGCTTCTACTTCGCGGCCAACCCGCTCAGCAGGCCGGGAGTGAGCACCTGCGGAAGGATCTCCGGTTCGGCCGCGCCGGGGGCATAATAGAGATAGAGCGGGACGCCGGCACGGTTGTGCCGTTCGATGAAGCGGCCGAGCACCGGATCGCCATCGGTCCAGTCGCCGACCAGCACCGCGACCTTGTCTTTGGCAAAGGCCGCCCGGGTCGACGCCACATCAATCGCCGCCGCTTCGTTCACCTTGCAGGTCAGGCACCAGTCGGCGGTGAAATAGGCGAAGACCGGACGCCCTTCAGCGCGGAGCGCGGCCAGCCGCGCTTCGCTGAACGGCTCGCTTCCCGCCGCCTGGACCGGCGCTGCGGTCGAGCGTTCGACAAAGGCGATCGACCCCCCGGCAATTGCCAGCAGCGCGCCCACCCAGACGATGCCAAACGCCAGCCCGCGCGCCTGACGCCGCCCGGCGATCCACAAGATCACAGCAATGCCCAGTGCCGCGATCAGGCCGAGCGTCATGCCGTTAACCCCGGCCTGTCGCCCCAGCACCCAGGCGAGCGCGATCGCAGTGAGCCACATCGGCACGCTGAGGATGTGGCGAAAAAACTCCATCCACGCGCCGGGCCTGGGCAGCAGTTTGCGCAAGGCGGGCACGAAGCCGAGCGCGAGGAAGGGCAGTGCCAGACCGAGCCCAAGGCCGGCGAACACCGCCAAAGCAGCGGGCCAGGGTAGAATCAGCGCCGCGCCCAGTGCGACACCCATGAACGGTCCGGTGCACGGCGTGGCGATGAATGCCGCCAGTGCTCCGGTCGCAAAGGCGCCGCCGACCCCACCGGCATTGCCGACAAAGGCCGGCGTCGGTATCTCGAACAGCCCGGCGAGGTTGAGCGCGATCGCGACGGTCAGAAGCAGGAGCAGCAGGATCATGCGCGGATCCTGCAACTGGAAAGCCCAGCCGACCGCGCTGCCCCCGGCGCGGAGCGCGAGAATCGCACCGCCCAGCGCAACGCAGACCGCGACGACGCCCGCCGTGTAGGCGAGCGCCTCGCGCCGGGCCGCGCGTTCGTCGAGATGCCCGCGCGCCAGGCTGAGCGCCTTGAGGCTGAGGATCGGGAAGACACAGGGCATGATGTTGAGCAGCAAGCCGCCGAGCAACGCGCCGCCGAGTGCGAGCAACGTCGCCGCCAATATGCCGTCGCCGCCCTTCACCGCGCCTGCCACCATGCCCGATTCAGCCGTCACCGCCAGGCCGCGACCATCGCCGATGCGCAGCACGCCGGCCAGTTGCCCGCCAGCCTTGCCCCTCGTTGCAATCAGGACGCGGTCGCCGTCTCGCGTCACCGTCTGCGGCGCGGCATAGTCGATCACCTGCGTGGTCACCGGGAAGAAATAGGCATCGGCCAGCGGTGCATTGGCCGGATAGGGTATCGCGATCGTCGCCGCGCCGTTGGTTACCTGCCATGTCGCTTTGGCATCGAGCGGCTTGGGAATCGCACGCCGCCAGGCATCGAAGGTCGCACGCGCCTGTGGCGTTATGAGACCGTCGCCGATCGTCAGGTCGACGGCGAGTTCAGCCGTCTCCGGCACGCAGATTTGCACGGTGCAGACGAGATAGGCGGTCTTCAGCCGAACCGGGAGCTTGCTCCCCACCGCCAGGCCGGCAGGCAATTTTAGCGTCACCAGCGGCGCATAGGGTTTCTCGAACACATAGTTCATCAGGCCGGCGATCAGCAGCGTATCCGGTACCGGATAGGCCGGCGCGCTCGCCGTCACGCCCGCGGGCAAGGTCCAGTCGAGCTTGGCCGGAAAGCCGGCGTCGCCGGGATTGAGCCAATAGCCATGCCAACCGGCTTGCGGGCGCGTATCGAGCGCGAGCGTCACGTCGCTCCCCGCCGCCGGGCGTTCGCTTTCCGCGACCAGCTTGATCGCGAGGTGCGGCCCGGCCGCGTTCGGATCGGGCAGCTGCGCCCAGGCGGGGGCCGCGAGCAGCGCGAATATCGTCACGATCAAGCAATATAAACCGCGCATTGGGCGTCCTTGCCGCAAATCCAGAGCTCGCCCATACAGCGCGTCGCGGTAATATGCACCGGACCGAAAAAGGAATCACTATGCAGACCACGGCGTCGATTTTTGCCCTCGCCGCAATGCTCCTGGTCGCCGCGCCAGCGGGAGCGCAGCAGGTGCCCGACGCCGGTGCGCCAGTGATCGCACCGGTCAAAATGGTGCCGCCAAAGGATGCGCCCAAGCTGATCGTCGCAATCTCGGTCGATCAATTCTCCGCCGACCTGCTGGCCAAGAATCGCGCCTATTTCACCGACGGTTTCGCCCGGCTGCTTAAGGGCGCGGTCTTTCCTTCGGGTTATCAGAGCCATGCCGCGACCGAGACTTGCCCCGGCCATTCCACCATTCTGACCGGCTATCGCCCCGCCAATACCGGCATCATCGCCAATAGCTGGACCGATCAGGCGACGCCACGCCCCGGCAAGTCGGTCTATTGCGCCGAGGACGAGAGCGTGCCGGGCAGCAGCGCGTCGAACTACACCGTCTCCGCCAAACATCTTAAGGTCCCGACCCTTGGTGAACGCATGAAAGCGGCCGATCCACGCACCCGCGTCGTCTCCGTCGCTGGCAAGGACCGCGCCGCCGTGATGATGGGCGGGCACAATGTCGATGAGCTGTGGTGGTGGGACGGCAAGGCCTTCGCGTCCTATGCCGGCCGCACCGAACCCGCAGTGGTGACCCGGGCGACTGCAGCGACGACCGCGCTGCTCGCCATGGCGCAGCCCGCGCTGGAGATGCCCGCATGGTGCGCGAGCCGCGACAAGGCCGTCTCGATCGGTGGGGACAAGACCGTCGGTACCTGGCATTTCGACCGCGCGGCCGGCGATACCCGCGCCTTTCGCGCCTCGCCCGCTTATGACGCCGCGGTCATCGCACTCGCCGCCGGGCTGATCCAGGATATGAAACTCGGCCAGGGACCAGCCACCGACATCATCTCGATCGGCGCCTCCGCAACCGATTATGTCGGGCACAGCTTCGGTACCGACGGCGCGGAGATATGCATTCAACTCGCCAACCTCGACGCGACGCTCGGCGGGTTGTTCGACATACTCGACCGGACCGGTGTCGATTATGAGGTCGTGCTGACCGCCGACCATGGCGGCAACGACTTGCCCGAACGCGAAATCACGCAGGGCATAACCGAAGCGCAACGCGTCGATGTCGCACTCGCCCCCGCGGTGATGGGCAAGTCGATCGGCGAGAAGCTCGGCATCGCCACCCCGCTGCTGTTCGGCGACATGCCCAATGGCGATGTCTGGATCTCGACCGCCCTGACCACCGAACAGCGCAAGACCGTGCTGGCGGAGACGATCGCGCGCTACAAAGCGATGCCGCAGGTCGCCACCGTACTGACCGGCAAGCAGATCGCCGCGACGCCGATGCCCAAGGGACCGCCCGAGACATGGACGGTGATTCAGAGAGCGCGTGCGTCCTATGATCCGACACGGTCGGGCGACCTGCTGGTATTCCTGAAGTCGCGCGTCACCGCGATTCCGGTGGCCGGCACCGGTTATGTCGCGACGCATGGCAGCCCTTATGATTATGACCGCCGTGTGCCGATCCTGTTCTGGCGCAAGGGCATGACCGGGTTCGAGCATGCGGGCAGTATCGAGACTGTCGATATCGCCCCGACGCTGGCCAGAACGATCGGGCTGCCGGTGCCGGGCGTCGATGGCAAATGCCTGGACCTGGGCGCTCAGGGCAGTCCCTGCCGTTGAGTACCGCGCCCGTCACGACCGCCTCGCCGCTCGACCATATTCGCGGCATCACGACCTATTGGGCGTCGCTGACCGGGCGGTCAGCCGAATCCCTGCCCTACAAGCAATGGCGGATGCTGCTCGATACGCTTGGCCTGGGGATCGAGCAGGTGATGAGGCATGTCGGCAGCCAGCGGCCCGATTATACCGGTTTCGGTGCCTGGATCATCGAGACCGCGGGACTGCCCGATCCGGTTACGGTGGCGCGCTACAATGCCCAGGTGGACGGGATCGCGCCCCCCGCTACGGTCGTGGAACGCCTTGCCGCAGTCGATGCCGCGCCGCCGGTGTTCGACGATGCCGATCTGGCCGACTGGGACGAAAAGGGTGTGATCGTCCTGCGCAATGCGATCACCGCCGCCGAGGCGGCAGCGGCCGCAGACGTGCTGTGGCAGCAGGTCGGCGGGCACGCCGACGATCCGGACAGCTGGTACGGCGGGCCGCGCGAGAACGGCATCATGATCCAGCATTTCCAGCACCCCGCCCAGACCAGGATCCGCCGGTCGCCGCGCATCCTGAAGGCATTCGCGCAACTCTGGGGCACCACCGACCTGTGGATGACGACCGACCGGATGAGCTTCAATCCACCCGAGCGACCGGATTATCGCTTTCCCGGCCCGCATCTTCACTGGGACGCCAGCCTGACTCAACCGATGCCGTTCGGCACGCAGGGCATCCTCTATCTGACCGACACCGCCGCCGATCAGGGTGCGCTGCAGCTCGTGCCGGGTTTCCATCGCCGCATCGGTGCCTGGCTCGATCGGCTGGACGGTCTCAATCCGCGCCAGGTCGATCTGTCGGCTGAAGCGGTGACCGTGCCGGCCGGTGCAGGTGAGCTGGTCATCTGGCGTGAAGACCTGCCGCATGGCGCCAGTCCCAATCGCTCGCGCCGCCCGCGCCTCGCCCAGTATCTGAACATGTATTCGCCGGTGCCCGGCCCCGAGCGGCCATGGTTGTAAAGCTCAGCGTGTCTCGAACGCTCTGACCCCCGCGCCGAGGCGATTGGCACCGATCGCGAGGCGCTCATGGCTGTAGTCCGCCACGAACGCCGGTGAGCGCGTCTCGCCTGGCGCGAGCGAAGCATCATTGCCCTCGACCCTGAGACCGGCCGAACGGTATTTACGCGCCTCCGCCGCGATAACGATGAAGCCGGTCCAATTCTCCTTGTTGCGCCCCTGCACGAAGGTATTGCGGGCGATCAGCCCGGTGCCGCCTTCGGGCAGGTCGATCATGTAATTGGTCTTCTTGCCGGCGGTGTCGTCGAAGCTGTTGTCGGTGATTGACACGTTCGGCACGCGCAGTTTGACGTAATGCCCGCCGGTGCCGCGTTCGAAGCGCGAATTGGTGATCGTCACCGACCCCTGATTGGCGAGGTAGATCGCGTGGCTGCAATCGGCCGTCTCGTCGCACTGGCCGAGCCCGGAAAAGGTCGAACGCTCGATAAGTATCTTCTGGTTGGTCGGCTCACCGCCAAGGATGCCCTCCTGACTATCGAGAAACATCGAGTTCCGCACGGTGAGGTTGCCTATCTCGGTGCGGATGCCGGCGCCATTGCCGTCGTCGACACGAATGCCGCGGAACACCAGGCCATCGACGATCGATTCCTGCCCGCGCAGCACGAACGCCGCCTTGCCCTCGCACGGCGTGCCTTCGAAGATCGCGGTGCCGGGCTGCACCGCCTTGAAGGTGATCCGGCCGCCCGCCTGCACGGTGCATTGGCGATAAGTGCCCGGCGCGATCAGGATCGTCGCCGTGCCCATCCGCACCGCGCTCACCGCATCGTCGATCGTGGCGAAGCCTTGCCCGGTTTCCTGGATGACGAAAGGCGCGCGCGCTTGCTGCGCGGCGGCGGGTACGGTCAGCGCGAGAGCGGTCAACGGCAGTATGCGGCGCATGGGCGGCTCCTTTTCAGCAGCAATGCCGCGTTGGATCCCGCCTGAGAAGGCAAATTGAGGGTTAACCGTAACAACCGGAGCCGCTGTTAATCACGCCCGGCGAGGCGCGTGTCGAGATACGCGGGCAATCTTGCCGCGCCCGCCCGTTGGGGCAGGATTCAACTATGACGGGAGTCGGCGGCGGCTAGGCCAGTACGCGGAACGTGGCAATCAGCCCCTGTCGCTCACGCACCGCGGCGATGCTTGCCGCCGTAACGGGCACCAATATACCCACCGATCCGGGCCATTTCCATCGCCGCCACGTTGGCGGTTTGCTCACTGCACGGGAACGGCGCGCATTCCGCCTGTTTGGCGCGGGTCGAAACGCGGTCGCACAATTCCTCAATATCCGCGCGGGTTAGCAGATTCTTCTCGCGCAATAAGCAAAGCAGGCTTTGCAGGATGATCAGGCTCTCGTCACCCGAGCCTTCAGACGCATTCAAAGTCCCCATCGCATACTCTCCTAATTTTCTTCTATTTTCTTTGGAGATTATGCTCTTTCCAGCTCTTCGCAAGCCACTTGTCGCAATTTTCGGCTAACGACCGACATGTGCGATCCGGCGACGATCAATCCAGATTAGGCCGCAGCCAGCGCTGCACCGTCGGCAAGTCAGCGCCACGCCGCGCCGCATAGTCGGCGACCTGGTCCGGGCCGATGCGGGCAACGCCGAAATATTCCGCCTGTGGGTGCCCAAAATAGAAGCCCGAGACCGCCGCCGTTGGCATCATCGCGAAACTCTCCGTCAGCACGATCCCGGTCGCTTCGGTCGCGCCGAGCAGGTCGAACAGCATCGGCTTTTCGCTATGGTCGGGGCATGCGGGATAACCCGGCGCGGGGCGAATGCCGCGATATTGCTCGCGGATCAGCGCCTCGTTGGTCAGCTGCTCGCCCTCGGCATAACCCCATAAGGTCTTGCGGACATGCTGATGCAGCCGCTCGGCAAAGGCCTCGGCGAGGCGGTCGGCGAGCGCCTTCAACAGGATATCGGAATAATCGTCATTGTCGGCCTTGAAGCGCGCGAGATGCGGCTCGATGCCGTGTCCGGTGGTCACCGCGAAGCCGCCGATCCAGTCGCCCGCCGGATCGATGAAATCGGCCAGGCACATATTGGGCCGCCCTTCGCGCTTGGCGATCTGCTGGCGGAGGAAGGGCATGCGCACCTCCTCGTCCGCCTCGATGATCACATCGTCGACCTCCTTGCGGCACGGCCACAGCCCGGCGACGCCCTTGGCGGTCAGCCATTTTTCCGCGATGACCTTGTCGAGCATCGCATTCGCGTCCTCGAACAACGACCGTGCGCTCTCGCCAACCACCGAATCCTGCAGGATCGCGGGGTAATTGCCGGCCAGTTCCCAAGCGCGGAAGAACGGTGTCCAGTCGATCACCTCACGCAGGTCGTTGAGGTCCCAGTCGGGGAATATGTGCAGACCCGGTTGCGCCGGCGCACCGGGCTTCAGCGCCATGTCCGCCGGAAAGGCATTGGCGCGCGCCGCCGCGATCGGGATCAGCTCGCTCTGCCCCTTATTGGCGCGTGCTAGGCGCACCGCCGCATATTCGTCCGAGGTGCGCTGGACGAAGCCATCCTTCTGCGTGTCGCTGACCAGAGTCGAGGCGACGCCGACCGCGCGGCTCGCATCGAGCACATGCACCACCGGGCCGTCATACGCCGGGGCGATGCGCAACGCGGTATGGACCTTCGACGTCGTCGCCCCGCCGATCAGCAGCGGCATCTTCATGCCGGCACGCTTCATCTCCTCGGCGACGGTGACCATCTCGTCCAATGACGGCGTGATCAGGCCCGACAGGCCGATCATGTCGGCGTCATTCTCGTTCGCGGCCTTGAGGATATCCGACCAGGGCACCATCACGCCCATATCGACCACGTCGAAGCCGTTGCACTGCAGGACCACGCCGACGATATTCTTGCCGATATCATGCACGTCACCCTTGACGGTGGCCATGATGATCTTGCCCTTGCCGCGCGCGCCGGGCTCCTTCGCCGCCTCGATAAAGGGCAGCAGATGCGCGACCGCCTTCTTCATCACGCGGGCGGATTTCACCACCTGCGGCAGGAACATCTTGCCCGATCCGAACAGGTCGCCGACGACGTTCATGCCGTCCATCAGCGGCCCTTCGATCACTTCGATCGGGCGGGCAAAACCGAGCCGCGCTTCTTCCGTATCCTCGACCACGTGCAGGTCGATGCCCTTGACCAGGGCATATTCGAGCCGCTTGTTCACATCGAGGCTGCGCCATTCCGCCGCCGCCTTTTCCGCCACCGCGTCGGTGCCGCGATAGCGTTCGGCGAGCGCGATCAACCGGTCGGTCGCGTCGTCGCGGCGGTCATAGACCACGTCTTCGCACGCTTCGCGCAATTCCACGTCGATATCGTCGTAAATGTCGAGCTGCCCGGCATTGACGATCGCCATGTCGAGCCCGGCGGGGATTGCGTGATAAAGGAACACGCTGTGCATCGCGCGGCGCACCGGTTCGTTGCCGCGGAAGCTGAACGATAGGTTCGAAAGGCCGCCCGAGATATGGCAATGCGGGCAGCGAATCTTGATCTCCCGGCACGCCTCGATGAAGTCGATCGCGTAGCGGCGATGTTCGTCGATCCCGGTCGCGACGGCAAAGATATTGGGGTCGAAGATGATGTCCTCGGGCGGAAAGCCGATCCCGATCAGCAAGTCATAGGCGCGGCCGCAAATCTCGACCTTGCGGTCCTTGGTGTCGGCCTGGCCGACCTCGTCGAACGCCATCACGACCACGGCGGCGCCATACGCCATGACCTTGCGTGCTTGAGACAGAAACTGAGCTTCGCCTTCTTTCATGCTGATCGAATTGACGATCGGCTTGCCCGAGACGCATTTCAATCCGGCCTCGATCACTGACCATTTCGAACTGTCGATCATGAACGGGATGCGCGCAATGTCGGGTTCGGCGGCGATCAGCTTGAGAAAGGTGGTCATCGCCTTTTCGGAATCGAGCAAGCCCTCGTCCATATTGACGTCGAGCACCTGCGCACCCGATTCCACCTGCTGCCGCGCGACTTCCACGGCGGCGGCATAGTCATCCGCCATGATCAGCTTCTTGAAACGCGCCGATCCGGTGATGTTTGTGCGTTCGCCGATATTGACGAACTGGGCGGTGGTCGTGGTCATTTTTTACTTCCTCCCCTCCCGCTTGCGGGAGGGGATCGAGGGGTGGGCGCCCGGCTCAAGCAGGCGAAAACGTCGGAGGAGAGCGCGAGCCCACCCCGGCCCCTCCCGCGAGCGGGAGGGGGGAAAGATCAAGCCGCCATCGTCATCGGCTCCAGCCCCGCCAGCCGGGTCACCACCGGCGGCACCGGCAGTTCACGCGGCGGCAGTTCGCCGACCGCCCTGGCGATCGCCGCGATATGTTCGGGGGTCGAGCCGCAGCAGCCGCCGAGAATATTGACTTGCCCTTGCGCCGCCCATTCGCGGACCAGACCGGCCGTGGTCGCCGGCTGCTCGTCATATTCGCCAAGCTCATTGGGCAACCCGGCATTGGGATAGACCATAATCAAAGTATCGGCGATTTGAGACAGAGTCTTAACATGTGGCCGCAACTGCTCTGCGCCGAATGAGCAATTGAGCCCGATAGTGATTGGCTTGGCATGCCGTACAGCGTGCCAGAACGCCTCGACCGTATGCCCGGACAAATTACGCCCGGACAGGTCGGTCAAGGTCATCGACATCATGATCGGAACGTCACGGCCGAGCGCCTCCGCCGCCTCAAGCACCGCCATGACGCCAGCCTTGGCGTTGAGCGTGTCGAACACCGTTTCGATCAGGATGAAGTCGACGCCACCCTCGATCAGCGCGTCGGTCTGTTCGCGGTACACGCCCTTCAGATAATCAAAGTCGATCTCGCGGAACCCCGGATCGTTGACGTCGGGCGACAGCGACAGCGTCTTGTTGGTCGGCCCGATCGCCCCGGCGACGAAGCGGGGTCGCCCGTCTTTCGCGGCATATTCGTCGGCCAGCCGCCGCGCAATCTGTGCCGAGGCCAGATTGATCTCGCGTACCAGATGCTCCGCGCCGTAATCCGCCTGGCTGATCAGGTTCGCGCTGAAGGTGTTGGTCGATACAATGTCCGACCCTGCCTCGAGATATTCGCGCGTAATCCTCTCCGGCACCTCGGGCTTGGTCAGCGCAAGGATGTCGTTATTGCCTTTCTGGTCCTTCGACAGGCCCAGGTCGCCGGCATAGTCCGCCTCGACCAGTTTCCAGTTCTGGATCTCGGTGCCGAACGCCCCGTCCGTGATCAGGATGCGCTTGGCGGCTTCGGCCAGCAGTTTTTCACGTATGCTCATATCGAATTCCTCAGGCCGCAGCGGCCGTGGCGATCGTCGCTGGAACGGATTTCGCCCTGATCCCCAGCAAATGGCAGATCGCAAAGCTCAGTTCGGCGCGATTGAGCGTGTAGAAATGGAACCCGCGCACGCCGCCGGCATAAAGCTTGCGGCACATCTCGGCGGCGATCGTCGCGGCGACCAGCTGGCGCGTGCCGGGATGGTCGTCGAGCCCCTCGAACAACCGTCCCATCCAGTCGGGAATCTCGGCATTGCACATTGCGGCGAATTTGCGCGTTTGCGCGACGTTCGACACCGGCAGGATGCCAGGCAATATCTCGGCGGTAATCCCGGCCGCCGCGACCCGGTCGCGAAAGCGGAAATAGGTTTCCGGTGAGAAGAAGAATTGCGTGATCGCCCGGCTCGCACCGGCGTCGAGCTTGCGCTTGAGATTGTCAAGATCGGCCTCAACGCTGCGCGAATCCGGATGGCATTCAGGATAAGCCGCGACCGACACCTCGAACGGATGAAGCTGTTTCAATCCGGCGACCAGTGCCGCCGCATTCTCATAGCCGCCAGGATGCGACACGAACTTCGTCCCCATCACTGGCGGATCGCCGCGCAGCGCGACGATATGCCGTATGCCCGCCGCCCAATATCCTTCGGCGACTTCGTTGATCTCTTCCTTTGTCGCCTCGACACAAGTGAGATGCGCCGCCGCGGTCAGCGAGGTTTCGCGCTCGATCCGCGCGACCGCCGCATGAGTCCGTTCACGCGTCGATCCGCCCGCACCATAGGTGACCGAGACAAACTGCGGCCCAAGCGGCTCCAGCGCTTTCACTGCTTCCCATTGCGCCTCTTCCATCTTGTCGTTCTTGGGCGGGAAGAATTCGAACGAGACCAGCGCATCACCCGCGACATCGGCGAACAACGGCGCCTCCAGCGCGCGGCGCGCTTCTTCCAGCTGATTGATGGAAATCGTCATGCCGCCTTCACCTCGTGCACCGGAATTTGTTCAGGCCTGGCAGCCTTGCGGCCGAGCCATAATTTCACCGTCAATTCACCGCCCTCGAGCGTCTCGGTCCGCGCCATCGCAAGACCGCTGGCATCGAACCAGACGGCGATCTGCTCGTCCGAAAAACCGAGCCTTGTATGCGCATCCTTGGCGCGCAATTCCTCGCGATCATGCGCTGCGAAATCGGCGATCAGCAGTCGGCCGCCGGGCGCCAGCACCCGCGCCGCCTCGGCGATCGCCGCGCCCGGCTGCTGTGCGAAATGCAACACATGATGGATGATCGCCGCATCGGCCGCGCCGTCGCCGAGCGGCAGCGCATAGAGATCCGCCTGGCGCAATTCGGCATTGGCCAGCCCGCGCTCGGACAGTTTCGCCCGCGCCAGCCGCAGCATTTCCGAACTGCGATCGATCCCGAGTGCCGCCCTGGCGCGCCCGGCGAACAATTCGAGCATCCGCCCGGTCCCGGTACCGATATCGATCAACTGACCGATCGCCGCGTCCCCGAGCACCGCCGACATTGCCGCTTCGACTTCGCTCTCGGCGATATGGAGCGAACGGATCGCGTCCCATTGTCCCGCATTATTCTCGAACCAGGCCGCTGCCGAGGCGGCGCGATCAGCGCGCACCGCCGCGAGCCGCGCGACGTCGGCCACCGCCCAATGATCGGGCTCGATCGCCGACCAGCCGTCGAGCGCGGCAAGCACTGGCGCGACCCGTGCCTCCGCACCGACGCCGACGAATACCCAGCTGCCCTCCTTGCGCCGCTCCGCCAGCCCGGCGTCGCACAGGATCTTCACATGGCGGCTGACGCGCGGCTGGCTCTGCCCGAGCACTTGTGCCAGCTCGCCGACCGACAGCTCCATCGAGCGCAGCAAGGCGAGGATGCGCAGCCGCGTGGTGTCGGCAAGGGCACGGAAGATGTCGAGTGCGATCGTCATGTCGATACAACATATAAAGATATCTTTATATCAGGTCAACGCAACATGTGCCGCACATGTGGAAACATGCGCTTCGTCGTGCGTATTGAAGCGGCCCCTGCCCTCCGCTAGCGTCTCCAGCCTATCAACAAGATGGGAATCGCCACATGAAGAAGATCGTTGCTATCTCTGCCGCCCTTTCCGCTGCCGCGCTTGCCGCCTGCACGCCCGCCGCGCAAAACGAAACCGCGCAGGCCGCCGACCAGATCGCCGCCGATGCCAATGCGACGATGGGCGAAGCGGTCAACGACACCGATGCCGCTGCTGACCGCGCGTTCGGTTCGGCCGAAGCGACCATGGACAATAGCAGCGCAGCAATCGGCAATGCCGCCGATCGCGCAGCCGATTCGACGGGTGCCGCGCTCAAGGATGCCGGCAACGCGATCGAAGACTGAGTCGATATAGGGGCCGTTGCGCGGATGCTCGCGGGCGGCCTTTCGACATGCTGGAAACGAACGGGAGAAGACGCAGATGTCCGGGCTCAAACCACTGGGTCTAGTCGCCCTTCTCCTGCTTTCCGCATGCGGTGGCGCGCCCGATACGCCCGGGGCCGTTACTTCGGGTGAGGCGCAAGCGTTGAACGACGCCGCTGCCATGCTCGACGCGAACAGCGTCGATGCCAACGCGATGAACGTCGAAATCGACGGCGAAAACGAGGCTCAACCGCAATGACCGACCTTCGGCGATTAGGCGCGACCGATCTCCACATCGCCCCGCTGGTGCTGGGCGGCAATGTCTTCGGCTGGACCGCCGACAAGGCCACGAGCTTTGCCGTACTTGATGCCTTCGTCGCGGGCGGCGGCACGATGATCGATACCGCCGATGTCTATTCGGCCTGGGTGCCTGGCCATCAGGGCGGTGAATCCGAAAGCGTGATCGGCGAATGGCTCAAGTCGAGCGGCAAGCGCGACAAGGTACAGATCGCGACCAAAGTCGGCATGCTGCCCGGTGAGGGCGGCGTGAAGCTCGCCCCCGCGCGCATTGCCGCGGCGTGCGACGCGTCGCTCCGGCGCCTCGGGGTCGAGCGCATCGACCTGTATTTCGCGCATCAGGACGATGACGCCGTTGCCCAGGGCGAGGCACTGGCGGCGTTCGCCAAGCTGGCCGAAGCGGGCAAGATCAACGCGCTGGGCGCGTCGAACTTTCATGCCGCGCGGCTCAAATCGGCCAATGAAGCGGCACTTGCCGCGGGCGTGCCGCATTATCAGGTGTTGCAGCCCGAATATAATCTGGTCAGCCGTCACGCCTTTGAAGGCGAGCTGCAGGATTATTGCGTCACCCACAATATCGGCGCGGTGCCCTATTACGGCCTCGCCTCGGGTTTTCTGACCGGCAAATATCGCAGCGAAGCCGATCTCGGCAAAAGCGTGCGAGGCGGCCGGATGACCGACCTGCTCAAGGGCAAGGGCCTTGCCGTGCTCACCGCGATGGATGCGATCGCCGCCGAGACCGGCGCCTCGCTCGCGCAGATCGCGCTCGCCTGGCTCGCCGCACAGCCCGGTGTCACCGCCCCGATCGCCAGCGCGACCAACGTTACACAGGTCGAGGAATTGCTCGGTTCGATGACCTTGGCCTTGAGAAAGGACCAGCTCGATCGACTGGACGCCGCCGGGAGTTAGAGTCGCTCGCCATCAGCTTTGGTCATCATGCCGGACCCTTCGACTTCGCTCAGGAGAGCCCGAGGGCCCTGGCCCGGCGACATCGGGGCAACCCCAAGACCATCGCCAAGTGGAAGCGACGCACTTCAAGCGCTACCATTACGACGGCCACGATCGGCTTCGGCAGCATCTCGACGACTTCATCGCCGCTTACAATTTGGGCTCCGGGCTCAAGACCCTCGAAAGACTCACACCATGCGAAACTATCTGCAAAGCATCGAGCCTTGAACCCAAACGATTCATATCAGATCCCACCCACCAATTCCGGGGCGAAACCCCTAGGGGTGTAACATATCTCTCCAGCCCGCACTTCCAGTCCTGACTCTACAGCCTGGACGTTGCCTGTGATTCATCACACAGGATCGGGCATGTCATCTCTTGCCGGCCTGATTACCGGCCCGCTCGTTCTTTTTGTCGGGTCAGAACCGCTACGGGCTACGCAATGGGCTGGCGCGAACAAACAATGCCTGTCTTATGACACTACCGTCAGTTCGGGCCAGTTGTCCGGTTGACGGTCAGGCCGCGAGGTGGCGGCTGGCGCGGACCGGTTTCTCTTCCGGCTCGACGATGCGCCGCGGCCGCGCCATCACGCCGCAGCACAGGCCGAAGATCACCGAGATTGCCGCGGTGCGCAACGGATAGTCGACGAACTCGTGTAACATGATGATGCCGGTGACGACCGTCGCCGCTTCCGAAAAGGCGTCGCGCGTCGATGCGCGCCAAATCACCACCGTGGTGCGCAGCCACCATGCCACGAAGCCGGCCATCAAAATGACCGCCGGCACGCCGCCGGTCATGATCACTTCCAGAATATCGTTATGCGCATGGTTGGCGAACACGCGGGTCGCCGTCTGCGCATCTTCAAACTGTGGGAAAACCGCACGAAAACCGCCCAGGCCAGATCCGAATGGCATGAACGCGCCGATCGCCCGCACGGTGCGGCTCCAGAGCTGCGGCCGGCCCATCTCCGATCCGGCGGCGAACTGGTCGCTCGACACATGGCCCCAGACGATCACCGCCGCAACCACGCCGATCGCCAGTACCGCGACCGCGATCGCACCGATCACGCCCATCCGTATCTTGCTGTCGCCACGCCGAAGGCGAGCGATCAGGAAGATCGACACCAATCCGATCAGCGACAGGCCGATCCCGGCTAGCGAATTGGCGATCCACACGCCGAACAGCGCGACCAGCACGATCGCGATCAGAACCAGCCAGCTGGCATTGGGCTTGGTCTTTCCCCGCTGCGCGACGAACAGGGCGGTCGCAGCCGGGATCGACAGCACGCACAGCGTCGCCAGATGATTGCTGTTGGCGAACAATCCGGTCGCTTCGCCGCGGTTCGAAATGGCGTAAAGATAAAAGGGCGATTGGATGCCCGTCACACGCTGCGCCAGGCCGACACCGACCGATACCGTCATCAACAGGATCAGCATGATGAGCAACGCGATCAGGCCGACACGCGGTGCGCGCATGCCGATCAACGCGGCGGCGATCACCGGCAATAGCGCGAGCGCGCTGCCGATCGTTCCCTCCGGCGTCAGGCTGATCTGTCGCCAGCCCGGGTCGATCCCGGCAAGCGTCAGGCCCTGCGCCACGGCGCCACGTGCCGGCAGCGCCGACCACAAAGCGGGTGGTAGCGGAATCAATTGGAACAGGCAGAGACCGAGTGCGGCGCAGAGCAGCAACAATAGGCCCTTTTGCGTTCCGCCCGGATAATTGTGCCGCGACACGATGGCCAACGCGATACCCAGCGCGGCCGCGAACTGGATCGCGGCATTAGCGAACACACCGCCGCTGGACGATCCGCCCAGGACGATCGCGATACCAAGGAAGATGGTCGCGGGGACGATGGGCGCGGTACGATTCATGGCAGGACCGATGGCTTGGGCGACGGGATCGCCGATGTCGGATTTGCTGCCTGGCTGGGCGGCGCGCCGGTATCTGCCGCGACCTGCTCGAACTGGACGCTCGCGATCCGCGCGTCCAACCGCACCGGAAATTCGGAGGCCGTCCCGCCCAGCGACAGCAACACCGCCGGACACGTCGCTTCGGGCACGCGGAACGGCGCCGACAGCTGCGGCTTGCCGGTAGCGCTCGTGTTGAGCGCCAATTCACCCAATGGTTGATTGCCAGGCAGGCAAGAGGCACGCCAAGTCAGCGACGCGCCGCTGTTCGACGGCCCGTCGCTGCTGGCATTGGCTACCACGCTACGCAAACGATAGTCCCCGGGCTGCAGCACCACGACCTGACTGGCCAAGGTCGCCGGCTTTCGCCCCGAATAGGACAGGTCGAGCCCATTGTTCGCCTCGGCCCGATCGCCATCGGCGGCGGTTAGCTGCCAGTTGAACGGCGGCGGTCCAGGCATGCCCCGGAACCGCGCATCATATGGTGTATCGACGCTCGCAAGCGCGGATTCGGGCAGATACGAAATCCAGGCGAGATAGGCTCGCTCATAATCGGTCTTGGCGATTAGATCAGCCACGAATGCCGCGCGCTCGCGATCGATCGTGGAGACGTTGCTCTTGCCCGTATCCATGATCGCGAAGCGGATCCCGGGATCGAAGCCGCGGCTTTGCAGCGTGCTCAGGAACGGCTCACGCCAACCCGGATTGCCCTGCAGGGCAGTAGCGATTTGCGGAATATTGCGCCGATCCCGCGCCAGCCCGGCAAGGATCGGCACATAGCTTTGATATTGTTCGGGGTCGACCGCAAGCAACCTGATCGCGCTATTCGCCGCCTCGACCGTTCGCCCATTGCGCATCTGCTGGTCGAGCCGCCACAACCATGCCAGCCGGGTTCGTGGCTCAAGCGCAAGCGAATGCTCGACAAGCTTCGCCGCTCGCACCTTGTCGCCTTTTGCCGTCGCATCGAGCGCCAGCAACGCAAATGCCGTACCGTCGAGCGGCTTGCTGGTCAGCCGGCTGTACAAACGCGCCCGCTCCGCCGCGTCGAGCCTGATCGCCAATCCGCCGTTCAGATCGACCAGCCGTGTTCGCAAGATGGCCGGATCTTCGCCAAGGACGATCGTTACCGCGTCGATTTTGCGGTGCGCACGGCGATAGACATGACTGAGCGAAGCCCAGCCGGTCGCGACCACGAGCGCACCCGCGAGCACCCAACGCGTGGCGCTCGAATACAGCAAGTTGCGTTGCTGCATGTGCGATCAGTCGGCGTTGACCGAGAGCTGACGCTGCGGATCGGACCGGCTGCCCTCTTTTTCGCGGCCATAGCCATAGCCGTAGCCATAACCATAGCCGTACCCATAGCCGTAACCCGAGGTGCGGGCATTGAACTTGGTCAGCACGACACCGATCAGGTGCGACCCGGCTTCCTGGAGGCGCGCCACGGAGCGCTTGAGTACTGGCCGGCGGATACGGCCGGCCTGCACGATCAGGATCGTCGCTTCGCACATCGACGACAGCAGCGGCGCATCGGCCAGCCCAAGAATTGGCGGCGAATCGATGATGACGATGTCGACAATGCCTTCGGCCTCGGTCAGCAGTTCGCGCATCCGCCGTCCCGCAAGCAATTCCGCCGGGTTGGGCGGAATCGGCCCCGAAGGTACGACGTAAAGCTCGTCGATGCTGGTGCGCGCGATATGGTTGCGGATGCTGTCATGGCTGGCGAGCAGCGACGACAGGCCGCATTTCTCCTCCAGTTTCACCTTGAAGGTCGGCTTGCGCATGTCCGCATCGATCAGCAGCACGGTGCGGCCCGAGCGCGCGAACTTCTGTGCGAGCGCAAGCGAACTGACCGACTTTCCTTCGCCTGGTGCACAACTGGTGATCAGGATCGACTTGGCGACACCGCCGGAGGTCGCGAAGTCGATCGAGTTGCGCGCCGACGAATAGGCCTCGGATTGCTCCGAAGTCGGGTCGTTGAGCAACTCGGCCACCGCATCGCCCTTCGGCGCCGTGGGCACCACGCCGAGGAGCGACAGCTTGAGCTTGTCCTTGATATCGTCTGGATTCTTGACCGTGTCGTCGATGAACTCGATCGCGAACGCGAGGCCTACGCCGAGCATCAGGCCGAGGAACAGCGCGAAGGCCAGGTTACTGGTGATCGACGGCGCGAACGGGGCGCCGGGCACCCTGGCGCGATCGATGATTGACACCAGACTGTTGGAAACGCCGCCGGCAACGCCGACTTCCTTATAGCGCTGCAACAGGCCGTCATAGAGCTGGCGGTTGGTGTCCACCTCGCGTTGCAGAATCGTGTACTGGATGCTGCGCCCGCGCAGATCCATGACCGACGTCTTCAGGCCGTTGACCTTGCTGCGCAGGTCATTCTCCCGGCCCACCGCGGAAAGATATTCCGCGCGCAGATCGCCCGCCGCTGCACCCGATATGCTGCCCGAAGTCGCCGTGATCTGGCGCTGCAGCGACTGAATCCGCGAGCGCAACTGCTGCATCTCGGGGAAGTCGGGTTTGTAGATGTTGAGCTTGTCCTGATACTCGGCATCGAGCCCCGCCTTTTGCCCGATCAGCGTCTGGACTGCGGCGCTCTGCACCACCTGCGATTGCGGCGCGGTGCGCAATGCATTGCGATACTTCTGTTCCGCAGCGATCCGATCGCTCTGCGCTGCGGACAAGGCCTCGTTCAGCGTGACCAGCGACGCGCTGTCGAGCGAGCTGCTCGTCGTATCGCCGCCATCGTCGCCCTTGTTCTGGTTGACGACGATGATACCGGCCTTCTGGGCATATTCGACCAGCTGCCGCTCGGATGTTTCGAGCTGACTCTTCACCTTGGCAATGCGGTTTTCCAGGAAGGTCCGCGCATAGGAGGTCGCGCCGTATTGACGCTCGAGATTGGATGCGATGAACCCGTCCGCGATCGCGTTGGAGACGTCGGCAGCCAGCTTCGGTGACGGGCTGACATAGGTGATGTTGATCAGGCGGCTCGCCGGCACCGGCACTACCGTCAGATTGCGCTGGATCGTACCGGCATTGACGCGGGGATGATCGGCGGCGCCGCCCTTGCCGTTGAGCCCCAGGTCGGCAACGACGCGCTCGGCAAGCGAACGGCTCTTCAGCAGGCCGATCTGGGTGGCGAGATATTGCGGATCGCGGACCGCCGTCTGGCGGTTGCCACGATTGTTGGTATCGGTGATGTCATCCTGCGCAAGCGCGATCTCGACTTGCACGGCCGCCTTGTACATCGGCGTCGCGAGCAGCGAGATGGCAAGCCCGACGAGCAAGGCGAGCACCGTGCAACCGGCGATCAGCCAGCGCCACTTGGTCAGGACGCGCCAGATTTCGTGCGGATCGATCTCCGCGATCGAGCCCTCGGCCGGCGGCGCGGCGCGGAACGGCACCAGCCCCGCCGAACGCGGATCGACCAGCGCGGTTTGGCCGGGGCCACGCAGGGCGCGGTCGTCGGGTCGCGGTTGATACTCGTTCATGAAACCCTCGAATCGTAGAGATCGCTCGTGCTGGACGCGGTGCGAATCATTGTCAGAACGGCCTGAAAATGGCGAGCAACGGCACAGTGCTCAGCGCATCCTTGAAGTTCTGGCGCGCCCTGTTGCCGTCGACAACGATGATGTCGTTGCCGAAAATTTCAGGGTCCGGCTGGATGCCGCGACGAATGTCGGTCAGGTCGAACGATGCCGCCTGGCGCTGCCCCTTGATCGTGCGGAACACGACGACGCGGCGCGGATTGGCATCGGTATCGGTGCCACGCGCCAGCGCGATCGCCTGGATCAGCGTGGTCGATCCTGCGATCGGATAGATACCCGCCTGCTTGACCGACCCGTCGATGGTGACGCGCTGGCTGGTCGCGCTCTTCACAGTCACGCGCACTTCCGGCGATTGCAGATATTTGGCGCCCAGCTTGGTCGCCAGTTCGCCGGACAGCTGGTCGGTCGTCTTGCCGGTCGCCTCGACCTGGCCGATCAGCGGCATGGTAAAGGTGCCCGTCACGTCGACAGTCACATCACCGGTCAGATCGGGCACGCGGAAGACGACCACCGACAGCGTGTCGCCGGGGCCGATATGATAGCTGTCGTCGGTTTTCAGCGCGACGGGTGCATCGGGCGTTCCGAAATCCTGCACGCCATAAGGCACTGTGCCGCCGCGCTTGTCGGCGCACGCCGCCAAGGCGAGCGACATCAGTGTGACCAGCCACAATTTGCGGCGAAGCAGCGGAAGGCCGCCAAGGAATTCCCTGCGGCCGCGTTCAGCGTGAGCGATCAATGCCAGCTCCAATAAATTTTCGACGACGAAGGGGCCCCCTCGCATGTTCGTCGCGGTTTAGCAGCCGTCCCGCTGGAATCAACCCGACAGGAGATTTGCAGCGCATCGGGTCCGCTGCAAATCGCCCCGCCGCCAAAGGCATGGCTGACATTCTTGCGATTCTATTTCGACCCGGACCCGGTGATCACGGTCCTGACGGTGCGGAACAGGATGAGCGCGTCGAGCCAGGCGGACAGATATTTGATGTAATAAAAGTCGTAACACAGCTTGTAGTGTACGTCGCCGATCTCCGCGACATGCCCCTGATTGACTTGGGCCCAGCCGGTGATGCCCGGCTTCACGACATGGCGATAGCTGTAGAACGGCAGCTCGCGCTGATACCAGTTCGATAACGATATCGCTTCGGGGCGCGGGCCGATCCAGCTCATCTCGCCACGCAGGATGTTCAGGATCTGGGGAATCTCATCGATCCGCGTCCGGCGCAGGAAACGACCGACGCCGGTGATCCGATGGTCCTCGTCCTGCGTCATCGCCCGTTTGCGTTCATCGTCGCCGCTCGCAATGGCCGCCTCGGGCTGGCGCATGGTGCGGAACTTGTAGACTTGAAACGGTTTGCCGCGGAAACCCATACGCTGCTGACGAAACAAGACCGGGCCACGCGAATCGAGCCTGATGGCAATCGCGACGATCGCCAGCAGCGGCAGAAGCGCGGGCAGCAGAATGATCGCGGTTACGACATCGCTCAGCTGCTTGACCTTGCCATACCCCTCATTCGGCGCGAGCGATCCGAGGCCGTTTTCCGAGATATGTTCGATCTCGAGCTGCCCGGTGATCGATTCGAGCAATTGTTTCAGATGATAGACCGGAATCCCTTCCAGTGCGGCATCGGCCAAAAGCCGCTCCCACTCGTCGTCGATATCAGCACGAAGGTCGACGACGATCCCCGAACCCGGCGATGCCGGCAGGGTCGGCTCGAGCATATGGATCCATTCGACATTGCCGATCTGCTCAAGCCGCGAAACGTCTCCTGCCGGCACGACATGAAACACATAGGCGGTCGAGCGCAGCCCGAAATAACACAGTATGAAAAAGGTGATGATCGACAGGCCCAGGCTCGCGACCAGCACCGACACGACATAATCGAAGCGGAACGCGAGCAGCACCCCGGTCACCAGACCATAAGAGGTGAAGAAGGATGGCAGCACATATTCATAAGCGCGCACGCCCGGGAAATTGCGGAATCGCCGGAACAGCATGATGCCCAGCACAACCGCGATCGTCACCGCGATCATCGAATTGAAATTGGTGCTATATCTGAGGACGCCTTGCGGCATGAAATTGGCGCGCGCGATTACCGGCAGGACGACCGCGACCAGCAGGCCGATCGCCAACTGGACACGCAAACGCTCCGCCGCCGACTTCACGACACCATGATGCCTCTGCAATCGCGACTGCAGCATTGTTGAAAGCCCCTTGTTAGGCCCCGACCGACACTTTAGCGCGGGCCGGGCATATAGATATTGCCCGATTGGGTCCACATGATTGCGGTTCCCCATACAAGTCTTTTAGATCAACAACATACATCAAGTCTTCGTTCCGACATCGTAAGAATTCGGACTCGATGGCAACGCGATTGAGCGACCGCGCCCGTCATACGCCATTATCCGGGACACTTACAAACCCTTCGCAGGTGCAGCGTTCTCGCCGCGGGACGGATCGCATCAGCGTCGAAAAATCGCCCCGCACATCGCCCCGGATCGGATCAGCCCGTTGATCAACACGGTCCGTTTGTGCTTTGGCGCGCATGATGACGGTCAGCGAACCAAAGTCGGGCGCGACGCCGCCCGTCATTTTCTTCAACCGCTTCTATGCGCCCGATCACAGCGCGACCGCGCAGATCCTTTCCGACCTTGCCGAGCACCTCGCCGGACATGGCCGCACCGTCACGGTGGTCACCAGCCGGGCGATTTACGGCCAGGACCAGGGGCTGTTGCCGGCCCGCGAAGAACGCGGTGGTGTAACGGTCGTGCGCACCGCCACGCCAGGGCGGCGGCGCGGCATGGCCGGCCGGATCGGCGCATATCTGGCATATTACGTCATGGCGTTCTTTGCGGCGCTGCGGCTGGGGCGTCGGGGCACGATCTTCGTCGTCAAGACCGATCCGCCGTTGCTGTCCGTGCCGCTCGCCATCGCCGCCCGCCTGCGCGGCGCAACCCTGGTCCACTGGGTGCAGGATCTCTATCCGGAAATCGCCGGCGCCTATGGCATGCGGATCGCCGACGGTCCGGTCGGCAAATTTCTTGCCGCGCTGCGCAACTGGTCCTTTCGGCGCGCAGCACGCGTCGTTGCGATCGGCGACCTGATGGCCGAAAGGGTCGAACGAATGGGTGTGGCGCGGGACAGGATCGCGATCATCCCCAACTGGTCGAACGATGTCGATATCACGCCCTCCCCGACCCGCTCGCCCGCGCTCCGGCAGGACTGGAATATTCCCCACGGCGCGTTCGTGCTCGAATATTCGGGCAATCTCGGCCGAGCGCACGAATATGACACGCTGATCGAGGCAGCGATCACGCTTCGCGAGCGGCGCGATATCGTCTTCCTGTTCATCGGCGGCGGCCATATGTCGGATCAACTGGCCGCGCGCGTCGCCGAACTGGGCCTGACCAGCTTCCGCTTCGCACCTTATCAGCCGCGCGAGCGGCTTTCCGAATCGCTTGGCGCCGGCGATGCGCACTGGGTCTCGCTCCGGCCGGAATTCGAAGGCCTGATCGTGCCGAGCAAGGTGTTCGGGATCTGCGCCGCGGCACGGCCGGTGATCGCCGTCTGCGCGGCGGACGGCGAACTGATCCGCCTGCTCGAACCCGGCCATGCCTGTCTGTCGGCAGTTCCGGGCGACGCCGCGGCGCTGACCGAAGCCATCGTCACGCTTGCCGACGATCGGCCGCGCGGCGATCGCATGGGCGCCGTCGCGCGTACGATACTCGATCGCCACTACACAAAAGCGCGGACGCTCGATCGTTGGCGCACGACACTCGACCGAATGGGCGACCGAATGGGCGACCAAATGGGACCAAATTGGGCGCGATGATATCGGTGTCCGATCTTGACCGCATCGCGATCGTTAGCGCAGCGCAACAAAATCGCGCAGCGGGCGTATATGCGGCGCATGTAAGAGTTAGCGGCTTATCGGATCACAGATCAGGTAGGGCGGTTAAGCGGGATTTTTGAGCACGTGGGAATTTTCGGAAATATCGGGCGCAAGCCCAAGCCAGCCCGCGTACCGAGCGGCCCGCCCGACGCGCGCGCTTATGCGATCGGCGACGTGCATGGCCGGCTCGACCTGTTGCGCGCCCTGATCGACGAGATTGCCGCGGATCGGCGCGCCCATCCGTGTCCGCGCGAATATATCATCTTTCTCGGCGATCTGATCGATCGCGGCCCCGATTCGCGCGGCGTGCTTGATTTTCTGCTGCAGGCGCGAAATTTTCTGCCTACGCCGGTCTTCGTCATGGGAAATCACGAGGAAATGCTGTTGCGTGTTCTGGATCGGGACACCGATCAGTTTCGCGATTGGCTACGCTATGGCGGCTATGAATGTGCGCAGAGCTATGGCGTGGAGGTCGGACGACTCGCATTGCTCGATCCGCCGTCCGCTGCGGCTTTTGTGCGGCGCGCAATTCCCGACGATCATTTGACGTTTATCGACAGTTTTGTGGATAGTTTTCAGTTCGGAGATTATCTGTTCGTCCATGCCGGCATCAGGCCTGGCGTTCCAATACAAGAACAGACAATTCAAGACTTGCGCTGGATTCGCGAAGATTTCCTGGACAGCACAGTCGATCATCAGCTTGTTGTTGTTCATGGACATACCATTAGCGATGGACCTGACGAACATTTCAATCGAATTGGTATTGATACAGGCGCCTATACATCGGGTATTTTGACAGCTTTGTGTATTGAGGGGACCGGACGACGCTACCTGACCGCCCGTTTTTGATTGGAACCTTGTGACATGTCGCGCGTTGCGCCCTCGAATTTCGATCTTTATCAGGTTCAAGATCGATTTTCCGGTGGACAAATCGACATGCGGCCGGTATCGGACTCAAGAGCCTACAAATTGAAGCGGTTAAAGGGAGACTGAAATGAAATTTTCGCGGGTGACCGCCGCCGTCCTGATGGCGAGCCTTTCGTCGCCGCTGTTCGCGGCGTCGGAGCAATCTGTTGGCAAGCTGACCTCGGCTACCCAGGGCACGTTCGTTGCTCGTGAGGGCAAGCTGATTGCAGCCTATCCTGGCCAGACGCTTTATGCTGGTGACCGCGTCCTGACGCGCGGCAAGGCGAACGCCAAGGTCGCGATGACTGGCTGCAGCTACGCGCTCAAGCCAACGTCGATCCTGTCGGTCGGCAAGTCGGCATGCCTCACCGCACCGAAATCCTTCGCAGTTGCCGAGGATGGCAGCGATGAAGGCACTGGCGACGACAATGGCGGCGGCACGATCGTTGCGGTTCTCGCAGCTATTGCTGTGGGTGCCGGCATCTATGTCGCTGTCGACAACAACGACAGCGCTCCTGCCAGCCCGTAATCGTTTTTGCGATACAAGAATTGAACGGGGTCGAACGAAGTTCGGCCCCGTTTCTTGCGTTATGGGCTCTTTGAACCTGTTATGGGGCCCTGTGAACCGCGCCCATTTTTGTAGTGGTCAACGCTGTGCGCGCTCGGTGAGATTAGCTCTGTATAGCTGAAGCCGCTTCGCAATCGGCGACCTGCTTCGCCAGATACCAGTCGATGGTCCCCGCCAAACCTTCCCGAAAGCGTATCTCCGGATACCAATCGAGCGCCTGCTCGATACGGGATGGGTCGATCGCATAGCGCCGGTCATGCCCTGCCCGATCCTCGACGAACCGAATCAGACTTCGCCGCCGCCCTGCAGACGATGGCATCCGTTCGTCGATCAGGTCACAGATCATCGCAACGACCGCGATATTGCTATGCTCTTCGCGTCCCCCCACGACATAGGTCGCGCCCGGCGCGCCGCGCGTCATCACCATGTCCAGAGCCCGCGCGTGATCCGCCACATGCAGCCAGTCGCGCACGTTCGCGCCGGTACCATAGACCGGCAAGGTCTCGCCTGCGGCGGCGCGCGTGATGGTCAGCGGAATCAGTTTCTCGGGATATTGATGCGGCCCGTAATTGTTGCTGCAATTGGACAGGACGACCGGCAACCCATAGGTATGATGCCAGGCACGAACGAGATGATCCGCGGCCGCCTTTGACGCCGAATAAGGCGATGATGGCCGATACGCGGAGTCTTCGCTGAATTTGCTGTCGTCGAACGGCAGGTCGCCGAACACTTCATCGGTCGATACATGATGGAAGCGGAAATCGGCTCGCGCCGCGCCGCTCAGCGAGCGCCAATGATCAAGTGCCGCCTCCAGCATATGGAAAGTGCCGGTGATATTAGTCTCGATGAACACTGCCGGCCCGTCGATCGACCGGTCGACATGGCTTTCCGCGGCCAGATGCATGATCGCATCGACCCGTTCGGTCGCCAGCACATCTGCGACGAGGCGCCGATCGGCGATATCTCCCTGAACGAACCGATAATTCGGCGATGCCTCGATCTCGGCAAGTGCCGCATGCGACGCGGCATAGGTCATCAAGTCGAGATTGATCACCCGGGTGCGCCCGTCGGCAATCAGGTGCCGGCATACCGCCGAGCCGATGAATCCTGCGCCGCCGGTGACCAGCACGATCCGCTCGGGCGGGGTGGAGATGACGCGCATCATGCCGCCTGCGCCGCACAATAGCGCAGATAGCGCGCATAGTCCGTCTTGCCGAGCAAGTCGGCGCGGGTCATCAGCGCCGCCGGATCGAGATAACCGAGATCGAGCGCGATCTCCTCCGGGCAGGCGATCTTGATGCCCTGGCGTCGTTCGATCGTGCGCACGAAAGACGATGCGTCGTGCAGCGAATCATGCGTGCCTGTGTCGAGCCAGGCATAACCACGCCCGAGCCGCCCAACCTCTAGGATGCCCGCCGCGAGATAGGCGCGAAGCACATCGACAATTTCCAGCTCGCCCCGCGCCGACGGGGTCAGGCCCTGGGCGATCTTCACGACCTCTGCGGTGCAGAAATAAAGCCCGGTCAGTGCCCAGTTCGACGCCGGAACCTCGGGCTTTTCCTCGATCGAAGAGGCCCGACCCTCGGCATCGAACGACACCACCCCGTAACGCTCCGGATCGTCGACCTGATAGGCGAACACCGTCGCGGCACCCGCCTCGGCCGCTTGCGCGGCGGCGCGGCACTTTCCGCCCAGTCCGTCGCCGTGAAAGATATTGTCGCCAAGGATCAGCGCGCACGGTTCGCCGGCAAGGAACTCCTCGGCGATCAGAAACGCCTCGGGCAGGCCGCGCGGCGAATCCTGCTCGGCATAAACCAGGTTGATCCCGAACATCGAGCCGTCGCCCAACAACAGCCGGAACATCGGCAGGTCGCGCGGTGTCGAGATGATCAGAATGTCGCGAATGCCGGCGAGCATCAGCACCGACAGCGGATAATAGATCATCGGCTTGTCGAACACCGGCAGCAGCTGCTTCGATATCGCCAACGTCGCTGGGTAGAGCCGCGTGCCGCTGCCTCCCGCCAGAATAATACCCTTCATCGCCCCGACTTGTCCTCTCACGGAATGGCCGGTCTAACGCGGATAGGTTAAAGGTGTCTGGTCAGCGCAGCAGATCGACCGCAAAGGCGCGCACCGCTTCGCCGATATCGTCACGGCCCAGCGCCACCGCCAGATTGGCTTGGACATAACCGGCCTTGTCGCCGCAGTCGTAACGCTGCCCGTTAAAGGTCACGCCGTGGAATGGCTGATCGCCAACCATTCGCGCCATCGCATCGGTCAGCTGGATTTCCCCACCCGCGCCCTTTTCCTGTGTCTCCAGGATACGCATCACCTCCGGCTGGAGAATGTAGCGGCCGATCACCGACAGGTTGGACGGTGCGGTGCCCGGTTTCGGTTTTTCGACCAGGCCGCGCACTTCGGTCAGTGCACCGTCGCGCTTGCCCGGCGTGATGACGCCATACATATGCGTCTGATCCTCGGGCACTTCCTGTGCACAGATCAGGTTTCCGCCGACCTGATTATACGCCTCGACCATCTGTTTCAGGCAGCCGGGTTCACCGACCATGAAATCATCGGCGAGCAATACCGCGAACGGCTCGTCACCGACGATGTCGCGCGCGCACCATACGGCATGGCCCAGGCCCATCGGTTCCTGCTGGCGGACATAGGCGACCGCGCCGGGTTTCAACCGCGTCTGGTGGAGCAGGTCCATCGACTTGCCACGATGCGCCATGGTCGTTTCGAGCTCATAGGCAATGTCGAAATGGTCCTCGATCGCCGATTTGCCCCGCCCGGTGACGAAGATCATCTGCTCGATCCCGGCTTCGATCGCTTCGTCCACCGCATATTGGATCAGCGGCCGATCGACCACCGGCAACATTTCCTTGGGCAACGCCTTGGTCGCCGGCAGGAAACGCGTACCCAGCCCCCCGACGGGAAATACGGCCTTGCGAAGCGGCTTGAAGCTCATCGGGTTCGATCCTGAAACACTGTGCGTGCGAGCCGTAAGAGCCTTGCAGCGCTATTGGAAGGGGGAGTTGCGCTCGGCCGGGCGCGCGACGGGTCAGCCCATCAGCCACCAGCGGATCAGTATCGCGACCAACCCGAGCGCGGCCACGCTGCCAGCCCAGATCGCCGCCATCCAGGCGAGACGTTTCCATAATGGGCCGGCGTCGCTTTCCATCAATGATAACCGTCGGTGCCGACCTTGCCGCGGAACACCCAATAGGCCCAGCCGGTATAGGCGAGGATGATCGGCACCATCACACCAGCCCCGATGAGCATGAAGATCTGGCTCGATTCGGGCGCCGCCGCCTGCCAGATCGTCACCTGGTCGGGCACGATGAAGGGATACATGCTGATCCCCAGGCCGACGAAGCACAAGGCGAACACGGCAAGGACGAGCAGGAACGGCAAGGATTGCGCACCCCGGCCAAGCGCGCGCCAAAAGGTCAGGCTGAGTATAGCGATCAGCACCGGCACCGGCGCGGTCAGCAGCAAACCCGGCATCTGAAACCAGCGGCTGTAATAGTCATGATCGAGAAATGGCGTCGCCAGGCTCACCGCAGCGATCGCGGCCAGCGTGAGCACGCCGGACCATTTGGCGAGCCGATAGGCATGTTTCTGCGCGCCGCCCTCGGTCTTGAGGATCAACCAAGTCGCGCCCAGCAATGCATAACCGGCCACCACGCTGAGCCCGGTCAGGGCGGTAAAGGGCGTCAGCCAGTCGAGCCAGCCGCCACCATAAGCGCGGCCATCGACCTCGATTCCCTGCAACAACGCGCCAAGCGCGATACCCTGGGCCAGCGCTGCGATGACCGATCCGGCGGTAAAAGCGAAATCCCAGAACGCCCGGTGCCGTGGATCGCGCCAGCGGAATTCGAATGCGACGCCGCGGAACACAAGTCCGAGCAGCATCGCGATGATCGGCGGATAGAGCGCTGGCATTACGATCGCAAAGGCCAGCGGAAACGCTGCCATCAGACCGCCGCCGCCGAGCACCAGCCAGGTCTCGTTGCCATCCCATACCGGCGCGATCGCATTCATCGCCTGGTCGCGCTCTTCGCCGACGCCAAATGCGGGGAAGAGGATTCCGATCCCCAGGTCGAAACCATCGAGCACGACATAAGCGAACACGGCAAAGGCGATGATGAACGCCCAGACTGTCGCAAGATCCATATTGACGTTCATTGCTGAACCTCCGTCGGATGCCGGGCGGGCGATGGCGTGATTCCGGCGGTGCGGATCGGGGCGCTGGTGATTTCCGGCTCGCCGGCCTCGGCCCCCTTCTGCATCAGCTTCAATATATACCAGGTACCGATCCCGAACACCGCGAAATAGACTATGACGAAGGCGATCAGCGACGCGCCCACCGCCGGCGCAGCCAGCGGCGAAGCACTGTGCGCAGTCCGCAGCAGATTATAGACCGTGAAGGGCTGCCGCCCGACCTCGGTCGTGATCCATCCGGCAATGACCGCGACGAACCCCGCCGGCCCCATCACCAGAGCGGCGCGATGCAGCCACCTCCAGTCATATAGTTTGCGCCGAGCCCGTGCGACCAGGCTCCACAGGCCAAGCCCGAGCATCGCCATACCGAGCCCGACCATCACCCGGAACGACCAGAAGACGATCGCTACCGGCGGCTCGCGATCGTCGGGGATAGTATCCAGGCCAGCGAGCGGCGCGTTGAGGTCGTGCTTCAGGATCAACGAGGAGAGCTTTGGAATCTCGACCGCATAATCGACGCGCTTTTCCCTGGCGTTGGGCAGGCCGAACAGGATCAGCGGCGCGCCGTCCGGGTGGCTTTCATAATGCCCCTCCATCGCCATGACCTTGGCGGGCTGATGTTCCAGCGTGTTAAGCCCCTGCATGTCGCCTGCGAAGATCTGCACCGGCGCGACCAGCGCGGCCATCCACATCGCCATGGAAAACATCTTGCGCGCATGGGCGTTGCCGCTGTCCTTCAGCAAATGCCATGCGCCGGTCGCGCCGACCACCAATGCGGTCGTCAGATACGCACCGATCACCGTGTGGACGAGGCGATAGGGAAAGCTCGGGTTGAAGATGATCGCGGCCCAGCTTGGCCCGGGCACGAACTGTCCGGCGGCATTGATCGCAAAACCGGTCGGCGTCTGCATCCAGCTATTCGCCGACAGGATCCAGAAAGCCGAGATGAAGGTACCGGTCGCGACACAGCAGGTCGCGGCGAAATGCAGGCCCCTTCCGACCTTCTTCATCCCGAACAGCATCACGCCGAGGAAACCCGCCTCGAGGAAGAAGGCGGTCAGCACCTCATACGCCATCAAAGGCCCGATCACCGGCCCGGTCTTGTCGGAGAACACCGCCCAGTTGGTGCCAAACTGATAGGACATGACGATGCCCGAGACGACGCCCATCGCAAAGGCGACCGCGAAGATCTTTATCCAGAAGCGGAACAGGTCGAGATAAAGCGGCTTGCCGGTACGCAGCCACAGCCCTTCGAGCACCGCGAGGTAACTCGCCAGGCCGATCGAAAAGGCTGGAAAGATGAAATGGAAGCTGACGGTGAAGGCGAACTGGATGCGGGCCAGAAGGATCGGATCGACGGCGTCGAACATGGGCACAGCACCTCCGCCGACGGTCTGCGCCCACGACCGATTCTGCGCAAGTGCGTGCGGTGCATTCGCACCTGCATATCGTCGTCGCCCGTCTCGCCGAAACGGGCGAGCGGCAGCTATTGCTTCGGGGCGCTGCCCTGCGGCACGGTCGCGCCCGGCGCACCGCCCTGCCCCTGCATCATCTGCTGCTGCATTTGCATTTGACGGATTGTCGCCTCGGGCAGGAAATCGACCATCTCGACATCGAACACCAGCACTGAATTGGCCGGAATCGGGCCGGTCGCCTTGTCACCATAACCAAGGCTCGGCTTGATCCAAAAACGGTACTTGCCACCCTTTGGGATCAGCTTCAGCGCTTCGGAGAAGCCCGGCACGACCTCAGTGACCTTCATCGGGGTCGGCTGTTGCGACTTGTCGAAGGTCGTGCCGTCGGTCAGCTTGCCCTCGTAATTGACCAGCGCGATATCGGTGTCGGTCGGCTTGGCGCCCTTGCCCGCGGTCAGCACCTTGTACTGCAGGCCCGATGGCGTCTCGACGATCGTCTTGTCGCCACTGCGGTTCTTGGCGAGGAAGGTCGCGCCCGACACGCTCTGCGTGTGCAGATAGGCCTGACCCTGGATGACAGCCAGCGTCCCGAGCACGCCGACGATGATGCCGATCAGGCCGAAGATCAACGCCCGGCCATTACCCGATTTCGCTGCCGGTGACGACGCCAATGGGGGCGCCACCGGGGGCAGCGTGGAGGGACTGACAGGAGGCGTCGCCATCGGCGGATCTTTCACTAAAGGAGTAACGGTCGCGGCGAAACGTCGCAGGCTTATTGGCCCGGAGGCGGTCCACCGGCGCCGGGCGGCATGCCACCCGGCGCGCCGCCCTGCTGTTGCTGCATCATCTGCTGCTGCATCTGCATCTGGCGCAGCGTCGCCTCGGGCAGGAAATCAAGCAGTTCGACGTCGAACATTAGCACCGAATTGGCCGGGATCGGACCGGTGGCCTTGTCGCCATAACCAAGGCTCGGCTTGATCCAGAAGCGATATTTCGAGCCCTTGGGCATCAATTTCAGCGCTTCCGAAAAGCCCGGCACGACACCGGCAATCGGCATCGGCGTCGGTTGCTGCGACTTGTCAAAGGTCGTGCCGTTGGTCAGCTTGCCTTCGTAATTCACCAGCGCGACATCGGTGTCGGTCGGCCGGGCATCGCCCTTGCCGGGTTCGATGATCTTGTATTGCAGACCCGATACCGTCTGCACCACGCCCTTGTCGGCGCGATTCTTCGCCAGATAGGTTGTGACCGGATCGGCCGGCGCCATCTGCGCCAGGGCGACCGCTCCACACATGACAAGCGCGATACCGATCCAGAGATACACCAGCACGCGCCGCTTGACTGGCTGCAACGGAACCGCGGTGATGGATGACATCGGCGCTTAACCCTGACGTGGCGCGACCAGGGCGCCTGAGCTACGGAATCTGGAGAAAGTTATGGGATCCGAAGACCCCACGGCACACTTACCGTGCGCCGTCACGCTCCAGGCGCTTGCGCTCGAGCTTGCGCGCACGACGGATCGCTGCCGCACGCTCGCGAGCGCGCTTTTCCGACGGCTTTTCGTAATGCCGGCGCAGCTTCATTTCGCGATAGACGCCTTCGCGCTGCAGCTTCTTCTTCAGGGCACGCAGGGCCTGGTCGACGTTGTTGTCGCGAACGATGATTTGCATAAACCGGTGCAGCTCCGAATCAATAGATATAGGTCGTCGCAGACATGAGTCCGCGCCGCGAAGGCGTGCGCCCTACCAGCGCCTGTCGGGGTTTTCAAGACGAAACGGCAATTTGCGACCTCCGCTCTGCCCCGCTATGCCGCGCGACATGACCGGAACGCCCCTGACCCTATATAACAGCCTCACCCGATCGCTCGAAGCGTTCGCGCCGATCGATCCGTCACTGGTGCGGGTCTACACCTGTGGCCCGACGGTCTATAACTATCAGCATATCGGCAATATGCGCGCTTTCCTGTTCGCCGACACGCTCGGCCGGGTGCTCCGCTGGAAGGGCTGGCCGACCAAGCACATCATCAACATCACCGATGTCGGCCATCTGACCTCGGATGCCGATGCCGGCGACGACAAGATGGAAAAGGCCGCTGCTGCTCAGGCCAAATCGATCTGGGAGATCGCCGCGCATTACACCGACGCGTTCAAGTACGACGTCGCGCGCCTCAATATCGTGCCCCCGGCCGAATGGACCGTCGCAACCGATCATATCGCGCAGATGATCGACTTCGCCGAGAAGATCGCGCCGGAGCATTGCTACGAAATCGATTCCGGCCTGTATTTCGATTCGACCAGCGTGCCCGACTATGGCCGCCTGGCCCGCGCCGTCTCCGATGAGGGCGAAAGCCGCATCGACCCGGTCTCGGGCAAGCGCCATCCGCAGGATTTCGCGATCTGGCGCAAGTCGCCGGAGGGCGAGCAGCGTCAGATGGAATGGGACTCGCCCTGGGGCAAAGGCGCACCGGGCTGGCATCTCGAATGCTCGGTGATGAGTCACCAGCATCTCGGCCATCCGTTCGACATCCATACCGGCGGCATCGATCACCGCGAGATCCATCATCCCAACGAGATCGCGCAGAACCAGGCGTTCTGCTCGTGCGGCGACAGCGGTGCGCGCATCTGGATGCACAATAATTTCCTGGTGGCCAAAGATCCTCAGGGGCGCGGCGGCAAGATGTCGAAATCGACCGGCGAGTTCCTCAAGCTGCAGGTGCTGGTCGATGCCGGTTACCACCCGCTCGCCTATCGCCTGCTGTGCCTGCAGGCGCAGTATCGCAGCGAGCTGGAATTCACCTGGGACAATCTCGCCGCCGCCGCGACACGCCTCAAGCGCCTCGTCCAGGCGATCGAGCGCTTGCGCACGGATGCGGTCGGCACCGCGGACAGCGTGACCGCCTATCTCGCGCGCCTCGACGAAGCGGTGTCCGACGACCTCTCTACGCCCCGCGCTCTGCCTGTGCTGGAGGAGATGATCGCCGACAAGCGCATCCCTGCCGCCGACCGCCTCGCTGCGCTGGTGGCGTTCGACGCGGTGCTCGGGCTCGAACTCGCCACGCTCACCCGCGCAGATCTGCGCGTCCGTCCGACATCCGCGACATTGACCGCGGAAGAGATCGACGCCCGTCTCGCCGACCGCAAACAGGCCCGCGCCGACAAGGATTTCGCCCGCTCCGACGCGATCCGCGACGAGCTTGCTGCCTCCGGCGTTGAAGTGATGGACGGCGACCCGTTGGGTTGGGACTGGAAACTCACGTGATCCTCCCCGGCACGGGGAGGGGATCCGATAGGAGCCTCGAATGAAAGCCGTTCTCCCCGCCCTCGCCCGCCCTTTGCTCGAACCGCATTTGCCCGCCGGCCTCGACGTCGCCTGGTTTACCTCGCGCGAGGATGCCGAACAGATGGTGCTCGATGCCGATATCGCCTGGGTCGATATGCAGCGCTCGGGCCATTCGGGTGAGGTCGCGGCGCTCGGCACGCGGCTCAAATGGCTTTCGACCATCTTCGCCGGCCTTGACGCCTTTCCGCTCGACCTGCTCAAGGAGCGCGGAGTCATCGTCACCAACGGCACCGGCATCAATGCCATCGCGGTGGCCGAATATGCGGTGATGGGCGTACTCGCCGCAGCCAAGCGCTTCGACGAAGTCGTCCGGCTCGCCGACCGCCACGAATGGACCATCGCCGCGCCCGGCCAGGTCGAGCTGCTCGACACGACCGCGCTGATCATCGGTTATGGCGCGATCGGCAAGCTGATCGGCGACCGGCTCGCAGCGTTCGGCGTGGCCGTGACCGGCGTCACCCGATCGGGCCGCGACGGGACGCTGACCCCGGATGCTTGGCGCGCCAGACTCGAGGAGTATGACTGGGTAATCCTCGCCGCGCCCTCGACCGGCGAAACCAAGGCGATGTTCGGCGCCGACGAGCTTGCCGCGATGAAGCGCAGTGCCTGGCTGATCAATATCGCACGCGGCGACATGGTCGATCAGGACGCGCTGATTGAGGCGCTGACCGCGCGGCGTATCGCCGGCGCATTCCTCGACACCGTGACCCCCGAGCCGCTGCCGGCCGACCATCCGCTCTGGGATGCGCCAAATGCGATCCACACCATGCATTTGTCGGGCCGTAGCCAGACCAAGATGTTCCAACGCGCCGGCGCCCTGTTCCTGAAGAATCTCGATGCCTTCATGGCGGGCCGGCCGATGGAGAATGTCGTCGATCTCGACGCGGGCTATTGACCGGCGCGGCGCGAAGGGAAAAGGATCGCCGCCTGTCGCGGGAGACGATGACTTGCTGCACGCCGCACTCCTGTTCCTCACCATGGCCGGCGCTGACGAGGTTCCCCAACGCTTCGATGTGAAGACCGTTGGCGACACGAGGAAATGCCGCTTCGTCGCGTTGGACCAACTGACCCTGTCGCAGGGCATCGACCAGTCGCCGTTCCGCGCCGCGACCTGGGAGGTCAGCGCCGACGGAACCAGCGAAACACAGGGCGGCACGCTCTGGGCGCTGCTCCGCCCGGGCACGTCCGCGGAGCCCCGGCCGGTGCTGACCGACGCCGGCGCGCAGCTCAGACTCCCGGCTTCGGCCAAGACCCGCATCATCACCGCGACCTTGCTGGTCGACGGACGCGACCTGAAGCTGGCGGGCAAGGTGGAACCGGTGAAATCGCCTCCTGAACACGGCAATGGTCCGGGTATCCGCCCGGCCATGCTCCCCGACACGGTCGCCTGGCGCATCGCACCTCAGGAAATGATGCGGCTCCTGCCCATCCTGACCCGGGCGAAACGCGCCGAGATCCACTGGATCGAGGAGTCCGGCAAAGTCGTCACACGCGGCTTCGACACGATCGGCTTCCGCCGTGCCGTGCCATTGCTGAAAGCGGCGAACTGGACCTGCGGTTAAGACGCCAGCGTCGCTCCATTTATCCTGAGCGCCAGCTCGATTTACCCAATCGGGGAAATTATCCCTTGCCCCGATTACCCCAACTGGGTAACAGCCGCGTCATGACGACCATGGCTGGCATCAAGATCAAACGCTTTCGTGAGGAACGCGCGCTGACCCGAGCGGCGTTCGGCGCCTGGTACAGCGCGCCGGGCAGCACGGTTCAGGGCTGGGAAGAAGATGGCAAGCGCGCCAGCGGCCCGGTCGTCAACCAGATCGCGGCAAACGGCATCGCCAGCCACGCCGACTGGTACATCGCGATACGCACGGAGAATGACATGAGCACCTGGGCCCCCGACAGCTGGACCAAGGCCGAGGCGCGGCAGATGCCGACCTATGCCGATCCTGCCGCGCTCGACGCGGCGACCGACGCGCTGGAGAAATTCCCGCCATTGGTCTTCGCCGGGGAGGCTCGCAACCTTACCGCCGATCTCGCCAAGGTGGTCGAGGGCAAGGCTTTTCTGCTTCAGGGCGGCGATTGCGCGGAGAGCTTTGCCGAGCATAGCGCGAACAACATCCGCGATACGTTCCGCGTCATCCTGCAGATGGCGGTGGTGCTGACCTATGCGTCGAAGCTGCCGGTGGTGAAACTTGGCCGGATGGCCGGCCAGTTCGCCAAGCCGCGCTCCGCCGACACCGAGATACAGGGCGATGTCGAACTGCCTGCCTATCGCGGCGACATCGTCAACGATATCGATTTCACCGCCGCCGGGCGCCAGCCCGACCCGCAGCGCATGATCCGCGCCTATTCGCAATCGGCGGCAACACTCAATCTGCTGCGCGCCTTCGCGACCGGCGGTTATGCGAACCTGCATCAGGTCCATCGCTGGACGCACGATTATATGGGCCGCAGCCCATGGGCGAAGAAATATTCCGACGTCGCCGACCGGATCGGCGAAGCGCTCGACTTCATGGAAGCGTGCGGGATCAGCCCGGAGACCGTGCCGCAGCTGAGCCAGACGCAATTCTACACCAGCCATGAGGCGTTGCTGTTGCGCTACGAACAAGCGCTGACGCGGCAGGATTCGCTGACCGGCGACTGGTACGACACCAGCGCGCATATGCTGTGGATCGGCGACCGCACGCGCTTCGAGGGCAGCGCCCATGTCGAGTATCTGCGTGGCATCGGCAATCCGATCGGCATGAAGTGCGGCCCGAGCCTTGAGCCCGATGCGCCGCTGCGCCTGCTCGACACGCTCAACCCGGACCGCGTGCCCGGGCGCATGACGCTGATCACGCGTTACGGTCACGACAAGATCGAAGCCGGCCTGCCCAAGCTGGTCCGTGCGGTCCTGCGCGAAGGCCATCCGGTGGTGTGGAGTTGCGACCCGATGCACGGCAATGTGGTCAAGGCCGCCAATGGCTACAAGACGCGGCCGTTCGACCGCATTCTCGCCGAGGTACGCGGCTTCTTCGCCGTCCACCGCGCCGAAGGATCGATCGCCGGCGGCATCCATGCCGAGATGACCGGGCAGAACGTCACCGAATGCACCGGCGGTGCGGTCGATGTGACCGAACAGTCGCTGGCCGATCGCTATCACACGCATTGCGACCCCCGATTGAATGCCGGGCAGAGCCTTGAGCTGGCCTTCCTGCTCGCCGAAATGCTCAATGTGGAGATGGCCGAGCGGCGCCGGGTGGCGGCCTGATCGCACCCGGCCGCCGTTGACCCGGGCCTATAACGTCGGCCCGGGCTGGATCGCTCAGTCGGCATAGGCCGGCTCGAGTTGCACGGCCCGGGCGTGATCGGCTTCGGCGCCGGCCTTGTCGCCGATCGCCTCACGCGCCAGGCTGCGGCGCAAATAGGCCAGCGCCAGGTCCGGATCGGCATCGATCGCCGCGGTGAATTCCTCGATCGCGCGCAGCTCATCGTCGATCAGGCGATAGGCCTCGCCCTTCGCATTCAGCGTGACCGGGTCGCCGGGCGAGCGGGCCAGCGACTGGTTGTAGTCACGGATCGCGCGATCGTGGCGGCCCAGCGCGACATAGGCATCGCCGCGATTGTGATAGGTCGCTTCACGCTCGGGCTCGATCGCCAGCGCCCGGTCGTAAGCGGTGATGGCGCCGGCATAATCCTCTGCATCGGTCAGGAGCAGGCCGAGCACGCTGAACGCGTAGCTCGATTTGGCATCGATCCCGATCGCCGCGTCGAGATCGCGCCGCGCCTCGGCGGCGCGATCCATGTCGCGATAGAGCGACGCGCGATCGACGAGAAACTCGGCATTGGTCGAATCCGCCGCGATCGCCCGGCCATAATCGGCCAGCGCCTTTTTCCTGTCGCCGGACGCCTCGTACAGCTTGGCCCGCGACTGAAACGTCTCGCTCGAACGCGGATCGATCCGGATCGCGGCGTCATAGGCCGCGAGTGCGCCCTTGCGATCGCCGGCGCGGACCAGCGCACGTCCCTCCCACAAGGCAAGGTCGGCGCGCTTGGCCAATATCTTGCGCGCGGCGCGATAACCGCCCACCGCAGCCTGCCAGCGCCCGAGATTATAATTCGCGTCGGCACCGCCGCTCAGCGCATCGGTATTGCCGGGAGCGATCGCCAGGGCCGCCGTGTAACGCGCCAGCGACTCCTCGTTGCGATCCATCATCAGCAGCGTCGAGCCGAGCGCGGCGAGCGTATCGACATCCTTTGGATCAAGCGCATGAGCCCGTTCGAAGTCGGCCAGCGCTTTGGCAAAATCCTTGCGTTCGTAGATGATCCAGCCGCGATTATAGTACATCCCCGCCGTCGGCTCGGCCGAAATCAGGCGGTCGTAATCGGCAAGCGCCTTGTCCGGTTGCCCGGCCATGGTGAGCGCAATCGCGCGTTCGAAACGGACATCGGTATCGTCGCCGGCCGCCAGCAGCGGGTCGAGCAAAACCACCGCACGCTCCGGATGCCCGGCGCGCCGTTCGGCGCGCGACAGGTCGAAGATGATGTCCCGGTTTTTCGGGTCGAGGGCAAGCGCAAGACGGAAGGCCGCCGCGGCATCGCCAAACCGTCGAAGCGCCACCAAGGCGCGGGCGCGGGCCAGTTGGCCACCCTTGACCGCGGCATCGAGGCGCAGCGCCTGTTCGCTGGTGCGCAACGCCCGGGCCGGGTCGCTTTCAAGCTCGACGGTCGACCGGCGCACCAGTTCGACCGCGCCCGGCTCGGTAGCGCTTGCGGGAAGCGCAGCGGCCGGCACCGCAACCAGCAGCACGCAGCCAAGGAGAGTGGACCGGATCATCGCACTTGCCCCTTGCGACCGCGCGCCGCAGCAACCGGCGGTGATGCCGGCGGACTGCCCCGAGCCGTGGAGACCGCTTCGATCGGTGCCCGGGCGAGCCATTTCGCGGCCGCCGCCTTGACCTCATCCAGCGTCACCGACGAGAGCAGCCGGACATAGTCGGTCTGTTCCGCGGTCACCGCCTTGTCGCGCGCCGATCCGCTCATCGCCGCGGCCCACCAGTCATTCTTGCTCCGTGCCGCGGCCGCCCGGCTCAACAGCGGCTGACGCACCGCCTCCACTTCCTCGGCGGTGATTGCACCGCTCACCAGCCGTTGCGCCACGGCCTTGCCTTCCGCGACCAGCGCGGCGAGATCGGCGGGCTGGCTTTCGACTTGCGCGATCAGCAAGCCCTGATCGGCATGGTCGGGCATCGACGTGATCACCATCGGCGCATAGGTCTTGCCCATCTCCACGCGCGCGCGCCGGCGGAATTCGTCGTTGAACACGCCGGCGACCAGATTGAGCGCATATTCCTCGCGCCGGCGGGCCGGCTCGGCAACGTAGAGCGGCCAGATCAGGCTTGCCGCGGCACGATCCGCAGAGCCGCCGTGCGTCGCGCGGATCACCGGGAAAGCACGATCCGGAACACGCAGGAAGTGCGCATCCGGGCGTGCGCGATCAGTGGCCGAACGCGGCGGCAGCGCACCGATGGTTTTCGCGACCATGCGGATGGCGGTCGCCTCATCGATATCGCCGACCAAGGTCAGTTCGATCGGCGCCTCGGTCAGCGCAGGGCGAAGCAGCCGCAGGAAATCGGCGCTGCGCAATTTGGCCGCCACCGCCGGCGGCGGCAGGATCTCCGGATGGCCGGGATCGAGCGCCGAGTATAACGCGTCGTTGAGCGACATGGTCGGCTCCGTGCCCATCATGCGATACATCATCGACAGCGCGGTCGGCAGGCGCTCGTCGATCGCCGGACGGAAGCCGGGATCGGTCATGAACGCGGCGAACACCTGAAGTTGCGTTTCGATATTGGCCTTGTTGGTCGAACGCGAGAGCTGGAAGACATCATTGCCGATCTTGTAATCGAATTCCCAGCTGGTGCCGCGCAGGCTGCGCTCCATATCCCCGTTCGACAGGCGTCCGAGCCCGCCCGCGGTGAGCAGGCTGGCGCCCAGTGTCGCGCCGAAAACACCATCGGCGGGCAGTTCGCGGCGACCGGCACCCAGTAGCGCGCGCACTTCGATCCCATTGGTTTCAAGCGACGACTGTTTGAAATTCAGGATCGCGCCATTGGCAAAGCGCAAGCGCACAAAGCCGGGATCAGCGATCACTTCACGACTGGCGACGGTGCCGGGCGTGCCGAAATCGGCATAGGGCCAGACGGTCTTGTCATGATCCGCGAACGCGGCGAGCGCGGTGCCTGCCTCGTTACGGGCCCAGGCGCTGCGTATCTTCTCGCGATCGAGCGGCGTGGGCAGCACGACCGCGACCAGCGATCCCTTGCCCGCCCATTTGCTTGCGCCGACCGCCTTGAGCGTCGGCGCGTCGAGCGTTTCCACCGCGACGTCATAAGCGTGCATCGCCTCGCGCGGCGAGACGGCGGGGCGGTGATCAAGCAACCGGTCGAGGATCATGTTGGCGCGTGTGCCCGCAGTGCGTGAATCGGCGACCGATATGGCGCCGCGCAATACCGCGCGCTTTGCTTCCATCTGTGCCTCGACCTCCGCCTCGGTCGGCCCGTCCTGAACGAAGCGGCGGAATTCCGCGTGGGCGGCGGCCATGCCCTGTTCCCAGCCATCCTCGACCGGCACCGCGATCAGGCACGAGGTGATGAATTCGGGCGCGTCGTTCTCGACCACCATCGCGCCGACCAGCCCGCTTTTCCCGGCATTGACGAGCAGTTTGAAGCGCTCGGCAAGAATGTCGCGCCAGACCGCGTCGCGTGTTTCGCTGGTGTGGCGCACCATCTCCACCTCGTCACGCGGCGCGGGCGGCAGGATGCGACAGGCGGATACGATCGTCGGCATGTCCGGCGCGGCGGTGCTGAAGACATCCAGACCGCGGGCAAAATCGACCTTGCCGGGCGACGCGCGGACCGGCTTTGGCCCCTTGCCCTGCCATGTGCCGAACCCGGCGCGGACCTGCGCCTCGATCGCATCGAGCGGTTGATCGCCGACCACGACCAGCACGGCGTGTTCCGGCCGGTACCAGCGATCGTAAAAGGCGCGCAGCGTGTCCGCCCGTGCGGCGGCCAGTGTTGCGGTCGTCCCGCCCGGTTCGCGCGCCACGGTGCGCGATCCCGGCGCCTGGAAGAGCGAGATTGCGTCACGCACGGCCTGTTGCGGGCCGCCGCGGCTTTGCCGTTCCGCCAGCACCACGCCGCGCTCGATCGCCACCCCGGCATCAGTGAAGATCACCCCGTCGGCCACGTCGCGCAGCCAGCGGAACCCCTCATCGATGCCCTTCTTGTCGGTCGAGGAGAAGTCGAGCCGGTACGTGGTCGAGAACAGGGTCGTGGCGGCATTCTGATCGCGCCCGAACGCCACGCCGAGCGCGGCGAAACGGCGGTCAAGATCGCCCTGCGGCGCGGAACGCGTGGTGCGGAACGCCAGATGCTCGACGAAATGCGCGTAACCGCGCTCCGCATCCCGTTCCTCGAAACTGCCGACATCGATCCCCAGCCGCATCGACAGGCCGCCGGCCGGGTTTGCCGCATGCATGATCGCATAACGCATGCCGTTGGGCAGGACGCCCGAGCGGATATCGGGATCGGCAAGCACGGTTTGCCGCGGTGTGACGACGACGCGCGGCTTGTCCTGACCGCCAAGCGCCGGGCTTGTCGCCATTGCCGCCGCCGCGATCGCGACGAACGCCGTCAACGCGCAGCTAAGGCGCCCCGCAAATGGCCTGGACTTGAATAACATCATATTCCCCCGATCCTTCATCTAGCTGAGGAATGGCGAGCGGCGCCAGCGGGATATCATCGACTTTGGATACGGTTGGGGAGGCATGGTTTCGGGCATGTCGAGCGTGCGAAAGTCCCTGATGGCCCAGCTTGGGGCGACGGCCCGCGACCGGGGTGGCGCCGGGTGGCGGCCTGAATCGACGTGTCGAGCATTTGAGACCGTAATTTCGCGTCACGATCGCGTTCAAATTCCCGCAGTTGCGGGAAGTGCTGCGCGAAAATGCTTTTTTGGGTGTTCTGCGGGAAGCTGCGGGAAAAACTGCGGGAAAACCGGCGAGCGCGCACGGGAAAATTACGGTCGCGCTGCGGGAATATTGGGAAATGTTGGGTTGAAATCATGGCCTGCTCTGTTCCGGTTCTGCTCAGTGCAAATGGTGCAGCGGATGCGCTTTCACGCGCGCTGCGCGCGTTGTGCGGCGGAGAGCAGGCATGACGCAGTCAGCAAGCCACTTGAATCGAACCACGCGACGGGTTCGGGGGGAGATATGGGACACCGGATGTGTCGTATCTCCGGCGCGGGACACCCTAGGAGCCAGGAGTATATTGCTTTAATTTCAGTAGTTTACCGGAATCGGTTAGCGGATACCTGTAAAAACTGCGCGTTTGATGAAATTGGAATTTTTGTGGCCGCCGATCCGTATCCGGCTCGTTCGGTTCGACACGATCCCTCCTCGGCTATCGTGTCACTCAATTATCCTCTCTCACTCAAGGGGTGCACTTGTTCTCTCTGGACGGCCTTCCTGGATCAGCGCGCGCATGTTGCCGATGCCCTGCGCCGCGATCACGCCCAACTTGGCGAGGTGCCCGCGAAAGCCGTTGAGGAGTTGCGTGCGCTGAGCGACCAGCATCTCGCGCACCTTGTGCTGCATCCGAACAGCCTGATTGGCGATTCCAGTGCCGGTCCTGGCGCGATATATATCGGGCGCTATGGGGGCGATGAGTTGAGTCACGACGACTTGCCTGACATCTGCTGCGCTGCAAAATTTTCTCATTATAGTTGTAAATCTCAGCTGGTTGGTTTAGGTCTGACGACGATAGATTAAGCCGGCAATCAATTAAGGGGTTATCTCATGGACAAGATTCAGCAGACCATCGCGACCGAAGCGAAGCCCGTCTGGACCGCTCCGGTAATCGATGTCGTTTCCGCGCAGACGACCGCTGGCGGCGCGGCCGTTCCGGTTGAGAACCTCACGTCTTCCTGATTTTCAAGAGCTGACAAACGGTTACCGCCGATTTGTCAGTCCGCTACGCTTTACGGGCAGCCATCGCTTCGGCGATGGCTGTTTTTGTGATTTGACGGGCTGATTGTGCTCGCGCACCCTGACTCCTCATCCTGGCCGAATCGGCGATGGAGCCGGAGCTAATTCATGTCCATTTGCGGGCGCGCTACCTGTTCCTCCGATGACCCACGGCCAATCGACCGTACGCTCGCCGCGCTGACGCTCGGATCACCGCGCCTCCGTGTCCAGACTCTCGTGGACGGCGCACGGATCGCAGGATGCGACGGTGCCTCCGTCGCGGCGGCACCGGGCGGTCGGGGGGCGGCGTTCGATGGGCGAATCGACAATGGCGAAGATTTACGGCGCGCGCTGAACATCGGCGCTGGCGAAGCGCGCAGCGCCGCACAGCTTGTGCTGGCCGCCCATGCCGCCTGGGGTGACGCGCTTTGCGACCATGTCATTGGCGATTACGCCCTGGCCGTATGGAACGGCGCAACGCGGCGCATGATGCTGGCGGTTGACCCTGGGGCTTTCCGGCCGCTCTTCTACTGGCTCGGTGCCGGACAGATGCTGTTTGCGACCGAGCAGCGCGGCTTATGGGCCGATCCAGAGGTGCCTAAAGAGGTCGATGAGCGGCAGATGGCGCACTGGCTCGCGATGATGCCGCGCGATCCCGATCGCAGTTTCTTCGTCGATATCTGCAACGTGCCCCCCGGCCATCGCGTGGTGTGGGAAGGCGGCAAGGCCCGGAGCGAGCGGTGGTGGCAGCCCGAAACGCTGCCGATCCTGAAACTGAAGACCGATCAGGATTATGAGGAGGTCCTGCGCGCCACGCTCGACCAAGCCGTACGATGCCGGATCGGCGCGGATGAAAAGATCGGCGTCCAGCTGAGCGGCGGACTCGACAGCACCGCAGTGACCGCGATGGCCGCTCGCGCGCTGGACGAACAGGGACGCGGGCTCACCGCCTTCACCGCCGCCCCGGCGAAACCCGTCCAGATCGAAACCCGAAACCGTTTCAGCGACGAATGGACCCATGCGGCGGCGCTGGCGGCGATGTATCCCAATATCGAACATGTCCGCATCGCGAATGACGAGATGCCGGTATTGGAGGCGGTGGAAGGACGCGAAGGCGGGCAGGATTGGCCGATCCTGAATGCCAGCAACACCGTGTGGGTCGACGGCATCGACCGCGCGGCGCGAGATCGGCGGATCGACGTGATGCTGATCGGTGCGATGGGCAATTTCACGATCAGCCATGACGGCATGGCCGCCTTTGGACAACAGTTGCGGCAGGGCCGGCTGTTGACCGCGCTGGAAACCGGAATGGCGATGCGGCGCAATGGCGGCCAGCGCTGGTTGAATCTGCTGAACCATGCGGCTGCGGCGTTGCTCCCCAACGCCGCGCTGCGCAGGCTTCGCTCATTCGCCGGCAAGCGCGACATGGGGCTGTTCGACTATTCGATCGCCAGCCGCGCCTTCCTGAACGAGACCGGGACGGAGGACGACGCCAGAGCGGTGGCCGGCAATCTCTACAATCTTGCCGGCGGCGATTCGCGCAAATTGCGACTGCTGGCGCTCGCGCGCTCCAGTCATCGTGGTCAACAATATTGGTCGTCACGCCGCCTTTATGGCCTCGACGTCCGCGATCCGACCGGCGATCGCCGCCTGATCGAGCTGGCGCTGATGATCCCCGACGAAAAATGGATGCGCGACGGTGTGCCACGCGCGCTGCTTCGCCACGCGATGGCCGGGCTGGTTCCCGATCTCATTTTGAACGAGCGCCGAAGAGGGCTGCAAGGGGCCGACTGGCAGCTTGGGTTCGAGGAGGCATTACCCGGCCTGAAAGCGGAACTCGGCAGGCTGCGCCACAGCCCGCTGGCGGCGCGCGCGCTCGATCTCGACCGGATGGAAAAGCTGCTTGAAGACTGGCCGGGGGCCTATGCGGCAAGTAGCGCGGATGACGCGAACACCGCCTATCTGCTCGCGGTGAGCCGGGGCATCACCGCCGGCCGTTTCATCCGCCGGATGGAGGGCGGCAACCAGTGAATAGTTACAGATAGCCGAGCCGGCGCATCGTCGCGCCATGATCGTCGGCGATTCGCGCGGCAACCGTTCCCGGCATCGCCTCACGCCAACCGCCTGCGCGCCCGGAGCGAAAAAATGGCGCATTCGACCCTCCAAGCCGCTCGGCGAATCCATCACGCGTCTCCTGCCTCACAAGGACATCGAACGACGACGATTCAACCGCCCGCGCGATCGTCGCATCATCCTCCTTACGCCCGAGAAACCGCGCAGCGGCGGTGAACGACGCGACCGGATCGGTGATCATATCCTCGTAACGTATCAGCCGGACCGGAAAATCAGATTGATCGAGCCAGCTCCGAACGTGCCCGCTCCAGGTCGATACGAACTGGTAGATCTGCCGGTTCGAGTGCTTGCCGCTGGTACCCAGCGCGAAATCGGGATCGGCCATGTCGTCGACTATCCTGGCCAATGGTTTGCCGAAATGATGGACGCAGGACAGCGCCACATCACGTGGGTCACGCACGATCAGGATCGCCCGGTCGATAATGTCGGCGGGAAAGGGCGGCTCGGTCGCGCCGGGCGGGACCAGCCAGGCGTCATGCGCCTTGACCGGTGCGGCGAATTCGCCTGCCACCCTGCGGCTGATCCAAGGTCGCACCCGCGCGATCTCGGCATTGCTCAGGTCGCCTGTGTCCTCGTCGAGCACCAGATCGCATACTGCCCGGCTGCTCAGCGACGCCGGCGGCCCGAGTGCGTTGATGTCCGGGATGCTGCCGCCCGAGTCGAGGCTCGCGAGAAAGGCGCGGGTCCAGGTGTTGCCGGATTTTGGATAGGATGCGAGCAGGACGACCCCGCTCACGGCGCGACCAGCGCCTCGATCCGGTCGAGCCATCCCTCGATCCGGTCGAATTCGAACCGGCGGCGCCAGCGATGAACCGGCACCGACCCGGCGATCGCAGCCTGCACCCCGAACAGTGCCGGCTTCCGCCCGAGCGCGGCCGCGACGGTCGGGCGGAAAATCTCCGCGCCAAGCGCACCGACGATCTCGGCCGGATTGGCCAGGCGTTCGAGCAATTCGTCCTCGCCATGCCCCGGCCGCGCGAGCAGCACGATCGCCCCGATCGGCACCGGCCGGGTCGGGAATCGGTCTGGTCGTGACGGTAATGATATTTCTGCTGGCCCGCGCGGTTGCGCTCAAGCCCGGCCGATTCGACTCCGACCGCATCGAGCGTGTCCTGCCATAGCTTCAGCCGGGGAAAGGCTGGCCGGACATAAGGCACGCCATCGATGATCTCGATCGCGCAGACATCGTCCGCGATCAGCGGATGTCCGCGCCGCGCCAGATGTGCCGCGGTGGTCGATTTGCCCGCCCCCGACGGACCGGAAAAGACGATCGCCTTGCCGCCGACCGCGACGCAGGATCCGTGCAACGGAAACAGGCTGCGGATATGGCAGAGATAGCCCAACACCGATCCAAGCAGGAACAGCCTCACTTCAGCTTGCGACGCGCCCGCGCGCGGATCGACCATGACTTCGCCGGGGCCGTTGACGAAATACGTCGCCACCTCACTCAGGGTGAGCAGGCAGCGCCCGTCCTGCGATACCTGAAGGAACGGGCTGACATCGATCGCCCCATCGAGGCGTTCAGGGGTGGCGCCGAGGCGGATCACGATATCGACCGGCCGGTCATCGCCGTCCCATGGCACCAGTTCAGGCAAAGCGAGGTCGGATTGAACCCGCCAGCCGCAGAGATACAGGTCGCTCACGCCGGCGTAACGCTCAGACGCACAGGATCATCTTCATGCCGGCCAGGCGATCGACAAAAGCCAGTAAATCCGCCTCGATCACCGTCGGGTCGCCTTGATAGGCGTCGATCAACGCATCGCGCAGCGCAACAACCGTCACCGGCTCGGCGATCCGTTCCCAGATCGCACTGCCGACCGAGTCGATTCCGATATAACTGCCCGCATCGATATCGAGCAGCACCTGACCGTCGCCGACTTTCGCCGCCAGAAAGCCGTCAGCCCGCTTAATCTCGCTCTGCAGATCGATCGTCATCCCGTGCCCCAAACCGCCGCCCATCGCGCTGCTTACGGATCGCACTTCACCTCGTCCAGAGTGGAAACGCCGGCATCATGCGACGCGCGCATGACAAATTCGTCATCGGCCCGCCATCTCCGCGTAACGCGTGCCTCGCTAGTCCGACATGATGTCGACATCCTTCCCCATTCGGCGACGCCGGTCGCCGCTGCGCTGGCTCCTTGCCGTGATCGGGTTCATCCTGGTCACGCTGGTCGTGGTCGCCTGGGCCGCGGGGTTCTTCGATCGCGATCCGGACCGGTTCTTCGCCAGCCCGGGCAATGGCCGCGTGCCGGTCGCCGCGCTTTATGTGTCGGGCGATATGGGGTTGCGTTTCGGCATGGGCAGCGGCGTGTCGCACGCGCTGGCCGAGCGGCATGTGCCGGTGCTCGCGATCAATTCACCCAGCGCCTTTGCGACGCATCGCAGCACGGCCGAGGTCGACACGATCGTCGCCACGGCGGTGCGCGATACGCTGACGCGGACCGGCGCCGACCGCATCGTCCTGATCGGCCAGTCGTTCGGCGCCGACATACTGGGCATCGGCGCGGCCGCGCTGCCGCCCGACCTGCGCGCCCATGTCGCGGGAATCGTGCTCGTCGTGCCGGGCCAGGGCGTCTATTTCCGCGCCGACCCGACCGGTTTCGCCTATCGCGGCACGCCCGATGCCGATCCGGTCGCGGCGGCAAAGAGCGTCGCCTGGGCGCCGATCTTCTGCATCCATGGCGAGCAGGAAACCGACAGCCTGTGCCCTAGCCTGAAAGGCACACGCGCCAAAGTGATCGCCCTGCCCGGCGGCCATTTCCTCCACCGTGACGAACAGCGGCTGATCGCCACGATTTTCGCCGCGCTCCGCCCTTATGTCCCGCAGATCAAGGAACTGCCGCAATGACCCGTCCCGGCCGCCTCGCACCGTTGCTCGCGGCACTCCTCACGCCGCTCATGGCGCTGCCCGCCATCGCCAGGCCAGTCGCGGTGACCGCGCCGCCACCGATCATCGGGCTGTGGCATAATCCGATGGGCACGATCCAGGTCCGCACGATGAACTGCAATGGCGAGCTGTGCGGGACGATCGCCCATGCGACCCCAGCGGCGGAGCAGGATGCACGCGAGTCCGGCGTCACTCAGCTGGTCGGGCTGCAATTGCTTTCCGGTTACCGGGAGACCGCGCCGGGCAAATGGTCGGGGACGGTGTTCGTGCCCGATATGGGCCGCCGCTTTTCGTCAAGGATCGTCCAGACATCGCCCGACACGCTCAAGATCTCGGGCTGTCTGATCGGAGGATGGTTTTGCAAATCGCAGATATGGACGCGCGTCTGATCCGGCGCGACCGGATCGGCGACGCCATCGCCTGGGGCCGATCGCACCGCCGCCCGTTGATCGCGCTTGCCATATTGGCGGTCGCGCTGCTCGGGTTCGAGGCGCTGCACGCGATCCTGGGCGAAGTGCGGTTGAAGGACGTACGGCGCGCGTTGCACGAGATTCCGCAGGGGCGTATCGCCGCGGCGATCGCGCTGACCGCGCTGAGTTACTTCGCGCTGACGCTGAGCGAGGCGCTGTCGCTGCGTGCGATCGGCGCGCGGCTGCCGTGGCGCACCGCGGCGCTCGCTTCGTTCACCAGCTATGCGATCAGCCATAATTTCGGGTTGAGCCTGCTCACCGGCGGATCGGCGCGGTATCGCGTCTATGCCTCGGCGGGGCTCGACCTGGGCGATGTCGCTCGGGTAGGGCTGCTGTCCTCGGCCGGCTTCTGGGCGGCGCTGTCGGGGATCATCGCGCTGGCGCTGTTGAGCGGGAACGCGCCGATCGCGATCGGGCCGGCATATTTGCCGGTCATCGGGCAGCGCGTGATCGGCCTTGTCATCGTTGCGCTGCTCGCGACGCTGTTCGCGGCGCGGCATCGCGGCGTCGAACGGATCGGCATCGGGCGCTTCACCTTGCCCGTACCGCCGGTACGCATCATGGCGGCGCAGCTCGGCGTCGCCGCGCTCGACCTTGCCGCCGCGGCCGCCGCGCTGTTCGTGCTGTTGCCGCAATCGGGGCCACAAAGCTTCGCCCTGTTCTTCTTCGCTTATACGCTCGCGGTGACCGCCTCGGCCGTCTCGCACGTGCCCGGCGGGATCGGGGTGTTCGAACTGGTCATCCTGGCGATCCTGCCCGCCGCGGGCGGCGAGGCATTTGCCGCGTTGCTGCTTTACCGGCTGATCTATTACGTCCTGCCGCTGATCGTCGCGGCGGTCTTGCTCGCCTCGGTCGAGGGGCACCGGTTGCGCCGCCCGATTTCGCTTGGCCTGTCGCTGGTCGAGCGCACCAGCCATTTCCTCGCGCCGCCACTGATCGCGCTGCTGGTGTTTGTCGGCGGGTTGATCCTGCTCGTGTCGGGCGCTTTGCCGGCGGTGCATTGGCGAATCAACTGGCTGGCCGATGTCGTGCCGCTGCCGTTCGTCGAAGCGTCGCACTTCGCCGCGAGCATGGCGGGCACCGCGTTGCTGCTGATCGCGCCGGCGATCAATGCGCGGTTGCGCAGCGGCTTCCTTGCCGCGCGGCTGTTGCTTGCCGGCGGCATCGTCTTCTCGCTGCTCAAGGGCTTCGACTATGAAGAGGCCGTGCTGCTTGGGGTGATCGCCGCGCTGCTGCAATATTGCCGCCCGGCCTTTTACCGCCGCGCCGGCATGCTCGACGCGCCGCTGCAGCGCACCTGGTTCGCCGCCGCCGCGATCGCCATCGCGCTCAGCCTGTGGGCGGGATTCTTCGCCTACAAGCACGTGCCGTACAGCGACGATCTGTGGTGGGCGTTCGCATGGCGGGGCAACGCGCCGCGCTTCCTGCGCGCCAGCCTGGGTGCGGCGATGCTGCTCGGCGCAGTGGCGGGCTGGCGGCTGCTCTCCGCGCCGGTTCGCCCGGCGGGGGACGATACCCTGCCGCCCGCAGTCGCCGACGCCGCGATCGCCGTGTCGGAGCGTGCCGACGCCGCGCTCGCTTTCACCGGCGACAAGCAGTTCATCGTCTCAGGCTCGGCGGACGCGTTCCTGATGTACCGCGTGCAGGGCCGCACCTGGGTGGTGATGGGCGATCCGGTCGGGCCGAGCGCCGCCTGGTCGGAGCTGGTGTGGCGGCTGCGCGGGCTGTGCGACACCGCGCATGGCCGGCTCTGTTTTTATCAGGCGAGCGACGACCTGTTGCCGCTGCTGATCGAAATGGGGCTGCAGGTGATGAAATATGGCGAGGAGGCACATGTCGATCTCGCAACCTTCACGCTGGATGGTCCGGCCGCCAGATCGCTCCGTCATTCAGTGCGCAAGGCGGAGAGCGCCGGGCTGGCCTTTGACATCGTCCCGAGGGCCGCGGTGCCCGGCATCGGGCCGCAGCTCCATCAGGTGTCCGACGCCTGGCTGCGCAACAAGGCCGGTGGCGAGAAATGCTTCAGCATCGGCCGCTTCGACGCGGATTATATCAGCCGCTTCGATTGTGCCGTGCTGCGCCACGAGGGGCGAATCGTCGCCTTCGCCAATATCTGGACGACGCACAGCCGCACCGAGCTGTCGGTCGACCTGATGCGGCATTTGCCCGATACACCCTATGGCGCGATGGACCTGCTGTTCGTGCGGTTGATGCAATGGGGTGCGGCGAACGGCTATGCCCGCTTCAACCTCGGCATGGCGCCCCTGTCGGGCCTGACCGGACGACGCCTCGCCCCGCTCTGGTCGCGCATCGGCCATGCGATCTACGGCCATGGCGAGGCGCTGTACGGTTTTTCCGGGCTGCGTTCGTTCAAGGCGAAGTTCCGGCCGGACTGGGTTCCGCGCTATGTTGCGACCACCCCCGGCCTCGCCGCGCCGCGCGCGATGATGGATCTTGTGGCGCTGATCGGTGGATAGTGCCGCGCCGGCCCCGTGACCCCGCGCCTTGACGTCTTCACGCCCCCGCCGTATCAGCCGCGCCTCTGGCTCGACGGCCCCTTCGTCTAGCGGTTAGGACGTCGCCCTCTCACGGCGAAAACACGAGTTCGATTCTCGTAGGGGTCACCAGCGATTTCAATCGCTTGGCTGCCGGATAGCTGCGCAATTGCGCATCTTACTGCAGATTTACTGCAAAACCGTGGCTGGAAATCGGCGGATTTTCACGGATTGTTCAGGACAGCAGCCGGGTAGGCTGGCTCGTCGCCAACTCGCGACCAATGTCTGATTCGTGTCCAATTGCAGTCGTTCCAGCCCCGTCGGCAGAAACCGACAGCGGACGCGTGCTCGGGCTATCGATCATCTCCTATGCGGCAATGCGAAGTGGGGGCCCGCTGGAATTCTCCGGCGACGCCGACGCGCGCGGCGGTGTCTTTCCCGCCGCTATAGAAGACGCCCGCCGTCAGCGCGAAGGTGGCGGTCGGTGTTGAAGCGATGCTCGAGCGAGGCGCTGACAGCTACTTCGCGGCGATAGATCGCAGTGTTCGCGGCCTAGCTGGTCCGACCGGGACCTGAGAGCATCGGTGCTGGCGCCAGCGTCACCGCAGCGGCAATCCTCCGGCGCGCTTCGGGGCGACTGGCGTTGGCGAGGTCGAACAGGGTCGCTTGGCCATTCTGCAGATTCTCACCCTTCTGGCAAATTGTAGCGGTGCTCGTTAGCAACGGTCTCGAAGGGGTGGCCATGGCTGATATTCAATGGGTGCAGGTAATCGCTGGCGTGGTTGGCGGCGGTGCCGCAGGAGCTATAATCACTGCAATTGCTACGACGTATCGAAATCGTATTCAGCCGGTTAGATATCGCCTCGAATTGAAAGAGCTTTTTGGCGGTGTGTCTGCCGGGCCATCGGCAAGCGTCCAAGTGATGCTGAGCGACAAGGGGGCGGTTCAGGCTTTCGGTAACTTGCATCAAGTGACCTTGGACATCAGCAACCGCGGCAATATCGATCGTGCCAATTTCAAGTTTAGCTTGGGTTTTCCGGCCGGGACCAAGATCGTGATGCTCGATGCTCGTGATACTGACCGAAATCACAAATTCGTGTCGCGCACAGATGTCTCCGCCATCTCGCCGGTGGATGCATTGGATTTTGAGGTTAAGCCTTTCAACCGCGGCAATGTTTACGAGATTATTGCGTACGTAGCTGATGCGACCGACCTGAGTGCGGCAGATATTGAGCTCACTAGCCCGGCGCCCGTTTCCTTCGTTTCTTCACCCTCAACGGCCGAACTCGTGGCGGGGCTCAAACCGGCGGTAGAGATCGGCCTCTTCGGAGCGAAACTGACGTTCAAGTAGGCCGCTAGCACTACGGCATTCGTCGATTGGCCGCTCCTGCCAACAGCCACCCTAGGCGACCGCCTTCTCGACATCGCCACGTACTTACGAAGCCGCTGCGCATGCGGTCTGCCAGGCCGCGCCGGTTGCGCGTGGTCGTGAAGCCGCCCGACAGGATAGTCATGGTTGCCATCGGCTCCAGCAGCCCGTCGAGGGTGGGGAAGAAGTCGATACCGCCAGCCCCTTCGCCCTATTCGGGGACCGGGTGAATGTCGGTGACGGCGCGCAATCCCCCTCCCAAGGCAGGCGTGATCCTGGTCGACCTCACCCGACCGCAGGATTGCCAATGGCGAGCCTCTTTCCATCCTGCGACCCCGAGAAATCGAAGGCCCTGATGACGGCGCTCGATTCTATCAATGGGCGGTTCAGCCGGTACACCATGCGGCCAGCGTCCACCGGTCGGAGGAAGAAGTGGCGCATGCGCCGGGTTCGCCTCTCGCCGGTACTCCACCAGATTAGACGACCTTTTGCGGGTGAAGGCATAGGCGTGATTAGCGCTTTTCGAATGATGCGAAGTGGCCCCCCGGGAGGTTGAATGCGCTGGACGTCCAAGGCCTCCGCCACTTCGTTACCTCGTTGACCTCGTGAACTCGAAAAGGGCCTTCGAGATGAAGGGTGCGCCAGCGCTTGGATTTGCGGGAGTATCCACCGGCCGACATCTCCTCACCGCCTTCTCCGTACCATGAGCTAGAAGGGACATCGATCAAATGGTCGCTGAAGCGGCCCTTCCAAAGCGACTCCTCAACAGGATCGATGTACCAGAGTTCGCCGAAGCACAGAGCCTGTGCCCATTTTTCCCATGGCCGTATGGGGTACTGTCGTATGATTAGGCCGGATTGCGTTCGCTCGGCAGTTTCGCGCATCTTCCCGCCCAAGATGCCAAGCCACATCACCGGAACATTGACAGCCATATAAGCCACCGTTCTCTTTTCGATGGCGTCGTAGAGTATGGGGGTATGCTGCACCTCGATCGCGAAGGTGAGCCCGCCATCTGGCGAGATCACATAAACATCGGCCCGCCGATCGCCGCCGCTGGAAAGGACCACGACTTCATAGTCAGCCTGATAGCCCATCATGCGATAGGCGTCCCTAAGAAGCAGCTTCGCGGCAAGATGCTCCTGTGTTTCACCCACCGCCCATGAGCAACTGGTCGGTGGCTTGTGAGAGAAGTTATGAGCGACGATCCGCCCCTTCCTCAGGATCACCGCACCGTGACAATTGGGACAGAAATAGTCGGGTCCTTTTTGCGCCGCACCCGCATCTATCTTCAAGCCATTGAGTAGCCCCGTAAGCATGGCGGGCAGTGTAGCCCGGGTACGCCGGAAAGTTACAGCTTTAAGTACCTTCTGGCATCATCGTGGGTGACTGTTTCTCGTTCGATCTCCTCGTCCATCCCTCGAATGGGTGAATATGGAGCAAGGTTGGGTTCCGCAAACGGGTTTCCCTCAAGGTGGCGAATGAGCGACTCGCACAGCGTGATTATATTGATCCAGCGTAAAGCCAAGTGATGGAGTATCAGAATTTTCGTCGCCGGTATTTCGACTGGAATATCTTTGCCGCCGCGGTTGCGGGGAGAATACTCGAAAACCGTGGCGAGCGACTCGTTCGCCGCGGTTTTGTTGAATCGGCGAACTTCCTCGATGAGCCGGGAAATCGCACCATAGGCGGCGGTTTTTCGGTAGCCGCCAGATGCGGGGTCGAATTGTAAAAATATGCTCGACGTCAGAGCGTCAGGTAGGATGGTGATCTCAATTTGTCCGTTGAGAAGTTGGTAGAATATCGTGGCGAATTTATCCCACTCCTTACCTTCCATGTACACATCTTCGGTACGCGTGGACATGGTCACTGCGTAAGCGTTTAGGTGTTTGATTAGCGATGCCCGGGGGTCTAGCGCTTCCCCCTTATACTTTAAGAGCAAGTGGCAAAGGATATTCAGCAGTTCGTGTTGCAGCGCTTTCCGGTAAGCGGCTTCGTCGGCGGTCAGCCCGCCGAACGTCAAAGGGTGCAGAACGTCTGCAATGTCCCTAAAATTTCGGAAGGTATGAATCCAGTTGCCCGTCGGCTTTTCGGTCCCTCGCTTAACGGCCATGGCGGTTTCGAGGTTACGGCCTACTTCCGTGATGAAGGCGCTGACGAACTCTGCGTCGGTCGTAAATCGGCTGTGAAAATTTACGATCTCGCGGCGCTCTTGATCGTTCATTTCTAGCGAAGCCAAGTGCTTCGCTAGCGCCTTGCGATCCTCGCGAAGCTGCCACACCTGATCGCGAACGAGGGTAACGATGCGCAACGAGCCCGCCTCATGGCGGGCATACGCGTGGCGGTACTCTTGCTGAGTGATGCTGATGCGGCTGGGCTCGTCGTACCAGCCCCCGACACGCCCTCCGATGAGGAGTATAAAGTAATCTGCCTGATCGATATTCGATAGGCAGGCCTCATAGGAATGTTGATCAAGATTGTTGTTGAAATCCCGGTACTCTGACGCGAGCACTCGACAGCCACGGCTCTCCAGAAGGTACTTTATCGCGCCCCTGAGATCCTCAAAGTCGTAAATGGTCGAGGACAGGAAAAATGTCGGACGTTTTGCCATGGGGGCCTACAAGTCAAAAAAGGTTCAGGTTGCACCATCAGAACCCGGCGCTGCGCTGACGGCAAGATGTGTGGTGGTGGGACCACCACAATCTTGGCAAGGGGAGCCCGCTGCGCTGCCCGTTGCATCCCCACCCGCTAATCGGCGCGTTTTCTGATCCGCATACTGGCGTGTGGGATCGTATCCAGGCCGTTGCGCCGTGTCGACGTTGCATCACTCGTCAGGAACGACGGTTCCCGACACCGCGTTTGGCTCGTCCTGATCGGACCCTCTGCGTCCCTCAGCGCCGCACATGCCGCATTCGGCGATGTACTCGCCCATCTCCCCCTCATCCGGCCGCCATGTGACGGTGATGTCGAACGAGCCGCACCGGCCGCACCGGTCAGGTGCTCGCGCCAGCGACTTCAGCGCCAGCCCTGTAAGCTCCTGCAGCACGTGTTCCGTCGCTGAGAGGGCCAGTTCTGCATCGGCACGCGTCGCGTTGCCCGCATGGGTCAGCCAGTTTGCGAGCTGCCAGCCTTTCTGGCAGATCGCTTTCAGGTAGCCGCGGACATACTCCGCCGCGCCACCGGCCGCCTTGGCCCCGATCACATGGTCCGACCATGCGGTGAAGTCGCCCTTTTTCGGGGCGTCTGCGATTTCATCGAAAAGCCCGGCGGCGTTTACCTCCTTGATAAACGAGGTCATCGCTTCCCGGCACTGGAGGCCGATGGCCTGAAAGTCCTCGATCTCGTTGGCGGCATCCAACGCGAGCGCCGCCTGATGGATTTTTCTCTGCGTGATCGACAGGAGTTGCAGCACAACTTCGTCGCCTTCGGGCTCGCGCCGGGCCTGTACGCGCGCCATCAACCCGATATGGAAGGACAGCGTGTAATCGACGCTGGGCATCAGTTTTTGGGAGTAGAGGTTGGTGGGATTGGTGATGACCCACCACCTGTTCAGGTTCGTGTGCACATCCCAAACGCGATAGTCGGTTCCGAAGACCCGTTCGGTCTTTAGCTTCTCCGCGTGCTCGACCAGCTCCTCCTCGATGTCGCTTTCACCCGTATTTTCAATCTCCCTCTCGCGCATCTTGTTGCATTGCCACTCGATGTAATCGGTGATCTCGCGCACCTCATGTTCGGATTGTTCAACGACCAAGTTTCGCAGCTCCGTTTTCGGCAGCTCCGGCGGGATGATGCACTCACCTGAGTCGTCGTGTTGATGCTCTTGTTCATCGGTCATGGCTTTATCTTATCTCTGACATCGGCGGTGCGAGCGCTCTTCCATGACGAGTTTTCAAGCGGCGCATCAATGCCCGAACACCAGGCGCCTAGGCTGCGAAGCAAACTGCGTGGCAGCGCGCAACGCAACGATATCAGTGCCGTATAACCTCGTCTGGAGTGAACCACTCGTTTCTGATGACTGAGGCCGCCACCGCGTCGGGGTCTTCCGTATAAGCAATCAACGCCAAGCTCTTTCGCGCACGGGTGCACGTCACGTACAACAAGCGCCGTGTACGGTTTACGCCCCCATCTGTCGCCTCGGCCAAATGCTTACGGTCAGTGTCCGACAGAGGCTTTGCCTCAAAAAGCTTTTCGTAGGAAAAGAGAAAGCCACGCGCGTCGCTGTCATCGAGTACCGCCAAGACTCTATCGAATTCCAGGCCTTTGACCCCTTGATGAGTCCCGAAGTGACCGCGATCTGCAACATACTCGGCATAGGCGGCGGTCTGCCGATACGGCGTTTCCAAGAATGCCCGCCACGCCTCTAGGCTCGCTGGCGACGCCGCGGCGGCCTCTTCAGCCTCCGCAGAGTCTACCGCGTCGTCGATGGGATCGAGATCAATTGCTTCGTTGGACAGCTCCGGCTGAGTGGCAACCACGAACGCTCGCAGCGCCGCCGGAATCTCGAAGAGCTGGTGTTCCGCCACGCATTGGAACACGTCGAGAAACGTAGCCTCACCCTCTAGATCTAAAGCTAGGAGCGCCTCCACACCCGATCGGACGGGAAACAGCGGATCGTCGGGCGTCGACGTCGCGATAATCGCGGAGCGCTTCAGCAGCGGCGATGTGGCGCGCAAATGCGCCATCAATGCAAAGTCATCCTTGGCGCGTGCCGCATTGACCAGAGGCTCTACCCGTTCCGTAAACAGGCGGATCCCGGCAAGGTCTCCTGTTCGAAGCCCGGTTCCGAGGCGGGAATCGCGATCAAGCGCCTGGAACATGTCGAGGAACCCCGCCCTCGCAGCCGCCATGTGATGCTCGAGTATCAGGGCCTTCACTGCGCGTTCTCGCTCCCATTCGGGATCATTGCAAAGTTCGGCCATCGTTGCGCGAACGACATATTCAAAACCTGGCTTGTCCACGAGATCGCTTGGCGCGATGAAAAGACGCACAATCCCTTTAGAGCTGTCGTCCCGCGCGAGCTGCGTCTGGCGATCCACGGCGGACCGTAGCACGTTACCGAGCGCGACCACGCGCTGCGGCGAGCGATGATTCATCCGTTTGGCGGGCCGAGCCCAATCCAAGGGAACGAGACGCTCGAGCTCGGAGTGACCATCGGTATAGATGCGCTGCATCGTGTCGCCGAAAAGTCCGATCGCAAACTTCCCGACGTTGGCCGCGGCGAGGCTAAAGAATGCCTCGAGCAGTCCCCTGTTGGTATCCTGGCTCTCATCGATCAACAGAAACGGATATCTGTTGACCAGCACCGCCTGCATCGATGGTTTGGTTTGAATGAAGGCGGCTGTGATCTTCAGGACCTCCGAATGCGACAATGAATCGGCACCGAAATTGTCGCCATTTGGATTGTAGGTGAATCGTCGCGGGATGCTCAGCCACTCCAGCCGCTTCGTCGTCGACTCTATCGCCCGACCCCGATCCTGCGCTGCCTTTGTCCCAGCTCGCCCCTTTGCCTGCTTCTCATGGAGGTCGGCAATGTCTGCGGGTAACGTCGCAAGGAGCCAAGTCTGAATATCTGAGTGGTAGGTTTCGATGTGCTTCCAACAAAAACTGTGGATCGTCGAAATGGGAAAAAGCATGTCCTCACCGACGCGTTCTGCAATCTCGTCCGCCGCAGCGTTGGTGTAGGTGATGACCGCGATCTTCTTTCCCAAGCGTCGAAAGCCGAAGCCATGGTTCGCGCGGAATACATCAAGCGCATTCTTCAACGAGCGCGTCTTGCCCGAACCAGCACCAGCGTAGAGAAAGAAGCTTTGTGGGTTGGAGGGGTCGAGACAGGCCTCGATTGTCGCATCGACATGATCGTCGAAATTCGCCGGTGCAGTCTCAACCTCGACCATGAATTGATCCTGCCTTGAGTTCGCTTTCCGCGATTTCCTTGCCGACCGCTGTTTCGAACCATTTCAGTCCATGAGCGATATAAGTTGGGGGTTTGAGTGCTTTCGGGTCGGCCAACATCAGGCAGTCGAGCGCCAATGCGGCTTTCTCAGCCGTTTTCAATAGGTCGAAAAGTTCGTCAGCTAAGTCCGCGCCTGACGGCCCTTGAGTGACGATCGCCTTGATCTTTGCCGAAGTGCTCGATCCTTGGACGTCTGCCATCGCTGCGGTGTTCGTCAGCACTAATGCATCTTCGAAGGTCCGAGGGATAACGCTCGTTGGGGTTGCACTACTCGACTCAACGCTGATGGGTTTCTGGTAGGCAACGTAGAGGTCATAGCCATCGCCCGACGTTGCATGATCTGAAGGTGGTAGTGCCGCCAGCTCATCGATCAGTTTCAGGCCGGGGTGCCATTCTTTCAGGACGGAGTTCGCGGTTTGCTGACCCCTGCCCAGTTCGGGCCGAGCCGATTTCCACCGTGTTGTCTCATGGCCATTCTTGTCTGTGATCTTGACCGTTGCCGTTGCGTCGAGATCACCGATGATCAGCGTGGCAATACCTAGGACATCAATCAGGTCACGGAAGCTGTGCACGTGGCTCCCGCCCAGTTCGAGCAACGTCACGTATCGGCGCGAGAGTTCGGGGAAATGATGGCGGATGAAGTGCGGCACGAGGATCCGCTCGGCTTGGCCTTCGACAAAGATGACGCCGTCAGCGAAGAAGAGATCGCAATGTGTCGCCTTCAGATAGCGCTTCACAAAGCGTTTGGTCTCATCCCCCTCGCCGAACACATGGGAGAGGTTGGCGACGGTTGTGGTCGGTGTCTCGCCCTTGGATTTCGCCGGCCTGCGCCGAAAATAGCGCAGATTTGCGAAATCCGCCTCGTGCGCAACATGGCTGGAATGCGTGCTAACCAGCAACTGGGTGCAATACGCGTCTTTGTCGCCGAGATCGCAATGCTTGCGAAGCAGATTATACGCCTTGTTTATAAAGACCTGTTGAACTTGCGCATGAAGGTGCGCCTCTGGCTCTTCTACGAGAACTAGATGTAGTGGCTGGATCTCATGGACTACATTCTCCCCGCCGACGATACCTGCCTTCTCAACGCGCATCCACTCGTCGCGAAAACCCATCAGCATGAACACCATGGCGATGAGATTTTGATAACCGAGACCGGAATAGTCCTCGGGGAGCTTGAGAGTTTTGGTGCCGTCCCCCGATGGGTCTGCGACTTGGTACTGCACCGAAGAGCCGTGCTTGAGGCCGTCGGTCGTTCGCAGCAACGTCGAGATTTTGAGTTTCGGATTGCTCATCCCGGGGTAGCCGAGATCTTCGAGTTCCTCGAAAGCTGCCGCGAAGCCAGCCTCTAGCCTGGAGTCGAAACTGCGTTCGGCCGCCTGGATCGCCCCCAACGCCTCGTAATCCTTTTCAGTCGGCGTCTTTGAGGGATCTAGATGTCGATCATAATATGACCGCAATTGATCGGAAAGTCGGCGCTTGAAGCGACGGACGCCTGCTTCGGCCTTGTCCTCTCCACCCTCATGATCACCAGCATCCGCAAAGTCCCGCTGCGCAGCAATTTCGTCCATCTTGATCAGATTTTTGAAGGGTGGGTGATCGAAGCGAAGCGCGCTGGCAGGCAAATCTTGCGGAACAGCCAAGCCGCATTTTCCGGGGCGAGTCACCGCCCGCGGGTCGAGGGGGAACGCTGCTAACTCAAGATGCGCCCGCAGCCTGCGTTCAAGGAAATCGGTCAGGCAAAGCGGCCAAACCGCAAGCTTGATTTGTTCGCCCGCAGGGCCGGTCGTCGCGGCACTGCCCGACGCCACACGTTCCGCTACATATTCCGCTTTTAGCTTCCCGATATCTTTGATTTGATATCGCAGGCGCACGCCAAGCAGTCCCCCCGACCAGTCCAGCGTCGGAAGAATATGGACTACATGCTGGATTTCGCTGAGTGGCACTTCGAGCCAGACGTCGAGCGCCGGCAGAAGCGTGTCCAAATCGACCGTGGTCTCTGCCTCGAACTCCCATTCCTCGCCAAGGACATCAATTTCGGTCCAGTTTGCGATAGTGATATCTCGCAGTGCGAGGCGAGTCGGCGTCATCAAGAAAGTGCGCAAAGCCACCATTGCCGATGTCTTGCCGCTATTATTAGCGCCAACGAGGATAGTGGTCTTCTTATCAAGATCGAGATGGGTTGATTTCAATTTGCGGAAATTAGAAATTTCCACGAACTTGATTCGCATGTTCTCCCCCTCGAAATATCGATCCTGCCGGACTGCCGCGCTAAGTTTACATACAGCGCGCCCCCGGAAGCGCTAGGATCATTCGCTCGACGATTCTATTCTCGGCTTTCGTGCGCGTTCCTTCGTCTTCCGAAATAAGATCATGGCGATCTGACTCCGACGTTCCTGCAATGCTAGCACTCAGTATGGCATTCGTCAGCGAGGGGTGCATCGCTTCAGCTAGGCTACATTGCGCACATTCGACTCTCACCGAGCGTCCACGCTCAAGCAGCGCCTGGATGCCGGACATCGGCACGAGGGTAATCGCGCCAATCTTGATCACCTCGATCTCACCAGCCTTGATCAGCTCGTAGAACTTCGACCGGCCGATGCCGGTGACGCGGCAGGCGTCCGCAATCCTCAACGTGATGGGTGACAGGTCGCCGTTCGGGCGACGCGGCATGTGACGCATGATGCGTTCCTTCATTTGTCTATCCCCATTTCTGGGGGATTGACGGTGGGTAAGCCTTGCCTCGGCGCCGTGCGGGCGAGCATGCGGCCGACGAGCTTCATAAACTCGTCGTAGCGAAGGCGGCCGAGCCGGTTGGTCTCGGCATCGAACGCCGGCTGGTGCGCGGTGAGGGTCAGCTGGTGGCGGATGAACAGCCCGAGAGCCTCGGTGAGGTAGTCGAGCTTCTGCTCCGTCCGGTCGGCGATCCGGTTCTGGCGGTCGAGCCGCGCCCCGAATCGCTGGTCCAGTTCATGGCCGGCGCGACGATCGAACCAAGCGGTCAGCGCATCGGTCAGGATCGCGGTCTTGGACGAACCCGGCTGCGCCGCCAACGCGTCGAGCTTGGCCGACAGTTCGTCGGGCAGGTAAAACTGGTGGCGGGTCTTGCGTGTTTGCATGCGCGCAGAATCCACCGTCGCGCGTCCGGAAAACAGTAGCCCGCTAGTGCCTGCAGGTGCCTCTTCGAGGCAACTCACGCCACCTTCAGCCGATTTCCGGTCCTGCACGCCGCCGCCCGAAGGTCCAGCTGATCGAGTCGCCCCTGCCGATTCCGGATACGTACCGGCCGACCCGCTTCTCGAGCACCGGGCGCCAAGGTACGAGCGTGAACTCCCGCGATTTCTCGATCACCGCATATTTGGCGGAGCCGACCTGCACCGCCTTGCGATAGGTGCCCTCGACAGCGCCGCCGTGGTTCTCGGCGTAGCCGAGACCCATCTCTTTCGAGAGCTGGCCGGCCACCTGCCGCAGTTCACGCCGGCGAAGCTCGTCGATCATGCCGGCGCGGAAGTGGATGGCATCCCCATCGCGCCATGCGAGATCCTGTTCGACAAGCCATTGCTGGCGCAGCGCAAGCGCCTGGCGGACCTGTGCTCCGAAGCCGCGCTCAAGCGTTTCCGGCTCCTTCGCCAATTTCTGCTCGTCCAGCCAGGTCACGCCGTCGTGCCGCGCAAGTTGCTCGAGCGGGAGCTCGGACAGCGTTTCTACGTCGACGGGCCGCGCCGCAGTCGCGCTGCGCTCGAACGCAAGCACCCGATCGACATGATCAGGCGCGATCTTCCAGCTGCCGTCGGGCAGCCGCTCGACGTCCCCTCGGCCGCGCCGCATCGCTTCCAGACGGCGCACATGCGCCTCGGCAAAGCGCTGGGTCGCACTCGCGTCGTGCCTAAGATGATTGTCGATGCTGTAGGTCCCACCACTGGCAGCGGCGACGTCGGCAATGACCCGGTCCGCTTGCCGGACGGCCGGGACCACGGGGTTCACCTTCACGATCTCGGAATGGTCGAGGATCTCCGAAATCGACCGCTCGCCGAGCTCGACATAGTGGCTGCGCCCGTCGATCGCCGCGACGATCATGTAGTGGCGGTCATTATGCTCGTCGGAAAGTCCGGTCGAGATGACGCGGCCGACCAAATGTTTTCCCTCGGCGGGGTCATAGATCGCATAGTCCTGCGGCGGCACCTCTGGCGCCCGCCGCGTGAGCTGCTCATGCATGGCCGCGATGATGTCGCCCCGACGCGCCATGGTGCGGAGCGTGTCCTCCAAGTCATCGGCAAGCCGGAAGCGCCCCCTGCTCTCCTCTGTAGCCAATCCCATGCGCGCAAGCGTGCCCAGCCGCCCCGCACGCAGGCCCTGCTCGACGCTGTCGCTATGCCAGGACGACACCAGCCCGTCGGGCTCGCGCGCGAGCAGCAGCTTGCGGTCGATATTGGTGAACCGCTCCTGCGTGATCTCACGCCGACGGGCCTCGAAAATCTCGCGATCGGTTCGGGGCCCAAGGTCGAGGTTGACCAGCTCGGCGGCGCGCGCGGCAAGCCCGCGGCTGATATACTCGCGGGCGATGATCAGGTCCTTGCCCCGATCGTCTGTCCCACGCACCAGAACATGGCTGTGGGGATGGCCGGTGTTGTAATGGTTGGCCGCGACCCAATCGAGCTTCGTACCGAGGTCCTGCTCGACCTGTTTCATCCAGCGCCGGACCAGCGGCTTGAGATCGTCGTATTGGGCACCATCCTCAGGCGCGACGATGAAGCGGAACTGGTGGCGATCGCCTGCCCCGCGTTCGAGGAATGCCTTGCCGTCGGCGACATCGTGATCCCCCGCGTAGAGCGTGCCGCGTTCGCCCTCGCGCGTGGTGCCGTCTCGCTGCAGATAGCGCAGATGCGCGACGGCTGCCCTGGCTCCCTTGCCTGCGAGTTTCACGAAGCGCGCCTTGACGATCACGCGGCGCGCGCGGGAGCCGACATATCGATCGGACGATCCGAGCACCCGACCAACGCCAGCGCCGCGACCGATGCGACTGCCGTCGAAGCGCCGCGCGCGAGCGCCAGATGGCCGCGCGCCGCCTGCCAGATTGGCAGCCTTGCGGAGCTGGTGCGCGAACGGCCGATCCTTGCCAACCCGGCCCAGCCAGAGCTCGAAATCATCTTCCGCCATCACGAAGCCTCGCCTTGGAAGCGTCAGATGAGGGTGCGCAGAGTGGCCCATTCAAGGGCCTCCATTTTGTCTCGCGGGAGACCCGCAGAAATGCGGGGTTTGCGAGGCCCCAGTCTCGCGACTGGAGGCATGGCCATGGGCATGCCTCCATAGAAAACGACGTGCAGACGCCACTTTCGCGGCCTCAGGGAGGCACCGCTTTTATCTTGCCTTACCCCTCTTCCTGCCCCTGACCTCTGCACCCTTCCCGTTGTTCGCTATTTGTTCTAACGTACCGCTTCTTGTGATTCGAGCTGTGGAGCGGCATGATGGGCGTCCGGATAGAACCTTGCCAAGGTGCAGAACTGTCGCTGCGGGGCGATGTCGAATGCATCATTCCGTTACCTGTGCGAGCACTTCGAGAGGGCTTTGCCATCGCGATTTCCGACGGAACGCTGCTACGCGGAGCCTTGGATCCAAGGACTGGTGAGTGCCGCTTTTCGATCTCTGTAGAAGGCGCAAGCATCGTGTCGATCACGCGCGGAGCCTTTGGTGATGTGGTCGATATGGCGTGGCGGATCGAATGGATCAGTGTTGCGGCGGACGGGGATGCGTTGCGTTCCGATGCTCCTTCTCAAGCGCCAGATCAGGCATTGCTGGCACTAGAAGAACTTCCAAAAAGAGCCGCCTGATTTGGCTTTTCTTGCGCGCGAAGGTGGCGCGTAGCCTGCGACCGGGTGGCTTTAACGGCTCGTTTCATCTTCGTTCGCTAGCATATGGCAATGCCAGCGACGCTCAAGGAATACCCCGGCGCCCTCGCAACGCCTGCTCAATTTCGTGAGCTTGCGGACGAATATCGGGATGCCGCGCTCCTCCTGCTCGCAGCGAGCGAGCGACGTCGACCGCTGAGTCGAGCGCCGTTCCGCTTATCGGCGATCCAAGCGATCGAGCTTTATCTCAATGCTTATCTGCTGGCCCACGGTCACGATGCGGCCGAAGTCCGCAAGCTCCAGCATGATCTTGGCGCACGCACTGAGCTGGCCGCAGCGGCAGGGCTGAAGCTACGCCAGAAGACGGCAGAGCATCTCAAAACCTTGCATCAGAACCGGGAATATCTGGTGACTCGCTACGGACCGGAACTTGCGTCGCAGACATCGCAGATCAACCGGCTAACGGCGACGCTGGACGAGGTTGGTAGGAAGGTTGGGGCTACGTTTCCGTGCAAGGAGACCCAGCAAGCGCTGCCCAGGGCAGCCTAGGCTGCGGCGCTACTCTCGAGCGTGGCGATGCGCTCCTCGCAGATGACCTGCACCGCCTGACCGAGCGTCTCGACGCGCTCGCCCAGCCACGCAAGCTCTTCCTCGCTGATCCGGTAATGCTTCGAGTAGCGCGCCTTCACGTAGGCTTCTTTCAGCTTCTCGAAGCGGGCCCGATCAGTGCGACTGTCGCGTGGCCAAGCGTCGATCAGACGCTGATCGATGCGCTCGGCTTGGGTGCGCAGGAAGCCCAGATTGTGCACGTGCGGCGTGTAGAAGGTGCAGACCAACAGCACGCAATGGTAAAGCCGCTCAGTAGTTTGATGCAGATCGAACGCGGCCTTCTTAGGGTCGCCATCGTCAACGGCGTGGCGATACCCGCGATGAAAACTCATCGCGCTCGGGTACCACTCCTCGAAATACTCCCGCGCCATCGCCAGCGCCTGCTGAGGCGTCTTGGGCTTGGGCTGGTGCAGTTCAGCGCTGTCGCTCTCGTAGAGAGCGATGCCGTCACGGGCGATGTCCATGAAGAAATAACGGCCATGCGCGAGTCCGTCGTTCACTTCACGCATCGTGTGGACGATGAAGTTGACCGGGGTGCGCAGCGTCTTGGTGATCGCCAACTCGCGGTTGAGCCGGTCCTCGGCGGTGGCCCAGAATTCGATGCGGTCGGTCAGCTTGTCGTTGTTGACGATGATCAGCAGGTCGAAATCCGACTGATAACCCTTGGCGGTGTGTGGCTCATCGACCCAGCCGCCGCGCGCGTAGCTGCCGTAGAGAATGATCTTCTGGATGCGCGCCTGCTTCTTCCAGTCGGAAGTCGCGATGGCGGTCGCGTCGCTGAATTCCTCGAACAGGATCTGGACGACACGTGCCAGCTCGCGCTGCTTCGCGGTCGGCAAATGATCGAGGCTGGTCTTCATGGCTTCAGTCTCATGCCAATGGCTTAGAATACCTAATGCGGAAGGAAAAGCGGCGGGCTCAAGGCCCGTCGCCGTCCGTGCACCGGAGGATATGCAGCATCGCGGCGGCAAGGTGGCGCTCCACCTCCGCGACGCTAATGTTCAGCTCCACGGCGATCCGCTGGTAATCCAGATCGCGATAGCGGTGCAGATCGAACACCGCGCGGGGCAGCGCGTCCATCGTATCCAGCGCGAACCGGATGCGCCGGAGAACCTCTGCGAGCGGGAGTTCCTGTTCCATGATCGAAGCTCCAACAGGGAGCCAGCGGCACCGTGGGCGCCGCTGGCATGGTGGGGATGATCACGCGGCTTCGCGGACTGGCTCGGCATTGGGCTCGACCGTCTCAGACTCGGAGGCGATCAGGGGCGCCACCGCGACTGAGCGATCGACGGCGCCAGCTCCGCCGCGCGGCGTGTAGGCGGACGGGGGAAACCGCATCCAGCGCGGCACCCAGCCCTCGACCTTGGTCCGCCCGTTGGCGCCGTTCAGGCAGTCGCGGATGATCGCCTTGAGCACCTTGCCCGGCTCCTTGGCGTTGCCCGCGACGACCTGCTTGTCCGAGACTTCCTCGACGATGGCGAGCAGCACCTCGCGGTCGCGGATCAGGTCGAACAGCGCATCGTCCGGCTGCCAGACCGCCGCCATGTCCACCGTCAGATGCGCCCCCAGCAAGTCCACGATCTCGCTGCGGGCCCAGAGGGTTTCACCCACGACGATGGCAAGGATGGACATCACCGAAGCGTCTTCGAGTGGTAGGAGCCGGGCGAACATGGTGGCCAGTCCCTCCCCTCCCCCGCCGGTGATCGTCGGCGTGTCGCCATCGAAGCCGAGCAACGCCAGCATCTCGCGCCGCTTGGCGTCGAACGACGCCTCCGATGCCGAAAGCTCAACGCTCTCGATTACCGCTTCGCTTCCGGCGCGCTGCTGCTCAACCTTCACCGACCAGAGCGGCGAGCCCGTGATCATATGCGCGACCGCGACCCTTAGCGCCACGCCCGGCGCGTCAGCCAGCTTGGCTCGAACCGCCGCATGGCGATGTAGGTCGACATAGTCGTTCGTCGCAGCGGTAATTTCGGGACGGCTCGGTTTCTCGGTGACGACATGGCCTGCCGCCCCCTTGGCCAGCATCCGCGCTTCCTTGAGAGTGATATAGCCCTCGTGGAAGGCGACATCGCCGCGATGCCCGATGGAGATATAGACCTTGCCGCCCGTCCGCTTAGCCCGTTTCTCATGTTCCCAACTCTGGAAGAACTGACCCGGCTCGAGGGTGACGACCTCGCGCCAGCCCGCCTCGCGATAGGCCTCGGCGCGCGCAGCGATGGCGGCATTCTGCGCTTCCCAGAATTGCTCGACACTGGCGAAATAGCTGTCCTCACCGAACAGGTCGGCGACGACCTCGCCTCCGAACCCGGCAAGGTCGAATAGCGCCACCTTGGTGGAGATCGACGCGCCGCCGAACAGCCACGACTTGAGCGCCTGTCCGACCGGTGCGCGCGCCTCGGGGTCGTCCAGCAGCGCCAGCCACTCACGCTGCTGCGCCCTCGACGCAAGGGTCAGGTGTCGCACAGTGACGGCATCAATCTTCTCGACGCGGTAAAGCGAGCGGATGCGTGGAAGCAGGTTGCCGAGCGCCAGTGTGCGCTTCACCTGCACATCGGTCAGCCCGAAGACGATGGCGATATGCTCAGGCCTGCGGCCCTCCCGGACCAGCCGGGTGAAGGTTTCCCAGCGCGTGACCTCGTCGGGATCAAGCCGCGCGATGTTCTCTATGAGCGACGCCTCCAGCGCTGTCGCATCGTCGTCCGTGTCCATGACCGCGCAAGGCAGCGCGTCAATGTCGCCGCCCTCCGCCGTCACCGCCAGCGCCGCATGGTAGCGCCGCTTGCCCGCCACGATCTCGTAGTTATCGGGAGACCCGTTCGCCCGCACGATCAATGGCACCAGCACCCCCCGCGCTCGGACGGACGGCAGAATGTTGGCCAGGTCCGGCGTCTTCCTGCCCGCACGCATGTTGACCGGCGAGACGCTCAGCTTGGCGATGTCGATATGTTTGAGTTCCATTGTCCTTGCTCCTCTTCAAACACCGCACCGGCCCCGGAAAAGGGGGGTGGGCGGCAGAAGCGAACCGGCAGTCCCGATTGAGCGGCGAGCAGCACCCGCAGGGCCGGAACGGACGTGGAGGACCTGGGCGCAGCCCAGGTTGCGGCACGCCGCGACGGGACTAGAGGGCAGCGACGCCCATCCCCCTTGGCCGCGGCCGGCAGGCGACGCTAGCGCGCCAGCGCTGTCCGCATGCCGGCGTGTCGCCGGCTCTCGCGTTATGTGATCGTCACCGCACCAGCGGCCGAGACCCGCCAGGGGCTCGGTGAAGCGGAGCGGAATAGAGCACGGTCGCGCCAGCGGCGCGGAACGCCCCTTGGTCCAAGCTGGAGTGCTCTCGGTTATTCAAACGGATTCCGATTTAACTTCGGACAGATGGGAACGGCGTTAGAATCGCCCTGTGGGAAGGCGGACAATCTCTTTCGCAATATCCTCAAGCCGATCTTCGCCGTGAAGCATCGCATTCAAGTGCGTCTCCAACCGTTCATCGTAGTCAGAATTCATTATAGGTGAACCGCCGCCGGCTATGACGCAGTTGTAATCCGTTACGTAGCGGCCGCGGTAAGAGACGCGGTTGACGACGGACTGAAGCTTGCCATCGATCTTCGCTGAGCCGTCATCCAGTTCGCCGCGTGTGATCACATGCTTTCCATCGACGAGGCCGAATTCTTCCCAATAATAAGGGAATGGCCCCTCGCCCCGGGCCACCTCGGCTATGCGGCCTTTAGTGTGCTCATAGATTCCGATCGGTGGTAGGGGCGCAACGTCGAGCATGACGAAGCTGTATTTGTATGAGCCGGGACTGATTGCAGCCACGCGCCGGATTTTCATCTCGTCGTCGTTGATCTCGAGCACATCCTTTGACGTCGAGGCCGTACTGATCTGCAAGTTGGCCCGCCCGCGCGTCCAGCAGATCGGCACGCCATCCTCGTACTCGAGGGGCTGCTCAAAAAGCACTTTAAGCCGCTCGCGGATGTCATCCGGATCCTCGAACCACTTGACACCTCTGACCCCCGGAAAGGCGGCGGAAAATCGCTTGGCGAAAAGGACAGTGCTGTGCTCCCCCTTGAGCGAAGGTCGCTTTGGCTCGGCCGCCACGGCAGCGGCCTTGGCCTCTAACTGAATGGCGGCGTCGAGGATCAACTCGGAGAAGGTCAACTGATCTTTCGAAGTCAGCGGGCCCGGTTCACCGCGGCCGCCGCGACGTATCGCGAAGCGCCGGCTGAGCTCGCCGAGACTAGCGCGACGGTCGCGAAGCATCACGGTCAAAAAGTCGGCGCCAATGTTCACGTCGAACTCTGCTCCCGGGTCAGCGTCGCCGTCGTCCTCGAGATACTGCACCATCGCCGCGTGACGCATGATCGCCTTGGGAGCGGGATCGTCCCCATCTTCGAACGGCTTGAGCGTCTCATCGCCCAAGGCGTTGGCTCCGAGGTAGGCGTTGCGCTGCTTCTGCGCGAAACGGACACATCCTAGGACTAGGCGCTCCGCAATCTCGCGGCTGCCAGCACTCGGTAGACCATCGACCAGGTCGCCTGATAGGAGATCGTAAAATGCGTTAGAGGCGAAGAAATTTGGGGCTCCGTCCTTGTGCGCATCTGCTGCCACCTCGAGCGCTGTCGCCGCGACTACGCTGCAGATCAGTTCTTTGCGATCCCGCCGTAAGAGGCGCCCAAGCGCGTCCTCAAGCTCGATCTTACGCGCCAACAGATGGGCGACCCACTCAGTCCGATCCACGGCGTCCGGTAACTCAGGCATGATCACGACGAGATCGACATCACTCTTCTCGCCGAACTGTTCTCCTTCACGATAGATGAGACTTCCGAACACGTAGACGCCTGCGGGAGCAAGCTCCTTGCTAATGCTGACCGCCCAGCGCCGCAGGAGCGCCATGGTCTGGTTCACAGAATTCGCAGGCAGAGTTTCCCCCTCTTGTCGTAGAAGCGTCCGAGCGCACAAATGGACTGACTGAGCTGCTGCCGCTCCCATGGACACCAAGTTAGGCTACATGAGCCTGCCGCTCGAAGTCCATGGGGCTGAGATAGCCCAAGGTCGAGTGCCTGCGTGTCGGGTTGTAGAAGCGCTCGATGTAATCGAACACGTCTGCCTTTGCGTGATTGCGCGTTCGATATGTCTTCCGGCCGATCCGTTCGGTCTTCATCGACGAGAAGAAGCTCTCCATTGCCGCGTTGTCCCAGACGTTGCCCGACCGGCTCATCGAGCAGGTGACGCCATTGTCGGCCATCAGCCGCTGGAACTGCTCGCTCGTATATTGGCTGCCCTGGTCCGAGTGATGCAGCAAGGCGTCAGGCTTTCCACGTCGCCAGATCGCCATCATCAGCGCATCGGTCACGAGCTGGGCGGTCATGGTATCGCTCATCGACCAGCCGACTACACGTCGGGAGAACAGGTCGATGACGACAGCGACGTACAGCCATCCTTCGGCGGTCCAGATGTAGGTGAAGTCAGCGATCCACCTTTGGTTGGGTGCCTCGGCGGTGAACTGGCGGTCGAGGATGTTGTCGGCAATGACCGACCGCAGGCCATCATCCTTGGGCAGACCACGACGTCGCGGGCGCGCCTTCAGGCCGTGCACACGCATCAGCCGTTCGATGCGATGCAGACCACATGACAGGCCTTCGGCCAGAAGATCGTGCCAGACCCGGCGCGCACCATACGTCCGATAGCTGGAAATGAAGCTGGCGCGCACCTTGGCACCGAACTCCTCATCGCTGCGGGCGCGGGCACTGGGTGCCCGGACCAGCCAGGCGTGAAAGCCGCTGCGCGAAACACCGAGCGTCTCGCAGATCCACGATACCGGCCAGATCCCTCGGTGCTTCGCTACGAACTCGAACTTCATATCGAGTCCCTGGCGAAGTAGGCCGCCGCTTTTTTTAGGATATCGCGCTCCGCCTTCATCCTAGCAAGCTCGCGGCGCAGCCGCTCAATCTCTTGCTGCTCCGGCTTCATCACGCCGTGGCCGGGGAATGCCGATCCCGGGTCAACCTGCTGCTCGCGCACCCACTTGCGCAGCACGTTCTCGTGCAGGTCCAGATCGCGAGCCGCTTGCGATACCGATACTCCGCGTTCCCGGACCAACTTTACTGCCTCGAGCTTGAACTCGCGGCTGAACTTCCGTCGTTGCATCTCCATCCTCCAGTTCCAAAAACACCTTATCTCGGTGTCCACGGAACCGGCAGCAGCTCACTGATCCGCGACGCGCTTAGCACCTATCAGAGTGTTACCTACGTCTGTGATAAGAAGTTTCTGCTGATTTTGATGTTCTGCGATTACGCAGTTGAGCCTTGGTATTACGAGCGCGGCCGTAACTTCTACGAGGACGGGCAGAATTATGCGATGGCATCGCTTCTGGCGATCGCCGGCCCAACATTGCTCGGCAAGACAGAGTTCGGGGCACTTTTGGCGGCGTTCCAACACGCAACCAAAGACAAGAGCGTGGCAGCGCTGCGCGAGCTTGTCGCCGCCGCCCGCCGGACGGACTGGCAGAAATTTCCAGAAGCGCTCGGCCCGCTTGCGCGGGATGCCGCACCGGAATGCCTCGCAGCGGTCGCCCATCCCGGCGTTGACACCGACGCCGCGATGGTGGTGCTCCAATCACTCATTAGTCGAATGGAAGTGATGAGCGACGGGCCGTATCGCGTAGAGCATGACCAGTCGAAGAACCTTGAAACCTACCATGAGCTGCTTCAGCGCTTCATCGATCATGAGGACGAAATCGAGCTGCGGCAGACCGAGATTGCCAGCTTCAAATTCCCTCTAAAGCTGACCGAGGTTCGGCAAGTAGATTCTAAGGCGAGCCCTGCGGTGCAGCTCGCCGATGTAATGATTGGTGCGGCCTTGGAAGCGACCCGAGTTAAAACGGGCCAACTCTCGAGTGGCATAGATCCGGACGCGCTGATGGCGCTCTACGGCGAGAACCAATTCATTCATTTGACCCCGGATGTGGACTTCGACGAGCAGCGACGCTTCAGGAAGGGAACGCAGGCAGCGGAGGTCATCGACTACTTCGCTGCGAACTTCGGTTCATGGGATCGGAGAAGAAGGTAGCAACTTACCAGTCGGACTCGTCCGCCTCCTGAGATCGCGCTACTGCACCAGCCGCAGTCCCACAGGCTTCTGAACAATTCCATAGTCGCCCAGCCCTGCCCGCACCGCATCGCGCAGGTAAGACGGGCACAGATGCGCATAATGCTTGCGCGTAATCCGCTCATCCGCGTGCCCGAGCGCTTCTGCGATGACGGCCATCGGCACGCCGGCCATCGCTAGTCGCGACCCGTAGGTGTGCCGAAGAATATGGAACCCCGCAGGCTCCACCCCCGCTGCCTCGCACGTCTCGCGCATCGGCCTGATCTGGTGCGACGTGCCGAGCTCCCGATCATGCTGGTTCAGGAAGACGAGTTCGTCGGTTCGCTTGCCCGTGCAGAGGCCTCGCAAGAGCTGGATCCCCTCATCGCTCAGATGCACGAACCGGGGCCGCCCGCTCTTGGTGTCCGGGAACGTCAGCACACCGCTCATCAAGTCGACATCGCGCACGCGCACGCGGTGGATTTCGGACCAGCGCGCGCCCGTGAGCAGCGCTGCCTGGATCAGCGGCCGGAACCAGTCGAGCGCGTGCTCGATCAGGCGATGGATCTCCGGCCCCGTGAAGTATCGAATGCGGGGCGCGCTGACCTTAGCGTAGGGCTTTACCCGGCGCCACGCGCTGTCATCCGCAACTTTGCCCAGCGCGAATGCCCGGTTGAGCGCGGCGCGAAGCGGCGTGAACGCGCGGTTGGCGTTCGCCTGCTGGACACGCGCGGCATCGTCGCGAATTGGCCGCTCCTTTCGCACGCCCTTCTTGTTCGCGCGATAGACCGAGCGCCGCGAAGCAATCTTCTCCAGGAACTCGCGCAAACGTTCGGTCGTGAGGTCGCTAACCTGCAGGTTCCTGAACTCGGGTCGCACGAGCCGGTCGATCACGTAGCGGGTCTTGTCGAGCGACTTGCCCGAGAAGCTGGCGATATAGTCGTCGAGCGCGTCCTCGACCGTGTAGCGTGGTCGGCGCCTGCCCGCGTCGCGATCCAGCGCCTCGAACCAGTCCCGCGCCTTGGCCTGCGCGGCGGCGAAGGTCAGGACGTCGGAGGTCTCGCCGTCGAAGGCATCGTCGGCGGGGCCCAGCAGCAGCTGCTCGCGCTTGCCGTCGGCGGTACGGTACTTGGCGATCCAGATGCCGCCCTTGGCGCCCTTGCGGTAGCCGAGCGCCCTGCCCCGCGTCAGCGGGTGCCAATAGGGGGCATGACGCCTGGGGAGCAGCGCTCGCGCGCTCCTGCTGTCGAGCCGTTGGTTGCGGATAATGCGCGCCATGCTTTGCCTCACGGACTTACTGCAAATTTACTGCAAAACCGTAGCAGAATTGGGCTGGACGCGGAAGGACCGAAATCACCATAACCGATTGAATTACAACGAATACATAGGCGTCCATATGGACGCGAATACCCCCCGTTGCGTGTACTCTCACGGCGAAAACACGAGTTCGATTCTCGTAGGGGTCACCAGAGATTTCACTGACTTAGCGCCTTTGAAATTCGATCAAATGCGGACGTGGTCCAGATACGGACCATGGAAATCACTAGCCAGCCATGGCTGCCTGTGGGCGATTTTCGATTAATGGCCGATCGTGCAGTACGGCGTGACGATTCGTCCGGCGACCTTTACCTTTTGCCGACATTAGATAACGTCACTGACGAGCGTCGTATGGCTTATTCTAGGCGGGGCGGAGCCGAACGTCGGAAGTCGCGGCATGGTCGAGCCGCTTGGCGGTGCCGGCTAGATACTGCGCCGACCCCATCAGGAGGATGCCCGGCACGAGGAAATCATAGCTCGTCCAGCCATCGACGCCGCCCGGCAGATCGGTGCCGCGCATCGACCCCTCGCCGCGTCGTTCAGGCTCTTTCCGTTTCTAGCAAGCGCACCAGGTCTGCCAGGGTGGAGGTGACCGGCGCGCCAATACCGAACCGATCCGCCACGCGGACAACCGCACCGTTAATCGATTCGATCTCGGTCGGCCTGCCCGCCAGCCGATCCTGCAGCATCGAGGCCTTGTGGTTGCGATGGTTGGCCAGCGCAAAGGCGATCCTCGCATCGATCCGCGACCGTTCGAGGCGGATGCCCTGGGCAGCAGCCGTTTCCACCACTTCGCCGACAATGGCAGCAGCGATACGGCGCCCCGGGGCTTCGTCCATGCCGCCTACGGTGAGGCCGGTGACGGTCGCCAGCGCATTGAGTGCCGCGTTGAACGCCACCTTCTCCCACACCGCCGCCTGTACGGCCTCGTCAGCCTCGGCATTGAGCCTCCCGCGATTGAGGAGCGTAGCAACGGCGTGCGCCGCCGGCTGCGCCTCGGCGGTGAAACCGCCAAGGCGGATATGCCCCTGTCCGTGAGATTCGACCCTTCTTGCGCCTTCGAGGTCGGCGGGCAGATCGGTGACGCCCATCAGCACGCGGGCGGGCGCGAAGACCTCGGCGATGGCTTCCGCATTGCCGATACCGTTCTGGAGCGTGAGCGCGTAAGCGTTCCCGTCCGCCAGATGCGCCACTGCGCGGGCTGCGGCGGCGCTGTGCATCCCCTTGGTGAACACCATGACCAGATCGACCGGCCCCTTCACGTCGCCGGCCAGGGCAGCGTTCACCGGGACGATGCGCTCGCCGTCATCGTCCGAGAGCAAAATGCCTTTGCTGTCCAGCAGAGCGAGCCGCTTTGGATCCACATCCACCAGCGTGACTGAAACGCTCGCTTCCGCAAGACGCGCGGCAAACAGGCAGCCCATGGCACCTGCCCCGACGATGACGATATCCTGCATTGCGCCCCTCACCCATCATGTTCTGCCGCCGCAGCTATAGCTGAGGGAATGGCGGTGCAAATGCGGCCATCCCCGCTTCCGCCCGCACCAGCGGCAGGAATTGCAGCAGTTGGCGGGTGCCCGCAGGCAGCGAACCGCGCCGTCGCCGATAGACGAAGAAGCGCCGATGGAGCGTCAATTCGCTAATCGTCAGCAAGCGGACCGCACCGCTGGCGAGCTCACTTTCGATCAGTACGTGGGGCAGCCAGCCAAGCAGCCTTCCTTTCGCAACAAAGGACAATTGCGCGCCGACCGAGTTGGTTTCCACCGCGATGACGGGCAGCGCCCGCCCCGACTGGCGGACCAGCCGTTCGAATAGAGTGCGGGGCGTCGAGCCGGACTTCGGCATGATCCAGCTCTCGGCCATGACTCGATCCAGATCGACATCAACATGCCGGGTGAGCGGATGGCTGGTGGAGCAAAAGGCCGTATAGACATCATCGAAACGGCACTCCGCCACCGGCATTACCTCCTCGTGCGGCGGCAGCTCCGCCGCAATCATCAGGTCAATGCGCCGAGAAACCAGCGCGTCGATCAGTTCGCTGTCGGGCGCTTCCAGCATGTCGATCCGCAGCGCGGGCGCTTCCTTCAGCAACTTCGCGGCTGCCCTGGGGACGATGCTCCGCGTCACCGCGGCCACCGCGCCCAGCCGCACCACGCCGCGCCGAAGGCCCTTCAAAGCGTCGAGCGTGTCGAGCGCCTGCTCCATCTCGAACAGCAGCAGCCGCGCATGGGGCACGAGGCCTTCGCCGGCGGCTGACAGCACCATGCCCTTGCTGTGCCGTTCGAACAGCGGCAGCCCGAAGCGAAGCTCCATCTCCTTGATGACCCGGCTCAACGCGGGCTGCGTCATATGCACGGCAAGCGCCGCCCGGCCGAGGCTGCCGCATTCGACCACGGCCAGAAAGGCGCGCAATTTCTTCTCGTCGAAAGTCATGCGAAATCCGTATGACTTCTGTGATATTTTTCAATGGTCGAGATGCCCCTCCCCCGCCCATCAGGGTAGCGGGACAGCGGAGCAGGACCGTATGACGACCGTCAGAGATGCCACCATTCGTCTGTTGCGCGCCCATGGCATGACTACCATCTTCGGCAATCCGGGATCGACCGAATTGCCGATGTTCCGCGATTTTCCAGCCGACTTCCGCTACATATTGGGACTGCAGGAATCGGTCGTACTCGGTATGGCCGACGGGTTCGCTCAAGCGACGCGCAACGCCGCGCTGGTCAACCTCCATTCCTCCGCCGGCACCGGCCATGCGCTCGGCAATCTGTTCACCGCTTTCAAGAACCAGACACCGCTGGTCGTGACGGCGGGGCAGCAGGCACGATCGATCCTGCCCTATGAGCCATTCCTGTTCGCCGACCGCGCCACCGAGTTCCCGCGGCCGTTCGTCAAATGGGCGTGCGAGCCCGCCCGCGCGCAGGATGTGCCCGCCGCGATCGCCCGCGCCTATCACATCGCAATGGAAGCCCCCTGCGGCCCGACCTTCGTATCGGTGCCGGTCGATGATTGGGATCAGCAGTGCGACCCGATCGAGCCGCGTCGCATGGTGGCGAACAATCCCGGCGATCCCTTCGCTTTGGCCGAAGCGGCCGAAGCCCTGGCACAGGCGCGTCGACCGGCCATCGTGGTAGGTGCAGGGGTTGCCCGCGACGATGCGTGGGAAGAAGTGATCGTGTTGGCCGAACGCCATCGGGCGCCGGTCTGGGTAGCGCCCATGTCCGCGCGCAACAGCTTTCCTGAAGACCATCCGCTGTTCGCCGGTTTCCTGACCGCCGGTCGCGAACCGATCGTCGCCAGCCTAGCCGGCCGGGATCTCATTCTGGTGCTGGGCGGTCCGATGTCACTCTATCATGTCGAGGGGTTCGGCCCGCATATCCCGGAAGGGTCGGTTGTCTGGCAGATCGTCGACAACCCGGCTCAGGCCGCATGGTCGCCCGCCGGCACCGCCATCGTTGCCAACAGCAAGGCGGCAATCACCGCGCTGCTCGCCGGACCCGAACCGGTTGCACGCGCGACGCCGGCACCGCGCGCCCGAGCGCCAATGCTCGACGGTCGCACCCTGACAGACGCCTATCTGCTGCAACAGATCGCCCGGCTGCGCCCGGCCGGATCGGTCATCGTCGAGGAGGCGCCGTCGTCACGCGGCGCGATGCATGATCATTTGCCGATCGTCGCGCGCGACAGCTTCTACACCTGCGCCAGTGGCGGGCTTGGTCACGGCCTGCCCGCCGCCATCGGCATCGCGCTGGCGCGTCCCTCGGACCGGATCATCGCACTGCTTGGCGACGGCTCCAGCATGTATGCGATCCAGGGTTTGTGGTCGGCAGCACAGCTCGGCCTGCCGATCAGCTTCGTCATCGTCAAGAATGGGCGCTATGAGGCGTTGTTGAACTTCGGCCGCGTCTTTGGCCTGCAGGAGACGGTCGGCACCCGCCTTCCGGAAATCGACTTCTGCGCGCTGGCACGAGGGCAAGGGATAGCGGCAACCCATGTGGATAGCGCCGCGACCCTCGACGCCGCGCTGGCCAAATCCTTCGCCGCGCCGAAGCCGACGCTGGTCGAAGTGGTGGTGGACTGAAAGGCTGAAGCGATGTTCGAGGGCAGACTGTCGGAGCTGATCGACGACCGGCCGCAGGAAGGCATCTTCCGCGTCAGCCGGGCCATCTTCGACGACCCAGCAATCTTCGACCTGGAAATGGCGCGCATCTTCGAGGGCGGCTGGGTCTTCCTTGGCATCGCGGCGCAGGCTGCGCAGCCGCACGATTTCTTCACCACGCAAATCGGCCGGGTGCCGGTCCTGGTCAGCCGTGACGGCGACGGCAAGCTGCACGGTTTCGTCAACAGCTGCCCGCACAAGGGCGCGCGCATTGCCCAGACCATGCAGGGCAATGCCCGTCTCCACGTCTGCCCCTATCATAGCTGGAGCTTCGACAGCGCGGGCAGGAACAAGGCGATCAAATGGAAAAAGGCAGGCTGCTATGCGGAAGCCTTTGACGGCGCCAGCCACGACCTTGCACCGCTTCCCGCCTTTGCCGAGCATCGCGGTTTCGTCTTCGGCAGCCTGACGGTCGGAGTGCCCAGCCTGACCGACTATCTGGGTGAGACGGCAACGCTGCTCGACCTGGTCGCCGACCAGAGCGAGCAAGGGATGGAACTGGTCCCCGGCGGCGTCACCTTCACCTATGACGCCAATTGGAAACTTCAGCTGGAGAATTGCTCGGACGCTTATCACTTCACCTCAGCGCACCCGAGCTACATCCGCATCGTCGGCCAGCGCCAGGAGCAGCAGGACGCCTCGGTCGTCCGCTCGGTGTGGGAAGACAGCAGCTTCTGGAGTGAAGACGCGCAAGGCGTCCAGGGCGGCAGCTACAGCTTCGCTCATGGCCATGTCCTCAACTGGGGCCTGATCGGCCTGTCCGATGCACTTCCACTCTATGAGCGCGCCGAGGAACTCGCTGCCCGACATGGGGAGGCGAAGCGCAACTGGATGTTCAACATGCGCAACCTCACCATCTTCCCCAATCTTCAGATCGCTGAAAATGCGTCGAGCCAGCTTCGCGTAATCCGCCCGCTCGCCGCCGGCCGCACGGAAATGCGAACCTGGTGCCTGGCGCCGAAGGGTGAAAGCGACAACGCCCGCCGCCAGCGCATCCGGCAATATGAGGATTTCTTCAATCCCAGCGGCATGGCGACACCCGACGATACGGTGAGCTACGAGAATTGCCAGCGCGGCTTTGCCAGCCGGGTCGAGCCCTGGCTTCAGGGCTATGCCCGCGGCATGACCGTCACCCGCGAAGGCGGCAATGGCCTGTCCGATGCCATCGCCATGACCCCCGAACGCAGCGTGCTTGCCGATGCCCAGCTCTGTGACGAAACACTCTATCACAGTTATTATCGCGAATGGGCCCGCCGTATGGCGGGCGCGGTGCGTGCATGAGCGCGCCCTTGACCCGCGCCGAGGCAGAGGAGCTGCTTTACCGCGAGGCGCTGTATCTCGACAGCGGCAACTGGGATGCCTGGCTCGATCTCTATCTGCCCGACGCCGTCTTCTGGATGCCGGCCTGGCGCGACGAAACGACTCCAACCGCTGATCCTGACCGCGAACTTTCGCTGATCTACTATCGCGGCCGCCGCAATCTCGAGGATCGGGTCTGGCGCGCGCGGTCGGGGCTTTCCGTCGCCTCCACGCCGCTGCCGCGTGTCGTGCACGCCGTTACCAATGTTCTGGTGGAAGATGCCGGAGAAGCGCAGGCCCGAACCACGGCGAACTTCACGGTCCATCTCTATGACCGGCGCAGTGAGCGCAGCCACGTATTTTTCGGGCGCTATGAGCACCAGCTGGAGCTGGCGAACGCGACCTGGCGGATCGCCGCCAAGAAGATCCTGCTGTTGAACGACGTCATCCCGACCGTCGTGGACTTCTACTCGATCTGAATGTGGCCCGCGCCGCGGTGCAGGCTGCGTGCGACGCGACGGATCTGCAGGCTCGGCAACGGGTGTTCCATTGCAAGGGTGGTAATCGCATTGGCGCGCGTGACCCCATCCTCGGTCGACGCGAACATGCAGACATAGCCCTGCCCGCGCCGGACGCTGGTGAGGACTGAGTCCGGCGACACCTTCCAAACCAACATGTTCATCGATGTCGTGCTGCAACGCAGCCTGGTCCGGCCAACAATCTCTATGCAGGGGGCCCTGATCTTGCGGCCCCCTAGCTGTCACCGCTCTTCGGCGACTTTTCAGGAGGCTGGCCACCGACCTTGATCACGGCCGGAACCCGCGAAATGTTTCTGTCCAACGCAGTGCGCATGCTGCACCGGTTGCGCGATGCCGACGTGCCGGTGGAACTTCTGGTCTATGAAGCGATGCCGCATAGCGGGTTCTTCGGCATACCGGACGACGCGCGCGTGGCGCAGGACATACAGAAATTCGCTCAACATTGCTGGAGCCAGACGGACGCTTCGGCGCCCCTTTCGCCGCAGTGAGCGCGGGCCCCACGATATGCGCGTGCGTCATCGAGCAACGTTGTGTTCGTCATCGATTGCGGCACCCTCATCGTGAGCGGCGGCGACCTTTGCTCCTACGTTCTCGGACTGGTTTCAGGCGAGCGGGCGGCCATGGGCGCGACCGGCAGGCCGCCATGTCGGTGACGCCTGCCTTGATTATGTCCGGTTCGGACAAATAGATGAGCTCGATCTTTGTTGATGCAGTCATGTGCTGCATCTCTCACAGTCTGGTGTCGGTGCTGCCATGTCGAGAGAATGCACTTATGGTTAGTTGCTCCCGTCAGCGGAAGCGCGCTTGCGGCGAACTGATGAGATTGGGGACGGCTCCTCGCACTGGCAATTCGTAACAGATAGACTGCTTCGCGCTCGGTAGTGGACTCGATGTCCGGGCTGGAGAATCCAGAATCATGCCCCTCGTCACTCGTTGATAAACGCCGTCAATTCTTCCGGCGCTCCCGTCGGGAAGGCCGATTTGAGATAATCGAGGAACGCCGATACGCGGGCGCTGAGCAAGCGGCGCGATGGATAGAGTGCCCATAACGCGATGTCCGGCCCCTCGATGTCACCCCAATGCACCAGTGTCCCGGCAGCCAGATCATGGCCGACAAGCGACACGGGAAGGCGTCCAGCGCCGGCCCCAGCCCGGATCGCGTCGCGGTTCATGATCATCGATGATACGCAGAGAACCGGTTCGACCGCGATGTGCAGCGCTCCATCCGGGGTCTTCACCTTCCAGTCTCCGGTTTGCTCGAACGATCCGCGAACGACGGCAGGAGCCGCCGCCCCATCTGTCGGCCGGGAGACAGAAGGGCTCGCTACCACGACAAGCCGATCGCGCAGAAAGGCGCGCCCGACGAGGCTCTCGTCCGGATCCGGGTTGACCCGGATCACAAGATCATAGCCCTCCTCGATCATGTCCACCGGCCGATCTTCGGTGGTCACCTCAAGCCGTATCTGCGGAAATCGGGCGGCGAACCCGGCGGCAAGCTTTCCCATCGCGATCTGGGAGAACAGCAACGGCGCACTTATCCTCAATCGCCCGCTAGGTTTATCTCCGCCAGAAGTGATGGCAGCCGTCGTCTCACTGAGCTCGGTGAGCAATGCGCCAGTTCGCTGATGCAGCGCGCGCCCCTCCTCCGTCAGCTTGAGCGCGCGCGTGCCGCGCTCGAACAGCCGCAGATTCAGACTGTTCTCGAGTTCCGAAACCCGACGGGACAGCGTGGCCTTTGGGCGTCCCGAGGCGCGCGCGGCCCGTCCAAATCCTCCGTGCCGGGCGACGAGATTGAAGTCGGAAAGTGCGAGCAGATTCATGTGTTCCACCAGTGAGACGAAGTGTCCTGAATATAGCGTCTACCAGTACGGATGTGGATCACTAATTTTCGGAAAGCCATTTTGGCATCAACCAGGAGTTATCCCATGACCATCCTCGTTACCGGCGCCACGGGCAATATCGGCCGCCACGTCGTTGAGCAGCTCATCAATCGCGGTGCAGATGTGCGTGCGCTCGTCCGCGATCCCGCGAAAGCCAACCTTCCGGCGGGCGTGGCCATCGTTCAGGGAGACCTTTTCGATGTGGATTCGCTGCGCGACGCGCTCTCGGATGTCTCGACGCTGTTCCTGCTCAATGCTGTGGCAGCCGACGAATTCACCCAGGCGCTCATCACGCTAAACCTCGCCCGCGAAGCCGGCATCGAGCGGATTGTCTATTTGTCGGTGATCCACAGCGATCTCTACGTCAACGTGCCGCATTTCGCGGTCAAGTTCGCCGTGGAGCGGATGATCGAGCAGATGGGCCTCAGCGCCACGATCTTGCGCCCCGCCTATTTCATCCAGAACGACATCACGATCAAAGATGTCGTGACCGGCCACGACGTGTACCCGATGCCGATCGGCAGCAAGGGCCTCGCCATGATCGACGCGCGCGACCTGGGTGAAATCGCCGCGATCGAGCTCATCCGTCGCGAGCAAGCCGGCGCGCCGCTTCCGCTCGAGCGGATCACGCTCGTTGGCCCTGACACTCTGACGGGTGCGGACATCGCCGCCATTTGGACCGAAGTTCTTGGCCGCCCGATCGTCTGGCCAGGCGACGACAATGCCGGATTCGAGCAGAACCTGCGCCAGTTCGCGCCCGATTGGATGGCTTTCGACATGCGCCTGATGGCCGAGCGCTTTCAGACCGAGGGCATGATCCCCGCCGCCGGCGACGTCGATCGCCTCACCGCGCTGCTGGGTCGCCCGCTGCGCTCCTATCGTGAATTCGCTGCCGAAATCACAGCCTAAGGCCCAGGCGCGCAGCAACTCGAAACCAGGATATTTGCCATGATCTATTCGACCGCCACAGTTCCGGTGAACCCGGAGGGCGAAACCAAACGGCCGAGCACGCCGCCTATGGTCGACCATAGGCTATCGATATGGCGTTCATACTATCCCCGCGTGCCCGTTGCTCATGCGGGCACGATTCCGCGCCCGTCGATCCGCACCACCGGGACGAAATCGGGGCTGTTGGTCATATCCAGTTCGAGCGCGTCGGCGCTGCGCCCGTACTCGATCTGTCCGCTGCCGAGCACGCTGACGCGCTCGACCTGCGCCTGCCAGCGCTTGCTGCCCAATGCGGCGATGGCGGCCCTGCCGCGCGGCGGCTTGAGAAAGAATATGTAAAGCGCACCGCCCTTAACCGTAAAACGCACATCGCGTGCATCAAAGCCCTTGAACGCGCCCTCATTCTGCATGCCGGTTGCCAATTGCGTCGGCCCCTCACCATAGACATGGAATGGCCGTGAGCCGAAAATCGCGCTGCCATTGACCGCCATCCAACCCGCGAGGTCGTCGAGGATACGCTCCTCTTCCGCATCGATCGTGCCGTCGCCGCGTTGCGGGATCGAGAGCAGCAGGTTGCCGTTCTTCGAGACGACATCGGCAAGCCGCTGGACGACATCCTCGGCTGATTTGTAGCTGCGGTCGGTGAAGCGCGCGCGATTGTAGAACCAGTCGCCGATGCACGTGTCGGTCTGCCACGGCTCTTCCCACAACCGGTCGGAAAAGCCGCGCTCGACATCCTGCACGAGCCCGAACCGCGCATAGGGTTTCAGCTGCTTGGCGGTCAGGACAACATCGACCTTGCCATGCCAGCGAATGGAGCGGTTGTAGTAATCCGCAGCCGCCGCCAGCCCGATCGGGCCGAACGGCAATTCATAATTGTCCATATAGCAGAAATCGGGGCGATATTTCTCGACCAGATCGGCCTGTCGCAACAGCCATTGCCGCGCATAACGCGCGTCGCCCGGCGGCGCGGTTTCGATCCATTGACCGTCATGCGCGGTATGCCAGGCGTCCATCGCTGCGATCGTGTCGAGCCCGTCGGGCGCAACCATATGGCGTCCGGTGTAGAGCGCCTGCGGATCGAGCCCCTGCCACCATTTGCCGCGCCCGTCCGCCGCGGTCAGCCGATAGGCGTCGTAGCGCTGGCCCTTACGCGGCCCCTCGGGATCGTAACCATAAGCGGGCTGATACCAGTGCCAGGCATGCGAGGCGTGGTTCGAAACACCGAAGCGAAGCCCCGCCGCCCGCGCCGTCTTCGCCCAGATACCAACCACGTCACGCTTCGGCCCGACGCGCATACTGTTCCAGGCGTGATGAGCACTGTCATAACAATCGAGATTGTCGTGATGGCAGGCGAGCGAGACGAAATATTTCGCCCCGGCTTTCACAAAGCGCTTCATCAGCGCATCCGGATCCCATCGATCGGCGGTCCAGCGATTCTGGATCTCCATCATGCCCGTATCGGCGGGGTGGCCGTATGTTTCCAGATGATGTCGATACATCGGGTGCCCCTGCATATAGAGAAACCGGCCGTACCAATCCCCCTGCTCCGGCACCGATTGCGGGCCCCAATGCGACCAGATCCCGAACTTCGCATCACGAAACCAGTCGGGGTAGCGGTAATGCTCGACGAGCGAGGGCCAGGTCGGCTGGACCGGCCCCGTCTCGACGACGCCGCGACGCGCCAGCGCGGGCATCGCCGGCATCGCGGCGAGACCGGCAAGCACGCCGCGCCGATGCCACCCACCTGGCATCATCCGCGCTTTCTGACGGTGACCGCAGCGCCCGTATAAGTCACCTCGGCATCATAGCCATTGTCATCGCTCACTGGCTTACCCGGCGAGACCCACTTCACGCGGATCGTCCGCGTCGCGGGCATGCCCGTCCAGCCAGCTCCTTCGCGCGCACCAATCGTGACCGCGCCGCTGCGGTCGTCATAGGTCATGGGGATACGACTGAACGCGCCGGTCTTGTACCGTTCGCTGCGCCCGTCATCCTCGTACAGCGAGAAGCTGCCATTTGCGCCGGCATAGACCGCGATGGTCAGCGGCGCATCACGCTTCTCGTCGACATATTGAGTCACTGGCCCGATCGGCACCACCGCGCCCGCGCGCACGAACAGCGGCATGCGTTCGAACGGCGCATCGACCATGGCGCGGGCACCGCCACGATAGGCCTTGCCGGTCGAGAAGTCGTACCAGTTCCCAACGCCGGGGAAATATACGCTGCGGGTGCGCGCCTTGTAGTCGGTGACCGGTGCGACAAGGAACGCGTCGCCGAACAGATATTGGTCGTCGATCCGCCGCGCCTTCACATCGGCGGGGAAATCCATTGCCAGGCCGCGCATGATGCTGCCGTCCTTCACGTAGGTATCGGCGCCGAGCGTGTAGATATAGGGCATCAAGCGATAGCGTAGCGTGTCGTACCACACCATCGAGGCACGCATCGGCGAGCCTTCGGGGCTGATCTCGTAGATTTCGCGATACGGGAATTCACCATGGCTGCGGAACAGCGGGGAAAAGGCGCCGAACTGGAACCAGCGCAGATTGAGTTCGCGCCATTCGTCGAGATTGGCCGCGGTCGGGGTCTTGGTCGAATAGCGATCTTCCAGCGCAAAGCCGCCAATGTCATGGGTCCAGTTGGGAATGCCCGACATCGACGCGTTCACGCCTGCGGAAATCTGCGCACGCAGATCGTACCAGCGGCTCGCCACATCGCCCGACCAGATCGCGGCGCCATAACGCTGCAAGCCGCCAAAGCCCGAACGAGTCAGCAGGAACGGCCGCACATCGGGTTTATAGCTGGTCCATCCATCGTAGAAGGAGCGCGCGTTCATCAACGGGTAGCTGTTGAAGAACTGCGCCGCCGGCCCCATCGCTGTCGGCCCCATCGTATCGATCCGCTCCGGGATCGACAGGTTCGAATGCATGTCGGGCTCGCTCGCATCCGCCCACCATGCATCGACGCCGAACGCCGCCAGCCTGTCCTCGACCTGCTTCCAGAAGATGCGGCGTCCTTCGGGCGCATAGGGATCGTAGAAGGTACTCTTGTACCCTGGCCCGACCCAGTCGGTATTCCCCTGACGAAGATTGCCCTGATAGGTGAGCCCCTTGGCGGTCAGTTCCTTGTAGGTGTCGGTGGTCGGATAGAATTTCGGCCAGACCGAGATCATGAAATTGGCATTGTCGCCATGGACCTGGTCGATCAGCGCCTTGGGATCCGCAAAGCGTGTCGGATCGAAGCGATGGCTGCCCCAGTCGTCGTCGCGCCAGTAGCGCCAGTCGAGGACGATATTGTCGAGCGGGATGTTCAGCGAGCGGTACTTCTCGACAACGTCGGTAATTTCCTTCGACGTGTCATAGCGCTGGCGAGACTGCCAGAAGCCATAGGCCCATTTGGGCATCATCTCCGCCTTGCCAGTCAACTGGCGGTAGCCCGCGATCACACCATCCATGGTGTCGCCGGGCACGAACCAGTAATTCTTGGCCAGTGCCACGTCGCTGGTCAGCCACACCGAATGGCGATCGGGCGCAGGCAGCGGATCGCTGTGAAGCAGCGCCATATAGCCCGCATTGGGTTCCCATTCGATGCGGATCGCGACTGGCTTGCCCTTGGTCATTGGCAGTTCGAAATTGGCGTACCAAGGGTTCCAGTTCTGCCGCCAGCGATCCAGCACCAGCTTTCCGTCGGCATAAAGTTTGTAATAGCTCGAGCCATAGAGTTGGAACTTATGCGTTCCGGTCGCGGTCGGCAGCACGTCGCCGGTCCACACCACAGTCTGCTTCTGCACGGCGTTGCCGGCAGTGTTCTGACCGCCGGTCGCGGCGACCGTCTTCGCCTTGGCCGCTTCGGGCCATTTCCCCTGATCTTTCAGGAACTGATAGTCGATCGTCGCTTCCTGCCGCGTCACGGCGGATTTGCCGTCGAGGAAATACTCCGCTTTCCAGCCGGCCTTGCCGCCGCTGGACACGCTCATCCCCTCGCCGACCAGCGTATAGGGCTTGGGATTACCAAAGCGGCTGATCCCGTCATTGTCCCACAGCAGGCCGTATTTCTTCGTCGAGACGACGAAAGGGACGGCGATGTCCATATTGTGCTGGGCGAGTTCGACGTCCTCGCCATTATAATCCATCTGCGAATTCTGATGCTGGCCGAGGCCGTAAAGCCCCTCATCGGTCCCGCGATTGAACTGCTGCGAGACGGCGACGAACGCCTTGCCGTCGATCGTTGTCGGCCGGAACACCGGTGCCGCGCTTTCACCAAGGAGAACGCGGCCGGCAGCGTCGAGGAAGCGAACCTGCCCGGTCGTCAGATCGACATCGGCGACAGCCTTCGCCGCCTTGACCACGACATGACCCTTTGTCTCGGCGACAGTGAACGGCCCGGCGGCCGGCGGACTGGGCGCCATCAGGCTGGGCGTGCGGGTGATGCCCTCCCCCCCCCTGGGCAGCGCCACGACATGGACGATGCCCTCACCATGGACAGAGAGCTCGACGCGCGCCGCCGGACCGTCGGCAGGCGTCACCACCACGCCATCCGTCGTCTTCTGCCACGTTTGCGCCTGTGCCGTTCCGATAGCGCTACCAAGCGTGAGCGCAGCGATGATTGCTCTTTTCATATTCATCCCCTTCATCCGTTTCTCAGGCGCCTCAGCGGTAACGCCCCATCGTGATCTTCAATATCTGTGGCCGGTCGAGCAGATTGATTCCATAATCGGTCTGATCGCCATTCCAAATCCGGGCCATGATCCATTTGCCGTCGCGGAAAACACCTTCCTCGACGCGAACGACCAGACCGTTCGGCTTACCGTCGGCCGTCCCGAAATTGAGCCGGACATGGTCGCCAACAATGAGGAATTCGTCTGTCGAAAGCTGGGCAACCGCAACGCCGCCGATCGGATCCTTACCCCATGGCGCGGGTTCGGACTTGAGCCAGGTCCAGTCCTTCATGCCGAACTGCCACTCGCCCCATGACGCGGCGATCGTCCAGTCGCCCATCACCGTCGCCTGAGTGGTGCCATCGTCGGGCTTCGCCGCTCCCCATGTCGGATGCTCGAAGGCGATCCGCGCCCAATCACGCATGATCGACCCGATCGCGGCATAGGGCAGCGCAAGCGGTTCGAGCGTTGCGTCGTCGAGATCCTTCGAGCCGAGCGGGTAGTTGAAATAGCCGGTCGCATCGAGCCCGAACGGCGCATAGCCGATCGCGCCACGCCCCAGTGCGGCGTAGAAAAAGCGGTGAAATTCGCGCGCATTGCCGATCTCTGGCACCATCAACGCATTGTCCGGACGGGCATATTTGTCGAGATACTGGACGACATTCGCGCTCGCCCGGTCATAAATGTCGGGTGCGGCGAAATCGATATTCGGCCCAGCCGCCTTCCAGATGTCGAGCACGTCCTGCTGTGGCCCACCGCTTGCCACGCCATCGGGATCGGGCACGTTCGACGGGCCGGCCAGCGCCGCATTGACGTACATCGGCAGTGGTTTGATCGCCTTGCCCGCCGCCGCGATCGCATCGACATAGGATGCGACATACCAGCTGTTAAAGGCACGATCCGCCTGCGCGCCGAACGCCTCTGTCCAGGTGCCGCGCTTACCGGTCCGCGCCGCGAGCACCGCCGGGATCGGCCCGGTGAACAACGCATTTGCAGCGGCCGAATAGTCACGCGGGTTGCGATAGCTGCCGGTTTCGTTCTCGGGCTGAACCAGGATCACGGTGTTTTGCGCGTCATGATCGCGCAGATATTCCATCACCTTCACGAAAGCGCGCCGATCGGCGGCAAGCGTAGCCGCACCATGGGCACTCAGCACGCCATGGTCCTTGCCATCCCTGGTTTTCATACGCGGGAAGCGGCGGTTGTCGAGCTTCACCCAGTCGGGTGTATAAGCGAAGGAAGTGTTCTTCCATGTGCCGAACCACAGCAATACGACCCGTTTGTCATGCTTGCGCGCAGCCTCGAGCAGCGTCTGGAGAAAAGACAGGTCGAACCGCCCCTCGACCGGCTCGACCTGTTGCCAGGCGATCGGCACCTCGACCGTATTGGCGTGAACCCGGTCGAGGACCGCCCAGGCAGCCTCGAGCGGCGCGGCATAGTTGCTCGAATTATTGACCTGCCCGCCGAGGATCGTGAACGGCGCGCCATCAACGATCAGCGCGTGACGGCCATTCTTCGAAACGATCTTCGGCACTGGCGTCGCCTGCTGCGCCAAAGCCGTGCATGGCAGTGCCGCGAGCAAGGCGGCCGCGACTAGCTTCATCATTTCTCTCCTCCCGCCGGGTCGCCATAGAACAGCCCCCGCCCGTCCGTGCCCAGATAGACGCGGCCCGCGATACGCGGATCGCCCGAGACTACCCGGTAGCGCCCGCCCCAGCGATGCGCGTCGTCATCGATCCGCGTCCAGTCCGTGCCCCCATCGACCGAGCGCCAGATGCCGCGCTGTATCCCCATCGTGCCGACCGCAAAGATTGCCGGCGTCGATGCACCCACCACGGCCTTGCCGAGCCCGAACAGTTCGACTTTCAGTTTGCCGCTCGCCTGCACGAACCGGCGTCCCCCATCGACACTGTGGTAGAGCACATCGCCGACATGGAACCACAAATCCCCGGCGGCGAATGGCGACGCGACCAGCCGATATTGCTGTTCGCGCCAATAGACCTTGCCGGGCCAGAGTTGCGGCGGCAGCCCTGCGCCAGCGACCGGAGCGAAGCTCTTCGCGCCGTCGGTCGAGACGAGCAGTGCGTCGTGATCGAAATCGACCGAATAGAAACGCTGAGCATCGACCTTGTCGGCAACCGGCCGGGCGTTGAGCCTCAACCCCTGCGCCAATCCCCAGGTCCGACCGCGGTCGCGCGTGACGAGCGGGACCGGCGTGCAGACGATGAAGGTCACGCCATCGGCCGAGACGATCACCGCGGCGTCGCCCTCAAGATCGTAACGCTTGCCAGGCTGACCGTCGGCCGGGCGGATCGCCGGCGCCTTGAGCGGATGCCATGTGGTTCCGCCGTCGTCCGACCAGCCGAGCGTCGCCTCGCGCGGGCGATCGGCGTAAAGGCTGCCGCTGCGAACGACGATGTTCGGCGCGCGGCCAGCATAGTCGATGTTATTGGTGTTCGACAGATAGGGATCAATAAAGGTCGGTGCTGGTGACCGATCGAGATCGGTATGGACGAAGCCGGCAAGGTCGCCGAAACCCGAGATCAGCGACGCGCCACCGGTCGGCGAAGCGAGTGTAATGATCGCGGTCTGCTCGATGGCCCTCACCCATGGTTTCCACACGATCGGGCCAGTCGGTTTCAGCGCGTCCGCCACATAGACGGTCGCACCGGTGGTATAGACGACATGATTCGCATCGAACGGATCAATCGCCAGCCCCGAGATCCAGTGGCCGAAGTCGGCGCCCTTGCCCTCATGCAGCAGATAAGGCGTCGCCGACACGTCGCGACTGCTCCGCGTGCCGACATCTTCCCACACCTTACCACCATCGTGCGAGACCCACACAGTGTCCCCGGGATTCCAGCGATCGATCGTCGAAACGGCGACCGTACCCGGCGCGCTGCGGGAAACAGCGAGACCAAGGAAGCCCCCCATCCCGTAATCGCCCGGCGTGATATCGCGCGCGGCCCCGTCGGCGGCGAAGCGCCAAACAGCGCCGGTCTTGGCGTCACTGGGGCCGATCCCGCTCGAATAACCAACATAGAGCGTGCCGTCGGCGCCGATCACCCCCTTGGCGGCCAGCAGATCGGCGGCCGGCCCCTTGACCGCGGCCCAGTTCCTGCCGCCATCGTCGGAGCGAAAGAGGTGCTCAGCACCCGGATCGGCCAGCCCCGCCCAGATCCGCTTCGAGCCCTGGCCCGCCTCGCCGCTGATCGGGTCGACAACGACGAACGCGATGCCGCCATGCGTCTGCTTCTCGGCCGGCTGCCCCAGTCCGGCGACCGGGAAACCCGTCACCTTCATCCAGGTCGCGCCCGAATCATCGCTGCGCCACAGGCCGTCATGGCGCGAGCCGAAGAACAGTGTGGATGTCCGGTTGGGATCGATCGTGAGTCGTTCGCCAAGGCCACGGCCTGGTTCGTTGCCGCCCATCGCGAACGGCACCGTCGTCGCGCGCCATGTTGCCCCGCGATCAGCCGAGCGCAAAATTGCGGCAGGCTGGCGCGCACTCATCCCGGCGGCGAGATAGACGATATTCGCATCGCGCGGGTCGGTCGCGATACTCTCGACACCCATATAGCTCGGCACCGCATTGCCATCCTGCAGCGGCATCCAGCGCCCGGCGGTCGCGTCCCAGCGATAAGCGCCGCCCATGTCGGTGCGAAGATAGGCGAGACCGCGTTCGGTCTGGCTGAAGATGATGTTAGGGGCGTAACCACCGCCGCCCACCGCGACGTTGGTCCAGCGGTAAGGGGTAGCGACATTTTCTTTGGCGACGACGGGACCGCTCCCGCAAAGGAGTGCGACGATCGCGACCATGCTCCCGATTCGGTGTCTCACCTTCTTGCGCCTCCCCTCTGTATCTCTCGGCGCATCGCTGTTCGACACGTCCCTTGACGATCCCCTATGGCATAGACGATACCGCTAACACAACGGAGGGGATCACGTGTCGATAGAACACCTGCCACTCGCCGAGGCATTGCCGCGCGACTGGCGCGCGGCCCGTTTCGTCGGGCGAATCAATATCGGGGACGGCCCCTTGCCGATCATGGTCCGCGCCGGCGCGGTCTTCGACATGTCGCGCGTCGCCCCCACCGTCTCCGCATTGATCGAAGCGAACGCGTTCGAAGGCGGCGAAGCGATCGGCGATCTCGACACGATCGACTGTTCCCATCTGCTCAGTCCAATCGACCTCCAGTGCGTCAAGGCGGCCGGAGTCACCTTTGCGGTGTCCGCGCTCGAACGTGTGATCGAAGAGCGCGCGCGCGGCGATCATAGGCGCGCCGCCGACGTGCGCGACCGCCTCGAGTCGGCACTGGGCGGCAGCATCCGCGCAGTGGTGCCGGGATCTTCCGAGGCTGCGACGCTCAAGGAAGCGCTGATCGCCGACGGCATGTGGTCGCAATATCTGGAGGTCGCGATCGGCCCGGATGCGGAAATATTCACCAAATCACCGGTGCTGTCGACGGTGGGGCTGAACGCGCCGATCGGCGTGCGGTCGGATTCGACCTGGAACAATCCGGAGCCCGAGGTGGTGCTGGTCGCCAATGCAAGCGGTCGCGCGGTTGGCGCGACTCTCGGCAACGATGTCAATCTGCGCGATTTCGAGGGGCGTTCGGCACTGCTGCTCGGCAAGGCAAAGGACAACAATGCATCCTGTTCGCTCGGCCCTTTGATCCGGCTATTCGATGACGATTTCACCATGATCGATGTGCGCGCCGCCGATGTTTCGCTGACGATCCGCGGTACCGACGGCTATGTCCTCGAAGGCTCGAGTACCATGCGAGAGATCAGTCGCGATCCGGAAGACCTGCTTGCCCAGACGATGAGCGAACATCACTACCCCGACGGATTCGTCCTGTTCTGCGGAACGCTCTTCGCGCCGACGCAGGACCGCGACGAACCCGGGCGCGGCTTTACCCACAAACCCGGCGACGTGGTGACGATCTCGAGTGCGCAACTCGGAACGCTCGTCAACACCGTCACCACGTCGCGCGATGCGCCCGCCTGGCGGTTTGGCATCGGTGACCTGATGCATAATCTGGCGGCCCGCGGGCTGCTCTCGGCGTGATGCCGACGGAGACCAACATGTTACAGCAAACGACGCCGACCGACGCCCGTGCGGTATACCCGACCTTGCGGGACAAGCGCGTGATCATCACCGGCGGCGCGTCCGGGATCGGTGCAGGGCTGGTCGAGGCATTCGTCGCGCAGGGTGCACACGTCGCATTCGTCGATATCGCCGACGGCGAAGCCGAAGCGCTGGCCACGCGCCTTTCGAACAACGCCGTTCACCCCCCCGTCTATCACCGCTGCGACCTCACCGACCTCGACCAGGTCGCGATGGTGATGGCGGCGCTGGAGGGCGCGCTCGGCGGTGTCGATATCCTGATCAATAATGCCGCCAACGATGACCGCCACACCATCGACGACGTAACACCGGCAATCTGGGAGCAGCGTCTCAACGTCAATTTGCGTCACCAGTTCTTTGCCGCCAAGGCAGTGATCCCGGCAATGAAGCGCGCCGGCGGCGGAGCGATCGTCAATTTCGGATCGATCAGCTGGCACCTCGCACTGCCCGACCTTGTTCTCTATCAGACTTCCAAGGCGGCGATCGAGGGACTGACCCGCGCGCTCGCCCGGGATCTGGGCAGGAGTAACATCCGCGTGAACACGATCGTACCGGGCAACGTCCAGACGCCGCGACAGGAACAATGGTACACGCCCACAGGCGAGGCGGAGATCGTCGCGGCGCAATGCCTGGACGGGCGCATCCAGCCCGCCGACGTGGCGGCGCTCGCGCTGTTTCTCGCCTCGGACGATGCGCGGATGTGCACCGGCCATGATTATTTCGTCGACGCCGGGTGGCGATGATGCAAGCGACGCACCTGCTTTCGGTCGGTGCCGAACTAGGCGAAGGCCCAGTATGGATCGATGGGGCATTGTGGTTCGTCGATATCAAGGGGCGTCGCGTGTATCGCCACGCGCCGGTCAGCGGTGCGCTCGACCAATGGGACGCGCCCGAACTTGTCGGCTGGATACTTCCCGCCGCCAAGGGCGACCTGATCGCAGGGCTGCAGTCCGGCCCGCACCGCTTCTCGCCCGAGAGCGGGATCTTTAACCGGATCGCCGAGATCGATCCCGATCTGCCCGCCAACCGCCTCAACGATGCCGCGGTCCATCCCTCGGGTCGACTCTATTTCGGCACGATGGACAATGACGAGACGGCGCCGAGCGGTCGCGTCTTCCTGCTCGATGGCAGCGCCGTGCGCGAGACCGGGATCGACCCGTGCGTCATCACCAACGGCCCCGCGATCGGGCCGGCGGGCGACCGGCTCTATCATGTTGATACGCTCGCGCGCCGCGTCAGCGTCCACCCGATCGACGCGGCCGGCAATGTCGGAGCTGGCGCGACCTTCCTCCATTTCACCGGCGACGAGGGCCATCCCGACGGCGCGATCTGCGACGCCGAGGGCGGCGTGTGGATCGCCTTTTATGGCGGCGGCGCGGCGCGGCGTTACGACACCGACGGGCACATGACCGATGAGATAATCTTCCCCGTCTCCAACGTCACCAAGATCGCGCTGGGCGGCCCCGACGGGCGCACCGCCTATGCGACCACCGCACGGCAAGGATTGAGCGCTGATGCGCTCGCAGCCCAGCCGTTTGCCGGCGATGTTTTCACTTTTCCGGTCAAGATACCGGGAATGCCCGTCACACGAGCCAATAGCTGAGCGCCCGCAAGAGGCGCCTGAACAGAGAGGATCATTGCGTGGAACAAGGTCAGGTCAACAAGGCGCTCATCGCGCTGGTCGTCGCGGTCGCGACGATCGGCGGATTCATGTTCGGCTATGATTCGGGCGTCATCAACGGAACGCAAAAGGGACTGGAGGCGGCGTTCGACCTTGGCCGGCTCGGCATCGGCATCAATGTCGGCGCGATCCTGGTCGGATCGTCGATCGGCGCGTTCGGCGCAGGCCGGCTCTCCGACCTGATCGGGCGCCGCAATACGATGATGGTGGCCGCGGCGCTGTTCATCTTCTCCGCGCTGTTGGCGGGCGCGGCGGAATCCTCGGCGATCTTCATCTTCGCCCGGATCATCGGCGGGTTCGGCGTGGGCGCGGCCAGCGTCACCTCCCCCGTTTATATTTCCGAAGTGACGCCGGCGAGTGTGCGCGGGCGTCTGTCCAGCATTCAGCAGGTGATGATCATTTCCGGCCTGACTGGCGCGTTCGTCGCGAACTTCGCGCTCGCGCGCTACGCAGGTGGATCGACCGCGATCCTGTGGGGCGGTTATGAGGCCTGGCGTTGGATGTTCTGGCTGCAGGTCATTCCAGCCGCGATCTATTTCATCGCCCTGTTCTTCATCCCGGAAAGTCCCCGCTACCTGGTGGTCAAAGGCCGCGATGCGGAAGCAGAAGGCGTTCTCACCCGATTGTTCGGCGCAGCCGAAGCGCGCCGCAAGGTGGCCGAGATTCGCGCAAGCCTCGCCGCCGACCACCATCGGCCCAAGCTGTCGGATCTGATCGACAAGGGCACGGGCAAGATCCGCCCGATCCTGTGGGTCGGCATCGGTCTTGCCGTGTTCCAGCAGCTCGTCGGCATCAACGTCGTCTTCTATTATGGTGCGACACTGTGGGAAGCGGTCGGCTTCACCGAGGATTATGCACTGCAGACCAATATCCTGTCGGGCGTCCTCTCGATCGGCGCTTGCCTGCTCGCCATCGCGCTGATCGACAAGATCGGACGCAAGCCCCTGCTGCTGATCGGTTCGGCCGGCATGGCGGTGACGCTCGCCGTGGTGGCCTGGGCATTCTCGACCGCGGTCACCGATGCGAGCGGCGCGGTCTCGCTGCCAGGCAATTCAGGCATCATCGCCCTTGTCGCCGCCAACCTTTACGTCATCTTCTTCAACGTCAGCTGGGGCCCGGTTATGTGGGTGATGCTGGGCGAGATGTTCCCCAACCAGATCCGCGGCTCGGCGCTTGCGGTGTCGGGCTTCGCACAATGGATTGCCAATGCCGCGATCTCGGTCAGCTTCCCGTCGCTGGTCGTCTCGCCGGGGCTGGCAGTGACCTATATCGGCTATGCCATCGCGGCTGTGATATCGTTCTTCTTCGTGAAGGCGATGGTCAGCGAAACGCGCGGACGCGAGTTGGAAGACATGGAGGGATGAGAATCGCCGCCGGCGACTGGGCCGCGACACTTGACCCCGAGGTAGGCGGCACGATCGCGTCGCTCTCCCGGCGAGGGGTCGACATGTTGCGCGCGACACCCGCAGGTGCGACAGGTCCGCTCGCCTTTGCCAGCTTCCCGCTCGTTCCCTATGCCAACCGGATCGCCGACGGCGCGTTCGCGTTCGATGGCCAAGACTATCGGTTGCCGCGCAACCATGTCAGCCAGACGCACCCACTACACGGTGTGGGCTGGCTGACAGGCTGGTCGGTCGAAACCATGGATGCGACGAGCGTAACGCTCGTCCATCAGCACCATGGCGATGCCGCCTGGCCCTGGCGCTATCGAGCGACGCAACGGTTGGCACTCGACGATGGAGGGCTGCACGTCGCATTGGCTATCACCAGTGACGATGATCGGGCGATGCCGGTCAGCCTTGGCTTCCATCCCTATTTCACCCGTGATGGTGTTCGCACGCTCGCTTTCACGGCGAAAGGCGTGTGGCGGATCGACGATGGCCTGCTGCCAACCGAACACGTCGAACCAGCAGCGTTCGGAGACTGGTCGGTCGGAGCGACGGTCATACGCAGCGACCTGATCGACAATTGCTATACCGGCTGGGCGGGCAGCGCGACGATCGCGCGCGACGACGGGGTCATCACGCTGTCGGCTACAGGCACGCCGATGCTGCATCTCTATCTACCGCCGGGGGAAGACTATTTCTGCGCAGAGCCGGTGAGCGCGATGCCCGATGCGGTCAATCGCGGCGCAGCGGATATTCTCATCCCCGGCGAGCGCCGCGAGATCACGATGACGATCCGGGGATAATCAGCCGCGCGTCCGGGCGGGTGGTCGCCGCCTTGGCGCCGCGTCGGATTGACGCCGGATCAGCGTGTAATCGAGCGTCACATGGCGCACCTCGCCACCGCCCCGCTTGGCGCGCAGCATGGCCGCGAGCAGCTCGACCGCGGCTCGCGACATGTCCGCAATTGGCTGATGGATCGTCGTCAGTTCGGGCCAGATCGTCGTCGCGAGCGCACTGTCGTCGAAGCCGCAAACAGTCAGGTCACCCGGCACATCGAGCCCCCGACGATGCGCCACCGCGACCGTTGCCGCCGCCATATCGTCGTTGCTCGCAAAGATCGCCGAGGGCGGATTCTTGCCCTCAAGCAGTTCGTCCGCCGCATCGAGCCCGGAGCGATAGGTGAACAGGCCGTCGGCCACCAGATCCTCATCGAACGGCATGCCCGCTTCCGTCAGCGCGGCCCGGTAGCCCACCAGCCGTTCGCCGCTAGCGGTCAGGTTGGGGTTGCCGGTAATGAAACCGATCCGCGCATGGCCGAGTTCGATCAGATGGCGCGTCATTGCTTGCGCGGCACCACGGTCATCGATCGAAATTGCGGCGCATTCGGGGGGGGGGCAGCCGGTCGCAACGACGACGGTTGGCACCCGGGCCGCGATCAGTACGTCGAGCACGCTACGCGAATCACACAATGGTGGGGGCAGAATAACGCCGTCGATTCCGCTTCCGATCATTCGCTCGACCACCCGGCGCTCATGATCGCCAAGCTCGCATTTCTCGACAATGAGCTGAATGTCCGATCGCCCCGCCTGATCGAGACTGCCGACGAGGAATTCGCTGAGATAGGCGGCGCTTGGGTTGGAATAGAGCAGTCCGAGCCGCAGTTGCGATGCACCGGCCAGGCTACGCGCCGCGCGATTGGGCGCATAGTTCAACTGGCCGATCGCGGCATTCACGGCCTCCCGCGTCGACGCGCGGACATTGCTCTCAGCGTTGATCACGCGGCTGACCGTCATTGTCGAAACGCCGGCGAGCGCCGCGACATCGGCGATCGTCGGTGCGCCACTCTGGCGGCCTGAGCCGGCGCGGGGCTTGCGGGGGTTCGTGACCATGGGCACGCATTTAGCAGGTGTTAGCGCGTTGCACAGCCTGTCTTAAAGCGGTCTTCGAGCAATTTATGGTAGCGCTAGCATAACAATTGGTTATGTTGCCTGAAAAGCACGTGGGAGAGTGAAGATGGGACGAGCGTACCGGGCCATGCTGGGAGCCGCGCTTTGCGGTACGGCGATTGCGGCGACCGCGCAGGAGTCGACGCCGACCGTCGCGGGAGAGGCACATCCCGCACTCTGGCCAAAGGGCAAGAGCCAAGGCCTGGTCGATGCCGCGACCGAGGCGAAGGTCACCGCGCTGATGGCGCAAATGTCGATCGAGGAAAAGATCGGCCAAATGATCCAGGCAGATATTGGCGCTATCACGCCCGAGGATTTGCGGCGCTATCCGCTCGGCTCCATCCTCGCGGGCGGCAGCTCACCGCCGATCGGCAGCCCGGATCGCTCCCCTGCCGCACCCTGGATCGCGACGAGCCGCGCGTTCAACGCGGTCGCGATGGAGCAGCGTCCCGGCCATGTCACCATTCCGCTGATGTTCGGGGTGGACGCGGTCCATGGTAACAACAACATCGTCGGCGCTACGATCTTCCCCCACAACATCGCGCTCGGCGCGACCCGCGACCCCGCCCTGATCCGCCGCATTGGCGCGGTAACTGCGGAGGAAACCGCTGCCGCCGGGATCGATTGGGCGTTCGGCCCGACACTGGCCGTGCCGCAGGACGACCGCTGGGGCCGTACCTATGAAGGCTATTCGGAAGATCCCGTCATCGTCGCCTCCTATGCCGGAGCAATGATCGAGGGGCTGCAGGGTCTGCCGGGCAAAGGCGGCATCCAGCACGGCCGTGTCGCCGCGTCCGCCAAGCATTTCCTTGGTGATGGCGGCACCACGGATGGCATCGATCAGGGCGACACGCAGGTGGACGAAGCGACGCTGATCCGTATCCACGCGGCGGGTTACCCCGACGCGATCAACCATGGCACAATGACGGTAATGGCCAGCTTCTCGAGCTGGAACGGCATCAAGATGCACGGCAACAAGAGCCTGTTGACCGATGTGCTGAAGGGCCGGATGGGCTTTGACGGCTTCGTTGTCGGTGACTGGAACGGCCATGGCCAGCTGCCCGGTTGCACCAATACCGACTGCCCTGCCACCTTCAATGCGGGGCTCGACATGGCGATGGCGCCCGATAGCTGGAAGGGCATGTACGAAACGACCCTCGCCGCGGCAAAGGCCGGGACGATCCCGAAGGCGCGCGTCGATGATGCGGTACGCCGCATCCTGCGGGTCAAGATGAAGCTCGGACTGTTCGATCCCGCGCGCCCATGGGAAGCGAAGAGCGATACGATCGGATCGGCCGCGCACCGTGCGGTCGCGCGCGATGCTGTGGCGAAAAGCCTCGTGCTCCTGAAGAACAGCGGCGTGCTGCCAATCAAGGCGAGCGCTAACATCCTGGTCGCGGGCGACGCCGCTGACGATGTCGGCCGCCAGTCCGGCGGATGGACGCTGTCATGGCAGGGTGACGGCAACACCAATGCCGACTTCCCGGGCGCCACCTCGATTTACGCCGGCATCGCCGAGGCGGTGAAGGCGGGCGGCGGTACCGCGACGCTCTCGCCCGACGGCAGCTTCACGACCAAACCCGATGTTGCGATCGTGGTGTTCGGCGAACTGCCTTATGCCGAAATGCGCGGCGACGTCCGCACGCTGGAATTCGAGGCGGGCGACAAGCAGGCGCTAGAGCTGCTCAGGAAACTGAAGGCGGCGGGCGTGCCGACCGTCTCCGTCTTCCTGTCCGGCCGTCCGCTCTGGGTGAATCCGGAAATGAACCAGTCGGATGCGTTCGTCGCGGCCTGGTTCCCGGGCTCTGAAGGCGCCGGCATCGCCGATGTGCTGATTGGCGGCAAGCGCGATTTCACCGGGCGGCTATCCTATAGCTGGCCCAAAACCGCCGGACAGTTCACGCTTAACAAGGGCGCCCTCGGCTATGATCCGCTGTTCGCGTTCGGCCATGGCCTCAGCTACGCCAAGGGGGGCAGTGTCCCCGCGCTGAGTGAGGTGGCGGGTGTCGATTCAAGCCTTGCCAATACCAGCCTGTTCTTCACGCGTGGCAAGGTACCCGCACCGTTCTCACTGGCGATCGATTCAGGTGTCGAGCGTAGCGCAGCCGACAGTGCGACCACGCAGGAAGGTGCGGTGCAATTCACCTGGACACAGGCGGGCACGGCACGAATCACCGGCCCGGAACTCGCACTGGTCCGTGAGGTCAATGGCGATCTCAACCTGCAGATCACCTACCGTACGATAAAGGCGCCGACCGGGCCGGCCATGCTGTCGCTCGGCGGCGGCAAGGTGGATATCGCCCCCATCATCTCTGCCACGAGCGGGTGGCAGGTGTTGCGCGTGCCGCTCAAATGCTTCCGCGACAAGGGTGCGAACATGGCAGCAGTGACCGAGCCAATGGCGCTGACGGCCACCGCGCCGTTTTCGATCGCGATCTCGGACCTTCGGCTCGCGACTGATCCCGCTGGCGCGGTGTGCCCGAAATGAGCGGCCCCACGCGACGCACCGTGATCACCGGGCTTGCCACGGCGGCGCTTGCCGCCCCGCTACTTGCGCAGGACAAGCCCGAGGAAACGATCGCGCTATGGCCCGGCACCGCGCCCGGGGCGCCCGCGAAGCTCCCGATCCGCAAGATCGAACAGCGTTCGACCAAGGCGGACTTCAATGATCGCTGGATCACCGGCGTCGATCGACCGATGCTTACCGTCCGCCGCCCGTCAACACCTAACGGCAGCGCGGTCATGCTTATTCCCGGGGGCGGCTATGCCTTTCTCTCGTGGGATAATGAAGGCGAAGAACAGGCTCGCTGGCTGACCGCACTTGGCGTCACCTGCTTCATCCTCACTTATCGCCTGCCCGGCGAGGGTTGGGCGAATCGTGCGACCGTACCGTTGACTGATGCGCAGCGCGGCGTGCGGCTGATCCGCGCCCATGCCGCCAGCTATGGGGTCAATCCGAAACGCATCGCAGTGCTCGGCTTTTCGGCCGGTGGACATCTCGCCGGGAGCCTCGCGACGCGGCATGCGGAAACGGCATATGCGCCGATCGACGCCGCCGACCGCCTTTCGGCGCGACCCGATCTGGCCGGCCTGATCTATCCCGTGGTGAGTCTGGCGGCGCCCTTCACCCATGGCGGCAGCCGCGACATGCTGTTCGGCCCGGCGCAGAACGAGGCAGCGCTCCACGCCGCTTCGGTCGAAACACGCGTCACCGCTGATACGCCGCCAATCTTCCTGACCCATGCCAGTGACGACGGGCTCGTTCCCATCGCCAACAGCCTCGCGCTCTATCAAGCGATGCTTGATGCCAAACGCCCCGCCGAACTGCACGCGTTCGACCAGGGCGGTCATGGTTTCGGCGCGCGGCTCCCCAAGACGGTTCCGGCTTCGGCTTGGCCATCCCTGTTCGCCGCCTATGCCAAACGCAGCGGCGTGTTTCCGGCATGAAGCGCGCGGGACTCTTCCTGCTTGCCGCCATGCTGATCGCGGCGGATGCGCCACCTTATCAGAGCAGCCCGGCGCGCCATGCCGTCGTCGAAACGCGAGACTGGGGACCTTGGGGCGGACCGTTTCGGGCGAAGTTGATACCGGCACTGATGCAGGATTTCGGCGAGCGTTATATCTACGCTCCTGCCAACGCCACGCTACCGCCGCCGGCACGAGGCGAGCGGCGCATCGTCTTCCTCGGCGATTCGATCACCGACCTGTGGAATCTGTCGTCGGCATTCCCCGACAAACCCTATATCAATCGCGGCATCGGCGCGCAGGTGACCGCGCAGATGCTGGTCCGGTTCGAGCCCGATGTGGTCGCGCTCAAGCCCGCCGCGGTGATCATCCTCGCCGGCACCAACGATGTATCGGGGTTCCTTCAGGTCGAGACACCCGCGACGATCCTCGCCAGCATCACCGCGATGGCGGACATCGCCGATGCGCGCGGTATCCGCGTCATTTTGACGTCGATCCTGCCAGTCAATGATTACACCGACAATGCGCGCCATGTCGTGAAGGAACGCCCGCCCGAAACGCTCCGCGCGATCAACGCCGCCTTGCGCGATCTCGCCCGCCACCGCGGTTATTCCTATGCCGATTATGCGGCGTCGCTCACCGATGCACGCGGGTTGCTGGAGGCGGATCTGACGCGTGACGGCCTCCACCCAAATGATATGGGCTATGCACGAATGGCACCGGTCGCCGCCGCCGCCATCACTCATGCCCTTCGATCGCCACCGCGAAGCCGCGGCTACCAGCCTGGAGAATGATCATGCGCCTTCGCACCACGGCGTTCGTCGCGCTCCTCGTCGCGTCGTCCGTCGTTCCGGCCTTTGCTCAGACCGCGCCGGCATCAATTGCGGTTCCACCCAAGTACAAGAATTTCCGCGCCGCCATCTACATCGCGGTCGGCGATGCGCGACGGCTGGCGGATCGCACGACGTTTGACCGGCAATATGCCCGCGCCGCCAGCCAGCTCCATTTCGACAAGGTGTATATCGAGGCGTATCGCGACCGGAACTTCGCGACCAGCGAAGAGCTGGAGCGCGTGAAAGGCTATTTTGCCGAAAAGGGCGTCGCAACGGCCGGCGGCATTACATTAGCGGCAGGCGGCGATGGCGGTCAGTTCGGCACCTTCGACTATGAAAAACCCGCCGACCGTGCCGAATGCGAAAAGGCGGTGCGCCTCGCTGCGGCGCATTTCGACGAAGTGATCCTCGACGACTTCTTTTTCTACACCTCCAAGAGCGATGCCGACATCGCCGCTAAGGGCAAGCGCAGCTGGACGCAGTACCGGCTGGAAACGATGCGCAAGGTGACGCGTGATCTCGTCCTCACGCCCGCTCATGCCGTCAATCCGCGCGTGAAGATGGTGATCAAATACCCGAACTGGTACGAACATTTCCAAGGGCTGGGCTATGACCTCGATCAGCAAGCGCAGGCGTTCGGCGGCATCTATACCGGCACCGAGACACGCGACCCAACGCTCACCGACCAGTTGCTGCAGCAATATGAGAGCTACGGGATCATCCGTTATTATGACAATATCCGCCCCGGCGGTAATGGCGGTGGCTGGGTCGACACCTTCTCGACGCGCGACCTGGATCGCTACGCCGAGCAGCTGTGGGATACGCTGTTCGCCAAGGCGCCGGAAATCACCTTGTTCAACTGGCATCCAATGTCCGAGGACGGCGCCGCTGAAGCGGGGCAGCGCCCCTGGGCGAATGTGCGGACGAGTTTCGACTGGGAGGCAGAACAAGGCCGGTGGCGCGCAACCGGCGCTCGCCTCCCCGCCGGCTGGGGCCGCGCGGCGGGCTATGCGCTGGAGACGGTCGACAGCGTGCTCGGTGAGCTCGGCAAGCCGATCGGCATTGCGAGCTACAAGCCGTATCAGTCGAGTGGCGAGGATTTTCTGCACAATTATCTCGGCACCATCGGCCTGCCGATCGAACTTTCCCCGCGCTTTCCCGAAGCTGCAAAGACGATGTTGCTGACCGAAGCCGCAGCCGCCGACCCAATGATCGTCGCGAAAATCCAGCGCGCGCTGAAGCGTGGCGCGACCGTCATCGTCACGTCGGGGCTGGTCGAAAAACTGCAGGATCGTGGCTTTCGCGACCTCGTGGAATGGGCACCGACCGGGCGGCACGTACTGATCGACCAGTTCGTTCAGGGCTATGGCGCGGGCAACGGCACTCCGCTTAACGCGACCGAAGGCACGCAGAAGCCGATCCTGTTCCCCGACATCCGCTTCTATACCAACGATAGCTGGGCAATCGTGCGCGGTGTGGCAGGCGCAAAAGGCTTCCCGCTGATCCTGATGAACCGCTATTCTGCAGGCACTCTCTATATGCTGTCCATGCCCGAGAACCCGGCCGACCTCTATGCCATGCCGCCAGCGATGTTGGCGCAAATCCGCAAGGTAGCGAGCAGCGATATGCCGGTAATGATCGACGCGCCCGCGCAGGTATCGTTGTTCGCCTATGACAACGACACGTTCGTCGTGCAGTCGTTCCGCGGCGAGACGGCGCCGGTCGCCGTGCACGCAACAGGACGACAACTTGTCGAGCTGCCATCGGGCACAATGGTTTCGGCGACCACCCCGATTGCCGGCAGCGCAACAGCCGCCCCCGACCGGGCGGATTTCGCGCTCACGCTTCCACCACACTCGTTCCGCGTCTTCAGGATCGTTCGCTGAGTTGCTTTGCCAGATGCGCCGCGAGCGCGCGGCGCTCCGCGTCGGATAGATCGCCGAGTACGCCGCGCGCCGATTTCGGGAGGTGGGCGGCGGGTGCATCGTCGAACACCAGATGGTCGAACAGCGGACGCCACGCTGCTCGCCGACTCGCCGATAATGCGCGCATTGTCGCGAGCGCGTGAAGGAGCGCGTCGACCGGCCAAAGCGGCTCGGACTGCGGATTCCACCAGTAATTGATAAGCACGCTCAGCGGATCGAGTGACCGGACCGAATGCCACCACAAATATGGGATGTAGATCGCGTCGCCGGGCGCAAGTTCGGCTGTTTCGGCTACCGCCAGCGCATCGGCGAAGCGTGGGTATCGCGCGAGATCCGGCGCATCGACGCGGACCATGCTGACCGGCGTGCCGGCCGGTGTCACTTCGAGCGGGCCGATATACATGTTTGCCGCCTGATCGGGCGGGAACAGCGTGAAGTGCCGCCGCCCGCCGACCACGCAGGCGATATTGTCGCTCGAATCATAATGGGTCGCGACACGGATGTGGTTGCCGATCCAGAGTCGCGGTCGGATCGATTCGGGGAGCAGGGACAGGACATTGGCTTCCGCAAAGCCCGGCAGTACGACGTCTGTCGGCGCGGATTGCATGGCGAGCGCAAGCGTCGGCATCGTGTCCTTCTGCTGCGCGAGCTGGTCGAGTACATCACCCAGCGGCGCATCGCGCCGGCCGAAGTTCATGCCCCCCATATCCTCGCGATAGAAGAAATACCCTCCGATCGAGGGTAGACCGACGACACATGACGCGGGGTGCGCACTGGCGCCATCACGCAGATAGGCATCGAGCCGCCCTGCCCGCTCCGCCGCGACTGACGGCCAATCCGAAACCTGACCACGCAGCACCACCGGGCGTGCTGCCGCGACGATTCCGTCCAGTTCGTCCGCTGTCGCGGGTCCGCGTTCGGGAACGGTGCGCATCGGGCAATTCTCCTGCCGCCGCGATATATGGCGCTTCATGTTAGCGGTCCACATATTGTTGTATATTGCTGTTGCTACCGGTTCGGCCCAATGCTAACAATCTCACGCCTGTTGATTTAGGTGGACAGGCAGCATAAGAGCCGATCCATCGCGTCAAGTTGTGATAGCGCTATCATGACACAGGCGCGGGCAGGATTGCCGGGTAATAAACACCGTCCCTGATTGAGGACGGTTCAGGAGGGGAACTGAAATGAGGGCTGTCACCACTATATCTGCGGGCGTCGCACGCCGGCTTGAAATTCGCGCCCTGCGCACCGGAACATCCGTTGCCGCGCTGGCCATCATCGCCTTGTCCGCTCCCGCCTTTGCGCAGGAACAGGCCGCAGCGAACCAGTCTGCTGACCAGAACATCAACCCCGCCGGGGTCGGCGATACGGAGGGCGATATCGTCGTCACCGGCATTCGTGCCTCGCTCGAAGGTGCTCGCGACCGGAAGCGCAACGCCGAACAGCTCGTCGACTCGATCACGGCACAGGATATTGGCGCGCTTCCCGACCGTTCGGTATCCGAAGCGCTGCAACGCATCCCGGGCATAACGCTCCAGCGCACCAACGAGAATCGCGACCCTGCACGTCTCTCGGCCGAAGGCGGCGGCGTGTTCATCCGCGGCCTTTCCTTCGTTCGTTCCGAGCTCAACGGGCGCGACGTGTTTTCCGCCAATAATGGCCGCGGCCTTTCTTTCGAAGACGTCTCGGCCGATCTTCTCGGCGGCGTTGACGTTTACAAGAACCCCTCGGCGGACCTGGTCGAAGGCGGCATCGGCGGCATCGTCAATTTGCGCACGCGCAAGCCGTTCGACACCAGCGGTTACCTCTTCGCCTTCTCCGGCGACTCGACCTATGGCGACTTGCTCAACAAGAGCTTCCAGTCCGGCAACATACTGGGCAGCGGTCGTTGGAAAACACCGATCGGTGAGATCGGCGTGCTGCTGTCCTACTCGATCGGCAATGTCGGCAATCGGACCGACAGCATCAGCGCCGGACGTTATGATCGCGCCGAGCTCGACAATGCGCAAGACGGTCTTCCCGTTGGGGCGAACGTCTATGTACCCGCCGGCATGGGTTTCCGTCGTATCGACTGGAAGCAACGGCGCACCGCCTTTGACGGATCGATCCAGTGGAAGCCGAGCGACACGCTGCTGATCACCGGTGAAGCGTTGATCTCGAAAGCCACTCCGCAAGACATTGAATATGCGGTGGGCGACTATGATACGCCGAATCCCAACCTTCGAGACAACAATGGCCAGTTGGTGAACACTGGCCTGCGCTACAATGACGACCACGTTCTCGAAGCCGGCACGCTCAACAACCGCAACCTGAACTTCGACACGCGCTCGGGCAAGCAGGTCAAGAAGACTCGCGACTATTCGCTCAATTTGCGCTGGACACCCGACGATCATTGGTCGTTCGGTGCGGATGTACAGTATGTGAAGTCGACGGCACAAGTATACAGCATGACCGCGTTCACCCAGGTGGGTACGCCATCGACGATCAATTTCGATTTCAGCAGCGGCAACCCTTCGCTCACCATTTCTCCGACCGCTGCCAATGGTTCGCTAACCAACCGCAGCCTGTACTGGTGGGCTGCGGCGATGGACCATATCGAGGACAACGAAGCGCATGAATGGGCAGAGCGCGCCGATGTCGAATACACCTTTACCGATAGTGATTTCCTGAAATCGTTTCGGGTCGGCGGACGGGCTACCGATCGCAACGCGATTACGCGCCAGACCGGTTACAACTGGTCGTTGCTGTCAGCCCAATATTGGGGTGGCGGTCCCCAGATCTACCTCGACCAGACCGGCCTCACCGGTCCGAACGGACTTCCTGTTCCAGGCGCGCCGCAGAACCCCGGGCTGCCTAATCAGACCACCTTCCAGCCGTATAATAATTTCTTCCGCGGGAACGTACCATCGATCGGGCCGGGTTTCTGGTTTCCAAGTGCCAGTCTGGTCAGCAATGGCACCGCCAACGCCTATAGCTATTTGCGTGCGACCGAAGCCGCCGGCTGGGGCTGGGCTCCGCTGTCCGGCGATTACTCGCTGGCTGCGCCAGGCGGCGACAATGTCTCCGGCGGCATCAACAACCAGAGTGAAAAGACCTATGCCGGCTATGCGCTGCTGCGCTTCGGTCAGCAGGCCGGCATGCTTGGCCATTTCGATGGTAATATCGGCGTCCGCGTGATCAAGACCGAGACCGGCGCAACCGGATCGGCGCTGCGCGTCGGCAACATCACCAACCCGACCTGCGTCGTTAGTCCCGGAGGTGCGACGCAGGCCGATTGCAACCTGCTCGCCCAAGCCATTGCCTTCACCCAAGGCAATATCGGTGCACTGACGCAGGATTCGAGCGGCAGCTACACCGACACTTTGCCGAGCCTGAACCTGCGTTTCTTCCTGAAGGATAATCTCCAGCTGCGCTTTGCCGCGGCCAAGGCGATCGTCCGTCCGACCTTCGCACAGCTTAATCCGTTCACATCGCTGAGCTTCTCGTTCGATGCGAACGGCATTGCCAACGGCGTCGGCGTCAACGGGCGACGTACAGCGTTCACCGGCACCGCAGGCAATCCCGACCTGAAACCGACCCGGTCGGATCAGTTCGATACCAGCCTGGAATATTATTTCGGGCGGTCGAACAGCCTGACATTCGCTGCCTTCTACAAGCGGATCAGCAATTATATCTTCGCCGGCACGACGCAGCAGACCTATACCAGTAACGGTCAAACCGTCACGTTCGACGTAACCCAGCAGACCAACGGCTCACGCGGCACGATCAAAGGCTTCGAAGTCGGCTACACCCAGTTCTTCGACGGTCTGCCTGGAGCGCTGAGCGGGCTCGGCTTCCAAGGCAACTTCACCTTCGTCGATTCGACCGGCGGCAAGAACACCGCGATCAACGTGTTCGACGCCAATCAGACGAACCAGGCCGCGAAGGCGTTGCCACTTGAAGGCCTGTCGAAATACTCCTTCAACGTAACCGGCATCTATGAGAAATACGGTATCTCGGCACGCCTCGCCTATAACTGGCGATCGACCTATCTGCTGACCACCTCGGCCGCGAACATCAACTTCCCGGTCTGGTCGGAAAGTTATGGCCAGCTCGATGGATCGATCCTCTACGCCGTCGACAAACACTTCAAGATCGGCGTGCAGGGCACCAACCTGCTCAATTCGCGAACATTCCTGGATGTCGGCGATCCGGATCTGAAACCGCGCTATAGCTGGACCGACTCAGACCGCCGCTTCTCGATCCTGGTGCGCGGCGTCTTCTAGGCGCTGCCCATCTCGCGCCCCGGTCCACCCAGGGCCGGGGCGTTTTGCTATCGGCGGAAGCACCACGCGAGAACCGATATTGACGGCGCTCGAAACAAACGATCCTTTAGGCATTCGCTAGTGGGAGAAGCTCCGTGACCGCCACGCAACGCATCGTAATCGTCGGTGGCGGAACTGCCGGATGGATGGCCGCCGCCTTGCTCGCACGGTTCCGCCCTGCCCCTCACGCGCAGATCATTTTGGTCGAGTCCGACGCGATCGGCACGATCGGCGTCGGCGAAGCGACCGTGCCGCTAATCCAGCATTTGAATCAGGTGCTCGGCATCCACGAGCCGGATTTCGTCGCGGCGACACAAGGTACGTTCAAGCTCGGCATCGAATTCGTCGATTGGTGCCGGGTCGGCAACCGCCACTTCCACGGCTTCGGCGATTATGGCGAGGACATTGATGGCGTCCCCCCGCACCATCACTGGCTGCGCCTTCACCAAGCCGGGATGCCCGATCCGATCGAACATTGGTCAATGCCCTGGGCCGCCGCCTCGCGCGACCGGTTCGCGCCGCCGCAGGCGATGAACGGCGCCGCCGCCGCCTTCAAACATGCCTATCATTTCGACGCCGGGCTCTATGCGCAGTTGCTGCGCCGCCATGCCGAGGCCAACGGTGTGACCCGCGTCGAAGGCCGGATCACCGAGGTTCTGCGTAACGGCGAGAGCGGCGACGTAACCGCCCTCAGCCTCGACGGCGGACGCGAGATCGCTGGCGATGTGTTCATCGACTGCTCGGGCTTTGTCAGCTTGTTGCTCGGCCGCACGCTCGGGGTGGATTTCGTCGACTGGACACACTGGCTGCCCTGCGACCGCGCTATGGCGGTCGGGTCGGCCCGCGGCGGGCGCTTCACGCCTTTCACTCGCTCGACCGCGCGCGCAGCCGGTTGGCAATGGCGCATCCCGCTTCAGCATCGCTCCGGCAACGGCATGGTCTATGCAAGCCGCCATTTGTCCGATGACGAGGCCGCGGCGACCCTGCTCGCCAATCTCGACGGCGCACCATTGGGGGCCCCTCGCCCGCTCAAATTCACCACTGGCCGCCGCGCGCGGTTCTGGGAACATAATGTCATCGCGATCGGGCTCGCCGCGGGGTTCATGGAGCCGCTCGAATCGACGAGTATCCAGCTGATCCAGACCGGGTTGGCACGATTGATCGAGCTGCTGCCATCAGGTGTGATCGACCCGGCGATCGCCACCGAATATAATCGCCAGACGATCACTGAATATGAGCGGATCCGGGATTTCCTGATCGCGCATTATTGCCTCACCCAGCGCGACGAGCCGCTATGGCAAGAGTGCCGCGCGATGACGCTGCCTGATACGCTCGCACATAAGCTGGCGACCTGGGACGCATCGGCGCGGGTACCGCTCTATGATCTCGAATCGCATCAGGAACCAAGCTGGGTCGCGATCCTGACCGGCCAGGAGCGTTTACCACGCGGATGGGACGCGACCGCCAGTCAGGCCGATGCGACCCGGCTCGCGGCGCTCTTCGCCGAACGTCGCGACACCCTGGCGCGTGCTGCTGAAACGATGCCGCCTCACGATCGCTTCATTGAACGAACCTGCATGGCCAAGGCTGCATAAGGATTGCTGGATCGCAGGGTAACCGCGTCTGCGCTGCGTTGAGGCAATACTCCATTGAAAGTCGATCGATGACAGCTTCTCACACCCCGGCATCCTGGGTCCGGCACATATTGCTCGCCGGAGCATTCGCGATCGCGGGCCTCGCTCCGGCGGCAACGTTCGCGCAGACGCGCACGATCGATGTTGACCTTGCCCGTGCCGGAGCCCCGCTGGACCAGTCGTTCAAACTTTCGGTGGGATCCGATTTCCCGGGCACGCTCGCTCGCCCGGACAGCTTGGCGCAATTGAAGACCGCAGTGGACGAACTCGGCTTCCGTTATGTCCGCTTCCACGCGCCGTTCCACGACGTGCTCGGCACGGTGAAGCTGCGGGATGGGCGCATCGTTTACGACTGGACTGGACTCGACCAGCTGTTCGACGCGTTGCGAGCGCGCCGTATCAAACCGTTCGTCGAGCTGGGCTTCACGCCCGAGGCGATGGCGACGTCAAAGCAGACGATCTTCTACTGGAAGGGCAACACGTCGCACCCCAAACCGAAGGAATGGGCAGCGCTGGTCGATGCGTTCGTACGGCACATGCAGGCGCGCTACGGCAAGGCCGAGGTGCGGACATGGTTTTTCGAAGTGTGGAACGAACCAAATCTCGACGGCTTCTGGGAGAAGGCGGACAAACAGGCCTATTTCGAATTGTACGAATCCAGCGCCCGGACGATCAAGGCGATCGACCCGGCGCTACGCGTCGGCGGGCCTGCCACTGCGGGCGCGGCGTGGGTGCCCGAATTCCTCGACCGCGCGGCGAAGCGCCGCATCCCGGTCGATTTCGTGACGACGCACACCTATGGCGTCGATGGCGGTTTCCTCGATGAAAGGGGCGAAGACGACAACAAGCTGTCGACCAATCCCGATGCGATCATCGGCGATGTGCGTAAGGTTCGCCAAGAAATCGACGCGACCGGGTTCAAAGGCCTTCCGCTCTACTTTACCGAATGGAGCGCGAGCTACAATCCGCGCGATCCGGTGCACGACAGCTATATCAGCGCCGCTTATATTCTGACCAAGCTGCGCGGGACGCGCGGTCTGGCGCAGGGTATGAGTTACTGGACCTATAGCGACCTGTTCGAAGAGGCCGGGCCACCACCGACGCCGTTCCACGGCGGCTTTGGGCTGATGAATCGTGAGGGAATCCGCAAGCCTGCCTGGTTCGCCTACAAATATCTCAATGCGCTGAGGGGTCGCGAGATCGCCACCCGCGACGCTTCCTCGATCGCGGCGACGGCGGGCGGCAAGACCGGCGTGCTGCTGTGGAACTGGCGACAGCCGGTACAAGGGACCAGCAACCGGCCGTTCTTTACCAGAATATTGCCCGCGACCGACGGCCCGGCGACCACGCTCCGCTTCGCCGGGCTGACGCCGGGCCGCTACCGCGTGACGCTGCACCGCACCGGGTTCCGCGCCAACGACGCGCACACGCGCTATCTGGAAATGGGATCACCAGCGTCGCTCAACGCGAAGCAGCTCGCCGAATTACAGGCGCTGACCCGCGACCTGCCCGAAACCAGCAGTATCGTGCGAGTTGGCCGCGATGGGCGCCATGCACTGGATGTGCCGATGCGAAGCAACGACGTCGTGCTGGCGACGATCGAACCCATCCGCCGCGGCAAGAAATAGGCGAGAAGGAGATGCACCCGACTCGTCGCCAGACCCTCGCTCTCGCGCTTGCCTCCGCCGGCGCTGCGCTGCCACGAGCTGCATCCGCCGCGCCGCAATCCGGCGGGCGCGTCCCCTGCCCCGCGCCCGCCGCGCGCTGGCGCGCAGGGGCAGAAGGTCAGCGGCGCGCCGATCTGGGCGACGGGCGCTATCTCAACCCTGTTCTCGCCGGCGATCATCCCGACCCCACAGTGCTGAAGGATGGCGCGAACTATTACGCCGCTTTCTCATCGTTCCAATATTATCCTGGCGTGCCGATCTGGCACTCGCGCGATCTGGTCAACTGGATGCCTGTCACCGCCGCGCTAACGACCAATATCGGCACCGTATGGGCGCTCGACATCGCGAAACACGGCGATCGCTACTTTATCTACATTCCCGTCCTCGCGCCGGACGGCGACGCCCGCCCATTGCGCACCTATGTCATCCACGCGCAGTCGATGCGCGGGCCGTGGAGCGAGCCGATCGACATGAAGATCGACAACATGATCGATCCCGGTCACGCTATGGGAGAGGACGGCAAGCGCTATCTGTTCTTCAACGGCGGCAAGCGGGTACGCCTCAGCGACGACGGTCTCGCCGCCGCCGGACCGATCGAGCATGTCTATGACGGCTGGCCGATCCCCGAAGACTGGATCATCGAAGGCTTTGCGATGGAAGGGCCGAAGGTCCTGCGCAAGGACGGCTATTTCTACCAGTTCGTGGCGCAGGGCGGCACAGCCGGGCCGCCGACCAGCCACATGGTGGTGGTCGCGCGATCGAAATCGATCAATGGCCCTTGGGAGAATTGCCCGCACAATCCGATTGTCCGCACTGCGCACCATGACGAGCCGTGGTGGTCGCGAGGCCATTCCACTGCCGTGGAAGGGCCCGACGGGCGCTGGTGGCTGGTCTATCACGGCTATGAGAACGGGTTTCGTACGCTCGGACGACAGATGCTGCTGGAACCGATCATATGGACCGCGGACGGCTGGCCGCGAGCGACAGGCGGCGACCTGTCGCGCCCGTTGGCAATGCCAGCGCCCGGCGCCACGCCAAGCGGTCAGATTTTGTCCGGCTTCGGCGCGGATTCGATCGGAAACAAGCTCTCCTTCTATGCCCCGCGGGACAATTATCTGAAGCGGGCGCGGATCGCTGCCGATACCTTGCAGCTGGCGGGTCAAGGCACGAGTCCCACCGATTCCTCACCGCTGCTGTTCGTGGCAGGCGACCGCTCCTACCAGATCGACGTCGAGGTGGAACTTGACGGTGACGTCGAGGCCGGGCTGTTGCTGTTCTACAACGAGAAATTGTTCTGCGGCCTCGGCCTCGGCAAGGATCGCTTCCAGGCTTATCGCATCGGCCAGCGTGAGCGCTGGCCCGAAGGTGCCGTGACAAGCGCTCGTCGCGCTCGCCTGCGGCTCGTCAACGATGAGAATATCGTCACGTTCTTCCACAGCGCCGACGGCCGCAAATGGACAAAGGAGCGATCGTTCGAGGTCGCTGGCTACAACCATAACGTCGCTGATGGCTTCCTGAGTCTGCGGCCCGGCCTGTATGCGGCGGGTGGCGGACGAGCGACATTTCGCAGGCTTAGCTATAGCGCATGACGGCGCGCGGCAGGCGCGGCCGACTCCAGCCCGACCTTTCCGCCACCTTCGAAATGCATGATTGCCCGCTGACCTTCCGCTCACCGATGAGCGATCATCGCTATCGCAGCGGCCGTTTCTCCAGTTTCCGCGCCAGCGTCCGCCGGTGCATGCCGAGCCTGCGCGCGGTCTCCGATACGTTGAAATCGCTCTCGGCCAGCGTCTTGTGGATCCGTTCCCACTCCAGCGTTTTGATCGAGGTCTGCCGTCCGCCGATCGGTGTATCGACATCGCCCCCGATCTTCCCGAATGCAGCCTCCAGATCATCGGTATCGGCCGGCTTGGCGAGATAGGATGTCGCGCCCAGCTTGATCGCCTGGACCGCCGTCGCAATACTGGCATAGCCGGTCAGGACGACGATCACGATATCGGGATCATGGTCGTGCAGCGTCTGCACGCAGGCGAGGCCCGATGCCTGGCCAAGCTTCAGATCGACAACCGCATAGTCCGGCGTTTCGGCGACCAGCAGCTGGTCGAGTTCCGCCGGATCGGCGGCCAGCGCGACACGATAGCCGCGCCGTTCGAATGAGCGCTGCAGCGTGCGGGCAAAGGCCGCATCATCCTCGACCAGGAAGAGCAAGGGCTCGGTCGCCATGATGCTATTCCGTCAGTTCGAGTGCGGAGAGCGGCAAGCGCAGGACCACCTCGGCTCCGCCGTCCCGCCGGTTGCGCGCTTGCACCGTGCCGCCGAGCTTGCGCATCACATTGGTAACAAGGAACAGACCCAGCCCGGCCCCGGCGGTCCGTTTGGTGGAATTATAGGGCGCCCCGATCGCGTCGAGCGTCGCCGCGGCAAAACCGCTGCCGCGATCGGCAACGGTGACGGCGAGGATATCACCATCGCGTGCCAAGTCGACGCGGATTTCGTCGGATGAAGCCTCGGCGGCGTTGTCGAGCAGGTTGAAGAGCATTTGCTGCAGGACGGTGTCGGAAACGATCGGTACATCCGCCCCGAAGGCGTCATCATAGTGCAGCCCGGTAAAGCCACGTGCAGCCTGCCAGTCCGCGACGACCCGGCCGAAAAAGGCGCGTACGCTGGTCACGGTCGAGGCTTCGCCCCGCGCCTCGCCCGCCGCGAGCAGGATGCCTGTCACGATCGCCTTGCAGCGCTGCACCTCAGCCTGCATCTCGCCGAGTTCATTGACGAGATCGGGATCGCCGGCGATGCCGGGCGCTCTGCGCCAATCGCCGAGGATCACCGACAGAGACGAGAGCGGCGTGCCCAGTTCATGCGCCGCGCCCGAGGCAAGCAGGCCGATGCGAACGATATGATCCTCCTCCGCCGCCTGGCGCTGCATCGCGGCGAGATGCGCGTCTCGCGCGCGCAGGTTGCGGTTGATGCGCGTGACGAACATCACCAGCAGCACCGCGACCAGCGCGAAACAGACCCACATACCCTGCACATGGAGCTGGAAAAGCGAGGTGCTGTAATCGCCCGGCAGCACGATCGGCCGGTAGATTATGGTCAGCAGCGCGAAGGCGATGCTGGTCACCACTACCACGACCCAGGTCGATCCCTGCTTGAGCAGCACCGAGCCCAGCACGACCTGAAGCAGGAACAGCGACACGAACGGGTTGGTCGCACCGCCGCTGAAATAGAGCTGCACCGACAGGCACAGCACGTCGAGCAGCAGTGCGACGAGCAAGGCGCGGTTGTCGATCGGCCGACCGGAGCGAAGCCACAGCATGCTGATCGCGTTGAGCAAAGCGAGTCCGGCAAGCACGGCGAGCATCGGCACGATCGGCAGCGCGATGCCGAAGGCGTAATGGGTGAGCAGGATCGTCACGCATTGCCCGGCAATCGCCAGCCAGCGCAGCTGCACCAGCTGCAGCATGTTCTGCGACGCGGTGGCGTCGGCCGGGGCGATCGCCCTTGGGCTGACGAGCGCGGTCATTGCGGCGCCGCGCGGCGATCCGCGCGCAGGAAGATGACAAGGGCACCGGCGACCATCATCGCCAGTACATACCATGTGATCGCGTAGACGAGATGATTGTTCGGAAAGGCGATGATCGTCAGCCCGCCGATCGGACCGCCCGGTGGCGAGGAAGCCGCATCCAGGTCGACGAAATAGGGCGCAACGACACCGAGCCTGCGTGCTGCGGCAATGGCGGCGACGTCGCGCGAATACCAAGCGTCGCGCGCCGGGTCGTTCGAGCGCAGGAAGCCGCCACCCGGCTCTGCGACACGCAGCAGCCCGGTCAGGATGACCGGCCCCAGGGGCGGTGGGGCGGCGGCGCGCGTCGGCACGAAGCCGCGGTTGGCCAGCACGACAAACCCCTGCCCCGTCCGCAACGGCGCCATCACCCACCAGCCCGCGCCATGGACAGTGGCGGCCTGCACCAGCGCCGGCGGTACCGGCAGGAACCGACCGGTGAGTCGGACGCGGCGATATTGTGCGCGCGGGCCATCAATCTCCGGCCAGGCCGTGGGTCCGGGTACGGCGACGGGCGCGGCGTGCACGCGGGCGTCCACCTGCGCGATCAGGTCGCGCTTCCAGGCCAGTCGCTTCACCTGCCAGGTGCCGAGCCCGAGCAGCGGCGCGATGAGCAGCAACGCCACCAGGCCCGCAATAACGCTGCGCGCGGAGGTAGCGCGCGGCGTCATTACATTGAATCCATGGCCTGCGGCATCGGCATCATATTGGCGTTCATATGATACATGACCCAGAGCGACCCGCTCAGCGCGATGCCGACGATCACCACGGTGAAGAGCAGCGCCATCATCGACCAGCCGCCTTCCGCCCGCCGGTTCATGTGCAGGAAGAAGATCATGTGCACGACCATCTGCACAGCGGCAAACACTATGACGATCAGCGCGATCACCGACTTCGAGAACGGCGTGGTCATCACCAGCCAGAACGGGACCGCGGTCAGGATCGCGGCGAGCACGAAGCCGATGACATAGCCCTTGCGGGTACCATGGCTTTCCTCGTCGTCATGTTGGCAATGCGTGTCGGCGGAGGCGCTCATCGCAGCTTTCCCATCAGATAGACGAAGGTGAAGACGCCGATCCAGATGACGTCGAGAAAGTGCCAGAACAGGCTGAGGCACATCAGTCGGCGGCGATTGGCCGGGATCAGCCCCTTCATCCGCACCTGGACCATCAGGGTCACCAGCCAGATCAGCCCGAAGGTGACGTGCAGGCCGTGCGTGCCGACCAGGGTAAAGAAGGATGACAGGAACGCGCTGCGCTGCGGCCCCGCCCCTTCATGGATGAGATGCGCGAATTCGTACATCTCGATGCCGAGAAAGGCGAGACCGAACAGGCCGGTGACCGCCAGCCAGGCTTGAGTCCCCCGCACCTTACCCTCGGTCATCGCCAGCATCGCGAAACCATAGGTGATCGAGGAGAAGAGCAGCATCGTGGTGTTGAGCGCGACCAGCGGCAGGTCGAACAGCTCGCGTGGGCCAGGCCCGCCGGCATAGCTCGCGCCGAGCACGCCGTACGTCGCGAACAGCATCGCGAAGATCAGGCAGTCGCTCATCAGATAGATCCAGAAGCCGAGCATGGTGCTCGACCCTTCCGGATGATCATGTTCGTCGACTAGATAGAAGGCGTCGCGGCCCGGCGTGTCGGTCAGAGTCGCGCTCATGCTGCCGCTCCCGCCGCGAGCAATCGCGTGCGCTTGTCCTCGGTCGCGATCACCTCCTCCACCGGAATGTGGAAATCGCGGCAATAGTTGAAGGTGTGGCCGATCGAGACAGCGAGGATCGCGACGAAGCTGAGCGCCGCCAGCCACCAGACATACCAGATCATGCCGATCGAGAAGGTCACGCTGAGCGCAGCGATGATCACGCCGGTGCCGGTGTTGCTCGGCATATGGATCGATTTGAACCCTTGGGTCGGGCGCACATAACCGCGCTGCTTCATGTCCGCCCAGGCATCGCCATTATGCACCACCGGCGAGAAAGCGAAATTATAGTCGGGCGGCGGCGATGAGGTCGCCCATTCGAGCGTGCGGCCATTCCACGGATCACCGCTATCGTCACGCAGCTTCTCGCGGTCGCGGATGCTGACATAGAATTGCACCAGCATCGCGCCGATGCCGATCGCGACCAGCACCGCGCCGAATGCGGCGATGCCGAACCAGATCTGCAGGCTCGGGTCCTCGAAGGTGCGCAGGCGGCGCGTCACGCCCATCAGGCCGAGGATATAGAGCGGCATGAAGGCGAAATAGAAACCGAGCACCCAGAACCAGAAGGACACTTTCCCCCAGAATTCGTTGAGCCGGAAGCCGAACGCCTTGGGGAACCAGTAATTGATCCCGGCGAACAGACCGAACAGCACGCCGCCGATGATCACATTGTGGAAATGCGCGACGAGGAACAGCGAGTTGTGCAGCACGAAATCGGCCGGCGGCACGGCGAGCAGCACGCCGGTCATGCCGCCGATGACGAAGGTGATCATGAACGCGATCGTCCACATCATCGGCAGCTCGAAGCGGATGCGACCGCGGTACATGGTGAACAGCCAGTTGAAGATCTTCGCGCCCGTAGGGATCGAGATCACCATCGTGGTGATGCCGAAGAAGGAATTGACGCTGGCGCCCGACCCCATGGTGAAGAAATGGTGCAGCCACACGACATAGGCGAGCAAGGTGATCACCGCGGTGGCATAGACCATCGAGGTATAGCCGAAGAGCCGCTTGCCCGAGAAGGTCGAGGTCACTTCGCTGAAGATGCCGAACGCGGGCAGGATCAGGATGTAGACCTCCGGATGGCCCCAGATCCAGATCAGGTTCACATACATCATCGGGTTGCCGCCAAGCGTGTTGGTGAAGAACGCCGTATCAGCATAGCGGTCGAGCGAGAGCAGCCCGAGCACTGCGGTGAGCACCGGGAAGGCCGCGACGATCAGGATATTGGTGCACAAGGCGGTCCAGCAGAAGATCGGCATGCGCATCATGGTCATGCCCGGCGCGCGCATCTTCACGATCGTCGCGATGAGATTAACGCCAGAGAGCAACGTGCCAACGCCGGCGATCTGCAGCGACCAGATATAATAATCGACCCCAACCCCGGGGCTGTAGCTGATCCCCGATAGCGGCGGCATGGCGAGCCAGCCGGTCTGCGCGAATTCGCCGACGAACAGGCTCATCATCACCGTGATCGCGCCCGCCGCAGTCATCCAGAAGCTGAAATTGTTGAGGAACGGGAAGGACACGTCGCGCGCGCCGATCTGCAGCGGCACGACATAGTTCATCAATCCCGTGACCAGCGGCATCGCCACAAAGAAGATCATAATCACGCCGTGCGCGGTGAAGATCTGATCATAATGATGCGCGTTGAGATAGCCTTCCGACCCGTTGAACGCCATCACCTGCTGCAGCCGCATCATGATCGCGTCGGCAAAGCCGCGCAGCAGCATGACCAGCCCGAGGATCATGTACATGATGCCGATGCGCTTGTGGTCGACGGTGGTGAACCATTCGCGCCACAAATAACCCCAGAGCTTGAAGTAGGTCAGCGCGCCAAGCAGCGCGATGCCGCCCAGCGCAACCCCGGCAAAGGTCGCGACGACGATCGGTTCGTGCAGCGGCAGCGATTCCAGCGTGAACCGACCGAAGATCGGGCTGACGGAAGAGGATGAGATCTGCATCGGAATGGCCAATTAGAGGGCAGGCTGCTTGGGCGGCACCGCGTCGGACGGCGCACCGTGCGAGCGGTGATCGACATGCGAAGGGTCAGCCGGCGGCGGGCTGCCCGGCGCAGCGGTGGTCAGCGGGGATTCGGGCTCTTTCGCCGACGGGGCCATATGGTCCATCCCCGCCATGCCGGCGTCCTTCATCATAATGTCGGCCATGCACGGCGTGCCGGGCTTGACGCATTGCCCGACCGCCGCGTCGAATAGGCCGGGCGCGACAGTGGCGAAGCGCATCACCGGCACTTTCTCGGTTGGCTTTTCGAGCTGCAGGTAGCTTGCGCGGCTGAGTTCGTTACCGGCCGCCTTGTTGCGTGCGACCCAGGCCGCAAAGTCCGCATCGCTCAGCCCGTGGAAGCGGAAGCGCATGCCGGAAAAGCCTGCGCCGCTATAGTTGGACGAGAAGCCCTCATAGTCGCCGGCCTTGTTGATCACGGCGTGGAGCTTGGTCTCCATCGACGGCATGGTGTAGATCATGCCGGCAAGCGTCGGCACGTAGAAGGCGTTCATCACTGAAGATGAGGTGAGCCGGAACATGATCGGCCGATCGACCGGCGCGGCAAGTTCATTGACCGTCGCGATGCCATATTCGGGATAGATGAAGAGCCATTTCCAGTCGAGCGAGACGACCTGCACCTCAAGCGGCTTGACGTTCGGCGCAACCTTGCGACCCGGCGCGATGCGCTCGATCGGGCGATAGGGATCAAGCAAATGCGTGCCGGTCCAGGTCACCGCGCCAAGGCAGATGATGATCAGCAGTGGTGCTGCCCAGATGACCAGTTCGAGCTCGGTCGAATGATCCCAGTCGGGCTCGTAGCGCGCCTCCTTGTTCGACGCGCGGTAGCGCCAGGCGAACAGCCCGACCAAGGCAAGTACCGGCACGACGATGAGCAGCATCAGCACCGTGGCGATGATCACCAGGTTGCGCTGCTGAACCGCGACATCGCCCATCGGGTTCATCACGACCCAGTTGCACCCGCCGAGCAGCAGGAGCGCGGCGGTCGCGGCAGACAGGCGGACGATGCGGGAAAGCTTTGGCATGCTCGCCCGCTACGCCTTCGCGCTGCAGCGCAACATTGGACATTTTGTCCAATCCCCAAAACGATCGGATGAGCGCATAAGAGTGCCTGATCGGCATTCTCCACCCGCCGCCCATCAGGAAGTATGGTTCATGACCGCGCATATCGCCCCGACATCCAGGGCCCCGACATCCGGTACGGCCGAACGCGACGCCCGCGCAATCAATGCGCGGCACGGAGACGTCGCGCCGGGCGAGATCGCCATCGGCGTGATCATCGGGCGGACATCCGAATTCTTCGACTTCTTCGTCTATGCGATTGCCTCAGTGCTGGTCTTCCCCAGCCTGGTCTTCCCCTATGTCGACCGGCTGACCGGCACGGTCTATTCCTTTGCGATCTTCGCGCTCGCCTTTGTCGCGCGGCCGCTCGGGTCGCTGGCTTTCCTGTGGATCGACGAAGCGATGGGGCGCGGCACCAAGCTGACCATCGCGCTGTTCCTGCTCGGCGGGTCGACCGCAGCGATGGCGTTTCTGCCCGGCTATGAGACGATCGGCATCTGGTCGGCGGTGCTGCTTGCGCTGTTCCGTCTCGGCCAGGGCATCGCGCTGGGCGGGGCGTGGGACGGGCTTGCCTCTTTGCTCGCGCTGAACGCACCGGCCAATCGGCGCGGCTGGTATGCGATGATCCCGCAACTCGGCGCACCGCTCGGCCTGATGGTGGCGAGCGCGCTGTTCGCCTTTTTCGTGACCACCCTGTCCACTGCCGACTTCCTCGACTGGGGCTGGCGCTACCCCTTCTTCGTCGCCTTTGCGATCAACGTCGTGGCGTTGTTCGCGCGGCTCCGCATCGTTTCCACGCCGCATTACGCCAATCTGTTCGAGAGCCGCGAGCTGCAGCCGTCACGCGTGATCGACACGGTACGTGGCGACTGGCGCAACATCATCATCGGCGCGTTCGCGCCACTCGCCAGTTTCGCGCTGTTCCATATGGTCACGGTGTTCCCGCTGTCCTGGGTGTTCCTGTTCACCGACGAGAACCCCGCACGATTCCTGGTGATCGAGATTATCGCCGCCGCCTTCGGAGTCGCTGCGGTGGTCGCCTCGGGCGTGATCGCCGACCGGTTCGGACGCCGGACGGTACTGGGGGCGTCCGCCGCCGGGATCGCGGCGTTCAGCGGCTTCGCACCGCAATTGCTCAACGGCGGCGACGCGGGCGAGCTGGCCTTCATGATCATCGGCTTCGTGCTGCTTGGCCTCGCCTTCGGCCAGTCCTCGGGTTCGGTGTCGAGCAATTTCTCCTCCGCGCACCGCTATACCGGCGCAGCCTTGACCTCCGATCTCGCCTGGCTGGTCGGTGCCGGATTCGCGCCGCTGGTCGCCTTGCTGCTCGCTGCCAATTTCGGGCTGCTCGCGGCTGGCGGGTATCTGTTGTCGGGCGCGATCGGCACCTTGGTGGCGCTGGGCATCAACAAGGAACTGGCCGGACGCTGAACGGCCAGCTCTGGGGCGGAAGCAGCCGTTGGCGGCGACCTCAGAAAATGACCGCTATTTTCCGTAGCGACCGTACTGCTTTCGGCCATTGGTGCGGCCGCGTTGGGCGCGGAATCCTGGAAGTCGACACTCGCGTGGGGGTCGTCGCGGTTGGCAACTAACCCGCCAGCCGGTCACGGCAGCCGCTCCGTTCAGGCGCTCACTGGCGACGAACCGACGCAAACGTCAAAGGGGCGGCATCAACGTGCTCACAGCGGTTCCTGCAACCACTAGCCAGATCCTGGTGGAGTTGGATGATCGCCTCGCGTTTTTTTCGCGGGTCTGACCTCATTATCGACGGTCAGTTGGCCGACAAGTCCGGACGCATAACGCAGGAAACGAGCATCTGAGGCCAAGCCCGGCGCGCGCCAATCTCCCCGGGTGGCATGTGCGCCACCCGGGGAGCCGGACAGGTTCAGGAACGGACCTGCCCGCCGGTGCCAATCGTCAGAAGACGATCTTGAAGGCCCCGGTGATTGCGTGGTCGGCGTTCCCGGCGCCGAGGACGCCGTTATAGCCGATGCTCAGGGTGACCTTCGGGGAGAGCCGGTACCGGGCCTCCGCGTCGAACACGCCTGCATTCTTTGATCCGGCGGTGCCGAGGACAGTGAATGGCGCGCCGCCGGCAAATGCGTGGCGGCCAACCGGATCAAGATCGCCCCAGCCGTGGCGCCACCCTGCGGTGCCGCGTAGCGAGAAGGCGCCGGCCGGGCTCGTCTCGAATCGTGCGCCCAGCGTGGAGCTCATCGTCTTCTCGCTGATCGCGGCGCCCGACAGGGCCGCCGGTCCGTTGGCCTCGGTGAAGGCGTCGGTCTTCGCGCGAATGGCGGTCAGGCTGGCGAACGGCTCGACATGTCCTCCTCCCACCGGCACCCGATAGCCCGCCTCGACAAAGCCCTGCAGCACCGAACCGTGATAATCGGCGGTCGGCGAGGCGCTGAAGCCCGGGAACGCGATATGGCGCATCGTCTCGGTCGAGGTGCGGGCATAGCCCACCCCGCCGCGCAGCCCGAACTGGCCGAAGCGCCCCCCGGCATAGACCATGCCGTGAATGCCCTTGATCGAGCCGCTGCTGTCGCGGCGCGCGATACGGAGCGTCGTGTCGGACCAGCCCCCGGCCAGGCCGACGGTCACCGAGCCGATGCTGCGGTCCACCCCGATCACGCCACCCTTGGTATCGCGATCGAGTTCGGCAGCGTTGTAGTCACCGTCGCTGATGCCCGAGGTACCAAAGATGCGACCCCAAACGTCCGTTCCCGGCTCGCCATCGACAAGGCGGTCGAGCACGGCATTGCGGACCAGCCGGCTGTCCTCGACCATTGAGTTGCGCGCGGAGGGATGGATCTCGCCCGAAAGCTGATCGAAGGCGGCCTGTGCCGCAGCATCGTTGGGCAGCAGGAGCAGCGCGTCTTTCACCACGTTCCCGTCGGGCAGACTGTCGGCACCCGCCGCCGCCGCCTTCTGGTTGGGCGTGAGCCCGGCGCTGTCCAGCGACCTCATCTGGGCGAATTCGATGAAGGCCGAGGTCGCGGTATAGCCATCGCGCAGCCCGGCAAAGGCAGTCAGAAACTGGTCCTCGAAGGCGAACTGCCCGGTAAGACCGCCATCAGCCTGGACCACGACATGTTTGCCATGGAGCACGAGCGGCTGCGTGGTGGCTGCCTGCAGCCTGCTGCCCGCCTCGATCGTGACCTTGCCGGTGGTGCGGAAGCTGTCCGCGGCATTCAGCCCGGCAATGTCGACGCTTAGCACCGAGCCGTTGGTGAAGGTCGTGGCCGCCGAGGTCTGGATAACGTCGCCGGTACCCCCGTCCTGAAGCCTGAGCACGCCTTGATTCTGAAAGCGCTCGAGCCCCTGCCAGATGGTCGCCTGCGCGACCGCCGCCAACGTGCCGCCGACGATCGTCCCGGTCGCGCCGTTGAACAGCTGGTCATCGACGGTCGCGAAGTTGCTGATGCCGCCGATGCTCTGCCAGTTGCCGAGGTTGAGCAACACGCTGCTGTCGCCGGCGATTTCGACCGTGCCGGTCAAGGTCGCGGTATTGGCTATGCCGACCGATCCGCCGCTCGCGCTGACCGCCCTGCTCGAGCCCAGCCCGGATGCATTACGGATCGTGCCGTTGTTGACGATGACTACGCCCTGGTTGCCGTCGGAAGCGGCCTCGACACCCCTTGCGCTACCCTGCACCACGCCGCTCACGGTGATGCGGGTATCGCCGAGGCCATAGTTGATCGTCGAGATGCCGCTAAGGCCGCCCGATACATTGCCCGCTTCGACGGTGATGTCGCCCGCAGAGGTGCCGCCGAAGACGAGGATGCCCTCCTTGGCGTGCGAAACCACGGTCCCGGTCGTGACGACGCTGGTATCGCCGGTGCCGAGCGCCTCGACGAAGATCGCATTGCCGTTGCTCTGGACGTCGGTCGCGCGGATCGTGAGGTCGGTCGCCGCGATGCCGTTCTCGGCGCGGATGCCGAATTCCCCGCCGGAGACGAGGCCGGTCGTGGCGATGAACGTCTCGCCTGACCCGCCATTGACGGTGCTGATGCCGCGCGTGCCGCCGGCGACGCTGACCGCCGCGACACGGAGGTCGGTCGAACCGGTGCCGCCGACCATGGCGATGCCGGTGCCGGTGGCATTCGTGCCGGTAACGGTTCCGCTCGCATTGACGCTCGCTGATCCGTGGCCGAAATTCTGTACGGTGATGCCGTTGCCGCCGGAAACCTCCGCGGTGTCGACCGTGACGTCAAGCGCCGACACATCGGCTCGAACATCGATCCCTGCGACGCTTCCACCGGTGACGGCACCGGCTGTGCGCACCCACGTCGTTCCGATGCCCTGGTTGACGGCGAGGATGCCGGTGGTGCCGCCCTGCACCGCAGCTGCGTCGATCAGAATGTTGCTCGCCGTCGCGTCGTTGCGGACGATCATCCCGCCGCCGATCCCGTTGACCAGCCCGCTGGCGAAAACGGCGGTGTTGCCCGTGCCGCTGTTCTGAACCGCGATGCCATAGGTCTCGCCGCTGACCTGCGCGGCATGAAGTTCGATGCCGGTAGTCGCGCCACCATTCTCGATCGCGATGCCGCCTTCAGCGATGCCCGAAACCATGCCGGTGGTTTCGACCGTGGTGGTGCTCGTCCCGAAATTGGTGACGAGCACGCCATAGTCGCCACCGCTCGCATCGCCGATCGCCAAATCGACCGCTCCGGCCGCGCCGCTCGCATCGACGCGCACGCCCGTCCCGTTGGCGCCCGCGGCACTATTGGCCACGACGGTCGTCGTCCCCGATCCAAGATTCTGGGCGGCGATGCCGTCGCCGGTACCCGTCACCGTGACCGCGCGAACCGCGATATCGGTCGCACTGGCCTCATTCCGGGCGAGAATCCCGTACGCGCCGCCCGTAACCGAGCCGGTGGCATCGATTGCGATCAGCCCGCTTCCCTGGTTGGTCGCGTCGATACCGGCGTAGCCGCCAGCGACGTCCACCGCGCCGATACGAAGGTCGCTGGCACCGCCGCCCGCGCGGACGACGATACCGAACCCGTCGGGCGCCGCCGCAGAGACCGGGCCGGTGGCGTTCACGCCGACCGATCCAGTGCCGTCATGCTCGATCGAGACTCCGGCGATGCTGCCAGTCACCTGGGCTACCGCGACGCTCACGTCCTGTGCGCCAGTCCCGGTGATGATGTGCAACCCGCTGTCGGCATGCCCGGTCAGCGCGCCGGTGACATGGACCACGGTGGTGCCCTGACCATAGTTCACCAGATCCACGCCGCTGATCCCGCCGGTCACATCGACCGCGTCGATCGTAATGCCCTGCGCGCCGAGTCCAATCTCGGCCTCTATGCCATTCAGAGTGAAGCCCGTAACGGTGCCGCTAGCCCGGATGCTGGTCGAGCCGGTTCCATCGTTGAGGACCCGCATACCGCGTTCGTCGCCCTGGACAACATTCACATCGACCCGCAGATCGGTCGCGGTCGGGGTGTTCCCGACGCGCAGGCCGTCGGCCGAGAAGCCGATCACGGTTCCCGTCGAGACGATCTCGGTCGCGCCGGTGCCGAAATTGCTGGCACTGATGCCATAGGCGCCGACCACGTCCAAAGCGGTGACCGACAGGTTCTTCGAGGTCGCCGCGTTCACTGCGACAATGCCGTAGAGATCACTGGTGGCGACCATGCCGGTCGCTTCGATCGTGGTGTTGCCGGTGCCGTTGTTGAGCGCCTGAATTCCCGCGAAATAGCCGCCGTTCACATTGTTCGCGTGGATCTCGATATCGGTGGTGCCGACGCTGTTGGTGACCGAAATGCCGCGGTCGCTGAGCCCCGTGACGGTGCCCGTCGCATTGACCAGCACCGAGCCGATGCCCGAATTGCCGACCACGATGCCGAACTCGCCGCCGGTCGCATTCCCGACGGTAAGATCGACCGAGCCTGCCGACATGTCGGCGAGCACCCGAATGCCGCTCTTGTTCTGGCCCGTCACATTCCCGGCGACGATGGTCGTCGTGCCCGAACCGGAATTCTCCGCTTCGATGCCATAGCCGGCGGCGCTGACGTCGCCGGCCTGAATGGTCAGGTCAGTGGATCCGCCCATATTTTGCGCGATGATTCCAAAGTCGCCTCCCGATACGAAACCCGTGGCGGCGATGGCGGTGGCGCCGGTGCCTTGGTTGAAGCTGCGGATCCCGTAAAAGCCGGAGACGTCGGTGGCGGCGATCGAAATGCCTTGCGCGGACGCGCCGTTGACCGCGAAAATGCCATAGCCATCGCCGGTGACCGGGCCCGTCGCGGCGATCACGGTGTTGCCCACGCCCTGATTGTCGGTCTGGATCCCAGCGACTGCGCCTTCGACCTGATTGGCACGGATATCGATCCCGGTGGTGTTAGTACCTGCTACGACTGCGATGCCCGCTTCGCCGAGCCCGGTCACAACACCGCTCGCGTCGACCTTGACGGTGTCGCTACCCTGGCTGTCAATGATGATCCCCCAGCTGCCGCCGGTAACGTCGCCCACTGTCACGTCGATATCGTCGGCCGCGGCTCCGGCGTTGATCCGCAGGCCCGCGCCGGTGTGTCCCGTGACAGGCCCGACCGCGGTGATCGTGACTGAGCCGTTCGCACCATATTGCGCCCAGATGCCGTCGTCGCGCGCGGCGACGTCGTCGACGATCAGGCTGAGGTCGCCCGCGCCGAAGGCGCTGCCGGCATAGACTCCGTTGCCGGCGATATTGTTGATCGATCCGACCCAGACGGCGGTGGTGTCGCCACCGCCGGCATTATCGAGGCGCAGCCCGTTCGCGCCATTGGCGAAGATGTTTCCGTTTGAGAATATGGAGAGCTCGCCGGCCGACAGGCCGCTGCTGCCCGTCGTCGAGAAGCGCGCGCCCGCGCCGGTCAGGTCGGGGGATCCTTCGAAGCTGATCAGCCCGGCGCCGGAGACTTGCAACGCGATGCCGTTGCCGTTGTTGCTGGTGTCGACTTCGAAGCCGGGATTGGTGGTCACCGTCGCGTCGTCGGCGGTGATGATTTGCGGCACGTTGGTCTGGCCCGAACAGGTGAAGGTGTTCGGTGGACCTTCGACGCACTGCGCATAGGCGGGCGCAGCCATCGCCGCGAAGCTGACCGATGCGGCTAGGGCCGCCAGCCGGGACATCCTGTGACGCTGCGAGCCGTTGCCGCGCGGTCGGGGAGGGGCGAGTTTCGAGCAAGATGCGTTCATGATGCGGGTTCCACTGTTCCTGATTGGCGCCCGACACGGCTGGCCGACATCCACCGGGGGTGACGCGGCAGCCAATGCCTTGCAGCGGCTCGATTAAACTGGGACGGCCTCGCGATCAGGTGCAGGGAGCGTCGCCGAACGCTGCTCCAAAATGCAACGGGTTGCATTTGATCCGACGACCGGTCAGGCCCGGAACCGGAGGACGCCGATGTCTAACAGCTGGATCGCGGACTCAATAAGGCCATACCAGCCAGGCCCCAGATAGGTTTCGGTGCGCAGAGCGACCGAGGAGCACGACTTTCCCACCGAATACTGTGTTCGAGCACCTCTTGGCTGGTCTTGGCATTACGGCGTCACGCGCGATAAACCCTTAATTCGGCTGCGACTTGACTGGGGACTATTGCTCAGCCCATCACGCGCTTTCGGTAGCTCTGCGCTTACCCGGAACGCCAGCGAGCGAAGCGCCGGCGCTATTGTCGATCATCGCCTCGACGACCGGCTGGGCCGTCGTGTCGCTCGCGGTACTCGCGATAATGGCGTATTTTCGGGTGGAGGCGTGGCTGCTTCGCCGCGATCCGTCGATTGCGGACAGCGGTGATGAAGAGAATGCGCGGCTCGGCAATGTCGTCGGTCGTGCGAGAGGGCCGCTCGTCGAACGTCATCCATCGGCATGAGCGACGAGACGAGGACGGTGACCCGTCTCGATGTAGAAACGCCGTTTGGTGCAAGGTTGTAGCGAACGCCGCTTTCAGAAAATCGGCATTCGGCCTCGAACGACCTGAATAGGCGCGTTGCTGTCCGTCCGGTTCGTGCGGCGCGAACGACTGGTTCTGTCGTCCGCAGCCGTTCGCCCGCTGACGTGCGAACGACCGAACCTGGTCGTCATCTGCCGATAGACGAACAGGTACCAAGCATGTGATTTTCACCACCAGCCCTATCCTGACGGCCGCCCCGAACTGACTCGAATTCGCGAACGCGCTCGATACACTTGCGTCCGCGCCAGGCGGGGAGACACGTGGGACGACAGCCGCTAAAGCGGCCTTCATGTATTTCCTTGAGCCGATCGATGCCAATATCGGGTGAACAGCCGCCCGACAGAACGCCGGTCGCGAGCGCCGTTCGGACGGGCTGGCTTCTGCTCGGTCTATTCTGTGTCGGGCTCGGACTGATCGGTGCGATCGTGCCGCTCATGCCGACGACGATCTTCATGATCCTGGCCGCAGGCTGCTTCGCCCGATCCTCGCCCAGGCTGGAGGCGTGGCTGCTCGATCATCCGCGCTTCGGGCCGGTGTTGCGCGCCTGGCGCCTGGAAAAAGCGATTCCGCGCCCGGCGAAGATCGCTGCCTGTGGCGGGATGGCGCTGGGCTTTGGCCTGTTCCTGCTCGGCGCTCACCCGTCGCTCAGGCTTGCGCTGGTCGTAGCGCTGCTGCTCGGCGGCTGCGCCGCCTATATCGTCTCCCGGCCGCCACCGCATCGATCATGAAACGGCGCCAAGCATGACCCGGCCGACGGCGCGTCCACCCGAAATCGGGTGAACCGCGCCGCCGGATCGGATCACCAGACCTTCACGCGCTTGTCCGGCGTGAGGTACAGTTTCTGGTCGGGTTTCACATCGAACGCGGCATACCATGCATCGAGATTGCGCACGGTCTGCACCCGCCATGGCGCCGGAGCATGGACATCGGTCGCGATGCGCGCACGGAGCGCCTTTTCGCGCATCTTGGTGCGCCAGCTCTGGCCAAAGGCGAGGAAGAAGCGCTGGTCGCCGGTCAGCCCGTCGATCACCGGCGCTTCCTTGCCGCCAAGCGAGGCGCGGTACGCTTCATACGATGCGGTCAGGCCGGCGACATCGGCGATATTCTCGCCCAACTCCTGCTTACCATTGAGGTGCAGGCCGGGCAGCGCTTCATAGGCGTCATATTGCGCGGCCAGCGCCGCCCCGGCGGCTTCGAAATGCTTGAGATCGGCGGGCGTCCACCAATTGTGCAGCCGGCCGGTCGAATCGAAATCGGCGCCAAGATTGTCGAAGCTGTGGCTGATCTCGTGTCCGATCACGGCACCGATCGCGCCATAATTCGCCGCCGCGTCGAACTTCGCATCGAAGTACGGCGTCTCGAGAATCGCGGCGGGGAAATTGAGCGCGTTCTGCACCGGCAGATTGACCGCATTGACGGTCTGCGGCGTCATCCACCATTCGCTACGATCGACCGGCTTGCCGATCTTGGCGATCTGGTGCTGATATTCGGCGAGGCGCGCACGCTGCAGATTGCCGACCGGGTCGTCAGCCTTGATCTCCAGCGCCGAATAGTCGCGCCATTTGTCCGGATATCCGACGCCGACGATCAGCACCTGGAGTTTCTTGCGCCCCTCCGCCTTGGTTGCGGGGGAAAGCCATTCGAGCTTGGCCAGGCGATTGTCGAACGCCGCGACGATGTTCTTCACCATCCCCTGGATTTCGGTCTTGGACGAAGCGGGGAAATATTTGCCGACATAGATCTGGCCGACCGCATCGCCGAGCTGCGCATTGACCGACGCGATCGCGCGCTTGTCGCGCGGTTGCTGCTGCGGCGTGCCGTTGAGCGTCCGGTTGTTGAAATCGAACGACGCGTCGTCGATCGCCTTGGGCAGCGCCGCCGTCACCTGATTGATGGTGTGGAAGGTCAGCCAGTCCTGCCATGCCTCCATCGGTTCGCTCGCGACGAGCGCCGACAGCTTGGTGATCGCGCCGGGCTGCCACAGCGAGAAATCCTGCTGCGATGGCAGCGACGCCGAGTTCCAATAGGCGTTCCAGTCGATACCCGGCGCCTTTTTCGCGAAGTCGTCGCGTTTCCACGACGTTGCCTGATGCGCGTCCTGGCTGGTCAGGATGTCGTAATGCGCGGTGGCGATCTTCGTTTCGAGTGCGATGATCCGGTCGGTGCGGGCAGCGGCATCGCTCACGCCGGCCAGGGTCAGCAGCCTCGCGACATAGGCCTTATAAGCGGTGCGCAGGCTGGCCATTTCGGGCGTCGTGGACAGGTAATAATCGCGGTCGGGCAAACCGATCCCGCCCTGCATCAGATACGGCACCGTCACATCAGGCCGATTGAGATCCTGCGTCACGAACAGGCCGAACAGGTTTTCCGTATGGAAGTTGCTGGCGTTCAGCGGGTCGGTATCGGCACGCATGGTCGCACCGAGCAGCGCCGACAAAGCGCCCTTGTCCCTGAGCGCGGCGATCGCGTCGAGCTGACCCTTGAGCGGCGCCATGCCGCGCTGTTCGATACCCGTCATGTCGGTGAAGGCGGTGTAGTAATCCGCGATCCGCCGCTCATCTGTGCCCGCCGCCGCATTGGCCTTGAGCGCAGCCTGAATCAGGCCGGCATTGCGCGCTTCCGCGACCTTGAACACGTCGTAGCCGACACCGGTGCTCGACCGATCGGCGGGAATCTCGGCCTTGTCGAACCAGGCGCCGCTGGCATAGGTGTTGAAGTCGTCGCCGGGTTTCACGGCCTTGTTGATCAAGGCCTGGTCGACACCGGCAAGGGTGCCGCTGGCGGATTGGGTCGTCGTGCTGGTGGTTGACGAGGGCGAGCAAGCCGCGTTGGCAAGCAGCAGGGCGAGAACGATCGAACGCTTCATGGGGGCACTCTCTCCGGTATTGCTGTATGATGACAGAGCTACACCCGGCGTTCGCGACGCGCCAGCCCATCGACGAACAGTCAATCAACGAACGATCGGCACAGCGATCCACCCGGTCGGTCCACTTCCCTTCGCGCACTCCCGTCGCTAGTCACCATCTAAATCATAAAGGGATGTCGGCCCTATGAGCGCCCCGGTGCTCGATACGAAATTGTCGCCCGAGAGCGAAACCTTCCGCGCCAATGCGGTGCACAACCGTGCATTGGCGGAAAAGCTTCGCGCCGATGTTGCGACAGCGGCGCTGGGTGGTTCGGAGAAAAGTCGCGAACGGCATGTTTCGCGCAACAAGCTGCTCCCTCGCGACCGGGTCGAGCGGCTGCTCGATCCCGGCTCGCCCTTTCTCGAGATCGGCCAGCTCGCTGCCAATGATCTGTATGACGGCGAAGTGCCCGGCGCAGGCGTCATCGCCGGCATCGGCCGCGTCTCCGGACGGCAATGCATGATCGTGTGCAACGATGCGACGGTGAAGGGCGGGACCTATTTCCCGATGACCGTGAAGAAGCATCTCCGCGCGCAGGAGATCGCCGAGGCCAACCGCCTGCCCTGCATCTACCTCGTCGACAGCGGCGGCGCGAACCTGCCGCACCAGGCCGAGGTGTTTCCCGACCGCGACCATTTCGGGCGAATCTTCTTCAACCAGGCGAATATGTCGGCGCTCGGAATCCCGCAGATCGCCTGTGTGATGGGCAGTTGCACGGCGGGCGGCGCCTATGTCCCCGCGATGTCGGACGAGACCATCATCGTGCGTAACCAGGGCACGATCTTCCTCGCGGGTCCGCCGCTGGTGAAGGCCGCGACCGGCGAGGTAATCTCGGCCGAGGAACTGGGCGGCGCCGACACGCATGGCCGGCGTTCGGGCGTGGTCGATCATGTCGCCGAGAATGACGAACATGCACTGACCATCGTGCGCGACATCGTCTCCACGCTGCAGCCGCAGGCGGCTGGCGAAGTGAACCTCAAGGACCCGCGTCCGCCGAAGTTCGACGCGGAGGATCTGTACGGCATCGTGCCGAGCGATGTGCGCGCGCCCTATGATGTGCATGAGATCATCGCCCGCCTCGTCGACGGCAGCGAGTTCCACGAGTTCAAGTCGCTCTACGGCACCTCATTAGTGTGCGGCTTCGCGCATATCTGGGGCATTCCGGTTGCGATCCTCGCCAATAACGGTGTGCTGTTCAGCGAGAGCGCGCAAAAGGGCGCGCACTTCATCGAGCTCGCCTGCCAGCGGCGCATCCCTTTGCTGTTCCTGCAGAACATCTCCGGCTTCATGGTCGGCGGTAAGTATGAAGCCGAGGGCATCGCGAAGCATGGCGCCAAGCTGGTCACCGCCGTCGCCACCGCGACCGTGCCCAAGATCACCGTGCTGATCGGCGGCAGCTTTGGTGCAGGCAATTACGGCATGTGCGGCCGGGCCTATTCGCCGCGCTTCCTGTTCAGCTGGCCCAACAGCCGCATCTCGGTGATGGGCGGCGAGCAGGCGGCAAGCGTGTTGGCCACGGTTCATCGCGACGCGGAAAGCTGGACCGAGGAACAGGCCGAGGCATTCAAGGCGCCGATCCGCCAGCGTTACGAGGATGAGGGCAATCCCTGGCACGCGACCGCGCGGCTGTGGGACGACGGGATCATCGACCCGGCCCAGACCCGCGACGTGCTCGGCCTCGCCTTCGCCGCAACGCTCAACGCCCCGATCCCCGAACGCCCGGCGTTCGGTGTGTTCCGGATGTGAGGGAAGAAGCGGCGCCCTTCTCAATCCTCCCCGAGCTTGTCTCGGGGAGGGGGACCGCCCGGCGCAGCCGGGTGGTGGAGGGGCAGGCGCAACCTCACATGTTCGACGACATGCGCCACTACCGCGTCGAGATCATCAAGGACGTCCATCGCCCGGACACGCAAGGTCATGACACCTCTGCGTACGAACCAATCGTCGCGTTCGGCATCCCGCGCCGGCTGATCGCCTCGCCCGTGCGCTTCTCCATCGACTTCGATCGCGATCATGGCGTCGCTGCAATAGAAGTCGATCGTATAGGGACCGGCGGGGTGCTGTCGCCGAAACTTGATGCCGGATGGCCTGCCGCGCAGCACCGCCCACAAAGCGACTTCAGGCAACGTCATCACGCGCCGAAGTCTGCGCGATTGCCTGATCGCCTTACCCGGACCACTCAGTACAGCGCCTGCCCCTCCACCACGCTTCGCGCGGTCCCCCTCCCCGTTCCGGGGAGGATTTGCGTCGCGCATCATCGCATCGGAAGCCCGCTATGTCATTGCTGATCGCACTCCTCCTCGCAGCCCAGACCACGCCGGTACAGCCTTTGCCCAAGGGCACCGGCCTGCCCCCTCCCGGGACCGATGAGGGCGCGGTCATGGCGCCGATCCTCGCCGCCTTTGCCGGGATCACCGCGCGCGACAGTGCGGCGATCCGCGCGCAGTTGCGGCCGAGCGGCAATGCGACGGTGATCATGGAGAAACCGGACGGCACGCGCACCGTCAAGAATGTCGAACTGGCCGCCTATGCCGAGGCATCGCCCGGCCCCGAACGCTATGAGGAACGGATGATCGATCCGGCGATCGAGATCGACGGCGCAATGGCGATGGTCTGGGGGCCGTACAGCTTCTCGATCGACGGCGTTGTCCGGCATTGCGGCTTCCAGCATTTCGATCTCGTCAGCGACGGAGGAAGCTGGAAGATCCAGAACGTCACTTGGTCGGTCCGGACCACCGGCTGCGCGGGCTGAACACCCGTCCAATCAGTTCCTGGGAGCATGACATGAAGCACGCACGCCTTTTCGCGACCGCCCTTTTCTTCGCCACGCCGGCTGCCGCGCAACAGGCGCCGGCGACCGACCATGGATCGAAGGAGGATGCCGCCGCGGTGCTCGCGACGATCGACACCATGTTCAAGGCGCTGGCCGCAAAGGATGCGGCCGGCATCATCGCCGTCACCGTGCCCGAGGGCCGCGCGACCGGCACGGGAGTGACCGATACGGGCGAGCATCGGGTGACGTCGAGCGACTGGGCCGGCTTCGCCGCGCGTCTCGCCAAAATTCCCGGCAAGCCGGTCGAGCGCAACATCGATCCGCACGTCCATGTCGATGGCGACATCGCGATGGTGTGGACGCCCTATGTCTTCACACTGGACGGTAAATTCTCGCATTGCGGGATCAATCATTTCGACCTGATCCGCGTGCAGGGCGCGTGGAAGGTGCAGAACGTCACCTGGACTCAGCGCAAGACGGGATGCCCGGGCCAATGATCAAATCGCTGCTCATCGCCAATCGCGGCGAGATTGCGTGCCGGATCATCCGCACCGCGCGCGAGATGGGCGTGCGCACGGTGGCGGTCTATTCCGATGCCGATGCCAAGGCGCTGCATGTCAGGCAGGCGGATGAGGCGGTGCATATCGGCCCAAGCCCGGCGCGCGAAAGCTATCTGGTGGCTGAGAAGATCATCGCCGCCGCCAAGGCAACCGGCGCCGAGGCGATCCATCCCGGTTATGGCTTCCTGTCTGAGAATGCCGACTTCGCGCAAAGCGTGATCGACGCCGGCATCATCTGGGTGGGGCCGAACCCCGACAGCATTCGCGCGATGGGCCTGAAGGACGCCGCCAAGCAACGCATGATCGCGGCCGGCGTGCCGGTCACGCCGGGCTATCTCGGCGAGGACCAGTCGCCCGAACGCCTTGCCGACGAAGCGGCCAAGGTCGGCTATCCGGTGCTGATCAAGGCGGTCGCCGGCGGCGGCGGCAAGGGCATGCGCCGCGTCGACGATCCTGCCGACTTCGCCGATGCACTGCTGTCGTGCCAGCGCGAGGCGACGTCGAGCTTCGGCAATCCCCAGGTGCTGATCGAGAAGTACATTCTCTCCCCACGCCATATCGAAGTGCAGGTGTTCGGCGACACGCACGGCAACGTCGTCCACCTGTTTGAGCGCGACTGTTCGCTGCAGCGCCGCCACCAGAAAGTGATCGAGGAAGCCCCTGCCCCCGGCATGGATGAGGTCACGCGCGAGGCGATCTGCGCTGCCGCGGTCAAGGCGGCCAAGGCAGTCGACTATGTCGGCGCGGGCACGATCGAGTTCATCGCCGACGCAAGCGAGGGCCTGCGCGCCGACCGCATCTGGTTCATGGAGATGAACACGCGGCTACAGGTCGAACATCCGGTGACCGAGATGATCACCCAGCAGGATCTGGTCGAGTGGCAATTGCGCGTGGCCTCCGGCGAGCCACTGCCGAGGCAGCAGGATGACCTGTGGATCCGCGGCTGGGCGATGGAAGCCCGGTTGTACGCGGAGGACCCAAGCAAGGGGTTCTTGCCATCAACCGGTCGGCTCGAATCATTCTATATTCCGCATGGCGCACGCGTCGAAACCGGCGTTGCTTTGGGATCGAATATTTCACCATTTTACGATCCGATGATCGCCAAGATCGTTACGCATGCCAACTCCCGAAGCGAAGCATGCGCCGCATTATCCGACTATTGCGCAGGGACGCGAATACGCGGCGTAAGAACAAACGCGGAGTTCCTGTCGAGAGCGGCCAGCCACCCCGATTTTGTGGCCGCCGAAATCGATACGGGGTTCATCGAACGCAATCTCGAAGCACTGACGAGCGTCGAGCCCGCGACTGACGCCAATTGTTCGGCCGCCGCGCTCTTGCTGCTGGCGGACGAAGATCTGACGCGGCAGCCAATCCTGAATGGCGCTGGCGAGCGGGAATGGGTGGTTGGACCGTCCACTGTATGGAATTCCTTGTTCGGTTTCCGTGCCAATGCTTTGCCGGCGCGCAAACTGAGACTGACCGTTGATGGCGAACCACGTATTCTCGATATCGCCGCCGTTGGGCCGGTGGAAACCGATGCCTATGACTATGATGGCAAAGGCGTTTGGGTCGATGGCAAAACTCGATCGCACTTTATCGAACGCGAACGTCGTCTCGATGGGGTTGCAGTGGGCGGTGCCGGCGACGGCGCGATCCTGTCGCCGATGCCGGGGCGGATCATTGCGGTCGAGGTCGTGGCGGGCGATGTCGTGACCAAGGGGCAGAAGCTGGTCACGCTCGAGGCGATGAAGATGGAGCACAGCCTGGTCGCGCCGTTTGACGGGACGGTGGCCGAACTGAATGCCGAGACTGGCGGGCAGGTCAGCGAGGGTGCGGTGCTGGCGCGGATCGAGAAGGCGGAGTGATCTCTCCAATCCCGTTCATCCTGAGATTATCGAAGGACCGCTCTTCTTCGTCCAACGTGGAGAAGAAGAACGGTGCTTCGACAAGCTCAGCACGAACGGATTTGAGGTGATCCGGGATAATGATCATCATTCTCCGCCCCGCCACCCTCGCCGACCTCCCCGCGATCGTCGCTTTGCTCGCTGATGATGATCTCGGCATCGGTCGCGAGAACCCGAGCTTGCCGCTCGACCCGCACTATATCGCAGCGTTCGAGACGATCACTGCCGATCCGAACCAGGAAAGTATCGTCGCCGAGCTGGAAGGCCAGATCGTCGGCACGATGCAGCTGAGCTACATTCCGGGCATCGCCTTTCGCGGCGCATGGCGCGGACTGATCGAAGCCGTGCGGGTATCGAGCGACCTACGCGGCCGGGGGATCGGCGCGCAAATGATCGCATGGGCCAATACGCGCTTCGCCGCGCGCGGATGCCGCATGGCGCAGCTCACCTCGCACCGCAGCCGGACCGATGCGCACCGCTTCTATGAGCGGCTCGGCTGGGATAAGAGCCATTACGGGTTCAAGTACAAGCTCGCCGACTGAGCGGGTCCGGATCAGCCAGGGAGAGAGACGATGGCATTCGATTTCAGCGGCAAGACCGTAATGGTCTTCGGCGGCACCAGCGGCATCAACCTGGGCATCGCCAAATCCTTTGCCCGCGCCGGCGCGAAGCTGGCGGTGGCGAGCCGCAGCCAGGACAAGGTCGATGCCGCCGTCGAAGCCCTAACGCACGACACGCCGGCGCTGGGATATGCGCTCGACGTGCGCGATTTCGATGCGGTGCAGGCGGCGATCGTCGACTTTCGCGACAAGCGCGGCACGATCGATGTGCTGATCTCCGGCGCCGCCGGCAATTTCCCGATCCCCGCCGCGATGCTCAGCCCCAACGGATTCAAGACCGTCACTGACATCGATACGCTGGGCACCTTCCATGTCATGCGCGCGGCGTACGAGCATCTGACCAAACCCGGCGCGAGCATCATCAACGTCTCGGCGCCGCAGGCGTGGATTCCGATGGCGATGCAAATCCATGTCTGCGCGGCAAAGGCGGGCGTCGACATGATCACCAAAACGCTGGCGATCGAATGGGGCCGCGAGGGCGTGCGGGTGAACTCGGTCTCACCTGGCCCGATCGATGGTACCGAAGGAATGGAGCGGCTTGCGCCAACCCCCGAGGCCAAAGCCGCATCGGCGCGGGCGGTCCCGCTCGGGCGGCTCGGCACGGTCGACGACGTGGCGGATGTGTGCCTGTTCCTGGCGTCGGATTATGCCCGTTATGTGAGCGGCGTGGTTATCCCGGCCGATGGCGGGTGGACCGCCGGGCGCGGGTTTGGGGGATTGGGTTAAGGCGAGTCGCGACCCGCCAGTCATGCTGTTCCTGCTGTTCCTGCTGTTCCTGCTGTTATTTCGACGTAATTTTTTTCACGCTGTTAAGTTGGATCAACAGGCAACAATTCCGCCCTGTTTTCATATACTTTCGGCGAACCATGCTGTTATCGAATAACAGCATGATAACAGCACGGACCAGCATGCTGTTTTCAGCGGGAACAGCATGCGGACGCCCCCCCGTCCGATATCAACGACGATGAGAAAGAGCGGAAGGATTGCAGACAGCATTCCCTCCGACTCTGCGCTGTCACAAGCGCGGCTGGCGTTGAATCGGCCGATTACTGTTGAAGCGCTCCGCTCTCCCAAACGTCATCCCGAAACGAATCCGGGGTGACGATGTCTTTTAATTGGGAGCAACGCCCACCCTATACCGTGAAGCTCTCCCCGCACCCGCATTCGCCCTTGGCGTTCGGGTTCTGAAAGACGAAGCCGGCGGCGAAATCATCCTCGGCCCAGTTCATCGTCGATCCGATCAGATACAGGATCGACCCGCCATCGACGAACAGCGTACCGCCGGGCGTGTCGATGCGTTCGTCGAACGGCTTGGCCTCAGTCACATAATCGACCGAATAGGCCAGGCCGGAACAGCCGCGGCGCGGCGTCGACAGTTTGACGCCGATCGCATCCTCGGGCGCCTTGGCCATCAATTCGGCGATCCGCGCCTCCGCCGAAGGCGTCAATAAAAGTGCCGCCGGGCGGTTACGGGTTTTCACATCTGACATCGTCTACTCCATGCCCCCGAACGAGAAGCCGGGGCGGAAGCAAGTCCCCCTTGACCGCCCTGGCTTCTCAAACCGCATCACAGCATGCCCAGTTCGAGCTTCGCATCGTCGCTCATCTTCTGCGGATCCCAAGGCGGATCCCAGACGAGATTAACTTCGGCACTACCGACGCCAGGCACCGCGCCGACGCGCAATTCAACCTCCATCGGCATCGATTCCGCGACCGGGCAATGCGGCGTGGTCAGCGTCATCGTCACGACGGCATGGCCGTCATCGGTGACATCAACGCCGTAGATCAGGCCGAGATCGTAGATATTGACCGGGATTTCCGGATCGAAGATTTCCTTCAGTGCATCGACCACCGCCTCGTACAGCGCCCCGCCCGGCTCGCCCGCGGTAAGACCCTGCGGTTTTTGCGCAAGGAAACCCTCAAGATAGTCGCGCTTGCGCTCGAGCGTCTCGGCGGGCGCCTCGACACGCGCACGCGGCGGTGTTTCGACAGTTTCCACTTCTTCGACCGCAATCTTGCGTTCTTCGTTCATCCGAAGATCCTCGTCACTCGTTCGATACCTTTGACCAGCGCGTCCACGTCCGCGGCACTATTATAAACCCCGAAGCTCGCCCGCGCGGTTGCCGGCACGCCCAGCGCCTCCATCAACGGTTGAGCGCAGTGATGCCCGGCGCGGATCGCGACCTTCGCTTCGTCCAAGATGGTGCCGATGTCGTGCGGATGCACCCCCTCGATCGAAAAACTGACGATCCCCGCCGAGTCCTCCGGGCCATAGAGCGTGACCGAATTGATCCGCGACAGCGCCTCGCGGGTTTTCGCGACCAGGGCCGTTTCATGCGCATGGATCGCGTCGAGCCCGATGCTCTCGACATAGTCGATCGCCGCATGGAGCCCGAGCGCGCCGACGATGTGCGGCGTCCCCGCTTCGAACCGCGCCGGCGGCGGGGCATAAGTGGTGCGGGCAAAGGTGACCTTGTCGATCATCGCGCCACCGCCCTGATAGGGCGGCATTGTGTCGAGCAGCTCCGCTTTACCCCACAGGATGCCGATGCCGGTCGGGCCGTAGAGCTTATGGCCGGAGAAGACATAGAAGTCGCAATCGAGAGCCGCAACATCGACCGCCATGCGCGGCACCGCCTGACAGCCGTCGAGCAGGATCTTCGCGCCGACCGAATGCGCGATCTCCGCAGCACGCTTCGCATCGAGGACCGAGCCGAGCACGTTCGAAACATGAGCGAGCGCGACCAGCTTGTGATCGGGCGTGATCATCGCCGCCATCGCATCGAGATCGATGCGATGATCGGCAGTCAGCGGCACGACATCGATCGATGCACCGACGCGCTCCGCGACGAACTGCCACGGCACGATGTTGGAGTGATGCTCAAGCGTGGAGAGCAGGATGCGGTCGCCGGCTTTGAGCTGAGTCCCGGCCCAGCATTGCGCGACGAGATTGATCCCCTCGGTGGCGCCGCGCACGAACACAATCTGGTCCGACGAGGTCGCGCCGATAAAGCCGGCGACACGCTTGCGCGCCGCTTCATAGGCGAGCGTCATATCGGCCGAGCGCTGATACACGCCGCGGTGCACGGTTGCGTAGGTCGTATCGTAGCCGCGCGTGATCGCGTCGATCACGACCTGCGGCTTCTGCGCGGTCGCGGCGGTATCGAGATAGGCCCAGCCGGCGGGAATCGCGGGGAAATCGGCGAGACGGTCGAGTGGGCGGGTATCGGTGAGAATGGTCATACTGCCCTTCTCCCCTTGTGGGAGAAGGTGGCCGAGCGCATCGAGGTCGGATGAGGGGGAGTTTGAGGCGACACGCTTGTCTGCGTCCCCCTCACCCTTCCCATCGCTCCGCAATGGGCCCAGTATCGGGTGAACAGCACCCCGTGCTGTTCAGGCCATGCCGGGGGCATGGCCGACCCGATGCTCCTCTCCCACAGGGGGAGAGGGAGAATAAGGTTCGACCCCTCACTCACAACATCCGCTCCAGCGCGATCTGCGCCGCCGCTTCGATCGCCTCACGTTCACCAGCATCCTCAATGCCGGCAAAGGCGCTGGCCACGAACGCCTGCAGCAACAGCACCTTCGCCTCGGCCGGCGCAATCCCGCGGCTCGCCAGATAGAAGAGCGCCATCGCATCGAGCTCGCCGACCGTCGCACCATGCGCGCACTTCACGTCGTCGGCGAAGATCTCAAGTTCGGGCTTGGCATTGGCGGTCGCGGTGCGGGTCAGCAGCATCGCCTTGACCGACTGGCTGGCGTCGGTCTTCTGCGCGTCGCGTGCGACCGCGACCTTGCCGAGATAGCTGCCGGTCGCCCTGCCGCCGAGCACCGAGCGGACCAGCTGGTTGGAGGTCGCATTGGGCTCGATATGATTGAGCGTGGTGACGATCTCGAGCGTCTGCTGGCCGCCGCCAAGCATCGCGCCACCGAGTTCGAAATGCGACCCTTCATGACAGGTCACGTCCATCGCGATGCGGCCGAGCTTGCCGCCGATATTGAGCACATGAAAGGTCGCGGTCGCGCCCTTGTGCAGCACGACGCGAAAATCGCGGATCGCGACCGCGTCGAGGCCTGCGTCCTGCACGATCACGCGCGACACGGACTCGCCCGCCGCGACCTCGACCAGCTCGGGCGCCGGCACCGGCCAGACCGAGGCGACCGCTTCCAGATCCGAATAGCGCCAGACTTCGTCGCGCCGAGTGGGCAGAGCAAGTGTCACGCCGCCACCGCTCCATAGCCTTCGGCTTCGAGTTCATGCGCCAGTTCTGCCCCGCCCGAGCGGGTGATCCGCCCGCCGCTCAACACATGCACGAAGTCCGGCTTCACATAATCGAGCAGCCGCTGGTAATGCGTGATCAGGACCACCGCCTTGTCTGCGCTGCGCATGATGCGGTTGATGCCGTCGCCGACGACGCGCAACGCATCGATGTCGAGCCCGGAATCGGTTTCGTCGAGGATCGCCAGCTTCGGGCCAATGATGCCCATCTGGACCATCTCGTTGCGCTTCTTCTCGCCGCCCGAAAAGCCGACATTGACCGGGCGCTTGAGCATTTCCTGATCCATCGACAACAGATCGGCCTGCGTCCGCGCCAGCTTGAGGAACTCGCCACCCGACAGCGGCGCTTCGCTACGCGCCTTCCGTTGCGCATTTAGCGCTTCGCGAAGGAACTGCACGTTCGACACGCCGGGAATTTCGATCGGATATTGGAAGCCTAGGAACAGGCCGGCTGCGGCGCGCTCGTGCGGTGCCATTTCCAGCAGGTCTTGGCCAGCGAAGGTCACCGATCCAGCGGTCACTTCATAACCGGGCCGACCGCCCAACACATAACCAAGCGTGGACTTGCCCGCGCCGTTCGGGCCCATGATTGCGTGCACCTCGCCCGCATTCACGTCGAGCGAAAGGCCCTTGAGAATTTCCTTGCCGTCGATTTCGGCGTGGAGGTTAGTGATTTTCAGCATTAAAATCTTTCAGTGTTCTCAATCAGATGTGCGTGGAATCGATGTGGCGTGGCTTGTTCCGTCGTGGCCGTCGCTCACGAGGTCTTTTCCTTCGCACCGGCCATCGCGCCACTCATCACTTCAGCGAAATCGTCGATGCTCTTCAGCGTCTCTTCAATCGTCGCCGCGCGATATGAATCGTCCTTGCCGGCCTTGGCCAGCAGCGCGTCGGCGTCGGCTGCAGCCCTCGTCCGAAGCGCCAAACAGTCACCGCCCTTTGTTACAAGCGGCTTCACCCGCTTGCCATCCTTGCCGCTGATCGTAGCGCCAAGCGACTGCAGTCGGCAGGCGAGATAGGGTTCGACCGCAGGTGCGACCTCATCGGGTATGTGGAGGCTGTGTGTCTCAGACTTTTCAACCTTGTTGGTCAGCTCGAGCGCTGCCGCTTGCGTCGCCGAAACCGTCACCATTCCGATCACGCCAAGTATAATGAGCTTCCTCACCCCACGCTCCCCTCAAGCGAGATTCCCAACAGCTTCTGCGCCTCGACCGCAAACTCCATCGGCAATTGCTTCAGCACCTCGCGCGCGAAGCCGTTAACGATCAGCGCGACCGCCGCTTCGCTGTCGAGCCCGCGCTGCATCGCGTAGAACATCTGGTCATCGCTGATCTTCGAGGTGGTCGCCTCATGCTCGATCTGCGCCGACGGGTTGCGCACCTCGATATAGGGCACGGTATGCGCGCCGCACTGGTCGCCGAGCAGCAGGGAATCGCACTGGGTAAAGTTGCGCACCCCTTCCGCGGTGGGCGCGACGCGGACCAGGCCGCGATACGTATTGTCCGAGCGCCCGGCCGAAATGCCCTTCGACACGATGGTCGATCGGGTGTTCTTGCCGAGATGGATCATCTTGGTGCCGGTATCGGCCTGTTGCCGGTTGTTGGTCACCGCGACGGAGTAGAATTCGCCGACGCTATTCTCGCCCGCCAGCACGCAAGAAGGATATTTCCAGGTGATCGCGCTGCCGGTCTCGACCTGGGTCCAGCTGACCTTGCTATTCTTGCCCTGGCAGAGCGCGCGCTTGGTGACGAAATTATAGATCCCGCCCTTGCCGTTCTCGTCGCCCGGATACCAGTTCTGCACGGTCGAATATTTGATCTCGGCATCGTCCAGCGCGACCAGCTCGACCACGGCGGCGTGCAACTGGTTCTCGTCGCGCATCGGCGCGGTGCAGCCTTCGAGATAGGAGACATAACTGCCCTTGTCGGCGATGATCAGCGTGCGTTCGAACTGGCCGGTATTCTCCGCATTGATGCGGAAATAGGTGCTCAGCTCCATCGGGCAGCGCACGCCCTCCGGGATATAAACGAAGGTGCCGTCACTGAACACCGCGCAGTTGAGCGCGGCGAAGTAATTGTCGTGCTGCGGCACGACCTTACCGAGCCATTTGCGCACCATGTCGGGATAGTCGCGGATCGCCTCGCTGATCGAGCGGAAGATCACCCCGGCGCTTTCGAGCTCCGCGCGGAAAGTGGTCGCGACCGAGACGCTGTCGAACACCGCATCGACCGCGACTTTGCGCGCACCTTCGACCCCGGCGAGCATTTTCTGCTCCTCGATCGGGATGCCGAGCTTTTCATAGACGCGCAGGATTTCGGGATCGACCTCGTCCAAGCTGCCGAGCTTCGGCTTGGCCTTGGGTTCGGCGTAATAATAAGCGTCCTGATAATCGATCGGCGGCACGTTGAGCTTGGCCCACTCGGGCGGCGTCATGGTCAGCCACAGGCGATACGCCTTGAGCCGCCAGTCGAGCATCCATTCGGGTTCGTTCTTCTTGGCCGAAATGAAGCGGACCGTATCCTCGCTCAGCCCCTTGGGCGCGAATTCCTGTTCGATGTCCGAATGGAAACCCCATTCGTACGTCTTGTTGGCGGCGGCATGCGCTTCGGCGTTCTTGGTGGCCATCTTAATTCATCACCTCGGCGCCGAGCGCCATATCGACCCTGGTTTCGGTCGGATTGGTTCGGAGTGGCGTGCTGGACAAGGTGGCCAGGCTGACGCCCGCCAACGCCCCGCGCACCGCGCCGTTGACGGTGTTCCAGTGCGGCTTCACCCGGCAATTATCTTCATGTCCGCAGTCGTGCCGTCCGGCCTCGACACAGGCAGTCATCGCGATTGGCCCCTCGACCGCCTCAATGATATCGGCGAGACTGATCGCCGCCGCCGGCCGTGCAAGGCGGAAACCGCCGCCGGTGCCGCGCGTGCTTTCGATCAAGCCCGCCGACGACAGACGGCTGACCAGCTTCTGCACGGTTGGCAGCGGCACACCGGTTTCCTCGGCGAGCAAAGTCGCGTTGAGCCGCGCCGCGCCACCACAATGACGCGCGGTCGCGCTCATCATCACGACAGCATAATCGGCGAGGCTGGAAAGGCGCATGAATTCCTAATCGGATTGATTCGTTCCGATTGGCATGTGGGGGCGCGAGAGGTCTGGGTCAACCACTAATCCTCCCGGCGCGGAGAGGATTTACGTCCCGCTGATCAGCGGACTCACCTGCCCGTCCAGCGCGGTGCGCTGACGCATCGTCAGTCGCTGCAATATGCCGGGTTCAGCCTTGATCTGGCGCGGGGTCAGGCCGGTGAATTGCTTCACTTCGCGGATCAGGTGAGACTGGTCGTAGAAACCGCGCGCGATGACATCATCGACGTCCTCATTGTCCGAAGCCAGAGCGACCGCTGCGCGCAGCGCACGATATTTGCGCGCAAGGAGTTTTGGCGGCGCACCGTACATCGCGTTGCATTTGCGCTCGACCTGGCGTCGCGACAGGCCAGTGGTCGCAACCAGATCGTCCATCTCGGGGGAAGGGCTTGCCGCCAGCCAGCCATCGACCTGGCGCACGAACTGGCACGCCTGTTCATGCCCGCCACACACGAGTTCGCGCACCAGCGCCTCGCCGATCGCGACGCGGGCCGGAACATCGGACGCCGCGCGCATCGCATCCGCCGCCGTGCGCAGCCGGGCGGCGCCGAACAGGCCATTGGCGTCGATCGCCCGGTTAAGCACCGACGATGCCTCGCTGCCGATCATCGCGGCCCATCCAGCGGCGGTCACGCCCATGCCGAACACCAGCAAGGGCCCTTTGGCGCGCACCTGCATCGCACCGCTGGTCGGGCCAATAACATGGAAATCGGGGACCGACTGGATCGATCCGTCGGGGAATCGGTATTCCGCGTCGCCAGGCGACAATCGGATACGGAACTGCGCATGATCGGCGCGTTCGCTGTCTTCGAAAACGGGAACATCCGCCCGAAAATGGTAGAAAAGCGTGATGTAGTCGGTCAGGTCCGCTGCCGGGACCGCATAGTCCAGCTGAATATCCGACAATGTTTGCGCCCCCATTATCTTATGAGGGGCAAGGTAACGCTTTGTCACCGAAAAGAAAAGCGGCCCGGACGGAGAACCGCCCGGGCCGTAAGTGAAAGAACCCCCTGTTGCGAAAGGGCTCCTTGGGTCGCACTGCTCTTTGAGCAAATTCCAACCCGCCTGTATTGGACGAAAGCGCCATTTTGGTGAGATTCCGTAACGAAATTTTTGACCATGCGGCTTGCCGATGCCATGTCGCGCCGATGCTCTACCCGTTGATCCGCCCCGCCCTTTTCGCCATCGATGCCGAGCGCGCGCATGGCCTGACCCTTGCTATGCTGTCGCGATGGCCGGGACGCCCGTTGCTCCAGTCCAATCCAGTCCTCCGCACGACGGTCGCAGGGCTCGATTTCGCCAACCCGCTGGGTCTCGCCGCAGGCGTCGACAAGGACGGCCGCGCGATCGACGGTTTCTTCTCCCTTGGCTTCGGCAGCGTCGAGATCGGCACGCTGACCCCCCTGCCCCAGCCCGGCAATCCACGCCCGCGCGTGTTCCGGCTGCGTGAGGACCGCGCGGTGATCAATCGCATGGGGTTCAATAATGGTGGCATCGATGCCGCTTTGCCGCATGCCGCCGCAGCGCGGCGCCAGGGCAAGCTCGGCATCAATGTTGGCGCGAACAAGGACGCGACCGACCGGATCGCCGACTACCGCATCGGCGTGGAAAAAGCCGCGCAGGTCGCGGATTATGTCACGATCAATATCAGTTCGCCCAACACGCCGGGACTGCGCGATCTGCAACATGGGTCGGCGCTGGCCGAACTGCTCGCCGCCGCCGATGAGGCGCGGCGCATTCCGATCCAGCGTCCGCCCCTGTTCCTGAAGGTCGCGCCAGATCTCAACGCGCGCGAGATCGACGGAATCGCACGTGCGGCGATCGAAAACCGCATCGATGCGCTGATCGTCAGCAACACGACCCTGTCGCGTCCGGCGTTGCAATCCGCGCGGGCGGTCGAGACCGGGGGCTTGTCCGGTGCTCCGCTGGCACGACTTGCGCGACAGCGGCTCGCTGATTTTCGCAGGGCAACCGATGGCGCGCTGCCACTGATATCGGTCGGCGGAATCGGCAGCGCGGAAGAAAGCTACGCGCGAATCCGCGCCGGGGCGAGCCTGGTGCAACTCTATACCGCCCTGGTCTATGAGGGCCCGGGGCTCGCGCGCCGTATCACGGACGGGCTCGCCAAGCTGTTGGAGCGTGACGGTTTCGCGAGTGTTGCCGAGGCGGTCGGCCCCTGATTGGGTATCACATCGCCATCGAGGGCGACGTAGCGTCTTGTTCGCCCCGAAAACCCCGCTACGCTTTTCGGCAATGAAAAACCTGATCCTCGCGCTCGCACTGCTCCTCGGTCCAACCGCCGCCAATGCCCAGGGAGTCGTTTCCTCCGCCGATCCGCGCGCATCTGCCGCGGGCCAACAGGTCCTCCGCGACGGCGGTAGCGCCGCCGATGCGGCGATGGCGATGATGCTCGCGCTGACCGTGGTCGAGCCGCAATCGAGCGGCATCGGCGGCGGCGGTTTCCTGATCCATCATGACGGCAAGACCGGACTGCTCGACACGATCGATGGGCGTGAAAAAGCGCCGATGGCCGCGACGCCGCAGCGTTTCCTCGGCCCCGACGGCAAGCCGGTGCCGTTCTTCCAGGCGGTTCCAGGCGGCCTTTCGGTCGGCGTGCCTGGCAATATCCGGCTGATGGCGATGACTCATGCGAAATGGGGCAAACTGCCATGGAAGGCGCTGTTCGCGCCTGCGATCAAGCTGGCCGAGGACGGCTATCAGGTGACCCAGCCGATGGCCAATGGCATCGGCTTCGTCAGCCAGTTCTGGGGCAAGTTTCCGGATACCGCGAAACAATATCTCGATGCCGACGGCAAACCGCTGGCGGTCGGCGCGACGGTCAAGAACCCGCGCCTCGCCAAAGTCCTGCGCAAGCTTGCCGCGGAAGGCCCCGACGCCTTTTACACTGGCGACAATGCCAGGGAGATCGTCAGGGTCACGACTGGCGCCGCGCAGAATGCCGGTGACATGACGCTTGCCGACCTCACCGCCTATCAGGCGAAGGAGCGCCCGGCAGTGTGCGGTACATATCGCACGTACCGGATTTGCGGCATGGGCCCGCCTTCTTCCGGCGCGACCACGGTGTTGCAGATTCTCGGCATGGTCGAACGTTTCGACCTGAAGAAACTGGGCAAGGATTCGCCGGTCGCCTGGCATGTGATCGGCGAGGCGATGCTGCTCGCTTATGCCGATCGCGAGAAATATCTCGGTGATCGCGATTTCGTCGATGTGCCGGTCGCCGGGTTGATCGACCCGGCCTATATACGGTCGCGCTCGCGCCTGATCTCGGCGAACAAGTCGCTTGGCAAATATGAGGCGGGCATGCCGCCCGGCGCCAGGCCACGCACCGCGGCGGTTCAAAACGAAGTGCCGAGCACCACCCACTTCGTCGCGATCGACCGGAACGGCGACATCGTCACCATGACTTCGACCGTCGAAGGATCGTTCGGCAGCCAGTTGCTCGCCAATGGCTATGTGCTCAACAATGAGCTGACCGATTTCACCATGGCGCCGGAAAAGGATGGCATGCCCGTCGCCAACCGGGTCGAGCCGGGTAAGCGCCCCTTGTCATCGATGGCACCGACGATCGTCTATGATGCGAGCGGCAAGCCCGTCTTCACGGTTGGCGCGGCCGGCGGCAAGACGATCATCATGCAGGTCGCGAAGGCGCTGATCGCGCATCTCGACTGGAACGAATCCGCGCGCGATGCGATCGGTGAGGGATTGATCTACTTCAACGGCGACACGATCGTCCTCGAACGGGGTACCGGGCGTGAAGCCTTGAAACCCGCGCTGGAGAAACTCGGCCACAAGGTCGATATCGCAAAGCTTGGGCTGAAGGCCAATGCTGCAGAGTTGACCTCGTCGGGCTGGGTTGGCGCCGCCGACCCGCGTAGCGTGGGCGTGGCGCTGGCCGAATAAGCTAATCCGCGCAGCCGAACACGGCGCGCGTATAGGGAGAGACAGATGCGGACGCTCGAACATTTCCCCAACCTCGTGACGATGTTCTTCACGCGTGCGGCGGAACAGGGCGACAAGCCATTTCTGTGGCACAAGGAAGAAGGCGGCTGGGTATCACTCAGCTGGCGCGATTCCGCGACAAAGATCGCGAGCCTCGCCCGCGCGTTGAAAGCGATCGGGCTGGAGCGCGGCGACCGCGTGATGCTGGTGTCGGAGAACCGTCCCGAATGGTGCCTGAGCGACCTGGCGATCATGGCGGCGGGCTGCGTCACCGTGCCGACCTATGTCACCAATACCGAACGCGACCACACCCATATCATCGAAAATAGCGAAGCCAAGGCGGTGATCGTGTCGACCGCCAAGCTCGCCAAGGTCCTGCTCCCGGCGGCTGTCCGTGCCTCCGCGGCAAAGATCGTCATCGGCATCGAGGACATTCGTGTCGCCCAGTCGGGTGCGCTCGAATTCCACAATTGGTCGAAGCTGATCCAGGATCACGCCGCCGATCCGAAGGATGTGGCGGCGGAAGCGGATTTCACGCGCGAGGACCTTGCCTGCATCATCTACACCAGTGGCACCGGCGGTGCGCCGCGCGGCGTGATGCAGCACCACGGCGCCATCCTGCACAACGTCAATGGCTGCTGCACCGTGATTTCCGAGGATTTCGGCTGGGAGGACGAGGTATTCCTGTCCTTCCTGCCACTGAGTCACGCCTATGAGCATACCGGCGGCCAGCATTTCCCGATCGGGCTCGGCGCGCAGATCTATTATTCCGAAGGGCTGGACAAGCTCGCTTCCAATATCGAGGAGACGCGCCCGACGATCATGGTCGTCGTGCCGCGCCTGTTCGAAGTGCTGCGCACGCGCATCTCCAAGGCGATCGAGAAGCAGGGGAAATTCTCCAATTATCTGCTGGACCGTGCGCTCGATGTCGGGACCAAGTCCTACGAAGGACGGATGAGCCTGAAGGACCGAGCGATGGATCTCGTCGTCAAGGCGACGATCAAACCCAAGATCAGCAAACGCTTTGGCGGGCGGATGAAGGCGATGGTGTCGGGCGGCGCACCGCTGACGCCGGAGGTCGGCATCTTCTTCCAGTCATTGGGGCTGACCTTCCTGCAGGGTTATGGCCAGACCGAGGCCGCACCGGTCATCTCATGCAATCGTCCCAGTGCCGGATTGAAGATGGACACGGTCGGTCCGCCGCTGCCCAATACCGAAGTACGCATCGCCGAGGATGGCGAAATCCTCGTGCGCGGCGAGCTGGTCATGCACGGTTACTGGCGCAACGAGGCCGAGACAGCGCGCGTGCTCCAGGATGGCTGGCTGCATACCGGCGATATCGGCCTGATCGACGAGAAGGGCCGGATCAAGATCACCGATCGCAAGAAGGATATCATCGTCAACGACAAGGGCGACAATGTCGCGCCTCAAAAGGTCGAAGGCATGCTCACGCTGCAGCCCGAGATCGTCCAGGCGATGATCTTCGGCGACCGCAAGCCCTATATGGTTGCGGTGCTGGTGCCCGACCCCGAATGGACCCAGGAATGGTGCGCGAGGAATGGCGATAGCTGCAATTTCGCCAAGCTGATCGAGAATAGCAGCTATCGCACCGCGCTCAGCGCGGCGGTCGAGCGCGTGAACAAGGATTTGTCGGTGATCGAGCGGGTGCGGCGCTATGTGATTGCGGACGGTGCTTTCACGATAGAGAATGAACAGCTCACGCCGTCGCTCAAGATCCGGCGGCATGTGCTGAAGGAAGTCTACGGGCCGAGGCTCGACGCGCTGTACAAGGGGTAGCTTGGGACGCGCGCGCGTCTGCGCGCCCGAAGACGCGTCTGCGCGCCCGAAGAATCGTTTCGCTAGGTCCCAGCGTCGATTGGGGCATCGAGCCCCATTCAACGCTGCCCCACCCCCTGTCCCTCCCCTGAAGGGGAGGGGTTGAAGAATCACCGCCCTATCGTCACCGGTTTCTTCGCCACTGGCGGCGCCTTCGCCACTGGCGGCGCCTTCGCCGCTGGCGTCGCAGGGGCGGTCGCCGCGACCGGCATCGTCAGCGGCTTGTTGCCAAGCGCCTTGGGCACCACCGCCATCGTCCAGTCCTTGTCGGGCCGCAGATATTTCCGCGCTGTCGCTTGGATGTCCGCCGAGGTGACTCGCGCCAGATCGACGAACAAGGAGCGCAGCGCGGTGATCCGCCGCTCGTCATAAGATGCGCCAGCCAGATAGTTGAGCCAGAACTGATTGCCCGTCGACGAGCGCAGGATCGACTGTTTCATCGGCGTCAGGATGCGTTGCAGCTCATCGTCGCTGACCGGGTTGGCGACCAGGTCTGCAGCGATCTCCCGCGACATCTTGAAGAATAAGGCGACATTGTCTGGCGCAACCTGACCGATTGCGAACAACCGCCCACCGCTGGCCATGCCGACCGGCCATTGGCTCTGCACCGAGGGCGAATAGCTCGCGCCCGCTTCGGAACGAAGCCGGTCGAACAGCCGGTCGCTCATGATCGCGGCAAGCACGTCGAGATAACGACTTTCGGTCACCGCCTCGATCCCGCCGCCGGTCGGCCAGACGATCACCGCCGCCGCCTGGTTTTCGGGGCCGCCATGGGTGCGGATCAATGGCGTTACATTGTGCGCGGGGAAGCGCACGGGCGGCGCAG